>NZ_CP132291.1:0-4346358 GCF_044359855.1 Rummeliibacillus pycnus
ATGGGAAAAATCCTCTCAATATTTACTATATTATTCATCATCATTATATGTATTTCTACTTATAAAGATGGTCAATCTGGTTATGCACTTTATTATGGTATTGGCTTTTCTATCATGCTGGTAGTTAGAATATTAATGCGATTTTCTAAACATAAAAAAGCTTAAACTTAACGGAAAGAAGCTGAAATAAACTTGAATATAAAACTTATTATTACTCGATTGCTATTCAACATACAATTAAATTGCGGTAAGTTAAGATTATTGGGTTACGCAATATTCCTCGATGCATTGTTAGGTATTGGAGATGTCACTATATTCATCATAGCATTACCAGAGTATTTTCTAGCGGCCCTATTAATAAGCCTTTTAATTGTATCAATTAAGAAAGGGTCGCCTCATATATATAAATTTGTTTTGAAAAGACGAATATTGTTAATGCCGACATTAGTCATGTTTTCATGCACCATTTTTATAAATTGCTTTATTTGGATAAATCCATATTAAATAACTTCTTTAAAATGGTTATTATTTACAATTCAGAAGAAACAAAGCAAAGTCTATGCCTTTGCTGTAGCTTTTGAATTAAGATTGATAATTTATTAAAAAGTCTGTTCGTTCATATCAAAGTTTGATAAAAAATTCTGATGTGTTAATGCAGAATTTTTTCTTGTTCAGCAATCGGGCCATTTAATTGAATAAGATTACACAAAAAGTCGATTTCCCAACTTAAAGGAAATCGACTTTTTTAGATTGAATTTTTGCCTAATTATAAAAGTTTTACTTTCAGTTCCTTCGATGAATTTAAAATGTTGTTGACTATTCAGTTGAACTGTATTAAGTTATTATTAAGTTGAACTATATAGTCGAACTGAATAGAGGATGAGAGTATGAAACATAAATTATTGCCGTTGTCTGAAACCATGCATTATATTTTATTAGCTTTGCGTGAGCCACTCCATGGCTATGCCGTAATGCAGAAGATAGAAAAGATAAGTAACGGTTCTGTTATTTTAGCAGCTGGTACATTATACGGTGCGATTGAAAACTTAAATAAGCATGGTTGGATTGAACCTGTTGGAGAGTCAGGTCGGAGAAAAGTTTATATGATAACTGCAGAAGGAAGCGCCATTTTGAAAATGGAACAAGAAAGGCTATCGCATATTTTATCCCTGTACGAAGGAGGTGAATCGAATGAAGAAATTTAAGATGTTTTTTGATATTGAAAGAGAAGAGCAATGGCTGAACGAGCAATTACAAAAAGGCTATCGCTGTACAAATATTAGTGGATTAGGAATATACACTTTCAAAAAAACTGACAAAAGATATGTTATGCGACTTGATTATCAAGATTATTTACCAAAGAAAAAGTTCGAGGAATACAAGGGTATATATGAAGATTTTGGTTGGATTTATATAAAGGGGTACTGGTTGGGTGGAATACGGTATTGGCAAAAAGAAGATGATGATCAAAATGAAATTTTCTCGGACCGCCAATCAAAGGGTAATTATTATAAAAGATTAATGGGTTATTCATCTGGTTTAGGTATACTGTTATTGGCTTTTTCTTATATGCTTTACAAGGATTCGGGTTTATATTTAGCTGAAGGTCTTTGGAGTATGAAAGGTGCATTATTTTGGAAAGCATTTTTATTTGAAACTCCATTTGCCCTTTTGAGGTCGCTTCCCGCCCTTATGGTTGTTTTCTTTGGTAGCAGTTTCTATAAAGCTTATCGAAAGTATTCAATGTTAAAAGAAAAATAATATGTTAGGGAGTTAAGTATGAACTTTTTTAATCCAAAAAAGTAATTGAGGATAATTTATCTACCACAATCGTGCGCTATCCTTGAAAAAGGATAAGCGCTCAAATTAGTTAAATGGTAGTTTAGATGGAGAACATAATTTAAAACCCATTCTAAACAGAATGGGTTTTGTCTTTCACACTAATAGTCGCTGTATTAGTTTCAGTAAGTCTGCTTAATCCTTTTGTAACCAATGGCATAAAGTAAGCTTAAAGAGCGCCTTATTCAGCGTCTTTTAACTTACTTTCGATTTTCAATTAGGCCAACTTGAAACGGGTGCAATTCTGTAATTGCGATTCCTGCTTTTACTAGTGGGTCATTTTCATACATTTCTTGAGCGGCTTCTGGCGACGCAGCTCTGAAAACATAGATACCAAATGGTCCGTGACCAGCAAATACAACCTTACCTTCAGAAAACATTTGGTGTACATGTTCAACATGCTTTCCCATGATTGCTTGTTCATCAGACGTCATTGTTGCCGCAAAATTTTCACGCTTCGATTTGGCAATTACAAGAAATTCCATAATTCACTCTCCTATATATTGATTTTTTTCCTTCTATTTTAACCACAATCATCTAGAAACTCAAAGGTGCACCATTTGATAAGCAAACGTGAGCCCTGGAATCAACATTTTCATAGTTTCAATAGGGTAGAAAATTTTTTTGAAATGTATCCAAAATGACACACACTTTTAAAATAAGGGCCATACTCTTGAATAACTAATTGTGTAAATAATGATAAAATAAAAAATCGGAGAGAAACACAATTTAAATAATTCAAGGGAGGAAGAATTGTGTCTAATAGGGTAAAATCGAGAAAAATTATTTTAGATTTAGCAGTTACTTTAGATGGTTTTATTGAAGGGAAAAATGGAGAAGTTGATTGGTGCATCATGGACTCTGAGATGGGATTTATTAATTTCTTAAATCAAATTGATACTATTTTCTATGGAAGAAAAAGCTACGATTTATGGGGAGAATTTACTCCAGAAATAGAAGATCCTAATACTGATAAAGAAATGTGGGAATTAATTCATAGTAAAGAAAAAGTTATATTCTCTAAAACGCAAAAAGGGTCTAATTATAAAACAATTTACATTAATGATAACATTCTTGAAGAAGTAAATAGATTGAAGAATAAGCCTGGTAAAGACATCTGGCTTTATGGTGGATCAAGTCTAATTACAACTTTTATCAATTTAGGGCTTGTTGATGAATTTAGATTATCTGTTCATCCTGTTATTTTGGGAGAAGGAAAACCGCTGTTTACTGATATAAAACAAAGGTTAAATTTAAACATGGTTGATACAAGAACATTCTCATCTGGTGTTGTGCAACTAATCTATCATTTGAATACGAATTAATAAAATTGCACATTTTAAAATGAAATGCAATAAATATCATTCGAAGATACTTATTGTCATTTCTTCAGCAATCGGGCGCATTTCCAGAGGAAGGATTTGCGTCTTTTTCATTAAAGGGACAGATGTGGAAGAGCACATTTAAAGAAAATTGATATTTATGAAGTGATAGTAAAGGGGTTCACTATAATTACGGTTCAGATTAATGGGAAATCTTGACATAATTTTAATTTGGTTTATAATTGAGTAAACACTCAAACTTTCAGACAATTAGAGGTGGATTTATTGATATCAAAAAAGGATAAGATCGTACAAACTGCATTGAAGCTTTTTACAGAACAGGGGTTTAAAGCAACAACAACAAAAGAAATTGCATTAAAAAGTGATGTAGCAGAAAGTCTTATTTTCTATTATTTTAAAGATAAAACTGAACTACTTAATCATTTACTCCGTGAGTTTTCATTTATTGGGTCAATGAGCAAGGAGATGAAGGAATTATTGGAAATGGAGCCCATTCCGGCTTTAATTCAATTGGGACATCTATATTCCGATTTTTTATATCTTAATAAAAGTTTCTTGTCATTTATTTGGTCCCCTGAAATGATGCAGAACAAAGATGTAAATGAAAAGGTTATTGACCTTATTCATTCAATGTCTCAAGAAATAAACATTCATCTGACAAGGGCTGTTTCTGTTCCTATTGAAGAAGAGACAATCGAATTGGCTGCGTCGATGTTTCTTTCAACCTTATTAACACATTATTTGGTTGGAGAAAGAGCATCAGATGAATTTCCTCTTGAAAATGATACCTATATTAAGAATATAGTAACTCTAATATTAAAAGGACTTGATATTTCTAATTAAATATACTTTATTTTTTTGACCAATATTGAGTATTTACTCAGGAATTTGCTCGCTTATTAGCAGAGAAGGGGGTTCATTTAGTAATAATTGCACGAGATGAGAGGACTCTTTTACAAACCAAAGAAATGATCAGGAATCAATATCATGTTCAAGTCAAAACAATAGCGACGGATTTATCAACTCCAGATTCTTTCCAAAATTGAAAAAGTGACTCGGCCATTAGAGATAGAGTTATTGATCAACAATGCCGGTTATAGCATTACTGGGGAATTTTATTGTGAAGATTGGGAGAACCAAAGTAAACTGCTTGAAACCATTTTAAAAACTCCAATAGCACTTACATATTTTTTTGTTAATGAGATGGTTAAACGTGGTCAGGGTGGGGTCATTTTAGTTTCTTCTGCAGTTGCTTATACCTCTGTGCCATTATGGAGCGTTTACTCAGGTAAAGCAGCACTGTTGAACTTTGGGGAATCTATATCGCAAGATTTAAAAAAGTACAATGTTGATGTTTTAACCGTATGTCCTGGAGCAATGAACACTAAATTTCAGGAACGTTCAGGAATTAGTACCCCCGGCCTTATGGAACCTGAAAAAGTCGCTATGTTGGCTCTTAATTCTCTTGGAATTAAGACTACCTTATTACCAGGAATGACGAATAGTATTATCTTTCAAGGGTTAGGACGATTTTTACCAAAG
Organism: Rummeliibacillus pycnus; assembly: GCF_044359855.1. Lineage (GTDB taxonomy): Bacteria > Bacillota > Bacilli > Bacillales_A > Planococcaceae > Rummeliibacillus > Rummeliibacillus pycnus_A. The sequence goes on from NZ_CP132291.1 coordinate 4,725, forward strand.
AGTATAAGGTTACCGCTATTTGAAAGTCTTATGAAGAAATTCCAAAAGCAAAGTAAGTAGTTTACGGTTAAAAATAGATTCGTTAGTTTCAACGTTTTTTTTCTTATGAGTTACTGGTTTTCAAGTGGTAATTCAGAATTATTAGCTAGAAAAAAAGTGGGAAGAAGTGTTGTTAAATGAACAATATGCAAGTTATTATATGGCTTTTCCCAATCCTTTTTATGTTCCATGATTTTGAAGAAATTATTTTTATGAGAGCATGGATGAATAAAAATAGAGATTATATATGTGAAAGGTTTCCTACATTATCCAAAAAATTACTACCTCATTTTGAGCATATGACAACATCTGCTTTCGCTTTGGGGGTAGCTGAAGAATTCATTTTAATTAGCATCATCACTGTTATTTCTTATATGACAAATTGGTATGACTTATGGATAGGCTCATTTATTGCGTTTACTTTACATTTATTAATACATTGTTTTCAAGTATTGATAGTAAGGAGATATATTCCTGTTATTGTAACAAGCATTATTTGTTTGCCCATTTGTATTTATATCATTAAGCAAATAATACAGATATCTTCGTTATATACCATTATTTTGTATTCTATTTTGTGCTTTATTATTATGGTTATCAATATAGGTGTCATTCATAAGATAATGGCTATATTTAGCCGATGGATAGTCCGATATGAACATAAACAGAAGTTCTGATAACGAACAATTTGTCACAAATATAATTACCTAATTTAATAAATAACCAGTACATAAAGGACTAAGGCTATATTAAAGCTATTTCATCAAAAGGCGCTATTCTTGAATAATGATAAGCACTTATTTTCATTAAAAGGCCAGTTAGTGGAAGAAGGAATTTTTGGCTTTTGTATAGAAATATTGTACGAAACATTTTCAATATCTTGTAATAGGTATGTAAATGAATATAAGGGGAACAAGTTTATTATGATCAGATGAATTTTTAGAATATTTGAACAAGATGAATAAATTCATAATTTAAGAAAAGTTACGAGGGGGTTTATTAATGGAAATGAATGAAAAAACATATCTAAGTATAGAAGAGATTATTTCATTACCAACCTTATCAGGTACAAATATAAGTGATAATGGCAAAAACGTAGCATTTGTCAAGAAGACAGCTAACTGGAAAGACAATAAATATAGGAATCATGTATGGATATATGAAAAAGATAAGGGGCAGTGTTACCCATTAACAACTAGGGATATAGATAGTACATACCCATTATGGTCTCCAGATTCTAGAGATATCGCATACCTTAGCCCAGTTGGTGACGGGGATAATAAGAAAAATCAGATCTTTGTTAAGTCAATAGATGGTTATAGTGGGGTTCAAATTACTGATGAGAAAGAAGGGGTCAGTAAATTCAAATGGGATCCTACTGGCAAGGGTTTTTATTATGTTGCACAGTCAAAAGAATCTGAGACGATAAAGAAACGTAAGGAACTATATGGAGATTTCCATCATATAGGTAAGGAATACCAGAATAATTGTTTATATTACATTGAAATAGAAAAAGTCATACAAAATGATAAATATGAACACGAAAATAGCGTTGTTTATCAACTAACTGATGGTAAGGATTTCCATGTCCGTGAATTTGATATTTCAAATTGTGGGAAAAAGGTTGTATTAATGGCTACACCAAGCTCAAATATGGGAGATTATATTAATGGAGATCTATACATACTAGATATAAAAGCTGGAAATCTACAAAAGGTGAATATAGATAAGTTGTTGGGAGGGAGCGTTTGCTTTTCTCCTGAAGGCAGCAAAATATGTTACTCAGCAAGCATAAGGGAGAAGGATTACTATAAGACCCATATACAAGACAGTACGCTAGAGATATATGATATTAATAATGGGGAGCTAATTCAACCTTTAACAGATTTTGATAGTACGGTTATTCCATTACGGTGGACAGCTAAAGGAATACTAATCAGATGGCAGAATAAAACTAATTATCTTATTGGGTTGTTATCTGAGAATGGCACTGTGGAAATGATAAGCGAAAAAGTAAATAGCTTTATAATGGATGCTTCTATAACAAGGGATGGAAATCATATATCTTCTATTAAGGCTATTACAAATGAAACCTTTGAAATCTATTTAGACGATAAAAAAATAACGAATGAAAATAGCTTTTTCAAAAGAAAGCTTAAATGTAACAGGGAAATAATCTCATGGCAAAGTAGTGATGGTCTTGAAATAGAGGGAGTTTTATCAACCCCAGTAGAATTTGACGCAAATAAAAAATATCCCTTATTAGTGGTAATCCATGGTGGTCCGGCTTGGGCATCCTTTCCAATATTTTCAGACTGTTTTAATGAGAAATATCCTATTGAACAGTTTATAGAAAAAGGCTTTATAGTTTTAGAACCAAACTACAGGGGAAGTTCGGGTTATGGTAATGAATTCTTAACAGCAAACTATAGAAAACTTGGAATTGCTGATTACGATGATATTATATCTGGAGTTGATAAACTAGTTGACATAGGGATTGCAGATAACGATAGAGTAGGGGTTATGGGATGGAGTAACGGTGGATATATATCAGCTTTCTGTTCTACATTTAGTAGTAGATTTAAAGCTATTTCAGTTGGCGGTGGAATTACTAATTGGAGTACCCATTATGTAAATACAGATATACCTTACTTTATTAGGATGTATTTAGGAAATAATCCATGGAATGATCCAGAGATATATACTAAAACATCACCAATGACATATATTAAATCAGCATGTACTCCTACTCTAATCCAACATGGCGAAAAGGATGCAAGAATCCCAACTCCAAATGCATATGAGCTATATCAAGGATTAAGGGATATGGAAGTTGATACAGAATTAATCATATTTAAAGGAATGGCATATAGTTCTGACCAGCCAGGAATTAATGTGGCTATTATGAAGCAGAATTTGATGTGGTTTTCACACTATATTCTTGGAGAAAGTATGAAAGATTTTAGGGTTTTATGATTAATAAATGGATATCCTCACGGAACACATAAGGATGAAACAGTCTTCATAAGGAAGCTTTTTTCTTATTTAGCCTGTCAATGTAGCTCTATGATCTACTGTAAATACTCTAGCAACTACTGGATAGTCAACACTAACCTAGACAATTTTTTTTAGGTGCTCAAGTTTATAATCGACCGGGTTTACATAAAATTTTATGATAGAGGAAATATTTAGTTATTTCATAAAAGGGCGTTATCTTTGAATAAGGATAAGCGCTCATTTTTTATTTAAGCGCCATCTAGTTGAACAAGTGTTTCATTGAAAAGAGTTCTTTTCTAAGACTTTGGAGCAGGGCATGATAGCCTTTGGGATAGAGCCAACTGAATTGGGAACTAACAGTTTACATCATTCTTTTTAACAATAATTTGAGCAATCGTTTTTTAAACTATGTCAACCTTACTCAGTATTGATTGTCGACATCTAGATTATGTAAGTTGGCTCTTTGATTACTTGAATAGAAAGATTTAATCTATAGTTTCCGAATGTAAGAACTTTATTAAGAAAATCATTTAATTGTTCTTGAGATTCGACCTTGACCTTTAAAAGGTAACATCCTTCTCCAGATATTCTATGGGCTTCCGATACTTCTTTTCTTTCATTGATAAAACTAGCAAAAGAGCTGTGGTTTGTTGTTTTCATAAAAACAGTCACAAAAGCTGTATAAGAAAGACCTAATTTTATTTCATCTAGAATAATGGAATAGGCTTTAATAACTCCAGCATCCTCTAGTTTTTTAATTCTATTTCCTACAGCTTGTCCTGTCATATGAATAAGTTTCCCAATTTCTTTACATTGAATGCGTGAATTCTCAGTTAGTAACCGAATTATTTGAAAATCAATATCATCAAGTAGCATATATTATTCCTTTCATCATGAAATTATTTTGAGTAGAAGAGTTTCACCAGAGTATAGATAGAAACCAGAATATTATTTATGATTTGATTATAATCTATTTCATGAGCAAGGAGGAACTATAGTGAGCATAGCTTTGATGTTGATTGATATTCAGAATGATTATTTTCCAAACGGAAAAATGGAACTAAACAATCCTATGAAAGCAGCAAAGAATGCAAGTGAAATTCTGGATTGGTTTAGAACTAAAAAGTATGAAATTTACCATATTCAACATGTTTCGAACAGATCTGGAGCAGGTTTTTTCCTTCCAAATACAGAAGGCGTAAAGATTCATAAATCGGTTTTACCTTTAGAACAAGAGAATATCATCGTAAAACACACCCCTAACAGTTTTTTAAATACAGAATTACTAAACAAGTTAAAAGAAAAAGAGGTTAAGAAATTAGTGATTTGTGGCATGATGACACATATGTGCATTGATGCTACAGTAAGAGCAGCTAGAGATTTTGGTTTTGAATGTACTGTAATCGAAGATGCATGTACAACAAAAGATTTAATTTATCTAGACCGAGTAGTTCCAGCTGAACAGGTTCACTTTGGGTTTATCAGTGACCTAAATGGAATGTATGCAACTATATATACAACGAATGAATTTTTAACACATAATGCTGCAAGTTCATATTGATGTTGATATGTTCTTCAACAATCGGGCGCTTTTCTGAAATAAGAAAAGCGTCTTTCTTCATGAATAGGGTCAGATTGTTGAACATGTAATTTAGCATTAATAGTGGGGAACCGTACCAAAAGAAAAAGAGGTTGTATAGAACAATACTGTGAAATGCAAAAATGGGTTGTGGCAGCCAATAATTAATGCGGTGCTAATAGGAAAAGGCAGAAAGCATTCCTTTGAAAAGGTTAACCTTGGTCATCCCATGATGCATTCACGCAGTGATGGACTGCCCCCTCAACAACCTTGATGGCTTTTTGCACGTTAATTTCTCCGCCCACTTAATATCCTTTCTCATTATTAAAGATAGAAGTGCTTCATCCACACTAGTACCCTCCAAAAAAGAACATGAAAGGGGGAGGTTTAGCCGAATGAGGAATGGCTATACTAATATTACTAGTGTACTGAATGGAGGATATATGATGACGAACAAGGATTATTTAGGGGGGGGCTTGCCAGATATCCCTAAATCTTTTTGGACGGACTCAACGGTTTTGCCGGAGTTCCCCAAATTGGATAATGATATTCATGTTGATGCTGTTATTGTAGGTGGTGGTATTACCGGAATAACAGCTGCCTACCTTTTGGCAAATAAGGGATTGAAGGTTGCTATTGTGGAGGCAAACAAATTACTGAATGGAACAACGGGACATACAACTGCAAAGATTACCGCCCAACATGACTTAATATATGATGAGTTGATTAATAAAATGGGAATAAGTAAAGCAAGGTTGTATTATGAAGCCAATATGGAAGCCTTGAACTTTATAAAAAAAACAATCGATCGCTATCAAATTGATTGTGATTTTAGTACACAGGACGCATTTATGTATGCAACCACGGAGGAATATAAACAAAAGATCCAAAAAGAGTTTAATGCATATGAAAGGCTTAACATTGATGGAGAACTGGTTGATACAATTCCCTTAGACATAAAAGTTGAAAATGCACTAATTATGAAAAACCAGGCACAATTTCACCCACTTAAATACTTAAAGCGTCTTGTCCAAAATATTACTGAAAAAGGCGGCCTCATCTTTGAGGATACAGTAGCGGTAAATTTAGAGACAGGAACACGGCCAACAGTCCTTACACGGGACGGGGCCAAAATAACAGCTGATTATGTCCTTGCTTGTACGCACTTTCCTTTTTATGAGGGACTTGGGCTTTATTCTACAAGAATGTATGCTAATCGCTCATATGTTCTTGCAGCCAAGCCCAAAAGTAAATTTCCGGGTGGAATCTTTATTAGTGCAGGCACACCAACACGTTCACTTAGATCTGTTACGATTAACGGGGAGGAAATGGTACTTATTGTTGGGGAAAGCCACAAAACAGGCCAGGGAATAGACACTATGAAACACTACGAGGCTCTGAAGACCTTTGGCCAACAAGTCTTCGGACTGGAAACAATTCCTTATCGCTGGTCTGCGCAAGATTTAACTACACTGGATAAGGTACCTTATATCGGGGAAATTACTTCTGGTCAGCCAAATATATTGATAGCTACTGGATATAGAAAATGGGGAATGACGAGCGGTACTGCTGCCGCTCTTCTATTATGTGACCTTGTATTGGGTGAAAAAAGCAGATTTCAAAAACTATACACACCATCAAGATTTTACGTAAATCCTAGCCTAAAAAACTTTTTCGTAGAAAACGCAAATGTTGTTTCTCAGTTAATTAAAGGAAAACTTCAAATGACCAATCTTAACCCAAGTATGTTACCTAACGATAAAGGGGCTATCATAAGCATTAATGGGGAAAGAAAGGGTGCCTATAAGGATACAGAAGGAAAGCTGCATATAGTAGACACAACTTGTACCCATATAGGATGTGAAGTTGAATGGAACAGTGGCGAGCGGACCTGGGATTGCCCGTGCCACGGCTCTAGATTTTCGTATACCGGTGATGTAATTGAAGGTCCAGCGGAAAAACCGTTACAAAAATATGATCATAAGATGATTGACAATCTTACATCGGAAGACTCCGGTTATTGACATAAATCCACAGGGAATACGACTGTGGTCATTTCGAATTTTTATTACTTTCTTTCGGGTTCGGGGGCCATATAAACTTCAATGCAATAAATGTAGTGATAAGGTTAGAATACAGACCACAGCAAACAGTATTACGCTATAAAAATACCAAAATAAGAGATGTTCAAAGCAACAACTAATTCCTCTAACCGTCAAAACTTAAAGTTTTTGGCCGATGAGAAAAATTATTTTTGGTGTACCTATTGGATTATCATTTCGAAAGATATAAACGAGATTGTTGGAGGAATAATGATAAAGGGAACTCCCAATGATAATGGTGAAGTAGTGATTGGGTATTATACTCTCTTTGAACATCAAGGAAATGATTTTATGACTGAAGCTATCAGATATTCGAAAAATTGGTTGTTAAATCAGGTAAATGTTATTTACGTTATTGTTGATAAGGAAAAAGATAATATTGCTTCGCATAGAATATTAGAAAAAATCGGTACGGATATGTATAAAGAAACTGAAGAGTTGTTCTTTTGGGGATTTTCTACAAGTAAACCCTAGTAGTATCCAATTGCAATTAATTTAATGTTATTTAATTAAAGGGCGCAATCCTGAACATGAACTGCACCCCAAATGTTAGACACGAATCTAACACTTGGAGGTGCCTTTTTTATGGCAAGAATTACTCTCGAACAAAAATTAGATGCGATTTTTCGTTATGAAAACGGAGAAGGAAGCCTTACTTCTATTGCTAAATCACTCAATTTAACTAATACTGAAACCCTTCATTTTTGGATTGAAAAATATCAATTTCATGGACCAGAATCTCTTAAAAAGAGCTATACACGTTATACTTTTGAAGATAAACTATACATACTCAATTATATGAACGAGAACGGGTTGTCTTCTTTAGAGACTGCAGTACAGTTTAATTTACCTACTCCAGGAACAATTAGAAAATGGCGAATTAGTCTTGGAAATGAAAGTATAGACTCCCTAGTTCTTAAGAAAAAGGGGCATACAAAGTTGAAGAAAGATAACCAAAAAGAAGCTAAGAAACAGATCTTCGAAGAAGGTTCTATAGAGGCATTACAAGCAGAGAATGAACGTTTACGTATGGAGAATGCATTTCTAAAAAAGTTGAATGCCTTAGTTCAAGAAAAGGAAACATTAAAACGAAAGACAAGGCGCAAGTAGTCTATGAACTAAGGAATCAATTTAGTGTGAAAGAGTTAAGAAAGCTAGCAGGAATCAAACGTAGCACTTATTATTACTGGACAAGTCGCTTTGACCGACCTGATAAATATGCCGAAATGAAATCGATGATTTCTACTATATATCACGACCATAAGGGAAGATATGGTTATCGTCGAATAACGCTAGAATTACGTAATCAAGGCTTCCAGATCAATCATAAAACCGTTCAACGGCTTATGAAGGAATTGGGTTTAAAATCTCTTGTACGCTTGAAAAAATATCGTTCTTACAAAGGAAATGTAGGTAAAATCGCACCAAACATTCTTAAACGTGATTTCGTTGCGACAAAACCAAATGAAAAGTGGGTAACGGACGTAACAGAATTTCATTTATTTGGTGAGAAATTATATCTTTCCCCTGTACTAGATTTATTTAATGGTGAGATTATCGCCTATAATATTCAAAGCCGTCCTACATATGAACTTGTTTCAAACATGTTAGACAAAGCTTTTATTTGCTTATCCGAAGGAGATGCCCCTGTCTTACATTCGGATCAGGGGTGGCATTATCAAATGAAACAATACTCTTATGCATTAAAACAAAATGGTATTACCCAAAGTATGTCTCGTAAAGGTAACTGTTTAGATAATGCAGTAATTGAAAATTTCTTTGGACTATTAAAATCTGAATTATTATTTATACAAGAATTTGAGAATATGGTTCACTTCAAGCGTGAGCTTGAACTGTATATCGAATACTACAACCACAAACGTATTAAAGGAAAATTAAAAGGATTGAGTCCGGTACAATACCGAATTCAATCCACTATAGCTGCTTAACTTAATATAATGTCTAACTTTTTGGGGTCACTTCAAACAAGGATAAGCGCTCATTTTTCATTTAGGGCAAAGGTGTAATGGAAGGATAGAATCAGTTAGGAAATGCGTTAGAAAAAGATGGACTACTAACATCTAAATTAAGCTGCTTCACAATATTTTGGTGCAATGAAGAAAATAGGACCTGAAATATAACCAATAGATATATTCCACAAACGTACGCGATTGAGGAATAAGAAAGGACATTACATATTAGTCATTAAAATATGTAATGTCCTTAATTTATTTATTTTTAGGCAATGTTAAATATTTTTGTTGATAAATAGCTGTTCCAAGATTGTCATACGTAGCAAGGGTAGAGTACAAGAAACTATCCACTATCGTTTTTTTGATGTGTGTATTGTTGTTACGATGACTAATACTTTTTAAGTATTGAAACTAGCTCGTAAAGCTAATTTATTCTAACCAATGATCTGGTTTTTCTAAGAAATTCGGTATTTTTGTATGGGCATTTCCTTTAGCTGAATTTATTTGAGATTGTGTCAGGAAAATAGCACCTATTAAGTTCGCATTACTTAGGTCTGCATCTCTAAGGTCAGTGCCAATAAAATCAGCTTTTCTTAAATCAGCATGACTTAAATTAGCTGCTATCATTAGTGTTCCTCGAAAATTACTTCCCTGTAAATCTGCCCCTTTTAGATTTGCTCCTAAGTAATCTAGGCCTTTCTTTATTCTTTTCTCTTTACCTTTTTTAAATAGATCTTTTCGATACACTTCACTTGTTTTTAGTAATAAAACATTAATCTTACTTCTGTGTGCGACAATGTCTAACTTTAAAATTTCTTCAGGAGCTTTCTCTATTAATTTTACCGTTTCATTATAAATGTTTTGCAGACTTGAATGAAATGACTGTGTTTCCTTCAAGCTTAGAGCTTGATTGAGATACCAAAGCATTTCATGAAGCTGTTGAACGAGTGGAAATACTGCAAACATTTCGTTGGCACGCTCAGAGTTATTTCTCCAATCTTCACCGTTATAGATAGTCTGTGATACATGTTGTCCGGCTCCAAAGCACTGATAAGAAACACATCCTCGAAAACCTTTTTCCCTCAATTGATCGTGTGTATTACAACGATTATCTGAACATAAATTTCGACATGGCTCTCCACCGTCTTTATTAAATGGAAAATCAGCTGATTTGGTATAAGGTAAGGCTATACAACATAACCCGAAACAATTAGTACAATCTGATTTTAAATAATCATTCATTTATATGACACTTCCGCATTCCCGTAGATTTTTTATTCCATTATAAATGAAAGACCATTAATTTAATATAATTAAATTGTAGTTTATTACCAAGCATTCCAAAGTGATTATCGATACAATTCATTAATTTGTTTTGCTATATATTCGGAGCTAAAATCAACCCCATTTCTGAGCCACCACATGATTATCCCAAGTATTGAAGATGCGATAATATCCATTGATAGAGTTATTTCCTTAGTATCAGTGCATTCATTTTCACGTTGTATGACAATCAAGTCCTTTAGTGTCATATGCATTTTTTTATTGAAACCGGGATGCTCAAATAGAACAGCTAAAATTTTTCGATGCTTATAAAAATAATCTAAAAACGTAATTAGTTGTTCTTGATTATTTAAGTTATCAATTTGTAAAGTCGGAGACATTTTCAACAACAAGTCGTCGAAAATATCGTAAACTAACTGCTTTAATAAATCATTAATATCTAAAAAATGTAAATAAAAAGTTGCTCGATTTAGCTCGGCATGTTTGGCTATTTTTTGTACTGTAAGCTTCGAAATATCTGGATTTTCAATCAATATATCTACGACAGCTTCTTTAAACATTCGTTTAGAGCGAACAGCTCGTGGGTCCTGCTTTTTTTGTGTAGTCAATATAATTCTCCTTTATCTATTAACACGAATTTAGTAAATGTTATTTTAAAATTTGTTGTTTAATCAACACTTCTTGAAAAATTGTAAATAGGAATCAATAATAAAAAATGCTATTATCTATTTTATTGACACAGTGTTTAAAAAACAAGCGGGAAGAGGAATAAGTTATATGCCGGAATCAATAAAAATAAATAAGAAAGTTTTATTAACAGTTTTAATTTTAGGTTGTTTTTTATCTACACTTAATCAGACACTGTTAAATGTTGCATTAAGTAATTTAATGAACGTATTTTCTGTTTCTGCTACAACCATTCAGTGGCTATCTACAGGTTTTATGTTGGTTAACGGGGTGTTAGTGCCTATTACTGCATATTTAATGAAGCGTTTTTCTACACGCCAATTATTTATAAGTTCAATGTTGTTTTTATTAATAGGCTCTATTTTATGTGCAGTCGCACCAAACTTCGCTACCTTACTAATTGGCCGTATGATTCAAGCCATTGGAGCAGGAATAATTATGCCATTACTAATGAGTATCGTTATGTTTATCTTTCCTCCAGAAAAAAGAGGCAGTATGATGGGGTTAATTGGATTAGCCATGATTTTCGCACCGGCAATAGCACCAACATTAGCAGGCTTTATTATAGATTATTATTCATGGCGTTGGTTATTTATTGGAATAATTCCATTTGTTGTGATAGTCATATTAATGGCAATGAAATATTTAGTTAATGTTTCAGAAAAAGAAAAAACGAAGTTAGATGTAGTGAGTGTTATTTTATCAACAATTGGCTTTGGTCTTATTTTGTATGGTTTTAGTAATGCAGGAAGCCATGGTTGGGATGATAAAGTTGTAATAGTTTCTATTCTAGTGGGGGTAGTGACTATAGCAATATTCTGTCTTCGACAAATTAAATCTTCTGATCCACTTCTTAACTTATCCGTTTTTAAAAATAAATTATTCACTTTAACGTCCATCATCAACATTATTGTCACAATGATGATGTATGCGGATATGATTTTATTGCCAATATATTTACAAAACGGAAGAGGGTTTACTGCGTTAGATGCTGGATTATTATTATTACCAGGTGCTCTTGTAAATGCCTTTATGTCTCCAGTTACAGGGAAAATGTATGACCGCTTTGGTGCAAAGCCGTTATTTATTATCGGTTTGATTTTCGTCATTCCTTCAATGTGGGTTGTAACAGATTTAACAGCCACAACAACCTATAGTTTTTTAATGATACGTACCATTTTCCTACGTATAGGATTGAGTTTTATCACTATGCCATTGAACACAGCTGGTTTAAATGCCTTACCTAGAACACTTGTGACACATGGTACAGCAGTGAATAATACCTTACGCCAAATTGCAGGTGCAATTGGATCTGCTGTAGTTATTACAATTTTCACAGCACAAACCACAAATCATGCAAAAACATTGCTAGAAGAAACACCAAATGCTACTGCTGAAGCCATTCGCACACTTGCTTCAACCTTAGGTTCAAGTGATGCTTACTATTTCATGACAATCCTAGCTATAATCGCATTTGTATTAACTTTATTTGTTCCATCCAAAAATAAGATTCAACAACAATCATAATTATTTAGTATTCAAATTTTGGAGCTACTTAACCGGATTAGTTTGTGAATGCATAATCTTCAACAAACGTGGTTTAAGTTGAATGATTTTGTGCGCAAATACATTTAAATGGAAAGAAAATAAACAACTTTAAAGAGCCTTACTACAATGAAGTGTAGTAAGGCTCTTCATTTTTTATATCAAAAATAAAGGCATTGAAGGATAAGCTAAACCTTTGATTTACCATTTCTTATATACGGATTTACCATTATATTCTTTCAAATAAGTAGACTGGCATGAACCTGACTTTTTATAAATACGTACTGATTTTCCAACAGATTTTAAGGTCATTTTGCAACTTCCTTTTGTTAAAACAGCCGTATTCTTTGAAGTTAATTTTGCTTTACCATAGTAAGTTTTAAACTCCCAAGGCATCTGATACCCATACAACTTTTCATTGGAAGGCTCATATCGCATCCCTATGTGCGAAGATAAATAGATATAATCTGTTGTTTTTTTATAGATATTTAATTCAGTTCTCTGTCCTGAACCTGAATAATAATCATTCCAATAATTCCCTAACCAACCAGTCTTAGGATTAATTACATTGCTGTAGTCTGCACTAATGTATGCGGTATTACCTTTGAAGACTATCTCATTAAAAGTATTATCTTTATATAGCACTTTTAACGGTAAACTTTGGTTTTTGTAAAGTTTACCAATAATTTTAGACTTCTTTGAAGGTTTTTCACGGATGTTTAAATCATCTACAGTAGATTGGACTTTAAGTGTTTCTGTTTTTGCGGAAACTTGTTGATTGTTAAAGGGTATGGATATTAATGACAAAAAAATCAACATAATTATAGTGCTTATTATCCGTTTCATCGTATCACCTCAAAATATGTTATTCTATTTCTACGAGTTCTTCTGTATCTGTCTTAATTAAACCGATATTAGGGGCATAATATGATATTCCATATTTCTCTTTTACTTGAACCACATTTTTAAAAGTGCCTGCCCTTACTTTTAAAGTCTTATTAACAGTTATGACTTTCCCTACGTATTTCTTTTTATAATCATAAATCTTCATTCCTTTATACATGTTACGTGGAAGTTCACTATAATCCCCTGTAAAATCAAAACCATTAATAGCTGAATCTACAATTACTTTTACATGTTTTGTACCATACTCAAATTCTTTGTATTTAAAAAATACCGTTTCATCCAATGTATCTTCCCATAATTTTGTTGATTTATTATAAGAAGTCTTATAAATTTCTCCCCATACGCCATTGTTGTAATAATATGTTTTGTTTGTATTCTTCAAATAACTCGGTAGTTTGTTTTTTAGATTCTTAGTAGGTACATAGCCTGTTTTATTCGAATAGGTTATTTTTGCCCAGTCACTACTTTCGCCCAGCACTTTAACCTTCTTCCCATTTCTTAATTGCCCAATTGTAGCTGAGGTTTTATTTTTGTCTTTTTTAACATTCAACTTTGAATCACCACATGATACATATTTTGTTTCAATAGCTGCACTTGTAGGCTTACTGAAGCTAAACATGGCGATAACAAATGTAAATATAATTAGTAAAGTAAAATATTTGCTCATTTTATATTTCCTCTCCATAAGTAATTGATAATAACATTAATATAAAATATACCATAAATATAGTCTAAATATCACAACTTATTAAAAATGGAGAGTATGTATTAGAAACTCTACTTATTCAAAATTATGTGTTATGTTCACATAATTTTAGATAAGTCGTATTTTGATTTTGCCAAATAATCATTTAACCTCTCTGTCTAGAATTTCAATCAACAAATGAAGAGAACTTTTTATTTATATAAAAACTACAATTTCACGATAAAAGAGAGAATTTTGATAAAAGGTATCAATATCGGATGTTGATTTAAATATTTCAAAATCAACATATTTACAAACTTTCCTTAGAATTATGTATATTTCTATAGTTAAATTGTCTTATAATAAATAATATACATATATTGGAACGAGGCTAGATTCAAATGATCATCTATGAAGGTACTAAAACAGAATTTGTTCATGACATAACAAACGAGATTTTAATTGAAAAACTCTATGATTCATTTAAAGAGAAAATAGGCAGGACTTCCAAAGCCGAAATTCGTTCATGGGAAAATTCGTTGCAACGTATGTCCAATGTTATGCAAGATGATGGAATACCAAAGGATGCAGCGGTCGCAATTGAGTTTAAGATTCCCAATACATCTAAGCGCGTGGATTTTATCATTGCTGGGAATGATGGCTCTCAAGATCATGTCGTAATTGTTGAACTGAAGCAGTGGTCAGAAGTTGAAAAAGTAGAGGGAAAAGAAGCGATAGTAAAAACAGTAGTTGGTAAGGGATTACGTGAAGTTACGCATCCATCTTATCAAGCCTGGTCTTATGCTGCGTTAATAGAGGACTTCAATGAAAATGTTCAACGCCAAAATATTCAATTAAAGCCATGTGCTTATTTACATAATTATCGTAAAACAGAATCGGATCAACTAACAGATCCAATTTATGAATCATATTTAAATAAGGCTCCTGTTTATACAAAGGGTGAAATAGAAAAGTTACGTGCATTTATCAAAAAATATATAAGAATGGGCGATGAACATAAACTAATTTATCAGATTGATAATGGGCGAATTAGACCTTCTAAATCTTTGCAAGATTCATTAAACAGCATGCTAAAGGGGAATGAAGAATTTATCATGATTGACGAGCAAAAAGTCTTTTATGAAACAGCCCTTCAATTAGCGACTGAATGTGTGCAACAAAACAAAAAGCAGGTCATGATTATTGAGGGAGGGCCAGGCACTGGAAAATCAGTAATGGCAATTAATCTATTAGTCAATTTAACAAATAGAGATATGATGACACTTTATGTAACCAAAAACGCTGCACCAAGAAATATTTATTCTACCAAATTGAAAAAAGACTTTAAGAAGAGTCGAATCGATAACTTATTTAAAGGTTCGGGTAGCTTTACAGAAGTAAGCGAGAACGAATTTGATGTCATATTGGTAGATGAAGCCCATCGATTAAATGCTAAATCAGGAATGTTTCAAAATAAAGGTGAAAATCAAGTAATGGAGCTTATTAAGGGATCAAAATTCACGTTATTCTTTATTGATGAAAATCAACGTGTAACTTTAAGTGATATTGGTAGTGTCGAAATGATTGAGAAATATGCCAAGCAATTTAATGCAGAAGTTATACGAGGTACATTGTCTTCACAATTCCGTTGCGATGGTTCGGATGGTTATATTGCATGGCTCGATGATGTATTGCAAATAAGAGAAACTGCTAATACACATGATATTGGTATGGATTATGATATTCGCATGTTTGATGATCCAAACAAAATGCTAACTGAAATTGAACATTTCAACAAACGCAACAACAAATCTCGAATCATGGCAGGATATTGCTGGGAATGGCCAAAAGCGAATAGGGAGAAAGTTGAATACAAGGATATCACAATACCTGAACACAACTTCGGCATTAGCTGGAACATTAACAACACATGGGCGATTGAAAATGCATCTGTCCATGAAGCAGGCTGTATACACACCGCACAAGGTTTGGAGTTTGACTATGTAGGTGTAATTATTGGTGATGACTTACGATACGAAGATGGACAAGTTATTACGGATTACACAAAGCGAGCAAAAACAGACCAATCACTAAAAGGTATTAAGAAAATAGCAAAAGAGGATCCAGAACAAGCTCAAAACTTAGCTGATCCGATTATTCGAAATACATATCGAACATTGATGACGAGAGGGCAAAAGGGGTGTTTTGTATATTGTACTGATCCTGGATTGCAAGAATATTTGACTGGGAGATTGGAATACGTGAAGCGGTATAAGAAACAGGAGGGATTGTTGTTTACTACGGATTCGTTTGAGGGGTATCAATAAAATGTAATGCCAAAAATGTATATCCGCTAAGATGTATAGATTTTTTCTAAGACCTAAAACGACGGATGAATGTATAACTTGTGTAGTAAATTAGGGATTACCCCAATTTATTACACAAACATTATACTGACATTACTTGAAGAATATTTTATCTTATTTTATCCCTTTAATCTCTTTTTTTGACATTTCTTGTTCTTTTAACAGCTCCGAAATAGTTACAAATTTATAACCTTTTTTTTGAAGCTCGGGTAAAATTTTTTCTAAAGCTTTAACGGTTTGTTTTCTATCACTACCACCATCATGAAAAAGAATTACATCCCCAGGCTTTGTTCCTTTTAGCACAGTATTAACAATCTTATTAACCCCTGGATCATCCCAATCTCTTGTATCTTGATGCCAAGACCACATCACTACTTTATATCCCTCTTTAACAACTTCACTAACTAAACCATCTGTATATCTGCCCTCAACTGGACGAAATAATGTTGGAGTGAAACCTGTTATACTATAAATTGTCTCATTCGTTTTTTTAATTTCCTTTAATATTTGTGACACACTACCTTTAAGAGGATGAGTATAGGTATGATTTGCTAATTCATGTCCTTCTTCGTACATCCTTAAAACCACTTGAGGGCTCTTTTCTGCATTTTTACCAAGAATAAAAAATGTTGCCTTTGCATCGTACTTTGATAATAAATCTAAAATTTCAGCAGTGTAAGTTGGATGAGGTCCATCATCAAAGGTCAGAGCAACAATCTTTTTTTTCGTTTTAATATCCCAAACAATATATCCAGCCTCTTCGTAATACTTCCTTCCTTTATCTGCCAAAGTGCTTTTTATAAGAAAGAAAAAAGAAACAAATAAAATACAAATGGTAAATACAAAAATATATTTACTTTTCAACTCTTCACTTCCTGTGAAAATTATTTTTAGATACACTACTGTATTATCTTCTACGGAAAATAACCATTTATGCTTTAAAAAATAAATTTTAATTGAACGTAAAATTATTAGAATACTTCCAATTTCGCTGTATAGATGTTGCTGTACAGCATCTAAGAAAATGTTCATTAAGTTACTCTTGTTTCCAACGCTTCTTCAATAATTCGATTATTAGAAACCTCACAATAGTTAGAGTGCTAAAAATATACGATTTTTACAACCATCCTTATTGTGCTAATATTTAGATAAATAAATAATTTAGGAGGAAACATTAAATGAATTCGCATGAATCTAAAGTCAAAAATTTCTTAGAATCAAACAAAGTAAAAGCAGAACATTTAGTATTTAAACAATCTTGCCATTCCGTAAAAGAAGCTGCAGAAGCAGTTAATGGATCGGAAGACGATTTTGTAAAAAATATTTGCATGATAGACAAAAATAATGAATTAATTGTTGCTATCGTGAAAGGGAACAATAGAGCTAGTACAACCAATGTTGCAAAAGCTTTAAATATAGAAAAACCAAGACTTGCTTATCAAAATGAAATTATAGAACGTACAGGCTTTCCAGCAGGAGGAGTTCCTTCTTTTGGTTTTCCAGCAAAGTTTCTAATTGATCCTAAGATAACAAATATGAATTACATATATACTGGTGGTGGTTCTGAGAACTCATTAGTAAGAATTAATGTTGAAGACTTAATAAAGCTCAATAAAGCTACTATTGTTAAAATAAGTAAATAAAAATTCTTAACAACCGTATAAAATGACGGTTGTTTTTGTTTTGTAAGATACACGTAATCCTTTTATTGTTCAAAAAGTTTTTCTGAACATGGAGTGATTTATTTTAAAGAATTCATCGAGATAATGAAATAGTGCAAATCCATCATGCGATATTTTCATTTAAAAACCATAAAAAAATAACCCATCCTTGAGTTAGCAGCTCGATGAATTATATTAACCTTATAACAGCCATTCCGCATTAATGGTAACAAACTATCCTGTATACAATAAATTAGTATGAGATACAATTCCCAAAGTGAAGATAAAAAAATTAATGAAGTTGAGTAACTGGCACCAAACAATGTCTTTTCATCTACGAAATGTTCAGTAGTGACTCTTTTAATTACTCGCTCTTTGAAGTAGAAATTAGCGTCTGACAAATAGAGTCACTTTCGATATTTTCTACTCCTACTGTTGTGTTCGATGTAGAGTTGCAATTATTATTTTGTTGTGCAAACGCTCATGAAAAGTATAGTCGCGAGTGATCATTAAACAAACAGCATTACTCATTGGAACACCACATAGGTATTTGTCATATGTTATAGAAATGTTTTTCTACTTATGACAAAGGAGTTGCAACATATGAATAGATTTGTGTACTATGGCTATCCGCAAGACTATGCCTCATTTCCAACTCCGCAATATTATTAGAATGAATACGTACAGCGCAAGGAAACTCTGGAATTGCCGAAAAATGTTATGCATACGATAACTGTGGAACCCAAATTTACCGAGCATTTGATCCAATACAAAGGGCTAATGATTGTCATCACAACAACTGTCGGCAAATTGGTAGGTACTCTAGATAATGTTTTCATTGATCACGTAGCTCTTGAAGTTAACGGAAAATTGCATTACATAAGATTGTGTGAAATCATTTATTTTGAAAAAGCAGAAGAGAAATACTGAATTGTTTTGACTTAGAGCCATCATTAACATGCAGGCTCCATTTTTTTAATTCGTGGCTCTGATACATCAATAATTAGTATTCTAAATTTTCTTAAAATTTATTTTTGATTATGTTATACTTTTCATTAGTGAAAAAGGAGGACAAGTCCAATGGTAAAAAAATAAAATGAGAAAATCTTAAATTATTTTATTAATTTTAGAATAAACATGTAGATTTTCTCTTTCATAGAATTAATATCTAGAATAGAGGAGAAATAACATGTTAAATAAATTAAGTGATACTATTTATTATTTATCTAATCAAGATGATAGAGAACGACCAACATTAGGATTGATATGTGGTGAGCAATGTAGTTTAATAATAGATTCTGGTAATTCTACTCAGCATGCAAAAGACTTTTTACAAGAAATTGAGAAGCTAAATGTACCACCAGTTAAATATCTGGTCATTACCCATGCACATTGGGATCATTTCCTAGGAATGAATGAGTTCGATGCAACTGTTATAGTTAATAGTCAAACAAACGAAATGTTAAAAGAATGGAAAAGTTATTCCTATGACGATAGTTCACTCCAAAAGTATGTGAATACTAATCAGATGAGTGCTATGTGTATGAAGATTATACAAACTGAAATGCCAAACAGGGATAGTTTTAAGTTGAACTCTCCAGATGTAATTTTTGAAAATACATTAACAATTGATTTAGGTAATAAAGTTTGCATACTTGAAAGAATCAAAAGTACTCATACAGATGACTCTACAATTATTTATATTCCTGATGAAAAAGTTCTTTTCTTAGGTGATTGTGCATACGGGACAACCACAAATTCTCTATTTCATTACAAGCAATCATTGTTATTCCCTATGATTAAAGACATCCAAAAATATGATGCTGAAAAGTTCTTACTTGGTCATGAATCGATCTGCGATTCGAATGAAATGAATATATATTGGGAAGAGTTAACAACAGCAAGTCGAGTTGTAAAATCCACCTCACTAGAAAATGCTATAGAGTGCTTTAAGGCAGAAAATAAAAGGGACCCTAATGATAATGAATTATTTTTCTTAAAAGCATTTGTTAATGACCATATTATTCAATCAAAATAATTCTTGGATTATATCAAGCAAATATTAACAGTAGCCATCTCATTAAAAGTTAAAATGTGATGGCTTTTATTTAGTCAATTCGTACGTAAATATTATAAATGATGAGGAGGGCATACATATGGATAGTATAATTTTTGATTTAGATGGAACTATTTGGGATTCTATAGATACTGTACTACTGGCATGGAATAGCATAGTTGAAGAAAATAAGCAGGTAGAAAAGAAGCTAACACGAAGAGACTTCGAAGGCACAATGGGACTTCAAATGGACGATATAAGTAGCAAGTTATTTCCAAACTTAGATTTAAACACCCGAACACAAATAATTAAACAGTGCTTTGAGATTGAAGGTAAATATATTGAAGAACACGGTGGAATTCTTTTTAAAAACGTGGAAGATGTACTAAAAAAACTTTCTAAGAAATATAAACTTTTTATTGTTAGCAATTGTCAACAGGGTTATATTGAGGGGTTTTTTCGGTATCATAAACTTGAAAATTACTTTTTAGATTTTGAAAACCCCGATAGAACAGGTCTTACAAAAGGAGAGAATATCAAATTAATAATTGAAAGAAACAACCTTTTAAAACCTGTTTATGTTGGAGACACAGAGGGTGATCTAAAGGCGTCTAGGTATGCGGGTATTCCTTTTGTTTACGCAAAGTATGGTTTTGGGAATGTAAGCGAATATGATCAAGTCATAGAGAAATTTGATGATCTTTTAGACCTGTTCTAATTTGTGTATCTAAGAGAAACATTCGCGATTTTCAAATAGTTTGCAATAATGTGGAGGAACATATTATTGGGGTAAAGAGTAAAAGCTCTAATTCTGCAAAGGTAGAATTAGAGCTTTTACTATAAAACAGAACAAATGTTTGTTATAATATATTTAAGATAGCTAGGTACTCAAGGGTGGTTGGCTCACTCCCGTTTAGAAAGGGGGTGGTGCCATGACAGTATATGAGGCATTAATGTTTGCAATAGCATTTGCAGCATTAGTAATATCAATACTCTCATTTAAAAACCATAAAAAATAACCCATCCTTGAGTTGACGGCTCTTTTGGGTGGGTTATCTCACACTTCTTAGCCAATCCCCTTGAGGGAACCAGTTATCGAATTGACCGTTCGATGGACCAACATCGGCGGTCTTTTTAAATTATGCTTTTTATAACTTTAGTATACGTGGAGTTTGTTATTTTATCAAGAAAATCAAATTTCGAGTAGGTTCAGGACATCCGCTAATACAGCAATTTAAGTCCTGCCATTAAGCAAAATCCATAGATTTTCCGAATTAAAAAGAAACTGATTCTACTAAATGTGCTGGATTTTATCATCGTTGGCTTTTAACTGTGATCAAATTCCAGTTGCTATTCTTTCATTCAGTTAATATTCGTTTCTACTAAAAACTCGAGTAGTAATATGTCCCTAATAACCCCCGAATAATTCCTAATCTATAATTCTACCCTAAAGAATATAATATAAGACATAAAAAAACGAGAATTTGTTAAAATTGTTGTCACAATTCTAAAATTTCATGATAAAATGTATTTTATAGAAATACAAAGTGTTTTCTTGGGTGGAAAACAGCGTGTTTTTTGCATCAGGGGCACAGAAGGGGAAACATTATGAAGAATATTATGAAAAAGTGGAATGCGATTAGTCTAGTTAATCGTATTATTATTGGTATTATCATCGGCGTCATCGTGGCACTCGTATTCCCAAAGGCAGCATGGATTCCAATGCTAGGTACATTATTTGTGGGTGCGTTAAAGGCAGTTGCGCCTATACTTGTTTTATTACTCGTTATGAATGCTATTGCTGGTCATGAGAGTGGCAAAAAAACGAATATGAAAACGATAATTGTACTTTACGCTATTGGTACATTTTTAGCGGGATGTGTAGCAGTAATTGCGACAACAATCTTCCCGGTTCAATTATCATTAAAGGAAAGTACAGGTGAACTAAAACCTCCTGGTAGTGTTTGGGAAGTAATTCAAACACTTCTTCAAAATATCGTTTCAAATCCAGTAGATGCATTAATGAATGCAAACTATATCGGTATCTTAGCTTGGGCACTCGTATTAGGGGTAGCACTTAAGCAAGCGAGCGATTCAACAAAAGGTGTGCTATTAAACTTTTCAGATGCTATCTCAAAGGTTGTACAATGGGTTATTAATCTAGCACCGATCGGTATTATCGGTATCGTATTTGATACTATCGTAACAAACGGCTTATCATCATTACTAGAATATGGACAACTACTTATTATATTAGTAGGCTGTATGGTATTTATCGCTTTAGTGGTAAATCCATTAATCGTCTTTGTTGCAGCACGTAGAAATCCATACCCACTTGTATTAACAGCATTAAAAGAAAGTGGGATTACAGCATTCTTCACTCGTAGCTCTGCCGCGAATATCCCGGTTAATATTAAGCTTTGTGAAAAATTAGGTTTAGATAAAGATACATATGCTGTATCAATTCCATTAGGCTCTACGGTTAATATGGGTGGGGCAGCGGTTACGATTTCCGTATTGACGTTAGCAGCAGCACATACGTTAAATATTAATATTGATATTCCAACAGCTATTATTTTAATGGTTGTATCAGCAGTTTCTGCAGCAGGTGCTTCAGGAGTTGCAGGTGGCTCATTACTATTAATTCCACTAGCATGTAGCTTATTTGGTATTCCAAACGAAGTTGCGATGCAGGTTGTTGCGATCGGCTTTATCATTGGGGTCATTCAAGATTCTTGTGAAACAGCACTTAACTCTTCATCAGACGTAGTTTTCACAGCAGCAGCACAATATGCGAATGAACGAAAAAATAAATAAGTCATAAAAGACTGTTAAGGGATTGGTACCAAGTGATTGGAGCCAATCCCTTATTTAATGTATGTCAGATTAACTATTAGGCTCGTATTTATTACTTCCTGGAAGTTTCTTAATGTTATTCCACGCTTTAATCGCTTCTTCACGACTTTTTCCTTGATTTTGGGGATCAGCAAAAAAGTCACGAGTGAATTGATTGTATTCAAATTGGGGAGCGATTTTTTTCTTGTATGTAGGGTCCTTCTTTCTCTCTTCTTCCGCATACCAAGCATTTACAACATCACGATACGTTTTTCCAATGTTGTTTTTAAAGTAGTTTTGGATATATGTAGAAAAATGAAAAGTGGGAATAACTGTATTGAAAAAGGCTCTTACATCTTGACTACATCGATGGTTTTCCGTAATGACTGTATCAAGACTTAAATCAGTTTGAGGTTCTGCCTTCTTATTTACCTTTTTTCTAATAGGCTTTTTAATTTCTCCTGTTCGAAGAAATGTTTCAATTCGATCGGTAATCTCTATTTTTGAACCAGAAGCACTAATTCCATTCTCTCTGCAAAAAGATTGTAATTCTTCTTTTAACCAATAAAAGTCTTTAAAACTTTGCACACTAATTTCTTTTGTTAGAATAGGTCTCACTAAAAAACGCCTCCATATGTATTTTATTCCATTATAGAACATTTGTTCTTTTGTGGCAAAAATAATCCTATTCAGCAACTACAAACTAATACTTATGGAGGTTTTTTTCTTTTTGAATAAATCTGTATAATAACCTTTTATTGACATGGTAAAATTTATAATATATATTATAGATACCAACGGTCGGTATCAAAAAGGAGAATAGATATGGCGAGAAATAAATATCCAGAACAAACTTTAGAACAAATACTATCTGTATCAACAAAACTTTTTAAAGAAAAGGGTTATGAAAAGACCAGTATACAAGACATTATTGACGAGTTAGGTATGTCGAAGGGAGCGATTTATCATCACTTCAAATCAAAAGAAGATATATTGAATGCAGTAATGAATCAGCAATTTAGTTATGCAGCTCAAATGTTGGATCACCTGATTCAAACTGTTCAAGCAACGAATGCTAGAGAAAAACTCACAAAAATATTAGATCATATTGTGGTAGACCCAAAAGCACATTCCGTAGATAGACTCTTAAGCCAACAAATAAAAAATCCTCAATTTGTTGTGACAGGAATGAGAGAGGGGGTCATTAATGATGCACCTCATATTGCTAAAATCATGTTAGAGGGAAAAATGGATGGATCAATCACAACAGATTTTCCTACTGAATGTGCAGAAGTTTTTATACTATTAGTGAATATTTGGATCAATCCTATTCTATTTGAACGAAAGCATGATGAAACATTAAACAGACTAAAGTTTTTACAACAAATGATGAAGGGGTTGGGGGCCGATATTGTCAGTGATCAACTTATACAAAAAATAGCTGAACGTTATTCTGATTTTGGAGGTTACGTGCAAGATGAATCAGAATGAAATTGTGAAGGAGAAAATTGTATTTCCTATGTAAATTAGCAGTAATTTTATGAAATAAGCAAATCGAAATGATAAGGAGATGTCAAAATGTTTGGCTTTAGTGAATTAACTGATAGAAAAAAAGTGTGTTATAAAGATACGATATCTGATATTTCATTAGATTGGATCACAGGGGACATTCATATTCTTCAAAGTGAAAATGATGAAATAAAAATTGTTCAAATAACGAATGAGAAATTTCCAGAACATCATCTTTTTCATCATAAAGTAAATAGCGGAAAGCTATATATTTCGGATGGTAGGAAAAAGAAAATAAAAATTGGATTCAATATTAATATAACGAATTTAGAAATTCATCTACCAAAAAGACAACTTCATTCTATTTCGATTGACTGTACAGGAGGAAATTTGATTATTGACGATCTAGACGCGATAACATGCAATTGTAATATAACATCTGGCAACGCTAAATTTTCAGGGACAATGGAAGAACTAACTATCCGTGCTACCGGATGTAAAATAACCGGGGAATATCTAGATATAAAGAAGCTACATTTGAAGACAACTTCTACAAAAATAGATTTCTCAGGAAAGTTTTCAGAAGTGAATGTCAATTCAACGGGTAGAAGTATTATGGTAAGCTCATCAACAATGTTACAGAAAATCAAATCGATTTCTACAGCAGCTAATGTAAAAGTATCAATTCCAGAAAATGATGGTTTTTCATTCCACTTTAAAAAGCTTTCAGGAAACTTTAAAAGTGATTTTTCTTTAATAATGGCTAAAGATTCCTACGTATACAAAAATGGAACAAGTATGTTTGATGCCGAGGTTAGAGGTGGTTTCTTTACATTATGTAAAGTATAAAATACTCGTTTTTAAACAAAATCCATCTCTTAAGTAGTTTGTAAATTGAGATGTTCAAATCTATTTTCAATTAATTAAAGATTAAAGAAGGAAGTAACTTAATTTAATTAAAGGAGAAAATATTATGCAAATACCCTTTATAGTAGGAATAAGTGTAGCTTTTTTACTGTTGCTTGTTGGTATCATTGGATTAATAGTGAGCAAAAAAGAGGGTACACCAAACAAATGGGCCTTGTGGCTGATAATATTTGCATGCTGCGCGCTTGTTAGTGCAGTTATTAATTATCAATTTATATAATCTAATATATATTAGATTCAGCATTTTGGGGGAAACTATTCTACCAAATCATTCATTTAGTTAAAGAAAAACCTCTAAAATCGTTAAGGAGAAAACTATGTATCTAAAAAGAGTATCTTATTCACAAAATCAGGGACAAGATTCTTCAATCCATCCTTTTAATATTCCATGGTTAGAAAACTTCCAAGCCCTTGATTTACCATCTAATGTAACGTTCTTTGTAGGTGAAAATGGGACTGGAAAATCCACTCTATTGGAGGCCATTGCAGATAAATGTGAATTCAATTCAGCAGGAGGGGGACGGAACAGTAGTTTTGAAGTTAACCAAGCAGAATCTGCTTTGGGAGAGTATATTCGATTATCTTGGAGTCCTAAAGTGACAAAAGGCTTTTTCTTAAGGGCTGAAACATTCTATCATTATGCTAGTTATATTGACGCATTAGAGGATATACCGAGTAAAAAGTATGCTGCTTATGGTGGGAAATCATTGCATCATCAATCACATGGTGAATCATTTCTTTCACTATTTAAGAATTCGTTTGGAGGAAGAGCTATCTATTTGTTAGATGAGCCAGAAGCTGCACTTTCACCAGTTAGGCAATTAAGCCTTATGAAAATTATAAAAGATCTAGAACATACTGCACAATTCATAATTGCAACACATTCTCCCATATTACTCGGATATCCAAATGCTACAATCTATAATTTTGACAATGATGAAATAGAAACGATTCGATACGAAGATACCATTCACTATATTATGACAAAACGTTTTCTTCAAGCTCCTGAAATCGTACTGAATGAGTTATTTAAAGAGGATGAGGAATTGTAAAATCTTTTTTACGTGAAGATATTGAAATTTATCATGAAACATGACAACCAAAATAATAAGAATGCATAATGAGAATACATATTAGTAATTTAAGTATTTCATCTTACTATTGAATTATTTTCATAATTCAAATATTTGATAAAAAACAAGAACACTAAATGGGCTATTGTTATATGCCATATCTATTAGATCATTGACTATGTAGCGGAAGATGGCGACTCCTGCGGGAAAGCGAGACAGTTGAGACCCCGCAGTGAAGCACGGTACGGGCTTCCGAGGAGGCTCAACGCTCGCCCGCGGAAAGCGCCATCTGGAGCGGTATACTAAATAAATGCTAGAAATGAAAATTTATCCAAAACATTAAATTGTTTATTTAGAAGACAATATGCAAACTTAGACACTGACATCTTGGGTTAAATACGATTGATCTAACAGCCTCTTTAAATCTTTATTTGATTGAATCAAAATGACTTTCTCCTGATATGTATCTAGCATTTCTTGAATTAAATATTTACCTTTTTGTTCATGGAAGTCACTCCACTCAAACATCTTTCTAAGCATTTGAAAAGTGGGCTTATAATTGGCTTGTTCAATTTTCAAAAGTTGTTTTATAAAACGTTTATTGACTCTGTAGATTCTAGTAAAATATGAAGGTTCTAAATAGATAATGCAGTCTGCTGATTCTAAACTTGGTGCTGTCCAAGGCTGATAATGTGCACCTTCAATCACCCATTTTTTATTATTGATGATTTGCTGTAAAAGTAAATCCCTGTCATTTTCCGTGCGACGAATATCACCATCTTCAGAACGTATCCACACGATATTATCTAATTCAAAATAATCACATTGATTAAGGAGAGCAAGTTTTTTCGCTAACGTCGTTTTTCCACTGCCTACAGGACCAATGATATGAATTTTTTGACCAAGAGAGTTCATTTTAAATCACCTCATCCTTCTTTTCTGTCATCCATTATCTAATAATCTACTATTTTACCATTTTTATGTGGGGTTATTCGAATATTAAAAAATTATTTATATAAATGAATCAATTTCATAATTCAAAGATTTGATAAAAAACCACGAACATTAAATGGGCTATTGTTATATATTCCATATCTATTAGATCATTGTCTATGAAGCGGAAGATGGCGAGTCCTCGAAAATGCATTCGCATTTCCTTCGTGCGATGTTGATGCAGAGAAGACCATTCATAGTCCTGCGGGAAAGCGAGACTGGTGAGACCCCGCAGTGAAGTACGGTACGTACTTGCGAGGAGGCTCAACGCTCGCCCTCGGAAAGCGCCATCTGGAGCGGTCTACTATGTGAATGTTATAAATGGAAAACAATCCAAATTATTGAATTGTTTTTGTGGAATATTCATATTTTTTAACAAGAAAAGTATTTAATAAATTAACTCAAATGAATCAATTTTACAAATTAGCGGTTTTTTGAGAAATGTGAATATTTAACATATAATTATTTTATATAAGATACAATAAGGGGGATAAACCAATGATTTCTTACACAACAACGTGTATCATCTGTAAAGAAAAATTTGAACTTATAGAAGGTACAAAGAAGTATCGAGAATATAAAGTAAATCGAGATAAAAAATTTTGGTGTGATAATTGTGAAGAAGAAATTAAAACACAAGCTCGTAAAGGTTTTATAAGTAGATGGTAACTAAATGATATACAATGTAATAACATTTTCTTTGTTACAAGCTTTTTTCGAATTAAATTAAGCAATCAGTATGTACTGAGCCGTACTCTTTAATTTGTCCAATTTTGATGTATCGTAAATTCGAAGTATGATTAGGGTATACGTTATGGATCATTTAATTGTTATAGAGAGATTTACTTCATTAACAAATATACTCTTCCTTTGGTGAATACAGGAAGGGTATTTTTCATGCATAAAAGATTGATGAGTCTAGAAATGGAAAGTTTAACTAGTTGATATTCGTTCAAATGCACTAGTTTCAATGTTATCAACGAATGAGAACTATCAAGACTTAAGATAACTGATAATAGAAACATCAATAAATGATGAATAGTTTTCGTATTTAACATCATATATTTAAAACTGATAATGCGAAAGGAGTGAATGTTAGTGAAAGCAGCAGTAGTGAATGAGTTTTCAAAAGAGTTGGAGATTAAAGAGGTCTCAAAACCTCAATTAGAAGATGGTGAAATTCTAGTAAAGATTGAGGCTTGTGGTGTCTGTCATACGGATTTACATGCAGCACATGGGGACTGGCCTGTAAAACCTAAATTACCATTAATCCCAGGTCATGAAGGTGTTGGGGTTGTTGTTGAAGTTGCTAATGGTGTTAAATCTATCAAAGTCGGAGATCGTGTAGGTATTCCATGGTTATTTTCTGCATGTGGTGAATGTGAGTATTGCTTATCTGGTAAAGAAACACTATGTCCAAATCAATTAAACGGTGGTTACTCTGTTGATGGTGGATACGCAGAGTATTGTAAAGCACCCGCAGATTATGTAGCGAAAATTCCAGACAATGTGGACCCAGTTGAAATTGCTCCTATTTTATGTGCAGGCGTAACAACTTATAAAGCACTAAAAGTATCTGGTGCAAAACCTGGCGAATGGGTAGCAATCTATGGTATTGGTGGACTTGGACATATTGCATTGCAATATGCAAAGGCAATGGGACTAAATGTTGTTGCCATTGATATTAGTGATGAAAAGTCTAAACTTGCAAAAGAACTAGGTGCAGATCTTGTGATTAATGGCTTAAAAGAAGATCCTGTGGAAGTGATTCAAGAACAATTAGGTGGTGTACAAGCTGCCATTAGTGTTGCTGTAACAAAGAAAGCATTTGAACAAGCCTATGAATCTGTAAAACGCGGTGGTTGCTTAGTTGTTGTTGGCTTGCCAAATGAAGAACTACCAATCCCAATTTTCAATACAGTCCTAAATGGTGTGACAGTAAAAGGCTCAATTGTGGGTACAAGAAAAGATATGCAAGAGGCACTTGATTTTGCCGCACGCGGAAAAGTCCGCGCCATTATTGAAACCGCAAAGCTAGAAGATATCAATGAAGTATTTGAAAAAATGGAAGAAGGCAAGATTAACGGTCGTATCGTGTTAACACTGAATAACGAAGAATTATAATTTAAATAGTTTATAGATTATTAATGCTAATTGGACGTTTATAAGCTGTTCAGTGCTGATAGCTCAAGCAAAATGAGTTTTAGCCGTTGTACAAGCATTCAATACCTAATGTCTTCTAACAATAAAAATAACCCATCAAATTTCTGATGGGTTATTTTTTATATTAGTAATTGTCTTCTTTTAGAGCTTGCTACAGTTATTTTCTTTGGGCACTTGAATCTGGATTCGTTAAATCCTTTTCTAATTGATCTAAAATCTCATTTATTTTTTGCTGCGTTCTAGGATTGATGAACAGGTAGAATTTATTTGAAATTTGTTTATCTACCGCAGCAGCAGGGACTGGAACAGCTGTGGTACACATCGTACCAAGTAACAATACAAACATGAGGGGGATATATAAAAGTTTGTTTTTTCTATACATACATGAGCTACTCCTTAATGGTGAAAGATATCGAAAAAGGTTTCTAATAAGTTTCCCAAAAGTAAAAAAATTATAAGCGAAATTCTTTAGTCCACTAAGAGATTTTTATTTTTTCAAGGAGTTCACTTGGGTAATGTTGAAAATAGAAACGGATAAATGTTCCCTATTCGCAAACTGTAATACTTACTAGAAAGCCAATGTATAGTAGGTTAGTTATAGAGAATTTACAGGAAGTAATTCGTTATGTTTTAGCTCAAATATCACCAATTTTATTTAAAATTGGTGATATTTGAAGTATAAAGGGGAATAAACGGTTGGTGTAATGAAATTTAAGATAGTTGGAATTCAAGAGTGGTTGGCTCACTCCCGCTTTGAAAGGGGCAATGTCAGTATATAAGGCATTAATGTTTGCAGTAGCTTTTGCAGAATTAATCGTATCTATACTTTCATTTAAAAGCCAAAAAAATA
Source organism: Rummeliibacillus pycnus (assembly GCF_044359855.1). GTDB lineage: Bacteria > Bacillota > Bacilli > Bacillales_A > Planococcaceae > Rummeliibacillus > Rummeliibacillus pycnus_A. Next base: position 34,955 of record NZ_CP132291.1, read on the forward strand.
ACCCATCCTTGAGTTAGCCGCTCAGATGGGTTACGTCCCTAAAAAGCCAATCCCCATAAGGGAACCAACTATCTATTTGACCGTTCGATGCGCTTACATCGGCGGTCTTTTTAATTTATGCCTTTATTAAATTTAGTATACGTGTAGATTGTTATTTTTTCAAGAAGCTACTCCTATGACTTAAAATTCACATATTCATCAGATTAAATTATCCAAAGAATAGATCCAGTATATTGGATGCGGTTGATGAGTTTTTATTATAGAACTCAGAATAGCCACAGTTCTTACAATAAACCACGATAAACTGATTGTGCTGAACATCAAACATTTTGGATAAACCCGTTCCAGTCATCGCAACTTCTTTCTTAGCCGCATCTTTACTCCCGCACTTGATACAACCTTTTCCATCCATACAGATCTCCCCCTTTTTTATATAATTCTAATACGTTTGAAAAGTGGAATTAGTTTCAAGAATTATCATTATAATCGTTTTATAACATTTATAAATGATGAATAGCAGATGTAAAGAGGTTTCGAAACCTCAAATATAAGGTGGTAAAGTATTAGTAAAGATTAAGGCTTGTGGCAGAGCTATTTAAATTAAGTAGCTTGGTGAATAACAAGCGATTTCCTGAAGATGTAATCCTTTTTTCCCCTAACCTTATCAATAATTTAAAATGTTAATTACGAGATTTGTAGAATAATCACAAATTTTGTTTATCAGATTTGATGTCGGCTGGGCATTTATACCTCAACATATTCCTAAGTTATACATATTATAATCAGAAAAGAGATTTAAACATAAAATTGCATTTTTTTTGTAATTGTCCCGTATTAACGCGCACCGAGTGGATTGGTCCAACAGGATGTTGGAAACTCAGTTGTTGCCATAGCACGTGGCAAAATTAAATTATTAATGGGGGATGAAGAAAACCCACATTAATGAAGTTTCACTTTATTAGTTAGATCTCAAAGGAGTTGAAAAGAAATTGAGCGTTGAAGATGCTAATAAACATTGTTTATGCGAAGCGCTTTTGGAATTAAAAAAGCTCCAGGATATGATAACTAATTTGCAGACTAAATATTATGGTGAATTACTCTTAAAACTAGTTGGCACAGATACCATTCCTTTTTTCTTAATAACGAACAATGGTTGTCACTTTAGATTTATAGATACAGATAAGCAATTTGAAACAGAATATTTTCGAATTGAATCTATTGATAGAGAGCTCTGTTGTGCAACTGTTTCATTGCTAAGAGCTCTGGATTTTGAAGGGCATGATACGTTTTCGATTTGTGATGTTGTGAAATTAGAAAAAACACGGACTAAAAGATCCATTGATTTAGAATGTATTTCAGGCATTCAGCTATTAAGTCCTGATTTGTTAATAAGGAAAATCCTATGTGAGCCTAAATGGTAGTGAACCCCTGCAAAAACTACTGAATTAATTTAAAACTAGAGCATCTGTCCATATGCAAGTTGCATTGATTGAATTTAATAGAGAGAAAATTCAATGAAAAGGAGATTATTAGATGACAATTATAGGCATGTTACATCATCGTCTTGATCCTAAAACGGTGATTAAGTCATATGCATACGCAGCAGTTGCAAAGGCAGAAGGGGTTCCGTTTTTTTACTTTACACCCAAGAGTGTTAACTTTGTTAACCGTACAATAAGAGGGAAAGTATATGAAGAAGGGCAATGGCAAGATAAGTTGATGCCTTTTCCAAATGTTATTTATAATGCAGGGAGTCCTGAAAAACTAGCAGTATCTAAAGGTATTATAGAGAAATTGAAAAAAGAAATACCATTTACAACAAACTCTATAGGGAATAAATGGAATGTAATGGAGCGACTAATAGAAGCAAAGGAATTTGCCAACTATGTAATTCCTTCAGAAATAGTAAAAAGTGTTCAAGGGTTTCATAAGTATATCGCTTCTAATAATAAAGTAGTGTTTAAACCCATAGATGGAAGAAAGGGTAAGGGAATCTATTTTATTTCGAAAATAGGAAATAATTTTGAGGTAAGAAAAGATGCAGTAAAAAGTATTTATACAAGGCAACAGTTAAATGAATTATTAATTGAACAACTATCTACTGGTACGTTTATAGCGCAGCCCTATATTCAATCACGGATGAAATCAGGTCAAGTCTACGATTTTCGTCTTCATGTACAAAAAAATGGAGAAGGAAAATGGGTAATCACGACCATTTATCCTCGTGTAGCACCAATTGGCTCGATAATACCTAATATTAATAATGGTGGTTATACAAATTATTTAGATCCATTTTTGGAACAGGAATTTAAAGAAGAAGCATTTGATATCCGACGTATGCTGGAGCATTTTTCATTGTCTATAGCACAACATTTAGATGAAATTCAAATGGTGCAATTTGGAGAGGTTATTGACGAAATTGGCATTGATGTTGGATTAGATGAACATCAAAAAATTTGGATGTACGAAGTAAACTGGCGACCAGGCTGTCCTCCAGCATTTTATTTAGAACTAGATGTCGTTGTTCATAATATCCAATATGCAAAATATTTAGCAGAAAACCAAGAAAAAATTAAAAATGAAATTTTGGAACGAAAATCCAAATATCTAGGTTCAAAATCGGGCCTACCTATTATTGCGATTACCGGAAGTGCAGGAAAAACGACCACTAAGGCATTTGTAGACTCTATTTTATCTACTAAATGGAATGTATTTGCTTCGAAAGATTACTGGAATACAACAGAACATACAAAAATACATGCTGAAGAGATTAATGAGTCACACCAAGCCGTTGTTCTCGAATATGGAATGGCTTATCCTGGAATTATTACAAATCACTGTAGTATTATACAACCAAATATAAGTATCGTAACGAATGTAGGTCTTGCGCATGTTGGAAACTTTAATGGAGATATTAAAGGAGTTGCAAAGGCGAAGTCTGAATTAATACATGGAATGGACCCGAACGGTCTTCTTGTGATTAACAAGGATGACGAGAATTCGAAGTTTTTATCGACGAATGCTTTTAAAGGAAAAATGCTTACGGTCGGCATCAATTCGGTAGCCAATTATAGAGCTTACGACGTTCATTATAAAGATGAAGGCATGACCTTTAAGATGAAACTACAAGGGCAGGATATTGACTTGTTTATTCCAATTTTAGGAGAACATCATGTATACAATGCGCTTAATGCCATTGCGGTTGCAGATTATTTAGGTTTTACCCCAGACGAAATAAAAACTGGACTAAATTTCAAAAAACCTCCAAGAAGGCTTACACTGTATAACTGCCGAGATAATATTACTGTTATTGATGATACCGTCCATTCACACCCTCAAGGTGTAAAGGCTGCTATTGATGTGCTCTCTAACATTGCAAAGAAACGAAAGATTGCTATTATTGGACAAATGAGGGAATTAGGAGATTTAAGAGAACAAGAATATCGCAAAGTGGGTGCATACATTTATGAAAAAGGAATTGATCTGTTGATAACCTATGGATATCGGACAGAAGAAATAGGTAAAGAAGCAACAGCAAAAGGAATGGATCCATCAAATATTTATCATTATATAAATAAAGAAGAATTACATGCACTATTAGGGAAAATTGTAAGGCCCGAGGATACAATTCTTGTAAAGGGTGCTAGTAAAACGAATATGTTTGACACCGTAAAATTCTTAGACCAAACATTTAAAATGTAACTAAAAAACCCGGATATTTGCCATTTGAAAGTGGCATTTAATCGGGTTTTTTGCTACTTAATTAAAATGATTTGTATTAGTGAGGGTAATTATTAATTCTCTAATATGCATGTTAATTATCCAGTATTCTTCATAAAAAAATAAATGATCAACCGATACCCAAGGATTGCTCACTTTCCTGCGGGCGAGCAATCCTCCGCAACAATCAATAAACAATGTGATATAGTTTACAGAAGAATATTCTTACTATTTTAGCCTATTCAACACGAGTGTTTCTCTAAGTACTTTTATAGTTATAGTTGAAGTATCGCAATTTTAGGTAGTTTTTTACACCTTCAAAATGAATTGGATTTCCTTAGCAGCAGCATGAGCGTGGTTTTTGGCTTCTTCCAAAGTTGCTCCTTCAGCAATGACATAAGCATATCGGTGTCCCATGGATAATGGTGGGGTAAGTAATGTTCCTTTTTTAGGTTTGACATATACATCCACAACACCTTTTGATTTTGTTGCTCTTGTTTTTCCAATTACTCTTTCTAATTGGCCTTTTCTATTCACAATGACATATTTTGTGAAAATGAACTTTCTATGCTTAGGCTCAACATTGGGTTGTTCACCTAAATATAATTTAAGTGTTTCTTCTACCAAACTAAATCCGAATGCAGCTAGAATCATGCTATTCATAGCGCCTCCTGAGATTCTAGGATTGATCTCAATGAGCTTCCAGCCATTCTTTGTTAAACGGAGCTCTAAATGAAGTGCCCCATTTTCGATGTTAAATTCTTTGACGATTGAAAGGAGTACTTCCTCAATTCCTGTTTGAATTTCGATTGGAACTTCAGCGAGTACACCATAGCCAGTAATGATAAAACGTTTTCCTTTCGTTATTTCTTGCTCCATGATGCCTATAATATGAGTTTTCTTCTTATAGACGAGCGCTTCTACTAAATATTGTGGACCTTCAACATACTCCTCAACAATGATTGTTTCATCTGGATATTTGTTTTGGAAAAATTTGAGATGGTTTTCTAGCTGACTTTCGTTTGTCGCTAACAAAACGTCTTTAGAACCAGTTGATTTTGGAGATTTTACAATCAACGGAAATTCCTTGTTATGATGAAATGATTCATTTGGTTTAATCGAGTGAAATTTTGGAGTATAAGGTTGGTCTTTTAGGAAATTCCTTGTTTCCTCTTTATCCTCCATGATTTCTACAGCTTTTGATGAAGTATAATTTTGACAATATTCATCACATAAAACAGAGGCTATATGAACAAATGGATCAGTAAAACTAACAATCGTTTTAATCTCTAATCCGCTTAAGCGTAACTGATTAATTTCCGCTCTCATTTTTTCTAAATTTGTTGTATCGATGAAAATCATTTTATGAATTTCTGGATAGGCTTTTCTCTGTTGTATTTGCTTTTCATTGTATGTGAAAAGTACAGTCAAGTAACCTAATTTATCTGCTGCTCTTATTGCCTCACGGCTTGAACCAGATTTGTTTGTTCCGATAAATATTATCGTTTTCAACTATAACTCTCCTCCTATTAATATTTCGATTCATTATACACACCCTATATATATGATAAGAATTAGTATTCCTCTGGTTAAATATCATAGCTTCACCCAATCTACTTTTATAGAGGTGCATATGCTATAGAAGAAAGGAGTGTGAATTGATATAAAACCTCTCACAGTAAAAGATTTAGCAGCAATTGTTTCAGGTGAATGGAAGCAAGGTTCAATTGACGAGACCATTCAGTATGGCGCTTATCGATTAAAACAAGTTAAAAAACCCAACACAGCTCTTTTTATTAGTAAACGTATAACAAACTGGAAAATGCTTGAACCATACTCACCGCTAATAATTGTCACAGATAGTGAATATAGACAAAATAAAATTCCAGAAGATGTAATAATTATTAAAGTAGTGAGTGCAGAAGAAGCATACTGGAAGTTCGTAAACTTCTATCGATATCAATTTAAAATCCCTATTGTGGCTATTACCGGGACTTCTGGGAAGACTACAACAAAAGAGATGATAAAACATATTCTTTCTTTTGAAAAAAAGGTAACGGCAACAAATCTTAGTAATAACTCCAGAACGGCATTTTTACAGTATTTACTTAGCATAGAAGATGACACCGAGGCAGCCATTATTGAAACACCGGTTGGTTCTCCTGGGGATATTAGTAAAGCAGGTAAATACTTCAAACCGACAATAGGGATTATAACAAATATCGGTGCGCATCATTTAAATTATTGCAAAACACTAGAGGGGTATATTGAAGCAAAGGGAGAAATGGTGCAAGTAATTGAACCTAATGGTACATTGATCATAAACTCAGAAGATGTTAACACAAGTAAAATTGATATGACGAATTTTAGAGGACGTATTATTAAAGTTGGTAAACATATGTCTTGTGAATTTAGAGCAAGTCATATTCGCTATAATCTAAATGGCATGCAATTTACTTTACATCACAATATGAAAGATTATGAGATTTTCGTACCTGGATTTGGTGAGCATCAAGTGTATAACGCGCTTACTTCAATTGCAGCAGTGTATGGAATGGGAGTAACGATTCCAATGGCTGCTAATCACTTACAATCATTTCAGCAGTTAAATAAACACCTACAACTATTTGAAGGCATCAACCACTCAATTCTTATCGATGATACATGGAGTCTTACAACAACTTCCTTAAAGGCCGCATTACAAGTATTAAATGAACTTGGAAAAGACAAAAAAAAAGTAGCAGTAATTGGTACGATAACGGATTTAGGTTCAAGTGGATATAAAATTCATGAACAGGCAGGAGAATTGATACACGATATTGGTGTGGATGTGCTTATTACAATTGGGGAACATGCTAGTATCATGGCTGAAAAAGTAATGAATTTAGGAATGGACATCCCCGTCTATAAATTTAAAAATAGTACCCTAGTTCCTCAATTATTACGTGATATAGTGGATAACAATACAATCATATTGATAAAAGGGGATATGTATAGTAAGGCATTACATGAATTGGCAACAAAATTAAAGAAACCATCGATTTCCTCTGAATAGAAAACGTATTCAGAGGGAATTTTTATATTTGCTAGTCATTAGGGAGGAATTTTTATATTTGCTAGTCATTAGGGAGGAATATTTATAGTTCACATGACATACGCACTGCCTTAGAAAGCGTTTAGATAATATATTGTAATAATCTATTATGAAGGGAGGGGGAAATATGGGTGTAATTTGTCCATGTGGCGTTTTAGTAGATGCATTTAAAGAAGGCGAGAATGTCAAATTCACTGGAGTGAATGGCAACATTAAAGGAAATTTGACTTACCTAGCGAATGTTTGTGTTACAACACTTGCAGCTTCTACACTTTCTCTAGAATTTGTAGATACAGAGACGCCGGGGGAATTTAGCTTCTTGTTTACAGCCAATGATATCACGTCTGTTACATGTAAAAGAGAAGGACAAAACTGTGTAGTAACCGTAACAGGAACAGGATTTGTTGGTTCATCAGAATTTTCTTTTGAAGCAGTATTTAGAGATCAAGTTGCAACAGCTGCGAATGATATTGTTCAAAGCTTTGTAATCAACGGCTTCTTCAATCAAACTGGTGCAGTGACTGTTCCACAAGGTTCAATTGTTGCTTTAGGTTGTCAGGCTTTGTAACGGTAATGAAACTCTCGGTTGAAAAAGACCGAGGGTTTCTTTAGAACAGGAGGAAAATAGGAAATGAAAGCTAGTAGGGGGAGGGTTAACTTATATAAAATCCTATTTGCTGATGAAAAATTACAAAAGCATCTTGTAGAAATGAAACTTTTATCAAAAGAATCTTTAACAGCCATGTTAACTGTTTGCGAGCAAATAGTTATAAAAGCTGTATACGGTTCGGAAGAAATTTATATATTTCATAAAAATAATCAATATCATATTCAAACAAGTGACAAAATAGTAACGGTGGATGATAAAGAAGTACTATTTACTGCATTGAAAAATGAAATGACACAACAATACTACATTATTCAAAAGTTACCAACTACGAATAAACTATTACGGCAGTTTATAACATTGCAAAGAAACTCTACATTACCTGAATGGTATGTAGCAATGAAAACAAAAAAAACACGTACCACCTTCAACTCTTTCATTTGTGAAATCTATTTTCATAAAATACGTCAGATCGCCATTCGTGCTGCTACAAAGTTAGGAGAATCATTTCCAGATTGCTATACGATTGTTCTTGATATAGCTTGTGATATGTATGGTAATATACGGATTTATGATTCAATGCTTCACCTTCTGAACAGTAAATGGAGCCAGTATCATGTATTAAAAAGAAAGAATTTGCTTCAAAAGTATTTGCCTAATACAGATTTACTCACTTCAGAATCGTTTCGCGATTATTTACATCACTATAAAGCCATCATTCTGAAGCCATGCGTCGGTCAAAATGGAATAGGAGTTCTTCAAATAACGAGAAAAAATTACTCAACATATGAAATTCACGCCGGGATAAGGAAGCTAAAAAAAATGAGCGTGGATGAAGCATTTGAATATATAAAAAAGACCTATCTATCTAAAAGTGAGTATATTGTTCAACGCAGGATTGCGCTAGCAACAATCAACAACAACCCGATTGATCTCCGAGTTGTGACACAAAAGGTGAATGGAGTTTGGCATATTACAGGTAAGATCGTAAAAGTCGCTGGCGAACATTTTTTTATAACCAACGCTGCCCAAAAATTACTAACGTTAGATCAAGCAGTACTTGATGCAAAGATAAGACGATTTCATATGAATAACTTTAATACTCTGCTGAGTAAGACTTGTTTGCTTGCTTCATCGTTTTTGGAGGAAACCTTTGGAGATCTTAATATTATAGGCTTTGATGTAGGTATAACAAAAAAGGGTAACATGTGGATTATTGAAGGTAATATGGTTCCTGATATTAAGATGTTCCATGAATTGGAAGATGAAACAATGTATCAAACAATACTGAAGATTAGAAACGAACAAAAAGATGTTAATGTATCCAATCATCTAAAATGATATACCAATTTAAAGGAGGTGTAATTTTGCAACCATTAGATGTGAGCGATATTTTAAACTTACTACAAGGAGAATTAGTAACCGGTTCGGAACATTGGCAAGTTCAGCATGCAATCTATTATAATCGGCATGATCTGACACATCCGAATACACTTATATTTATCAATAAAAATGATTCAATTAATTGGCAAATAATTAACAATAGGGGACCTTCTCTTATTATTTCTGATAAACCTATCTCAGAACTAAAGAATGCACTTGGAAATACAACTGTTATAAGAGTGAAGAATACTTTGCAAGCATACTGGAGTTTCGTTGAATATTATCGAGGCCTTTTTCAAATACCAGTCGCTGCGATAACCGGAACTTGCGGGAAAACAACTACGAAAGAAATGATAAAACATATTCTTAGTAAAGATTGGCAGATTCAGGCATCTATTAGTAGTAAAAATGAACCGCGCCAATCATTGCCCTACTTGACTGGAATCAACGAAACATCAAAAGCTGCTGTGTTCGAACTTGGCTTAGGAAATACTGGAAATATCAAACACCAATGTATGATTTATAAACCAACAATCGGTATCATAACAACAATCGGTGTACACCATTTAGATGGATGTGGAAACCTAGAAGGTTATATAAAGGCAAAATCAGAAATCGTAGAAGGATTATCCGATAATGGTACATTAATCATCAATGCAGATGATGAAAATACGAAAAAAATTCCATTGCATAATTTTAAAGGTAAAATTCTTAGATTTGGTGTACAAGGACAGGCGGATTTCAAAGCCTCCAATATAGAGTTTATAAAAAACGGTATGAAATTTCTTCTTCATGTTTCGAATCAAATATATTCTGCGTTTATTCCTGGATACGGTGAACATCAAGTATACAATGCATTAGCTGCTATTGCAGCTGTAAATGAAATGGGTATACCAATCAATAAAGCCATCTCTCGTTTAAGAACATTTAAACAGATGATAAGACACCTAGAGTTTTCAACAGGTATAGGTGAAAGCACCATTATAGACGATACTTGGACAAATAACCCAACATCTGTTGAAGCAGCTTTGAAAGTATTAGATACCATAGGGAAAGAAAAAAAGGTAATTCTTGTACTGGGTGATATTAATCGATTAGGTAACTTCGAAAAAAAGTACCATCGTGAAATTGGTACGATGATTGCAAAAAGAAATGTTAGTATGCTTATTACAATTGGAACAAAAGCAGAAGAAATAGCTATTCAAGCAAAGAAGGATGGAACAAACGCAGAGGTTCATATTTTTAAAGATGTAACTGGAGTTTTAGATGTGCTAAAACCGAAGCTCGATCGTGATACGATTTTACTTATCAAGGGACCTATGTCTAGTAGGTCTATGATTGAATTTGCAGAGAGCTTAAAAGATAAATAATAGAATATGAAAAAGAAGCATCCTATAGAATAATGAATGCTTCTTTTTCTATGAAGTACCTCCAATATTAGAATAATGCTCAAGTAGAGATTAAAAGTTAATACTTGTTACTTAGAAATTCGCTTTGCTGTAATATAGTGTTGATTATAATAATCTACAAACATTACTCTAGTAATAACCCCGCTAGAACTCGGAATAATTAGACGATAATCACCTGCATAGATTGCCACCTGAGAAGGTGTCTTAGAACCTATTGTACTATTAAAGAAAACTAAATCCCCTTTTTTAAGATTGGCACGAGAAACAGTAGTTCCAAGATTCATTTGATCTTTTAAGTTTGTTGTACCAAGATTTACTCCATTTTTTTTATAAACATAGTTTACAAAACCAGGACCAGTGAAACGTAAATTCTTTTCATCATTAGTTGTGCTCATTGTAACTTTATTTTTTAAATCAAAAGCATTTTGAACAATCATATCCCCTTTTGTTGCAGGATTAGATGGAAGTAATGTTGGTAAAACCCTACGCGCAGATACATAATTATCTGTATAATATGGTTTGCTGTTCAAATCAGAAATAACGATGTTTTGCTTAGAGTCTGCCATATGTATCATTTTGTTGTCACCAATATACATACCTACATGGTCAGGATCTGTGCCTGTTGTTTTACTCTTAAAGAATAGTAAATCGCCTTTTTGTAATTGATTTCTTGGAACATATGTACCTTGTTGAATCATATAATCTTCGTTATATGTAGCTAGATCCACACCATTTTTCTCGAAAATGTACATTAAAAATGAAGCGCAAGAGAATTTATAAGGATAAGTTGGCTTGTACACTGTATTACTATACGTTGCCTGACTCATTAAACTTTTTCCTGTTTGGATTAGTTGGTCTGCTTTCGCTGCGACAGCTTGATCGTTATTTTGTACATTTGTGGTTGCAGCCTTTACATCCATTGATGAACTTGTTGCTGGTAAAATTCCAAATGTACTTAAGCCGATTGTAAGTGCAATCGTAGTTGTTAAAAAATGTTTTTTCATGTTTTTAAATACCTCCTGTAAGATCACTACAAACTTAATGTTAGCAATAAAAATAGAAGGCTTTTTAGGTAAAATTTTCCGCGCATCTTTCAAAAAAGGTTAAAAGCTTGATATGAAAGGCTTTGTTGGTAGAATTTACAGTTTGATTACAAATGTTTCAAATAATACTTTTTGCATTTATACTTGATAGTCACTAGAGATTATAGTTAATTAAAATAATAGATTGCATTCCAATCAATTCCCTAGTATCATAATTAATAGAAAATTCAATAAAAGTAAAAGGTGCCTTTTTAACAAGGAGAATAGGGAATGAAGTGAAAATCTTCAGCGGACCCGCCACTGTATGGGGGAGTTTGATCAGAAATGCCACTGGATATTGTTTCTGGGAAGGTCTGATGAAATGTTGACCCCGAGCCAGGAGACCTGCCTCATTACTTGAATAGAACAGATGATGGAAAAGTCTGCGGTTTATTTGTGATGCAAATAAACTGCAGGCTTTTAATTTTATTCGGGAGAGATGAAAATGAACTTATTACAACAAACCATTGAAAAGATTAAAGAGTTAGACCAAAATATGATGGAAAAAGCTCAATATAGAGTGGACAACCTGATCAAGCCTCCAAAAAGTCTAGGGAAATTGGAAAGTATAGCTGTACAATTATCAGGTATTACAGGAGAGCTTTTCCCTGCGATTGATCAAAAAGCAGTAATTGTACTTGCAGCGGATCACGGTGTGTATGAAGAAGGCGTTACGAGTAATCCACAAATAGTGACTTTTGCACAAACTTTAAACATTGCAAAAGGAATCACTGGTGTAGGGACAATCGCAAAGGTTTCTGGTGCTAAAATTGTGACAGTTGATATAGGTGTAAAAGAGGACATCCCAAGTGATGCTGGTGTCATTATCCGAAAAATAAAAAAAGGAACAGACAATATGGCAAAAGGTCCTGCTATGACAAGAGATGAAGCGATCAAAGCCTTAGAAGTGGGTATTGAAATTGCCACAACGGAAATACAAAATGGGGTCAATTTACTAGGCACAGGTGAAATGGGCATCGGCAATACAACACCAAGTACAGCGATATTATCTGTTTTAGCCAATTGCGATCCGAAAGAAATTACAGGTAGAGGCGCGGGGCTTGGACAAGGCGGATTAGAACATAAGATAGAAGTCATTCGAAATGCCATTGAGACGAACCAACCAAATCCAGCTGACGGTATTGATGTGCTGGCGAAAGTTGGGGGACTAGAAATCGCTGGGATGGCTGGCGTTATGCTTGCAGCTGCAGCGAATCGAGTACCTGTTGTAGTGGATGGTTTGATTTCCAGTGTTTCAGCTTTAATCGCAGCTTCTATTGAACCAAAAGTGAAGGATTATCTGATTACTTCACATGCCACTGAAGAACCAGGAGGAATAATAGCCAGTGAACTTTTAGGTAAAGAGCCAATGTTGAAAATGGACATGTGTCTAGGCGAGGGTTCTGGAGCCTCTTTAGCTTTCCCAATTATCGAAGCAGCATGTAGCATGATGAAAAACATGCCGACTTTTGAAGAAGTGGGAATGGAGATTTAATAACCGGTGCCATACCCATAGGGGTAATTCATACCATTTCAATTGATTACTATTAAAAAAACTATCTATTTCCATTCATGGTTGTACCTTTGTGAAAAAGTTTAATCAAATTGATGGCATGACACTGCAACCTCCGACAAATGAAAAGAATCCATTTTGATAAAAGTTAGATCAAAATGGATTCTTTTTGCTAATTTAGTATGCAGTTTTTATAAAAAGCTTGATGATTGAATCAATTTAATAAAGTAAAATTCATATGAAATATACGAATTTAATGTTCATTGTGGAGTGAAAGACGGCGAGTCCTCGAAAATGCATTCGCATTTCTTCCGTGCGAGGCTAATTCAGAGAGGTTCATTCAGAGTCCTACGGGAAAAGCTTGAGCTGAAAGCCCCGAAGGATCCAAGTGAAGGCATTGAAAAAGTAAAATAGATTAAAATTTATTATTAAAATCCTATATAGCTATCTTTGTTGATGTGGAATTAGCGTAGACTCCTGCGGGAAAGCGAGACAGGTGAGACCCCGCAGGACGATTAAGGAACGGAATATAAGAACGCCACGTCCTGTGGCAACGACTCCGTGACCAACATCCTGTTGCCCTGAGGAGGCTCAACGCTCGCCCGCGGAAAGCGAAGCTAATTCCACATCATGCAGATGTAAATTAATACTATTAATAATCGCTTTTAAACACTTTACAGTACCTTAATGTAGTGACGAGGAAATTGAAGCAAAGCCCGTGGAAAGCGCCGTCTGTAGCGGAAAATCAACATCTGAATAGCGAAATTTAATGTTCTTTTTAACAAAACTCACGTTTGTGAATAATAATTATCATTAAATCCATTTGGCAAACCAAGCAACATAATATGCAGCTGGAATAAGTAAAAGTTGAGCCACTATTGTGCCCAAGAATTTTGAACTAATCATGGTCAATGAATAACTTTTTAAGTATTTATAATCAGTTTGATTTTTCATTACTCTATCAGCTAAGACAGAAGCTTTTGGGTCAATAAACAATGTTAATAAAATAGTTGCGATACCATTAATAATACCAGATGACATTAACGCAGCCTGAGAATAATCACTTGGCACTAACATTGAAGCATATATTGAAGAAAGAACACCAATCGTAAAAACTGCTGAAATAATCACATTCACAACAAAGAGACGTTTAGGAATTGTTTTTAATGTAATCCCTTTTAAGTACGATAATCTTGGTAATTTAAAACACTTAAACACCTTTGTTATTCCATTTTTGTTAAAATGTTTAAGAAATAATCCCATTATGGAACCTCGTTCGTTAGATAATTGAACTATGGCTCGCGAAAAGATATTGATGAAAGTTGGGAAAAGAAATATTCCCAATAAGACGCCAATAGATGTTACGCCAATTAAAATCCTGTATTGTTCCTCTATAAAAAATAATTTGTTAGTATCAGGAGCCTCTGCAATGAGTTTTGCCGTTAACGGTTGTTGAATCATCGTTGAAAACCTTGAAATAATCACTAATGTACTAAACAAAGATAATGCAGTTGCAATTAGTTTCACTCTTGCTCCTGAAATCCTCGTTGAATAAGCCAATGTCTCAATCATTGTTATGATCAATAAAAATAAAGAAATAATAATTACTTTACTTGTTATCAGTTCCATAAAAAACTCCTTAGATAATCATAATAATTGTATTATAAACAATATTTTTGCTAGAGATAAGAAAAAAATAAAATAAACAAGCAAAGCGAATTGAATTATATCGATTTCATACGCTTTGCTTTTTCACTTAACCAAAAAACATGCCTCAAAGAGCAATAAGTAATAAAATATTTCCCCATTAAAATTTATCTTGATACATTTAGTTCTCATCATAACTGAATCAATTTTAAAATTCGTTGTCCCTAAAAACAAGAGCATATAACTCATCAGAAAAACTCTTACTCATTCTTGATAAAATTGGTGAGAGTTTTTATATTAAAAAAATAATTATTTAAAAGAATTGTGTCAGTGCCAGCTTCAAAAATGTAGGATATAATAGTAGTAGCAAGTTAGAATGGGGGACCAGTTAATGGACGTTCTTGACCTTCTCGATCGATTAGATGAAATCGAAATATTATTTGAGCCAATCTTTAGTGCAGATGAGCATGTGATTGTAGCATACGAAGTAATTGGTCGAATATTAAAAGATGATCAACATTTCAATATTATTGAATTTACATATGACGAAACAGTTCCGGCTGATATTCGTGCAGAAGTGGAACTGATCATGGTTAAAAAGGCACTTACCATCGCAAAAGATGCTTTAAAAGAAGCTAATCTGTATCTACCATGTAACCCCAATCTGTTGATGATGGACTTTGGCGATGCCTATTTTCAAGTTTTAAAAGATTTTGTGGAAGAGAACCTTTTACAAAATATTCATTTAGTCATTCCAATGCAAAGATTTAGTGGGGATATCAATCAGCTACGGCATCCAATTCTCTATATTAAAACGTATGGAGTAAAAATGGTAATTGCTGATATTGGTTCAGACAGTAAGCTGGATCAAATTTTACTAATAGAACCCACTGTATTGAAAATGAAAGTAAGCGGGCTGGATTACAATGCATGGGGTGCTCAAAATTATATGTTTACAACAATTCAGACACTTGCAGTCCAAATGGGTGCAACATTAATGTTTGATCAAATTAATACGAGCTATGAATTACACTACGCGTGGAAAAATGGAGCGCGGTATTTTAAAGGTAAATATTTAGAAAAACCGTCCAATCATTTTATTGACCGTGAAGTCTTAAAGGACCGTTTCCGTAGCGAATGTCAGCAATTTATCTCAACCGAGAAAAAGATATTAGAAGTAAAGTACAAAGAAATGAATAAGCTACAAAAAGTCATTTCAACAATGGTGAAAGATACGAATCCGACAAGTGAAAATGTCGAAAGTATTATAGAACTTGCCGAAAAACTAGAGGACTATGCTTTTCGTTTATATATTTGTAACGACGAAGGCTTTCAAACTTCACCCAATATCGTCAGACTAAATAGTGAGTGGCAAATAGAGGAAGAGGCAATCGGCAAAAACTGGAGCTGGCGTCCGTACTTTCTATTAAATATGATTAAGCTACGAAATGATGTAAAAGGTGATTTATCTAACATTTATAACGATATCCAAACTAGTGAACCTACACGTACCTATTCAATGGCATTAAATTGCCAAGAATTTTTGTTTGTCGATATTACTTATGACTATTTAACACAGCATAATATTGTGAATTAAAAAGATTCAGCCAATCATTTGGGAACAACTATTATAATAGATCGCTTGATGTTAGGACATCTAGCGATTTTTTTATTTGGCAACCTGTGAATGGGATAGCATTTTATTAAATTAGTTTCTTTTGAACGGCGAAAGTAATTGCAGTTGTTTTTAATAAAACTGGTTTTCCTTTTCGTGTAATTTGGTATTCTAGTGATTTTGGTAACACTAATAATTCTTCCCAACCATTATAGACCTGTCTGAGTGTACTTATCGTTTCTGCAGAAGATATATTCACTTCCATATATGCCTCCAATTTGGCCCCCGTTTCCAAATCAACTTCCTCAACTTCAGAATTTATAATAATACAGTTCACACCATTTACTTTTGTTCCATTTCTCATATTTAATAGAACTTTTTCTAAGGTATCCCGCGATTCAACATGCTCTAGGCTTGAAACGGCAACAATATAGTCATATTCATTTGGTTGTATTACAAAATCCGCAATATCTTCTTTATAGGGAACAATAATTTGTTGCACATTCAATGCGTTACTATATTGTCTTAACTTTTCAATTGCTGTATTAAGTAAATCAACACAGACGACTTTTGAGTCAACTTTTAATTTTTGTGCAATCGGAATACTATTTCTACCAACACCACAGCCAAGGTCAAGTACCTTTATGGTATCCTTTTCTTCAAAATAGGAAATTAAATCCAATACTATCTTAACAGGTTTATACAACCATGAACCTTGTTCAAAAAGTTTATAGTTGTCATAACAATAGTCGTGATATAGTTTTTCTTCTTGACGAATAAGCTTAATTCTATCTGAACTCATTTTCTCACCATTCCTTTACTGTTATTTAATCTAATTTTAGCAAAAAAAGTAAAATAATCAGATTAAAAAATATGTTTTTAGAGAAAAAGAATCAGTGTAGCGGAGTATAAAGTTATGCAACGATGTTTAGTGAACTGTTTTCACAATAGAAGGATTTTTGTTCTGATAAAAATATTAAAGAAGTTGATGAATCTTAATTTTTTTTACTAAATAGAGTTATTTTAATATAAAGGTTCCCTTTATTGAAAAAATATTATATTGTATATATTTGATAGGATGGAGTGCTTATATGAGAAAAATATCATTTTTAATAGTAAGCGCACTTACTATTTTAGCAACTGGATGTTCAAGTGACTCATCATCTGATTCCTCATCAGATGATATTGAAACTAACATTGAATTAGCAGTACAAGATGCGGTAGAGCAAAATGAAAAAATCGATAACGTTGATTGGTCATGGAGTAAAGATGACTACCATATCATCGATAATGGAGATGGTACTTACGACACTTCGGGACAATTCTCATGGCATGATAAAATATATGATTTTGAAATGACTTTTGAAGATACAGATCACAATACTTTAAAACTTATTAGTTATCACATTAACTAGAAGTAAAACATATCTTGAAGTTAATTTAGTACATAAGATTGAATAATCTATTTATAGCAAAAGACTACGGGGAAAAACCCATAGTCTTTTCTATTGCTATTCTATTTTCCTTCATATTAAAACTTAGTCAATGATTCAATTATTAATAATAATAGAAAGAGTGAGTATATATTGAAAAACAAGATTGTAATACCAATACTAGCAGCAAGTTTATTAGCAACAGGATGTTCTGCTCATTCAGATGCTCCTAATGAAACAAAAGCCTCTCAACAAAGTATGAGTAAGGAAGAAAAAGAAAAAATCAATGAACAAACTCAAAAGGCAATTGATGATATTAATGCTATTTTTAAGAAAAAAAGTTATGTTGAAAAAGGTGATTTTTCACCTGAAGACTATGGTTTAGTTAAAAAGACACTGAATATATCTGCTGAAGCTTTGAATGTTGATAAACTAGAAGTTAATGATGATAAGACAATAAAGTCTTTAAGCGATAAAATTGTAAAGCGAATTGATCATTTAAATTTTACAGAAAAGAAGAAGTTTTTAGCTGATTTAACGAAACCAGCCACAATTTATAAGGCAATATATCGTGAAAATATTTATAATAGTTTATATAATTTTGATAGAGAAAATAATGTTGAAAACAGTATGGATGATTTCATAAATTACGCAACAATGGACAATGTTTCTACAAAAGATGCTGTAGAAAAAGCAAATCTTGATTATGACATCGCAAAAGATCAAGTTTCATATTGGAAAGAAGAAGAAAAACTATTTAAAGATACATATGGGGATTCTTTTTCTCAGGAAAACTATAAAGTGATGTTATCAATTATGAAGAATTTCCAAGATATGCAGGAAATCCATATGTTATTTTTGAACAATTTCAGATTAGGAAAACAAGAAGTAGTAAATCCAGAAGATGCAGTAAAAAAGATAGATTCATTATCAACTAAACAATTAAAACTCATCGAAACAATAAACGATAACTTAAATGTTCCAGAAAGATTAAGTTATGATGAATATACATTAAATCACGACTAGTTTAATATAGAAGACCTTGCATGGAGAAATGTCACTTGTAAGGTCTTTTTTGTTTTGCAGTAGTCGGTTCTATGTATATATTTCCATGTTTAACGCCAAAATAATTAATACACTCAACATAAGAAAAGACACCATATAAAATATCTGAATAAAAAATAACCATTTCTTGTTGACAATAATACCTGCAGGGGTATATAGTATTCCTTGTAATTGAATTCATTGTTTTGGAGGGGAAAGCAGAAGAACATGTAAAAGCGATGATTGATCGCCTTTAATGTAGGCAACTTCAAATATTCTCGGGATGATGGATGAGAAGGCATTACACAATTAACGGCTGTTCGTTTTGCAATTAAGATCTTTAAAAGTCGTTATCTTATATTTTTTTAAGTAATTAAATACCTATATAGGTATGGGTAACTAGAGAAAGAAGAAAATAAAAGGGAACTACTAATTTAAATTGCCAAGGATAAGAAATTGTTGAAATTCTTCAACTAGGCATATGTTTTTTAGGAGGTAATGAGGATGAAAGAAATTTCAACAAAAGAGGTTCAACGACGTTTAGAAGCGGGAGAACAATTGAATTTAATTGATGTTCGTGAAGTACAAGAAGTGCAAGCGGGTCATATACCTGGTATTGTGAATATTCCACTTGGATTAATAGAATTCCGAATGCATGAGCTCGACCGTGACAAACCTTATATTATGGTATGCCGTTCAAGTGCACGTAGTGGCCAAGCAACTGCATTTTTAGAAAGCCAAGGTTATGAGGTAAAAAACATGGTAGGCGGAATGCTTGAATGGGAAGGCGCTGTCGAATAGATTTTTTTATCAAATTTAATACCCCTGATGGTATTTTGGGAGGATTTTAGATGTTAAGAACTGATAAACAATTAGATGCAAAGGGTTTTTCTTGCCCGATGCCTATCGTTAAAACAAAAAAAGCAATGGCTGATTTAGTTGATGGTCAAATTATAGAGGTTCAAGCAACCGATAAAGGGTCAAAAGCAGATTTAGCAGCTTGGGCTGACTCAGTGGGACATCAATATATTGGAACGAATGAACAAGACGGTGTGTTACATCACTACATTCGTAAATGCTCTAACGAAACAGTTGATGAGAAAACATTTGAACCAACAATTGAGCTAGATGAAATTTCAAAACGTGATGGTCTTATTTTAGACGTTCGTGAAGAAGCAGAATATGCATTTGGCCACATTGAAGGTGCTGTATCCATTCCAATGGGTGACTTAGATGCACGTATGGATGAGCTTGATCAATCTAAAGAAATTTATGTTATTTGTAGAACGGGCAAACGCAGTGGATTAGCCGCTTCAAAATTGGTTAAAGCAGGTTTTACAAATGTATATAACGTTTTACCAGGAATGACCTCTTGGAAAGGCGACATCAAAAAAGAGCTTTAATATATTGATTAAATTTATTGAGTTAATTTCATTATGTAAAATTGGTATAAAATAAACGAACATTTAATGATTGTAAATTTTGATAATTGTGAAGCGGAAGACGGCGACTCCTACGGGAAAAGCTTGAGCTGAAAGCCCCGCAGGAACGATTTTAAGGACCAAAGCCTAAGAGCGCCACGTCCTGTGGCAACGGCTTTGTGACCAACATCGTGTTGGCCCGAGGAGATTGAAGCCAAGCCCGTGGAAAGCGCCGTCTGTAGCGGAACATACAAATCCAGATATTGAAAAGCACTTGCGTTATAACGTTCGTATGTATAAAACCTAAATTAAATATATGAAATTGATTCTTTAAATAAATAAAAAACATATTTTAGGAGGATTTTATTATGTCAAACAAAGTAGCAATTATCGCGTCAAATGGTGGTCTTTTCGACGCATATAAAGTTTTCAATATCGCCACTGCAGCTGCAGCAACAGAAAAAGAGGTAGCCATTTTCTTTACATTTGAAGGCTTAAACTTAATCCATAAAGAAGGAATGAAAAACTTGCCGATGCCAGCTGGCAAAGAAATGATGGCAGAAGGATTTGCAAAAGCAAATGTACCATCTATTCCAGAACTTGTTGACATGGCACAAGATCTTGGTGTAAAATTCATCGGCTGTCAAATGACAATGGATGTAATGGGACTTACAAAAGAAGATTTCATTGATGGCATCGAAGTTGGTGGCGCTGTAACATTCTTAGAATTCGCGAAAGACGCAGCACCATCATTATCATTCTAATTGAACGATTTTGGATAAAAAATAATTTGGTGAAGAGGTCTATGCTTCTTCACCAAAAAAATCAACTTTTAAATACCTATGGGGGTAATTATAAATGACAGTAACAAAATGGACTGCAGCACAAGTTGCACGAAAAGTAATTGAAAATAAAGAGTTATTTATTTTAGATGTTCGTAATCATGATGCTTTTGAAGATTGGAAAATTGAAGGACACCAATTCGAATATCTTAACATACCATATTTTGAATTATTAGATGGTGTAGAAGAAATAGTACCTCAACTTCCAAAAGACAAAGAAATTTTAGTCGCTTGTGCAAAAGAAGGCTCTTCTTTGATGGTTGCAGAGATGCTTTCTGACGAAGGTATGGATGTTGCTTATCTTGAAGGTGGTATGAAGTCTTGGAGTATGCACCTTGAACCAATTAAGGTAGCAGATTTAAATGGTGGCGAGCTCTATCAATTCGTTCGACTTGGAAAAGGTTGTCTTTCTTATATGGTGATTTCCGAAGGTGAAGCAGCACTTATAGATGCAGTACGTTTTACAGATGTATTCACAAACTTTGCCAAAGAGAAAGGCGTAGAAATTAAACATGTCTTTGATACGCATTTACATGCCGATCATATTTCAGGAGGAAGACATATTGCTTCACAAGTAGGCGCAACATACTACTTACCACCAAAAGATGCGACTGAAGTTGTTTATAATTACACACCTCTTGAAGATGGATTAACTGTTCAAATTGGTGCAGCTAAAATTGATGTTGGTGCGTTATACTCACCGGGGCATACAATTGGCTCAACTTCCTTCGTAGTAGATAACCAATATCTTTTAACTGGAGATATCTTATTTATCGACTCAATCGGTCGTCCGGATCTTGCAGGACTTGCTGAAGATTGGGTAGGGGATTTACGTACCACATTATACAAACGTTACCGTGAACTAGCAGAAGATTTAATCGTATTACCAGCTCATTTTATGATCATCGATGAATTAAATGAAGATGGAACAGTAGCAAAACGTTTAGGTGATTTATTTGCAGAAAACCATGGTTTGAATATTAAGGACGAAGAAGAGTTTCGTCATACTGTAACAGATCATTTGCCACCTCAACCAAATGCGTACCAACAAATTCGTCAAGTGAATATGGGGAAAATTACACCTGATAATGACGAACAAACAGAAATGGAAATTGGACCTAATCGCTGTGCTGTTCGTTAAATTCAAGTAAAGGATTCGTAAAAAATACTATAGAGATATACTGAAAAAGAAAAGGAAGATATAATATGAATATAACAAAAACCTTAGATGCAAAAGGATTGGCTTGTCCAATGCCAATCGTCAGAACAAAAAAAGCAATGGATCAATTAAATACAGGGGACATTTTAGAAGTGTTTGTTACAGATAAAGGTTCGTTAAATGACATTCCTGCATGGGTTAAATCTGGTGGTCATCAAATCTTGAAACAAACAGAAGAAGCAGATGTCATTGCTTTTTATATTCAAAAAGGTTAATAAAGGCGAGCTTTAGCTCGTCCTTTTCATTGAAAGAAGGGAAACTATGGGTTTATCACTAATCATTGTATTATTTTGCATAGGATTAGTTGGTTCGTTTATTTCAGGGATGCTTGGAATTGGTGGAGCCATTATAAAATATCCGATGCTATTATATATTCCTGCAGCGTTTGGTGTCGCTTCCTTTACTTCACATGAGGTGTCAGGCATTACTGCAGTAGAAATATTAGTAACATCAATTTCAGGTGTGATTGCCTTTCGAAAAGGAAATTACTTAAACATCTCATTAATCGCAACGATGGGTATTGCCGTTTTAGTTGGTAGTTTAATAGGAAGTTTTGCCTCAAGTGGTTTTAGCGAAGGCCAAGTCAACATCGTTTATGGCGTATTCGCGATTTTAGCGGCAATCTTAATGTTGATACCAAGAAAACAAGTTCCCGAAAACGATGAGAATATTACTTTTAATAAACCATTAGCAGCAATTTTAGCGTTCATCGTTGGAATTGGTTCAGGTATTGTCGGTGCAGGCGGTGGTTTCTTACTCGTACCAATTATGCTTGTTATTTTAAAAATTCCAACACGTGTGACAGTGGCATCGAGTTTAGCCATTACATTTATTTCTTCCATTGGCGGATCTATTGGCAAAATCACAACGGGGCAAGTTGAATGGTTACCTGTCATTGTATTAGCAATTGCAAGTATAATTGCTGCTCCACTAGGCGCTAAAGCTGCTAAGAAAATGAATACAAAAGCCCTTCAAGTTTTACTTTCCATATTGATTTTAGCAACTGCTATTAAAATTTGGATTGATATACTAATGTAGGTAAAGAAAAATGATGAAAGAATAAAGGTAGAATAAGCATTTTGCTTATTCTATTTTTGTGGAGAAAAATAGAATTTTAAATTATTTGAATCAATTTCATAATGAAGGAGCGAAAGACGGCGACTTCTAGGGAACAGCATGAACTAAAAGCCCCGCAGGAAATGTTCGTATATAAAAACCGAAATGGATTTATGAAATTGATTAATTTGGATATATTTTGAAACAAAATCACTTTATAAACGTAAATTAGTAAAAAAGGGGGGATTGTTCATGAAAAATTCTAATTGGTTATCTTATTTTTGGAAAATTCTATGGGTTGTCGGATTAGTTTTATTAGTAAATATAAGTTTTAATTATGAAAATCAGATTCAACAAACTGCGAGAGAAACTTATAGTTTAATTCCTGTTATTTGGTCTAAATTATTTATCTCGATTATATTTGGTTTATATATATCTCTTGTTTTTGTGAAAAAATGGTCATTTAATATAAATCCATCTTTATTTTGGTGTGTAGCTATTCCGAGTATATTACTTTCGTTTGCCTTCCCAATTTTGGCTACACTTTCATCATTGAAATCTTTGCCAGAATATATAGCGAGTTCATCCATTTCTTTTTGGCTAATAAATGTTTCTTCGTCAGATGTGTTCGGAATTATCGCAGGGTTGTCAATTATCCTAAGTTTTTTTAATGCTCGCCCAAGTAATAAGAATCAATAATTTATTATTTAACAGGCGTATGCTTATAGTTGAATTATAAAACAAATAAAATAGACTTGGTTTTCACACAAGTCTATTTTATTTTCTAATTAAATCTACACTGAAATTTTACCGAGCCATTTTATACATCATTTTTAATATAGATAAATCTTATGAAGAAATTACAACGAGAAATTGTGCTAAGAATGATCCATTGCGGCAGAAAAAGGCGTGTAACATAGAGCGAAATCTAAAAATTAGCCTTTTTACTATAGCTATAATTTTATCGCCTTTAATTTTTCTGGTTTCTTATAAAATAAATAAAATATTATTCCAACGATGATTAGGCAAAACGTACAATTTTGTGCAATGCCAATTATGTCGTTCCAACTGTCTTTTCCGTTTACCAACAATTGTAGAATCAGTCCTACAAGTAAAATCAATAATGTATAGTATGATTTTTTCACTAAAAATCCAACAGCTCCACCAAATAATCCCCCTAAAGCTGAAGCACCGAACCAACCTACATAATTCATTAATTGTTGTATAACTGGTATGGATATGTTATCTGGAGTATTTTCATAAAAATGTCCAATAACTAAATAGAAACTAATAGCAATGAGTGTATACACCATACCAAATAAAACGGCTTCTTTTAGATTATTGGCAAATCGATAGCCAATGAACATAGCTATCATAAACCATATAGGTAAAGAATTAATCATTATCGCTAAATAAGAAATGACAAATTTAAAAATAGAAATATCTTCATTTATAAAAAATAAGTTATCTGAAACTACAGAAAAAATAGCAACACTAACACTTACTATACAAGTAAAAATAATAAACGGTTTACGAGTTACTTCTTTATTTTCTTGCAACAATATGCCCCCTCACTATCTTAGCTTTCTTTATTATAGATGAATTATTCGACAAATATTTCCAAAGTCCTCTAATTAAAAACTCTTCAGCTAATTCTTGGTTTAGGATTAATAATTTGTTTTTATCTTTAAAACAGATTGCAATTAGATTTATTTATGAAGTCATTACAGCGAAAGGTTTTAATAAAAAATAATTATTTCGATAAATTTAAAACATGAAAAAACTCTAGTCCCGGTGATGAAGTGGATTAGAGTTTTGGTGTAATATTTTTATCTATCTCATTAAATAGCCATATTTTCTTGAAGGAAAATCAGCACCCAATTTGTTTACTTGAGATTTGGCATCTTCAATTAAAGTTTTTGCCTTTGTTTTTGTTTCTTTATCTAAGTGCTTGAATTTTCCGTGATGCTTTGGAAATGAAACTCCAAGTGCTTTAAGTTGTTTATCAGCTTCCTCTTTTGTTAAGGAACCAGCTTTCACCTTATGCATAATTTCTTTGACTTTTGCTTTGGTGTTGTCATCTAACTTTCCAAACATATCAACTTTATGATGCTTTGGAATTGATACGCCTAATGCTTTTAACTGTTTATGGGCTTCTTCTTTCGATAAGGAGCCATCCTTTACTTTTTTCATAATTTCTTTGACTTTAACTTTGGTTTTGTCGTCTAGGTTCTCGAACATTTCACATTTAGCGTGATGCTTTGGGACTGAAACACCTATTTTCGATAAATCTGAATCTAATTTGTTTAAAATTTCATCTACTTTTTGTTGGGTTTTCGGATTCAGTTTTGGTTGTTGTTCGGTAGCTATTTTGTTATGGTTTAGCGTTGCAGCAAAAGTAGGTGCAGCTGTGTTACTCATAATTCCTAATGATAAAGCACAAGTAAGTGAGAAAGTTAATAGTATTTTTCTTTTTTTCATTTTTAGTCTGCTCCTTAGTATAATTGGGTTTAATCGAATGCTGAGACAAGTTTTTTTAAATAGCGAGTATTTATAAAATCATTTTTGTTAAATATATTCACCTTATTCCTGGAAAAATCTTATACTTATAATGTCCATTTTTAAAAAATTTAAAAGTAGCGAATGTTTCCATTTCTAATCTATTGGAGAGATGTGAGTTTTGGAATGCTATATATGTAAGAACTTCATTACTACATAACTCAAAAAAAAAATACCCCATCCTTGAGATAGATGCTCAGATGGATGGGGTATCGCCAATTTCCTTGCTCACTATCATTTTAACCGTTTGATTTGCGGTCTTTTAACTTTTCCTGTTGTTCATTTTAGTATCCTTGGAGATTGTTCCAGTCTTTTTTACCTCGTATATCGATTCGCATAATGGGAAGCGACAAAAGCATCTGGCTTAATCTTCGGCTCCACTCCAATGGATTCCATTCTAGCGACCATTTCTTGTACAAATTCACGCGTTTTGTTGCGTTTGCCAGCACCGATATCGATATGGCCTTCCATTGTAAAAGTTGAACCTTCATAAATAAATGGAAGAATGATGTCGATCAGTTGCTTTTTCTTTTCCTCTGAAAACATCGATACGATTTCTTCCGTGAAGGAGAGCTCTAGTGAAATGCGTTCATGTAGATGTAGCATTTTCCTTGGGACAATCACTTTTCTAATACATGCCCATACACCATGGCCTTCTTGCAAAATCACAATGCCAGTGATAAATACGGTGCAATCTTTATGAACTTGTGAGTCCGTTCCAACGATTAATCGATAATTCCCCCTCGGATTTAAACTCATATAATGGACAATATGATCAAAAACGTCTTCGAAAGACATATTTTTTTCTTGAAGATTTTGAAAAGGATCGTAACGAAATGAATTTCCCATGTTTCACCGCTTCTTTCCTTAAAAGGGTTGTATATTACATTATATCCAAGTGTATTTTAATTGTTGCAGAAGAAATGACTTGAGTATTACTCTGGATTGTTTGATAATTTATAATATATGTTATGTAGGAGATGTAAATAATATAATGAATATTGATTATAATGAAATGTCAAATCAAGAAAATAAGGAATTCGAAAATCGTGCGCGTTTGTTAGTGAAATGTCCAGATAAACCTGGGATTGTATCGGTGTTGTCTTCGTTTTTACATAATCACGATGCCAATATTATTGAGTCAAATCAGTTTTCTACGGATCCTGAGAATGGAACATTTTTCATTCGTTTCGAATATCACTGTGATAATCTTCAACAAAAGGCTGTTGAAATGGAAAAGGATTTTGAAATTATCGCAGAAGATTATCAGATGCAATACCGTTTTTATTATCGAAATGTTCGCGAGCGTTCAGCTATCTTTGTATCAAAAGAGACACACTGTTTGTTGGAACTATTATGGGAATGGCAAAATGGGGATTTAGAAACAGATATCGCGTTGGTCATTAGTAATCACGAGACAGCACGCCCGATAGTTGAGGCATTAGGTATTCCTTTTTATTATATTCCAGCAAATAAGGATATACGCAAACAAGTGGAAGAAGAGCAAATTCGTTTAATAGAAGAATATAAAGTAGATGTGCTGATTTTGGCTCGTTATATGCAAATTTTAACACCTGATTTTGTAAGCCATTTTGAAAATCGCATTATCAATATTCACCACTCATTCTTACCTGCATTTATCGGAGCAGGTCCTTATGAACGTGCATTTGCTCGTGGCGTGAAACTGATAGGTGCAACTTCACATTATGTGACCAATGATTTGGACGAAGGTCCAATTATCGAACAAGACGTAGAACGTGTAGATCATCGCGATGATGCCGAGAAGTTGAAAAAAATCGGTCGTCAAATCGAACGTCGAGTTCTTGTAAAAGCTGTTAGATGGCATTTAGAAAACCGCATTATTGTGGAAGGGAATAAGACGATTGTCTTCCATTGATTGCAAAGCGGGTTGAGATGTGAATAGGACAAGGAATATTTTCTAAAACAGTACAACTTTGCTTCAAATCGGCACCCATTAAATCGGATGTGTGATTATTTAAGAGTGTAGACAAAGTCTTTTTGACTTGGTCTGCACTCTTTCCTTATGAATGATTTAATCAGTAGTAAAGATCTGCGTGTCTTGAAAACGCTTGTCCCGATTCAAATAAATAGTCCGTCAATCATATTAAGATATTTTGCCGAATTTATTACAACTAAACTCTATAGTGAACGCTTTCTCAAACGATTGACCGTATTTCTTAAAGATACCTTCAATGTGAATGCTATATGTACGACCACCATCTATTAGAGATGCCTCGTAAGATGTTTGCTCCCACTTACCAGAAGAGCCTACTACATGTGTTGAAATATTGTCTATTTTTGCAAACAACTGACGGTCAGAGCGTTCGTTGTATTGAGTTTCAATGTTAGCTGTAACTTCAATCTCAGGTATATGACCACTAACATAAATGTGTGTTGTTTTTATCGTTTTTCCGTTGACGTTTTTAGCTATAAGATCATAAGTTGACGATAAAGCATTTAATGTTTCACGTTCAGTTGTTATATGTTCATCGACCATATTTTGGATCATTGTTGCAAATGCTTTCGGTTCAACCCAATCTTCTGGTTTAAACTTATCCATAGGTACTACTTCAATATGAATACCTACTTTCTTTTCCATTGCCTCATCCACGATTTTTACATACTGCTTATAATATTGTTGTTTTTGCTTTTCAGTGAGTGAATTTGCAGTAGCCGATTCGATAGTTGTCGTTCCTAACAATGAAACTGAAATAACAAGTGTTACAATGAATTTTGTAAATTTACCCATTTTTACCACCTCCTTATAAAAATTATAAATGAAAAAGGTTTTAAAATATAGAGAGAAATATTTAAATATTTCAACTTTTTAATAGAAAAACAGTTTAGTAATTTATATTTGGTGCTTTAATTGTGTTTATAAATTATGGTAATGTAATCATTAATAGGAAATGATAGCAGGTGGATTTGGACGAGCCGATGATATTGATGACGTAATCTGTAATGTAGTAGGTGTTATTCTTGGATATAGCATTTATAAATTTATGTTCAAAATAGCAGATCAATTTCAAATTACAATATTACAAAACTTGAACTTCAAAAATTCATAACTGTTTGGTAGCGATAATAGAGTTGATTAAAATGTGGAGGAGGTGTATTTTTTGGAAACAATTGAAATGGTAGAGCTAGACGAAGAGAATTTAAATGATAAGGGATGTTTTTGCCTTCGTAGCAAACCAAATTCAACAGGTTACTTAAATAAAAATGAATGGCTTATGGGAAAGTTCAATGAAGGGTTAAAGTATATAAAAATTATGGAGAATAGCAAACAAGCAGGGTTTATCGAATATACACCTATTGAATATTCTTCAAGAGTTGTCTATGGTGAAAACTATTTAGTTATTCATTGCTTATGGGTACAAATTACGGGAAAAGGCTATGCCTCAAAATTGATTAGTAACTGTATTCAAGATGCTAAAGAACAAAATAAAGATGGAGTTATTGTGATTACAAATCCAGACACTTCTTGGACACCGAGTAAGGATGTTTTTATCAAAAACAACTTTATAAAAGTAGATCACGCACCTTATGGTTTTGAATTACTTGTTAATAAATTTACAGATTCACCTGATCCATATTTTCCAAATGATTGGGATGAGAGACTTACACCTTTTCAAGATTTAACAATCCTCCGCACACAGCAGTGCCCATTTGTAGATATATCAACCGATAATGTTATTAAGGCAGCAAATAAACTGGGTATAAATGTAGAAATTATTGACATGAAAAACAGAGAAGAATTATTGAAACTTTCACCCACCCCTTATGGTATTTATGGAGTCATTTACAAGAATAAATTAATTTCATACCATAGACTTACGGTTCACTCTGCAATGAAACGATTAATCGAGTTAGACTAATCATAGTAGACAGGTGATTCTCAATCAACTGCTAAAAACTAAAACATATTGAAAAGGGGTAACATTATGAACAAGAAATTACCAAAATACATACTAGCTTCAACTTTAGCATTAAGTACGTTTGTTACAGTCGCACCTCAATTAGATTTTAACGCTCAAGCTAAAACTTATAAGGTATCAAAATCTTTCACAGGTGTGAAAAACGGTATCTACTATAAAAAAGGTAAAAAAGCCACTGGAGTTTATAACTCAACATACTATAAATCAGGGAAGAAAGCTACAGGAACGTATAAATCCATTTATTACAGAGGTGGTAAAAAGGCTAATGGAGTTTATAGCTCAATCTATTATAAAGACGGTATGAGAGCAACAGGGGTTTACAAATCAGTTTATTATATGAACGGTAAGTTAGGTACTGGAATATATAATTCAACTTACTACAAATCAGGGAAGAAAGCCACAGGAACATATAACGGTGTACTCTACAAAGATGGAAACATTTTCAATGGTATGCAAGAAGGTCTTATCTATGAAGACGGAAAACTCCTAACAGGTACGCTAGATGGTATTTACTATAGGAATGGGGTTGCATTTACAGGTCTATTATATGGTGAATACTATAGACAAGGCACACCAGCAACAGGTCTTTATAACGATATTTACTATAAAGATGGGAGAAAAGGTACAGGACTATACCAAGGCCTTTATTATGTATACGGTGAAAAAGCTTACGGAGAGTACGAAAACACTTTTTACAAAAACGGTGTAGCAGTAGAGGGATTCTATAGCGATATTTACTATGTTAAAGGTAAAAGGGCTGATGGTCTGTACAACAACATCATGTATTCAAATGGGGTAAAAGCCAACGGAATAGTTAAAGATGTATACTATAAAGACGGTGTTAGAGCAACAGGGACTTTCAGTAACCTTTACTATGTAAATGGTGATAAAGCCAATGGTCTTTATGATTACATCTACTACAAGGATGGAAACAAAGGAACGGGGGTATACAATTCGACTTATTACGAAAAAGGGTTAGTCGCTACAGGTACTTATAACAACGTCTATTACGTAAATGGTAAACCTGCAACAGGTCTGTACAACAACATCTATTATCGTGATGGTGTCAAAGGAACAGGTGTATACGGAGATATATATTATGCCAATGGAGTTAAAGCTACAGGTTTATATAACAACAACTATTATGTAGATGGGTTACCAGTTACAGGTGTATACAACGATGTGTACTATATTAAAGGTGAAGTTGGAACAGGACTTTACAATGGTACTTACTACGTCAAAGGTAGTAAAGCCACAGGGGTATTCGATTCAATATACTACTTAAATGGAAAAGTAGGAACTGGATTGTACAATGGTACTTACTATGTAGATGGTGTAGCAGGAACTGGAACTTTCAATGGTTTATACTACGTCAACGGTAAATTAGCAACTGGTACTTACAACAACAAGTATTATGTCAATGGAGTTCTTGCCACAGGGGTATACCAAGGTAAGGTTTATCAAAATGGAGTTGAAGTACCAAATTCAACACCTGTTAATAAAAATCTCATCCAAAACGGTATTTACGGTTATGAAGCAACCCCAAGTGAACAAAGTTACAATTTAAAATTCGCTTTTGCTGACAAAGATGGTAATGTTTTAAAATTCACGGACAAAGCTAGCGCTTTAACAACATATAAAACAATTTACACTTCAGTAAATGACAGTATCTTAGATTTCACACCTTCAACACCTGAAGATGTATCTGCAGTTTACGCATACGCTTTCGTTGACCCTAACGGAACCTTAGTGAAATTTGTTCAAAAGGAAGATGCAATAACACAATACAAAACCCTTTGGAAAAACTAAGCAATAAGAGTCAGAGCAGTGACTAATAAGTCACTGCTCTATTTTTATGCTCATATTCTAATAATATATTAGTAAAATAATAGTGAAAGGGGTTCACAACATGAAAGGTTACCAATTTACTGTTGCAGACTTATTAAAATACTTTAACACGGAACAAGAAATCCTAGTATCGAGGCATTTGGTAAATATTTTGGATTTCGGAAATCCGTTAATAAATCAATTTCCCAAGTACTGCTCTAGGGCAGCCAAATGTTTATATTTGGAAAGGTTCAATCAGTTAGAAAAAAGATAATGTTCAATTCAATGTAAAAATAACCGAACAATTTTTGCTTTTCTTGCAATCAATCTATAGAATCCCCTTATTTAGTGGTATGATATTCTAAACTGGGAACAAATTAACATTTTGGTATTAATAGTTATCTATTAGGTTATGTCGTGTAGATAGGATAGTTTTAATATCCCTAAGAAAAGGCAATATCAAAATGAAAAAATTGTGCATCACCTTTACATTCAAAAAATACATATGTAGAAAGATTGGATTTTAACAGGGTGATCATACAATAGGAAAAGGAGTGATACTTTGAGTAAATCAGAGAATTCAAATACACAAATGAGAAAAATAGCAAAAAAATTGGTAGTTGCTTCATTTGTTACAGTAATGGGATTATCCAGTTTGCCACAAAATTTTCTTGGTTTTAAGTCTAATTCAATTGTAGCTCATGCTGAAGAATCAAATGCAACTACAACTGATGATATCTGTGATTTAACAAACGTAAAATCAATGTATGCAGCATTAGATAGGATCAACGCATCGTTAAAGGATTCTAAATATAGTGATATTAATTTTTATGATGTATATCAGGTAAACAATAACGCATTATTATCAAAGCTAACTGGTTATACAAAAGTATTAAATGATTTAGGAATTAAAGTAATCACGGAAGATGAATTAACTATAATAGTAGATTTAGTAAACACATATGGTGATATTACCTCTAATACGATTTCACCCGTAAAAGCTTTAAAAATAGTAGATGCATTTCCTTCATCGCAGGGGATTGATCATTTAAAACCATTGGTCACTAAATTATCTACCGTAATAAGAAATAATGTAGTGCAAGAAAAACCGACCCAGTCGTTAACTACCAAATTGGAGGATCAGTTAAAAGGTTCTAACACTCCAAAGGATACAAAAAAATTGATAGCTAGCAGCAGCGAAACATTGAAATATGATGTACCGGTAGAATACAACGAGGACATTGCATTTGCTTTATCCTATCCAAATAATATTTCGACAAACGAAGATATTTTAATGGCATTAAAAGATTCTACAGGCCAATTAGTCGCGGTAAGCTCATTAGTTAAGATAGATGGTACAGATTATCAAGTATTGACTACAAATGTTGATCCAGATCAATATGTTTTAGAAATATATACTTTACCTACAACAGATGTAAGTTATCAAACCTTAAATTTAACAACAGTTAAAAACGTTTTTGGAGGTTATGTTTCTTCGGTAAAAGTAAATACTACTTTAACAGGCACGATAACACCAGTTGGTGGAAGATTAGGTCATATATACACATCCGCTGAAGGTGAACATTTAGAACAAACAATACTAATAAAAGAACCGGGATCATCAATATATGTTCCATTTAATAGCAAAGTGCCTAGTTGGAATTCAGATAATAGATTTAGTCCTACGAAACTGGGAACTTATAGCATAAAAGCTATTGTTAAAAATACAGTTTCAGGACATTCAGCTTCAAATACACTTTCCATAAAAGCAGTAAAAAATATTATACCAAGTGTTAAAAAAATCACTTTAAATAAGACTCAGTATAGACCTGGTGAAAAAATAAAAATTAAAACGACAGCTTCAGGTATTTACCTAGTGTATCAATATTGGTTCGTAGATAAATATCAAGGTTATAAAGTAAAATCATACACTTCTAAAAATACAGCTACCATCAAAGCACCAACTAGGAAAGGCAAATACAAGCTTAATGTACAAGTAAAACAAATCAATGGTAATTTTATCTATTCCGAAAAAGCATTTACCGTGAAATAAATATGAATGATGAAAGGAGTAATTACTTTGATAAAATGTAGAAATGAAAATTTAGTGAAAAATATAGTAGTAGTTTCATCGTTCGTAGCAATTATAGGATTCTCTAGCTTTTCTCAAAGTTTCCTTGGCTATAAGTCTACTTACCAAGTAGCTCATGCAGTAGAAAATGGGGTTTTAGATAGAATTAATAGTGCTTTAAATGAAAGTAATTATAGTGACATTGATTTTTATGATGTATATCAGGTAAATAAGAACGCTAAATTATCGAAGATGAGTATGTATACAAAAGTACTAAAAAATTTAGAAGTCAAAGCGGTTACAGAGAACGAGTTATTTTTAATAGTAGATTTAGTAAATACATATGGTGATATAACCTCTAACACCATGACACCCTTAAAAGCTTTAGTACTATTAGACTTATTACCTTCATTAGAAAACTTGGAACATATAAACCCATTAGTATCAAATTTATCTACAATTATAAGAAGTAATGTTATACAAGAAAAACCAACAAAATCACTAAATGCTAAATTAGTGACGGGTTTAAAAGATTCTAGTACTTTATCAGAGACTCAAAATTTTTCAGCAAGTAGTGGTGATACTTTAACGTATGATGTACATGTAGATAGTTACAAAGAAGATGTCGCATTCGCTTTATCCTATCCAAACAATAATGGAGAAAATAAGACGACAAAAGAAGATATTTTAATGGTGTTAAATGACTCTTCAGGTCAAATTGTGGGATTAAGCTCATTGGTAAATATTGATGGAACTAATTATCAAGTATTAAGTACAAATGTTTCACCCGGTGATTATGTTTTAAAAATGTATGTATTGCCTACAACAAATTTAAAGGATCAAACGGTTACAATGTCATCGGTTAAAGATGTTTTAGGTGGTTATGTTACTTTGACAAAAGCGGAGTTAAGTCTCAAAGGAGTAGTACCTATAGGGTCAGTTCCAGTTTTATCTGCTTCTGCTAAAGGTTCGCATAAAAAATTTACGGTACAAGTCAAAGAACCGGATTCTACAGAATTTGTTACAGTTTATGAATATAAAACAAACTATATAAATTATTTTGCATTTAGACAACCAATGAAACTAGGAATATATAAAATAAAAGTTATTGCTGAGAACACAGTGTCAGGTCATTCGGATTCAAAGATAATAACTTTAAATATGATAAAAGCTGTAACACCTAAGATCAAGAATATAACTTTAAGTAAAACGTATGTGAAACCTGGTGAAAGGATAACAGTTAAAACAACAGCTACAGGTGCAAATCTTGAGTATCAGTATTCTTATAAGGTGAAAGGTTCTCCATATACTTCATTCTACAAAAAGTATAGTTCGGCAAATACACTAACATTCAAAGCACCATCTAAGAAAGGTAAATACGTATTCTCAGTTCGCGTGCAACAGCATAATGGTCCTGATGTAGTTGAAAATATAGTATTTACAGTGAAATAGAAGATTTCATCATAGAGTAAATGGAATTTATTTTTAGAGATATTGTATAAATATAGTTATAGAATATCTCTTTTGTCGCTAAACAGTATGAAGGCACAAAAGACAAAGGAGTAGTATAGAATGGGGAAAATGGTCAATAAATTGGCAGTTGCAGCAATTGTAACAGTGTTGGGGATATCTAGTATAGTAGGGTTTGCGTCCAATTCAATTGTAGCTCAAGCAGCTGAAGCGGATGACTGTGGCTGTAATTTATCAAAAGTAAAATCTATGTATGACGCTTTAGATAGAATCAATACATCATTAAAAGATGAAAAGTATAATGACATTCATTTTGAGGACGTTAATCAAGTAAATTCAAACGCAACATTATCTAATTTGAGCATCTATACAAAAGTATTGAGTGATTTAGGAGCAAAATCGATTACAGAAGAGGAATTATCCTTAATCGTAAATTTAGTAGAGTCGTATGGAGACATTACATCAGAAAAGCTTGCACCATTAACAGCATTAAAGGTATTAGATACTTTACCTTCTTCTGAAAATATAGAGCATATAAAATCATTAGAAACAAAATTAACGACAACAATAAAAAAGAATATGCCGCAACATAAACCAACAAAATCGCTAACGCCTAAATTAGAGGAAGGTTTAAAAGATTCTAAAAAGTTTTTGGATACAAAGAAATTTTTAGCTAGTAGTGCAGACACTTTAAAATATAATGTTCACGCTGAATATAACGAAGATATTGCATTTACTTTATCTTATCCTAACAATAAATCGACTAATGCAGATATTTTAATGGCGTTAAAAGATGCTTCCGGACAAATAGTCGCAATAAGTTCATTAGAAAAATTGGGGGGGGAAAGTTATCAAGTATTAAGTACAAATATTGATAAAGGTAACTATGTTTTAGAAATGTATGTGTTACCGACATCAGATATAAGTGATCAAACATTCACTTTATCATCAGTTCGAAATATATTAGGGGGATTAGTTTCTTCAGCAACCATAAAATTAAGCGATAATGTAACAGGTACATTGGTTGCAGGTGGTCTTTATACTACATTAAGATTTTCGGCTATAGGTGAGCATTTGTCATATAGAGTCGAGGTAAAGGAACCGGGATCTACGAAATATGTACTGTTGAGGGACTGGGGAAGGAAGACAAAATCTTTCGGAGCAAAAAAGCCAGGTACGTATAAAATCAAAGTTACTGCTAAGAACTATGTTTCAGAACATACAAGTTCAAAAACAATCTCAATAAAAGCGGTAAAAGCTGTGACTCCTAAAATCAAGAGTATGACTCTAAGTAAGACCAAAGTAAAACCAGGTGAAAAAGTAACAGTTAATACAATTGCTACTGGTGTAGACTTAGAGTATGGTTACACTTATAAGAATTTGAAAGTCCAATTTCAAGAATTTAGTTTAAACGAAGGATTCATGACTTCAAAATCATTGACATTCAAAGCACCAACTGAGAAAGGTGAATATGAAATTATAGCTTGGGTTAGACAACACAATGGTATGCCCGTTAAAACTCCTACTATATTGACCGTGAAATAGAGGTGAAATTTTATAAGAGTATATTTTGATTTTTCAAAGCATGCTCTTTCTATTAAAGTGGTTACAAAAAAACAGATGCAAACCCAAATGGGTAGCATCTGTTTTTTACATTTATTTCCGCTAACGAATAAATGCCAATTCTTCATGTAATCCATTAACTCGCAAAGTGTTCTTTTGTAAGAGGGGTGAATTGTAGAACCAGAACACCCAAAATTTGCATTACAATTTTGATCATGATTTGACCTAAAATCGCCATCCACACAGCATCCCATGGTACAAATCCTGCACCAAGTGGTGATAATCCGATGATAACAAAAATCGTAGAATCCAAGAAACCACCAACAACACCGCTATATAGAATTCTCATGCTGATGGACGATTTCATTCTTGAATAAATTTCTGTATCAGTTGTCTCAGAAACTGCAAAACTTACCGCACTGGCGAAGACAATCCATAAAGTATCTCCTAATAAATAGCTAGAAATAGCTGATAACAGTAATGCAAGTCCAATAAAAAGATACGTTTTTTTCTTTCCATATTTGTTTTGTACAAGATCTCGCAAGATGAAAGTAGCTCCGATTAGGAATGAGCCATAAGGAATGATAAATATTCCCAAAATAAGTGGGTTAAAACTTGCTGTAATGACATTTGCTAGAACGATAGCTAAGAGATATAAGAAAACTCTCATAAAATAAGACTCCTTTTAGTTAAATAGTTGTTCAAACGAATTAATTTCTTAATTCAAAGATTTGATAAAAAAACACAAACATTAAATGGGCCATTGTTATATGCCAATTAGCACATTATCTATGAAGCGGAAGATGGCGACTCCTGCGGGAAAGCGAGACAGGTGAGACCCCGCAGTGAAGCACGCTACGTGCTTCCGAGGAGGCTCGACGCTCGCCCGCGGAAAGCGCCATCTGGAGCGGCATACAATGTAAATACTAGAAATGAAATATTGTTCGAAATTGACTCAATCAGCTAAAAATAAAAGGGTGCCTATGTAACTCGCCTAACTCTATATAAACTATCCATATCTTTCATCTCCTCCCATATTTCTAAAAATAAGAAGGAACCTAGCAAAATAAAAAACTATATCCCTAAAGATATAGTTATCCCTAGTTTTTTATAGAGGGTTGTTCTAGAACCTCTCTTACATTTAGTAAAAAGTTTTATTTAGTTTCAAAAGTTATTTTACCATATTATCTGATCATTTGTTGATTTATTTTTTAGTTATTGTTGCCTGTTTTTCATTCAACTTATCTCTTTTTATTAGTTGAATTGTGAAAAATAGACGGAATAAATCCAGAAAAAGCATTGATATTTTGTTCAATTTGAACATAGTTATAAAAAGGATTAAAAGGTAAATTGATTATATAAAGATTGAAATTTCAAAATATTGGAGGGGCTCAGATGAAAAAAGTCTTAAACTACATTAACGGTGAATGGTGTGAAGGTTCATCAGGTAAATATATTCCTGTAACAAATCCAGCAAATGGCCAAGTATTAGCAGAAGTAACACAATCTACTAATGAAGATGTAGATAGAGCGGTAACTGCTGCAAAAAGTGCTCAAAAGGAATGGAGTTTAGTACCTGCTCCAGAACGGGCAGAGGTTTTATATAAAGTTGCGAATTTATTAAAAGAAAGAAAAGAAGAGATTGCTCAAATTCTTACAAGCGAAATGGGAAAAGTAATTGATGAAGGTAGAGGAGAAGTTCAGGAAGCTATTGATATGGCTTACTATATGGCTGGAGAAGGGCGCCGTCTGTTTGGAGATACGATACCATCTGAGCTTCGCAACAAATTTGCGATGAGCATAAGGGTTCCAGTTGGAGTGGTAGGAATCATTACACCATGGAATTTTCCTATCGCAATTGCTTCCTGGAAGTCACTTCCTGCACTTGTATCTGGAAATGCCGTGGTGTGGAAACCAGCTACAGAAACACCTATGGTGGCACAGGAATTCGTGAAAATTTATGAAGAGGCTGGTTTACCAAAAGGACTGATCAATCTAGTGAATGGTTCAGGTAGTGTAGTTGGAAGTGCAATGGTCGAGCATCCTCAGATTAATTTAATTTCGTTTACGGGTTCAAATGAAGTAGGGAAGGCAATCAATGGACGTGCAGGGGAGTTATTGAAAAAAACATCTCTTGAAATGGGTGGCAAAAATGCTGTAACTGTTTTAGAAGATGCTGACTTAGACCTAGCAGTAGAAGGGATCTTGTGGGGGGCATTTGGAACAGCGGGACAAAGATGTACAGCAACAAGTCGAGTGATTGTTCACAATGAAATAAAAGTAGAACTGGAGAAGAAATTAATAAGTCGTATTAAAGAATTGAAAATGGGTGATGGACTAGATGAAACTGTAAAAGTAGGTCCTGTTATTAACAGTGCAGCATTAGAACGGATTGATGAATACGTCAAAATTGGCCAAAAAGAGGGGGCGAAACTTCTTACAGGTGGTCAAATTATTAAGGAAAATGGTTTAGAAAAAGGGAACTATTATGCGCCAACTATATTCACGGATGTAACACCAGAGATGAGAATTGCAAAAGAAGAAATATTTGGACCAGTTGTTTCTATTATAACAGTAAATAGTCTAGAAGAAGCAGTCGAAGTGAACAATAGCGTCGAATTCGGTCTTTCAAGTGCTATTTATACGGCAAATGTCAATAACGTATTCGCTGCTATGAGAGATTTGGATACGGGTATTGTCTATATTAATGCTGGTACAACTGGTGCTGAAATCCATTTGCCTTTTGGTGGGACAAAAGGAACTGGAAATGGACACAGAGATTCAGGTGTAGCTGCATTAGATGTATACACTGAATGGAAAGCAGTTTATGTCGATTTCAGTGGGAAATTACAAAGAGCACAAATAGATAATTATTAATCTAGCTCGTTAAAAAAATAGGGTAACCTGTGTTTCTTGTAGGAATACAGGTTATTCTACATAGAAGTTAGGGGTGCAGAGAAATGGAAAAATTAACAGTCGTGGGTTCAGGAGTAATGGGGAGAGGAATTGCATATGCTGCAGCAATTGGAGATTTTCAAGTTGTATTAAATGATATTAACCAAGAGAATTTAGACAAGGCTAAGTTACAGATCGAGAAAGAAATGGCGAAAAGTGTTGAAAGAGGCTATTTGAAAAGTGAACAAGCAGCTACAGCATTAGAAAATTTAGAATTCACAACAGATTTAGAATCTGCAGCTAGTGATTCGGATATAGTGATTGAAGCTGTTTTTGAACTAATGGAACTAAAAATAGAAATCTTTAAAAAATTAGATAAGATTTGTCCCCAACATACGATTCTAGCTACAAATACCTCAACGATGAGCCCAACAGAAATTGCTGCACAAACTTCCAGACCAGAAAAGTGTCTGGCGATGCATTTCTTTAATCCTGTTCACAAAATGAAATTAATCGAAATGATTAGAGGCTTAGAAACATCGGATGAAACGGTAGCTAAGGCAAAAGAAATTGGCGAAAAATTAGGCAAAGAAACGGTAGAGGTGAACGAATTTCCGGGGTTTGTTACAAGCCGTATGAATTGTTTAATTGGAAATGAAGCCATGAATCTTCTAATGGAAGGTGTTGCATCACCTGAAGACATCGATAAAGCTATGAAACTTGGATTGAATCATCCAATGGGACCTTTAGAATTAGCAGATTTAGTAGGCTTGGATACACGTCTTAGAAACATGGAATACCTTTATAAAACATTAGGAGAAAAATATAGACCTTGCCCACTCCTTATTAAGTATGTAAAAGCGGGGAAATTAGGACGTAAAACAGGTTCAGGATTTTATAATTACAAGTAATTATCCAATTTCAGCTGATGGGAGGTCCAAAAAATAATGAGTAGGGAATGTGAAAAACAAAAATCCGCAGAAGAGGCAATAAAAAAGATTCAAAGTGGAGATCGTGTATTGGTTGGTGGATTTGGTATTTGTGGCACTCCTTTTACATTAATCGATACAATTACCGAATCGGACCATGCTAGAGAGCTAACAATTATCAGTAATAATTTAGGAGAAGCAGGTAAGGGCCTAGGAAAACTACTAATTTCCAAGCAAATTAAAAAAGCAGTTGGTTCTTATTTCACAACAAATCGAGACGCTGTAAAAGCTTGGAATAATGGAGAGTTGGAGATTGAACTCATACCTCAAGGCTCACTCGCAGAAGCAATCCGTGCAGGTGGTGCTGGAATTGCTGGGTTTTATACAAAAACAGGCGTTGGTTCCAAGTTAGCTGAAGGAAAAGAAGTAAGAGTTTTTGATGGAGAAGAATATCTTTTTGTTAAAGGGATAAAAGCAAATGTTGCCTTAATCAAAGCAGATAAGGCAGATACAATGGGGAATCTTGTATACTCGAAAACAGCACGTAATTTCAACCCGATGATGGCTACAGCAGCGGATTATGTTATTGCAGAAGTGGATGAAATAGTAGAGGTTGGCACTTTGGATCCTGAACAAATTGTAACTCCCCACTCCTATGTAGACACCATTGTATTGAATGATCGCTATGAAAAAATAGGTGGTGAGTATGTTGAGCGTAGTCGATAATAAACAATCGATAGATCGAGTAAGGATTGCAAAACGTATTGTCAGTGAACTTCACGAAGGGGCAGTGGTAAATCTTGGTGTAGGGATTCCTTCACTTATCCAAAACTATTTAAAGCCAGACAGCAAGGTGTTTCTTCAATCGGAAAACGGTCTATT
Organism: Rummeliibacillus pycnus; assembly: GCF_044359855.1. Classification (GTDB taxonomy): domain Bacteria; phylum Bacillota; class Bacilli; order Bacillales_A; family Planococcaceae; genus Rummeliibacillus; species Rummeliibacillus pycnus_A. Next base: position 76,195 of record NZ_CP132291.1, read on the forward strand.
AGGTATGGGGCCGACACCGAATAAGGATGAGATTGATATGAATCTAATTAGTGCTAGCAAACAGCCAATCTCATTAGGCGTGGGGGCATCCATATTCTCGAGTTCAGATTCTTTTGCGATGATCCGAGGGGGACATATTGATATTGCAGTAATGGGAGCGCTCCAAGTAAGTGAAACCGGTGAGATTGCCAACTGGGCTGTACCTGGTAAGGATATTCTTGGGGTTGGGGGTGCGATGGATTTAGTAGCAAGTGCAAAAAAAATAATAATTACCATGACCCATGTTACGAAAGAAAACACACCTAAAATTGTAAAAAAGCTTACCTATCCAACAAGCGGTATACGTACAGCAGATTTGATTGTAACTGAAAAAGCCGTTTTTCGAAATGGAAATGGGGAATTATTCCTAGAGGAAATTTCTAATGATACCTCTGTTGATGAAGTAAGAAAACTGACAGACGCTCATTTTAGAGTTTCTGAAAATTTACAAACGATGAGAATTGAATAGACAATTCTTTAACGATAATTTCCTTTCTTTTGAAACATTTATCACGAGATATTATATGAGTATGGAGGTGTGGAAAAGTTGCATTTTTCTAATATTATCGTAGAACAGGAAAATAACATAGGCTTTATTAAAATTAACCGACCTGATCAACGAAATGCCTTAAATTTAGAGACATTACTTGAAATCGAAAAGGCGTTAGATAATTGGAAAGTAAATCAAGACATTCGAGTCATCATTTTTACAGGTGTAGGTGAAAAATCTTTCGCAGCTGGAGCAGACATTCGTGAATTGAATAAAAGAGTAATGATCGAAGCACTCCAACCAAATATGACAGCCACTTATAGAAAAATAGAAGAGTATGAGAAGCCAACAATTGCAGCAATAAATGGTTTTGCCTTAGGTGGTGGTTTAGAGTTGGCTCTTTCCTGTGATATCCGCATAGCATCATTGAATGCAAAGATGGGTTTGCCAGAAGTTGGATTGGGTATCATGCCTGGTGCCGGTGGAACTCAACGGCTCACTAGAATAATTGGTAGAGGAAATGCATTGGACCTTATTCTGACGGGTGACATCATTACTGCGGAAGAAGCAGTAAAGCGAGGACTAGTAAGTTGTGCTGTTCCACAAGATGAACTTATTGAGAAATCTAAAGAGTATGCCAACAAAATTAGTTTAAAAGGTCCATTAGCTGTACGTTTAGCGAAAGCAGCTGTAAATCGCGGAGCAGATATTGATATGGATACCGCACTTTACCTAGAAAAACTATCCCAGACGATTCTGATTGGTTCTGAAGATAAACTTGAAGGAACACAAGCATTTCTAGAAAAAAGACATCCACATTTTGAAGGAAGATAAGGAGGCCAATAATGGATTTTACATTACCAGAAGATATTCAATTATTGCAAAAAGCTGTTCATGACTTTGTCCAAGGTGAAGTTGAAAAAGTAGCGATGGAAATAGAGGAAAATGACGAGATTCCTAGTTATATAGTTGAAAAGTCAAAAGAAATGGGTCTATTCGGTTTAAGTATTCCAGAAGAATATGGTGGTCTTGGTCTTAACATGGTTGGAAAATGTGCAATTTACGAAGAATTAGGTAAAACACATAACGGCTATACGACTCTGATTGGAGCACATACTGGAATCGGAACAGTAGGAATTGTCGACCTCGGAACAAAAGAGCAAAAAGAAAAGTACCTTCCGAAAATGGCTAGCGGTGAATGGATTGGTGCATTTGCTTTAACAGAGCCAAGTGCTGGATCAAACGCAGCTAATTTAAAGACAAGAGCTGAAAGAAAAGGAGACAAATTTATCATTAATGGTTCAAAGCACTATATTACCAATGCAGTCTGTGGAAATGTTTTCACAGTTATGGCTGTAACAGATCCGAGTAAAGGTGCGAAAGGGATAACTTCCTTTATTGTAGAAAAGGATTTTCCTGGCTTTATCGTAGGGAATGTGGAGAAAAAGATGGGGCTTCGTGGTTCACATTCTGCAGAACTCTTTTTTGAAAATTTGGAAGTTCCAGTAGAAAATGTCCTTGGTGAAGAAGGTCAGGGATATGTAAATGCATTGAAAATTCTAGCAAATGGACGGGCTGCACTTGCGGCAAGAAACCTGGGCTCTAGTGAAAAACTTTTGGAACACAGCATGGACTATGCGATGCAAAGAATTCAGTTTGATAAACCAATTTTTGAACAGCAAGCTGTTCAGCATATGCTAGCAGATATGGCTGTTGAAATCGAGTTGCTTCGTTCGATGACCTATCGGGTAGCATGGATGACAGATAAAGGTATGAGAGTAGTAAAGGAAGCAGCCATGGCAAAACTATATGGTTCAGAGGTGTACAACCGTGTCGCTGATTTAGCGGTACAGATTCATGCGGGGATGGGTTATATGAAAGAATATCCAATTGAACGATATTACAGAGATGCTAGAATCACGAAAATTTATGAAGGCACAAGCCAAATTCAAAAAAATATTATTGCAGGCGAATTGAAAAAGGAGTTTTTATAACAACTTTTTAATATTTAGCTAAAGGAATCAATTTCATAATTCAAAGATTAGAGTTAAAACACGAACATGAACATAATCGGAAAATTGTTATACGCTATATCTATTAGAACATTGTCTAAGAAGCGGAAGATGGCGAGTCCTCGAAAATGCATTCGCATTTCTTTCGCGCGATGTTATTTCAAAGAGGGTTATTCATTGTCCTGCGACGAAGCTAGCGAAGCGATGCAGGAGCAAAGGGTTTTGGACGAGGAGGCTTACCGCTCGCCCGCGGAAAGCGCCATTTGGAGCGGCATAATAAGCAATACTATATAAAATATAATCCGAATTATTGGGTTGAATATATATCATACGTACTTTTTAGCTAGAAAAGCATTTATAAAATTAACTCAAAGTAAAAATGAATGATAAATAAGGGCTTTTTCAAAAATATGTGCAAGTTTTTCCTATGTTTATTTAAATCGGGGGTGTAAGGATGAAAAATGCAGTAATTATTGACGGTGTAAGGACCGCTATCGGTAGAATGGGGGGAACCCTTAAGGATATTGAAGTAGATTTTCTTTCAGAAAAAGTAATACGTGAGGCTATAAAGAGAAGCGAAATTAACCCTTCTGATGTGGAGGAAGTAGTTTGGGGACATGCAAAGCAAAGCTCAGATGTTCCGAATTTAGCACGACTTGCGGCACTCAGAGCAGACCTTCCTATTGAAGTAGCTGGTTATACAGTTCATCGTCAATGTGGCTCTGGACTCCAAGCATTAAATAATGCTGCACAACAAATCATGTGTGGTTTATCAGATGTCATGATAACTGGCGGTGCTGAAAGTATGAGCACAGCTCCATATTATTTAAGAAAAGCTAGATATGGCTATGGTGCTGGAAATGCAGAGCTAGTTGATCCAAACACTGAAAGTCAGCCACGAGCACAACCAATTGAAGTATATGGAAATTTAACAATGGGATTAACAGCCGAAAATTTAGCAGAAAAATATAATATCAGTCGTGAAGAGCAAGATTATTTCTCTCTTGAAAGCCAACAAAAAGCTACTGATGCGATAGAAAATGGGAAATTTAAAGATGAAATTGTACCTTTTGAAATAAAAATGAAGAAAGAAATCGTCCAATTTGATACGGATGAGCACCCTCGTTTAACTAGTTTTGAAAAACTTGCAACCTTAAAATCTGTTTTTAAAGAGGGAGGTACAGTTACTGCTGGTAATTCAAGTGGCCGAAACGATGGGGCTGCAGCTCTGATCATGATGTCTGAAGAAACAGCTGCAAACCGTGGATTATCACCACGTCTCCGTATCGTATCTCAAGCTTCTATCGGAGTGTCCCCAGAAATTATGGGTATTGGTCCAGTACCTGCAACTCTCAAGGCACTAAAACTTGCTGGTCTAACCTTAGATGATATTGACTTAATTGAATTGAACGAGGCTTTTGCTGCTCAAGCACTTGCTGTCGTGAAAGAATTAAATATTGATCGAAAAAAATTAAATGTTAATGGTGGTGCAATTGCATTAGGCCATCCTATTGGCGGTACAGGAGCTATTTTAACAGTTAAAATCATGAACGAACTTGAACGAACTGGTGGTAGGTATGGTTTAATTACTGCTTGTATTGGTGGCGGTCAGGGTATCGCAACCATTGTAGAAAATCTAAGAGTCTAGTCATTGGAGGTATAGAGGAATGAGTAAACCGCGTGTTCTACAGATTCTCTCAATGTATCATCCTGAAGGAGAAAAGATTTTACAAAAAGGTGCAGAAGTCATCCGAACGGACGATTACAATATTGCTCATTTATGCGAGTGCGTAAAGGATGTAGACGGAATTGTCCTCAGGGCACCAGCGAAAATTACGAAAGAAGTAATAAATGCAAATCCTAATCTAAAAGTAATTTCAGGCGCGGGTGTTGGACTAGATAATATTGATGTAGAGTATGCCACAAAAATGGGAATCCCAGTTCTACATGCACCTGCTGTGAATAAGAGATCGACAGCGGAACACACCGTAATGCTAATCATAGCGTTAGCAAAATCAGTAATTCCCTTCAATGAAAATATGAAAAATGGTAATTATAATTCACGTATGTCTATTAAATCTTTCGAATTAAAAGGCAAAAAAGTAGGATTAATCGGATTTGGGAATATTGCACAAGAAGTTGCGAAAAGCCTAAAACTTGGATTTGATATGGATGTTACAGCATGGGTTAGAAAATACAAACCTGAAAAACATAAAATTGCTCACCAATTAGGAGTAGAAATCAATACGAATATGTACGAGGTATTTCGACAAAGTGACTTTATTTCAATTCATATTCCTTTAAATGATCAAACTAAATATTCTATAGATCAAAGATATTTTGCTTTAATGAAACCATCTGCCTTTTTAATTAATACAGCTCGGGGTGCAATCCTAAATCAAAGTGATTTATATCATGTATTAAAAGAAGGGAAAATTGGTGGAGCAGGTCTTGATGTATTTGATCCAGAACCCCCTGAAAAAGATCTTCCACTCTTAAGCCTACCAAATGTTATTGTTACGCCACATGTAGGTGGAACAACAGTTGAAAGTAATTATATCATGTCATCTACGGTAGCTGAGAATGTAATAAGAGTATTGACAGAAAAACGCCCTGATTATATTGCTAATCCAGAAGTACTGAACACAATTAAACAAGAATAGGAGAATGATGATGGACCATTATTCGCTCGCTTTAATACCTGGAGATGGGATTGGAGTAGATGTTGTCAGAGAAGGAAAGAAAGTATTAGATACGATTTGTAATATTCATGGAGGGATTTCGATATCCTATACTGAATATGATTGGAGCTGTGAATATTATGCGAAACATGGAAGTATGATGCCAGATGATGGTTTAGAAAGATTAAAGGACTTTGATTCAATATTTCTTGGGGCTGTAGGCTATCCAGGCGTACCAGATCATGTATCACTTTGGGGGCTACTGTTACCAATAAGAAGACAATTTCAGCAATATATCAATTTGCGTCCTGTAAAACTATTAAAGGGTATTCAATCTCCACTAGTTGGTAAAACTTCGGAAGACTTAGATTTTATTGTTATTCGAGAAAATAACGAAGGCGAGTACTCGAATATTGGTGGTCGTATGTATGAAGGAACTGATATGGATATGGCTATCCAAAATAGTGTTTTTACACGAAAAGGAGTAGAGAGGGTTTTAAGATATGCCTTTGATTTAGCCCAAAAGAATGGGAAAAGAAGGCACGTTACAGCCGCTACTAAATCAAACGGGATTAATCATACAATGCCATTCTGGGATGAATATGTTCAAAAAATCAATCAAGAATATTCGAATGTAACAAGCAATACGGTTCATATTGATGCTCTTGCAGCTTTCTTTGTAAGTAAACCAGAAATGATGGATGTTGTAGTAGCTTCCAATCTTTTCGGAGATATTCTTACTGATTTAGGTGCTGCTATTGTTGGGGGACTTGGAATTGCGCCATCTGCTAATATTAATCCTGAAAAGGAATTTCCTTCAATGTTTGAACCCGTCCATGGATCTGCACCAGATATCGCAGGAAAGGGAATTGCCAATCCTCTTGCTTCAATTTGGTGTACAAGTATGATGCTTGATCATTTAGGCCATCCAGAATCAGCAAAGGCAATCATCGAGACGATGGAGGAAGTACTTCAAGAAAACGTAGTTACACCAGATCTTGGAGGGCAAGCAACAACGGAACAAGTTGGAGATTCCATTTGTGAGAAGTTAAAAACAAGATTGGGTTAGGCAACGTGGGCATAAAAAGGAGCGAAAGATAATGAGCACACAGAAAAAGTCAAAATGCATGAAATATAATAATAAAATTTTGTAATGCTATTTTTATTGAAGTGGAATCAGCGAAGACTCCAGCGGGAAAGCGAAGCTGATTCCACTTCATGTTATATCGGATTTGTACTATAAGTTTAGGGGTAAAATCGTTTTTAGTGCCCTCAGATAATTAGCCTCTTCTTTTCTTAGATTCTTCAAAACACTGAATAGCAGTAAATAATAGCATACAATGTTCAAAACTATTTGTATTTAGTGATGTGATTTCTCTAATTTTTTCTAACCTATAAATAATCGTGTTTCGATGAATATAGAGATTACGGGATGCTACGCTTAAATTCATATTGCATTTACAGAATTCAATAAAAGTAGAAGATAATATTTCGTAATTGTCATGTTCAATTAAAGATGTAATACTTCGTAATAACTTTACCTGGTATGTTGGATTCAACTCTTTTGGAAGCAGCCATAACAAAGTTTCGAGCTCTTTGTACACATAGATTCCCGTACCTTCTTCAAAGCTTACTCCTAAGTTCATAGCTTTAATGGCATTATTATAGGATTCAATAATACCTCTAATTCCAGTATTTCTATCCCCCACAGATATAGAGACACTAGCAGGATATTTCTTTTCTACAAAAGTATTTAACTTCTTGAGATTTTCATCTAAACTCGCTATTAATGATGAATATGATTGTTTATAAGGGAGCGATTTAATGACAATAAAACGCTCAAAATCTAATAATGAGATAATATCATCTTTACATTCATGGAAAATCAAATGCAAAAATCCTAAAACATCTTTTTGGAAATACTGGAATGTACCAAAAAATTCATCATTGCCTTTTTTGGATGACAAACTTTGTGCAAAACGATTAATCTTGATAACCAGGCAAACTCTATCTTTCTGTAAGTCAAATTCTAGAAGATTTGCATATTGATGAATATGATCGGTTTCGTTTGTTTCTTTTTCGTTATAATTGATTAATTGATGAACAAACATTTCTATCATTTTTTCCTTAAGCTCTAGCATCTCATTTCTGAAGGCTTCTTGGCACAACATTTCTACTTGGTTTTTGACAAGTTGTACATATTTTTCGACCTCTCGAGGAGAACCAACGATTCCAAGAACTCCGATTACTTTATTGTTAAACTTGATTGGTGCAGAAACTCCTGGTAGGATTTTCTTCTCAACCTCAGTTTTACAATCTACTATTTCATTTTTCTTAATAACTTCTAAGGAGGGCTTATGGAAAATACCTATTCGACTTTTATCGGTAGAGCCAATAATGATTCCCTCATTGTCTGTAATACTAATAGGGAATTTTAGGATTTCACTAGCCTTTTCTACAATTTTCTGTGCATTATGTTCAAGTATTTTCATACAAAATCCCATTCCTTTCAAAATATAAAGATTTCAAAAAAGGTAAGATGAAAAATGTATTAAATATTCAACCTATTATATGTCTTAGAAAATAAGTTGTTTCTGTCATTTATATAATCTGAATATTCTAAAATAGACATCTCAATTATAATGCAAAATACAATTATATGTAAAATTGGAATAGTTGATAAACTTGTTATTAATTTCGTTTTTGCTTCTGTGGTAACCATATTTGTATAGTAAAAAATAACAAAAATTCAAGATGAAAGAGAGTGATTTTTGGGTAATACGCACATATAATTCAGAATATTTTTAATTTAAAATTAAATCATTCCCAATATCTATCAATTTTTTTATATAAAACTGAGGGGGTAATTTAGTTGAACCAAAAAGAAGTAAGAGTTAGTGAGAGAATAAGTGAAGCTTATACGCTACCGTCTTGGCTCTATACAAAACCTGAAGTTCTAGAAGTCGAGAAGAGAGAAATCTTTTGCAAAACTTGGCAGTATGTTGGCCATATGAGCCAATTTACGAAGCCTGGGGATTATATTACAACAGAAGTAGCAGGTCGCCCGATTATCGTTAATTACGGAAAAGATGGAAAACTTCGTGCTTTCTATAATGTTTGTTCCCATAGAGCAGCAAAGCTTGTAGAAGGTGAAGGGAATAAAGCAGTTTTTACTTGCCCATATCATGGTTGGACATATCGTACAGATGGATCTCTTCTCAGAGCACCAAATATGAAAGATTGTGAGAACTTTGATTATCAAGATTTTTGTCTTAAGAATATTCAACTTGAAGTTGTTCAATCTTTTGTTTTTATTAATTTAGATCCTGAGGCACCATCTATGACTACCCAATTTCCTGACTTATTCCAACACGTGAAAAAATATAATCTGGGGGAACTTAAAAGAATTCGGGTAAAGGAAACGATTTGTAAATCCAATTGGAAGATTGGAATTGACAACTATCTTGAATGTGATCATTGTTCTCTTGTTCATAAAACCCTAGTTTCTAAGCTTGATATGAAGCTATACGACATAGCAATGTATGATTACTATTCATATCAGGGAACACCACTAAGAGGAAAGACAAGCGATTTTGGTTTAGGTGAAGGTGGGAGATATTACTGGCTGTATCCCAATACTTGGTTTTCATTTGACCCGGGTCCGGCAAATCTTTCTATCCACCAATCTATCCCAATCGATCATAAAACAACTAAGTACATTTATACTACCTTCTTTTTAAACGATGGGGTATCAGAAGAGGAGAAAGAATTGCTAGCGATGGACGATTTAGTTAGAAAAGAGGATCTTGATATTTGTGAAGTAGTTCAGCAAGGAATAGAAACGGGTGCTTATAAACAAGGAAGATTTTCACCAACAGAAAATTTAGTTCATCAATTTCATTTACTTTTACAAAAGGATTTAGAAGCAATACTCCCACTACCTATGTCAAATCCTATATAGCCAATTGCATAATAGATCACTGAAAATCTTAAGTATCACCATAAATGTAAACGCTTACGTCGAATCTTCAAAAATTTCTTCAATGAAGGATGGTGAATTATGATGGAAAGTAGTAAAGATAACCAGCGACAATTAAAGCGGAAGATGAAAAGCCGACATTTATTTATGATTTCTTTAGGAGGTATCATAGGAACTGGTCTATTTTTAGGCTCTGGGTATGCGATCGGTGAGGCAGGTCCAACAGGTATCATTTTGGCTTATTTAGTAGGTGGTTTACTAATGTATTTGGCGATGGTATGTTTAGGCGAATTATCTGTTGTAATGCCAGTTTCAGGCTCGTTTCAAGCTCATGCGACAAAGTTTATTGGACCAGCCACAGGTTTTGTTGTTGGATGGGTTTATTGGTTGAGCTGGGCTTTAACTGTTGGACTCGAATTTTTAGCCGCGGGATTATTAATGGATAGATGGTTTCCTGATGTACCTACATGGATTTGGTGCCTTTTCTTTGTGATTTTATTATCTACGATTAATTCACTGACGACGAAATTCTTTGCTGAAACTGAATACTGGTTTGCAGGAATAAAAGTTGTTGCCGTAATCATTTTTATTATTGTAGGTCTTTCGGCGGTTTTTGGCTTAATTGATCTAAAAAATCAACCTACTCCATATTTTTCTAATTTCTTTGGGAATGGTTTATTTCCTGAGGGTATCTCAGGGGTATTCATCTCAATGATGACGGTTGTCTTTGCATTCCAAGGTTCAGAGATTATGGGAGTTGCAGCCGGAGAGACAGAAGAACCAGATAAGAGTATTCCGAGAGCTATTCGAACGCTTGTTTTCAGGATATTAATATTTTATATTTTAGCTATTTTTGTTTTATCTGCTATTCTTCCTTATAAACAGGCTAGTGTACTTGAAAGTCCATTTGTTACAGTTTTTGATATGGTAGGAATACCATATGCTGCAGATATTATGAACTTCGTCATATTAACTGCTATCCTTTCAGTTGGCAATACCGGATTATTTGCCTGTACAAGGGTAATGTTTTCGCTAGCTCAAAGTGGAATGGCGCCTAAAATTTTAGGGAAATTAAATAAACAGGGTGTACCATCAAACGCATTACTAATAACATTAGCATTTGCTTTGATTTCTTTGTTAACAAGTATCGTAGCAAAAGATACATTATTCGTTGTTTTACTGTCAGTAAGTGGTATTGGTGGTACGCTTACTTGGTTAACAATTGCCGCTTCTCAAATTGGTTTCCGTAGAAAATATGTAAGAAATGGAGGAAAAGTTGAGGATCTAGTATATAGAGTTAAACTCTACCCATTCGTACCTATTCTTTGTATTGCTATGTGCTTATTTATCTTTGCATTCACTGCTTATGACGAAACACAACGTAACTCACTATTTTGGGGATTAGGATTCATTGCTGCTTGCTATCTATATTATTATATCGTGTTTAATCGAAGAAATATTAAATTGCCGATAGATACAGAGTTACCAGTAGTTGAAGAAAAAAGTAGGGAGGAAATCATAAATTGAAAAATATTAATTATGATGTAATTATTGTTGGAGGCGGGTTTTCGGGAATAACAGCTGCTAGGGAGCTCAGTATGTTAGGACATAAGGTTCTTGTTATAGAAGCACGTGACCGTATTGGAGGAAGAACATGGGTAGATAACCGCTTAGGGACTCGACTTGAAATGGGAGGCACTTACGTTCATTGGCATCAACCTCATGTCTGGACGGAAATAACAAGATATGGGTTAGAACTTACAACTGGACCTGATACGCAAAAGGTATACTGGATTGCAGACGGTAAATCACTTTCAGCATCTGCTAGTGATTTTAAGAGTAAGCTCAGAAAAGCAATTGAAAAATTATTAAAAGTGGGGAATGAATATTTACCACTTCCTTTTCAACCTTTACAATCTGAAAAATTTAGAGAGTTAGATGGTATTACAGCTGATCAATTTATCAAAACTTTTGATTTAACAAAAGAAGAATATGATATTATTCATGGCTGGATTGCTTCAGATTTTTGTGGTGCACCTGAAGAAGGAGCTGCTACACAAATACTCCGTTGGTGGGCTTTTTCACAAGGAAACTGGGAGACCCAAAGTGCAATGATTTCGACTTACCGTTTACAACAGGGAACATCAGCGCTAATTGAGGCAATTTCAGCAGATGCAAATGCTGATTTAGAGCTTTCAACTATTGTAAAAAAGATTGAGCATCAAAAAGATTCTGTTAATGTTATCACTGATAGTGGCACTTGCTTCACTGGAAAAGCAGTGATAGTAACGGTTCCGCTAACGACATTGCAAGATATTGTATTCGAGCCAGCACTGTCTCTTGAAAAACAGGCTGCATCGAAAGAAGGTCAGACAGCTAAGGGGGTAAAAGTATGGGCCAGAGTGAAAGGAGAACTAGAACCATTCGATGCCCTAGCACCGGGAAATTATCCATTAAACTCTGTTCATTTAGACCGCATGATAGATGGGGACAGTATAGTTGTTGGTTTCGGACCAAGTGCAGCAATACTCAATCCGAACGATAAGGAAGCTGTTGAGCGTGCATTAAAGTATTGGATTCCTGACATTGAGGTTGTCGAAAGTACGGGGCATGATTGGGTGAACGATGAATTTTCTAGAGAGACTTGGCCAATGCTGAAACCAAATCAACTAACTACTTACTATGAGGAATGGAACACACCTGAAAACACAGTCTTCTTGGGAGGTACAACATATGCAAAAGGTTGGGCTGGTTTTATAGATGGTGCAATTGAAAATGGTTTAACTGTCAGCAGAAGAGTTCATAAGTTTCTTTCTTCAGAAGTAGATAGTTCAACAACAACCATAGAAGAGGTTCATTCATAGCCCTCCGATGAATGAAAGCTAAGTAAGATCCCAAAATCAGCCTATGTGAAAGGTCAGTGTTAAGATGTAAACTATTAACACTGACCTTTCACACAGCCGAATACAAATAATAATGGCCTACTAAGATTCTTTAAAGAGAACCTTGTAGGCCTAATTTTTTATACTGCTAAATCATCTATCTTTTCAATTTGTGCTTGCTCTTTTTGTTTATCTGGGAAAAGAAGACTAAATACTATCCCGAATAATGCAGCTATGATAAAGGTAGTGAATCGAGAACTGATGATCGCTTCAAGTGGTGTAGAAATCCAGATAACAGTACTGAAGAAACCTGCAAGGACTGTGGCAATAACGCCAATCCCCGAATACCGCTTCCATATAAATGTAAGAATAATAGCAGGCGATAAGGTACAACCAACTCCTGCCCAAGCCCAGCTAACTACTAAGTACACAAGTGATTTTGATGTTAAGGCAATGAGTAAACCCACTAAACCAGCTACGATGATGGTGATTCTCGAAACCTTAACCAGTTGCTTTTCTGTCAACTTTTTCCCCATTGCTTTAGTTACAATGTCTTCACTTACTGAGCTAGTCATGACTAAAAGCTGTGAATCAGCGGTAGAAATGATTGCGGCAAGAATTCCTGAAAGTAAAAGTCCAGCTATCCAAGGTGGGAGGAGATCAAGGGCCATATAAGGTAGAATTGTTTCAACATCTGCGAACTGATGATCCTGATAAAGTGTAATGGCGGTAATACCAATTAGAAATGCTCCACAATAGGCTAAAATTGTCCAAACTATCGCAACAATACTACCTGTGTTCGCTTCTTTTTTATTTTTCAAAGCCATAAAGCGGGAACTAAGTTGTGGTTGTCCACCAAGGAAGCCAAAGAACCAAGCAAAATTATTAAAAAATAGTAGACCTAATGCAAAACCTGTAACTCCACCTGTCCAAGAATTAATCTCTGAGCCTGATGCTCTTAATGCATGACTAATTGACAAATCTCCTGTATAGATATTATAGAGCGCAACAATTGGAAGGATCACTAATGTAGCAAGCATCATTATACTTTGAATCATATCTGTCCATGCGACACTGACAAATCCACCTGCGTACGATAAGAGTATGACAATGATAATACTTAGGAGCATTCCAACTGTTGTATGAATACCGAAAACTGTGAAAAGCGTTTTTCCAGCTCCAGCAATTTGTGCGCCAAAATAGAACATCATAAAACTAAAGATAAGAATGGTTGACATCCACAAAATTAGTTTTCCATGAGTTGGAAATCTCTTTGCTAGATATCCAGGAAGAGTCATAACCTGATATTTTTCTGCATCTTGCATAAATCGTTTCGCTAAAAATAACCAAGAAAAAACGATACCTAGCGCTATACCTACAGCTACCCAAATTCCAGATAAACCAGTTGTATAGACAAATCCAGTGTATCCTAAGAGTAACCAAGCAGATTCTCCCGTTGCCCGCTCAGAAAAAGCTAACACCCATCCTGGTATTTTCTTACCACCTAAAAGGAAATCAGAATGCCCCATGTCCCTTCGGCTAAAGAAATAACCAACTCCTAGCATGAAAATGCAATAAAGGATAAATTCAACCAAAACAACTGTATTCAAATAATCATCTCCTTATTTTTGAGGTGAATACAAGCTAAAAGTTACAGATTAACATATTGTCCAATTTGCTGATTCAAAGCTTTTTCATAAATAACATTAGCGACAACCAAATCGAAAAGGGCCATTCCAGTGGATTTAAATACGGTTGGGCGATGTTCTGAAAATGTAGGGTGGATCTTTTGGGTAATCACTTTTGAAAATGAAATGACTTGTGATTCTACTAGCCAATTATGTTGAATAGGGTCAATCACATCACCACTTTCATGAATAGCATCTAACGTATCAACGTATAAAAAATCTAGATTATTATAAATTGTCTCTGAAAACTCTCTCATTTGAGGCTGATAAGATCCAATGCCAATAATTAGCTTTCCATTAAAAGCATTCTGAATAGTTGGTAGTACAGGTGAATTTGAGGTTGTTGCTGTTACTATAATATCTGCTTGATCTACTAACTCTGAAGTACTGTTCACGATGTGAATTTCTATTTCTTTAGCTATTTGATTTCTTAGGGCTTGTACAAAGGATGGAAGTTTAGATGATGTCCGATTATATAGGTAGATGTCCTTGATATTTCTTACAGTACATGCAGCAATCAATTGATGCAGACCTTGAAATCCTGTACCAATTAATCCAACTGAATGAGCATTTTCAGGAGCTAAGTATTTGATGGTTACACCACCAATAGCTCCAGTTCTAATACCAGTTAAAACAGTACCATTGAGGATTCCTTTAATCGTTCCATTTTCACGATCATTCAGCATCATGACTCCTTGAGTTACGGGATATTCATGATTATTTGGAAAAACATGGACGATTTTTAAGCTTGTGGAGTCCTTTGCAACACATGGCATTAGAAGCATGGTATTATCTTGATCTGTCATTTGATTTCGTAGGGGCATTTGGAAATCATTACTTTCATAGAGAACGTAGGCTTCTTCAATGGCAAGGATCACATCATTCATCGTAACCGCTTGCAAAATATCTCTTTCGTTTAGTATAAGCAAAGAATGATAACCTCCTTCTAACCTTTTTTACTATACAATCGCATCCTCTAATACAAGATCATTTTCGGAAAATCTTTCAACTCGAAGTGGTCGTAAATCAATATTTTCATATTTTCCTAAATGAATCAGTTCGGCTAAGCCTTGTCCAACTGCAGGTGCTTGTTGCATGCCATGACCACTAAATCCTAAAGCCATATAGTAGCCTTTCATCGATGGGTGATTTCCGATAATCGCATTATGATCAACGGTATTAAAACTATATAAACCAGCCCAAGCAGTTGATATCTTAGCTCTTTCAAAATTTTTCACTCGGTTAGCTAAAATAGGCCACATTTCATCATAGAAAAGTGAACGCTGCACCGTAAAATCGATACCTGGTTTTACATTTTCGGAGTATCCACATAAAATTTTATCTCCTTCGTGACGGAAATACACATTTGTTGGATCTACTGTAAGAGGCAATTCTTTCTCTAATGGGGTAGCCGTATCAAACAGGAAAATTTGACGTTTTAAAGGATGGATAGGGAGTGGAATACCGATCTTTTCACTTAAATAAACACCCCATGCACCAGCACAATTAATCACAATTGGCGAATTGAACTCTGTTCCATTGATAAGTCGAACCCCAGTTACTCGATTTTGCTGGGTTAAAATCGTATCAACTTCTTCAGAAATATATTCTACGCCCATCTTCTGAGCATTCTTTTTGAAACCTTGCATGACTGAATATGGATCGAGATAGCCGTCCTCATGGCAATAAAGGCCACCAGCTAAGTCTTCACTATTTAATTCTGGAATAATGTTAAGTAAATCATTTGCACTTAATACTTCGGATGGTACGCCGTATTCGTTTTGCAGAGCTCTTTGCTTTTCTAAACCAGCCATCATCTGATCTGTTCCTAAAAATAGATAACCCCTTTGGCGGAAATTAATTTCTGAAGGTTCTCCATCAATTTCCATAGTATTCGGGAAGTTTTTGTAAAACTGCAAACTGTAACGACTGATTTGAATATTAATAGCTGTTGTGTATAATTGCCGAATTCCTCCAGCACTTCTAGGAGTGGATGAGTATTCATAAATAGGATCCTTTTCAAAAACAATGATTCTTCCATCAAAACCAATTTTCCGTAGTGAATAAGCAGTGCTAGAACCCATAACACCACCGCCTACAATGATAATATCAGCATTTTTCATAGAAACCCTCCGTCTTCATTATTTTTTGAAAATTTAGATAGTTAATATATATTATAAAAACGAAGGATAAAAAATGTGCAATCTGCACAAATATAAGAGCTAAATTGCTAGGGAATTATGAGAAAGATAAAATTTAATAAATAAAATGAAGCAACTTTGTATGTTTATTCATTGGGCACTTTGCACAAATAATTTTTTAACAAACTTTACAATTTAATAGTATGAAAAGTATTTTGCGAAAGCATTGTTTTACTATCCGAATATACAAAACAATTTTCTTAACACAACACGGTTTATCCGTTTTTTATTCGGGCATCTCACAAATCATGAATGATTTAAATCCTATAAAAATAATTTGTTTTATTGGATAAAATAATTTATATTTTAAATAGGTGAATTTTCAGATAATTAAAAGGAGGACAAATTGCAAATAACTTTATAGTTTTGAAGAAAACTAAAAGGGAAAACACATAAATAAGTTAAAGACTCATATTTATATAGAAAAGTTGAGTATTCCAGCGTTAAATTTTATGATTGCATGCTGAAAGGGGAGATATTTATGACAATGGATGATAAAAAGTATTCTTATTTAGAGAAACCAAATATGGAAGAGGTTCCTGCAGATTTGCAGCAGGAGTTTGAAGCAGCAATTGATGGGCAAATGGAGCAACAGGGATTTTTTAACCATTTATTAAAAATATTGCCACTAAATGCACATCAATATAAAGGCTTTTTAAATTTCAAAGAGTCTTTATTTAATCCAGAAACTTGTTATTTAAGCAATATAGACAAAGAGATGATCGGCCTTGTTGTGTCATCTACAAATTCCTGCAATTATTGCCTGACCACCCATGGCGATGTGCTACGTGGATTAACAAAAAATCCTGAATGGGTAGATAAGTTAACCTATAATTATCGATCGGCGGAATTAACAGAGAAGCAACGGGCACTTTGTGATTACGCCTATCGAGCAACAAAAAATGTAGCAGAGCTAACTCCTGATGAAATAGACAAACTAAGAGCAGTAGGCTTCAATGACCACGAAATTTTGGAAGCAGCATTTGTCGCAGGCTTCTTCAACTACACCAACCGCTGGGTAAGTACGATAGGAGCCATACCGAATCCGGGGCATTATTCACATAACCGATAAAAAAGATGCACAATGACTTCATTGTGCATCTTTTATTCATAAAAATTAAGCAACTATCTCCTCAAAAAATTAAACAAAACTATTTAGTCAAAAATGTTTTTATTAATAGAGAATATTTTATGATAATAGTCATATGTTTTATGTAGAACTATTTCTTCACGACCATCTCCAAATATCACAGATTTTTTGCCAATTAAGTAAAAAGATCAATTTGCATTTATTGCAATATGCTTAAACTAACAATTCCAACAATACCGGACGAATCAAATAAAATAAATACAAAAATTCGATTTCCTCAAATTTCAAGTGACTTTGGCAAAGTAATCAACTTTCATCTCACTACACACACCAGATTGTAAAACACTATATTCATTACATAAATATCAAATGACATGATTATTTTGTCGTTTTCAACTACTAGCTGTAACATACGCAGTAATTTTAGCTGACCAGGGAAGACAAGGTCATCCTTTTCGACATGCATTACATGAAGTAAAAACTATCGGTTAATGCGAAAGTACTACTGAAATTTTCTGAGAAAAAGATTTCAGGCTTCACACACATCAACTAGACAATCGTCATTCATAACATTAACAAATTTATTGTCGATGATGGATGAAATAGGCTTAATCAATCGATAAAAGTGCTCATTATTACTTTTAAAAAAGGATATTTCCAACTAATAGAGGAATGTAGTGCAACAAGTGTGAAAATAATTAATTCCAATAATAATTTATATTTAAAGCAATATCTTTATTCATAAAATCCGTAATGAGCGCTTATTAATAAAGAGTCAATAATTGAACCAAGCGAAATGGAAGTAAGTAATAGATATAGATTTTTAGGAAACAGGTTTATGAATTCAAACTAATTCGAATGGTCAAGAGGTGTTAAATTTGAAAAAAATAAAAAAAGCCATTATTCCAGCAGCAGGTTTAGGTACTCGCTTTTTACCCGCAACCAAGGCTATGCCAAAGGAAATGCTTCCGATTGTAGACAGACCTACAATCGAATACATCGTTGAAGAAGCAATCGAATCAGGTATTGAGGAAATTATTATTGTTACCGGAAAAGGCAAAAGGGCAATCGAAGACCATTTTGATCGTAACTTTGAACTGGAAGATAATTTAATGAAAAAAGGGAACTTTGAACTTTTGGACAAAATCAACCAATCCTCAAAAGTAGAAATTCACTACATTCGGCAAAAAGAGCCAAAAGGCTTAGGTCATGCCATTTGGTGTGCTCGCAAATTCATTGGTGATGAACCATTTGCCGTCTTACTTGGTGATGACATTGTTCAAGCTGAAAAACCATGTCTAAAACAATTAATTGAACAATATGAGGAGACTGAATTATCCATAGTAGGCGTACAAAAAGTTTCTGATGAAGAAACGCAACGTTATGGAATTATAGCTCCAAGTGTGATGAAGGGTAGACGTTATCAAGTTGATACCTTTGTAGAAAAACCAGCACTAGGAACAGCTCCTTCTAACTTAGCTATCATGGGTCGTTACATTTTAACACCTGAGATTTTTGACTTTCTCGACAAATTAGAAACGGGTACAGGCAATGAGATTCAGCTGACAGATGCAATTCAGAAGTTGAATGAGGTTCAAGTGGTATTTGCATATGATTTTGAAGGTAAGCGATATGATGTTGGGGAGAAGTTGGGATTTGTGAAGACAACGATTGATATGGCTTTGAAGGATGAAGAAATTAAAGATGAATTAATGAGATATCTAATACAAAAATTAGAAAAAAACAAACTAGAAATTGCTAATTTTAAATCACTATATTAATTAATATGTATGATGAAATAATTCTATAAAAAAAATGGAGGATACATAATATGACTTATTTAAACATAAAAAGATTGTTTGATATTGTCCTCTCATTATTAGGAATAGTCATATTATCTCCATTATTTGTAGTGTTAATTATAGCAATAAAGATTGATTCAAAAGGTCCAATTCTATTTAAACAAAATCGTATTGGAATTCATATGAGTCATTTCAAAATACTAAAGTTTCGAACTATGCGAATAGACACACCAAAAGATACCCCTACGCACCTTCTAGAAAATCCAGATAAATATATAACGAGAATGGGTAAATTTTTAAGAAAAACTTCACTTGATGAATTACCTCAGATTTGGAATATTTTTATTGGCCAAATGAGTATTATTGGTCCTCGGCCAGCACTTTGGAATCAATACGACTTAATAGAAGAAAGAGAGAAGTATAAAGCAAATGATATAAAACCTGGCCTAACGGGTTGGGCACAAATAAATGGAAGAGATGAACTCCCTATTGAATTGAAGGCAAAGTTAGATGGTTATTACGTGAAGCATCTCAATTTTTGGATGGATTGCAAGTGTTTTATCATGACTATTGTAAGTGTGTTAAAAAGCGATGGGTATGTTGAAGGTGCTGAAGTAAAAGAAGAAATTCAGATCACGAAAAGATTAAAGGTTAAGTAGGTTATGAATGGGAGGCTGATGAAATAATGAAAATACTAGTCATTTGCCAGTATTACTACCCAGAGCCTTTTCGAATTACTGATATATGTGAATCACTTGCTAAGGAAGGGCATGATGTCACTGTATTAACGGGCCTTCCTAACTACCCAGAGGGGAAAATATTTAAAGATTATCGTTTTGGTAAGAAGAGGCATGAAATAATTAGCGGTGTAAAAGTTATAAGAAGTTTTGAAATTGGTCGAGGAAGTAGAAAATTTCAACTTTTTTTGAATTACCTTAGTTTTACTGTTTCAGCCTCTATAAAAGCTTTGACTATAAATGAAAAGTTTGATGTTGTATTGGTAAACCAGCTTTCACCCGTCACAATGGGAATTCCAGCAATAGTTTATAAGAAAAAATATAAGACGAAAATTTTGCTTTATTGTCTCGATCTATGGCCAGCTAGCCTATCTGCCGGAGGAATTAAAGAAGATTCAATAATTTATAAGCCCTTTTTGAAAGTATCTAAATGGATTTATAGTTCAGCTGATTCTATGGCAGTTACTTCTAGTATGTTTAAAGAATATTTTAAAAGCACAATAGGAATGAATATTGAAAATATACAACATATACCTCAATATGCTGAAGATTTGTTTACCGAAGCAGTTGAAATGCCGGTGAATAATAAATTCAATTTTGTTTTTGCTGGAAATATTGGGGATATGCAGAGCGTAGAAACAATAGTCAAAGCAGCAAATGAATTACGAGACCACAATGACATTAATTTTCATATAGTAGGGGATGGATCTAAGTTAGAGGAATGTATCATGCTTAGTAATAATTTAAAACTAGGTAATATTATTTTTTACGGCAGAAAACCAATCAGTGAAATGCCTCAGTATTATAGCTTGGCAGATGCGATGTTAATTACTTTAAAAGATAATACTGCAATTTCGTACACACTTCCTGGTAAAGTACAATCCTATATGGCTGCAAGTAAACCTATTATTGGTGCAATTAATGGTGAGGCGAGTCGTGTCATAAAAGAGGCTGATTGTGGTTTTTGCTGTGCAGCAGAGGATGTAAAAGAATTAGCGAATATCATATTGGAGTTTTGTAAAAGCGATAAGAAAGAAATCATGATGGAAAATTCATATGATTATTACATTAAAAACTATAGTAAAAGTAATTTTATGTCGGCATTAGAAGAAACATTAAATAAGTTGGAGGGCTAAAAATGTTTAATGAAAAAACATTGCTTATTACGGGTGGAACAGGTTCCTTTGGTAATGCAGTAATGAAAAGATTTCTAAATACAGATATAAAGGAAATACGCATTTTCTCACGCGATGAAAAAAAACAAGGAGACATTCGCAAACTATACAATAATGATAAATTACAATTCTATTTAGGGGATGTAAGAGATATTGCAAGTGTAAAAAATGCTATGCATGGAGTGGATTATATCTTTCATGCAGCAGCTTTAAAACAAGTACCCTCGTGTGAGTTCTTCCCACTTGAAGCAGTGAAAACAAATGTTTTAGGAACAGATAATGTACTTACAGCTGCGATTGAATACGAAGTGGAAAAGATAATCTGCCTTTCAACTGACAAAGCCGCCTATCCAATTAATGCAATGGGGATTTCAAAGGCAATGATGGAAAAGGTATTTGTTGCAAAATCTAAAACGGCTAATCCAGAGAAAACGCTTATTTGCGGAACAAGATATGGCAATGTAATGGCTTCTCGTGGATCAGTTATCCCATTATTTATCGATCAAATTAAAAGTGGACAACCAATGACCGTGACAGATCCGGATATGACAAGGTTTTTAATGAATTTAGAAGAGGCAGTTGAATTAGTTGTTTTTGCTTTCAAACATGCGGATGCGGGAGATATCATGGTTCAAAAATCTCCAGCTAGTACTATTGGTGACTTGGCTCTAGCCATTAAGGAACTTTTTAATGCAGAAAATGAAATTAAAATAATTGGAACTCGTCATGGGGAAAAGCAGTATGAAACACTACTTACGAAGGAAGAATATGTAGTTGCAGAAGACTTGGGAGGATTCTTCAGAGTACCCGCTGATCAAAGAAACCTGAACTACGATAAATATTTTGTTGAAGGTAGTAAAAAGCTAACACAAATAGAAGAATACAACTCTAATAACACACATATCCTGAATATCGAACAAATAAAAGAAAGATTATTAAAACTAGATTATGTACAAAATGAGCTTAAAGAATGGAATAAAGAAATTCACTTACTTAGATAAAGGTGGAATTAATTTATGAAGATTCTTGTTACAGGTGCAAAGGGCTTTATAGGGAAAAATCTGATTGCTGAGCTTAAAAATAAGGGGTATAACGATATTTTGGAATTTACAAGAGAATGTGAGGCTTCTTTACTCGAACAATATACAAAAGAATGTGATTTTGTATTTCATTTTGCAGGAGTGAATAGACCAAAAGATGAACAAGAATTTTTAGAGGGTAACTTTAATTTAACTTCTAATTTACTAGAACTGTTAAAAAAACATGGAAATAAAGCACCGATTCTTTTGACCTCCTCTATTCAGGCTGAAAAAGATAATCTGTATGGAAAAAGTAAGAAAGCAGCAGAGAAAATATTGTTGGAATATTCTGCTGAAACAGGTGTGAATATTTACATTTATCGATTGCAAAATGTATTTGGAAAGTGGAGTAAACCAAATTATAATACCGTAATAGCAACGTTTTGCCATAATATTTCCAGGGATATTGATATTCAAATCAACAATTCCGTTGCTGAGCTCAATCTTTGTTATATAGATGATGTAATGGCTGAATTTTTAAGAGCTTTAGAGGGTAATCCTACTATCAAAGATGGCTATTGTATTGTACCAATAACCTATTCAATTACACTTGAAAGGTTAGCTGAACTTTTAAAAAGTTTCAAAGAAAGTAGATCTAATTTAACAATTCCTAATATGGAAGATGCTCTAACTAAAAAGCTTTATAGTACGTATTTAAGCTTTTTACCTGAAAAAGAGTTTTCTTATCATCTGAAAATGAATACTGATCAAAGGGGAACATTTACGGAATTTTTAAAAACACCTGAAAGAGGCCAGGTTTCTGTAAATGTTTCAAAACCTGGAATCACAAAAGGAAATCATTGGCACCATACGAAAAATGAAAAATTCTTGGTCGTCAGTGGGGAAGGGCTAATTCGGTTTAGAAAATTAGATTCTGATGAAATTATTGAATATCGAGTAAGTGGGGAAAAACTCGAAGTTGTAGATATTCCTATTGGATACACACATTCCATAGTTAATGTGGGAGAAAGTGATCTTGTAACAGTAATGTGGGTAAATGAGTGCTTTGAACAAGATAAGCCAGACACTTATTTCTTGGAAGTGTAAAGATTTTGGGAAATTAAAGATAACGATCGAGATATTGAATAAATAAGGAAACATTGGATCCTAGTAGAATTGCAATTCTGTAATTACTACTAATTTTTAAGATTAGTCGGAGGAGAAGAAGATGTGACGAACATATTACTAGGGTTACTAATTGTTACGAATATATTATCATTCGGTCGTTTTGAATTTGCGCCAATATTATATAATTTAAAATTTTTATTAAGTTTGCTCTTACTTTTTTGGATTTTAGCAAATGTAATGATTAAAAAAGATTTATTAAAATTTCCTAGTGAACTTTTTTTCCTCTTTTATATTTGGTTTTTTATTATATCTATTTCTTTACTTTTTAGCTTCAATTTTAATGAAAGTTTTCCTATTTTTATCTCCTACTTAATTTTATTTATTTTAACTTTAATTTTACTACCGTACTATATGAATTTAAAAGAGGGTAATTTTCACAATGTATTAAAAGTTTTCTATTGGTCATTTTTAATTGCATTATTAATCATATTTATTTTTGGGTTAAAGGATGGAGGAAGTAATTATGTAATTGGTGATAGAGAAAGATATCAGTCTTATTTTACAAATCCAAATTTTTTAGGTTTATTCTCTTTCGGTGGGATATTAACATCATTAGCTGTTTATGTATTAACAAAGAGTAAGAGATATCTTCTAGTAATTTTTTTTTATACGGCATTAATCTATATCAGTGATAGTAGAACTGCATTATTCTTATTTTTCTTAATAATTTTTTTAATGATATTTTCAAAAAACATTATATTAGTAAAAAATAATCTAAATATAGTGTACTCTATTATTTTGAAAAACATAATGAATCTTACTTTACTAACTCTGGCTATGATATTGATAATACGAATCATCGTGAATATAAATGAATTTTATTCAATTGCAAATAAACTAACAAGTAATAGAGTATTTTATTGGACAATCCACTTAAAACAATTAAATATTGGGGATTGGTTTTTTGGTAAAGGACAAGGATACATGATACCAGGGATTACTTTTGATAATTTTTATATTAAAACAATTGTTGAAACAGGTATTTTTAGTTTTCTTATTTTAATTTTAATTCTATTTAAGATGTTATTTGTATTTTATAAAAGAATTTTTGTAAAAGGTTATTATGAAATTTCTGAATTTTATACTTTATTTTTAATAATGTCTATTTTTATTTACTCTATATTTGAAAATATATTATTTAGTTTAGGAAATTCTGTAACTATTTTCTTTTGGACTTATATCGGATACCAACTCTTGCAAGAGCAAAATTATGAGGAGAATTAGCACAGTTTTGACTTGCAAGATAGGATTAAAAGTAGTTTAAATACTATTTTATGATTTTTATATTGGAGGTGTTTTTATGAAAAAATTAAAGGTAATGACAGTTATTGGAACGCGTCCAGAAATAATTAGACTATCATGTGTAATTAACAAACTAGAAGAGTCTGAAGCAATAGAACATATTTTAGTTCATACAGGACAAAACTATGATTATGAATTAAATGAAGTATTCTTTCGTGATTTTAACTTAAAAAAACCAGATTATTTTTTAAATGCAGCAAAAAGTACCGCGATTGAAACAATTGGAAATATATTACTGGGGATTGATCCTATTCTGGAAGAAGTTAATCCAGATGCATTTTTAGTATTAGGTGATACGAACAGTTGTTTGTGTGCAATTGCAGCGAAAAGAAGACATATCCCGATTTTCCATATGGAAGCAGGAAACAGATGCTTTGACCAAAGGGTACCAGAAGAAATCAATAGAAAAATAGTTGATCATACAGCTGACATTAACTTAACATATAGCGATATTGCGAGAGAATATTTGTTAAGAGAAGGTTTACCTGCAGATAGAATTATTAAAACAGGAAGCCCAATGTTTGAAGTTCTGAATTCAAGAAAAGAGGATATCGAGAAATCAGATGTGTTACAAAGTTTAGCACTTGAAGAAGGGGCCTATTTTGTTGTATCCGCTCATAGAGAAGAAAATATCAATTCAGAAACGAATTTTTTAGATTTAATTGAAAGTTTAAATACAGTAGCAGAAAAATACAGCATGCCAATTATTATTAGCACACACCCTAGAACTAGAAATATGATGCAAGCAAAAGAGATAGTATTTAATCCATTAATCAAAACATTGAAGCCACTAGGGTTTAATGATTATGTAAAACTTCAAATGAAGGCAAAAACTGTACTAAGTGATAGTGGGACGATTAGTGAAGAATCATCAATACTAGGATTCAAAGCACTAAACTTAAGACAAGCGCATGAAAAACCAGAAGCAATGGAAGAGGCTTCAGTGATGATGGTCGGTTTAAAAAAAGAACGCATATTGCAAGCTCTTGAAGTAGTACAATCACAAGAAATCAATACACTTCGACAAGTTAACGATTACACAATGCCTAATGTGTCGGATAAAGTACTAAGAATAATTTTATCGTACACGGATTATGTCAATCGTGTTGTTTGGAGTAACAAACTATGAAAGTATTACAGATAAATTCGGTGTGTGGGATAGGGAGTACTGGGAGAATTGCAACAGACATCCATAATATCTTGATAGAACAAGGTCATGAAAGTTTTATTGCATATGGTAGAGAGTCTAATAAGAATTGCGATACAGCAATTAAGATTGGAACAAAATTTGATAATTATGCTCATGTAGCTTTAACAAGGATATATGATAAACATGGTTTTGGATCGAAAAAAGCAACTAAAGACTTTATAAAAAAGGTTGAAGAGCTTAATCCTAATGTTATTCATTTGCATAACATTCATGGATATTACATTAACATTGAAATATTATTCGATTATCTAAAAAAATCAAATAAGCCTGTAATTTGGACTTTACACGATTGTTGGCCATTTACTGGACACTGTACTTATTTTGATAACATTAGCTGTGAGAAATGGAAAACTGGCTGTAATCAATGCCCACAAAAAAAAATATATCCATCTAGTTTTAATTTCGATAATTCAAAATACAATTATGTAAAGAAAAGGGATTTATTTACTGGGATTAAAAATATGACAATAGTAACTCCATCTAAATGGCTCGCAAAATTAGTGAAAAATTCTTTTTTGGGTGAATATGAAATTAAAGTTATAAATAATGGTATAGATTTAGAAGTTTTTAGACATACAGAAAGTAACTTTAGAAAAAAATATGATTTAGAAGAAAAATTTATAATATTAGGCGTAGCAAATATATGGGAACCTAGAAAGGGATTTGATTATTTTATAGAGCTTTCAAAGAAAATCGACAAAGATTCAGTTATTGTAATGATAGGTCTAACGAAAAATCAAATAGTTCACTTACCAAAAAACATAATTGGATTAACTCAGACACAGAATCTAAAAGTATTAACTGAAATCTACTCGACAGCAGATGTCTTTATAAACCCAACACTGGAAGAAGTAATGGGTTTAACAAATATTGAATCATTAGCATGCGGTACACCTGTAATCACATTTGATACAGGTGGGAGCCCAGAAAATATTGATCATACATGCGGTTTTGTAGTAGACAAGGGAAATACTGATGAATTAAGAAGTGCAATTGAAAAAGTATCTAAAGCAGGTAAAGCAGCTTTTTTGGAGAATTGCATAAGAAGGGCAAATCAATATTATAGTAAAAAAGATCGATTCAATGATTATATAGATATCTATAAAAGTAAAGTATCTTTTTCATGAATAGAAGGTGAACCTAGATATATTATTTAGTCTAATTTCGGGTGTTTCTCCACCTAACTATTAAGAAGGGATTATTACTTTCAAGTAGGGAGAGTAAAATAAATGGAAGATATATTAGTGAGTATACACTGCATTACTTATAATCATGAAAAATATATCGCAGATGCAATTGATAGTTTTTTAATGCAAAAAACAAATTTTAAGTACGAAATATTGATTCATGATGATGCTTCTACTGATAAAACTGCAGATATCATTAGAGAGTATGAGAAAAAGTATCCTGAGTTGATTAAACCGATATACCAATCGGAGAATCAATATTCAAAAGGTATTGCAGTAGAAGAATTTAATAGAAAGAGAGCCAAAGGAAAATATATTGCTGTTTGTGAGGGAGATGACTATTGGACAGATTTATTTAAATTACAAAAACAAATAGACTACCTAGAAAAAAATCCAGAATGTAGTTTGGTCTTTCATGCGGCTGAGTTTGTTAATATCTCTAATGAACCGACTGGTACTATTGCAAAAATAGCAGAAGAAAATAGGATTGTTTATATGGATGAAATTTCTTCAAAGGCAACGCCATATTATATTCCAACAGCTTCAAGAGTTTATAGAAAAAGCTCAATGGAGGATCTCCCTAGTTGGTATTTCAAAGCAAGTATTGGGGATTTTCCATCTGCTCTACTAATTGGAAATAAAGGTTACTTTTATTATATAAACGAAATAATGTCTGCATATAGAACCGGAGTCCCTGGCTCTTGGACACAAAGAACATTTAATGGTATTAATGACATAAAAAAAAATATAGAATTAAATAAGGAAATCATTCAAATATTAAATGATTTTAATGAGTATTCCAATTATAAATTTAAAAAAGAATTATATAATGCTAAAAAAGAAAGAATAATAACAATAATAGTGTTCAAGATGAGTACCTATTTTCCAAAATGGCTTGTTAATTACTTTAGAAATAAAGTAGATATAACGTGGATTATAAAAAAAACTAAGCGTATTATATAACAAGTTTTAACACACTGAGATCTAAAACCATCCATGAATAGATTAATAGACAATTAGAGGAGGTGCATTTCATATTCATAAAATATCAAAAAATACTATAATATCTTCTCTGATTTGGAAACTGATGGAGCGAGGAGGGGCTAAAGGTTTTCAGTTTGTAGTTATGATTATTTTAGCCCGTCTTTTAGAGCCAAAAGATTTCGGTTTAATAGTATTAGTATCTATTTTTATTACATTTGCAGGAGTATTTGTTCAAAGTGGATTTAATACTGCACTTATTCAAAAGAATACTGTTGATGAATTAGATTTTTCTTCTGTCTTTTACCTAAACTTATTTATTTCAATCATACTTTATATAATGCTTTTTTTTACTGCACCTTTTCTAACAATATTCTTTAAAGAACCACAACTAGAATCTGTTTTAAGAGTTTTATCCTTAATTTTGTTTATAACTCCGTTTAGTTCAGTCCAGAATGCTGTGATAGCGAGAAACATGGAATTTAAAATTCTATTTTTTAGTACATTAGGAGCTATTCTCATATCAAGCATAGTAGGTATTATAATGGCGTATGCTAGCTTAGGTGTTTGGGCTTTGGTGGGACAACAATTAACAAATCAATTGATGATTACAATTATTTTGTGGTTCACAGTAAAATGGAGACCCAATTTTATTTTTTCAATGGAAAGAATCAAAATTCTTTTCTCGTTTGGATGGAAGCTACTAATTTCGAGTCTATTAGATACACTATCCTCAAATTTCCAAAATCTTTTAGTAGGAAAGATATTTAACCCTGTACTTTTAGGTTTTTATAATAGGGGAGAGCAATTTCCAAACCTAATAGTTAGTAATATTGATGGTGCTATTAATTCTGTTATGCTTCCTACTTTATCATTTTATCAAGATGATAATCATAGAATAAAATCGCTTGTTCGTAGATCAATAGTTACAACCACTTTCATCATATTTCCAATTATGATTGGGTTGGCTGTTATTGCGGAGCCATTAGTTAAAATTCTATTGACAGATAAATGGCTACCTGCTGTTCCAATGTTGCAAATTTTTTGTATTTCTTATGCATTATGGCCTATTCATACAGCAAATTTACAAGTAATGAATGCATTAGGACGAAGTGATCTATTTTTAAAACTTGAAATAATTAAAGTAATACTAAGTCTAATCATCTTAGGGATAAGTGTAAATTTCGGTATATACGGAATAATATGGGGGACGTTAGTGATGAGTTTCCTTTCTACTTTTATAAATGCCTATCCTAATCAAAAACTAATTGCCTATAGTTTTCAAGAACAATGGAAAGATATTATTCCCTCATTTTTTTTATCTCTAGTGATGGGAATTTTAGTATACACTATCCATTGGTTTGGGATGATAGCAATATTTACAATTATTATTCAAGTATTTGCTGGTGTAACAATATATGTTGGATTAGCTAGGATGTTTAAACTAGAATGCTTTAATTATTTACTATTGACTTTGAAAGAGATGTTAAGGAATAAAAGAAATAGAAAAACAAAGTTAATAAAAAACGAGGTGTAATAAGTTGAAAAAATTATTAGTACTTAGTGGGGATTATTCACAAATTCCATCTATTAAAAAAGCAAGAGAAATGGGCCATTATGTGATCACTTGTGACTATATAGAGGCGAATTTAGGACATAAATATGCTGATGCTTACTACAATGTAAGTTATACAGATAAAGAAGAGATATTAGCTTTAGCGAAATCATTAAATATTGATGGTATTACTTGTTTTGCAAATGATGCAGCTGCACCTGTAGTAGCCTATGTTGCTGAAAAGTTAGGTTTACCCTCAAATCCATACAGGTCTGTAGAAATAATTTCAACTAAAGATAAGTTTCGATCGTTTTTGAAAAAAAATAAATTTAGCGTTCCTAAAGCAAAGGGATATAGCACATTAGAAGAAGCAAAAGCTGATTTTCATTATTTTAATATGCCAGTGATGATTAAGCCCGTAGATTCATCTGCAAGTAGAGGGGTTTCAAAGATAGACTCTATCGTATCACTTCCAGAAAAAGTAGAAAATGCTCTTAGTTTTTCAAGAGTCAAACGTATTATTATTGAAGAGTACATCGAAAAAAATGGCTATCAAGTTGGGGGAGATTGTTTTTCAGTAAATGGTCAACTTGTATTTAGATGTTTTGCAAATGCACACTTTTTGCCAAAACATTTAAATCCGGTAAATTCGTTTGCTGCGGTAGGGCCAAGTTGGCCAAGCAACATGCCTGAACATATACAAAATAAAATTCATGATGAAATTCAAAGATTATTAGATTTACTCGAAATGAAAACAGGTGCGTATAATTTCGATATTCAAGTTGACGCTCAAGAAAATGTTTACTTTTTGGATATGGGGGCTCGAAATGGTGGCCATTTGATACCTTATGTTACTCATTATGCAACAGGAATCGATATGATTGAATTTACCATTAAAGCAGCATTGGGAGAAGACTGCAGTGACTTGAAGATGGTTAAACCGAATGGCTATTGGTCTGCTTATTTAATAAGTAGTCAGAAAAGTGGGAAATTTAAAGGCGTTGATATTGATTACGAATTTAAGAAAAATAATATTGTTGAATGTGACTTAACCGTTAATCTAGATGATAATGTTTCCACTTATATAGGCTCTAATGAGAAAATTGGAACAATGATTCTAAAATTTTCTTCTATGAATGAAATGCTAGAGAAGATGGATAATATAACAAAGTGGGTAAGGGTTATTGTTGAATAACAAACTTATCTAGATGAAGATCTACTTATCAAAGATCTTGTACAAGAAAAGTAGAAATGAAAGAAATCCTTAGATGAGGAGATTGAATATTATGGAAAAAAGATTATATTTAAGGGCATTTGAATACAATGATTTAGAATTTCTAAATGAGTTGCGTAATGACGATATACTGTTTGAACTAACTTGTGGTAACAAATATTATGTTTCCTCTGAGCGAGATAAAAAATGGATCGAGGATAAAATATTCAATAATTATAACCAATTATATTTAATGATTTCTAGTATTGATAGTGGAAGACCAATTGGATACACCTGTGCAAAGAATATCGATTATATTAATAGAAAGTGCGAATATGGAGGAATCATCATATCGAAAGATTTAGCTGGTAATGGATATGCATTTGAAGCTGGCCAATTGTTTTTAGATCATTTATTTGGAGAACTCGGCTTGAATATGATATATACTTTCTGCAGAGAAGATCATAAAGCAACAATAAGATTGTTAGAAAAATCAGGGTTTAAAATCGAAGGAAAAATAAGAGATTTAGTTTATAAAAGAGGTGGATTTCACAACGCCTATATTTGTACGCTATTAAGTTCTGATTATTTTGTGAATGAATATCAAAATAAATGATATTAAAACAAATGCAGTTGAATGATGGAACTAGTAACCGAGTAAGAATTCCAATTTCCGTACAGAATTTTACATTAAAACATTGCTATGAAGTTCGCAATTTAAAAGTAATGGTAATAACAATTGGCTTCAACAATATTGTCCATTATTAGCATGATTCTTCGGTTAATAATATTGGAATTATCGATTCTAAACAAAGAAACCCTACTATACAAA
Organism: Rummeliibacillus pycnus; assembly: GCF_044359855.1. Lineage (GTDB taxonomy): Bacteria > Bacillota > Bacilli > Bacillales_A > Planococcaceae > Rummeliibacillus > Rummeliibacillus pycnus_A. Next base: position 107,458 of record NZ_CP132291.1, read on the forward strand.
CAATAGAATTAAAAAATTTATGTCTAACTATCAAATCCCTAATTATTTGGTGTAACAGTTCACTATTTAGAAGAAAATGAAGATAACGGGGATATTATCTATCAAGAAAGTTATCATTTACCTCTTGGTGCCACTGAAGAGGAATTTATGGAACACTTAGAGGATATAATCGGGGGTAAGCTGTTACTTAAGTCAATCATAGATATAGAAAATGGTTCTGCACCTAGAATAAAACAACCAAAAGAACGTCCAACGGTACGAGCTCGACAAATAAAAGCTAGTGAATATAAAGAAATTATCGATTGGGAAGAATGGGAAATAGAGAGAATCTGGCATTTATTAAGAGGAACTCAAAATTGGCTAAACGTGTTTGATTTTTCAGAGATCCAAGGTGAAGTTTCAAAATGGCGTATCCTTCATTTTGAAAGAGAGGAAGTCCTCTCATCATTAAAACTAGGAACAGCCTATCAAGAAGAAGATACTTATTTCGTATACTGTCGAAAAGGGAAAATTTATATGGAGCTAAGTGTAGATCTGGTGCCAAGAAATAATGAAGAGATTTCAGCGCAAGTTAGTAGTTTAATGTAAAATATTCAATCAAGGGAGGGGATTTTGAGATGAAAGTAGCATTAATGCAACCCTATTTTTTCCCGTATCTGGGTTATTATAGACTGATCAATTCAGTAGATGAATTTGTGATTTTTGATAATGCACAATTTATTAGAAGAAGCTGGATTACAAGAAATCGAATATTAAATGCACATAAGGAAAGTATTTATATCAATGTCCCAGTTTTTAAAGCTCAAAGAGAAACAAAAATTAAAGATATTCAAATAAATAATGATATTAATTGGCAAGAAAAAATCATTCAACAATTACTCTATTATAAGGCTGCCCCGAATTTTACTAGTGTTATGGAATTTGTTAAAGAATGTCTGAGTATTAAATGCGATAATGTAAGCCAATTTAATACATCTATTTTAAGAAAGACTTGCAATCTACTCAAAATAGATGCAAATATAACCGTATTGTCCGAAAAATTTCCTTTTATTAACCAAGCAGATGAGGCAGATGAATGGGGAATTAAAGTATCTAAAGCATTAAAAGCATCAACTTATATTAATGCTATTGGTGGTAAAGAATTTTATAGTACACAAAAATATAAAAACGAAGGATTAGATATTCAATTTATTAACCCCAGTTTAGCACCTTATAAGCAATTCAAACATAAGTTTGTCCCAGGTCTATCAATCATCGACGTATTAATGTTTAACGAAATAAGTAGAATTAAAGAAATGATAGGAATACAAGAATTAGTATAATCTAATAGTATAAATTTCCTTACTAATTGATTCAGGTATGAGATAAAATTCATAAAATCTAGTTCTTACTGTCACCTCGAAATCATACTATATGTTGAAATCTACTCTATTAATAGAATTTCTAATATAGAATGTGAGGTAATCCAATAATGCCAAGCCCAATCCAAGTAACACAATCCTCAATCCCTCCTTACGAACAATATATAGAAGAAATTAAAGACCTATGGGAGAGCTATTGGCTAACGAACATGGGGACAAAACATCAACAACTAGAACAACAATTAGCAAACTATCTAAATGTGCCAAATATCTCCCTTTTTTCAAATGGCCATCTTGCTTTAGAGACTGCACTTTCCGCATTCAATTTAAGCGGAGAAGTCATCACTACACCTTTCACCTTTGCTTCTACTACTCAGGCCATTGTTCGAAATGGCTTAGAGCCCGTTTTTTGTGATATTAACCCCGATGACTACACACTCCAAATTGATCAACTTGAAAGTTTGATTACAGATAAAACGACTGCAATTGTACCAGTTCATGTATACGGGAATATTTGTGATGTGAAAGAAATTGAAAGAATCGCAAATAAGTATAATCTGAAAGTCATCTATGATGCAGCGCATGCTTTCGGGATTACGATCAAAGGAGAAAGTGTTGCTAATTTTGGCGATGCATCTATGTTTAGTTTCCATGCGACAAAAGTGTTTAACACTATTGAAGGTGGCGCATTATCTTTTAGAGAACCTCAGCTAACATCAATTTTTAACGCAATGAAAAATTTTGGCATGACTGGACCAGAGTTTGTTGACTACATTGCTGGTAATGCGAAAATGAATGAATTCCAAGCTGCGATGGGACTTTGCAATCTTCGAAATATTGATGAAGAGATTAAAAAAAGACAATTAGTTTTTGAAAGATATATGGAGCAGTTGAGTGAAATCAAGGGTATTAATCTGCCATTTATACAACAAGGAGTAAAAAGTAACTATGCTTATTTCCCAGTTGTTTTTGATCAATATAAATTTTCTAGAGATGAAGTGTATGAACTGTTAAAGGAACAAAATATATTTGCTAGAAAGTATTTTTATCCACTTACGAATAGTTTTAAATATTTTGGAGATCAATTTAATCCAGATGATACACCAGTTGCGCAATATATCGCTGATCGGGTGCTAACCTTACCTCTTTATGCAGATTTAGCATTAGATAATGTTGATCAAATTTGCAACATCATAAAAGGGGGATGCCTTCGATGAAAGGGATTATTTTAGCTGGTGGATCAGGAACAAGGCTTTATCCATTGACCAAAGCGGTATCGAAACAAATGCTACCTGTGTATGATAAACCGATGATTTATTACCCATTATCTGTCTTAATGCTTGCAGGTATTAAGGAGATTCTTATTATCTCCACACCAAGAGATGTTATCAATTTTCAAGAGCTGTTAGGGGATGGTAGCAACCTTGGAATCAATCTTGAGTATGCAATTCAAGCAGAACCAAATGGCTTAGCTGAAGCATTTATTCTTGGCGAAGAGTTTATTGGTAAATCATCAGTAGCCTTAGTATTAGGGGATAATATCTTTTACGGATCTAATTTTGGTCAGAGATTACAAGAAGCGGCTACATTAACAAGTGGTGGCATTATTTTTGGCTGTTTTGTAAAAGATCCACGTGCATACGGTGTAATTGAGGTAGATGAAGATCGAAATGCTATTTCAATAGAAGAAAAGCCTGAATTTCCAAAATCATCATACGCTGTACCAGGATTATACTTCTTTGATAACGATGTAATAGAAATCTCCAAAAATGTTCAACCTTCTGAACGTGGTGAAAAAGAAATCACCTCTATTATCGAATATTACATGAAAAGACAAAAGCTAAAAGTAGAAATTATGGGAAGAGGCTTAGCGTGGTTGGACACGGGTACTCATGATTCATTGCAACAGGCTTCTAATTTTGTTGAAGCCATTCAAAAAAGGCAAGGAATGTATATTGCTTGTATTGAGGAAATTGCTTTTAGAAGAGGATATATTACGCAAATGCAATTATTAAGTCTTGCTGAGCCTCTTATGAAAACGGAATACGGTCAATATTTAGTTGAAATTGCACATCAGCCATTAGAAAAAATATTAATTTAGAGAATTGTTCGGATGAGGTGAGATGGTATGAATCGAAAAAAGTTACTTATTACAGGCGGGGCAGGGTTTATTGGCGGGAATTTTGTGCAATACATGGTAAACAAATACCCTCAATATGATATCTACAATTTAGATGTATTGACTTATGCAGGTGATTTAACGAAACATCGTGTAATTGAAAAAATGGATAATTATCATTTTGTGAAAGCAGATATTGTAGATCGAGATACAATCATTCCTTTATTTGAAAAAGATAAATTTGATTATGTAATTCATTTTGCTGCGGAAAGTCATGTGGATCGCTCGATTACAGATCCGGGTATCTTTATTCGTACGAATGTAGTGGGAACTCAAGTATTACTAGACGCAGCAAAACTTATTGGAGTTGAAAAATTTGTTCACGTTTCAACTGACGAAGTGTATGGTGAATTAGAATTTAATCCAACTACATTTTTTACAGAAGAAACTCCTCTTCAACCTAATAGTCCTTATAGTGCAAGTAAAGCATCATCAGATTTGTTAGTCCGTGCTTACCATGAAACATTTGGTTTACCAATTAATATTACCCGTTGTTCCAATAACTATGGCCCTTATCATTTTCCAGAGAAGTTAATTCCTTTAACGATTTCTCGTGTGTTAAATAATCAAAAGGTACCTATATATGGAAGTGGCGATAATATCCGTGATTGGTTACATGTGTTTGATCATTGTACGGCTATCGATTTAGTATTACACGAAGGGGTAGATGGGGAAGTCTATAACGTAGGCGGTCATAATGAACGAACAAACCTAGAAGTGGTGAAAACTATTATCCAAACACTAGGTAAATCAGAAGACCTAATTGAATTTGTAACAGATCGATTAGGACACGATAAACGCTATGCAATTGACCCATCAAAATTAGAACACCTTGGTTGGAAACCGAACTACTCCTTTGAAACGGGGATCGCCCAAACGATTAAGTGGTATCTTAATCATATAGATTGGTGGGAGCAAATATTAAATGGAGAGTATCAAAATTATTTTAATAAACAATTCTCTCTACAGTTATCTTTGGATGTTTAGAGGTTGAGAAGTCCCCTTTTTTATAACTAGGGGATGAATCGCCCTTTTTTTGTTGCGAACGAACGAATGTTCTTATATACTGATAAGTACATTACATAAGAAAAGAGGTAGTAAAAGGTTGAAAACCTTGGAGTAATGTAAAGGGACAATCAGTTTAGGAGAATTAAGGAGATTTACAAGCATGACAGGAAATACACACATCATAGGCGGCATAGCAGCAGGTCTTGCTTTAGTACAAGTTTCAAATTACGATTCATTAGTGTTAGTTGGTGCAAGTGTTGCAGGCGCATTACTTCCGGATATTTGTCACGGGGGAAGTAAAATTGGCCGGACATTTCCCTTTATATCCAAGATTGTTAACACTTTATTTGGACATCGTTCATTCACACATAGTCTGCTATTTTTATTCCTTATGGCATTGTTTATGAATAAGTATATTTCAAATGAATCAATCACAGCAGGTATATTAACCGGAATGGTGAGCCATTACATCCTCGATATGGCCACAAAAAAAGGGATAAAGTTATTGTTTCCTCTAGATATCAATGTGCGTTTTCCAATTACCACTCGAACAGGTAGTAAAACAGAAAATGTTGTTACAGTTATACTAACAGTTCTTTGCATATATTTAGGTTTTGAAACGATTAGTCATTCATTCATTTTGAAATAGGTTCAATTCCCTTATGTCATAATCGACATAAGGGAATTTTTTTGTTCGATTTAATAATTTAATAAGTAATAATATGATACAAATTTTAAAATCCCGGTATTTCTTGTATGATAAAAATGAGGAGTGAAAACAATGCAATTTCATACAACAAAATCATTTATATTAGCATCTGCATCACCACGTCGAAAAGAAATCTTCACGCGATTAAATATACCATTTGACATTGTCACATCGGATGTTGAAGAAACAAGTGTACAAGCTTCAAAAGTCTCACAATATGTCAAAGAAGTAGCGTTACTAAAAGCCCGCGATGTTGCGGAAAAAGCACCTGGTAAAGTAATCATAGGGGCAGATACAATCGTTGCAAAAGACAACCGATTACTTCATAAACCGACAAGTCATGAAGAAGCAATTTCCCATCTTCGCACTTTGCGTGGCGAAGCACACGACGTTTTAACAGGTGTGGCAATTATTGAAGAAAATGGGGAGGAAACAACATTTGTAGAGAAAACGAAAGTCATCTTCAAAAATGTATCCGATGAACTATTAGAAGCCTACGTTGCAACTGGAGACCCATTTGATAAAGCAGGCGGCTACGGTATTCAAACAGATGGCGTCTTTTTAGTTGATCGAATCGAAGGGGATTATTTAAACGTTGTTGGTTTACCATTAGCTAGTTTATGTGAGCAGCTAATTTCACTGAAACTTATAGGTATTTCAAAGTGAAAAATAACTCATTCCTAAGTTAATGGATCTAATGGACTAATACAAAAAATAAGCTAAATTCTTTAATTTCCCCGCCTTGCGATTCTCGTCGCAAATACGATTAACTATTAAAAAGGAACATTTGATATTACCCATCAAATATTCCTTTTTATTTTATTCAATTTTAACAGTTATAGATTTTAATATTTTTTAAGTAAGAAATTAACTAAAAATAAGTACAACAATAATATATTTTATGTGATGTCATTCTTCCGGGCTATAAAATTATATTTTAGTTAGTGAGTACTTACTTTTTTATTGACATAGCATTTTATTAATGCGATATTAGTAATGTACTTAAATTCAATTTAAAGGAGTCAATTCAAATGAATTTCAAAAATATTACGGTTGCTGGTAGTGGCGTATTAGGAAGCCAAATCGCGTTCCAAACTGCTTTTCATGGTTATAATGTAAGTGTTTATGATATCAATGATGCAGCTCTTGAAAAAGCGAAGGAACGTCTAGCTGGATTAAAAGATGTTTATGCAAATTATTTCAAAGATGAAACAAAAGCGATTGCTGCACTTGAACGCTTCACGTTTAGTTCAAGTTTAAAAGAAGCAGTTAAGGACGCTGATTTAATTATTGAAGCAATTCCCGAATTAGTAGATATTAAAATCAATTTCTATAAAGAATTAGCAACGGTTGCACCTGAAAAAACAGTCTTTGCATCTAACTCTTCAACAATGTTGCCAAGCCAATTTGCAGAATATACAGGTCGACCAGAAAAGTTCTTAGCATTACACTTTGCGAACGAAGTATGGAAAAACAATACAGCTGAAGTAATGGGTCACCCAGGAACTGATAAACAGTATGAAGATCAAGTGATTGAATTTGCAAAATCAATCAGTATGATTCCTCTTCATATCTTAAAGGAGCAACCTGGCTATATATTAAATTCCTTGTTAGTACCATTTTTAAATGCTGGCCAAGCATTACTAGCGAAAGGAGTTGCTGATCCAGAAACAATCGATAAAACGTGGATGCTTGCAACAGGTGCACCAATGGGGCCATTCGCTATTTTAGATGTTGTAGGTATTCAAACAGCCTACAATATTGTAGCGAATGAAGCAAAACACAATCCAAATGCTCAACCAATCGCAGATATATTAAAAACAGATTTCCTAGACAAAGGTAAAACAGGTAAAGAATCTGGTGAAGGCTTCTACAAATATCCAAACCCATCATATTTAGATCCAGAGTTTTTAAAAGCTTAATGAAACTCAAAAATAAGGGAGTTACCATTCGTAGGTAGCTCCCTTTTACTTTGATTTTATTTCCTAAAACGAATAGAAAAATATATAAAATTATTTCTCAGGAAATATAATTTCTAATAATTCCAAACAATGATGTAATTTGTCGTAAGCAGTAAGATATTGTCGTGATCAATTTCATAATTCAAAGATTAAATAAAATACATGAACAATAAATGGGCTATGGGTAATTGTTATACGCCATATCGATTAGAACACTGTCTATGAAGCGGAAGATGGTGGGCGGCATTAATTCAGCTTTTTTCCTTTCGGATTGCAAAACCAAAATCTCTTTGGACGTTCTAATGGAGTGATATTAATGATGAAGTAACTAATAATCAATAATAGAATAACGAAGGAATAAAGCAACATGCTTTTCGCGTTGGAATGATCGATAATAACAAGCCGAATCATGGCAGTAATGCCAATATAGATGAAATAGCGGAGAGGAAAGTGATAATCTTCTTTGAAGTATTTGACAATCATTGTGATGAACTCGAAGTAGAGGAAGAAGATTAAGATATTCGCTAAGAAAACTTCATGATCTCGAGCTGTCTTGTGGTGGTTGAATAGTATGTCAAAGAATACGATAAGCTCCTTTACCATAAGAAAAGCTAAAAAAAGTGCTAAAGTAATTAAACAAATGTTAAGAAACCATTGCAGTGCTTTCGGAACAATATGCTGTATTTCAAATAGAAATCTTTTTGATTGTTTCATAAGCAACCCTCCAATACATTTTCTATATGTAAAGTATACAAATTACTTTTTAAGGAAATGCAAATTCAATGTAATTTTTAACGAAACTCTCGAAAATAAGTAGGACAACAACTAGGGTGGTTGGCACTCTCCTGCTTGTCGGGTATAACCCATATTGTGTGGGCAAGGAGGTGGTGAAGATGTCAGTATTTGAAGCATTTATGTTTGTGATTGCATTTGTAACATTGGTTGTTTCTATTCTGGCGTTTAACCAAAAGAAATAACCCATCCTTGAGTTACGTGGCTCGGATGGGTTTATAACGTTAACAGCCAATCCCTTTAAGGGAACTAACTATTATAATTGATTATTTGGTGCACCAACATCGAATGATCTTTTTTAATTTATTCATTTCTTAATTATAATATACGGTGAAGTTGTATATATTTAAAGTCAGAAAATGACTAAAGTCTGGTATAATGCAATATTTACCTAGATTTTATAATTGACGTTCCCAGAATCGTCCCTTTGCAATACCTTCTATAAATGGATCAATAAGTGTGCTTGTTAAATCGTAGACACCCGGTGCACTTAATTTTACACGACTGTATTCCATTGGTTTAGGATGGCTAAGGGCTAATGCGATCGGTTTGTAATGTTTAAATTCAGTTTCTAAGAATTCTAAAGCGTGTGCTGGAATTTCTGTTTCACTACTAATTAATAAGACCGCATCAAAAAGAGTAGAATCTGCAGTTTCAAAAGTATCTGTAACTTTTCCGACAGAATTTAAGTCATGAATTTTTTTATCGATGATACTATAGTTTACTTTATGTTCTAATAATTTCATCATCCATTTTCTTAATTGGTTCTCATCAGGTTTACCGTTCAATAAAATAGCCACTTTCTTTGTATCTGCTTTGAAAATTGTATTGTCCATGCTAAGTGCTGGAGATTTTTTAGTTGATGTCACTTCATGATTTTCTTCAGGTAACGGAACGCCAATTTTGTCAGCCACTTCTTGTGCTATTTGTCGATCAATATGATTCAAAATTGCAACGGCATTGATCTTCACCATCTCCGATTTGCATTTTCCAATTTCAAAGCTAAGCGCACTTTTTAGATGTTGTTGTTCATAAATAGCAAGAGAGTTATAAAATAATTTCGCTTGGGAGAAGAAATCACGGAAACTTACACTACGCCCTCTAATTTTACGGCCATCTACTTTTTCTTGATAATGCTCATATCCTCCTTGATTAGCTGGAACAGGAGCGGGCTGATTGTGATTTAAAGCATTTCGATGATAACTTGTTTGACCTTTATGAATGACCATCTGGTGTATCCCATCACGTTGATTGTTAGTGAAGGGGCAGACAGGTCGATTGATTGGAATCTGGTGGAAGTTTGGTCCTCCAAGACGTGAAAGCTGGGTATCCGTATAAGAAAATAAGCGACCTTGTAAAAGTGGATCATTTGAGAAATCAATACCTGGTACTACATGGCCAGGATGGAAAGCTACTTGCTCCGTCTCTGCGAAGAAGTTATCGACATTTCGATTTAAAGTCAATTTCCCAACTATTTTTACGGGGACATCTTCTTCAGGCCATATTTTCGTTGGGTCTAGAATATCAAAGTCAAATTGATGTTCATTTTCTTCAGGTATTAATTGTAAACCAAGCTCCCACTCTGGATATTCTCCTTGATCAATAGCATCATACAAATCTTGACGATGGAAATCGGGATTTTTTCCTGAGATTCTTTGTGCCTCATCCCAAACTAAAGAATGTAAGCCCAGTTTAGGTTTCCAGTGGAATTTCACGAAATGTGCTTTTCCTTTAGCGTTTATAAGACGGAAAGAATGCACACCAAAACCTTCCATCATTCGTAAACTACGAGGGATAGCACGATCACTCATTAACCACATGACCATATGTGCTGTTTCAGGGTTTTGTCCAACAAAGTCCCAAAATGTATCGTGAGCACTAGCACCTTGTGGTATATCCGTATCTGGTTCTGGTTTAACTGCATGCACAAAATCAGGGAATTTAATGGCATCTTGAATAAAGAATACAGGTATATTATTTCCGACTAAATCAAAATTGCCTTCATCTGTATAAAATTTTGTTGCGAAACCACGTACATCCCTGACCGTATCGGCCGACCCTTTAGATCCTTGTACGGTTGAAAATCGTACAAAAACCGGTGTGATTTTAGATTTATCTGATAGGAAATCAGCTTTCGTGTAGGATTCTAATGACTCATAAAGTTGAAAAATACCATGAGCACCTACACCACGAGCATGAACAATCCGTTCTGGAATTCTCTCATGATCAAAATGCGTCATTTTCTCTCTAAAATGGAAATCTTCCATTAAAGTAGGACCACGTAAGCCTGCTTTTAAAGAAAACTCATCCTCAGTCATTTTTAAACCTTGATTCGTAGTTAAAGGCACCTGATCTTCGTTATTAATCGTAAATTTTTTTAATTGGTCATCCTTTTTATTTGCCATTTAATTACCTCCAAATTAATTACATAAACTATTCATGTCCTTTTTTATTCGGAATAAAACATTTTGGTATTTGTAAATTGATTATGAGGCAAAATAAGAGTACACACATATTCAAATATTATTGAATAGAATGTCTAAGTGAATAATTTTATGGGTAGGTGTTAAATAAGTTTGTGATGAAAAAATGGATGTTTTTCCTATTATTAATATGTTCAATCGGATTGGTAGGTTGTCTTGGCACAGAAGTACAGGAGAAAAAGTTAGACAAGAAGGTAACAGAGATTGATCAACAACTCGAAGCAAATGCAAAAGATCGTAAAAATAAGAAGACTGTAGAAACAAAACCAACTGTTATTAATATTGTTGATCCAAATACTTCCGAAGTCATTAAAACCTTTTCTCCAAAAGAACTATGGTTCGATACAAATTACGAAGAATACGAAAGTAAAATAAAGGAAATTGCGAAAGAATTAGCAAGTGGGACGGAAACGACTCCTGGTTATGACCAAAGGATGAAGCTTGATAAAATAGGGGAAAATGGAGAGATATTGAAAGGTAATCCCTTAGTTGTTCTAAAAGAAAGTGAACTTGTAGATAAAATATTGAAGACTTCCTTTATTGGTGGAGTCGTTGAATTACCATTATATATTACCAATAGTAATTATAATCCTGATGAAATATCAACATTCGGAGAAATGACGGTTGCTTCCTATACCACTTATTTTGATCCGTCTAAAGAAAATAGAAATAAAAATATAGAACTATCCGCAAAAGCTTTAAACAATGTCATTGTTGGGATAGGAGATTATTTTTCATTTAATACGATTGTTGGACCGAGGGACAAAGAAAATGGATACCAACCTGCCCCTGAAATCATCAATAAGAAGCTTGTGATGGGAATTGGCGGAGGCGTTTGCCAAACATCTTCAACACTTTTTAATGCAGTTGACCAAATACAGGTAAAATATTTAGAAAAACATCACCATTCAATCAATATAGGCTACGTACCAAAAGGAAGGGATGCCACTGTTTCATATGGTACCTTAGATTTTAGATTTCAAAATATGAGCGATGCTCCATTATTGATCAAAACAATTTATGGTAAAAGCTCATTAACGATTGAAGTAAGAACTTCAAAAACGAATGCAGAGAAATTATTATTGAATAAATAAATTGATTTATTATTGTTAGTGAAACCCATCCAAGAAGATACTTGGATGGGTTTTCTTTAATTAATGCTATTTTCTATACCTTTGCATTCCCTAAAGCTTGATCTAAATAGGCAATAATTTCTTCTTTGCCACCAGCAACCGATTGCGCACGTTCTTCATCTTTTTCTATTTTCTTTAACGCATTTTGAACAACTTCGTTTACTTGAGCCTGATGAATAACGACAACACCATCAGCATCTCCAATAATGAAATCATCTGGTTGGACGCTCATACCACCTACAGCGATAGGGACTTGAATGACACCGCCACCAAATTTATTACCAGCAGCGACTGTAGTGCCTAAACTAAAAACAGGGAAGTCTAGGTCTCGAATCGCTTGAATATCTCGGATCACTCCATCAACGACAAGCCCTTGTATCTCCATTCCTTTCATCAAAGAAACAACGAAATCTCCAGCTACTGCACGATTAGTATCACCTTTTGCGTCTACCACTAATATATCACCAGGCTTTGCAATACGAATTGCTTCTAACAAAGCACCATTCTCGCCGATTGGTAAACGCACTGTAACAGCACGACCAGCTATATGATAATGATCTTCTAAAGGTTTAATGGCGGCATTTATATTAGACGTACCAGCAAGTGCATCAGAAATTGCTGTTGTTGGTAAAGTATATAGTAATTCCTCAATATTGGACATGTCAGAACCCCCTATGAAATATTGCATTTATTTTATATGAGGAGAGGAATTGATGACAATAGCTTCCAGATAGAATTAGGGATTTTAAAGATGGAAAGCGCCCTATACTGGATGAATACAGTAACCCCTAAAAATAATAAACACAACAAAAATAGCAATAAAGAAGCCATGGCAAACACGATCAGGTAACAGACGATCACAATTTGAAGTAGTTTGAAAGATAAAACCAAGTAGTTTTGAAAGAGAAATTTCAAAGCTATTAATATAGAAAGAAAAGTTTACTGTTGAATCAATTTCATAATGCGAAATTTATATAAAATATACGAACATAATGAAATCCACTTTTGGTCATTGCAACGCTTCGACTGCGAGTCCTCGAAAATGCATTCGCATTTCCTTCATGCGCTGTTCATTCGGTGGGGTATATTCAAAGTCCTACGAGAAGAGCTTAAGCGGAAAGTTCCGCAGGATAGTAGTGGAGGCCACTGAAAAAGTTAAATTGCATGAAATTTTAATAATAAAATTTTGTGATGCAATTATTATTGAAGTGGAATCAGCGAAGACTCCTGCGGGAAAGCGAACCAGAGAGACCCTACAGCGAGATTTTCTCTACGACGAAGCTAGCGAAGCGATGCAGGAGAACAAGCGAGGAGGCTCGTCGGTTTGCCCGAGGAAAGCGAAGCTGATTCCACTTCATGTTAAAGGAGATTTGTACTATAAAAGTTAGGGGTAAAATTGTTTTTCAGTGCCTCAACGTAGTGATAAGGAGATCGAAGCTAAGCTCATGGAAAGCGCCATTTTTAGCGGCTTTACGAATTGTAATTTTTTCAGTAAATAAAATTTTTCGAACCACTTATCGTTCAATTCCATATGTATATATGGAGGAGGGATAAGGAATGGTTTCTACAGAAACATTAATTATTCAAGGGCATTCGTTCACAGCGGTTTCTGTTTTTTTGCCTAAGACGACATTGCTAACAATCTCAAATGACAAGGGCTATATTATGTGCGGCGCGTTAGACGTGGGACTTTTGAATACTCGATTAGTGGATCGCAAAATCATTGCTGGCCGGGCTGTTGGTGTAAAAACAATTGATGATTTGTTACATGCACCGCTAGAATCTGTAACGTATGAAGCAGAAGAACTTGGAATTACAAAGGGAATGGTTGGGGAAGACGCTTTGTTGAAAATGATTTAAACAATACTTAAGTTAAATGGAAGTAAGGAAATGGGTATTAAACATTAAAGATTCAATAAAGAAGAGGTGCATTCGATGGGACTGAACCCTTTAAATGAGACAGTCTCAAAAAAGCATCATCCAACCAGTTGTCGATAATGAATCGGCGACTGGTTGTTTAGTTTTATTTGGATTCGAGTATTGTTATAATAGGTTATATATTCTCGTACGGTTTGCTCTACAATGGCGGTTGTAGTGCGAGTTAATCCATCGAGATAGAACGTTTCTGACTTAAGCGTCGCATGAAACGATTCAATTGGGGCATTATCAGCGGGCGTTCCTTTACGGGACATGCTCATGGTAATGCCTTTTGCTTTTACTGCTCTTTGATACGTATAGGACGTATAAACCGATCCTTGATCGCTATGAAGAATACATCCTTCGGGTAAATTATCGATTTGAGACAGTGTATCCAGTACAAATGTTGTGTCCTGACAATCTCCAATCGAATACGCTACAATCTCACTGTTAAATACATCTAAAATACTTGAAAGATATAATTGTTTGCCACCAAAAGGCAAGTAAGTAATATCGGTTACTAGTTTTTGAAGTGGCTGCGTTGCTGTAAATTCTCTGTTCATTAAGTTTTCAGCTACATGATAGGGCTGTCCAGTAGCTTTACGTTTTTTCACTTTCACACGACATTGCCAATTATATTTTTGCATAACACGTTGAACAACTTTATGATTTACTAGTCGATCTTTTCGTAGAAGTGCTGTAATTTTTCGATAACCATATCTGAATTTATTTGATTTACATAAATCACCTATCTTTTGTTCAAGAGCTGTTTTTGATTTTTCATCGGTTGATAATTTCTTCCAACGATAATAAGTAGATCTTGGAACACCTAAATGAGCACAAATTGTTTGTATTGTTACTTTCCCTTTGTATGAATCGATTAAATCGACAGCTACTTGTCCAACCACTTCCTCTCCAATTCTGCGTACTTTTTTAACACTTCAATCTGTTGTTTCAAATAGCGATTCTCCTTTTCTAATCTTGACTGTTCGCTTTCATATTCAGGACCTTTACCGAAGGTATATTGTTTGCCAACTGGTTGTTCAAAGCGATGAATTTCTCCATTTCTATACCATCGCATCCATGTTTCTACTTGTGTTTTATTTCGAATGTTCAAAGTTTCCATTACTTTTCGTACTGGCACCCCCGCTAATCTCATCTCAATTGCTTTCATTTTTACTTCATACGGATAACTTACTCTTGTCCCCATTAGAAAAAGCACCTCCAAAGAAATAGTTAGGTAACTAATACCCGAATTCCTTTAAAGATGCTTTTTTGTTTTGTCTAACCCAATGGGGTCAGTTCAAATTAAGAATGCACCTCTTCTTATTTAGGGTAGTAAATTTCCAGATAGTTGGATGTACTCTAGAAACTTTTTAACTAAGCCATGTTGGGGGTTTTTTTCTGTGAAGAGACACCCAAATGAAAGGTCTGGAACAAAATGAGTGTCTGCCAATGAGATGGGAATAATTCGTCCAGTTTCAACGTAAGGATCATCATCTAAAAGGTAGCTAGATAACAAGCCAATGGCTAATCCTTCAGCAATCGTTTTCTTAATGACTTCTGAATTAGAAGTATGGAAAAGTACGTTTATCGTTTCGTTATTTTCTGATAAAGAGTATATAAAATCTTCCCAAAATTGACTTGTATACAAAACGATTGGATAGTCATATAGATCCTGCAACGATAACAGTTGTTTGAATGCTAGGGGAGAATCTTTCGGCACAATTACTTTAAAATCTGCAGTGTATTCAAGTTTTTTAAATAATAAGTGCTCAGAAAGAGTCTTCTCAAAAGATTTTTTTATGGATGTAAATCCTAAATCCAAAGTATGCTGTTTAACGTTTTCAAGAATTCTTTTGCTCTCCATCTCAATAACAGTGACTTTTATTTGAGGAAAGTCTTTTTTAAATAGAGAAAGAATTTTAGGTAAATAGTTCATTAAACTAGGTATTGCTGCAATTTTGAGTTCACCTTTAAAAGAAGAGGTAATGGTTTGTGCA
This sequence comes from Rummeliibacillus pycnus, assembly GCF_044359855.1. GTDB lineage: Bacteria > Bacillota > Bacilli > Bacillales_A > Planococcaceae > Rummeliibacillus > Rummeliibacillus pycnus_A. The sequence continues at coordinate 123,004 of NZ_CP132291.1, forward strand.
TCTTCCTTAATTTTTTCAATGTTCTCAGCGATTAATAGAGCTTTATGAATAATGGTTTGTGCTTCTTCAGTGGGTGTTGTTCCAAAGCGAGATCTTTTGAATAATCGAATACCTAATTCTTTTTCTAACAACGCAATAGACTGACTTATGGCAGACTGAGAAACATGAAGATTCTGTGCAGCTATTGAAATTGACTTTGTATGGATAATTTCTTTAATGTACTCCATTTGTTCTAGGTTCATAAGGAGTTCTCCTTCTTAATATTAATAATACTTATATTAGCATTAAAAATTGTAATTTTACATTAATATTAATTATGTTCATACTGAGATATATGTTATATATGAGGTGATGAAAAATTTGAAAAACGTAAAAAAAGATAGAGATTCATATCTTTTTATTATATTAGCCATATTTTTGGGTAATTTTTTAGCTTTTATTAATTCAGGTACTGTCAATGTGGCTATACCATCTATTATGAGGGAGCTACATTCGAATTTAAATTCGGTTCAATGGATTGTGACCGGGTTTATGCTTGCGATTGGCACCATTGCTCCAGTTGTTGGGTATTTGGGCAACAAATTTGGATATAAACAGTTATATGTATTTGCTCTTATCGGTTTAACCGTATCTTCTGCGTTATGCGGTTTAGCAGGGAATATTGTTACATTAATTATTTTTCGGATTTTACAAGGGATTTGTTCTGGCTTGATTCAAATATCGACAATGACGATTATTTATCAGTCTGTAAAAAAAGAAAAACAAGCGATGGCGATAAGTTTATGGACGATCTCGATCATGGTTGCTCCTGCAATTGGCCCAACTTTAGGGGGATTATTGACAAATGCATTCGGGTGGAAGGCGTTGTTTTTCTCATGTGTACCAGTAGGGATCATTGCAACACTTTGCGCAATTTTCTTTATTCCTTCAAGTAAAAAAGGAAGTACAGTATCACTAGATATTGTGGGGTTAATAACAGTTGTAATAGGAAATGTTTCCTTATTAATGTATTTCACGAAGGGCTCCGAATTAGGCTGGTTTTCTGTTTCTGCGATAGCATTATTACTCGTAGGTGTAATTGGCATCGTTATTTTCATATGGAGAGAATTAACGGCAAAAGAACCTTTGTTGAATATAAGTGTTTTAAAATATCCCAAATTTATGATAGGAACTCTTTTAAATTGCCTTATTTCGATTGGACTTTACTCAAGTGTTTATCTGATTCCCTTGTTTTTGGAAGAAGCGCAAGGAGCTTCTTCATTTGTGAGCGGTTTAGTCATGCTTCCAGGAGCATTATTAATGATTGTAGTCACAATAATCACAGGCAAATTCAATAACAAATTTGACCCTGGTTGGTTTGTAATGGGAGGAGCAATCCTTTTAAGTGTTGCAACATGGTTATTTAGTGATTTGAAAATGAATACAACAGTAGCTACGATTACCTTATTTATGGTTATACGATATATTGGAGTTGGGCTTGCAACATCTCCAATCGCTACAATATCAATGAGTGTTGTTCCACCTGAACTAGTAGGACACGCTACATCCATCGCAAACTGGCTTCGTCAAGCTGTGGCCGCTTTGTCTATTGCAGTTTTTAGTAGCATTTTAGCAGTAAGAACGCAAACACATCTTTCTGAATTGAAAGGTGAGAATGTAGGGGAAGCATTGAAGCAAGGGGCTTTTCTTCTTGCATCCAATGACACATTTTTTGTAGCATTCGTTATTCTTGTGATATCTATTCCACTTTCATTTTTTATGATGAATCGAAAGCAATCAATAGAACATAAAACGAAACCTTAAAAATAGTTGTTAGAATGGACGAAATGCAAATTAATAGTAGTAAATAATTTTCTAGTTAAAAAATACTAATACTTTCTACAGAATTTACTTAGAACTCCGCTCCAGATGGCGCTTTCCGCGGGCGAGCGTTGAGCCTCCTCGGAAGCACGTACCGTGCTTCACTGCGGGGTCTCACCTGTCTCGCATTCCCGCAGGAGTCGCCATCTTCCGCTTTATAGACAAATCATTTTATGTTCGTGTATTTTATTAAATCTTTGAATTATGAAATTCATTTAAATGTTTCAAAATTAAAAAGTGCAGACTTTATGTATTGTTAATGTACAAAGTCTTGCACTTTTTTAATGCCTGCAACCTGCTGGAGGTTGCCAGGAATATATTCAGTTCAAGTTTTTTTGCCTTCAATTTGATTTAACTGTTTATTAATAGCAAAACATTACCGTTTCAAATTAGAAATTACTTAAATGTGCCTGTGACAGTCACTTCTTTCAATTTTTCATTTAATAGTTCTGCATAAGCTATTGCTTGTTTATCTTGAGAAATATCACCTGGGCGATGGCCTTCTCCAATAATATAGGCAGGAAAATTCATATTTAAGAAATCGAATGTATATTTGAACTGCTGAATGAGTGGAAGTCCTTTAATATAGGGATCATCACCACCAACTGTTACGACGATGGCATTTTTCGATTTCAATTGCCCTCTTAATTGTGGGTACCGTGCATCTCGAATTGCTTGGCTTATTCTGTCAACCATATTTTTCATTAAACCGGACATTGTATACCAGTACACAGGTGTTGAAAAAATGAGCAAATCACTTTCCAAAAGGGCTTTAATAATTTGATCATAATCATCATCAACAGGTTGGAAACCATTTACATCATGTCGTAGATCGTGAATCGGTTTAATGTTTAAATCTCTAAGATAAATTTTATTGTGCTGAATATTCTTTGTGACAATATCCGTTAAGATTTCAGTATTTCCATTTTCTCTCGAGCTTCCTATAAACGTTGTGATCTTCATTTAATACATCTCCTCCTATACTAAGTATATAAAAAGTGTATCTGAATATTCGTTAACGAAAAAGTTGAAATTTCAAAAAATACAATCAACCTTCTAAAATATGCAAAAACTTAACTTTGATATTCATGTTTAAAAAATAAATTTACGAATAAGTAATCTGTAAATTGATTTTCCTTTTTGTCCTGATTAAATGTGCGCAAATTTGCACATTCTGACATAAAGGAGTGTTGTCAAATGAAAAAGTTAATATTAATAGTAGCCACATTATGTTTAGTAGCTGGTTGTTCATTATCAAAAGAGAACAAAGTAATGACACCAGTAAATGGTGAAAAGAGTCTAAGTGCTACTGCAAAATTTATAAATTCTGATGGAAAAGATATAGGTACAGCTAATATGTCCGAAGATGAGAATGGGGTTAAAATTAGTTTGAAATTGCACGATCTACCCCCTGGTGAGCATGGCATCCATATTCATGAAGTAGGAATATGTGAAAAACCAAAATTTGAAACAGCAGGTGCTCATTATAATCCAACACAAAAGGAGCATGGCTACTATAATCCTAAGGGTTATCATTTAGGCGATTTGCCGAATTTACAAGTGGAAAAGGATGGCACGGTAGATGTGGAATTTACAACGAAAGCTTTTTCTTTAAAAACAGGAGTAGCGAATTCACTTTTTGATTCAAATGGTAGTGCCTTTATAGTTCATGCAGACAAAGACGATTACAAAACAGACCCAAGTGGAAATTCAGGAGGAAGAATTGCTTGTGGTGTGATTGAAAAATAATTGAATCAATAAGGTGTAATGCAGATTTAAACTGTATTACACCTTATTTTTGTTATAGGTGCGGGGGATGCATTCCGCCATGAAGGAATATCCTCATTATTTGTTGAACTAAGCGAAAAGATAGTTCGATTAACATTAAGAGGAGGAAATGAAAATGAAAACTACAATATATATGATAAGACACTCAAAATCACATTTTGTTTTTGGGCAAGAGAGAAGGAGAAAATTATCCTTACAAGGTGAAGCAGACTCAAAAAGAGTCACAGATTTAATGAGACACAAGGAAATTGATGCGATCATTTCAAGTCCGTATATGAGGGCAATCCAAACAATTGAAGGTATTGCTAATGATAAAAATTTAGAAATAAAAGTTTATGAAGACTTAAAGGAAAGACAGCTAAAAGGGGATTATAAATTACCTGAAAAAGAAATCCATCACGCTATTAAAAAATCATACGAAGATCATGATTTTTATTTATCTGGTGGTGAGTCTTTAAGAGATGTGCAAAATCGGTCTTTGCCAATAATCAAAAGTATTTTAAATAATTATGAGGGTAAAACAATAATTATTGGTACTCACGGAAATATTATGACAATTATTATGAACTATTTTAATTCAAAGTACGGATATGATTTTTGGAAGAGTACCACCAAACCTGATATATATAAGTTAACTTTTTCAAAAAATAAACTTCTAGAAGTACAAAGAATATGGAAATAAAATTTTTAATGTCAATTTGGACAAGAAGAGAGTAAAATGATTACTTTGAAAATTATGGTACATATGATATATAAGATATTGCTAGAGGATAAATATTGGAGTAATTATAAAAAAGGTTGTTTCAAATGTGTATTTGCACATGTTGAAACAACCTTTTTTATTATAGCTTTTCTAATTCGCTTCCAAGAAGTTTAGCTAGCTCAAGCATACCAAATTGTTGCGCTTTTGCTTCAGCATCACTATTGTAGTTCGTATTTGTATTCACGTCATACGTATAAGCTGTTCCATTTTCATCTACGATAAATTCAATACCTGCAACGTCAATACCGCTTTCAGCAAGGAATATTCCATATTTATCGATAAGATCTTTATGAGGATTTTCAACGATTTCGAATTTTTCTATCATTTGTGCTTGTTCACCTGCTGGGCAGAATAGGTCACCAACTTGGCAAGCATCCGCAGGGCAAAGTTCAAAGCCTTCAGAAGTATCCACGCGTACAGAATAAATATTTTTACCACCGACAAATTCAACACGTGTGATAAAAGATTCAGGAGATTTAACATATTGTTGGATCAAAGTAATGCCATCAACTGGTTCTTCATAGTTTGGACCGTTTACATATTCCGCTAATGCTTCAAGTGAGTAAAATAATTGCACCCCAAGACCTTTACCAGCACGATTATGCTTAGTGATAAATGGTGTCATATTCAATGATTTAGCAGCTTCTAATATGTTTTCTTTACCAACGGCTGCAACCGTTTTTGGTGTTTGAATGCCAAATCGTTCTAGTTGTGTGTATTGTTTTACTTTGCTTAATTCTAAGCGCAGGGCATTACTATCGTTTAAAACTTTACGTCCGTGAAATTCCAACCAATCAATAACCGCGCCTGTAAGCTCAGGAGCAAAACGATGATCACGTGTATGAGATGAAGCACTCATGCGATTGTAGAAAATACCCTCTGGTGGTACTTCTGTAAGGTTGATAATACCCTCATCTAAATGCCAGCTCTCGTATGGCAAATTAAGTTCTTCGAGACGTTTCACAAGATGATTTGTCCATTCATTATTTTCATGTAAGATATAGATTTTCTTCTGCATCTGAATACTTCCTTTAACATGTTTTTTATTATTATAACAGGTTTGGGGATTAAAACACTAAAAACCTATTGATTAACTAAGGATAATTTTTGTATATAATTATATTTGCTTTTTACATATTTTTTCAAGTAGGATGGAATGAAAGTAGTATAGAAGTTGGGGGGATAATCTGATGGGGAAATTGAAATTTGAAATTAAGGAAGAGATTAAAGCTTTGCCAGAAAAAGTTTGGACCGAATTAACAAATAATGATGAAATCAAAAAATGGTTTCCTGAAATGAGCTATCATGAGGATGATGCCCTCGGATATTACCGATGGTTTGATGGAAATATGGACATGAAGTTAAACGTTTTTCGAAAGGAAAACAAAAAATTAATCGGTTTTGAATGGGCGGGAAATACCGTCGATTTTCAATTGATTGAGAAGGATGGTTTTACGGAACTAGTGTTCTTTGAAACGCTAAATGAAATTGTTAAACATACACCAAAGGATTTAGCTGGCTGGTATGTTTGTATTGAAAAAATTCGCCATCTAGCTGAAGAAACGGGTGAAGTAGTAGATGATGAACTGTGGAAAAATAAATATGAAGAGTATCGAAAAGTATTTGAGATGCAATAGGTAGAAAAATATTCATAAATAGCAGAAACGATTCCCTATAAAGGAATCGTTTTAATTTGCATTGACCAACACAGACTCAATAATATGAAGCGAATCCCAATCACCAGAAGAAAACGTTGTAATTGGATATTTCCTTGGAAAGAGTTTCTGTTGAATTTCTTTATTCGAATAGCCTTCATCATGAAGCTTTAATACCTGATGCTGAATATCCTCTAAATATTCCTTCTTTTGAATGAGCAATTTACGACCATTTTGTACTAAACCTGCATGTTGGCAAAAGACATCTTCAAAATCATAAGTTAATACACGCTCCAATGAATTGATAATTGTTGGAATACTTTCATCTTGCATAATAACTTTTGTTTTAGGAGTGACATACAAATCTCCTGTGAAAAGTTGACCAGTTTGACGATTTAAAAAGGCAAGATGATCATTAGAATGTCCAGGTGTTTCAATAATATCCCACGTAGCACTTCTTGATTTCATAGTATCTGAAAAAGGTAGGGCTTCAAATGCTTTACGTCTACCCCAAAAAAGCTGACGATATAAAGGATAGTCAGGTTTACCTTTGGCTTCCTCTATAGACATTTTATGAATAAAAACGGGAACATTGCGAGTTTCCATTATAAAAGCTGCACCACCAGTATGATCTTCATGATGATGGGTAATCCATGCTTGATCATAATCTTGTTCAAGTAGAAAAGGCGCAAATTGTTTTTGTAACCTTTTTCCACCTGTATCTATGAGTATTCCATCTGTGACATAAGAATAAACATTCAAAGTAACCCCTTGAAATGACAAAGTACCATTAATGCTCTGCACTCCATTTAACTCCTCTGTCACTACTGTTTTCTTTAAAATCATCATCATTTAATCTTCTCCTTTATGTTATTAAGATTTTACAAAAATTTAGGCGGTAAGTAAATTATTTCAAACGTAAATATTTTTGAATAGGAGCTTCTAATTCGACATATGTACAAAATAAGTAATTTTATTGTCGAAAAAATGGAAGTTTTCAGTCATTTATTGTTATAGTTTCGGTTATATGGTAATTTGAAAATGTAAACGGTACCATCAATCAAGATGAGGTGAAGCATACATGAAAAGTTTTGATCTTACTATTATTGGTGCAGGTCCTGGAGGTTATGTTGCTGCAATTCATGCAGCTCAGATGGGGTTATCTGTTGCTCTAGCTGAAAGACATAAAATAGGTGGAACATGCTTAAACGTAGGTTGTATCCCATCAAAAGTCATGTTGAAACATAGCCATCTGGCTTTAGATATTAAAAAAGCAAATGATTGGGGAATTGAAGCGAATATTGAAAGGATTAACTTTAGAAAGTTAAAGAAGAGAAAAGACCAAGTAGTTAATAGCCTTATATTAGGTGTTCAAGGATTGATTAAAAAGAATGCCATCACATTTATTGAAGGTGAAGCAAAGGTTGATCAAAGGAATACTGTTTATGTAGCTGGAAAAAGTTTTTACTCAAAAGATATTATTCTAGCAACGGGTAGTAGACCATTTGTTCCACCAATTGATGGTTTACACAATATCAACTATGAAACAACGGATACATTTTTTGATTTAGAGGAACTACCAAAAAAATTGGTGATAATCGGTGGAGGTGTTATTGCCGTAGAGTTAGCATTTAGCCTTGCACCTTTAGGCACAGATGTAACAATTTTAGAGGTAGCTCCAGATATTTTACTAACAGAAGACGTTGATGCAAGAACTGTTATTAAAACCAAAATGAATAAAATTGGCATTAAATATAAAACAAATGTGAAGATCCAATCCGTACGTAAAAATGAAGTAGTGTTAGATAACGATTTAGTTGAATATACCAATTTGCTTGTTGCAACTGGAAGACAGCCAAATGTTGAAATTGCTGAATCTTTAGGTTTAGAAATGAATGGGAAATATGTGAAAGTAAATCAGCATTATGAAACGTCGCAAAATCATATTTTTGCGATTGGCGACTTAATTGGGGGTTACCAGCTAGCACATGCAGCATCAGCAGAAGGATTACATGCTGTGGATTATATCCATAGTGGACAAGGTGAAATGGTGAAGCCACAAAGTATTCCACGATGTGTCTATACAATCCCTGAAATTGCTTCGTTTGGATACTCAGAAGAACAAGCTATAACTGCAGGATACAAGCATGTAAAAGTGAAGAAAGTACCACTCTCAACAAATGGAAAAGCAATGGCTGAAGGAAACATAGAGGGCTTCATCAAAATGATTGTAGACCAAGAATTTGGTGAAATATTAGGAGCAATCGTTGTGGGAGAAGGCGCTACGGAAATGATGAACTCTATTTTAGCAACGTATGGAGCAGAAGGGACAATAAATGAATTGTCCGATGTCATTTTCCCGCATCCAAGTATTTCTGAACAGATTGGTGAAACCGCAGATGCTTTATTAGGCACAGCGATTCATGCATAGATTGAACAATAAAAGGAGGAATTCAGGATGACAACAAACAAAGCAATACAAGAAGTACAGTTAACAGAAGAAAAGGCTTTATGGGCTTATGAAACAATGCACAATATCCGAAACTTTGAAAATACATTGCATAAGCATTTCTCAGCTGGACTGATCCCTGGTTTCGTACATTTATATGCAGGTGAAGAAGCAATTGCAACAGGTGTTTGTGCAAACTTAACAGATGCCGATTACATCACTTCAACTCACCGTGGTCATGGTCATTGTATCGCGAAAGGGTGCGATATTAATGGTATGATGGCAGAAATCTATGGTCGCGAAGATGGCCTATGTAAAGGAAAAGGCGGTTCCATGCATATTGCGGATGTTGATAAGGGGATGCTTGGGGCGAATGGTATCGTTGGTGGTGGATTCCCAATTGCTGTTGGAGCAGGGATTACAAGTAAATATCTGAATAACCAAAGTGTTGCTGTCTGCTTCTTTGGAGATGGTGCATCAAACGAAGGAACATTCCATGAAGGTATTAATATGGCTGCCTCTATGAATCTACCAGTAGTCTTTGTTTGTGAAAATAACGGTTTTGCTGAAGCGACACCAATTCGTTATACAAGTGCTTCAAAAACAATTGCTGACCGAGCTAAAGCTTACAATATTCCTGGAATAAGAGTGGATGGCAATGACTTAACGGCTGTCTATGCAGCGTCAAAAGAAGCGATTGATTGTGCTCGCAACGGTGGTGGGCCAACTTTAATCGAATGCATTACGTATCGAAACTATGGTCATTTTGAAGGTGACGAACAAAAATATAAAACAAAAGATGAAAAGAAATTACACCCAGTGGACAAAGACCCATTAAATCTGTTTAAACAATATGCTATTGAAAATAGTTTATTAACAAAAAAACAAGCTACTGCCATTGAGAAGAAGTCAGTAAAAACGATTGAAGATGCAGTCGAATTTGCACAAAACAGTCCAGTTCCAAAACCTGAATCTTTGTTAACAGACGTATTCGCAGACTAATAAAAGGGAGTGTACAGATCATGACAAGAAAAATCACAATGATGCAAGCGATTAACGAGGCTATGCAAACAGCGATGACAAATGACGATAAGGTTATATTAATGGGCGAAGATATTGCTGGTGGAGCAAAAGTGGATGGTTTTGAAAATGAGGACGCATGGGGAGGCGTATTTGGTGTTACAAAAGGCCTTGTCCAACAATTTGGTCGTGAACGAGTGATTGATACACCGATTTCGGAGAATGGTTATATCGGTGCTGCAGTTGGTGCAGCGGCAACGGGATTACGTCCAGTTGCTGAATTAATGTTTAATGATTTCATTGGCTTCTGCTTAGATATGATATTATGTCAAGGCTCTAAAATGCGTTATATGTTTGGAGGAAAAGCACAAATTCCTCTAACTATCCGTACAACACATGGTGCAGGTGCAAGTGCAGCAGCTCAACATTCTCAATCTTTATATGGAATGTTTGGCGCGATTCCAGGTGTCAAAGTAGTTGTACCTTCTAACCCATATAATGCAAAAGGGTTATTACTTTCTGCGATAGAAGATAACAATATCGTCATTTATTCTGAAGATAAAACTCTTTATGGACTTAAGGGTGAAGTGCCAGAGGAATATTACAAAGTAGATATTGGAAAAGCGCATATCGAACGTATTGGTTCCGATTTAACAATCGTGACGATTGGCAAAATGCTATATGTCGGTTTAGAAGTAGCAGACAAATTAGCAGAAGAAGGCATAGAAGTTGAAGTGATAGACCTTCTTACAGTAGCACCATGGGATCAAGAAACAGTTCTTGAATCTGTTAAAAAGACAGGCCGCTTAATTGTAATTGATGAAGCGAATCCGCATAACAATACGGCAACAGATATTGCTTCTATTATTGGCGACCGTGCATTTGATTATTTGGATGGCCCAATCAAAACTGTATGTGCTCCTAATAGTCCCGTACCATTTGCTATAAACCTAGAACAACTATACCTACCGAATGCAGAAAAAGTATTAAAGGTTGCAGATGAATTAATCTTTGATTTAAAAAAAGTGAAGTAGGAGGGGACCATCATGGCAACAGAAGTATTAATGCCTAAATTAGGACTAACAATGACAGAAGGTACTGTGCAAGAATGGTATAAAAAAGAAGGCGATGCTGTGAAAAAAGGCGACGTCATTTGCCTGATTGCTTCTGAAAAGCTGACGATGGAAGTGGAAGCGGAAGCAGATGGTTACTTAACCAAAATAATCGCAACAGTGGATGAGGATATCCCTGTAAAAGGCGTGATCGGCTTAATAGATGAATCTGCAGAAATAGGAATCACTGCAGCAACTTCAAAAATAGAAATTACTAAACAAGATATTAAGGTGCTTAAAGTAGAAAACATTACCCAACAGGAATCTGAAAAAAGAGCAGATGGAGAACGTATTTTTGCTTCGCCATTAGCTAAACGGTTAGCAAAAGAATACGATATCGAACTACAATTTGTTCGAGGGACAGGCGGAAATGGCCGAATCACAAAACGTGATATTGAACGCGTATTAGACAAAGGTTTAGATGATACAATTGAAGTAAATGTAGCTTCGACTCCAGAAGAAAAACAAATTGAAAAATTTGTAGCTGCAGAACTCAACATTGGAGAAGGATTAATTGGAATGCGTAAAATTATTGCGCAACGAATGCATAAAAGTATGGTATCTACAGCTCAATTAACATTACATCGCAAAGCATCATTGGATAAACTTGCGAAATTCCGCAATAAATTAAAACAAAAATTACAACAAGCAAATGTTGAAATACCGATTACATATACGGTATTTGTTGCGCGAGCTGTTGCATTAGCACTAAAGAAGAACCCACAAATGAATTCTACGTATTCAAATGGATCATATATCGAACATAATGAAGTACATTTAGGTATTGCCACTTCAGTTCGTAACGGCCTAATGGTACCGGTAATTCATAATGTAGATAAGCTATCTCTTTCGACAATTTCAGAGAATATGGCTACTGTTACTGAAAAGGCAAGAAATGGTGAAAGCGGTGCTTACTTAACAGGATCTACATTCACAATTACTAATCTAGGTACAAGTGGGGTCGAATACTTTACACCAATCCTAAATACTCCCGAAACAGGTATTCTAGGGTTAGGATCTTTAGTAAAAGAAGTAAGCTTAGACAAAAAAGGCAAACCGTATTATGAACTGAAAATGCCATTAAGCTTAACTTTCGATCATCAAATTATTGATGGAAGCGAAGCTGCTGCCTTTTTAGAAGATGTTGTTTATTATTTAGAAAATCCAATGTTGTTAGTAATTTAAATCGTAAAAAGTAACCTTCTTACTTGGATAAAAAACATTCGAAAAATTATTCTGCTAAGCACCCCCTCTAAGCGCACAAACCGAATGAGCCAGTTGCGTTGTCTCACACGGTTCGTTCTCGCGCTTGATATAAAGCGGGGGTGCTAATTTAATGCCTAATAAATATCTCCATTTTTATAACAATCTATTAAAGATTTTCTATTAAAACTTAAGGGATACCTTCTTTTTTTGCTATTATCTTTATTTAATTCAATTTCATAATGCAAAATTCATATGAAATATACGAACATTTAATGGTATCCAATATTATTAATTGTGAAGCGAAAGACTGCGACTCCTACGGGAAAAGCTTGAGCTGAAAGCCCCGCAGGAAGAAATTCTTTTGTTAAAAAGAATTTCTTGCGACGAAGCTAGCGAAGCGATGCAGGAGCACATCTTTTAAGGAACAAAGCCTAAGAACGCCACGTCCTGTGGCAACGGCTTCGTGACCAACATCGTGTTGGCCCGAGGAGATTGAAGCCAAGCCCGTGGAAAGCGCCGTCTGTAGCGGAACATCCAAATCTAAATAGTGAAAAGTTAATGTGTTGAAATGTCCGGATTTAAAAACCGAAAATGGACTTATGAAATTGATTCATTTGTATAATAATTTTTAAAAAGATAGGGAGTGTCCTTACATATGAATTATTCATTAAAAGAGCACATTCTTCAATTAGAAGAAAAACTTTTAAAACCTGAAATTCGGAGCTCTCAAACAGAACTTAGTAATTTACTTTCAGAAAATTTTTTTGAATTCGGAAGTTCCGGAAAGATATTGTACAAAAATGAGGGGATTTCACAGGATGGTATAGCTGTAGTAAAGATGACTCTAAGTAATTTTGAAATTCATCCATTATCTGAAGAAATAGTGTTAGCTACATATCGTATTTATAATGTAGAAAGCAAACAACATTCCATACGTAGCTCTATTTGGAAACTTAGTGAAGGAAGATGGAAAATGGTATTTCATCAAGGAACGAAAACAAGTGATTGATGGAGTCGGCTTTATGACTGAGGATTCGGTTGTATGAAGATCTATATTCATCAATTAGAGTTAACCTAAATCACCTGAAAAATATTTTCTGTGAAAGGAAAAATAGAATGAATGAACTTAATTCACAAAATATTGAATGTCTCAAAAGTGCATTGGCGAGTTCTTGGTCATTAGCATCAAGTTCAAAATGGTGTAGTGATAATCCTGCAAAAGGACAATGTGGAGTAACAGCTTTAGTTGTCAATGATCTATTGGGTGGTCAAATTTTAAAAACAAAGTTACCTGAGGGATGGCATTTTTACAATATGATTGAACATAAACGTTATGATTTTACCGTGTCACAATTTAGTGAATCTATTTTATATGAAGATATTGCTTCTAACCGAAGAGAAGCACTTATGGACTGTAATGAGAATCAGTATATGTACTTAAAGGAAAAAGTGTTGAAAAAATATTGCAATTAATAAAAAAGCTTTAATTTCTTGCTCTTAAAATCTGATAAAGGAAGATAAAAGATGAACTATAATATAGAAGTCTCTTTGAAAAAGGATAATGAATTTTCATCTTTTCTAGAAAAGATGATAAGAGAGTTTAATAATAAACATTCAATTCATCATAAAGAGGTAAGAAAAAAAGAATCCGTACAATCAATAAATATCATTGTTTCAGATGAACGAAAAGAGTGGGTTGGTGGGGTAAATGCCGATGTATATTGGGGCTGGGTGGAAATCAACAATTTTTGGTTTCAAGAAGAATTTAGGGGAAAGGGTCTAGGAGGGATAATACTTGAAAAAACGGAACAAATCGCTAAAGAGAAAGGTGCAAAAAAGGCATTATTAACTACATTTGAGTTTCAAGCGCGTACTTTTTATGAATTAAAAGGATATAAAGTAGTTGGTGAAATCAAAGATTATCCACCTGGAAGCAGCTATTATACAATGGTTAAAGACTTAGGTTGAGAAAGCTTTTGTTAAATTTCAAAAATAAAATATCAAAAAGGGGCTGATCCAGTTAATGGACAGCCCCATCGTTATCCAATTATTTAGAGGGTACATAGTGAATATTTAAATAGGTAGAAACTCAAAAAAATTAAAAGCTTCTTACACTGAATCAATATTCTTAATGCTATTCACTAGAGTAGTCACAACTTTATCAATATCTTCCTGAGAAATATTTAAAGGTGGTGAAAGTGCCAAAACATTGTTAAATCCAGCTACTGTTGCACCATTTTTTCCAATTAGAACGCCATTCTTTTTGCAGTCTGCAATAATGGCATTTACTTTCTCTGCAGCGAGTGGCTGTTTCGTTGCTTTGTCTGCTACAAGTTCAATGCCGATTAATAGCCCTTTGCCTCGAATATTGCCTACATTTGGGTGATCGTCAAGTTTTTCGCGAAGTGTTGCGAGAACTTCATCACCTTTGATTGCAGATCGTTCAAATAGACTTTCACGTTCGAAAATTTCAATGTTTTTAAGTGCTACTGCACATGAAACTGGGGAACCACCGAAAGTATTGACATGACGGAAATAGTCATATGCATCGGTTCCTGTAAAAGCTTCAAAAATTTCACGTTTTACAGCAGTTGCAGAGAGCGGTAAATAAGCACTTGTTAGGCCTTTAGCCATCGTTATAATATCAGGTTGCACATCGTAATTCATAAATCCAAAAGGCTTACCTGTACGGCCGAAGCCACAAATAACTTCATCGACAATCATTAATGCGCCATGTTTTTTACATACTTCTTGAATACCTTTTAAATAATTATCCGGTGGCATAATAACACCACCACCTGTAATAATAGGTTCTAAAATCATTGCAGCAATTGTACCACTGTACTCCCATGTCATGGTTTGATCCACAGCCTGAACACTTGCTAATTGTTCTGGTAGAAGTGAAGCATCTTCTGGTTGACGATACATATCAGGTGGAGCAACATGGATAAAGCCTGGTGCAAGAGGTTCGTATTTATATTTGCGTTCTGCTTGACCTGTAGCAGATAATGAACCTAATGAGCTGCCGTGGTAGGCACGATAGCGCGAAATAATTTTATAGCGCGAATTTTCACCTTTTTGTTGGTGATATTGACGTGCGATTTTAAATGCAGTTTCATTTGCTTCAGAACCACTATTTGAGAAGAATACGACATAGCCACCTCCAAGCATATCGTTGATTTTCTCTGCTAATTCTACTGCAGGGACATGCCCTTGAGAAAGAGGGGAATATGGATTTCTTAACATTTGATCATAAGCGGCTTTAGCGATTTCTTCACGACCATATCCAGCATTGACACACCATAAACCTGCCATTGCATCAATATATTGATTGCCATCAGTATCGACAACAGTTGCACCGAACGAATCTTTTACAACATAGGTTGCTTGAGGGTTGTATGGCTTCATAGAATGCCATACATATTGCTCATCTTTTTCTAAAATATCGTTATTCGTATTTGTTTTTACCAAAGTCTTCACTCCTTTAGTTATTTAATTCAACTTACTTATTTGTTTTCAGTTCATCATTACTAGGGAAGGCAAATGAAGTAGTCGTGTCTTCTGATTCATCTGGCCATCTTTCTGAAATGGTTTTTGCTTTTGTAAAGAAACGAGCTTGATCTGGTCCAAACATATGACCTTCACCAAATTTGGAGCGTTTCCAGCCACCAAAATTGTGATAGCCAACTGGAATTGGAATAGGTACATTGATACCTACCATTCCAACTTCGATTTCTTCTTGGAATTTACGAGCAGCAGGACCGCTGTTTGTGAAGATTGTTACACCGTTACCTAGTTCGTGATCATTAATAAGGTCAATTGCTTGTTGCAATGTATCAGCTCCGACAACGATACGAGCAGGTCCAAACACTTCTTCTTTATAAATCGTCATTTCTGGTTTTACATCATGAAGCAAAGTTGGTCCTAAATAGAATCCATTTGATGTTTCGCAAATACTTGGAGTGCGGCCGTCAACCGCTACACTAGCACCTTCTTCAATAGCAAGTTCAATATGTTTGATAATGTTATCTTTCGATTGTTTTGTAATAACTGGTCCAAAGTCAACCGCTTGATCTGTATATGGCCCAACTTTTAAGTTCGCGATTTTTTCTTTTAAGATTTCGATGAATTTTTTTTCAGTTTCAGCACCTACTGCAATTGCTCCTGAAATCGCCATACAGCGTTGAGAAGCTGCACCATAAGCGGCTCCAAGGAACGCATTAGCCGTTTGTTCAAGGTTGGCATCTGGCATAACAATCATGAAGTTTTTACCGCCGCCGAATGCAGCTACACGTTTATTGTTTTTTGTACCTGTTTGGTAAATATACTCGGCAACAGGGGTAGAGCCAACAAATGAAATGGCTTGAATCGTTTTGTTTTCTAAAAGCTCATTTACTGCATCTTTATCTCCGTTAATAACAGTCCAAATACCAGCTGGTAGTCCTGCTTCTTTCCATAAATTACTTATAAATAGAGCAGAGATAGGTACACGTTCAGAAGGTTTTAATATCACTGCATTACCAACTGCAACTGCCATGCTTGTAATCGCAAGTGGTACCATAACAGGGAAGTTAAATGGTGCAATACAAGCTACAACGCCTAGAGGTGATTTTGTAGAAAAGGCGTTAATATTCCCACCAACGTTTACGGAATACTCTCCTTTTAACATTTGAGGAGCAGCGATTGCCATATCGACTGATTCGATGCCTCGGACAATCTCACCTTTTGCATCTTCTCTTGTTTTTCCACTCTCTTCACAGATTACATCAATTAGCTCTTCTTCTCGTTCAACTAATAACTGACGGAAACGGTGTACGATTTCAACACGTTTGCCGATAGAAGTGTTTTTCCAAGCAGGAAAAGCTTTCTTTGCAAGTTCGATTGCATTTTGAACTTCTTCTTTTGAAGCTAGTGGAACTTGGGCAATGATTTCACCTGTTGATGGATTATAGACTTCTGAATAACGAGCACTTGCGCCAATTACCTCTTCACCATTAATAAAATGAGCTAATGTTTTTACTTTTTGTTCAACTGTCATAATAAAAGCACCTCTTCCTATTAGTTTGATTCATTTATCTAGGTTTTCATTTTTGAAATATTGTTCGATTTAAGTCTAACAATTTTCCTATGATATACGAATAGACAAAACGTTAAATAAAAGTTTCTGAAGTTTTACTAATCGTAAAAAGTGTTAAGATGATATAAACTAGAAAAAAATGCATTTAATTAGAATAATAGAGAATTAACTAGATGGGCAGTGCTGAATACGTTTAGGGGTGATTGGGGGATTACAAGTGATTCAATATACATTGCAAGTAAAAGATGCGATGAAAAGTCAACAATTTAAAAGTGCAGAAGTGGTTGCAGGGGAAAATGGATTACAAAAGATGTTTAAATGGGTTCATGTAGTCGAGATTGTCCAAATTGAAAACTTATTAGCTGGTCATGAACTGATCTTAACGACTGGGATTAGCTTAAAAGAAAGTAATCAGCAATTTTTAGTTTTTGTAAAATCATTAATTGATTCCAATTGTGCTGGCTTATGTATTGAATACGGAAGTTACATTCGATCAATCCCTAAAGAAGTTATTGCGTTAGCAAATACTCATGACTTTCCAATTATTGTTTTTCATGAAGTCGTATCGTTCGTCAGTATCACACAGGATTTACATAATGTAATCATGAATCAACAGTATTTAATGATTTCTACGCTTGAAGCTTATTCTCAACAACTGAATAAAGGTGCTTTAAGCGATCAAAACATCGATGGTATTTTAAAAAATATGCACAGTCATTTAAACAGTCAAATAATGCTCGATATTCAGGGAAGAGAGACGATTTTTTATCCTAATATGACACAAAAAAAACGTCAAGATTTTCTAAAACGGCTTGAAAATGAGGATTTAATGAAACGACAACCAATTTTTATTCTTGATCAGCATTATGCAGATATGACGATCTTTAAAGAAAATGGTGTATTTACAGAATTTGAGATGTTAATTTTTGATCGTACTGCAACAGCACTTGCCCAAATTTTGATGCGTGCATTCTATATTGAGGAAAAGCGTGATATTGAAGATGCACAGACATTATCGTATTGGATTGACGATAAGCTTAAAAAAGAAGAAATATATAAATATGTGCTTTCACATCAAGCTAATTATGAGAACAATGGTGGGACAGTATTTATATTATCTTCACCTCAAGCAATCCATAAATCGCATGAAGACATAGTGTATAGCAAACTATATTATCGAAATTTATTTGAACGGAATGGATTTGTGCCATTCTTATTTGAACGTAAAAGCTACATTGTTTTTATTTTATTAAATAAGCAAGGTTCGCAAACAACGAGAGTTTATTTAAATAAAATCATCAAGGCATTAAAGGATTCTGAATTTTATGTGAAACAACAGCGAAAGGGCTACCAATTTGCAGTTGGCAAAATTGTTTCTTGCATATCAGAAATCTCGAAGAGCTATCAAACAGCATTAGATACACTTTATATTTGCCGTAAAGTAAAGACGAACTCTTATTTTTATGATGATTTACACCTTTTTCATTTAATTTACAAACTGCAAATGCAAGTGAATTTAAAAGAGGTCGTCAATGATTATTTACATCCAATTATCGAATATGACAAGCAACATAACGGACGATTGATGGAAACATTAGAAGTTTATCTACGAACAAATGGTTCCAAGCAAGAAACAGCCAATCAACTCTTTATCGTTCGTCAAACACTGTATCACCGCTTGAAAAAGCTTGAGACATTGCTAGGTAAAGAGTTTATGTCCGGTCATAATCGTATTACACTTGAATTCATGCTTCTTGCAAATACATTAATTGAAGGTTCAGATGAAAAAAATAGATAAAGTAAGATTTCACTTAAGTAAAAGGCGCTGAAAACTTTCGGTTTTAAAAGGGTTAGGTTTTTTAAAATCAAGATCCGGTACTATTAGTTCGATGTTGAACAAAAAGTGCCGGATTTCTTTGTTTATTTTTCCTTTTTTCATGCAGTAATTTCAAATTTCGTTTGAGACTGACTGCAAATATCGTTATAACACCTTGGATTTCCATTTGGTGGAATTACATTGCGTCCATTATCTAAACAGTTTGTTGTTTTAAGTTATTCTAGGATAAGTGAATAGTCGACGAAGATCATTGATATGGTGAAGCATGTTATCTTTAGGATTAATTATAGCTTTCTTTGCCATAAGGGCTTAAGTTTACGGATTCTTGATTTGAAATCATGAGACAGGACCTGAAGTCTGTTCATTTAATTATAAAGTAAATATTTCCGTTTTTTATATCTTGAGTAAGTTCTTGAGTAAGATTTTCGATTGGGCAACGCGAGTTGATTGGAGTGGAGAGCGGCAACTCCAGCGGGAAAAGCGGGACGCTGCAGGATTTCAGTGGGAGTGTACTGAAAAAGTAAAAATAGAAGTAAATTCATGATACAAATCTGGTATAGCTATCTTCGTTGAAGTGGAATTAGCGGAGACTCCTGTGGGAAAACGAGCTAGACGAGACCCCGCAGCGCAGCGAGGAGGCTTGTCAGTTCGCCCACGGAAAGCGGAGCTAATTCCACTTCATTCAATAGCAGATATATATTCTGTGAATATTTTTATTATTACACTTTTTTCAGTACTCTCCTTAGTGGCGGTTATACTACAAGTTACTTTGGGGAAAATCAAAAATCATATATACATAAATTGCCTCATACTATTTTAATGCCCGATAGATTGACATTTTATAAGCTACCAAATTATAATTAATCTAAATTTTCTAAAAATTCTTTCATCGTTGTGATTTAAAGCTTATTAGGGAATAAACCAATTGAGGGGGATATCTCATGTATACGTGTAACAAGAGTAGACTTGAAGGAACGCTTAATGAGTTTAGTTCGTTTGGTAAGACACCAAATAATGGTGTAACACGGCTTTGTTTCTCACAAGAAGATGTGCAGGCAAGAAACTATTTTCGCAAGTGTTGTGAAGAATTAGGGTTAGATGTAGTTTGGGACGATATGGGGAATATGTATGCAAAACTTGAGGGTAAAAAGGACATGCCTCCAATCGTTATTGGTTCACATCTAGACTCAGTAGAAAAAGGCGGACGGTTTGATGGAGTTTTAGGTGTTTTAACAGGACTTGAAGTCGTTAAAACATTAATTGATCACAAACAAGAGTTGGATGCACCAATTGTTGTCATGAACTTTACGAATGAAGAAGGGGCGAGATTCGACCCAGCGATGATGAGTTCAGGCGTTTTAGCAAATAAGTTTGAAAAGGAAAAAATGCTGCGCTCATCAGACAAAAATGGTGTGATATTTAAAGATGCACTTGAAGCAAGTGGCTATGTTGGTGATGAGTCGAATAGATTAAAGAAAGCGCTTGCATATTTAGAGTTGCATATTGAACAAGGTCCAGTACTTGAAAGTGAAGAGCTTGAAATCGGTGTTGTTGAAGGCGTTCTAGGTATGGTGTGTTATGAAATAACAATTACTGGTGAGTCAAATCATGCTGGTACAACTCCAATGAAATTACGAAAAGACCCATTCTTTTTAGCAACAGATTTGATTACAGAAATGCGTAAACAATTAAGTGATATTGATGATGAATTAGTCTTTACAATGGGGCGTGTCAACGTAACGCCAAATATTCATACAGTCATTCCAAATAAAGTTGTTTTTACTTTAGAAGCGCGTCATCAAGATCCTAGAAAGATAAAGGAAGTTGAAGAGGTTATTTTCGGTTTACCAGAAGAAGAAAATGGCTGTCGAGTTTCCTTTGAGAAATTATGGAGTCGAGATACTGTAGAATTTGATGAATCCATTTGTGCCCATGTTCAAAATGCATGTGAGGAATATAGCTACTCGTACAAACGTATGTATAGTGGTGCAGGACATGATGCGCAATTTATGGCAAGTTATATTCCTTCTGCTATGATTTTCGTACCAAGTGTGAAGGGGAAAAGTCACTGTGAGGAAGAGTTAACAAACTTCGAAGATTGTGCTAAAGGAGCAAATGTTTTACTGAGTACGGTACTTGCTTTACAACAAAAAATTTCAAAACAAGAATTGAAAACATTGTAAGGGAGCTAACAGTATGAAAAAAATTATTACAGGTGGAACAATTGTAACAGCAGCAGATCAGTATGTAGCAGATTTATTAATCGAGGACGGCAAAATTACAGAAATTGGACAAGGTATTAAATCACAAGGTGCAGAAATCATCAATGCGACTGGAAAATACGTTTTCCCAGGTGGAATTGATCCCCACACACACTTAGACATGCCATTTAATAACACTGTAACTGATGATGATTGGGAATCTGGTACTATTGCGGCTGCGTTCGGTGGAACGACGACAATACTAGATTTTTGCCTAACTACTGGTGAAGCTAGATTACTAGATGCGGTCGATAAGTGGCATAGCAAAGCGAAGGATAAGGCAGTCATTGACTATGGTTTCCATTTGATGATTGCTGATTTAACAGAAGATACATTAAATCAGCTTCCAGAAGCATTAGAGGTTGCTGGTATTAATTCTGTAAAAGTATTTTTGGCTTATGCAAAGGAATTCCAAGCTACTGATCGTACATTATTCCAAGCGTTTAAAGTAGGGAAAGAAAAAGATGCTATTGTGATGGTGCACTGTGAAAATGGTTCTGTCATCGATGAATTAGTGGAAGAAGCAAAATCATTGGGACACACAGAACCAATTTATCATGCACTTACTCGTCCACCTCAATTGGAAGGCGAAGCCACAAAACGTGCGATTGAATTAGCAAATCTTGCAGGTGCTAAGTTATATGTTGTACATGTAACTTGCAAAGAAGCAGTAGATGAAATCATTCGTGCACGTGAGAAAGGCTACCAAGTTTATGGCGAGACATGCCCTCCTTATTTAGTGCTTGATCAAACGGCACTAGAAAAACCAAACTTTGAGGGAGCAAAATATGTTTGGTCACCACCACTTCGTCCAAAAGAACATCAAGAAGTTCTTTGGAATGCATTAAAGGCAAAACAATTACAAACAATTGGATCTGATCAATGCTCATTCAGCTTTAACGGTAAAAAGCAACTCGGCAAGGAGGATTTCTCTAAAATTCCAAATGGTGGTCCGTTCATCGAAGATCGCTTAAGTGTTCTTTATTCTGAGGGGGCCGCGAAGGGACGAATTACATTAAATGAATTTGTTGATTTAGTATCAACTAGTGCTGCAAAAACATTTGGTTTGTTCCCGCAAAAAGGAACAATTGCAATTGGTTCAGATGCAGATATCGTCTTATTTGATCCAGATGTAGAACGAGTGATTTCTGCAGAAATACATCACATGAATGTGGATTATAATGCGTTTGAAGGCCTTGAAGTAAAAGGTGAGCCGGTTAGTGTATTAAGTCGTGGTGAATTTGTCATTAAGGACAAAGAGTTTGTTGGTAAACTTGGAAGTGGCCAATATATTCGACGTGAAGTGAAAAAAGAAGAAAAACCAGTAATTACAAAATAAAACACAACAAAATAACAGGGGGCAATAGCTATGAAAGAGTTGAGCTCATTGGAAAAGAATTTTGATGAAGCCCATGGTGGTTTAACGCAATACGCTGCTCTTGAAGAAGCGAACCGATGTTTATTTTGCTATGATGCACCATGTATAAAAGCATGTCCAACAAGTATTAATGTACCTAGCTTTATTAAAAAAATTGCATCGGGTAATTTAAAAGGCTCTGCTCAAGTGATTTTGGATGCAAATCCAGTTGGTGCTAGCTGTGCACGTGTTTGCCCAACAGAAGAACTTTGTGAAGGCGCATGTGTACTTAACCATGCTGAAAAGCCAATTAAAATTGGTGATTTACAACGTCATGCAACTGATTGGGCTCGAGAAAATGAAGTCGCATTGTTTGAAGCTGCACCAAGTAATGGCAAGAAAGTAGCCATTATAGGAAGTGGTCCTGCAGGGCTATCGGCAGCACGTGAACTGTGTCGATTAGGCTACTCTGTCACAATTTATGAAGCAGATGCAGAGGCTGGTGGCTTAAATCAATATGGCATTGTTTCATTTCGTCTACCACAGCATATTGTTCAATGGGAAGTCGAGCAGGTAAAGAAACTTGGAGTAGAAATTAAAACAAATCATCGTGTTGGAGACAATATTTCAGTAGACGAACTGGTCAATAACTACGATCGCATACTGATTGCAGTTGGTATGAATACAGTACCAAATCTCGAAATTGAAGGTGAAACGTTAAATGGTGTATACGATGCCATCGACTTTGTAAAAAGTACAAAAAATGTAATCACAAGAGACTTTGTTGGTAAAAGCGTAGCTGTCATAGGAGCAGGTAATACAGCGATTGATGCAGCGACATGCTCGATTCGATTGGGAGCTGCACAAGTACAAATTATCTATCGTCGAACTGCAAATGAAATGACGGCATATCCGTTTGAATATGATTTTGCAAAACAAGAAGGCGTTGAATTCCGTTGGCTATCTTTACCAAAACGTATTATAAGTGATAATGAAGGCAATGTCATTGGATTAGAGTGCGTAAGAATGGAGCTAGGTGAGGAAGTTGAGGGGAAAGCGAAACTCCATGAAATCAAAGAGTCAAATTTCATCATTCAAGTAGATGCAGTTATTCGAGCAATCGGACAGACACGGCATATGGAATTAATCGAACAGTTTGGTCTTGAGCATAAACGAGGAATTGTAGAGGTTGATCAAGAAACGTTACAAACATCTAACCCAAAGGTTTTCGCATGTGGCGATGTAATCTATGGAAATGGTTATGGTGATGCAACTGTTGTATCAGCTGCACAACAAGGAAAAGATTGTGCATATGCAATTCATCGACAAATTGAAAGTATATCCGAAATCGCGTAATTCCTTGAGGGGGGACTATTATGGCAGATTTACGAATTAACTTAGCCGGTATTGAATCACCAAACCCATTTTGGCTTGCATCTGCACCACCGACAAACTCAGGATATCAGGTGCAGCGTGCATTTGAAGCAGGTTGGGGTGGTGCTGTTTGGAAAACATTAGGAGATCCTATTTTAAATGTTTCATCTCGTTTTGCTGCAGTAAGCTTTAATGGTCAACGTGTTGCGGGGTTTAATAATATCGAATTGATTACAGATCGTCCTCTAGATGTAAACTTAAAAGAAATCTATGAAACAAAAAAGAGATTTCCGAATCACACCATTATTGCATCACTTATGGTAGAGCCAAAACAAGAAAAGTGGCATGAAATTGTAAAGCGTGTTGAAGCAGTTGGAGTAGATGGGTTCGAGTTGAATTTCGGATGTCCACATGGGATGGCAGAACGTGGGATGGGCTCTGCATCTGGCCAAGTACCAGCACTCGTTGAAAAGCAAACCGCATGGGCGAAAGAAGCAGCGACTAAACCTGTGATTGTCAAATTGACACCCAATATTACAGACATTACTGTTACAGCAGAAGCTGCTGTACAGGGTGGGGCTGATGCAATTAGTATGATCAATACAATTAATAGTTTAGCAGGAGTCGATTTGAATACGTGGAATACAATCCCGCATGTTGCGGGAAAAGGCGCTCATGGTGGTTACTGTGGTCCAGCTGTTAAACCAATTGCACTAAATATGGTCGGGGAGTGTGCAAGAAATTCCCATATAAACGTACCGATTTCTGGTATCGGAGGTATTTCAAATTGGCAAGATGCAGCTGAATTCTTATTGATGGGTGCAACAGGCGTGCAAGTATGTACTGCAGCTATGCATCACGGATTTGGCATTGTTGAAGATATGATTGATGGTTTAAATAATTATTTAGATGAAAAAGGACTAGCTTCTGTAATGGACTTAGTCGGTCGTTCGGTACCAAAATATTCTGATTGGGGTGACCTTGATCTAAATTATAAAATTGTCGCGAATATTAACAATGATGTGTGCATTAATTGTAACAAGTGTCATATTGCATGTGAAGACACCTCGCATCAATGTATTGAGCGTTACATGGATGAGGATACAGGCAAGCCGATGCTTAAAGTACGTGAAGAAGATTGTGTGGGTTGTAATTTATGTTCAATTGTTTGCCCAGTAGATGGTGCAATTTCAATGAAAGAATTGCCTCATACTGTACCTGCAATGACATGGAACGAGCGCCAAGCGATGCTTAAATCATTTGCAAGTAACTAGTCAGTTTGGAAAAATGCAAGGTTGCCAAATTCTAAAGCCAATTGAATATTCGAATATGGAGGTTATCAAAAAATGAGCAATAACAATGATTATTTAAAGTCTCCAGATTTGTTGCCAATTACTCATGATCAACGAAAGATTAGTGCATTTGGATTTTCAGTAATTTGGATTGGAATGGCCATCGTACTTGCAGCATTCGCAATTGGTGCAGCAGGCATTATTCATTTATCAATGCCTATGCTAATTGTAGCCACACTAGTTGGATCGCTTCTTATAGGGATTTTCATGGTGCTCATTGGTGATATTGGAATCGAGCATGGTTTGTCTTTCCCTGTCTATATGCGTGCACCATTTGGTACATTTGGGACACATTTGCCATCGTTCATGCGTGGTTTTACAGCTTCATGCTGGTTCGGAATCAATACGTACTTTGGTGCGCTTGCGATAAATGGAATATTAAACATTCTATTTGGTTTTGATAATTGGTTCATTTGTTTCTTTTTATTTGCAGCATTGCAGCTCTTTAATACATCACTTGGCATTAAATCGATTGAACGGTTTGCCGATTTAGCAGCTCCAATCATTATTTTAATATCCTGTTGGATGTATATTACATTAGCAGATAAAGCAGAAGCCACAGGGAAAAGTGTATGGTCTTGGGTAGAATCACCAACTACTGGTATGGCAGCATTTACAGCTTTTATGATTGTCGTGATGGCAAATATGGGCTTCTGGGCAACCCTTGCTGCTGATATGCCTACCTTATCACGCTTTTTTAAAGCTCCTGCCAATGAACGAAATTGGTTTAAACGTAACCGGACACAACTTGTTGGTTCACTGATTATCATGCCAATTGTTAATACATTCATGATTGTAATCGGTGCAGTATGTTATATGGCAGTAAAGTCGGCTGATCCGATTAACGCATTACAGCAATCAGCAAGTGGTTTTATCTTAGCAATCTTATTATTAATGATTGTCCTGGCACAATGGTCAACAAATACATCTGCAAACGTGATTCCTGCAGCCACGATATTCTCAAATATCGGTGGTCCACGTGTACCTTTCTGGGTTGGAGTAGTGATTGCGGGTATTATCGGAACGTTATCACAGCCATGGAGTTTATTTGAAATGTTAAATTCTGTCCTTCTCATTATTGGTGGAATCTTAACATCGATCGTTGGTATATTATTTGCTGATTATTATCTGTTACGTAAACGCCGTATTAATGTACAAGGTCTATATGAGTCAAATGGTCAATTTAGATATTTGGGAGGTTTTAATCTAGCGGGGTTAATCTCTTGGATCATTGGTGGAATCATAGCAAATATTTTCCCAACGTATTCATCATTAATTGGATTTTTCGTAGGAGCAGTATTATATTATATTCTTGCGAAATATTGGTGGTTTAAAAAGTATCCACAACAAGAAATATTGGATCCTGATGATGGGAAATATTTAGGGATTACAGTTGGAAATAGTTGGACGATAGATCCGTATGAAGAACCAGCATTTGTACCTGAAGTAGCACAAAATATATCTACAGATGTAAAACACCAATAGAGGAGGGAGCATATGTCAGAATATGTGCAAGTAGCTGCTGAAATTGCGCAACTTGATGCACTCTTAAATCAGCAATATCTGATTGAATTAATAACTGAAAACTTAGATGGTGCTCAAGTAGTTCTTGAATTTGAAAATCAGCAGACAGAACTGAACATTACAACTGCTGAAGCTCGTAAATACCTGACAGTAAAGTTACAAGAGCAACTAAATAAGCAGCCACAAAAGTAAACTTCAAATGTAATTCAAAGACTTAAAGCATCACCGAATAAAATCGGTATTGCTTTTGGTCTTTTTTGTTTACAAATACATGTAAAGATAAATGAAAAATACGCATGTTATGTGAGTAAATATGTGAAATTAATACTGTAATTTATTAATCCGTCAGCTAATATAGCTTGTTTTACTAGCATTTATTCTAGTTGTATTATCTATTGTCAGGCTTACAATTGTCATTTCGATTATTAATGAAATTCGCAAATGCTTCATGAAACCAAGCATCCAAATCGCAATTAACAAAACTACAGGGATAGTACTTGTTTTAAACGGCGTTCGAATTGCAACTGAAAAAGCATAACGAATAAGGCTATATTAAAACTAAAGAGAATTTATTTTCTGTTTTACGACAATTTGTCCCAAGTTCTGCTAAAGTTTATCCAAACATACTATTGAAGGAAGAACAATTTTGTTTGGAGGTCAAAGTAGGCATGAGGAAAAAACGACTTATTCTTCTAGGTATTATAATTTCAAGTGCAATAATTATTTGGTTTACTTCAATTAAAATTAAGCATGATGAACAAACGTTAGTTCAAAGTATGGCTGTATCTATGGATGAACATTATAGAGTAGAGGAACTATTAGAAACACTTTATAAAGAATTAGAAAAAAATTACGGAGAATTAGTATTAAGTTTTTCTCCTGATGAACGGATACTCACAGTAAAAGTTAAGGATCAGGAATTTATCGTAAAAAATCAAGTGGAAATAAAAAAACAAATTAATGAGATTGCGAAAAAAATGAATATGGATGATATAAAAGTAGAAATTAAAACAGGATTATAAATGAGTCAATTTCATAATTCAAAGATTTGATAAAAAACACGAACATTAAATGTGCCATTGTTATTTGCCAAATCTATTAGAAGATTGTCTATGAAGCGGAAGATGGCGACTCCTGCGGGAAAGCGAGACAGGTGAGACCCCGCAGTGAATCACGGTACGTGCTTCCGAGGAGGCTCAACGCTCGCCCGCGGAAAGCGCCATCTGGAGCGGCATACTAAGTAAATACTGGGAATGAAATATTATCCGAATTATTGAGCTGTTTACTAAGAAAAAATTCGTATTTTTTTACTAGAAAAGGATTTATGAAATTGATTCAAATAAGAAATTAATTAAAAAAGCTGATCAGTCCTAGGACAAATCAGCTTTTTCTTATGTAAACTTTTTTGGAAATGCAACTTAGTATACAAAAACAACCACTTAATCCAAAATTTTATCCTCTTAATAAAAAATAAGAAAATACAGAATTTTATATGTTATATTCAAAGTGAAGAAAGGGGAGCGGCTGATGAAGGTTAATGTCACATTGGATGACAAATATCAAGAAATTGAAGTTCACATAAATGCACACAGCTTTGACGAAGAAGTTGAACAGTTAATGAAGCAACTAAAAACACCGGTGACAAATGTTATCGATGGCTATGTTGATCAAGAAATTCGAATGTTAAAAGTTGCAGAGATTTACACTGTCTATGTCGAAGCTGGGAAAGTGTATTTTCAAACAGATGAAGAAGAGTATCAGTCTAAAAAGAAGTTATTTGAGATTGAAAGAATGTTTGATAAACAATTTTCACGTGTCAATAAATCGATGCTTGTGAATGTAGACCATATTCGATCATTTCAACTGGATCTACTTGGCTCAACAGAACTAATTTTGCATAATGGAACAACTGTCCATGTTAGTCGCAAATATCTAAAAGATTTAAAGAATAAATTGGGGATTGGGAGGGAGTAATATGTGGGGGTTTGGGTTGTTACAATCAGGTTTAATAGGCTTCCTTATTAGCCTGAGTACCTCTTACTGTATGGTTACACTAGATGTATTAAATACAAATGCAACTGTAACCGGGCAAGAACTATTAGAGCAACTTATCGTAGCCGCAATCCTTGGTATTGCTATTGGCATTTGTACTATGATTTACCAGATTGAACAACTATCGTATTTTGTTCAAATCATCATTCACTTTATTTTGGTCACAATTTGCGTTTGCGTTGCAGGGTATTTTGGTCATTGGTTTGATTTTAATAATATTTGGTCCTTTATCAATGTTTTTAAAAGCGAATTGATTATTTATACGATTGTTTGGTTCTTCTTTTATACAAAAGCAAAGCATGATATTCGAGAGATGAACGAATTACTTCAAAAAAGGCAGGAGATGTAAAATGACGAATGCTATAGAAGTACAAAACTTGAAAAAGAACTTTCGGGATGTTGAAGCGGTTAAGGATATTTCTTTTGAAGTTAAACAAGGTTCACTGTTTGCTTTTTTAGGAACGAATGGTGCGGG
This sequence comes from Rummeliibacillus pycnus, assembly GCF_044359855.1. Taxonomy (GTDB): domain Bacteria; phylum Bacillota; class Bacilli; order Bacillales_A; family Planococcaceae; genus Rummeliibacillus; species Rummeliibacillus pycnus_A. The sequence continues at coordinate 152,166 of NZ_CP132291.1, forward strand.
TAAATCAACGACAATTGATATTTTATGTACTTTAACTAATAAAACAGCAGGCACGGTGAAAATTGCGGGGCATACAATTGGCTCAAATCATGCTAATGATCAGATTCGAAAAGAAATTGGGGTTGTATTCCAGGATAGCATATTAGATGAGCGATTGACCGTTTACGAAAATATTTGGCATAGAGGGGTTTCCTATGGCTTAAAGCATGAAGCGTTGAAAACAAATTATAAATTTGTCGCAACTCATTTACATTTAGATGATATTGCAAAGAAAAAATACGGTAAGCTTTCTGGTGGTCAAAGACGTCGTGCGGATATAGCACGTGCACTTATTCATCGCCCATCCATTCTATTTTTGGATGAACCAACAACGGGTCTTGATCCAAAGACTAGACAATTTGTTTGGCAAGCAATTAAACAACTACAAGAAGAAACAAATATGACCGTATTTTTGACAACTCATTATATGGAGGAAGCAGCGGTTGCAGACGAGATTGTCGTTATTAAAAAGGGTGCTATAGTTGCCGAAGGAACGCCTAATGAGCTCAAAGAACAGTATGCATATGATCAATTGCTCATCGTGTTTCAAGAGGATGTTGAGGGAGCGAATTATTTATCTTCCTATAAATATAAACAACAGCAAGATACATTTGTGATACCTCTAAAATCTACGAAGGATGCACTTTCTATATTAAAGGAAGTAGAACAAGTAATCCAATCTTTTGAAGTCATAAAGGGTTCAATGGATGATGTGTTCATCAGAATTAATGAGGAAGGGGAAATGGTTAATGACAACAGTAATGAGCTTAGTAAGCAGACACTCGAAAGTATTTAGGAGAGAGCGAACAACAGTCTTTTTCTCACTATTATCTGTCATCATCGTAATTTTACTTTACGCATTGTTTCTTCAGAAGACACAACTAGATTCCATCTCCCAAATGGTGAAAGTCACACCCGATTTAAAATCAATGGTTAATGAGTGGATGGTAGCGGGTCTACTTTCTATTCTTGCTATTACAACAACGCTCGGTGCATTTGGAATCTATGTGCGCGATTTAGAAACAAAGAGAGCTGAAGATTTCTTAACAATGCCCATATCAAGAGGTACTTTGCTTGTAAGTTATGTTATCAATGCATTTGTAATCGGTAGTGTATTTTCAATCCTTGCTTTTATAGGTTGTGAAATTTTCCTTGTTTCTTCTGGTGGAGAATGGGTCGACTTTTCAACTTTCCTTCAAATCATAGGCGTCTTATTACTAGCCGTCACATTAGCTAGCACTTTTAATTTACTTTGTACGCTTCTAGTAGAATCCCAAACCGCATTTTCAACATTAAGCACCATTATCGGTACTGTTATTGGGTTCTTATGTGGTGTTTATGTTCCTATGGGTGCACTTCCTGACTACGTTCAAAAGTTCATGCTCTATTTTCCTTTAAGCCATCCAACTGTCATGTTAAGAAATTTATTTATGAGTGATTCATTAGACAAAGTCTTTAAGGGAGCACCACAAGCGAAGGAAGAGTATATGTCTTTATATGGGGTGACCTATGAATGGCAAAATCATATCATGACGCAAACTGCTCATTTGTCGGTTATAGTAGTAGCGGCTATCGTATTTTGTGTTTTATCGATTTTGATTTTCCGATTAAAGAATAAATAAAATAATATAAATTTGTTTTTCCAAAGAATATTAATGCCACAAAGCAAATTTTAGCTATGTGGCATTTACTATGGATATATTTTAATATCATAAAATTCCATGAAATTATTGATTATAAAGACCATACATATAGATTTGAGTTAAATTTTTTGCAATCGACTCTTCAGTAAAAGAAACTCGATTATGAATGATATCCCAGAGGAAATGCTCAAGGTTATAAAATAATATACGTGCTGATACCTCAGGATCAGTTTCCGCCTTTGCGAGGCTTAAAGACTGTGAATAAGTGATATCACTACAAATTCTTTTTATAAAATTTTCATTAATGTATCCCCACTTCTCTTTTAGTAACTGACTTACTTGAATTCCTTCATAAAAAAGTAAAAGCTCTGTTTGATATTTTTTAGCTAATGATAAAAACTGAAAAATTTGAGATCTGATTATTTCGTAAGCTTCCTCTGTAGTTTTAGGTTCGAATTCTATATCTGCAACTGAGTAAAATTCATCCATTAAATCAGTCATAAAGTGTGCCAATATTTCATCTTTACCTTCCGGAAAATGAATATAAACTGTACCATGTGCTGCACCAGCCGCCATTGCTATCTTATTTACTGTAGTGTTTTTGTAACCTAAATCTTTGAAAATATTTTGTGCTGCCATTAAAATTTTTGCTTTTGTTTTTAATGATCTATTTATTCGGCCATCTATTTTCATATTACACCCCAAAAAAATTTATTGACGATACGTCATATTTAATAGCAATATACGCATACAATTTTAGTAATATGACTGAACGTCATAAATATAGAAAAGAAGGGGTTACTTACTGAAATCCCAACGTAAATCGGATTTTTTGTATTATTAGGTCCTTAGCAGAACAAACAGGTTTTTCTCTATGCTTTCTATTTTAAATAGGAACAATTCCTGCATTTTGGTAGCGTTTCCAACATACGATAAGGATTTATTTTTTCTCAAAATGGTGGAGGTTATGTTTAAAAAGCTGTATTTGCATTTTAGATCAACAACTTTCTAAAACGACAGACAGAATTATACAGATTACACATTCAAAAATATTCGTTACGACATGCAGTATCAGAGATTGTCTTTCAATAATTTGTATTAATGTAAAGGAGGCGTGTTGCATGAGTTATCCTTTAAAATTTGCCGATATCGGGGAAGGAATTCATGAGGCTGAAATTATTAAATGGTATATCAATGTAGGGGATATTATAGAAGAAGATCAACTAGTGTTGGAAGTTCAAACAGATAAAGCCACGGTGGAAATTACATCCCCAAAAGCTGGAAAGGTGATATATAGAAGCGGAAATGAGGGTGAGCTATTATATGTAGGCGATACGATTATAGATATTGAAAATAATAACGAATCGAATATTTTAGAACCTAAAAGTAAAATAAAAGAACAAAATGATGATATAAAAAGTATATCAAAAACTATCAATAGAGTAATTGCAGCACCAAGTGTTCGAAAATTTGCACGCAGTTTAGGTGTCAACTTATCTGATGTTAAGGGTTCAAAAGAGAATGGGCGAATAACCAAACAAGATGTACAAGAATACTTTTCAGAAGCGAATAAAAATCCCAAACACAATGACGAGAAAAATCCTGTATTAAATGAGGATGTTAGAATTCCAATAAAGGGACTAAGAAAGCAAATTTATAAGAATATGGAGAAATCTGCATTCACAATCCCGCATACTACGGCAATGGATGAAGTCCAAGTTGATGCATTAATTAATTTCCGAAAAACACTAGATACTATTACTGATGTAAAGTTAACATATATGCCTATTATTATAAAATTTATTACTGAAGTATTAAAGAAAAATCCTATATTCAATGCATTATTAGATGAAGAGAATAAGGAAGTTATTTTGAAAAAACAATATAATATTGGTTTTGCCGTTTCGACAAATGAGGGGATAATTGTTCCTGTCATTCATCAAGCTGACCAAAAGTCTATAGAAGAAATTGCAAATGAAATGATTAATTTACAGGAAAAAGCCCGTTCAGGATCAATAACTTTGAAAGAAATTAGTGGAGGTACTTTTACGATATCAAGCACTGGTCGCCAAGGAGGAACATTTGCAACACCTATGATTAGCTGTCCTCAAGTTGCTATACTTGGAATCCATGCAATGAAAGAAAAACCCGTAATATTACAAACAAGGGAAATTGGAATTGGGACAATAATGGGAATTAGCTTATCATTTGACCATCGAATTATTGACGGTGAACCTGTCGGGAAATTTATAAAGGATTTAAAAGATTATATAGAAAAACCAGAAAGTCTATTGTTAAACACTAGATAGGGGTGATTCTTTTTATGAATGAAACAACATATAAAGTAGAACAATATAGCGTTTTAAATTCAGATGGTGAAATAATTAACGGCAGATCAATTCAGGTTAATGATCGTGAATTACTTGAAATGTATCGTTTGATGAAGCGAGCACGTCTACTGGATGAAAAACTATTAAGGCTGCAAAGACAAGGGAGGATCTGCACATATCCTCCTTTTAGCGGGCAAGAAGCAGCACAAATTGGAAGTGGAATGGCCTTAAATGAAAAAGATTGGATATGCCCAAGTTATCGTGATTTAGCAGCTTGTCTAGTTCGTGGAATGTCAATCGAAAGTATTCTGATGTATGTAAAAGGATACGCATCAGGATGGAAAATGCCAGAAAATACGCGTATCTTACCTATTCAAGTAATAATAGCAGCACAATTACTTCATGCAGCCGGGATTGCACATGCAGCAAAGATTAAGGGAGAAGATAGTGTCACTGTAAGTTATTTCGGAGATGGTGCAACATCACAAGGTGATTTTCATGAAGCGCTTAACTTTGCATCCGTTTTCAAATCTCCTGTTATATTTTTCTGTCAAAATAATCAATATGCAATTAGTATTCCAGTATATCAACAGATGGCCAGTGCAACAATTGCACAAAAAGCAATTGCGTATGATATTCCAGGAATCCAAGTAGATGGTAATGATGTAATTGCTGTTTATCAAGTGATGAAAGAAGCTATTAAACGAGCACGGGAAGGTCGAGGGCCAACATTAATTGAAGCAGTCACATACCGACAAGGACCACACACGACTTCAGATGAACCAAAAAAGTATAGAACTGAAGAAGAAACAAAAAAATGGTTAGCAAAAGATCCTCTTCTTCGCTTACAAAAATATTTAAAGAAAAAATTATTGTTGTCAGATGAACTGGAAAATCAGATTCTACAACAAACAAAGAAAGAAATTGAAAATGCGATTCATATCGTTGATAATACAGTACCAGATTCGTTGGATACTGTCTTAGGCAATGCCTATAAAAATCCCCATTTATTATTACAAGAACAAATTGAATATTGTTCGAAAAAAAGGGGGATTACAAAATGACTGAAATGACCATGGTTCAAGCTATTAATCAAACAATTGAATTAGCCCTTGAGAAAGACCCAAGTGTAGTCTTATTGGGTGAAGATGTTGGAATAAATGGAGGGGTTTTTAGAGTTACAGATGGTCTTATTCATAAATTTGGTAAGGACAGAATAATTGATACACCTCTTGCAGAATCAGCAATAATTGGAACAGCTTTTGGGATGAGTATTAATGGATTAAAACCAATAGCAGAGATACAATTTATGGGGTTTATCTATGAAGCAATGGACCAAATTGCTAGTCAAGTGGCTAGGATACGATCCAAATCAGCAGGTAGATTTAATGCACCACTTGTAATTCGAAGTCCATATGGAGGGGGAGTAAGAGCTCCTGAACTCCATTCAGATAGTTTAGAAGCATTATTCAGTCATACACCCGGCTTGAAAGTAGTAATGCCTTCCAGTGCTTATGATGCAAAAGGGCTTTTACTTGCTGCTATCGAGGATGAGGATCCTGTATTGTTTTTAGAGCCAATGAAACTTTATCGTGCATTTAAAGAAGAGGTGCCGGATCATCCATATACTATTCCCATTGGAAAAGCATCAACATTAGTAGAGGGAAATGATATTACAATTGTTTCTTGGGGTCCTCCAATTATTCTACTAAAGAAAATCGTCCAAATTTATAAACAAAAAGGTATTTCTATTGAGCTAATTGATTTAAGAACTATAGCGCCATTAGATATAGAAACAATTGTTAAGTCTGTAACCAAAACAGAGAGGCTAGTAATTGTTCATGAAGCTGTCAAAACAAATGGTGTCGGTGCTGAGATTGCAGCATTAATAAGTGAAAGAGCGATTTTTTCTCTAGTAGCTCCTATTATTAGAGTAACGGGATTTGATTCACCTTATCCAGTAACAACCGTTGAAGAAGAATGGCTACCTAACTTGGAGAGAATCTCGGACGCTATTGATCAAATTATAACGTATGATTAAGATAAAAGAAGCCTTAAAAGTCAGGTATATCTAACTTTTAAGGCATCTTTTTTATAGATTTCACAAGAAAATTTTCCTCTTGTTCAAAATGTGGGTGGGGAATTAATTACTAAGGTATCATCTATAATAAATGATTCTTTAAGGAATCGATGAAAAATATTTCTTAACTTTGTTCTAAAGCGTTTGATTCCAATCTGAAAGTTTGTTGCTTGTTCATTTTGATAATTTTTGAAAGTAATTCTATTTTTATGACTTAAAATGATAGAGGTTTTAAGAATAAGATTTATTCTTTCTGAAGGGGAAAATTGAATTTATAGTTATTGTAATAGTTTAATGTTTTCCACTTGACACAATACCGCACGGGGTATAAATTGGAAGTGAAGATAAATTAGTAGATTAAGTCAAAATTATAGAGGGAGTTTTGGGTATAGGCAAAAAAATATTAGTAGTTGGTGGTGTAGCAGGTGGTGCTTCTACTGCTGCAAGAATTCGTCGTTTAGATGAACAAGCGGAAATTATTATGTTTGAAAAAGGTCCACATGTGTCATTTTCAAACTGTTCATTACCATTTCATTTAAGTGGTATCGTTGAAAATAGTAAGAGATTAGTATTAATGAATCCAACAGCTTTTAAAACAAAATACAATATTGAAGCGCGTGTGCAACAAGAAGTGGTTAGTATTAATCGTGAGGAAAAAACAATTACCGTAAAAAATCTACTATTAAATGAAGAATATGATGAGAGTTACGATACTTTAGTTTTATCACCTGGGGCAAGTCCAATTGTTCCCAATATCGAAGGAATTCACGCTCCGCATGTCTTCACAGTAAGAAACGTAACAGATATTGAACGCTTAAACCAATATGTGAGTAACGAAAATGTTCAAGATATTGCGGTTATTGGTGGGGGCTTTATCGGCGTAGAAGTAGCAGAAAACCTACGCTTAGCAGGTAAAAGTATTGCTTTAGTGGAATTTGCGAATCAAGTCATGATGCCATTTGATTATGATATGGCACAAATTCTGCATAAAGAAATGACTGACAAAGAAGTTCAACTAATTGTTAATGATGGTCTTGCAAAAGTTTCAGATGAATATGTGGAACTAAATTCCGGCAAACGGGTTGAAGCACAAGCTGTCGTTCTAGCGATTGGTGTACGACCTGAAATTTCTTTGGCTAAAGAAGCAGGACTTGAAATCGGTGAACTTGGTGGTATTAAAGTAAACCAAAATTATGTAACATCAGATCCTTCGATTTATGCAGTTGGTGATGCAATTGAAGTCTATCATCGTTTAACTCATCACCAAACAAGACTGGCATTGGCAGGCCCTGCACAACGACAAGCACGTGCAGCTGCGAATCATATGTATAACATTCCAAATCGAAACATTGGTGTAATCGGTTCATCTAGTATTCAAATTTTCGATTTAAATTGTGCCACAACAGGACTAAATGAAAAAGCAGCAAAAAATGCCGGATTCACCGTGAATAGCGTATATCTGATTGCACCGGATAAAGTCGGTCTGATGCCAAATAGTAATCCACTCCATTTTAAATTAGTATACGAAGTACCAACTGGAAGAATCCTGGGGGCGCAAGCTATTGGAAAAGGCAATGCAGATAAACGAATCGATGTAATCGCAACACTGATTACAATGGGGGGCACATTAGAAGATTTAAAAGAACTGGAGTTGACATACTCGCCAATGTTTAGCACAGCAAGAGACGTTGTCAATCTTGCTGCTTTAGTGGGATTAAACTTACTGTACGGTCATTATAACCAAATTACTGTATCACAAGTTCGTCAATTAGTAGAAACTAACGCCTACTTTGTTGATGTACGAGAAAAGGATGAGTTTGAGAGAGGGCATTTAGTTGGGGCAGTTAACATTCCATTAAGTGAATTACGCAATCGAATGGATGAAATTCCAAAAGACATTCCTGTGTATGTACATTGTCGTTCGGGGCAACGAAGTTATAACGCTGTAATGGCTCTACAAAACTCAGGTTTTGACAACGTTTGGAATGTGTCAGGCTCATTCCTAGGAATTTGTTTATATGAGTATTTCAATGATCAAACATTGACTCGAGAAAAAATTGTCACAGAGTACAATTTTAAATAAAATATGAATCCTTTTGAGAACGGTGATTTCCAATTTCACCGTTCTTTTTTATTTGTCTATTTCAAAAAATAGTCAGGTATTAAAATGTTATGCTATATTAGGCAATTCTTTTTAAATTTATTTACTTTTTTTATCAAAAATGAAACTTTTTATAATGGTGCGTTGTCTAACACATACCAAGGAGGTAGGGCAGATGGAAAAGGAAGAACGCAATAGGCTATTACAACTTGCGATGGATTTGCATGGGAAGTATCTCGTTCGACTTGCGTATACCTATGTGAAGGATGAGGCAAAAGCTGAAGACCTTGTACAAGAAGCATTTATACAATATTACATACACCTTGAAAATTTTGAAGCAAGATCGAGTGTTAAAACATATCTATATCGTATAACGGTCAATCTTTGTCACAATCATTTAAAAAGTTGGTCACATCGTAAGCTTGAATGGACTGAAACGATTTCGAATTGGTTTGTTTCCAAAGAAAATCCTGAACAATCGGCTATTAACAATGAAACAAGTGTTGAAGTAAATACTTTACTGGCAACATTATCACGTAAATATAGAGAGGTACTTTGGCTCTATTATATGGAAGATTTTTCAATACAAGAAATTAGCGGAATATTAGAATGCTCTGTGAACACAGTAAAAACGAGACTTGCAAGAGGAAGACATACAGCAAAAACGACATTTGAGGAGGGCATGCTTGATGAAAACTAATTGGAAAAGTATATTAGACCATTTAGTCCCAAAACATGTAACATTAAGTCAAGAGAAACAGCAGACAATCCTTGAAGAAGCAGAAGCACGCCTTGCTGGGCAAAAGAAGCCTAACCGCAAATGGCAACCCGCTGTTGTTGGTGTCGTACTTGCTGCAATGACTTGTTTACTGATGGTTATGTTTTTAAGTCAAAAAGCAACACAAAATGAGAAACAAGCAGATGAAAAGTTTGAACGATTAGTCATGCCTTATGAATATTCTGACCTTATGCATGCACAATATGACTATATAAACCATTCTTTTATAATGTTGAGTTCAGATCGTAAGAGTATATTAAACTATAAATTAGATTGGATACAAGAAGAGCAACTTATTAAGCCGATTAAAGATACTATTAATGATGCTGCAGTAAACGAAGAATGGATAGTATATGCGACTGATAAAAAGATTTACGTACAAAGTCGTCTTACTGACAAAAAATATTCGTTAAATGAGCAAGTTGCCCATGATATTCAAATTTTTGGAGACAAAATTGCTTATTCATCATTTTCTTCAGATAAGTGGAGTTACCGAATTGTTAATCTTAAGTACAAAAAGATCACAGAAATTCCAATTGATTTTAAAGAAACTAGTAGTCATATAGTGTTAACTGCTCATTATCTTCTAGTTTCGAATAAAGAAGAAAATCAATCAGCCTTAAATATATATAATTTATCGACGCATGAAGTGAAAAAATTTAACGTATCAGCAGATATAATAACCAATCTATCCTATGCAAACGATGCAATCTATTATCTCGCAGATGATAAACTGCAAACTATGAATCCAAAAACAGGTAAAGTGACGACTATAAAAACAGAAAAATGTAATTACTTTGCTGTTTATCAAAATTACATTGCAATAGGGACAGAGAGTACTGTAAAACTCTATACTATTTCAGATACAAAATTAAAGAACACACATGTATTCGATAAAATTTCGGCAAGACTTGTACATCCTAGGTTTTCAGAAGAGGGCGTACTCGTAATAAACTCAGAGGATGCTGATCATTCTATCTACACATTCGATACCAATGCAAAGAAATCACATTTTGCTGGTGAAAGTAAAAATTGGAAAGCGACATACGAATATACAGGATCAGAGATTTGGAATGAGAATTATGGAAGTCTAAAATATCATAGTAAAGATAAAGGGCAATTAATTATTCGTTATAAAGGTGATTTAAAGGATTTAGCCGCATCAGGTAAATTGAATATTTCTTATGAAGCTGGTTCATCTAATATTAAAATGAATGAAGATTTAAATTCATCTACCGTTCGAAGAGAATATAAAATGAATGATGGCTCTATAGGTGGTGCGCTAATGAAAAATCAAGAAATTCTTAAAGTAAAGGTAAAATGGGGAAAACATGAAGAAGAAATTCAACTAAAACTAAAGTAAAGAGCAAAGATCGTTCTATTAAGTGGAGCGATCTTTTTGTTATGTAAATTAATTTCATAATGCAAAATTTATATAAATTATACGAACATTTTATGTTATCCAATATTGTTAATTGCAACGCTTACGAAGGTGAGGCCTTGAAAATGCATTAGCATTTTCTTCGTGCGATGTTCATTCAGTGAGGTGTATTCATAGTTTTCATAGTCCTACGGGAAAAGCTTGTGCTGAAATCCTTTGGGAAACGTAGTGAATGCACTGGAAAAGTTGAAAATTTATAATGAAAATCTTGTATAGCTATCTTTGTTGATGTGGAATTAGCGAAGACTCCTGCGGGGAAAGCGAGACAGGTGAGACCCCCAGTGAAGCACGGTACGGGCTTCCGAGGAGGCTCACCGCTCGCCCGCGGAAAGCGAAGCTAATTCCACATCATTTAGCAATTAGATAAATACTATTAATATTTGTATTTAAACACTTTTTCAGTTCCCACAACGTAGTGACGAGGAGATTGAAGCCAAGCCCATGGAAAGCGCAGTCTGTAGCGGAACATCCAAATCTGTATAGTGAAAAGTAAATGTGTTAAAATGCTCGTGTTAAAAACCAAAAATGGATTTATGTATATGGATTTGTTGGAATTTAAAGAATCGAAAGGAATTTTAAAGTATATACAGAACATATTGTATAAGATGTTGAAAGTGTAGTAATTATTAACTTTCTGTTTAAAAAAAATTTATAAGGGAGTGAAGAATTTTGGTTAAAATGGGTCTATCTTTAGAAAATAATTTAATTGAAATTAGACGTCATTTACACAGAAATCCTGAATTGTCTTTTCAGGAATTTGAAACTTCAGCTTTTATAAAACAAACATTAACGAATTGGGGCATCCTATATAAAGAAATTGCAAACACCGGGGTATTCGTAGATATCGTCGGTGACACTGAAGGAGAAACCATTGCTTTAAGAGCGGATATAGATGCTTTGCCAATCAATGAGGAGTTTGTTAGCGATTTCCTATCTCAAAACAAAGGCGTTATGCATGCATGTGGTCATGACGGCCATACAGCTATTTTACTAGGAGCGGTAAAAACTTTACATAATAATCGATCACTTATCAAAGGAACAGTTCGCTGTATTTTTCAACCTGGTGAAGAGGCAGACGGGGCAGCATTGAGACTAGTAAATGAAGGTGTTTTACTCAATCCCAATGTAAAATCAATTATTGGTCTTCACTTATGGCCACATCTTCCTTTTGGTCATATTGGGATTAAAAAAGGAAATGCAACGGCCGGTTGTGATACATTTACCATTCAAATTAAAGGAAAGGGTGGCCATAGTGCCCGACCTCATCAAGCACTTGATGCCATTGTAATAGGAACTGAATTGATTCAGCATATAAATCACATAAATATTAAGAAATTCAATCCATTAGAGCCACATGTTATTCATATTGGCTCCATTCACGCAGGGGAAGCTGCAAATGTAGTAGCAGATGAACTTGTTATGACAGGGACATCAAGATCCTATTCTAAAGAGCTAAGACATAAAATTGATGCGGAAATCAAAAATATTTGCGAAAGTTTAGCTAACATGTGGAATGTGCAAATCGACTATCAAATGAAATTTGGTGCACCACATATATTCAATGATCATTTCTTAGCAGAACAATTAGAGAAATGTGCAAGAAGTTTCATGGCAGATGATGAAATTGATTTATTAAATGAACCATCTATGGGAGGGGATGACTTTGGCTATTACGCAGACCAAATCCCAGCTCTATATTTTCGCTTAGGTATCGCAAAAGAAGATTCAGGAAATCTAGACTTGCATCATCCAAAATTCAACTTCGATGATCGAGTATTGGTGAGGGGCGCTGAGGTGTTCAGCCGATTTGCAGTGGATATGTTGAATGTTTATCAGCTATCAGAAAATGTAATTGAATAATCAGCTGTATAGAGATTATTTAAATAAAAGGTGAGATGAAAATGCCAATTTACAATAAATTAGTCCGTGATTTAATTCCCGAAGTGATTGAGAAAAATAGAAAGAAATGTTCAACAAGAATATTAGCACCAGAACAACTTTTAGGAGCAATTAAATTAAAGATGCAAGAAGAAGCTTTTGAATTTAAAGAAGCAAAAGGACAAAAAGATGCCTTAGAAGAGTTAGCAGATGTTTTAGAGCTCGTTCATGCAGCACTGGATGTTTACAATGTATCGTTCCAAGAATTAGAACAAGTACGATTGGCTAAAAAAGAAAAACGAGGGGGCTTTTCAGAGGGAATCTATCTTTTAGAGGTAGAGGATGATTAAGCTTACAATATCTTTTCTTGACTAACCTAGATTATTTAAGTATCATATTTATGAATTTAATAAGAGGTTCATAGCGCATACCCTCTCTAAAAAACTATGGAACATGTGAATAATGCCATGTCCACTTTTTGCGGACATGGCTTTTTTTATTTTGCTTCGGACGCTAGTTACTCGAGTGCCCACATAACGTGGATTTGATAGAAGTACGAGCGTTTTTACTTTTAGTTTTGGGGTGTTTAGGTTATGTGCTTCTTTCACTATTAAGGAGGCATTTTGAATGTCAGGAAGAACTGAAGAACAAGGGTTGAAAGATTTAACCCTTTTAGGAAACCAAAATACAAACTATTTATTTGAATACACACCAGATGTACTTGAAGCGGTTGATAATTTACATACAGGGAACGATTTCTTTGTGAAATTCAATTGCCCTGAATTTACGAGCCTATGTCCAATGACTGGGCAACCAGATTTTGCAACAATGTATATCTCTTTTATTCCAGACAAGAAATTAGTTGAAAGTAAGTCATTAAAATTGTATTTATTTAGTTTCAGAAATCATGGAGATTTTCATGAAGACTGTGTCAATATTATTATGAATGATTTGATAAAACTGATAGATCCTCGTTATATCGAAGTATGGGGTAAATTTACACCTAGAGGTGGTTTGTCAATTGATCCATGGTGCAATTATGGACGTCCAGGTACAAAATACGAAAAAATGGCGGAGCATCGTTTGATGAATCATGATCTTTACCCAGAAAAAGTGGATAATCGATAAAATTCCATATACTTGGACAAGATTATGGGAATAAGATATTGCTAGCTATTGTGATAGGGTAGGTACTAATATTAATGCGATATTAAAAAATAGCGTTGAGACAAGAAGCCAAGAATGTGGATGAACCGATATTCTTGGCTTCCTTTTAATTTAAAGCAAAAAAATCGAGTCTTCAAATTCCATAAGTGATGACGTGATGATGATGCCGAATAAGGATTCTGTCATCCATATAGGAGTTGATGGAGCATGTATCCATAGAGAACGTGACGAAAAATGACTTCTTCATGTGGAAATAAAAGGACAAGCTGGGTTCTCGCAAAACTTCCCTCCAATATAGTCCACTTCTTGTTGTATATCGACAGGATTATGAGAGTTACCAAAAACACGCTACATTAATGGTAGAGTTTTACTATATTAACATAACGAAAAATGATAGTTGATATGGTATAATTAGGTACTATTAATACTTGGAAATATTGAGTACATTGGTTACAAAAGGAGGCATAACAGTTGGAAGTGTATAACAAAGTGAATATTATGAATTTTTCAATAGGTTTACCTAATGAAATGAAATACGGAAAAGGTCAGGTAATGGATACGGGGATTTGTAAACAATCAATTGATGAAGTATATCTAACGAAAGATGGATTTCGTGGAGATGGTGTGGCAGACTTAAAACATCATGGTGGCTTTGATAGAGCTGTATGTATTTACCCATTTGAACATTATGCTAAATGGGAAAAAGAATTTGGAAAACCATTAGATGCAGCTGCTTTTGGCGAGAATTTAACTGTTACCAATATGTTAGAGGAAAATGTTTGTATTGGAGATATTTATCAAGTTGGAGATGCCGTCATTCAAATTACACAAGGGAGAATTCCATGTAGCACCATCTCTAGGAGGGTAGATAATCAACTCATTTTAAAGAGACTTGTCGAGACTGGATTTGTAGGTTATTTATGTAGAGTAATAAAAGAAGGTATTGTAAGAAGTGATTCAGTAATTTCTTTAGTGAAAAAACATCCTCAAGAAGTCTCTGTTCTATATTGTATGGATACTTACTTTCACAGTACAGAAGATGTCGAAGCTATGAATAAAATTCTAAATGTACCAGAATTAGCCGATGTATGGAGAGAAAAATTAGAAGTACGTGTAGAGAAGTATTCAAAATAAGTAGGGTCGATTTTGCTACCTATCATTTTTGATTTTCTAAGTGAAACAATTTTATTATTCATATAAAATATAAGACATTTAATAATATCCAATTTTTATTCATTGTGGAGCGAAAGACGGCGAGTCCTCGAAAATGCATTCGCATTTTCTTCGTGCGAGGTTAATTCAGTGAAGTTCATTCAAAGTCCTACGGGAAAAGCTTGAGCTGAAAGCCCCGAGGAACGATTTTAAGGAACAAAGCCTAAGAACGCCACATCCTGTGGCAACGGCTTAGTGACCAACATCGTGTTGGCCCGAGGAGATTGAAGCCAAGCCCGTGGAAAGCGCCGACTGTAGCGCAACATCGAAAACTGAATATTAAAAGATAATTTGTTAAAATGTTCGTATTTAAAAGCCTAAAATCGATTTATTAAATTGATTCAAGTAGATAATTATTAAACAATGTGATTAATTGATGGAATTACAGATTCTTGACTAAAGAAATAATAATAAATATTAAAAGTATAAGTTTAATAAGAGGTTCATACGTTAACCTTCTCTAAAAACTATGGACATCCGAATAAAACCATGTCCAGTTTTGTAGTCATGGCTTTTTTCATTTGTTCTAGTATTTCAAGAGAATTGATTATTTAGTATTATTAAAGATATTGAAAAAAAGACTAGGGGAAAAAATCGAAATACTTTGAGTCTATCATCTACCATAGTGCTTATATAAAATCCCAAAATAAAAGTATCATTTTAGCTAAAAATCAAAAAATGTAATATGATATAGAAGAAATAATATGAAATAATCAGGTGATACAATGCCAGCACTTACGATAGATCAAGTTTTGATACTTGATTCGTACAATATTTATACGACAGTACCAGAGCGCTCGCTTTTTACGCTAGAGCGTGTGCACAAAGAATTTTTCCAAGAAGATGAGTTTGCGGACTTAATGCTTGGCATTACGAATGCTAGATCGAAAACAGCAGCCATTTCGCATTTTTCGAAACGCTTCGGACAATTTGTCGCGATGCAATTTTATATGTTAACAGCTAACGATGTAATTTGGGATGGCGATGAACGAGATTTGCAGTTTGATGCTACGAAAGAAAACGGTCTCTATACGATTTGTATGTTTGCCAATCCTAATGACTGGCGCTACGTTGATGATTCAGAACGTGAATATGTAATGTCCACGATTTTATATAAACAGTGCTATCAAATCGTTCAAGATTTGCGTAATACTACGTCAATTTCGCCAAGAGTTATATGGGATAACTTTTTCGTGCATATCGTAGGCGTTTATGCTAAATTACTCGATAATCCATTACTTGCTGATCGAGCAATGGATGATTTAGAAATGTTGGAATCGAAAGAAGTATGGGCGCGTTTTAGCGATAAGTCATTATTTTATGATTATACAAAAGGGATTGCACCCGCTTCACTCGTTAATCAGCCAATTCGAAAATCCTGTTGTTTATCAAAAGATATTCCAGGACTCGGTGCTTGTGGTTATTGTCCGCTTGAACGTGAGTAGAGAAAAGGGAAGCACATGAAAAAATGTGCTCCCCTTTTTTGCATAAAAAAGGCACGTCATTTCAAGTGTAAAATCATTATATTTACATAAACAAATTTTTATATTTTCAAGGGAAATGGAAACCAATTGTTAATTGAAGGGAGAGAATCAATTTGAACTTTTGTCTGAATATGCCACGTTTTGGGCAACACTTTGAAGAGGGAGACTGGCCAGAAAATACATTAGTTGAAGGAAAAGGTGCAGATTATTGGGGAGAGAGTGTTTGCGGTTTAGCATGTATTCGTATGATCATGGGACATTACCAAATCCCAGTAGCTACAGCTTATGACTTACTCAATGATGGAATTCATTTAAATGCATATTGTGAAAAAGGCTGGATTCATCAAGGCTTAGCAAATATTGCAGCAAAATACGGCTTAAGTGCGAAACCTATCGCTTTACAAAATGGCGAAGAACTTGAAAAGTTACTAAAAAATTATGGACCTGTGATTGTCTCCGTCACTGGTCAACTTCCGGAAGATGGTCGAAAAGGAGGTCACCTAATCGTTGCATGCGGAAGACATAAGGAAAAAGGTGAATATATGATTTCATTCCGAGATCCATCAAAATGGGGCAAATCTAATAGCATTGTGTCAGAAAAAAGATTCTTAGCTAGCTTTACAGGCCGAGGAATTGTATTTATGTAGAATTAAAAGATGTTTTTATAGGTATCATGAGGAGAATCTGTCTTCACACTGATTCTCAGACTGTAGATAAACTCCAGTTTGTCTACAGTCTTTTTTTACAATTAATAATATAAATCAATTTCATAATGCAGAATTTATATGAAAATCTAAGAACATTTAATAATTCCCAACTTTGTTCATTGTGGAGCGAAAGACGGCGAATCCTCGAAAAATGCATTCGCATTGCCTTCTTGCGACGATGCTAGACATCAAAGCCTAAGAATGCCACGTCCTGTGGCATCGGCTTCGTGACCAACATCGTGTTGGCCCGAGGAGATTGAAACCAAACCCGTGGAAAGCGCCGTCTGTTGCTCAACAGATTTCAGTATTTATTGTCAATCAGCAAATTATATATAAACCAATTAATTTTAATGAAGGAATTAAGTTTTATTTATTTTTCTAAAAAAATTAAGTCAAATCTATTGACTAATATATAGTAATCTTATAGGATTTAATTGACTAATGAGTCAGTCGAGGTGAATATTGTGGTTCAAGCAGATGTTCGTAGACAAGAGAGAGAGCAACAATTGATTAAAATAGCACTTGAATTATTCGCAACTGTAGGATATGAGAATACGAAAATTTCGGATATTGTAGCACAGGCGAATGTTTCGCAAGGCACATTTTACTGGTATTTCAAAAGTAAAGAAGCCATTGCTTTGAAGATGCTTGAATCCGGGCGAGAAAGTATACTAGAGGCAATCGCGATAGGATATAGAGAATCGAAAGCTTCGATTCAAGAATCCGTTGTATCCTCAAATCATTTATTTGTACATATTTTTCGTTTTGCCGAGGATAATTCCTATTTAATGCACATACTGTTAAAAGGAATCCACTCTCAGCCTTTGTTGCAACAAAAAGTTGATGGAATTAAAGCTGATATGGAAACAGCCTTTGCCAATAATATTGGTCGAGCAAAAGAATTAGGTATGCTTAGTCGACCAATTGAGCCTAAAATGCAAGCAGTTTTTATCATGAGTTTGCTGGAAGGTGTGCTATCCAGATGGCTGTTTACAGAACGAAACGCAAATCAGGCATTCGCTGACAAATCATTACAAGAAATAATTGAGGAAACTGTACACTTCGAATTTTTTGGTATTTTCGGTGTATAAAATAGGAGGAAAAAAAGTGAAAAAAGCAAAATGGTTAGTAGCTTTTGTAGCAGTAGCAGTTCTTGTCCTTGGTGCATGTGGAAATAAAGGCACTCAAAAAGATGTCAACCATGGCAATAACTATACAGATCAATTACAAAATATCCAAGATCATGGAGAAATGACAGTCGGTATAATGGGAACATATGCACCATACAACTTTATGGGCAAAGATAAACAATATACTGGTTTCGATGTAGATATTGCAAAAGAAATTGCAAAACGTATGAATGTAAAAGCAAAATTTGTTGCACAAGATTTCTCGGGTTTAATCCCAGGCTTACAACAAGGTAAATTTGATGTCCTTGTAAGCCAAGTGACGATTACAGATGAACGTAAAAAAGCGATTGACTTTTCAGACCCATATATTACAAACGAAGTAAAAGCAATTGTTAAATCAGACAACAACAGCATTAAATCAACTGCGGATTTTAAAGGCAAAACAATTGGTGTAGGTCTTGGTACAAATGATGAAGCTTATTTACGTAACGATTTAATGCCAAAAGTCGGCAACTTCAAAATCAACACGTATGATGATGTCATCACTACATTAAAAGACTTGGATGCAGGCCGTATCGATGCAACAATCAATAATGTTTATGCATTAAAACCAATTGTTGAAAAAAATAGCTTTAAAATTAAAGCTGTCGGAGATCCAATTAAAGCAGATAAAGCTGCAGTAGCTGTGAAAAAAGGAAATCCAAAATTAGTTAAAGCGATTAACAAAGCAATTGAAGATATGAAAAATGATGGTACTTATAAGAAGATCTTCGTTAAATGGTTTGGTGAAGAACCACCAGCAGAATAAAGAAAGTAGGAAACACACATGGATTTAGTTATTGAAAATATACCCTTTCTATTAAAAGGGGCATATTACACATTACTGATTACAGTGGTATCCATGTTCTTTGGCTTAATAATAGGCTTACTTGCTGCGATTGCTCGAATTAAGGGCAATCGCTTTCTGCGTAATATCGCAAGAGTCTATGTTTCAATTATTCGAGGAACACCACCACTTGTACAGCTTGTTATCGTCTACTATGGCTTAGTTGATTATGGTATCGAACTAGGCCCATTAACAGCAGCTTATATCGCATTAAGTATTAATATTGGTGCATATGTGTCAGAAGCGTTCCGTGGCGCCATTCAATCAGTGCCAAAAGGTCAAATAGAAGCTGCACTTGCAACAGGGATGACAGAAAAACAAGCGATGCGACGTATAATTATTCCACAAGCTATTCGCTATGCAATCCCACCTCTGGGTAATACATTTGTCGGTATGTTAAAAGAAACATCTTTAGTTTCTGTTATAGCAGTAACAGAGTTAATGCGTTCAGCACAACTATTAGTTGCTCAATATTACGTGTATATGCCGTTTTATCTTTCAATCGGTATTATGTATTGGGTAATGAGTACAATCTTTACCTTTATATTAAATAAAATTGAAAAACGCTTATCGGTTTACTAGGAGGTGCAGAAAATGATAGAAATTCAACAACTATACAAAAACTATGGTAGTCATGAAGTGTTAAAGAATCTGACTTTATCCATTCCTGCACATCAAGTAGTAGCCGTCATTGGACCAAGTGGTTCAGGGAAGAGTACATTCTTAAGATGTATTAATGGATTAGAAACAATTACAGCAGGCAAGATTACGGTTAATGGACATGAAATCGATGCGAAAGCACCAAAAAAGGTACTACAAAAAGCCATTTATTCCATTCGCCAAGAAACAGGAATGGTGTTTCAGCAATTTAATTTGTATCCACATAAAACCGTTGTAGAAAATGTCATGGAAGCACTTTTAGTTGTGAAGAAAATGCGAAAAGACCAAGCTCATCAGATTGCATCTAATTTATTGAAAAGAGTTGGATTATCAGAAAAAGAAGATAGCTATCCATCTCAACTCTCTGGTGGCCAACAACAACGTGTAGCAATTGCAAGAGCTTTAGCTATGGAACCACAACTGATGCTATTTGACGAACCCACTTCAGCGCTTGATCCAGAACTAGTCGGTGAAGTACTAAAAGTAATGAAAAGTTTAGCAGAAGAAGGCATGACAATGATGATTGTCACGCATGAGATGAACTTCGCGAAGAATGTCGCAGATCGTGTTCTATTTATGGCAGATGGTGTCATTGTAGAAGATGCTGAACCAAAAGCATTTTTTGAACACCCACAAACCGCAAGAGCACAACAATTCTTGCAACAGGTAAATGAATTCTAAGGAGGAAATAGATATGCAAATCACAGCAAAATGGCAAGGTGGTCGTGCATTTGAAGCAATAGGTGCATCTGGCTATAAAATGGCTATGGATGCAACTGCAAATTATGGTGGAGAAGGACAAGCACCAACACCTACTGAAATGCTTCTAAGCTCATTAGCAGGTTGTATCGGAATTGATGTAACGATGATTTTAAAACCACATTTAGATAAAATCACAAACCTAGAGATTGTAGTAGATGGTACACGCCGTGAAGAAATGCCAACTGCTTTTACTGCAGCAAATCTTACTTTTAAAGTAGACGGCAATATCGACGCACATAAAGTATGGAGAGCCATTAAATTAGGTGAAGAAAAATATTGTGCAGTATCCGCATCACTAAAAGCGGAAATAACACATTCACTAATTCTGAATGGTGAAAATGTACCGTTCGAATAAAAATTTCGTATGAAGAGCAAGGAGATTAATTTTTCTCTTTGCTCTTTTTTTATGGAAGTCACCACAACTGATTCTAATTTGTATCTTGGTAATCGTAAGGTAAATAATAAGAAAATTTGATGAAAATACAGAAAATATTGTCAATTATTGTTGAGAATATTTTATAATATGTTTAATAGACATTCAGAAAGAGGACAATTCATGAAAAACAAATTTTCGATTGGTCAGATGTCGAGGCTAAATAATGTTTCGATTAAAACACTTCGTTATTATGATGAGATTGGGTTGTTTCGACCTTATGAAGTGGATGCAGCTTCAGGTTGTCGCTATTATTTAATAGAGCAATTTAAAGAATTAGAAATTATTTTATATTTGAAGATGATGGGGGTTCCACTTAAAGATATAAAAAAGCAGCTGGAAAATCGCAGTTTAGATGATTTTATTTCTATTTTAGAGAATATAAGAAGAATCACTCGTGAGAAAATTGAGATATTAAAACGAATTGAGCAAGGATTGTTTTCACGTGTCACAGAACTAGAAAATACCAAAGATGATACCAGTATCGGGAAACCATATATTGAACATCTTGATTCGTACAACATTATTCAAGTCAACAAAAAAGTTGGTTCATTAAAAGAAATTGAAACTGAGCTTCGTCAATTGAAGAGCCATTATGAACATATAGCACCAATTGTCATTGGGAATATTGGTTATTTGGTGAATATTGAAGATCGAAGTAATAAAGAATTTTCTTATGACGGTATTTTCTTTTTGGTGGATCAAAAATTGCATATGCAAATGGATAGTATGACCCCTATCGATGAAGGAGATTTTGCAATAATGCGATGGAGAGAAAAAAAGGATGAAGATCATAAATACATAGAAAAACTCTTACGTTTTATCAAAGCGCACAATTATCAAACAGAAGGTCCTTTATATATTCGTAAAATCATTGATGGTATTATCTCAAATCAACCAGAAGAATGGTTAAAAGAAATTCGTATAAAAGTAAATCAATTCACTATACACTAGAGGGTTTATCTTAGATAATGTAAATTTCAAATACAGATGGGATTAAACACTTGATACAATCATCCCAACTTTGGACGAAAGACTTTTTGATTATCTTTTTAACGAATTTTTTAGTATGGGAGAAAAGTGAAAAAAGCATAGCGATTATTATGGCATCCTTTTGGGGATGCCATTTTTGTTGGGGAAGGTTGAGAAATGATGAAAACAAGACTTTAATTATCAAGAACGCAAATACAATTTGAAAATTCGCAAGTAAGTGGAGTAAATTCGCAAGTAAATCATCGAAAGTCGCAAGTAAAAGTATGGAATTCGCAAGTAATTTGTTTTCATATATTAATAAAATCCATGAAATAAATGTCTAAAAAATATAAATTTCCATCTCACCATCAACAATCATCCATAAAACTATATAATTTCTTAGTGTTACTCTTACTGCTTATTTCAAATATGAACGGACTTTTTCTTCCTGAATAATTTCAATCGCATACCCCATAGCTTGTAGATGTTCAGCTTTCTTGAGCTTCGAACTTTTCTGACCTAATTCAGCTTTAGACCAGCTACTATTACTAACTACGAGAATATCTGTTTGTTTAGTTACGGTATTGCTAAACATCCCTCCGATTGCACGAATTTTTTTTGCAGCCATCGATCTTGTTAAACCTTCAAGTCCACCAGTAAAGACAATATGTTTTCCTTGAAAGTACGAAGGGGATGAAATGGATGTACCTTTCGATGAAATATTTTTTGCTGGATTGGTTAGTTCATGAAGAGAAAATCCTACAAAATTTTTTTCGAAGATCAAAACAAGGTGCGCAATGATTTCAGCACGTTCAAATTCTAGTGGTATGCCAAATAGATGTGCAAGAGTGGGTAATGAAAAATGATGTTCGTCTGTCATTTTATTTTTGGCAAATTGAAGGGTACAACCAAATTTGCAGTACGGAACAAGTTGATCAATAGACACACAGGATTCTTCTAAAACTGATTTGTCAAAATCACTATAGTATCCAATGACTATTTGATTTGTCAGCCAATCATTTAATACTGAATAAAATTCTTCAAATGTTGGTGAAAGTTGGACCATATCTTCGGTAATTCCGTGTTGTGATATATGAAATTCATCAAACGATTGCTTGGGGTTAATATATGTGAAAAGTGAATCGACAATCTCATTTTCTATGACTTTGACAAGTCCAATAGAACAAATACTATCTCTCCACTGATTTGCTGTTTCAATCTCTAATGCAATAAAATCCAAATGTCTTCCTCCTGAAATCTATATTATTTTTATTATATCAATATATTCGATTCATTGGAGGTGCATTTTTCCTTAAAATATCGCATATATTGAAATGACTAGGTACATTATTAAAATAGAGATAAAATGAAAGAAGTTAGGCTAAATAAAACGTGTTTTTTACAAGTAGACATTGATTAATTAAACTATTAAATATTGAGATAAACTGACGAGGTGTTAGCATGACTTACCAAAATAATTTTGAAAAGTGGCAGAAAAAAAAGGAGCTTCCAGAAGATTTACGATCAGATTTACATAAAATGGCTCATGACGAGTCGAAAAAAGAAGATGCATTCGGTAAAACTTTATCATTTGGAACAGGTGGGATGCGCAGTGAAATGGGTGCAGGAACAAATCGCTTAAACCTTTTTACCATTCGAAAAGCAACGAAGGGTGTTGCTGATTATATTCAGACTTTTGGTCATGAAAGGGCGAATCAAGGAGTAGTTATTTCCTTTGATGGTCGTCGGATGTCTAAAGAATTTGCAATCGAAACTGCTGCTACACTTGCAAGGAATGGCGTAAAAGCATATTTATTTGAAGATTCTCGTACAACGCCTCAGTTATCTTATTCAGTAAGAAGACTTCATACGTTTATGGGTGTGATGATTACAGCTAGCCATAATCCACCTGAATACAACGGCTATAAAGTATATGGAGAAGATGGGGCCCAATTGAATTTACAAGCTGCTGAAGAAGTAATCTCTTTTATAGAAAAAGTGGGGGACGAGCTTCAATTGTCAGCTAGCAATTTTGATGAATACGTAAAAAGTGGCGACATTCAAATCATCACAACAAAAGTTGATGAAGACTATTTTCATGAACTTTCAACGATTCTATTTGACGCCTCACTTTTCAATACAACGGATTTACAAGTTGTATTTTCACCGCTACATGGTGTTTCTGGATACACTGTTCAACAAATCTTCGAGCGTTTGCAATTCAAAGGATTGCATATTGTTCAGGAACAATTCAAGCCAAATGGCGAATTTCCAACTGTCATTTCTGCAAATCCTGAAGAAAAGTCTGCTTTTGAATACGCAATACGCGATGGGCTAAAAATCCAAGCAGATTTACTTCTTGCAATTGATCCGGATGGTGACAGATTGGGCGTTGCAGTAAAAGATGAAAATTCTTATCAACTATTAACGGGCAATCAAACGGGTGCAATCATTCTCTATTATTTGCTCTCACGTATGGAGGAATATGGTGTACTACCAGAAAACGGACGAATCATTAAAACAATAGTTACTTCTAATTTTGGAGAATCTATCGCCAATCATTTTGGTATCAGTACAGAAAATGTCCTTACAGGATTTAAATTCATCGGAGAAAAAATCGATCAGTACAATAAATCAGGTGCATACAAATTCCTTTTTGGATATGAGGAAAGTTACGGCTATTTAATCAAAGGCTTTGCAAGAGACAAAGATGCTAATCAAGCGATTCTTATATTAACGGAAGCAGCCGCCTATTACAAAAAACAAGGTAAATCACTTCTAGCCGTCTTACAAGTACTGTATAAAGAACATGGTTATTACAAAGAAGCACTTGTATCTATTACAAAAAAAGGAATTGAAGGCGCGAAGTTAATCAAAAATGCTTTAACAGAACTTCGTGATAATCCTTTAGAAAAAATTGGGGAATTACATGTAACCGAAATTCAAGATTATTTAAAACAAACGACTTCATATACTGACGGTCATCCAAGTGTTAAAATTTCGTTGCCAAAATCTAATGTCTTAAAATATACGCTTGAGGACGGTTCATGGGTCTGCGTTCGTCCTAGTGGCACAGAACCGAAAATTAAATATTATATCGGTGTGAAAAGTAAAACAGAGAAAGAATCGAATGAGCAGCTTGAAAAAGTGAAAAATGCAATGATTGAATTGATGGAGAGTAAATTGAAATAGTATAGTTAATTTAGCAAAAGGGCTATTCTTTAAAGTAGATTCATTGACTCTAAAGATAGTCCTTTTTACTTTATCAATAAAATTAAAATACACCTAAAGATTCAAGCCATTTACATATATGTAAGTTCAATCTGATAATATAGAATAGTAAATATCAAATGAAACAAATTGCAAGTAGTGAATATAAAGAATATTTTCGGATTTATTATTATTCAATAGAAAATGAGGTAGCATAATATGGTTCATATTCTATACATAGAAGATGAAAGTGAAATTGGTAATTGGGTAACAAAAGATTTAAAAGAAAGGGGCTATGATGTGACATGGCTAAAATCTGGAGAGAATGCTGAGGAATATCTAGCAACTGTGGATATTGCTATTTTAGATATAATGCTTCCAGGGCTAGATGGTTTTTCTATTGGTAAACGTATGAAAAGGGAAATGCAGAATTTCCCCATTTTGATGCTTTCTGCACGTACAGCAGTAGAGGATAAAATAGAAGGCCTAAGTTTTGCAGATGACTATTTAACAAAGCCATTTCATCCAGATGAACTCGCTGCACGAATCGATGTACTGTTACGAAGATTCCAAAAGAATGATGATATTTTAGAAATTCAACATCTAAAAATCTATACAAAAGATTTAAGAATCATTGATAAAAATAAAGAGGAAGAAATTCAATTAACAGGAAAACAATATTATTTATTTCAATATTTTATCCGCCATTTAAATCAAATCTTAACTAAAGAACAACTTTATGAAGGGGTATGGGGAGAAACCTATATTGAAGGCGATAAAACATTAATGGTGCATATTCGATATTTACGAGAAAAAATTGAAGAAAATCCAGGTAAGCCAATTATCATTGAAACAATTCGGGGAATTGGATACCGGGTGAAACAATGAAACAATTCTTTCGTTCTTTATTAGCAAAATATATGTTAATTATTTTGACGGCTATATTTATTGTTCAAATTGCCTATCTAGTTATCGCCTTTTTTATGGTCAAGATAGATCATCATATAGAGAATAGTAATAATAAAAGCCCAGAAGTAGTTGAAGCAAATTGGCATAGAGCTGCAAATAGTATTGAAAAAGATATAAATAAAAATATTTTCAGTCTTTTTGATAATTGGAAAGAGAAATATCCAGAAGCAACAATGTTTTGGATTGATCAGAACGGTGTTTTATCAGAAAAAGTAAATGTAAAACGTCAATTTCCGAATAAATGGGATTCATCTTATACAGCAAAATTTATGAAAGAAAGTTATGCTAATGATCCATTTACAGTTATTGCGTTTGTAGGAAAAGACAATTTCCATGGTTTTGTCGTTATACAAATCCCAAGAAAAACCTTTAATCCTCCTATGGTAAAGGTAAATGAAAAATATGGCACGATGTTAAGTATTGTTATGTTGGCTATTATTATTCTCTTTATCGCTATTTCCTTCATCTTCTTCAGAGGCATTCGAAAAAGATTGTTACATTTGCAAGGCGCAATGACAATTCGGGATGTCGATCAACTCCCAATTGAAATTGATCTGAAAAAGAAAGATGAAATTGGTCAGCTAGAACAAACGTTTAATCAAATGGTTATTGAGTTAAGAGAAAGTAAACAGCGTGAAAAGAAAGAAGAGCAATTAAGAAGAGAATTAATCGCAAACCTTTCACATGATTTACGAACACCTTTAACGAAAATACGTGCGCAAACTTATACAATTAGTAAGGAGAAGTTATCGCAAGAAGGAATAAATGCAGTAAAAGGATTAGAGAAATCTGTTTTGAATATAGATCATTTAATTGAAAACTTAATGTCATATACATTACTAATGGCAAGTAAATATAATTTTGATCCTTTAGAAGTAGATGTGGTTCGACAAGTGCGTGAGTGTATAGCTAGTTGGTATCCAGTATTTGAAAAAGAAGGATTTACTATTGATGTGGAATTACAATCTTTTAATAATCACCAATGGCATGTTGATCCAATTTGGCTAGAAAGAATTTTAGATAATTTATTTCAAAATGTCCTTCGCCACGCCAAGGATGGATTATTTATCAAAGTGAAAACCGTATCGACGACACAATACGATGCGATATTCATTACTGACCATGGTAGAGGTATGAACAACCAATCTAATGAAAAAGGAGCGGGAATTGGATTATCGATAGTAGATTTAATGATAAAAAATATGGATCTTGAATGGGATATTCAATCGACCATTGATGGTACAACGATTACTATTATGAATAACAACAAGATAAGGACATGATATAAAATGGTTGGAGTTATTTGGAATATGGTTATTTCTTAAAACGACAAGAAGGAAGTTTTAGATAAAGTCACAGAAGTATCTGAGTGAAATGCAGTATTTTCTACCAATAGGAGGCAAATATAATGAAAAATGAAATTCATATAAAGTTAATTGAGTCCAATTCGGAAGATAAGAATATATTAGAAAATTTATTTCAGTATTACTTACATGATTTGTCTGAGTATACGGAGAATCTTAGTTTAGAAAGTGATGGTAAGTTTGATAGTAGCGATGTAGAACTTTTTATCACACAAGACAATTTACTTCCAATAAAAATATTATTGAACGACGAAATAATTGGATTTATTTTCTTAATAAAAGGTAAAACAGTGGATTATGTTATCAATGATATGTTCATTTTAAGAAAGTTCCGTAGCAAAGGATTGGGAAAAGTAGTAACTAAAATTATTTTTGATCAATATAAAGGGTCATATGCTGTAATGCAATTAGTTAACAATAAACCAGCAATTACATTTTGGCATGCTATATATCACAATTCTCAGATTGAATATGAAGAAAATGAATTAGTTTCAGGTGAAGATCTATGTCTAATACAAAAGTTTAAGGTATAACAGCTAAGAAATAAAAATTCAAACATAAATGTTTCTTACATTAAATGAATTAAATATTCTCTGTTTATAGAGATGTTTTTCCTATTGTTCATTTATTCCAGCAATATATATTATTAAAGAAATAAGAGTGAACAACAATGGGAAGAAGAACCTGAAATTTATAAGGGTTTGGGAATAGGTAATCTGTTCCCAAACTTTCTTTATGTCTAATATGTACATTCGCTTTTTTTATATAGAGTCAAACAAATTTTTCGATATTGTAGTACCATCTTATCTTCAACTTAATTTCCTCCCTTGAGAAATCATTAGTTACTTTTGATTATCTACTCTCCGATAAAAAAGTTTTTCTGAATTGTAATTAACATATCAAGATACTTCAAATAAATATATACCTGAATTATTCACAGTAACTTCATGAGTTGTGGAATTTAGGGGAATTGATTGTTTTCTTTGTCTTAAAAGAATAAAGTGCTGATTTTACCTCTATGACTGTAGCTTCAGATTTCCGGATTGAAGAAGTGCTGTTTTTGGCAGTGTTGTTTTAACCTTAACAAAAATAGATTAATTTATTTTTCTAAATTTGTATACGTGGGTAGAAACTGCGAGACTCCAGCGGAAAAACAAGTAAGAGAGACCCCGGAGCGAACGCAGTGAGTGAGGAGGCTTTCTTGCTTGTCCGGGGAAAGGGAGTGGTTTCTACCAACCCCGTTCACAAACGTAATCTTTGAAAAAACATCTTCACTTATTTGATGTATAGCAAAAGTCGAATAAAGTCGATTATATCAGCTTTGTTCAGCTTTTGAAGAAATCTATGAATAATTTTGGATATAGTGATTTTTTAAACAAAATTTAAACTTACTACTAACCTGGTTTTAACCTTCATTTTCTAAGATAGAAAATGAGGTGAGAGACATGGAATATATAGTACACACAGAGAACTTATCAAAAACGTTTGGAAAAGAAGTAGCAGTTAATGGAGTAGAGTTGAAAATACCTAAAAAAGAAATATATGGATTTTTGGGGCCGAACGGAGCAGGAAAGACGACAACAATTCGTATGCTTTTAGGTTTAATGAAGCCTACTTCTGGGGACATCCACATTTTTGGGAAAGATTTAAAAAAAGATAGAATAGAGATATTACGGAAAGTCGGATCATTAGTTGAAAATCCATCTTACTATCCACATTTGACTGCATATGAAAATTTAGAGGCAATAAGAATAATTTTAGATGTACCGCCATCAAGAATTCATGAAGTATTAGAAATTGTGCGTTTAACAGAAGCGAGTAATAAAAAAGTAAAAGGTTTTTCACTAGGAATGAAGCAACGATTAGGGATTGCAGCAGCGTTGTTGCATAATCCCGAATTGTTAATCTTAGATGAACCAACGAATGGATTAGATCCATCAGGAATAATTGAAATGCGAGAACTAATTAAAAGCCTTCCAACCAAATTTGGTATAACAGTCCTTATATCAAGTCATTTATTATCTGAGATTGATCAAATGGCAACAACTGTAGGAATCGTAAATAAGGGAAAGCTAATCTTCCAAGATTCTATCGATGCAATGCGCTTATATGCACAGCAAAACGTATCGTTAACTGTAAGTGATGGTGAGAAAGCATGTAGATCATTACTAGCTAATGGAATAAAAGCTACATATAAGAATGACCATATTGAGCTATCTGATTGTTCAAATGAAAAAGTAGCACAAACTGTAGAAACTCTTGTTCATGACGGATTTTCTATATATCGAGTTGAAGAAGAAAAAAGATCATTAGAAGAAATCTTCCTTCAAATGACGAGGGGAGAGAAATGGGCATGATTCGAAATCTAATCGTGACAGATTTTCTTAAAATAAAGCGGAAAGGTTTTTGGTTTTTAACATTTCTAGGATCATTCGGTGTTGTTGCGATGCAAATGGTCAATTATGGTGTTCGAAAAGATTATCTTTTACAGCAAAGTGACGATGATTGGGGCTATTATTTAGACAATGTCAGTTCATTTACGCCGTTGGCTATTGTATTAGGAATTGCCATTTTAACATCTTTAATGGCAAGTCTGGAAGATGAAACAAATGCATGGAAACAGTTGATTGCATTACCAGTTACAAAAATTAATGTCTACTTATCCAAATTTACAGTTGTTTTTTGTTTGTTATTTTTATCATCTTTCTTATTAATGATCTTTACACTTGGATTTGGTGTTTTTCTTGATTTAGGAGATCCGATTCCATATATAAATATACTTAAATATAGTTTTTATCCAATCTTGGCTGCATTGCCAGTATTGGCGCTACAACTATGGATTGCAGTTGTTAGCCAAAATCAAGCAATTCCAATTACTACAGGAATAATAGGTACTATATTAGCCTTTGCAGGTTCTGCTTTACCAGATTGGATGATTTGGAAGTGGCCATCATTAATGAATGAATGGGAGAAACCAATCATAAATGTTGTGCTAGGAATTAGTGTTGGAATCGTCTTATATATTGTTGGAATGGTTGATTTTAATAGAAGGGACGTGAAATAAATGCTAGCTATTTTACAATCAGAATGGTTTAAATTACGCAAATCCAAAATAACAACCATCATTATAATAGGACCATTAATCGGGCTAATGACTGGTATTAATTCACCTCTTGAATTGAAGGTAAGTGAATGGGAACAGGCATTGTTATATATGAATTTAACATATGCATTACTATTTTTACCGCTTGTTACGGGTGTGCTGGCTAGTCTTATATGTAGATATGAACATCAAGCGGGGGGATGGAAACAACTTTTGGCACTACCTGTTTCAAGAGGGCAAGTATTTGTTGCTAAATATATTATTTTAATGTTAATTGTTTTGGTCATTCAAATTTTATATTTTTGTGCATTATTTGCAGTAGGTGCTATAAGAGGATTTAGTGAACCTTTTCCTATAGAAATTATCTGGAAATGTATTTTAGGGGGATGGGTTGCGACATTCCCATTAGTTGCTTTTCAATTATGGATGTCCATCATATTTAATAGTTTTGCATTACCATTTGCTATCAATGTGATCTTCACATTACCTTCAATATTGGCTATCAATTCAGAACGTGTCGGTCCCTATTATTTATGGGCACAACCCTTTTCGATGATGTATGTTGGTGGAGAAACAAGTGATGTATTTTACATTCCTTGGGAACAATTGATAACTGTTGTCGGAGGAGGATTTATATTGTTCTTTCTTTGTGGATACTTATATTTTCAAAGAAAAGCTGTATAGAAAACATATTACGATTTCAGAATATTATGTATAATTAATAGTGTTTAAATTATGTTTTTAATGACAGCGGGGGTGTAATGTTTGAAAACACGTGTAACAGAAATATTAGGGATTAAGTATCCAATCATTCAAGGAGGGCTTGCTTATTTAGCTTATGCGGAACTTGCTGCGGCTGTATCAAATGCGGGCGGTCTAGGTCAAATTACAGCTGCGACTTTAGGGACTCCTGAAAAACTTCGTGAAGAGATTCACAAGGTTCGAGCATTAACCAAAAATCCATTTGGTGTGAATTTTGCAATTTCAAGACATGATCGAAAATACGAAGATTTGTTGGAAGTGGCAATTGAAGAAAAGGTGCCTGCTATTTCGATTACAGGTGGTAACCCGAAACCGGTTCTTGAAAGAGTGAAGGATGAAGGCATAAAAACAATGGTGCTTATTTCTGGTGTTAGACAAGCACAAAAGGCGGAACAACTTGGTGCTGATATTGTCATGGCAGTTGGACAAGAGGGCGGAGGACATTTAGGCCGTGAAGATCTCGGTACTATAGTACTTGTACCAAGGGTAGCGGAATCTGTATCAATACCAGTTTTAGCTAGTGGTGGAATTGGCGATGGAAGGGGTTTGCTTGCCGCATTTGCACTTGGAGCAGAAGGGATTGAAATGGGCACTCGTTTCATAGCGACAAAAGAATGTGTACATGCAAATGATGTATATAAAGAAGCACTTATAAACGCAAAAGAAACAGATACAATTGTAATCGAGAGATCCTTAGGTACTCCTGGTCGTGCTTTAAAAACAGAATTTACTGAAGAAATTGTAATTCGTGAACAAAAAGAAGCTACCTATGAAGATTTAAAAGATTTGATTAGTGGGCGAGCGAATCGTAAATATATTTATGAAGGTAATATAAAAGAAGGTTTTGGATGGGCTGGTCAGGTTATGGGGCTGATCAATGATATACCTACTGTGCAGGAATTGTTTGATGAGATTATTCATAATGCAAATGAAGGAAGAAAAAGAATAAATAATATTTTATAAGTGAATCAATTTTTGCCTCTTCTATAGGAAGGGGCTTTTGTCTATTAAAATAATTATTGAATAAATAGTTTTAAATTATACAAAATTATGGTAATATTCTAATTATTATGTAAGGGGGAATAATTATGAAAAACATTATCGATATGAAAGAGAACAGAACTTTAAAAGGTAAACTTAGCGAATAATAAATAGTGCTCAATTATTCGCTTGAATAATAGGAGGAGCATAAATGTTAAATAAACAAGGTTTTAATTTATGGGCAAATGATTACGATCAAACAGTACAATTAAGTGAAGAAAGTAATCACTATCCATTTGCAGGATATAAAACGATTTTAAATACCATTTTCAATGAAATCATGCAAAAGAAACAATCCAAAGTATTGGATATAGGATTTGGTACAGCTGTGCTAACGAGTAAGCTCTATGAAGAGGGACACAGTATAGATGGTCTAGATTTTTCTTCAGAGATGATTAAAATTGCACAAGCTAAAATGCCGACTGCACGATTAATGGAGTGGGATATTTCGAAGGGATTCCCCATTTCATTAAAAAATAATAAGTATGACTTCATCATCAGCACATATACGTTACACCACTTATCAAATGAAGAAAAAATTTCTTTTATTAGAAACTTATTATCTTTGTTAGAAGAGGATGGGAAAATAATAATTGGTGATATCGCCTTCAAGACAAGGGAACAACTCGGAACTTGTAGAGAAGAAAGTAATAATTATTGGGACGAAGATGAATTTTATTTTGTTGAAGAAGAACTACATCCATTATTGAAAGAATTCTGCCAATGTGAGTTTCATCCGATATCACATTGCGGTGGTGTATTTATAATTACAAGACGGTAAAACTGAACAAACTGTAGGTAAACTTAAAGGTAAAAGTTTATTTACAGTTTTTTGACGTTGGCTTTGTTATATGAAATTTTGGAAGGCTGTAATTACAATGGAAAACAATCGCCTGCAGCAAATGATTGAATAATAACAGTTTTGTTAAACAAACAAGACTTAACTTTAACAACAGAATCCAATCGAATCTTTTTCATATTTATTGATGACAATGGAGAAAATAAAAAGAAATTAAATCAAATTATCATTTTATTGATGTAGGAGGGCCTGTGATGAATATAACGATTGAATGGGTATACAGGACACCAAAAGGAACCGAAACTTTATTTCGTTCAGACGAAATACCAGCAGAACAAGGATTGAAGATTGCTCAAGATTTGGAGAAAACGGGCCGTGCGAAGAGAATTACTTTTATCGATCAATTTGATAGCACTTGGACCATCAAAGAAATGAAAAGGTATTTAAAAGAAGTCGAAGGAGAACCTCATAATATTACCGTATATTTTGATGGTGGTTTTGACATAGGGACAGGCATCGCAGGATTAGGATGTGTTATTTACTTTGAAAAGAATGGGAAGCCATATCGTGTACGGAAAAATGCGCAAACATTTGGACTAAATTCAAATAACGAATCAGAATATGCAGCACTTCATTTAAGTATTGTTGAACTCGAACTCCTAAATGTAAAAACGATGCCAATCAGGTTTATCGGAGATTCTCAAGTAGTAATTAGTCAGATGAATGGTGATTGGGCAGTACTCGAACCTGAGTTAGCAAAGTGGGCTGACCGTATTGATGACAAGCTGAAAGAATTAGGAATTCAACCAGAGTACGAACATGTGTCACGAAAAATGAACACAGAAGCTGACCGTCTTGCAACACAAGCAATACATGGAATTGAAATTATTGCACAGGTTGAATTGATTCTTGAAAATGATTAACTTCTACAACTATTTTATACTAAGCACATGCTAATTACTCTTAAATATTCCTTTAAAATTTTTAATTTGACTTAATTGACCTATGTTTAATATTCGATTGAATGGGAATAATTTTAGTGTAAGGTCAAAAAGCTGAATATATGGAGGAATAGCATGAAAAAGAATGGTTTAATGGTAGTAATCCTAACTTTTGTTGCAGTCTTGGGTTTATCTGCTTGTGGTACCACTCACACAGGTAAGAACGAAGCAAATAAGAATGTAAACGTAGCGCCTGATGATAATATGAATACGCACGACAATACGTATCCAAGTACAACACCAGCGCCAACCACACCACCGGCACCAAACGCACCAGCACCAACTACACCAGATCATAATCTTACAAATGATCATACCGATATGAATAAATCGACTACAGGTATTGTTCCGACTGGCGTTAAAAAAGCGGTGAATCCTAAGTATCCTGATGGTAGTCAGGTAACCATCAATGCAAACCTTGTGGAGGGTATGAAGGGAGCAAAGGCTACTATTGTTGGCGCATATGACACAGTTGCTTATTCAGTATCATACACACCAGCAACAGGTGGAGCAGTGGTAAAAAATCACAAATGGGTAATTCAGGAAGAGATTCGAAGTGCTGATAATAAAACACTTCAACCAGGAGCTAAAGTAACACTTGAAGCTGACCATTTACCAGGTATGAAGGGAGCCATGGCTACTATTGATTCAGTAAAGAAAACAACAGTGTATATGGTGAACTATACACCAACTAATGGTGGAACTGAAGTGAAAAATTATCAATGGCTTATCGAAAGTGAATTATCACCGGTAAAGTAAAAGCAGTTTAATTTTCATTAGGGAAAACTCAATAATAAAAAACCTACATTCTGATTTAAAAGTCAAATGTAGGTTTTTATATTTCGAAAAATTTTACCCGTTTAAAGGGTCCGTTTGTAGCAGATCATCCAAATCTGGATATTAAAATGTGATTATAAACTTATCCATTAATTTTCCTCTTTCATTTTTCTGAGTAGTAGCCATTCGAAAAGTACAAAGAGAGCAATGGGTAAAATAATGCCAAGAACAACAAAAGTTTGGCTTTTACCATCTTGGAATAATACCTTCGTTTGAGGAATCCTTAATAATAAACCAAAAATTCCTAAAGTAATAACGAAAACAAGGCCTCCATAAAATTCTCGTTTCTTTTTGAATATTACATATACAACCGCCATGACTAAAATAGTAAGAATGGCAATCCAATCAAATGGGGCAGTGATTTTTACAATACCTTGTTTAGGAGTAAAAAGTTGAATAAGGAAAAATAAGCCGAATGGAATCATTGCCAATATCCATATTACGAAAAAATTAATTAATTTAGGTAATTTTATTTTTATATAAACACTCAGATGTAACAATTTAAAGATGCCATAAACCAATGCAACTGAAAAAATCCCATTCAACAATATAACAAATACATTTACTTGTAATGTTGGTGCTGTAAAACTACCGACAATGGTGTAAAACGTACTGATTAAAAAAATCCAACTACTTATTTTAAAAATCGATTTCCATGAAGGTTTATCAAATTGCTTTGTCAGTTGATCAACAACTTCTTTCGGATTTTTACCGAAATACTCTTCTGCCGATTCATCATGCTTTTGAGCTTCTAAAATATCTTGTAATATCGTCATTAATTGTCGTTCTGTTTCTAATTCATCATAGAAAATTCCAAATGTTCGCATATATAGTAGAATATCTTCATAGTACACTTTATTTTCTGGGGACAGCTGTTCTCTATACTTATTATTTTGTTTCACTAATTGTTTGGCTGCGTCATTTTTCAACCCATTCACTCTCCGTTCTTTTCTAAAATCCGATTCACTTTTACAATCAACGAACTCCATTGTTCTCTAAAACCTTCTAATTGTTGTTCTCCATCAGGCGTAATAAAGAAGTATTTTCGATTCGGTCCATCTGGGGAAGCGAGCTCCTTAGTTTTAATTAGCCCTTGTTTTTCTAGCTTTTGCATTAGAGGATAAATCGTTCCACCTACTATGGTTGTAAACCCATAATCGCGCATCATTTGTACAAGCTCATATCCATATACTGGTTGTTGTTTAATAATTGATAAAACACATCCTTCAAGTACACCTTTTAATAATTGCGTCTCCTTCATTTAATCACCTCACTACATAGTAATACATACTAGTTGAAAACACTGTATCATACATTCACTAGTTTGTAAAACATACTAGTTAGATGAGAGTTATATACTGGCTCAAGATAAAGTCAATCAAAAGCGGAGAAGTAATCAAACTTTGTTGTACTCAGCTAAAAAACACAAACATTTATGAAATTGATTCAAAACTATAAAAAATTTCTGTAAAAACAAACTTATACATATTGAGATTCGTTTAAAATACAAAGAAAGGAGTAGATGGAAAATTTGATAAATATTGTGGAATTAGAACGAATAATGAATCAGCATACAGAATCTTTATTACGCTTATCTTATTATTACGTAAAAGACTTACATATTGCAGAAGATATTGTTCAAGAATCTTTTATTAAATTTTATCAAGATAGAAACAGATATGAAGAACGTGGTGAGTTAAAGGCATATCTCTCCAAGATGGTTGTGAATAAAAGTAAAGATTATTTGAAAAGCTGGTCATACCGAAAAATCCAATTACAAAACAGGTTATTTAGTAAACACAGTCAAAAGAAAATGGACAATCTAATCAGAAAAGATGAAGAAACAATATTAGGAGAAGCTATTCTGAAGCTCCCCTTGAAGCAGAGAGAACCGCTTATTTATTATTATTTTGAAGAAATGTCTATTAAAGATATTTCTAGATTATTAGAAATTCCTGAGAGTACAGTGAAAACTAGAATTAGAAGAAGTAAACAACTTTTAAAAACACAACTTCAGAAATATGAATGGGAGGTGCTGTTAAATGAATAAAATTAATTTTGAAGACTTGAGTAATCTTACTAAAAGTAAAGAGAAAGTTGTGACAAATGTTTTGAGGCATATTGAAAATCAAACTACAAAAAAAGATAAAAGTAAATGGGGATACGGTATTTTAACTCTATTTGTAACTGGTTGTATGATTTTATTTATTTTCACCCAAATAATTGATTCCCGAAATCATACTGCAAATGAAGTTCCAATTTTAGAAAAAAATAATTTTGATATCAACTTAAAATTACAGTTGCAACAGAATACATTATCAAAAGATGAGTCTAAATATAAAGCATTCTATGATTCTTTACAGCTTGATGCAAATTATGCTTATGCATTAAATAAAGGGGTTGTATTAACTGAAAATGAGGTAAATAAAAAAGAAGAGGAATTTCTGAGGAATCTTGAAGAACTAAAGCAAGATCCAAAATGGAGAGAA
Source organism: Rummeliibacillus pycnus (assembly GCF_044359855.1). Lineage (GTDB taxonomy): Bacteria > Bacillota > Bacilli > Bacillales_A > Planococcaceae > Rummeliibacillus > Rummeliibacillus pycnus_A. The sequence goes on from NZ_CP132291.1 coordinate 189,444, forward strand.
GAATTTAGAGAATCACTTAAATTTTTAAAACTAACTGAACAACAAATGATCGATCAATATATAAAGCCACAAGCTATTAAAACTGCAGCTTTTGATCAGCTTATATCTAACCATTATAAGCAACATAAAGATGCTTACGAATTACACGTAAAAACTTCCTTAGAACAAGATGCAATGAATTATCTAAGTGAAAAATATTCTAAAAAGATAGCAAATCTTCAAGCAAAATATAATATCCCTAAAAAAACAAAAGAATTAGGTAATTTCTTAAAAATTGGTCTGGTTGTGGCAATTGAAGATGATAGATTTTTGGTTGTAAATAATGCTTCAGATGAAGAATTGGCACAATTATCTTCAGATAGGATAGTGAAGAAACATAAAAATGGAACATGGTTTCCAATGCATCATGTCAAACAAAAAATAAGGATTGGTGACAAAGTACAAGTCTCTTATAATCGAATTCAAGACACTTTTCCGGAAGTAGCTAACCTTGTAAGTATTAAATTATTAAACAACAAATAAATTTGAAATAAAGTAGAAATTAGAAAAATAAAATTTCTACTTTTTAAATTATGGAATACCATTATTTATAATCACTATTTTTTTAAACAATAAATCTCCTGTAATTCTCTAAAAGTTGATAGCGACCACTAAAGAAATCTTTCATATATTCAAATTATACTTTTTCCTTTTTATGGTGTTTGGATTACGATTAAAGGAGAAGAAAAGCCTAATTAGAGAGATGGTGGGGGAAATGAGATGGAATTCTCCAGAAAAATTACGTAAGTTGCTTTGTGAGCTTGTTAGTTGGGAAAGTCAAACATTAACTAAGGGAGAACAACAATTTTCAAGAAAGCTCTTAGCAAAATTGCAACAGCTTCAATTTTTTGAAGAACATCCAGATTATTTAAACTTTTGTGATGTGGATCATGGAAGACAAGTAGTTTCAGCTCTATATAAAAATTCAAATGCTAAGGATACAGTAGTATTGATCAGTCATTTTGATACTGTTCAAATTGAAGAGTATGGGGCATTAAAGCCATTAGCAACAATCCCAGAAGAACTAACAAAAGAACTTTTGTCTTCTCCAGATATGTTAAATGAATCTGCTAAAAAAGACTTAGAATCTGGAGATTACTTGTTTGGACGAGGCGTAATGGATATGAAAATGGGCCTTGCACTTCATATGCAAATGATAGAACGTGCGATTTCAGAAAAATGGCCTATCAATCTATTACTTGTAACGGTACCTGATGAAGAAGTAAACTCTGAAGGAATGCGTCAAGCAGTAAAACATATTAATGAATTACAAAATGATCTAGATTTAGATATCGTATTATTTTTGAATAGCGAACCTTCTTTTTCACAAGACCCAACAGATTTACAGGAATATATTTATTCAGGGACAATTGGGAAAATCATGCCGTCAGCATTATTTTATGGAAAGGAAACACATGTAGGAGAACCGTTGAAAGGAATGACGGCACCATATATGAGTGCTTTTCTTACAATGGAAATGGAGTGGAATGATAAATTTATAGAGAGTGAATATGGAGAGGTTACACCACTACCTGTTTCCTTGCAGCTAAAAGATTTAAAAGACCAATACTCAACTCAAACACCCTATAGAGCAGTTGCGATGTACAATGTTTTCTTAATGAAACGAAGTGCTGAAGAGATTATGTCAATTTTTGAAGATGTAGCAAAAGAAGCGATGACAAAATGTCAATCACGTTGTGATGATGTTTGTAAAAGACAAGGAATAACAGGCGTAGGGAAAATCCGAGTGCTCCGGTTTGCAGAATTACACGATCATGCAGTGAAAAAGCTGGGGAGCGAAAAAGTAACTGAGTTGACAGCAAGTGTAATTGCAAATAAAGCTTTAGATGATCGTGAAATGTCTTTACGAATAGCGGATCAATTGATGATACATTGCCAAGAATTGGCTCCTGCAGTTGTACTTCTTTTTGCACCACCATATTATCCAGCTGCGAATTCATCAGACAATCCATTAATACAAGGTGCCATCTCTTTACTTCTTGAAGAATCTAAGAAATATAATATACCACTACAACAAATTCATTATTTTAATGGGATTTGCGATCTGAGTTATTGCCAATTCCATGCTGATAAGGATTGGCAAACATATGAAAAAAACACACCAGTATGGGGCAAAACATATGATATTCCATTCCAGGAAATGGCGCAGTTTTCAGCACCAGTATTAAATGTAGGACCATTTGGCAAAGATGCACACCAAATTTCAGAGCGGTTACATGTAAAAAGTGGATTTGAGGAAATGCCAGAATTACTTTATGAATTGTTGAAATTTGTTAGCGGAAAATCAAAAGTTACAGAATAAAAGTTGAATACTCAATAATAAAATGATAATGGAAACTTTCTTCAAATCCAATTTGAATTTGTTAATAGCAAAAAATGATGGGAAACATTATTGAATTCAGTTGTATTGATTAATGGCAGATTTTAAAAAAGGAAGACTAATTAAATGTAGAAAAGGAGTTGTGTATGGGATTATTCGATGGTTTAATGGGAAATGCATCAGAAGTGAATTTAAGTGTCATTGAATCTGAGATAAAAGATTTATTAGCAAAGAATGAAAGAGTAGAGCAAGCCTATAAATTGATTCGAGATCTGTTTGTCTTTACAGATAAACGTTTACTTTTGATTGATAAACAAGGCGTGACTGGCAAGAAAGCCGAATATCATTCGATTCCATACAAAAGTGTAGTACACTTCTCCATTGAAACAGCAGGCACCTTTGATTTCGAAGCGGAACTAAAAATTTGGCTATCCAATGGTGCTCAACCAATCGAAAAGAAATTTAATAAAACATTGAACATCTATAAAATTCAAAGTGTCTTAGCTGACTATGTTTTAAAATAGATTATAAAACATCCAATTGAAATTAATTGGATGTTTTTATTTTAAAAACTGTACACGCCTATATTGGAGAAAGAAGCCAAGGATAGAGACATCTCGCCTGTATGAGGAATGGGCTGAATAGGAAGTTTTAGTTTTGAAGAAGTGTTAAGTATTTTCAATACTACTTTATAAACAGAATACTAACGTGGATAAAAACCCCATGCGATTATATTAATTGTCCAAATGTTAATTTAGTAAAACTATTAGGGGAAGTAGTTCAGTGGTAGAACATCGCCTTCCCAAGGTGAGGGTCATCGGTTAGAACCCCATCTTACGTTCCTATATAACTTTATGAGTTTGTAAAATTGAACGGTTTAATCTATAGAAAACATGTAATTAACATAGATTTTGAAAAGTATTGCACAAATTCAATTGTTATGATAGTATAATTTATGTCGAAAAAATAATAATGGAACGCGGAAGTAGTTCAGTGGTAGAACATCACCTTGCCAAGGTGGGGGTCGCGGGTTCGAACCCCGTCTTCCGCTCCACAAATGGAGGAATACCCAAGTCTGGCTGAAGGGATCGGTCTTGAAAACCGACAGGCGGGTCAAACCGCGCGGGGGTTCGAATCCCTCTTCCTCCTCCATATCGGGTCGGTAGCTCAGTTGGTAGAGCATTAGATTGAAGCTCTAAGTGTCGGCAGTTCGATTCTGTCCCGACCCATATTAAAAGATGTCCAAAAGTATTTGGACATCTTTTTTTCTGTATTTGAAATGGTATTGTAAAGCAAATAGGAAATGGTACAATATTCCTTGAAAAGTAAATTATTTAGTTCGAAGATTGGAGTTAAAAATGACTGAAATTTCAATTAATAATAAGTGGAAAGGGATTATTTTAGTTTTATTAGCAGCGATTTTCTGGGGAATAGCTGGTACTCTTGCACAATATTTGTTTCAAGTAAAAGGGTTTAATACCGAGTGGTTAGTTGTTTTACGTTTGCTAGTAGCAGGTTTTTTGTTGTTATTAGTGAATTATCCAAAGGAGCGCGAACGGATTTGGGCAATATGGAAAAATAAGCATGACGTTCTTAGTTTACTATTATTTAGTTTTGTAGGAATGCTAGCAGTTCAATATACATATTTTGCAGCGATTAAGCATGGAAATGCAGCAACTGCAACTGTTTTGCAATATTTATCTCCAATTATTATTCTTGCATATATAGTTGGTAAAAATAAGAAAATACCTTCAAGAAATGAAGCAATTTCAGTTTTGCTAGCGATTATTGGAACAGTTCTATTAGTAACGCATGGTCAAATTACACAACTCTCAATATCCGGGCCAGCTTTGATTTGGGGAATCACTTCTGCATTCGCTTTAGCCTTTTATACACTTCAACCACAGAAGTTATTGGCAAGATATGGTTCGATTGTTGTAGTTGGTTGGGGTATGTTAATTGGTGGCGTTGGTTTTAGTTTTATTCATCCGCCTTGGCAGTTCGAAGGAACATGGTCGATTTCCTCAATTGCTAGTTTTGTATTTATCGTAATCTTTGGGACACTTCTTGCATTCTATTTTTACCTTGAAAGTTTTCGCTATGTAAAGCCGACAGTTGCAAGTGTATTAGCATGCGTAGAACCATTTGCAGCATCCGTGTTGTCGGTTATCTTTCTAAATGTTGTATTTGGTTTTCCAGAATGGATTGGTACTCTTTGCATATTGAGTACGCTTTTTATTGCGTCAAGAAAAGAGAGAGCTGAAGAAATGAATGAGAAAACAAATTAAATGGTATATTTTGTTGAGGAGAGGGAAAAGTCGAGGATTCTTAGGACTCGAGTTGAGCATACAAGTAGGCGAGAGAAGCAAAAAGAGAATCAAACAATTAAATTAAACAAAAACTACTAAAAAAAGATATCGATTGGATCCAAATTACTGGTCCAAAATGATAAAAAATCTTTAAATGCTTAAAACCATTTCACAAAATACAACTGAAAAAAACCATTAAAGTATCGAATATTTACACAATTCCTTTAATCACAACAAAAAAGCGAGAAATCAATTCGATTTCTCACTCTTACGTTTATATGATATATACTTACATGGTTTACCTATGTGTTGTAATCATAACAGATGTGTACTCAAGAAAGCAATATAAACTTAGCGTCACTCCAGTAATATTCTCATTCCTCAAACAGATCATCTGCCATAGTGTCAATCTCTGCTCTTAATTTCTTTGTTCCCTCAGTATCCAATGCAATGTGGTCCCCATCGATGATAATTTGATCACCAACATTTACTTCTTTAGGTAGTTTTTTTCTTGGAATATTAATTGTGCTATTTTCAATTTCGATGACGACCAAATCACCTTCGAAACGGTCTATTATTCCTTTTTGCAATTATTTCTCCACCTTTACAGAAATTGTTGAACCATTTGATGTAAAGACAATACTTCCATGTTGATCGGTACGGTAGATTTTCGCATGAACTGCATTTAAACGACTTAAGGCTTCGTCTGTTGGATGATGATAGCGATTACCTTCACCTACACTGATTGCTGCATAAGTAGGTTTTGCAACTGCTAAAAAATCAGCATTTGTAGCTTCTTTTGCACCATGGTGACTCACTTTCAGCACATCAACTTTTGGAATTAGACCCGCTTCAAGCATATCTTCTTCAGCTGGTGTTTCTGCATCCCCAGTGAATAAGAATTTTTTATCACCATGTTGCATTAATAATACGCCACTCCAGTCATTTAAATCACTTTTTGAGTAATCCTTAACTGGACCTATAAAGTGTAGGTCTAATGATTTTTCGTCAACTGGAATCGAGACACCTTCTTTTGCAACTTTAATTTTTAGATTCTGTGCTTTTACTGATTGTAGGAAATTACGATAGGCGATTGTTGTGTGTGTAATTCGTGGTGAGTATACAGATTTAACAGGGAAAGCATCTATAATATCAGCTAAACCACCAATATGATCCGCATCAGGGTGTGTGGAAATAACAGCGTCTAGTTGTTTTACACCATGTTGTTTTAAATATTCGATAACTGTTTCACCTTTACCTTTATTTCCACCATCAATTACTATGTTTTCTTTTGGAGTTTGGATAAAAATGGAGTCACCTTGTCCAACATCAATTATATGTACACTCACTTGATCAGTTGCAGTTGTAACCGGTTTTGTATTAGAAATGTTTGTTGAAGTTCCATCATCCAATGCATTTGTACAACCAGTTAGCAATAAAATACTAATAAGGGTAAAAAGTATAGCTCGAAAATTGTTTTTCATATATATTCCTCCTATACATACTGTAGCATGAAATAGAAGGTTAGAACAGATGTTTGGATTAAATATATTATAAGAATGAAATTACTTTTAAAAATAAGCGCTTTAAAATAGGGTTGTTTATATGTGAAAAGAATCGATATTTTGCCAATACTCACAAAGCATAAGAAAACTTTGTTTAGCGACGAATGGAAGCCACCCGAATACGGAATCGTGGGAGATAAAAGAGGTGTGCTGAGGTTTGTGCGAATAGGTGCTGGAACTTTGAATGAATATATCCTAAAAAAAGAGCTAAACATTAAAGTTTGCTCTTCAAAGGTCATTATTTTTGTTCTGAATCAGATGTATTGTTCTCAGATTTCTTTGTAAGTGAAAGATCATCTTTAAGTTCTTGAGTAGAATTTTTGAATTCACGTATAGTTTCACCAGCAGCTTTACCGATTTGTGGCAATTTGGAAGGTCCGAATACAATCAATGCAATAACTAAAATTACGATTAGTCCGGGCATATCGATACTTGAAAGTCCCATAAGAAATCCTCCTTAAAATTAAAGAATAGCAATCATCTTTAGCCAATATTTTATATAACAACAGAGAAAAAGTGCATTAATTCGTTTTGACAATTTTCTTTTAGGGAAAATATGGCCTTTAGCTTATTTGAGAATCTTATAATTTACTCATAAGAAATGCCTCTAAACATAAAAAGGACTGTTCCATAAGTGATTAAAACCTTATGAGACGGTCCTTTGTCCTAATCTTGTGTTCCGTTAATAAATGTCAATCTGAATTACTTAGCTAAAAAATGTCCAAAGCATCAATTGGTCACTTCTAGTATTATTCGATTGAAATTTTGTAGTCATTCGCTTCAATCATTTTAAATTTATGTTCAAATAATCGAAGTAATACCGTATTTAAAATGATTGGAAGTACCAAGAACATAGTAATCATAATGATAATATTTGATGTAGTCCAACCATCGGAAGTCAGATTAATGTAATTTAATGGTCCGATTAATCCGGATAATCCGAATCCAGCACTCATTGGTGTACCTTGAATGTTGAATACGCCTGCTAATGCACCTAAAATGGCCGCAGTGATAATCATAGGGAATGCAATTTTAGGTTTCATAAAGAAATTTCGCATTTGAATTTTGGGCGACCCAAGTACATGTGCAAGAGCTGTACCGAGTGAGTTCGCTCTGTAACTTGCAATACAAAGGCCTACCCCAGCAGAAACGACGCCAAGGTTAGCTGCTCCTGACCCGATTCCTGAAAGCATAATAACCGTTGCTACGCCTACAGTTGAAAGAGGGGATAAGATCAATACACAGAAAATAACTGCAATAATTGCGCCCATTAAAATTGGTTGTAGGTTTGTAACGTATTGAATACCCGTACCTATTAATCCAGTTCCACTTTTAACAAAGGGTAAAATAGAATATCCAATAAGACCAGGAATGAAAATAGATAATGTTGGCATTAAGAGGATAGTGTAGTCTTTAAGTTTTGACCCGACAAATTGAACAAATAGAACTGCTAAAGCAGCAGTGATTCCTGTGTTTAACACGACTCCAATACCTGCTAATGTCATAATGCCATCTTTCATTGTTATAACCCCACTACCTACAACAGCGGCAAGTCCGATACTTGCTGTTTGAATTGGTGTTAATTTGAATGTCACCCCAACCATCACCCCAATCATAGCGGGCAGCATGCTCATAGCTATAACAGTTAAATTCAAAATGGACTGTAAGAATGGAGCATGTGGAATTAAAAGCTTAAAAATTTCCCCGACTAATGCATTTGGGATTAAAGAAACGACAATCCCAATACTCATACCGGTTAATAATTTATTGAAAAAATCTTTCATGGAAAATCTCCTTTCAGTCTTATTAATTTATATAGTTTATAAGTTTAACGCTTTAAAGCGGCAAAGTAAACAGGAAGTTTTAATATTCTTAATAATCATTATTTTTCGTTGATAAAAATGAACTGAAAAGGGAATAAATGAAGTATTAATATGAAGCGGAGGAATGATGAATGTAATGAAATGGTCGAAATGGATTTGCTTTTCTATACTTCTTTTGGTATTAACTGGTTGTATGGAGACTAATCACTCAGTACAAATAGGTACAGTTGATCAAAAAGGTGCAATTCAATTATTAAAATCAGAAAGCGATGAAGAAATTTATCAAAAAAGCCTAGATACTTTTAATAATGGTCGTAATATTAAAGTAGCTCCCTCAGAAGTTGAAAACTTAAAAACGCATTATATTCAATTCAAAGATGATAACCAAAATCTAGTGATTAGTAATTATAATGTTTGGTTTGATCGTGATAAAAATCGCATCATTTTTACGGATCATGTTCAACCGTATTCATATTATCGAATTGTAGATGACGATATGGATTTTCTAAGAAATTTATTACTAAATGATGAAGGCAGTAAATGATGGTTGTATACTGAAAGAAAAGAATATGGAGCGTGTTAACCTCATGTGGTTTTGGTATTTAGTAAGTTTTTTTATTAGTTTAGTTGCAACTTTCATTATTTATAAAGTCACTCATGTTATTTTATTTGTCTTTCCACCTTTAGCTGTAATGCTTGTTCATTTCTATTTTAAACGGAAGCCAAATTAGATTCTTACTAATTTGTGAACTCTCTATATGTGTATGATTTTATATCATACAATAGATAGGAATATATGTAGAGGGGGAGAAACTGTGGCGGTATTAGATCAAGTCCTGTCTATCACAGATCCTGTTAAATTACGCAAGTTGTTAATTCAGTATGTAGTTGAGCATCCTAATGATAAACAAAATATTATTAATGTTATCGATAAATATCCACAAAGTGTAGCTTTTTGGGAAGGAAATATAGGAGAACCATTTGAAACTAATCCCTATAAATGGTCAGATATTTACTATCACAATTTGCAAATCCGATTAATGAATAATTTTTCCAAAGAGAAATTCTTACATACACTTGATGTAGCAGAATATATAGAAAAACATCAAAGTGAACTATTAAGCGAAAGTAGAAATGAAAAGATCAAATTATATGGCAATACAATGGGGTTTATTATGATTGGAGGGGTAATCGTATTTGTAGTAGTAGTGGTGCTGATGGTGTTTTATTTTAAAAATAGATATGCTTAAACAAAAATAAAAGCTAATTGCACGATAAATGCATTTAGCTTTGGTCTGCGTCAGCAACTCCTAAAACAATAATACCAATCATAACAAGTGCAATGACAAAATAGTGCTTTGGCGTTAACTTCTCTTTTAAGAAAATTCGAGAAAGAATAACGGAGAAAATACTATAGGATGCAATAAGTGGCGCAGCAATAATTGCATATGCACTCATTGCGTAAACGTAGAAGAATTGACCTGTTGTTTCAAGAATCGCTGCACATGCTTTGTTACGTTCTTTGAAAACATTGAATTGAACTTTCTTTACGCCTTTTAAATAAATAAATGTAACAACCGCACAGATAAAAAATGTATATTCATAAGCTAAAAGCGCAGCATCTTGACTCATTAACTTTAATTCATCTAAATAGATGCCATCTGCGAAAGTACCAGCACCATCTAATAATGCATAGATGATTGGGAACATAACAGCCATAAAGCCAAGTTGATATTTTTTGTCCACTTGAACATTGTTTAAGCGCATGACTTTACTTTCTTCTTGTTTTTCAACTACAGCAATTCCAATGACTCCTACCGTAATAATCACAACACCTAAGATATGAATCCAATCTATATCTTGTTGGAAGAAGATAAAAAGTAAAATCGCTGTTATAGCACCTGAAGAATTTTGAACTGGTGAAGAAATAGATAATTCTAAGTATCGTAACCCTACATAACCGATCGTCATAGAGACAATGTAGAAGAAAGAAACTGGTAAGTATTTCACCATATCAAATGGTTGAAAATTAATGCCTTTATAAAACATATATCCAGTAGCATGAATTCCCATTACAAGTCCGACGATCACAACAATTTTTAAATGACTGTATTTGTCATTACTGTCAGACCCCTTTTTATAGAATAAATCTGCACCGCCCCATGCCAAAGCAGTTAGTATTGAAAAGAAAAACCACATAACAGTGTACTCCTTTATATAATTTTACAACTAATATATTATAAGGTTATTTATATTAGCTGAAAAGAGTTTATTTAGAAGAAACAATAGATGAATTCACTTTCAACAGAAATTTATTTATAGATGATTTTTCAAAAAACAACGTACGATTAAAAAATAACCTACAAAATTCTAGGAATTAAACTCGAATGTTTATGGATAATACTGTGATTTTGAAGGTGAAAAGAAAGCTGAAATGGTACAATAATGTCAGGATAGCAAACGAAAGGTGATCGATTCTATGATTGAAAAAGCACAGCATTATTTACAACAATTTTTTGGTTACAAACAATTTCGTTTGGGACAAGAAAAAATAATTGAGCAAGTTCTGGTTGGTGAATCAAGTTTATGTGTGATGCCAACTGGCGGAGGAAAATCAGTTTGCTATCAAATTCCAGCGCTCTTGCTAGAAGGTACAACGATTGTTGTTTCTCCATTAATCTCACTTATGCAAGACCAAGTAGATACATTACTAGAGATGGGTATTGAAGCCGCTTATATTAACTCGTCTTTAAGTCAAAATGAATTACAAGAAACAATGCGAAATGCACAAGAGGGACACTACAAATTATTATATATTGCTCCTGAACGTTTGGAATCGGAATCTTTTACAAACTTACTCGCTTCACTAAGAGTTCCATTAATCGCAGTTGACGAAGCACATTGTATTTCACAATGGGGCCATGATTTCAGACCAAGCTATCGAGCAATTGGTAGATTGACAAAACGTTTTACACATAAACCTACAGTTGTTGCACTAACAGCAACTGCAACACCAGCAGTTCGTGAAGACATTTGTCATCAATTAGTTATTCCGGAAGAAAATACAGTTATGACAGGATTTGCACGTGATAATTTAAGCTTTTCAGTGGTTATCGGACAAAATAAGGAACGATATGTAAAAGAATTGGTAAAGAAAAACAAGCATGAAGTAGGAATCATATATGCTGCTACTAGAAAAACAGTCGATCATCTTTATGAAGTACTAAAAAAAGCAGGGATTTCAGTTGCGAAATATCATGCTGGTTTATCTGAGAGTTTACGCCAATCAGAGCAAAATCGATTTTTACATGATGAAGCTTCTGTTATGGTAGCGACTAATGCATTTGGAATGGGGATAGATAAGTCCAATGTGAGATTTGTTATTCATTACCAATTGACGAAAAATATGGAAAGTTATTATCAAGAGGCGGGGAGAGCTGGCCGGGATGGCTTAGCAAGTGAGTGTATTTTGCTATATTCTCCTCAAGACGTTCAAACACAGCGCTTTTTAATCGACCAAACGGATGATCGAGATAGGATACCAACAGAATTGCAAAAGCTGCAAAGTATGGTGGATTATTGTCATACTGAAAATTGCTTGCAACAGTATATTGTCAATTATTTTGGCGATGAAGCTGATGAAAAATGCGGTAAATGTAGTAATTGCATGGATGATCGTGAAGTTTTCGATGTTACGCTTGAATGCCAAAAAGTATTATCTTGTACTATTCGAATGGGACAAAAATTTGGGAAAACGATGGTCGCACAAGTTTTAGTGGGTTCAAAAAATCAAAAGATTCGTAGTTTTGGATTTGAAAGTCTATCAACATATGGTTTATTAAAAGAAATGACTATTAAAGAAGTAACGAATTTCATGGAATTTATGATAGCTGAGGATTTATTAGCTGTGAATCAAGGAACGATGCCTACCATTTATGTGACACCAAAAGGAAAAGAAGTTCTTGTCGCAAATCGAAAAGTAGAAAGAAGAGGCGTTATTGTCACAAAACAAATAGCGGACACAGATCCATTATTTGAAGAACTAAGAATTGTTCGAAAACAATTAGCGGACGAAGCCAATGTACCACCGTTTGTTATTTTCTCAGATAAATCTTTGAGAGATATGTGTGCAAAAAAACCAACAAATGATCAAGAATTTTTAGACGTTAATGGTGTAGGGGAAAATAAACTTGAAAAATATGGAGAAATATTCTTAAATGCAATTGCAGATTTTCAAACAAATGAATAGTGGGGGATAGGAGATGACTTTTCAAAAATTAGTTTCGCAATGTCATGAAATAATTGCAACTTATCCAAATGTACAAATGGGAATTGCCATTATAGATGGAGCGCAATCTTTTTATCATCAAGAAAAGGCAGTCTTTCGAGCAGCTAGCACGATTAAAATACCGATTCTCCTTGCGAGTTACTTGTACCTATCATCTAAAATAGATGACATCGCAGTAATTCATGATCGCTTAATTGTTGAAGGGGCGGGTGTTATTCCATTTTTAACTGGTAAGTTGCCGTTTACATACCGAAATTTAATGGAGTTAATGATTATCGTTTCGGATAATACTGCTTCGAATGCGTTGTTACATGCGAATACAATGGAAAAAGTAAACCAGTTGATGAAATATATTGGTTGTGAGGAAAGTAAGATTGAACGTTTTTTTATGGATGAAAATGCTGTAATAAAAGGATTAGACAATTCAACAACTGCTAAAGATATGATATTGATGCTTCAACAAATAGGAGAATCAAACAGTATCTTAAATAACGAGCAACGAAAAGATGCGCGTAGAATTTTAGGTAATCAACAATTTGAAGACATGTTACCAGCCTATACATTTGATGAGGAAATCCGTTACTATCACAAAACGGGTGGTTTAACAGGTGTAGATCACGATGTAGCAATTATCGAATACCAAGATAAAAAAATATATGCTGCCGTTTTAACTCAAGGCTGGGAAGATGGCTTTACAGGAAAGAAATGTATTGCTGAGATTGGAAAAGTAATCGCTGATTATTTATAGAGTTGAACTAATATGAAAGACCGACATCTCAGTGATGTCGGTCTTTCATATTGTTAAATGCGCATGTTCTTCATCTAACAACACAATCCCTGTGATGCCATTGACAGTTTCGGAATGAATAATTTTGTCCTTTAATACAGGCAGTAATTTTGGCGAGAGTGCAACATGAAGTCCCTCTACTTCCATAATGATATCGGTATGAATCGGGGTATCAATATCAGCAGCGAACTGCATACCGTTTCGATCTGCTACTGCATAAAAACGGAGCAGGTGGTACTTATTATCAGCTGTTAAATTAGTGATAAATTTCTTCCCCTGAATGGTTAGTCTCATAGTGAAATCATCCTTTACGCAAGATCAGAAATCGTTTCTGCTGTAAGTATTCCACACCATTCATTGATTTAAACAAGAAGAAACTGAAGTTGAAAAAAATCTTTATTTTCTTGTTATCCATTCTGCAACAATAAAAAATATGATAAAAAAAGCAAATGCTAAAATGAAAAACCATATAGGTACACCGCCAAATGCCAACTAAGCCACCTCCTGAAAATTCTTTTTCATAATCGTAACATAAATTTTACTTAGTTCCTTTTAATAGCTATTTAAAATTTCATCAACCAAAGTTTTTCTGAAAAAATCCTCTTATTTTTAGGACAAACGTAGTGAAATCGTTTAAAATATAACTTGGATATGTATTTAGTTAAGAGAGGTTGTTTTAAAAAATGATTCATTTAAATTGGAAAGAAGCACCAACAATCAAAGCAGTTACTTGTAAGCATACTGATGCAAAAAAATATTTGGTTTCAAATGTATTAACAGTTGGAAAAGAATATGAAGTGAAAAACGAAACAGAAGAATTCTATTTCGTCATCGATAATACTGGTCATGTTGGTGGCTATTACAAAGATTACTTCGAATAGATCGAAGCAATAACTCAGCTTTTCGCTTACCTATCGGATGCGGAAAGCTTTTTTAATTTGGCGATTTTAAAGGAAGATATGTACGACGTACTAAGTTAGAAGTTTTCCGAGACGTATATAGGAGAGACAGTTGGCCGTCACAGCTGGTTCAAATGAAGGGAGAAGGTAGTATGCAACAAATTATTCAGCAGGAACAATCAACACGAAAAAATCGAAATCATGCTAGAGAAGATTTACTTTTAATAGGAGAGGGTGGCTATATTTCTCCTAATGATTATTTGTGGGATGATGTGCTATTAAGTGTAACACTAAAAAAGCCTGTTTTATTAAAAGGCCCTGCGGGTTCTGGTAAAACAAAAATGGCAGAATCAATATCTCACTTTTTTAATCAACCTATGCACAGTGTTAACTGTTCAGTGGATTTAGATGCTGAAAGTTTACTTGGTTTTAAAACAATGGTACAAAAAGATGGACAAACACTCATTGAATTTGTCGAAGGTCCCGTTGTAAAGGCGATGAAACAAGGTAATCTTCTATATATTGATGAAATTAATATGGCCAAAGCTGAAACTTTACCAATTTTACACAGTGTTTTGGATTACCGTCGCATGCTGACAAATCCATTTACAGGTGAAGTAATTCAAGCACATCCTGATTTTAGCGTGGTAGCAGCAATCAATGAGGGGTATATTGGTACAGCACCCATGAATGAAGCTTTAAAAAATCGCTTCGTTTCTTTTAGCACTCCTTATTTGAATGGGGAACAGTTAAAAGAATTATGGCAAAAGAGATTTCCAAGCTTATCAAATGAATTGCATACATTGATGTTAAATATAGCAGAAGATTTAAAACAACAAGTAATCAATGGCTTATTAAGTGAAGAAGCTGCATCTATTCGAAGTTTACTTGATGCAACAGAATTAGCTCAGTATATGGATCCGCATAGAGCCATTCGATATGCAGTTGCTGAAAAATTAGATGATCAAAGTGAAAAAGATTTAGTGATTGAGTTAGCAAAAACGTGGATGAAGTGAGGTTTTTAAAATGGCCGATCTAAGTCGATTTATACAATTTAATAATGAGCAATTGGATCCTCGATTAATGCTTCATTATGAACAACTCGCTAAAGCGCTTGCGAATGCTCCATTTCTATCTATAACTGAACGTCAATTAATCGAGATGAAACCACAAGGGCAGCAAATTGCAATGAGTGTATTTTGGCGTCATCGTGATGAGGAGACTACTCATTTAGGTAGGCTTTCGGATATTTATTTACTTACAGTTGGGTTTTGGCAAGAGTTTTCAGTTAAAGACTGGCTAACTTTTGAAGAAGAAATCCAAGATCATCCATTAAAAAAGTTATTCAAACAGATGGTTCTACTTGTTGAAGAATTTAGATTTATGGACATGGTTGTGAAAAAACGACCAGGAACAAATAAGGCTTTCCAAATAAGAAGAAATGCGTATATTGATTCGCATAAACATCGTTTCGAAGTCAATTGTCAAAAGGGATTTGTAGCCGATGCTTTCGTTAATTATCTATATTTAGCAGCTCATGAAGGAATGATGAAACTACCTCAAAATGAAGTAGCTGAAAAATTTGAAGCAGCACTCAATTCTTTTCAACAAATTTATGATGTGAAATCGACGCAAGATAGTATTAATTTGATATATCGAGTGATGCCTTATGTTGAGAAAAGCATTGCAAAAGATTTAATGCTTAATTATTACGCATTAATGGATTCTATTCCTGAAGCTGCTAAATTCAATGAACATAAAGGCGTCAATGGTCAAGAATGTGGCAATCGACAAGATAAAAAAGATACGATTGAACAGCTATTCCGAACTTGGCATAGAGAGACGAAAGAAGAGACAGGTGTTCATTTACGTTATGAATTAGAACGTGGCAATGCGGGTAAAGCGTTAAGCTTAGAAGCAGAAGAAGGTAAAGACAGCAATGAAATATCAGAGGAGGGGACAGGTGGGGCTCCAAATACGGATGCAAAACCGCAGAATGCTTTAATGGACGAAGCAAAAAAACTTCCTCGAGGTAAACGACAGGCAGGAAAAGAATATGGAGAGCAAAATGTAAATGTTGTTTTTGAAGAAAAAAGAATAGGAAAGACAAAAGAATTACAGGAACTAACTACATTGGCAACATGGCGTGCAGCACAAGCATCAAGTGTAAAAGCATTGACGACTGAGTTTCGTAAACGCATTACACAAAAGGAAATAGCTAAAAGAGAGTATTTATCAAAAGGTAGACTAGATTCTTCAAAATTAGTCAACTTTCTTTTAGAGGATCGACCAAAACCGTTTTATCAAAAAAATGCGCCAGCAAAACCATTAAACGCCGTTTTTGGATTACTAATTGATGGTTCAGCATCCATGATGGACAAAATGGATGAAACGAAAAAAGCAGTATTATTATTCCATGATGTATTACGACAAATGAACATCCCACACGAAATGGTTTCTTATTACGAAGATGCTTATGAAGCAACACCTGAAGTTCAGCCAAATACTTTTGAATGGTTGCATAAATTAGAGGATGGACAGGCAGATAGTGGTGCAGCTATTATGTCTTTATCTTCGCATGAGGATAATCGTGATGGATTTGCGATTCGTTGGGCGACTAGACGCTTAAAACACCGTGATGAAAAACATCGCTTCTTACTCGTATTTTCTGATGGGGAACCATCGGCATTTGATTATGCACAAAATGGTGTAAAAGATACAGCAGAGGCAGTTCTAGAAGCTGAAAAGCAGAATATTCAAGTGCTTCATTTATTTTTAAATACAGAGATGCCAGGAGAGGAGCAGCTACAACTGTTCCATATGATCTATGGTACGCATACAGTCGCCGCAGATAGTGTTGAAAAATTTACAGAAATTACAGTAAGACTGTTGCGGAAGCTGATTACACTTGTTATTCAAAGTCAATAATCATTGCAAATGAAGAGGGAGAGGGCAATTAATTGTCCTCTCCCTTTTATAAGCTAAAGCTAATAGGGTGATCTATCTTGTTGTTTTGTATGAATAGCTAATAGACGTTGTTTTAGATCTTCTTCCATACGTGCAATTTCAATTTCAGCGGCTTTTCGTTTTTGTCGGCCATCTGCTTGAATTTGTAATGTTTCTTCGATTGTAGAAATCAGATTTTCTTGTGTTTTCTTCAATGTTTCAATTTCAACTAATCCACGTTCATTTTCCTTAGCGGTTTCGATTGTATTCACTTTTAACATTTCAGAGTTTTTCAGAAGTAAGTCATTGGTAGTTTTCGTAACTTGTTTTTGAGCTTCTACAGCTCTTCGTTGATTATTTAAAGTTAATGCAATAGCAATTTGATTCTTCCATAACGGGATAGCAGTCATAATGGAAGATTGGATTTTTTCTGCTAATGTTTGGTTTGTTTGTTGAATCATTCGAATTTGTGGTGCTGTTTGAATGGTGATTTGTCGTGATAATTGTAAGTCGTAAATTCGTTTTTCAAGACGATCCACAAATTGTGCTAGGTCATTAAATTCTTGTACATCCATTTGATCTTGAGAAGTCTCTGCTTTTTGTTTTAATTTAGGTAACATTACTGAGACGATTTCCTCTTTTTTCAGTTCAGCGGCAGCGATATAGACATTTAAAGCTTGAAAATAGGTTTTGTTTTGTTCGTATAGTTGATCTAACATATGAACATCTTCTACAAGCCCTGCTTTAGAATGTTCTAATTGAATACCAATTCGATCTATTTGCGTGCTTAGTTTTTGATATTTTGTCATAAGTTCTTGCAATGAACGAGATACTCGACTGAAAAATTTGCGAATACCACTTTTTTTATCTTGTTGGAGTTCCTCTGGGTCAAGTTCATTTAATTTATCCATCAAATCTTTTAGAACATCACCTACTGGACCTATGTCTTTTCTTTGAACATGGTCAAGCATTTGGTGAGAAAAACGAGATAGTTCATTTTGTGCGTTTGCTCCATAGGTTAAAATTGTTTCATAATTGCCAACGGGAATTTGATCAGCTAGTTGTTTTGCCTTAACCTGATCTTCTTCTGGTAAACGTTCAAGTACGGTTGTTGCTTTTTTTTCAGCGGGTTTAACACTAGATGGAACCGGTTCAGGTTGTAGCTCAAATGGATTATTAAGTAAATCATCTATCGATTTTTCTGAATTGGAAGATGAATTAGTCATTTAGAGTCTCCTCTCAAAGTAGCGGAAGTTTGTTTTTGGGTTGTTGATAATTGTGCGAAATCTAACTCCATTTTAAGTTCTTCTATATCTGTAGCAAGTACTGAATGAAGGTCCTCTTGCATAATATTATTTAGATCTTCTAAAGTTTCACGTGTTTCTTGCAAAGCTAAGTGAACATCTGAACTCTTAATGGGTTGAGATGATAGAAGTGCGTATTTTTCAGTTAGTTCACTAGCAGAATGAAGATGAGCGTAGAAAAATTGCTCGGCATGATAAAATTTTTTAGGGTTTTTGTTTACAATGTTTACTATTCTTTTTGCAAGGCGATTCATTTCAAATAGTTGTTTAAATGTTGAAATCGAACGGACCTTAGTATAATAGCGGTTTAAATTTCTTAACTCACTTTGTGCTTCATCTAATTGTGTTTGAATATGTTTGAATTCTGAACGAGTTAGTCCAACTCTTTTTAAGTATCGGAATTGTTGGATGTTCTTAATAATATAATTTGATGGGAAATAGCTACTTATCGCTAATAAAGAGCTAATCCAAAAATTTACATCAAAATACCACTCACTTATGGTCCATGTAGATAGTAATACGATTATATTGAGAAAATTTCTTAAAATAAATTGTCCAAATTTGAGCAATGAATTTGCCTCCTTCTAACGCTCTTATTTTAAGTACGAATAAAGCGTGAGAAAGTTTCACCTTTTTACAAATAAGAGTGATTTAATTCAGTACATGTGATTTAGTTTATTAAAGAGCATTAATGTTATTTTAATATATTTTATAAGTTTTTGCGAAAGGAAAAGCCGACGAAGAATACTTCCATGTCGGCTCAATTACTCCTTACTATTTAATTTATAGTATTGATCGTTCTTTTTCAATTTTTTCGACTAGATGGTTAATATTAATTAGTACCTTAGATGAAGAAATTTCAATTTGCTTTAATGCATTTTCTGCTTTTTGTATTTGACCGTCATTAAATAATTGAACAGCTATTTTCGCTTGATCATGAACTTCTTGATGATAAATGTCAAGCTCCTTAAATGCATTTTCTTTTCCAAATCGATCTAGTGCCTTCTGAGATCCGTACCACTTTCCTAATCGGCACTCTTTATGAGAGGAAACTTCGGTTTCGGATATTTTCTCTAAGCCTAAGAACATATTATATATACGCCATTTCCACAAAATGTGGTCTGCCTTTGATAATTGTAATAGGGCAAGGCTAGATAGCTGAACATTATTATGATCGACTAGACTTAGTCTGTAATGATTAATTTGATTTCCTAACTGATGAATGCCCGAAGAAGTAGAATGAGCTAGCTCTCTAATATTTTCTTGCAAATCAGTAATTTGAACCATTCGATTTGAAACTTCATCTGCTGCTGCTGCTTGTTCTTCTGAAATAGCAGCGGTATGGCTTACATCTGTATTAATGTCTTCAATCGTATCAACAATTTGGCTTAATAAAGGTAGAGAATTTTTTGCTTCTCCAGTTGCCTCCTTTATTATATAAGTTGTTTCCGTGATTGAGGTAGCAACGCTTTCCGAGTAATCTTTTAAATGTTGGACATTAGATGAGACTTCACTTAGTGCTGACACTGTATTTTCCGCAAGCTTACGGACTTCTTGCGCAACAACAGCAAAACCTTTACCATGTTCACCAGCTCTAGCAGCTTCAATTGATGCATTAAGGGCAAGTAGATTTGTTTGATCTGCTATTCCTTTAATTAAAGTAACAACATTTTCGATATCATTTACACGTTTTTTCAATTCATCAAAAGAATGAACGATAGATGTAAATGTTTCACCAGTTTTAAATATCTCATTTAAAGCAGAGGAGATTGTATTTTTTGAATTAGTCGCATCTTTTACAGATGCAGATGTCTTTTCAGAGATACGATTAGAGTTTTTGGCAACTTCGCTAATTGATGCTGTTATTTGTTCTGTAGCAGCTGTAGAAGATTGTATTTCTTCAGATTGGCGATCTAAGTTAAGGACTAAATCTTTCATATACATTATTTGAGATGCTGTGTCCATTAAAGAAGAAACTTCAGTTACAGAATGCTCAATTATTCGTTCGGTTATAACTTCAAATAGTAATTCTTGATCAATATTGACAGCAGCTTGAAAAGAACGCATGAAGTCAAATGCTTTTGCAGGTTTAAAGCCAAAGTTATACAATATATGCGTAGTCACATAAAATGCGAATTGGTTAAATACGACAATTGTTTTTCCCGGTTCATATTTATAATTTCTAAATAAATAGAAGAAGCTTACTATTTCATCTACGTAATTTTCGTCTCGTGGGGCATTAAAAAATATATGTAAATAGCGTTCGATATATTTTTCATCAATAAGATTTTGCTTATTTGGAGAAATTTCTTTTAAATAAGATATGAAAATTTCTTTCATTGATGGCGTACAATCTAAAAGCTTCTTATATAATTCTATTAACATCTGTTCGTCTTTACGTTCGAAGTGATTAAATGCTAAGGTTTCTTTAAACCTTCCATTTATTGATATATCAGTGCCTCTTTCTAATAGCTGGTTCATTTCTAATTTAGGTCTAATCGACGTGAACATAGAGCTCCCCCTAATACGTTTGGAATGGTATATATAGTTATTTTAGCATATAGGTTACTTGTAAAATAGAGATTTAATTGTATTTTGTAAACGTTTCATAAAATTAATTAGAAGGATTGACATAAATGTATAAGATTATCTATATGAAAGCAGATTATGAGCCTTGGTGGCAGTTTGAAGGTTGGGAAGAGAGTATTGTTGAAGAGAAAGTTTTTGAAAATAAAGAAGAAGCTAAAAACTTTTTAGATGCAACTCTAAAAACATTTAAAAAAAAATATATGTATCATGGGCAAAAGAAAGAACGCTTTTGGGCATTTTGGTCAGATGATGAAATACAATTTTGTGAAGCCTGTGATGATGATATTCAAACCTACCATGGAATTATATGGGAAGAAATGCATTAAACCAAGTTGAAAGTAATAAATTTTTTGAAAAATCTTCAATTTTGTTGACATAGATTTTTTGCGTGTTATACTATAAATAACAAATGAAATTGATTTACCGCAAACTTCCATTCACATATTACAAAAAGTGATCGGCTTGTCATCGGTACTTTATGTAATATGTGAATTTTTGTTTTGGGTATTAATTCTTATTTGTTCACTTTTATTTTTGGAGGTTTTCTCACATGAAACAAGGTACAGTAAAATGGTTTAACTCAGAAAAAGGCTTCGGCTTCATCGAAGTAGAAGGCGAAAACGATGTATTCGTACACTTCAGCGCAATCCAAGGCGAAGGCTTCAAAACTCTTGACGAAGGTCAAAAAGTAGAATTTGAAGTAGTTGAAGGTAACCGCGGACCACAAGCAGCAAACGTTACAAAACTTTAATTTACTGCTAAATAGGGGTAACTCGTTTACCCCTTTTTCTTAACCTAGTTTGAAACAAGAGATATTTATGTATTACAAAGAGTAGCTGGCGAATAGATGCTTTTTGTAATATGTAAATCTTTGATCTCGATTAAAAATTTCGTATTGATTTAAAATATTTATTTTTTGGAGGTTTCAAACATGAAACAAGGTACAGTAAAATGGTTTAACGCAGAAAAAGGTTTCGGTTTCATCGAAGTACAAGGTGAAGATGACGTATTCGTACACTTCTCAGCAATCGGTGGCGAAGGCTTCAAAACTCTTGAAGAAGGCCAAAAAGTGGAATTCGAAGTAGTTGAAGGTAACCGCGGACCACAAGCAGCAAACGTTACTAAATTCTAATAACACTTAGTAAAAGGAGCATCCTTATAGGGTGCTCTTTTTTATTTGTTATATTTAAATAATGGTTCGAACTGATTATACTTTGAACAATATTTAATAGCCTTTTGTATGATTTATTGGCCAGTACTGATAGGAAAGTATTATTATTATGGATAGTATAAGTGTAATATATACAATTTTATTTTTATAAAAAAATAATTATTTTGATAGTAGAATCAATTTCATAATTCAAAGATTTAATAAAATAAACGTACATTAAATGGGCTATCGTTATTTACCCTATCTATTAGAACATTGTCTATGAAGCGGAAATGGCTACTCCTGGAAAATTCATTCGCATTTCCTTCGCTCGGTGTTATTTCAGAGAGGTGCATTCATAGTCATCGGGGAAAGCGAGGAGGGAACTGAAAAAGTAAAAATAGATGTATATTTATGAAAAAAATTAGTGTAGCTATCTTCGTTGAAGTGGAATTAGAGTGGAGAGTCCTCGAAAATGCATTCGCATTTTCTTCGTGCGATGTTCATTCAGTGAAGTTCATTCAATGTCCTGTTTGAAAACGAGCTAGACGAGACCCCACAGCAAAAATTCTTTTTGAGTTAAGCAAAAAGAATTTTCTGCGACGAAACTAGCGCAGCGATGCAGGAGCACAATGTTTCACTAGCGAGGAGGCTCGTCAGTTCGCCCACGGAAAGCGGAGCTAATTCCACTTCATTCATTTTATTTATATTTATCCAATAAATCTTAAATAAGGTTTAATAGCATGAAAAAAGAGGGGATAAGAAGTCAATTTCTGACATCTAATCTCCTCTTTTCAATAGGAAACAAATAAATTAGATCAATTAGTCTAATTTATTTTGCTCTTTCCATTCTAGGAATTCATCATAAGTAAGTTGTTTATCTAAAATAGAACCATCTTCACGAATTTCAATTACGCGGTTTGCGATAGTTTGGATAAATTGATGGTCATGAGATGTGAAAAGCATTGCACCCTTAAAGTTAGTAAGACCTTCGTTTAATGCTTGAATAGATTCAAGGTCAAGGTGGTTGGTCGGCTCATCTAATAGTAATACATTTGAGTGAGATAGCATCATACGAGATAACATACAACGTACTTTTTCGCCCCCTGAAAGTACTTCAGGAGATTTCTTAACTTCTTCACCACTGAATAGCATTCGACCTAAGAAGCCACGTAGGAATGTTTCTGTCTCATCCTCTGGAGAGAATTGACGTAACCATTCTACTAATGTTTTTTCAGAACCTTTGAAGAACTCATCGTTATCAAGAGGGAAGTAGCTTTGAGAAGTCGTTACACCCCATTTGTAAGAGCCTTCGAAATCTTCATCTTCACCAGCAACAATTTTAAGGAATGCTGTCTTCGCAATAGGGTTACCAAGAAGAATGATTTTATCTTCCTTGTTCATTGTGAAGCGAATATCTTTAAATTGTGATTCACCTTCGATTGATTTTGATAAACCATCAACACTTAAAACATCGTTACCGATTTCACGTTCAATTGAAAAGTTGATAAATGGATATTTACGACTTGAAGGTTTGATATCATCTAATTCGATTTTATCGAGCATTTTTTTACGAGATGTTGCTTGTTTTGATTTTGATGCGTTTGCAGAAAAACGAGCAACGAAAGCTTGTAATTCTTTAATTTTTTCTTCTTTTTTCTTGTTTTGGTCATTTAACATTCTTTGAGCTAATTGACTAGATTCATACCAGAAGTCGTAATTACCTACATAAATTTGAATTTTAGAGTAGTCAAGGTCCGCGATATGAGTACATACCTTGTTTAAGAAGTGACGGTCATGGGATACAACAATCACTGTGTTTTCAAAGTTAATAAGGAATTCTTCTAACCACTGGATTGCTTTTAAATCTAAGTGGTTGGTAGGTTCATCTAGTAATAGTACATCTGGTTTGCCGAATAGGGCTTGAGAAAGTAAAACCTTTACTTTTTCAGAACCAGTAAGCTCAGCCATTTTCATGTAGTGCATTGATTCGGGAATTCCTAATCCTTGTAGCAAGATCGCTGCATCAGACTCGGCTTCCCAACCATTCATATCAGCGAATTCGCCTTCAAGCTCTGCAGCGCGGATACCATCTTCGTCAGTGAAAGGGTCTTTCATGTAGATGGCATTCTTTTCTTGCATCACGTCATATAATCGTTTGTGACCCATCATAACTGTTTCTAGAACAGAATATTCTTCGTATTCGAAGTGGTTTTGTTTTAAAACAGTAAGACGTTCACCAGGATTCATACTAACATGACCATCTTGGGGTTCGATTTCTCCAGATAAAATTTTCAAAAATGTAGATTTCCCCGCACCATTAGCACCGATTAAACCGTAACAGTTACCAGGTGTAAATTTAATATTAACATCTTCAAATAGCTTACGGTCGCCATAGCGAAGACCTACGTTACTTACTTGAATCATGTAAGTACCTCCTTTTTCACAATATTACTATTATATCATGGATAAGTGGAAAGCTCTATAACATTATGGTATCAAGAGATGTTTACTTCAAAAAAATTTTGAGATAAAAGATTGATCATACATCTTAATGCTGATTAATTTGTTTTGTATTTATAGAAAATTAATTAAAATTGTGTGGAAGGTGAGAAGTAGGGGATTAAAGCAAATATAAAAGCGAAGAGAATGGTATTCTCTTCGCTTAAATTAGAAATTATTACTTTTTCATAGAACCAGTTTTTTCAAGTAGGTCATACATTTCAAATGCACGGTTTAAAATGTGTGGAGTTTGTGCATTGCCTGTAGCTTCTACTGCAGCATTGTAGTATTCCCAAAGTTGTTCTTTAAAATCAGGGTGCGCACAGTTGTTAATGATTAATGGCACACGTTCTTTTGGTGCTAAACCACGAAGGTCAGCAACACCTTGTTCTGTAACGATAACATCAACATCATGTTCTGTATGGTCTACGTGAGGTACCATAGGAACGATTGAAGAAATTGAGCCGCCTTTAGCGTATGATTTAGTTACAAAGATACCTAATCGAGCGTTACGTGCGAAATCACCTGAACCACCGATACCATTCATCATTTTACTTCCTGAAACGTGAGTAGAGTTAACGTTTCCGTAAATATCTGCTTCAAGAGCTGTATTGATTGAGATTAAACCCAAACGACGGATTACTTCAGGGTGGTTTGAAATTTCTTGTGGACGTAATACTAATTTATCCGCATACTGATCAAGATTTTCATATACACGTTTGCCTAATTCTTCTGATAGAGTAATCGAAGTTGCTGAGGCAAAATCAACTTTCCCAGCATCAATTAAGTTGAATACAGCGTCTTGTAGAACTTCTGAAAATACTTGTAAATGTTCAAATTCAGAATCAGCAAAGCCATCTAATACAGCGTTTGCAACTGAACCTACACCAGATTGAATAGGTGCTAAAGTTTTTGTTAAACGTCCAGCTTTAATCTCTGAACTGAAGAAGTCTAATAAGTAATTAGCCATTGTTTGTGTTTCTTCATCTGGTGGCACGATAAGAGAAGGTGCATCAGGTTCTTGAGAGATAACAATCGCTTTAATTTTTGAAGGATCAATTTTAATACCTTTTTCACCAATACGATCAGATGCATTTGTTAAAGGTATAGCTTGACGTTCACCTTGTTTTTCTGGAACATAGATATCATGGATACCAATAAGAGATTCAGGATGTGAAATGTTTAATTCAATGATGATGTTTTCAGCGACATCAGCAATGATCGGGTTATTACCTACAGAAGTTGTTGGGATTAAATAACCATCAGCTGTGATTGCAGCAGCTTCAAGAATAGCGTATTTCATTGGTCCGAAGATTTCTTGACGGAATTGTTCAGCACCATGAGATAAATGCATATCTGCAAATAGAATTTCACCATTGTTTATCAATGTACGAATTCCTTTATCACCTTGGAATGGTCCACGTTTACGAATAACGCCAGCTTGTGCTAAGAATTGGTCAACTTCTGGACCTAGTGATGCGCCTGTGTACACATCAATTTTAAATTTCTCTGTTTTGGCGCGTTCAACTAGTGCCATAGGAACGACTTTCGCATCACCAGCACGAGTAAAACCACTCATACCTACTACATCACCATTAGAAATAAGTGCAGCTGCTTGGTCTGCTGATACTACTTTGTCTGCTAATTCTTTTAATCCAATACGACTTTCGATTGTTGCTTCCATAAATAAATACCCCCTATAATGAAATGTTTCCTCAATCTCATCTAACAAATGAAACATGACGTTGTTCAATGTATATGAATTCAATTTCATGATAACTTTTATTTAAAAATAATAGGTAGAATGAGTTGAGAGCTTTTGAAACACTCTGAACATTAAATGTAATCGGTTTCTAACTATATTTATACATAAAATCACTAGAATAATCTACTATTTTCTATAAAATTTATAAAAAAATTTTTTTGAGGAGTAGGAATTATGAAAAGGTCAATAGGGAATTTAGCGTTTTTTTATCAACAAAATTTATTGGATGAAGTAATTGAAAATAGATTTAACTAACTAAAAAGCAGCCTCATTTAGATGGCTGCTTTAGTATATAAAATTTACATTTGGTGTAAATTATTATTTATTTTTGCCTGCTTCAAGTACAGCAAGTAGAAATTCTGGACCTAGTTCAGATAAATCACAACCAGAGGCATTTGGATGTCCGCCACCATTATAAGCTTTCGCAATTTCAGATAAATTGACTGTATCACCGATAGAGCGAAGAGAAACGCGGTTTTTTACAAGGCTTATGATAAATACAGCATCAATTTCTTCAGTGTATTTTTCTGCTAAATGGTTTCCTAATTCACTATAGTAGGAATCGGTTTCAACTACACCGATATTGATTGGTGTCTCATGTCCTTTTAGTTGGAAGTTAGGGACAATTACCATTTGTTTTGCTTTTTTCTTTAACACTTTACGTAATTCATCTTTAGAAAATTCTAGGTAAGCAGTATCTTCGGGCGTAAACAATTGACCATTTAAAATATAATCCATTCGTGCATGGATAAAATCATGTCTTCTTCTTGCATAGAAAATAGTGTTTAGATCAGTTGCTTCTTGAATAGAGAGCACATTCCAATCCCATGTGTCATATAAACGGATATCTTCCACTAGATGTGCTAAACGATCAAAGAACAATTCCTTTTCAATAACTGAATACTCAGTTGTTTTTTCGATATCTTCAATTTCTTCATCTGTTACGTGAATAATAGGGGATACTTCATAGCCTGCATCTTTTAATTCTTTGAAGATTAATGTAGTAGCAGACATTTTAATATCATTTACTGTTGGAAGGACAGTAGCCCAAGTGTATTCATTTAGAGAAACAGCGGAAGCGTGGTGGTCAATTAAAACAACAAAACGCCCATCAGGTTTACGATTAACTTTTTCAATCATTTCGGCTGTTTCATCATTAACACTTAAATCAGTAATAATTAATAATTCATGATCATTTAACTCAGCTAAACGAGCTTGTACAGCTTCATCCACTTTACGTGTTTCAACATAATAAGGTGAGTGAGTAATCCCATATGCACGTAAGACTATTGATGGGCCAACACCATCTAAATCAGTGTGTGTAATTAAATGGATATTCTCATAATTTTGTAACCTTTTTGGCAAATTTTTTAAATTCAAGTCTTTCAACGCCTTTCATTTCAAACATAGATATACATTATAACATTTTTTTGCTCGAAATAATCGTTGTGTTATGAAACAAAGTGTACTAAAGATAAAAAGAAGTTAGTCAATAACTTGCTTTGACTAACTTCTTTTTCATGTAATTTCATGGTAAGCCCCTTAAAGACTCAACTAAGAGAAATGATGGAGAAACTGCCCGTAAAAGTCCGATTGGTTCAACTAACCATCAGTGGGGATGATGGAACCCCACTGATGGTTAGTTTCACTTTATATTAAGGGGTGTCAAACAGTTCTTAAGGCATATTTGACACGCCACGAAGTATTAATGGATTGCTGAAAGTTCATTTAAAGTCTTACCGTTATATGTTTGTTTGATCAAACCAACTTTGGGAGCATAGTATGAATAGTTTTTGCCTTTACCCTCTTTGACGACAACGACTTTATTGAATGTACCCGCTTTTGTTTTGACCATTTTATTTGTATCAACTATTTTCAAAGTTTGACCATCAAGGCCTTTCCAAGAACTGTTTAGTTTTACAGGATATCTAACTGCTAAAGTTGCGATTCCAATATCTTTATATCCAGAGTAAAGGCCTTTTGAAGTTTCGTACTCCATTCTTCCGTTTGCATCAGGTTCAGAATTGAAATACCAAAAATCAGTTAACGTTTTATTTCCAGAATATAGCTTTTTGAATGTTGCTTTGGAATAAGATTTAAAGCCAGAGCCATTATTTTCTGGGGAATAATATGAATATGTTTTTTTCGTGTTCATTGCATAGTGATTTTTTTTATTAGCTTTTGCACTATATAAATATTTTGATTGGATATAACCGGTATCAAATTGTAAGGAAACCTTTGACCAGCCATTGTTATAATTTTTTAAGACAACTACACCTTGGTCATTTTTTATAGAATCCATCACATTACTTTTTGTAGAAGCTTTTTCATATATTTTAATTGTTTTATTAGTACGAATTAATTTGAATGATTTAATAGATGCTGTTTTATATGTAGAAGTAGATTCACTTTGAGATGCTTTAGTAATATTTGTAACATTTGATGCAGCCGCTGATTCTGTTTGCAAAAGTAAAGAAGAAACTGTCCCAAAAGTTAGAGTAGCGATCAATGTCATCGAAATAATGGATTTGTTTTTCATCATTAATTCCTCCTTAAATTAAATATATATTACAATTGTTACAAAAAGCAAGTATTAATTGTAATAATTGAAAAATGATTATTTAGAAGTATCCTTGTACACTACATTGCCTTAAATAGAGAAATATTAACTAAGTTTAAAGTATCAAATTAGGGATTTCATTCATTTTAAGTCATATTAATAGACTAGTAAGCATAGGGGGAGGAAATAAAGGAAGTCGTAGAAAATTCTACGACTGAAAAAAGAAAGATGTTATATATTAAAATGCTTCATTAATTTTACGGCTTGTCCAATATACTCCCACCACAACGAGAAGTCCTCCAATTACTTGTGAAGAGATTATTTTTTCACCGATGAAAATAACAGCGAAAATAGATGCAAACACTGGGATAAAGTTTAAGTATATACCTGCACGGTTGGCACCCAAACGAACTACACCTGTATTCCAAGCAATAAATGCTACAATAGAAGCTAATATACCTGTATAAAGAATGGCAAATATTGAAGTAACTGACCAATGAATCAACATAGAAGTTGAGAATGATTCATGGATATAAAACGGTAGTAGCATGATTATTCCTATGGTAATCGAAACAAAAAATGTTGATTGTCCAGGAAGTTCTTTTGCATATTGCTTAACTAATAGTGAATAGATACTCCAAAGAATTACTGCAAAGATAACAATCAAGTCACCCTTATTAAATGTAAAATGCTGCAATGTTTTAAGCGATCCATTTGAAATAATGGTCATTACACCAATAAAAGAAATAGCTGTACCAATCATTTGATTGCGGTTTAATTTTTCTTTAAGAAATATGAATGACAAGATGTAAATAATGACGGGTGTCAACATATTCATCAATGATGCATTAATAGAAGTAGTGTAGTGTAAAGCTATGTAAACAAGCGTATTAAAGCTGGCTACTCCGGTAAAACCCAATATTAAAACAATTATCCAATGTTTCTTAATTTGTGACCAATCTCGTTTAAGTGCAGTAAACGTAATCGGAAGAAGCACGATTAACGCAACACACCATCTAAGAAATGCTAATGTAAATGGTGGTAAATCATTTGCGACAGCACGTCCAATAACGAAATTTCCACCCCATAAAATTGTTGCTAATAATAACAGCACAACTGGAGGAATATTATTCATCGAAAGACCTCACTTTAATAAAATTAATATACGCGAACGTAGTTTCAACTAGAAAAGTATTTATGAAATTGATTCAAAAATGAAAAAGGAAATTGATGTTTTTTTTATTCAGATAATTTTTATTAAATCCCTAAAAAATGCAACACAACAGGGATACTGAAAATACTGATAATCGTTGTGATAAATGTTGTAAATGATACTAAATCTGGTTCTGTATCAAATTGTAAGGCTAGCATTGTCGTATTTGCGGCTGCTGGCATTGCTGCTTGAATAATTAGAACGGATTTTATTAAATCACTTAAAGGCATAAACCACAAAATTGCGGTTGCAACAAGTGGAGATACAAGGATACGAAGAAAGCTAACGGATGTAACAAAACGGTATTTAACACGTGTTTTCTTAATGGAAGCGAGTTGCATACCTAATACAAGCATGACTACAGGAATAGAGGCATCAGCAACTAGATCAACGCCATTCATTACTGACTTTGAAATATTTACATGAAACAGTTGTAGCAAAATCCCGATTATACAAGCATATAAAACAGGCATTCTAAAAACGTTACGAAGTGCTTGTTTGACAGTAGCTTGTCCTTTTCCACCAATTGCTGCAAAGAAAATGCCAAGAGAATTCATTAATAATGAATGTAAAACCATGATAATAACAGCTATATTAAATCCTGGAGAACCTAATGCGAACATTACAACAGGTGCACCATAATTTCCGCTATTCATAAAGACAGCACCAAGCATCATAGCTGAAATTTCAGATCGTTCTGCTTTAAGAAAATTAGCCCAAATCCATGTGAGTATAAACAATACAATGACTAACAAAATTGCAAATATACATATGTATAAATAATCCATTGTCAATGCAGTTGTATAAAATGTACGAAAAGCTAAAAAAGGCGACATTAAATACAACGATACGGTAGATATGGTTTTGATATCAAAACCGATGATCTTTTGTCCGAAATAACCAATAAGGAAAACAATTAACACTGGTAAAATAATTAAAAATAAATCCACTGATTTCACCTCTTATTAATTTTACGGCTCTTATTCTTTCGTTCTTCCAAATAATAGCAATAATTATTGTAAGAAAAATGTATAATTATTAGCCATTTTGAGAATTTTTATACTAGAATTAAAAATAGGGGTACATAACAAAAAGATATGTACCCTGAGATGAATCCTATTTTAAACTAGAGCGTCTTTACATAAGAATGTGACTACCAATTATCTTGTAGAAACTCATCGCGACCAGATGTAGCGCGATCCTTTTTATAATGTTCAGAATTCTTTTTGTAAAAATCTTGATGATAATCTTCAGCTTGATAAAAGGTTTTAGCAGCTCTAATTTCAGTTACGATAGGTTTCTTGAACCGACCACTATTCGCTAAATCTAGTTTAGATTGTTCTGCTGATAATTTTTGTTGTTCTGAATGATAAAATATGGCAGCGCGATAATTGCTTCCACGATCTTGGAATTGACCTCCATCATCAGTAGGATCAATTTGTTGCCAGAAGACTTCTAATAATTTTTTATATGGGAAGACTTCTTCGTTAAAAACAATCTGGACGACCTCTAGATGCCCAGAGGAACCTTTTTTTACATCTTCATATGTAGGATTTTCTAAGTTGCCACCCATATAACCTGAAGTTACACTATGTATGCCATCCCATTCAACAAATGGTTTGACCATACACCAAAAGCATCCACCGGCAAAAGTAGCAGTTGAAAGAGTTGTTACTGTCATTTATATGACCTCCTCAAGTCAAATTTGGTGTAAATATACTTGCGTAGAATAGTTTCTACAACTATTATGTAGTGTACATGATAACTTCCTAGAAAAAAAGAAGTAATGAAAGGGGAATGTCATATGGACGAAAAGCGACAAACACATGTCCGTAAGAAAAAAAGAAAATTAAGAAAAGGTCGTACTTTTTTAATTATAGTTATTCTACTAGCTGTTGTTGCTGGTATTTACTCATATACACAATATAAAGCAGGCCTTAAAATAGCATCTAGTACTGGTATAGCCAAAAAAACAGAACAATTTAAAGGAGATACACAAACGAAATCGAATGTTGAAAATATCCTATTATTAGGCGTTGATTCACGTGGTGAAGCAAGATCCCGTACTGATTCCATGATATTAGTAAATTGGAACAAAGATACTAATGATGTCAAAATGGTTTCCTTTATGCGTGATATCTATGCAAATATTCCTGGATATCAATCATATAAACTGAATACTGCTTATTACTTAGGCGGTGTACAATTATTAAAAAATACTTTACAAAATACTTTTGATGTTGAAATTAATCATTATGCATTAATCGATTTTAAAAGCTTTGAATCATTAGTGGATATCATTGCACCAAATGGTGTCAAAGTATATGTGGATCATGATATGTCTCAAAACATTGGCGTCAGTTTAAAAAAAGGTGAACAACGATTAAATGGGAAAGAACTTTTAGGATTTTCACGTTTCCGTCACGATAATCTAGGTGACTTTGGCCGTGTTGATCGACAACAAAAAGCACTAGAAGCTCTTAAAAAAGAAGCTCTTTCACCAAGCAATTTCAAAAACTACCCAAAATTATTAGGTGCTGTTAAAGGTTTTGTAGAAACGGATATTACAGACCGACAAGAATTATCTTTTATACTTCCTATTATTAAAGGTAATATTAAAATGGAACGATTAACAATACCTGTAGAACATAGTTATAGCTATGGCTATTATCCACAAGCGGGTTCAGTACTAGAAATTAATGTTCAACAAAATCAACAAGCTTTAGATAAATTTCTTGGTTCTAATAAGTAATATATGAGTATAATGGTAAAAAGAAGATAGAGAGAAATAATTTTTTGAGAGTGTAATAAAAGAGGGGGAAATTCATTGCAACCAGAAAAACGATCATTTTTTGCAACAAGGTTTATCCAGTTTCTGGGTGGCAAAAATCTGTTGTTTGGGTTAATTACATTACTATTATTAGGGGTCATCATTTTAATATATGATAAAATTTCCTTCATCTTTTATCCAATTATAGTTTTTTTAAGAACTGTTGTTTTACCCGTAATATTAGCGATGATCTTGTATTATTTACTAAGACCGGTTTTACATTTATTGATGAAATTGAAAATCCCGAAAATTTGGGCGATCCTCATTATTTATATCGTAGGTATCGGTCTCATCTCATTGTTTGTTACACTCGTATTTCCGTTTTTAAAAGGTCAATTTATGAATTTGATACAAGAGTTTCCGAGTTACTTTATGCAAGTTGTCCATTCAGTTCAAGACGTGATTGAGAGCTCAAGTTTTAGTGAAACATTAGCAAAATACAATTTTGATTTGAATGAAGTATTAAATAATATTTCAAATCAATTAAATGCCACTGTAAAAGATGCAGCAAAAGAATTAGGATCCGGTTTAGCAACCGGTGTTACAGGCTTTATCTCAACATTGACAGGGATTGTTTTGGCAATCGTTACAGTTCCATTTATCTTGTTTTATTTACTAAAAGATGGAGAAAAGTTACCAAAATATATACTGAAACTTCTTCCACCACGTATGCGTGAAGATACTGCACATGTATTTCATGAGGCAGATCACCAAATTAGTAGTTATATTCAAGGTCAAATTTTAGTTGCATTTTGTATTGGAGTCATGGTGACAATAGGTTTTTTAATCATCGGTTTAGATTATGCAGTTGTTTTAGGGGTCTTAGCGATGTTAACAAGTGTTGTGCCATATCTGGGCCCGATTATTGCGATTACACCAGCAGCTATTATTGCAATTGTAAATGCTCCAATTATGTTACTTAAATTAGCTGTTGTTTGGACGGTTGTACAATTAGTAGAAGGTAAATTTATCTCACCACAAATTATGGGGAAATCTCTCCACGTACATCCGATCACGATTATATTCGTATTATTAACAGCAGGCTCTCTCTTTGGTGTACCTGGAGTTGTTCTTGGAATCCCGGGATATGCCGTGTTAAAAGTATTTGTAACACATCTATTTTATTTATTTAAAAAACGTTATAACAAATACACCGATCATCCAGAATTAGAATATGAAATAAAAGATTGGAAAAAATAAATCATAACGAAAACAAAGACATTCTGTTGACGTTCAATCGTCTGCAGGGTGTCTTTTTTATGCTTTAATAATGAATAAGATCCTTTTTGATAAAAAATTCAATAAATAATAAAAATACAATTGACTTTATAAATATTCAGAAATATAATAGTTACATCATAAACAAGAGGTGAGAGCAATGCAGGTTGGAATAATTGGAGCAACAGGGTTTGGAGGTCTAGAATTATTAAGGTTTTTGTATAATCATTCAGAAATTGAAAACATCCATCTATTTTCTTCTTCAGAAGATGGGGTGGAATTTTCGAATAAACATACACATCTGCGAAAAATTATAGACCAGCCATTACAAAAAATTATACCTGAAGCATTGCAAAAACTAGATGTTATCTTTACAAGTACTCCATCTGGCGTATCAAGCAAACTAATTCCAGAAATTTTGACGGAGAAAGTAAAAGTGATTGATCTTTCTGGTGACTTCCGCATTAAAAATGCAGAAGATTATGAAAAATGGTATAAATTATCTCCAGCACCACAAAAATTACTCGATCAAAGTGTATATGGATTAACAGAATGGAATGGAAAAGAAATTCAAAAAGCCAATCTAATTGCTAATCCTGGTTGTTATCCAACAGCTGTTTTGTTGTCTCTTTTACCGCTATTGCATGATCAACTGGTAGATTCAGAGAATTTAATTATCGATGCGAAAAGTGGAATAAGCGGAGCAGGTAATAAACCGAATGCAAATAATCAATTTTGTGAAACAAATGATAATACATCAATTTATAAAATTAATAAACATCAACACATTCCTGAAATTGAGCAGGCGCTATCAATGTTCGCGTATTCAGATCATCCGATTACCTTTTCAACACATTTGGTTCCAATGAATCGAGGAATAATGGCTACTAGCTATGCAAAGTTACAACCAGGTGTAACAAAAAGCGATCTTCTAAATAGTCTTCATAACAAGTACGATCATCATCAATTTATTCGAATTATTGGCGATGCAACAAAAGTTAGTACGACTCAAGTTCGAGG
Source organism: Rummeliibacillus pycnus (assembly GCF_044359855.1). Classification (GTDB taxonomy): domain Bacteria; phylum Bacillota; class Bacilli; order Bacillales_A; family Planococcaceae; genus Rummeliibacillus; species Rummeliibacillus pycnus_A. The sequence continues at coordinate 224,592 of NZ_CP132291.1, forward strand.
AACAAATTATTGTGATATTCATATAAATGTAGACGAACGAACAGGTCGTGCCACAATTATTTCGGTGATAGATAATTTAGTTAAAGGTGCAGCTGGCCAAGCAATTCAAAATATGAATTTAATGTTTGGTCTAGAAGAAACACAAGGATTAACACAAATTCCAATATGGATTTAAGGAGTGAAGAATATGACTTTAATGACAGAAAACTTAATGCGAAGTGCTAGCCTTAATATCATTTCACCAAAAGGATTTAAAGCAGCAGGAATCCATTGTGGTGTAAAACATAAAAAGAAAGACTTAGCGATTTTAGTGAGCGAAGTACCTGCAAATGTAGCAGGTGTGTTCACTACAAACGTGATCAAAGCAGCGCCATTATTATTATCCAAAGAAGTTGTGCACAACACAGGTAAAATGCAAGCGATCATCGTCAACTCAGGAAATGCCAATGCATGCACAGGGAAACAAGGTGCAGAAGATGCCTATACCATGCAAAAATTAACTGCAGAAAAATTGGGGATATCTTCAAACTTGGTAGGTGTTTGTTCAACTGGTGTTATCGGTGAATTAATGCCAATGGATACAATCAAAGCAGGAATAGCAAATATCGAAGCAGGCTCTCAATTAGAAGATGCTCTAGATTTTTCACAGGCCATTCTTACTACAGATACAGCAACAAAGCATACAGCTTATACGATAAAAATTGATGGCAAAGAAGTGATCTTAGGTGGAGTTGCAAAAGGGTCTGGCATGATTAAGCCGAATATGGCAACCATGCTAGCATACGTTACAACAGATGCGAATATCAGTCATGAAACTTTACAAGGATTACTTATAGACACGACAGAAAAAACATTTAATGCGATTACAGTTGATGGTGACACGTCTACTAATGATACTGTACTTGTTCTCGCAAACGGTTTGGCTGGAAACAATGAGTTAACACCTGATCATCCTGAATGGAATGTTTTTACTGAAGCATTTAATGCAGTATGTGAAGATTTGTCTAAAATGATTGCAAAAGATGGGGAAGGTGCTACAAAACTAATCGAAGTTAACGTTACAGGTGGAAAAACAGAATTAGAAGCATTGCAAATTGCAAAAACTGTGGTAGGGTCATCCTTAGTAAAAACAGCCGTGTTTGGCTGTGATGCGAATTGGGGAAGAGTCATTTGTGCTGTAGGATACAGCGGTATGACAGTTAATCCTGAAACAATCACCATCCAAATCGGTTCAACAACTGTTGTAGAATTCGGTGAACCAATTCCGTTTTCAGAGGAAGTGTTAAAGGAATATTTGAAACAAAATGAAGTGAAAATTGCTGTAGATATGGGAATCGGTGAAGGAATAGGAACAGCATGGGGGTGCGATTTAACATATGACTATGTCCAAATCAATGCTACATACAGATCCTAAGATAATTGTCATCAAACTAGGAGGAAGTATGTTAGAAGGCCTTGACTCATGTTTTTTTGAGGCTCTTAAAAAGTATCGAATGGAAGGTTTTCAGATTGTCATTGTCCATGGTGGTGGACCGATGATTAATGCAGAATTGGCGGAGAATAACATTGCCTATAAAACGGTTAATGGTATTCGCTATACTTCAAAAGAAGCTGTCGGAATTGTACAAGATGCATTAGTTGAAAAAGTGAACCCTTTTTTAACAAAACAACTCAAATCAACTAGTATTCAAGCTATAGGACTAAACGGTATAGATGGTAGCATTTTTGAAAGTGACTTTCTTGATCAAAATGTATACGGTTATGTAGGTAAAATAAAAAAAGTTCATCATGAAAAAATACAAAGCTATTTACTTTCTGGCCAATTGCCTGTTATTGCATGTTTTGGAGCAACAAACAGTGGGGTCCCGCTTAACATCAATGGGGATACAGTGGCAAGTGACATTGCGTTAGCTATAGGGGCTGAAGCCTTGGTTCTTGTTACTGATACAAACGGTATTAAGATACATGGTGAGGTACAACAAGAAGTTCATCCAGAAAAAATTGATCAATGGATTGAATCAGAAGATATATATGGTGGTATGATTCCGAAAGTAACAGCAGCGATTGAATGTTTAGAAGCAGGAATTCCGGAAATTCATATTGTAAATCAATATTTTGAAGGAACAAAAATTGCAAAAGAGGGTGTCTGTTTATGAGCGCATTATTCGGAAATTATACAAGAAGACCAATTCAACTTGTTAAAGGAGCAGGTACCAAAGTATGGGATGAAAAAGGAAAGACTTATTTAGATTTTACTAGTGGCATTGCAGTATTAAGTCTTGGCCATGCAAATCCTATTTTAGTTGATACCATTAAACATCAAAGTGAACTATTATGGCATACTTCTAATTTGTTCGAAAGTAAGTATCAAGAACAATTAGCGGAAAAATTAGTAAGAGATACGCACTTAACATATGCATTTTTCTGTAATAGTGGTACTGAGGCAAATGAAGCAGCTATAAAATTAGCAAGAAAACATACGGGTAAACACAAAATCATTACTTTTTTACACTCTTTTCACGGTCGAACTTTTGGTGCAATGTCAGCAACAGGACAACATAAAGTACATAGTGACTTTGGACCGATTGTTGAAAAATTTGAATATATTCCGTATAACGATGTGGAAGCTTTACTTGCTACAGTTGACGACGAAACAGCAGCGATTATGTTAGAAGTTGTTCAAGGAGAAGGTGGTGTAAATGTCATTACACCAGAATTCGCTGAAGCAATTAAAAAAGTATGCGAAGAAAAAGGTATTTTATGCATTGTTGATGAAGTGCAAACGGGAATTGGTCGTTCAGGTACGGCTTTTGCGTATATGCAAACAGCCTTAAAACCACATATTGTAACACTCGCAAAAGGCTTAGCTGGTGGATTTCCAATTGGTGCAATGCTTGGTACAGCAGAGTTATATGATAGTTTTGGTCCCGGTACTCACGGCTGTACATTTGGTGGGAATCCATTAGCGATGTCAGTTGCAACAACTGTTGTAACTGAAATATTTGATGAAACTTTTTTAGAAAGTGTAAAGAAAAAATCCCAATATTTAAAGGAGAAATTAATAGAAGCATTACCTAAATCAGTTGAAGTTAGAGGTATGGGCTTACTACAAGGTATGACTTGTGAAAATTCTTCTGTAATCGTTGATACTGCAGAAAAGAACGGTTTATTACTCGTAGCAGCTGGCGAAAATGTTGTTCGTCTTTTACCGCCACTAACCGTAACCTACGACGAAATTGATGACGCAGTTGCAATTTTACAAGCTATAATTCCGGCTACAACATCAGTCAAATAACATCAGTGAATTAAAGCGCTCAGAGAACCGCCATTCACAAGCAAATAACCTCTTTTTAGTGCTTACAATAAGCGGAAAGGAACGGGTACCTTTTCACTTATTGGAAAGCACAATTTTTATTCTTTCTTTAAAAGTATTTTTAGGGAAACCTATCAAAGAAAAAGAAAATCTAAGATAGTGAGATCGCTCTACTGTATGAATTATAATATAACTTGGAAAGAAACAACTTCGTTTATTCAACTGTATATTCTGATTTTATTGTTAGTATTCGACAGCAATTTACTTAATTACTGCTGGATGAGATTAAACTTCACCTTTTTATAGTAGAGTTTATTTACAAGTCTCAATAAATTTTTCTATTAGCAAACTTTGTTTTCTCCCTTTCTTGTACAGTTATTGGCTTTGTGATTAGCATTGTAAAATAAATTCTAATTAAGAATAATAGTTAACAAAAAAATAGTCTGCTATAGAGGATCAATTGTCCAACCTTTTTTTAAAGCTACAACTTCAACTATAATAGTAGAAAAGGGGGCATTTTATGCGATATGAAAGTTTTGAAGGAATTATTAAAGAAATAAAAGAACGAACCTTGATTTATTGTAAGATTAAATATTCAGATCAAACTATCTTGCTAAAATTAAATGCTTCTATCCCTATTGTACATGGTAAAAGTTTTAATTTACTAAATATGAATGATTTAAAGGTTGGGCAATTTTTTAAAGCATATGTTCAAAGTCAAGATTTTGAATATGGAAAAGATTCATTAGAATATAAACCCTCCATATTTGTAGTAAATGAAGCAGAAAAATTTTTTGAGGTAACGATTGGTCAATATGATGAAAAGTCAAATATGTTAGGTAATGAATTACTCACACGAATAGATGAGAGTGCAATAATTAGCTCCACTACAGGATTGTTAAAATATAAAGAAGGTATGTTTAAAGAACGTGATTTAGCGGCATTTTACAAGATAAGAACGCTCTCAATCCCACCAAAAGCAACTCCTCAACTTTGGGTTATTTTGGGAAAATAAATAATAAATAAAATAAGCTCCTTGATGTAGTTTTTGTGAAAATGCTATGTTAAGGAGTTATTTTTATGCTTATTATTTACCTCGATAGTCTATATAAGAAAGAAATAATTAGCACTAAGTATAAAACACATTGAAGTTTTAGATATTCTCTAACCCAAAAAAACAAGTTTACATTCAGTAAACTTGTTTTTTTAACTTAATATTTTTTTCTAGGCTTCAATCTTAGATAGCTTTCCCAGACGTTCAACTGCTTCACTTAATAATGCTTCATCTTGAACTAATGCTACACGGACATAATTTTTTCCAGCTTCCCCGAAGATTGAACCAGGTACTATAACGACACCTGTTTCTTCTATCACTTTGAAAACAAAATCGATATCATTCAGTTCTTGCATTGGATATTTTGCCCAAACGAACATACCACCATTTGAAGGTGTAACTGTCCAGCCAATGTTTTTTAAACCTTCCATTAGGGTACTATGACGCTTTGTAAATACAGCACGCATACGATCTGTAATTTCTTCAGCATTGTCTAAAGCAACACAAGCAGCATCCTGAATAGGTTGGAAAGTACCAAAGTCAAGATTTGATTTTAGCTCTTGAATGATCGAAATCATCTCAGCATTTCCTGCGATATATGCGATACGTGATCCAGCTAAACTAAAGCTTTTTGATAGTGAATTAATCTCCATACCAACTTCTTTAGCACCAGGAGTAGATAAGAAACTCATTGGTCTACCACCATCAAAATAGAACTCTGAATATGCAGAATCATGAAGTACGATAATATTGTGTTTTTTTGCAAATTCAACGACTTTTGCAAAAAATTCTTCAGATGGCATAGCAGGTACTGGATTACCAGGTAAATTTAAAATCATCAATTTAGCTTTTTCTGCAATTTCCGTTGGAATTGCATCTAAGTCTGGTAAAAATGAGTTTTCTTCTAATAAAGGCATATAATAAGGAATCGCTTCGGCTAAGTGAATACCGGCATCATAGGCTACATAGGCGGGATTAGTTGATAAAACATAATCCCCAGGGTTACAAAAAGCCATTGGTAAATGAACTAAACCTTCTTGTGAACCCATTGTTTGAATAATTTCTGTTTCGGGATCTAAATCTACATTACTGCGGCGTTTATAGTAATTTGCTACAGCTTGATAGAATTTTTTTGTTCCGCCTAAAGTATAACCATAAGAACTTGCCAAAGCTGCTTGTTTTGAAAGTTCCATACGAACCTTCTCATCTGGTGGTAGATCTGGGCTACCTAGACTTAAATCAATTATCTTTGTACCAGTAGCTGCTTTACGAGTGGCGGCGGCCTTTAAATCTCCGAATATTGCTTTTGGAAACATAGCCATTTTCTTTGATCTTTCGATTTTCACTAGTAAGCACTCCTTAGTTGAAATATAAATTTAACAAATATTCTACCATATTTATCTATTATATAACAGAGAAATATATATAAATTTAAAAAATATAAATAAGTTCATTTAAAGCTTGAAGTATAGTATACATCGATTTTAGAAGTATCATATTCCGAAAAAATCAAGTATTAGTGTGAATTTTCATAAAAAATTAAATTATTTGTGAAGTATTTTGTCGAAATTTGTTATACTATTAAGGTGGGAAAATTCATGAGTCTTTATTACCGGATTAAAGTTAATAAATATAGTATTTATTACTGTGAGGCTTAGAAGGGAAAAGAATAAAATGGGTAAAACAATTAAGTGGAAAATTATAAGTACAGTTATTTTACTGGTTGCTGTAGGATTAGTTTTACTGAATATTGTCAGTACATATACAGTAAATAAAAAAACAGATGCTAGTTTAATCGACCAGAGTCAAGTAATGGTAACTGAAATGTCTTCATCAATTGAAAATTATCTTGGTAACTATGAAAAAGGTCTTATTCAATTTTCTAAATCAAGTGAAGTTCTTAATAATAAAGGCAAGTCATCTAAAAAAATCTTAAATGGAAAGTTCAATGATTTCTTATCAATCTATGACTCAACAACTTCTGTATACTATGCACAAACGAACCGACATTTAGATATTATGCCCGAAGTTGATTTAGGTTCTGATTTTGATCCTACATCACGAGATTGGTATAAAAATGCTTCCAATAATCCAGATAAAGTATATTGGACTGCTCCATATATTGATCAAGCAACAAAGGAATATACGATATCTGCTGCAAAAGCCGTAGTGAAAGATGGCGAAGTTATTGGTGTAGTAGGGACTGATATTTTGTTATCAAACTTATCAAAAGAAATTTCTAAAAGGGAACTTGGGTTTAATGGTTATCCGGTTATTATCGGAAACAATGGTACAGCAATTGTACATCCGACAAAATCTGGTCAAGATTTATCAAAATATTCATATGTCAAAAAAATGTTTGATAGCAGTAAGGAAAAAGGCGTTGTATATGATGATGAAGGAGGTAAATCGTACATAACTATTTACAATACCTTACCTAACTTAAAGTGGAAAATTGGGGCAGTTTATGATGAAGGGCAAATTCACAAAACAGCTACAGATATCCGAAATATCTTTGTTATTGTTTCAATTATTCTATTAGGTATCCTTTTTGCTGCACTAGTAGGAGTTATTGCCAAAATTACAAAACCAATAGGTGCATTAAGAAAGTTAATGGATCAAGTTGCAAACGGTGATTTAACCGTCCATTCACGATACAAAGGCAATGATGAAGTGGGACAACTGTCACAAGATTTCAACAAAATGACAGAAAATATGAATTCAATTATACGAGTTGTAAAAGATTCATCTTTTGAAGTGAATGATAACTCTATCAAATTAAATTCTTTAGCTGAGGAGACCAATGCTTCAAGTGAAGAAGTTACGGCTGCAATAGGTGAAATTGCTGAAGGTGCAAGTAATTCTGCGGGTCGTGCAGAAACTGCTGGCGAACATGCGCATTCATTAAGCATCCAAATTAATGATATTCACGAAAAAGCTATTGGCATGAAGGTTATCGCAGAAGAAGCACAACAAGTAAATAAAGGCGGCCAAATGCAAATAAATAAATTACAATCCACATTCGCTGAGTCAGAAAATAGTATGTCAGAAATGGCGAATGTAATATTGGCATTGGAAAGTAAAATCAACTCAATTAATAGTGTTATGCAAACAATAATGGATATTTCAAATCAAACAAATTTATTGGCACTTAACGCTAGTATTGAAGCAGCAAGAGCAGGAGAACATGGAAAAGGCTTTGCTGTCGTAGCAGAAGAAGTTCGAAAATTAGCAGAGCAATCAGCAACGGCAACTGAAGAGGTTCGAGAAACTGTCAATGCATTACAATTAGAATCAAAACAAGTAACAGAACAAATGATAGTAACCAAAAAAACTTTCCAATCACAAAATGAAGTGGTGGAAATCACAAGTGAAACTTTTGGTAATATTTCGAATCTAGTTCTTCGTCTTGAAGAATCAATCTCAGAAGTTACTAAAGATGTATTAGAAGTAACGAATTTTAAAGATGAAGTAGTTGATATTATTCAACTAATGGCAGCAACTTCTGAAGAAACAGCAGCAGCATGTGAAGAAGTAAGTGCCTCTTCAACAGAACAATTAAATGCGATCGAATCGGTTTCGGTATCTGCCGAAAACTTAACTCAATTAAGTGAAAATCTTTCAAAAGCCGTTAAAAAATTTAATATAGATTAGTGAGTCTTTTTCAAAAAATTCACGAACATTAAATGGTCTATTGTTATATGCCATATTTATTAGAACATTATTTATGAAGCGGAAGATGGCGAGTCCTCGAAAATGCATTCGCATTTCCTTTGTGAGGTGTTGATTCAGTGAAGTCCATTCATTGTCCTGCGACGAAGCTAGCGAAGCGATGCAGGAGCACAATGTTTTAGCTTCCGAGGAGGCTCAACGCTCGCTCAGCACGAAAGCGCCATCTGGAGCGGCTTACTAAGTAAATACTTAAAATGAAATATTATACGAATTATTGACTTGCTTATTTAGAAAATATTCATATTTTTTAATTAGGAAAGCGTTTATGAAATTGGTTCTAGTACATTAAAAGATTATTAAAATTGAATAAATAACCCAAACGTTTAAGTCAAACGTTTGGGTTATATTACTTAAAATGTGTGAAACATCTTATTGCCTATAAAAATAATATGTTTAATAGCCTTTGTAAATCAACGTTTATTTAGAAATTTAATTTTCAGAAAAGTTTGCATTAATAACATTAACATGTTAGGATAATATTAATTACATAACTCTTATCAAGAGAAGCTGAGGGAAATGGCCCGATGAAGCTTCAGCAACCTCTGCATTGCAGAAAGGTGCTAAGTCCTACAAGACATTCGTCTTGGAAGATAAGAAAAAGAAGCTCAGATTTTAAACCTCTTTTCTTATCATAGAAAAGAGGTTTTTATTTTAATATGAAAAGGAGTGTTCACGAATGCCAATTAATATTCCAATAGATCTACCTGCCACAGAACTTTTAAAGAAAGAAAAAATCTTCGTAATGGATGAGGATCGTTCAAATAGCCAAAATATACGTCCGTTAAATATAGCAATCTTAAACTTAATGCCTCAAAAAGAGAAAACAGAATTACAGCTTCTTAGATTACTAGGAAACACACCATTACAAACAAATGTAACGTTTTTAAACACTGCAACACATGAATCAAAAAATGTTAGCAAATCCCATTTAGAAACATTCTATACAACATACGAAGAAGTAAAACATCGAAGATTTGATGGTCTTATTATTACCGGGGCACCAATCGAATTAATGGAGTTTGAAGACGTCGACTTTTGGGATGAGATTCAAGCGATAATGGATTGGTCAAAATCAAATGTTACCTCCGTATTGCATATCTGTTGGGGGGCACAAGCAGCACTTTATCATCACTTTGGAATTGGAAAGTTTCCATTACCAGAGAAATGCTCGGGAATTTATCAACATACTGTGAATGATTCAACAATTAAATTATTAAGAGGTTTTAATGATGTATTTACAGCACCCCATTCACGGAACACTTCCGTTTCACTTGAAGAAGTTGAAGCACATCCAGATCTAACTGTATTATCAGCTTCAGATGAAGCTGGGCTATTTATGGCTATTTCAAACGATGAAAAATTAATAATGGTGACTGGACATTTAGAATATGATGCGGACACATTGAAGGAAGAATACGAAAGAGATGTTGCAAAGGGTTTAGATATTGCCGTTCCAGAACATTACTTCCCGAACGATGATCCTACAAAAACACCATTAAATATATGGCGTTCACATACACATCTATTATTTTCAAATTGGTTAAACTACTACGTTTACCAAGAAACACCATATGAATGGGAATAATGAATTCATTCATAGTTATAGTAGTGTAAGCGATTCATATTTTAAACATGAACATTATAATAAAAAGAATTTTTCATTTACAGTCGTTGAAAACCCAAGTAGCATTGTTCAATTCACTTCAAAATAATAGTTTACCGCTGAGAAATTTCAATATCTTTCAGCGGTTTATTTATGCCCAATTACATAAGTATCTATGATGTTTTGCTATAATAGTTACAATGAATGGATGTAAGAAATGAGGAACTCATTATGTTTAAAACAATTGGCGTTTTAGCTCATGTTGACGCAGGGAAAACTACTTTTTCTGAACAATTGCTCTATCATACAAATAGTATAAAAGAACGTGGACGTGTCGATCACAAAGATGCATTTTTAGATAATCATGCAATTGAACGAGAAAGGGGGATTACCGTTTTTGCTGAGCAAGGTCGTATCGTTATCGGGGATGATACATATACAATTATCGATACACCAGGGCATGTCGATTTTTCTCCTGAAATGGAAAGAGCGATTCAAGTTTTGGATTACGCAATTGTTATTGTCAGTGCAGTGGATGGTATTGAGGGCCATACAGAAACAGTTTGGCAACTTCTAAGAAAATATAATATTCCTACTTTTATTTTTATCAATAAAACGGATCGTGAGGGTGCGAATGTTTCTGAAGTAATGGATGAAATGCAGCAGGAATTATCTCAGAATATTATTTCGATTACAAATCAACTAACGGATCATTCAATTTCAGATCAATTATTGGAATTTATTGCAGAACGAGATGAAGAACTATTTGAAAAATATATAGAACAAGATATAAATACTCAACAGTTTCTAGATATATTTCGCCAATTAATAAAAAATGGAGAGGCATTCCCATGTGCTGAGGGCTCAGCATTAAAGGACATTGGGGTTATGGAATTTTTCGAGCAGCTTATGACTCTAACTCAAACGAGTTTTAATAGTGAAGTGCCTTTTACTGCAAAAGTTTTTAAGATTCGGCATGATGAAAAAAAGCAGCGGATTATATTTATGAAGGCTAAGAAAGGAAAGTTAAAAGTTCGTGATGAACTTCATTTTGGTGAGATTTCTGAAAAAGTAACAGAGATTCGCCTATATAATGGGGAACAATATGAGGTTGTGAAAGAAGTACTAGCTGGAGAAATTTTTGCAGTAACAGGCATCACACAAGCCGCAATTGGAGATGTAATCGGAGGAATTGATCCTGATAGTAAGCAAATCTTTGAACTCATACCTACATTACAATCCAGAGTGATCAATGAAGGTACTGATCATATAAAAGATGTATTAGCTAATTTCAGATTACTAGATGCCGAAGACCCGTCACTTCATGTTTTATGGAGCGAAAAATTCCAAGAAATTCATGTCCATGTTATGGGCGTTATTCAATTGGAAGTGCTAGTCGAAGTTGTAAAGGAACGATTTGGACTTCAAGTACATTTTGAAAACCCTCAAATTTTATATATGGAAACAATCGATAATTCAGTATCAGGATTTGGACATTTTGAGCCTTTGAAGCATTATGCTGAAGTGCATTTGCGTATGGAACCAGCAAAAAGAGGAACTGGAATCCTATTTGAAAATGCATGCCATGCGGATGATTTATCAGTTGGGCATCAACGATTAATCGAACAGCACATTTTTGAAAGAGAACATCATGGGCTTTTAACTGGATTTCCGATAACGGATATTAAATTTACACTCGTCACTGGGCGAGCCCATATTAAGCATACGGAAGGTGGCGATTTCAGGGAAGCAACATATCGAGCTATTCGACAAGGCCTTGAACAAGCTTCAAATAGACTTTTAGAACCTTATTATACTTTTAAAATAAAAGCTTCTAGTGAGTTTGTTGGTCGCATGATGACAGATATTCAACAGGCAAGTGGGGAGTTCGAATCACCTAATATAATAGAAGGAAAAGTAATTATCAAAGGTCGAGCACCTGTTTCTACTTTTATGAATTACAGTTCAATATTTGCATCATATACAAATGGGAAAGGTGCACTTTCATTAACATTTAGTGGCTATGATTCTTGCCATAACAAAGAAGAAGTAATTGCGAAGATTGGCTATAACAAAAATGCAGATCCAGAATATACATCATCAAGCATCTTTTGTGCAAAAGGAAAAGGTTATCCAGTACCATGGGAGGAAGCAGAAGCAGTTATGCATTGCTTAAAAAAATAGAAAAAGGTGTTAATTGGTGAAAAATGGCCAATTAGCACCTTTTTAATATGAAATTATCTTAAGTATTAAATCTGGATTATTCATATTTATTCCAATAAATTATCTAGGCAATTTTAGCAGTTGTATATTGGGTTTAGAGTTAATAAATAATCTAGTTTAAAATAATATTTTAATATAGAAAAAGAAAAAGAAGAACTTCATCCCGGATGATGTTCTCCTTTAGGTATGGGCGTAGTGGGGGTCGAACCCACAACCCCCTGATTAAGAGTCAGGTGCGCTAGCCAATTGCGCCATACGCCCGTATGCCGTATAACGTAACCATCGTAACGCTATATTCTTATAATGTCAAGAGTAATGGTAAAAATCTACCTGCTCTTATTTTCAGCTTAAGTATTTGAAGTTTTACAATTCAACTATAATTCAATTGCAAATAAAATGTCTGTTATAGAAGTACTTGAAAGTGAGTTTGTTACATAAATATTAAGATGATTACACTCTGGAATATTATTGGTTTTATGTTTATATATATTACTATATAAGGTAAAATATATAAAATATGATTTATTTAGTATAATAATTAAGAGATCAACTTATAAATGTAAAATTAAAGATTTTAGGAGGAAAATATGAAAAAGCTATGGATTTTACTTGTTATGGTGATTTTGTTAACTGGTTGTGGTTCGACAAAAGATGGAAATAAGGAGGCTGGTCAGATGAATGAAAAATTTCTAGGTGATTGGGCAGGTGAGATCGAAATACCACAATCACCATTGACGATTAATTTGAAGCTTGATAAAAATGACGGTTCTTTATCTGTCCCAGAACAAGGATTAAAGAATTATCCTTTTGAAAACATTACTTATGATGGCAACGATTTAGATATAATGATTAATTTACAAGGTTCCAAAATCAAAATCATAGGAAAATTGAAGAAAGATATAATTGAAGGTACGCTAATACAGAATGGTCAAACATTTGCGATTAAATTAAAGCCATTTGAAGAACAACCTTTATTGTATGAAGAAATTTCTGTTCCAGTTGAAAAGGGACAACTGAAAGCTGCATTAGAAAAACCTACTAAAAACGAAAAGTCTTACCCAGTAGCGATTATTATTTCAGGTTCAGGCGCAACAGATAAAGATGGTAATACTGCTGGAATGGGGAAAAACGATAGTTTGAAGATGTTAGCTGAAGGACTTGCAGACAAGGGAATCGCTTCCATTAGATATGATAAACGTGGGGTTGGTGAGAACACTTCTTTAATTAAAAAGGAAGAAGATTTATCAATAGAACAATATGTAGATGATGTGTTGAAAATCGTAGCATATATAAAATCAAATCAGCAATTCAAAGAAATTTACATTATCGGACATAGTGAAGGTTCACTAATAGGTATGCTTGCAGCAAGGAATGCAGATATAGCTTCATTTATATCGCTTGCAGGTGCAGGTAGACCTGCAGATAAACTGTTATTAGAACAATTAGAAGGGCAATTACCACCTGCATTAATGACAGAAACAAAAGATGTAATAACTTCTTTAAAAAATGGGAAAACCGTCCAAAATGTATCAACAGAGCTTCAAGCATTATTTAGACCTTCAGTACAACCCTACTTAATGTCATGGATGAAATATGATCCGTCAAAAAGTATTCAGAATGTAAAGTCTCCTGTTTTAATTATTCAAGGCACAAATGATTTACAGGTATCTAAGAAAGATGCACAGGCATTAAAAGCGGAAAAAAATGAAGCAAAATTAGTATACATAGATGGGATGAATCATGTATTAAAAAATGCTCCGGCTGATAGAGCGGGGAATTTTGCTACTTATACGAATCCAAAGTTACCGTTACATGACGAGCTTGTTCCGTCGATAGTAAAATTTATCACTAAATAAAGGATTCAATATTCAATTGAATAAAAGATGATTACTGAACTGACAAGTACAGTAATCATTTTTTTATATTATTTTGAAAACTATATTGTGTTTTTACATCCAAGAGAGTAATATTATGGGAAATATTATGACTCTTTCGAAATGAGGTGTATAATATGAAACTTGTTTTACTATTTGGCCCACAGGCAGTAGGAAAGATGACCGTTGGACAAGAGCTAGAGAAAATTACACAGTTAAAGCTATTCCATAATCATATGACAATTGATTTATTAGAACCGTTTTTTGGATTTACTCCAGAAATGTGGAGATTAACAACACATTTTAGAGAAGAAATTTTTAAATCATTTTCACAGAGCGATCAATTCGGCATGATTTTTACATTTGTTTGGGCATTTGATTTAATAGAAGATTGGGATTTTATTGAGAAAATATGTGATATTTTCAGCTCGAATGGAGCGGAAATTTACTATGTAGAATTAGAAGCAAATGTTGAAGAAAGGCTAAAACGAAATGTATCGCCAAATAGGCTTGAGCATAAACCGACAAAGAGAAATATTACTCAATCTGAAGCACACCTTCTAAGCAGTATTGAACAATATAGATTGAATTCCAACGAAGGTGAAATCAAACAAGAAAATTATTTGAAGATTAACAATTCAAATTTAGCTCCAGATAAAGTAGCACAGATGATTAAAAAAAGGTTTGAACTCTAATCATATTAAGTAAAAAAAAGGATGAAAGAAGGTATTTAAAATGATTATTCGAGAAGTTGAAGAACAAGATACTGAGGCTTTTTTGAAGTTACTATGCGAAGTTGATGAATCCAATAATATGTTGTTTAGTCCTGGCGAGAGAAAAACAAGTGTCGAAAAACAAAGAAATATTATAATTAGATTTAAAAATGATCCACGTTCTGCTTTTTTTGTTGCAGAAAGAAATGATGAACTGTTTGGCTATATAGGTATATCAGCCGGAGATTTGCAAAGAAACAAACATATTGGACGTATTGTTATAGGGGTTTCAGAACACTCAAGAGGAATGGGTATTGGAACAAAATTATTCCAAAAAGTATTTGAATGGATTAAAGGAAAACATTTTACTAGATTAGAATTGACAGTTATTGAAACAAATGAGACCGCAATTAAACTATATGATAAAGTGGGATTTATAAAAGAAGGAATGCGAATTGACTCGTTAAATATTGATGGTCGATTTGTTGATGAATGGGCGATGTATAAGAAAATATGATATTGGATGAATCGGGAAAGGAATGCTACTGTATTGTCGAATAATAGGAAAGTAGAACTACTAGACATGATTCAAAACGATGTTTGGATGCTAAAAATTTTGAAAGCAGTTGAAAAACTAAATTTGCCTGATTGCTGGGTCTGTGCTGGGTTTCTTCGAAATAAAGTGTGGGATGTAGTGCATAATTATTCAGAAAGAACACCGCTAAATGATATTGATGTAATTTATTTTGATCCATTTAATCTAGCTGAAGAAGTGGAAAAAAAGTTAGAAAGTGATTTACTTAAAATGATGCCTGATGAACCTTGGTCAGTGAAAAATCAAGCTAGAATGCATATAAAAAACCATTCAAAACCGTATATATCTTCAATGGATGGTATTGCACATTTCCCTGAAATCCCTACTGCAATTGGAGCAAAAGTGACTAACGGAAAAATACAAATTATGGCTCCATATGGTATTGATGTATTATTCTCCAAAAGAGTGGAGCCGACACCATATTTTGCGGTAGATAAGGAATTACATAAAATTTATCAACAACGTATAAAAACAAAAAAATGGAACCAAATATGGCCTGATTTATGTATTCTCTAACTCATCAAAACTAACTATTTAATCCCAATACACATATTTAAAGTGTGTATTGGGATTTTATTTTATATAAACAACTAATCCTATTAATTTAGTTTGAAATAGTTATTGCTTATTGCAAAATACATGAATATAATTAAATACATATAAGTTTACTAAGAATAAAAATGAGGTGAGTAAATGATATTAATGATTATTACCGGTTTACTTTGCGGAGCTGCATTAGGATTCGTTTTACAAAGGGGCAGATTCTGTTTAACAGGTGGATTCCGTGATATGTATCTGGCAAAAGATAATCGAATGTTTTATGCACTTTTACTAGCTATTGCTATTCAAAGTGTAGGTGTATATGCGTTAATTCAATTTGGATTGTTACAATATGAAGCTGGAACTTTTTCTTGGGTTGCCGTTGTTCTTGGATCATTCATCTTCGGAATAGGGATTGTACTTGCTGGGGGTTGTGCAACAGGAACTTGGTATCGAGCAGCAGAAGGATTAATTGGTAGTTGGATTGCACTTATTTTCTATATGATTACAAGCGCTATTATGAAATCTGGGGTGCTATTACCAGCAAATGAAAGATTGTCATCTATTCAAGTTCACAATAACTCAATTCCAGCAACTTTTGGTTTGAATGTATGGGTATTTATCGTTATTTTGGTTGCAATTGTAGCAATAATCATGATTAAAGAAGCAAGAAAGCCAAAAGTTGTTATTCCATCCTTAAAACCTAAGAAAACTGGAATTGCACATCTATTATTTGAGCGTCGCTGGCATCCATTTTTCACAGCATCACTAGTGGGAATCATTGCAATTATCGCATGGCCATTAAGTGAAGCAACTGGGCGTAATGCTGGTTTAGGAGTTACTACTCCATCAGCCAATATCGTGCAATATTTAGTAATTGGAGATAAATCTTATTTAAATTGGAGCGTATTCTTAGTTTTAGGCATTTTCGTTGGTTCATTTATTGCGGCTAAAGCTAGCAATGAATTCCGATTACGTGTGCCAGATGTAAAAACAATCGTTTCAAGTCTTTTTGGCGGAATCTTCATGGGTATCGGAGCGAGCTTAGCAGGCGGATGTACGATTGGTAATGGTCTTGTAAGTACAGCAATGATGACATGGCAAGGGTGGATCTCACTTACGTTTATGATTTTAGGTGTATGGACAGCATCTTACTTTATCTTTGTAAGACCAAGAATAAAAAAACAAGCAACTGCAAAACAATCAGTGGCACCTGTATCAGTACATTAGGAGGAATGTAAAATGGTAAAAGTATTAGAAACAATGGGGCAAGTTTGCCCATTCCCATTAGTAGAAGCAAAAAATGCAATCGAAGAAATTGAATCAGGTGAAGAACTGATCATTAACTTTGACTGCACGCAAGCAACAGAAAGTATTCCAAGATGGGTTGCAGAGGCAGGCCATAAAGTAACAAACTACGAACAGCTGAACGATGCAGCATGGACAATTACTGTTCAGAAGAAATAAGGATTTGAAATAGACGATGATTAAAAAGCAACACTTAGCTTGATTAACAGCTTAAGTGTTGCTTTTTTATGGAAACGAATTATAAATTATTTTGCAGGATAATCGACATTAACGCCTTATAGATTTTTTGCTTTAAATTTTTGATGAATATTATTAAATTTATATGTGCCTGCTTCACTAAATTCATAAAGCTCTAATGATAAAGCAAAATAACGTTCATTATATATTTTATTAAAATGTTCCTTCATCATATTAAATAAGTCTTCACAAGTAGTTTGCTTATCTATAGCACTTCTTCCTGAGCCAATTTTTAATGTGGCATGAACAAAAACATAGTCCTCCGTACCGTCTGCAACATAATAATCTTGTAATTGAATTGCGCGTGATCGTATTCCACCAGTTGGGAATAACGTAGATTTTGATATTAATATTTCATTTGCTTTTTTTAGAAGATCTCGAATATTTGCTTGGTCGGCAATATTATCCGTATATTCTACGATAAAATGTGGCATTGAAAGACTCCCACCTTTCTATGATTTTACAGCAACAGGGCTAGCAATGATTGTGTTATGGAGGGCTCCAATCCCTTCAATTTCAGTAACGACATGGTCTCCAACTTTCGTATCCACAGAACCTTTTGGAGTACCTGTTAAAATAATGTCATTTTCGTTTAAAGTCATAATACTACTTAGATATTCAATCAAGACTGGGATACTAAAAATCATATCTTTTGTAGATCCTAGTTGTACAAGCTTACCGTTTACATAAGTTTTGAGTGCTAAGTCCATTGGATTTGTAATATCTTCTTTATCAACAAGCCAAGGACCAAGTGGCGTTAAGGAATCACGATTTTTAACTCGTAAATTTGGACGATAGTAGTTTTCTAAATAATCTCGTATTGCATAATCATTACAAACAGTATAACCAGAGACATAATCATAGGCATCTTCTTGTTTAATATTTTTGCCAGACTTTCCTATGACAACAGCCAATTCACATTCGTAATGCATAAATGTTACATCATCTGGACGAACTGATTCACTATTGTGGCCGATTATCGTATTGGGTCCTTTTAAAAATACAAGAGGTTCTTTGGGTGCATTAAATGATAACTCTGCCGCATGATCAGCGTAGTTTAAACCAAGTGCAAAAATAGTTTGAGGTGTAACAGGGGGTAACCATACCACTTCATTTTCTGAGACAAGCTGACCGGAAGCTAAGCGTAAGGCACCATTTTCCTCCACTGCATTATGAATGCTTCCTTTATATGCTACAATCGCATGCTTCATATATTTTCTCCTTTCTCATAACTTTCATTTAATGCTTTAATATGGTTTGTAAGTGTACCAATTTCACTTATTGTAATAGAAACCGAATCACCACTGCATACGAGTGGTGGATTATTCGGTATGCCAGTTAACAATACATCCCCTGCAGATAATGTCATAAAATCAGTTACATCTTCGAGAAGTTGACCAATAGAGCGAACCAACTCACGGGTAGAAAACTGTTGTTTTAATTCACCATTTACATAGGTAGATATGATTAAATTATTAGGATTATTAATAGCATCCGTACTTATAATGTATGGGCCAATAGGACAGAATCCATCACGAGATTTTTGGGAAATTGCTGGACGGTAATAATTTTCGTGTGGAATGGTAATATCATTTGCAATGGTAAATCCTAAAATATACTTTTCATAATGCTCTTTTTCTATTTTATAAGCATCTTTTTTAATAACAATTGCTAGTGAACCATTTGCTTGAACTTCACTGACTCCATCTGGTAATGGAATAATGTGTTGATGTGCATTGAATGTGTTGCTTGGTTTTATATAAAGAATTGGGGATTTTGGTGGCTCATTATATGGAGCAACTGAAAACTCTGGTTTTAATTTATTAATTTCATCTTGATAGTTTAGTAATGTACCGTATACAGTACCCTTAACTGGAAAATCTACCGGAATTTCTTGCAAATCATCTTTCTTGATTGTTTGTAGTTGAGCAGTGCCCTGATATTTTACAAATAGTGTACTCACATTCTTCACTCCTTTGTACGAAATTGATTGATTGTGGAAAAAATAGTTATTAAAATAAATATAAGACAATTGACTATGTACATAAAATATTTTTTTCATATACAAACGATACATTTTTAGTATTATTCATTGTCTTGATACTTTGATAGTATGACTGAAAAAGCTCAAAGGTAAGGGCTTACATTTGGAAGGGGTGTTATCAAGAAATCAGTTTCGTTTAAAAAGGGGATACAACTGAATATTGAAAAGGGGATGAAGTGGATGATTCAAACGGATGAAAAAGTATTGGTTGAACAGCCATCTGTTAAAAATACTGAATATTCCGAAAGTGCAACAACCTTTGATTACTCTTCAATTGTAAAGTCAGATCATTTTAAAAAGATGTGTAAGGAAAAAACAGTATTTACTGTTTCTTATACAATTTTTTACATGTTGTATTCATTGTTATTACCTTATTTAGCACTTTCGACAAATTTGTTGAATGGAAAAATAATAGGAGAAATTTCTTGGGCCTGGATCTACGCTATTTCTATGATTCCTATGTCATTTATTGTTTGTAGTATTTATCTTAAGAAAGCTGACTATTTCGATAAAGAAGCAAAAAAAATCCTAGAGAATCAGGAGGTATAAGATGAATATAAGCATTATTATTATGTTTGCTGCAATTACACTCATGACATTATTTGTTACGTATTATGCTTCTAAAAAGACCAAAACAGCAGGTTCTTTTTATACAGCTGGAGGTGGATTAACAGCTAGGCAAAATGGTTTAGCTTTAGCTGGGGATTTTATGTCAGCTTCTACATTTTTAGGGTTAATCGGAGCATTTTCTTTAAATGGTTATGACGGATTCTTCTTAATGTATCCAGCACTTATATCATTTTTGGTAATTTTGTTCTTAGTGGCAGAACCATTGAGAAACTTGGGGAAATATACACTTGGTGATATGATTACTTCGCGTTATCGTTTTAAACAAGTTCGTGGAGTAACTGCGGTTAACACGATTGTAATTTCCGTTTTTTATATGTTAGGTCAATTAGTGGCTGCTGGAGCGCTATTTAAACTTTTACTTGGGATTCCTTATAATGTGTCTGTTTTATTTGTTGGGATTACAATGCTTCTTTTTGTTTTGTTCGGTGGTATGACAGCAACGAGCTGGGTTCAAATTATTAAAGCTATTTTATTAATCGGTGGGACAGTTGTGCTATTTATATTAGCGATGTTCCAATTTAACTTTAATTTCCTTAACGTTTTTACAGAAGCAAAGACGGCAACCCCATTTGGCGAAAACTTCTTAAATCCAGGTATCAAGTATAAAAGTAGTCTCGATGGTATATCATTAACGCTAGGATTATTATTAGGTACAGCTGGTTTACCGCATGTATTGGTTCGATTCTTAACAGTTCCAGATGGTAAAACTGCAAGAAAATCAGTTGTATGGTTAATGTGGCTTATGGGTTTATTCCATGTGATGGTAATATTCTTAGGTCTTGCTGCAACTAAACTTGTTGGTACAGGTAAGATCATCGAAGCAAATCCTGCAGGTAATATGGCAGCACCTCTATTAGCACAAGTGTTAGGAGGAGGATTTATGTTTGCATTTGTGTCAGCAGTATCATTTGCAACTATTTTAGCTGTTGTAGCGGGTATTGTTATTACGGGCGCAACTGCATTTTCTCATGATTTATATAATGAGATTTTCAAAAATGGGAAAGCAACAGAAAAACAACAAATGTTTATGGTTCGGATTGCATCAATTGCTATAACCGCGATTGCTATTGTATTTTCACTATTTTTACAACAATTCAATGTGGCGTTTCTTTCGACGCTAGCAATGACATTAGCTGCAAGTTCCAATTTACCAGTTATTTTATTGACAATCTACTGGCGGAAATTTAATAAAACTGGTGCAATCACAGGGATGCTTGTTGGTTTATTTGGGACAATTTTACTTGTTGTCATTGGACCTAACTTTTGGAGTCCAGTCGAGGGTCAAGCAATTTTCGTTGGAAAGCCTATTTTCCCATTAGCATCACCAGGCATTGTTTCTATTCCTCTGGGCTTTTTAGCTTGTTACATTGGAACAATTATGGGTAATAGAAAAGCCGTAAAACAACCTGATAATTATGATGAAATTTTAGTAAAGGCGCAAACAGGTAGTGATGTTGGTGGAGTTATAAATCATTAATACTATTAGTATAATAAAAAAGCTGTTTTCTAATCGAAAACAGCTTTTCCATTTATACAAATGAATCGATAAATAATTGTGTACATTTTGATAAATGGCGATCTTTTAACCAAATAACACCTGATTCTGAATATATATTTGCATCTTCAATTTCAATGATATGAATATTATCGTATGATTGATTCTTTATAGCACCTTTTGGAACGATTGTTGCGCCAATTTCAGAGTTTACTAATAAAAATAAAATACTAACATCTGGACATTCAAGTATGATGTTAGGTTTAAGTTGTTGTTCTTTGAATGCGTTAGTAATAATTTCAAATTGACCAGCTCCATGAATACGATGTAAAAGCATTAGTGGTAACTGTTTAATTTCTTTGAGTGCAATTTTAGTTTTATTTGATATTAGATGTTTCCAGGTTTTGGGGATAATTAATATATAAGGTTCACTTTTAAACACTTTCATTTCTATGTTTTCTTGTTCGATTGGAAATCTGGTAATGGCTACTTCTATAATACGATTTACTAGTAAATCAGAAATGTAAGCAGTATCACCTTCGATAATATGAAAAAGAACTTCAGGATATTCGGCACGAAAGTATTGAATTCGTTCCGGTAAATAAGAAAAGCAAGTTTTACTAACACCTATCGATAATTTTCCACGAATTCCCTCATTCATTTCTTTTACCTTAGTTTTAATATCTTCAAGATCTGCAAGAATTTTTTGTGCATTTTCATAAAGAGATTTTCCGGAATCTGTGAGCAATAGCTTACGACCTTGTCTTTCAAAAAGTACAACATCTAATTCATTTTCTAATTGTTTTAATTGTTGACTAAGAGGAGGTTGTGCCATATGTAGCCTAGCTGCAGCTTTTGTTATTTGTCCTTCTTCTACAATTGTACAAAAGTAATATAGTTGTTTTATATCCATACAAATCCCCCTTTGTTTGTTAAGTAAAAAGACACTATGAAAAACGAGGCACTGAAAAACGATTTTATTTCTAATTATTAGAGTACAAATGTAATATGACGTGAAAATCAGCTATCCTTTCCTCGGGCGAACCAACGAGCCTCTTCGCTGTGTGGCCTTTTTGGCTCGCTTTCCCACATGTAAAGATTACTCCTGCGAAATTACTCGTCGTAGAAAATACTTCTTGAACCTGGAGCAAAAAGAATTTTCGCTACATCCATTCCAACAAAAATTGCATCACAAAAATTTAATAATAAAATTCATGTATTTTGAATTTATTCAGTGACCTCAGAGAAACTGATATATACTTTTTTTGTATCTTTTAACAATAAAATCTGTATTTTAATTCTAATTTACCACATGTTACGATGTTCTTGTAGGTAATATTCAAAAAATTCAAAAAAGGAGAGGTCGCATGACAAACTTTTCAGAAATTAAACAACGTATTCGAGGATCTATTTCACCAGTTATTACACCATTTAACGAGGATGGTTCAATTGACTTTGAATCATTTGAAAAACTTGTAAACTGGCATATTGAAAGTGGCAGTCATGGTATTTCTGTTACAGGAACATCAGGTGAACCGAGCTCTTTAACAATTGAAGAACGTGTGCAAGTGATGGAAAAGGCTATTAAAGTGATTGATGGACGCGTACCATTTGTGCCAGGCACTGGTTCAACAAATCATCAAGAAGCTCTTTATTTAACAAAAAAAGCTGAAGAATTAGGTGCGGATGCAGTATTAATCATTGTTCCATATTACAACCGACCTTCACAACATGCGTTATTTAAGCATTTTAAAGCGATAGCCGATGAAGTGCCAAACTTACCAATTATCCTATACAACATTCCTGGACGTACAGCTGTTAATCTTGAAATTGATACGATGGTCAAACTTAAAGATGCTTGTCCAAATATTATCGGAGTTAAAGAATCGAACAAAGATTTTGAACATATCAATCGCGTACTTTTACGTTGTGGACGTGATTTCAATGTATATTCAGGTATTGAGTTATTATGCTACCCATTGCTAGCAATAGGCGGTGCAGGTCATATTAGTGCAACTGCGAATATAGTACCTGATAAAGTAGCAGAAGTTTACAATGCTTGGGTTGAAGGTGATGTTAAACGATCTCAAGATTTACATTATGGTTTGATGGAGTTAAACGATGTATTGTTCAAAGATACAAACCCAGCTCCTGTAAAAGCTGCACTTGGAATGATGGGGAAAATTAAACCAGTACTTCGTTTACCAATGGATTTACCATCACAACAATTGCAAGATGAAATTCGTAAAGTTTTATCCCAACATGTTGAACTTTCAGAAGTCGTATCATCAAAATAATAAAATTTATTAGTAGCAAAGTATCTTTATAGGATTTAAATACAGGATATTCATTATATTAACGGTGTTAATGTTCGTTGACTATGAAGATACTTTGATACATATAGAAGGGATGAGTAAAATGACAAATTCAATTACTGAACACTCAATTAGAGAAGTAATTGTAAAGGACATTTCATTATACATTAATGGTCAATTTGTACCGGCTAAAACTGGTGAGACTTTTACAAATGTAAATCCATTCTCAAATGAGCACATCAATAATATTGCAGCAGGCGGTATTGACGATATCAATGAGGCAGTAGCTTCTGCAAAAAAAGCATTTGATACTGAATGGAAAGATCTAGAAATTTCAGAACGTATGAAATATATCAATAAAATTGCGGATCTCATCGAAGAAGAAGCAGAAGAAATTGCTTATTTGGAAGCGCTTGATACTGGATTACCTATAAGTCAAACACGTAGTCAAGCTGCACGCGCAGCAACAAACTTCCGCTTTTACGCGAAAATGGTAGAGACACATTTGCACGGTCAAGCATTTCCTGTAGAAAAAGAGTTTATTAACTACACATTACATCGTCCATTAGGTGTAGTTGGTCTTATAACCCCTTGGAATGCACCATTTATGTTAGAAACGTGGAAGGTTGCGCCTGCATTAGCAACAGGTAATACAGTAATTTTAAAACCTGCAGAATTATCACCGTTATCAGCAAATAAATTAGCTGAAATTATTGATAAAGCAGGATTGCCAAAGGGTGTCTTCAATGTCGTACATGGTTTTGGTGATACAGCAGGAGATGCACTTGTAAAACACCCGGATGTAAAAGCAATCTCATTTACAGGTGAAACGGTTACAGGTTCTATTATCATAAAAAATGCAGCTGATTCATTGAAAAAGACTTCTATGGAGCTTGGTGGAAAATCGCCATTAATTATCTTTGACGATGCAGATTTAGATCGTGCTTTGGATGCAACAATTTGGGGCATTTTCTCATTCAATGGTGAGCGTTGTACATCTAATTCACGTGTATTCGTTCATAAAAAAATTAAAGATGAATTTATAGAGAAATTAAAAGAACGAGTTGCAAATATTCGTATTGGTGATCCGCTAGATGCTTCTACAGAACTTGGCCCACTGATTGAAACACAGCATTTCAACAAAGTTAAGGGTTATATCGAGTTAGCAAAAGAAGAAGGCTGTGAAGTATTCCAAGGTACGGTACCAGTACAATTTAAAGCAGGTAATTATGTACCACCAACATTATTGCTAAATGCAACAAATGATATGCGTGTTTGCCAAGAAGAAATTTTCGGTCCAGTTATGGCAGTTATTGAATTTGAACACGAAGATGAAGTTATTGCAGTAGCAAATGATGTGAAATATGGTCTTGCTGGTTTTGTCTGGACACAAGATTTAACTCGCGGTCATCGTGTTGCTCAAGCAATTGAAGCCGGTATGATTTGGATTAATTCTCATAACACACGTGATTTACGTATTCCATTTGGAGGTACAAAAGCAAGTGGGATAGGGCGTGAAGGTGGTCATTACGCTATTTTCGAATTCTATACCGAACCTACTGTTATTCATGTTGCAATTGGTGACCATCATATCCCGCAATTTGGAAAAAAATCATAAAAATTAAAAGAGAGGGTGACTTCAATGGGGGCTAAAACAGGAGCACAATATATTGAACGACTAAAAAAAGCAGGCAACAATATTTATTTACACGGTGAACGGGTTGAGGATGTTACAACACATCCTGGTTTAAAAGGTGTTATACAATCAATGGCTAATTTATATGATTTACAATTCCAAAAGCCAGAAAAAATGTTATATACATCTCCAACAACGGGTGAAAAAGTAGGGACAACATTTTTACAACCAAAATCAGTCGAAGATATTATCGCTCGAAGACAAGCAATTCAAGAATGGGCACTAACTTCAGGTGGGATGATGGGACGTTCACCAGACTACTTGAATGCCGAAGTAATGGCGATGGGTGTGTCAAATGGATTATTCGCTGAAGCAGATCCAATGTTTGCTGAAAATGCTCGTAAATATTATGAGTTTGCACGTGAAAATGATATTAGTTTAACTCATACACTCATCCACCCACAAGTAAATCGTGCTAAAGCACAGCATGAACAAAAGGATGCAAATGTAGCACTTCATCTAGTTGAAAAAAATAAGGAAGGTATAATCGTTGATGGCATTCGATTATTAGCTACTCAAGGCGGAATTACAGATGAAATTCTCGTATTCCCATCAACAGTGAAAAAAGCAGGTGAACTTGACGATCCTTATTCACTAGCATTTGCTATTCCAAACAATACACCAGGTTTAAAATTCATTAGCCGTGAATCATTTGATTACAACAAAAATGACTATGATCATCCACTAGGTTCTCGTTTTGAAGAAGGAGACGCGATTGTTTCTTTTGAAAACGTTTTCGTACCATGGGAACGTGTCTTTGTTTGTGGGAACTCCTCTATTTGTAATAGAACTTTCCGAGAAACAAATGCAGTTGTCCATATGTCTCATCAAGTTGTATCAAAAAATATCATCAAAACAGAATTTGTACTTGGCGTTGCCTTATCTATGATGGATGCTATTGGAATTGATGGTTTCCAACATGTTAAAGATAAAGGAACAGAAATTATGTTGACTCTTGAAGGTCTAAAGTCACACTTATATCGTGCAGAACATAATGCAAAATTAGATAAATGGGGTACAATGACACCAGATTTTGAGGCATTAGATGCAGCTCGTACATGGTTCCCCCGTATTTATCCGAAATTGACTGAAATTGTTCGAGTTCTGGGTGCATCGGGCTTAATGGGTATTCCAACACAAGCTGATTTTGAAAATCCTGAAATTGGTCAGTTAATTCATAGAGGATTGCAAGGTAAAAACCTTGAAGGATATGAACGTGTACAATTATTCCGCTTAGCTTGGGATATGACAATGAGTGCATTTGGTAGCCGTCAATCGCATTATGAATACTATTTCTTCGGTGATCCAATTCGTATGGGAATGTCTTATTTCGATAACTATGAAGCAAAAGATTTACTAAAAGAACGTGTAACAGATTTCTTAGGGAAATCTGCAAGTTCAGCTACAAGTAATTTTATCAAAATATAAAATCTTTCTTCAGAAGTCTACCACCAATATAGGTGGTAGACTAAATTAAAATTTATGTCTACTTTCAGCCGGTGCCCATACATTCGCTGAAAGAAGTTAAAAATTTCGGCTTATGTAGTGTAAATATAGATAGGGGGATATGAAGATGACTACAAACTTTGATATTATTCGCACAGCGCGTGCTATTTTACATGTTACTGATTTAGATAAATCAGAAGCATTTTATACAAAAGGTTTAGGGTTAATTGTTACAGAAAGAACTGAAGATGCAATTTATCTTAGAGGTTTAGAGGAACATATTCACCATAGTTTAGTATTGAAAAAAGCAGAAACACCTGTAGTGGAAGCAATAAGTTATAAAGTACGTTCTGAAGATGATTTAGAGAAAATTGCAACCGTCTTTGCAAAACATAATTTAAAAGTGAAATGGTTAGAAGCGGGTACACAACATGCAGTAGGACGTGCATTACGAGTGCAAGATATTTCAGGATTACCAGTTGAATTTTTTACGAAAATGGAAGGGGCAGAACGATTATTACAACGTTATGACTTATACCAAGGGGCTAAAGCGCAACGAATTGATCACTTTAACTGTATGGTTCCAGATGTGGAAAAAGCATATGATTTCTACATTAATGAACTAGATTTCTCATGTTCTGAATTTACCACAGATGATGAAAATCGTATTTGGGCAGCATGGATTCACCGTAAGCCATCTGTACATGATGTTGCATTTATGAATGGAGAAGGACCACGTGTACACCATGTTGCTTACTGGTTAAGTGATCCAATGAGCTTAATTCATGGCTGTGACGTACTAGCATCATTAGGATACGCGGAAAATATAGAACGTGGTCCTGCTCGCCATGGCTTATCAAATGCATTCTTCTTATATTTACGTGATCCAGATGGTCACCGTATTGAACTTTATAATGGCGATTATTTAACAAGTGATCCAGATTTTAATCCAATTCGGTGGGACTTAAACGATAAACGCCGTCAAACATTCTGGGGAGCAGAAGCACCAGATTGTTGGTTCTCAGAAGCATCAAAAGTTATCGATATTGAAACAAACGAAACAATCTCAACTACACAAGGCAAGTTAAAACAGGCAAAACCTATATTTGCTATATAGATAGAAGATGCAATATTCCTACATTTAGAGCAGATAATATGCTATATGTTGGGATAAGGTGAATTGGCGTTGGCAAAGAGGAAATTAAATATTCCATTGAAAAAATAGTTAAGCATAAATTAGTTGTTATGAAATGTTAATTGAAGGAGGAAATTCGATGGATGATCGCTTATTTAGAAATACAATGGGTAAATTTGCCACTGGCGTAACTGTGATTACAACAGCAGTTGAAGGTGTACCATATGGCATGACAGCAAATGCATTTATGTCTGTATCCCTAACACCAAAATTAGTTGTTGTTTCAATCGGTGAGAACGCACATATGAACTCTCGAATTTCAAAAGCTGGTGAGTTTGGTGTGAGTTTCTTAGCAGAAGACCAAAAAGATTTATCTATGTTATTTGCAGGACAGGTAAAAGAAAATCAAAAAGTAGAATTTAAGTGGCTTAATAATTTACCAGTCATTGAGAATGCAATTGCAAATTTAACTTGTAAAGTATATAACACACATGTTGAAGGTGACCATACTTTATATATTGGTGAAGTAACAGATTTTGAGGTTGTAGAGGGGAATAATCCACTCGTCTTTTACGAAGGAAAATATCAAGAAATTCATTAAAAGAGGGGAGAGGGAGAAATGGAAATTATTGAGTTTAACGCAGAATTAAATGTAAAAAAATATCGTGCAAAAAATCCATGTGTCTTAGCATTAGGATTTTTTGATGGTGTGCATAATGGTCATCGAGAGTTATTAGAAGTCGCTCGATCCATTGCAAAAGAAAAATCTCTTGAATTATCAGTGATGACATTCTTCCCTCATCCTAGTAATGTTCTTCCAAATAAAAAGAAAGTCAATCAATATTTAACACCTAAAGAAGGAAAAGTTGCAATTTTTGAAGAATTAAATATTGATAAAGTATATATTGTAAATTTTGATTCTCATTTTTCTAAGTTACCCTATGAACAATTTATAGAAGATTATATTATGGGTCTATGCTGCAAACATGTTGTTGCAGGATTCGATTTTACTTTTGGGCATATGGGTAAAGGAAATATGGATATTCTACAAAAAGAAAGCAGAAATCGTTTTGGTGTAAGCGTTATCAAAAAAGTAGAATATAAAAATGAGAAAATTAGTTCGAGTGCAATTCGTGAACTTTTGAATAAAGGAAATGTTGCTAAAATTCCACATTATTTAGGGAATCCTTATTGTGTTAACGGCACTTTAAGAAGACAAACAAACGGACTATTTATTGATGTTGCTGGGCAATATTTATTGCCAGCACCTGGTTTATATATAGTAGAAATAGAAATGAAACATGTAAGTTATATAGAAAACTGTATTATCTCAAATAACCATGCCATTCGTATTTTACAAGATTTCACAACTTTTATGAAGTTTGATCAGCAATTAAAGATCAAGTTACATATTCTAGAAAAGCAGCCTTATACAGTTTATCAATTACCAATACAATCTACTGACTTAGGGGGAGAATTAAATGAAAAAATATCAATTGTTTATTGATGGTAAATGGCAAGAAGCAGTTTCAGGTAAAACATTTTATTCGAATAATCCGTCTACTGGTGAAGCATATGCAGAGGTTGCTGAAGCAGGAGCTGTGGATGTAGATATAGCAGTAAAGGCAGCAAGGCGAGCTTTTGAAAATAGTGAATGGTCCAATATGGCTCCAAGTGATCGAGGGCGATTGCTGATGAGAGTTGCAAATCTATTAAGAGATAATCAAGAAAAGTTAGCTATTATTGAATCAACAGATAATGGCTTACCGATTAATGAGACAAAATATATTGCCATTCCAAGCATGATTGATGTATTAGAATTTTATGCTGGACTTGCAAACAAAATCCAAGGAAGTACATTATCTTCACCAAATGACCGTTTAAATTACACATTAAAAGAACCTATTGGTGTAATTGGAGCAATTGTTCCCTGGAATTTTCCACTTATGCTGACAATGTGGAAATTAGCACCTGCATTAGCAGCAGGTAACACGATTGTCATTAAACCTTCAGAGCACACGCCAATTAGTATTTTAGAAATGGCACAGCTATTCAAAGAAGCTGGTATCCCAGACGGCGTTATTAATGTCATTCCTGGTTTTGGTAAAGAAGCTGGAAATGCTCTAGTATCCCATCCTGATATTGATAAGATTGCTTTTACAGGTTCCACAAAAACTGGTCAATTGATTATGCAAACTGCAAGTCAAAATGTGACAGATGTAAGCTTAGAACTCGGTGGTAAATCACCTAATATTGTTTTTGAAGACGCGAATATCGAACATGCAGTGAATGGTTCGATGTTTGGTATTTTCTTTGCACAAGGTCAAGTATGTGCATCAGGAACCCGCCTATTTGTGCAAGATTCAATTTATGATGAATTTGTTGAACAATTCGTAGAAAAAGCAAAAAAAATAAGAGTTGGAGATCCATTGGACGAAGCGACTCAGATGGGACCCCAAACAAGTACAGATCAACTTGAAAAAATTGAATATTACGTAAGTAAAGGGAAAGAAGAAGGAGCAACTCTACTTCTAGGCGGTGAACGTAATGAGAACTTACAGAAGGGTAATTATTATACTCCAACTGTGTTTGGTGATGTTACGAATGATATGACTATTGCACGTGAAGAAATTTTCGGCCCTGTACTTTCTATTATTCGATTTAAGGATGAAGAAGATGTAATTCAAAAAGCAAATGATACATTATACGGACTTGCAGCTGGTGTATGGACGTCCAATCTTCAAAGAGCACATCGAATGACGAAAAAATTAAAAGCAGGAACTGTTTATGTAAATACTTTTAGTATGCTAGACACAGTTGCACCTTTTGGTGGTATGAAACAAAGTGGAATCGGTCGTGAACTAGGTATTGAAGCATTACAAATGTACACAACTACAAAGCATGTTTGGATTGATTTAAATGAGAATGGTTTTAATTGGTATGGAGTATAAAGGCTTTCATGCTAGCTTAAACGGCTAGCTCTTTTTATACGCAGTTTTAGTCATATTAGTTTGAGCTTATTCATAAAATTCTCCTTTCGAAACAACCTTTTTTCTATCTTCGAACCTGAAAGAGTTTCAAAAGAGGGGATAAATTCCAAATCCTTTTTAACGAAATAAAAAGAACATCATCAAACGATGATATTCTTTCAAAAGTATGGGCGTAGTGGGGGTCGAACCCACAACCCCCTGATTAAGAGTCAGGTGCGCTAGCCAATTGCGCCATACGCCCGTATGCCTTATGACATAAGTTATCATAACGCTATATTCTTATAATGTCAAGAGGGGAACTAGGATATTATTATTTTTACTGTTTATTTTTTGAGAAAATAATTTACTCGTTACTATGTAACATTTAGCTCCAAGCCTCTTTTAGTAATTCAACTCCTTTCAATATTTCTTCATTAGAGTTTCCTCCAAAGCCCAATTGAATCAATGGATAGTTCGGTTTTCTTTTGATGAAATAACGTGAGGCACGATACACTTTTACACCATAATTAGCTGCTTTTTGGATTAACTGTTGTTCTGAATATCCTTTTTTTACTTGCAGTAGAACATAAAGCCCAGATTCTTTGCCCAAGATCTCTATATCATTACAAAAAGCTTCTTCGATTGCAGTCGTTAATGTCTCCATTTTATTTTTGTAAGTAGTTCTCATTTTTCGAATATGAGATTCCCAAAAACCATCTTCCATGAAAATAGCCATCGCTCTTTGATGAATTGCAGATGCTGTTTGCTCAATCTTTGAAAAAGATTGATGATATTCTTTCAGCAACTTTGGTGGAAGAATCATATAGCTAACCCGCATTGTCGGTAAAAATGACTCTGCAAAACTTCCTAGGTAGATTACATGACTTAAATCATGGGAAGCTAATGCAGGTATTGGTTGCTGTGAATAACGAAATTCGCTGTCGTGATCGTCTTCAATGATAAAACTATTTGAATTATATGCCCATTCTATTAATCTTTGGCGTTCAAAAATTGGCATTGTTACACCAGTTGGGAATTGATGAGAAGGCGTAGTATATAAAATGTTATTTGTAGTTTCGGGTAACTGTTTTAAAAACGTTCCTCGTTCAGAAATAGGCATCGGACTAATTGTAAAATCAAATAATGGGCTATATTTGCGGGTAGATTCAAAACCAGGATCTTCACAAATAACTGTATGATACTCATTTTTTAAAAGTAGACCAATTTTCATTAACAATTCCTGCTTACTACTTCCTATAATGATAGATTGCGCATCCGCATTAATCCTTCTTGATTTTAGTAAATAATAAGATAGTTGTTGACGTAAAAAAGGATCACCTTGGTAATGGTCCTTTGAATAGATAAATGATTGTTCCATTGCTAGATTCGTACATTGTCTCCATTTCACTGTAGGAAATGAATCCTGGTCAACAGCGTTGGGTTGGAACTTAATCGTGTATGTTGGAATCTGATTCCGTAAAATTGTATAATTAGCGGTTTTCCAATTATCATGTTTTTTCTGAACTGAATTCACAAAGTAACCTTTTCTACCTTTACTGCGTATATAACCTTCAGTAAGTAATTGATCATAAGCTGATAATGTAGTACTACGACTAACTTTTAAATCAATTGATAATTGCCTAATGGATGGTAATTGATCATCTGATTTTAATGTTTTATTTAATATTAACTCTTTTATATGAAAATAAATTTGCTGATATTTTGGTGTACCTTTTTTTATTAGCAATTTCAAAGTCTTCATCCAAATCATCCTTTCCTATATGTCGAAACCTTGGTGTAAACTAGCGAAACATATCAAAAGATTTACTTCTTTTCATTATACAATAACCTAACCATAAAAATTATGGCAGTTTTCATAAATATTGGAACAGTCATGTGAATTCATTCATCCAAAATCCAAATATAAATTTTTTGTAGACTTTATTGAATTATTTTGTGTATACTGTATATATATAGTATATACAGTTATATGAAGGAAGGTAGCAAGTGTGAAAATCATTATTTCAAATGCGAGCAATAAGCCAATTTACGAACAAATTACAGAGCAGCTAAAGGCAATGATTGTGAACGGAGATTTGAAAGCCGGAGAAGCATTGCCTTCCATAAGAAAACTTGCAATGGAGTTAAGAATTAGCGTGATGACAACAAAAAGAGCATATGCCGAACTGGAGAATGCAGGTTTTATTGAAACTGTTCCAGGTAAGGGGAGTTTTGTGTCATCAAGTAATCGTGAGTTTTTACGAGAAGAATATTTGCGGAAAATCGAAGAGCATATTTCAAAAGCAGTAGAGATGGCGGTATATGCGGATGTATCCAAAAAAGAATTTTTAGAAATCGTAAATTTGTTGATGGAGGATGATCCAAATGAATAGCATCGAAATTAGAGACTTAACAAAAAGAGTTGGGAATTTTGCGTTAAAAGATATTAATTTGACTTTACCTGAAGGTGTTGTAATGGGGTTTGTCGGAGAAAATGGGGCAGGAAAAACAACGACGATTAAGTGTATTCTTGATATATTGCATCAAAATAAAGGTACCATTAAAATTTTTGGTGAATCCATGTCACGTGAAGAAGTACATATAAAAGAAGAAATTGGAGTTGTATTTGATCAACTTTATATCCCTGACATGCTGAAAATCACTGAAATTGAAAAGATTTGGAAAGGTTTATATAAAAATTGGGATACAGATTATTTTTATCGACTATTAGATAAATTGAAAGTTCCTAGAAACAAAACAATCAAAAAATTATCACGTGGTATGGAAATGAAATTATCAATTGCACTTGCCTTGGCACACCATCCAAAATTACTTATTTTAGATGAGCCAACTAGTGGACTTGATCCAATTATTCGAGATGATATTCTTACACTATTTTTAGATTTCATGCAAGACGAAACTCATAGTATTTTATTCTCTACTCATATTACAAGTGATTTAGAAAAAATAGCAGATTATATCACGTTTATTCACGATGGCAGAATTCAATTTAGCGAAGAAAAAGAATGGTTACTGGAAAAGTATTCGATTTTTAAAGGCTCTGAAGAAGAGTTTATGGAATTACCAGAGAATGCAGTCATAGGAACTCGAAAATACGCCTATGGAATGGAAGCGTTAGTGTTAACAGAAAAAGTAAATCCAGCTTTTTTCTTAGAAAAACCTAAAATAGAAGAAATCATGATGTTTATGATGAAGGGGGAACAATCATGAAAACTTTACTTTTAAAAGATTTTTATATGTTGAAAACGCATTTTATTATTTTATTTGGAATGTCATTGATAGCAATTGTACTAAGCTTTGTAACATCCTTTGGTGCAGGACTTGCTTTTCCAATAGTTTTTGTTGCGGTCATGGTTCTAGGAAATTTAATGACACTTGATCAGCAATTTAAATGGGAAAGAGTGGTATGTACATTACCTATAGAAACTGAAAAACTGATTTTGAGCAAATATTTTCTAGCATCAATAGTTGCAATTTTTCCAGCAACCGTTGCAGTTGCTGTCTTGTGGTTCAGTGTTCATGATACGCCTAATTTTATACTTCCATTATGGGCTCTTATAGTTGCCAGTATTTTATTTATAGCGGCCATCACATTACCAGCATCTATTCGTTTTGGTCAGGAAAAAGGGAGATTAGTTATGGTTCTGGTATTTCTCATTCCATGGTTGCTATGCATTAAATTTGTTGATACACCCATGGTAAGGGATTTTTTAAATAATCCAGGTGATTTATTATGGTTATCTTATTTGTACTTGGGATTTGTTATTTTGTTAATTATCATTTCTTATTATATTTCTGTGAAGATATATAAGAAACAGGATTGGTAATTTGGACAATCAAAGTACACTTGAATTTTGTAATTGTTATGAAACAACCATTTATCTCTTTACTATTTTAATGTCAAAATACAATATGATTCAAATCGACGAGTCTGATGGAATTACTAGGCTCGTTTTGTTATGTAAAATTATTTGATACTTAACATACATTAGATTACAAATATAACTTTACTAATATATTCCAAATAATTTATGATTTAACTATTAAGTACTCTCTAAAATTAAAAATGACAGGATGGGGGATGTATATGTCAAATTTTGAAGTTCAAGTGCTTCAGATTCGAGATAGCTCATATAATATTGGATTTAAAACTGGAAAAGTTATTCAAGGTAAACCGATTATTAAAGCTTTAGAGATGATAACGAAACCTGAGATTGATTATGAAAATATGAAATCAATTTATACTTCATTTGCTCCTAATTTACTTGATGAGATGCAAGGTTTGTCTGATGGTTTAGAAATTTCTTTAAACAAAGCAGTCACTTTATTTAGTGGATATGATGTTCCAAAAACAGAAGCAATGGGGTGTTCTGCTGTAATAACAAAAGATTATTATGTACGCAATTATGATTTTGGTCCGGCTTTATATGATGGCTGCTTTAGTTTAGTTCAACCAAATCAAGTTTTTTCTTCAGCAGGTTATAATCTACAAGCTATCGGAAGACATGAAGGGGTGAACGAAAAAGGATTAGTGATTGGACTGCATTTTGTGAGTCATCATGATTATTCAGTTGGATTATCAGCATGGACTTCAATTAGAATGGTTCTTGATACTTGTACCACGACAGATGATGCCATTCAAATGTTGAAGGAAATCCCACATTCGGCTTGTTACAACTTTTCAATGGCTGATCGAAATGGAGATATAGCGGTTGTTGAAGCTACTCCAAGTAAAGTGGTAATAAGAAGGGACCCGGAATTATTGTCATGTGTAAACCATTTTCAAGAGGAAGACCTAAAACAGAAA
Source organism: Rummeliibacillus pycnus (assembly GCF_044359855.1). Taxonomy (GTDB): domain Bacteria; phylum Bacillota; class Bacilli; order Bacillales_A; family Planococcaceae; genus Rummeliibacillus; species Rummeliibacillus pycnus_A. The sequence continues at coordinate 260,342 of NZ_CP132291.1, forward strand.
AATAGAACAGTTATCGATAATTCACTCAAAAGAAATAATATTTTGCAAAGCTTTCGAGATGGTAATTTAACACAAAGTGAAATGTTTAACAATTTTGCAAATAGTGAATCACCATTATTTTTCACTAATTATGATGATTTATTTGGAACACTCCATACGTTTTCATATTCGTTCAAAGATGAAAGGATTTTAACTTCCATTGCTGAAAGTGAGCAAATATTAGATATAAATTTTCTTGAGTGGGTAAAAGGGAAAGATATAAAACCATGTATTCTATCCGGTATCATTAAATAAATTGAGTTCAAAAAAATGTTGCTAATATTGGACGAATTATTCTTCTTATGCAGATTATTTTTTTTATAAGCTTTTAAACTATATAATAGGAATACGAATAGGAGGTTTTACAACTTGGAAAATTTCACCTTTTGGAATCCGACGAAACTTATTTTTGGGAAAGGACAACTAGAAGCTTTAAAAACAGAACTACCAAAATACGGGAAAAGAGTATTGCTTGTATATGGTGGCGGTAGCATAAAACGTAATGGATTATATGAGCAAGTTACAAACTTATTAGCAGAAATAGGTGCAGAGGTTTTTGAATTATCAGGGGTTGAACCAAATCCTCGTCTTTCAACAGCAGAAAGAGGAATTGGAATTTGTAAAGCAGAAAACATTGATTTTCTTTTAGCTGTTGGTGGGGGCAGTGTGATTGATTGTACAAAACTCATTGCTGCTGGGGCTAAATATGATGGAGAAGCATGGGATTTGGTAGTGAAAAAAGCATATGCTACTGAAGCATTACCATTCGGAACTGTTTTAACAATTGCAGCAACTGGATCTGAAATGAATTCAGGATCAGTTATTACAAATTGGGAAACACAAGAAAAACATGGCTGGGGTAGTAGCGTAACATTCCCACAATTTTCAATTTTAGATCCAGTTAATACCTTTTCACTTCCTAAAAACCAAACAATTTATGGAATTGTAGATATGATGTCACACGTATTCGAACATTACTTCCATCTTGAAGAAAACACCCCTTACCAAGATCGTATGTGTGAATCATTACTAATTACAGTTATGGAGACCGCACCAAAACTTCTTAATGATCTTGAAAATTATGAATATCGCTCTATCATTTTATATAGTGGAACAATGGCGTTAAATGGAATATTAAATATGGGGTATGCCGGTGATTGGGCGACACATAATCTTGAGCATGCTGTTTCTGCAGTTTATGATATTCCACATGGCGGCGGATTAGCTATTTTGTTCCCACATTGGATGGAACATAATCTAAAAGTAAAACCGTCTCGTTTTAAACAATTAGCCGTACGTGTGTTTAATGTCGATCCACAAGGCAAGAGTGATGAAGAAGTGGGATTTGAAGGAATTAACAAACTTCGCGAATTTTGGAATATCATCGAAGCACCATCTCGTTTAGCTGATTATGATATTGATGACAGCAAATTAGAACTGATGGCTGATAAAGCGATGGTAAATGGAGAATTTGGTAAATTTGCAAAGCTTAACAAGCAAGATGTATTAGATATTTATCAAGCTTCTTTATAATCTAAGAAATATAGAAATTCATTTGTGCCGTTGAGAGCCTTATTTCTCAACGGCATTTTATGTATTTCTATATTACTTTCCTATCAGGATTTAGAGAAATTGATGTCTAAACAAAATTATAAAAGTTGACGAGTCTGTTTCGTATATTGGCTCGTTTTTTATATTGGATAGATTATTTCATTGTTAATTCATCGAGAACAGTTATAAATTCAAATGACAATACTGCTCACCAAAACTATAGGTGAGCTTCATTGAAATTAAATATTGAGATGTATTAAATGAATTTTATAAGTGAAGATTCAATTCTTTAAGTGCTAAAGCTTCAACAGTTGCTGGGGTGGTTTGTAACGCAACTGCCATTTCTGCAAATAGTGTATGTTGCATAAATTCTAGGAACTTATTGTCTTGATTGGAAAGTTTTCTTTCTGAATTAGCATATTCAGATTTTTTTCGTAAAAGTGTAATCAAAACACTAACGATATCATTACGATTGCCGTTATGGATCGTATTTTCAATCATTCGTACTCGGTTTGAGGCGTTATCAATCCAATCAACACCTTTACAAGAAAATTGTTTAATCAATGCTTCCGATTCTTGTGAGTTAACTAAAGGTGTGAAAGCTTTTTCTGCACTATCAACTGGAATTCGAATAATTAATCCTTCTTTGTCAATCGGATGAAGAACGTAGTATAGTTTTGTATGATTATTAAATGTACTTTCACTTACCTCATCAATTTGACAAATTCCATGTGTAGAATAAATAATCAAATCACCATTATTATACATTGTAACGACCCCTTTAGTGTATATTGTCAACTAAGTTGACAATATTAAGTATAGTCTTTATAGTGAGCTAATGTCAACTTAGTTGACGTTAAAGAAAAGCTATTATAAAGTGTATTCATTAGAAATGATAGGAGTGAACACACCTTGTGTAGTCAATTAGAAGAACTTGGTGTACTAGATTTATTAAGTAAACGACACATGAACTTAAGAAAGAAAGTTGAACGAATGTGGAATGCTGCACATGAAATTAAGATTTCCAATTCTGAATGGTATGTCATTTCGTATACATACAAGCAACAGCCAACAATTGCTACAATCACGAAAAAGGTAGATATTACACGCCAAGCGACTCACAAATTAATTAAAGGATTAGAGCAAAAAGGCGTATTGGAAATTCATAATGCTTTGCATAATAAAAAAGATAAGTGTGTAACTTTAACAAGCTACGGCGCTTCCATATATAAAGAATATACAAAAATAAAAAACGAGCTAGAATCAGATATTAGCCACCATATCGGTAAAGAACAATTACAGCTCCTTAAAGCGATTATAAGTAGTGACTGGGGAATAGAAGACTAAAAATGAACTAATGCATTTGTTTTAGCTGGTGCTTTAGGTTGCCCTGATGGGGTGATGAAGAAAATTTAAAACGGATGAAAATTATAATTCAACGTATATTTAAATCAATGGATTACTTTAAGTCTAATAAAAAGACTGTTAGTTCTCTTACTAAGAATTAACAGTTTTTTTCTAAAGTGGAAAACTGAAGAACCAGAAAAAGTCAAATCTAAAGTAAGATTTGACTAATGAAAAGAGAATTTTATAAATTATCTTTGAGGAAGGATAGTGGTATTATTTATTGGTTTCGAATTCTTCTTCATTAAATACTTCAACATCTACAATGCGAACACCAACTTTATGAAGAATCGCTTCAATTTCTTTCACAGTTTGCTTATTTGCTCCTTTATCAAGCGTAATGATGATTCTTCTTAAATACCAGTCATCGTCATCAATTGAGAATACAGAGTGAACTGGCCATATTTTTCGGATAAGTGAAAGTGATTTGGCAAGAATCCCTTCAGCAACAGGGACTGCAATCGTTAGAGCACAGCTTCCAGTCCTATACCCCCAAGCTTCTTCTAACAATTCAAATACTTTAGAATGCGTTAGGATACCACAAAAATTACCGTGTTCATCTGTAACAGCAAGATAAGGAAGCCATTTAATCTTTAAGAAAACTTTATAAAATGAACTATTTATATCGATTACGCCATCTTTATCCATTGCGAGTTCTGAGATAACGATATCTTGTTCTCCATGTTTTTTCTGATATTCAAGAATATCAATTTTGTAGGCATTTCCTAAAAATTTTTCTTTATTTTTATCTAAAATGGGGATACATCTATATCCTGACCCGTAGAGTTTTTCTAAAACAGATGAGGCAAGATCTGTCTCAGTACAAAACACAACGTTACTTTTTTTTACATATCTCTGCTTGACGATCATGTAAATCCCTCCTAGAGAATTCAAAACAAAATCATACAGGCTAGAGTATGTATCGAATGATGAAAGTATTCGGAAATAGAAGGTATTTTGAAGTAAATATTTTTTCAAATTCATATTTAAAGAACCGGATAAACGATTTAAGGACAAAAAAATAAGTATTCTTCCCCTGAATGTCGAAATAAGTATATACCTATTTGTTGTATTAAATGGAATAAATTATATAATCTAAAGGAGATATATTTTCAAGAATTATTTTTATAACCTGATTTTGGTAAAAGGTATTAACTCATATTATGGAGGATGAATATGCAACCACTAAAACCAATTAAAAGAAGTCATACTCGGATATATCTTGGTACTAAATACTATCGTTTTAAAAGGTATCTAGAGTGGAGCTTTGGTGAGAAAAAGTATGCAACAAACAAGTTAAACACTAAACTACTAGAAAATGTGGTTTTTACTCATCAAACCGTACTTTTACGTGAATTAAAAGACGTAGATATGTGGCTACAGCATAATAAAATAAAAAATCTTAAAATTGCAACAAATAAAATTAGCCATATCATTATTCGTCCTGGTGAAACGTTCTCTTATTGGCGAATACTCGGTAATACAACTAAAAGAAAAGGTTATGTAGAAGGCATGATTTTACACTATGGGAAAGTAAAAACAGGTGCTGGAGGTGGCCTCTGTCAACTGTCGAATTTAATCTACTGGATGACATTGCATACCCCTTTAACAGTTACGGAAAGATATCGTCATAGCTACGATGTGTTTCCAGATTCGAAACGAACACAACCTTTTGGGAGTGGAGCAACATGTGCATATAATTATCTTGACTTACAAATAAAAAATGAAACCAATTATACTTATCAATTAGTGGTGTATTTAACAGATACGCATCTTGTTGGTGAATGGCGAGCTGATGTTCCTGCCATTTACTCATATGAAATATATGAGAAAGAACACATGATTACTCTTGAAACATGGGGAAAATATATTAGACATAATAAAATACATCGTAAAATATATAACAAAGCCCTCGAACAAATCGACGATGAATTTATAACAGAAAACCATGCCATTATGATGTATGAACCATTTTTGGAAGATTCAACTCTGAAAGATAAAAAGATGAAATAAAATGAAGTATGAACAATATAGATTTATAAGAAAGTATACTATCGCTCTCTTTATAATGTAATATTATTGCGTTTACTGTACAAAAATTTCTATTTTAAGTAAAATTATTATAGATTTAACTTTCGGAAGGATGGGATGGAATGGTGAAGAAAAATGTGAAAGAACAGTTGATGGCACTAGAATTACCAGTAATTGCTGCACCAATGTTTTTAGTATCCGGTATCGAGCTTGTCGTGGAAGGTTGTAAATCAGGGGTGGTTACGACTTTTCCGTTGTTAAATGCTAGAACATCAGAAGCATTAGAAGAATGGATGCTGGAGATTACGACCCAATTAGCAGAAGCTGAAAAAATAAATCAAAGTGTAGCACCATGGGGAGTCAATCTTGTCGTGCATAAGTCAAATGATCGCTATGATGCAGATGTTGAATTAATCAAAAAATATCAGCCGCCGATTGTCATCACATCATTAGGAAAACCAACAGATATTGCGAAAATTGTACATCAATATGGAGGACTAGTATTCTCTGATGTGATAAGTGTTAAACATGCGAAAAGAGCAATAGAAGCGGATATTGACGGACTTGTTCTTGTATGTAATGGGGCAGGGGGGCATGGTGGTACGTTGCATCCTATGGCTTTCGTACATGAAGTGAAGCAATTCTTTGATGGATTAATTATCTTATCAGGGGCAATTTCACATGGACAAGACATATTGGCTGCCCAAGTAATAGGTGCAGATTTAGCGTATATGGGTACTCGCTTTATCGCGACAGAAGAATCAATGGCAAGCAATGCTTACAAGAATATGTTGTTAGAAGCTGAAGCTGGAGATATTGTTTATACGGATAAACTGAGTGGAGTGAATGCTAATTTTATTCTGCAAAGTGTCCTAAAAGCTGGACTAGATCCTAGTGAACTTCAAAAGCCTGAAAAACTTGAAATTGTTCATAAGGCAGATGATGAAGCAAAAGCATGGAAGAACATATGGAGTGCAGGCCACGGAGTTGGTGGCATTCATGAAGTATTACCGGTAGCAGAGTTAGTTAAAAAGTTGAGTGCTGAATACGAAGAGAGTATTAATAAAGTTATTGAAAAAAAACAAAAGAAAATTAGATTGTAAATAGATATAGTAAAGCAAAGTAGCTTTTGTTCAAGTGAATATAAAGCTACTTTTTTTTGGGGCTTTAAATAATTGATATGTTTCTGATATGAAGGATTTTTGAAATATTTGTCGAATGATCTGGTTAATTATCTCAAGAAAATAAGTGATGGAGGAATTAAATCAAATTTTTTACTTGTTTTACTGGATAGACTGAGTCACTTGTTTTAAGTAAACTTGATTTGCGAAGTTTATATAATCAGTTTTTGATATTTGATAAAAAAATTGAACATTGTTATATGTCCTGACTATAGACAGTTGTCAATGAAGCGGAAGATTGAGACTCCAGGGAAAGTGATGAAGGTACTGGAAAAGTAAAAATAGATGTAAATTTATGATGGAAATCTAGTATAGATATCTTCGTTGAAGTGGAATTAGCGGAGACTCCTGTGGGAAAACGAGCTAGACGAGACCCCGGAGCGAGATTTTCTCTGCGACGAAGCTAGCGAAGCGATGCAGGAGCACAAGCGAGGAGGCTCGTCAGTTCGCCCACGGAAAGCGGAGCTAATTCCACTTCATTAAGTAGATTATATATCCTATAAATATCTGTATAACTTCACTTTTTCAGTGACTTCAAAGCAAGAAAGGTGAGACCCCGCAGTAAGCAAAAAATCTTTTGTCATACAAAAGATTTTCCTGCTAAGCTATATAATTAAACATAGGAACACAAAAAAGGACTTCAAGGAAAAGTGAAGTCCTTTTGATTGTGACCAAATAATTAGTCTCATAAATAGTTCTACTTACGTTTCATTTCTCGAATCTTATCCTTTGTTGGATGATCAATACGATTTGATTCAATAATTTTTTGCAGGGCTTTATTGTAAGTGAATGTATCCTGCGAACTTGTTATTAAATAGGCTCCTGTTATTTCAGGAAATTTAATATAGCAAATGGAAATCGCCCATGCAACAGCCATTTGGGTATAGAACTTTCCATTTTGCATGGAATCAAGTAAGTCCAGTGTTTGTTGTATATATGTTTCATCCACAAAATAATTAAGTAGCATGACGGCTGCAAAACGAGCCTTATATTCTTCATTTGATACTGCATAAGGTTGGATAAACCGCCACATTTCTTGTTGATGTTTTTTAGTACTTTTAAGTCCAGTACAAAAGCTATCGCAAACAGACCAGTTATCAATTTTCGGTATGAAATCTTCTATATATGTTAATTGCTCCTCAAAATCCATTTTTGCATAACCAATGACCATTCCTCGAAGCATTTTTTCTTCATAATATTGATCTCGAGTGTTTGATAAATAAGAATGTGTGTCTTCTTTTGCCACTTCTTTCGCTATTTTACGAATAGCTGGAATCCGCACACCGATCATCGAATCTTTATCAACTGTTGGAATCAGCCTAGCATTAAAATCTCTGTAGGGCAGATCTCGCTCCTCAAATAAACGTTCTTGAATAAAAGTCTTCATATAAGTTCTCCTTTTCATACAATGCTTTGTTTTAGTCTAAATGAAAATATAAAAGCGAACAAATTCAAATCACAGTTAAGACCTTAATTTCTAGCAATATTATAAGTCTCGATAGTCTATATACGGAAATAATTTATAGCAACTAAGACAATTAAAAATTGATTCAATGATTAAATCAAAATTGCCCTATATTCAACTTGTATTTCATGTTTCAAAATACAATATATCAGTAGAAGCTACTTTTGTAGTAATCGGTGGAAAACTGCAGATGAGCAATCTTATAAGTAAAAACAAAAAGCAGACCTTTAAAGTCTGCTTTTTTTCGTGAAAAAATGGTGGAATCTCCAACAATTTCATTAAAAGTTATCAATAATTCCTTTATTTGTCTGAATAATTATAGGAGCCTGAATAGCATTTTTAGTTGAAAATAGCCATCTTCTTCCGATCGGTCCTAAAAGTATAAAAGCACCATCTTCGAATTCACCGATAAAATTAAGGCTCATTTTCTTTAATTCTTTTCCATCACGAATAGGAATTCCGATTTTATCCAGTTTCCCTGCAGTTTCTCGAACATTTGCAGTAGTTAAACTTATTTCACTTATGGATAAAATATGATCTATTGAGAATTCTTTATCATCAGATATTGGTGATGTAGTTCTTCTTGCTATAAATTCAACAATATTCCCTGCAGGATCTTCAAAATAACAAGCATTCGCCTGAGTTTTCCCATCAAAATCAATTTCATCCATATCGTCTTCTTTTAGTAGCGTTAAACGTGTAGAAAGCCAGTTCTTAGCTTCTGCAAATAAATTAGCATAGATATTGAAGGCGAAGTGGTAATAGTACGCATTATCTTCGTGGTCTTTAATTAATTCAAGTATACTTTCACCAATTTGAAAAGCTGCACAATTAGTATTAAATGTTATCATTTTAAATTGAAGTATATCTTGATAAAAGTTTACTGTCTGTTCAAAGTTAGAAATCTGTAGTGAAACCTTTACAATCTTCATCTTAATCCCTCCAGTAACAATCCTTTGAAATAATTATAATAATTAGAAGGATAAAATTGCGTCATACACAAGTATGAATTGATCTACAACTTTAGATGGAAGAAAGGATTATTTAAGTGAAGCTTTCATAATGTAAAATTCATTTGAAATATACGAACATTTAATGATATCCAAGTTTGTTTATTGTAACTCTTTCGACGGCAAGTCCTCAAAAATGCATTCGCATTTCCTTCGTGCGATATACATTCATAGTCCTACAGGAAAAGCTTGAGCTGAAAGCCCCGAAGGAACGAAGTGAAGGCACTGAAAAAGTAATAATAGATAAAAATTTATAATCAAAATCTGGTAAAGCTATATTTGTTGAAGTGGAATTAGCGTAGACTCCTGTGGGAAAACGAGCTAGACGAGACCCCGGAGCGAGATTTTCTCTGCGACGAAGCTAGCGAAGCGATGCAGGAGCACAAGCGAGGAGGCTCGTCAGTTCGCCCACGGAAAGCGGAGCTAATTCCACTCCATTCAATAGCAGCTATATACTATAAATATTTGTATTAATACACTTTTTCAGGGGGCTCAAAGAGAGGAGGCTCAAAGCTCGCCATCGGAAATCGAAGCTAATTCCACATTGTGCAGAAAGCAGATTAATACTATTAATTTTTGTATTTAAAAACCGAAAATGGATTTAAAAAAATTGATTCATGAAATTAAAATTATTTAGCGTATGAAAGTTATAGTCTCTGGAAATTACTTTAATTGAGATGCTAGAGCAGATTCATAAAAAGAACGAAGAAAACAGGATAATTCATACTATGATGGATTAACTTTTTAAGGAGCACACTTTTAATAATGAAAAGTATCAATAATTATTTATTAATTACATGGATTATCATAATCGTATTTATTATAGTAGTGATTCTAAGTATAACTTTAATTCCTAAACCCCACGAAGAAGGGAAAGAGTATATCTATTTAGGGAAAGATGCACCAATCCCAACGGCACTAGATCCAATTGTGGATGAAATGAAAAATAAGTTAATTAATGACGCAGCAAATCAAAAAATAGATGTAATTATCACAGAAGGAATCCGATCTTTTGCAAAACAGGACGAATTGTATCAACAAGGGAGAACTACTAGAGGTAAAATTGTTACAAATACAAGAGCAGGCGAGTCCTTTCATAATTATGGATTAGCATTTGATTATGCATTATTAGATAAGAATGGCGAAATCATTTGGGATACGAATTATGATGGCAATGGAAATGGGAAATCAGATTGGTTCGAAGTTGCTGATATAGGAAAAAAACTTGGGTTTAACTGGGGGGGCGATTGGATTGGATTTAAAGATTACCCTCATCTACAAATGACGTTCGGGTTAAGTATTGATATGCTAAAAAGTGGATATCGCTTAAATGATGAAGAGATTAGGAAAAATATGAAACAATATTTAAGTCTTAAATCTTATGAAAATTATTGAAGTATAATCAACTCCAATAATTCACTTGTAACAGAAAAAGCTGTCTATGAGCAAAATACTATCTGTTAATAGACAGCTCCATTTCTTTAACTAAGATACTAAGGTAACTCTAAATGGTTACGCAATTCCTTGGAAATTCCCATCAATTCTTTTTCATCCATCTTGTAATACCAAATCCCATTAATAATTTCACCGCCACCTTTTTCAAACCGTAATTGATCAATATTTGAAATAGAATCTTGATAATTTTGTAGAAGCTTCATCATTTCGGAAAATGTTAAGTTTGTTTGCACATTTTTTCCTAATGAATTAAAAATATCCTTATAGTTTAATAGACTATCCACTGACACTGCCTCTTTAATAATTCCTGAAATCAATTGTCTTTGTCGTTCTTGACGACCAAAGTCCCCCTCAGGATCATCATGTCGATTACGAATAAAGGCAAGAGCAGCTTTGCCATCTAATTTATTTGTTCCTACTTTGAATTGATAACCATTTTGCTCAAATGCTCGGCTGCTGTTTACTGTAATTCCTCCGACAGCATCAATCATATCTGAAAAACCATCCATATTAATTTCTGCAACATAATCAATTGGAATATTTAATAAGTGTTCTACTGAATCCATTGACATTTTAATACCCCCAAAAGCATAAGCATGGTTCAATTTATCATTTGTATTATGCCCTACAATTTCGGTATATGTATCACGTGGAATACTGAGCATTTTTGTATCCTTAGAATTAGGGTTTATTGTTAAAACAATAATGGTATCGGATCGACCATTCTCACCTTCACGACTATCAACCCCTAATAATAATATGGAAAATGGGTCTCTCTTTTCAAAATTAACTTGTTTCGCACGCTGTTTCGATTGATCACGATTAATGTTAACATGCGTTTCCTTCAAATTTGCCGAAAAGCTATTATACATACTGTAGGTCATCCCGCTTATTCCAAGTACTAACACCATAACAATGCCTACAATCCATTTCCAAAAGCTTCTTTTTTTCTTTTCGTGTATTCTTTTTTTTCGTTCACCAGCCATCTCGAGCCTCCGTATGCAATTTGTAAAAACATTTGTTGAAATCATCAGAAATAGCACCATATGCGATTAATTCATAAATAATATGGGCTTCTTTTAAAATAGACCACTTTTTGAAAAAATAAAGAGTTTATTAATAAAATTAATAATAATTTACAAATAGTTAATAAAAATGGATCAGTACCTTAACAAAATATGTAAATAACTATGCTACAATGAACGCGTAACGAAGATGCTGGAAAGTAAATATCCAAAATAATTCGAATCTTCAAGACTATAGCTACTTTAGGAGGTTGCTCTCATTGTCTAGTTCCAAAATATTAATCATCACCCAAAATTTTTATCCTGAAATAGGTAGTCATGCAAATCGAATGAATAACATTTTCCAGCTAATACAGAAAGAAGGATATGATGTATCCGTACTGACAACTGAGCCTACATATCCAAACAAACAACTTTATAAAGAAAAAAAATTTTGGAATGACAAAACACTCGATGATGCAAGTAAGGTCCATCGAATTAAAGTGAAAAATAGGAAATACGCTTTAAATATGCTAAATAGGTTGATTCACTATCTCGAAATATCGATTAAAATGTTACTTTTTGTACTATTTAGTAAACAAAAATATGATGTTGTTCTTGTTACAACACCAGCTATCTTCATTGCATTTGTTGGAGTTGTTGCAAAATTGAGGTATAGGTCGAGGTTTATTTTAGATGTCAGAGATCTATGGCCAGAATCATTGAAAGGAGTAGGGGTATTTAATCAAAAAGTAATTATCAACCTCTTCTCGCTATTTGAAATTTATTTATATAAGAAAGCAAATCATATCATTATAAATAGCATTGGATTTAGAGATTATATTGTTAATAAGGCAAAGATAAATTCAAACAAAATCACTTATATTCCGAATGCAGGCAGACAATATGAATTACAACAAACCTATAGATATCATAGAAATTTTAGAGTTATTTACACGGGAAATATTGGGCTTGCTCAGGATGTCGAATTCTTAAAAAGCTTAGTTCGAAAATTAGATAAAAACCATATTTTAATAACGATTGTCGGTTATGGTCAAAAGAAAAGCGAGTTACAAAGGTTTATTAAGGATAACAAATTGAACAATGTTTCATTTGTAAATCCTACTACAAGAGCTGAGTGTTTAAAATTAAATTCCGAACATGATGCTGGAGTTCTTTCTTTAAATAACAATGATGTTTTCGATACAGTGCTACCTGGAAAATTAATAGATTATATGATATCTGGTTTACCAGTTGTAGCAGCTGTATCAGGGTACTCTAAAGAGATCATTCAAAAATATCAATCAGGGTTTTTTTCTGAAAAACGTGATGCATATGAAATTGTGAAATATATTTTATTATTAAAATATAGCCCTGAATTAAGAGAAAAAACAGCAAATAATGCGATTAATTTAATTAAGGATCAATTCATATGGGAAAAGAATATCAAAAAATTAATATCCTTGCTTAAAGAAGAGAATCAAGTCGCTGAACCCGAAACGGAAAAGGTACCATTACTAAACCAAATAGATAAGGACATCAGACTATGAGAAAAAAAGTATGTATGTTTGTTTGGAACCACTTTACAAATGATGCGAGAGTACTTCGAGAATGCACGGCTTTATCAGAAAAAGGATATAAAGTAGACCTTATCTGTATACATGATCCAAGTGATAAAAATATGAAGTATGTTGAAGAAAGGAATGACAATTTCAATGTGTATAGAGTTAGGAGATATCCTTTCGTATTTACAACACTTCAATATTGCATGAAGAATAAATTAGCTGGTGGAGTAGCGTTAGTTCTTTGGTTATTTTTGGCATACTATTTCCCTTTAGTTTTCCTACCACTAACCCTATTAGGGGTACTTATATTAAAGACTAAATTAAAAACAGCTATATTAAGAGGCAGCGTCATTATGCGAATGATCTTAAAAGGCAGAATGAAAAAATACGATATTTATCATTCAAATGATTTAAATACATTACCTCAAGGTTATATATGTGCAAAATGGCGATTAATAAAGAAACCATTAATTTACGATTCTCATGAAGTACAAACTAGCCGAACAGGTTATGATAGCTCAATTTATAGCAAGATGGAGCAATTCTTTATTAGAAGAATGGATTCGATGATAGTCGAAAATCATACTAGAGCTAAATACAATGAAGTTCTATATGGATTTTATCCAAATGTCGTGCATAATTACCCATTTATCCAAAAGAAAATTGAGAATAACCAAGTGGATCTTCATGAAATCCTTCAATTGCCCGAAGATGAAAAAATTCTTCTTTACCAAGGAGGAATTCAAGCAGGGAGAGGATTAGATAAATTGATAAAAGCTATTCCAAAATTCAAGGAGGGAACTCTTGTTCTAATTGGAGATGGTCGCATTAAACCTGATCTAATTAAAATGGTAAACGAAATGAATCTTCAAGAAAAAGTGAAATTTTTGCCGAAAGTACCACTAAGTGAATTACCGAAATATACACGAAATGCTTATTTAGGATTTCAAGTATTAAATAACACGAACTATAATCATTACTCAGCTTCATCCAATAAATTATTTGAGTACATGATGGCAGGTGTTCCAGTCGTCGCTTGTGATTTTCCCGAAATTAAAAGAGTTGTAGAAGGAGAAGAAACGGGGATCTGTATTGATTCGCATAAGCCTGATGAAATTGCAGCAGCTGTTAACAAACTATTGGATAATAATGCATTACGCAACCGATTAAGCGAAAACAGTTTAAAAGCTAGTGAATTATTCAATTGGGAAAAAGAAAGGGAATTATTTATCAATGTATATGCGAAAGTATCTTAAAACCATCTAATTTACTACTAGGAGTGCTCATTTTGGAGTTAAAAACAGAAGTTTTATCGAAAGAATTGGAATCTCTAAAAGAATCTTTAATTAACGAAAAAAAATCTAAAGTAATGTTTCAGGAAGAACTTTTAAGAATGTACACCCAAGAAGAGAATCTATTAGCTTCTCATCAAAAATTACAATCACAATATCATGCGATCAGTAATTCGAAACTTGGAAAGCTGACTTATGTATATTGGAGATTCTTAAAAAGAATTAAGCGAGGCAAAAGAAATGCAAATAACTAACATTGATGAGCAGCTTAAAGAAATCCAATCAAGACGACAAAATCTTGAAAATGAGATCAAAAAAGAAAAATATCAAATTGATTACTTAAAAGAAAATGGAGAGTTACCTTCAACAATCCCTGAAGAATCATTACTTCTTTATGAGATTAAAACAGCACCAACAAATATGACGAAGGAAGAATATTTAAGCTATCGAGAAGAATTAGCTGATTTACATTATTTTGACCACATTAAACCACTACTAGATTATATTCCTGATAGTAATGGAAGTCGGTATTTCCAAAAGAATACGATTCGAGTGGGAATCATTGCAGATGAATTTTTATATCAATCCTATAAGGATGTCGCAAACTTTATTCCCATTACAATTCAAAATTATCAAGAGTTCAAGGATCAATTAGATTTCTTATTCGTTGTAAGTGCTTGGAAAGGCTTGGATGGAAGTTGGGTTGGATTAGCGAACCCTACATCTTCAAAACGAAAAGAATTATACAAAATGATAAATTTCTACAAAAAGAATCATGTAAAAACAGTATTTTACTCTAAAGAAGATCCTGTTAATTATGATAAATTTATTGGAATTGCAAAGAAATGTGATTATGTTTTTACAACAGCGAAAGAAAAAATTGAAAGCTATAAAAAGGCATGTAATCATGATAAAGTTTTTGTTTTAGAATTTGGAATTAATCCACTATATCATAATCCAATTGGAATAAATAATAACAAAAAAAGCAATGGTGTTTTCTTTGCAGGGTCTTGGTTAAATAAGTATCCCGAAAGACAAAAAGAAACAATAGAGATTTTCGAGGGTGTGATCAGCGCCAATCGAAATTTAAAAATAATCGATCGAAATTTCCATTTAGATAAAGTAAATTATTTCTTCCCACAAGAGTACTTAGAATATGTTTCGCCTTCTATTGAACATGAGTATCTTCAAAAAGTTCATAAACTTTATGACTGGGCAATTAATTTAAACTCAGTGAAATTCAGTGAAACCATGTTTGCCAACAGAATTTATGAGCTACAAGCAATCGGGAACATCATCATTTCGAATTATAGTGTAGGGGTGAATGATAAGTTTCCAAACGTCTTTATAGTGAATAATCGCAAAGAAGTCCAAGATATTTTGAACGGATTTACAGATGAAGAAGTTTATAAGCATCAAGTAGTAGGAATACGAAATGCGATGTCATCACATACAACATTCCAAAGATTTAATAACTTATTAGAGAAAATTGAAATGGACTCACATCTTACTGCTAAAAAAGTACTAGTTGTGGCTGATAAATTAACTAAAAATGTTATTAGAGATTTTGAAAATCAATCATATCTAGAAAAGTATTTAATTTCTGAGCAAGAATTCAATGATCAATTAAAATCACAATATGATATCGTTGCTTTCTTCAACTCAAACTATCATTATCTAGAATTCTATTTAGAAGATATGATTAATGGATTTAAGTATACAGATTCTGATTATATTGCTAAAAATAGCTTCTATAATGGCAGCAAACTAATCGAAGGATTAGAACACATTTATATCAATGAAATTCAGGATAAATATAAAACAGTTTTTTGGGCAAATACTTTCCATGCTGATGAATTGCTTGAAATGCCTACAAATTACAAGAAGAAATATGGCTATAGCATAGATCATTTTGAATTAAATACTTCTAGAGTTCATGAACTTGAGGTACCAGATATTGAATATGAATTATCTGTAATTGTCCCTGTTTATAATAACGGAAAATACTTGTTAAACAAGTGTTTTAATAGCCTAAAAAGAAGTAGCATTTTTGAGAAAATGCAAATAATTATGGTGGATGATGGTTCTTCAAACAAAGAAACCTTGAACACGATTAATAGAATTTCAAGAGAGCATTCAAATGTAATTACCTATTTCTTTCCAGAGGGTGGAAGCGGTAGTGCTTCAAGAGCAAGGAACATGGGAGTAGACCTAGCGAACTGTGAATATGTAACATATTTAGATCCAGACAATGAGGCAGTTAATGATGGTTATGCACAGTTACTAAATTTATTAAAAAGTGATCATGAATTAGATATTGCAATAGGTAACATGATTAAATTTGATAATACCAAAATTAGCTATTTTAAATATTATCAAACAGTAACTGAAGCTATTCAAAGTAGGATTATTAATAATCCGAAACAATTACTAATTAGTACTGATTTGAGAACGCAAAGTATTCAGGCTTTAGTTGTGAAAAGAAAAATCATTACAGAGCATCAATTGAAAATGGTTGAAAATGCAGGTGGTCAAGATACGTTATTTTTCCAAGAATTACTTTTACATTCAACAAAGGGTGCGGTTCTTGACCTGGATATACACATTTATTATGCAGCTGTATCAGGTTCAGTTACGAATACTGTGACAAAAAAATTCTTTGAAAAATATTACACATTAGAGAAAGAGAGACTGCCATTTTTGATAAGCAATGATTTGCTCACTTTGTATATGGAAAAGCGATTTACCTTCTATTTCAGAAATTGGTATCTGATAAGAATTAAACGAATAAATGATGTAGATCAAAAAGAGGCTATCGATACTCTTTACAAAATTTATTCCTTATACAAAGAATTTGTTGTGGAACAATCAGTAGAAATTGATAAATTTGAAGCTTTTTATAAAAGAGGAAAATACAAAAAAATTGCCAAGTACTTCTCTAAAATTTGATAATTGAAAATTCAGACATCAAATTGAAGGGGGGTGACGTATAACTATTCGTACTGGATTCAAAATTTAATTTTTACTCATTTTCTCATACAGTTTCAAGGTTAACTTGAATCAATATATTGATCGAAAACCTTATTAAAATGACTAATTTGTATATTGGAGGAAAATAATGATGAAATTATGTACGATCGGCTTAGGATATATTGGATTACCAACATCAATCATGTTTGCAAAACACAATGTGAATGTTGTAGGCGTTGATGTTAAGAAAGAAGTAGTAGATTCATTGAATCGCGGGAAAATTCATTTAGAAGAGCCAGGATTACAAGATGCTCTCGAAGAAGTAATTTCAATGGGAACTTTTAGAGCTGAATTTGCACCTGAAAAGGCGGATACGTTCATTATTTCCGTACCAACCCCTAATTATCATGATCAATACAAATCTTGTGATTTAACTTATGTGCTAAGTGCAGTAAAATCAGTATTACCATATATTGAGAGTGGGAATGCAATTATTGTTGAATCGACAATAGCACCACGTAGTATGGATGATTTTGTAAGACCCTTAGTGGAAGAGGCTGGCTTTATAGTTGGAAAGGACGTTTTTCTAGTTCATTGCCCTGAAAGAGTTTTACCAGGACAAATTATGCAAGAGTTAGTATTCAACAATCGTATTGTTGGAGGAATTACAGCGGCTTGTACGGAAGCTGGCGTTAATGTATATAGTACATTTGTTCAGGGTGAAATTATTCGAACAGATGCAAAGACAGCAGAAATGTCTAAACTTATGGAAAATACATTTAGAGATGTTAATATTGCACTTGCAAATGAACTCGCGAAAGTATGTAATGAGTTAGAAATTAATAGCCTTGATGTTATTAAAATGGCTAACAAACATCCAAGAGTTAACTTACATACACCAGGTCCTGGAGTAGGGGGACATTGTTTAGCAGTCGATCCATATTTTATCGTCGCAAAAGCTCCTGAAACAGCACAATTAATCAATTTATCTCGTACGATTAATACATCCATGCCACATTTCGTGGTAGATAATGTTAATAAATTGATGGAAAATGCAAATGGAAAAGTCGTAACTGTTTTTGGGCTAACGTATAAAGGAAATGTAGATGATATCCGTGAAAGTCCAGCTTTAGAAATTTTTGAAATGCTAAAATCCCAAGGTAATTATGAAGTTCGTGCATATGATCCACATGTTCAATTGAATTGGGTTATGCAAGACCTTGCGCAAGCTGTTAATGACTCAGATTTAATTGTCGTACTTACAGATCATGATGAATTTAAGGGATTTGGCGAAAGTGATTTTATGAAGATGTCGAATAAAAGAATTTTTGATACAAAGAATATTGTGCAAAAACTATCACATGATGTTGAATATATGAATTATGGAAATCTCTTTAAATATACGAAAAAGGAAGCTACCCTTGTATGAACTTCGCTGGGCAAGTTTTGAAAGAGCAATTTCTTCATTTAAATTTGATACTCCGTTTAAGTTTATATGAAGAGAAAGGGAAATATACAATGCACTATTTGGGTGCATTATGGCAAATATTAAACCCATTCATTCAAATAGGTGTTTATTGGCTGATTTTCGGGCTTGGGATTAGAAAAGGGTCGCCAGTTGATGGAACCCCATTTTTCCTTTGGCTAATCATTGGACTTGTTCCATGGTTATATATAAGTCGAACAATTACGCAAGCTTCAAATAGTGTTTTTGCAAAAGTAAATTTAGTATCTAAAATGCATTTTCCAGTTAGCGTTTTACCAACAATTAAAATCGTGGGAAATTCAATATCATTAATTCCCATGATTATTATTACAATTGGAATTGCATTATCATTCGGTATCTTCTCAGGTGCTTATTTACTTCAGCTAATCTATTATCTAATTTGTTTATATTTCTTTCTTTTTGCAACAACATTACTTTTATCGACACTCACGACAATCATTCGAGATGTGCAAATGATGGTGCAATCGATTGTACGTCTGTTAATGTTTTTCTTACCAATTGTATGGAACGTTCATAATTTTCCCGATTTCTTTGTCAATATATTAAAGCTAAATCCATTATTTTATATTATTGAAGGCTTTAGATTTTCTATTTTGGGCGGACAATGGTTTTTTGAGGACCTACCATATACAATTTATTTCTGGAGTTTAAGTATTTTAATATTAACAGTTGGCTCCTTTTTACACATCAAATTCCGTAACAAATTTGTTGACTACCTATAATCGGAGGAAGATGTATGAATACGAAAATTCGATGCACGGATATAACAAAAAGTTTCAGTTTATATAGTAAACAATCTGATAAATTAGTAGATATTATTTCTTTAAAAAAAGATCGAGATCAGTTTAATGCACTAAGAAATATCAGTTTTGAGGTAAATGCAGGCGAGGCGATTGGAATTATTGGATTGAATGGATCTGGTAAGTCTACTCTCTCAAATTTACTAGCACAAGTTATTCCACCAAGTTCAGGATCGATAGAAATTAACGGTGAAACATCCCTAATCGCCATTTCTGTTGGTTTAAATGCATCCTTAACAGGCTTGGAAAATATTAAAATGAAATGTTTGATGCACGGTTTAAGCATTGCAGATATCAATGAATTAACTGCAGATATAATCGAGTTTGCAGACATAGGCAATTTCATTAACCAACCGGTCAAAAATTATTCAAGTGGTATGAAATCACGCTTAGGTTTCGCTATCTCGATTCACACAAATCCTGATATCTTAATAGTCGATGAAGCATTGTCAGTAGGTGACCAGACATTTTATCAAAAATGCCTGAATAAGATTAATGAATTTAAAAGCCAGGGAAAAACGATTATCTTTGTTAGTCATTCCTTGTCCCAAATAGAAGCATTTTGTGATCGAGTGATGTGGGTTCATTTTGGACAAATTAAGATGTTTGACGCTACAAAAAAAGTAATTTGGGAATATAAAAAGTTTATTAAATGGTTTAATGCTCTAAGTGAAGAAGAAAAGAAATTGAATCGGACTAAATTGTTGGATGAACAGTATGAAGAGGAATCAAGCAATTTAATAAGCGAAAACAAGCAAAAAAGCGGCTTGAATTTTTCTTTTCTAACACAGACTGCTATTTTACTATTTATAGTAATTATAAGTGCAGCATATATTTTTGCCTAATTTAAATAGATAGAGGTGTAGGTTCTAGATGACTAATCAAAGTAAAGTGAAAATAATGACAATATTCGGTACTAGACCAGAAGCGATAAAATTAGCGCCTTTAGTTCTTGAATTAGAAAAACATCAAGATGATATCGAATCGATTGTAACTGTAACAGCTCAGCATCGAGAAATGCTTGATCAAGTGTTGGATGTATTTAATATTCAGCCTCAATATGATTTGAATATTATGACAAAAAAACAAACCTTAGTTGATGTTACCACACGTGCATTAGAAGGTTTGAATGAAGTATTACAGAAAGAAAAGCCTGACTTAGTTCTTGTTCACGGCGATACATCAACAACATTTGTCGCAAGTCTTGCAGCATTTTACAACCAAATATTAGTTGGACATGTTGAAGCGGGATTACGTACATGGAACAAATACTCTCCATTTCCAGAAGAGATGAATCGTCAACTAACTGGAGTGATCGCAGATTTTCATTTTGCGCCTACTAAAAAAGCACAGCAAAATATGTTAAATGAAAACAAAAAGTTAGAAACAATTTTTGTAACTGGAAATACAGCAATAGATGCCTTATCGACAACTGTTTCTGAAAATTATAGTCATCCTATTTTAGAGAAGATAGGCAACGATAAAATGATACTTTTGACAGCTCATCGTAGGGAAAACCTAGGTGAACCAATGAGACATATGTTCAATGCGATTAAACAAATTGTAGATGAACATAATGATCTTCAAGTGGTCTATCCAGTTCATTTAAATCCTGCAGTAAGAGAAATTGCTGGTGAAATATTAGGAGAGAACTCTAGAATTCACTTAATTGAACCGTTAGAAGTGATTGATTTTCATAATTTCTTATCAAGAGCACATATCATATTAACGGATTCGGGTGGCATTCAAGAAGAAGCACCTTCCTTAGGTGTTCCGGTATTAGTCCTTCGTGATACAACAGAAAGACCAGAAGGAATTGAGGCAGGTACATTAAAGCTTGCGGGTACAGACCAATCAACAATTTATGAATTAACGAAGGAATTACTAACGGATTCAAAGAAATATGAAATGATGTCGAAAGCATCCAACCCCTATGGCGATGGACATGCTTCAGAACGAATTGTAGAATCGATACTTTATCATTTTAAGAAAAGAGAAGATATGCCAAACCCTTTCGAAAGATTGGAAAACACTAGTTTACATAAAAATATTGAAAAGGTTCTCAATTGAAATTAAAAATATAAGAGTTAATAGAGAAGCCAGAATAGGCAAAAACAAGAGCTTTACCGTGAAATGATACTAGAAGTATCACTTCCCCTTATCCAAATGATTGGAAAATGAATAAAAATAACAATTAAATCTTCTTAAAACTTATCGTTTTAAATTACAAATTGAAAGGCAATACGGTCACCATATCCGTATTGCCTTTTCAAATTTGTAATGTGCGAAAATAATCTTGTAATAACTTAAGATAAATGTCGCACCCAATTATTAAACTTAAATTATTTATACTTTAATTCGATAGTTTCAGCTTTGTTAGCCTTTTTGAATAAATCTATGAGTATTCAAGGTAAACGCATTTTTCTTTAAAAAAACTATCCAAAATAAGAATGAAATATATAGACACCGAATAGTATTTCTATTAAGGTATAGTATTTTGATGAAATGATTTTATAACCTTATGTGATCTATTAAAAAGGTGGGCTGCTCATGAATCTCTTACTAATATTTTTTACAAGTGCTTTGTTCTTTATTTTAACTTTTATCGTTTCAACACTTGGAACCAAGTTACTTTGTTTACTCATTTCAATTTTATTGTATAAATGGGGCTCTTATCAGATTAAATTAATAGAGATGAGAAGAGATGAGATAATTAAAAAGGAAACAGAAGAAATGCTGCAAGAGTATCCGCATAGTCATTCTACAGTATCTTCAGATTATTTAAATGCATTACTCATAGGAGAGGCATCGCAAACATTCTTTGTTGCAAAAAGAGAAGATACAGATTCAGATTTTGAAGTTACGGAATATTTATTCAATGAAATTTATGAAACAGCCATTGAAGAAGATGGAAATCAAATAGCATTAATCTCAAGAGGTGGACTACTTGGAGGATCATTACTTGACGGAGGAGGAAATTCATTAGTCTATGTTATGGAACCAGAAAATAGTTTGAAAGATGATTCAGATGAGGAGTCTGAAGAAACAACAGAAAAGAGCTCGGAAGAAGTATCAAAGTTAAGTTTGAAAGTGGTAGTTGATGATTTGTCCACCCCAATTATTGAGTATGTATTTTTGGAACCTGAAGAACCGGTGGAAAAAGATTCGGATGTATACAAGGAAGCATCTAAGCAATGTAAAAAATGGCATCAAATGATCAGTGTATTAATTAAACGACATGATAACCTAAATAAAGTAGTCATTAAGCGTTATGAAAATTCAAATAGAGTTGTTTAGCCTCTAGGGATTACTCATTTCGATTTTATTGGAATTTACTGCTGATTTTTATAAATTGAAAATAAATAATAAAATATTAATGATTTTTCAAATTAAAAGTGATATACTTTGCGCATAGATGAATAAATCCTTCGGGGTCGGGTGAAATTCCCAATCGACGGTGATGAAGCAATTCTAAGCCCGTGAGCCTTTTATAGGCAGGATTTGGTGTGAGTCCAAAGCCGACAGTATAGTCTGGATGTGAGAAGGATGTATGGAACGTTAAATTCTTATGATTTACTATTGTATTTCATAGGTTTATTTGATGATGAAATAAACAGACTTCCAATCCACCCCTTAGAGAAAAATCTATGGGGTTTTCTTTTTTATTAAGCTTTGAATGCTAGAGAGTATTTAGCTTAAATATTAGAAAACCATTAACAATTTAATATACGTAGTCCTTCGGGGTCGGGTGAAATTCCCAATCGACGGTGATGAAGCAATTCTAAGCCCGTGAGCCTTTTATAGGCAGGATTTGGTGTAAATCCAAAGCCGACAGTATAGTCTGGATGGGAGAAGGACAATGAGCAATGGTAGAAGCTTTTGAAAAATTGATTTCAATAGGCTTATTTAGTTATACCATTTACTACATATTCTCCCGAAAACTCCTTAGGTAAAATTCCTATAGGAGTTTTCTTTTTGGTTAAAGATAATCAAATTGGAGGGGTTAATTTGACTGATGACTATTATATGAATCGGAAGTAATGATAAAAAACTTCCAACAAACTCAAAATGAGATTGTCTAAATACAAAAGCCAACTATATCTATAGAAAAAGTAATATAAAAGCTTGGCAAGCAAAAACTTTACATTGAAGCTGGTAGATATTAATGCAAGCTTACTAAAATTAAGCTAAGTGACCAAATACGTAATAATTGGCAATGATATCAAGATTACTTCTGTTTCGAAATGAGGTGTTACATGTGTTTACAGGAATTGTAGAAGATTTAGGGAAAGTTAAGGCAATAAAAAGTGCAACAAATAGTATGCAACTAACGATTGAATCAAGAAAAATCCTAGAAGATGTCCATCTTGGTGACAGTATCGCAGTTAATGGAGTTTGCTTAACTGTCATTTCCTTTTCAAATAGTCAATTCACAGTGGATGTTATGCCTGAATCAGTAAAAGCAACAAATATCCAATCTTTACAAATTGGCCAATATGTAAACTTGGAAAGAGCGATGCCCGCAAATGGTCGATTCGGTGGTCATTTTGTATCTGGGCATGTCGATGGTACAGGCGTCATATTGAGAAAAAGAAAAATTGCTAATGCCGTTTATGTGGATATAGGAATAAGCAGAGAGTTGAGCAAGTTTTGTATGTTGAAAGGCTCTGTTACAATCGATGGCATAAGCTTAACGATTTTCGATGTCAAGCCAACTCAACTGACAGTATCGCTTATTCCTCATACTTTTGATCTAACATTATTAGGCATAAAAAAAGAACATGATGTCGTAAATATTGAGAATGATTTACTAGGGAAATATGTGATCAACCATTTGGAACGAAAACAAGAAAATTCAACGATAACGATGGATTTTCTAAATGAAAATGGATTTTAAAAAGGCTGGTGTATTGAAATGTTTAATACAATCGAAGAAGCAATTGAAGATTTAAAAAACGGTAAGATAGTTATTGTTGTTGATGATGAAAACCGTGAAAATGAAGGAGATTTTCTAGTGTTGGCCGAATTTGCAACACCTGAAAATATTAATTTTATGGCGAAATACGGCCGTGGATTAATCTGTACGCCAATGTCTAGAACATTAGCAAATCATCTTGAGCTAAATCCGATGGTTGACAATAATACAGATAATCATCAAACAGCATTTACAGTTAGTGTCGATTACAAAACGACTGAAACAGGGATCAGTGCGTATGAACGTTCAGAAACGATGTTACAATTGATCAGCCCAGAAGCAAAAAGCTCTGATTTCCGTCGACCTGGACATGTATTTCCTTTAATAGCAAAAGATAATGGTGTATTGGAAAGACAAGGGCATACAGAAGCTGCAGTCGATTTTGCTAAACTTTGTGATTCAGATCCTGCAGGTGTCATTTGCGAAATCATGCTTGATAACGGAAAAATGGCAAGAGTACCACAACTACACGATATTGCTAAAGAGCATAACTTAAAATTCGTAACCATCGCCGATTTAATAAGTTATCGTTATGAAAATGAACAATTGATAGAGCGAGTAGCTTCAGTAAATTTACCTACATCATTTGGAGAATTTCAAATGATTGGCTATTCAAACCAATTAAATGACAAAGAACACCTTGCTATTTTAAAAGGAAATCCACAAGACGATGAAGTACCACTTGTACGCATTCATTCAGAATGTTTAACCGGAGATATTTTTCATTCAAAACGCTGTGATTGTGGACCGCAACTCCACAAATCATTAGAAATGATTGAAAAAGCAGGTACTGGAGTCGTTTTATATATGCGTCAAGAAGGTAGAGGAATCGGACTACTTAACAAACTAAAAGCCTATGAGTTACAAGAACAAGGCTATGATACAGTTGAAGCAAATATTCACTTAGGTTTCGCTGCAGAAATGCGTGATTATGGTTTAAGCGCTCAAATGCTACGAGATTTAGGTATTACAAAAATACGATTAATGACAAACAATCCATCTAAGATTGAAGGATTAACGAAATATGGTATTGAAGTTGTTGACCGCGTACCAGTGGAAATTGCAGCAGAGCCAGAAAACGAAAAATATTTAGAAACAAAAAAATTAAAAATGAGACATATATTAGCATAGGAGTGAATGGAAATGGCAAAAACATTTGAAGCACAATTAATCGGAACTGACTTAAAAGTTGGAATTGTAGTAAGTAGATTTAATGAATTTTTAACTGCAAAATTATTAAGCGGTGCAATGGATGGTTTAAAACGTCATGGCGTTTCAGAAGATGATATCGATGTAGCTTGGGTTCCAGGTGTATTTGAAGTACCATTTATTACAAAAAAAATGGCGGATACAAAAAAATATGATGCCATTATAGGATTAGGAACTGTTATTCGCGGAGCAACTTCTCACTATGATTATGTTTGCAATGAAGCAGCAAAAGGTATTGCTAACGTAGGATTAAATACAGGAGTTCCAGTTATGTTCGGTATCGTTACAACAGAAAATATTGAACAAGCAATCGAACGCTCTGGAACAAAAGCAGGTAACAAAGGTTATGATGCAGCGGTTTCAGCAATTGAAATGGCTAATTTAAGCCACATGTTCGATTAATTTAAAATGAACGATAACTTTTTGAAGTAAAATGTATAAAAACGATTGCAGGGGCTATACTATTAAAGATTTCACTTAAGAAATCCTTTTATGATCAGGAGGGGTTAATCCTATGGGTGAACCAAGTCCAGGTGAGCACTATAGCTCTAAACAAAGATTAAATCGTTAAAATTCTCAGGTAATAAGAAACGGAGTGAAGTCCCGTGGATCAGGTCTGAGTAATCAAGCTGAATGCAAAACAATTTAATCATCATGAAGGATAAAGTTATATTACTGCATCTAGAATGATCAGGAGGGTGAAAATCCAATGAGTGAACCGGACAAAATAGTTCAGGCATCTCAGGGAGTTCACAATCTCTGGGTAAAGGTTAAATAGTTAAATCTCAGGTGAAGGACACGGCTTAAAATCCCGTGTAAGGAGTCTGAGTTGAAATGCAAAGCTAAACAATTTAATCGTCATAAAGGATAAAGTGAAATCAGACCCGGAATTAATTTTCCGGGTTTTTATTTGGAGTTTTATTAATATTTACAAATCGAATCAATTTAAAAAATGCTTTTCTAGTTAAAAAATACGAATATTTTCTACATAAATCACTTAATAATTCGTATAATATAACGTTTTCAGTATTTACTTAGTAAGCCGCTCCAGATGGCGCTTTCGTGCTGAGCGAGCGTTGAGCCTCCTCGGAAGCCCGTACCGTGCTTCACTGCGGGGTCTCACCTGTCTCTCTTTCCCGCAGGAGTCGCCATCTTCCGCTTCGTTGACAATGTTCTAATAGATATGACATATAATAATGGCCCATTTAATATTCGTGTTTATCAAATCTTAAAATTATGAAATTAATTTAAACTAAAAACTTTCCCAATATTCTTTTCATTCATTCATTTTCATTTAATTTTCCTTTTGTTTTAGCCAAAAATCAGGTGGCATATAATTAATGAGTGAAAAATCCATTTCATCCCCAGTTTGAGTCACTAATTGAACAAGCAAATTCTGGGCTTTATTTTTGGGAAATAAAACCCCGGTTTTTATAGTGATAGCCTGTACTCCTTTTCTTTTCGGATGGCCAACTACTACAATTTGATTTCCTAATGTATATACTGAAGTGATTTCAGTCTGAAAAGCAACAATATATAAATCCAAATCATTTTCATTTTGAAACATTGGAATTGACAAACCGATGTTATGCTCGAAATCATACCAACTAGAAAGTCCAACATCATAATTGAGAAATAATCGATGTTGAGCAAAATAAATTCTATTTGGAATATAACTCCATCTTCCAATCGAACTATGCCATTCTTCTTCATATACAGGTCTTATATATTCTGGTTGATCTACAATTAATTTGAAAGGAATTTTGGTACCATTCTCTATTACTTCAGAAATTAGTACTACATTTGAAGGAAAAGACTGATTCCAGGGAAGAGTAACAATCCTATTAGGTTCTGTCGGTTCTAAATTTTGAAGACGTCTTTCTTTTTCTTTTAATTGGTCTTGGAGATTTTCAATTTTTTTCTCTAGAATTTTTATTTCAGCCTTAGTTGATTCTTCAGCATAATAAGAAGGAGCTATAATTAAATTGCATAATACAATACAAATACTACAAAGAGTAATTTTGGTTTCATTTAACATAGATTCACCTCAAAATTATTTTGCTTTATTCATGAGAAAGTATGTACTTTAGAAATCCTCACTTTGTAATGTGATTTTTTTTCAAAGATATAAATAGTGAATATTAACTTTTGCACTTTCTAACACAACATATCTATTTTAAGAAATAACCTTTCTTATAAAATGCTTTTTAGGCAATGAAGTCCACGTAAAATATGTAGATTTCTGTGAGCATCATACAAGCTGTTATTATTACAAGGGATGTCCAGCAGTTTGGGGTTATGACGGGAAATAGGATAGAGAATTCTTTGTCCTTTGTGATTCAACATAAAAATAAAATGATTATGTAATAAGTTAGAATCAAACCTAAACAAATTGTTTAGGTTTGAAGGGGAAATCCAATTTCGTTAAAATTCCCCAAAAATAGGTTATCAATAATATTCTAATAAACCCTTTTTCAACTAAAACCCATTTAGTTGAAAAAGGGTTTATTTTTCACTAATTCCCATTGCGAGTAGTAATAAAAAAGTACAAGCCAAAACAAAGACGTTTGCTAATAGCCCGATAATACCGATAATTAAAGTTCTTCGTTTCGCCAAAACCCAAGAGCATATTGCAAGTGCAATACCGATAATTGATAGCACGGTATAAATGGTGATATCCCAATAAACTTCAGAGATTGGTCTTTTTCTCACATAGAAATCGATAATACTTATTATCACAGGCACTAAGGATGTAAAACCTAAAACGATACCTACTCTTCTCTTATCCACAATTATCAATCCCTCCTTTACATAAATGTATACATTTTTACATATATAGTAAATTGTAAAAAATAAGCATTACAAAAACTTACGAGCCAAAGCAAAAACAATCATGAATTTAGCTTATGGATGTATACAAAACGTAGATTGGGCTATACTATTAAAGATTTCACTTAAGATATTCTTTATTGATCAGGAGGGGTTAATCCTATGGGTGAACCAAGTCCAGGTGAGCACTATAGCTCTAAACAAAGATTAAATCGTTAAAAATTCTCAGGTATTAAGAAACGGAGTGAAGTCCCGTGGATCAGGTCTGAGTATTGAAGCTGAATGCAAAACAATTTAATCATCGTAAAGGATAAAAGTGAAATCAGACCCGGAATTAATTTTCCGGGTTTTTATTTTGATTTTAAACAAAAAATAATTGCAATTAATCATAATTTTCAGGAAAATGTTACTAATAAAGAGAAAATTTAAGCGGAAAATAAGTTCCTTTAGGGGGAAATGAAAATGAAACGCTTCATAAGTTATATAATGTGGGTAGCAATTATTGGGATAGGAATATATTTTGGACTAAGACTTAGAGTATATTTAGGAAAGGAAGCAGAAATATCATATAATAATTTACCTATTATGATATATTCGTTCGTTTTTCCTATAATTATTGGTATATTGTTAAGATTACCAAATTTTTTACATGAGAATAAAGCAAAAAAGAAGTGGAGTTTTGATTGGGTAAAGTTAATCGCTATTGCATTTCCAGCACTTTATGTTGCATTGTTGCCTTACTTAGTATATTCATCGTTAGGAGAAAAATTATTATTTTCGAATCAAATTTTCCTGTTAGGTGATACAACGATAACTTTAACAACAGTTGCTGGTATTGTTTTTGGGTATGTATTGCTGGATAGTGTGAAAGTTTAAGATTGAATTTTCCTTAAAAATGAATTATCAAGATGTATACAAAACGTAGCTTAGGCGATACTATATAAGATTTCACTTAAGAAATCCAACATGATCAGGAGGGTGAAAACAATGGGGAAACCGGACCATTTAGATCCAAAATCTCAAAAAGTTCATCAGCTCTGGACTAGGTTAAAACATTCAAAATCTCAGGTAAAGGGACAGTCGGAGATGACTCTCCATAACCGTATTTTGAAAAGTGAAGCGAAAGCTCGACAATTTTAATCATCGTGTAGGATAGGGTGTAATCAACTTGGAAGTCACATAAGTAGTTTAACTACTTATGTGACTTCTTCCACTTTTTATTTAGAAACTTTTACGTGTTTAATGTTTTTCCCTTACATATTATTAACTGCTGCTACTTCTTGCATATCTATATTCTTTGGCTTTGGTAGGAATGTCTTTGCATCTTCACATAGCGAATTATAAATTTTAGGATTAGATAATAAATCTTTTTGTAAAAAAGAATAAGATTTAAGCTCTGCAAATTTACAGTCATAAGCTAAAGAATTAATGTGCCTGATAATCAGTAGTGTTTCTCTAGAAAGTAAATCTTGATTGCTTTCACTATTTAATTGAATTACACAATTTAAGAAGGTTAAGGCTTCCATACTTAGTTTTGAACGAATACGAGGACTTGAAAGTTTCTCTTTGTTGTGCTCAATAATTATACGAGCTGAAGTGAAATCACTTTTTGCAATACTTTTTTCTAAAAATAGAATATCTCGATCTAATTTAATTCTTTTTACCCCTAAATAATATACATTTATATGATTAAAGTCATATAACACCTTCATTATATAGATACTTAAGGACTAAGTAAATAAGATGTAATAAAAATATACATTTTATTTATATTATGTTTCGATTTTATTTTTGAAAATTGGAATCATCTGAAATTATTTTAAGAATGTATTTAGAAATGATAAATTACAACCATGTTTTTATACTCATTCGTAGGCAATCGACACACTTTAGAGGGAAAATACATATCCTTTATTGAAGAGGTGGTGAAGAATGAGAGACGAAAAAATAACTAAAACCCATAACCCTGTCGAAATTGAACAACAGGAATGGAAAAAAAGACGGTTAAATGAACGAATGAAGCAGATACTTACAATCGCTTCACCTATTTTTCTCTTACTTTTATGGGAGTTTTTATCTCGAACAAATTTGATTGATGTACGTTTCTTCCCGCCACCAACTGAAATTCTACACACTTTCTTTAGTATGGCAGTAAGTGGAGAAATATTTCATCATATTTGGATCTCTTTATACCGGATATTTGCTGGCTTTTTGTTGGGCGTTATCCCTGGTGTAGTCATCGGATTATTAATGGGATTATATTCTCCTATTCGGCATTTCATTTCACCAATCGTTATGGCACTAATGCCAATTCCAACTCTAGCCCTGTTACCAATCATAATCATTTTATTTGGAATAGGTGATCTATCGAAGGTAGTGACAATCGCTGGAAGTGTGTTTTTCCCAGTCGTTATTAACACTACTGCAGGAGTTATCAGCATTGATTCCATTTACTTGGATGTAGCTAAGAACTATGGGGCTAGTTCAAAGGATTTCTTCTTTAAGATTGCATTTCCAGGTGCTTTACCCGTTATGATGGAAGGCATTCAAATGGGGCAGGCAATTGCACTTTTAACGATTGTTGCTGCTGAAATGATGGGGGCAACTTCAGGGATTGGTTACTTAATCTGGACCTCCTATAAAGCCTTTTTGCTTAAAGAGATGTTTGTTGGGCTCATACTCATCTCATTTTTTGGCTATCTATTTTCACTAATACTTCGATATCTTCAGAAGAAAATTCTTCCTTGGAGGTGAGACAATGGAAGATAAAACGAAAATATCTATCAAAAATATGACGAAAGCATTTTATAAGAAAAATAGTAGTGTCACAGCTTTAGATCAAGTCTCATTAGATATTTCAGAAGGTGAATTTGTTTGTCTTGTAGGCCCAAGTGGTTGCGGGAAAACAACATTGCTCAGAATTTTGGCGGGACTGGAAACAACAAGTGTTGGCGAATTCGAAATTATGCAAGGACAGGAAGATCGTCCTCTTCAATCCATGGTTTTTCAAGAAAGAGGGATTATTCCTTGGTTAACTGTTGAGGATAACGTAGCATTCGGTTTGAAAATGAGACATTTACCTAGCAACCTAATTAAAGAAAGAACAGATTACTATTTAAAGAAAGTAGGTCTAGAAAAGTTTTCAAAGTTATATCCGAAAGAGTTATCCGGTGGAATGAAACAACGTGTTAGTATTGCACGTGCATTTGCAAATGATCCAGAAATATTGTTAATGGATGAACCTTTTGCAGCACTTGACGAACAAAATAAATTCATTCTACAAGAAGAATTACTATCCATTTGGGAAGAAACGAAAAAGACGGTACTTTTTATCACACATAGTATCGATGAAGCTTTATTGTTAAGCGACCGTATTTTATTAATGAGTGCACAGCCTGGGAGAATAATAAAAGAAATACAGAACGATTTACCAAGACCACGGAATATCGAACAAATTCGTGCAAATCAACAAACTGCAGAGTATTTTATAGAGATACTAAAGCATCTGCATGAAGAAGTACAAAAATCTAGAAAGTAGTATCAGGTGTTATAAAGGGGGATTTGAATGGGGAAATGGTTGAAACGGGGGCTTGTTATACCATTTATACTATTAGCAATGGTCATTACTGGCTGTACTGATAAAAGTACAACATCGACTAATCATAATAAAGTAGACAATAAAGTAAGTAAGGATAACAAATCAGGGGATTTATCACCTTTAGAAAAGAAAGCTAAAGTAGTCATTGCTGAAGATGGTGCTGCATCTGGTGCAGGATTCTATATCGCAAATGAGAAAGGCTACTTTGCAGATTATAATATTGAGGTAGAATTTGCACAATTCGCAAATAGTGATGATATGCTCCCAGCACTTGCAGCAGGTGAAGTAGATATCGCAGGCGGGGTATCGACAGCGTCATTCTTTAATGCGATAGCACAAGGAATCGACGTTAAAATTGTAGGGGATAAAGGTCACAACATGCCAGGGAAATCCTATTTCACATTCGTTATTGGGAACAAGATGAAAGATGTAATCAAAGATTACCCAGATTTCAAAGGGAAGAAAGTTGCGATCTCTTCAAAGAACTCAATTGATGGATATATCTATCAGCTGATGTTAAAACATGCTGGATTAACAGAAAAGGATGTTAAGACAGTTATTATGAATGATTTTGGTAGCATGCTTGGTGCTTTGGAAAATGGATCAATCGACGCAGCACTCAGTATTGAGCCATTGATTGCACAAGGTGTTAGTAAAGGAATACTTACACGTTTTGGTGATGCAACTGATTTTGCACCAGATTCACAAATTGCATTAGTTTTAGCTTCTCCTAAGTTTATGAAAGATGAAAAGGATATATCGCTACGCTTCATGCTTGCATATTTAAAAGGTGTACGTGATTACAACGATGCTTTCACTAAAGGGGAAGGAAAAGCTGAAGTCGTCAATATCATGACAAAATATACAGCATTAAAAGATCCTGCAATATGGGATAAAGTAAATGTGACTGGGCTGGATCCAGATGGAAAAATGCGTGTTGATGATATTAAAAAGCAGTATGAAATGTACAAAGCTAATGGCGCAACGCAAGGTGAATTCGACTTTAATAAAGCGATTGACACATCAGTTACTGAAGATGCTGTTAAGATTTTAGGTAACTATAAATAGAGTAATAAAAAAGGAGTAAGCTATGTGCTTATTCCTTTTTAGTGTATTAAGTTTATTTAACATTTGCAATTTCAGAAATTTGGAAGAAACTTTGTGCATCATTGCCTTCAACATAATTGTAATAGACCTTATATTTACGATGATAAACTTTTGTATTCTTCTTGCCATTTTGTGTTTCGGCAATGACTTCTTTTGTATTAACAGTGAAATCAGTGTCTGATTCACGTTTGATGGATAAAATTTCAAGTGTATTTACTTGTTCTTGTATCCCTTGTTTATGTTTTTTAGGGATTTCAGCTAAAAGGTCCTCGTATAATTTTGTGTCGTGCATGATGTAATCGTTTGCTAAAGGTGTAAAGTCACCTGATTCAACAGCCTGGGCTCGCACAACGGGATACATTGCGATTAAATCAGTTAGTTTCTGTTGTTCTACTTTTGTCATTTTTTGTCCAGAAACAGTAAGCTCGTTTGAAGAGTTCTCAGGTTGCTTACTTGATTTAGAAGTAGTAGAACTTTGATTAGTTTTATCTGATTGAGTCGTCTTATGCGTATCAGTAGTAAATGCTTCTGTTTTAGCGGGTTCTTTTGAAGTTTTTTCTGAATCATTGTTACATGCGGCTATTAGTGAAGCTGCTATACAAATTGAACAAATGAGCTTCCATTTTTTCATTTTAGTACCTTCTTTCACAAACTATTTTCTATAATTATAAGGTATTTGTTACAAAGTTGATAGTATGGAAGGTATTTGTTTTAATGTAAAGTTAATTATTTCATGAATGAATCAATTTCATAAATCCGTTTTCGGTTTAAAAATACGAACAATTCAACATATTAACTTTTTCATATTCAGATTTAGATGTTCCGCTACAGACGGCGCTTTCCACGGGCTTGGCTTCAATCTCCTTGCGGGGCTTTCAGCTCAAGCTTTTCCGTAGGAGTCGCCGTCTTTCGCTCCATATGAACAAAATTGTATATAATTAGATGTTCGTATATTTTATATGAATTTTGCATTATAAAATTGATTCGAATATTAAAGAAATATGTGGAATTAGAAAAAAATAAAAATTTTAAAATAAAAGCCTTTCGATTTTTCTTAATAAGTAGTATTATTTATATAATTCTTATATGAAAGGTTGGTTTTAGAATGCAAAGACCAGTTTCTATTCCAAGACCACTAGTTCGCGTTAATCAATGGTCTATTTTATTAAGTACAATAGCTACTTGGATATTTCATCAACCACTTTTATTATTAATACCACTTATTGCAAATTTATTGGGGTTATTTTTCAATTTTAATCCATTAATGAAATTTTCACGATTATTTTTAAAGAAAAAGTCTTCTGAGTATATTCCTGAAGATGTCGTTCAACAAAAATTTAATTCGTGCATTGCCATAAGTTGCTTAGTTCTTGGCTTTATAGGATTTGAGTTAGATAAACCTGTAATTGGTTATATTTTTACAATTATGGTTGCAACAGCATCTGGTATTGCAATTCTAGGGTTTTGCATTGGCTGCTTTATCTTTTTCCAATTGAATCAATTCCGTTACAAGATAAAAAAAGCTACTCATTCATAAAATTCTGATGAAGTAAAAGGGGAAATGATATATGTTTTTATTTTATTCCCTAGAATGTTTCCCTGAAAAGTGCTACAATAACTCCTGTAGTTGATAATAAATATATCATCTAAATGCCGATTTAGTTTAATGGTAGAACGGTGGTCTCGTAATCCATTGATAAGAGTTCGATTCTCTTATTCGGCATAATATAGCTAATTGATCTTTATCTAATAATACTAAAGAGCCTATAACGGTTTAAGAAATACGGATGAACGTTGAAATAACAACGATTGTCTGTATTTTTTTTTTTCGCTGATTATTGGAATTTTAAATGAAAAATCCAATTTTTGTAATAATGTTACACATTTTATTACACATTACACACAACTTTACACATGATAAATGCTGATTTGCAATATTCTGTACCAAGACAACAATGTTTTTCATGAACTATTTCAATTCTTCAATGGATTTAATATTGTATTATCGCGTGCTTTTTAACGCTCGGAATTAGAGAATTATGGTATTTTTTAAATGGGTGTTTACTTTTTACCGTAACAGGTTAGTGGGGATATTTATAATAATTACATTAACTTGTAAAAATAGGCATAATATAGTTAGTCTTCAACCGATAAATTACATTAATGGTGCATTACCTGTCTAGTTACGATATTTTAAAAGGCTTAGATACCAATGATTCGGGGTTGATTTTTTGCAATCACCAAATAAAAACAATAACGATTAAAAGGTGAGACAGATACACTTAATAAAGATTGGGGTCATGATTTTCTTCAACAAGAAAAAAGAGGCGATTAGGCATCCAAATTCGGTTGACTAATTACCTCTTTTATTATTAAAATTATTCTCGTTCTATTTAATCTAATCCTCTAGATTTTAATAAATTTTCTCTATACATATCCTTGACACTGTTAGGCATTTCTTTGGTAGCTATCCACTGTGAAGATTCGATTTCATATTCTTCATGCTGAGTAGGTTCTAATCTAATCTCATATAATTGAGAGAAATTAGTTAATTTAAGAGCAGACATTATAGAAATCAATTGAGCTTTGTTCCATGAGATACCTTTGCCATTAGCTATTTCAGAAATAGTACCTACTCTCATTCCTGTCAAGAATGCTAAATCTTTTTGAGTGATCCCTCTCTCTTTTAATAAATCATCTAATTTAATAATTACATAAGCATTCTCTAATTGACTTGCTGTATTAATTACCATATCGTTCATTAAGCTGTGGGAATGCCCTAATATGTCTTTAACTTTAATCTTTTTCACTAAAATTGCTCCTTCTCAATACTATAAAAAGTATATCTATATAATATCTTATGTTACAGTATACTGTTATATAAAGCAAAATGTAATATCTGACTGGTTTTTGAGGCATCTGCAACAGGCACTTACTTGCAGTATAAATACACGTACAAAGTTACAAACAAAAACGAAGAAAATGTAATCAAAGACTATTCTTCCTCAAATTCAGCTTCATTTAAATCAACGGTGAAAAATAGTAAAAGTGAAGAAAATAATCACAGTAAAATAAAAGGGGGAAATAAAATTGTTAAATATAGAGTATCGAACAACAGATAACCATAGAAATTTCAATTTTCGATTAGATACTAGTAACCCAGAAGATGAAGAAGAAAAGTTTAAAAATCGAATGCAAAAAATAATTACTATTTGGAACAAAGTTACAGCCTACTTTATAACGAAAGGTACGAAATTAACTATTCTTTATTATGACAAGGATAAAATAAACCCAAATAAAGGATATCCCTCAACAGGATATGGTGTAAAAAAAATAATTTTATCAGACTCTCAATGTAAGAAAGAAAAGAACGAAGCTAATCTTATTGAATTTACTGTAAGTATTAATGAAAGCATTAAGAATGTTATTTATAAAAGTATGGTAGAAGAGATAGAATCAGAATATGAAAATATAACGCCATTTTTTCATTTTGAAATTTTGGATCAAAATGGACTTTCTGTTTATACATCTCAGGATTATGGATGTAATACATTAATGTATTTAACTACGTCGGATATTAAAGAATTATCATTAAATGAAAATGAAGAGTTATTTTTTATAAATATTCCCAAAATTAATTAAAAATCTATTAATAAAAAGAAGGCAATTATGTTGAGCATTCTTTTTATTTTGTATATTGGTTTCATATTTTTTTCTAAAATATCACGAATTTTTCCAGGCTATGAACCATCATTAGTTTAGTGTAGCATAGCTGTATGGTTAATCTTTTTTACTGATTTTTTATAATTATAAGTAATAAAGGAAATATATCCCTAAATGTCGAATTATAAAGATAAAAGGGAGGTAATTAGAATGAAACTTATTGAATTTTTAGATGAAATTATTAACTCTGATAAGTATGATTGGACATATGATGATGATTTAGGTAGATACAACTATAAAAATGATATTAGAATTAGTATTGTTAGTGATAGAGAACCTGATGAATCATATGAGAATGAATGGTTGAACTGTTACCCTGATAAAAAGGGTTATTTTAATAGATATAATTTATGTTTTAACGGGGCTAGTATCGAATCTTTTTATGGTGTTGCAGTCGATGGATATAGAATGATTATTCCAAGTCCTCGGTTAACTGATTTGACTATTACACGAAAACAGAAACAAATTGGAAGAATCATTAATAAACCCTATACATCAGTTAGCGATGAGTATGAGCAGTATTTAAATATGGCAGGAATTACAATTAGAAATGAAGAAGAATAGTAAGAATCAACACTTTCATCTGAGGGTGTTTCTTTTTTTATTGGGATACATTAACTAATTTATCTTTCTAATATATCTTTCTAATATATGAAAGTGAAGAAAAGGAATTAAATTCTTTTATCATAATGAATGCAAAATTCAACAAGAATATAAACCACCTATCTTCTAAATTGATGTTTCACAGTTATTACACTTTTATATTCTGAAATGCTTTAAAATCAACACCATTGATTAGAAAGGAAATATAGCATTTTTCAATACTAATTTCTCTGAAAGGATTAACAGTTTAAGTGATTGCCCATGAGTTAGATTATAAAACAGGGCATATATATAACAAACAAAATTTATCCTGATGATGGAGTATATGTAAAGTGTGAATGGATAATTTATGGAAAAATTAGGGGGTAATACATTGAAGAAGAAAGAGACTGTAAAAACAGGCATTGGCTTTGGGTCAGCTTTAGCTATTGCAATTTCGTGGAGTGTAAATAAATCAATTTTGTGGGCAATATTCCATGGTATTCTAAGTTGGATTTATGTAATTTACTATGTATTAACAAGATAAATCGAATCTAACTAAACTTTAATTTAAAATAAGGTGAAGCGTTAGAAACCATTGTATATTCGCGGAAACCTGATATTGTGATTGTTTGAGAAAGTAATTAAATACATTAGTACCTCCTTGGATATGGACCACTCAAAAGGAAGGCTAATTAAATAGTAGATAGTTCTAGAACGCCGTCTTGTAATAAACAGCTTATATCCTTGGAGCACCCCCTTGGAAAGGGGATGAAATTTGCTTAATTTTACTAATTCAATAAGTGATTGGTGAAAAAATATAAATCTTACTTCATTTTTTCTTTTAGTATTTCAATAAAATTTAATACATCGATATCGGAATCATTATTGAGTATGTTTATTATTTTATTTAGTATGTCTTTGTCTATTAAGTATTCTAATACAATGGCTGCTTTAACAACCGCTATTCTGACATCACTATCATTATGGTGACTTAGCTGTATTAATTTATCAGTATACCAATTTACATTTATATGATCCATTTCATCTATATCATGACTAATAAGATCTATTGCTCCAATAAGTTCGCAGATATTGTTTTCTTTAATAAACTGTTCTACCTCTTGTTGAGATGTTTGAGGTGCCTCATAAAGTTCGAGTAAAGACGTTCCAGTATTTTCTTGAGTATATAGTATTGAAATAAATTCATTAAATGAGTCAGCAACAGTTATTATTTCATTACTGTCATTATTTATATAAATAATAGGCGGGTTTATTTTGGTATGTCTATAATCAAAAGCAATCCATTCAGACCCATCCCCACTAATTAGTACGATATTCTCAGGCATTTCCCACTCTTGTATATAATAAGGTGTATCTAATATTCCTGGATCCTTACCTATTCCAAAAATATGATCAATATATCCAGAAGTCTCATCCCATGCAGTAGGTTGAGGACTAGGGAAAGCATTGTATATAATTTCCCCTCCGTTTTGAACTTTAAGAATTTCTATATATTCTTTAGGTAAGTTAATGCCGAAAATTTTTTCAGCCTTTTTAATATCGGATACTTTTAGCTTTTTTAATTTATATGTATCTTCAGGGTTATTTGCCCAAATTTTAACCATACAATTTCCTCCATCTATAGAATAATCTGATAATCATAAATATATTATAATCTAAAATTTGTAATATGTACTTAGCAGGCATACATAGGGTGTTGTTCGTATTCAACAAATAAAACGAGTACCTTTCCATTAATTAAAAT
The DNA here is from genome assembly GCF_044359855.1 of Rummeliibacillus pycnus. GTDB lineage: Bacteria > Bacillota > Bacilli > Bacillales_A > Planococcaceae > Rummeliibacillus > Rummeliibacillus pycnus_A. Next base: position 299,407 of record NZ_CP132291.1, read on the forward strand.
GACAGTTTAACAGGGTTTATGGAAATATTTGTTGAATAATCTGTAAAGAAAAGAATTTGCTTTTAATGGAGTAAAAGGCATTTTAATAAAATTCTATAAAGAAGGTGTAATGTGAATGAAAAAATCATTAGAGAAAAGATTTTTTTATTTATATACAGGTGAATTTATCTCTGCGATTCTTTTTATTTTTTTAAGCTACTCTTTTAATAAAGTGTATTCCCAATTTCATTTGTATTCATTGTGTTCGTTTTGGTTTTCATTTATTTTTTTTGAGCTTCTTTTATTTCAAGGAGCGTATTATTGGTACGTAAGATGGAAGAGGATTCGAACTGAAAATAAAGTTAATACCCCCTTTAAAATCGTACGTATATTCAAGCTTTTCAAAACACTAAACACAATATTACTACTTGTGACAATACTTGGATTTGTTGTGGATTATATTAAATGGAATAATTTATCGCCGATTAGCGGATTTTTTTATATTTTTGCGATATTAGAGTACATTAACTATTTCTACATTCAGCTTTCTTACGATAATCGAATTGATATTGAATATTTACTAAAAAACAAAAGACTAAAAAAGTCTCCTATTAGTAAAGATTTGGGGAAATGGAGTAAAGAGTAAAATAATAAAACAAATCCGGTTTACATTTGAATCTGGGTTGCCTTTGCCATTAAGCCAAAACAAGAGTAGAGATTACCATCTAAAGCATTTCCTTTTTATATCGTGATTTTTAAATTAAGTTACATTTTGAGTTATCTTAGTGTAGTGTGAATTGAATTTGAACTGTGTGTTCATTAATTAACATTTGGGCATATATACAAGAAATATGCACTAATTACACGAATGATGGAATATGATGAAAGTGTGACGCAATTTAAAAAATTATGTGGAGGAGAGAAATTTTGAGCTTTAGATATAAGGATGAAATACTTAACAGTTTGAGCTTGGTCAGAGAACTTGTTAGAGATTATGAATCCTGTCCTGAATGTGGAAGTAATAGCATAGGAAGTAGCACAAATCTTGGTTCGATGGGCTACAATGGTAAATTAGGAACTTTTGAACGCACATGTAAATGTGGTTGGAAATCGAAAATTAAAGTCGAAAAAGTATGAAACATTTTGGGGATTGAGCTTAACTTCACATTCTAGTCTGGTATTAGGTAGAGGGAAATAACTAATTAGCAGAGTTGTTACAGGTGGTCTTTTTATGTGAAGATATAAGTGCAATAAATGATGACAATAGTAAGAAGAAAGTAAAGAAGCAGTTCTTTATTTGCTCGTACCGTAGCCTTGCTTAATAAATAATTCGTGCGAAATAAAGCAAGACCACCTTAATTGGTAGCCTAGTTGACTACTATTTTACGTCGATTTTCCATTTAATTTCTTTATGATCTAAACTAAATGTAGGTGTGTAAATTAATTTATAAGTACCTTTTTTAGAAACGTCGTATTTGATGATACCTGAAAGTTTTTCACCCTTGTTTATATCTCCAGAAATAGGTGTTTTACCACCATAGTATTCGTCTTGAGATTTACCACCTTTGAGTAAAGTAAAATGACTTGAATCTACATATACTTTATTTTTGCTAGAGTTTTTTACTGTTATGTTCAGCTGAAGTACTTTTCCATTTTGAGGTTTAATGTTTTTATCAGGTTTTACAATTTTCGCTTTAGTAATAGTAATTTTAACATCATTAACTTTAACTGTTTCACCGACTTTGTAGGTTTTGTTTTTTTTCTTCTCTTTTTTTTCTGCTTTTTGTTCTGTTTTTGTAGATGAATCAGCCTCTTCTTTTTTTACTTTCGTATCTCCACAAGCTGAAAGGAATAGTGCTAAAATCATAGGAGCAATATACCTTAATTTCTTTTTCATTTTTTCTTCCTCCTCTAAAAAGACAGCTATTACGAACAAAATATATGCAAATTGTTCAAATTAATTGTTGGAAATTACTAAAAAACCATTGTATTAAATGCAAGTTAAAGTTAGTCTTTACGAGTTTTATTTAAGTTATTCGTTTGCGTTGTTTACTTATTTTAAGTTCTTGAAATCAATATTGAACTTTATAGAGTGGTCTTTCACCTTATTTCCATAGATTAAACGATTCCGATGTATGAAGAGAATTGCTAGTGGCAACACTAGTTCTATTGTATGTTGGACTTTCAAAATTTGGAGGCGATAAGGATGCAAATGACCGAACAAGCTGCAGCATTTTTTAAGAAGGAAATGGCAGAGAAGAATGAAGATACTTTGCGTTTTTATAATTTAGCAGGATGTTGTCAGCCAGTTTTGACTGCTGAATTTGAACCCGCTCAGGCGGACGATAAAATTGAAATCGTCGACAATGTGAAAATTGCAATAGAACATGCTGTTGTGGAGGATTTAAAAGATGTCACTATTGGCATTGATGATACCGGTGAAGAAGTCGAGCTCGTTTTAGATGGATATATTATTCCTGAACCATGTGGCTGTGATCATGACCACGAACAGCATGACGAGCATAACCATAATCACAGTTAGCGTAAAATCACTAAAATTTGAGAAAGGGGCGTAACTAAATACATATAAGTTTTATTGCGAAAACAGATGAAATATCAACAGCATTGTTAAACAGAGCCTATTAAAAAATCAGAGCTAACGAGCCTTTTTCCATGAAGATTATGAATATTGCTGCCCAAGATCATTAGTCCACTGCTTATGCTTAACATTTTTAGTCCGGATTTGTATGTGCATTATATATTCTAGATGCATCATTAAAATTTGGAAATAAAATCGTTATTATAACTGGAGGCATTCAGGGGCTAAATGTCATAAGAAAATCTTATGTAAATGATAAATTTTATATTAATTTTATTAATGATGCTTCTATTATAAAATAAGTGTAAAGAGATTGAATTATGAAAGAAAATTAAAAGTAAAGAGGGGATTACTGTGCAATTTATAATCAGTCCTATTGCTTTTGTAAGTAATTCTAGAATTGATATTGAAGATGATCAGTGGGGATCCATCATATCAATAATTGAGCTTGAAGAAAATATAAATATTGCAGCTATTAAGGGAATTAATGAGTTTTCTCACCTAGAAATCATTTTTTATTTCAACAAAGTATCAGATGATAAAATCCAGTATGAAGCTAGACATCCAAGAAATAATACAGAATATCCTGAAGTTGGAATATTTGCTCAAAGAGGAAAAAATAGACCGAATAAATTGGGCGCAACAATTGTGGAACTATTAGAGGTTAAAGACAATCAAATCATAGTAAAAGGGTTAGATGCGATTGATGGAACACCAATTATTGATATTAAACCAGTAATGAAAGAATTTTTACCTAATGGTGAAGTAAGGCAGCCAACTTGGGCCGTCTCCTTAATGGAAAGATATTGGGAGGAATGACAAAGGAAGATCATTCGTTAAATCTTCCCATAATCACTGTATTATAGTATTTTTCATCAGAAAGGATTTTATCTTTTAACAAAACACCTTCTATTTCAAACCCTAATTTGCTATACAGTTTAATCGCTTTTTCGTTTGTTTCTAAAACGTTTAAGGTGATTTTTTTTATGTTATTGGAATCAGCCCAGTGAATGGATTCTTTTAGTAGATTCTTTCCGATACCATGTCCCCAAAATTCTTTCAAAACGCACACGCCAAATTCAACTTTATGAGTGAATCTATGTAGATAAGTTCCTTCACACCTTGAAAATCCTACAATGGTATCCTGAACAACCGCAACTAAAAATAAGTTTCTTGTCAACTCAGTGTCTGTTTTGACAAGTTGTTTAAATCCCTGAATATCGATGAATGCTTCTCCTTCTTCTCTATCAAGATTTTCCGTTTCTCCGTCAATCTGTAATCTTAACTCAGACAATACTTTTGCATCTTTTTCAACTGCAGATCTTATAGTGTAAGTTAATCCATTTGAAGAAAATGCTTTATTATTTATAATCATTGAAATGCTCCGTTCATATTATGTTTATTTATGTAATTAAGTGTCATATATAATTTCTCTTTTATATCAAAAAAACCTTCAAGTATCTATTTTAATTACAAATTTGATGGTAATTAATGATAATATATATTAAAAATGGATAGTAAAAACGAAAGAAAATTAGGATTAGTTAGGGGATGGATGATTTGATTACGATCAAATATGGTTTAGATCAACAAGATTTGGCTATTTTAAAGGATATTTATCAATCTGTTGGTTGGATGAAACATGATGAATCAATAATTGAAAAGGTTTTTAATTCAAGTACTCATAAAGTATTTGTAATGGAAGATTTAAAAATTATTGGATTTGCTAGAGCTCTTTCTGATGGTGTCTTTAACGCAGCAATTTATGATGTTGTAGTACATAAAGATTTTCAAAATAAAGGCATAGCAAGAATAGCTTTAGAAGATTTACTAAACCAATTAAAGCATGTGTCTTGCATACAACTAATTGCAACAACTGGAAACGATACCTTTTACGAAAAATTTGGTTTTAAAAGGCTGAAAACAGGAATGGCGATCTATCAAAATGAGGATTTAGCGAATGAATATTTAGAATAGGATGAACAGTTATTTGTTTATTTGCTTAAATTCTTTGATAAAGTGGAGAAGTAGTGAAAAAAGAGGTGCATGAACATTTTTGAAATAAAGCAAAATCAAAAGAAAGTTATATTATTATTACATGAGATTTATGGTATAAACGACCATATGAAGCATTACGCCAATTATTATGCTGATTTTGATTACGATGTAATTTGCCCAAATTTAATTAAATTAGAAAGTCCATTTAGGTATGATGATGAACATCAAGCTTATCTTTATTTTACAGACACTATTGGTTTTAAATCCGCTGCATTTGAAACCAAGAAATTGATTGAAGAATTAAGCTCTGAATATGAAGAGATACATATCATAGGCTTTAGTGTCGGTGCAACTGTTGCTTGGTTATGCAGTGAGTTGAAAGAAGTTGATCGTATCGTTTGTTTTTATGGGTCTCGTATTCGAAATTATTTAGAATTAACACCAGCTTGCCCAGTTCTATGTATATATGGTGAATCAGAAAAATCATTCGATGTTACATTACTTGTGAACCAACTACAAAAGAAGCGGATTGAATCCCACATCTATACAGGTGCTCATGGATTTGCTGATCCATATTCAAAGGAGTTTAAACACGATACATATAATAAAGCAAAAGAAATAGTAAATACCTTCTTATTGAAAAAGATTTCGGATTAGGGGGATATGATGAGGTTATATGGAATTACATATAAATCCATCCTTAAAAAAGATTTTATGTTGCTAGTAATCGCATTTGCCTTAATATTTTTTACTTTTGGATTTTTGGGCAGGTGTACCTATTTTTATTGTAAGTAAATGGTTATTCGAACTAAATACCCCTTGGTATGTACAGTTTACGGGCGTAACTCTAAGTGTTGGTATGTTACTTTCTTTGTTCTTTATCCCAATCAATTTAAAAGTTGCAAAAACAGTAGCAGAGATTAAATGTCAAAGTACATTGGGTAGATTTATTAAAATACAATTAACCTTTGTCGTAGTATTTGCATTTGTTTTTGTAATTGTTTGTGGGGTATTCATACTTTTTGCTTCTTCAAAATAATGGGCTAAGTTAATAATGGTTTATTAGTTTAAAACAGTAAAGAAGGATGTTACTATTTTGTGTTTAATATAATAAAAAACCCCATTTAAGGGAATAGGAAGGTGAATAAATATATGGGAATTGGACCTTTTGTTTCATTGTTTATGTTAATTATTTACATTACACCTATCGTTTTTGTGATTTGGTTTATGGTAACTATGGTTAAATTGCAGAAAGAGAATAATCGCATTTTACAATCAATTGATGAAAAATTAAATCGAAAATATTAAACGGAAGAGGAATACGAATAAATGTAATATAATGATTCTTTTAAAATTTTGATGCGATTTTACCTATTTTTTGATGCATGATGCCATCATAGTAAGATTTAGCTAGATAATAATTGCCTATTGATTGGGTTTTAATGTTGGCATGTATTTTGCAATAGATTAAATCGAGCGTGAAAACACGTGAAATAGGTGAAAGGGGGATCAGGATCTTGAAAGAAGTTATTGTATTAGGTGCAGCTGGAACTATTGGAAATGTTATTGTCAGAGATTTAGTTGAAAGTGGTGTGGAAGTAATAGGAGCTGATATGGACCTCGGTAAACTCCATCAACTAAAGAATGAGTTAAATGCAAAAAATTTAGAAGTGCATTCCTTAGATATAAGAGATTATGAGAATACGATAAATTTATTGAAACAAGCTAAGGTATGTGTAAATGCAACCAATTACATGTTTAACATTGATGTAATGAAAATGGCAGCTGCTGCAAAAGTAGATGTACTAGATTTGGGAGGGCTCTATACCTTAACTAAAGAACAACTTAAACTCGATGAATTTATGAAAGAGGCAGGTGTTCTTTCAATTCCAGGTATGGGATCGGACCCTGGTATCTCCAATGTCTTAAGTAGATATGGAGTAGAATTATTAGACATTGCTGAAGAAATCCATATCCGTTATGGATCTACAACTACAGGGGTAACATTCCCTTTTGCTATTGATACCATTATAGATGAAGCTACTAAAAATGCAATGGTTGTTAAAAAAGGACATTTATATGAAATACCACCTTTGAGTGATGAAGAGGATACAATTTTTAATGAAAAAATTGGTGCTCAAACAACATACTCTATTCTTCATTCTGAGTTAGCTACGTTGCCAATAAGCTTTCCACAAGTGAAAGAAATAACTTATAAAGACACTTGGGATCCGTCAACAATTGAAAAGATTAAAGTGTTTGAACAATTTGGAATGCTTAATGATACTCGTAGTAATAACTCTCTCTCTCCTAGACAAAAGTTGGTATCTTTGCTTAAAGAAACAATTTCTGAAAATCCTCAGTGGGGAACAGATGAACTAATGGTTGAAATAAAAGGAAGTAAAGCAGGAAAAAAAGCTTCTGTTAAATTTGAATTATTATGTGGCTGGCAAGAAAAGCGGAATATTAATGCGTTAGCGTATGTCACAAGTATGCCTGCATCAATCGTAGCTCAAATGTTATTAAATAATGAAATCGAAGGGAAAGGTGTAAAACCTCCTGAACAATGTATTGATCCAGTGAAGTTTGTTTCTTATTTAGCCCAAAAGAATATCACTTTACTCTCTACCTATTCAGAAAAAGAACAAATTAAAAAAGAAAAAATAAAAATAAAAAATACTATCAATTATTAATTTGTAAAAGAAATTAGTTTCGTAATGTTATAAAACTCTCTTCTCTTAAATCAAAATGGTTTTTTATGAAGTTTAAAAACTTAAAAAAGGGGTTGTTGTTATGCAAACTAAAATGGTGGTATTACGAAATTTTATTAATGGGGAATGGACAGAGTCAGATAGTGAAAACGTACGTGAAATAGTTTCACCGGTTACTGGTGAAATAATACATCGAGCTCCAGAGTCTACTAAAGAAGAAATTGACGCTACGGTTGCTGCAGCACGAAAGGCTCAATTATCTTGGGAATCTTTAACTGCATGGGATCGTGGTCGTGTTTGTTATGCAATCGCTGATGCAATTGATCGAAATAAAGAAAAATTAAGCCGTGCTCTTACTCTGGAACAAGGTAAACCATATGAAGGTGAATCACTTCCAGATATAGAAGAATCAGCAGAACTATTTAGAATTGCTGCAGAAGATGCTAAACGTATGGAAACGTCAATTATCCCATCTCTAGATAAAAATAAAAGAATTTTCACATTCCGAAAAGCAAATGGTGTTTATGGAATCATTATTCCATGGAACTTCCCAACGCTTATGTTAGCAGAATTTGTAGCTCCTGCAATCGCAGCAGGAAATACAATCGTTCTTAAACCTTCGGAGTATACACCAGGCATTATTAGTCTGTTTACAGAAATAATGCACGAAGCGGACATCCCACCAGGAGTATTTAACTTGGTTTATGGTGACGGAAAAGTTGGCCAACAATTGATTGAACACCCAGAAGTTGATGCAATTGGATTTATCGGATCCCATACTGCTGCTGAAAAAATTGTCCGTGCAGCGGGCTTAAAACCATCGATTATTGAAGCAAGTGGTAATGGTCCAACAATTGTTTGTGAAGATGCTGATCTTGATGCTGCAGCAAAGGGAGCTGTTCATGGAGGGTTCTTTAATGGTGGCCAAGTTTGCTGTGCTACAGCAAGAGTTCTTGTTCATGAAAAAGTTCACGATGAGTTTGTAGAACGAGTAGTTGAAGAAGCAAAAAAATGGTCATTAGGAGATCCATTTAATGGGTCAACAAAAGTGGGACCGATGAACAATGAAGCTGTAGCTTCAAAAATGGAATCACATGTACAAGATGCTATTGAAAAAGGTGCAGAAGTTCTTTTAGGCGGTAAAAGAGCAACAAAGTATCCAACGAATCTTTATTTCGAACCTACAGTTATTGATAATGTAGGACTAGATACTTTAATCAATCAACATGAAACTTTTGGACCGATTGTACCAATCATTACTGTGAGTAGTGATGTAGAGGCTTTAAGAATTGGTAATGACTCTTATTTGGGACTACAGTCTGCTGTGTATACAAAAAGCTCTGCACGTGCTTTTAAATATATGAATAATTTACGAACTGGAAATACGATTATCAATGAACATGGCGGTTATTGGGAGCCTCATGTACCATTTGGTGGAGCAGCTGGGACTCGCACAGGCTGGGGACGTATTGGTGGAAGATATACAATGTTAGATATGACACATCTTCGAACGGTTACTTGGGATTTCTCTTCTTAATTTATTTAGTTGTATATATGGTTGCGACATATGTTCGCAACCATATATTAAATCGCTTCCTTAGTTAATACCAAATAATATCACATTAGGGGTAATAGGTATGGATATTAAAAAACATCATATACACAATGCTATTTGTATTCCATGGCCAACTACCATTGAAAAAATCCTTCTCAAGGTATTAGAAGTAGATTGTCAATGGCTCATTTTGCAAGAAGATGAAAAGACTATAGGATATATAAACAGATCTACTCTGTATAAAAAAGTGAAGGAAGTCGGTTTCAAAAAAGTTCTATCGCTGTCTTTAGAAGAGCTTATTACGAAACCCGTAGTTAATAATGAATATGAAATTTTACTAAAAAAGAATAAAGGGTCTATTTTAAAAAATAAATTTGAAAAAATAGAAAGTATCATTGATTGGCAAATTGATCAAAAAATATGTGATCATATTGCTTCAGATAAATGGGTAATTAAAGAGTTGGAAGCTATTTTTTGTAACTTTTTCGAAAATATACTTATCACTGATGGATATGGAAATATCACATTTGCGACAGCTAAGGATGACCAACAATATCTAGGGAAAAATGTTTTTGATTTAGAAAGACAAAAAGAATTCTATCCCTCCGTTTCTGCAAAAGTACTTAATACAGGGAAAAGAGAACGAGGATTACAATATACAAAGACTGGGGAAGTTTTTACAATAGAATCGATTCCTATAAAGGAAAGTAATGGGGAAATTGTTCGTGTTATATCTATTACTAAAGATTCTACCGAAATTAATGAATTAACAGAAACACTAAACGAAGTTAAAAGTCTTTTGACTAGCTATCAGCAAGAAGTAATAAGAATTCAGCAGGAAAATTCAAATAAAAAATCTTTTGTTTTCGAAAGTAAGAAAATGAAAGATATAGACAGTCTAGTTAAATCCATTGCACCGGTTGACACCACAGTACTCATTTTAGGTGAAACTGGGGTTGGAAAAGAAGTAATTGCTAATAGAATTCATAGTTTGAGTAACAGAAATGGAAAACCATTTGTAGCAGTAAACTGTGGAGCTATACCGGAGAACTTGATAGAATCGGAGTTATTTGGTTTTGAAGATGGTTCATTTTCAGGTGCTAGAAAGGGAGGGAAAATAGGATTTTTTGAATTGGCTAATAAAGGTACGATATTTTTAGATGAAATTGGTGAAATCCCCGTAAATCTTCAAGTAAAACTTTTGAGGGTTTTACAAGAAAAAAGGATAAAAAGAATAGGGGGAGTAGAAGATATACCGATAGATATGCGTATTATTGCCGCTACAAATCAAAATCTTGAAAAAAAAGTAAAAGAAAAATCATTTCGAGAAGATTTGTATTATCGACTAAATGTCGTTCCTATTAATATCCCTCCTCTTAGAGAAAGAAAAGAAGATATACAGGCTCTTGCATTTTACTATCTTCAATTTTTTAACGAAAAATATTATAAAAATATTGAAATTGATGAATTGATGTTAGAAAGATTAAAAAAATATTCATGGCCAGGGAATGTTCGTGAACTTCAAAATATAATTGAAAGATTTGTTATTACTAATCAAGATTTTTTCATTAATTTTAATCCCTCATCGTTGTTATCAAATGATTTGGTATTGAGTGATAATAGGAAGTTGCCAGGTTTAGTTGATTTTGTTGAAAAAGCTGAACAGCAAATATTATTAGAGGCAAAAGCAAAAACAAAAAATACTAGGGAAATGGCTGAACTTTTGGGCGTTAATCAATCTACTATTGTTAGGAAACTAAAAAAGTATAATTTGTAGGTTATTTGTTGATAGAAAGTTTAATAATCTATTATCCATATTTTTTATTTGACCTAAATTATTTGAAAATTTAATGTTTTCGAATAATTTATTTTTGCTAATTAATTTAGGAGGTGTTTCGCCTATGGAGAATATAAAAGTAAAAGGTCAATGGACAATGCTTTGGTTATCTTATTTAGCTTTAATAGGTTGTTTCCTTCCCTATATTGGCTACTCAACACAGATAACTAAAATTATGGAGGACACATCTATCAGTTATGCTCAAACAGGGATGTTGGCTTCAGTTACGGCATTAGTTGGAGGCTTAACATTACCTTTTGTGGGTGTATTGGTCGATAAGTGGGGTGCTCGAAACACAATTTTATGGGGACTTTTAATTAGTTCTATAGGTCAAATTCTTTTTTCATATATGCCAGATTATTCTTTATTGGTATTGTCTCGAGCTCTGATCGGTTTGGGCGTTGGTTTATTGTTTGTAGGACCTTACACAATGGCTGCCCAATGGTTTGAAAAGTCTAATGGTGTTGGTTCTGCCATGGGGGTAATGTTTTCATCTGATGGGGTGGGAACGGTTTTTGCCCTTTATTTATTTTCTTATGTTCTTACTGCCATAGGATGGAGACATGGATCTGCTGTTGGAGGTATTTTCTTAATTGCCGTATTAATTATAGCCTTCATTTTTTTGAAGAATCCACCACATATCACGGATCGTCAAAACTCATCGAAAGAATTGGGGGAAAAATTTTCTTTAAAAGACTATTTGAAAGTTATAAGTAATCGAAATGTAATCGTTGCGTCCGCCTTTTTCATCGGTGAATGGGGTTTATATGCAGTTATTGCCTATTGGGTACCTACTATTTTAATAGAAGATGCAGGTTGGTCAGAGGGACTTGCTGGATTTTTAACATCCCTATATGTCCTTGTTGGGGTCATTCCTTCCATTATTTTTGGATTAATCTCCGATAAGATGGGGAAAAGAAAGCCGTTTATCTTACTTGCGGGCTTATGGATGACGCTAACATTAGTTGTTCTCACAATTGCTTTAGCAACTGGTAATTATGGTCTAGTTGCCTTTATGATGCCACTTGTTGGTATTGGGGTTTATACAGGAATGCCAGTAGCATTAGCTTCAGCAATAGATTCTGTAGGAACTAAGGCTGTTGCAACCGCAAATGGATTTATTCTAGGAATAGGATTTGTAGTAGGGGGATTTTTATATCCATATATAATAGGATATATAAAAGACATTACGGGTGCTTACACAATAGGATTTATAGGAATCATCGTTGCTACCTTTATTCTAAATTTCCTTGCTTCATTATTAGGAAAGGATTCTAAAAAAGATTCGAATAATAGTGAAGAGATCGAAACAAGTGATGATGATGCACCAGTCCGTATTTATCAATAAATAGATTTAATAGTCCACTGCTATCTATTGATTCGTTCGTTGCAACGCTAAGTATATACGAAATGAGCGTCAAAACTTTACATTTTCGTACAGTATCAAAATAGTTGAAGTCAATTAAAACGGGTTGAAGCTTAGTTTAAGAAGGTAAGTTTTGAGTGAGTGTAAGTATCGTGTTATTTGCTCAAGAGAGATTCTTCATTTAGTAAAATGTTGTTCTAGTGACGACAATTTTACATGTGAATCTCTCTTTTTCATGCAGTTTTATTGGTTGGAATCAGGAAATTTGAAATAATTATCCCTGACAACCAAAGTTGCATTTTATTGTTTTTGTGTATTGGATGGAAAAAAGATTAAAAAGCAACAGTATGATAAATAAAATTCAATAAATTAATCCATCTCTGTACCTCCTACTTTCAAATTTGATGATTTCTTTATTACAATAATTAACTATAATGTTATATATGTATTTACTTCCATTATGTGTATAATATAATAAGTATTTCTATTTAGATGGATTATGAAAAGGTTAAAACTGCGTTTAATGGAGGGGGAAACACATGGAATTTTATAAATTTACAGCCGAAAGTGGCCATCATATTACAGAATTTAATTCAAACTTTTACATGAAGCAGATAATGATGATTGATGAGGAATCTAAAATTGGCTTAATTCAGTTAAATGAAAATGGAGTGATTGGTTATCATCAAGCTGTAACTCCTCAATTGTTACTAATTATTCAAGGTGTGGGGCTTGTTCGTAGTTATTCTGGGAAGTTTTATTCACTTCATCCAGGTGAAGCAGTTTTTTGGACACAAGATGAATGGCATGAAACAAAAACAGAGAAAGGGCTTATTGGTCTAATTTTAGAAAGTAAAATAATTACGTCGGAACACATCCTACTGGAGAAAATTAGTAAATAATAGCTAGGATTGTATATATTATATTAAATTTTTTAAGTGTCTTTTTTAAAACACATATTAATTTAATATTAAGTTACTAAATAAATATGATGGAGGAAGAACTGTGATTAAATCATTAAAATGGCAACTTATTTTATCTATACTTGTTTCTTTTGCTTTTATTTATAATATTTCTTCGAATATTGAGTTCCTTAAAGGGGATAAATTTGCGCAAAAAGTATTTTTCTTCGTGATGATTTTAAGTATCTATAATGCTGGTTTGTTAACACAAAAATTTATTCAATCCAGAGAAAAGAAATTTTATGAAAATTGAGGTGTAAACGTGAAAGAAGATTTTTATATTGGTTGGGGAACGTTGGCACTTATTAACGCAGGAATTGCCCAAGGTAAGAATAGAACGGGACTTAATTGGTTTCTCTTATCTTTATTGTTAGGTCCACTAGCAACATTCATTTTGCTTTTTGTAGAAAAAAGAGAAAAATAATTCTAAAGATGAATTTTTAATAATAAAGAATTCGTATAGATTGAAGGTGAATTATCAATGAAATGGATAAGACAATATATTTCTACTGAAAGAGGTTTTTTTGAAATTTTTATTTCAGGGGAAGGTATTCCTGTTTGTATAACACATAATTATTCTGAATTCAATGAAACTGGGGATGCTTTTGCAGAAAAGTTTACTGATAATCACAAAGTAATTCTTGTTAATCTACGAGAAACTGGTAATTCAGCAAAAGCAACTGAACCATACCAATTGAGTATGATCGAGGCTGTGTTGGACTTAGAAGAAATAAGAAAAGAATTAGGATATAAAAAATGGTCTTTTGCAGGTCATTCAACTGGTGGCATGATTGGAGTTTTATATGGTATACATTTTTCGAATTCATTAAAATCTTTAATACTTGTGGGGACTTCAGCAAGAGAATATACTTTGTCTTCAAAAGATTGTATATATAATTCAAAGCATCCCAAAAATCAAAGAATGATTGAATTGCTCTCTCTCTTGAAATCAGGGACTTTAACTGAAATTGAAAAAGAAAAATTAACCGAGGAAAGAACAAAACTTTCATTATATAATCCTAATAAATATGATGAGTACTTTTCTTTTAATATAAAAAAAGAAATGTCAACTAAGCGATTAGATTTTTTCAATAGGGAATTAAGCATTTACGATGTGACAAGACAGTTAGACAAGATAACAACAAATACACTAATTATTTGTGGACGGTACGATGTTCAATGCCCCATTCAATATTCAATTGAAATGAGTCAATTAATTCCAAATAACAAATTAGTAATATTTGAAGAAAGTAATCATTATCCGTTTCTAGAAGAAAAGGAGAAATTTAAAAATAGCATATTAAGCATATAATACTGTGTTCAGAAAAATAGGTCATACCTATATGTAAACTACATAAAATATCTATGTTGAACACTTCTATCAAGATATAAAAAAGAATTCAAAAGTATCTTCAAAGAACAAAAACACTAGAAAAATAGTTAATTATAAAACAACGGATTAGATAGGGGGTGTCTTTTTGAATTTTGTTGCTTGGATGATTGTCGCATCTGAAATTATGTTTTGGATCGTTATAGTATTAGGATTGATGACGCGATATGTGCTAAAGCTAAATACGTTAGGATTATTCTTATTAGCTTTAACCCCTGTAATTGATTTAATTTTATTAATTACAACGAGTATTGATTTATTTAGTGGGGCAACTGCAACACAAGCGCATGCGATTGCTGCCATTTATATAGGTGTTTCTATCGCCTTTGGAAAAAGCATGGTTGAATGGGCTGATAAGAAATTTCTTTATTACGTTAAAAAAGAAGGTGTAAAACCAATTCCATTAGTCGGAATGGATCATGCATTGAATTATTTAAAAGGTTACGGAAAGCACGTACTATCATATCTAATTGGTGCAGGTCTTTTAGGAGGAATGATCTTTTTAGTAAATGATTCCTCCCGAACGGAAGCATTATTTGGTGTGTTGAAAATATGGACACTTGTGTTAGGTGTTGACCTTGTTTTCACGATTTCTTACTTTATTTGGCCTAAAAAGGAGAAAGTTTAAATACATGCGAGCTTCTTAAAAAAACAGCTATTGGAGGTGCAACATTTGAAAAGGATGATTCAACAATCCTTTTATAATTTTTTATCTAAAGAGTTAAAGTTTTTAGAGTCAGAAGGAAAACTGCAACAAGGTCAAGCCAAAGAATTGATGCAATTGTATGACTATCCGAACCATCTTCAACCCAAAACAAAGAGTAATATTAATGTTATTCAAGTTTTACTCACAATTGGTTCGATCCTCATTGGCTTAGGTATCCTTACGTTTGTTGCTAGTAATTGGTCACAATTAACAAGTACCACGAAGTATATCATTTTATTAGCTGCCTTAATCAGCTTCTTCATAGTAGGTAAGTTGCTAGAAGAGAAGAAACCTTCCCTTTCAAAAACCTCTTACTACATTGGTGTTTTCGCTTTTGGTGGAGAACTATTCTATATTGGTCAGTTATTTCACTTAGGGATTCACGCATCAGATATGTTCCTAGCTTGGGGGATAGGTATCTTTCCACTTGCGTATTACTTGAAAGATAAGTATGTAAAAATAGCCAGTTTAGCTTTCGTTTATATTTTTGTAGAAATGAAATTTATTTCAATCGACAGTCTATATCCATACGGAGCAATCATTGTAATACCACTACTGTTCCTAATCGGACATTATATGTTAAAGGAATATCAGTACATATTGAAATGGGTGAATTTATTCTTTGTTTATCAGTATATCCAATTCCATTTCTATTTCATTCCTATAGGGGATAATAATATCCCGTGGATATTCTTAATTAGTATTCCAATATTATATTTCATAGGACATCGATTTTATAATAAATCAATCCTACTATTTGTCATTAATACTGCTGTCGTCATTCAAGCTATTACTACTTTATATTCCGAAGACTCAAATATCAGCAATACAATGGAAATAGCATTTGGTTTAATATCTTTCCTTGTCGTCTTTCCAACACTATATTATTTAACACACTATTACTATGATAAATCTATCATCTTATTTACAACGAACACTTTAGCTTTTTTAATAGCTTTTATCACCATTTACACTTATTATGACCATTTAAATAACCCAGTATTACTTGTAGCTATTTTGTTTGTTTCAGGTATGATTTTATTCTACCTACCTTTCAAAGAGTATGAACCATCTTCAAATATAATGGGTACATTCATACACTTCAGTACAGCTTTAACTTTAACCTTTCCAGCTTTATGGGAATCCAGTTACCCTAGGCTATCAGATTCATCTATTCCTGCAATCATTTGTCTTGTGTTTGGCGTAGCATATTGTATCTATGCATTCACACTAGTAGCTAAAAACAACCTACTAGGGGTAGCTATCGTATGTATCTTTGTATTCAGATTCTATGTTGACTTGTCACTTCAATTTATGAGTAAATCAATCGCTTTCATTATAGGGGGTATTCTCCTAATCGCTCTTGGTTATTGGTTTGAACGTACACGTAAAGGAGGCAAGAAGAATGAGCAAACTGTCAAGAAATAAGCAATTCTTCTTCTCTCTTCTAGTTCCTGTAATCATATTAATTGCAATGACAGTAAAACCTCTTTTAACAGTCTTAACAGGTGAAACAATTTATTTACAAACTACACCAGTTGACCCATCCGATCTAGCTTATGGAGACTATGTAGACTTAGAGTTTGAAATCGAAAACGTACCTCTAGATCTATTAGATAATGGGTTAAAGAAACAACTAGGAAATGATAAAGACTATTTCAATTTTGATAGTGACAAAACTGTCTACATTACTCTAAAGCAAAACAACAGAACAAATATCTATGAAGCCATAAAAGTAACGGAAATCAAGCCTAGATCAGGGGTATTTATCAAAGGTAAATTAGCATCCTATATTAATCAAGAAGGGGATAACAATAGATCAACCAAAGTAGCTCATATTAATATTCCTATAGAACGATACTATGTAGAAGATAACACAGGTACACACTTAGAAAAACTAACCCAAAGAGGTAAATTAAAGGCAGAAATTAAAGTAAGAGATGGATATGCTGTAATAAGGGGTATCACAGTTATTGACTAATTTGATGAGAGTGTGATTTTCATAAACATATTATCGAGAATAAGAAACGAAACTTTCATTCTATCTGTATTACATTCAATCACTTGAAAACTTAGATTCACTTGCAGAGACTGTTAATGAAAGGGGAAAACTAATGAATAAAGTAATTAACTACTACAATCAATTTGATGAATGGGGAAGGCTTGAGAGAGAACCAATAGAATTTCTAGTGAATTGGCATTATATAAAAAAATATTTGCCTATAACCGGTAGTGTTCTAGATAACGGAGCTGGCCCTGGAAAATACGCTATAGAACTTGCAAAACAAGGCTATAATGTAACATTAACTGATATAACAACGAGATTAGTAGAAATTGCAAAAGATAAAGTAAAAGAATACGGTCTAGAAAGCCAATTTAATGGGTTTTACGAAGCAGATGCTAGAGAACTCAAAATGATTAAAGACGAAAGCTTTGATGCTTCTTTAATGCTCGGTCCACTATATCATCTACAAGAAGAGAAGGAACGTATTGAGGCTGTTAATGAATTATATAGAGTTACAAAGAAGAATGGTGTTGTGTTTGTAGCTTTCATGCCGAGAATTAGACATGTGTTTAATTCACTTATTTATCCAGAGAATTGGAAACCAAACGATAATATAGATACAATCATGCAATTTTCACAAACAGGTTGCTTTGATCATGCAGAAGAACGACGTTTTACTGGAGCGTATTATTTTAATATTGAAGATATTAATCCTTTTATGGAAGAAATGGGTTTTGAAACAATCCATTTAATTGGTTCAAATGCAGGCACAATTTTAAACAAAAATAGCTGGGATTACTGGGAGGGAAAAGGCGAACAAGAGATCGGAAAAATATTCAGTTTCATTGTAGATCAAGCAACCAACCCATATATTCTTGGGATTTCTTCACATTTGTTGTATATAGGAAAGAAAAAGTAATTGTTTTGAAAAATTCAAACACTATAGAAATTAAACGGTTCTACGATGATAAAAGTTCTTACTGCTTAATCTAATTTGTAAATTTGTATGGAGGGTTCAAATTATGAATATTAATCTTAGAGATGTTACAGAAGAGAATTGGATTAAGTGTATTTCTTTAACTACCAATACTGATGGTAGTAATACAGTTTTTGAAGAATTTGTAGCTTCGAACGCGGCATCAATTGCTCAATCAAAGATCCAAGATGGGTGGATTACAAAGGCTATATATGATGAAGACACAATCGTTGGATTTACGATGTATGGATATGCATTTGAGGATGAAATTTATGAAATATGTAGACTCATGATTGATTATAAATATCAGCAAAGAGGCTATGGTACTCAAGCATTATTAAAAGTAATTGATGAGATGAAAAGTTGGAATGATTGCAACGAAATATTTTTGAGTTTTGAACCTGAAAATAAAGTAGCAAAAAAACTATATGAGAAACTTGGATTTATTGATACTTATAAAATTGTAGACGGCGAGATTTTATATAAATTAGTTTTATTATGAAAATAGAATAGTAGTGGAATTTAAAGTGCAAACTTGTGCAGCGTTCTAGTACCAAGTCCAGCACTTTTTTATTTTGGGGTTGTTAACATTTAATTAACAGTAATGTTTAACACATCCTATAAATGCTTTTCTAGTTAAAAAAATACGAAAAGTTTCTAAATAAACAACCCAATAATTTGGATAATATTTCATTTACATCATTTATTTAGTATTATGCTCCAGAAGGCGCTTTCCGCGGGCGAGCGTTGAGCCTCCTCGGAAGCTAAAACAGCGTGCTCCTGCATCGCTTCGCTAGCTTCGTCGCAGAAAATTCTTTTTGTGGGGCAAAAAGAATTTTCACTGCGGGGTCTCACCTGTCTCGCTTTCCCGCAGGAGTCGCCATCTTCCGCTTCTTAAACAATGTTCTATTAAACTTGGCAAATAACAATAATCCATTTAATGTGCGTGTTTTATATCAAATCCTTGAATTATGAAATTAATACATTTAGCAAACAAGTGGGAATTAGAGGTTAAAACGCCTTATCTATTTGAACTCCTTCAACTGTTTCTTGTGTTAAAGCCCCAAGCTCTTCTCTCTTTACTCTATGTAATTGACCATTTCTAAAAATTAAACCTTTTACTGTCGCAATTATAGAATTCATAACTAAGCTCCTCTTTTTGAATTCTCATCAAAAAAACAACCTCTTATCAAAAATTAAGTTAATGTTACAATCATATTTCATAAGTATACCGAATTTTAAAGATTCTGTAATGATAATGTATCAAAATTTTAAATAAGATGTATAAACAAAAATATTAAAACCATTGATTCTAATGACAGATATGAAATTTTAAAGTAGGAGGTGAAAATAGAATCGTAATACTAAAGCTATTAAAGATGAAAAAGAATTTTTGGGAAAATAAATAGATGAAAAAATCACTTAGTTTTGAATTAGTCTGGAGTAACTCAAATAGTTGAAATGAAAGGTGATGTTCATTGATGAATAAGTTTAGGAATATAATTAGTTGCAGTGTTCTCTTAATGTTTCTTCTTGCTATAGTAGGGTGTTCACAGATTGAACAATCCGGAGAAGAGACAACCGTGAAAGTAGAATATAATGTAGAAGCAAATAATAAGAGCATCAAATCAATTGCACATGTTCTTAAATCTGAATTTACAAGTCCAAAACAAAAATACAATGAAATTCTAAATGATCCCAATAACATTATGAAGATTAAAGGGCAGAAAGTGTTGAAAGCTTCAAATGGAAGCGAGCTATATCAATATATAGAAGACTTATATCAACCGTATTTTACCATTAGTGGTTTCGAAAAATTTTTTGTAGCATCTGCATTTTCTTACACCCTGCATTCACAAAAAATTCAAATCAAAGTAGACAATATTTCAATTAAGAAAAATAAGAATTATAAAGATGACTATGAATTTATTGTAAATGTAAAATATAAAGAAACCGGGGATTCTGAAAAGAATTATAAAATTAAAGGACTTGCGACGATACCGGAGAAGGACGGAAAAATTGAGAATATTACGTATGTTGATGACGGTGGCTTACTCAAGAAGATAAAAAAGAATACCTAGATCAAAATTCGATAATCAAAGCTTACTAAAACAACAGCCTATTTTTCTCATAAAATACCGAGGGAAATTAGGCTGTTTTATATTTCAGTATTTAGTAAAATAAGTATGTAGTTAATTTTTGAATATAAAAATAATTTCCCTTAGCATGATTTGATATTATAGAAAAGAGCATTTTGAGGAGGCTATTAAATGGATGTCTTATTATTTGGTGGCAGTGAATTTGTAGGTAGAGCTTATTTAGAAAAGTTAATTGCTGAAGGCTATACTGTCGATATTATTACGAGAGGGATTAAGCCGATTACTGTTAAAGGATATCGGAATCACTTTAAATGTGATCGAAAAGATGAAATGGCTTTAGCGGTGCATATAGAAAATCGTACATATGATTATATTTTTGATATTTCAGCTTATACTGTTGAGGATATTATGCCAATATTAAATATACTCAATCGATCAAGATTAAAAAGATACTTCTTAATGAGCACTGGTGGAGTATATACTCAATCCGATTCAATATTAACCGAAGAAGGCAATATTGGTTATAACAAAAATTGGGAAAACTATGGTGTTGATAAAAGAAATGTAGAGTTGAAATTAATCAAGGAACACGCTTTAGCAAATTTCCCAATTTTAATTTTCAGACCAACTTATATATATGGTGAAGGAAACAATTTGTATAGAGAATCCTACTTTTTCCAAAGATTAATCGATCAATTACCTATACCTTATCCAGATACTAATATGGGAAAATCGCAATATATCCATATTGATGATTTAGTTAATATATCAATTGAGGCAGTTAAAGATGAAGAGACGAATGGAGAAGTCTTTAACATAACAAACCCAGAAATTTTTACGTGGAAGCAATTAATTCAAACTTTTAAAGAAGTAACGAATAAGGAAGGGGAAGTAATTTCAATTTCACAAAGTGATATGGAAAGATTAGACGTTACCAGTAAAGAATTTTTCCCTTTTAGAGATGTTACATATTTATTGAATATACAAAAGTTACAAAAATTTGGTTTACCTACACCGACTATTTCATTAAGAGAAG
Organism: Rummeliibacillus pycnus; assembly: GCF_044359855.1. Taxonomy (GTDB): domain Bacteria; phylum Bacillota; class Bacilli; order Bacillales_A; family Planococcaceae; genus Rummeliibacillus; species Rummeliibacillus pycnus_A. The sequence goes on from NZ_CP132291.1 coordinate 320,626, forward strand.
GGCTAGAAAGAAGTTTTAAATGGTTTACTGGTCAGAATATTCCTAGACAATATCACCTATTTAATAGTTTGGATAAGGTTATTTCATCGAATATAAATCATTACTAATGAAACATAAATTGTTCAATATTAAATTTGCTATATGAAATTGCCTCATATATTAAGATTTTTGTAAAACTTCATGAAAACATGAAACTTTTTTGGCACTACTCAATATTTCCTCTATAATAGTAGCAAATGTAAATATTAGTGAAATGAGGGGTTGGATGTTTCAACCATTGAAAAAAGGCGATGTTGTAGGCGTATATTCTCCCTCAAAACCAGCTTCTGTAGCTGCACATGCTCGTTATGAAAGAGGGAAGAAAATACTTCAATCGCTTGGTTTAAAAGTAAAAGAGGGGAAATTAACTGGAAAAGAGGATTATTATAGGTCCGGGACGCCGAAAGAACGCGCAGCTGAATTAAATGCACTGCTACGTGATCCAGATGTCAAAATGATCCTACCATCTATTGGAGGTACAAATGCTAATAGTATCTTGCCGTATATCGATTATGAAGCATTTCGTAAGAACCCTAAAATCGTTGTAGGTTTGTCTGATGTAACAGCTATCTTACTTGCTTTATATAGAAAAACAGGGATACCTGTATTCTATGGTCCTTCAGTTGCTTCAACTTTAGGAGAATTCCCACCATTAGTTGAAGATACGACACAGTATTTTAGAATGATGTTTATGGAAGGGTTACAAGCACCTTATAATGTACCAATGCCGAAGTGGTGGTCTGATGATAGGGTGAATTGGTTAGAAAAGACAGTAACAAAAAAGTTGTTCAAAAATGATTGGATTTGTGTTCAAAAAGGAAAAACACAAGGAAGGCTTATTGGTGGGAATATTAATACGATGTATGGCACGATTGGTACAGAGTATTTTCCAATAATTGAAGAGGGCGATCTACTATTAATAGAAGATACAACGAAGACAGCTGCAATTATTGAAAAAAACTTTGCTATGTTAAAACTTCATGGGATTTTGGACAAGGTATCAGGTATTATTTTAGGAAAACACGAACAATATGATGATATGGGTACAGGAAGAAAACCGTATGAAATTCTATTAGAACAATTAGATGGACGAGAGATTCCGATTTTAGCGGATTTCGATACATGTCACACACATCCGCTGCATTCAATGCCATTTGGGCGACAAGTCGAACTTAATGCAACAGAGAAAAGAGTAACATTTGTAGAAAATTGGCTATAAAATAGGAGTGAAAAAATGTACATAGGTGGAAAAAAAGATTTATATCTATTAGATCAATACACGATTGAAACATTAGGTTTACCTGGAACTGTGCTAATGGAAAATGCGGGTACAGCTGTAGCTTCAACATTGTTGGAACATTACGAAGATGTTGAAGGGAAGATACTTGTATTAGCTGGTGCAGGTAATAACGGTGGAGATGGTTTTGTTATTGCTCGGAAATTGAGTGATCAGGGCTTAAATGTAGAACTCTGCCTCCTTGTAAGTGAATCAAAAATAAAAGGTGATGCTTTAGTTCATTTTAATGTTTATAGAAAACGACAATTACCCTTTTTACAATTGACTGAAGATAACTTAAACGAACTTAGACAAAAAATTAATCACGCAACAATTATTGTCGATGCCATGTTAGGTACAGGTTCTTATGGCAATTTAAGAGAACCATATCGTTCAGTCATTCAAATGGTGAATCAATCCACCGCATTCGTTTTATCTGTAGATATTCCTTCTGGGCTTCAAGTAGACGATGGTCATGTAGAAGAATTTGCAATAAAGGCAGATCAAACAGTTACCTTCGTTATGCCGAAAGTCGGTTTCTTTTTGCAAGAGGGACCTAACTATATTGGAGATTGGAAAGTAGTGAATATTTCAGTTCCGACAACACTTGTGAAGAAGTTAAACCTGTCGTTACCTAAACTGATTACAAGTGCTGATGTTTTTGCACAAATGCCTAAACGTCCTGCGAATGGTCATAAAGGAACATTTGGTCATGGTTTAGTAATTGGAGGTTCCAAACAGTATGTAGGAGCACCTATTTATTCAGCAAAAGCAGCATTTCATACAGGGATTGGCTTGATAACTCTTGCAGTTCCTGAATGTAATTATCCTCTTTCAGCTGTTCAGCTGCCTGAATCATTATTTTTGCCATTAAATGAACAACATGGTCATCTTTCGTCTACTGCTTTAAACGAATTGGAGTTATCAAAGTATAAAGCGATTGCATTTGGTCCTGGGATTGGAAGATTTAATGGTGGTGAAGCATTAGTACGAGGATTGTTCAATGAGCTGAATGGGCAGCCCATCATTATTGATGCGGATGGACTCTATTTCTTGAAAAATCAAATGCAATTAGTAAAAGATTACGAGGGAGCAGTGATTATTACACCTCATCCAGGAGAAATGGCCGCATTGCTAGATACAACAGTTAAAGATGTAGAAACAAATAGATTAGCAATTGCAAAACAGCTTGCAGAAAAATATAATGTGTATGTTTTATTAAAAGGTCATCGTTCGATTATCGCTACACCTGAAGGTAATACTTGGATCAATCCATTTGGTCATGATGCTTTAGGTAAAGGGGGGAGTGGTGATGTATTAACGGGTGTCATCCTCTCATTATTATGCCAAGGGGCTAACGCAGAACAAGCATTAGTGTGTGCTACTTTCTTACATGCTAGAACAGCAGAATTACAAGCAAAAGATTTATCACATTACGGTGTAACGCCAAATAGTATTATTGAAGGAATTCCTCAAACTCTTAACAAATTGTTTTAGAAGTAAAATGTCAAATTTTATCTATGCTATTTGCGAAATTTGAAGATTTTTGTCAATGAAAGGAGAATTAAATTGCGAAATTTAGCATGGTACATATCTTTGGCAATTACGTTTTTCGGGTTTATCATAATCGAATTTTATTTTACACAAGATCCAACCAAAAGTGATGTTAATGGAAATGAAGCTTTCATACCTATTGTGATTCTTGTTCCATTTCTATTGTTAAGTATTTTTATCACATGGTCAGTTGGTAGAAAATATTTTGCAATAAAACCTTTAAAAAGACCATGGTTATTATTGTTCGTCATTGCTCTTATTCTACTAATTAGTATTCCTGGAGAATATCAGCTTGTACAGAACTCATTGAAAGCTTTACACGGAAATTGGAATGATACTGATTCTGTTATTTATCAAAAAGGTCCATTCAATTTTTACACAAACAGTTGGTACTTTAACGAAAATATGTTTTTACTTATCCATCTCTTCGTATTTATATGTGGATTCTTTGGCCGAAAAGGAGAATGGCTTATCGAAAACGAAGATGAAATACAGGATTGATATAGTGCTTGGATTGAAAAGACTATGGTATTGTAAACAAATAAATTGTTTCAATTTATTGTAAACATAAGATAGGTCGCTAAATTTTCTCTCTTATGTTACGAAAGAGGCTGATATGCTGGCCATTTTATATTCAAATTTTAAAATGCCGAATTAATTTCTTTTTTAAAGCCCTTTTTTAGAGCACTGCTATTATAATATAAGCAGTGCTTTTTTAAACTTATTAAATTTTACAAAGGGAAATTTTAGAACAAAAAAAACATATAACAAATAAAAAAACACCTTCAAGCGAAAGAAGGTGTTATACATATAGAATTATTATGATTAATCGATTTTAAATTTGCCTTATTAAATTTAACAGCGTATTTAGACAAAATCTCTAAAAGCAATCACTGCAATTACGAGCCCAAGTGTTAGAAAGGCACCTGTATTACCGATTATTAAAATTGCTTTCAAAAATCCTTTTTCTCCAATAATAGCAAAGAGAAGACCTACTAATGGAGAAGCAAAAACAATAATGAAACAAATATATCCTACAAATCCTGTTTGACTATAATTATCTGATATTGAATTGCTTGGATACTGCCACAACTTATAACAGCCTAAAAACGAGATAACTGTAGCAATAAAACAACTAATTGAAATCTTGTTAAACTTCCTTTTCTCCAATTGGATTCCCCCAATTTAATTGTATTGTCTCTTCTTTTTGTCAAACAGCATAAAAATTAATACAACTAACATTTGAATAACGGAAATTTCAAAATAGCCTTTGGAAGCATGACAATTTGTATATCAAATAATATGACGATAAAACGCATTTAATTAGCTTATTTTTTCTAAATGTTCAAAAATTTTTCATGCATATTTATCGATATTGAAATTTATGCTTTGGAGTTAAGAAAAAAAGTATAAGTACTGTAATCAGCACTAATTACACTCAAATTATAAAGTGTGAAAATAAAGGATAGGAGCACATGTATGAGAATAATTGATAAAATATACGGGGATTTTTGTATCGATGGAGTTTTGGAACAATTAATTTTGAGTAGTCCAATACGTCGACTAAAGGGGATATATCAAGGAGGTGCTAGCTATTTAGTAAATGAAAAATGGAATGTGACAAGATATGATCACTCAATAGGTGTGATGCTATTAATTAAAAAACTAGGTGGTTCCATAGAAGAACAAATTGCCGGTTTACTACATGATGTGTCGCACACAGCCTTTTCTCATGTGATTGATTTTGTACTTGAAAATAGGGAAGAAGATTATCATGAAAAAATATATGAAGCTATCGTAAAAAAATCTGAAATACCAAATATTTTAAGTAAATATGGTTACAATTATCAACATATTCTTATTGAAGATTCAAAATGGAATCTTCTTGAAAGACCTGCCCCAGAACTATGTGCGGATCGTGTTGATTACACACTTCGTGATATGTATCAATATGGTCAAATTAGTATAGAGGAGATTCAACACTTTTTAGAGAATTTAATTATAATAGATGGAAAGTTGGCCGTTAAAAATATTGAAACAGCTGAATGGTTTGTTCAAACATATTATAAAGAAGTCATTGATTTCTTTATGGAGCCTTTAAATATATATGCTTACGATTTTTTAGCAAAAGCTTTAAAAATAGCTTTAAACAAAAACATCATCACTTTGGATACATTATTAGGAACAGACGCAATAGTAATGAATCAATTGCGAACAAACCAAGATGATGAATTACTAGCTTTTGTAAAACATGTTCATCGAAATGTAATCGTTAAAGAAGACAAGAATAACTTTGATTTACATAGAAGAAATAAGTTGAGAATTGTTGATCCATCTGTACTGCGTGGTAATGAATTAATAAGAGCATCTAAACTTTCTGAAAATATCAAGAAAATGGGAAAAGCAGCAAGGAAAAAAGCTGAGGAGGGTATGTTTGTGAAAATAATATCTAATTAGCTAATCAGACTGCAGGGAGGATTTTCATGCAAAGCAAAAAGAGAATAGATAATTACGAAAAAGATAGAGAAAAGTGGATTGAGGAGCAAAAAAGCAAAATTGAAACAAACGATCACTATAATCGAACTTTATATGGTAGTCCAACAATCGGGGGAATAATTGTAATTTTAGTTATTATAACAATCATCATTGTAAATATTATAAATCATTAAAGATAAATGCACGTTTCACAGCCACCGATGAAAACGTTGGATTTAGCTGGGCAAAGCCAACTGGTGAATAATTGATATAAGCAAGTAGAACAAGAGATTGCTGCTGCTCTATTCGAGAATTTAGAAAAGCTTTTGCTCCTTCAATATCACTTGTCTGTCTTGGCGATATTATCCCAATTTAGTTTATTGTGGCGCGAAAGACGGCGACTCCTACGGGAAAAGCTTGAGCTGAAAGCCCCGCAGGAACGGAGTGACGAGGAGATTGAAGCCAAGCCCGTGGAAAGCGCCGTCTGTAGCGGAACATCCAAATCTAAATAGCGAAAAGTAAATGTGTCGAAATTTTTGTATTTAAAAACCGAAAATAGATTTATTAAATCCTAATAAATGGTATAAAGGGAATTGTTTTAACTGAAAAATTGAGTTTAATTGTTAAAACTTAAAGTAATTTTAAAGGAGAGAAAAATGAATATTCGAAAACTAAATCCAGATGAAAAAACTCCAATGGAATTGTTGTTATTAGCAGACCCTTCCGAATCACTTATTGAAGAATATGTAATAAGAGGAGAATGTTTTGTAGCAGAGAGTGAAAATCAAACGATTGGAGTATATGTACTACTTCCGACAAGACCTGAAACTGTTGAGTTAGTAAATATTGCAGTTATAGAAAACCTCCATAATAGAGGAATTGGAAAACAGTTAGTATTACATGCGATACAAGCAGCTAAATCAAGAGGATATAAAACTATTGAAGTGGGAACAGGAAATTCAAGCATAGGGCAATTAATGCTTTATCAAAAATGCGGATTTAGAATAATTGGTGTGGATTTAGAATTTTTCATTAGACATTACACGGAGAAAATTTTTGAAAATGGTATACAGTGTAGGGACATGATTCGGTTATCTCAAGATTTATAGATTGAAATGAGGGATTGTTTAATATTCTATATGATTACGAAATTCAATAATATTAATTAATTTAAAAAGGTGCGGATTCATGAATATCGACAAATTAAAAGAAGAATATGGAAAATTAAGTGAATTTATCTATTTTGACGGAAGTCAATATTTTCGTGAACAAACAAGTTCTATCCAACGTGTGAAAAAATTTATAGAAGATGCAGAACAAATAATTAATTTATCATTGATCAACCAAGAGCTTTATTTTTTGTATAGTACTTTAGGATATGCATATAGAGTGATAAATGAAGCCAATCAAGCAATTTATTACTTCAAAAAATGTTTAAACTTGGATGAGCATCATCCAAAATGGAGAATTGTGACGTTGATTCGTTTGGGAGAAGCCTATAAATATGCGAATTTACATAAAAAAGCATTACAATTATTCGATTGTGCATTGAATCTTTCTATAGATTTCCAAATCACAAATTACAAGGACTTCATTTTTCAGCATAAAGGAAAGTGCTTAATGGAGCTAGGTGAAATAGAGTTTGCAAAAGAATATCTATATGAAGCACTCAAAATTCGTAAAGTAAGTGGTCATGTAGAATTGATTCAATCGACACAAACAGTGCTGGATTATTTAAATAATAATAATAGGTTTGAATAATAAGATTTATTGCAGCTATTTTTGTATTACCGTTTAACTTAATACAAGAGATAATTTCTTTTAACCTTGTATAAAAATGAAAGCGGGTGAGGAATTGCGCAATATCGTTGCTATTATTATGTTTCTACTTTTAGTAAATGGTTGTTCGAATCCTAAAGAGAAAGAACTAGATATTAAATCAAAAAATATAACTATCCAAATAGTTGACCATCAAAATAATGAACAGAGATATTCTTTAAAAATAACAACAAACGGAAAGGCGTTCAAAGATAAAGCAGTTCTTCCAATTGAAAAGAAATTAATTACAAACAAACAAAAACAAGCGCAAGTTAATTTAAATGTGGGTGTTCTCTATACGATTACAGTTCATAAGACGAATGCTCGATCAATTCAAGAGCTATATAATAAAACGAAAGCTGTACAATTAGTAGTAGAGGAAGCACCATCGACAACATTGGAACTTACACCTGATATTGAATTGAATAAAATGATAATTGAAGTTGATTGAATATAGAATTTGGCTATTATTGCCCTTGGATACCTACCTAGTATCCAAGAAACAAAAATCGGACAATTGTGAGTGAGAATCTAAAACTGAAATTTGATTAAGTTGCTTCATTCTCATATAGATTGCCCTTCCAATAAATATATTTAGTAAATGTCCTTACATTCGATTAAACAATCAACCTCAAGCGAATCAGAAAACAGTTAACTTAATACTCAGAAAATAGAATAGAAAACTGTAATTAAATATCCACAAATCCCAATTTGAATGAAAAGACTTAACCATATTAAAATAGGGCGATAACTACTGATCAATAAACTACATAGCCAAAGAAACGTTAAAATAACAGCCGGTAGTAATCTTGATATATCTGACGCACTTCCAAAAACCAAAAAACCGAAAAGTATTACTAAAGTATAAAAAATTACAATTATGCCACTGAGGGAATTACAAATTACAATGAAGATACGATTTTTTGTTTTAAATGATTTGAATTGGCTTTTAACAGGTTGATAAATAGCACCAAGAATCATATTAACTATGATTAGAATTAACAATACAATTGCAAGTATACGAGAAATCCACGGGATAACTTGATCTAATGGTCCATCGGCTAGTAAAATTCCGAAAAACCATACAAGTATATAAAAAAAGCAAAATAAGATAAATATCATCCGATATCTAGCAATAAGTAATTGCTTTTTAGATAAAAAGATAGTTAGAACTGTCATAATACCCATCATTGTAATCCATAAATAAGGAAGGTCGATGTTAATATTTTCAATTAATAACTTAAAGATTACAAAAACTGTGAAAACCACAGAGGTTATTGCAAGCAAATACATAGCCATTGTTCGCTGAGGAGAGAAGGATTTTGTTAAAGCTTTTCCAACTTCATCAGCTTCTCCGAAATCCGCTATTGTCTTTTCTATAGCTTTGATTTCTGTAAACCCTTGGCGAATATAGTTTTCTTTTTTCTCGTTTAATAAAGAAGTTAATTCGGATTTCAAATTTCGATACTCATCTTTGTTTACTTCAACACGCTCTAAAATAAGATCGATATACCTGTCTATATTAGACATATTATTTTTCCTCCAATGCAGATTCAATTAGAATATTAATCTTTCGCCATCCTTCTAACTTTTCTTCAAATAAAGCACGTCCAGAAGTTGTTATCCGATAATACTTTCTTCTGCCTCCTAAATGTTCCTCACCCCAATAAGATTCAATGTAGGATTTTTTTTCTAATCGCTTTAAAAGTGAATACAGAGAACCTTCACTGATTTTAAGAGTATTTTCACTTGCTTCGTACACTTCCTTTAGAATGCCACCCCCATATTTATCCGCTTTCACCATTCTAGAAAGAATAATTAACTCCAAGCTACCTCGTAATTGTTCCTTATCCATTCGTCTTCACAACCTTAACTTACTTTTGTTAAGTACATAATACAACGAGGTACTTAATAGTGTCAAAATATTTTTTCAATTTATTTTTTTCTCACAATTGTCTTATAGGGTAAAATAAATGAAGGGAAAAAATGGATTTTGTCGAATGATTATTATTAAGGAAATAAATCCAAATCTTAAAGTTTTAATAAGGGGATCTAGAGAATGATAAAAGCAGTTATTTTTGATTTAGATGGGACATTACTTAATCGAAAAGCTTCAGTTGCTTCCTTTATTGAAAATCAGTATGAACGATTGCTTGTATATCTTTCTCATATTCAGAAAGATTCATATGTTAAACGATTTATTGAGTTAGATAATGACGGTAATGTATGGAAAGATAAAGTATATAGTCAACTGATAAATGAATATAAAATTTCTGGTATGACAACTGAGGATTTATTAGAGGATTATCTTACGGAATTTAAACATCATTGCAAGGCTTTTGAAAATCTTAAAGAAGTGCTTTCTCAGCTAAAAAAGCAGGGGTTATCGATAGGAATGATTACAAATGGATTTGGACAGTTTCAGTTAGATAATATAAGAGCTTTAAATATTGAAGAGTATTTTGATGTAATCAGTATTTCTGAATGGGAAGGCTTAAAAAAGCCCAATCCACAAATATTTGAACGTACATTAAAAAAGTTAGGAGTAAAAGCTACTGAAAGTGTATTTATCGGAGATCATCCGAAACATGATATCGAAGCAGCTAAAAGCATCGGTATGATAGCGATTTGGAAAAGCGAATTAACTTATGAAACTGTACAAGCAGATTACATTGTAAACAATTTAATAGAAATTCCACGAATTGTTCAAGTAATGGAAAAAGAGAAGAATTCCATTTGAAATAATCTAGTAAAATAAATTTTGAAAATTCAATTACATAATTATTCGGAGGCATAATATGGGGAGTTTGAAGAAATATTCACTTTTATTTAGTGGGATAGGGATATCTAATTTAGGCAACTGGATATATCTAATAGCTTTGAATTTATTGATATTAGACATGACAAATTCTATGACAGCTATAGCTGGTATCTATATTGTAGGTCCAATAGCCAGAATATTAACAAGCTTATGGGCTGGGTCCGTAATAGATCGTATGAATAAAAGGCAATTAATGATAGTAACTGATGTATTAAGAGGTATGGTAGTTCTATTAGTTCCCTTTATCCATTCTATTTGGGGAATTTATGCAATTATATTTGCGACAAGCATTGCTGGAGCATTCTTTGGACCAAGCTCAACTTTTTATATTTCAAAATCTGTAGATGATCCAGATAAGAAAAAATTTAATTCAATAATGGGTGTATTGAATACAGGAGCATTTTGTACAGGTCCAGCTATTGCAGGTTTTTTGATAGGACTTTCTGGTATAACATGGTGCATTATTATTAATGCAGTTTCATTTTTCATCTGTGCATTCTGTATCTATTTATTACCGGATATTCAAGATGAAAATTCTAAAAAACGCGTCTCAATTAACTTGAAAGTAATAAAAGATGATTGGCGAATCGTAAAGAATTTTATGATAGGAGAACGATACTTTACTAAAATCTATTTGTTATTCCAAGCCACTTTAATGATAGCATTTGCTCTCGATTCACAGGAGGCTACTTTTATTAAACATGATTTAGAGCAATCTGAAAAAATGTATGGATTGATAGTTAGTCTGACAGGTATTGGGGCTGTTGTTGGTGCATCTGCATCGGTTGCTCTAGTAAAGTTCTTATCACTTCAAGCATATTTAGGTATTGGAATGTTTTTAACTTCGGTTGGATATTTATTGTTCTATTGCTCAACAGGATTTTGGTCAGCAACATCAGCTTTTCTTTTATTGGGATTCTTTATGTCATTTAGTAATGCAGGATTTGATACTTTTTATCAAAAAAATGTACCTTCAAATATTATGGGGCGTTTTGGAGGAAGTGTTTCTATACTTCAAAATGTATTACAAATTACTCTTACGATTATTCTTGGAGGTCTTGCCGATTTGTTTTCTTTACAAATTGTAGCTATATTATTTGCAGCAACAAGTGTTTTGGTAGCAGCTATTTTGTGCTTTGGTGTTTTCGACAAAGAACATAACAGCTATTATATTGAATCGGAAAATACGTAATCGCAAGATAACATTCTTTTAAAAATGTATTTAAGAAGAAAAAATTAAAATCATAGTTACATAAATGGAGGGATATAGTGAGGGGATTTTCGGTTATAGCATTGTCTATTGTATTCTTTTTTGTATTTGGTTCATCTACGTCTATAGCTAAGACAAAAGACGACATGGATTTTTTACTTATACCTTATCAAAAAGTACTGGATAACCTAAGTAAGGAATTTGGAATTACTTTTTATGTTGAAGATGAAATTAAAGAAAAATTATATAGCAATGTAAAAGATATGACACCAAAAAAATTTGAGCAATCACTTAGAGATCAATTCAAACAAGCTCAGCAGTACATGCATGATTCTTCTTATGACAATGGTGAATACGGCTCATTTGGATCTAGAAACATCCCGAATGCTCAAGGGGTTTTACCAACCACACCACTTAAATAACATAAAATTAAGAAAAGCTTAGTCTCCATAAATTTTGAAGCTGAGCTTTGAATTTCAATGAATATTCGGAAATCTATAAGTGTGCTTCAATTATCATTTGAATCTAATTTATTCTTAAGTGAATCAATATCATAATGCAAATTTCATATGAAATATTCGAGCATATAATAATATCATTCTTTTGTTCATTGTGGAGCGAAAGACGGCGAGTCCTCGAAAATGCATTCGCATTTCCTTCTTGCAACGAAGCTATCGAAGCGATGCAGGAGCACATCTTTTAAGGAACAAAACCTAAGAACGCCACGTCCTGTGGCAACGGCTTCGTAACCAACATTGTGTTGGCCCGAGGAGATTGAAGCCAAGCCCGTGGAAAGCTCCTGTAGCGGAACATCCAAATCTGAATACGGAAAAGTAAATGTGGTGAAATTTTCGTATTTAAAAATCGAAAATGGATGTATGAAATTAATTAATTAATTCACTGTAAGAAAAATGAATATTTGTTAATAAAAAATGAGTATATAAAATACAAATACATATAGATAGGGAGGGGAAAATGTGAAAAGAATAGTTGGATTATTACTTTTATGTATAATGGCTTTAACTTTATTTGCTTGTGGGCAAGATCAAGCAAGCGAAAAAGATGTTTTGAAGCTTCTAAAAGATTACAAGACAGTACAGTATAATATTAAAGATCCTTCGAACCCACCATCTGGAATAGAGATAGGAAAAAAAGTGAAAGTGTACTTTTCAGAAGATGAGTTTGAAAGACAGATGGCTAATCGAGTTTTTCAATTAGCTCCAGAAATATCGAAAACTTCAGATAAAAGCATCCAATTAGAAAATGTTAAGCTAAAGAAAGCTAAAGAAAATAAAGATGGGTCAATTGATTACAATTACACATTGAAATTGAAATTTTATGATGATCAATCCTCTGAAGTTATTGAAAAAAATGGTCAATTAACAGTTGATGGGCTTAAAATAACTCGTGATCTGGAAGAACATGCTCTTAAAATGTAAATTATAATATATCTAATAAAAAAGAAGCATCTACAATAGATGCTTCTTTTGGTATTTTTTAAGAAGTTAAAAATTTTCGTACAGCATTTACTGACATATAATTAAATATGTAGTTAAGTGATGGATGGGATACTATCCTATAAATTTAACTATAGCTTTCCCATTGCCAGTGCTTGCACCAGTGATATTACTTTTTTGTCTTGTTGTATCAAATTACTCATTTGATCATCCTTCATTCAATAATTTTTCCCATTCCTCAAATGATAACTTATCTGTCATATGTTGCAGGAAATCAGGAACTTCAACATAACACATCAATTCTAAACTGTTTCCATCTGGATCTTGAAAGTAAACCGAAGCATTATTTTGGTATGGACGAACAAATGGTTCTATAGAATTACTACTACCAAAGGGTACAGCATCAATTTGAATAGAATCTAACCATTTTAAAGACGCTTTTAAGTCATCATATGAAACTTCAAAAGCAATATGTCGTAGAGAAGGGTGATAAGGAGCTTGATACTCTTTTCCCTCCCATAATCCTAACCAGCTTCTACCTTCTTCAATCCAAAAGAAAGCAATTTTATCATTACGCCAAGCCAATTTCAAGCCTAATTTTTCATAAAAGTTTATTGATGTACTTAAATGTTTTACCGGTAAATGTGATTCATATAAACCCTTTATCAAATTCTCCAACTCCTTCATTTATTTAAATCTATTATCAATATACGGTAAATTCAGAATTTTAAAATCAATCAAAGGTCTAAACTTGCTTATTTTATATTTTGCTAAATGTAATAACGGAAAAAAGAAGAAATTAAATTCAGCAAGATGCAAAATAGCAGATATACACTACATCTAGATAGTTTGAAGTTAAGCCGGTCATAGTTTGTATATAGGTTTGCTGACTGGAACTTAAATACGTGAAAGGATTCTCACTAGAAAATGAGTTTGAAAAACACATGCTCTATCGTGTTATTCAATTAGCACCGGATACGGATATAGAAAGTTAAAAAACTCCTACTTTATAATTTGTTTAAAACTGGAATCAATAGTAGTATTAAGGCGCTATCTAGTATATTATTAAAATATAACAATATTTGTATATTCAAAAGAGAAGGTGTCAATGATTGCGTCGAAATAATACAACAAACAAAATACATGAAAAGCTTTCATTTCGTATGAATGTTCTTTTCTTCTCTATTTTTGTCTTATTTTCAATCCTTATTTTACGATTGGGTTACATGCAAATCGTAAAAGGAAATGACTATGTTAGAGCATTACAGCAAACAGAAGAAGTAACAGTTAATACTAGTGTACCACGGGGGCGAATTTATGATCGTCAAGGAAGAGTATTAGTCGATAATAAGCCGAAAAATGCGATTACGTATACGAAACTTCAATCTACAACAAGTGATGAAATGTTAAAAACAGCAAGAAAATTAGCAACGCTCATTAAGATGGATACAAGTAAAATTGCATTACGAGATAAACAAGATTTTTGGATCAAGCTACATAATAAAGAAGCTTATGCAAAGGTTTCGAAAAGTGAACAAGATGCGATTAATAAAAGCCAAAAAATAGCTGCTACAGATAAACAAGCTGAGATCGATAAATTAGTACGAGATAGGATTACAAAATCAGATCTGAAAAGTTTAACGAAAAAAGACTTACAAGTTTTAGCGATTTACAGCAAAATGATTGCAGGTTATAACTTATCACCACAAATCATAAAAAGTGATCATGTAACAGATAAAGAATTCGCTGTTGTTTCAGAACATTTATTTGATTTACCAAATGTCAACACAACTACTGATTGGGATCGTGTTAAAAATTCTGATTTAAGTATTCTTGGCTCTACCACATCCCCAACTGAAGGTATACCAAAAGATAAATTAGATTACTATTTAGCTCGAAATTATTCGAGGAATGACCGAGTTGGGAAAAGTTACATAGAGGAAGAATATGAAGAAGTACTACAAGGGCAAAAAGCAGTGGTGAAAAGTGAAACAAATGGATCTGGACAAGTAGTTGATACAACTACCGTATCTGAAGGAGCACCTGGTAATGACTTAGTTTTAACTGTTGATAGTGAATTGCAATTACAATTAGATAAGATTGTAGAGAAGCAATTGCTTACTGCAAAATCACAAGGTGGTGCCTACTTATTGGACCGTGCCTTTTTAGTCATGATGAATCCAAATACAGGTGAAATCTTATCAATGGTAGGAAAAAAACTTGATACAGATGAAAAAGGGAATACCTCAGTTAATGATTATGCAATTGGTACATTCACCTCTTCCTATGAAGTAGGTTCTGTTGTTAAACCGGCAACATTGCTAACGGGTTACTCTCTAGGTGCAATTAAGCCGGGACAAGTATTACTAGATACCCCTATAAATATTGCTGGTACGATAAAAAAATCTATTTTTAACCCATCTGGTGCTATGTATTTAGATGACTTAACTGCTTTAGAACGTTCTTCTAACGTTTATATGTTTCAAACAGCGTTTAGAATTGCTGGAGTTAATTATGTACCTGGTGCTGGTTTACGTATAGATGCTAATAATTTTGCTAAAGTCCGTAATTCTTTTGCGCAGTTTGGCTTAGGTGTTGAAACGGGTATTGATCTTCCTGGCGAAGCAACAGGAGTTAAAGGACAGGAAACCCTTTCTGGTAAATTTCTTGACCTAGTCATTGGGCAATATGATACGTTTACGCCGCTACAATTAGCCCAGTATGTTTCGACCATTGCCAATGGAGGTAAGAGAATACAACCACATTTATTAAAAGAAATTCGGGAACCTTCAGAAGATGGAAAAACAATAGGCAAGATTATTGAAGAAGTAAAACCTAACGTTTTGAATATTATTGATAATTCACAAGAGGAAATCAAACATGTGAAAAATGGGATGCACCGCGTATACTTTGGAAATCAAGGCTCAGCCGCTTCTAAGTTTAAAGACGCTAACTTTGACGCAGCAGGGAAAACAGGTACTGCGGAAGTTGTATACTATGGTCCTAAAAAAACATCATATGGTACAAAAACATTGACAATAACACATATCGGATTTGCCCCATATGACAATCCAGAAATTGCGTATGCAGTTGTCATTCCATGGGTTACTACTTCAGGTTCAATCACTAATCCTACCAATAACATCATCGCAAGACAGGCTATTGAAAAGTATTTTGAACTACAAAAGAAAAAAACAAAAAATGCCGAAGAAACTGTTGGACAAAAAATTCAAAAATCTACAACGGATAAAAGAAACTGATTAAGCGAATTCTGAAATCAGGGAGCATGGAATCTATGATTATTGAAAGAAGACTAAGTGACAAATTTAAATCGGTTGTTACGCATGTTAAAAATACATCTAAATTAGTCGATTGTTCTGGCGCTGCTATTATTATTATACAAAGCGATAAAATAGTGACTGAGAAGTATTGGGGGAAGCAATCAAAATCTGAAAATGCAAGATTAATTCAACCCGATACACAATTTCACGTTGCTTCAGTAAGGAAAAGTTATATCGGTTTTGCAGTCGCATATGCAATACACAAGGGATCTATTTCTTCAATTGATGATCCAGTAGAAAAATACCTTCCTTTCCTAGAACCTGATTTGATAAGAGGGACTACGATTAGGCACTTATTAACGCATACGCATGGATTATTGATTAGTATTGGAGAAGTGCAAAGGGAGTTCTTGCCAGAAAGCAATTGGGCATATCGTGGAACTGGAATTGACATGTTAACGCAAATTGTCAAAATTACAACTGGTAAAACAGTATCAGAGATAGTTTTGGAACAAGTATTCGAACCATTAAATTTCAAGGAAAGTGGATGGTATGGAGAATTAACTGAAAATCTTGTTGATGTGATTAGAAAGCCGAATGACCAAAGTTGGTATACAAGCAAAAGTACAGCTGGCGATAAAATGAATATGTATGTGTCTGCAAGAGAATTGGCAAAATGGGGATACCTTCATCTAAAACAGGGATGTATAGATGGAAAACAGGCTGTTACAAAGGAAATAATTAATTTGTCTACATCACTTATAAGTCCCAAGACACTAGACTCGGATCTTCCTCAAAACGGCTATTTATGGTTCGTTAAGGACTTACCTTCGATGAAAACGGAAATAGGCGGAAATGTACCGAAAGGCTCCTATCAAATTTTAGGTTATACAGGTGTTACATTGTTAGTTATTCCTAAGTACGATATAGTGGCTGTCCGTGCATTTAATAGTTTTGGTTCTCCCAATGGATATGACTATTTGTCTGACGTGAGAAGTTTTGGTGATACAGTAATCAGTTGTAAATAGTTATTCCTAGCTTGATTATAAAAATTAGTTCTAGACTATTGAAATTAATTTTTGATGCGATTCCTGATTACCTAAAAGCAATTCAATACATTAAATCTCTTTAAAATAGGAGGAGTTTTAGTATGGGAAAAGTAAAATTACTATTTATACTAACATTTTTACTTTTGATGTCCACAGGTTGTTCTGATCAAGAGGATAAAGAGCAAAATGGTGTTGAAGATGCAAAAACTTTTCTAAATGCATACTACAATGTATCATATGAAGAAAGTATTAAAATAATGGATAAGGTAACCAATCCATTAGCTGAACAAGTAAAAGACAATAAAGAAGAAAATCCAACAGCAGATGTACATTATAGAGTAGGTGAACTTTACCCTAAATCATTTGAATCCTTCTTCACCAAAGAGGGGTATAATAGAGCATTAAAGAACGGTATGTTTAGTTTACTACCACAATTAGCCATTAAGAAACATGCTAACTATAAATTAGAGTCATTAAAACAAATCTCTTACGAAGGAAAAGAGGGGTATTCAGAATTTAAGTATGAAGCAAAGGTAAGCGAAATAATAAAAGGAAAGTCAAAAGAGTATACAGATAATGTTCAATTCTACATGGTAGAGGATAAAGGTAAATGGAAGATGAGCAATCTACGTATCTTAGATTCAGAATACATGAAATAACCTAACTCAACTCCAAATAAAATAAGTGTGAGCAACTAGAAAAATTAATCTAGTTGCTTATTTTTATATTCAAACGGATAATCTATGAATCGACCTTTCTTAACAATATATAATAATTGTGGTATAATTAGGAATCGCCTGAATACTAACAATTCTACTAGATTTAGCTGTTTCATACTACAAGAAATAAATAATAGCAGTAATTCAAGTAACAGAAATGAATTAATTTAATAACTAGCAAGACACTAAATAAAAACGAAAAGGGGTAATTTCAAATGAAATTAAAAACGTTCTTAATTTTCGCTTTAACTGCCTTACTAGCAATTACAACTTTAGCAACGGTACAAGCAAATGCCAAATCGAAATATGTTGAATACGAGTACAAGTACAAAACAGATTCAGCATACACGATAAACGAAATGAAGAAATCCAAAGATTACACTATAGCTGATGAATCTTCTAACCCTAAGTATGAGAAGAATCAGCTGAAAATGAATAAGAGTCTTTATGGTTTCACGTATGTTAAGTTAAAAAAGAACCAAACAGTAACTTTACAAGATACAAAGGTATCGATTAAAGATGGTTATTTCGTCACTGCAAATCAAAGCAAGAAAATCAACAAAACAATGAAAAACACAAGTACTAAATACATCAACGGAAAAATCGTACCGAAGGTTATCAAAGTAGTTGATGGGGTTCTCTATTATGAAGGTAAGAAATTAACTGGTTCAATGTCGCATAAATGTGTAAAGAACAAAGAATTGATTCTCCACTTCCATGAGGGTAAAGTAATAGACGTGCAAGAAACATATTACTAATAAGTTTATTGGTAGTGTTTACCGGCGTATATATAATTGCTTTTTATGGGTTTAATGAACCTTAAAAGAACCACAGTTTATAAAACTGTGGTTCTTCATTTTTTACTTCTACTTGAATCAATTTCATAATAAATTTTATCTCTAAAACAGCCATTAAAAAAATGAATGTATATATGAATGTATATATAAAGTTAATATCTAAAGCGAAAAACTTAAAAGAAACGCCCATAAGATCACAATTATTAAAAAGATAAAAATTACAATTATACCTGAATATCTAATGATGGCCTTCTTTTCTTTGTTTTTCAGTCCAAGAATTCCAAATATAAAACTGGCAAGCCAACAAATTAATCCTAAAATTGCGACACTAATTGTTGCAATGGCCCTCTCTTTGCTCAAATCACCGTATACATTCCCAAGATATTGACTAATGCATAACAAAATTATTCCTACAAGACTCAACACTAAAGAATAAAAGCTATGATTCTTCAAAAAAATTCTCCTTTCTTTATAGCATATTGTTAGTAGCTTGAATGTTGAAAGGATTTTTAGAAAAACTAATAGTATTTATAATTATATTTTACAATTATTACAAATAATTGTAAAATATAATTAAGTTTAAAAAGCAAAATATTTTTTATTGGCCATTAGACCCTAAGTACGTCCTTTAAAGAATAATGTAGTACGTTGGGGCATTCCTAAACTGCAGAGCTTTTCAGAAAGAATAATAATCTTTGCTGCATTCAAAGTTGTAAGAAAATTGTTAAAATTATTTATGGATTTGATTAAAACAAATCAAAAGGAGAGGACTCACTCTTGATTGAACAGGAATATTTAAAAGCTGTGGGAACTAGGTTTTTGGAAATGAAAAAATTAGGTGATAAGACTTTTCAGCGACTAACTAATATGGATATTCATTGGATTCCATCCGAAGGATCTAATAGTATAGCTATTATTGTTAAACATGTGAGTGGAAATATGATTTCAAGGTGGACTGATTTTCTGACAACCGATGGGGAGAAACAAAGTAGAAATAGAGATGCTGAATTCTTGGATACCATTTCTTCGGTTGAAGAATTAATTAATGTTTGGAGTAAAGGGTGGACTATACTTTTTAAAGCCTTAAATTCACTAAAAGCTGAGGATTTATTAAAAAGCATTTACATTCGCGGAGAAAAACATAGTGTAATTGAGGCAATAGAACGACAAGTCGCTCACTATTCTTATCATGTTGGTCAAATTGTATATATTGGCAAGCAAGTAAAAGGAAAAGAATGGGATAGCCTTAGTATTCCAGTAGGTAAATCAGATGAATTTTTACGAGAAATGATCAACAAGCATAAGCAATCGTAAGGAGAAGCCGGAATATAAAATAAAAGAGCTAATAAATGAGATAGAAAAAGCAACTTAAAGATCTTAACTTTACTTAATAGAAAAAAGAGGAGTTTTTATGGAGAAATTACTTAAAAAAAGTACATTATATGGGTTTGTCATAGGTTTAGGGATAGCAATTATATTTGTTAATTACAAAGAAATTAGAGATTTGGGTAATGGAGGTATAGAAATTGCTTATTTGCCTCTTAGTGAGTATATAATCTCTGTTTTGAGATATGGGGTAATAGCATCTTTTGTTGGCGTACTATGTGGATGGATTATTTATTTAAACCAGAAAAAATAGAGCATTTTTTAATTAAAGGGAAATTAGATTTAGAAATTATAAGAATAAAACCTAATTATTGTCGTATTCGATTAGTCTAAAGGATTATCATCCGCAAGCTCATCGCTGTTTGTAGCTCCATCCCAACCATCGAATTCACCATTTAATACTGCTTCTTTTTTTGCTGTACGAGTGAAATTTGCCTCTAAAAATTTTCCGTTTAAATCATAAAAGACGGATTTTTTTACAATCATTCGCTTATCTTCATATACAGAAGCAAAAAAGTATAAAACTTGTCCTCTATAGTCAGTAGGTAAAGAGAGAAGTGCATACCTTCCTAGTTTCTTTTGTATAACATCTAAATCGCTTCCATTAACTTTTTCACGTATATTTAAGGTTGCATTTTTGTACTCTTTATAAACATGTTCCTTTTGAGGAAGGGAAGAGTAAAATTCATCTACAGATTTTTCCTTTGCATTTACAATTGAAGAGATGTTCAAACAAGCAAAAAATATTAACAATATTAAATATAGCTTGTGCTTCAAGATATTCACTTCCTTTTGATTATTCAATTTCTAATTTTATAATGCCTTACTAATAAGAATTCATGCATCTATAGAAGAGGATAAATTATGTCAATCCTGAAAATGCAGCAACATATTTCATTTTTTATCTGAGAGAACAAGAGAATAGTATAAAAGATATAAAAACTTCAAAGGGGCTGGATTTTATTAAAAGAATAAAAATAGTGTCTATAAGTATTTTGTATACATTAAATCTATTATTATTTGGATGTTCTACAGAGGATAAAACAAGTTGGACAGTATCACCAACTTTTAAATATGATCATAAGACAATGTATGGAACAGAAGGAACGTTTGGAATTGTTAAGGCAAATGGAGAAAAAAATGAACCAGAATTTCCAACTAAACAAGGTCGATTATATGATATCTATTTTCTAGATTCTTCTAAAGGAGTTCACGAAAATGATGGGAAAAAATATAAAATGACCGCTACCCATCAAGATAGTACAGAAACAGTAACTCTCTATGAATGGGACATCTGGAGTAATAAGAGTGGAGCAAAATTCGGCTTTGATAAAGAGGGACTATGGAAAATAGACGTTACTATAGATGATAAGCCTATTACGAATTTCATAATAAAGGCAGAAG
Source organism: Rummeliibacillus pycnus (assembly GCF_044359855.1). Taxonomy (GTDB): domain Bacteria; phylum Bacillota; class Bacilli; order Bacillales_A; family Planococcaceae; genus Rummeliibacillus; species Rummeliibacillus pycnus_A. Next base: position 341,912 of record NZ_CP132291.1, read on the forward strand.
AGCTTAAATAATTTGATATATTATCTAAATACTAGAATTTTGAAATTTAGAAGTAATAATAAAAAGGTGGGAAAAGAAATGGAAATCTTATTAGAAAGACTAAATATTGGAGATGCTGAAAACTTATTTAACTTTGAAAGTGAAAACAAAGATTTTTTTGAAAAATCAGTACCTTCAAGAGGTGACGATTATTATAATTATGGAGTATTTTTGGATAGATTGAATTCATTATTAGATGAACAAACAAAAGGAATATCATATTATTATTTAATTAAAGATACGAAAGGGTCCATTCTTGGAAGGATTAATGTTGTTGATATTGAACAATCAAAAGGCCATGGATATCTTGGATATAGAGTTGGCCAATCGAATAATGGAAAAGGAGTCGCGAGCAAAGCCTTAAAGTTACTTAAAGAGATAATTCTTGATGAAGGAATTGCAAATCAGTTATCTGCAAAAACTACTATTAATAATCTAGGTTCCCAAAAGGTCTTAGAAAAGAATGGTTTTAATCTTGTAAACAAAAATGATGAATCAACAGTAATGATTAATGGACAAAGTTTTAATTTTATTCATTATTATTGGGAAGTTCATAATTAGTATACTAAAATGAGAGTTTTTTTGAATTAGTAGATAATTTTCTGAGAAGACCTAGTAGTGCAAGATGGAAACAACATAACAGCAAGAGGCCGTGGGTTTGTTAGATTTAGGAGTTGTTTTGGGAAAGCATTAAACCTTGAATTTGATGAAAGATGGTATAAAGAATAATATAATAAGCTCTATAACTAATTAGTTTTAATTTTTCAGTGAGTGCGTCAGCTGAAGAACCTCTTAAAGCAGCCGTTATTCGAGATCATCAACTATGGATAAAAGAAGGAGAAAAAGAAAGACAACTGAAGGTAGGGAGCAATGTCTCATCTCCAAAGTGGGAGGGTATAAGTAATGTTCCGTAAATCACAACATATAGAAAGAAGGATCAACATTGATCAACATGAAGAAATACATAGGGGAAATACTTCTATTAATAACTGCTATTATATGGGGAAGCGGATATATTGGGATGGAAATAGGGCTTGAACATCTAACGGTATTCCAAATAATGGCGGGGCGTTTTTTAGTTGCGACCATCTTATTAAGTTTAATTTTCTGGAAGAAATTAAAGTTGATAAGTAAATCGGTTTTATGGAAAGGAGCAATACTTGGAGGAATTCTATTTATTGCATTTACCGTGCAAACAATGGGGCTAGTCTATACAACACCATCAAAAAATGCATTTTTAACAGCAATTAATGTAATTATCGTACCTGTTATTGCCTATATTATCTATAAAAGAAAATTTGATCGTTTTGAAATACTAGCGGCTGTGTTGGCTGTTGTAGGGATTGGTTTTTTATCATTACAAGGCTCAATGACGATTAATATTGGGGATTTCTTATCTATGGTGAGTGCAATAGGATTTGCTTTTGATATTTTTTATACAAATGTGTTTGTGAAAACGGAAGATGCATTAGCATTAACAATTGTTCAATTATTAACCGCTTCGATATTAAGTATCTCAGCGGTCATACTATTAGGAGAGGTACCAACAACTATATCAACAGAAGAAATATCTATCATATTTTACTTAGGCGTATTTTGTACTACCATTGCATACGTTTGCCAAAACATCGGAATGCAGTATGCTAACCCAACAAAATCAGCTCTTCTTTTATCAACAGAGGCACTTTTTGGGACAATTTTCTCTGTCATGATCCTACATGAAATTTTAACGGGACGTATGATAATAGGTGGCATTTTAATTTTAGTGGCGATACTTGTTGCTGAATTAAAGCCGAGATTTAGACATCAAAAGAGTCTAGAAGGTAAAGTGCATGGCCAATGAATACAAACCAACTAAAAGTAAAATGGGATGATATGTAAGCTAGTTTCAGTTAAAGCAGGAGCAAGACAATTTAAAAAGGAATAGTTCATCTCACCTCTATAGGTTTCTTGTTTTATATATGTAAATACTGGAATGAAGAATGTGAAAAGGACTTATACGAAAGAAGCAGGCAAAAATATTTGGATGAAGCGTATTATAAAAATCATGATAGATAACGATTCATCAGAAAAAGGCTGTTATGGTGTAATTACGTAATCAAAACTAAATGTATATTTGTTTCATTAAAATTAAAAGACGCTTCAAATCCTTTAATATAAGGGGTTTGGGGCGTTTTTTGTTAAGTATTAGAAAGGTATATATGAATTCATAATAATCCATTGTTTTTTTCAAAATTAACATCAAATCCTATACGAAAGGTTCCTGTAAAGGTAGAGGAATCAATAAGTTTTGAAATGGAGCAAGTGACTTTATGGTTGGTTTATATAAATAGATTGAATATACAAGTCCTATATGGGAAAAGATTTCTGAAAGAGATTATTTACCAAAAATATTTGAATAGTATTCACTTTAGTTTATTGACTAATAAAAAGGAGTAAAATTATGTCATTTATTGCACAAAAAAAAGATGTGCCTATTTATTTTGAGGTAGTATGCGTAATTCTCGGAACATTAATTTCAGCATTCGCTTTGAACATGATTATTATTCCAGCAGGACTTCTATCAGGTGGAGTAACAGGGATTTCTCAAATTATTAAACATTTTATTCCCATAAATGTAGGGTATTTTTATTTTATATTAAATATACCACTCATGATTTTGGGATATAAATTTCTAGGGAAAAAATTCAGTATTTATACTATACTTTCCATTACATTAGTCTCTGTTTTCCTTGTTTTTATTCCTATTCGACCCATCTTAACAAATAATATCTTACTTTCAGCTATTTTCGGAGGTGTGATTAACATGATTGGGAGTGCCATTGTCCTTCGTTTCGGCGGTTCGCAGGGTGGCTTAGATATACCTTCAAGAATCATTGCTAAATATAAAAATATTTCGGTTGGAAAAATAAACTTAATGATTAATATCGTGATTGTTACGATTTCTGGGTTTATATTTGGGAGTGAAATCGCCTTATATACTATTATTTCGATGACATTTTCTATGAAAACATCTGATCTTATTTTAAACCACGTTAATCGTATTACTTTATTGATTATTACAGATAAAGGAGACGAAGTAGCAGAATTAATAACCCATGATATACATCGTGGTACTACCTCTTGGCAAGCTAGTGGTGGTTATACCCATAAAGAAAAAACCGTTTTATTTTGTGTTATTGTTAAAGGAGAGTTGGCTCAATTAAAAAATATTGTAAAGAAGGCTGATCCACATGCTTTTGTCAGTGTTATTACAACGCAAAACGTCATTGGTCGTTTCCATCAGATTTGGTGAAGGATAACCTTTTATTTTTAAATTATTTGTGTATAATGTTGAAGTGTACTAAAAAATTATAATTATTGTTTATGAACTGGAAAATTGTAGATAGGGTTCCGCTATTTATATAGGACTGAGACCGAGGTCTACATCTTTTACGAATGTAAAAGGCACCTATTGACATAAAAGGTCCGAGGGGAAAGGTTCAGCGTATTTGTTATGCGTTGAAATCTTTCCCCTCGGACTTTTTTTATTTTTAAGGAGGATTTATAGGATGAAAAAAATTGATGAATTAGGCGCTGGTATTGCTGTTATTATTTTTAATGAGGAAAAACAAGTTTTATTACAGAAAAGAGCGGATGTTGGGTTATGGGGTATTCCTTCAGGACATATAGAAATAGGGGAAACCGTTTCTGAAGCAGCAATTAGGGAAATAAAAGAGGAAACCAATTTAGATATTAAGATTAAAAAACTAATTGGTGTATACTCTGATCCAAATTCTCAAGTATTTGAATATCCAAATGGTCAGGTAGTACATTTTATTACAACTTGTTTCCTTGCTGAAATTACAGGTGGACTACTTAAATGTAATTTAGAGGAATCACTAGAAATAAAGTTCTTTGACCAACAAAATCTTCCTCAAGATTTATTAAAAATGCATCCTCGATGGTTAGATGATGCTCTAGCTAATCAAGAGAGGGCATTTATTCGTTAAAGTGAATACATTTGAAGAAAATGTCTTTGGAGATACTTGGTTAAAAATGTATTAAGGTATTTAAAAAGTTAATGTATAATATGGCAAATTATTGTATCATTTTATTAAGGAGGGATGAAATGAGTAATACAAATAGTAAATCGATTGCATCACTCATAATGGGCATATTATCTATATTCATACCTTTAGCAGGCCTAATTCTGGGTATTGTAGGAATTATCTTATCAAATATAAGTTTAAAAGAGATGAAGGTTTCAAGTGAAAATGGAAAAGGTTTGGCTGTATCAGGTATGGTTTGCGGTATCGTAGGAGTGTGCATTCATATTATTCTAATTGGATTTATTATTTTAGGATTTTTATCATTTTCACTATATAATGAAACTGGAATTAAATAAAATATTATTATAGATTTTTCTACAATATAGGTGCGTCTTTACAAAAAATGTAGAGACGCATTTACTTTATTAAAAATATGTCATACTCCCCATCTGTATAGTTGGTGATGTTAAAATCATTTCGAGTAGAGGTGTATTATGAAACCATTCAGTATAGGGTCAATCGGCTTAATAATTTTAGGATTACTTATTTGGGGATTTAATTGGATAATTGATGGTTATTCTGATGCAATTGTAATTATAGGTTTAATTTTTTTATTAATAGGTACTGGATTTAGTTTAATCGCTATCGCAAAAAAAGAAAATGGTAGTTTAAAATTTATATCTCTCACTTCTTTTTTATTTATCCTATTTTTCGTTACTTTGTTTGAACCATTCCAAGTCATTCGCATAATAACATGGCTTAAAAATATTGCTTAACATAGTGATGATTGGTATTAATCAGGAACACTGATAGCAACCCACATGAGATATGAAGTTATCTAGGTTCCTCCGCCATCTTCCGCTTGATAGATATTTTTCTAATAGATATGGCATATAACAAATGCTCCCCATTTAACGTTAGTGTTTTTTTCAAAACTTTGAATTATTAAATTGATTCAATTGTGAAAAAGGAATTTAGATATTTACTATCGAACTTTAAGAATAATGTTCTTTATTATAGAAAGTGGGAGAAATTTATGCAACTTTCGATTATAAATACTTTTACAGAACAGCCCTTTAAAGGAAATCCAGCGGCTGTTTGTTATTTAAGTGAAGAAAAAGAAAGTAACTGGATGCAGCAAATTGCAAAAGAGATTAATTTACCAACTACAGCTTTCATCAATTTATTAAATAATAAATATTATCTTCGATGGTTTACTCCTACCACCGAAATACCAATTTGTGGGCACGGAACACTGGCAAGTTCATATTTTTTATGGGAAAAGGGATTATTTGATAAAGAGAAATCTATTACTTTTCAAACTAAAAGTGGAGTACTTGAAGCGCAGTTAATCGATGATTGGGTTCAATTACAGTTTCCTACAATGATTCAAGAAAAGACAATTGCTCCTGATGTATTAGTAAGGGCTCTGGGAGTTGATCTTACATATGTTGGTAAAAATAAACTTGATTATTTAGTTGAAGTGGAATCTGAAGATCTTGTTAGAAATTTGAAACCAAATATAGATTTGATTACTCAATTAGCAGTTCGAGGTGTGATTGTTACAAGTAAATCTAATACAAGTGAATTCGACTTTGTTTCACGTTTCTTTTCTCCATCTCAAGGGATAAATGAGGACTTTGTAAATGGTTCATCACATTGCTGTTTAGGACCTTATTGGAAGGATAAATTCAAAAAAAATAATTTGACAGCATACCAAGCTTCTGAAAGAGGGGGAATAATAAAACTTAGAGTAATAGATGGTGCAGTTTTATTATCTGGTAAGGCAGTAACTATTTTTGAAGGAAAGCTAACAGTCTAAAATAAAGAGAAAAAACTCTTCTAAATATAGAAGAGTTTTAGAACAATAGCGAGTTTTTATCTCCACAAACATGGCCCTGCCCACAAACAACCAGCAGCCGGTTCAACTTTTGAAGATGCAGACGCTGGTGTTACTGCACTGGTAGAGGCAATTATAGATATACTAAAAAGTACAATAAATAATTTTTTCATCCTAAACACCACCCTTCGACTATATTATGATTAATTATTTACTAATATGTCAAATAATAGAAAAGTAGGAATTGTTATGAATATATACACGCCATTATTAATTTCAATAGGCTTTATTATTTTACAAGCTAGTGCAAGTAAGAAACGTTTTTTATGGGGGAGTTTTACGATAGCATTTATTTACATGATATTTGTTATTCTTATAGCCAAAATATACGATTTGACGTTTGTCTTAGCCCTAATTTCAATATATTTTTGGTTAATGTTTATTATGGTGTTCTTCACAAGAACAAAATACGATTAATAATTTAAAACAGAAAAATGTAAAAATGTCTTTTCATTATATTCGTTTTTTACTTTTAAAATGGATAAATTTCGGTGTATTTTGTTCATTCATTGATTTTAAAAATGAATTGTACTCATTTCAAATACCCTCCCATCAATATTTAACGCTACTTTTCATCAAATATCCTCCCTTTTATCCTCTCTCAAAACACCTTTCTTTGAATTTCACATTCTTTTTTATACCTCTTTATTTCTTCATCCAAAGATTCACTAACACGACAAATAACCCTAACTGTTCCTAATGTAAAAGATTCGTTTGAATAAAGAATACATGATAAAATGAAGACAATTGAAGAAAAAAGTATAAGCTTTAAATTGATAATTACTAAGGATATATAGAAAGAAAGGAGCGGGAGTACATGGACATAAAAGTAACTCACAAGATGATCAAAGAAATGTGCGGTACCGTTGCCTTCAAAAGAGGAGACTCTTTTTATCGATCAAATAAAGTTACGATTAATGAATATAGAAATGATTACTGTTATGCCATAGTTAATGGAACGGAAGCTTTTCATGTCACAATTGAAAAAGATTCAGCGGGCAAAATGAAAACAGCATGCAGCTGTCCTAAGTTAGAAAATTTTCAAAAAAGTTGTCAACACATAGCTGCTGTTTTATTAGCCATCTGTGAATATCAACGTCTTGGAACAAGTCCGATCGATGCAAATAAAAAACATAATAGTGAAATTACAGAAGACTTCATGAAAATCTTTAATCATCCAACAAAAAGAACTAGCGGACATCAACGTCATTTTGAAAATAGAGAAGTATTAGATCTCCTGTTTATACTTAAACCACTATCTATTAGTAAAGATCAGCATTTGTTTGGAATAGAACTGAATATTGAGCATTTGAAGGTACAAAACATTCGAGCATTCTTGCAAGATGTAAAACAAGGAAAACCTAGTAGGTTATCTCCTACAATTTGTTATGATCCAAACATTCATTGCTTTGTAAACAAGTCAGATGAAGTGATTCAACAACTTATCGAAATTTTAGAGGATGAAAAAACCTTGTTAAATTCATTTCCAAACGATTTTGATTGGAGAGTTAGTAATCAAACATTACTGATTCCGCCATCCATTTGGGACAGATTCAACAAATTAATTGCGTATTCCTCATTTAAACTTGAATATAAGGGGCAATTTTTTGAGAGTTTACAAGTACTGAATGGACCGCCACCACTTCAATTCACAATAGAAGAAATGAAAAGTAATGGTTACCAACTTACGATAAAAGGTTTTGAGCAACTGACCATAATGGATGCTTATAAATGTGTATTGAATGAAGGAAATGTATTCTCTTCAGAAGATAATGATTTAGACCGATTAATTGAACTTAAGAGAATGTTACCATCTATTGATTCAAACTACATTTCGATTTCACATGAACAGATTGATTTTTTTCTAAACAAGATAGTACCTGGCTTAAAAAAAATTGGCGAAGTACAAGTGTCTAAAAAAGTTACCCAAAAGATCTTGAAAGAACCATTAATTGCCAAGCTATACTTGGATCGAGTGCACAATCGCTTACTAGCGGGATTAGAGTTCCATTATGAAAATGCCATGATTCAACCACTAGAAAGCCGTGATTTTGCAACAGGACCAATGATAATTAGGGATTTAGAAAAGGAAGAAAAAATACTTGAACTCATGGAGAACAGCAGCTTTTCTAAAACAGAAGGCGGCTATTATATGCAAAATGAAGAACTAGAGTATGAATTTTTATATCATGTTGTACCAAAGCTTCAATCATTGGTACAAATTTTTGCGACAACTGCGGTACGAAACCGAATCGTAACAAAGAATGCCTTCCCTAAAATTAGAGTTAAGCATCAAAAAGATCGAATGAATTGGTTGGAATTTAAATTTGAGATGAAGGGTATTGCTGATGATCAGATTCGAGAGATATTAGGGGCACTTGAAGAAAAACGGAAATATTATCGCCTCCGTGATGGATCACTATTATCACTTGAAACAAAGGAAATGGAAGAAATTCAGCGTTTTCTAAATGAAGCACCTATTCAGGATGATGGTTTTGAAGAAAGTCTTAATCTGCCTATCACACAAGGTCTTAAATTTCTTGATTTTCTTGATGGCGAAATCTTTACTATAGAGGAATCTTTCCGCCAGTTTATTGATCAATTAGTTCATCCAAGTTCATTGGATATAGATGTTCCAAAAAGTTTAAGTAATGTTTTAAGAGACTATCAAAAAGATGGATATAAATGGTTGAAGACACTTGCTAGCTATGGTTTTGGTGGAATTTTAGCAGACGATATGGGGCTTGGAAAAACTGTTCAAAGTATTACATACATTGTATCTGAACTTTCAAGCATTCGAGATAAAAGTCTCCCTGTTCTTATAGTTTGTCCTTCATCTCTAACTTACAATTGGTTACATGAAATAATGAAATTTGCATCTGAAGTTCAAGTGATTGTAATGGATGGTAATAAAGTGGATCGAGAACATCTTCAAAAGAATATCAAAGGTGTAGATGTCATTATTACATCCTACTCATTACTACGACATGATATTAAATGGTATGAAAACCAAACCTTCCATACTGTATTCTTTGATGAAGCACAGGCTTTTAAAAATCCGACAACCCAAACCGCGCGTGCAGTTAAAAAAATAAAAGCAGATCATCTTTTCGGTTTAACTGGTACACCAATTGAAAATTCACTTGAAGAACTGTGGTCAATATACCATGTTGTCTTTCCGCAACTTTTCCAAGGGCTAAGGGAATATAGCTATCTATCCAGTAAAGCAGTTGCTAGAAGAGTACGACCGTTTATGTTACGAAGATTAAAAGAAGACGTGTTAGCAGAGTTGCCCCAAAAAATTGAGTCACTTGAATCATCAGAACTATTACCTGAACAGAAGAAACTTTATGCTGCCTATTTAGCGAAGCTTCGACATAAGACTTTAAAACACCTTGATAAAGAAACAATTCGCAAGAATCGTATTAAAATTTTAGCGGGATTGACAAGGTTAAGACAAATTTGTTGCCACCCAGCATTGTTTGTTGAAGGCTACAAGGGAAGCTCGGCAAAATTCGAACAACTTCTGAAAATTGTAGAGGAAGCTAAACTTTCTGGAAGAAGAGTACTGATCTTTTCTCAATTTACGAAAATGCTGAAGATAATAGGGAAAGAACTCACAATGCGAGGGCAGACGTTCTTTTATCTAGATGGACAAACGCCTTCAGAAGAACGAGTAGAAATATGCAATCGATTTAATAATTACGAGCGAGACATATTCCTTATCTCCTTAAAAGCAGGAGGTACTGGATTGAATTTAACAGGTGCGGATACAGTTATCTTATATGATCTTTGGTGGAATCCTGCAGTTGAGGAACAGGCTGCTGACCGAGTCCATCGTATTGGGCAGAAAAATGAAGTTCAAGTGATTAAACTCATGGCACGTGGCACAATTGAAGAAAAGATGAATGAGTTACAAGGAAAAAAGAGAGATCTCGTTTCAAATATTATTGATGGGGATCAAAAAATATCAGCAACACTAACTGAAGAGGACATTCGAGAAATTTTGATGATTTAGAATAAGCTAAGTTCTCTGTAAATATTGAAAAAAGAGGCACAACTCTAGAGTTGTGCCTCTTTACTTGTTTATTTTGAATGAAATTTACATTGATTAAATTGAGGAAAAGTGTTAAATTAGTATGGAAACACTTTTTTATAAAAGAGTGTATATTTTATCTAAATTAATTATACATTAAATATTCTCTTTTGTCAAATTAAACTTTTCATTTTTTAAGGGGTGGATGGTATGAACACAGATCTTCATCAGGAGCAGGAACGATTGGATAGTGTAATGGAGACGATTAAGGAGCAAATCATCAAGATCAAAGATGATACCGGCAATCGTCGAAAAGAAGTGGTAAATCTCCGAAAACATTTTTGGGATGAAGTTAAGGTTAACACTGATTCTTTTGATGATTATCTCGAAACAATTATTGGCTTAAGACAACAGGCTCAAAACTTGTTCGTAAGTCAAAGTATCCACAGACACTCCTTCGATAAATTGAATGTATTGAATCGTATGAAAGAAATACCGTATTTTGGTAGAATTGATTTTCTCGAAAAAGGAACTTCTGAGATAGAAAGTATCTATATCGGAGTCTCTACGCTTATGGATACAGATGGAGAGAATTTTCTAATCTACGATTGGCGGGCACCTATATCAAGCGTTTACTACGATTATTCACCTGGTCCAGCCTCTTATGATACACCTGGAGGAGTCGTACATGGCTTGTTGGATCAAAAGTGGCAATTTATCATCCGTGGAGGAGTAATCGAATCATTGTTTGATACGAATCTGACTATTAGAGATGAGATTTTACAGCAGGTACTTGGTAAAGGTACAAACAAACATATGCAAAGTATTGTAGCAACCATTCAACAGGAGCAAAATCAGATTATTCGACACGATCATGGTCGACTACTTATTGTTCAAGGTGCTGCTGGCAGTGGCAAAACCTCCTCAGCCTTACAGCGAATTGCTTACTTGCTATATAAGTATCGAAATAAATTGAAAGCCGATCAAATTATTCTTTTTTCACCGAATTCTATGTTTAATAGTTACGTATCCCATGTATTGCCTGAACTCGGTGAAGAAAATATGCAACAGGTAACATTCCAAGAATACGTAAATCAAAGGTTAAGCGGTTCATTCCAAGTTGAAGATCCTTATAAACAATTGGAATATGTGTTAACCGGAATGGACGATCCATACTACCAGACTAGAATCTCAAGTATTGAATTCAAGGCATCGAAAAGTTTTTTTGAAACAATTAAAAAATATAGACAGTCTCTTGAAATATCAGGCATGGTATTTAAGGGAATAATATTCAGAGGTGAAACAATTGTCTCAGCCAAACAAATCATGGATAGGTTTTATAACACCAACTCCTCGCTAAGATTTCAAAACAGGCTTGAGAAATTGAAAGAATGGTTAAAAATGCGAATTGATGAAATTGAAAAGCTCGAATTAACAAAGCCATGGGTTCAAGAAGAGATGGAATTGCTTAGCAAAGACGAGTATCAAAAGGCATATACTTATTTAAAGAAAAAAAGAGGTATTACTGAGGACTCGTTGGATTATTATGAATACGAAAGGAAATTATTAAGACAAATGATTGTTCGTAAGAAGTTAAAGCCTCTCCGCAAATGGATACAAACTTTTCGTTTTGTCGATTTTATAGGAATATACAAACAGCTTTTCACGGATCCTACAAGCATCGAATTATGGAATCCCGAGAAAATACCTGAAGAGTGGGAAGATATTTGCACTTTGACAATGAAGACGCTGAATGAAGGAAAACTATATTACGAAGATGCTACTCCGTTTTTGCTTCTGAAAGAGTTGATTCAAGGGTTTGAAACAAATCGCGCAATTAAGCATGTACTTGTAGACGAAGCTCAAGATTACTCATTGTTTCAATTTGAGTTTTTGAAGCAATTGTTTCCTGCTGCAAAAATGACTGTACTTGGAGATTTTAATCAGGCAATATTTGCACATGCTAGTGAAATGGTTGATTTCCATACACTTTCAAGTTTATATGGAAAGGATGAAACGGATACGTTTAACTTGAGTGTAAGCTACAGATCCACAAAACCAATCACTGAATTTACACGTGGTCTTATACCTGATGGTGAACGGATTTCCGCATTTGCACGTGATGGTGACATTCCTGTTTTTACATTATTATCCAATACTAATGTATTACACAAATCAATTGTTGCCAAAGTCGAAGAGCTACTGAAACAGGAGTATAATACGATAGCGATTATATGTAAATCTGCTACCGAAAGCACTGTCGCATATGATGCCCTCAGTGACATCGATAATATTAAACTCGTGAAGACAGGATCAATTGAATATGAACAAGGTGTTGTTGTCATACCGGCGTATTTGGCAAAAGGCATCGAATTCGACGCAGTCATCATATATGATGCATCGGCACAAGTATATGGAAATGAAAGTCTTCGTAGGCTGTTTTATACTGCCTGCACGAGAGCGATGCATTATTTGCAACTATACAGTGTAGGTGAACCGAGTCCCTTTTTGCAAAACGTTTCACCGGAAAATGTGGTAATTCAAAATTAATGATATAAATATGACAATTCTTTTTGGAAATGAATAAAAATAGGCACTACTTTATTTGAAGTAGTGCCTCTTCTATGTGTGAAAAGGATCTATAGTATAGAGATGAATCGAATTTCTTTCCTCTTTTGGGTTATTGGATTACATTTTATATGTAGAGATAATGCTTCTTTTTATCTGAGTATTTCAGTTGTATTTCTAATATAGTTAAATTATGGTATATTAAATAATGATTGTTTGGTATTATTTGTGGTTCTTGAGTTAATTCTGATGTTTTTAAGCATAAATAGGGCAGACAAAATTTACTATAGAATTAAATTGAATTTGGACGTGAGAGGATATAAATAATATGAATAAATTTATGTTTTATTTCTGGATATTCGGTATTGCATTTATTGCATTTTTCACAGGAGAAATTGCTACTGTTATGATGTTGTACTTAATTTTAATTACTTTAAATGCAATACATACAACCATTAAAGATTTTTATAATGATTGGAAAAGCAGGTATTAACATTGGGTAGCTATTTTCATTTTTCTTTATATAACGATGTTGGTTTCTTTAATATGGTATTGAAAACTGGGATCAGAAGAGTCGAACAAGGTATTTTAATAAGAGGTGATTTAATATCTCACAAAAATATCTTTTATAGGTTTTAATTGAAGGAATATTGTCCATATTTATATGGATTAACATTGTTTTCAATAACCCGTATAATAATCCAACTTTAGCAGGTTAATTGCCATATTCATTTTCTAATTATTTCATCCAGCGTGTGGCAAAATACACGAATATTAAATGTGCCATTATTATATACCATATATCAATTAGAACACTGTAAATCAATTAGAAGAATGAAGAGGAGGACTTCTCTATGGAAAATTTAAATGTATTTGGTCCAGCGAATTGGATTGGATTACTTTCATCAGTATTTATTATATTATGCTTATATTTTACATTAACTTTCTTCCAAAAACTAAAAACTGAGGATGAGCGGGGAATAAAACAAAGTAAATTTGCCGCAGTATTTTGCCTAGCTTTTGCCATTCTTATGCCGGCTCTTTATAATCTTTACATTTTTTCGCAGATGATGGAATAAGAGGGGGATTAAGTAGATAGAGGTGAGGTAATGCAATTCAAAAAAATTATTATTTATCTGTTTGTTATTTCTATCTTTTTAATTGGATGCGGATACAAGGTGAAGACTACTGAGTATAAGACTCCAGCACCATCAGCAGAAGAAGAAGTAAAATTAGATAAAAATGCGGATATTTTTATGTTGGGTAATAGAGTCTATAAAACGGATATTGACTGGGTAAATCAATTAAATCTTACAAAGAAGAATGAAATAGGCGAAATTGAAAGTAAATATTCTATATCTTCAGACGAACCATTCAAAAATAAGATGGCTACTAAACTGCCTACCGGAAGTAAAATATTTTCAACTAATGAGAGAAAAGATGTATTAATTGTTCAATATAAAGGAATTGAGAAGAAGTATTATGCATTATCGGAAGGGTAATAATGATTGATCAGTATTGAATATTCTCACATATTTCCCATTCGTAATTTCAGTTTAGGGGGGAGGTGATTTCTTTGCTTGGCTTACCTAGAGGTGAGGTGTTTTTAGTTCCTTGGACTAGTGAGTGGGAAAAAGAATTCTTAGTAGAAAAAAGACAAATCGAAAATATTATTGGTCAACATACTGTAGCAATTCACCATATTGGTAGTACTTCGGTGGCACGATTAAGTGCAAAACCAATAATTGATATAGCGATTGAAATAAAAACATTTGAATACGGCTTAGCATGTGTTTCAGGGTTAAAAACACTAGGATATCAATATAGAGGAACCGCTGTATTACCTGAAAGACATTACTTTAATAAGGGAGAACCAAGAACCCACCAAATTCATATGTATGAAAGTGGCAACAAATACTTGGTTGAGCAGCTACAGTTTAGAGATTATTTAATAAATAATGAAACTGCAAGAATAGAATATGGAAAATTAAAACAAGAGCTTTCACAAATGAATAAACATGATAAACATCAATATGCAGAGGATAAATCAAGTTTTGTTATGTCAATTCTAAATAGCATTAATAAATAGGTGTAAATTATTCAATTTTGAAGCTTTAGCTCAGATGTGGTTGTTAGAGGGTGGAAAATATTAATAACAGTTTTAAAGCTATATGGTTAAGTTGTGCAACTTCTGAACTGGGAGGTGCATTTTTTACATTTTGTAATTCTGTATTAATTTATAAATTAACGGGTTCGCCTACAAAACTGGGATTAGTGTGGCTAATCTATTATGTCCCATCATTTTTCATGCAACTTATTATTGGTCCATATATCGATCGGTGGAGTCGAAAACGGACAATGATTATTTGTCATATGATACGAGCTTTTCTTGCTTTAACATTGTCTGTTTCTTTAATAGGAGAATTTTTTTCAATCAGTTTAATATTCTTAGTTCAAGTTATTGTTGGAATCGTAATGCCAATCTTTACACCAGCAAATCAAGCTATTTTGCCAACAATTATTGAAAAAGAACAGCTAGGAAAGGCAAATGCTACACTAGAAAGTATCCGGCAAATGATGGCAATTATGGGGCCGATCCTTGCAGGAATAGCTGTTGAGTTTATTGAAGTAAAGTGGTTGTTACTTGTAATTGGTTTTGCCTTTTTAATTAGTACATATGCTTTATCAAAGGTTAGCGAAAATTATAACCCACAGCAAATTAGAAAACCATGGCTTACAGATTTTAAGGAAGGATTACATTTGTATTTTGATCATCCACTAATTGTATGGCTAGGAGTCTTTTTTGGATTTGTTCAATTTGGAGTAGGGGTTACAACTGTTACAACATTACCATTTATCACTACTGTATTAGACTTACCCTATACAGCGTATGGCCTGTTTATGGCTGGATTTCCTGTAGGTTATATTCTTGGTGCTTTATTAAACTCTAAACTATCAAAAAATAAAGATCTTGGAATATTGTTCAGTTCTTTATTTATAGGTGGCTGTACATACATATCATTAAGTTTAACGCCCTGGTATTTTCTCGCTATAATTACAGAATGTATTGCAGGAATTGTAATTGCAATATTCAATATTAATAATATAACGCTTATCCAGCAATCCATTCCCAATCATGTTATGGGAAAAGTAACATCTGTTAGATTATTGATTATGCGAATAATGCTTCCTTTAGGAATTCTATGTGCTTCGTTCTGTGTAGAGTTTGTAACTATAAGGGGGATGTATTTAATAATTGGGACTATTATTTGTGGAACATCTGTTTTTGGATATCTATATTTGAGATATAAATCTGTTAAATCATATTGTTGATCATCTTATTCAATACTATCTATGTTCATCTAAAAAGGACTTAAGCAGTGTGTTCCGTCATTAGTAGTTGGTCAATTTCTAATGATTTAAGCGATAATCATATTAAACTAAATAACCGATAAACTTCAATCGTATACCGAGTCAGGGATAGCTGATTACTTAGGCAAAAGTATTAAATAAGTGCAAAAATTAAAGAAATACCTAATGGGCAAAACAGTTATTTCAGTGAAATTCCTCATTTAGTTGTTCCGTAACAAATGGGTATAACTAAGTGAATTTTTTATTTGAAATATAACAAGTAAGAATTTATATAATTTCCTTAGAAAAACCTGTGCTTTTTCCTAAATAACCATTCGCGTTATAGAAAGCATGAGCTGCCTTACGTTCTTCACGATTCCCACTATTTAAAGCAATTGCATTACATCCTTGGACTTTTGCCCACTGTTCACAAGCACTGAGTAATTTCTTTCCAATCCCTTGTTTTCTTTCCTGTGAACTTATGACAAATGCTAATATGCGAGTGTATGAACCTGTCATCTCAAAATAATAAGCTTTGCAAACTCCTGCAAAGCCTACAACTTGCTTATTTTTAACTGCTACAAGACCTTCATAATCAGTTTGCTTTTGCAATTCATTATATCTAAAAGTGACATCTTCAGTGGTTGATGGATATCCTAACTCAGTTAATAATTTTGTAAGTTCAGTATAGTCATTTTCTTGAAGTGTTCTAATTTGTATGTCCATAAATTTACAATCTCCTTTTTACAGATGATACCCCTTACTTATATTTCTATATATTGTATATTATGGGATAATATGATTCAATTAAAGAAGTGCATTAGCAAATTAAATGAACTAGCGACAAATTGATACGGATGTTTATTATTAATTAGAAATAAATTATTTAGTAGGAGGTAGAATCTTATCTATAAGTTAATCGTTCAAATAGTCTTCGCATTTCTTATGTTTTTTGGATCAACATTAATTGCTTTCTACGAGGGAAGCGGTATTGTTGATAATCCTTGGGAATGGGAATATTCAACACCATTTTCACATTTTATTGGCGTGGATGTTAGGCTTGCTTCAGATATTTCAACATTCGATTATTTTGTGTATGCAGCTAAATTTCATCCTGTTTATCCATTAATAATGGTGTTAAGTATGATTTATCTATTTATTATACTTGGGCTCATCATATCTAAAAGGAAAAAGAATATTACAGCATTATATTTTAGTCTATATAGTTTGATCATGTTTGGATTATCTTTAGTACTACTTAATGCATCAACTCTTGGAGGAAAAGCATTTTCTTATCTCTTTTTAACAGTTGGTATTGTTTTACTTGCTTTCTCTTTTATCGTTAAAAAGAAAATTACAGAACAGATTACGTGAGCTTGCAAAGATAACTAAAAAATCCAGGAATACAAAAAGACTTGATTCTACTCATGTAGAGTCAAGTCTTTTAATTTTTACAAAATAAGCGAGGACATTCAAAAATGAAATGTAGAACTAAGTTAGAAAATCATTTCACTGAATTAGCTATATCAACTAAATTTGCCGAAGAGATCTCTTTTTCGCTTTCACGATCCATGCTTAAAATATATTGCCAACCATTCTTTTCGAAAACCAAAGTATTATATCCAGTATAGGCTTTGCTAAAAACAGCTTCACTTCCATCTTTAAGTTTCACTTTTTGATTACTTTGTCTTTCCCCAAATGGAAGCTTATGTTTTACAGGCTTGATAAATATTTTATAGTGATTGTGAGGAGAATTTTGATTAATAAACTCAAATTCTAATCCATCACCTTGTTCGCCCTCTAAATCGTTAAGTCTTCCAAAAGCATGTGTAAAGGATACACCAGGCAATTGAGAAGGTAGTGAAATATTCGTTTTAAAATGTCTATTACTATCTAATAATGCATTAGAAATATCTTTATAACCGATATCGCGGTAGAACTTTTCAAAATCATTACTTGCAGCATTTGCAATATAGGTGTTTAGCTGAAGTAACAATAATAAAGAAAAAGTAGCCATGAAATATCTTTTCATCTCGAATCATCCTTACCTTAATGTGTTTAAATATAGACTGAATCGAAATAATAATTTTATACATAAATCTACATTTTATAAACCACGATAGTCTATATAAATAATTTAAAAAATCGCAATAAGGAATTAAAACTCAAATTAGATTGAATATATCTAACAATTACTAATTCAATAATTTAAAAAAATTTTAATTGATTCTTCGTATTAAGTTCCTTGAAAGGTAAATACTAAAATCAAAGGTGGTGGAATCATTGAAAAAGATTTTACAAATTATGATACCGACTATATTACTAATTATGAATATTGCTCCAACTGTACTTGCTAAAGATAAACAAATAGATGAATTTTACTCAGCATTATCCAACGAAAATGTGTATAAAGAATATAAAAAGGCAACTTTAAATATTCGAAAGAAAATGAAAGTGACCGCATATAAGGATTTAGAAAAAGAATTAGGGAAGTACTCATTTGACGTTGGACTTTTACCAAATAGCATTCCAAAAAACGATGTGTATTTTTTTGCGTCCATTATTGACAACGATAAGCGAATTGTAAAGAAATTTGCGATTTATCAACTAGACGGTGAGTTGTTTACATCTGGATATAGTAGTAGAACGAAAGGAACAACAGGATTAGACGACGATTTTAGTTCTTTGAAAAGTTCGATCGTAAAAGAAGAACTTGCGAGTGATAAGCCTTAAGGTTTTATATATTTTCTTTTCATGAAATAAAAGACAGCTTTCAATAAAAATCTTAAGCTGTTTTTTAAAATTATGACTCTGATTAACTTGATTGGAATTTCTTCAAATTAATAAGCATATTCGAGAGTTATTTCGAATATGCTTATTTTTTCGAGTAGCCAATAAGTACGATAGGTCGATTCTCGTTACTATTATTACTTAGTTTTCTGATGTTGGCTATTCACTTATTAATTCAGAACTTGTTATATGACTTATCTCAACTTTCGATTCTATGGGATAAAATAGATAAAGAATTCTCAGTAAAGCCTAGAAAATGGGACGCTTCAAACTTAAATAATTTTATTATCTGTATTGGTCCTATTAGTTCAATTTTCGATATTTTAACATTTATAGTGATGTGGAAAGTATTTGGTGCCAATACAGTTGCAGAACAATCATTGTTCCAATCTGGTTGGTTTGTAGTAGGACTACTTATTCAAACGTTAATTGTGTATAAGATTCGAACACAAAGAATTCCATTTATTTAAAGTACAGCTGCTATTCCAGTACTATTATTAACAGAACTCATTATGGCTATTGGCATTTACGTTCCATTTTCTCCATTGGGGGCTGCAGTAGGATTACAGCCACTTCCCCTTAATTATTTCCTATGGCTAGTAGGGATATTAAAAGGATATGCTGTATTGACTCAATTTCTTAAACAGTTAAATATTAAGAAATTTCATAGTTGGTTATAACAGCACTTTGAACATGCATTCTTATTGCATATTTCTATTATGAATGGAGAAATGCACTTCTCATTATCAGACGAAGAACTCTTTGCCTAAATGAATTAAAAAGGCAAGGCAAAGAGAGAGCGCATTTTTATGGATATAATAACGTATCTCCTATCTTGTTAGGAATAAAAGCAATGTTAAAAACCAAAAATGGGTAGTGGAAATTTTATATAATATATGACACTTAAAAAGTGATATGAAAAGGAGGTTACTTCTGTAGTCCTCCTTTCACTATGTATGGATAATTGGAGGTGGAAGATATTTTATGGCAAGACATTGTAGTTCGATTAGTAGTTGCTATATTTGCTGGGGCTTGTATTGGAACTGAGCGGCAATGGCGGCATCGTATGGCTGGATTACGAACGAACGCTCTCGTTTCGTTAGGCGCTTGTTTGTTTGTTTTATTATCTGTTATGACTTCAGGAGAAGGAAGCCCTACACGTATCGCTGCTCAGGTTGTAAGTGGAATTGGTTTTCTCGGCGGTGGAGTCATTATTCGAGATGGTTTTAGTATTCGTGGATTAAATACAGCTGCTACATTATGGTGTGCTGCAGCAGTTGGCACTCTTGTTGGAGCTGGATTTTTAGAAGTGGGTATTATTGGTGCTTTCGGTGTTATTTTAGCAAATATTTTCCTTCGACCTGTGGCATTGATTATGAACAAAAAGTCCCGAGATCAACAGCAAGAAGAAATGAGCTATATGTTATCAGTAACCTGCTTAGATAAAGATGAGTCTCATATTAGAGTTTTGTTAATGCATATGGTTCATACAGAAGGAATTGGTCTAAAAGAATTGTTTAGTAAAGACATTGAAGAGGGCAAAAAAGTAGTTGTACAAGCACTTATGCATTGCGATTCAAAAAAAGCTACGCTTATTGAAAAAATAGTGAGCCGGTTAAGTTTGGAAGCTGGTGTAACAGCTGTCGGATGGAAAACTATTGTAGAACAAGAGTCTGATTGATAAATTTCTGTATAAAATCTTTTGTCTAACTACTTTAAATGTTTTCTAATCTAGTGTGATAAGTCTATACATGATTCAGCTTTGAAATGTAATTATGCTTATGGCTTAAATTGTTAGTTAAAATGAAGCTGATTAGTTAAACGGGTCATATCCTGGGGTTAAATTCCAGAACATGACCCGTTTTTAAATGGATCTCGGCTGAACCCCCTTTTAGAGCATCAATATAATATTCTTTTCAAACAGTTCATTCCACGATTTTGAGCAACTCTTCTACGGTAGGTAGTTCTACTTACAAGTTCATTCACGACCATTAATATTCATAAGTCCATCTTGATCCTTATCCACAGTAGACAATTATTATTTCTAATGATTAGTATATAACAATATTTGTATTTAATACCAAATATAATTTATAATTCAATTATATAGATGGTTTTATTAGGGGGCATCATTTGAAGAATACATGTTTTATCTTTATTTTATTAGTTATAATGATTAGCTGTTTTGGGTGCACGCAAAGCAATTCAAAAACAAATACCAATTCTCAAAACAAACCTTATACTTCTGAAGAAGCTATTAAAAGAGGGGATGTGGTTCAAACTAATATTACGGTTAATAATTTTGACCGGTTCAAAAAGTTTTTAAGTAACTATAATGATGAAAAAGCAGACAAAATAAGAATAACTGGTTATACCATTGAAGGAGATCCAATCTTTACCGATTTGGATTACGATGGAAAAAAGATACACTATACCAATGATAATTCTAATGATGCTTATGGGGCAAAGGAAATTATTAATGATGTGTGCAATACGATTATTGAGGAAAAGAAAGAACAACGTACAATTTGGTACTCAGCAAGTGGTTGTTCAAAAAACAAGTCATATTCACTTATTAGTATAGATCAGAATGATTTTCAAAATAAACAATACTAGTAACTGAAATGGAACACAGCATTATATGTGAGTATGAAAATAGATTTGAATAAAGCTAAAACAATAAAAAAATGTAGGAGAGTGTATGTATGAGTCTTGCAATGTGTATGATTTCTATTAAAGTTAATGATATTGAAAAGGCTAAACGTTTTTATTGTGAGGGCTTAGGCTTTCAAGTGGAAAAAGCTTATAGTGAAAGTATAGTAGAGCTAAACTTTGATGGACTCCCAATCATACTTGAGAAAGTATCTGACTTGAACACCTTAGATTATTATGATAATTCTCAAATTGTTATGGGTTTACAAACGAAAGATATAGTATCTGAAATAGAAATACTTCGTGATAAGGGGATTGAATTATTATTTGAAGAGCCTCAAAAATGTCCACCGGGCTTGTTTAATGTAATTAAAGATCCTTTTGGAAACTATATAGAAATATTAGAGTTTCAGTAAATCATGTCAGAATATTTGTCTGTGACTAAGTTTCAGTTTTTCTAATCCTCTAGGAAACCATTTTGAGTAAATATAAATCAAATGGTTTCTTTTTCTTTTTAGTTTTTATGTGGATTTTATATTTATTGCATATTTCTTCATTGGAATGGCAATAAGACAAAGCTTTTTAACTTAAAAATCTAAAAGAAGGTGAAAGATGAAGAAAAATAATACATTAAAGATTTGGTTCATAGCTATCTTACTTGCATTAGTTGCTGAAAATTGGTTTTATCCTTATTCTTTTCTAAGTTTCAATAAAAGTGTTACTCATGATGAAGGCAATTCAGTAGTTCAACAATACTTGCAAGATTTAAGTGATTTTAAAAGTATATATATAATAGAACCTGAATCAGACATAACAACAGATAGAATACAATATATCTTACAAATGTACGAACAAAAATGGTTAATAAGTAAAAAGCCGGTTAACATGAAGTTTAATGAACTTGATATTATCTTAATCAAAGTTAGAGAAAACAGAGAAATTTTATTGGATCTTGCTTTCCGTGAAAACTACTCACCAATGGCAAAACAATACTTAAAGGAAAGTATACAGTTTTGCTTCGAACTTGAGGAGAAAATCCAAGAATTAAAAAATTCTTATTTTAATTCAAGAATAACCTTGAAAAGACAATATCGTAACCTTCATGGTGAATTTATTAGTAGCTTTGATATGTTCGTTTCGTTTTACAAGGCGTATAAAGATGCTAGGTAAAATATCTCGGTGTCTTTCTAAAGAAAAGCATTTAGGAAAGGAGCGATAAAACTATGGAAGACGAAATAAAAGAGATTATCAAGAGATGCGATATTGCTATAAAGCAAGAAGATTTTGAGTCGCTAATGAATTACTATTCGGATGATGACATTCTTGTTGTAAAGCCTGGAATGATTGCTCGACGGAAAGAAGAGATCAAAAAAGCTTTTATCTCAATAGCAAACTATTTCAATAATAGCATTGAGCCAACACAGGGAGAAATGATTATATTAGAAGCGGGTAACGCTGAACTAGTTATTTCAGAAACACTATTAAATTCTGATAAAGAGAATTCGGAATATTCTATGGATAGAAGAGCAACTTATGTTTTTAGAAAAAATTCAAATGGCGAGTTGCTTTGTGCAATTGAAAATTCATATGGTACAGATTTACTTAATCGTTAGAGAATAAACCTGCTGATATAAGTTATTGAAGATTCAATTATTCATGATGCAGCGTATAATATATAATCATCATTTAAACTATATGGATATATATGGTACAATAGAAATGTTAGAATTAATGAAATTTACAGATAGTTTTTTAAAAGGGGGCGTTCATTATGAAAATTATACAGTTTTTTCTTTTTGATGAATATAAGGGGAAATCGTTAAATTAATATTTTATAAAAGGTTTCCCCGATTATTGGAAGGGGAAAGAAGATGGAAAATGTTAAACTTGTAGAATTAAATTCAGAAAATTGGTATGAATGTTGTCAATTAGAGGTATCAGAAGATCAGTCTGACTATATAGAACCCAATTCGATTTCAATTATTCAGTCTAAATTTGAACCTACTTTAAAAGCATATGTTATTTATTGTGAACAAAATATGGTAGGTTTCTTAATGTATAATTCAGTTCAAGAGGAATTGGATGGTTATTGGATTTATCGAATTATGATTGATAAAAGTTGGCAAGGAAAAGGTATAGGAAAAGCAGCAACAAAATTAATGATCTCCGAGATTTCTAACCTACCGAATGCTAAAAAAATCGTAGTAGGCTATCATCCTGAAAACATTGGAGCCCATTCTTTATATGCAAGCCTTGGATTTGTGGATAATGGTGATCGTTTTGGCAGAGAAATGGCTGTTATTAAACGCTTAAACTAGTAAATTTAAAATAGAAATTTAATATATCAGAAAAGAACCGAGAAATAGTCAAAGGTTCTTTTCTTTATCTACGAATTTAAAAAATTGAGCATTTTACTAAGAGGAGTAAAAATTGAAATTAAATTTTGTAACCATTAACTCTTTACCTGAAGGCGAATTATTAACCGGAATTGTAGAATTACACAAGAAAATTTTTGGCGTTGATACCAAATTAATAAGCAAATTGACAAACAAGCCAAAACTTTTAACTATTGTTGCATTTAATGGAACTAATGTAGTTGGATATAAAATAGGATATGAAATTGATTCGAATACTTTTTATAGTTGGTTAGGAGGTGTAGATCAATATTATAGAAAACAAGGTATTGCTTCCATCTTAATGAAAAATCAGCATCAATTTTTAAAAGAGGAAGGTTATCGAACTGTTCAGACGAAAACGATGAATAAATGGCGAAGTATGCTCATCTTAAATATAAAAAATGGATTTGATGTTGTAAATACACAAATAGACAGTCAAGGAATACATAAGATTCTTCTTGAAAAAAAATTATGATGAAACTTATTTATTCACACATGTAGCTTAACCTTATTAGACCATATTATTTAATTATTTTGTTGTATAAGAAGTATAATCTTTTTGGTTTTTTAAATTTATATAAGTGGGAAGTAACTGCGAGACTCCTGCGGAAAAACAAGTAAGAAAGACCCCGGAGCGAACGAAGTGAGTGAGAAGGCTTTCTTGCTTGTCCGAGGAAAGGAAGCGGTTTCTCCCCACACCCGATGATAAACGAAATCTCAATCAAATAATGAAGGAGGAACTAAAGATGAAAGCAGTTATTCAAAATGAATTCGGGAATTCTAGTGTTTTAAAATATAAGGATATAAACAAACCAATTATTGATGAGAATGAGGTGTTAATCCGCACAGCTTATACAAGCGTAAATTATGCAGACATAAAAAATCGCTCTGGCAATAAAGCTAAAGGGAATTTCCCAATGATATTAGGTTTGGATATGGCCGGTACTGTTGAAGAGGTCAATGGAAATAGTCCTTTTTCTATTGGGGATCGCGTTATTGCTTTTCCTAAATATGGATCCTATGCAGAATATGCTGTTGCAAAAGAATCACTTGTTTATAAAATACCAGATTCTTTATCATTTGAGGATGCTGCAGCATTTCCAACTGTTGCGATTTTATCGTATATTTTAATCCATGAAATTGGACAAGTGAAAGAAACAGATACAATCGTTATACATAGTGCAGCTGGTGGTGTTGGCTCGATGCTTGTTCAATTAGCAAAGTTAGCCAAAGTGAAGCAAATAATAGGCGTTGTTGGAGATATCGCTAAAGCTACATATGTGAAAGAACTAGGTGCTGATGAAGTCGTTACATACGATACATTTATTGAAACCGTGTTGAAAATGACAGATGGTGAAGGTGCAAATGTGATTTTCGATTCAGTAGCTGGTGACGTAACGAGTCAAAGCTTAGATTGTTTAGCACTTTATGGGACCCTAGTTCAATTTGGTAATAGTAGTGGAAAAGCTGGCCACTTCAAAACGAGTGATGTACATTCAAGCTGCAGAAATATCAAAGGTTTTAGTTTAGGTACAACACGAAAACATTATCCGGAACGATTAGCTCCTGTGGCTGAAAAAGTATGTAAGCTTTTTACTGAGGGAAAATTACAACTTCCCGTAGTACATGTATTTGAATTAAGTGATGTAGCAAAAGCGCATGATTTAATGGAAAGTAGGAAATATCAAGGCAAGATTTTGTTGAAGGTGTAGAAGGTAAAAAGAAACATACTAAAAAAGCTTATACTACCTAAAAAGTAGTATAAGCTTAACTATTTTTAGGTTATAAAAATTTAATTGTGTATTTTTAAATATATACGCATCTATTCTGCAATGGCGAAAACATTTGGAATTATGGCGTATTCCAAAGTAAGGACATTACAAGAAAAAAACCAATATAGAGGATAGTTATGAATACTAACCCTATTAAAGAAACTCTTTTCCATACTCCCTTTTCAGATATAAGTGCAAATATCCAAGCTACAATATAACAAACAATCATTATTTGAAACATATAATCTGTGAAATATTGAATATACTTTGCTAAATAAAATGTACTTACCCCAAATGCTAAGAATAAGATTGATAGAATCCCGCTGTATTTTTTCATCCTCTACCTCCTGATTGTGAAAAATATGCTCGATATAATATATGTAATTATTATAGTACATTCAACTAATACATTTACAATATTACATTAAAATGGTAAAAATTATAGTTTGTGTAGTATATGATAGAAGAGTGAATTTGTGATGGAAGAAGTAATTATTCGGCGTTTAAAATTATTCAAATATACAAGGAGGATTATGATGTCTATTTTAGGTTTGAATCATTTTCTATTTTCTGTATCAGACTTAGAAAACTCAATTAAATTTTATCAGAAAGTTTTTGAAGCTAAATTATTGACAAAAGGTCGTAGCACAGCGTATTTTGACTTAAATGGAATTTGGCTCGCATTAAACGAAGAGAAAGATATTCCTAGAAATGAAATACATGATTCCTACACACATATTGCTTTTACAATAGAATTAAACAAATATGATGAGATGCTAAATAAACTTCAGGATTTAAATGTAAACATTTTCCCTAGTCGGCCGAGAAATGAAAAAGATAAGAAATCCATCTATTTTACGGATCCTGATGGACATAAATTTGAGTATCATACCGGTACTTTACAAGATAGATTAGAATATTATGTACAAGATAAAAAACATATGACATTTTATGAGTAAAATAACTAAGGGGCCAACATCAAAAGAAAAATTAAATGGTAGATCGACTAATTTCTATTGATTATATCCGCGATATTTGACTATATATACGAGAAATTCAGTAAAGTATCTGCGTTTTTCGAATTTAATCCGCTAATTCAACATTTTCAGTCTTTAGCTAAGGTCAAAACAAATGAAGACAATTAATCTAGAGATTCATTATCTTCATTTGCTACTAAAAGTCCTAAATTAATAAGTCTATTTCTCCATAAACTTCGCAATCGCTTCATTCGCTAATTTTGTTTGAATTACATCTGACATTGGTGGGTTGTACAGACCAGCACGAACGTTTAAGAAATATCGGTGCATGGGGTTTGATTCAGATAAGGCTCTTGCACCTACAATTCGCATTGCAAGGTCGACTACCTTCATTGCTGCGTTTGTTACTTCAATTTTTGCTACATCGAGAGGTTCTTTAAATGCTGTTTTGTCTTCGCAGTGTTCATAACGTTCAACTGTTCCATATAGCATATGTCTTGCAGTGGCTAGAGTAAGTTCCATTTCTCCAATCAATTGTTTAATATTGGGTGCTTCAGCAATTGGTTTACCAAGTGATGAAGGAATATAAGTCGTCGCAAAGTTTAAAGCATAATTTCGTGCTGCTTTTGCTATACCGATGTAACATGCGGGGATATGCAATAGCCAACCTTTTGCTGCTTTAAGTTGATGTGATCTTGTTTGCAATACGTATGTATCTGGTACACGAACATGATCCAGAATCACAGTTTGACTAGCTGTACCTCTCATCGCTAGGGAATCCCATGTATCTTTTAATGAAACACCATTTGTGTCACTAGGTACTAAAATCAATTCAACTTCTTCTTTTTCATTTGTCGCAGTAATGATGAAATGAGTTAATGCGGGAGCAGCAGTTGTGAAGATTTTTTCTCCTGTTATAACAAGTTCATTATCTTCACGTAGAACAGATGTTGTTGGAAGTGCACCTCGTGTAGGGCTTCCAGCATTATTTTCGGATGAAGCCGTATTAATAAGACCTCCATTTGCAATCGCTTTTAATACAACATTAGCTGCTTCAGAATTCCAATGATGACTTTCTATATATTCTAAAATTATACCGGTCGTCCACCCAATTGACAAAGCAGTTGAACCGCATCCTTCAGCGATTGTTTCTTGAGCTAATATATATTCATATAAACCTAGACCTTGACCATCGAATTCTTTAGGTAATGTTAGTTTGGTATAATTAATTTTTTTTAAATCTTCAATGTTATCAAAAGGGAATGAACCAGGAGCATCTAATTGTGGTTCTCGTTTTTGGAAAACTGGAATTAGTTCTTCTATTTTAGCGAGTATTTCACGTTGTTTTTCTGTACGAATAAAACTTTCCATTCTAACGCCTCCATATCTTTATCCATATCATACATCTAATTCCTACTGATTTTCTATGAAAAAAACTGATATTTGTCGAAAATGAGAAAGCTTATTGGGAGTTTAGAAAATAGTATGGTATCATAAAATGAATTTATCTCGAAAGGAAGATATTATGAATTCTCCATTTACATTTATACATTCAGCTCCTAAGAATATGGAGCATGGCAAATTATATCCAGCAGTTTTCCTTATGCATGGAATGGGAAGCAACGAACAAGATTTACCAGGATTAATTGATGAAGTAAAAGATCAATGCCATATCTTTAGCCTGCAAGGACCTATTATTCAACCACCTGGTTATGCATTTTTCACTATCGAAGAATTTGGCAAACCACATCGCAATGTGTTTGATCAAGTCATTATTCATATTATGAATTTTATAGAAGAAGCTATCACCGAATACCCAATCGATGCAGAGAAAATCTTTTTGATGGGCTTTAGCCAAGGAGCAATCTTATCAAAATCTTTAGCTGTAGCGATGGGGAAAGAAAAACTAGCAGGAATCGTTGCTTTAAGCGGCTACACTCCTGATTTTGTAAAAAACGGTTACCAAAAACACTCTGTTCAGGATATGCCTGTTTTGATATCACATGGCACAATGGACATGGCTCTACCATATCAATGGGGGGAAGCTAGTCGTGATTTCTTTACTGAACAAGGTGCGAATGTAACATTCAAAAGTTTCGAAAATGGACATGGTGTAACACCTGAAGTGCAGGAAGCATTAATTGCATTTTTAAAAGAAAATATGTAGAAAATTATAACTTCCAAAAAAAGGCTGCTCTAAAATGAATTCAATCATCTTAGAGCAGCCTTTTTATCTTGTATTATTTAATCTTCTTTTGTTCATGTAAGTCATTTTATTTAATTAAATACTTTATCTATTTGGGGTCTGTCGTAATCTAATATCCAATCTATATCTGTTATAAATACCTCTAATTGTTTCGACTGAAGAACCTCTTGAACATAGAAATTAAATATATAAATTACTAATTTTATGGATATATACATATACTTACACGATAATAGTGCTATACTATTATTCGTAATAGATTTAAAAGTTCTTAGGAGGAAGAAATAACGATGTTTTTAGATAAATTAATGAAAGCAATAGTTGCAGGGAGTATCGCATTTTCAGCTGTTTCTTTTACAAATCATTTTGAAAATGAACCACTTCATGCGAAAGCAGCAACATCTGCAATCTATGAAACAACAGATAAGGTGAACTTGAGAAAAGGACCTGGCGTTGATAAAGAGTTAATTACA
Source organism: Rummeliibacillus pycnus (assembly GCF_044359855.1). GTDB lineage: Bacteria > Bacillota > Bacilli > Bacillales_A > Planococcaceae > Rummeliibacillus > Rummeliibacillus pycnus_A. The sequence goes on from NZ_CP132291.1 coordinate 371,103, forward strand.
ACTTTAAAAAAAGGAAATAAAGTTACTTTAATTACAACTAAGAAAGTCAATAATGTAAAATGGGCAAAAATAAAGTGGAATAATACAATAGGGTGGATATCATCAAGTTATTTGAAAGTAAGTAAAGATAATATCCCTGTTGCCCAAGATAAAGTCACAATAGAAAATGTTAACGAAAAATATATAACAACCGCGAATGTGAATATGCGAAAATCAACTTCAATGAACGCAACAATTTTATCAACATTACCAAAAGATGCAACTGTAACAATTACTAAGATCAAATCAATCAATTATGTCAAATGGGCATATGGTAGTTATAATGGGCAAAAAGGTTGGATTTCATATGCTTACTTAAAGAAAGTAAATGAAAAACCAATAAAACCGGAAAAGCCTGCTACCACTTTAGATAGTATCATTTTAGATGAAGATACAGATTTATATCCCAATGCAAATGATAGTGAAGAAGTTGTAGCAATAATTCCAGCTGGGATTGAACTACAGATTGAAAAAACAGTAATAGTTAAAAAAGTTAAATGGGCAAAAGTACTAAATGAATATGTTCATGGCTGGATTGTTCTTCCATCAGATGAAGAATAATTCAAATGAGCAAATAAAATATAAATGGTTTTAAATAATTGTTGACATTTGTAATTATTATATTTAAGATTACAATAAATAACAGGTTCGAAGAGGTAGCAGCTTCGGTAGCGAAGTTGGCCTTATGAGTTGAGATTAGAAATTTTGAGAATAGCCGAGAAATTGAAGAATAAGAGTAGTAGCATATTGAACATTGCTAAGAGAGTCAGCGGATGGTGCAAGCTGATCAATGTCATATGTGAATGGACTTATGAGAGCATCCGTCAACACATTGTTAGTAGCGGATGACGACTAATCCTCGTTACGGATAGTTAAGCGGAAGTTTTTAAACTTCAACTTGAGGTGGCAACGCGGTCTATATCGTCCTCATGAAAGAATTATCTTTCATGAGGGCTTTTTTTATTTAGTCTCAATAATTTGATATTGTTAAATTTCTTTAGCTTCTTACTTGAGCAAAAGGCGGAAACTCCTGCAAGAATGTGACGAGGGCACTGAAAAAGTAAAAATAGTGTAAATTTTCGGTAAAAACCTGATATCTATCTTCGTTGAAGTGGAATTAGCTCCGCTTCATTCAATAGCGGATAAACTATTAATATTTGTATTACTACACTTTTTCAAAGGCCTCAATGTGACGAGGAAAGCGTCCGCCTGTAACGAAAGCGAAAAGTTTTGAAATAGCAACAGTATTGTATTTTCTCAACAATCGACCAAATTAGGAGATGATTAATTGATGGTAGAACAAACAAGTTTCCGTACAACAATTAAGAAGATTAATGGTGATTCGTTGACACCTATTTTGATTTTTCAAAGATTAAATGGAAAACGTAAATTTTTACTTGAGTCAGATTCAAAGCTTAAAGATTCAGGTAGATACTCAATGATTGGTGTAAATCCAATTAAATCGTATAGTGGCAGTCGTAATACATTAATCGAAAAACAGTTCAATACAGAAAAAGAGTATCGCTACGATGGTGATTTATTGACATTGTTAAAAAGAGTGATGCCTAGGATTACTGGGCCAACAGAATTTCCGTTTGCGGGTGGTGCAGTTGGATATATTTCATATGGTGCATCAGTAAAATCACGGCATCCAAATACTTTGCAAATTCCAAATGTACATTTTTATATTTATGAAACGATTATAGTATTTGATCATTTACAAGATGAAGTGACGATAATTCATACGGAAGTAAATCCAGAACAGCAAAAAGCTAATTTAGATAGGATTATTAATGAAATTCAAACACAACCGTCAGATATAGAGGATGAAGATTATCAACTTTCTCAGTTTACAAGTGAATTGTCAAAAGAGACATTTGTCAATCAAGTTGAGAAAGCAATGGGATATATCATTGATGGTACACTCGATCAGATTGTATTATCTAGACCGCAACAGGCTACTTATAGTGGAAATCCATTTTCTATATACAGAAAATTAAGAAAACAAAACCCGTCTCCATATATGTATTACATGGATTTTGATGACCATATCATTTTGGGTACATCACCAGAGAGTCTTATTAAAGTAACAGATGAAGCCATCACGATAAATCCAATTGGTGGAACAAGGAAAAGAGGGGCAACGGAAGAAGAAGATCAACAATTAGCAAAGGAACTTCTTAATAGCACGAAAGAGCAGCAAGAACATGCCATGATAGTAGAAGTTGCAAAAGAGGATTTAATGGAAGTAGCCCAGCCAGGTACTTTGCAAGTACAACAATACATGAAACTTAACCGATTTGAACATGTTATGCATTTGGTTTCTTCCATTCAAGGAAAGCTTTCACCTGTTTATCATTCTTTAGATGTACTAATGTCTGCAATTCCAGCTGGAGCAATCACAGGCTTACCTAAAGCAAATGCGATTAATTTAATTGATGAAATTGAAACATCCCATCGGAATATATTTGGTGGAGCGATTGGTTATATAGGTTTTAATGGCAATATAGATTTTGCAATCACAATTCGCTCTATGCTTTTAAAAGATGGTATCGCACACATTCAATCAGGTGCTGGAATTGTGGAAGATTCAATTGCAGATAGAGAATTTGAAGAGACCCTTGAAAAGACAAATTCTTTAACTACATTAGCAAATATTGAGTAGAGCTATGAGATGAGATAGGAGAGATGAGTATGAGACTAGCGATAGAGAAAGTAAAAGATAAGAAGCATTTATATTATGAGGAAATGTTAGATGCTTCTATTAAAATGTTCCATGATAATACACCTCTTGAAGAAATAGAAGAGTTATTAATCGCATTATCTAAAAAAGGTGAGACTGCACAAGAAGTTGCAGCGCTTGCCACAGTCATGAAATCTTTTGCAATAGAGGTACCAGTACCAGGAGAACGTTACATGGATAATTGCGGAACAGGTGGGGATGGATGCAATAGCTTTAATATCAGTACAACTTCAGCACTTGTATTAGCCGCAGCTGGCGCGAAGGTTACAAAACATGGTAACCGCAAAATCTCAAGTGCAGCTGGTAGTTCGGATGTATTGGAAGCATTAGGGATTCATACTGATTTCACTATTGCGGAAACACTTGAATTATTGGAAAAAGAAAACGTAACATTCCTATACGCACCAAATGTGCATCCGAAATTAAAACGAATCGGTCAAGTAAGAAGAAAAATTGGAAAACCGACAATCTTTAATCTAGTTGGACCTTTAACGAATCCTGTTGATTTAGAAACTCAATTCACAGGTATTTATCGGCGGGATTTTCTAATGGAATATGCAAACGTAATGAAAATGCTTGGCCGTAAAAGAGGAATTGTCGTAACCGGTGCAGGCGGTATGGATGAGGCATCACTTGCAGGGCAAAATCAGTTTGTACTAGTTGATCATGATGACTTGATTCCGTTTTCTTTGCGTCCAGAAGATGTTGGATTAAACGAAGCACCACTTGAAGCGATTCGAGGAGGGAATCCAGATGAAAATGCTATTATTTTAAGAAAATTATTAGCAGGTAAACGAGATGCCTATTTTGATGCAGTGGCATTAAATACAGGAATTGGTCTATTTTCATATGGCAAAGTAGATAGAATCCAAGATGGAGTGGAAATGGCAATTGATACTATTTTAACTGGAAAAGCACTCGATAAATTGGATGCAGTGATTGCCTATAGTGAAGCACATCGAAAGGAGAAAATTTCATGACAACAATCTTAGATAAAATCATAGCTGAAAAAGAAAATGAGGTTCAAAGATTGAAAGGATTAACCTTACAACAAAGCTTTGAACCAGAAAAGAGACCTTCACTTTATGAAAAGCTTAAAGGGGCTAATCATTTACAAATCATTTCAGAAATTAAACGGTCGTCACCCTCAAAAGGCATTATTAATAATGTCGTAAATCCTGTAGAGCAAGCATTACAATATGAAAAATCTGGAGCATCTTGCATTTCTGTTTTAACAGATACACCATTTTTTAAAGGAACGTTTGAAGATTTAAAAGAAGTAACGCAAGCTGTTCAAATCCCTGTTCTTTGCAAAGATTTTATCATTGATGAAATTCAAATAGATTATGCAAAAGTAAATGGAGCATCCATCATCTTATTGATTGTTGCTGCACTATCAAAAGAGAAATTAGTATCCCTTTATCGATACGCAATGAAACAAGATCTCGAAATATTAGTTGAAGTACATGATGAACAAGAACTTCTAATAGCTTTAGAAATTGATGCCCGAATTATAGGAATCAACAATCGAAATTTAAAAACATTTGAAGTCGATTTACAACATACAGCAACAATTGCACAACATTTCCCATTTCATGAAAATCGAGTGTTGATTAGTGAAAGTGGTATTAAAACTACAGATGATGCAAAATTTGTTGCTGGTCTAGGAGCAAGTGCAATCCTAGTTGGAGAAACATTAATGCGTAGCGGTGATATTAAAGAAACATTGCAATCTCTTCAAGTTCCAAAAGGTGTTGTGACGCCATGACCAAAGTGAAAATATGCGGTTTGATGAAAGAGGAGAATGTAAAAGCTGCAGTAGATTCAGGTGCCGATGCCATAGGATTTGTTTTTGCCAAAAGTAAAAGGGAAGTTTCAATTGAAACGGCTCATCAATTAGCAAAACAAATTCCTCAACAAATAATGAAAATCGGTGTTTTTGTTGATGCACCTGTTGAAATCATTTTGAAAGCATATAGGGAAGTGCCCCTAGATTTGGTCCAATTACATGGACATGAAACAAACGAAGAAATAAAGAAAGTGGGAGTTCCTACTATTAAGGCATGTTCAGTTAAAAATGAAGAAGATATCGAACGGGCATTATCCTATGATTCAGATTATTTATTGCTAGATGCCCCAGGAATCCAATTTGCGGGTGGAAGTGGTCAGACATTCGATTGGCGTTTATTAAACCATCCAAATTTGAAAAATCGAAAAGTTATTCTAGCAGGTGGATTAAATCCAACAAATGTTGAACATGCAATCGAAATTGCACAACCATATATGGTGGATGTCTCTAGTGGAGTAGAAAACAATGGGCAAAAAGACAATATACTTATCACGAATTTTATAGATACAGTAAAAAGGAGTGTTTTATAAATGGTAAAAGAATTCAATGAACAAAAACCAGGTCGTTATGGTAAATTTGGTGGACAGTTCGTACCTGAAACCCTAATGAAAGCCTTAAATGAATTGGAAAAGGCTTATGATAAAGCAATTGATGATCCTGAATTTCATAAAGAACTACAATACTATCTAAAAGATTACGTAGGACGTGAGAATCCGCTATATTATGCAGAACGTTTAACGAAACAATTAGGCGGAGCAAAAATTTATTTAAAGCGAGAAGACTTGAACCATACAGGCGCACACAAGATTAATAATGCTTTAGGCCAAGTACTTCTTGCAATAAGAATGGGAAAAAAGAAAATCGTTGCTGAAACAGGAGCAGGTCAACATGGTGTAGCAACAGCAACTGTTTGTGCTCTTTTTAATTTAGAATGTGTTGTCTTTATGGGTAAGGAGGATGTTAAAAGACAAGCATTGAACGTATTTCGCATGGAATTATTAGGTGCAACCGTTGTTTCTGTAGATCAAGGTGCTGGTACGCTAAAAGATGCCGTTAATGAAGCGCTTCGTTATTGGGTGACAAATGTTGAAGATACACATTATATTTTGGGGTCTGCGCTTGGTCCACATCCTTTCCCAAGAATTGTACGAGATTTCCAACGAATTATTGGTGTAGAAACTAGAAAACAGATACTCGAAAAAGAAGGTAGACTACCAGAGGCTATAGTCGCATGCCTTGGAGGTGGTAGTAACGCAATTGGTATGTTCCACCCATTTGTTGAAGATCAATCTGTCAAATTATTTGGAGTAGAAGCTGCAGGAAAAGGCATTCAAACTGGACTTCATGCAGCAGCATTTGCTGATTTAAAAGAAGGTGTCTTACATGGTGCATATATGTATTTACTGCAAGATGATAATGGTTTTATACAAGAAGCACATTCCATTTCGGCAGGGCTCGATTATCCAGCAATAGGACCTGAACATTGCTATTTACATGATATTGGCCGTGTTAACTATTCTTCTGTTACAGATGATGAAGCATTAGAGGGATTGAAATTATTATCTCGTGCAGAGGGGATAATTCCAGCTTTAGAAAGTGCTCATGCAATTTATCGGGCTGCTGAAATCGCTAAAGAAATGCAGCCAGAAGAAATACTTGTTATTTGCCTATCTGGTCGTGGAGATAAAGATGTTGAGACAGTAAGAGCTGCATTAGGAGGAGAAAAAAATGACGACTAAACCATTACAACTAGCAATTGAAGAGAAAGTAAAAATAGGGCAAAAGGCATTTATTCCTTACATAATGGCAGGAGATGGGGGACTTAAAGCCATTCGTAAACAAATACTTTTCTTACAGCAAGTTGGTGTAACTGCAATTGAATTGGGAATTCCATTCACAGATCCTGTAGCAGATGGTCCAGTTATTCAAGAAGCAGGGAATCGTGCATTAAAAGAAGGTGTAAATTTAAAAGCGATACTAGATGAAATTGAGCAATTTAAAAAAGAAGTTCATGTTCCTTTAGTTATCATGAGTTATTTAAATCCAATTCTAGCTTTTGGGATAGAAAAATTTATAGCAAAATGCGAAAATGTAGGCATCACTGGTTTGATTATTCCAGACTTACCAATAGAAGAAGCAGATATTATCCAATCCAAACTCACAAAATCACCTATTGCACTCGTTCAACTTATTTCATTAACTAGTCCAATAAATCGTATTGAACGAATTGCAAAAGCTGCAGAAGGATTTATATATGCTGTAACTGTTAATGGAATTACTGGTGTGCGAAATGAATTTGGCCAATCTTTAGATGAACATTTACACAATCTCAAAGAAATCAGTGATATTCCTGTTTTGGCTGGTTTTGGTATTTCAACACCTGAACAAGTCGAGGAAATTGGAGCGATGGCAGATGGGATTATTGTCGGAAGTGCAATCGTAAAAGCCTTCCATGAAGGTAAAGAAGAATCGATTAAGAATTTACTACCAAAAGTGACAGTTGGAGAATAGCAACTTTTTATAATAAAGATAGTAAAGGTGCTGTCTAATCAGCTCTTAATCTAGTAGAAGAAATTAAGTTAGCACTCACACCTTGCATAAAGTGCAAGAACAAACTGAGTCAGACAACACATGTGTCTTATTGTTTATTGATTGTAGAGGAGGATTTCTAGACTCCCGTGGGAAAAGCGTGTCAGCTGAGACCCTGTTCGTAGCGGGTAACGATTTACCATCCTTTTAAGTGGATAAAATGGATGGTAAATTACATGTAAAATTTATATTTCAAATAAGAAGGCTGTTCAAAAGTGAGTTATTCATTCACTATTTGAGCAGCCCTTTTAGACTTTACTTGAAATAGAAGCTATTGGGTAACATTCATTTCAAGAAAGCTATTAATTGTTCTTTTTCTCTTGGAAAATCTTCAATTTTATCAATTACATTTTTAGATTTTAATACCTGTGCCAATTCAAATACCCAAGGCTTTTCTAAATGAGATTTTAATAACAGATGCTCTTGCTCAAAAATACTAAAAGGATCTCCATGATAGATAACTTCTCCACCACTCATAACAATGATTTCATCCGCCCATTCATAAGCAAAATTCACATCATGAGTAGAAAGAATAATGGTTTTATCAAGCTCATGAATCGTATTAAGTAATTGCAAAATTTGCTTTGCATAATAGGGATCTAGTCCTGCAGAAGGTTCATCTAAAATAAACACATCAGGATCCATTGCCAACACCCCCGCAAATGCAACCCTTTTTTTCTGCCCAATACTTAAGAAATGAATGGGTTTATCTTGTAAAGTGGACACTTCTGTTTCAGACATTGCCCATTCAACCATTTCAGTTACTTTTTCAATGGGCCAACCAAGATTTATAGGACCAAACGATATATCTTGACGAACATTTCCAGCAAAAAGTTGAGAATCAGGATCTTGAAAAACAATCCCTACATGGGATCGTAATGCCAGCAATGATTTGCGGTTATATTTCATCGGTTGATTTTGAAAAAGAATTTGCCCGGAAGTCGGTTGCAGAATTCCATTTAAGTGTTGAAATAATGTAGATTTCCCAGCACCATTATTCCCAAGCAATGCAATCTTCTTACCTTTAGCAATTTTCAAAGATAAATTATTTAAAGCTACAGTCCCATCAGCATAACGATGTGTTAAATTTTGAATTTCAAAGAATAAATCATTCAAACTAGAATGCCCCCAAACTGAATGTAGACCGCAATGATTAACAAAATAATAATAAAAATGATCGCCCAATTTCTTGCAGAATATTGGTAAGGATCCTCAAGATAAACCATAGATTCATCGTAACCACGAGAATTCATAGCCATTGATAATTCCTTAGAACGCTGAAAAACATGGACAAATAAAGAAGAAATAAGCATTCCTAAAGAATGCAACCCTCTTTTAATTGAAAGATATCCAAGTCTTGAATTTTGTGATTGGAAAATTTCAAATGATTTCTCTAAAAAAACGAATATAAATCTATACGTAAGTTCGATTAATTCGATCAATAATTGAGGTACTCTACATTTTTTTAATACTTGCATTAAATCATGTACCGGTGTTGTTAAAGTTAAAAAATATAAACAGCTTATACTACTTAACACAGAAAAGAATAATTGAATGCTCATTTTGACACTTTGTGATGAAATATAAACAGACCAATCGAACAATTGAAATTGCCAAATTGCAGTGTGAATAAGCTCAGGGTGTCGGGTAAACGATAGTAAAATACCAAACATACTACTTATTAGGAAAACGCCAGGGATACATAACATTTTTAAATAATATTGCCATGGAATTTTAGCTACCAATATTGTAAGTGAACTCATTACAAAAAATGTGATGAGTGAGATGAGCGCATCTTTTACGGTTAATGAAAATAATAATAGAAAAAAGGATAATACGATTTTTTCTACTGGATGCGTCTTTACGAGGCGATTGATATAAGCATATTGATCAATGAGTAACATGCTTACCTTTGCCTTCTTTACTATCTTCTTTTTTGTGTCTTCCACGTGAGAAGCCGATGAAATAGCCAATAAAACCAGCACCTATAGCAGCTTGTAAACAGAATAATAAACTTTCAATTTCGCCACTTGGCGGTTCCCAAATGTTTGAGAACCAAGGTTTATAGGAAGAATCAATTTTCGTAATTGCTGCTTCAGCCTGATCATCCGATCCACCAAATTCCGCTCCTTTTTGGAAGAACAGTGGCAGAACAGCCAATATGACTACCATCGCGATTAATAATATATTTTTTTTCATGATTGTTCAGCACCTTTCTTAAAGACTTTTAGTGCTTTTAGTTCTGCTAAATTGTATTTTTGTAAGAAGTTCATAATCACAACTGTAAGAATACCTTCACTAATTGCTAAAGGAATTTGAGTGAGAGCGAAAATACTGCTAAATTTAGTGAATGAAGCAAAGAAACCTCCAACTTCAGATGGGAAAGCAAGTGCTAATTGGATAGATGTTACAACATAGGTACCCAAATCGCCAAGTGCAGCAGCCAAAAACACTGCCCAAGAAAATGAGAATCCTATTTTGGTAACACCCTTAAATACACCATATGAAATGAGTGGTCCTACGATTGCCATTGAAAAAGCATTAGCACCCAAAGTAGTTAGTCCACCGTGAGCTAGCAACAAAGCTTGGAATAAAAGTACAATAAAACCTACAATACTCATTGCAAACGGCCCAAATAAAACAGTACCAAGTCCTACACCCGTAGGATGGGAGCAGCTTCCTGTAACGGACGGAATTTTCAATGCAGATAACACGAATGCAAAGGCACCTGACAAGCCTAACATCATTTTTGTTTCTGGGTTTTCCTCAATCGTTTTTCTAATAGAACGGAATCCAATGATTAAAAATGGAATGGTAACAGCCCACCAGAAAATTACCCATTCAACGGGTAAAAAACCTTCCATAATGTGCATGGCAAATGCAGGTTTTGGCACGATTAACAGTGCTAATAGGAAATATATTAGCTTCCAGTTTACTAAATTCTTAAACTTAATCATTTTATCTTTCCTCCATCTTTGTATTCAATTGTTCGTAACTTAACGAGATACACCTCCTAATAAACCAAACAGGACATAAAAAAACACTTCTTCAAACAGAAGAAGTGTTAACGAATAGTAAAATAATGCTTTGCAAAAAAAGCATAGCTATTCTCACACCTATCCTCGTAGGCTGATACAAATCCACACTTTATGGCAGGTCTCCTGGCTTAGAGTCATCATTATGTTTTTACCTTCCCATCGTTGACAGTGGCATTTAAAAACATAACTCGTCTTTACAGTGGCGGGACCGCGTTTGTATTTCACAAACTTCCCTTTTCAGCTAAATCTCAATATTTAGCACCATAAAGTTTATTGAATTGTTAGATTACTAATCTAGTTTAGCATGGTTATATTTTCAATACTACTATATTTTTTACAAAGAAATTTTGCAAAAGAAAGATTGTCATAAAAAAGATAAACTAATATAGTATTTAGAAATTATGTGCATAAATTTAAACATTTATGTTCTGTAAAATGTGCATGAATAAAAATATCTATTTTAAATTGTCTGGAAATAGTATATGATTATGTCAGTTTTTAATTTTACTTTATTATACAATTTCATATTATTTTAAAAGTGCTCTTGTAATTTTACAAAGGGATAATAGGGAAATCGGTTAGAATCCGATGCAGCCCCCGCTACTGTAACATGGATGAAATGATACAAACTCACTGGTCGAAAAAGACTGGGAAGAGATCAGAGTAAGATGAAGTGTAAGCCAGGAAACCTGCTTTTAAAAACGGAAGTACGATACTTTTCGGAGGGAAAGGTAAAGACTATAAAAGCAGAATGTCATTTTATATTTGGCTATTTTCTGAATAATCTAGTTTTTAAACCTTAATTCTTGGAATTAAGGTTTTTTATTTTCCTTTTTTCTCCGTCCTATTTTAATTAATCGGAGGTTGGATATGACAACTTGGAATTTATCTGGTATGAAAAGTCATTTATTCATTTGTAATGGAAGTTCATGCATGAAGAAAGGTGCAGAAGAAATTACGCTCGCAATTCGTGAAGAAATTGCACAACTTGATATGGACGAACAAATCCATACCACTCGAACACGATGTAATGGTCGTTGTAAAGATGCATGCATTGTAATTGCTTATCCACAAGGGAGTTGGTACAAAGCATCAACAACTGATATTGGCCGTGAAATTGTAAAAGATTGTATAGAGCAACAAAATGAACAACATACAATTTATCGTATGGAAAATGGGGAAATGATATTAAATCCAGAGGTTGCGTCCATTACAGGAATCGATAAAAACAAATAATTTGTAAAGGAGAGGTTTGCATGACAACACAAGGGAAACTATATGTCGTTGGTTTTGGTCCTGGGGATTTTAAACATATTACAACGAGAGCAGTGGAAGCGCTTCAGGATAGTGATTTTATCATCGGTTACAAAACTTATGTAGAACTGATCCAAGATTTAATCACAAATGAAACATCAGTGATCAGTACAGGAATGACAGAAGAAGTTTCAAGAGCTCAGGAAGCTGTTCGCCAAGCTGAAGCCGGAAAAAAAGTTGCAGTGATTTCAAGTGGCGATGCTGGAGTTTATGGTATGGCTGGATTAGTCTATGAGGTTTTAATCGAGAAAGGTTGGACTGAAGCAAATGGGGTGCCAGTTGAAATTATCCCAGGTATTTCAGCCATCAATTCATGTGGATCATTGTTGGGTGCTCCTATTATGCATGATTCTTGTACGATAAGTTTGAGTGACCACCTTACACCATGGGATTTAATCGCTAAAAGAGTGGAAGCAGCAGCAATAGCTGATTTTGTCATCGCACTCTATAATCCTCGCAGTGGACGTAGAACGCGCCAAATTGTAGAGGCACAACGTATTCTTCTACAATACAGATCGCCTGAAACACCGGTTGGTCTTGTGAAAAGTGCATATCGTGATCGTCAACATATCATTATTACAAACCTAGAAGAAATGCTAGATCACGATATAGGTATGTTGACAACAGTCATCATCGGGAACTCTGCAACTTTCCTTTATGACAATAAAATGATTACTCCACGAGGTTATCAAAGAAAATATACGTTAAATAGTGAGAAGCAAGCATTAAAACCACATCAACGTTTGAGAGAAGAAGCGGAACCTTGGGCTATGGATCAAATGACTGGTGTTCAACGAGTACAATCTTCAGTAAATGAAAAGATTGAAAAAGATGAGAAGCACCAAATAGTTGAAAACATACGACCTCAATCACCTAAAGTAAGCTCATATAATATGGCTATGGAAGCTTTAAAACGTGTTACTGGTAAACAACCAAAAACAACAAATTATGTTTATCAAGACTTTGAAGAAATTTTCGAATTAGCAGTTAGTCCTGGTGTTGCCAATAAAAAATTCACACCTGAACAAATGCTGACTTTAGCAATGGTTGTTGGCGAAAAAGGTACCATGGAATATACACCGAATCATCAAATCGTATTAAAGATTCCAACTTCAAATCCTGATGCAATTACTGCAAAACTAAATGGTGTTGGATTTTTACTTTCACCTATTGGAGATGTTTTAACCTTAAAGGCTTGTGATTTCTGTGATGGTGAAAAAACAGGTGGCATTCCTTATGCAGAGGAAATTCAAGAAAAATTAGGTGGTCTTCAGTTACCAAAAGAATTAACAATTGGATTCAATGGCTGTGGCATGGCTTGTTACAAAGCTGTTACTGAAGATATAGGAATTATTTATCGTAAAGGGAAATTTGATTTGTTCCTAGGTGCTAAGCCTGTTGGAAGAACAGCTCATGCAGGACAACCTGTGGCAGAAGGCATTGAGCCTGACAAAATTGTTGATGTTATTACGAAAATTATTCAAGAGTATAAACAAAATGCGCATCCAAATGAGCGACTATTTAAATATTTTAAAAGAGTGAAACAAATACAAGGATATGTGTATAAAGATATCGCACCAAAAATTAACATAGAACCCGCACCTTGTGGGGACTGATTATAGGAGGAAAAATATGAAGGCCATTTTATTTGTAGGTCATGGTAGTAGATTAGAGGCAGGTAATGAGGAAGTAACAAAATTTGTAGAGCAGTTAAAACCAACTTTAGATCAAGATTTACTAGTTGAAAGTTGTTTTCTAGAATTTGCAGCACCAGATATTGCACAAGGTATTGACACTTGCGTTGCAAAAGGGGCAACTGAAATTCATGTAGTACCAATTATTCTATTGCAAGCAGGTCATTCTAAAATACATATCCCTGCAGCGATTGATGAAGGAAAAGTAAAATATCCGAATGTGAATATTGTGTATGCTAGACCTCTTGGTGTCCACGAAGGTATTTTTGATATTTTAAAAGAACGTCTTTCAGAAACAGGATACGTTAAAGAAGAAAAAAATGAAGATACTGCCATTCTATTGATCGGACGTGGTGGTAGTGATGTAGACGCAAATAGTGATTTTTACAAAATCTCTCGTATGCTTTGGGAACAATTAGATGTGCTAACAGTTGAATGTGCATTTATGGGCGTTACATACCCAACAGTTGATGAAGGTATCGAGCGTTGTGTGAAACTAGGTGCAAAGAAAATCATCATGCTTCCTTATTTCTTATTTACAGGCATTTTGATGGAAAGAATGCAAGAGATGCGTGAGGGATATGCATCAAAATACACAGAGGTAGAAGTAAAATTAGCGAATTATTTCGGTTATCATACAGCACTTAAAACTGTGTTAAAAGATCGTATTGCTGAATCATTACAAGGTGAAGTGAAGATGAATTGCGATACTTGCCAATATCGTCTAAATGCTGCCGAATTTGTAGAACATCACCATCATCACGACCATGATCATGAACATCACGATCACGATCATCATGATCATAATCACGACCACCACGATCATTTAGTTGGTGCTGAAAAATGATTTTCATGTTAGCTGGTACAAGTGATGCGAGGGAGCTAGCAATAAAACTGGAAGGAAATGGTCGGAAGGTAATAGCAACTGTCGTAACTGAATCTGCAGCTAAAAGTTTAAGTGAAGCTGGTATAAAAACAAATATCGGTCGTTTAACTAAAGAGCAAATGACGGATTTTATCAAAGAAAATCAATTTCAAGCAATCGTAGATGCTAGCCATCCTTTTGCTGAAGAAGCTTCAAAAAATGCACTGTCTGCAGCAGATGCTTCTGGTATTCCATATATTCGCTATGAAAGGGCGAGTCAAACTTTTAGTAACCCACTAGTAACTATGGTTCAAGACTATGAGGAAGCAGCAAAATTAGCTAGAGAAAAACGTGGCGTTATTATGCTGACAACTGGTAGTAAAACGTTAGGAATTTTCACAAAACATTTATTAGGTTTAGAAAATACAAGAGTGGTTGCTAGAATGCTACCAAGACTTGACAATATGGAAAAATGTCAAGCTTTAGGTGTAGAACAAAAAGATATTATTGCAATGCAAGGACCATTCTCGAAAGAGTTAAATATTGCACTTATTCATCAATACAAAGCCACATTAATGATTACAAAAGAAAGTGGCAAAGTAGGATCAGTCGATGAAAAATTAGAAGCCGCACTAGCGTGTGGTATTGAAACGATTATGATTGCAAGACCGAAAATACAATATGAAAATATGCATTCAAGTTTTGAGGGAGTTATAGAAGATTTAGCTTCAAAACTAACTATCTAGGAGGAAATAAAATGGATTTTAAAACAGACTTCAAACCACTTACAGTTGACCCAGATAAAATTTATGAGCATAGCTTTGAAACAATCGCAGAAGAATATGGCCCACATGATTTTACAGAAGATGAGTGGAAGATCATTCGTCGTATTATTCATGCTTCGGCAGATTTTGATTTAGGTCGTAGTGTGATGATTCATCCAGATGCTATTGCAGCTGGGATTAAAGCCATCCGTGCAGGAAAACCAGTAATTGCAGATGTACAAATGATTCAAGTGGGTACCGGACATAAACGTTTCCAAAAATATGGTGGTGATGTTTATTGCTATATTTCTGATGAAGATGTATCTAAAGCTGCAAAAGAAGCAGGAGCTACTCGTGCCATTATGTCAATGCAAAAAGCAGCTCATTTACATGAGGGTGGGATTTATGCAATTGGTAATGCACCAACTGCACTTTTAGAACTTATTCGATTAATTAAAGAAGGCGAAGTAAAACCAGATCTTATCATTGGTATGCCTGTAGGCTTCGTTTCAGCTGCTGAATCTAAAGATGAATTGGCAAAGGTTACAGAGGTACCATTTATTACTAATTTAGGTCGTAAAGGTGGAAGTACGGTAACTGTAGCAGCATTAAATGCCATTTCAATTTTAGCTGATCAAGCTTAATGCAAAAGAAAAATAAAAAAGACCCATCGCAAATGCGTCATGGCTACACAACAGGCGCTTGTGCGACAGCCTGCACAAAAGCAGCGTTAACTGCCCTAATTACTGGTGAAGCACAAGAAACAGCTACGATACATTTACCAATTGGGCGAGACGTAACATTTACAATTGAAAAGAATTCATTTACTGACAAAGCAGTAAGTTGCGAAACAATCAAAGATGGTGGAGATGATCCAGATGCTACGCACGGTGCTTTGATTGTATCAACTGTTAGTTGGCAAGATGAACCTGGTATTTGTTTGGACGGTGGAATTGGAGTTGGTCGCGTGACAAAACCCGGGCTACCAGTAGCAGTTGGTGAAGCAGCGATTAACCCTGTACCTCGCAAAATGCTCTACTCAACAGTAGAAGAAACATTAGCCGAGTTCAAAATAACCCGAGGTGTTAAAGTGATTATCTCAGTTCCAGATGGAGAGGAAATTGCTAAGAACACACTCAATGGTAGGCTAGGTATAATTGGTGGCATTTCAATATTAGGGACAAGAGGCACTGTTGTACCCTTTTCAAGTTCAGCCTACATGGCAAGTATTGTAGAAGCGATTAGCGTAGCACATGCAACCGGAAATGATCATGTAGTCATGACAACAGGTGGTAGAAGTGAAAAATACGCCATGAAACAATATGAAGGATTACCTGAGGAAGCCTTTATAGAAATGGGCGACTTTGTAGGTTTCGCCGTAAAACATTGTAAAAGACTGGGTATAAAAAGAGTTTCTCTAGTAGGTATGATGGGGAAATTTTCAAAAGTAGCACAAGGCGTGATGATGGTCCATTCAAAAAGTGCGCCTATTAACTTTGAATTTTTAGCACAATTAGCAGAAGAGGTTGGAGCAACTAGCGAAATCGTTCAACAGGTTTCAGCTGCGAACACAGCTTCACAAGTCGGAGAGATTATGCTTGAGACTGGTAATAAGCGGTTCTTCGATCATTTATGTGAAGCGTGTTGTACATCCTCATTAAATCATGTAAAAGGTGGCCTCGTAATGGATACCGCTATTTACTCGATGAAGGGTGAATTATTAGGAAGGGCTGATGGAATTGACACAATCGATTAAGTTAATCGGTATAGGAGACAATGGCCTAGCAAGTTTACTACCCCAATATGCTAAGTGGATAGAAGAAAGTGAAGTCCTCATTGGTGGCGAAAGATTGTTAGAGTTCTTTCCTTATTATAAAGGTGAAAAAATCACGGTAAAAAGTGGTTTAAAAAAACTTGTTGAAATTATCCAAAATGAATCAAGAAATATCATCATATTAGCTTCAGGAGATCCACTGTTCTATGGACTTGGGAGCTATCTATCAAAAAAAATCAATTTAGAAGTTTATCCTCACGTAAGTTCTATACAATTGGCGTTTTCTAAAATCGGGGAAAGCTGGCAAGATGCCTATATTACAAGTGTACATGGTCGGTCAATGAAAGGATTAATCCAGAAAATTGATGGCAATGACAAAATTGCGTTATTAACGGATGCAGAAAATAATCCAAGTGCGATTGCTGAGTATTTACTTCAATTTGGGATGACTGAATATAAAGCATTTGTTGCAGAAAACTTACAAGGTGAGAACGAAAGAACAGGCTGGTATTCATTGGAAGATATGAAAGCAAGTACTTTCTCTCCGTTAAATGTTGTGATTTTAAAACGAATTGCACCACCACCTAAATGGGCTCTCGGAATTGCAGATGATGAATTTTCTCAAAGACGTCCTGATAAAGGCTTAATCACCAAAAAGGAAATTCGTGTGCTAAGCCTTCATGCAATGCATTTACAAAAAGATAGCACTGTATGGGATATCGGAACTTGCACCGGTTCGATGGCAATAGAAGCTGCAAAAATTGCTCGAGATGGACAAGTATTTGCAATCGAAAAAAATGAAGGTGACCTTGCAAATTGTATTGAAAATCAACATAAATTCCGTACAGACATCACAGCAATTCATGGCAAAGCACCAGAAGGTTTAGAGATTTTTCCAAATCCAGACGCAATCTTCATAGGTGGAACTGGCGGCAATATGAAAGACTTATTACAAGTTTGCTGTGATCGATTAAATCTAGGTGGTCGAATCGTTTTAAATGCAGCAACTATTGAAAATTTATATAAAGCTCTAGAATTCTTTAAAGAATTGAATTTTGAAACAAGCATCTTACATGCACAATTGTCTCATAACAAACCAATTTTAGGGATGAACCGATTTTCACCATTAAACCCAATTTATATCATTACAGCAGTGCGAAAGGAAGAGAAGAATGACTAATATCGGCACATTATATGGTCTCGGAGTAGGGCCTGGGGATCCCGAGCTTATCACTGTAAAGGCTTTTCGAGTAATTCAAGAAACACCAGTAATTGCGTACCCTCGAAAAAGAAAAGGAAGCAAAAGCTACGCACAACGCATTGTTGATGTTTACATTCAGCCGGGTGAAAAAGAGATGCTTGGTTTAGTTTTTCCAATGACGAAAGACCAAGCGATCTTAGATGCAGAGTGGCGTAATACAGTAGATGTAGTTTACAGCAAATTACAAGAAGGCAAAGATGTAGCATTTGTTACTGAAGGCGATCCACTTTTATATAGTACATTCATTCATATGATGAAATTAATGCAAGAACTTCACCCACATGTTGATGTGAAAACAGTTCCTGGTATCTCAAGTTTTAATGGTTCTGCATCTAGATTAGGTATTGCATTAGCAGATGGAGATGACCATGTTGCAATTATACCGGCACGTGATGACTATGCTGAAATGCGTAAAGCGATTGAAGACCATGATGCAGTCGTGTTTATCAAAGTAGCAAAAGTAATTGACTTAATGATTGAAGTACTAAAAGATTTAAATCTTCTAGATAAAGCATCAGTAGTGACAAAAGTAACTTCTGAAGAGGAAGTCATTTGGTCAATGGATGAGTTAGATGGAGTAGAGCTAGAATACTTAACATTAATGGTGGTGCGTAAATAATGAAGAAAATTTATATTGTCGGTGCAGGTCCTGGAGATCCAGATTTAATCACAGTTAAAGGTCTACATATTTTACAAACTGCGGATGTCGTTATGTACACGGACTCTTTAGTGAATGAAGAACTTATCGCCAAAGCAAAACCTGATGCAGAAGTATTAAAAACGGCTGGCATGCATTTAGAAGAAATGGTTGGAACAATTGTTGACCGTGTAAATGCAGGGAAAACTGTTGCACGTATTCATACTGGGGATCCAGCCATGTACGGAGCAATCATGGAACAAATGGCTTTACTAAAAAAAGAAGATATTCATGCTGAAATTATTCCAGGTGTCAGCTCAGTATTTGCTTCTGCAGCTGCAGTCGGTGCTGAATTAACCATTCCAGATTTAACTCAAACACTAATCCTAACTCGTGCAGAAGGTCGTACACCAGTACCAGAATATGAGAAATTACGTGATCTAGCTGGGCACCACTGTACAATCGCTCTTTTCTTAAGTGCAACTTTAACAAAGAAAATTGTGAAGGAATTACAAGCTGCTGGTTGGACTGATGATACGCCAGTCGCAGTTATACAAAGAGCTTCTTGGCCAGATCAAAAAATCGTAAGAACTACTTTAGTAAATTTAGATGAAGATATGCGCAAGAATGGTATTCGTAAACATGCCATGATTTTAGCAGGTTGGGCATTAGATCCAGCTATCCATGAAAAAGATGAATATCGTTCAAAATTATATGATGCTACATTTACACATGGTTTCAGAAAAGGTGTGAAACCTCAATGATCGAGTTACAAGAAGGAATCATGCCAGAAGTTGACAGGCAAAACCCTTATGCAATCGTAGCAATTACAAAACATGGCGTACAACTTGCGCGGAAGTTACATAGTTCCTTTATCCATTCAGATGTTTACTATATGAGTAAATTTGAACAAGGAGATGAAGAAGCAAAGCATATTCAATTATTTTCAGGTAGTGTTCGAATGCTTCTACCAACTCTTTTCAAACAGTATAAAGGCATCATTCTTATCATTTCACTTGGTGCAGTAGTTCGAATGATTGCACCAATCTTAAAGGATAAAAAAACAGACCCTGCTGTTGTTGTAATAGATGATCGTGGTGAAAATGTAATTAGTGTGCTTTCAGGTCATTTAGGTGGAGCGAACCAATTAACACATGAAGTTGCTCATGTCTTAGAAGCTCGTGCTATTATCACCACAGCATCAGATGTGCAAAAAACAATTCCAGTTGATTTATTTGGTTCACGTTTTGGATGGGAATGGGATTCTGATGAAAAACTAACTCCTGTTAGTGCATCGGTGGTTAATGAGGAGCCAGTTGCTATTGTACAAGAATCTGGTGAAACAAATTGGTGGCATTTGGAAAGCCCTATACCAGAAAATTTTAAAACTTATGCATCCATTCGAGAAGCATTACACGCAAAGCCAAATGCAGCTCTCGTTATTACTCATCGAATTTTATCGGAAGAAGAGGAACAAATTCTTGAAAATGGTGTGCTTTACCGTCCTAAAAATGTTGTAATTGGTATGGGATGTAATCGAGGAACTTCTGCTGAAGAAATTAAACAAGTTATTCAAGATACGTTAAACGAACTTCAAATTTCGATGAAAAGTGTTAAAGCACTTTGTACAATTGAATTGAAAAAAGATGAAGTTGGTTTATTAGAAGTAGTTTCAAAATATGGTTGGGAGTTTGCCTATTATAAACCAGAAGAATTGAACGCACAGAAAATCGAAGCACCTTCAGATACTGTATTTAAATATACAGGCGCATACGGTGTAAGTGAACCGGCCGTAAGAATTTATACTGGTGCAGAAAAGCTAGAGCTAGTTAAGAAAAAATCTGGCAATACTACGATTTCTGTTGCATTAATGTAACGAGTTTAGGAGGAAATAAGATGTCAGCACATAGATTAGTAATTGCTGGTACTGGTAGTGGTGTCGGTAAAACAACATTTACAATTGGACTAATGGCTGCATTACAACAAAAAGGCTATCAAGTACAAGGATTCAAATGTGGACCAGATTATATTGATCCTACATTCCATACTGCAGTTACGGGTAGACCGTCTCGTAATTTGGATAGTTGGATGTTTGATGAAAATACGGTTATTGAAATATTAGAAAGAAACAGTAGGAATGTAGATATTTCTATTATTGAAGGCGTTATGGGTTTCTATGATGGAAAATCGCCTATAGAAGATCGAGGTTCAACAGCTGAAATAAGCATATTAACGAAAAGTCCGGTACTACTTATTGTCAATTGTGCAAGTATGGCTCGTAGCGTAGCTGCTATTGTAAAAGGTTTTCAACTATTAAACGAAAACGTCAATATAGTAGGTGTTATTGCTAATCAGGTTGGAAGTGAAGGACATTATAAAATAGTGAAAGCTGCTGTTGAACAAGAATGTGGTATTCCAGTAGTTGGGTATTTAAAAAAAGAACAGAACATCCATATGCCAAGTCGCCATTTAGGGTTAATTCCTGCAATCGAACGAGGAGAATTACAGCCATACTTCAAAGAATTAGGTGATTTAATCAGTGCAACCGTTGATGTAGAAAAAATATATCAACTATCATCTACTAGTCAACTATCTACCATTCATCCAAGTATGTTCGAACAAAAAATGAATCAACAAGTTAAAATTGCAGTAGCTAAAGACGCAGCATTTAACTTTTACTATGAGGAAAATATCGAATTACTTCAAGCGAATGGGGCAACAATCGAGTATTTCGCACCATTAAAAGGGGAAGTAGTACCTTCTGATGCAGATGGACTTTATATTGGTGGAGGTTTTCCTGAAGAGTTTGCGGACGAACTATCACGACAAACTGCTGTGAGAGAATCCATACATAACGCAATTTCAAAAGGAATTCCAACATTAGCTGAATGTGGAGGTTTTATGTTCCTGACGGAGGAAATTTTCACCACTGATGGAAAATGCTATGAAATGGTAGGAGCTATACCAGGAACTATAGAGATGCAAACCAAAAGAGTCGCATTAGGTTATCGTGAAATTTTTGGTGTAAAAGGGAATTTCTTAATCGGAGAAGGTCAAGAAGCAAAAGGGCATGAATTTCATTATTCAACCTATTCACAACCAGAAAATATCAACTATGCTTATGAAACAAAAAGCCGTTTTAAAAAGCAAGGAGAAGGTTATCTGCATGATAATTTAGTTGCAGGATATACACATTTCCACTTCGCTTCCAATCCACAATTAATTGTTCAATGGATTGAGCATTGTAAAAACTATCAGAAGAAAGCTGTGGATGTAAATGGGTAATTATTATCCAATGATGTTGAATATAGAAAAACGACCTGTTGTAGTTGTTGGCGGAGGTAAAGTTGCTTCACGTAAGGTCGTAAGTCTATTAAAAGCGCAAGCACATGTAACAGTTATTAGCCCGGAACTATCTCCAAAACTCCAAATCTTAGCTGAAGAAAACACAATTCAATGGAGAAAGAAAACCTTTACACCGGATGATTTAATCGATGCATTTTTGATCATTGCTGCTACCAATTCTTCAGAAATAAATGAACTGGTAGCTAAATCAGCTAGTAAACATCAGCTTTGTAATATCGTTGATCATGAAGAGCTTAGTCAATTTATAGTTCCATCAGTGGTTCAACGAGGTCCATTGACAATTGCTGTTTCTACATCAGGTGCAAATCCAAAACTCGCAAAAGAGATAAAAAAAGAATTAGAAGCGCAATATGACGATTCTTATGAAGATTATATATTATTCTTGCAAAAGGCAAGACGTCAAATTATTGATGAAGTAAAGGATTCAAAGCATAAAAGTAATCTCTTAAAAGAGCTTCTAGATTCACAGTTTTTAACATTGACTAAAACAAAACAAATAGAAGAACGTGAACAACTGTTTGAGAAATTAATAAAAAAGGGGACGATTCAATGACTACAGGAAAAGTCTATTTAGTAGGTGCAGGCCCAGGAGATCCTAAACTAATAACTGTATATGGCCTAGAGTGCATTCAAAAAGCAGATGTCATTGCATATGATCGTTTAGTGAATCCATCATTATTAGAACATGCAAAAGATGGCGCAGAACTTATTTTTTGTGGTAAATCCCCAGGTAAACATCATTTCATCCAAGATCAAATTCATGATTTATTGGTTGAAAAAGCACTTGAAGGTAAAATTGTTACACGTTTAAAAGGTGGAGATCCATGCGTTTTTGGCCGAGGCGCGGAAGAAGCAGAAGTATTAGTTGAACATGGTATTGAATATGAAATTGTTCCTGGAATTACAGCAGGTATTGCGGCACCAGCTTATGCAGGTATTCCTGTAACTCATAGAGAGTTTGCTTCAAGTTTTGCGATTGTAACTGGACATGGTCGTGAAGAGAAAGGACAAGATCACTTAAACTGGTATGCATTAGCAAATGGTATTGATACGATTGCTTTTTATATGAGTGTTGGAAATCTTGATTATATTAGTAAAAAGCTTATTGAAAATGGCAAACGTGCAACTACGCCTGTTGCGGTAATTGAATGGGGAACAACAGAACATCAACGTACGATCACAGGAACTTTGGAAACAATTCATGATCTTGTTATTCAAGAAGAATTTCATAATCCCTCGATGGTATTAGTTGGGGAAGTTGTTCAACTACGAGATAAAATTCAATGGTTTGAAAAGCAAACTATTTTAATTTAAGGAGAATCAAATATGACGATTATTGAAGCTATTCAAGAGCGCAGAGCAATTCGAAATTACGCAAATCGACCTGTTGAAAAAGAAAAAATTGAAAAACTGTTAGAAGTAGCTACATATGCACCAAATGACCGATTACGTCAACCATGGCATTTCTATGTGATACAAGGCGAGGCAATGAAACGTTATGAAGAAATGGCAACCGAATACTTACAACAACGTTTTCCGACAAAACCACATTTAGTAGAAAGTTCTTTAAAAGTAGTAACTACTACACCCGTTGCAATTGTTGTTACATCCGCTTTAATTCCAGATAAACCGGATGATACGGAAGATAATATTTTCGCAACTTGCTGTGCAATCCATTCGATGTGGTTAGCAGCACAAGAATTAGATTTAGGCTTTGTTTGGAGAACAAGAGGAGTAGGTTTAGTGCATGATCAACGCATGCATGACTTTATCGGATCACCAGAAAATGAAAAAGTAATTGGTACAATTTTCATTGGTTATCCTGAAGAAGGCACAGAAGTTCCTGCAACTTCAAGAGTTCCTTTTGAAGAGAAAACTACTTGGTTATAAAAAAGGGGAATGGAAAATGGCACGTCAAGGATTATTTTTAATTTACACAGGTGATGGAAAAGGAAAAACAACTGCATCACTTGGTGTTACATTACGAGCAATCGGTAGAGGGTTACAAGTAAAATATATGCAATTTATCAAATCACCTGAACGTACATATGGTGAAGCATTAGCCCTTCGAAAACTCGGTGTAGAAATGGAACAAATGGGCATTGGTTTTACTTGGACTAAGACACCAGAAGAACATCGTGAAGCTTTACGTTTAGCCTGGCAAAAAACAAAGGCTGCACTAGCAGATCCTTCTATTGATTTACTAGTTCTTGATGAATTAAATAATGCTTTATCTATTGATAAATTTCCAATCGATGATGTTCTTCCATTGCAAGAAGTAATCGAGGCTATTCAAAATCGTCCTTCAACTATGCATCTTGTCATCACTGGTAGAAATGCAAAAAATGAATTGAAAGACTTAGCTGATTTAGTATCAACGATTGATGCAACAAAGCATTATTACGAAAGCGGAATACCAGCGGTAAAAGGGTTAGAATTTTAAAGGAAGAAGGTTAGCTTATGGCTGCTAAAGCACTAATGATTCAGGGTACTGCTTCAGATGTAGGTAAAAGTATGATATGTACCGCATTTTGCCGAATTTTTTCTGATGATGGCTTGAAAGTTGTTCCGTTTAAGTCTCAGAATATGGCACTCAATTCATTTGTTACAATTGATGGCGGCGAAATTGGTCGTGCACAGGGTGTACAGGCTGAAGCTGCTAGAGTCGTAGCAACTACAGATATGAATCCCATATTACTGAAACCAAAACAAGATATGGTCTCTGAAGTCATCGTACATGGTAAGCATTTTATGGATATGAGTGCAACAAGTTATCGAAATAATTTTGTTGAACAAGCGATGCCGATTGTAGAACAATCAATACATAAATTACAAAATGAATATGACCTTATTGTATTAGAAGGTGCTGGTAGCCCAGCTGAGATTAATTTAAAGGATCGAGATATAGCCAATATGCGTATGGCTCACGCTACAGATGCTGCTGTGATATTAGTTGCAGATATAGAGCGAGGAGGTATGTTCGCATCAATCATTGGAACATTAGCACTTCTTGATGATTCAGAAAGAGCACGAGTTAAAGGAATCATTATTAATAAGTTTAGAGGAATGCGTGAGTTACTAGATGATGGTGTAGAATGGCTTGAAAAAGAGACCGGGATTCCTGTTCTCGGTATCATTCCTTACATTGATATTAATATTGAGGCAGAAGATTCCTTAGCATTATCCTCTTTACGTTTTAAAAAGCCAAAACAAGATGAATTTGCAATTGATATAGCAATGATTCGTTTACCACGCATTTCTAATTTCACTGATGTTGATCCGTTTTTTGATGAGCCAGAAGTAGGCGTTCGCTTAGTTGGTAATATAAAAGAGCTAGGTGATCCAGATTTGTTGATAATACCAGGTACAAAAAATACAATGGATGATTTACAGTGGTTAAAGGATGAAGGATTTGAAACAGCTATCCATAAACTCGTCGAAAAAGGAACACGTATTTTCGGAATATGTGGTGGCTTTCAAATGCTAGGAAACGCACTTCAGGATCCTCACGCAGTAGAAGGGGATGGAGGAAGTGCAGTAGGCCTTTCATTATTACCAGTGACAACCATATTTAATAAAGTTAAAAAGACCGTACAAATGACAGGGAAAGTTTCTGTAGATGTCTTTGAAAAAGATATGGAATTAACAGGTTATGAAATACATCTTGGAAAAACTGTTATAGAAAATGAAAATTGTTCACCGTTTTTAGCGTTATCAGATGGACGAAATGATGGAGCCGTTACAAAGAATGGACAAATAATTGGGACATACTTTCATGGTATCTTTAATAATCGAGAGTTTACAAGAAAATTGGTAAACGAACTGCGATTTAAAAAGGGACTTGCTCCCATTGATCAGAAAGTAAAGACAGATGCTGAAAGAAGAGAAGCTGCCTATCAATTATTAGCTGAACATGTGAGACAAAATATTGATTTGGAAAAAGTATATAGGATGCTTCAAACTTCTATTCAATCAATTTAACGAAAAATGAGAAAAGACAGAATCCATAAAGATTCTGTCTTTTTAATTAACTGTAAAAGAAATTAAAATTCTGTAACAGCAATATTCAACATTAAATGAATTAGTTATAAAAATGTTAGAAATTGAAGGAACCAATTAGACAAAAAGGATAGTTCGTTTTATATCCGAGTGGAAAACAGCTTACAAATAGGGAGTCAGGATCGATAGGGGCCATGACTTCTACCGCCGTCATTCTCCCACCGATCAATGTCCCATACATAATCGTCCCAGACTTCTGGGATTTCACCGCCACTTGGTAGGGGAACAGTTCTTGTTATTGAAATACTCACAATAACATCAATGACATTTTATATATCATCCTTTTTTTATAAATATTTCATATCAATATCTATATTATGCAATGTACATGTTTTAGTTCATAGCAAAAAAGGAGGCAGTTTTAACTGATTTCTTGGTTGACTATTTTTTTGTTTTCTCTCATTTTAGATTAGTATTCTTGTTAAATTAAAGAAGTACGTTATATTCTTAGCGATTGTAAAGGGAATATTAACGGGGATTCAGAGTTATTATCAGTCCCTTACAAATAACTGATTTAATAGAGTGTGTAATAATTCCATTTTTGGGTAATTTTTAAAGGAAAAGGTGGTGTAAGAACATTCTTGGGGGATTTCATCTTTTTAGGGAGACAGGGTATACAGCTTAGAATAATAATGACAAAAAGGATAGTGAAGCAAAAAAAATAACTGCATCAATCTATCCTTTTTAAAACTTTTTATGACCTCATTTACTACTACAATATCAAAGTATTATCACAACAAATATTAATCCCCATAAATTAACTTCTTATCTATTAAACTCTTTTAGAATGATGTCTTTGCAGTTTATTTCAGAAAGCAATTCATCTAGATCAATTATTTCAAATGGGAAGACTAAACCTTTAAGTTTTTTATGTACTGCAATTTTTGCCAATACGGCTGTAACCATTGCCGTAGTATGATAATCAGAAAAGGTAGATAAGTTTAACGTCTTTATCATTTCTTTATTATCGATTGTACCTTTAACCTCAACAGTAAGAAGAGCTTTTTCATTTTTAGATGGATTATGTTTAACAATTTTTGAAAGGAACTTATTGTTATCTAACTTAACTATAGTATTAATTATCCCAAGTTTTTTTAGAAAGGAGATTAGTTTATTAAAAAAATAGTTATTCCAGGAAGTCCAATAGTTTATTTTATCAATCTTTAGTTTTTGTTTTAGAAAATTCTTTTCAGCATGATTTATTAATCTTACTTCTTTTTCATTGTATTGTTCAAAATGCATCTTTCTTTTTTGGGTGAACCCTAGTATATTTACCATTTTGTTCTCTTCGTAATAATCAACAGGTTGAGAAATGATCTTTAACATGTCTAAAATACCAGAGACTCCAACTTTTGCGTTCGTATTTTGCAGTAATCCAATATTCACTTCCGTTACTTCTTGAAAATTTGAAACGGCTTTTTTAACCATTATTCCAGATAATCCAGGAAAGAATCCAGACATTACAATAGAACAAATCTCATCTTTTTCTGTTTCTTGATATAATGATTGTATTTTCTTTGCAAAATCAGAGAACGGAGTTACATCTATACATGTAATACTGTTATCAATACAAGCTCTTTGAATATCTGGGTTTTGTTGTATTAATACAACGATTACAATGTCGATATTTTTAATTACCTTTGATATATTCTCTTTATTTGTTATATCTAAATGTTGAAATAGAACTTCTTTATTAAAAGACTTTGCTAATTTCTTTCCTCGTTCCTCTTGATAATCTGTTACTACTAAAGTTACTTGATTGTTAAATATTCGAAGTACCTCTTTACAAACTAACCTACCAAGAACCCCAGAGGCACCAACGACCATTACTTTTTGCATAATAATAACCTCTCATTACAAATTTTCTATATATGTACAGCAAAAAAGCTGCCAATTTAGTAAATTATACCATAGACATATTTGACATATTTATTAAAAGCTCTATTAATTCATTTTAGAAGGGACAGGGATTAGTAATTGATTTTATCAATCACTTTAATATCTTTTTCATTCTATTTAAAGGCTTGACCACAGTGTTGCTAGTCAGTCAAGATAATAATAATAGGGGAAGTGGTGAATTGTGCTTATTTTCTTGGTTTCATTGATGTTTCCAATGAAGAAGAGCTTTTATCAAGCTTATGTTAATGCCGAATGGACAATATTTATCAATGGGCAATAAAACAGAAGCGAATACCTATGTATCAAATCTATATATTTTATTGATGACAAAAAAACCAGTTAATATCTTGTCATGATATTAACTGGTTTTGTAAAAAATGCGAACCATCGTATTCAGGGAGATTCAACTAAACCATGCCTTATCTAACTTTTCATAATATGGTTTTAGCTCATTTTTAAGTTGCTGAAAGATTTGAATTTCTCCTTTATCCAATATTTCAATGCAACCATTTGCTTGATGAATTTTCAAATGATAAGGTGCTATGTCTTTAAATATTGATATAAAGCGATAAAATTCTTGGGTATCTAAAACTTTTTCTAGTTCAGTTCCATCCCAGTACCACTTTTGACGATACACATCTACTCTAAATTAACTGTTATTGGCGGTAATTTTTTTTCGGGTAGTAACATCGAGAATGGGACTTCTAAAGAATAGTTTTCTAAGCTAAAATCATCAATGCCGTGTTCGCTATCCAATTTAAATGTTGCTTGGTATTGTAAGCTATCGCTGTCCAATACTTTTATCGTATTCCCTTTAACGAAATGACCCATTGCCGGTTGTTCCTTACCAATTTCTGCAGTATCAATGAGATTCATATTTTCCCCAAAGTTCTCCAAATCAATCCTTAAATGTTTTAAATCTATATTATCCAGTGAGTATTGGATTGTTAATTCTCCTTTACTTTGTTGAATTTGGTGAACCTTCAAGGTTTCATCACCACGTGTACTTTTCATTTCAAAACCCTTGCGATCTAATGGATGCGTAACATACGACCCAGAATACCTAACATAAGGATAAATCTTGAGAAACTTCGCGTTTTCGGGTATTTTACCAATAGTTGAGCGTTCTTCTGATTCAATCCTATTTCCCACCCTTTTTCTACCGAATTCGGTACCAGAGGTTAATACATCAATTATGTTCCCTTTATCATCCGTTACTTTATCAATCCGAGTCATATCGTTTTTACCAACTAAGGAATAAATGGATTTGTAGTCAAGTATTGCAGATCCTTTACCAAAGGTAATTGTTTCGAAATTCATTTTTAAATCTTTTTCGTCACTTTGTACAGACTGTCCAATATTCACTTTTTTGTTAGCCAATTGATGAATCGGTATATCAAATTTCCATTGTCCTTTTACACCGTTAAATTCTGTGAACGTGAGAGGCAACGTCATATGCTTAGGAAGATCTTTGTCAGGATAATCAATAAGAAGTTGTCCAACGCAACCTTCCGATGTTATTCGGCCATCGTACTGGGCTGCCGAACTCCATTTGTCACTACCATCCGCAATTTTTACATCATACCAAAAATCATTTGATTTTGGACTTAAGTGATCTACCTTAAAGGTGACACTAATTCTCCCGCCATCGTAATACACACCATTGATTGTTACGCCAACACCATTGCTGACCGCTCTCTCGTTCAATTCGGTGACTAGTTTACTTGCTGCAAGATTTTTACCAACTGAATCATGAAAAGGCGAATAAACTTTCCCGATGATTGGTACGTCTGCTAATACATGGCCCATTTGTGGAACAACAAACCCTGAACCGAAAAAACCAAATACTAGAGATGAAGCAATTAATGGAATCGCGAGACGTTTCGATTTTCGTTTTACTGTTTTTTCTTTTTGTGCTTTGGTAATCCCTTTTTTTATGACCGCACGAACATCGGACTGTGGAACCTCTATTTTATTTATCTCATCATTAAACTGCTGTTTATCCATGTTTGATCACTTCCCTCTAATAATTTTTTTAACGAATTTCTCGCTCTGTGCAAATACGTTTTCACTGTTCCTTCGGGTACATTCATGTGCCAAGCAATTTGGTGAATTGATAAATCATGATAATAATATAAAATAATTGCCGTTTGATAACTTTCATCCAATTGATGAATGGCTGCCTTTAAATCAAGGTTTTGCTCCGTTTGATTTGTTTGGTTAGTCGACTCCTCGATCGTTTCATATTTACTTGTATCTTCGAACTTTACAACTTTCTTCTTTTTACGCAACAACTCATTCGCATTATGTATAAGAATTCGTATCAACCATGTCTTGAAATAATGTGGTTTTTTTAATTGTGCTAAAGATAAATAAGCTTTATAAACGGTTTCCTGAACAACATCTAATGCATCCTCTTTGTTTTGTACATATAAATATGCCGTTCGATAAAGTTGATCTTCATACAAGCAAATTAACTCTTCAAAAGCTGTATCGTCACCTTTTCTAGCTTTTTTGACAAGCTTTATTTCATCCATCAAAACACTCCTTGTTTCGCCTAATGCCTAAATTAGTTTGCTCATTTTGAAATCTAAAAAGTATGTTTATCTTTGAGTTAACTCTTTCGGGTAAGGCATTGTTATTTTCATTTTCACTTATTAGATGAAAGTAACAGCTCGTTTGGTTTCAAAAAATTTTATCTTCATCAATGTTTTTTAATTAAAACGGTTGGTATTAAGAGATGCTCATATTGGATTACATTAGTCTAGTCCTAAGTTTTCCTAAGTATCTCTGTCTTGATATAAGGATTTATCCGAATAAGGCTCTAAAATTGTCGTTTATGGGAACCCTAATAAATTTATCAGAAAACAATCAATTTGTGTTATTTTGTACTGCAAAAACTTATGCCCAGAACAACTGTTACGCACGAGTGAGTTACAGGACATCATAATTATCACGAGTGCTACGAATCGCTAGATGATATATATATATGACACTGTTTATTCCGGCTAATTTGTTTAGAAGCTATTATTTTAATAGGAACAATGGAAAGAAGAAGCAAGGGGATTATTCTCTTGCTTCTTTTTTGCTATTTAAATATTATCTGTTGATTTCCTCATCTACGATCAACGCCTAGTGTACTTCGCTCTTCACTCTACGCTAAGTAACATCGAAGCACTCTAGTCCATGCTATAGGGGAAACATCCTATTTTCTTAATATACAAACCTTTTACATTGCGTTAATGTGGTTTTTACATTGTGAATTTATACTGAAACAGTAAACAATCAACACAAAACAACACCAATTGGAGGAAAATGTTAATGAATCAAAAATGGAGCAAGAAATCTATTCGATCTATTCAAGCAGCGGTGTTAGGAGTAAGTTTACTAGGTTTAGCTGGATGTGGAGCCAAAGAAGATTCTGCTGCTCCGGTAATTAGTGACCCAAATAAGTTAACCATTGGAGAAATTGAAGCAAAAGCAAAAAAAGAAGGGGAAATTAATAGTGCTGGTATGCCTGACACATGGGCAAACTGGGGACAAACTTGGAGCGACGTTACCAAAAAATACAATTTAAAACATGCTGATACTGATATGTCTAGTGCTGAAGAGATTGCTAAATTTGAAGCCGAAAAACAGAATGCAACAGCTGATATAGGTGACATGGGAATATCTTTTGCTCCAATTGCAGTAGAAAAAGGATTGGCTCTCCCGTATAAAACTTCTCATTGGAAAGATATACCTTCATGGGCGAAAGATGATAAAGGGAATTGGGTCGTTGGATACCAAGGAACGATTGCCTTTTTAACAAATAAAAACTTGGTAAAAAACCCTCCAAAATCATGGGATGACATATTAAAGGGAAATTATAAAGTATCGATTGGAGATGTTCTGAACGGAGCACAGAATCAGATGGGTGTGCTTGCTGCTGCAATGGCCAACGGTGGTAGTGAATCAAATATTCAACCTGGGATCGACTTTTTTGCAAAGCTTGCCAAGCAAGGACGTCTAAGTCTAACAGATGCTAAACCGGCAAATATTGAAAAAGGCGAGGTACCAGTTGCAATTTTATGGGATTTCAATGCACTAGGTTATGCAAACCAAATTAACCGTAAACAATTTGATGTAAGCATTCCAAAAGAAGGTTCCGTAGTAAGTGGCTACACGACCATTATTAATAAATATGCAAAACATCCATATGCTGCGATGGCGACTAGAGAATATATCCTTAGTGACCAAGGACAAATTAACTTGGCGAAAGGGTATGCCCGTCCAATTCGTGATAATGTAAAACTTCCAAAAGATGTTGAAAATAAATTAATTCCAAAAGAGGAATACAAAAATGCAACACCTATTAAAGACCCTAAAGCTTGGGAAAAAACGGCTAAAACGTTACCACAATTATGGCAAGAGGAGGTAGTAGTAAATGTCAAATAAAGTTATAGTGATTGTTGTTGATGGCATGCGATACGATAAGGGGGCAGAAGCACTGGGATTTGTTCAGCACCTGGTTGAAACGAATCAAGCGGCACTTTATAAAGTAAAGTCCGAGCTTCCAAGTCTTTCTCGCCCATTATATGAAGTATTACTGACAGGTACACCTGCATCAATGAATGGAATTACATCAAATCTAGCAGTTCGTCTTTCTTCACAGAAAAGTATTTTCCATCTTACTCAAGAAAATGGCCTAAGAAATGCAACGGCATCTTATTACTGGGTAAGCGAGCTTTATAATCGTGCACCATTCAATTATATTGAAGACCGTCATCAAGATGATGAGTCTAAACCAATTCAACATGGATCATTTTATTGGGATGATGATTATCCAGATAGTCATGTCCTAATGGATGCAGAAGCATTACGTAGAAAGTATGATCCACACTTTTTATACATTCATCCAATGGGAGTTGATGTAAAAGGTGAAAACTACGGATCGGAATCAAAAGAATACCGTGAACAAATTTTAAAAGTGGCAAGTTTGTTAGCACAACTTTTACCTACTTGGATTTCAGAAGGTTACCATATTTTAATTACATCTGACCATGGTATGAGTGAAACAGGTAACCATGGAGGCATCACTGATGGTGAGCGCGATGTACCGCTTTTCATCATCAGCCCTAGAATTGAAACTGGTATTCACGAGGAAGTCGTTCCACAATTGGCTTTTGCACCACTCGTATGTGAACTCTTAGGTATTGAACAAACCGAAAAAATGATCTCTTATCGATTCCCTGGGTTGAAAGAAGCGGTCGTCCATTAAAATTTACAGATTATCTATAATGAAATAGATTCGACGACTAAGGAGCTAAACTTTGTAAACTATGCTTTCATGTCTTATGTACTTTCAGAAGAAAATTTCCCCAATATTGTTTGAATCGATTTAGCGTATTTAGCTAAATCGATTCAAATAAATTGCTAGCACAATAGAGGAGAGAAAAATCTTGCTCAAAATAAAGAAACAAAAGTTGTTTTTATTAGCTCTTTTACTACCATTTTTCATTCTGGTCATTGGCTTTGAAATTGGACCGTTAATTTCCATGGTGAAAGATAGCTTCTATGCAAACGATGGAATCAAAATTTCATTGGATCAATATACAACTATATTCAAAAGTAAATTTTACTTGCAAGGAATTCAAAACAGTGTTCTGATTTCATTATTTTCCGCCATAACTTCTATCATTGTGGCAGTTGTTTTGGCCTATTCCTTTACAAAATTCTCAAAGAAAGCACAAAACCGGCTACTCATGATTGCCAATATGACTTCTAATTTTGAAGGAATTCCACTTTCATTTTCATACATCATTTTACTCGGAAACAACGGGCTTTTCACTTTACTCTTCGCCAAGCTGGGAATGGATGTTTTTGCCCACTTTAATTTATATTCGTGGACTGGATTAATTCTCGTTTACGTTTACTTTCAAATTCCATTGGCAATTATGCTTCTTTATCCTTCCTTTCAAGGGATTAAACACCAATGGAATGAAGCTGCTGCGTTATTAGGAGCTTCTAAACTGAAGTTTTGGATGCATATCGGACTACCAGTCTTGTTACCTAGTATTGTTGGTATATTCAGTATTTTGTTTGCGAATGCCATGGGGGCTTATGCAACTGCCTATGCCTTAGTCGGAAGCAACTATAATCTATTATCATTACAAATAGCGAATCTTGTTTCTAGCGAAGTTACATTAAATCCACATCTAGGTAGTGCCCTGGGAGTTCTATTAGCATCAACTATGATCGTAGCAATGTGGTTTAATCAGCGAATGATGCGTAGAGTTAGGAGAGATTTACGATGAAGTCTTCTATGAAATTTCATAAATCTGCAGTAGGGTTATTAATGATTTATTTGTTAATACCACTTCTAGGTACATTTTTATTTTCCATAGCTGGTACTTGGGATCATACCATTTTACCTGAGTCTTGGACAATGAAATGGTATATTGAATTATTTCAAGATCCACGATATTTTGCTGCCTTTCTACGAACGCTGTTTCTGATTGTTATGACAGTGGGACTCAGTATGTTAATCATGATACCTACCATTTTTATAATAAATATCTATTTACCTAAATTGGAAGGATTGCTTCAAACCCTAGCCATGCTTCCTTATGGAATTCCTTCGATTGTTGGAGCTGTTGGGTTAATTAAATTATATTCCAATGGACCGATTCAAATTTCCGGTACACCGTGGATTTTGATTGGTGCTTATTTTGTAACGATTTTACCATTCATGTTTCAGGGGATTAGTAATAGTCTTCGAACCATAAATGCAGTAGAACTTGTTGACGCTGCTGAATTACTGGGGGCAACAAAATTTCAAG
This sequence comes from Rummeliibacillus pycnus, assembly GCF_044359855.1. Taxonomy (GTDB): domain Bacteria; phylum Bacillota; class Bacilli; order Bacillales_A; family Planococcaceae; genus Rummeliibacillus; species Rummeliibacillus pycnus_A. Next base: position 405,815 of record NZ_CP132291.1, read on the forward strand.
CCTTTCGATCAGTAGTGTTACCCAATATTTTATCTGGTATTTTAGTTTCTACTCTGTTATCCGTTGCTCTTTTATTTGGTGAGTTTTCTTTTGCTAAGCTACTCGTTGGAGGGCAGTTTGAAACTCTGCAAATTTATCTTTCTAACCAAATGATTAGCAGTGGCCATCTTTCAAGTGCAATTGTCATAACATATTATTTAGTTATTATGATTTTAACATGGATAATTTTAAAAATTACGTTTAAAGATCCAAAAAAAGCTATTTCTACTAAAAAAGAAATGAAGCTTAAACAGCAATATTCTAAAAAAATAACTTCTTAGAAGGAGATAACTTATGACATATGTAACTATTGATCACGTGACCAAAAAATATGATAATCAGGTGGTTTTAAATGATATTTCCTTAACATTACAAAAAGGCGAATTTGCTACCCTTCTCGGGCAAAGTGGATGTGGGAAAAGTACATTATTACGTTCAATAGCAGGACTTGAAGAAGTGGATGTAGGAAATATCTTGGTCGATCAAAAGAATATTACAAACTTATCATCACGCCAGCGTGAGGTTGGTATGGTGTTTCAGTCTTATGCTCTTTTCCCAAATATGACTGTTTTTGATAACATCGCATTCGGTCTTAAAATGAAAAAAGAGAAAAATATAAAATCAAAAGTGCAAAACATGATTGAAATGGTTGATTTAACAGGTAAGGAAGGTTCTTATCCTCATCAATTATCTGGCGGGCAACAGCAGAGGGTTGCACTAGCACGTGCACTTGTGATGGAACCGAAAGTGTTACTTTTGGACGAACCATTAAGCGCGTTAGATGCAAAAATAAGAAAAAACTTACAAAAGGAATTAAGACGAATACAAAGAGAATTGAATATTACAACAGTCTTTGTTACTCATGATCAAGAAGAAGCGATGACGATGTCTGATAAAATATTTATTATGAATAAAGGAAACATTGTTCAATCTGGTGCACCTTCAGATATTTATGTATCTCCGGTCAATACATTTGTTGCAAGATTTATCGGAAACTATAATGTTATGAATATAAATGATTTTAATCAACTTGTTTGCAGCACCGAATTGAAGGGCCAGGATGTAGCAATTCGTCCAGAAGTTTTACAATTGGTACCTGCTGATCGCGGTCTCCCTGTACAATCAGAAAACTGGAAAGCCAAAGGAATGATTAAAGATATTTCCATGACAGGGAATGTGTTAAGATATGAGGTGGAAGTGGGTGGTTCTATTTTCCATGTGGATTCACTTCACCATCAGGGTGGAATGCTGGACAAAGGCACATCTGTTCAGATTCTTATACCAAAAAAAGATTGTATCGCTTTATAACTTATAATTATTTAGGAGATATTATGTCTATTTTACCAGAGGAAAGAAAGAATGAAATTTTAAATTTACTTAAAAGAAATGGAAAAGTAAAAGTCGCTGAATTAGCAAAACAATTTAGTATTTCTGAGGAATCCATTCGGCGCGATTTGACGCTTCTTGAGGAGAAGGGGTCCCTAAAGAAGGTTTATGGTGGAGCGATTGCAACCATCTTTCATTCCGGAGAACCTCCATTTTCACAACGAACTACCGTTAATCAAGCAGAAAAAATAAAAATAGGGCAAAAGGCAGTAGAACTAATTTCTGATGGTGATGTTATTGCGATTGATGTTGGTACTACTACGCTTGAATTTGTTCAATTTATTCAAAACCGAAAGAACTTGACCATTCTGACAAATTCTATTCCTGTCTCTACTGTATTAACGGAATCTCTCAATCAAAACAAATTTACAGGAGAGATATTACTGCTGGGGGGACAAATTGACCCGAAACAGCAGTCTGTAAGTGGGCATCTAACCGAGCAAATGTTAAACCAATTCAATATTGATAAGGCGTTCATTTCAGCCGGTGGTGTATCGATCCAGAATGGAGTTAGCAATTATCATTTAAACGAATCGTTCGTTTCTCGTATCATGGTCGAAGTGTCAAAACAAATCATTCTATTAGCTGATCATTCTAAATTAGGTGTGGATACCTTCAATAAAGTTTGCCCATTAGATAAAGTTGACATGATTGTCTGCGATCAAATATATCCAAATACTTGGAAAGATGACTTAAAGGCTTACGAAACCGAATGGATAAAAGCATAGGAGGAGTCAAACAATATGAGTTTAATTGCAATCGATTTAGATGGAACACTATTAAACCATCAGAATGAAATTAGCAAAGAAAATTTAAGTGCCATCAAGCATGCACAAGAGAATGGAATAGAAGTGGTCATATCGACAGGTCGAGCGTATTTTGATGTGAAAAATATTTGCAAAAAGGCCGGACTATCAACCTATGTAATTGGAACAAATGGTGCAACCATTCATTCAAACGATGACAAGCGGATTGATGTTACTACAATAGATAAAAACAAAGTCCTTTCTATTCTCCAGTGGCTAGATGAACGTGAATATTACTATGAAGTTTTTACAGATAAAGCTATTTATGCTCTAAAAAAACATAGAGACCATTTTCATAATGAAATTCAAATCCTAAAAAACAGCATTTTGGATAAAGAAATGAAAGAGATTGTTGATGTAGCTGAAAGGCAATTTGATCAGTTTGGGTATGTTTTAGTTGAAAACTACCAAGATATCTTAAAAAAAGATGAAAACTTTTATAATATATTGGCATGTTCCTTTGATCAAAAGAAATTGATAGAAGCACAAGAACACATCCAAAGTATTGATAATTTAATGGTCGTTTCATCAGCTGATCATAATATTGAAATAACAAATAATAACGCAACAAAAGGAATTGCGCTTGAAAAATTAGCTACTTTATTGAACCGTTCCCTTAATCGTTCAATGGCAATTGGTGATAGCAACAATGATTTATCCATGTTTAAGAAAGTTGGCTACAGTATTGCAATGGGCAATGCAAAGGATGAGATAAAAGAAATTTGCACCGCAACCACACTAACAAATGATAAAAATGGTGTAGCTCACGCTATTTACCTTTACCTTGAAAATATCGTATTACAAAAATAATCTGCTAATATTGTAGCTTAATATCTTTATATGCGTGACAAATGTGATTTTGAAAAAAAGTGCAGGCGATAAAAAGTCAATTTGGTTTGTATTTTTTGAATTTTTAAAAAGGTTAAGTGAATATTCCGTATTAAAGAATCGTAAACAATTAATAATGAAGCAACAAAAGGAGATCCATCAGATGGCATGGATTTATTTGATCATTGCAGGATTTTTAGAAATAGTATGGGTTGTAGGCCTAAAATATTCACAAGGGTTTACAGTACTAATACCAAGTATTTTAACGGTGGGAATCATTATTTTTAGTTTTTTCTTATTATCAAAAGCATTGCATTCCATACCAATTGGAACAGGATATGCCATTTTTACGGGTTTAGGTACAATCGGAACTATCGCAATTGGCGTCATTTTTTGGGGAGAGCCCATCAATGTGTTAAAAGTACTTTTTATTATGTTAATGATTATTGGAATCATTGGATTGAAAATGATTCCAGAAGGTCAGAAGGTGTCAAGACACAAAAGAAATGTACCAAGGTAGGTGAATAGGAGGATGTCTTGGATTTTTCTTCTTATCGCCGGCTTAGCTGAGATAGGTAGTGTCATAAGCCTAAAGAAAGCTAATGGATTTACAAAATGGTTCCCTTCAATAGCCTGTCTTTGTTTTGGAAGCTTAAGTTTTTATTTTCTTTCACTTTCATTAAAAACACTCCCCATCGGACCAGCGTACGCAATTTGGACAGCCATCGGCTCTGTTGGGAGTGTACTATTTGGGATGGTTTTCTTTCAAGAATCTAGAGATAGAAAACGAATTGCTTTAATCATTTGCATATTAATCGGAGCAATTGGTGTTAAATTAACCTCTGGACATTAAAAGACATTAGGACACGTCGGATTTCAATTTAAAAGGAGAAAAGCGATGAGTGCATTTGAGATAGAAGGAAAAACAGTAAAAGATTTGAAAAAAGAGTACCCTTTACTGCATGAATTAATTGCAACTAAGGAAATATTTTGGCCAAACCCTAAATATGAGTTGTTTCAATTTGAGATAAGGAAAACAAAGCTGAATGAAATAGATGTAAAAGAGGCAGAGGAGAGATTAAAACGATTTGCTCCTTACATTGCTAAAGTTTTTCCAGAAACAAGTAAGTCTAATGGAATTATTGAATCTCCAATCGTTAAAATTCCATCTATGAAGCAACATTTAGAACGAGTTTATGATCTTCAAATACCAGGGGGATTTTTACTAAAATGCGACAGCCACCTTCCTATTTCAGGCTCTATTAAAGCAAGAGGAGGTATTTATGAAGTTCTAAAACATGCAGAAAAATTACTTCTAGAAAAAAAAATGCTCACGATGAAAGATGATTATTCTATCATTGATAATGAGGAATACAGAAACTTCTTATCACAGTACTCTATTTCAGTGGGATCGACCGGTAATTTAGGACTTAGCATTGGAATAATGAGTGCAAAAATGGGCTTTAGCGTAACAGTTCATATGTCAGCAGATGCGAAGAAATGGAAAAAAGATCTCCTTAGAAGTAAAGGAGTAACCGTGATTGAATATAAAGAAGATTATAGTCAGGCAGTGGAAGAAGGGCGAAAGCACGCCAATAGTCAGCCAAACTGCTACTTCATTGATGATGAAAATTCTAGCGACTTATTTTTAGGCTATGCAGTGGCAGCTTCACGGTTACAAAACCAACTAATGGATATGAACATAACTGTTGACGAAGACCATCCATTATTTGTTTACCTGCCTTGTGGAGTAGGAGGAGGTCCAGGTGGAGTGGCGTTCGGTTTAAAATTAACTTATCAAGATAATGTACACTGTTTCTTTGCGGAACCGACCCATTCACCATGCATGTTACTTGGCTTAGTAACAGGATTACATGATAAAGTTTCTGTTCAGGACATTGGTATAGATAACCTAACTGCGGCAGACGGACTTGCTGTGGGAAGAGCATCTGGATTTGTTGGTCAAACAATCGAGCCGTTTTTAAGTGGCTGTTATACGGTAAGTGATGATCAAATGTATAAACTGCTAAGTGCGATGATTGATTCAGAAAATATTCGCCTTGAGCCATCTGCACTTGCGAGTGTCTATGGGCCAATCCAATTACTTAAAGAAAAAACAGGACAAGAATATATAAAGCAACATCATTTAGTGGGAAAAATGAAAAATGCCACACACATCATGTGGGCTACAGGTGGCAGTATGGTCCCTAAAGAAGTTATGGAAGAATATTATAAAAAGGGATTGGAATATTAAGAAACACATTTAATTTTTCTATACAGAAATAAGGCACACATCCTTTAAAATAAGACATTACCTACTAATAATTAATTTTGTACCTACTTTAAATAACATGGATAATATCCGTAATCAATGCCTAAATCAAATAGCGTAAAACATAAACGCCCTAACATATCATCATAATATGTTAGGGCCTTTTATTTATAAAAACTTGTATAGCTATCTTTGTTGATGTGGAATTAGCGAAGACTCCTGCGGGAAAGCGAGACAGGTGAGACCCCGCAGTGAAATTAAGGAACGGAGTCTAAGAACGCCACGTCCTGTGGCAACGACTCCGTGACCAACATCCTGTTGCCCCAGGAGGCTCAACGCTCGCCCGCGGAAAGCGAAGCTAATTCCACATCATGCAGAAACTAGATTAATACTATTTGTGCGTCTTTCAGATTGAGGCTTATTGTAGGATTATGAATGAACCATACTAAATTAACATCACACAAATGAAATACGAATGCATTTTCGAGGACTCGCCGTCGAAAGCGAAGCAATGAACAAAATCGGATATCCTGAAATTTTTTTATATTTTATATAATGTTTGCATGATGAAATTGATTCTATATATCTTTACAATTAAAAAAGTAGCTGGAAGGAAAAATACTCTCTCATCCAGCTACTTCTTTATTTTTATCGAAAAGCAAATTATTATAAGTTTGTTTTTAAACCAGTATTTGCTTTAACTTCAACTTCAGCATATTTTTTAGCATCAGATTTTTGACCAACAAGTGAACCAATAAAGCCTGCTAAGAAACCAAGTGGTACAGAAACAATCGCAGGATTTGTAAGAGGGAATAATGGTGTACCTGTAAGAATTGCAGCACCATCTGGATTCCAAATGTTAGGACTTAATGATACAAGAACTAAAGCAGAAACCAAACCTGTTACCATAGCAGCTACTGCACCAGTTGTATTGAACTTTTTGTAGTAGATTGTGTAAATGATAACTGGTAAGTTAGCACTTGCAGCGATACAGAATGCAAGTGATACTAAGAACGCTACGTTTAAAGTTTGAGCACCTAAAGCAAGAATGATAGAGAATACTGCAACACCGATTGATGCAAAGCGGGCAGCTTTCATTTGTTGTTTTTCAGTAACATTACCTTTTTTAATGATTTGTCCATAAATATCATGAGCGAAGGCAGATGCACCTGATAATACTAAACCTGCTACTACCGCAAGAATTGTTGCGAATGCTACCGCACAAACAAATGACATTAGTAAGTCGCCACCTAAAGCTTCAGCTAGTAGGGGAGCAGCCATGTTACCAGCAGGGTTTGCAGCAACAATTTTCTCAGCTCCAACAAATTTAGCAGCACCGAAACCTAAGAAAATAGTTAAGATATAGAAGATACCTACAATCCAAGTTGCAGTAACTACTGAACTACGTGCTGTTTTTGCATCTTTTACTGTGAAGAAACGCATTAAGATATGAGGTAGACCTGCAGTACCCAAAACTAATGCGATCATCATTGATAAAGTATCAACACCATTTGAATATTTTACCCCAGCGTTTAAGTATGCTTCTCCATGAGGTGTTGCTGATTTAACTGATGAGAACATTTCTAAAATATTAAAATTAAATTTCATTAATACAAGGAATGAGATAATAACGGTACCAATCATTAATAACACAGCTTTAATAATTTGTACCCAACTTGTTGCTGCCATACCACCCCAAAGAACATAGATTGTCATCATGATACCAACAAGTAAAACTGCTACCCAATAATCAATACCTAATAATAATTGAATAAGTGCGCCTGCACCAACTAACTGTGCAATCATATAGAACAATACAATTACAATCGTACTAACAGCTGCTGTACCACGAACTTTTTTCTGATCAAAACGTGCAGTAATCATATCTGCTAAAGTATAACGACCAAGATTTCGTAATGGTTCAGCCACAATATATAAAACTACTAAGTAAGCAACTAAATAACCAATACTATAGAAGAAACCATCAAATCCAAATAGAGCAATTGCACCAGCAATACCTAAGAATGATGCTGCTGATAGATAGTCACCTGCAATGGCAATACCATTTTGCCAACCTGTTAATCCGCCACCTGCAGTGTAAAATTCACTTGCAGAATTAGTTCGTTTAGAAGCAATATAAGTTACAACTAAGGTTAAACCTACGATTGCTAGGAAGAATATGATTCCAACTGTGCTCATTTATATCCACCATCCTTAGCCTTTTCAATAATTTTATTTGCATCTCCATCAAATGAAGCTGCTTTTTTAACATAAGTCATACATAAAACCCATGTCATGATGAATAGACCTAAAGAATAAATCCATACCCATGTAATATCCCCAATTGCTTTTCCATCTAAAACTGTTGTAAAGGAAGTTAAAATAGGAAGTAAAATATAAAGAGCTAAAAACATAATTGAAATAGGTACTATAAATCCATTTTTCTTCTTTACCAAAGTTTTAAATTCAGAACTTTCTGAAATCGATACATACTCTTCTGCAGTATAATCTTTTTTAGATCCTTTTACAGACTTATTTTTAGCATGTCCTTGTCCCAATGCATGATCTTTTTCTAATGCATTTGATAGGTCTTGACTCATACTAAATCCCCCTTTTTTTCTATTTTCGGTTTTGGAAGTGCTTCCATCCCTTGAAATAATAATATTCAAATTTGACAAAAATAGCAACATTTTTTTTATAAAAATAATTATTTTTTCTATTTTAAGTATAAAATTTTCTCCTTAAAGCAAATAAATCCGCCATCCTAATATAAAAGGATGGCGGATTTATTGAGGTTTATTACAATATTTGATATTCTTTGTTTGTATTAATAAGTAAATTGTATTACAAATAAAGTTAAAAAGCAATTTAATGTTTAATCGAGAAGAAATCTATTGTATTGCAGATTGTTTTTCTTCAATTGCTGATGAATTAGTTGAGCGTATTGTATTGGTTGACCATTTGAAAATGGTAATACCTAATGCAGTCAATCCTTCTGCAATTGGGAATGCTAGCCAAATACTTTTACTATTGAACATCGAAGGTAAAATATAAAGTAAAGGTAAAAAAATCACTAAACTTCTCATGACAATTATAATCATGGATAACTTTATTTTTTTAACTGCTTGATAAAATTCTGCATGAATTAAATTAAAACTCATAAATAGATATCCAATAAAGAATAAGTAAATACCGTCTTTGGTGTATTCTATTACATCTGGTTCCGTTATACCAAATAATACGATTAATTGATCTGCAAAAAACCAACCTATTAATAAAATTAATACACCAAAAATCATCCCAGTTTTAATCCCTAAATTTAATACCTGTTTAATTCGTTCTTTTAAACGTGCACCAAAGTTAAAGCTCACAATCGGTTGAATGGCTGCACCCACACCAATGAAAATCATAATGAAAACCGCATGTAAATAGTTTACAATTGCATACGAAGAGACACCAATTTCACCAACAAAGTGACTAAATGCAATATTATAACCTATAACAACAATTGCTGTTGATCCTTCAGTTATAAAACTAGGAGAACCTATTTTAAGTATTTCCGAACAGGTAGCCATGTTAAAATGTAAGTGAGTAAATTTCAAATTACTCTTTTTGTTAATTAAATGATAGAGAAGTACAAGTAATCCTACAACTGTTGATAAAGCAGTTGCATATGCAGCACCTTTCACACCCATATTCATTTTAAAAATGAATATATAATTAAGGATAATATTTAGTACTGAAGTAGTGATTAATGCTATCATGGCTAATTTCGGATTCCCATCATTTCGCACAAAAATACTTAAGATATTTTCTAATACATAAACAAGACCAAAAAGTAAGATGACATGTAAATAATCTTCTACATATGGAAGGACTTTTGGACTTGCACCAAACAAATAAGCAATCTGTTCTTGCTTCCATAAACATAGTACAACCAAAATACTAACAATTGAAACTGTCATCATAACACTCTGCGTAAAGATTGATCTTGCTTTGTCAACATTGTTTTTTCCCATTTCGATTGAATATAATGTAGCACCACCAATTCCAATCCATAAAGATATGGAAAGTAAAATGGAGAAAATCGGTACTGCAATATTAACACCAGCAAGTGCTAAAGCTCCAACACCGTTGCTTACAAATATTCCGTCCACCAAAATATTGACAGCCATTAAGACCATACCTAATAAAGATGGAAATAAATAAGATAAAAATAATTTGTGAATTGGAGTTTCCTGTAATTTTAATGTGGTTTCACTCATAATATTCTCCTTTTCGGAGCAACACAACCTTTCTTTAACATACAATTTAAGTTATAACTAAATTCTATAGTATACGGTTACCATATAGTCAACAAAGATACTGCTAATAATTTAAAATAATTTTGAGGTGTAAAAATGACACAGCCAATGCATAAATTCTTCACAACGGGTGAATTCGCCAAAATTTGTCACGTAAAGAAACAAACCTTATTTCATTATGACGAGATTGGGTTACTTCAACCTGAAATCAAAAAAGAAAATGGTTATCGATACTATTCTTATCAGCAATATGAAGTTTTCATTGTAATCGAATTAATGAAGGATCTGAATATGCCTTTAAAAGAGATCCGTAACTTTTTAAGTAATAAAACGCCTGAAGAAGCTGTTCAATTATTGCAAAATCAATTAACACAAATTGAAAATAAAATTAAGAAATTGAATCATACAAAGACAATAGTCAAAACAAAAATGGAAAAGATTCAGAGCGCAATGAATATTGATATTGAAGGAATTACAGTGGAAGACTTAGAACAAAGTGTTCTGCTCATAAGCAATAATATATTGGATGTTTCAGACAAGGAATATTTAAATACAGTTTCAGATTTCATCGATTTGTGTAACAGAAATGAGTTATATACTGGACATCCAATTGGTGCCATTCTTTCAAAAGAAGAAATGATAAAAAAACAATTTGGTAATTATAGTTATCTTTATACAATGATGCCACAAGATTATTTTAGTCCTTCTACGATTGTGCAGCCTGCTGGAAAATATGTAATTGGATTTCATAAAGGGGATGATGAAATAATAGCATCATCATACATGCGAATTTTTGAATTCATGGAGCAACAAAATTTGAAAATGAAAGATTATTCATATGAGGAGTTTATATTTGATGAAATTTCAGTAAATGGTGAAGATAATTACGTAACGAAAATAATGATTCAAGTGGAAAATGAACAATCCTTATAGCTCTTTATTATTCTCTCTTCTGCACACGATAATCACTCGATAACATCGATATTTTCTGTTATTTTTAGAATTCGCTAAATAACGATATTTTAAGCGACTTGCAATATAGTCATTCATTAAAACGTGAAATTCAAATTACAAAAATTAGAAATAAAAAGGGGGTTGGATTCTTATAATTAGAATTTGATCCTTTTTTGTTTGGAACTAAGTATTATTTCTAAAAAGGTTCCCAAATGTATATTTGGGAACCTTTTTTATGCTAAAATAATAGTAATTGAGGTGGATATACGATGAATCAACAAAAACCAAAAATTTTACGTGATTTTCTTATTTATTTAACAGCAATCAAAGGGAAATCAAAACGTACAAGAGATGAGTACGATTATGATTTAACACTTTTTTTCAAATTCAGCATTGCCGTTCAACAAGATTTAGATTTTGAACATATAGATACGATTGATATTCATGAAGTTAATCAAAACTTTTTCAGAGAAATTTCATTAGAAGATATGTATTTGTTTTTGGAGTATTGTGAGGAACGAAGAAACAACTCCGCCTATACAAGAGCTCGAAAAGTCGCAACTTTAAAATCCTTTTTTAAATACTTAAAATCAAAACGACATTTAATAGAAGAAAACCCTGCAGAAGATCTCGAAACACCAAAAGTAAGTAAAAGACAACCTATTTATTTGAGCTTTGATGAAGCAAAGACTTTTATGACTGGCATTCAATCAAAAACGCATCATGATCGGGATTACTGCATGATGACCTTTTTCTTAAATCTAGGTATTCGCGTTAGTGAACTGTGTAACTTGAATTTAGATTCTATTCAAGAACGTTTTATGACTGTAAGAGGTAAAGGGGATAAAGAAAGAACCGTTTATCTAAATGATGCTTGTATTGCTACTTTAAAAGTGTATTTGGATAATGAAAGGCCTCATATCAAGGATTCTACGAATAACCAAGCATTATTCCTTTCTCAAAAAGGAACTCGGTTAACAAGACAGCGAGTAGCTAAAATCGTCAAGCAAATCAATCATACATCTGGTTTAGATAAAAAGAAATTATCTCCACATAAACTTAGACACACATCAGCAACTATGATGTATAAAAGTGGAGCTGATATTCGAAGCCTTCAACAAATACTTGGTCATTCTAATGTATCCACAACGCAAATTTATACGCATGTAGAAGATAAAGAAATCCAACGCGTAATCGAAAATAATCCGTTTAATATTTAGATTTAAAATAATTTTATTATGTAAACTAAACATGAATTAAAATGATTTGCTAAATACTTTCTATGAGTTTTTCAGAGCTACGATAAGGCTAGATAAATGAGCACAAAATAGGCTTGTTCTTATTAAAAGAACAAGCCTATTTATCAGCGTTTAATAAATTTTTTTGATAATTAACGAATATAGGAGGATGAAAAAATATGAAAACCGCTCGAATGTTTTCAATACTTATCTACTTATTGAAGAAAAATATAGTGTCTGCTGAAGAATTGGCCAATGAATTTGAAGTAAGTACAAGAACAATTTATAGAGATATGGATGCTTTGTCGTCAATGGGTATCCCTATTATTTCATATTTAGGAAAGAATGGTGGATTTACTTTAATTGATAACTATCAACTAGATAAATTTACATTTAATGAAGAGGAAAAGAAATTTTTATTAGAAGGTTTAACATTAAAAAATGAATTATTTGATACGAATCAGCTGTCAATTTTACAAAGAAAAATAGAACTATTGAAAGAAAATAAAGAAGACTATCATTCTAACATTACGATGAGATCATCTACCTTGCATAGAGAAATTATAGAAGATGAAACAAAAGTGAAGATAAAAAAAATACTCTCTATAATTGATGAGGAAAATAAAATTTGTATTTCTTATGTTTCACAAACAGCGAATGTATCTAGTCGAATTATTCAACCTTTAAAATTAAATTTTATGAATGGTAGTTGGTATTTAGAAGCCTTTTGTGAATCCAGAAAAGCTATGAGACTATTTAAATTGACTAGGATAAGAAATATGGAAGTAATATATGACAATACTAAAACTGTCTATATGGAAGAAAATGATTATTTGACTAATAAGTCAGCTAAAGTGGAGGAAATAATATTACTGTTTTCTAAAAGTGAACTTGGGAAATTATACGATTTCTTTACTGAGGATGAAATATTCGTACTTGAAGATGGGAGTTTAAAAGTAGTCTTTAATTATAACATCAATAAAAATTTACTACCATTTTTATTGATGTTTGGTAGGCATGTAAAGATACTATCTCCACTATGGCTTAAAAATGAATATATGAATGAAATTAAATGTATTTATAAAAGCTGACATACTGTTGTCATATTATGAATGCTACACTTTCTATATCAACTAGTAGGGGGAATTAACAATGAATGTAGCAGTTACTGAAAAACATATTTATGGAAAAAGAATAAGAACAAATAATCAAAATACAGACGCACTATTCAGTCTATGGGATGAGATACTTCATTTGAATTTAAATGGTGATGTATATGCTGTGTATAATAATTATGAAAGTGATTATACAGGTGATTATGATTTACATATTGGTACTGAAGAGAAATTAATTGATGAAAGTAGTGTCATCATTCCAGCAGGCAACTATCATGTTGTAGAAGTAGATAATACTGATCCACAAGGAGTTTTTAATGCTTGGATGGATATCTGGAAAAGTAATATAAAAAGAGCATATAAAACTGATTTTCAATTTCACTCTAAAGATGGGGGTATAAAGATATTTCTGTCGGTTGAATAATGAATAGTAAGCTTACTATTTAAAATGGGGGATTTGAAAAGATGAATGAGAAAAATCGAGACTTTTCAGATGCTGATCTTTGCGGTCAAAATCCCTGGCATTCCTCTGTCACAATTCACAGTGATCTTCTTGCCACTAAAGATCTTGTCTATAGCCCATGTAGATTCGAGTGTTCTCAACCACGTTTAGAACTACAAAACGCTGAATATGGGGCCAATGTATTTAAATTAAACGCTCTCTCCATTAGATTTCGTGTCGCAAAAATTACTCCTACAAAGGGCGGGCAATTTGTGACTTTGTGGGAGAGAATTGGGGATAGACCAATCCAGCCATATGACATATCAGATCCAGTCGATTTGTTTATTATTAGTACTCGAGACGGGAAAAACTTTGGGCAATTTGTATTTCCAAAAGCTGTTCTGTGTAATCAGGGTATAGTATCCAATAAGAATAAAAGTGGTAAACGAGCAATTCGCGTTTATCCACCTTGGGACAAGCCAACGAGTAGCCAGGCTCAAAAAACTCAAAGATGGCAGCTGGAATATTTTTTAGAGATACCTGTAAATAAACCTATAGATTACGTTCGTTCCCAAATGCTCTACAGACTAAATCGTTAATATAAACCAACATATAGGTTGAATTAAACTACAAACCGGTTCCTTACAAACAAGGAACTGGTTTATTTGTGTTTAAATTGTATCCAAACGTACAATTTTCTTATTTTGATATGGTGACTAAATTATGTTTAAAGCACCGGCTTCTTGCATTTATGCTTCGCTCCCGAAGTTCTCCTTGTTTACCGAAGAAAAAAGCTCTTACCTGTCCAGTCATGGATGGCGTGTATAAATTATCGGTACCATGTGTTAGTTGTTATGCAAGTGGCATCAATGATGAAGGGCGAAACGAAATCGTTGAAGGCATAGACGTCCAAACATGGCTAACTGGCAAAGTAAGTGATGTTGTAACTGATAGCATAAATCTTAAGGATGTTGCAGATATTCCTATTTTCAATCGTATTCGTGAGTTAAATAAACTAGAAATGATGGCGATTTACCAATTCCTTGAGGAAAATAATTACATAGCAAAAGTCTTAATGAGTGGTTTCAATCTATTGTATAAAAAGTTTAATAGATGAAACCGAAAAGCCCATTTTCTCTCTTTTAAATTGATGAGAAGACGGGCTCTTTATTTTGGATTTACCTGAATGTTTAAATGTTTTTGTAATTTCAATTAACTTTAAATAATTATATTATGTTAACTTAATGTATTAGATATTCTAAAGAATATAATGTTTAAAGCTTTTGGGTAATTGATTCAAAAGAATTTAATATAACTATATTCTCTTTATAAAAATCTTGATGTTTTTCTATTCCTCTATCAACGCACCAACCAATTGAGGCCATAGCGTTATAGAGTGTATAAAATGGTTGCACCATTTCCAATTCAATAATTGGGCGAATGCTTTCATAACCTGCTATGTAGCCTTCTTTTGTTGAAGGAAATACATTCCATACTTCTTGCTGCATTTTGACAAAATCAATTTCTGTTGAGGCAAATTTGGATGTTTCAAAATCAATGATGCCACTTATGTGACGATCTGCAATAATTAGATTGGCTAATCTGAAATCAAAATGTACAACACAAGGGCCATCAGGGGACGGCAAACTTTTGAACAATTGATTGAATCGCTGATAAGCCAAATCACTTTGTTTTATTTTAAGAAACGGTTGTGATTTTTCCAGAGCAATAAAAAATTTTTCTATTATATAGCTACGCCAATCATTATTTTTAAGTTTTTGAAAACCTTCCTCAGTTCTGTAACCATAATGTTGTGAAGTGTGAGAATGCATTAGCGCATGATATTTTCCGATTTCAAAAGCTAATGTATAATCTATTTTTCCTGTTGTAGGTTTTCCTGGTAGTTCAGATAACAGTAGGGCACCATTGAAATCAGCTTCACTTGGTAAAAAGTCTAGTATTTTAGGAACAGGCACATTACCCTGAAGTAGTGTCAACATATCATGTTCACGCCATAACTTGTCTTTGTTATAAGGGATTTTCAAATAGGCATTTTCTCCATTTTTTAAATGTAGCAAAAATACTTCAGATCCATATGAGTTTTGTGGTATTTCATAAGACTCAACTTGTAATTTC
Source organism: Rummeliibacillus pycnus (assembly GCF_044359855.1). Lineage (GTDB taxonomy): Bacteria > Bacillota > Bacilli > Bacillales_A > Planococcaceae > Rummeliibacillus > Rummeliibacillus pycnus_A. The sequence goes on from NZ_CP132291.1 coordinate 421,335, forward strand.
ATTTTATATACTACTTCTTTTAAAGAACTAATAATTATCACTCCTCTAACTTCTTATTGTTCTAATTAATATTGTATAATATTTCAATTAATTGAATCAATTTCATAATTCTTTTCTAGTTATAAAATACAAATATATTCTAAATAATCAACTCAATAATTCAGATAATATTTCATTTCTAGTATTTACTTAGTAAGCCGCTCCAGATGGCGCTTTCCGCGGGCGAGCGTTGAGCCTCCTCGGAAGCCCGTACCGCGCTTCACTGCGGGGGTCTCACCTTGTCTCGCTTTCCCGCAGGAGTCGCCATCTTACGCTTCTTAGACAATGTTCCAATAGGGATGGCTTATAATAATGGCCCCATTTTATGTTCGCGTATTATATTAAATCTTTAAATTATTAAATCGATTTAATTAGGTAATAAATGTAAAACTATTTTGTTGTTAAATAATTTTATTATGTAAACTAAATACTTTTAAGATTATACCTAATTATTGACACTTTCCTTTTCTTTATCAAAAAAGTAAAATAGTAAAGTATTCGAATTGATTGAAGGGGAGTAAATATGAAAGATAAGCGTTTTAAAACAGCTCATCGCGAAGCGTTAATAGGTGTTGCATTAGTTATTATCAACTTTGCAATCTGGTTTGGGTTTGCATATGGGCTTGGCTCAGGGGATCCGAAAGAGTATACATATGTTTTCGGCTTTCCAGCATGGTTCTTTTATAGCTGTATAGCTGGAACAATTTTTATGATTGTATTAATCTATGTTGTCATCAAATTCTTCTTTAAGGATGTACCGTTTGATGAAGAAGAGGATGGTGAAGATCGATGATGAATTGGCAAGTTATTATTCCACTTGTTATTTTTCTTGTTATCATCTTTTTAATTGGATTTTGGGCGAATAAGCATGTTATGCAGTCTGATTCTTTCTTACAAGAATATTTCCTTGGTGGAAGAGAGATGGGCGGCTTCTTACTTGCGATGACAATGATGGCCACATATGGAAGTGCCTCTAGTTTTATTGGTGGCCCAGGGGTTGCGTATAATACCGGTCTAGGGTGGGTGCTATTATCAATGGCGCAATTACCTGCTGGGTATTTTGTTTTGATGGTATTAGGTAAGAAATTTGCAATTATTGCACGAAAATATAAAGCGATTACATTGATCGACTTTTTAAGAGAACGCTATCATAGTAATGTGGTTGTTATCGTTTCTGCAATTAGTATTATTATCTTTTTGTTTTCATCAATGGCAGCACAATGGATTGGTGGCGCACGATTAATCGAGTCATTGACAGGATTACATTATTCTACTGCACTATTTATCTTTGCGACTGTTGTACTTGTTTATGTTATTATCGGTGGCTTCCGAGCAGTAGCTTTGACAGACGCTGTGCAAGGTTCTGTCATGTTATTAGGTAGTATCATCTTGCTAATAGGTACAATTATAGCTGGTGGTGGCATTTCAAATATTATGTCCGACCTAGTAGCTGAAAATCCAAAACTTGTTTCACCTTTTGGAGCAGATGGAAGCTTAACACCGTTGTATGTATCTACATTTTGGATTTTAATTGGGATTGGTGTAATTGGTTTACCACAAATAGCAGTACGCGCTATGGCATATAAAAATTCTAAAAGTATGCATACAGCAATTATTATTGGGACAATTGCAATTGGTACCGTGATGTTCGGTATGCATTTAACAGGGGTTTTAGCACACCCTGTGTTACCAGGTATTGAAATTGGCGATAAAGTTATGCCGCTGCTAACACTTAAAGTACTGCCTCCGTTTTTAGCTGGTATCGTATTAGCTGCACCAATGGCTGCTATCATGTCAACGGTAAATGCATTGTTAATGCTTGTGAGCTCAACAATTGTAAAAGACATTTACTTAAACTTTATCAAACCTAAGGCAACAGATAATGAAATTAAGAAAATTAGTTTCATTGTCACTGCAGTTATCGGTATTGCAGTTATCATCGTTGCATTAAGACCACCCAATTTACTCGTGTGGCTGAACCTATTTTCATTTGGTGGCTTAGAATCTGTATTTGTATGGCCTGTTATTTTCGGTCTATATTGGAAAAAAGGCAATAAATACGGGGCAATTACATCGATGATTGTAGGCTTAACAAGTTATATTTTGATTAATCAGTATTGGCCGAATGTATTTGGAATGCATACAGTGACATTACCGATCTTATTCTCACTAATTAGTTATGTTATTATTAGTCTATTGACACATCGAAAATTTAAAGATTTTGAACATATTATATAAAGTAAAACCCAAGCTTCTGTATGATAGGAGCTTGGGTTTTATCTTTTAGATTAATTTTTCAAATACGATGCGAGGGGAACCGCCATAATAAACAATTCCAATCTTAGTAAAGTGATTTCTCTCTGCAACACGTTGCATCAGTAGGCTATTTTAAGCCCTCTTCTCTAAAGATTTTACCATTCTTGCTAGCCAATATAACAATATCCATGGGAGAATAAACTTTGTCGCCCATTGTATTACACTAAATAGTACGAAATATTGAATTCCGGAAAAATGTAGAATAAGTACAAATAATAAAAACAACACAACACCAATTATTAAATTTCTGATTTAAATCACCTCCAATAAGATTAGATTACACGGATAGTTAAAACTTCCTTTAACTTTAACTATAGTAGAAATTTCCACTTTTTTGCAATTAATTTTATTTTATTTTCTGATAATTCAGTTGACAGGATTTCATATCTGTTATATATTAATACCAACAAATAAATTTGTTATATAACAGGAGGAGATTTAATTGGATATGTATCGAGAAGGTTATGAAAGATATTGTAGCGCTTGTGAAGAATTTGGATTAGAATCGAAAGACTTTTACTTTTTTATTAACAACTTGACGGAAGAACAACTCAATGCTTTCAAGGAGCATTCAAAAGGGAGAGAAGAATTAAATGCCTGATGTCGTCGCGAGTCACTTATAAAACCCCTACTAATCAAATTAGTGATTGGTAGGGGTTTTATAGCGTTTACATCAATATCGAATTTGAAAAGTGAAAAAGCATTCATGGTTTTAAGTTTATGGAATACTAATGGTAATGACAATTAACCAGAAAAAATTAATGCTTTGATGTCTGCAATTGCTGCCGATGATTGAGTGGTATTAAGCATATAAACCAGTAATGGCTTTTGTTGTAATTACCGGTTTTGCTTTTGGTCCCACTACTGGATTTGTTACAGGAGCTACAACTGCTTAATCATTAAATCTTTTATTCGGCAAGGACCATAGACACCCTTTCTAAATGTTCACTTAGAGACTATTAGGTTTTATTGCCAGAATGATAGCAAAAACGGGGAGGACGGACCTTAAAATCTCTTTAATTATAAGGATCTTCAGCATACTTGATAGGCAGATTGGTGAAAAATTATTACTTATATAAATAATTTATGAACTATTAAAATAATAGTAGAAAAAGACTGTTTTTTGTGTTGAAATACATTTAAACGGTCTTATTTCTATTTTTTAGGGCATAATATAGTATAAATCATTATTTTATTATACTAGTATAAGTTTAATCTATTCTTTTAGATAGAAATGGAGAGTGATTTCTTGATTAATTGGCAATTTTTTATGAATTTAAAGATAAAATTGATATCTGTCTTATGTTTTACTAGTTGCTTTTTTATCTTTCAAGCACCAAATGTAGATGCAAAAAAATCTACTGAAGTAACCACAGATGTAATGATTTCCTACAAAAACGATGCTGGAAAAAGATATATAATAAAGAATGTTACAAAGGTTGAAAAAGTATTAAATAAAGTAGAAATGGTAAGAGCTTCTATCACAAAAAAGCAATATGACCAATTAATAAATAATAAAAATATCGAATTTATCAATAAAAGTACAAAGAAAATGCTAGTATCAACAGAATCGGTGGTGAATACTGGTGGTCAAATTCCAGCTTTTAAATCTTACTGGAATTTAGATTATGTAAAAGCTCCAACTTATTGGAAAAACGGCTATCAAGGGAAAGGTGTTAAAGTTGCGGTAATCGATACTGGAGTAAATGAAATTCCTGATTTAACAAATGTAGTGAAACGAGTATCATTTGTTAAAGATAACCCAAATACAAAAAACATCGATGAATCAGATGAATGGGATCGAGGTAATTATGGTGAAGGCCACGGCACAAGCGTTGCAGCTGTTCTTGGGGCACAAATAGGCGGAGCAACATTTGATAGTACAATTTCGGATGTTATTGGCGTTGCTCCTAATGTTCTGATTTATTCTTTAAAATATGCTGATGGTACAAGGGATGGGCGTATTGCAGAAGTGATCGAAGCAATCAACTGGTCAATTAAACACAAAATGGATCTTATTAATATCTCGTCTAGTATTTACGAGGATGATTCTTCACTAAAAAAAGCAGTAGATCAAGCTGTTAAAGCAGGAATTATTATTGTCGCCTCTGCAGGAAATGATGGGAATTCAAATAAGCCGACTTATCCTGCACGATACAGTAATGTCATTGCTGTTACGTCTATAGGAAAAGACAAAATATGTAGTAGCTTTTCAAACACAGGTACTTCTATTGACTTTACAGCTCCTGGTGATTACGTACCTACAATTAATAGTAAAGGGGAGCTATTCCATGCGTCAGGAACATCTTTTGCTGCTCCTCATGTAACTGGACTACTCGCAATTTTAAAAGAAAGATATCCGTATAGTACATCAAGTGAACTCATTCAAAAACTGAGAGAGAGCGCTTTAGATTTAGGTACCAAAGGTAAGGATGATAAATACGGTTACGGGCTAGCGCAATTACCTAAGTTTTCTATGACAAAACCGAATGAGTTGAAGAGCGTTACCATTTCTAAGATAAAAGATCATAATGCTACAATCTCTTATAAGCTTCCGGTTGATACTTCTTTCAGCAAAGTAGCGATCATTATCAATGACAAAACAATAAAATATACGACCCATTCGACATATACATTAAAGAATTTAGATTCTGATAGAGCATACAAAGTTATATTAAAAGTCATCAATAAAAACGGAGATAGTTCAGATGGAGTTCAACAATCATTTCGGACATTAGAAGATATAACACCTCCAGCTAATATCGATGAATTAAAAATAAAAAACCTTAAAATAGATTCATTCAATTTAGCATGGATTAATCCAATTGATGAAGATTTCAATGAAACACAAGTTTATCTTAATGGCCAACTTGTAGACACTACAAATAGTGAAGAATATTCATTTAAAAATTTAAAACCAGACACAGATTATCGACTGAAATTAATCACTGAAGATACCACAGGGAATATATCTAAAGGTGTAGAATCTACCATTCATACACCAGGAGCAAAAAAGATCGAAACACCTACTGTAGAAACGGTTACAACAAGCAGCCATACCATTTCCGGGAAAGCAACACATAATTCAACTATAGCAATTAAAAACGGTTCAAAAATGGTTGTAAAAGGGCTTTCTAATAAAGATGGTAAATTCCAGCTAGCTCTTCCATTTCAAGCTGTAGGTACAATCTTGAAAGTAACTGCAGAAGATTCAGTTGGGAACATCAGTAAAGCTAAGAATGTAACTGTTAAACAATCTAAAACAACAGCACAGCCAATTGTAGATAAAGTTTATACAACAACAAAATATATCCGTGGGAAAGCTGAGCTTTCTTCTAAAGTCTCCGTTTATCGAGGCAAAACTTTAATAGTTTCCGATCACGTAGATTCAAAAGGTCACTTTTTCTTATTTATGGGTAACCAACAGCAAGGTACGATCTTAACTGTTTATGTTACAAATAAACAAGGTGTGAAAAGTATACCTCTGAAAATTACAGTTAAATAATACGTTTTGGGGTGCCTTATCGACAAAAAGATGAAAACTTACCCTAAGTAGATTTCAAGATAAAAAGCCGAAGATCCTTACACTAAGGAAGCTTCGGCTTTTATGATTATTTGATATGGGATGAAATAATGTAAACTTGTTACAACTCATATTAGAATTTATTTAATAAAAATGGAGAAAAGAAATAATGAACAAAAATTAATTATTACATCTGAATTACCTTGATCATGGTTTTCGCTCAATTTAATTATAATTTTTCGAAGTAATAAAGTAGCTAATTCTTTGATAAATAAGGTATTGGCTTTTTTGTTAGGTATTTTCAACTATTATTTAACCGGAAAATTAATAAATTACACCTAATTCCAATCAATATACCCTTATATAAGTGATATAGAATTTTTTAAAGAGAATTAATGCTAAATATTGAGTAGCATATTTCCACTATATAGCAATATATTTGGTATAATATTGTTAATAGCCCAAAAGGAGGTTCATCATGAAAGAAAAGAATTTTCAACAATCAGTAGGCTTTAGTGTAAAAGATACATTAGCACTTTATTGGCTTTACGCAACGCAAAATGCAGAAAAGTACTCTGTAGAAATCCACCAACAGTTTCAGGATGAATTTCCAGGACGTAAGGTTGGTTATGAATATGTTGCACGAATAGCAAAACAGCTAGAAGCAGAAGGTGCATTATCATCCAGACAAATTCATAAAAAGGTGCTTTATACGAGTACAGAACTTGGTACAAATCGATTAAATCGTTATAATGAACTCTATTTTGAACGTTTCCATGAAATTGTCTTAGTATTAGACCGCTTCTATTATGAATTAACGAAAAACGGAGAGAAACCACCTAAGCCTGAACATCCATTACCTGAAGAGTTTCGGAGCTATTTTTCTAAACTCATTTCAGTCAAAGATGCTATACGTTATCTCGCGTTAAAGCTTTCTCAAACTCGTTCCAGTTTTTATATGGCAGAAGTTGGACAACAATTAGAGGACTTATTTGGTTGGTGTCCATCAAATGGCTATTTATATCAAATTGCATGGGAGCTTGAAGATAAAGACTATTTAGTGGGTTCATGGCCGGATGAAAAGAGAACTGTTCGAAATTTAAAAGGTACTGATGAAGGTGTATCATTCTATAAAACAATTGCTGCATCACTAGAAGAACGCATCACGACTATTCGTAGTTATTTACGCTATATGCTCAAGTTTTTTTCTAGAATACATGTTGAACAATAATTTATTGAATATTCCATCATCATTCTTTATAATATTTAACATACTTACAATTTCAAATTGAAATCGTTGAGCAGGAGTAGTAGATAAGCACAAAATGGTACAGAGAGTCGACACTAGTGAAAGTCGATCCATTTCCTTATTGAATGGACCTGTGAGTGATTACTTGAACAAAGTAGGGTAATCCGGCACATACCGTTATATGTGAGTGGTAGCTAATCGCTACAAGTAAGGTGGTACCGCGGATCTCCGTCCTTCATAGAGTGTTTTCTCTATGGAGGACTTTTTTATTATAGCGGAATGCGCTGGAGAGAGTTGAGTAGAGCTTAGTAAAGGAGTTAAACAAATGACAGTTGAGACGAGAATGTATGAAATGAAGACCATCCAAGGTGATATGCTAACACCTATTTCGATTTACCACGCTTTAAATGGGAAGAAGAAAATGTTATTTGAATCATCCGCAAAGCATGAAGAAAGCGGTAGATATTCATTTATTGCAATCAATCCTATAGCAGAAATGGTTGCATCAAATAATGACTATCAATTATTTAATAAAGAGCATGAACTAGTTAGTCATGGTACAAATGCTTTTCAAAAGCTAAAATCATTGCTACCAACAGAGAACGTGAAACTGCCTTTTTCATTTTTCGGAGGAGCAATTGGCTATTTTGGATATGAAACGGCGTTTTATCATGAAAAAATCGGTGACATATTAAAAGATAACCTACACATGCCTGATATGCATTTACTATTTTACGATACCTTCATAATCGTAGATCATTTAATGCAAAACGTGCATATTGTAGCTGTTGATTTATTGAAAAAGGAATATTCTCAGCAAGAATTACGAAAGAGAATAAATGATATTGAGAAGCAGCTGGAAACGACTATTTTAACACAGGCAGATGAAGATTCAGATACGATTCAATTCCGATCTACTATAGAAAAAGAAGAATTCTGTGAGATGGTGAAACAAGCAAAACAGCATATAGAGCAAGGAGATATTTTTCAAGTTGTATTATCGCAACGATTTGAAGCAGATTTCACAGGGAATCCAATGAATCTTTATCGAAGACTTCGTACGACGAACCCTTCTCCTTATATGTTTTATATGGATTTTGAAGAATATGTGATTTTAGGAACATCACCAGAAAGTCTTGTAAAAGTAAATGGTCGCGTTGTTACAACAAACCCAATTGCAGGTACAAGACGACGTGGGAGCACTGTAGAAGAAGATTTAGCGTTAGAACAAGATCTTCTACTAGACGAAAAGGAACTTGCTGAACATCGAATGCTCGTTGATTTAGGTCGAAATGATATTGGTAAGTTAAGTAAAGTTGGTTCTGTTAAGCTACCGAAATTTATGCAAATAGAGCGCTATAAACATGTGATGCATATTGTTTCTGAAGTGACGGGTGAGTTAAAAGACGAAATTCATCCTCTGGATGTTTTAGCTACAGCTTTACCAGCAGGAACTGTATCTGGTGCTCCGAAAATTCGTGCGATGCAAATTATCAATGATTTAGAACACGATAAAAGAGGTGTATATGCTGGAGCAGTCGGCTATATCTCGATAACTGGTGATATGGATATGGCACTTGCAATCCGAACAATGGTGATTACAAAAGGAAAAGCTTATGTTCAAGCTGGAGCGGGCGTTGTATACCATTCTATTCCCGAGAATGAATATGAAGAGACACTGAACAAAGCCAAAGCCTTACTGGAGGTGCGATCATGATTTTATTAATCGATAATTATGATTCATTTACTTATAACCTCTATCAACAAATTAGTAGTCTAGGTAAAGAAGTCAAAGTTGTTCGTAATGATTCGCTTACAGTAAACGAGATTCGAGAAATGCAACCTGAAGCAATTGTCATTTCTCCGGGTCCTGGAACTCCTTCTGAAGCAGGGATTTCAATTGAGGTTATAAAAAACTTGTATACTGAATTCCCGATTTTAGGGATTTGCTTGGGTCATCAATCAATAGCAGAAGCATTTGGAGCGAAAATTATTAGAGCTCAACAAATTAAACATGGCTTATATTCAACCGTTAAACATACACAAACAGGACTTTTTGAGAAATGTCCAGAATCTGTTTCCGTCATGCGTTATCACTCTCTAGTGATTGACAAAAAAACCCTTCCTCCTGAATTACAAATTATAGCGATTGCTAAAGATGATCAAGAGATTATGGCCATTCAACATCAGGAATACCCGGTATTTGGATTGCAATTCCACCCTGAATCAATCGGTACTAAAGATGGAGACTTGATGATTCAAATGTTTTTAGATTCTTATTGTAAAGAAGTTGTTTAAATATCTTCTAATAGCTAAAGTATAAAATAAAACCATTTAGACTGTAGACGAACTTAAAGAATTTCGAGTTTGTCTATGGTCTTTTTTCTTTTTGACTCTGTATAACTTGATAGTAGAATATTCTCAAATCAATAAGCGTATTCGAAATGAATACGCTTATTTACTATTTCTTTAATCTAGATTTAGTAAATCCGAAATTATTTCTGCACTTCCATCTGTAAACATAAAAATTGACAATGATATACATAATAGTCCTACAAATACAAAACCAATTTTTTTAATTAACAAAGATGGCTTTTTTATAAATAGTCCTTTAGCTATCAAAAACAATCCTAATATTAAAATTAAGAAATACCAAAACCCCACAATACCACCTCATTTGTATTATTTTTAAATAAGACGTTATACTTCATGGAAAGTTCTTCCTTTTGAATTAGTTTACAAGGAAATAAATAAAGTTTTCCAACATTATCTTCAAGTCCAATTTTTATTTTTGTTGCAAAAAAGCAACTTTATTTAGAGTGACATAAACCAATTTTTTAGTGTAACAAAATATTCATTCCTAATTGATGAATAAATGCCACAGTAAACTCTTTCCGTAAACGGTGGATTGGCAATGGTTTAACACTCTATTTAGCAGGGCCTTCGGGTTTCATGTTATTTGTGTATGCATAAATTGGTATATATTTCTATTTTAAACTATGCTATAAACTAGCATTGAAGTTTATTTTGGATGATATATTCTGGGGGATGAATATGTTTAAAATCAGATTCATGAGAGAAAATGAGAAAGAATTTTTTATGAAGATGCTATACGAGTCTATTTTCATTGAAAAAGAGAAAAAACCACCTATAGATAAACTGCTTAATACTGATGAATTGAAGAAGTATCATCAAAATTGGGGCAGAAAAGGGGATAAAGCGTTAATTGCTGTTGATCATACAGATACCCCAGTTGGTGCAGTTTGGTACAGATTATATAGTAGTAAAGAAAGAAGTTATGGCTATGTGGACGATGATACACCAGAATTAGGAATTGCTATTGAAGAAGCCGCAAGGAATAAAGGTCTTGGAATCAAATTAATGAATTCAATTCTAGAGGAAGCAAATAATGATGGTTTTAAAGCTGTATCATTAAGCGTAGATGCTGATAATACAGTTGCAGTAAATCTTTATCTTAGATTAGGTTTTATAGTAGTTGGGAAAGACGAAACATCTTACATTATGCTATTAAAGTTTTAGATAATTTAAAAGAGCAATCAACATCTAATTTTAAGTTGTTGATTGCTCTTTTTTTAGTTATAACCTAATAAATCTAAATATGACGTCAATTAATTTCTAATAATATAATTATGTAAACTTGAATTATATCCTTTTTATTTTGGCTCTGTATAACTTAATTTTTGATTTTCTTCAAATAAATAAGCGTATTCAAAATAAATATTTTAAATTATTCAAGAGTTACAACTAATTTCAAATTCTAAGCAAAAACGAAAAGAAGTTATCGCAAGTAAATATCACATCGCAATAACTCCTGATAATTTCATTAAATTAGCTGTATCTTATAAAAATTACTTATTTAAAAATACAAATGTCCAACATCTAAGCTAGCGAGACGGTCCCATTTAATCCAAGCAAGCGCAAGTTCTTTTCCAATTTGAATATAGAAAGTGGATTCTTGTTCTGTATAGTCGCTTTCGGTGCGATTATAAATAGCTAAAATTTCAGCTAAATCTTGATCACCTTTGAGATTAGCTGTGTAAATTTCTTTATATGCCACAAGTTCTGGTTCCTGATTTAATGCATTGTCGTCAAAATCAGCAATAGCGTGAGCTAAATGGCGCAATGTGTTCGTATCATAATAAATGATAAATGCACCTTTCACCGGTAAATCCTTTGTTAGTGCTTCAGGTAGCTGGTCATACATTTTTTGCGTTTCTGCATTCAAACCAAAATGTTCAATTTTGGCAATCTCAATATGTAATGCGGATAAATATGCGGATACAGCAAGTTTACTTTGTCCCATAAGATAAGCGATTTTACCAATTCCTCGATATAAATTGCTATTAGATGGTTCTTCCTTAATTGCAGCTGTATACATATTTAATGCTTGGTCGTATTGACCTAAGCTTTTTAACTCAAGAGCGTGATTAATCATTTTTTCAACATTCGACATAATTCTCAACCTTTCTCAGTGGATGTTACTATTATATATTATTTAAGATGGATAGGGGAAATGCACAATAAAGAACATTTGTTCTGTGTTATAGAAAATAGCATATCTAATAAAAATCACTTTTATATTGTATTTTATATCATTTTTTTATTATATATTACGTGATATGCGGTGTAATAAATGCCCCTTTTTAGCATATAGAACATTTGTTCTTATATAATTTCCCTTTATGGACATAACAAAATAGTTGAATAATCCTTAAGTTAAACATTTATTTTTTACATACTATCTACCCATTCGATTTTAATCCTTTAAGAAAAATAGAAACGAACAGTTCTGCTTCTTTATTCAATTGAAAATCATTTCCGAAAGATAGCCAATCATATAGTGTTCCTCGCATACATCTTGAAATAAGCATACCTGTCTTTTCGATGTTTGTAGTAGGCGGCAGCTCACCATTGCTAACAGCTTCTTGTACAAATGTATTTAAGATTTTATATAAACTCCGCTGTGAATTTGCAAAGAAGTTTTCTTCACTTTCGATCAAACCGCTCGTATAAACACTTCTCATTAAATCTTCACCTAAATCTTCTTTTAAGTACGTCATTTGTGCATTAAATAGAGCAATAATCTTGTCTTCAAATTTTAATTTAGGAGATAACGTTTGAACAAAGGCTTCATAAAATGAATCTATTTCTTTGAATTTTTCTAAGAAAATATCATATTTAGAAGTAAAGTGGCCATAAAAAGCCCCTTTAGAGCTTTTGCTTTTACGAACAATTTCATCGACGCTAACATTATTAAATCCCTTACTTTCAAATAATTTCAATGCGGTAGTGTAGATTCTCTGTTTTGTTTCTTCTGCTTGTTGCTCTCTAGTTTTCTTTATCATGGTCAACACCTACTCTTTATTCTTAATAACTAATTTAACATATATCTATAAAAATATTATTTTTTAAATTTACTAAATAGTCTGAAATTTATATTGACAAATAAAATATAACTATATTATCTTATAGACTATAGTCTATAAATATGTAAGCGTTTTAGCAAAGGGGTGTAGAGAAATGGATATTTTAGGTAATCGAACGTTGCGTTCATTATTAGCGGATAAGGTCAATCAACATGTGGAGAAGTACTTTATCCACTATGAGGATGCTAATGAGCAACGATTCAAAAAAACGTATACAGAGTTTCAAACTGAAGTGAATAAATTAAGTAATGCTTTTATGAACTTAGGTCTTAAAAAAGGTGATCATGTTGTTTTACATTTGCCAAACAATATGGAATTTTTCACAACATGGTTTGCATTAGCAAACATTGGTGCGATTATGGTTCCTACAAATATTTTATCAACAGCGGATGAGATGAAATATATTATTAATCATTCTGAAGCACTAGTTTTAATGACTGAAATTGAATACTTAGATAAATTCCAACAAATTCGCGAAGAAACTCCAACTATTCAAAAAATCATCGTTACAAGATGTAACTGTGCTATAGATTATGTACTAAATTTTGATGATTTATTAGCAAATACATCTACTAATACGCTAGATTTACCTGAGATTGTTTCAGAAGATGTCGTAGCTATGCTTTACACTTCAGGAACAACGTCTAAACCTAAAGGTGTACAAGTTACAAATGCAAATTATATTTATGCTGGTGAACTATTATCTAAATCGATTAACTTGAGCGAGAATGACCGACCATTCATTGTTTTACCTTTGTTCCATGGCAATGCACAATATTACTCAACTATGTCAGCACTCGTTGTAGGTGCCAGTATCGCAGTAACTGAGAAATTCAGCGCATCTCGATATTTCAAACAAGCAAAGGCATTAGGTGGAACGATTGGGTCATTATTTGCTGCTCCTATACGAATGATACTTGCAAAAGAATATGACAACGCAGATCAAGATAATTCAATTCGTTTAATCCTATTTGCACAGTCAATAGCAGAACATCAAATAACTTCATTTGAAGAAAAATTCGATTTAAAGCTTTTACAAATGTACGGGATGACAGAAACAATCGGCGTTCCATTAATCAATCCAATCAACGATATTGCAAAAAATTTGAGCATCGGAAAACCAAGTATTGGCTATGAAGTAAAACTACTTGATGAAAATGGATATGAAGTAAACGATGGAGAAGTTGGCCAAATAGCTGTCAAAGGTAGACGTGGTAGAACACTAATGAAGGGATATTTTAAAAATGACGAAGCAACAGAGCAAACATTCCAGGGGGATTGGTTATTAACAGGAGACAATGCACGCATCGGAGAAGATGGTTATTTCTATTTTGTTGATCGAATGAAGGATATGATCAAACGTTCAGGAGAGAACGTAGCAGCAAATGAAGTTGAAAGCGTTCTAGTAGAACATGAAGCAGTTTATGAAGTAGCTGTGATTGGAATTCCAGATGATATGCGTGATGAAGCGATTAAAGCCTATGTCATTTTAAATAAAAATGCAAAGGTAACTGAAAATGAACTAATTGAACACTGTAAAGAAAGATTAGCAAAGTTTAAAGTTCCGGATGTTATCGAATTTGTAGAGGATTTTCCACGAACACCTGTAGGGAAAATTCAGAAGCATATTCTGCGAAATTCGATTTCAATATAAGAAAGAAGGGGATCATATGAAAAATTTAAGGGTTTTATTAGCAAGTGTAGCTGGCTCTATTATTGAATGGTATGACTTTTACCTTTATGGTACTGCAACAGGACTTGTGTTTACGACATTATTCTTTCCTTCTTCGGATCCATCTGTCTCCATCTTAATTGCTTTTGCCACTTTTGGTGCAGGTTACGCAGCGCGACCTCTAGGTAGTATTATTTTCGGCCACATGGGTGATAGGATAGGGAGAAAGGCATCGTTAATGCTGACATTGATTGGGATGGGCGGAAGTTCATTTTTAATTGGGTTGCTTCCTACATACGCACAAGTAGGGGTAGCCGCTCCCATCATGCTTGTAGTATTACGCTTACTACAAGGGATTGCACTCGGTGGTGAATGGGGAGGAGCTGTACTTCTTGCAACCGAAACTGCAACAAAAGGCGTTCGCGGATTCTTCGGTTCTATTCCACAATTAGGGGTACCAATCGGGTTAGTATTAGGAACATTTAGTTTTACATTAATTAGTTCATTAACAACAGAAGCACAATTTATGTCTTGGGGTTGGCGATTACCGTTTTTATTTAGTGCCGTATTAATTATTTTAGCTGTTTGGATACGTAGTGGTATTGAAGAGACGCCAGAATTCAAGCGTAATAAAGAGCAAGGTGAGCTTGCAAAAGTACCTATTTTTGAGGCATTTAAATACAACAAAAAAGATATTTTTCGTTTAATCGGTTTAAAAGTAGGGGACGGACTTTTCAATGTATTCCTTATGTCTTTTATCTTGGTTTACGCAACTACACATCTTGGATACAGCCGTGATGTGGCATTATTCGCTTTGACAATTAGCTGTGCAACGATGATCATTTCAATTCCTTTAGTTGGCTATTTATCTGATTTTATCGGTCGAAAAACAATTTATATCAGTGGAATTGTTGCGATGCTATTATTAGCTATTCCATATTTCACAATGATTCCTCAAAGTACAACTTGGTTTTACGCAATGCAAGTTATCTTATTAGGTGTAATATGGGGTTCCATTTTCTCAACACAAGGAACACTTTTCTCAGAACTATTCCCAGCAAATGTACGTTATACAGGCCTTTCACTTGGATATCAAGTAGCTGCCGCTATCTGCGGATTTGGCCCAATGCTTTGGACTGAATTGGGTGCTAAATACGGCGCTTCACCATATTTGTTTGGTGGATTGATGATTGCTGGGTTATTGATTTCACTCACTTTAGCCATTTTCGCACCGGACACACGAAAAATAACGCAATATGCGGATCAGCCAGAAGCTGCTGAGATCTCTCAACCATCAATAGATAAAGTATCTGTTTAAACTTTTCAAATAATTTAAAAGTAGAGACATAGCCCTCTACTTTGTTACGGGGTGAGAATATGTCAAAACAAGTAGCCATTGTAACAGGCGCGGCAAGTGGCATTGGTCAAGGCATTGCCATAGCTTTAGATCAAAAAGACATTCAAATCGTATTAGTAGATAAAAATTCTTGCGATGACACGATCAAACAATTGCAAGGTGATGGACATGTTGAACACTTAGGTGATATTAGAGAGGCAGAATTTATTAAACATGTCGTGGAAGATACTTCTAATACTTTTGGACATATCGATATTTTAGTTAATAACGCTGGTACAGCTAGTCGATTAAATTTAGAAACAATGACAGTGGATGATTGGGAACGGGATATTAACACGAATTTATTAGCAACTTTCTTATTTACGAAGGCGGTTGTTTATCCTTACATGAAAAATCAAGAAGCAGGTCGAATTGTTAATATTAGCTCTATTTCCGGCATGAATGGTGGCGCAAAATCAGGTGATGAAACAATCGGAAGATCTGGACCTGCCTATGCAGCATCAAAAGGTGGAGTTATTGCGCTAACTAAGTGGGTAGCAAGAGAAATTGGACAATACAATATTACCTGCAATTCCGTCGCACCTGGCGCTACGGAAACAGGAATTACAAAAGGTGTACCCTATGATACGAGCCATCAATCCATTGATCGAATGGGAAAACCAGCTGAAATTGCTTCAGCAGTTAGCTATTTAGTTTCAAAGGAAGCTAGTTATATAACGGGGCAAGTTATTGTTGTAGATGGTGGAGCTTATATGTAAACCGAATGATAGCTACCTTATTCGCAACTTGTCTCTATACCATCCGTAAAAACAATAAGTGCAATCAAGACAAAGCTATAATTTAACAAGCCAATGAAGTTCTTAAAAGCTTCATTGGCTTGTTTTAATGTAACTTTAATACAGATAATCTAACTCACTCTAAATAAGTACTAGTAGAATACTCATTACCTTTTTCATCCATCACAATTCGAGGGGCAATGATTTGGAGCGTCATGGAGAAGTTTTCATCACCCGTAATATAAAAAGTATCACCTTTTGTTTTAATCTTAATATTTGAAATAACCTTCATGTTGTTTTTCAATCCAGCTAAGTCTTCTGTATCCATATAAGGTTTTATCGCGTTATCTATTTCATTGTTAACAATCGTTAATTTTCCTTTTGAAAAATTTAACGTATTTCCTTTATGAATACGATCAACAAATTGAATTTCTTTTAAATATGCTGCTTTAGCTTCATAAGTGCCCTTGACTGTATGTGAAGGCGGAGGAGTACTATTAAAATTAAGATAAAGAAAACCTGATAAAGTTACTAAAAATAAAGCCAAGACAATATAGGGTACTAAATAATAACGTCGTTTTTTTGCCAATTTGTTGCGAATGTTGGCTTTATGAATACTTGTAAAATGATTTTCATTGAAGATATTTTTTTCTAAGGAACTTCGAATTTGCTTATAGTCGTTCATAATAATCACCTCTTTCTAATAATGGTTTTAGTTTTTCTCTACCACGGTTTAATCGAGTCTTTACTGTATTCTCATTCATATTGATAAGTTCGCTTATTTCTTGAATAGATAGTTCTTCATAATAAAAGAGTATGATCATTTCACGATATTTAAGAGGTAATTGCATAATAGCAGTTGCTAACTGTTCACTTGTTTCATTACTTTCTAAGTTTCGTTCAGGTGTTGATGTATTCGAAGTTAAATGTGCAAAGAGCTCATTTTGAACACTCACACGTTTAAACCATGCGGTTCGTAGAGAATCTTTTGCTCGATTTATTGTAATTCGATAGATCCATGCTTTATATGATTTAATTTTATGGCGGTTCTTATATTGATGAAAACAGGTTATGAACACATCCTGAACAATTTCTTCTGCTTTTCCCCAGTCTTTACAGTAACCATAGGCCAAATTCGTTAACTTTTCACCGTATTCATCCATTAAATAGTTAAGCCACTCATATGAGTTAGAAAAATCCATCGTTTCTGCGTATGTATCCATTTTTTCACTCCTTTCTTTTTCCATTTCCCTAAAGACGACCAAAAAGCTAACTGAGTTTCAAAAGATTGTAAATATACCGTAACAATAAAATCCTGGAAATAAGAAATTAAAATATACTTTTATTGGAAGCATCATTCATTTCCTTGTTCAAGTAAGTCTCGAAGTTCTCCTACTAGTTTCTGACATTATGATGCGTCATTAGATATAGAGATACATATTTTTGTTGAGATAATGTAAATTATCGATAATTTATTTTGATTCGGTGTTTCTTTTTTTATAAAAATATTATATTATCTAATCTGTGTTAGAAAAAACAATGTAAACGCTTCCTAATTACATCATAGAACTGGAGAATATTATTATGTTAACGACAGAATTTCGTATTGAAAAAGATTTTTTAGGAGAAAAAGAAATTCCGAAAGATGCTTATTATGGTGTTCAAACAACTAGAGCAATTGAAAACTTTCCGATTACGGGATATCGAATCCATCCTGAACTAATTAAATCTTTAGGTATTGTGAAAAAAGCAGCAGCACTAGCAAATATGGAAGTGGGCATGCTGGAAAAAGAAATTGGACAATATATTATTCAAGCATGTGATGAAGTCATTGCAGGAAAATGGAATGACCAATTTATCGTAGATCCAATTCAAGGCGGAGCAGGTACATCTATTAACATGAATGCAAACGAAGTAATTGCAAATCGTGCGCTTGAATTGATGGGAGAAGAAAAAGGGAATTACAAATTAATTAGCCCAAATAGTCATATTAATATGTCTCAATCAACAAATGATGCTTTTCCAACTGCTACTCATATCGCAGTTTTAAGTTTATTGAATAAATTACTTGATGCTTCTAAAACAATGCAAAATGCATTTATTTCTAAAGCAAAAGAATTTGCAGGTATTATTAAAATGGGTCGTACACATCTTCAAGATGCTGTCCCAGTATTACTTGGACAAGAATTTGAATCATATAGTCGTGTTGTTTCTCGAGACATTGATCGTATTTCACTGTCAAGACAACACCTATATGAAGTAAATATGGGAGCAACTGCCGTTGGTACAGGATTGAATGCAGATCCAATATACATTGATGCTGTCGTTCGAAATCTTAGCGAATTAAGTGGCTTACCATTAAAAGGTGCAGAACATTTAGTTGATGCAACTCAAAATACGGATTGTTATACACAAGTATCAGCAAATTTAAAAGTTTGTATGATTAATATGTCTAAAATCGCAAATGACTTACGTTTAATGGCTTCTGGACCACGTGATGGCTTATTTGAAATCGTACTACCAGCTCGTCAACCAGGATCTTCAATTATGCCTGGTAAAGTAAATCCTGTTATGGCTGAAGTCTTGAACCAAGTTGCTTTCCAAGTTATGGGTAATGATTTAACTATTTCAGCAGCTTCTGAAGCAGGTCAATTTGAATTAAATGTAATGGAACCTGTATTATTCTTTAATTTAATTCAATCGATTTCTACAATGAGTAATGTATTCACAGTATTTACAGAAAAATGTATAGTAGGTATTACAGCAAATGAAGAGCATCTAAAAGAATATGTTGAAAAGAGTGTTGGGATTATAACAGCAGTAAACCCACATATCGGATATGAATTAGCTGCACAAATTGCTAAAGAAGCTATAGCTACAGGTGCTTCTGTCCGTGAACTTTGCATAAAATCTGGGGCTTTAACAGCAGAACAATTAGATAAGATTTTAGATCCTTATGCAATGACACAACCTGGTATTGCTGGTGGTAAATCTTTAGTTAAATAAGTAAGTTCTTAAGTTTGTATAAAAGACTCTACTAAAATAAATTATTTAAAAAAGTGAACGAAATGATTCGTTCACTTTTTTTGTGCATTATTGTTTTATTTGATACAATATTTGGTAAATAATTTTAAACAAGTAATCTTTCGAAATATCTTGCAGTTTAGTTGGAAAGAATAGAATAAAATAGAATTATTTTTTTGTAATAAGATACTATATTGGTAGACATCATATAGCACCATTATTTTTATTGTACGAAGGAGGCTAACAATTTGGAGCAAACAATATGTTTAATTAGACATGGGGAAACAGTTTTTAATTCACAAGGGAGATACCAAGGACAACTTGATTCACCATTAACTCAAGATGGAATAGAACAAGTGAAAAATATATCAAAGTTATTAAAACTTGTAATTGATGAGCCTAATGAATGGGAAATTATTTCGAGTCCATTAGGAAGGACCTTGCAAAGTACAGAAATTATATGTGAAATATTGGGATATGACTTGAATAAAGTGACTACTGACAGTCGATTAAAAGAGGTTTCAGTAGGTTCTTGGGCAGGTTTAACCACACAAGAAATTGAATCTTCATGGCCAAAATTGCTTGAAAATACTGATACTTATAATTGGTATTTCAATTCTCCAGATGGGGAAAGCTATGATTCAGTTATGAGGAGAGTATCAGAATGGTTAGAAAGTATAAGGGATAAAAAGAAAGTTATTGCTGTATCGCACGGACTAACAGGAAGAATCATAAGGGGAGTTTATCAAAGTTTAGAAAAAGATCAATTATTAAGATTGGAGGTATCTCAAAATACCTTCTTTAAATTGACCAATAATAAAATTGAAAGATTTTGTTATGAATATGATGAATTTTGATTCCTAGATGTAACTAATGTTAACTTTTTTCTTTATTCACCTGATGAAAGCAATGGTAAAAGTTTCGTACTGTCATTTTGGGATTTTTTCCTTAAGCAATAAACCAACAACTAAATTGTTTTAGTCGAAACGAGTAAGTGAACGACATATCGTTCACTTACTTTGAAATCCCTTTGAGGACTTTTCAGCGACCTCTTATTATGATGGAGTTTGACGAAGTATATAATCTTTAGGCACGACGATAATGCCCATCTCAAATATTAAGAAAGACAATTAATTAGACGTTTGTTGTTTTTTTTAGATCGTAGCGAATAATGTCTGATGGCATTTTTGGATGTGGGAATGTTAAATTGTTATAAACAGGAGCTTGTGAAATATCATTTATATAACATTCATCCACATTGCAGCCATCCTCTTTAAATTCTTTTAACATTTTTAAGAAGCCAAACATGCCAAATGCACCTGTCTCGCGAACACGACGTACCTCTTCAAAATCAACGTAAATAAATGTAAAGGACTCTTGGATGTTTAATTCTTCGATAATACGTCCTTCAGGGTCAACAGCTACCGTATTTCCCATTCCGGCCGGTCCAGCTTGATTCACACTAATTACATAACATTGATTTTCCACTGCTCGAGTAATGGCAATCGGTGTATGATTGCGCAAGCCACCTATCCATTCACCTTGAAGAGTCGGTTTAATAATCAGTTCTGCACCCTTCATTACTAAGTTACGTATTGATTCTGGATAATGTCCATCGGCACAAATGACAAAACCTACTTTTCCAACCCCAGGAATCTCGTATACAGGGAACTCATTTCCAGGTGATGAAACCTCTAATGGATATGGAATAAATACTTTTCGATATTTGAGCTTAATCTCACCCTCAGGAGAAATAAGTAGAGTCGTATTATACAGTTTTCCATCATTCCCACGTTCAACAAGTGAACCTGGAACAATCCATTTCTGCACTTCTTTTGCTTTATTACATAACGCTTGAATCGTAGGTCCATTTGGAATTGGTTCAGCCATTTCATCCCAAATCGTTGAATCATAACCGTTTAAAAATAACTCAGGAAAAACAATCATATCAACCGTTGGATTCATGAATACTAATTTCTCAATATAACTGAAAATCGTCTGCAAATTTGTTCCCTTTGTTTTAGCACCATCTCCAGGTTCCATAAATGAAGCTACTTGAACAACCCCAATGTTTAATGAACTCATAAAACATTCCTCCTTTATACGATTAATTCAATTGTAAAGTGAAAATATTAGCAAATCTATTACCTTAAATGATAATATTTTAGATAATTCGGAATATTTTTAGTGGAGGTTTGAAAATGAACTTAAACATTGAAAAATTGAAATACATTTTACATGAACTTCACCAAATCCATCGAATTGAAGATTTCCGTTCGCAAGTTTTACAGCTGTTTAACAAAGTATTCTATTTAGAGCAGTCAATATTTTGGCTGTGTAATGAGAGAGGAGAGATTACTCATCCTTTAATGCTTAACCAAAATGAGAGTGATATTGAATTTTATCAGAAGCATTATATGTCCCAAGATTATTTGTTACCAATACATGTGAAAGATCGAATAATCTCTAAAAACACTCTAAATTTACAAGATATTGTAACGACTTCAGAATATGAAAACAGTTCGTATTATAATGAGTTTATGAAAACGAGAGGCGTCTATCACGAAATGGGAATGTATTTAAAATATGATGGCAAACTTATTGGTGGTATTTCATTCATTGGTGAAAAAGGCCATACTGCATTTTTGAATGATACAATTCTTTATTTAGAGCTGCTTGCCTATAATATCGCTTTACAGTGCAAACATCTTCAGCCGAATATCTCGAAAAATTTGTTAACAAAATCAGAGAAAACAGTATGCGAACTTATAGGGAAGGGTTGCTCGAATTCCATCATTTCACAAAAACTTTTTATAAGCGAAAATACAGTAAAAAAGCATATACAAAATATTTACAAAAAACTAAACGTAAATAACCGCGTTTCATTATTGAAAAAGATTGAATAAGTATAACAGATGAGTTTTATTTAATATTAAGGAGGGCTAGTATGGTTGAAATTATTGATGTAAATGCTGAAAATGTTGATAAATACGGATTTTTTTGTATGAGGAGTAAACCGAAATCTGATGGTTATCAGAAAAAACTTAATTGGGTAAAAGAAAGATTAAAAGAGGGATTAAAAATTAAAATAATCCAAGAGAATGGAAGGCAAAAAGGATTTATTGAATATATTCCTGGTGAATTTACTTGGAGAGCTATAAATGCTAAAGAATATATGGTTATTCATTGCTTTTGGATTGTTGGAAAGGGTCAGGGAAGAGGATTTGGCAGTCAACTATTGAATGGATGTATTGATGAAGCTAAACAATTAGGGCTATCGGGCGTTGTTTTAGTCACAAGTGAGCAAGGATGGTTGCCTAATAAAAAGTTTTTTGAAAGCAAAGGGTTCAAAATGGTTGATAAAATTGATGAATTTGAACTGATGGCTCTTAGTTTCAATAAAAATTCTAAACCACAATTTTTTAACTGGAATGAATCTGCAAAAGAATATAAAGAAGGAATTACTATATTTAAGTCTGATCAATGCCCTTATATTCAAGATGCTGTTAGAAACATAATTGAGGCTTCTAAAGATTTAAGTATTAGTGTTCAAATAGTTGATTTGGATTGTTATAATGTAGCTCAAGAAAAATCACCGACGCCATTTGGAGTGTTCACTGTTATATACAAAGGAGAAATTATTACATATCACCCTGAAACAAAAAATAGAATTTTAAAAATGATTAATAAAAAGAACTTATTAATAAATAGTTAGATCTTATTCAGCAATCAGGTGCGATTCTTGAATAGTATCCTGATATATACATAAAACTAGGGAAGATTGTTTGCGATTAACACCTATTAACGAATGATACAAAATAATTACAATTAAAACGTTCGTGTTTTAATGCCTAAAGTGCGATTCTCTCATCGGCTGGATTCATCAACAACTGAATAAAACACGAACATTATTTATAATCGTTAGTTTTTGGGATAAAAGGTTGTATGCCTTAAGTATGCAGTGTTAAACGGGTGAGGGGAGGTCAGCTTTTTTCAACATATCTTTGAAAATGACATGTAACCCACGCGGATCTAATGCTATATGGTTTTTATTCAGGAAAACAAGCTCACATCAATTCGAATTAATTCATTTTCAAAACTAACTTGTTCTCATGTTAATAAAACGAGTTCAGACCGTCTTAAAACGGTCGTAGCTAATAGTTTAGACATTAATCTCATTTCGCTTCGAAAACATGAATGAGTGTGCCCTAGATAGCGAAATAACTATTGTGGATCCATCAAGGTCTTATAGACAGGGAGTCTACCGTCGATTTTTGGAGATTTAATGTCGTGTATTGAATAAATCGAGTACTTGGGTCTTGGTAATCTCATTTAAAAGGGTTGAACGGCCATGATCCGTCAAAAACGTTAAAAAGAGCTGCAAATCGTATTCATAACTGGTGACTGTATATAGCGAATAATTTTTTCAATCTTAATACACAAAACAAACTCATCAATGGCAGCATATAGTTGCAAGAATATAATCTCCATATAAAATATTAAACATTCATCTCATTATCGTAAAAAGAGAGTTATCGGTCATTTGAAAATTATATGGAACTTCACAATTATAAATCGAAAAGTACAAATATTAGGGGGAATTGGCATATTCAAGCCCTCTCTCACATTTTTTATTTTTAGTTTACATAATATAAATTCTAGGAAGTTACGTTTCGTTAGATAAGTATACTTGAAACAGTGAGATATTTGAGATTTTTTCGAAGATATCCTGATTTTTATGCATTAAAAAAACTTCAGCATTGGTAACTGAAGTTTTTAACGTTTTGCTGATCTAGTTGTTTGATTGTTAATACTACGATTTGTTCTGCTATTTTTTGATTTTCTCAAATGATGCATTTTGTCCCACGATTCCTTCATTTTACGCTTCAATGATTTGCTACTATCTAATATTAATGTATATCCACTAATAAGTAATTTTTTTACTCTTGTTAGATATTTACTGTTTAATTTCGTTTGTATTTTATTCCAATTTACTAATTTAAGTTTAGATAATCGTTGTTTTGTATTCATACGATTTTGAGCTTTGTTTGATAGTGTTTCTTCTGGTAATTCTAATGAACGAATTGCTAAATCAAATTGAGTTTCTGATACCTTGATTTTCATATCAATTAACACCAATGGGATCAAGGCTAACGATAAAATAAGTGTGATAAAAACAAATATCAATTCTAACCCCCCTGTCCTTTGTTTCTACAACACACTATTCCCTATTTATATGCATTAAAAACATTTAAAGCACAAATATATTTGAACTTTTTGGCAATAATAAAAAGCAACCACAAAAATGGTTACTTTTTATACATCAGCTAGTATTTAACAGCCTTTCTAAGTTAAATTGACATTTTTATTAAATTGGTAAAAAAAGCAAAACTGATCTATATCCACTTATTTTCCCCATACAGCGGCCATTTTATCGATTGTTTGGATAAAATCATGTTTTCCTTGTATGTACTTCTCAATATCAACTGGATTTTCTTGCGCTAATTTTTTCTTTAAAGCCCCATATTGAAGTGCTTCATAATGATTTGCTATTAGAAAATCACGAAAAGCTAAAAGTCTATTAATTTCTTTGTCTCCTGTTTGGAACATATGAATATGATGTGTGCGATTTGATAAGGTTCCTTTAATAAAAAAACGTCTTCCTGGTATTCCATTCTCACCAAAAGCTCTATAACCGTTTACAGCAAGCCGCTCCGTAAAATCATCAATCTGTTGAATGTTCTTAACTTCTACAAGCACATCAATAATTGGATTTGCAGACATATCTGGTATCGCCGTACTACCAATATGATAAATCTCTATTATTTCCTCTGGTAATAGCTTTTGCAAATTCTCTGCTTCTAAATTAAACATCTCTGGCCATTTTTCATTGTAAGGAACAACTTTCACTTCACGCATCTTTTCATCTCCATTTCATTTTTTCTTTATTATCTTTACTAGTGAATTAATCGATATTGATTAACAGGTCTTCCGACTCCGCCATATTGAATATCGATTTTCACTTTATCTTGTTTCTCAAGATAATCCAAATAACGACGAGCAGTTACTCGAGCAAGACCAACGCCATTTGCCACCTCTTCAGCAGAAACAGATTGTTCTTGCGTACCGATAAATGTAACAATTTTCGCTAGTGTTGCAGCATTCAGACCTTTTGGTAAATGTTCATCTGAAATTTGAGGTGAGCTTTGTTGCTTGTGTAAAAGAGTATCAAGCTCACTCTGAGTCATCTCATTCTTTTCTTCAATTTTCGCTTTAAAGAGTCGATAATTTTGTAATGTTTGCTTCATCCGTTCAAATGAGAACGGCTTCATAATGTAATCAAATACACCGAGTTGGAGCATTTTCTGAATGGTTTTCATATCATTTGCTGCGGTAACAGCGATGACATCGACTTTTAAACCCTTTTCTCGTATCTTTTTTAATGTCTCGATACCGTCTTGCTCTGGCATAAATATGTCCATAAAGACAAGATCCGGTTTTAGCAGTTTAATTTGTTGAATGCCTTCAATGCCATTCTTAGCGGTACCAATTAGATGATATCCAGCTACTTGTTCGATAAATTGACGATTCACTTGTCGAACCATTGGATCATCTTCGACTAATAATACTTGAATCGGTTGCATATCATTCATCCCCTTTTATAAATAAAACGTAACAAACACGCTTGTCCCTTCACCAGGGGAACTTGTTACATCAATTGTACCATCTAATTTTCTAACAATGTCTTGAATTAAATAAAGACCTATTCCATGATTTTCATTTCTCTTTGAGGTATAGCCATTTGCAAAGATACGCGAAATCACTTCTTCGGACATACCGACACCGTTATCTTCGACTAAGATTGATAAAGTCTCCTCGTCTTGATCGATACTAATTAGAACTTTCTTATCGTCTTTATCTATCAACTGAAGTGCATCAAAAGCATTTTCGATTAAATTCCCAATTATAACAACAAAATCATTAAAGTCTAATTGATCTGGTAAATACGTTAATTGACTATTCATATCAATTTCTACATCAATCCCGAGCTCTTTTCCGTGATTAATCTTACTTAGTAAAAGTCCAGAGATGTTTTGATTCTTGATACGATCATTTAAAAAATTAGCAATCTCATCTTGTTTTTCTTTTACTTCCTCAATATAAGACAATGCCTGTTGATAATGACCAAGCTGTAATAATCCAGCTATTGTATGAATTTTGTTTTTGTGTTCGTGGTTTTGAATACGTAATGCCTGTACAAATTCCTTCACACCTGTAAGTTCTTCAGCTAGCTTTTTCACTTCTGTACGGTCTTGGAAAATAGCGATTGCACCAACTATTTCACCATCGACCTCTATTGGTACACGATTACTCATAATATTGTGCTGGTTGATGAGTAGTTCTTTGTTATAGATGGGGATATTATAATCTAAAATTTCAGGTAAACGAGTATCTGGTAAAATATCATAGATTTTTTTACCGATTAATTCTTGCTGATCAACACCTAATATTTGTTTTGCTTTCGTATTGAAAATAGTAACCGTAAAGTCATTATCAATAGCTATAATCCCCTCGTGCATGGCATTAAATGTTTCTGTTCGTTCTGTATACTGCTTAGCAATTTCATGTGGCTCTAAATCAAACATCTGTTTTTTCATGTTTCTACCGAGCATCCATGCACCCCAAGCACCGAATAAGAGTGATAATAACGTAGCAACAAAGATTTCTTTACGAATACTATATAAAATTTCCACTATTGTTGGAAGACTGTACCCTACGATCACAACTCCTACTTGTTGATGCTTGTCATTCATGATCGGCACAAAAGCACGCATGGTTTTTCCGACTTCACCTTTTGCTTTAGACAAGTAATAGTGTTCAGCAAAAGCTGCATTTTCATCGCCCGTATTAGATTTCTTACCGATTAAGGCTTTTACAGGATGAGATAAACGTATATGATCCATATTTAATACAACAATATATTCTGCTTTGTTAATAATACGTATGCCTTCTATTGTTTCATTGATGACCTTTGCTTGATCCATAGGTTTTTTATCTGTTGATAGTTCTTTTTGAACTTCTGGAAGTTTCGCAACCGTTCGTGCAATAAGCATAGCCTGATTACCTAACTCTTTTTCCTTTGTGGACAGAATATTACCTAAAACAAAAATTCCTGCTACTAAAAATGAAAATACGATGATGAAGAAGGTGAGCGACATAATTTTGCCGTTCATTGACAGATGCTTCTTTTTCACCGTTCTTCCTCCTATCTGTTAGTATACGAATATTGTATCACTTGAAATTATGTTAGAATAGAAAGAAAATGTCAGAATGTTGGTGATTGCATGAAAGTTTATATTACAACCGCCATTTTAACAATTGTGCTGCTTCTAGGTGCCATTGGCTATAAACAGCAATTTTGGCAAACAGCATCGTTACCGGTGGATCATGAACAGCAAGGGTTAAATCAACAAATTGTGATCAACTTTAGTCATGTAGTTGCAGAAGATACACCAAAGGGACGTACTGCGATAAAATTTGCTGAGCTTTTAGAGCAAAAGACAAATGGGCGTATCCATGTCATTATCTATCCAAATGGGATGCTTTATAACGATGATAACGAATTAAAAGCATTGCAAGATGGAGATGTACAGATGATTGCTCCATCTTTCTCTAAAATGACAAAAGTAATCCCCTCTTGGCAAGTATTAGATTTACCTTACTTGTTTCATACAGATGAAGATGTAAAGAAAATACTTAATGGTCGTGTAGGTGAACAATTACTTAACCAATTAAGTCATGCTAATATTAAAGGTCTAGCTTTCTGGAATAATGGCTTTAAACAAATGATTTCGGAGAAAAAACCATTAGTAAAGCTAGAAGACTTTCAAAACTTGAAGGTGCGTGCTATGCCAAGTAGCGTATTACAATCGCAATTTGAATTGCTTGGGGCAAGTTCCACCAACACTTCATTTGATGAACTGTATTCTGAAATCGAAAATCATGAGATTGATGCGCAAGAAAATACAATTTCAAATATTTATTCAAAAGGTTTTTATAAAGTTCAAAATCATATTACATTATCGAATCATGGATTACTTGGGTATTCAGTTTTGATGAATGAAGACTTTTGGAATAGCCTTCCCCCAGACCTACAAGAAGATGTGACAGAGGCTATGAATGAAGCAACCGAATGGAATTTTCAAATGGCTAAAAAAATGAATAAAGTTGACTTAGAAAAATTAGAAAAAGAACCGAATATTGATATCAATTACCTATCTGTTGCAGAACAGAAAAGATGGGAGCAGAAACTCCAGCCGTTATATA
The DNA here is from genome assembly GCF_044359855.1 of Rummeliibacillus pycnus. Classification (GTDB taxonomy): domain Bacteria; phylum Bacillota; class Bacilli; order Bacillales_A; family Planococcaceae; genus Rummeliibacillus; species Rummeliibacillus pycnus_A. Next base: position 450,065 of record NZ_CP132291.1, read on the forward strand.
CATCTTATAAGGATGAAATCGGTTCCGTTTTCTTAAAAGAAATCCAATCTGAGGTTAATCATTAACATCTGTATTAGTACAAAAAGACCTTTATTCTTAAATTATCTAAAAATTTTTTAAACCGAGAATTTATTCTCGGTTTTTTCTTATTCAGCGCTATGACTGGCTTTGCGATACATTTGAGTACCCATCAAAGTTCTATGACCAAAATGACCAAAAAGAGTTTTATCACCATAATAATCGTTTTCAGTTTTAATAGAGTATCATGGTCCATGTAAGCGATAACAATTTGCAGAAATAAACTTCACACAAAGAGGGTATGACTATGAGAATTAACTTTAAAAACTTAACCGTTCAAGTAATTTGTGCAATTATCTTGGGGATTATCGTTGGTGTACTTTTCCCTAGTTTTGGAGCTCAATTAAAAGTATTGGCAGATATCTTTATTAAACTTATTAAGATGCTAATTGCTCCAATTATCTTCCTTACAGTTGTTACTGGTATAGGCGGTATGGGCAACTTAAAAAAAGTTGGTACAATCGGTGGTAAAGCACTTATTTACTTTGAAATCGTTTCATCAATTGCTTTAGCAATCGGTTTACTTGTTGTTAACATCATCCAGCCAGGTAAGGGTTTAGATACTTCACATATTAAAGGTGGAGACATTTCACAATTTACAAAACAAGCTACCGAATCTGATCATGGTTTTGTGGCATTTATCTCGAATATTATTCCAGATAACTTTTTCGGATCACTTGCAAACGGCGAATTATTGCCAGTATTATTCTGTGCAATTCTATTTGGGGTAGCCGCTGCATCAATTGGAGATCCAGTAAAACCAGTCATTAAACTTTGCGAACAAGTATCTGAGATTTTCTTCAAAATTATCGGAATGGTCATGAAACTATCTCCTATTGGGGCATTTGGCGCAATGGCATTCACAATCGGTAATTTTGGTTTAGGTTCATTAAAATCTTTAGGCTTACTAATGGCTTCTGTTTACATTACCATGTTTTTATTTGTTGTTATCGTATTGGGTCTAATCGCAAAATTCTTTGGATTTAACATCTTTAAATTCATTGCTTATATCAAAGATGAATTGTTCGTCGTGCTTGGTACATCATCATCTGAATCAGCATTACCATCTATTATGAGAAAACTTGAACGATTCGGATGCTCGAAACAAGTAGTTGGTTTAGTCGTTCCAACTGGTTATTCATTTAACTTAGATGGTACATCTATCTACTTATCAATGGCAGCAATGTTTATTGCACAAGCTTACAATGTCGATTTATCAATATGGCAACAAATTTACTTACTAGGGATTTTGATGATTACGTCAAAAGGTGCTGCAGGGGTAACTGGTTCAGGGTTCATCACATTAGCAGCGACAATAGCTGCATTCCCAATGATTCCTGTAGAAGGTATAGCATTACTAATTGGTGTTGACCGCTTCATGTCTGAAGCACGTGCCATCACTAACATCATTGGTAACTCAGTTGCTACAGTCGTAATAGCAAAAGTGGAAAAAGAATTCGATCCTGTTAAGCATAAAGAATTTGAAAAAGAAATTGCCGCAGCACATCAACAAACACACTCTCATTAATAGCAGAACGTCATAAAAGGAATTCGATCTCCTCGACAATGACTTTCGATATAACCACCCGCTCTCCTCGTTGCGGGTGGTTTTTTATTGTTTTAGATTTACTTTAAACTTAACTTTTGTAGCAACTCAGATAACTCGATTTCCTTCATAGAATTAATTCTCATTGCAACTTGATGATCAAAAACCAAATTTTGCGTTGCAGCATTTGGAACAACTACGCATGGAATATTAGCTCGAATAGCCGCAAGAGAACCATTTGGAGAATCCTCAAAGACAACTGCTTCATTTGGCTGAATTCCAAAGTGTTCTAAAACCTTTAAATAAAGCTCAGGATTTGGTTTCACCTCAGTTACATCATCCGCTGTATAAATTAAATCAAAATACTTTTCCAAATCAAGCATTTCTAAAAACCTATAAATCCATTTTTTAGTTGAACTTGAAGCAAGCGCTACCTTTAATCCTAATTCCTTCGCCTGTTCAAAATAATGAATCACACCATCTCGAGGAGGTTTCTTTACTATTGAATCCTCAAAAATAGCTGTCCGTTCTTTACAGATTTCATTTTTGTCTAATTTAGTATCACTGTGTATAAGTTTTTCATAAGGATCGAAAACGAAGTTAGTTCCGATTGACTCATACCATCGTTGCAATGGAAACTCTACATTATATTTTTTATAAATACTTTGATAAGATTCTAATTCGTATGTCTCCGTATCAAAAATTAATCCATCAAAATCGAAAATAACAGCTTTAATCATCGAATCTCTCCCCTATGTATTCTTCTAAAAATATAACCACGATATAAAATTTTAATCCAATATTTGATATTCATTCTAGAAATATTTCAACAAATCCTTTTATTCTGGAATATTCAAAAGCCATTAAAGACTGAGGAAAAACTAAACCCTTCTTCGTATTAAAATAATCTGTTTAGCTAAACATTTTTCTTCTGTTTTGAAAATACAATAGTAAGTAAGTGAAAAAATATACTATGGGAGATGATTAAATGTTAGTAACCACTACAAACAATCTTGATGGCAAAAGAATTCTAACCTATCATGGTATTGTCACAGGTGAAGCGATTATGGGTGCCAATATTGTACGTGATATCTTCGCTTCTATAACAGATGTCATTGGAGGACGTAGTTCAGCATATGAAGGCAAACTCGCTGAAGGACGTGAAATAGCTATTTCTGAAATGACAGAGCGTGCTGAAAAACTAGGTGCTAACGCAGTAATCGGTGTGGATCTAGATTTCGAAACAATTCGAGATGGCATGTTAATGTGTGTCGCTACTGGTACGGCAGTGACTTATGCATAATACTGAGATTTAACGTTCATCTACTAATGTAGCATTATATTCGTTAAGAGAAATATTCGCTCGACTACAGCAGAAAAAGCGAGACAGACGACGAGAGATCCTACTGGAGCGTATCAACGAAGCAGCTCGGGCGCTAATTTTATATAAATAAATAGACCTCATTTTGATTAAAGATTGATCAAAATGAGGTCTTCCTAATAAATTCATCATTACTTTTTATTAAAGGATTAATTATTATTTAATGCCCATATATATTTTCTATTCTTTCTGCATACATCCCCTATTCCTTATGCATTCAAGGACTTAACCAAATTTTTGCTAGTTGAGATACTCCTTTTATTATCTTTTCTTCACTTAAATTACCCAATCCAAGTTGAATATGCGGATATTGTGGTTTATATTTCGAGAAATAATTTGAGCATGGATAAACTATAATTCTGTGTTCATATGCCCTTTCAATTAGCATTTTTTCAGTCATTTTTGTTTTAACTTCAATAATAACGAAAATTCCGGAGCTACCACCTTTTATTTCAACATTTTTATTAAAGTGTATTAGTAATTCCCTATTCAATAGATTCATTTTACGTTTATACAAAGCTTTCATCTTCCTTAAGTGTGAGTACCAATATCCTTCATTCATAAATGCAGCCAATGTTCTTTGATGAATAGATGAGGATGTTTGCTCAAGCAAAGGGAGTATCTTTTTATATTCACTTACTAGCCTCCTAGGCAAAACCATATAACTGACACGGATAGAAGGTAGCAATGCTTTTGAAAAAGTTCCTAAATAAACCACCCTATCATTAGAATCTAAACTTTGAAGAGACGGTATAGGTTGATGGATGTACCGAAATTCACTATCGTAATCATCCTCAATAATATATCCTTCCACCTTTTTTGCCCATTGAATTAACTTTAATCTTTCATTGACGGGGATCGTTACTCCATATGGAAAGTGATGAGTAGGTGTGACATATAAAAGTCTAGAAGGCGACTTTAAAAGGCAATCGACTTGGATGCCTTGTTCTTTTACCGGGATTGGATCAATGATAAACGACTGAAGAGCAAATAGTTCCCTTGCCACATTATATCCAGGGTCTTCTACTGCTAGATAATGATAGTCTGGCTTTAGTAACAGCGTCAAAAGTAATAACAAATGTTGAGTACTACTGCCAATAATAATCTGTTCAGCAGAAGTATTAACCCCTCTTGATTGAAACAAGTAATCTGCTAGTGCCTTTCTTAAATTAAGATCGCCTTGTTTTTCTCCGTATGAAAACATGCTAGAGTCTTTAACGATTTTGTTTGTAAGCATTCTCCATTTTTTCAAAGGGAAGTTCTCTTGATCCACTGTCCCAATCTTAAAGTCAATAGTTTTTATGTCAGTTTGATTTTTTTCATGATGCTGTTCTCTAATGGGTTCATAATTAAGATTCTCATCCGATATAGTTGCCTCTATAAAAAATCCCTTTTTGTTCTCACTTCGAATATATCCTTCCGATTGCAATTGTTCATAGGCTACCTGAGTTGTGTTTCTGCTGACCTCTAATTGGAGAGCAAGTTGTCTAATCGATGGCAACTTTGTATTCCTTTCTAATTTACCAGATAAAATCTGAGTACGTATGTATTGATAAACTTGTTGGTACATAGGAGTGTTACTTTCCCGATTGATATTAAATATTAGTTCATTCATTTTTGAAATACCTCATCTGTCATTTGTGTTTATTGTAAACTGTACCTTTTAGAAATGACAGTATAAATGAATAATGAATTTAGAAAAAATTTTGATCTGGGAGAGAACATATGACAGTATTTATGTACATATTTTGTTTGATTGTATGGGGACTCAACTTTATAGCAGTAAAAATTCAAGGAACTCCTGTCAGCTTGGAATTATCCTTAACTTATCGTTTAGTTATGACAGCCTTTTTACTTTTGATTCTTGTTTGGTTCCTTCAACCAAAAGGGAGGCCAACAAGAAAAGATATCCCATTTGTAATAGTTTTTGGTGTATGTAACTTTGCATTAAGCTACTTATGCCTTTATTACGCTACAATTTTGAGTTCTGCAGCAATCGTAACATTGGTTTTTTCATTAAAGGTGATTTTGACCCCGATTACTCTCCGGATTTTTTTAAAAGAAAAGTTACATTTACGCGTTTTGTTTGGGGGGATTTTTGGTGTATTAGGTGTATGTATTCTCATCTATCCAAATTTAAACAGCTTTCAAGGGTCCAATGACATAAAAGGAATTATGGTTGCAATCTTAGGTACGCTTCTTACAGCAGTAGGTGACGCCAGCTCAGCACGAAATGCAAGTCATAAGGTGAATCCTATCTACGCAAATGCCATTGGATTTACAGTGGGCAGTATATTGATGGGAGTAATTGTGTTATTTCAAGGACAAGAATTTATATTTCCAACATCGTTTTCATACTTATCTATGTTGTTATATTTAACTCTGGTTGCTTCATTTGTAGCATGGTTATTCTATTTGAAGCTTGTTGAAAAAATTGGAGGAGCTCAAAGTGGCTATATGGTTGCACTTTTCCCAGTAATTGGAGGAATAGCTTCCGTTTTAATCGGTGAGTCAGATCCATCATTGTATTTGTTTGCTGGCTGCTTCTTTAGCTGTATTGGCGCTGCCATCGCATTAGGATTTGGAACTTGGAGGCAAAATGCAAAATTGCCTCTAAAAAGAGCTAATTAAAAAGAAATAAATCTAGTGGACTCGAAAATAGAGCTCATTACAAGATAAATAATTCTTACGCTTATTTTCAGATTTCAATCAAACATCTGATATAATAAGCTAATTGAAAAAAATAAGGATGGTGTTTTAATTGAAGATTCTCGAAACTGATCGACTTAACCTACGACTGCAAACAATCGATGATGCGGAGTTTATCCTCGAGCTTTTGAACGATCCTTCCTGGTTGCGCTTCATAGGTGATCGTGGTGTGAGGACGCTAGATGACGCAAGAGACTATATTTTGAATGGGCCTGTTCGCATGTATGAGCAATTCGGTTTTTGCCTTTATTTGGTGGAACGAAAAGAAGATCATGCCAAGATTGGAATTTGTGGTTTGGTAAAAAGAGATTCCTTGAAAGATGTTGATATTGGATTTGCCTATCTCCCAAAGTATTGGTCAAAAGGATATGCTTATGAAGCAGCCTCCGCAGTAATGTCCTATGGAAAAGATAAATTAGGGTTAACTCGCATTGTGGCAATCACGTCTCAAGACAATCAAGCTTCAGAAAGTCTGCTCAAAAAAATTGGATTTCAGTTTGAGAAATTGATTCAGTTAGCCGATGACCCCGAAGAGCTTAAGTTTTTGATATTTGACAAAACACCACATACTTAAAACCGTTGAAATAAAAGGACCACACATTTTAGACATATCAAATGTGTGGTCCTTTTATTTTGTTGTTGAACTAACGCACTCTTTAGTTCGACAACAAAATTTATTATTATCCTATTCCTTCTCCCAAAGCTCTATACGTCTTCCCTCTGGATCTTCAATCCAAACAAACTTTCCAAATTCATGAATCGTCTTTTCCTTAGCAAGGGGAACACCTATTTTTTCTAGATGTTTGATACTTTCATTCAAATTTTCAACTTGAAAGTTTAACATCACTTGTTGTTCTGTTGGAAAATAACGGTCATCTTCAGAAAAGAAGGAAAAGATAGTTTCATTTCCTGATTGTGGTTTAATAATGGTACCATTCCAGTTTTCAATTTCTATGTTTAGGACATTACTGTACCATTTTTTTATATCCTCTAGATTTTTAGTCCTCCAAAAGATTCCTCCAAAACCCTTTATGTTCATAAGAATCCCCTTCCTGTCCCATTAGTTATTAATTTAAATTCTAGTATTGAAAGCGAATTCCTTCTTTCACTAACTCGTCCATTAGCTAGAAAACACTACTTGGTAAAGTACGATTTATGAATGTTCATAGTAATATCCAAAGATAGCCAAAATAGCACATGCAAGAATTACAGCAATTGCTACTCTTATTGGCGAAATAGGTGCACGACCGCCAACTTTACCGGTCTGACCATTCACCATAAATTGATAAACTTTGTTTTTATATTGGAATGATGATAGCCAAATAGGTAGCATCAAATATTTATACGTGATGTCATCATGTGTTGTAGAAAACTGGATACTTCCAACTTGATCTGCTCCACGTTCAAAGCGAATCTTTGATGATATTTGTTGACGAATATGATTCTTTATATCTTGTTGTGCAATTTTCCATCCATCTTCTAAACCGATACTATATCGTTCTGCCAAGAATCCAGAAACATATTCAGGTTTATATGATTTATTGTCCAGTAAATTAAAAGGTTCTATTTTCCTCATTATATCATGGTCATACCGTGTTGTTGCACTCACCAATTGATCATCTATAAATTCTTGATAAAATCCAGAGGTAGTATACCAATCTGTTTCGATATATGTATCCCCGTCTTTATCTCTCATGACACGGTTAATGCCATAATTTGCTGTGTAATAGGATCCTGTATTTGTATCAAATGTCCAATAAGGTAAATAGACACCTTTAAAAGCATCAGGCTTAGCACTTAATTTTGCAGCACGCGGTGAAAACCATCTACCTTTAATCCAACGTTGGAAATTTGAACCTGCTTCTTTATCAGTTACTTCAAATGCACAAACACCATTTGGAGCTAGTGTATCTACCGTCGCTGCTTCCATTACTTGATGTGAACCACAGTAGGGACAGGTATCTGCAACTTGTAGCGCATCGTAAATTGTCTCAGATGCACATTCACTACAAATAACTGTCTTCTTTTCAACACCCCAGTCAAAATTCCCACGTTTCTCGGCTGCATAGAAATCCATTTCCTGAGCTACTTTGTCGGTTTCATCTTCTGGTTTAGCAATTTCTTTTTCATAACCACAATAGGGACAGCTTAACTTACCGTTTTTAGGATTAAATTCAATAGACGCACCACATGAGGGACATTCAGCATCAAAATCAATTTTTGCATCTTTTAGAGTTTCGCTCACTGTATATCCCTCCTATTTTTTGTCATTATCATCAAAGAGATCGCCACATTCAGGACAGAACTTTGGTGGGTTTGAAGGATCTTCTGGTTTCCAACCACATTTGTCACAAATATAGGTTGGTGTTCCTTCTGGTTTTTTCGTTCCACAATTTGAACAGAATTTACCTTTGTTGATAGAACCACATGTACAAGTCCATCCCTCATTTGCTGGTTTTGGTGTACCACAGTTTGAACAGAATTTACCCGTATTTGTTTGGCCACACGCACAATCCCACTTATTTGCAGATGGTTGATTGTTTTGAGGTACTTGCTCACTTTGTTGAGTTTGTGAAGCCATTTGGAAAAGTTGTCCTGCATTCACACCGCCAGCCTGTGAAGCCATATTCATCCCCATAAATCCACCAAGTGCTCCATTTTCATTTTCTGCAGCTTTAATCATAGCATCTGCTTGAGCTCCAGTAATTTGAGCAGCAGCCATTGATGTATTACGAAATACTGCATTTTTTTGCAATTGTTTAATCATTGCTTCATCTTCTTCAGAAGCTTTTAGCGAGCTAACACCAAAGGTACCCACAGCTAAACCACGTGATTCCAGCCACTTTTCTGATAATACTTGGTTCAATGCTGTTGCCAATTCGATTGTGTGTGCAGGAATTTCACTGTAACGAACACCTAGTGCTGAAATTTTGGCAAAAGCAGGTTGTAAAGCTGTCATTAATTCGGTTTTTAATTGGCTATCGATTTCATCTCGATGATATTCTTGTACAACATTTCCACATACATTTTTGTAAAACAATAATGGATTGATGATACGATACGAATATTCACCATGACAGCGGATTGAAATATCTATATCTAAACCGATATTTCGGTCGATTACTCGAAATGGTACTGGACTTGGTGTACCGTATTTGTTGCCCATAATTTCTTTTGTATTAAAGTAATAAATACGTTGATCCTTAGGTGGCTCACCGCCAAAAGTAAAACGTTTCCCAATCTCCATAAATGTTTGAAGAATATTTTCTTTAAAATCTCCTTCGAAGAAGATACTCGGTTCAGTTGAAGTATCGTATACATATTCGCCTGCTTCGGCACTGACTTCTACCACTTTCCCCTGTTCAACGATCATCATGCATTGACCTTCGTTAACTGCAATGATGGAGCCGTTTGAAATAATATTGTCATTGCCTTTGTTTGAGCCTCGTTTTGTTTTTCGTCTGACACCTTTTGTAACCAGAACTTCTTTCGAAAGCCCTTCACAGTAAAAGTATTCGCGCCATTGATCCTCTAAAACGCCTTTTGCAGCGCCGATTCCCGCTTTAATTAAACCCATGAGTATCCCATCCTTTTTTATGTAATAAAATTTATTCTATCATTATGGGAATATAGAATGTAATTCACTTAACATATACGTTTTATACCTAAAAAAGTTTCATACTGTATAATGTATCCAGAATCATTATTCCAAATTCATAGTTCCATAAACATTTGATTAAATAAACTATTCCTTAATTATTATTAGATTTTTTATCAAACTCAATTCATGAGTATTAATTTGATAAAGGAATAAATAAATATTCTCGTTTTGCGTAATCAAAAAAATAAAACGACATTCTAAAATGAACATCGTTTTAAATGTTAGGATTCAGAAACACTTCTATGGAGTAAAAGTATATTTCTTTTTCGTTCCATCAGAAAACTTAACATCTAACTCTATTTTATGATAGTTGGGATCGAGGTTAAATACTTTAAGAATTTGCTTCTTTACTTCTTCATCTGGTGTATTGACATCGAACTTTAGCTGTTTGAATAGTGGTTCAAGTTTCGTATAAGCTGCGTTACCTTCAATTTTCTGATTTTTACGTTCATCCGAAATTGAAACATCTGCACCATTAGTTCGATTTTCAAAATCAATCTCATATGTTTGATTAGATCCATAGTCAGCGTCTAGTTTGAACTCAGAAAAATTAAATGCTTTGTTTTGTGTATTATCATTCGTTTTAGTCGTATCATTTGCCCTATTCGTTAAATCATACGCACTGCCTTCCGAAGTTGGAGCATTATCTTTTACATTTGATGCATTATTAGATTTATTTCCACTTCCACAACCAACTAATATAACTGTTAGAATTGATACCGCTAAAAAAGTTGACCATTTCATCATTTTACAATCAATCTCCTTTCTAATAAGTATGGTTAGCATTCCCAATTCAAAAACATTAATTCCAAATTGATTTAAAAAAAGATGAAATTAGAGATTAAAGAATTTTTAAACTGATGGATTAAAAAAAGCAGCATGCTTAATATTTGCATGCTGCTCCTGAACTCTATTCACTATATTTAAAATCTTGATTTAACGGCTTTAAACGAAACAAAACTTTGGCACGGACTTCTTTATGGAAGTCGATTGTTCCGAAATCTCTAGAATCCATTGAATGGTTTCGATTATCTCCCATTACAAATATTTTACCTTTATCAACTTTTATATCAAAGTCATTTGTGTCCATCGGTTCCTTAATATAGGGCTCATCAACTGCTTTGCCATTTCGGTAAAGAACATTATCCTTTATCTGAATATGATCTCCAGGTAAGCCTATTACACGTTTAATAAACAAATCATGCCCAGCTACAATCTCTGCATCAAAGCTCACAATATCGTCGTAGTGAGGCTTTTGATACTTATATGCAAGTCTACTAGAAATTAAATAATCTCCTTCATGTAAGCTATTTTCCATACTATCCCCAATCACAATTTCAGGAGAAATAACAGCACGAAAGCTAATTACTAAACAGATCATCACAATCAATGTTAGAAAAAATTTTCGTAAATCCTTTAGTAAACTTGAATACTTACCCATAAATTCACTCGCCTAATTTCTTTATATAATCATCTGAATCTATTATCTTAATAATCTTATTTTTTATGGAACTTTGTCAATTCAAAAATGAATAAAACCTGCATTCTTTTATGAATGCAGGTTTTTGTATACCGATAAGTTTAATTTAAACTAAGCAAAATATACTGCTTACTTTCAGAAAGATTTGTATAGGAAAGACCTTATTTCCATTCTTTTAACGTTTTCTCATACGTTACTTGGTTCATCAAACGTTGAATCCCTCTTGATTTGTCGATTGCAAGTTGCATCTCTTCTTTATAACGTTCAAGTTTATGCTGCTTTTTAGCAATGACTGCTTCGATTGAATGTGGCATCCAAGGTTGAAGGAAAGGTTGATTTCGTGCATTACCGTATTTTCCCGATAATGCTTCAACATATGCCGTATTATACGATTTAAGTGGACCGTTTTTCATCGAATTTACGATGTCTCTAGCGCTAGCAAGATCTCCTAAACGAACTGCCCGTTGAAATTCGTAATCTTGCTGTCCATCAGGTTGATTTTTGAACTTTTCGATCAGACGATCCAGTGCTGCAATTTCATCTTCCTTTGAACCTTCTTTAATCGCAAGAGCATATGCATATGTTGGATTTCTTTTTTGATTACGTACTTGACGAAGTATCGCTTTTGTATTTTTTGAAGATGTCATTGTATAAGCATAGTAACCAACTATCGCAACTGCAAGAATTGTAAAAAATGCAACGGAAAAACTAGTTGGTACTTTTAACCAAATAAAAATTGCACCTATTACCAATACAACTAGGTAAAACATTAATAGTCTTAAAATATTCATATCAATTCTCCAATACTAATAAAGTGAAACTTAACACAGTGTAGGTGTTCTTTATGCCCACGGTATGTTAGTTGAACCAATCGGACATTTATGGACAGTTGATCCCCAAACTATCTTCTTGCGTTTTACTTGAGTTTTGTAGTGAGGGTCTTATTGCCCGTTAATGCGGGATAAAATGATGGGTAAACCAACATTACTATCTTAACAACGTCCTACGAAATGAGCAATGAATAGGGGTGACTAAGTTGAAAAACATTTTAGTACATTTCAATAAATGTACAATTTAATCAATTTCATAAATCTATTTTTGTTTTTTAGATACGAACATTTTAATACATTAACTTTTTCATATTCAGATGGGGAAGTTTCGCTACAGACGGCGCTTTCCACGGGCTTGGCTTCAATCTCCTCGTCACTTCGTTCCTGCGGGGCTTTCAGCTCAAGCTTTTCCCGTAGGAGTCGCCGTCTTTCGCTCCACAATGAACATTCTTGTAATTGTCAAACAAACTCAGTAAGATTAACAATTGATTTTTCATCAATATAAACAGACGCTGCAAGAAACAACAGCGCCAATAGTTTTATGCCTTATTAGATTTTATATCAACAATGATTTTCCCAACAGCCGTTTTTAACCGTACTTTTGGTAGGCCATTTCCATATATATAGTTTCGTCCTGATTGACCGAATACTTCAATTTTCCCCAAATCAGAATCAGCCTGTATATGGCCATTTGTCAATACTCGATCGGTTAACAGTTGAATACGCCCCATATCTGTTTCAAGATGAATAGTATCTTCGATTGTCGGTACATACATTTCAATGCGTCCGTTAGCCGTATTGGCATCCACGTCACCGTGTAATGATTCCAGTTCAATGCGTCCATTGTCTGTACGTAATTTTGAAAAAACTGCTCGCGAGTTTGCTATTACAATACGACCATTATCGGTCTCGGAATAGAAATCTGTGAATTGACATTGTTCAATAATAATATCTCCATTATCTGTTTTGGCATTCGCTTCGTTTGCCAAAACTTTTTCGAATTCGATACTTCCATTATCTGTTTCTACTGTAACGACCTTAGATTGTTGGTTACTTAGCTTAATATAACCATTATCATTATCAATAGAAATCTGGTCATATATCTGTTCAGGTACTTGTAATGTAACCGTAGCATTTCCGCCTAAATGCAATCCTACTCGGAAAAATAGAAACTTACGGTAGCTCTCTTCTCTATCAATGGTAATATGTAAAGTTCCGTTAACATTCTTCATTTGAACTTTAGTCTTACTATCCTGATCTTTTATATTTGAATACACATTATGGTCTGGTGAAGGTTTAACAATCACATTAACATCCTTTATATTAATATTTACTTGTTGAAATTGTTCCACATCTAGTGGCTCTATTTGGTTGTTCGTGACAAATTCATCTTCCGTATAAACTTTTAATAATTCCACAGCTATTTCTTCTGCAGTACCTAATGATGAAATGATTTCCCCATCACTTTTACCTTCTTTTCTTCCATTTTCAAAATAATCTTTAAAATCTCGTAATATATCTCTTCTTTCTGAAGGATTTAGTTTCTGTAAAGCAACCTCCAGTTGAATTAAATATTTTTGTTCAGTCATAAATTATCCCTCTTCTCTTTTTCTTTTAAACAAAATAGATAATTGATAGTTTCCCAACATATACTGCTTTGGAAAGAGATAATCAAAAAAATTTGATTTACATTATTCTTCATTCAATTTATATATATGCAACCAATATAGTTACTCTTTCTGAATATGATTCAAAGGAGAACGCCATGAAAATTTCAGTAAATTATTCTGGAGACTACTCAGCAATTGTAACCGCAGAGATAAAACATAAAATTCAGATGATTCACCATGGAATCTATACAAAGACAGCTATTGGAGCTGATTATTTAGGCTGGGTTGATTGGCCAAGCTCTCTACGCCAAGAGTGGTTAAAGGAATTACACGAAACCGCTAATGATATTCGAGAAAAATCAAATGTTTTAGTCGTAATTGGAATCGGTGGATCTTATTTAGGATCAAAAGCAGTGCTAGAGGCATTATCAAAAAATTTCCAACCATTTAATAAATTAGAGGTTATTTTTGCTGGTCATCAAGTAAGTGGTTCTTATTTAAAACAATTGATGCAATATTTGGACAGTAAAGAAGTCACCATCAATGTTATTTCTAAATCCGGTACAACGACAGAACCCGCAATTGCCTCACGCTTCTTAATACAGTATATGGAAAAACGTTATGGAGAACAAGCTTCATCTAGAATAATTGTAACAACTGATGAAAACAAAGGAGCTTTACGCTCATTAGCAATTGAAAAGGGCTATAAACGATTGATCGTACCAGAGGATATTGGTGGCCGTTATTCCGTGTTCACAGCAGTTGGACTATTACCGATTGCTGCAGCAGGTTATGATATAGAAGAATTTATAAATGGGGCGAAAATGGCGGAACAAGATTTAAGAACATTGGATATTGAAAACAACTCAACTATTCAATATGCTCTGATTCGAAAACATTTATATGATTCAGGTTACCCTGTTGAAATTCTTGCTACATTTGATAACAAATTAAAATATGTACAAGAGTGGTGGAAGCAGCTATTTGGTGAAAGCGAAGGGAAAGATGGTAAGGGAATCTTCCCTACCTCTGTTCTCTACTCTACTGATTTGCATTCATTGGGACAGTATATTCAAGATGGTAAACGAATGTTATTTGAGACATTTCTATTAGTTGAAAAAGTAGATGAAGATTTGACGTTATATAAATTAGATCAAAATGGTGATGAATTAAATTATTTAAGTGGCATCTCATTACATGAATTTAATCATGTTTGCTACGAAGCAACCTCGATTGCACACCATCGAGGAGGCGTACCACAAATTGCAATCTCCATCGATCAACTAGATGAGAGACATCTAGGGCATCTTTTATATTTCTTTATGATGTCTTGCGCCTATAGTGCTTATCTTCTTGATATAAACCCATTTGATCAACCAGGTGTCGAAGAATATAAGATGAATATATTTAAATTTTTGAAGAAACCAGGGTATTGTTGAAGAACAATTGATGAAAATTATCCAAATTAATAAAGGATACGGAGGAAAATTATTGAAAGCCGTCGTGTGTAACAAATATGGTTCACCCGATGTTCTTAATTTAACAGATGTAGAAAAACCAATTCCTAAGGACAATCAGGTACTGGTAAAGATTCATGCATCATCTTTGAATTATGGTAATTTAGTGCTTCTAAAAGGAGAACCCTTCTTAGCACGTTTTGCCTTCGGTCTTCTAAAACCAAAATACTCCATACCTGGAGGTGACATTGCAGGTCGGATCGAAGCAGTTGGTAAAGATGTTAAACAGTTTCAGCCAGGTCAAGAAGTATTTGGAGACCTTTCTCTTTCTGGCTGGGGTGGTTTTGCTGAATATGTATCTGTTCCTGAGAATGCATTGGCATTAAAACCAGAAAAAATGACATTTGAGGAAGCAGCAGCGGTACCTATGGCGTCAGTTACAGCCTTACAAGGTCTAAGGGATAAAGGCAAGATTCAGTCAGGACAGAAGGTGTTGATTAATGGTGCCTCTGGAGGTGTTGGGACTTTTGCGGTACAGATTGCCAAATCTTTCGGAGCAGAAGTAACAGGCGTTTGTAGTACGCGAAATTTAGAAATCCTTCGATCAATTGGTGCAGATCATGTCATTGATTATACAAAAGAGAATTTCACCGAAAAAGATCAGAAGTATGACTTGATTCTTGCGGTTAACGGGAACCATTCGATTACAGCTTATAAGCAGTCCTTAAATGCTAAAGGAACTTTTATTCATGTCGGAGGTTCGGGTACACAACTGTTTCAAACAATGACCTTAGGGACTTGGTTCACTTTCACTGGAAGTCAAAAAATGTCTAGCTTATTACAAAGACAAAACCAAAAAGATTTAATTTATATGAAAGAACTCCTTGAAGCCGAAAAAGTAAAACCAGTCATAGATAAAACTTTTAAGATGAGTGAAGTTATAGAAGCATTCAAATATTTTGAACAAGGGCACGCTCAAGGAAAAGTTGTCATTACTGTATGAAAACTTTGAAGGAATAAAAAACGTAAAGAACGAAATCTGGCGAGGCTTTAATAAATTTAATAACCTTCAATCAAATGAATGATTGAAGGTTATTGTATTTCTCGTTATAATTTTTTAACACTGCAGTTTAGTGGTGTTTATCCCATTTTTATATTCTATAAACCCTGGCTTCATATGGAGCAAATTTTAGAATTGTTTCATTCTCATGATCGTTAACTGGTATATTTGCTAATAAAAGATTTTCGTTATTATAATTGATTCCTTCGATCTCCTCTACAATTATCGAATCCCCGGTTAGGTTACATAATATAATTACTTTTTCATTTTCATGAGTTCTTGTATAGGCATAAATGGAAGGATGTTCTTTAAGTACTAAGTCATATAGTCCATAAATGAAAATCTCATTTGTCTTTCGTAATTGAATCATTTTTTTATAGTAATTCAGAACAGAATTGGGGTCTTGTTGCTGCTTCCAAACATTGATCTCCATGTAATTTGGATTTACACCCATCCATGGTGTTCCTGTTGTAAATCCTGCATTTTCTTCATCTGACCATTGCATTGGCGTACGTGAATTGTCTCGGCTTGTTTTCCAAATACTTTTTATCAATTCCTCATGAGTTTGTCCTTTAGCAATTCCTTCATTATAAGCATTCTTGGTTGCAACATCGTTATAATCATCAATCGATAAGAAGTTTACATTCGTCATCCCTAATTCTTGACCCTGATAGATAAATGGAGTGCCTTGCATGAAAAAGTACATAGTTGCTAAGGCAGTTGCACTTTCTCGCCAATACGTTTGATCGTCCCCTAAAGTAGTGACTACTCTCGTATTATCATGATTCTCTATAAATAAAGCATTCCATCCCAAATTTTCTAGAGCTTTTTGCCATCTCGTCAAGACCTTTTTTAACGAAGGTACATCTAATTTATTTTTTTCGGTCGTATCCCAAAGACTTAAATGCTGAAATTGAAAGATCATATTGAATACCCCATCTTGTTCATCAACCCATTCATTCACTTCATCAATTCCAACCCCATTTGCCTCTCCAACTGTCATAATATCGTATTTTGAAAAAGTCTCTTTTTTGAGTTCTTGTAAAAAAGTTGTAATGCCAGTTACATTCATATATTTTTCCCACGCTTTAACAAAACGGAGATCTGATGGGTTTGGCGTGTTTGAATATGAAGAATCCTTTTTGATATGACTAATCGCATCTACTCTGAAACCATCAATTCCTTTATCAAGCCACCAATTAACCATTTCATAGAGAGCGAAACGAACTTCATTATTTTCCCAGTTTAAATCAGGCTGTTTTTTTGAGAAAAGATGGAGATAGTATTGATTGGTTGTCTCATCATGTTCCCATGCAGATCCGCCGAAAATACTGCCCCAATTATTTGGCTCTTCCCCATTCTTTCCATCTTGCCAAATATACCAATTTCTTTTTTGATTTGACTTAGAAGAACGAGATTCGATAAACCATGGATGTTCATCACTTGTATGGTTGATCACTAAGTCAATAATTATTTTCATATCACGATAATGGACCTCTTCAAGTAAATCTTCAAAGTCTTCCATTTTACCGAATTCTTCTAATATAGATTGATAATCGCTAATATCATAACCATTATCATCATTTGGAGAGCGGTACATAGGACTAATCCATATTACATTAATACCTAGATCTCTAAGGTAATCGAGTCTAGATATTAACCCTCTAATATCACCAATTCCGTCTCCATTCGAATCTTGAAAACTTCTCGTGTACACTTGATAAGCAACTGCTTCTTTCCACCATGTTCTTTTCATATTTCACCTCTTTGATTTAAGGCTTTTGTAGATTGTCGTTCAATTAAAGTAGTAGGTACGAAACGATTTTTGATAGGAGCTTGTGTGCTACTCATCTTTTCAAATAAGTAATTTGCTGCTTCTAAACCCAATTGAAATATCGAAATATCCACTGTAGTTAATGGTGGTTTCACAAATGCAGATAAAGCGTGGTTATTAAAACTAACAATTGATATATCATCAGGTACTCGAATAGAAAGTTGTTCTAAGTGGCGAATGATTTCATACGCAACAGAATCATCGTGTGCAATAAGTGCTGTAGGCGGAACATCTAAATGCATGAGCCTATTAATACTTTGAATATCATTTGTTAACTTATTTTGATTATAGATGATATATTCTTCTTTATACTGAAGATCTAAATCTTTTAAAGCAGATTTGAACCCTTCTAAACGGTCTAATGAAACGACATATTCTAGATTCCCTCCTATAAACGCAATTTGCTTGTGACCTAAATCAACAAGATAATTGACTAATTCATAAGCAATTTTGCGATTATTGTTATCAATATATGTAATTTCATCTTCATATTGAAATGGACGTCCTACCATCGTAAATGGAAAATCAGCTTCTTTTAAAAATGCTAATGTGCAATCATTCATTTTTGAGTAGAGTAAAATAATGCCGTCCACCTTTTTGCTTTGTACCATTGATACAACTTCTTGGTAGATTTCTTCTTCGTTACCTCCCGTTGAGAGATACATTCCATATTTGTTCGAATGTGCACTTGTACAGATGCCACGAATGACTTCTGGGAAAAAAGGATTTTGAAATGCAAGAGAAGTGGAATGAGACATGATTACTCCGATCGTTTTTGTACTCTTTGCAGCTAAATTTCTCGCTTGAAAGTTTGGATGATAGTTTAATCTATCCATCACTTGTCTTACTTTTCGCTTAGTTCTTTCACTAATTCTTGGACTATCTGAAATAACCCGAGATACAGTCGATGGCGACACATTTGCTTCCCTTGCAACATCTATGATCGTAACTGCCAATGGGCTTCCATCCTTCCATTGATTATTTAACGGCACCTTCAGATACACCTTTAATAATGGATTTCTGCGCAAAGAAATAGGCAATGATTACTGGAATGATGGCCAACGTTAAACCCGCTAATGCAAGGTGCCACTGTTTAGTATACTCTCCGAAGAAAAAGAACATTTTTAATGGAATCGTCTCCATACCTTTTTGGTTAATCACTAAAGATGGTAATAAATAATCATTCCAAATCCAGATAGTATTCAAGATCCCAACTGTGACTGTTATTGGTTTAAGCATTGGGAAGATGATATACCAAAATATTTGAAATTTATTTGCTCCATCAATTGTTGCCGCTTCATCCAAGGATTTTGGAATCGAATTTAAAGCACCATGGTATAAGAAAATGGATAAACTTGCTCCGAATCCTAAATACATAAAAATTATGCCCATACGATTTAGCATTTCAACTTTCCCGAAAATAGTAATAAGAGGAATCATGACAGACTGAAAAGGAATTAACATAGCAGCTACAAATAGAAAGAAAATTACAGTACTCGTACGACTCTTTACACGAGATAATGCATAAGCTGCCATCGAAGAGAAAATAATGATCAATGCGACACTGATCACGAGAATTAGTAGCGAATTTCCGAACGTTCTTAAGAAATCTAATTCTTTAAAAGCCTGTACATAGTTATCAAATGTTACTGAACCCGGTGGCTTTAATGTATCTTCGAAAATTTCCCGCTTTGATTTTAATGAATTGACAAGCATTAGATAGAATGGAAGTAGCCAAATAACCCCTAATGCAATACCGATGATTTCAAGTGGAATTAAATAAGTTTTCCGCATTACATTTCCACCTCACGCTTCTTATTGATATAAACTTGAACTAAAGCGATAACTGCTACAATAATGAAGAAAATGACTGCTTTTGCTTGTGCATAGCCCATATCATACTTTGTGAATGCTGTATTAAAGATCTCCATTGCGACCATTTGTGTTGAGTTAAAAGGACCTCCAGCTGTTAATGATAAATTTTGATCGTACAGTTTAAAGGAATTGGATAGGGTTAAAAACATACTGACAGTAAATGCTGGTGCAACGAGTGGAAATAGCACATAGCGGATTTTTTGAAAAGCATTGGCACCATCTATGTCTGCAGCCTCTAGTAATTCCTTTGAAACACCTTCAATATGAGCAATATAAATAACCATTATATAACCTGCCATCTGCCAGCTCATTAATATAGTTAGTCCCCAAAAACCCGTACCAGGAGTAGATAACCAACCTTGTAAACTTTCCATTCCGATTAGTTCCCCAAAGCTTTCAAAAACCTTTGTAAAAACAAATTGCCATATAAATCCGAGTATTAAACCACCGATTAGATTTGGCATGAAGAAGATCGTACGTAATAAATGATTCGTTTTTAGTTTTGCCGTTACAAGTAGGGCAAGTCCAAGACCAATTACATTGATTAAAATAACAGAAACGATTGAAAATTTTGTTGTAAACCATAATGAATCTAGAAACTTTTCATCTTGAAATAATGCTTTGTAATGATCAAAGCCAACGAATTTGTTTGTTTGAATGCCATTCCAGTCAGTGAACGAATAGTAGACGCCGACCAATAAAGGAACGATTACAACGATTGCCAGTGCTAGTAAAACAGGTGCTAGAAAGAGCCAATAGGATATATTTTTTGTTCGCATTTTCTCACCTCCGATTACAGAAAGCAAATTAAGTTATAATGATTCATTAAAATCTAAGCTACTCAAAAAGTGATGGATTGTTTATTTTTGAAGACAATATTTTTATTAAAAAGAAACATATGTTTATGTTCATTTTGCGAGATGCCATGATCAGTTAGAATTTATCGAAAAAGTAAAAGTAAAAATAACTGGTTTTTAGAATAGTTATATTGTGTGACCATCCAAGTTGAAGTGGAATTAGCGTAGACTCCTGTGGGAAAACGGACTAGACGAGACCCCGCAGGAAGCGAAGCGAACGAGGAGGCTCGTCAGTTCGCCCACGGAAAGCGGAGCTAATTCCACTTCAAATAAAATCTATATTAGTACCCTCACTCAAATCAGAGTATTATTATTTTCGATCCTTTTCCCATGCTTTTTTCGTTGCATCGATAACTTCATCCCATGAAGCTTTTTTGCTCAAATATTTTTGGATTTGAACACCTAACTCATCCTGACCCCAACCTGTTGGGTATCCCATGAATGTCCAACCGATTGTTTTTCCTTCGCTCGCATAATCATAAACAGCTTTTGAAAGTGGATCTGAGATCTTAGATGAGTCATATCCATTGTAAGCTGGGATAAATTTGAAATCATTTAACACAGTCGCTTTACCTTCTTCAGATGTGTACAGCCAATCTAAGAATTTCTTGGATTCAGCAATTACTTTTTCATCAGCCTTACTGTTTACGCCCCAATACATTGGAATCCCTACAGGAACACTATCACCTTTATAGCCTTCAACAGGAATTGGTAGTAAACCAATACCATTGTTTGCAAAGTCCTCATCAATTCCAGCAATTGAACCATATACCCAGTTACCTTGTTGAATGATGGCTACTTTTTGAAGTGAGAATAATTCTTCAACTTGTTTTGAGTAGTCTAAACTTACTGTTGGTTGTACAGAGTATTGATTTTGTAAATCTAGCACTTTCTTAAATGCATCTTTATATTTGTAGTCTACTTTTTTCGAATTAAAAGCTGTTAATACGTTGTTATCAAACTCTGGAGCCAAAAATGCATTCGATAGATGTAATCCAGTTACCCAAGTTTCTTTACCTGGTAAGGCAAATACAGCTTTTAGACCTAATTCTTTTTTCTTGCTATCTAATTCTTTTACAGCTTTTTCAAAAGATGCGAAATCTGTAATGGATGCTGGATTAATTCCCGCCTTTTTGAAAACATTTTTATTATAGATAAAACCATAACCTTCTTGATTGTATGGGAGTCCTAATACTTTACCATCAACTGAAACACCATCAAGTGTGCCATCTAAAGCAGCTTTTGCTGAAGCAGTATCGGATAAATCCGCAAGTTTATCATTCCAATCGGCTACATCCTGTGGTCCACCGATATTATAAATTGAGGGTTCTTTACCTGAAGAGAACTTCGAGCGAAGTGCTGCACCATAGTCTTCACCGCCACCAACTGTTGTGATATTGATTTTTACATTTTTATTTTCCTCTTCATATTTCTTGGCAACTGCTTCAAATTGATCTTTGAATTCTACCTTAAATTGAAAGACATCTAATGTTACTGGCTCCACTTTTTGTTCTTTCGGTTTATCTGCTGTTTTCTCTTTGTCAGAAGCACCACAACCTGTTAATATTGCCGCTACACCTAAGGAAGCAGCAAGCATTCCTGCACGCCACATATTTTTCATCTTTTCCCCTCCGAATTTTCAAATATCGAACTAAGTGAAAACGTTTGCACAAAACTGCGTGAAGCGTATGCTAACATATGGTCTATGTTATGAATTTATTCACTGTATTCGTAATTCTGAATTTTTATCGAAAAAGTGAGCAAATTCTAATTGCATTGAGAAGTTCAGTTGATCATCAGGACGTAGTGATTCTTTTGAATCGATTTTCCCTACAAAAGATTGACCTTCGATGGATGAAAAAACCATTTGTTCGGAACCGGTTAATTCTGTCATTTCAGCCTGCGAAGCAAACGTAAATATTTTGCTATGAGCTGGAACAGGTTTTGCTTTTGCAATATATTCTGAACGAATACCCATGACAATTTCTCTTCCATTGTGTGCATTGAGTAGTGCATGGTGTTCCTCTGGTAAAGGTATTTTTAATGCACCAATTTGGAAAATACCTGATTCATATGTTCCGTTAAAGAAATTCATAGAAGGTGTGCCTATAAAGCCTGCAACAAAAATATTGGCCGGAATATCATAGACCTCTCTTGGTGTGCCTATTTGTTGAATGACTCCATCCTTCATGATGACAATTCGAGTAGCCATTGTCATGGCTTCCGTTTGATCATGCGTAACATAAATCGTTGTCGTTTTTAAGCTATTGTGCAATTTAATTATTTCTGTACGCATTTGTACTCGTAATTTGGAATCCAGGTTTGACAAAGGTTCATCCATTAAAAAGATATTGGCATCACGTACAATTGCTCTACCTAAAGCAACACGTTGGCGCTGTCCACCAGAAAGAGCTTTTGGTTTACGCTTCAAATAGGGGGCCAAATCTAGAATTTTCGCCGCATTTTCAACTCTTTCTTGAATCTCTGTTTTCGGAACTTTTCTCATTTTCAGCCCAAACGCCATATTGTCAAAGACACTTAGATGTGGGTATAATGCATAATTTTGAAATACCATGGCGATATTTCGATCCTTCGGTTGAACGTCATTCATCCGTTTTCCATCAATGAATAATTCCCCTTCCGAAATATCCTCAAGACCAGCAATCATTCTTAAAGTTGTACTTTTACCGCATCCTGATGGACCAACAAACACGATAAATTCTTGATCTTCGATTTCTATATTAAATTCAGAAACTGCTTTAACTTTTGCGTCATAAATCTTGGAAACTCCTCTTAGGGTTAATGTAGACATTCTTTATCACATCCTTTTACTTAATCTTGTACAAGTAAGGCTGCTCCAAGCATTCCAGATTCGTTGCCAAAAATGGCTCTTCTTATTTCAAGTGGTTGCAATTTTAAAGGGTTTACTTTATCAATCAACAAGTCCCACCAATCATTAGCGGATTCTGAAACGCCACCGCCAATAACAACGCAATCAATATCTAATACGGCCTGCAAATTGGATATGACGAGTGATAAATCTGTTAAAAATCGTTCTCTCACTTCAATTGCATTTTGCTGCCCATTAGCTGCTAATCGAAATAGTTGCTGAGGTGTAACGAATGCATTAGTTACGGGGTCAATAACACGTTTTTCTGCAATTAATCTTCTTATCGCTGTGCCTGAAACATATTGTTCGCTACATCCTTTTCTACCGCAACCGCACGGTAAACCATGTGGATACAAAATTAAATGACCGACTTCACCTGCCCCACCATGAGCACCATTCATCACCTTGCCATCAAATACAAGTCCACCACCTAGACAAGTGCCTATTGTTAAACAGATCACACGGTCGAATGCCTTTCCTGCACCTAACTTGGCTTCAGCAAGTGCGGCACAATTTGCGTCATTATTAACTTCTACTCGAATTTTGGTAGCAGCTTCTAGCTGTGACTTTACTTCTGTCCCTTCCCAGCCTTCTAACTCTTTTTCATAAAGGATAATTCCTCTTTCGTAATCAACCATTCCCCTTGTGCCAATTCCAATTCCAATGACATCCGGATATTCGACAAGTAACTTCTGAATTTCATTTTCTAAATAGGGATATACCGGTATTTTAGTAGGAATTGTAACATCTTTGAGTACTTTTTTTGTTTTAGAGATAACTCCCAAACGTATTTTAGTACCTCCAATATCAATACCAATTATTGAACCCATCTTATTCACCTCCAACTTCGATTACAAAGGCTTCATACGGTCGAACGATGATTGTGCCATAGGCAATTAAGGGACATTCATAATTAGCAATGATGATTTTCCCTTGTTTATCGTCCACTTCAAAGTTCTCCCAAGATATTTGCTCTGTTTCTCCATAAAAATTGGCTACTATAATCCATTCCTGATTGCCTAATTTTCGTTTATAAACAAAAAGGCTTGGGTGTTCACGTAATAGTGATTGAAACGATCCATAAGTAAGAATGTCATACTCTTTTCTTAACTGAATTAGTCTTTGATAGGTGTAAAAAATGGATGAAGTCTTTTTTAATGCATTTTCTACATTGATTTTCGAAGTATTTTCATTTAGATCAATCCATGGTTTACCTGTTGTAAAACCACCTGATGAAGTCCATTGCATTGGTGTCCTTGCATTATCACGGCCCTTAGCGTAGATGCTTTCCATGATTTCTTCATGTGAATTTCCTTGTTGACGTTTGGCACGATACATATTTAATGTTTCAATATCACGATATTCTTGAATATCTTGAAATCTCACATTTGTCATCCCAATTTCTTCACCCTGATAGATAAATGGTGTTCCTTGCATCATATGAAGGCAAATAGCTAACATTTTCCCTGATAACTCTCGATACATCTCACTATCATTACCAAACCTTGATATAATGCGAGGCTGATCGTGATTATTCCAATACAAACTGTTCCAACCAACATCGTGGAGTTCGAGCTGCCATTTTTCCATAGTACGTTTTAAATTAATAAAATCTAAAGGCTTGAGATCCCATTTTTCATAAGGGCCGCTATCTAAATCCATATGTTCAAAAGTGAATATCATCTGAAGTTCTTTATTATCTGGATTTGTATAGATTTTGGCACATTCAGAAGTCGTACCAGGCATTTCCCCGACAGTTAATACATCATACTGCTGCAAAACTTTTTCATGCATATCTTTTAAATAGGAATGAATCTTTGGACCATTTATAAAAAATGGACTGCCATCACCAAATTGATGATGAGGCTGAATTTCTCCATCTAGTAATCTACTATCTTTTGATATAAAGTTAATGACATCCATTCGGAAACCACCAATCCCCTTATCAAGCCAAAACTTCATCACAGCAAATACTTCATTTCGTACTTGCGGGTTTTCCCAGTTTAGATCTGGCTGCTTCTTCGAAAATAAGTGTAAATAATACTCACCTGTTTGCTCATCTTTTTCCCAAGCACTACCTGAAAAAACGGAGCCCCAATTATTAGGAGGCTGTTCCTTTTGACTATCACGCCAAATATAGTAATCGCGGTACTTTGAGTGGAGAGAGGAACGAGATTCTACAAACCAAGCATGTTCATCTGAAGTATGGTTAACGACAAGGTCCATGATAATTCGGATTCCATGCTGTCTACCTTGTATTATCAATTCTTCAAAGTCTTCCATCGTTCCGAATTCTTCCATGATCTTGAAGTAATTTCGAATATCATATCCGTTATCATCATTTGGAGAATCATAAATAGGACTAAGCCAAATGACTTCAACTCCTAAGCGCTGTAAATAACCCAGTTTTGAAATGATGCCTCGTAAATCTCCGATTCCATCACCATTCGAATCCATGAAACTTCGCGGATATATTTGATAAACTACACTTCGTTTCCACCAAGGTTCCTGTAACTGAACCATCCCATCACTCCAATCTAAACCGTTAAGAAAGATGACCAATTGTAATTACCTATACTTATGCAAACGGTTGCACATCCATGCTAAATAAAAGAGCATAATTTTGGGTTTTCGATGATGTAGATGTAGGTAACTACTATATTTATGCATAAAAAAAGATTGATACGATTTCTCGATATCAATCCATATCCAAGTCTTTAACTGATGAAATCAGTGTCATAATAGTGGGAAAGAGAATTATTAATGCAAGAATAATCCATATTGCTCCTTCTAAAACCGCTCTATTTCCTTGTGCAATATGAATCGTTTCCCAAATAACTAATGCAAATAAAAGAAAGCTCATGTTTCTAATAAATGATAGCATTAGAATACTCTGTTTAATAATCCGTTCCATATTTGAATCGATCTTTCCGATTGGAGAATTATGCCATTCTGGATGAGTTTCTAAAAATTGAAGTGCAATACCAACTAAAAGAGTAATAAATGGTAATAAAAACAATTCCCATTTCGGTCCATACCGATCGATTTCTCCTTTAAAACCAAAGTGTGTCGGAACTTTAGCAGGAAGATTGGACCAATTAAGAATTAAATAGGCTAAAGACGCAACAAACAATGCAATTCCGACAGTATCCATTAAATGCATTAACGTCGTCTTTTTTATAATAGTTGTCGTTCCTTGCTCCATTTCAAACCCACCTTTAAATTATTTAGAAGTAGAATTAGAAAGAGGCTATCTTTCAACTCTACTGAGAAATTTTTGTCTACTTATAATTATGTGCAAAAATCTGAATATTTATGTATTGAATTAATGTAACGAATAAAACTAATGAAAATTTAGTTTTTTATATCTTTCTAAAGGATAAAGTTGACTGTAGTTGAGTTATCCAACAACTTTTTATAAGGCTTTATTTAACTATCTGAATCAATTTCATAAATCTATTTTTAGTTTTAATTACGAATTTTACTATTCAGATATGGATGTTCCGCTACAGACGGCGCTTTCCACGAGCTTGGCTTCAATCTCCTCGTCATTATGTTAAAGGTACTTATAAATCTGTTTGCTGCATGATGTGGAATTAGCTTCGCTTTCCGCGGGCGAGCGTTGAGCCTCCTTGGGGCAACCGGATGTTGGTCACGGAGTCGTTGCCACAGGACGTGGCGTTCTTAGACTCCGTTCCTTAACCGCCCTGCGGGGTCTCACCTGTCTCGCTTTCCCGTAGGAGTCTTCGCTAATTCCACATCAACAAATTTAGCAATACAAGATTTTCATCTACTTTTACTTAATCATTGCATTTACTTCGTTCCTGCGTGGCTTTCAGCTCAAGCTTTTCCCGTAGGACTCTGAATGAACCTCACTGAATTACCCTCGCACTAAGGAAATGCGAATGCATTTTCGAGGAGTCGCCGTCTTCCGCTCCACAATCAACAAAATTGAATAAAATTATTTGTTCGTATATTTTATATTAACTTTGCATTATGAAATCGATTCATCTAAAAAAATAAGATTACAGCAAAATACATCATAGTCTGATGATTTTTGCTGTAATCCTAAATCCTTAATAGTGATTGCATTCCATAGTAAGTTTATGTTCAATCAATTACATAGTTGTAAATTAATTCACTTCCCCAAATCTTAAACTCTATATAAGAGAGATCTTCAATTCTTTTAGCATACTCTACTCCATTCAACTTTTAGCTGTCGGCTTGAACGTCCATGCTTTTAAGTAATTGGAAAAATTCAAGGAGAAGAATATTTAGCCCGAGCCACACGCCACCAAATACATATCCAGCCGCCACATCACTTGGAATTTCCATTTTA
Organism: Rummeliibacillus pycnus; assembly: GCF_044359855.1. Classification (GTDB taxonomy): domain Bacteria; phylum Bacillota; class Bacilli; order Bacillales_A; family Planococcaceae; genus Rummeliibacillus; species Rummeliibacillus pycnus_A. The sequence continues at coordinate 477,672 of NZ_CP132291.1, forward strand.
AGATATATAAAACTTATGGCAATAAAGAAAAGTATAATTAGTCCAACAATTGAAACGAATGTCTTTACCCAAATTTTACTTAATATACGAACAAATAGAAAGATAAAGAATCCATAAATCACCATAATCATTAAGGATTTTTCACTTGGGAAAGCAGGAATAAGATCATTTATTAGATAATTATGATTAGGAGAAAAGGTATGGAAAATTCGCGTTAAACTATCTTCATAAAGTTCGCCACCAAGTACAACAACCACAAGGGCTGTTATATACATGATTCTATCGTGTTTTTTCAATACAATACAAATTAGTGAGAAAAGTATTAGAACAATCAGAAATGCCCAAGACCCCATTGATGAGAATTTAAGCATAAATTCAGTCCATCCTTTATTGAAAATTAAAGGTATCAATGTCCCTATAAGTTCATTAAAATCCTGAAATTCATTTCCGAGAAAGTCTTGAATCATTCCAATCATTAATATAATTAGTCCTAAAGTGGCCAAAGCTGTAAAAGATAAAAATAACGCAGCTCGTTTTCGGGTATGAAATATTTGTAAAGAAAAATGCAGAATTCGAATTGCTGTATTTTTAAGTTGCACTTTATATTTTTTGTATATATAAATTGCTATGAGGATAACAGCTGCAACAATTCCACCTATAATCAAATACTTTTTAATTGAACTTTGAAACTTATCCCATTGAGGACCTAATATCTTTCCAAAGGTGATAAACACTGTTACCCACAGAAAAGCCCCAAAGTACGCAAACAGTGCAAATATACGAAACGGTATCCGGGTAGCCCCTGAAAAATAGCCAGTAATATGTCTAACCCCAGGAATGAAAAAGGCAATAATCAACAACTTATTCCCATGTAAACTAAACCATTGAGATGTTTTCTTAATTCTCTCCGGCCCAAAATGAAGATAATGGCCATATTTCTCGAAAAAAGGAGTACCTAACTTATAACCTACCCAATAAGAAAAGGTCATTCCAGTAGATGCTCCAAGTCCAGCAATCAAGATGCTAAGAATCCAGTTCAAATGACCTTGGTATACAAGAAACCCACTGTAACTCATAAGAACTTCCCCAGGTAATGGAAAGGCAATCAATTCCAAAAAAAGTGCGACAAATAAGACAATATATCCGTACTGATCCATATATCCAGTAATATTATCCATGATTTATCCCCCCTTTTTTAATACAGCTTTAAGTTGATATTTAGAGTATTTTCATTTGCTTGTTTAATTAAACAAAAAAACAATTCAGAAGCCCTGAATTGTTTTTTATTTTATTTATTTTAAATTGAATTAATATGCTTAACTACTTCTCCTATATGGACCTATTTATTGTAATTGTTTCTGTATTAATTTGATTAAGAATGGTATCAATGCAGTTGTATAAATCACCACCATGTGTTGTCGGTTCTTTTGATGCATATTATACTTTTACGTTAGGCTTAGAAGGACACAATTCTATACTCTTTTCATCTTTACTGCTTTCTGTTCAAGTTGCTACATTTTTATATACCTGAGCAGCTGCTTCTTTTTGAACATTATCTTAGGAAGTCGCAATCCAAGCAAAGACGAACAGTATCATTAGACCAATAACCGAGGCAAAACCCATCGTCTTCCATAAAGTTTTATAGTCCAATAAACAATCCCCTTTCCGCCTAAAAATGTAAGCGCTTAAACATTTTAGTATCAAGACGTTTAATACTAATTACACTAAACTATGATTTAAATGATTTAGCTATGTATAAATTGTTTAGGTTTGAATGTAGTATAAAATATAAGAGGAAATATATATTCTTAGATTTCTCATTCAGTACGTGGTAAAATATGTATTCAGAAAAGGAGGAGTGATTGATATGACAAATCAAACTGTTACATTAAACAACGGAGTACATATACCTGCAGTCGGTTATGGAACTTTTCGTGTAAAAGATAGTGATGAGCTTGCTGAAAAGGTTACACTAGCAATTAAAGAAGGCTACCGACATATTGATACAGCACATATTTATGGTAACGAAGAAAGTGTTGGTCGAGATATCAAAAAAGCTATAGATGAAGGCCTAGTGAGTCGTGAAGAATTATTTGTCACTTCTAAAGTTTGGAATGACGGACTTACTTATGATGAAACTATTGAAGCTTACGAAGAAAGCATTCGAAAATTAGGTCTTGATTATTTAGATCTTTATATCATTCACTGGCCTGGTCAAGATGACAACTATATTGAAGTATATAAAGCGCTTGAAGAACTATATAACAAAAACAAAGTTAAAACGATTGGTGTAAGTAACTTCCATGTTCATCATTTAGAAGAGTTACTTGCAAATACAACGGTTGTACCAGCAGTCAATCAAATTGAATTCCAACCTCGTCTAACACAAATGGAAGTTCGAGAATACTGCAAAAAACATGGAATTCAAGTGGAAGCTTGGTCACCACTTATGAATGGTGAAATTTTAAATGATCCAACACTTGTTGAAATCGCTGAAAAGTATCACAAATCAACAGCACAAGTCGTACTTAAATGGGATCTTCAAAATGACGTTATCACCATTCCAAAATCAATGACACCATCTCGTATTCGTGAAAACTTAGATATCTATGACTTTACTCTTTCAGGAGAAGAACTTGAAAAAATTTCTTCATTAAATGAAGATTTCCATTATGGTCCTGATCCCGAAGTTTATAATTTTAAATAATAAATAAAAAACAGAAAGCACAAACATTTTGTTTGTGCTTTTGATTTTATTAACAGAGCTTTTTATAATTTAATTACTAATATTAGTTACTTTGGATACAGTTCATTATTCTATTAGTAATTTTAATGCTTCTTTATTTGATTATAATTTTAGTCTGTAAACTATTTCCCCATCTATTACTCTTCCATCTGATACAAAATCAAATTTTTCATATAAACGGCTCGCCAAAACTAATATTGGACTAGACTATAAACATAGCTTTGAACTTCTCTTTGCATCTAGTTCGAAAGGATTTATTCAATTAAATACTCTAGAAAGAGCTTTTCAAGTATTTCAATTGCCATGAGTGCTAATTAAGTTATGTACCTAAAAGTCATTAACTCTGTGTCTGCATATAAACTTCTTCATACGGTTGAACAATGACAAACCCGTCTCCTTCAAATCTCATTTGAATGGATTCACCGCTGCCTCTTCCAATGAAGGTTTTAAGTGAAATATCTGTTTGAAATTCAGGGTGAAGGTTTCCTGACCATGCAACAGTTGCATTTGGATCTGTAATAATTGGATTTCCTGGAGTTACACGTAAAGTAAGTGGTTCATAATGTGCCGTAATAGCAATCATACCAGTTCCTTCACACCGAACATTAAATAATCCACCTGCCATCATACCTGCTACCTTTTTCATAAGCTTAATATTGTGTTTGATAGATGGTTCGAATGCAAGTAGGTCATTTCCGTTTACATAAACTGCTTCGTCCTGTAAATAAAGAATAATGATTTTTTTCCCACTGTCAGCAAGATATAACTTTCCTTGCCCATTTGCTTTCATAAGAGCAGCACCCTCACCAGTAAAAGCCTTTTTGAACATAGCACCGATTCCATGTTCTAGAACACCTTCTCGTTCAAACTTAATACTTCCATTGTAAGCAACCATTGAACCAGCCTTGGCCCAAACAAGTCCATCAAGATTCACCTCCAACAAACGAGGTGTCTCTAATTCAAAAAAGCCTTCTCCTTTATCCACTTGCTCTGTATTTTTGATAAATTCAGCAATCGAGTATTTATTCATATCATACATCCTTTCTTTTTTTTACATATACGTAAAAGTGTGCTATCTGGTTTCAAATAAAGTAGCTTTTATATCTATTTCTTTTTTCCGTCAAACTGCGGGGTCAATTGCAATTGAAGTATGGTCGGTTCTATTATAAAGGCTCGGCTCTACTAAAACAGGAACCGAGCCTTTATCTTATTAAACCTAAGCACTCATTAATTGAAATTAAAGATGATTATTTCTTATTTTCCCCTAAATCTTTAATTTCTCCTTTTATTACTTTACGCTCGGCCCTTCACCTTATCATTCTCAATATCTGTGTCATCGATATTTCTAGTTGACCTTTTTATAAAGAGTCTTATTTCACTAATCTTGTTGTCACAAATATGGCGAAGGTTCGTACGGAAACTCAGGAACTTTCGTTTGATAACTCGCGAGTACAATCATCGCGGTCGTGTTGGAATGCCAGTGTAGCAGGGTTCGTATTGCCAAAAGTCAAATACCATGGCGAACCTAAAGGGCCTCCCGCTGAAGCAGACGGCACGATCACATCAAACGTCTTAAAATGATGGATGACGTTATATCGCCGCACCGAACCAGTGTCAGGACCATCGCCTGTAATGGGAACAAACAGTTTTCCATCGGGACCGAACAGGAGTGCCTGTGCAAAAGCGCGTGGCTGTCCGACGACATCGAGTTCAATCTTATTTAGAAACTTGCCCGTTTTACCGTCAAAAATCAATATTTTGTCCGTGTCTTTGTCATCCCTTCTGAAACTGGTGATATAGAGGTTACCGTCAGGACCAAAAACTAGACCTTCAGGACGGTTGAGGTCATTTTCAGTATTGCTTGCAATAAACACTCCAATGAACTGCCCTGTTCTTAGATTAAAGCGTAATACCGAGCCACCTGATCCCTGTGGAAGTTTTCGAACGGAAACATACAGTAATCCATCGGGACCAATAACCACAGCACGTGGATGGAACTGGCCAGTGAAGCTGGAGTGGTTGAGGTTGCCAAGAAACTCCCCAGTGGTGCCATTATACAGCCGAACTTCTCCTGGCACGTCAACATCACCCATGTCCGCCACAAAAAGGAGATTTTCATTCGATAGGACAATGCCACGCGGTGCGAAAGGAGCACCTGGTGCGTTAGATTGTACAAGCTCACCAAGAAACTCCCCAGTTTGTCTATTGTACTTCAACACGTCGCCATTCTGGGGTTGACCAATGTTTTGGTTGGTAACAAGTAGATTACCACTATGGTCAAAGATGAGTCCTCTAGGACCGTTTAACCCGTTGCTTCCAGATGCAACAAAACTACCAAGGAACCTCCCCGTTTCTGCTTCGAAGGTCTTCACAGTGTTGTCGAAGCCGTCGCCAATGTAGAGGAAGTCATTTCGTTTTATCAATGCATAAAAGCCTCCCTATTTTGATTTATTAAAGTAAAAAACTATCTTTTACTTTAATATAATTTATTCACAAGGAAGATTTTTTTATAGACGACCATACTGTAAAAATAAATAATTTACCGAAATTAAGAAAAATGAATGTATCAAATTTAAACTACTGGGATGATAATCCCATTCAATCTTTTTGGTCTGTAAACAATTTCCATATCAATTACTCAATCATCTACTTCAAAACCCAATTTTTCATTTAAATGCTTTGAAAAGCACCTCCAAAGAAATTGTTATGAACTATTACCTGAACTCCTTTAAAGATACTTTTTTATTTTGTCTTACCCAGAACGGCAAATTCATTCACGTAAAGCATTGATAAATCAATAAAAAATAGGGTACGAAAATCATTAAGATTTCGTACCCTATTTGCGTTGCGATTCGTTGTTTTGCACATTTAAAGAGAATAAAAGCAATTCGATTAAACAAAAAGAGCGTGAAGTGCCCCTAGTAAAGTGAAAATGATTAAATGATCACCGATTGCAATCAAGAAATTCTTCTTATTTACAAGTCCAAATAATGAATTTTTCAAATAAACAATTGAAATTAGAATACCAATTATTCCACCTAGCATAGCACCTTCCAACAGATTATTAGAGTTAGTCGCTTGTACTAGTAAAGCAATAAAAAAAGAACTAATAAATGCAACGATCACTGAAATCACATATTTTAATGCACCTTCGCTTTGATTTTCCTTTCCTACTAATATCAAATAATAGATGGCACCATAAATCATATACAAGATACCACCGGCAATAATAGCAAAATAATTTAACGCACTTAAATCAATAGACATACATTTACCCTCCGGTTTTATTTAGGCTCAATGGCTAAAGCGATTGCACTGATCCTTCAAGTAAGATTGAGTGTCCCGCTCACTTCTTCGATATGTACAAGTTCTATCGGATTCCCCAAATATTTATTCCCACTAATCGGTAACCAATAGCTATATAATTCTGAATAACATTCGATTAACATACTTCTTTCACTATACTCTACAGGCTCATCAAAGGAATATAATACATGGTCATTTCGTCATCAATAATAAATCTCTCCAGAATTCGGAATGGCGATACGACAATCATAACGACTTTTCTCCGGTAATGTAATGTAGGGATTGTTCCTCGGAACACCAAACATCATTGTATCCTGTTCGTTCAACCCTCTAGCATTTGACCATCGATAATGCTCTTCCCAAACATCTGGAATTCCATTCAAATAAGAACCAATACTATACCTGTTTACTGTAGTGCACTTTGGAAATTGAACACCCTGTACTTTAGTTAAGTCTAGCCATTTGAATTCATTATAATTGCTTTGTTCATTTCCTGCTTTCTTATTTGTGCTTACTAGTTTAGATTTCTTGAGATTATGATATTCTCGAGGAAATCGTTGTAAGTAGGCCCCTTCTCTCCAGCTTTTTGAACTCGTTTTAAAATAGGCATTAAATTAGGATGTAAAAGAGGACAATGATGAATAACCACTTATTAATGCAATTTGAGTAATAGGTAATTGTTGTTCATAAATTAATAAATGTGCAGCATTCTCCAATCGAAGTTGTTTCACATAGCTAGCTGGAGTTTCGCCAATAAACCCTTTAAACAATCATTGAAAATGAAAAGGAGAATAGGTCAAAACTTTAGCTAACTGTTCAAGAGGGAGTGGCTCATGAATATGTTTTTCTATATACTCCACTACTTTATTGATTTGCATGTGCTGAACTTTATCGTAATTCATTGATTTGCTTGTACTCCTTTATAATCTACTATGTTCTTAAGTTATTTCAATTTTATCAGAGGCACTTGATTTTCACATCATCATCCAATGGTAAAATGGATAAATGCACACCATTCTAAGCTAAATCCTAAGCAAACAAACAGGATTAATGTTAAAATAATTTCATTCTATTGCTAAGGGAGTTTTAGTATTGAAAGCACTTGTTTTCAACGAATTTGGTGATTCTAATGTATTACATTATGAAGAAATTCCAAATCCAGAAATTCGACCAAATGAAGTTTTAGTTCGTACTAAAAGTATTGGACTAAATTTTGCTGATATATATAGAAGAAAAGGAAATTATCATTTAGCTGGTGAACCGCCCTTTATTTTAGGCTACGAAGGTGCAGGTATTATTGAAGCGATTGGAGCTAATGTTACAGAAGTACAAATTGGTGATCGAGTTGCATTTGCGGATGTTCCGTTTGCAAATGCTGAGCTAGTTGCCACTCCAATTGAAAAATTAATTTTACTTCCAGATGAAATTTCATTTGATGTTGCATCTTCTATCCTTTTACAAGGCTTAACTGCTCACTATTTAACGAGTGATAGTTATCAAGTTCAACCTAATGATACGGTTATTGTTCATGCAGCATCTGGTGGTGTTGGACAAAATTTAATACAAATTGCAAAAATCTATGGTGCAAAAATAGTTAGCCTTACTTCTACCAAAGAAAAAGCTAATAAAGCTTTAAAAATTGGTGCAGATGTTGCCTTTACATATGATGACAATTGGGTTCAATCAGTCATTGAGTACACAGAAGGTAGGGGTGCAGATGTAGTTTACGAATCTGTTGGCTCTACTCTCGAAGATAGTTTTAAAGCAACTCGTATTGGCGGCACAGTCGTATTCTTTGGAATGTCAGGTGGAGATCCTGCTCCAGTTGATCCACGTATGTTAATGGATACTTCCAAAACATTAACAGGTGGCGATTTATGGAATGTTCTTACATCATTTGAAGAACGACAAAAACGTTCTAAACAATTATTTAACTGGATAATCGCTGGGAAACTTCAACTTCAATCTCCAACTGTGTTTTCTCTTGAAGAAGGAGCAAAAGCACATGATTTTCTTGAAAGTCGTAAGAGTACAGGAAAAATATTATTAAGACCATAAGCATAATTACTTTTAATAAGAATCATCCGATATGGATGATTCTTATTTTATTTAAGACTTTATAAATTGTCATGGTTATGATTTTCCATGTATAGAGTTAAAATAATCATTTCATTTCTGAAGGTGAATAATAAAACCTCGCCTTTGTTTCAGTTTCCCTTTTTAATAGAAGTGGGAATATCTGATTTTGTCTAACAATGGTATAATTTGATCGTTTTCTTTAAAGTATTTTATATATAAATCAACGGTAGGTAATTCAAATAAATCAAAATCTAATATATTAAATCTTCCTTCCATCATTTCTTTATAAATAATGGATTTAGGTAAAAATGCCATTCCTAAAACGTCTTTTACAAATCTTTTAACTATGTAGCTTTGGGATATAGACATCAAGCGAACTGTGCTGAGATGCTTTTGTAATAATGGTTCAATTAATATTGCTTCATTTAAATGCCCCGTAAATAATGGATATTTAGCGAATAAATTCTGTAATTCATAGTATCTCCCTGTTTCATCATCTTGGCTATCAAGAGGGAAAACTAACTGCATTGGACTTGAAATAATTTTTTCTGCATGGATAGAACTATGCTTACTTTTACCAATCCCTATGCCAATATGCGCTTTATTAGAAAGCAGCTGCTCATCAATCAATTCCGAATCTTCAACAATAATACGAATATCATACTCTGGATGCTCCATTAAAAATTGATAAATAATATGGGGTAAATTCGTTTCAGTTAATAACGGAGATAATACGACCGTTACTTCAGTTTTCTTTTGCTTTGAAAATAGCTGTGTTGTTCGTTTACTTTCCTCTACTTTTTTTAGTATTTCAGTTGCTTGTTTTAAAAAATATTGCCCCTCCTCGGTTAAAGAGATTTTCGTATGCTCTCTTTTAAACAACTTAACTTGAAGACTTTCTTCTAGTTGATGAATATGAACAGTAATACTCGGTTGTGAAATAAACAATTTTTCAGCAGCTTCCCGAAAATTTCCTGTTTCAGCAGCCACTACATAAAGTTACCCAGATTGATGCCTTCTATTTCTTTCACACATAAATTCGGGAGCATTTATGAAGATAAGCAATATAATATGAATCATTCCCTATATATCATGTATGTTAATAAAGATGTAAGGGAAAATATTTATAAAATTGATATTCGTCCTTTAATAAATAAAATTAATTTCAAAGATAAATTGAACCGCAATGGTAAAGAATTTACACTTCAAGACCGTAGTAAAGCCATTTATTTTGAAAGTCCCCAATTTATTTTTTTGATTTTTGAGAAAAATGATTTGCAATATCTACTCGGAATTTATAGAGAAGTATCAAACGTAGAAACTCCCGAAACATTAGTTCGAATAGCTAACTCAGTAGAATAAATTCCTTAACAGAATCTTTCTATTATATTTATTTTCGGGTAGTGAAGTGAAATTTACTTATTGTTCGGCAAAATTATAAATCGTTTAGTCCTCTCTCTATTGGAGAGGGCCTTTTTATTAGGTATATTTATCCTATATATAATTATTTCATTCTAGCTCTTCACTTAGCGGGGACAATAATACAATAAGAATAAGTATAGAGGAAGCACTGTCTTTATTGTCTCCTACTATTTTTTAAAATCGAATCTATTTCTTTAAATTCATCACTATCAATTATTGGTGGTTCTTCATCTTTCGCTTTTAATTTTAAACTAATTAATCCAGTAATAAGTGAAAATATAACGGCACCTTGCCAATTTATCCTTATATTCTCCATAAAGGTATCAAGTAAATTAATTAAGGCAAATGTCAATCCGGTATCCAAGGAATATGATAACCACCCTTTACTTGATTGGATAATACCAACAGATTTTAATGCTTTGGGTATCGCATTTGCTATTAATGAAAGAGGTAATTCAAGTAGTAGATATAGAACAAAGAAAGATATTAAAGAAGCAAATGAATTATATCGTAATCCGAGTATTCTTAATACAATAAATTCAAAAAAGATAATACCAAGTAAAATAATTAGAACAATAGATAAACAGATCACTATTGTTTTTATTTTGTTTATTTTAAACACTTCTTTCAATTCAAATTTTCTACTCATTTATTAATAATTTTATAGAAGTTGATTAAGATATAATTCCTCGTATTTTTAAAAGTAGGCTTAGTGCATTAATTCACATTTTTAGCAGTAAATTCTTGCTGTCGTAGTAGTTTTGCAATATAAATAAATCCGTAGAATGATATACCCCCTATGCCCCATCCAATAATTTCTCTAATAATAATTCCTTTATCAAAAGCATCTACTCCATATTTTGAAATGAGCCAAATCTTGATTGTTGACAGTAATATGTTTTTAATTGCAAACCCAAAAGTAATCCATTTAAAAATAAGTAGTATTTTCTTTTGAAAGAATTGTTTTTTCATCCGTTTTCGGTTATACCCCTGCATTTCTACAAAATCTAATGAAAAATACAAATAGATTGGTCGATTCACTAAAATTGTAACGATGAATACAATCCCAAAGAAATAAGAGTAATACACATTATTCCATAGCAATTGAATAGCAGATCCAGATAAAACATCAATCAATGTACCAACAATCAAATTACCCATCATAAATACACCAAAGAAATTGAGTTTCTTAAGTAGAATGAAACGAATCATACTATAGATGATTCCAGGTACAGAAGAAATTAGCATAGCATAATAATCATCAATATATTTTCTACTGAATTGCCAAATAACTATTGGGAATACAGCATAAAATATTAAATCTAATATTCCTACACTCTTTTGCAACCTTTTCCCCTCACTTATTCAAATTATTGAGCTGTTTATTTAGAAAATTTTCGTATTTTTTAACTAGAAAAGCATTTATGAAATTGATTCATTAAAATAAATATACATAATTTTCAATCAATTAATTCCAATATAATACAAAAAAACATCCCAATTCAATAGCAAATTGAGATGCTTCTTATTCTTAAAGTATTTCTTTAATGATTTTTTTATAATAGTTTGATGTTAGGATCGCAAAGACCGAATAAAGGAGAATATAAATTCCCATTGTAATTAGGAGTGGAACCACTAATTCTGTACCAAAGAACATCCAGCCTGATTTTACTGCAAAATAACTATGGCAAATTCCAATCAATAAAGGTAACCCGAAACTAAATAATTGTTTTCGATGTATCCCTTTCATAATTTCATCTGTTGAGAAGCCAATTTTACGCAATGTCATAAATGATCCGCGTTCTTCTTCTGCTTCTGTCATTTGTTTAAAGTAAAGAATACTACCTGTTGCAAGTAAGAAAGCCATTCCTAAAAACCCTGTAATGAAAATCATTAACCCTAAACTTTCAAGTTGCATTTTATACGACTCTTCTTTTGCTTCTAATTGGAGTGTTTCACGATCCCCTTTCTTCTTCACACTTGCCTTAAATATACCATCATTCGTTGTTTTTTTAAAAATCGATATTGCCTTTTCCATTTGTTTACTATTTGTAATCGTATAACCAGTATAAGAAGTCCAAAGTGTGTTTTTTTGGATCGCTTTATTTTTTTGAAGTTGTTTAAATAATTCATCTTGAATGATAACTGCTGGTGCGCCAAAAGTAAGAATTGAATCAATACTTGCCTGTTTTTCAATGTCTACTAAAGTAAGATCTTGTTTGGAATGATCCGTATGAAGAATCATTTTCTTTCCTACTTCAAAAGGTATAAATTTTTTCATTATATCACTATAGCCCGACATGACAGCTTCATTTTTATTGAGATGAATATTTGGAATAAGTTGTTTGGCATCACTTTCTTTTATTACCATTGTATCCATTTTCGAATTGTTTTGATTAGCTGGTACTGGTTCTTTTAACAATGGATTTAAATCTATTTGCGCATTCAAAAGTTCATAATGATTGGTTTTGAATTCGATATTTTCCTTCTGTAATGCTTTTTCGAACGCTTTACCTTCATTATTAACAACAGACATGTCGTAAGGAGTAAATTGTTCAGTTCTAGCTTCCACAGAATAATAGGATATATAAGATAGAGAAAGTATTGCTAGTGCCAACGCGGTCATAATTGTAATAATCGAAAGAGATAGTGCATTACTCTTCATTCGATGCATGATTGGGGTAATGGAAAGTACATCATTTAATGATAAATGACCCTTTCTAGACATTCGAATCATATTCATGATAAATGCGATTGAATATCTAAACATTAAGAATGTACCAATAATAACACTACCTAATACCATTCCCATTCTTTTATATAATTCATTTATTGAAGCTGTTTTGTCCATTTCAAATAGGATTGTAGATAGGTAATAGCCATAGATTATTAATCCAATTCCTATTACACCCAATAGTAATTGAAATGGATTCATTTTTTTCATCTTTTGTTCTGCTTTACTTGTTGCTTTAAATAAATCTAATAATGATGTACGATGAACAACCCACATTGTTTGGAGTAAGACAACGATTAATAATCCTGCAAATACCATCAATGTTTGGAATAGAGCCTCTGTTGAGAAATCTAGTGATACCTCTCTCTTCGTATCAATCACCTTTAAGAAAATTAATGCGAAAAATCGTGAGAAGAAAAATCCGATGAGAATACCAATAAGTGTTGCGCCCACCCAAAGTATGATATTTTCAATCGTTAACATATACGAAATAGTTGATTTGGGGATTCCAATCATTTGATACAGTCCGATTTCTTTACTACGTCTCTTCAAAAATAATTGATTAGCATAGAATACAAAGAAAAATACAATAATCAATAATAAGATGGATCCTACTCTAAAGGCCGCTTCAGCCTTCATACTTGAATGAGTTAGCTTAACAATAGCTCCATTATGCTGTAATGTAACAAACGAAAAATACAAACCTGCACTAAATATAAGAGCGAAAAAGTATAAGTAGTAGTGTTTTATATTTTTTCGCATACTTCGAATGACGAGAGTACTAAGCTTCATAACCATCACCGCCTAGTACACCTTGCGTTTTCATGATTTCTTGAAAGAATTGAGTACGAGTTTTATCCCCTTTGTATATTTGAGTATAAATTTTCCCATCTTTTAAGAAAAGAACACGACTACAATAACTTGCTGCTACTGGATCATGTGTTACCATCATAATCGTAACTCGATTCGCTTTGTTTAACGTTCCTAAGTTTTCAAGTAATGCTGCAGCTGATTTAGAGTCAAGAGCGCCAGTTGGTTCATCAGCAAAAACAATACTTGGCTTAATAATAAGAGCACGTGCAGAAGCTGTTCGTTGTTTTTGTCCACCTGAAATTTCGTTAGGGTATTTGTTTAAGATTTCTTCGATTCCTAATTGTTTCGCTAATTGATGGCATCGTGTTTCTGCTTCTTTTTTGTTCGTTTTTCCAACAGCTAAAGGTAAAAGGATATTTTCCTTAACTGTTAATGTATCAAGTAAGTTATAATCTTGGAAGATAAAACCCATTTCAGTACGTCGGAATGCCGATAGTTGTTTTGATTTCAACTTTTGTAATGATTGACCGTTTATTTCTACGATTCCTTCTGATGGACGATCTATTGAACAAAGAACATTTAACAAGGTAGTTTTACCAGAACCTGAAGGACCCATAATCCCAACAAATTCCCCTGTTTCAACTTCTAAATCAATTCCTTTTAGTACTTCTTGCGCGAACAGTTTTTTTCCGTATACTTTTTTTATTTTACTTGCTTTTAATATGCCCATTGATTTGATTCCCTCCTGCATTTGTTAATACTATTTTATAAAGAAAAGGACGTGGAATCGTTCGATTGACGTGACAATTTGAATTCATAAATGACATTTTTGTCACTTTGATATTGTTTTTACAAATTCATTGGCTATTGGGAATGTTAATGTGAATGTACTCCCATCATTTATGGTTGAATGAACATCGATAACAATTCCTAATTTCTTTGCCGAATTATGAGCTAAATAGAGCCCCATACCAGTTGATGCACTTTGTTTACGACCTGTTGAACCCGTAAAGGACTTGTGAAATATTCGTGGTAAATCAGCAGAATCAATTCCTTCTCCTGTATCTTGAATATGTAATTTCTGATGTCCTTCTTCATCTTTCGTTACATAAATAGTGATGGTATCTCCCTTATGACTGTACTTAACTGCATTTGAAAGAATTTGCCGTATTATAAATGAAAGCCATTTCTGATCTGTTAAAACTGAAATTTCGATATCATCTACATCTATAGCTAAATTCTTGGCAAAACACCATGATTGTAGCTCTTTTATTTCTTTTAATACGATTGGATATAAAGAGACTTTATCCAGAACTGTATCTTGCTCAATACTTCTAAGACGTAATGTGTGTAATGTTTGGTCAAGTAGTAGGTGGATCCGCAACCACTCTAACTCTAAAGGTTTCCTTGTCTCTATAGGTAAATCTTCAATCATTAGCTTCAAAGCTGTTAGAGGAGTTTTTACTTCATGAATCCACGCTAAGTGTTGATCTCGATCTTCTGAAAATTGTATCGTCAATTCATTCTTGTATCGTTCCAGTTCTAGTTCTGATTCATGCAATTTGGAAAGAATAAGGTCTTCAAAACGATGAAATTCTTCTGATGAATCCATAATTATCTTTACTACTTTCATTTCTTTTATATAGCGCCAAATTAGAAAACATACAAAGAAGAATAGTAATGTAGCATTCAGATACATTGTTGAAATACTTGTAAATCCTACATCTAAATTTAAAAGCAAGTTCATCCAAATCATGCAAAATACAAAAAATAGAATCCACGAGAGTCTTTCTCTCAAAAACAATAGAATCAACTATTGCACATCCTTTGTAACAGCCATATATCCGAGGCCTTTCTTCGTGACAATTACATCAGTTAATGAAAGGTCTTCTAATTTACTTCTTAATCGATTCACATTAACCGTTAAAGTATTGTCATTTACAAAACGTTCGTCATCCCATAATTTGCGCATTAAGTCATCTCTTGATACAATTTGGTCTTTATGTTCTAAAAGTATTCGAAGGATAAACTGTTCGTTTTTTGTTAATTCAATCGTTTTGTTTTTTTTCGTAATAGTACTAGTTGAATATTCAATTGTTGCGTCATTCCAAAGTACATGCTCTACTGTTTCTTCTGTGTAATCATAGGTTCGACGTAGAATGGCTTGTACTTTTGCTATTAAAACGTCCATATTGAAAGGCTTTTGAATATAATCATCTGCCCCCATTTGCATGGCCATCACCATATCCATCGGTTGATCTCTTGAGGATAAAAAAAGAATTGGCACCTTAGTAATTGATCGTATTTCTCGACACCAGTGAAATCCATCAAACGCGGGTAGTTGAATATCGATGATCACAAGCTGTGGTTGGATTTCATGAAATGTATTCATCACATGTTTGAAATCATCTGGTCCTTCAACTTGCATATCCCATTGTAAAAAATGCTTTTTGATGAGTTGGGCTATTGCCTCATCATCCTCTATTAATAAAATATTAAATGCCATAAAAGAGCTCCTTACTACTGTTTACTAAAGATTATCATAACACTTTTGTGGAAATGGATGGAATAATTGTGTTGTTTTATTACTAAAAGAGTTTTGATATTTTCTTTTGGTTTGGTAGATTTCTATTCACGATTTCAGCAATTCAAGTATTAAACAATGAACTATCCTATATTTAAATATCTGAATTGTATGTTCACGGATATAAAGACGTACTATGCAAAGGTTGTACTTTCGATTAAGGACCTATATTCACTTTGGCATGATTAATGGCTATTGGTCCTTTCTCACAAAACCAATAGCGATCAGCTTTACTTCCCCTTCATAGGTACATATATCTCCTGCTGCATTTACTCCTGGAATACTCGTTTCATGCTTGGAGTTCACTAAAATAGAATTCTTCTATATAGCAAGACTCCATTTTTTTATTGGTCCCAAGGTTGAGATGATTCGTAGTGAATATTCACATCGACAATATCAACTATTTGTAAGCTCTACAATTTGTGCTGAAGAATCATTGATTCTTCAGCACGGTTACTTACCATTTTATAGATTATGTATTTTACTTATTGCTTATCTTTTTTAATTTTATATAGACTAGCGAGGTATATATTTCTATAAATAAAAGGATAAATTACATTTGTATTTGTTGGTTTAGAAAAAAAGCGCACCGCAATTGTTATTTACTGACAAATATAAAAACTCCATTTTAAAAAAAATGGAGTTTCACCTACTAACTACTTATGTGATTTTTATAAAAAATTTGATCATTTTAATAATTGCTCTTAAGGAACAGCACACGTTTACATGAATTAGCATGCTATATAAATTACTACGTAAATGTTTACTCTTCGCTTTTCTTCACTCGACACGCTGTTCATTTATTCTAATCATTAAGACCTTGGACTCGTTATTTTTTTTGACTCACTACATCTAAGCACCAAGAGAAGTTATCCCAAGCAGAGTACCAGCCGTTAAAAAGTTCAGATGAATCATCCCAACGGACATCGAACTTCTTCTGACCGTCTACATCCACTAAATATAAAGAAAGTGTCTCATCCGCCTTTGAAACAGCTAACACCATACCATTTTGAAGTTCTTCTTCAGTAAATGGAACGTCCGAAACCGAACGTAACTGTGCTTGTTCAAATACTTGTTTGTTCATAATTTTATAATTCATAATTATCCTCCAATAAAACTTTCTGTTATGTTGAGCTCCTACTTTACCTGTAAATCATAGGACTATAAAAGTATATCCTATATTCATTCAATATTGTAAACAATAAAAAATAAGCTTTAGTTCTTTTCAAGTGAACCTAGCTAAAGACGTAACTGTTACTGAAATACATCACAAAAAAGAACGCATTCCTCCATCTGGAAACCGTTCTTGAATCAATCACTATGATAACTCCAACCATACCAATATCTCATTGATAATGGTAATTTTACCAACTTTAACGAATAACTAATTTTGTTGAAATTTCATACCCTAAAGCGATTAGGTGTTGTAAACTGTTGCCTTTTGTAATATAAGGTTATAATTCTATTGAGTTAATAATACCATAATATACTTGATCTTCATAACGATTTTTCATGCTTATAGTAGGTCAATTCATATCCATTCTTTTTTCTAGCCATCCTTGAAGCTATACTTCACCACAAAATTTGTAAGAAAACTACGTTCTTGCATGGGAGTTAAGTGTACTATATTAAAACTATTATTTTCTAAATAAAGAGTCACTTTTATCTTTTTCCATTAATTCTATTATTTTATCCAATTTCATTTCAAGTTCATTAACTTGATTTCTTTTCGCCTTTTGATTCAAAAGTAATCTCCTTATAAAAAGTGTAAACGATACTACAAATAAAACGATAAGTCCTAATACTATTATTTGATATATCATGTCACCTACACTAAACATTAAAACATCCCCTTTTATAGAAATGGTACAGCATAACGTACATCTATCACACTTAATAATTACTTAATTTCAACATTTATTGTTGATGATTGGAGTTTAATTAGTAATTTTTCTTCCACTATCCTATATCGTTAGTATACTAGTTCAACAAAAAAACGTTAATCTTTCTTGAATCAACGTCCACTTTCCTCATTTAGCTTTGTACAGCAAATAAGAAATCCTACATTAATAATAAAGATAAAATCCTTTAAGGAATCCATTTTTCACTTCAAATTTTCGTTTTAATGCACAAAACCCTAAATAACCGTATTGATTATTTAGGGTCTGCTATCATTTAAGGTCTTTCAACATTTTCACATTCTTTAATTCGTACAGAAAAAAGAACGGTGTCAAACGAAGATTCGTATAGCAGGCGTCCCTGTTTGCATTCCCTTCATACTGAAGAGCTGAACTCATGAAAAATAAGATGATTATTAATTAATAATGGATTGAATGGTTACTATCTTTATCTGTAGTTAATTGTTCAAGGGTATTCCATTCAACAACTTTTTCGCTTTCATTACCATTAACGTTAAACTTTATTTTCACTCTTCGATCACTATCTTCTTTTACATCTTTTAATGAAAGTTTGAGCACAATTTTCCCTTTACCTTTGACTTCTAAATTTTCAATACTTTTTAAATCCCCTATATCTGATTTACCATAAATTCCAGATTTCTTTAATGGATCTGCTCCAAAAAATTCATAATTTATTCCATCATCCTGGTATGTGATAGGCTGCTCAGCTCTTTTAATCAACTCAATTGACTTAATTGTCACAGGCGATTTACCTGTCCATTCAATTGTGTTAACAATATAATAAACTTCATTTGGCTTAAAAGTGAAACCAATATTCCATAAATCAAATTCACCTGTTACAGTCGTCTCCTTTTCAATACAACCAACTACTGGAACCAAAAAGAATAAGACACTTATACATAATAGTAGCTTTTTCATATAAACACCCCCTACAATAATTTACCATAAAAAACCATAATTTTAATTTGTCCCGGTAGTAAAAAAGCGTATCTTTAATTAAAATATGTATTGTATCAGCATCTTCGGAAATAAAAGGAAATGACTCGAAATTTTTAGTTTAAGTAACTCTCCTTTTACTTTATATTTACATCAAAAATAAAAGTTTCTTTTCCTTTATCCCATGTTGTTTTAAGTTTATAAATATAATATCCATCATCTGATGGCATAATTATTTTATTATCTTTAATTTCAACATTATCACTTGTACCATCTTCATTCAGTTTAATTGCCGTTATGGAAGAAGGATTTCTTTCAATTTCAAGTTTTAGTGTATCTCCTTTTTTTACTTCTAATGTTTTGAATTGATCTGCTAATTCATATATATCTGGAGAACTCTTTGTATTAATTTCAATGTTATTTCCTTTCCATGAATATTCACTTCCAATCATTGTATAATTTTTATTATCTACAACAACTTTTCCTTCGGGTTCAGATTCAATTGAATGTGTATTGCATCCAGTCAAAAAAGTAGTAATTAATATAGATGAAATTATCCTTTTCTTCATTTCAATAACACTCTCCTTTTTACAATTATTTTTTTATTTTTTATTATATAATTATTTTAATTAATTTCACTTTTATGTAAAATCATTACATTTTATTATTATGAATATAATACCACGAAAACCTAAAATTTGTTTAGAAATCTATAACCTACAGGTTTTACAACAAAAGTTAAGAGAATGGGAGAAATAAATAACCAAAAAATAACTAAAATGGTAAAATTAAAAACGATGAGAAAATAGAATTATAAGAGGTGAAGATTCGGTGAAAATAAAAACAATTTTGTTTTTATTTATTTGTTCTATGTGGTTAGTAGCTTGTAACAGCTATAAAGAAACATCAAAAACAATAGAATTTCGAGAAATGATGAATTTCGAAGAAGAAAAACCCAATACACTACACATAATAACAGATGCGGGAGATATTAAAATTATAGAGAAGACATTTAAAAAAGCTAGAAAATTAGGTGAAGTAGATAACACAATAGTTCCGCAATATAAGATCAAACTAAGCGATGGAGAATATTATTTATGGATAGACAGTACAAATATAGGGACTATAGCAAACATAAAAAGTAGAAATATGTTTTACAATATCAATTCTAGCAAAGAATTTAAAGAGATCCTTAATTATCAAGTACAAAAATAACAGAGAAAGAAAAAATAAACTAAAATAAATAAATCCACTCCTTAATATCAGCTCAGCTTTAAATCAGGCGTTTCATTATATTTTACTCGTTGAACTAACCTGCTTCTTTAACACAATAAGTCCACCAAAAACAGCGTCTAATCTTATTGAATCAACGCAACAGTTAGCTAAATAAGAAGAAATTCAATTATTTTTCAAGATGTACTACAGTTGTGCTATATCGGGATGGAACAAATACGATTGGATATTTCTCCCCTAATTGTTTCTTCACCTCATGGAATAATTGTAACCCTTTTTCATTGTGATTTTCCTCTAAAATTAATCCATCTTCTTTTAATGAATCTGTTTCTAAATCAATCCATTTACCATATTCTGATCCCCATTCCCGTAATTCTTCTTGTAGTTTATCTGATAATGTGAAATCTTCTATATCAAAATTTACACCACAATCTTTACACCAAATCGGATCAGCCACAAAATCAGCTTCGAATTTATATGAAGTATGTTTACAGTTTTCTTTTACATTCCAAATCATTTTTCAATCTCCATTTCAAATATATAATTGTAAATTTGCATATGTACCTAATCACAATTATATCAATTTTTGGATTTATACTTTGGTATTTACTCTTCTTTTAACATAAAGTTATTAGAAACATCTAATGTTGTTTTACAACTGAAAGGAAATTGAAAAAAGACTGAAACTTTTCTCATTAAAATACAATCTTACTTGAAAAATGAAATAAAAATGAAATCCCCCCAAAATAATTCTTTGCTAAAATTAAAAAGCATGAATACAAAAAAAGTGTTGACACATCTTGAAAAATATATTTTTCAAGATGAAATAGGAGAAAAAATGAGATTAGAACAACAATTAATATTAAAAAAATATTATGAAACATTCCTTATGGAGCATGAAACACATCCACCTCTTCAAGTACTTGGAGAAGCTTATTTAAACGAACAAAAAAATGAAAATTCCGATGGATCTAATATTCGTTTTGCACAAGGTGAATTTTATTATCACCACCAAGATTTTGAATCAGCTATTTTTAAATGGGAGAAAGTCAGTAATGAATTAGCACCATGGGCACAAAAAAATATTGCAGATGCCAACGTAGAACTTAACCAACTATCAGTTGCTGAAAAAGTTTATACATCCATTACTACTGATAACAAAACACTTTTGACCGAAATTGCATTGCAATTACTATCTCTTTATATTGAGCAAAATAATTTTGATTCAGCTTTCGTTGTTATTAAAGAAGCAGTTTCTTTAAATCCTGATTATCCAAATGTCACAACAATTGCACGTTCCTTTTATGAAGAACAGCAAGATTTTGACAGTGCAGTAGAGCTTGCTGTGAATGAGCTAATTCGAACAGAATCTATCCAATGGTTTGAGGTTCTAAAAGAATATATTGATAAAGGATTTACTAAAGCCATTGCACCAGATTATTTTAATGAGGTATTAGTTACATTACACAATGTAGACCAAGTACAATTTACGCAAATTGTTTCATCACTTTGGCACAGCTATAAAAATGAACAAACTTATTTATTGTGGCTTACAACAATAAATGAACTTTTCTTACATATTGAAATACATTCGTCCGAGATATGGGACGAAATTTCTTCTCTTTACGAAGAAACGTACTTTGAATTAATTCAAGGTCAATATATGTTGAGAGAATTACATGAAATCGTTCCAAATCTTTTAACAAATTGGTTAAAGATAGTCAATCCATCCCATTCTGTAATTCCATCTGCAGCAGTATTTGCATGGGATGAGATTTTCCCTTCCAATATTGATTCTGCAAATATAAAACATGCGGAAAATCTACTGTCATATTCTATTAATCATGTGAACGGCATAGACTATAGTTTAGATCTTTTTGAATCGATTACTATGTGGGCACAAAAACATGATTTAGAAATGGGTCATCGTTTTAGATGGTTAGTTGATGAGCTTGCAGATTTAAGAACAAATCGCCTTTTAATAACTGGAACTTCAGGAAATGGAAAAGCTTCATTTATTAACTCTATCCTAGGAGAAAATATATTAGAAAACTCAATATCAAATGTAGTTGTCTTTAAAAATGACGTAGAGACAGAGATTAACGCTATCACAGATTCAACTATTAAAACAATTGAGAATTTCTCTGATTATCATAACTTGATGCCTCTAAACCGCCAAACATATAGAGATAGAGCATGTGTTGAATTTAAATTACCATGCAGATTTTTAAATGAAAATAAACTTACATTCGTTGTTACACCTAGCTTTAATAGGAACAACGACACTAGAGATGAGACATTTGACTATTTAAATACTGCAGACGAATTATTATTTATATTGAATGCTGATTCACCTTTTACTGACAAAGAACGTGACATTCTATTAAGTATTCAAGATCATACACCAAATCTACAAGTTCATTTCATATTAAATAAAGTAGATAACATTTACAGTGAAGCAGAAGTAAAAAGGGTTATACATGATACTCAAGCGAGAATAAACACATATTTCCCGTATGCTAAAGTTTTCACTTATTCTTCGTTATATACAAATAGTCAACAAGTAAACGATTTAACTGAGTTTATTCATTTTAACTTTAATCATAAAAATATCGATGCAGAACGTACTGAAAAGCTATTATATTTCATTCGAAAAACAATTACACATCTTTTGGATAAACGAGTCGAGATGGAAAAAACCATGGTAGATTCTATTAATTGGAATGAAGATATGTTAGTTAAACTAAATGGTTTTATTCATAACCTTTCTGATTTTGAGAAGGAAAAAATTCAGTTAATTACAGAATCATATCGTACAATGAAAAAAGAAATTTCGAATGATCTTATAGAACATATTCCAAAACTTTTGCAGAGTTGTTCTGATTTAATTAGTGAAGAAAGCGATTTTGGGCACATCGACATTGAACTAAATACAGCAATGAACGAAAGAGTTCAAGAATATCTAGAACAAACTGTGTTACCTAATCTTGCCCAATCTATGCAAAATTGGATTACAACTTCAAATAACGAGTTCCTTCAAAGTAAATTGTTCTTAGAAGAAATCAGTGAAGGCCTTAATTATCTGTGTGGAGAAGATCGAATACAATTAGAAGGTGACTTTAAAGTGCTGGATGACTGGCGCAGAGATACTGATAGAATAACAACTAGAATACAAATAGAAGAAGTAAATATATTACACCGATTTACACCAACACAATTATTATTGAAAAGTGCTGGTAAACTATTTGGAGTTCTTCCTAAAAATAAAACTCTTGTTTATAACAAATACAAACAGTACTTAGAAAATGAAGATTATACCGATGTAACGGCTTCTATTATGTACCAATTTTTCTTACAATTTGAGCTATTTGAAAACGCATTAGAGCGGGACATTAATTTGTTCTTCAGAAATTCATTTGTCGAGTTAGAACAAGCTGTAGAAAACACTCATATAGAAATACAAGAAAAACAAGATACACTGCAGAATATGAGATCAAATCCTGAAGTTTATAATGATTCTATAACACTATTTGAATTGAGATTACGTCAATGTGAAATATTCTTAAATATAGGTGAGGATAATTCATATACAGATTTAACTTTAGAAACAAACATAGAGTAAACGTAAAGCAACTCCAAAATCTACAATAATCGTAGATTTTGGAGTTATTTTTTGTTTACTTCACTTTTATTGGTACTCTGCAACTAGATGGTGAATATTCTTGTTGTTCTTTCATATTTTACAAAAGAATATACAGGCGGCTTATCATTTAACGATCAGTTTTAACCCACTTAATTTCTCCGTTCAATTTAACGAGATATTCCCTAAATCCCTAAATAATAAATACTCATTCTATAGTAATTCAGAGGGAAGGAAATGCTATTGCACTTCTTTTTTTTATTCACTCATACCTTAATACTATTCTTCAAAATACGGATTAACATGAATAAGAACTTCTTCGACATCTGGATAATTAGCTTTGATTGTATTTCTGATATGATGCGTGATATCGTGTCCTTGTTTAACCGTTAAATGATGGTCTAAAGATAAACGTACATCAATTAATTTGTAATGACCGAGTTCTCTTGCACGAATTTTATCAATTCTTTTCACTTGCTCAAATTGATTAATAATCGAAGTATATTCATTTAGAAGCTCAGGATCGACACTCTTTTCCATCAAAACATCAATAGAAGGTCTAATTAAGTGTAAAGCGATTTTAAAAATCAGATAAGCTACTAAAATACTAGCTAATGAATCTGCATATAACAAAAAGAACCATCCGTTAGACTGCCCTATAATCGCTAAAAGAACACCTGTAAAAGCTGCGAACGAAGCAAATATATCTCCTTTATGATCATAAGCAATTGCAATAATAGCTTTACTGTTCCATTTTTTTCCTTGTTTAATAGAATGACGATATAAAATTTCTTTTGCTATATAAGATATTATAGCTGCAAATAACGCACTATATTGGGGAGCCTGAGGTTTACCAAAAAATGATAAGATGGCTTCTATAAAAATGTAAAAAGAGACTAACAATAAGATTACACCAACAATTGCCTCACTAATTACTTCGGCTTTCCCGTGACCAAAAGGATGGTCTTTATCTGGTGGCTTATTTGATATACGAACCACTGCTAAAACAGCAATTGAAGCTACCACATCAGCTGCGGAATGAATACCATCTGCAAATACAGCCTTACTTTCACCCAAAAGTCCAAAAAAGAATTTACCTAACATCAATATTAAATTGGATATAAGTGCTATCCAAGCTACTTTTTTACTTATTTTTTCTCTCTCACTAACCAATTGTTATCCCCCTCTAAAAAAGTTTCCCTATTGAAAAAAAATACCCCCACTCCTGGTAAGGAGTGAGGGTACTAAAAAAGCGATATTTATTTGATGATTGAATTCGATGTACTTCATAACATACCTCTTTTTTATTAATTAATTTATTATAACATAATTACATTTGGTGTTACATATCGATATTCTTGATATAATTTATTCATAATATGCTAATAAAACTTTTAAAACTGTGCAAAACAACCAAACAAGACCATATATTTGCAATTTTATAATAGACCTAAAAAAGGAAATGCACTTCATGGATTATGGTAGATTTCAAGATTTTATGTATCTGTAACTTAGTCCTTCCACCCGAAACTCCCCCTCACATCAACTCTCCCAAGGCTTCTCTCCTATTTTAAAAATAAGTCATTGAAAATCAACCAGTAAACTTCTGTTCACAATTGGCTTGAATTTAAGTTTTACTATGGCTGTATTTTTGGAATAATGTTTGAGTAATAGGCATAATGATCCCTAATTTGATAACAAACAAAAACACTCCTTTTTGAAAAAAGATTGATCAAAATGGAGTATCTTCTTTAAACAAAGTATATAATTTTTATAAAAAAGTTTGATCATTTCAATGACACTTGTTCACGGTTGACGGAAACAGTAATCCTTTGATTATTTCATACTTGTACATTTGTAGAGGGATAATTTTCATTGAACTAATACCCTATTACTTTAATTCGATTCTTATTTGATCTTTCCATTTATTTATGTTTTCGATTGCATTTTTTTCTTTTCCTATATATATATCATTGATTGTCATGGACCAAAATTTAAATGTACGTTGTCTATGCTTATTAGGTACAGGATTTGTTATTTTATCTATATTGCTAACTAATTCACGGTTTCTCTTTAGAATATAAGCTACTTCCCATTCCTTATCATATGCTTCAGTAAATAATGTAATTAAATATCTATACCCTTCTTCTGTATAATTTGATGGATGTTGTATCATATAACAGGAAACAAGCCAGAAATGTAAAGCATATAATGCTGGATCGTTATGCTCCCAAACAAGCGGAAAACCAAATTGCTCATAACATGAATATCCCTCTATCTCTTTGGCCCCACATTCGACACATCGTCCCAATTTCATTTCTGTATCGTTATTAACCATAATTAATTTTCCTTTCCATAACTTAATTATAACCATATAAATTTTAAGTCATCACGTTACGTAAATGTCAATTAATTGTGTAATGATGGTTCTTATAATTTTCTACTGTTATTTGTAGCTTTAAAATAAAGATCGATTAAAACTCATTTAGAATTCTTCAATCGAAAAGGAATAAAACGATACCTCTTTTTTGCAAACAGTATAACTTTCTTTAAACCGGTACAACTTTTTTATAACAGGGCGACTATATTTCAAAGCTACAATTGAAATTCTCTTATATATCTATAAATATTTTAAGTTGCTATAAAACCATTCTAAAGGGTTTTAAATTAAAATTTATATTCATTTCGCTCTTTTTAATTGCTGCTATTTTACTGTTAAGTTCTTTAAGACATATCTTCTAAATAAAGGGTACAGACAACTAAAAAAGGGTCCAAAACGTTTCATATTATTGATTAGTCACAATAACGGCAGCTAAGAAATTATTATATTTAGATATCATATTGACCTTTAAATTTGAAAATCTCATCAACAGCTTGGTGATACCCACCCAATTCTTGAAAGGAACCCCTTATATTTTCGACAGCTTTATGGAAAGTTGGGTTGTTTAACACCTGAACTGAGGCTTCTCGTAGTTGATTTGCAGTTAAGCTTTGCATTTGTAATTGGACACCGGCTCCATTATTGGCAACTTGTTCGGCAATGATCGGCTGATCTGCGCTTTGTGGGATTACTATTAGCGGAACCCCGTTATAGAGACCTTCAAATGTACTGTTCATCCCACCATGTGTAATAAATAATTTAGTGTATTTCAACACTTCAGTTTGTGGAACATAATTTTTTACAATGAAGTTATTCGGAATCTCCCCCAAATCCGCTATTTGAGTTTTGGTCCCGATAGACATGACAACAGTATGTTCCGTGTTCCCAAATGCCTTAAAACAAAGCTTATAGAAATCAATTGCTTGGTTAACAACAGTACCCAATGAAATGTAAATTGGTCTTTTCCCTTTGATTGCTGTAAGGTCGAAGTTTTCATGAGTTACACGTGAAGAGATGGAAGGGCCTACAAATTTGTATGTTTGGTCAAATTCCTCATTAGAAGGTTGAAACATTCTAGTTGTATAAACAATTGTAAGCGGTGCAGGATTACAAAAAACTTCGTATGGAGAATGGATCTCCACGCCATATTTTTCCTTCACTAATACAGTCAGTCTTTGAAATTCATCGTATTTAGGTTTAACGATTTCTGAAGGATTTTTTTCAAAAAACTGTTCCAAAGTTTTATCGAATGATTCTTTTGTCTGCGCAAAAGTAGTGCACGAATTAATAGACGGCAGATTAAGTTTTTGTGCAAGTAAATATCCGCAACCAAACATGGAATCATGGATAATATAGTCAAAGTGTTCTCCTTCGATTTGCTCCAGGACACTAGGTATCATGATATCAGCAGTAAGTAAAAGACCGTTGACTCTCTCGAGAATCGAATTTCTTCCACCTGAGATAAAGGCTTTTATAAATTTTTGAACATCAAATGTTCGCACAGAAGCACCTGTCTTCTCAATACGCTCACGAAAATCTTCGTATGTAAAGTACACTACTTCTTCTCCACGTGAAATAAGCTCTTGCACAACACCAATAGTTGGATTAATATGACCCTCTGATCCCCCATTAATAAATAAAACACGTGCCATTATAACCGCTCCTTAAGTAAAATGTTCTCTATATTGTCTTTGAGTATGAGTCACTGTCCCATACTATCGCTCGACTCAAATAATTGAATTAATTTTATCATAGTACATTACTTGAAAATCACAAATTACAAATGCTCCTTTTTGAGTTAACCGGCTAGGTTAGTCAATTAAGTGAAAAAAATATAAACTAATAAGGTGGTAATTAGCTCCAACCTCATTTTTGCATAATAAAAACCCTCCACATTGGTTTGTGGAAGGCGTATAGTAAGCACACCTATTGTGGATGTGCTTATTATAATGTAATTTTAATTGATTTCTTTAAATTTGAAATTATATTGTTTATTAATCTTTTGAGCAATTTGTCCAAGAAACTCTTGAACAGTCATTTTCTCAACTTCTTGAGTATACCAAGCTAATTTTGCTCCCTTATCTTCTTTATTATAATTAACTTCAAACGGCATAAAAGTCTTATTTTTATATGTGTAATCGAATTTAATGTAAAGCTTATTTTCATTTGGGCACTCGAGTATTACCTTATAAATTGGATTTTTATATTCTGGTTGAAACTTAACTTTTCTAATTTTGGTTAGCATGAATATCCCTCCCTACAACCACATTAGTAACATTATACCATGAATAGATATTTTAAAGGATAATTATGCCTTTTTCTTTTAAGATACATCTTTTTTAGAAATATTAACATTTAATATCTTTCAAATAGACATTTGTATTCTTTCTATGAGCAATGTAAAATGAAATGGAAGAAATATATGTACATCACCAATGAAATGAGGTTATACTATGTCATCAAATCAACAATCCTCTCAAAATCCAGCTGAAAAGAAAGAATTTACTCCTGAAGAAATGTTACAGGAGATTCAACGATTAGCGGGTTTGCTTCAAAGAGCAGATATTACTGAAGCTGAATATTTAAAGGAAAAAGAAAAATTAATTAATATGATGAAATAAAAATAATCCTAAAATGCTGACTCTAAATTGTGAGTCAGTTTTTTTCTTTTATCAAAGCTGAAAACTAAGTTAATCAAAGTAAATGGGTTCTAGTGGATTGCAAAAATATTATTCGAGGCTTATCTTACAGTCTGCTTCAAATTTCTATACTTTGAAAACATCTTTTGAATAAGTTAATCATGCTTGCTTGTGCATCAATTAAAGCTGTTTCCTCCAAATTAAGTTATATGGGTTTTGTCATCATCATTCTCTTTAGATGAATCACGATTGTTTGCCCCTCATTCCCTAACCTACCCTTTCGATTAATAAGAGTGAATGGATTTAAACTTTCTTCCAATAAAGTTAGTAGTTACAGGGGTAAGTTCTAATTCTCTTGACCAAACAGAGAGTTGACCAATGTGGTGAATCTCATGAGCAATTATATGATGTAATATTTCTTCAACTGGATATTTATCTTCATCCCAAGCGACACATACAACTTTCTCTTTTAATTCATCTAAATTTATCTTTAGAAATTCAGCTATTTCATTTCGGAATCTATCTGAAAGAGATTTAACCTTCTTAGGCGTATCATAATCAGCAAATTCAACTACTACGTCTTCTTCGCCTTGAATACCACGAAGCCAGCTATATTCAACATCAATAATGTGAAAAAGGGTATATAAAATACTTCCTACTCCTCCAGTTCGGTCTTTTAGCAACTCTTCATTTGATAATTGATTACACCATTCAAACCATTCGTCTCTTACTTGCCAGTTATATTCAAAAAACTTTATCAATGTGAACACTCCCCTAAAAAATTGTTTATTACAATTAATTTATATTTTGTATAATTGTTACATTATATTGATTTCTTTATAGAGTAATAGTAATATTAATTGGAATTATTTGAAATTAATAAATATTATGTAAGAATCACTCATACAGATTAGTTAATGAAGATTCAAGCATTATATAAGTTACTAAATGGAGGTAAAAGATGAAATCGACTCTTTATAAAGTATTAAAAAGTAAAACTTGGGATATCGTCTGGTTAATCGTTGGGATCGTTTTAGTTCTTTGGAGTACTTATTATAGCTACGAAGGCTCAGTTAATCTATTACTTGTTACATCTTGTGTAGGTGGAATTTTAGGATTAGTTATAGTGAACTTATTTGCTAATCAAAAAGGACAACTAGCCAGTGCTCTTGGTGTTGTTGGTGCCGGGTTTGATACATTCAACAACTATAAATTTGGCCTACTAGGAAATGTTTTTGTTGGGTTATACTGCGGTGTTCTTTATTTAAAAGGATATTTTACACTAGATAAAGAAATAGAAGTTACTAAAGTAACAAGATCTAATTTATATATATCGGTAATTATTAGTATAGTTGGTGCAATTGTTCTTTATTTCTACAGTGGTACAATATTACCTGAAAACGCACCTATATGGGTTATCATTCTAAATATTGCCGTTTTCTTGGTGCAGGTAATTTCTCAATATTTAATGGTAGAAGGTAAGGCTGTCTCTTGGCTGGGTTGGATTTTGGCGAACTTTATTAATATCATTCTTCAAGTCTATATTATATTCCAAGTTAATGAGCCTACTGCAATGATTTATCTTGCCATGACAATTATGTACCAATTGAATTCATTTAAAGCTGCTATTCTTTGGTACGGTTATGGTGAAGAAGAATAGATACGATTTCATTTACAAATTTTATCAATTACTTGGTCGACGCTCAGAGTAAATATCGCTCTGAGTGTTTTTTAATGTTACACTTTAAAGCCCCTGTTCGATTAAGTACATTACTTCAAAAACACTTAATATTCCACTTCCCTGTTTAACAATAACCTCCATAAAAAAATCTCAAATTTCTCTAGAACTTAACTTAAGTCAATGAAAGTTTTTAGTCTCCTTATTACAATTAAATAAAATAAAAACAAGGAGATTATTATATGAATAATTTTGCAAATGAACAATCGAATCTGCGTAAATATGCTCTAACTGCTGGCATCGCCCTAATGTTTATGACCTTTGCTGCATTTTTTTCCTATGGATATGTTCTTGAAAATCTTATAGTTGAAGGAGATGTTATCACCACTTTTCATAACATCAAGTCTTCAAGTACACTTTTTAATGCTGGAATTGTAGGTTGGCTTATCATCTTAATATGTGACATTGTGGTCGCATGGAGTTTCTATATATTCCTGAAGCCACTAAATAAACCAATTTCATTATTAGGTGCATGGCTCCGCCTAATTTATGCTGGTATCCTGGGAATTGCCATACTAAATTTAATTTTCATATCGATTCTAACAAGTAATACAGAATATTTTTCCTCATTCAAAATCAATCAACTTGAAGCTTCTGTCATGCTATTTTTAAAAGCATTTCATTTTATATGGTCAGTTGGATTAATCATTTTTGGAGGGCATTTAATGATTGTGGGGTACTTATCGTTCCAATCAGACATCATTCCTAAGGTCGTTAGCTTACTATTGTTAATTGCCTCAATCGGTTATATTATCATTCACTTTAATCACACGTTTCTTCCAAAATTCGATGGGATCACCACAATACTTGAATCGATACTTAGTGTACCAATGATTCTGGGTGAGTTAGGCTTTGGTATATGGATGCTGTTTAAAGGAGGAAAAGTTCCTAAAAGTGAATGACCTCTGGTTAAAATTTATTTTGTTTAATTCTCTTCTTGATTCTACTTAATGACTCAGGAGTAATTCCAAGATAACTAGCCAATTGATGCTGTGGTACACGATTAACTAAATGAGGACGTTTCCTTAAAATTTCTAGGTAGCGTTCCTCAGGAGAAGAATTGATAAATTCTGCGAATTGTTCTTGTACTTCACCAAGGTTTATCTCCATCATTTTGCGTACCATGGTTTCCAATTGAGAGTATTTAGTAAACATTGTTTTTTCCGAATCAATATCGCCAACAACCAATATGCAGTCTTCTAAGCACGTCAATGAATACTTTGATAGCTCATCTTGTTTTTGATCATTGAAAATTGGAATAGCTTGTTCTTCTGTGAAAAAATTTGATGTGACCTCTTTGCCAGATTCATCTATAAAAAACTGTCTGACACACCCCATTAATACAAAATAACATTTAATGCCAGGAAGGTCTCCTTGTCTAAGAAGGTATGCTCCTTTTTTAAATTCCTCAACTTGTACACTTTCAGAGATTGCTCGTTGTTCTTCTTCACCGAGTGAAGTAAATTTAGTCATATACTTCAAGAGTATTCTCTTCATATTACTTCCTTTCTAAATTTCACATTTTTTAATACGGTTTAATTTTGAATAATCCCTAATCTATTTTAACATTTTTATCCATTTAATTGTTTATAAATAGAATTTATCCATAACTCAATCACCTGTATATTAGTCGAACAAGAAGGCTTCCGTGTTATGGTAAGTACTGAATTAATGACCATAATCTTCAAGACTTTCATAACTACTTCCAAAGGAAATTCATCACCAAAATTACTTAAATAATTTCGTCAAGAAAATCAGTAAAGTTTTCTTCTGAAATAACTCTTAAACCGTTTCTTTTTAGTAATGCAGTGGTAACACCATTTCCAACCATTTTCTTCTCTTTAAATTCACCGTTATAAATCATCGAACTTCCACAGGATGGACTGTACTCTTTTAAAACTATAATTGTTGCACAAACCTCTTGAGCTTTTTTTAGTGTTAAATATGCTCCTTTTATGTATAGCTCTGTTACATCTCTACCCGATTTTTCCACAACTTTTGCATTTCCGTTGAGCACATCTTCTCCGTCACCACCAATTATCTCAGCTGGCTCTCTCGGAGTTGAAAAGCCTCCAAGTAATTCTGGGCAAACAGTGATTGCTCTATTTTCAATCAATAGTTTCTGTATTTTATTATCTAAACTGTGCGTACCATTATATCTAACCTTTAACCCCGCTAAACACGAACTTACTAAAATCAATGTTTTCACCTCAATCTAATAAATGAGTATAATTATACAGCTCTATAATACTTTTATATGATCATGTTACCTTATTAATCTGTACTGCCCCGTTAGCACAATAAGCAAGTGCTTGTTACGTAATAGCCTACAAGTATAAATCAAAAACTTTTAGCTAAATCCATTCGTTTTTTTACCATTCCAAACAATAAAATTCCCCAAAGTACACAAATAAATAGATCAAAGAGGTGTAACCATTTAGAATCAATACCTAAAAATACGCTAAGAACAAAACTAATTATCATAAAAATGAGTATAATTCCTAACAAAAGCTGTTGCTTAACACTCATCTTAGTCTTATCTTTATTTTCCTCTTTCATTTTAAATCCACATTCTTCCTTTATACTATCAAAAAAAACTGAAATTTGTTCCCATCTTCTTCGATAAAGTCTTTATCTTGAATTCCGCCGTAATTAATATCGTTTTTTCAGAACCTATATTTGTTGCATCACAGCATACTAATACTCGATGAATATCAAGTCCTTTTATTTTTTTAAGTGCCAAAACTAAAATTTTTGTGGCGTAGCTGTTTCTTCTTACTTAAGGTCGAATTCCACATTCAATATGTCCTCCACGATTAAGTAAATCCTCCGTTAATCCATGACGAAATTTGACTGCACCTAGTACTCGGTTGTTCTCATTAATTAGCTAGTAAGTTGAGTCATGTACCCACCATGTTGGCAGGTTTTTGCCATTTTTATTATCCATGAGAAACTGAACCATTTCTTTAAAGTTCGATGGTTTTTTTCGTATTACCCATGGAATCATTTCTCATCAATTACTTTTCATTCTTCATAAAAGAGAGATTCAGCTTTTGACCCTACCGTTGGATCTACTAAACGAATATTATTATTCACCCTACTCAACTCCTAATCTATTGTATTTTATGCGAGTGAATTACAAATGCTTTGTCATGTTATACCATTCTTCTCCACCATGTTCAGATTCTGAAACACCATCGTTTTGATAGCTATGTTTTTCGTAAAATGGTATTAAAGCATCTAAACATGTTAAAGTCACAGCTGTACGATTCTTCAAAGCTGCATCCTTTTCAAGATAAGATAATAATTTTGATGCAATTCCCTTTTTCCGATGTGTTGGATGTACAGCTAGTCCAAGAATACTTTGCACTCCGCCATTTTCTGGGTTTTCTTTTGTTTCACTAAATAAATCATCTGTAATGTATACATTGTCCATGACAGGCCCATTTATAAATCCAACGATTTCTCCTTCTTCTACTGCAACTAAGAAGCTATCTGGAATCATACGAATACGGTTCACGAAAGCCACCTCTGTAGCTGCTTCTTCGGGTGTAAAACTTAATTGCTCTATTTCCATTATTCGATCAAAATCTTCCATTTCTACTTGTCTTATAATCACTTTTATTACTCCTTAACTATCTTTACGTATTTGCAAAAAAATCTTATTACTATTGTTGCGTAAAGGTTCTATTTTTGCAAATAGAATTTTTTATTCCCTAGGCTATTTTAACCAAAGTGCTCGTAAATAAAAAGACACCCTTAATCACAAAGGATTATTAGGTGCCTCTAATATTTAATTTCCATTACTACAATTATTATAGAACTTTTTCTAAAAAATCTTTCGCGCGTTGTGTAGAAGGATTATTAAAGAATTCTTGTGGTGCTGCATCTTCGATTAAATGACCACCATCTAAGAAGAATACACGATCCGCTACTTCACGAGCAAAGCCCATTTCATGAGTTACGATTAACATGGTCATGCCTGTTTTTG
This sequence comes from Rummeliibacillus pycnus, assembly GCF_044359855.1. GTDB lineage: Bacteria > Bacillota > Bacilli > Bacillales_A > Planococcaceae > Rummeliibacillus > Rummeliibacillus pycnus_A. The sequence continues at coordinate 511,832 of NZ_CP132291.1, forward strand.
TTAAAGACTTCATAACTTCTAGCACTTCTTTTACCATTTCCGGGTCAAGAGCTGACGTTGGTTCATCAAATAACATAATATCAGGTTGCATTGCCAATGCTCTAGCAATGGCAACACGTTGTTTTTGACCACCTGAAAGACGATTTGGATATTCGTCTTTCTTTTCAAATAGACCAACTTGTTTAAGCAATTCCTCACCACGTTTAACTGCTTCAGCTTTGGATAATTTACTCACTTTCATTGGTGCATATATTAAGTTTTCCATCACCGTTTTGTGCGGGAATAGATGGAAATGTTGAAATACCATTCCAACTTTTTCGCGTACTTTCATCAAGTTCGTTTTTTTCTCAGTAACATCTTGATTATTGATGACGATTTTACCACTTGTCGGAGTTTCTAGTAAGTTAATGCAACGTAGGAAGGTTGATTTACCAGAACCAGAAGGACCAATGATTGCGATGACCTCGCCATCTTGAATCGTTGTTGAAATGCCTTTAAGAACGTCATTTTTACCAAACGATTTGTGCAAATCTTGTACATTAATCACTTATTCTCATCCTTTTCTCAACCAATTTACCTGCATATGATAGAACTAATACAATAATATAATAGATTACACCAGCAATAAGTAATGGTTCAATGTAGTGGAATGTTGCACCACCAACAATATAGGCACGACGCATAATATCAAGTGCACCAATAACTGTCACAATCGCTGATTCTTTTGTTAATGAAATAAACTCATTCATTAGTGCAGGTATAATATTTTTTAAAGCTTGTGGTAAGATAATATCTTTCATCATACTAGAATAAGAGACACCAAGAGCTTGTGCTGCTTCGCTTTGTCCTTTATCCACTGCCATAATACCACCGCGAATAATTTCGGAGATATATGCTGCTGAATTTAAAGAGAATGCTAGAATTGCAGCTGGCATAGGGTCAATTTTGATTTCTGGGAACATTTGTGGAATCCCCATATAAATGATGATTAATTGTAATACAAGTGGTGTACCACGGAATACAGAAGTATAAAAATCGGCTAGCCATTTTAGTGGCTTAATGCCACTTAATTTGACTAGCGAAAGTAATACTCCTAGGATGAAACCGAGCACACACGCAATTGCAGCAATTTCTAATGTAACTCCAATCCCTTTAAGGATATAAGGGATCGAAGGTATAATTGGTGTGAAATCCAAATTCATCTAAATAACCTCTTTCCCTAAATTACTTTACTTTGAACCATTTCGCTTTCATTTTATCGATTTCTCCAGCATCGTTTAGCTCTTTTATTGCTTTGTTGTATTCTTTAACCAATTTGCTTCCTTTTGGGAATGCAGCTGCTTTCTTTTGGTTTTCAACGCCTTGGATTGCTGAGTATTTTAAATCTGGGTTTTGTTTTACATAGTTTTCTGCAACTATATCTTCAAGAACAATCCCATCTAGTCTTCCTAATTTAACTTCTTGAATAAGCTCAGGAACACGGTCACGGGTTTCAACTTTTACACCACTCACTTTGTTAGAGATAGATTTTGCAGTATCTTCTTCAATAGATGAAACTTGAGCTCCAATTTTTTTCCCTTTTAAATCATCAATTTTATCGAATTTAGTATCTTTTTTTGTAATTAGATAATCATGTGTATCGTAATAAGAATCAGTGAAATCGACTACTGTTGCACGTTCTGGGTTTGGTGTAATACCAGCCATTGAAAAATCAATTTTTTTGGCTTGTACAGCTGGAATTAAACTATTGAATTCCATGTCTTGAATCTTTAATTGATAACCCATTTTCTTCGCAACAGCATTTGCTAAATCGACATCAAAACCGATAATTTCATCTGATTTTGTTGCATCGATATATTCAAATGGGGCAAAGTCTGCTGATGTACCCATTACTAATACTTTTTTGTTTTGATCGCTAGTGTTATCAGTTGCCGTTTTGCTTGAATTAGACCCACATCCTGCTAATGACAATGATAATATAGCTGCTGCTGCAAATAACCATTTCTTTTTCATGTTGAAAAGCTCCATTCTGTTTGTGTTTTCGGTTTATATATTCTTTTATTTGAGTAGTGAAAATATTGCATAATAATACGGGTATACTGCAAATAATGAATATATATGAATTAATATTTATGAATATAATAACATAAATATAAAAAAACTAAAGTCCTTTTTAAGTAAGAATGCGCATTTTTTTAAGATTTATTATAAAAAAGTTTATTTTCAATAGAGAAATGAACTTTTTGTCGAAAAAAATCATTTCAACATAAGATTTTTGTCGGTTTTCCTTATTCCTCGGGCAATATTTATTTTCCGAAATATTTTCAACCTACTAATATTTCGGATTCATATGAGAATAATATTCTTTATATGTTTCCCAGCTCAGCATGATTATAGTTCCTTCGTGATTGAATAAATGTTATGTAACTTGTTAAAAACGAAAGCCTCTTTTTCAAATAGAAAGCCTATCTTTTCAGCTACTCGTATTGACTGCTTATTTTGAGGATCAATGATACAGATTAATTTTTTTAAACCTAATTGATTAAGGCCAAATTCTTTACAACTTGTAGCCGCTTCAGTGGCATATCCCTTTCCCCAATATTTTTTGTTTATATGATATCCAATTTCAACCTCAAATTTCCCATCTACTTGTTGTTTTGTAAGGCCACAATCGCCTATTACTTCATTTGTATCTTTCAAGCATACAGACCACAACCCGTACCCGTCTTGTGTATATCTATTTTGATTTGTTTCAATCCATTTTCGAGTTTTTTCAATACTAAATGGTGCAGGATAATATTTCATCGTTTCAGCATCTGAAAAAATCGCATGAAGCGATGGTAAATCTTCATTTCGATATTCTCTTAAATATAAATTTTTCGTTTTTAATATCAACATTTTTAAGTCCCCCCAATAAATTATTTAGAACCATAATAACAAAAACGCATAAAAAAAGCCTCACTTCCCAATGTTTTACTTACATTAAGAAATGAAGCTCTTATGCTTTTGAAGCAATGTAATTTTTAAAATTATTTCACTTTAAACCATTTAGCTTTTAATTCATCCACTTTTCCTTCTTTATTAAGTTCATCTAAGGCTTTATCGAATTCTGCAGTCAATTTACTACCTTCTGGGAATGCAGCTGCTTTTGATTGGTCTTCTTGGTTTTGAATGACATAGTATGATAGGTCTTTATTTTGTTTTAAGTAATTTTCTGCAACGATATCTTCAGTGATTAATGCATCGATACGGCCTAATTTTACTTCTTGTACTAACTCAGGAATACGGTCACGACTATCAAGTTGAATTCCTTTTATTTTTTTGGCTAAAGATTTCCCTAAATCTTCTTGAATAGATGAAGTTTGTACGCCAATTTTCTTTCCGGCTAGGTCAGCATCAGATTTAATACCACTATCTTTTTTAGTTAACATATATTCTTTTGTATCATAGTAAGATTTAGTGAAATCTACTACTTCATCACGTTTCTTATTTGGTGTCATACCTGCTAAAACGAAATCTACTTTTCCTGCTTGAAGTGCAGGGATTAAACTATTGAATTCCATATCTTTCACTTGTAGTTGATAGCCCATTTTTTCTGTAGCAGCTTTTGCAAGATCAATATCAAAACCGATAATATCATCAGAAACTTTGGCATCGATATATTCAAAAGGTGCATAGTCTGCTGCTGTACCCATTACTAAGACTTTTTTCTCTTTAGTATCACCAGAACCATTATCAGCTGATTTTCCCGTATCTTTTGTACCACATCCTGCAAGTGATAGTGCCAAAACTGCTGTTGCTACAAATAGCCATTTTTTTTTGATTTTCATATTAAAAACTCCTTTATTTCAATTCATTCGTATATTTTTGTAATGCTTGATCTAACATGTTTAACCCGTCATCAATTTGTTCTTTAGTAATTGTAAGTGGTGGAATCATCCTGATTACCTCACCTTCGTTTCCGCAAAGGTAGAACAATACACCTTCTTCAAGCGCTAGATCTAAAATTCTTTTAAGTGCATTGCCATCACCATGTCCTGTTTTTGGTTCAATAACATCGATGCCAATCATCAATCCTGTTGCACGAACTTCCCCGATACAATCGTATTTAGCTTGAATTGCTTTTAGTTGCTCAACAGCGTATGCACCAACTACTTTTGAATTTCCAATGAGATTTTCTTCTTTGAAAATTTCAAGTGTCGTTAATGCAACTGAACAAGCAATTGGATTTCCACCAAATGTTGTTCCATGAGAACCTATTGGCCATTTCTCCATTAAATTGTGACTAGCGACTGTTGCACTTAATGGAAGCCCTGATGCAATTCCTTTAGCTATTGCCATAATATCAGGCGTTACGTCAAATGTTTGAGCTGCAAACCATTCACCAGTTCGTCCAAATCCCGTTTGAACTTCATCGAAGATTAGTAGCATCCCATGACGGTCACATACTTCGCGAATTTTATGTAGCCATTCTTTTGGCGGGATAACATATCCCCCTTCACCAAGTACTGGTTCAACAATAACGGCTGCTACTTCTTCAGGTGTTACTTGATGTTTGAATAATTGATCAAAATCATGTTCAAGCTTGTCTACAACATATTTGACAGGGTCAACTCCAACAGGTGCTTCTTTCACATTTGCATACGGAATTTGGTAAGACAAATGTGATGGTTGCATAAATTTACGATACTTGCTTTTTGATGTTGTTACACCAAGTGCCCCCATTGAGCGTCCGTGGAAACAACCTGTAAAAGAAATCACGTATGGACGTTCTGTAGTAAATTTTGCAAGCTTTAATGCCCCTTCAATCGCTTCTGTACCACTATTTCCATAGAAGAAACAATCTAAATCTCCTGGTAGTATTTCACCAAGTTTTTTGGAGAGTTCTAAAATCGATTCATACATGATAACACCAGATGGTCCATGTATTAATTGATCAGCAGCATCCTTAATGCTTTGCACGATTTTTGGATGACGATGTCCCGTGTTAGCAACGGCGATGCCTGATGTAAAGTCTAAATATTTTTTACCGTCTGCCCCGTAATAATAGCATCCTTCTTCTTTTACTACAGGTAGGTTGGGGTGATCTTTTGCCATACTTGGTGCTAAAAAGTTCCCCATATTGTCATATAAATCGAGCCAACTTTCCAATAGTATTCCTCCTATAATTTTCTGAATATATATTAATTTATATTTATAAATATAATATCATAAATATAAATTTTTGTAATAGTTTTTCTATAAAAATATTACAAAAATATATCTGTTTTTTTATTTTTAATACAAATAAAGTCGTATATTACCTATATTTAACTTATATTAATCAATTTAACAATTCCATTTTGTTTATAAATACGACCATTTCAACACATTAAATTTTAATATTCAGATTCGGAAATTCCGCTTCAGATAGCGTTTTCTGCTGGCGAGCGTTCAATCCCTCCTCAGAAGCACGTATCGTGCTTACTCCCCTCGCTTCCTTTTAGGACAATGGCACGAAGGTAATGCGTATGCATTTTTTAGTATTCCATCTTCTGGTACTTAGACAATCTTCTAATAGATACATACAAGAATGTTCATTTAATGATAAATGAATAAATATAAATAATAGAATAATTGTATTGTTAATTATGTGCTTAATATGAAAAGTTCTATGCAAAGTGTAATTAGGTTACGCTTTATCAAAGAACATACTCCATCATAAAGAATTTGAAATACAGTTAAGACCTTTGAATTAAATTTATAATCTAATCAAAGTGAGTTCATCGTAAAATTCAAACTCAATCTTTCTTTTTTAGGATAGCTTGTATATTTATGTTAAAATTTTAGAGATTTCTAAAATAGATAATAATAAGTTAGTTAGGAGGAAGTCTATGAAATTTGTACATATTTTTGGACCACAGGCGGTTGGTAAAATGACAGTTGGACAGGAATTAACTAAAATAACGGATATGAAACTTTTTCATAACCATATGACGATTGACTTGGTTAATCACTTTTTTGATTACAGTACAAAAGAAGGAAAAAGATTAGTAAATTTGTTTCGTCAGGAGATATTTGAAGAGGTTTCAAAAAGTAATTTGTATGGAATGATTTTCACTTATGTCTGGATGTTCGATATGGAGTCGGATTGGGATTATGTTAAACAGCTCTCCCAGCTTTTTGAGTCCAGAGGAGGCACTGTTTACTATGTTGAGTTAGAGGCCGACTTAGAAGCAAGACTTGAGCGAAATAAAACTCCGAATCGACTTGAACACAAACCTAAAAAAAGAGATATTGAGTGGTCTGAGAACGATTTAAAACGCACAATGGAGAAACATAGATTGAATTCCTTTGAAGGTGAAATCAAATTCCAAAACTATATCAAGATTAACAATACAAACTTAAGTGCCGAAGATGTAGCAAAAATAGTGAAAGAAAGTTTTCATTTATAGAGCAATAATAAAAAACACTTGGAAATATGACCAAGTGTTTTTTATTTTGCTAAATTTACTATTAAATATTCTGTTATTTAATATGACATTTAAACTAATGTTTGATGAAGCTCTGATTTATCTACCTATAATCTACACATAGGATAGAAAACTACTTACCAACAGTTAATAACATTTCACGAATTGTTTTACATGCCACTGCTGTTGACGCACCAGAAGGATCATACTGTGGTGATAATTCGACAACATCTGCTGCAACAATATTGTTTAATTTTGATAATTGTTGCATTCCATTTAACAATTCTTTATACGTAATACCACCTGGTTCTGGTGTTCCTGTGCCTGGGAAAGTACCTGGATCTAATACATCTAAATCAATTGTTACATATACAGGAAGGTCCTTTAAATCATTCACAACTTCGCTAAGTGTATCGATTGAAAAACGTTCCATATAAGTATGCTCTTTTGACCATTCAAATTCTTCTTTTAAACCTGAACGAATTCCGAATTGAAAAATTCTTCCATCTCCTAAGAATTCATGACAACGGCGAATGACAGAAGCATGAGATAGTTTTTCTCCCATATAGTCTTCACGTAAATCTGTATGTGCATCAATATGAATTACATGTAAATCAGGATATTTTTCAAAAACTGCTTGAATTGTTGGGAAACTTACTAAGTGCTCTCCACCAACCATTACAAATTTTTTATTGTCCTCTACTATTGAACGAGTATAATCTAAAATCTCATCCATTGTTTTTTGAGTATTACCAAGTGGTAATTCAAGATCACCACCATCAAAGATTGCAATATCTTCTAAATCGCGATCAAGGTATGGAGAATAAGATTCTAATCCATAAGAATCAGGGCGAATCGCTTGCATAGCAAAGCGTGTACCTGGTCTAAAACTTGTTGTTCCATCAAACGGAATACCAAATAGTACTACATCTGATTCTTCATAGTTGTTGTCGCATCCGATGAATGTTGATAAATTTAATGGTTTATTTTGCATTGTGAGTTTCTCCTTTAGCTGTCTTATCTTTATATTAATCCTAACAGGCGGTTGGTCCCCCAAAAAGCATAGAACGAAGCCACTGAAAAAATATAGTAACTCAAATAATTACAGTAAATATCTACTATTGAACGAAGTGGAATTAGCTCCGCTTTCCGTGGGCGAACTGACGAGCCTCCTCGCTGCGCTCCGGGGTCTCGTCTAGCTCGTTTTCCCACAGGAGTCTCCGCTAATTCCACTTCAACGACGGTAGCTAAGCCAGATTTTTATCATAAATTTACATCTATTTTTACTTTTTAGTGACCTCTTTACAAGGTGGGGTCTTACTGCCCATAAAAGCACGATTGGTTCAACTAACCATTAGTGACGGATGAAGCCCCCCACTAATGGAAGTTTCGCTTTATACCAAATTCACTTAAGTTTTATTCTTTAACAACGGTAATATGATCTTTTAAATCAGATTCAGTAAGAACATTACCGAAAGTTTGAGAATAATAGTGATATTGTTGAATTACTTCTTCTGAAACCAGTTCTCCTGGAATTACAAGTGGTATACCTGGAGGATAAATCATCAATAAGTCTGCACTGATTTTCCCTTTAGCCATATCAATTGGCACTAATTCGTGTTCAGCATAATGTGCATCTCTTGGTGTAATCATTAACTTATTTACATGTTTAGGTGTTACATTTGTTGAATAAATCGGTTTTTTATTGCCATAAAGTTTTTCAATTTCACAAAGAGCGTACACTAATTTTCCTAATGAATTTTCGTCATCAGCAGTAGTAATAACTGCCATCACTACATAGCCTTCTGCTAATTCCATTTGAATTTGATATTTTTCTTTTAACAGTGTATAAACTTCAAAGCCTGTTAAACCACAATCATTCACACGAATCACAAGTTTCGTCCAATCATATGATTGAGAGCATTTGTTTTTCAGATAATTGTTTTTTAATACCTCAAAACATGTTTTTTGTTCAATTTCATGTATTGCTTTTTCAACAATCGGTTTTAACGCTTTATAGCCCTCATATCCGTATAATGCAAGCTCATGTCTTGCTACATCCAAAGAGCTCATCAACAAATAATTGGCACTCGTTGTTTGTAACAAATTCAGTGTTTTTTGCATCTTTTTACCGGAGATACGACCTTCATTTAAAAGTAAAATCGAACTCTGTGTAAGCGATCCACCCGTTTTATGCATACTCATTGTAACTATGTCAGCACCAGCTGTGAGAGGATCAATTTGCCCTGGCATAAATGGTAAATGTGCGCCATGTGCGCTGTCTACTATTACAGTAATATCACGATCATGCGCCATCTTACAGATGGTTCTTAAGTCATTCATTGATCCAAAGTATGTTGGATATGTAACTAAGATTGCTTTTGCTTCTGGATATGCAGATAACGTTTTTTCTACGTTTTTTACTGAAATACCATGAGAAATACCAAAATGAACGTCTACTTCTGGTTCGATAAATACAGGTTTCGCACCACTCAAGATAAGTCCATTCATCACTGATTTATGGCAATTTCGAGGAACGATTAATACATCATTTGGTTTACATGTTGCTAAAATCATGGCTAATATACCTGAAGTGGTACCATTCACTAAAAAATAGGCATGATCAGCCCCAAATGCATTTGCAGCAAGTTGTTGTGCTTCTTTGATAACAGATTCAGGGTGACTTAGGAGATCCAATTCTTTCATGGAGTTAACATCCATCTTCATGGTCATTTCACCAAGTACATTCTTCAATGGACTTGATTTTGCTCCCATTTTATGACCTGGTACATCAAATGGGGTTGTTTCCTTTTTTGCATAGTTCACTAATGTTTCAAATAATGGCATGCGCTCTTGTGAAAGAGCTAATTCTCTTATCTTTGTTTGTTCTTGTAAGCTATTCATTATTAATCACCCACCTCAATAAAATTTCCATTGATATCGAAGCGGTCATCTGTAGAACAAATTTCCATTAGCGATTCTAGCGCGATTTTATCAATATCATGTTGTATATCTGAAATTTGATCTGTCATTTTATCCCGATGTCCTTGCGACACGGATTCCGTTGTAAATAAAATTTTATCAGTCAATAAAATCATCTCCTACTAAAAAATAACATTTTTAGCATGCAAAAAAGCTCTCCAACCATTAGAAGGAAAGCTTCGATTAATATCAACTGCTTATCCTCTTATCGTTCACAAAACATTGTACATTTTGCGCTCAGGTTTAGCCCCAACATCTGTTTTTTCCAGACTGGTTTGCCACCGTATCCTAGACCCCTAGTCTCAACGGTTATTAATAAGAGCAACTTTATTTATGCTGAGGCTAATACTAATTGATTTCTTCAAAACTGTCAATTCGTTTTTTATAATTTTTTTTATTTTCTACTCTACATTAATTTAACTTCAGAAACGTTAGAAAATTAAAAATTTTTTCTGTATTATACTATCTCGAGTTTGTCTTAATAAAATGTACGAATGAACTTCTTCTTATATAAATGTATTTATATTTTACTTTTAAAATTAGCTTAATTATCAGGTTATTGAATACATATTGACCCATACAAGCTTATTAGGTGAAACTTCCACATATTTGGATTTTTAATCATTAAATTTAATACAGATAAATAAAAAAACCATATTGTTATATAACAATATGGTTTTTCCTTAAAACTTAAATATTTTTTTCTAACCACGAAACGCAATATGGATTGCAGAAATTTTTGTTTTATTATGTAACTCATTCATTTTGTATGTTCAATATGGTAAAGATCATACATTAGCTGGAAGTTTCCCAATTCCTAAGCATTATAAGGATCAAAGATGATATATTCATCTACTTGAATCAATTTCATAAATGCTTTTATAGTTAAAAAATACGAATAGTTTCTAAATAAACAAATCAATAATTCGGATAATATTTCATCTCAGTATTTACTTAGTAAGTCGCTCCAGATGGCGCTTTCGTGCCGAGCGAGCGTTGAGCCTCCTCGGAAGCCCGTACCGCGCTTCACTGTGGGGTCTCACTGTCTCGCTTTCCCGAAGGCGTCGTTGTCTTTCTCTCAAGTAGATTCATAAAAAATCAACCATATCAAATAACAGAGCCAAAAAACAATAGAAAAACAGATGATCTAACAATATCGAGTTAGACCATCTGTCTTATTGTAATAAAAGCAAGTTGATTATTTGATTGAGATGATAGGGTTTAATCGGTAATTGTAATCTTGTGTTCATAAAGCTCTCCTGGATATTCAATCGATAAGAAGGATAACAATGGCAGGCTTAAATCCTGTGGGATACGAAAGTGAACATTATTTATATGGATACGTCTACCGAGTTTATAAATACTCTCATAAAGCGAATCCTTTGTATGCAGGACTACACCTTCTCCCATTTTAGAAACATACTCTACAACATAATGCATATTCTCCTTATAGATGTTAATTGTCATCATACACATCACTTCCCTTTCTTTCATTTACTATTTAAATAGTAATAACATTATAGCACAAAACAGAATATTTATTACACTAATAAGCATTATATTAACTTTACGACTAGAATTTATTTCGGATATGTGTCATATTTCTTAATCTATGCTTCTATACAGTCAATCGTTCCTGATGTAAACTTTTAATGTAATCAATTGTAAATCGATACACTTTTGATGATTCTTTTATGAAAAAAACCGCATCCTTTAGCAGATACAGTTTATATTGAAATTCGCTTCAAATTATACTTCAGATTACTTATTAACTTTTCAATTTTTAATTAACGAGTTTTCATAATCTCGAAAATCGATCATAAACATCTTGCAATGTATCACACCCAATATTTCTTGCTCTTTCAATATAGAGACTCCAAAGTTCCGCAGTTAGGATTGCATCTCCCAATGCATTATGGCGATTGACGATCGGAATGTCATTTTGAGTACAAAAATCCTCAAGTTTCACGATACCAAGATTCCGTTCAACGATTTTAAACAGAAAGGCTGTATCGATGATACGATGTTTAAATGGCATTTTAAACAAACGATTAATTGCATACTGCATAAAACTCCTTTCATGATTTGCATGATGGGCAACTAGTGATGATTCTTTAACAAACCGCATGAAATCAATAAGTACTTCAGATGCTGCCGGAGCGTTCTTTATTTCATCATTTTGAATGCCAGTTAGTTGTACAATACCCTGAGGAATTTCCTTTTCAACATGCATAAGCGAATAGAATATTTCTTCCCTATGAATAGAAGAGCCACTCATTTTGATTGCACCAATTGACAGGATTTCATCTCCCTTTTCTGGGAAAAAGCCTGTCGTTTCAATATCAAATACAACCACATTTAGTTTAGATAACGGAATCGTTAATGCTTCTTCTGACTGCATTTCTTTTTGAAGTCCTCGCAAAAAAGCAATTTGTTGTGCATTTTGAACTTCTCCTAATCCCCCTGTATTACTTCTTCCTTGTATAGATCTTAGTAATTGTTGAAATGGTTCAAAAGCCATATTTAACACCCTTTTTCAATGAGCTCGATTATTTCATCATGTAGTCTTATACCATTTTTAACAATTTGTTTAATTTCCTTTTTTTCCATCCTCCCAAGCGTATCTATTTTAAAAAAATGCGTGTCACTGTAACGTTCTACTTTATTTAGTAATAGTCTATATTTTAATAGTTGATCAAAATCTCTTTCGCAATTTCTTAAAAGTTCTGCATATTCTTCTTTTTCAATCAAACGATACATTCGGGAAAGTGTTGAAGTTTCATATACACCCTCTTTGATTGCTAATAATCTTGTAGCATTAACATACGGTACAAATGCAGAATATTTTAAATCTAAATAACCTTGATATATACCGTATCGTTCTACTAGAAGTTGACCAAATGGTCCGATGACTTTTTTTACATGCATAATATTAGCCATAAATCGCTTTAGGAGATTCGGATTCGTTCGTTGATATTCATATATAACAGATTTCAATCGTCTGATATAATTTACTTTTCCTTCTAAAACTCGAGCATCATAAAATATCTGCAAATAACGAATTGCTTCCCAACTTTCAGATTCCATCCAAATAAGAAGTTGTTCTTTCCATACATCAATTGATTTGCACCACAGCGGATTTGAGCTCATAATATTTCCTTTACAATAAGGATAGCCAACTATTGCAAGACCATCCGAAAGCTCCTCCCCAAGAGCCTTAAAATAGCTGTTACTTTCTATAGTGTCTTCTTCATAAATGATACCGTGATCTTGATCACTGATAAAACCTTGCTCTAATCTTCCTCCACTCCCTGTCACAAACCACGAAAAGTTACAAGGTGGCATCCCTTTGTTTAACTTAATAATTGCCACCTGCATTACTTTTCTCATTACTTGATCATGAAACGAATTTAACCCCTTTAAATCATCTTTGAATTGAAAAATGGTTTGATTTTTCCAATCCTTAATCGTTTCATACGTTAACACCCCAGCGTTCAATAGAAGCACTTCCTTTTCGTAAAAAGCCTATATTTTTTAGTCTTTTTACTTATGAACTTATTTGACTTTTACTAGCAATGACGGTTTCAGCTTTTTCTTGTGCCATTTGTTCTGGATAACCATAGCTACCGTGTTCGCTAATATCTAACCCCATAATTTCTTCTTCTTCGCTGACACGAATTCCTCCCATAATTTTCTTCATTACCCAAAGAATTGCGTACGAAACAACAAATGCGTATATCCCTGCTACAGCTACACCCATAAATTGAACTCCTAATTGGTGAAGACCACCACCATAAAATAATCCAGGTTTACCTACAGTAGCTAATTCTTTTGTTGCGAAAAAGCCTGTAGATAATGTACCCCAAATCCCAGGTATACCATGTACAGATACTGCGAAGATTGGATCGTCTACTTTGCTTTTTTCTAAGAAACGAGCGCTGTAGAAAGTTAAGATACCTGCAATGAACCCAATCACAACAGAAGCCCAAACATCTACAAATGCACAAGATGCTGTAATCGCAACTAAACCAGCAAGCGCACCATTTAAAATCGTTGGAATGTCGGGTTTTCCTAGTACAATCCATGAAATTAATGTTGCTGCAACTGCACCAGCTCCAGCAGCTAAATTTGTATTAAGAGCAACGAAACCGAAGAAAGCTTTATCAACTGAAACTGTACTACCGGCGTTAAATCCAAACCAACCTACCCAAAGAATTAATACGGCCAATGCAGTGTAAACTTGATTGTGCCCTGCAATATTATTTGCTGAACCGTCTTTATTAAATTTACCGATACGAGGTTTTAAAAGAATCGTTGCAGCAAGGGCAGCCATAGCACCTGTTAAGTGTACGACTGTAGAACCGGCGAAATCTTGTTTACCGTGTTCCGCTAACCACCCCCCACCCCAAATCCAGTGAGCGATAACAGGATAAACTAGAATACCAAATAGAATTGTAAAAATTACATAAGCTGAAAATTTTGCACGTTCCGCAAAACCAGCAAGAGCAATTGTAATTGAAATTGATGCAAACGCTAATTGAAAAACAAAGAATACGGTTGTTGCTAGACCAGCATCTTTCACCTGATCTCCTGAGTAGAAAAAGTCTGTCATCCCTACAAAGAAATTCGCATTCCCTCCAAAAATTAAGCCATAGCCTAATGCCCAGAATATTAATGATGCTAAACCAAAAGTAAAAATTGTTTTACCAGCTACGTGGCCAGCATTTTTCATTCTTGTGGAACCAGCTTCTAATAAAATAAATCCACCAATCATTAAAATAACTAAAACTCCGCTGACCATCGTCCACAAGCTATTCATCAGATAGGTTGCATCCATGAATACCATCTCCTTTTCTTCATGTAATATTATTCAATAATTTCATGTTACATTTTATAACATAGAATTATTATTTATTTATATTTTACACATAGAATATGAACAGTCAATATAATTTTCAGATATTTTTAAATTCAATGTAAGGTTTTGTGACATTTGATTTTTATAAAGGGCATTCATCTGTAATATATAAAATGAAAAAGCAATGCAAATCTCCAAATTTGCATTGCTTTTCTTGTATTTTTCTTTTTGACTAACATATTACAATCGTTTTTTCATAACTACAAACTGATCTTTTATTTTACAGTTACATCTTTTAAATCATCTGCTTCTGTAGGGTGTGGTTGATAATTCTTTACATTACTTCTAGCCCCTACAATCGGTGTTGAATGAACTAAAGCTAGTACAGGGATAATTTCACGTAAACGATTTTGTATATCTGCATAAATTGCTTCTCGTTTTGCATGATCAGTTGTGGAACGGGCTTTTGCTAACCATTTTTGTATTTTTTCATCATGTAATTGCGAATTGTTTAGTGAACCTGAATTATAGAAAAATAAAGATAACAAATTATCAGGATCTCCATTATCACTCGTTCCACCTAGTAAAAATAATTGCGCTTCACCTTTACGTGTTTTTTCTAAATACGTAGCCCATTCATAAGTAACAATTTTTGTTTTCATCCCAATTACTTCTAAATTCTTTTGAATTGCCTCCGCAACTTTTTGACCATCCGGCATATATGGACGCGGAACAGGCATTGCCCATAATTCAACTACTTTTCCATCATACGAAGACTCTTTCAGTAAAGATTTTGCTTTTTCAACATCAAAAGTATACGGTTCTGTATTTTCATTATAGCCTAGCGCTGTCGGCTGTAATGGATTTTTTGCTTCAGTAGCGAATCCCTCAAAGAAACTATTCACAATAGCTTTGCGATCTATAGCCATACTTACTGCTTCTCGCACTTTTGTGTCATCAAGCGGCTTTTGTGTCATTGTCATTCCTAAATACCCCACATTAAATGATGGTCTTTTTAATAATTGTAGATTTTGATCTTGTTCAATTCGTGTATGATCACTCGGGCTTAATCCATCCGCAATGTCAATTTCACCTGTCACTAAACTATTTAATCTAGCTGAGTTATCAGGCAACGTACGATAAATCAACTTCGAAACTTTTGGATAGCCTTTTTGCCAATAATTTGAGTTCTTTTCAAGTTCTATTGTATTGTTCCTTTTCCAGCTAACAAATTTAAAAGGTCCTGTACCAACAGGATTTTCTCCATATTTGTCGCCTTCTTTTTCAATGGCAGTCGGGCTAGCGATTGAAAATGCAGTCATCGCAAGATTATTTAATAATGCTGCAGAAGGTTTTTTCAATTTTAATTCGAAAGTAGTGTCATCTACTGCTTTTACAGAATCGATCATATGGTTTTTATCTCCTATAAAGCCACCAAACATATCTCCGTAATACGGAAATTGATCAACTGTACCATTCATCCATCGTTCAAAGTTTTTCACTACCGCTTCTGCATTAAAATCCGTACCATCCTGGAACTTAACTCCTTCTTGTAGTGTAAAAGTATAAGTCAATTGATCCTTTGAAATTTTCCATTCTTTAGCCAGACTCGGTTTAATTGATGTATCTTTTTCTCCGAACTGTACAAGTGTTTCGTAAATATTTCTTGCTACTTTAAATGATTCCCCATCAGTTATAGTGATTGGATCAAGAGATACCGAATCAGTACCTCGACCATATACGAGTGAGCTTTGTTTTTCTCCGCCGTTATTTGATTCTCCAGTATCATTTGTAGAATCCTTTCCACAAGCACTTAATATCACTAGAATAATTGCCATTAAACTATAAACTAACCATTTCCTCATAAAAATCCCCCTTTGTTCAGTAAACTGAATATTCTGAATTTATTATATATGAAAATATTATGAAATGATAGATAAAAAAGCAGCTGTCTATTAAACGAGACTATTAATAAGTTTCTAGTAATAAGCTTAGCCAGTTAGAAAACGATTCATCGTTCTCTAACTGGCTTTTTTTCTTCTATGCCGTTGATTTTATTCCGGCGGTCACTTTCCAAGGGGCGTGCCTTGAGCCACTTCGTCGCTAACGCTCATGCGGGGTCTCAAGCTGCACGCTTTTCCCCCTAGGAGTCGCCACCTGCACTACAATCAACTAGATTTACCTAAGAATAGAATGGATTTTCCTCACACCTTTAAAGCGATTGGAATGGCATTTGATACAGCGATCGATGACGCATATCTCTGTTGACTAGGCTGCTTTTTGATCTGTTTCTATTCGAATATTATTCTTTTTCACTTGTAATAAATAATATAAAGTTAGGCAAATACTTAATGTTCCAAAAAATAGAACCATATTTTCTAATCCCATCAAATCTAATAGGGCACCTGTTGAAAGAAGAACGATTTGGAATGAAGTACGATCTAACATATTACGGAATGAAAAGAAACGGCCATGATATTCTTTCGGTACTTGTTTTTGGAAAATGGTCATTACTGTCGGGAAGAAACATCCTACCGATAATCCAAATAACCCAAATGCAATTAGCGACATGACTGGAATATGGGCGAAGTGTAACAATAATTCTGCAGCTCCTATTACAAATAAGGAGAAAAATAATATATTATTCGTTTTCCACTTAGAACCAATATATTTTATCGCAACGGAACCTAACATAAAGGAAATTCCCTCGACTGTATAAATAAGGCCTTTTATCGAAGATGAATCTTGTATTTCACTTATACTAATTACTAGGAGATTAAAAGAACCTATGAATAACACGGGTATATAAGATAGAATTAACGTATATTTTATACCTACATCCCGTTTCAACAATGGAAAGACTTCTTTGAAACTCCCTTTATCCTTACGTTCTTCCACTGAGTTCTGTTTAAGATTATCCTTCGCCTCAGGTATTTTAAGCAAAAATGTAAGCAACAATAGAATTATATAGGCAATCATCGAAATACCATATAGTGCACTAATTGGAGCATACACTAATACTAAACCCGCTAGTGCAGTACCTGCTACCCGTGCAATTGTTGAAATATTCATGTCCCAGCCATTAAGTTGCAACAAATCTTTCTCTTCAACAATTAAAGGAAGAGAAGCTTGTAATGCCGGAAAATAAAAGGCTGCTGCAATTTGCATTGTAACTAGAAATACAATCATCCAGGTTATCGAATCTGTTGCCAATGCAATAAACATAAATACCACACTAATCACTCGCCCCACTCCAGATAAGATTAATACGGTTTTTTTCTTTGATTGATCTATTACCCTTCCAGCATATGGCCCCACTAAAATCCCCGCTAGTAATCCACTAGCTAGAATAAGAGATTTCATGAAGTCTGATGGAACACTCTCTTGCATAAACTCTAGATTGCCAATGATTCCAGCCCATAAACCTAGTCCAGCAATCAATTCACCCGAAAGTATTATCCAAACATTTTGATTTTTCCACATATTCTCACCTCCAAAAAAGAAAGGAACTGCTTCCAGTTCCTTTCTAGTTTTATAATGGTATTATTGTATCGTAATTCAAATATTTAGACTACCTAATTAATCAAATTAATTTTCAATTGCAGGAAGTTTTTGCACATAGACAATAGCACCATCTGTATCAACATCAACAGCATAGGAACCATTAGAGAATCGATCCGCTAATCGATATTGATCTTCACGTAATTCTTCTGTTACGCCCTTTTCAGTGGTGATTTGAATACCTTCCCCTTTTTCTACATAAACGACATCAAAAATACGGTGTGGATTTTTCTTCAATTCATGAAGGGTAAGCACGCCGCGCAAAGCACGGTTTCCAGTTTCCACTTCATCTAAAGCCATTTTCTTCACTGCCCCACGATGTGTGACAACCATTACTTTTCCTTTATGATGTTCTGGAATTGCATTGGCAGCTTGAATGTAGTCATCATCTTTTAAATTCATTGCTTTTACACCAGCAGTTTTAATACCTGTATCTTGCACTTCATCTAATTTAAAACGTATTGAATAACTGCAATAAGATGTTAGTAATACTTCAATGGTTGGTTCTACAATATCTGCAAAAATAACGACATCTTCTCTTTTAATATTCATCATTTTTAACGGTTTTGTATATCGTTGTACAAGGAACTCAGCTAAAAGAGTACGTTTGATTTGACCATTTTTTGTAATTGTTAATACATATTTATTTGCATTAAAATCAGTAACTCCGCAAGCATTAATTATATTTTCATCAGAATCTAACGGCACAATACTTGAAATATGTTGGCCTAAGTCTTTCCAGCGGATGTCTGGTAGTTCATGCACTGGTTGGAAAATATAGTGGCCCTTATCTGTGAATAATAATACATGCTGCTGTGTATTAAGATTCGATTCATACAATAAACGATCAGATTCTTTCATTTCAAAATCCTTACCATTCGATGCATTGTATGAACGAATACTTGTTCGTTTGATATAGCCATCTTTTGTAACCGTAACAACTACATCTTCACTTGGAATTAATACTTCCATATCTACTTTGATGTCTTCAATTTCATCTTGAATTAAAGAACGTCTTGGCTCAGCAAAACGTTTTTTCACATCTTGTAATTCCTTTTGTAATACTTTTATTAATTTTGCATCACTACCTAAAATGCTTTCTAATTCAACTATTTTCTTTTCAAGCTCTGCTTGTTCTTCACGTAATTCTGTAATATCCGTATTTGTTAATCGATAAAGCTGTAATGATACAATCGCTTCGGCTTGTATTTCCGTAAAGGCAAATTTTTGTTGTAAATTGTTTTTCGCATCTTTTTTATCTTTTGAAGCACGAATTGTAGCAATGACTTCGTCTAAAATAGATAAAGCCTTCATCAATCCTTCAACAATATGTAAACGATCTTTTGCCTTTTTCAATTCAAATCGAGAACGTCTAGTTACAATTTCTTTTTGATGTGCTATGTAGGCATCTAAAAGAAGTGGCAAGCTCATCATCGTAGGACGGCGATTATAAATTGCGATCATATTGAAATTATAAGTGACTTGCAGGTCTGTATTTTTTAACAAATATTTCAAAATAGGTTCGCCACTAATATCTTTCTTTAATTCAACGACAATTCGTAAGCCTGTACGATCGGATTCATCACGAACTTCTGCAATTCCTTCTAATCGCTTGTCTAGGCGCATTTCGTCCATTTTCTTAACAAGATTAGCCTTATTCACATCGTATGGTATTTCAGTGATGACAATTTGCTCTTTTGAACCTTTTAATTGTTCGATTTCCGCTTTTGCTCGAACGATAATTTTGCCTTTACCTGTTTCATATGCTTTTTTTATACCTTCGATTCCCTGAATAATACCACCAGTAGGGAAATCTGGGCCTTTAATTACTGTCATTAACTCATCTATTGTAGCTTTCGGGTTCTTCAAACGCATAAGAACGGCCTCTAATACTTCTTCTAAATTATGAGGTGGAATATCTGTAGCATAACCTGCAGAAATCCCAGTTGAACCGTTTACAAGTAAGTTTGGAAAGCGTGAAGGTAACACAGTAGGTTCCATATCTTGGTCATCAAAGTTTGGTACGAGATCGACTGTGTCTTTTTGAATATCACGCAGCATTTCAGCAGAAATAGTAGATAAACGTGCTTCTGTGTAACGCATCGCTGCTGGTGGATCACCATCTACAGAACCATTGTTACCATGCATTTCAATCAGCATATGGCGTGCCTTCCAGTCTTGACTCATACGTACCATTGCCTCATAAACAGAACTATCACCATGCGGATGATAGTTACCAATTACATTCCCTACTGTTTTTGCAGATTTACGGAATGGTTTATCATGTGTGTTTCCTTCCATGAACATCGCATATAAAATACGTCTTTGTACTGGTTTAAGTCCATCTCTTGCATCTGGAAGAGCACGGTCTTGAATAATATATTTACTATATCGACCAAAACGATCACCAATGACTTCTTCTAAAGGCAAGTCTTGATATTTCTCTGATTGTGTCATTTAAGCTCTTCCTCCTCTTGCTGTATAAATTCACTTTCTAAAATGTTATCGTCTTCCTCAAGTCCGAAATCAACATGTGATTCAATCCATTTACGACGTGGTTCAACCTTGTCCCCCATCAAAGTAGCAACACCTTTTTCTGCGCGTTCTACATCATTGATTTTAACCCGTACCAATGTACGTGTTTCTGGATTCATCGTCGTTTCCCAAAGTTGTTCGGCATTCATTTCACCAAGACCTTTATAGCGTTGTAAAATATAGCCTTTACCAATTTTTTTAATCGCTTGTTGAAGATCTTTTTCAGTCCAAGCATATTCTACGACTTCTTTACGTCCTGTACCTTTTGATACTTTATAAAGTGGTGGTAGCGCTATATACACTTTCCCAGCTTCTACAAGTGGTCTCATATATCGGAAGAAGAATGTTAACAACAACACTTGAATATGTGCTCCATCGGTATCAGCATCCGTCATGATAATGACTTTATCATACGCCGCATCTTCAACATTAAAATCAGAACCAACGCCTGCACCAACTGCATGAATAATGGTTGAAATTTCTTCGTTTTTCATAATATCTTGCAATTTTGCTTTTTCTGTATTGATCACTTTACCTCGAAGTGGCAAGATAGCTTGGAAAGTACGATCACGCCCTTGTTTAGCAGAACCACCAGCAGAATCACCTTCGACTAGATATAATTCATTTTTCGAAGCATTTTTTGATTGAGCAGGTGTCAACTTACCAGATAAAATGGTGCTTTGCTTTTTAGATTTTTTACCATTTCGAGCATCTTCTCTTGCTTTTCGAGCCGCTTCTCGAACTTGTTGTGCTCGAATAGCTTTACGAACAAGCGATGCACTAAGTTCAGCATTTTCTTCTAAGATATACATCAATTGCTGAGAAACTACCCCATCAACTGAACTTCTAGCTTCAGATGTACCAAGCTTACCTTTTGTTTGACCTTCAAATTGTAATAAATGTTCAGGTATACG
Source organism: Rummeliibacillus pycnus (assembly GCF_044359855.1). Classification (GTDB taxonomy): domain Bacteria; phylum Bacillota; class Bacilli; order Bacillales_A; family Planococcaceae; genus Rummeliibacillus; species Rummeliibacillus pycnus_A. Next base: position 533,134 of record NZ_CP132291.1, read on the forward strand.
AACAGAAATAATAGCTGCAAGTCCTTCTCGAATATCAGAACCATCCAAGTTTTTATCTTTTTCTTTTAACAGTCCAATTTTGCGAGCATAATCGTTAAATACGCGAGTCATCGCAGCTTTAGCACCTGTTTCATGCGTACCACCATCACGAGTTCGTACGTTATTAACAAATGATAAAATTGTTTCAGAATAGCCATCGTTGAACTGAAAAGCAAACTCTACCTCAATGTCATCTTGTGTTCCTTCCACATATTTAACAGGATGTAAAATATCTTTTTCCTCGTTTAAATAGGCTACGAACGCTTCAATTCCATTCTCATAATGATAAACTTCGTGACGTTCTGTTGCTTCTTCGATTAACTCGATTTTTAAGTTTTTGAGTAAAAATGCAGATTCACGCAAACGTTCTGCTAATGTATCGAAATTATATTTTGTAGTAGAGAATATCGTTTCATCAGGTTTGAAGTGAATAAATGTACCAGTTTCTTTCGTTTTACCTATTTTCTCTAAAGTGGTAACGGGTTTACCACCATTTTCGAAACGCATACGATACTTATTCCCATCACGATGAATTACAACTTCTAACCATGTTGATAGTGCATTTACTACTGATGCACCTACACCATGTAAACCACCACTTGTTTTGTAGCCACCTTGTCCAAATTTCCCACCTGCATGTAATATGGTGAAAATTACTTCTGGAGTTGGTTTACCTGTTTTGTGCATACCTGTAGGCATACCTCGTCCATAGTCACGTACGCTAATACTTTGATCAGCATGAATTTTTACAATGATATGAGAACCGAATCCAGCTAAAACTTCATCAACAGCATTGTCTACGATTTCATAAACGAGGTGATGCAAACCTCTACCATCTGTTGAACCAATATACATTCCTGGACGTTTTCTAACGGCTTCTAATCCTTCTAATACTTGGATATCATCTTCATTGTAAGACGTGATTGTTTGTTTACTTGTCAAAAAAATTCCCCCTAAACACAAACACCTGTTCTACTTTTATAAATATTAAACACAATCATTGGAACTGTCAACTTCTTGCATTTTATATACATACAGCATTTATTGTATCAAACGTTGAATTGAAAGGAAAATAAGAATATGATTAAAAGCGAATAAAGTTGGTGATTGTGCATTCTACTGAATTCATGATAAACTATTAGCACAATATAATAGTACCAACTACTAAAAAGTAAGAGGGAGTTTTTTATGGATATGATTCTTGTTTTGGTTATAGCCTATTTAATTGGATCGATTCCTTCCGGGCTATGGATTGGCCAAATATTTTATAAAACAGATATCCGAAAGCACGGTAGTGGCAATTTAGGTGCAACAAACACATTTCGTGTACTTGGTAAAAAAGCTGGAATAGCTGTAACCCTAATGGATATTTTAAAGGGGACGGCTGCTACTCTATTACCAACAATTGCTGTCTTTTCTAATAGTGGTGTACATCCTCTTATTGCTGGTGTCGTTGCAGTATTCGGCCATATGTATCCAATCTTCGCTGGCTTCCGTGGAGGTAAGGCTGTAGCAACCTCAGCAGGTATTTTACTTGGTTATCATTGGCCTATCTTCGTTTTATTAGTTTTAGCTTTTTTACTTTGCTTAAAAGTATATAAAATGGTAAGTCTAGCTTCCATGTTTGCAGCAGTTGTTGCTTTCATTTATGCACTTATCTATGCTATTTTAGAAAAAGAATATTTACTCTTAATCATCATAACGATCATAGTAGTCTTTATATTCTATCGTCATCGCTCAAATATTTCACGTATTAAACATGGTACAGAGCCAAAAATAACTTGGTTATAGTTAAAAGGAGTGTTCACATGAATATTGTGATAACTAATCAAGCTTTACAATGGTTTTCAGATGAAATGGAAGTACAAGCAGGCGACACAATTCGCTTCTATGTACGATATGGAGGCTCTAACCCTTTCCATGAAGGATTTTCACTCGGCATGAGTAAAGACGAGCCTATGAATCCTACTGTCATAGCAAAACATGAAGGTGTAACTTTCTTTATCGAAGAAGATGACGTATGGTTTTTTAATAATCATGATCTATATGTAGACTTCGATCAAGAATTAGATGAACTTAGCTATGATTATAAATAAAATACATACAAAAAGCATGCTAGAGTTATTAGCATGCTTTTTGTTTTTTATTTTTGAATCTCAGCGATTTCTTTATATTTGTTATACCATACTTCATCTACATGATTAAACGCCACTGGACGGAAGTTTTCCTTTTTTACTACAATATGTTCAGATGTTGCAGTTGCAGCAACTGTACCATCTGTATGTAAAATTTCATAGGCATAAACCGTACGTAATCGATCTTGTGATTTTACCCAAGTGCGAATAATTGCTTTTTCCCCATAACGTAAAGCGGCTTTATAGCTTACATTTACATTCATTACAGGAGAAACATAACCATCTGCTTCAAATTTTGTTACTGAAAATCCAAGATCATGAATAAGTTGTGTTCTTCCTACTTCCATCCATATAACATAGTTCGCGTGATAAACTACGCCCATTTGATCTGTTTCTGCATAACGAATTTCGATTTCTTTTTCACTTACAAACATTTCTGTCACCTCATTCTTTAGTATATCGAAATTTCTTCAAAAAATCTTATTTAGATTATTTTTTCAACAAAAAACCTTATTCAGATATGGATGTTCCGCTACAGACGGCGCTTTCCACGGGCTTGGCTTCAATCTCCTCGTCACTACGTTCCTGCGGGGCTTTCAGCTCAAGCTTTTCCCGTAGGAGTCGCCGTCTTCCGCTCCACAATGAACAAAATTAGATATAATTAAATGTTCGTATTTTTTATACGGGTTTTGCATTATGAAATTGATTCAAATATATTCTTTTAAAAAAGAGCTTGAAAAACATTTTATATAGAATTACCTTATCTAAGAAAGGAGGAATAAAATATGAAAATATCTATTGAGGAATTACCTGAATCAAGGATTGCTTATTTCCGAAATCATGGTGAGTATAGTGAAAAGCAAAACAAAGAACTAATGGAGTCTTTTAAAAATTGGGCACAGTTAAATGGTGTATTTGATAATTCTACAATTTTAGGTATACCACAGGATAACCCTGAGGTTACTCCTAAAGAGGAATGTCGTTATGATGTTTGCGTTGTTATAGATAAAGATTTTAATATTGAAGAACCAGCTCAAGTTGGTAAATTTTATGGTGGTAAATACGCTGTTTTCTTGCTTGATCATACAAAAGAGGCAATAAGTGAATTTTGGAGTAATATTTTTTTTGAAATAGAAAAAAATAATCTATCAATAAGAGAACAGCCAATTATAGAAAGATACACTTCACAAATGATTGATAATCATTTGTGTGAAATATTAGTTCCTATTAAGTAACAGAAACTAGGGGAATTTTTGTAAACTTTTTTCTTGATAAATCACATATGTTTACAAAAAAGGAGTGGATATTATGAATATTGTAGGAAATAATATCTTGATATTGATTATTACTATTGTAATTTGCTCTTTCCTTCTATACTGGATCATTAAAAATGCAATCAATAATTCAATTGTAACCCTTGAATTAAAAAAAATTAAAGACGATTTAGCCAAAATAACTGAGGAATTAGATAATATTAAAAATAAGTAAATAATACCTGTCACTTATTAAGCATAAAGAAAAGACCAATTCTCACATGGTCTTTTCTAGGACAATTTTTATATCAAAAGTTAGTAACTTTGTTAGTATCTTTTGCTTTATTTAAATCATAAATCTGGCCAAAATCTTTCTAATACTCTGATAGATAAATAAAAAGAATCCATTTTGAAAAAAGGTATCAAAATGGATTCTTTCTTATTAATTTTAAAATACAGTTGGATCAATTTCATGATTTTAGCTTAGTCCTTATCCAACAAGTTATCTCTTACTTGCTTCTTTTGCACCAAATAAGCCAATCGATTTGTTTTTGTTCCATACATTATTCCAGTAACGATGTGGAACCGGTCCATATCCTGCGTAAGGAGCTATTTCGATGGTTAAACCTGGTTTCTTTTGATTTAATATAAACCAATCGGCGGATGATCCTGATCCTCTATATGGTAAAGGAGGTATAACTGAATAGCCTGTAATTCTCGCAACACTTTTAGCTAAATTTAAATCTCTCGTCCGGTTAGATCCTTTTTGGAAATTATACCAATATACAATTTGTCCAGATGAGTGGTAGGATAAATCAGTTTTAAATTCATGACGTTGTACAAAAGCTTTTAATGCCTGTGCCTCAGGTTCTGAAAATGCACTTGTTCCTTTATAATTCATATAAGACTTAGGTGTTGTGGCTACATATTTCCATAACCCATCAAAATTGCGGTTTAAGTCAACGCCTCGTCCATTTGCCTTCCAGCGATTAAAATTATTGCTTCCTTTATTATATTTTTTTAAGCTGGCTTTATATTTACTATCCATTGATCCAATTCCCTTTTGGACTAAAGTGACACCATCAGGATTCATCATTGGTACAAACCAAATACTTGTTTTATCTAATACGTTCTTTACATCATATCCTGCATAATTTGTTCCTTTTCGATAAGAAACAGTATACTGATCTATCATTTCCATTAGAACATTCGTTGTCATATGTTCCCGCGCATGTATAGCCGCATCCATTAAAATTTCTTTCTTTCCATTCCCTACACGTAATGCATAAATAGATCGTCCTTGTACGGATTCTCCAATCTTTTCGACTTTAGTAAATTCAGGGTATAGCTGTGCAAAGACACGAAGATAATAGTTATACATCCCGTATGTAATGTTCTTAGTTGGGTTAACTATATTGGAATGGTTAAAGTATTTAAGATCTACATAACCTGATTTCCCCATATAATTAATGATTCCTTTGTTAGCTTTTAAACCTTTTAAGCTAACAACTTGTCCTTTATCGATTGTACCCATCTTGGTACCTTTAGAAGTATAAATAGAGTTTGTTTTACTTACTGTTAGCGTGATAGGATAAGTGGATTTCATTAATGTTCCAAGCGATGCAGGTTTTTCTGTAGGAATTGTACCTTTTTTGAGGATTGCATATGTTTGACTTCCAACTTGAATAATATGATATTTAGCTGTTGATTTAGCTACTTTTACTACTGCTCCATTATCTAATGTACCCATCGCTTTATACTTACTACCATCGATTTTATACATTTTAACAGAGTTTGTCGCAACCTCTACATTGCTGTTTTTCTTGTAGTCGATATTTACTTCTCTAATAGGAATGTATCCTCTTACTCCAGCTATTGATACTACATAATAATCTTGTACTACATCCACTACTTTAAATGTCGTTTCTTTTGTTCCTTCGACAAGAATTTTCGAATTGTTATCGTTTTCGGAGTAAATGTTAAAGTTGCTGTTAGTGGTGATGATTAGATTTCGTTTCTGCGTTAATTCTGATGGATTTTCAGGCGAAGCAATTAAGTTTTCAGCCTTAATCCAATATGTATTTTCCCCTATAAGGATTTCAAAATAGTCCTCATTTGATGATTTTGTTACATAATATGTATGATCATCTGCTGGTAGTTTCAAATTTGTTGGTTGTAACGATTCCGGTGTAAATAGCTCTGCATCTGAGCTTATTTTAGCGAAATTTCCAATACTCTGAGTTTCACTTCCACTTTCAGATGAATTTGTATCATTAGTCTGAGTCTGATTATTATCTCCTTCTGAACTGTTTTCTAATCCTTGATTTGTTACTTTAATTGCACTGTCTTGTTCACTTAATTCAGCCGCAAATGCGTCATCGGATAGTAAACTCATCGACAGCAAAAATCCCGCTGAATAGACAAGCGAGCGCCTAATTTTCTTTTGTATTTCCATTATTCTCTAACACCTCATTTATAAAGTGAAACTTCCATCAATGGGGATTTACTTCTTTCCCACTGATGGTTAGTTGAACCAATCGGGCTTTTACGGGCAGTTCTCCCCACCTATCTTCTTCGCTTCCCGACGAGATCTTACTGCCCGTTTAAACGGGATCATCTAGTATAAATATATCATAAAAATTAGTACTTTTGTTTCTTTTTACAATGCTTTGTTAACAATACTGTTGATATTCATCCGAATCTTTACTAATGGACACTATCCGTGGGAGTCGACATCTTTCGCTCAAGTCAGGTAATAAAAAACCATAAAAAAATACATGTGCACAATTTACTCGTGCACATGTATGAAAATGTTCATTTTACAACGAACTTATTTTGCTAATTTGTTACGTAATACCATTTGTAGGATACCGCCGTTACGGTAGTAATCTACTTCTACTTCTGAGTCGAAACGAGCAAGTGCTTTGAATTCTTTTGTAGAACCATCTTTAGCAGTTGCAGTTACAGTTAAGATATCGCGAGGTTTAACACCTTCAGCAATATTTACTGCAAATGTTTCTTCACCAGTAAGACCTAGAGATTCAGCGTTAGCACCATCTACAAATTGTAGTGGAAGAACACCCATCATTACTAGGTTAGAACGGTGGATACGTTCGTATGATTCAGCGATAACTGTTTTAACACCTAGAAGGTTAGTACCTTTAGCTGCCCAGTCACGTGAAGAACCCATACCGTAATCTTTACCAGCAAGTACAGCTAAACCAGTGTTGTTTTCAGCATATTTCATTGCTGCATCATAGATGTATTCAACATCGCCTGTTGGCCAGTAAGTAGTGAATCCACCTTCTGTACCTGGAGCGATTTGGTTACGGATACGGATGTTAGCGAATGTACCACGCATCATAACTTCGTGGTTACCACGACGAGAACCGTAAGAGTTGAAGTTACGTGGTTCTACACCGTTTTCACGTAAGTATTTACCAGCAGGAGTATCTTTACCGATTGCACCTGCAGGAGAGATGTGGTCAGTTGTAATTGAGTCACCAAACTTAGCTAACACGCGTAAGCCAGAAAGTCCTTGAATATCTTCTGGTTTAGCAGATAAGTTTTGGAAGAATGGTGGGTTTTGAATGTAAGTTGATTTATCATTAAATTCATATAATGAATCAGTTGAAGTTTCAATTTCATTCCATTTTTCGTTAGCGTTGAATACTGTTTCATATTCTTTTTGGAATAATTCACGAGTAACAACTTTTGAAAGTACTGCGTTAACTTCTTCAGTTGTTGGCCAGATATCATCGAAGAATACATCTTTGCCGTCTTTATCTTTACCGAATGAATCTTTACGTAGGTCAACATCTACAGTACCAGCTAATGCATAAGCAACAACCAATGGTGGTGAAGCTAAGTAGTTAGCTTTTACTAATGGGTGTACACGACCTTCGAAGTTACGGTTACCAGAAAGAACTGATGTTACGAATAAATCGTTTGATTTGATTGCTTCTTCGATTTCAGGTAGTAATGGACCTGAGTTACCGATACATGTAGTACAGCCGTAACCTACAGTGTTGAAGCCAAGTGTATCAAGGTATTGTTGTAAACCAGAGTCTTGTAAGTATCCAGTAACAACTTTAGATCCTGGAGCCAATGAAGTTTTAACCCATTTAGGAACTGTTAAGCCTTTTTCAATCGCTTTTTTCGCAACAAGACCTGCAGCGATTAAAACGTAAGGGTTTGATGTATTTGTACATGAAGTGATTGCAGCGATACCAACAGCACCTGCTGGAATTTCTACATCGCCTTCAGCAAATTTAGCTGTTGCTGTTTTTGTGAATTCATCTTCAGTTAAACCGAAGCCTTGAACGCCAGATGGAGCAACTACTACTTCGTGGTAGCGATTTTTCATGTTAGAAAGTGGAATCAAATCTTGTGGACGTTTAGGACCAGAAAGGTTTGGTTCGATATCGTTTAAGTCGATTTCTAATACATCAGTGTAAGTTGGTTCTAATTCTGGGTCAAAGAACATGTTGTTTGATTTCAAGTATGATTCTACAACATTGATATGTTCTTCTTCACGACCAGTTAAACGCATGTAGTTAAGTGATTCTTCATCAATTGCAAAGTAACCACAAGTTGCGCCATATTCAGGAGCCATGTTAGAGATTGTTGCACGGTCAGCCAATGGAAGTGCAGGTACGCCAGGTCCGAAGAACTCAACGAATTTACCTACAACACCTTTTTTACGTAACTCTTGAGTAACTTTAAGAGCTAAGTCAGTAGCTGTTGTACCACTTGGAAGTTTACCAGTAAGTTTAACACCGATAACTTCTGGAATTGGGAAGTATGAAGGTTGACCTAACATACCAGCTTCAGCTTCGATACCACCAACACCCCAACCAAGAACACCGATACCGTTGATCATAGTTGTGTGAGAGTCAGTACCAACTACTGAGTCTGGGAATGTTTCGAATGTACCGTCAGCATTTTCGTTTACGTGAACTACTGGAGCTAGGTATTCTAGGTTAACTTGGTGTACGATACCAGTTGCTGGTGGAACAGCACGGAAGTTATCGTAAGCAGTTTGTGCCCATTTTAAGAAGTTATAACGTTCTGCGTTACGTTCGAATTCAAGATCCATATTTGCTTGTAGTGCAGATGAGTTACCGTATTTATCAACTTGTACTGAGTGGTCAATTACTAAATCAACTGGAATTGCAGGGTTGATTTCGTTAGCGTCGCCGCCCATTTCTTTCATAGCTGTACGTAGAGATGTTAAGTCAACTACTACTGGTACACCAGTGAAATCTTGTAGTACTACGCGAGATGGTTTGAAAGGTACTTCAGCGTTTGCGTCTGCATCTTTACCCCATTTAGCTAAGTTGTCTACGTGATCTTCTTTGATTACGTAGCCGTCATATTGACGTAATACTGATTCTAATAATACTTTGATTGAATAAGGAAGGCGTGAAACTTGTGCGATGCCAGCTTCTTCGATCGCAGCTAAACGATAAAAGTTATAAGTTTTACCGTTAACTTCGAATGAAGAACGACTATTATGCAAGTTGTTGTTTGCCATTGTTCGGTTCCCCCTCTAAATAAACTAATGAAAAGGCTTTTTAATTGAGCATCTTTTCTCCAAAACCAATAATAATCGAAAAGGATACATAAGTAAATAACATTAATTTTATACTTTGTGATAAGAAAAAATTATGACCTCTAATTTAGAAAACGTTTTTTCACATTTTCATCAGAAATTTTACACATTTTACCTGAATTCGTAAATTTATAACGATTTTTGGATATTATTCGGTAAAAATAATCACGGATGGGTGATGGAATTATTTTAAAAATAAAAAAGAACAAAAAAGGAAAGTTTAAATTTTTTGTTATAAATAGAATCGCATTCGATTCTGTTAACATTTTTCCATCCTGATAAACAACAACCGAATCTAGGTTTTGAGTTATATTTGCTGGTAATAACTTTGCTGCGACTTCTCCTTGTAGTGGTGCAAATTTAAAAATCGGTTTCTTTTCATGTTTTAGTACAAATTGCACCGACTTTTGGCAAAATCCACAGTCACCATCATAGAAAAGAATCGAATTCATAACATCCTCCTTTATTTTATAATAGAAGAAACGCCAATTTCTCTTAATGGTACAGAGAATTGAAATTATTATCAATATAAATACCCAGCTTAGGCTGGGCTTTTTTTAGTTAAATTATTCATCTATCAAGATAATATATGTTGCATGAATTGGGCCATGTACTCCAACAACTAATTTCATCTCAATATCAGCCGAGTTACTTGGACCAGATACGAAATCAATTGCTGATGGTAATGTTTCACCTGATTCTACACGTTTGTTTAATTTTTCTGCTACTTGTGTCATTCGAGGTACAATCGTGCTTTTTTTGACAATAGCGATAAAACTTTTAGGTAAAAGGCCAACAGATTTACCCTGTTCCTTATCAGAAAATAGCACTACAGTTCCTGATTCTGCTAGCGCATACTCAGAAAAAGTTAGCCCAATATTGGCTTTTTCCGCATTTTCAATATTTTTTTCTCCTAATTCTTCTTTCCATTGTGAGATTTCATACCCTTTTCTTGGCCATATTTCTTCATATAATGATTTTAGCTTGTATTGATTAAAGCGTGGATCTTGCCACATTGAAATTGGTCCACCACCATAATTTTCTACTACTTGTTCTAATGCTTGTGGTAATTCTTCTACAGTCGTTTTCACTACATCTGTATGAATGCTTTGACACTGTTTTTCAAGAATTTCTAACAAATCGTCTTGTGATAATCCTTGATAGCCTTTTTTCTGTGGTGCGTATTTCCAATTACGTTGTGGCTTATCTGTTGTATTTACAGCACGACCTAAAGACATCCCGATTGTTTCTAAAAATTCTTCACGGTGTTGAATCATTTGTTGTCACTTCCCTTTTCGTGTTCCTTGAACCAATCTCTAAAGCGTTCTTTTTTAGGAGCTGGGAAATCACGAACTTTAGTCCAGGCTTTTAATGGTCCAGGTCCTTTTGAAATTTTTCCGTTTTTCGAAAGCGGCGCTACAAAGCGTGAAGCAATTTTAGCTCCAGTTGCGTATATTGAGCTTGATGATCCACCTAGACTAAATGCTTTCATAAGCATGGCTTCGGAAACGGGTGCCTTTCCTTCCTTTTCAACGATTCGTTCGCGATGTGCTAATAGCAATTCATGTAATGGAATCTTTACTGGACATGCTTCTGAACATGCTCCACATAAAGATGATGCGTATGGCAACTCTTTGAATTCATCATAACCAGCTAGTAGTGGCGTTAAAACAGCGCCAATAGGTCCTGAATAGATAGAATTATAAGAATGTCCACCTATATGCCGGTATACTGGGCATACATTGACACAAGCACCGCAACGAATACATTGTAGGATCGATTGGAAATCTGTACCTAAAATACTTGAACGTCCATTATCGACAATAACTAAATGAAAATCCTCAGGCCCATCTGTTTCTCCAGGTTTACGCGGTCCTGTAATAACATTGACATAGCTTGGCAATTTTTGGCCAACTGCACTTCTTGTTAGCATATTCACTAAAACTTCTAGTTCTTCAAATGTTGGTACTAGTCTTTCCATCCCCATGACTGTAATTTGAGTTTTTGGAATTGTTGTAACTAGCCCCGCATTTCCTTCATTCGTCACAAGACTGATGGAACCCGATTCCGTTATGGCAAAATTACATCCCGTAATCCCAATATCCGCTGTTAGGAATTCATTTCGCAATGTAGTACGAACATGTCTTGCTAAATCACCAGCATCAGCAGAATTTTCTGGATTATATCCTAATTTATCAACAAATACATCTTTCACTTGATGGGCATTTTTATGTAATGCCGGTGCGACAATATGTGAAGGTTTATCGTGATTATCAATTTGCAAAATGTACTCGCCTAAATCAGTTTCTACAACTGTACATCCTGTTTCTTCCAATGCTTCATTTAAACTGATTTCTTCGGTTACCATTGATTTTGATTTAACGATTTTCTTTGCTTTCTTTTTCTTCACGACCTCTTGAATATAGTCTGTTGCATCTTTTGCTGTTTTTGCAAAAAATACATGTCCGCCAGCTTTTTCAACGTTTTCAGCTAATTCATTTAAGTAATAATCTAAATGATTTAATACATGTTGACGAATTTCTTCTCCGTGTGAACGCCACTCTTCCCAATCACCTAATTCTTCTGCAGCAGCTAAACGACCTGCACGAAGACGATCTTGAGCAGAAACTACTGACCCTCTCATAAATGAATTACTTAAATTATCTTCGACGTTATCTTTAAATTTATGATTATTAAATTGAATAGACATTCAATTCCCTTCCTTCCCTAATGGTGATTCAGTACTTCTGCAATATGCATTACTTTGACATTTTCACCACGTCTTTGCATACGGCCTCCTATGTTCATCAAACAGCCACCGTCTGCTCCTATTAAGTAATCTGCCCCAGTTTGTAACGTACTATCTACTTTTTCATCTACCATTTGTTCGGAAATATTGCCCATTTTCACAGAAAACGTTCCACCAAAGCCACAACAATTATAGCTTTTTGGCAAATCAATCAATTGTAGTCCTTCCACATGACTTAATAGTTTTTTGGGTGACTCAGATACACCTAAAAGTCTAGTCATATGGCAGGATGGATGATATGTAGCTTTTCCCTCTAATTTCGCACCTACATCCTCTATCTTTAAGATATTGACGATAAAATCCGTTAATTCGTATGTCTTAGAAGCAACCTTTTTCGCTTTTTCAAAATAAATTGGATCTTCTTTAAATACTTTTGGGTATTCTTTGAACATAAACGCACAAGAACCAGATGGTGCTACTATCACTTCAGCATCCTCAAATGCTTCAATCATTTTTTTCATAGGTTCTTTTGCGTCTTTTACATAGCCTGAGTTATAAGCAGGTTGGCCACAACAAACTTGTCCATTTGGAAAGATGACTTCACATCCCAATCTTTCTAATAGTTCAACTGTAGCTTTACCTACATCTGTTTGAAACATATCCACAATACATGTTACAAATAATGAAACCTTCATTCATAAATCCCCCTCAATAAAAGAAAGTTAGGTCATCAGATGACTAACTAGATAGTTTTTATACTACACTCAAAATTCTATATTTTCAAACTATTTTAATTACACTATTTATACCTATTATTAAATACAAAAAGAAAGTGCGACAACTTATGGTCACACTTCCTTTTATTTTTTGATCCATAGATTTTTAAATACTATTTTTTATCAAAGTCAAAATCAATTTCTTCTAATTTAACTAATTTCGTTTTTCTAAACATTTTATAACCAAACAGTAAAATAAAGAATAGTGGAATACCCAAGTATGCGGCTACAACACTTCCCCAATCCACATTGTCAGCAAGAAACGCTTGGAAATTTTGAGCTAATATTACGATAATGCCGCATGCGATTGCAAAAATTGGTCCGATTGGATACCACTTTGCACGATATGGTAATTCGTCCAAAGAATGTCCTTGAGCAAGAAATGCCTTGCGGAAACGATAATGACTAATAGAAATACCTAACCAAAAGATAAATCCTGTAATACCAATAGCGTTCATCAACCAAAGATATACTGCACCATCGCCGAAGAATGAAGCTAAAAATGCAAGCCCACCAATAGCACATGTGAAAATCATACTAGCAAAAGGTACACCACGTTTATTCAATTTTGCAAATATTCTCGGAGCTTGTCCTTCTCGAGCCATAGAGAATAGCATACGAGTAGAAGCATAAACACTAGAATTACCTGCTGATAAAACAGCTGTTAAAATAACTGCATTCATAAGTGAGGCAGCAAATGCAATTCCTGCCTTTTTCAAAATGAGAGTAAACGGACTAACCATTACACTATCATTTTGTAAACTTGGATTTGTATACGGAATTAGAAGTCCGATAACAAAAATTGCTAAAACATAAAATAGTAGAATTCTCCAAAATACACTATTCACAGCTTTTGGTACATTTTTGGCTGGATCTTCACTTTCCCCAGCTGCAACACCAACAATTTCAGTTCCTTGGAAAGAAAATCCTGCTGCGATAAATACAATGAATACTCCCATCATACCGGTTGGGAAAGGTGCATCACCAACTGTGAAGTTTTTAAATCCTACTGCTTCTCCACCCATAATCCCAAAAATCATAAGTATACCAACAATGATAAAGATCACAATAGCACTTACTTTTATTAATGAAAGCCAATATTCTCCTTCCCCATACCCCTTTACAGATAAATAGTTTAGAAGGAAAATAATCGTTAAGAATGCGCCACTCCATAACCAGGAAGGGCTATCTGGAAACCAAAATTTCATAATCATCGTAGATGCGGTCAATTCTGCGGCAATCGTCATTGCCCAGTTAAACCAATAAGTCCATCCAATGGCAAAACCGAATGCAGGGTCCACAAATTTTGACGCATAAGTACTAAAAGAGCCACTTGTTGGCATAAAAGCTGCCATTTCTCCTAAACTAGTCATAACAAAATAGACCATTGCTCCAACTATAGCATATGCTAGTAATGCACCACCTGGACCAGCCGTATGAATTGCCGTTCCACTACTTAGAAACAGTCCAGTGCCAATTGCTCCCCCAATAGAAATCATCGTTAAATGACGGGATTTTAATTTCCGCTGTAAATGCTGTTGTTCTTGTTGTTCAACATTACTTTGTTCATGTTGTTTAATAACAACATTTTGTTCCTCATGATGTACTGTCATTCTATTCATCCCCTTTGAAAACGCTAACATTTTATTTTGTAAAATTAAATGTTCTAAATTACACCCCTTTGTCAGCAAGTAAAATAGTACACTTTCGAGCAAAATAGTATTTTGTTGTCGAAATTACAAAATAAATATATTAGAAATATAATTCATAATTGTCTGAAATGCAATGAATTTTTAGAAATTTAGTACTTTTTTTAAAAAAATTAATACTTTTTATTTTCAAAAAGTATGTCAAGAGTAAAATTAGTGCAAATCAATGCCTTCGGATTTGTACTTTTGCGTTTAGAATCTGTTGAATTCCGTTCAAATATGACGTTTTCTGCATGATGCGTTTTTAACTGGAGAGCGTTGAGCCTCCTTGATAGTGAAGAAATTTTCTTTGCCATCGCTCCGCCGAAAGAGAAAAAGTGCTCATACGGTTACTCGTTGGAGAAAATTTTTGCAGCATGGGTCTTTATCTTATTCGCTTACTCATAGGAGTCATCGCTAATTCCATATCAATAAAGATAGCTATGGTATATCTATTGTGCTATGCACTCCAAATGTGAATTTAAGATAATGAAATGTAGAGTAGTAGTAAAATTTAAATAAATTAACTATATTAACCTTGAAATGACAACAAATTTAAAGAGCATATATTGGAGAAAATTTTCAATACATGCTCTTATTTTAATGTAGTAAATTAACTTTTCATAAAAAAATTTTGATTATTATAGAAATCCTCGTTGAACAAAAGCACCCATTAGTTGAAGAAGAATCGTTCCGAATTTTGCCCATTCAACAACCAAATACTAACCTGAATCATTGGTATTATCTATCAGATATGATGATATAGGTTGCTTTTATAGGGCCATGTACACCAATAATTGGATCCAACTCAATATCAGCTGAATTACTAGGTCCTGAAATAAAGTTGATGCATGCAGGAATTGCCTCTCCGTTTTTAACTTTTTGAGATATTACTTCCGCTGCTTGTGTCATTCTGGGCACAATTGTACTTTGAGGTATAAGAGCAATATACGTTTTCGGTAATATGCTAACGGATCTTCCTTTGCCCGAATTGGAAAACAATACGACTGTTCCAGTTTCAGCAAGTGTCATATCACTAAAAGTGATTCCCACATTCGATCGTTCAGCTTGTGCTATATTAGCGGCACCAATATCAGGATTCCATTCGTTTACTACTACATTCGAAGAGGGCCACTCATCTAGTATCAAAGATTGGAGTCCAAATTCAACAAATCGTTTATCCTTCCAAACTGAAACCGGACCACCACCATTTAATTCGACTCTATGTTTTAATTCATTTTTTAAATCGGCAACCTTCGATACAACATAATCAGTATGGATTGTATTACACTGACTTTTAAATAATTGAAGTAATTCATTCTGTGAAAGGTCAATTAGTGTAGAGGATTGAGGATTGTGTTTCCATTTTAATTCAGGCTTTCTTGAGGTATTAACATTTCTGCCAAGGGCTTTTGCAATATTATTTAAAAAAGGCTCACGCTGTTGAATCACTCTTTAAATCCCCCTTCTCGATTGTCGAACCAGTCACGGAATCTTTCACTTTTAGGTATTAGAAACTCACGATTGGATGTCCATTCTTTTAATGGCCCAGGACCTTTTGAAATAAATTTTTTATCTTTAATAAATGTTTTCATAAAAGATGAAATCATTTTCGTGCTGGTGGTATATAATGTATTTGATGAACCTCCTAATCCAAATGTCTTATACAATAATTTCTCTTGAATAGGTACTTCACCTAATTCCTCAACTAACACCTGACGATGTTTATGGATTAATTCATGTAAAGGAATCTTAACTGGACATGCCTGAGAACAAGCGCCACATAATGAAGATGCATAAGGAAGGTCTTTAAAATCTTCATATCCACCTAATAACGGTGATAAAACCACCCCTATCGGTCCAGGATAAATTGAATTATAAGCATGACCTCCAATATGACGGTATACAGGACAAACATTTATACATGCCGCACATCGTATGCAGTGAAGTACAGATTGAAATTCTGTTCCTACTATTTTCGAACGACCATTATCAATAATCACGAGATGGAATTCATCTGGTCCATCTACATCTTCAGTACGCCTTGGCCCTGTAAGTATCGATACATAACTTGTAATATTTTGCCCAATAGCACTTCTAATCAATAAAGTAATAAGTACTTCAAGTTCCGCAAAAGTTGGAACTATTCGTTCCATACCCATAACGGTTATTTGCGTTCTCGGAATAGTTGTTGTTAAACGATCGTTTCCTTCATTTGTAACAATACTAACGGAACCTGATTCTGCAATAGCAAAGTTACACCCAGTAATCCCTATATCCGCTGTAAAAAAGTCATTTCTTTTCGTATCGCGTGCATGACGTGCAATTTCAGTTGGATCACTTGTTTTCGTATAGTTCAGTTTCTCTTCAAAAATTTTACGTATTTCCTCTTTGCTCTTATGAAGTGCTGGCGTAATGATATGTGAAGGTGGATCATTATTATCCATTTGTAAAATGACTTCAGCTAAATCTGTCTCTACCACTTCAACTCCAATTGCTTCCAAATGCTTATTTAAGCCAATTTCTTCGGTTACCATTGATTTTGATTTAACTACCTTTTTAGCTTTCTTTTTCTTTGCTACATCTTGAATATATCGATTGGCGTCTTCTGCAGTTTCAGCAAAGAAAACGTAACCACCATGCTTTTCAACATTTTCAGACAACTCATGCAAGTAATAATCTAAATTTTCAATCACATGTTTTCGTATTTCTTCTCCATGCGATCGCCATTCTTCCCAATTACCAAGTTCCTTAATGTTTTTTAACCTACTCAATCGAAGCCCGTCTTGTGCCCCAGTCATTGAACTTCTCATAAATTGATCTTGCAAATTTGCTTTTACTTTATCTAAAAATTGATCGTTAGAAATCTTTATAGGCATTTTTACACTTCTTCCTAATGAGAATTTAATACTTCTGCTATATGCATTACTTTAATCGGAACTTTTCTTCGTTCCATTCTTCCAGCAATGTTCATCATACAACCACCTTCTGCAGCAACTAAAATATCGGCATTCGTTTCAATCACTGAATTTACCTTTTCATCCACCATTTGCTCTGATATTTCTGCCATCTTAGTAGAAAAAGTTCCACCAAAACCACAACAATTATATCGATATGGAAGTGGTTTAAGCTGAAGTCCCTCTACATTTGATAATAATTTAAAAGGTGAATCCTTTACACCTAACAATCGAGTCATCTGGCAAGATGTATGATAAGTTGCAATCCCATTTAGCTTTGCTCCAACGTTTTCAAGTTTTAATACATTAACGATAAAATCAGTCAGTTCAAATGTTTTTTGTGCTAAGATTGAGGCCCGTTTCGCCCAATGTGGCTCATTAGCTAAAATTTCAGGGTATTTTTTGAACATCAATGCACAGGAACCAGATGGCGTAACAATAACTTCGGCGTCTTCAAATATTTCGATCATGTCTTTAATCATGGGCTTTGAGCTTTCTACATAACCTGCCGCATGAAAGGGTTGGCCACAACATACTTGCTTCTTAGGAAAATCAATTTCACAACCAAGCCTTTCCAATAATTCAACAGTCGCTTTACCTACATCCGTTTCAAAAATATCAACAACACATGTCACAAATAATGTAACTTTCACATAAACCAAGCTCCTTATATTCAATTGTTTCTAAATGCAATTTTATAAAAATGAAGAACAATTAATATGTTCACTAAGCATGTAGTTGTTTTCATTATTTACAAATGGAAATTGTTTTAGTCATCTACATAATGAGTGTCGAGGCAATCACATTTACTTTTCCATATCAGATTTGGATTTAGAAGTTCTGCTACAGACGGTACTTTCCACGCGCTTGGCTTCAATCCCCTCGTTGAAGTCTAGCACGCTTGCCTAGCTTAGACTTAGTAGCACTACATTGAAGGCACTTAATTAATAAAAATAGATGAAAGAATATATAAAAATCTAATTTAGCTATCTTTGTTGATGTGGAATTAGCGAAGACTCCTGCGGGAAAGCGAGCCAGAGAGACCCCGCAGTGCAACGAGGAGGCTCGTCGGTTCGCCCGCGGAAAGCGAAGCTAATTCCACATCATGCAGAAACCAGATTAATACTATTTATATTTGTATTTAAACAACTTTATCAGTACCCTTACTACGTTCCTGAAGTTCTTTCAACTCAAGCTTTTCCTGTAGGAATAAGAATGAACCTCACTGAATGTACATCGCACGAAGGAAATTTATATAAATTTTCGAGGACTCGCCGACGAAAGCGAAGGGATAAACAAAATTGGATATCACGAAATGCTAGCATACTGAAATTTATTCTTTAAATAAAAAAAACTATCGAGAAGTCTAATTCATTAGATTTACTCGATAGTTATTTATGATATTACTAATTTCATGTTTAATTGAATTGAATACGTTTTTCTTCAAATTCTTTAATAGAATCTTCGTATTTGAAAGTCAATGCAATCTCATCCCAACCATTTAACAACATTTCCTTGTAATAAGGATTGATTTCAAAGTGATATACTTTGTCGTCAGCAGTTAAAGTTTGGTCTTGTAGGTTCACTTCAGCTTCTAGAGTAGATTGTTCACCTTTCAATAATAATTCTTCAATTTCTGATACTTCCAATTTGATTGGTAGAATACCATTTTTGAAGCAGTTATTATGGAAAATATCCGCAAAGCTTGGTGCGACAACAACATTGAAACCATAATCTAAAATAGCCCACGGTGCATGTTCACGAGATGATCCACAACCAAAGTTTTCATGAGCAACTAAGATGTTTGAGCCATTATATTGTGATTGATTTAATACAAAATCTTCTATTGGATTACCATCTTGGTTAAAACGCCAATGATAGAAGACAAATTGTCCAAAACCTGTACGTTCAATTCGTTTTAAAAATTCTTTCGAAATAATTTGGTCTGTGTCTACATTTTTACGATTTAAAGGTGTGATGACACTTTTTACAATATTAATAGGTTTCATAATTTACGCCTCCATCATACAGGTACATTAATAATTTCGCGAACATCAACAAAGTGACCAGCGATTGCAGCAGCTGCAGCCATCGGAGGACTAACAAGATGTGTTCTTGAACCTGTACCTTGACGTCCTTCAAAATTCCGATTAGATGTTGAGGCACAACGTTCACCTGCTGGTACAACGTCTTCATTCATAGCAAGACACATACTACAACCTGATTCGCGCCATTCAAATCCGGCATCTTTAAAGATCTGGTCAAGCCCCTCTTCTTCCGCTTGTTTTTTCACTAAATGGGAGCCAGGTACAACAATTGCACGAACATTTGAATGCACCTGTTTTCCTTTAATAACGGAAGCTGCAGCACGTAAATCATGTAAACGAGAATTCGTACATGAGCCAATAAAGACATGTTGAATTTCAATTTCTGTTAAAGGTGTACCTTCTTTTAAATCCATATAAGCAAGGGCTTTTTGTAACGCTTTTTTATCTGATTCTTCTGAAAAATCAGAAGAATGCGGAACAGCTTTGGATATACCGCTACCCATTGATGGATTTGTACCCCAAGTTACAAAGGGTTCAATTTCAGATGTGTCAATAACAAGTGTTTGATCATATGTTGCGTCTTCATCAGATGCAAGTGATAACCAGTATTCCTTTGCCTTTTCAAATTTTTCACCTTGAGGAGCGTAACGACGATCTTTAATATAATCAGCTGTAATTTCATCAGGACTAATTAAACCTGCTTTTGCTCCCGCTTCAATCGACATATTACAAATCGTCATGCGTTCTTCCATAGATAATTTATGAATTGCATCACCTGTGAATTCAACGATATAACCAGTACCTACATCAATGCCGAATTTTGCAATAATTGCTAAGATAATATCTTTTGCAGTAACGCCAAAGCCTAGTTCACCTTGAACATGAATTTGCATTGTTTTAGGCTTACTTTGCCAAAGTGTTTGTGTGGATAATACATGTTCTACTTCACTTGTACCTATACCAAATGCAATCGCACCGAATGCGCCATGTGTAGACGTATGAGAATCTCCACATACAATTGTTTTACCAGGTTGAGTTAAACCAAGTTGTGGTCCAATTACATGGACAATCCCTTGATCTGGATGCCCCATATCGGCTAATGGAACACCAAATTCTTCACAGTTTTTAGCTAAAGTATTAATTTGTGTTTTAGCAATTGGATCATTGATTACTGGTAAGTTTTGTGTAGGTACATTGTGATCCATTGTAGCAAAGCAAAGGTCTGGACGACGAACTTTTCGATTATTTAGACGAAGCCCCTCAAAAGCTTGAGGTGAAGTCACTTCGTGAATCAAATGAAGATCGATGTAGAGTAAATCTGGTTTACCGTCCTCTTGATAAACAACGTGTTGATCCCACACTTTTTCTATAATATTTTTCCCCATTATTCTTCACCTATTTTCTAAATATAAGTAGTCATAATACTATCTGAAACAAAACTTGTATCTAATTCATTTAATACTTTTTCAGTCCATTCATTTGTTGTAAGTACGCGGCTATCTGGCGTTGCTAAATCTGCAGTGAAATAACCATCTTCAAATACAGCATTAACAGCGCGTTCAATTTCAGCAGCTTCTTCTTTTAATCCAAATGAATAGCGTAGCATCATTGCAACCGAGAGAATCGTTGCAGCCGGATTGGCAATTCCTCTACCTGCAAGTTCTGGTGCAGATCCATGGACTGGTTCATATAATCCGAAATTGTCTGAGCGAATACTAGCAGAAGGTAGAACACCAAGTGATCCTGTAATAACAGAAGCTTCATCACTTAAAATGTCTCCAAACATATTTTCAGTGACAATGACATCATATGCACCTGGATTCGTAATAAGCTTCATAGCAGTCGAATCGACTAAACTGTGCTCTACTTCTACATCTGGATATTGTGCTTTTTTCTCGTCTACAATTTGTCTCCATAAGCGAGAAGTATCAAGAACGTTTGCTTTATCAACAGATGTCAACTTTCCTCTACGAACACGCGCTAGTTCAAACGCATTCTCCACAATACGTTCAATTTCAGGTCGAGTATATACTAGTGAATCTAGTGCCTCTTCATCTGTACGTTTACGTGGCTCACCAAAATATAAGCCTCCAGTTAGTTCACGTACGATTAGTAGATCGACATCTTTTACTAAATCATCTTTTAGAGGAGAAGCTTTTATGAGTGATGGAACAGCCTGAACGGGGCGTAAATTTGAAAACAAATCAAAATGCTTACGAATACGGAGTAATCCTTTTTCAGGTCTCAGTTCAGCAGGATTTTGATCCCATTTTGGACCCCCTACTGCGCCTAAAAGGATCGCATCACTTTGTTCACATAACTCAATGGTTTCTTGAGGAAGTGGATCCTCATGCTGATCAATTGCTGCACCTCCAATCGTTGCGTATGCAATATGAAATGTGTGTTGAAATCTTTTGCCCACAGCTTGTAGTACTTCTACTGCAGAAGCAACAACCTCAGGACCAATCCCGTCACCAGGTAAAATAGTAATCTTCTTTTCCATAAAAACTCCTCCAATACTAAAATGATTAAACATGCACTCCTTCTAAATTTTCGATAGTTCCATTCGTTACAACTATTTAACTTAAAGAAGCAGGTAAACTACTCCTTTAAGTTGTGAATTGTAAAAATCACTATTTAGATATAGATCATGGAATACTATCAACTAAAATTACTAAGCTTTTGTACTACCAACAGTTTCTTTTTCAACTTTTTTGCCTACGAATGGCATCATAGCGCGTAATTCTTCCCCTACTTTTTCGATTTGATGTTCAGATTCAGCTTTTTTGATTGCATTGTATTTTGGTCGATTAGTTTCATTTTCGTTGATCCATTCTTTTGCAAACTTACCTTCTTGGATATCAGTAAGAACATCTTTCATTGCTGCTTTTACTTGATCCGTTACGATACGTGGACCTGAAACGAAGTCGCCCCATTCAGCAGTATCAGAGATTGAGTAGCGCATGTTAGAAAGGCCACCTTCGTACATAAGGTCAACGATTAATTTTAATTCGTGGAAACATTCAAAGTAAGCAATTTCTGGTTGGTATCCCGCTTCTACCAATGTTTCGAAACCAGCTTTTACTAGAGCTGCTGTACCACCACAAAGAACTGCTTGTTCTCCAAATAGATCTGTTTCTGTTTCTTCTTTGAAAGTTGTTTCAAGTACGCCCGCACGTGCTGCACCAATTCCTTTTGCATAAGCAAGAGCAATATCTTTTGCAGTACCAGTAGCATCTTGATAAATACCGATTAGAGCTGGTACACCTGCACCTGATTCGTAAGTACGACGAACTAAATGTCCTGGACCTTTTGGAGCAACTAAGAATACATCTACATCTGCAGGTGGCACGATTTGTTTAAAGTGAATGTTGAAGCCATGTGCGAAAACTAGTGCATTTCCAGCTTCTAATCCTGGAGCGATTTCCGCTTCGTATACTGCTTTTTGTCTTTCATCTGGAAGTAAAATCATGATTACATCTGCTTCTTTAGCTGCTTCTGCTACTGATTTAACATCAACACCATCATTTTTTGCCTTTTCAGCAGATTTCCCTGGACGAATACCAACGCGAACGTCAAAACCTGATTCTTTCAAGTTTAAAGCATGTGCATGACCTTGTGAGCCGTAGCCGATAATTGCGATTTTTTTACCTTCTAATACTTGTTCATTGATGTCTTGGTTATAATACATTTTTGCCATTTTAAATTCCCCCTGATTGTTTTGTAGTTTATATTTTTTTATTGTAAAATCGAAAGTTGCGCTGATGGCTTAAGTTGAGCATCACGTACAAATGCTGTTGCACCAGTACGAGTAAGTTCTTTAATACCATATGGACGAATCAATTCAATAAAAGCATCTATTTTTTCCGGATTACCAACGATTTGATATGTAATCACATTTTTACCCATATCAATGATTGAACCACGGAAAGGTTCGACGATTGAATTGATCTCGCTACGCAAATTCGGTGGAGCTACTACTTTAATAAGTGCTAATTCACGCATAACAATTGATTTTTCTGTTATGTCATTGACTTTAATCACGTCAATTTGCTTTGATAATTGTTTTACAAGCTGTTCAATTTTAGCTTGATCTTCTACGTTTACGAGAAACGTCATTTTAGAAATACCTTGTTGTTCAGTATGACCAACCGTGATACTTTCAATATTAAATTGACGTTTCATCAGTAGCCCTGTAACACGATTTAGAACACCACTTTGGTTAATAACTGTTACGGTTATTACTCTTCTCATCCTTTTTTCACTCCAATCATTTCAGCAAGTCCTTTACCAGGTGCTACCATTGGATTAACTAATGTAAGTTCTTTCACACGGCAGTCTACTAAAGTTGGTTCATCTGATTCGATTGCTTCTTTGAATACAGCTTCCACGTCGTCTACTTTTTCAACTTTATAGCCTTTTATGCCATATGCTTCAGCAAGTTTGACAAAGTCTGGTTGTACTGGCATAAGTGAAGAAGAATAGCGTTCTTCATAGAATGTCTCTTGCCATTGGCGAACCATACCTAGACAACTGTTATTTAAGATGAAAATTTTCACTGGCAGTTTGAATTCTTTCAGCAATGAAAGCTCTTGAAGCGTCATTTGGAATCCTGCATCGCCAACAATTGAAATAACTTTTTTATCAGGATCAGCAAATTGTGCTCCAATTGCTGCTGGGAAACCAAAGCCCATTGTTCCTAAACCACCTGAAGTTACCCAGTGATGATCTTTTTTAAATGGATAATATTGAGCAGTCCACATTTGATGCTGGCCAACATCAGTCGTAATGATTGCTTCACCGTTAGTTAGACGGTGAATCGTTTCGACCGCAAATTGAGGATAAATTGTACCATCACCATCATCGTCATACCATAGTGGACATTCTTCTTGGCATTCGTGCAAATACTCATGCCAAAATGTAAAATCTTCTACTTCAAATGTTTGTTCTAATAATGAAAGTAATGCTTCTTTAGCATCTGCAACGATTGGAATTTCAGTTGGAACATTTTTACCAATCTCAGCAGGATCGATGTCAATATGAATTACCTTTGCTTTCGGAGCAAATTTTTTCAAATTTCCTGTTAAGCGATCATCAAAACGAGCGCCTATGTTTAACAGAACATCACAATTACTAATAGCCATATTAGCTGTAAATGTTCCATGCATACCAGCCATTCCTAGGAAAAGTTTATGGTTTCCTTCAATACTTCCAAGTCCTAATAATGTATTAACAACAGGGAAATTAAATTTTCCCACAAATTCTGTTAATTCTTTCGAAGCATCAGCTGCTAAAACACCAGCACCTACTAAAACAAGTGGTTGTTTTGCTGCGCTAAGTAATGATACGGCTTTTTTTATTTGCAAATAATTTGGATGCAACGTTGGTTGATAGCCTGGCAAGTTTATAGTTGCCTCTTCAACTGCGCTATCATCAAAAATAGCATTTGCAATATTTTTTGGGATGTCAACTACAACCGGGCCTCTGCGACCAGTTGATGCAATATGAAATGCTTCTTTTACGATTCGTGGTAAGTCCTGAACATTTTTCACTTGATAGTTATGTTTTGTAATCGGTTGAGTAATTCCAACAATATCCGCTTCTTGGAAAGCATCCGTACCAACGACAGTTGTTGCAACTTGACCTGTAAAGACAACGAGTGGTAAAGAATCCATCATTGCATCAGTAATACCAGTAACTAAGTTAGTAGCCCCTGGTCCAGAAGTAGCAATTACTACTCCAGGCTTACCCGATACTCGTGCATAGCCCTCAGCTGCATGAATAGCACCTTGTTCATGTCGAGCAAGTATATGCTTAATTGGATTACGATAAAGTGCATCATATAAAGGTAAGACTGCACCACCTGGATATCCAAAAACTATTTCAACACCTTGGTTTTGCAACGATTCGATAAAAATCTCAGCACCCGTCTTACTGGCTTTACATTCTTGATCAACTTCTTGATCTGTCGCTGATTGTTTCTTTAGTTGAACTTGTGCATTCATCATAGAACTCCTCCCTAGGATATTAAATTTATTATATAAAAAAAGCTTTTTCATCCACGCAAAAAAGACCTTTCGCGTAGGGATGAAAAAAGCTTTCATGGTACCACCCTATTTTATAGTCAGAAAACGACTACCTCATGAATAGAATAATCTATTCTTTCATTAACGAGCACAAAAGTATGCGCCCGAGGCTACCTAATTGCAAATAGCTTTTAGTAACCCACTCCAAGGGGATGTCAGTATTAGTTGTATTGTCGGCTCTCAGCAACCCGGCTCTCTGTAAATACAAAACTCTAATACCTTTAACCTTATCAACGTTTTTTCATTATTTTGTTGTCAAATTATATCTTCATAACGCCGCCTGTTGAAGCGGAAGTAACTAATTTAGAATAACGAGCTAAATAACCTTTTTTAATTTTGGGTTCAAATGGTTTTAATGTTGCTTTTCGGTCAGCTAAAACTTCATCTGACACTTTTAATTCAATTGTTCTGTTTATCAAATCAATTGATATAATATCGCCATTTTCAACTAATGCGATTGGTCCACCTTCAGCTGCTTCTGGAGATATATGACCAATTGAGATGCCTCTAGATGCACCAGAGAAACGACCATCAGTTATAAGCGCTACATCTTTTCCTAAGCCACGCCCCATAATTGCAGAAGTTGGTGCTAGCATTTCAGGCATCCCTGGCCCTCCTTTTGGACCTTCATAACGAATGACTACAACATGCCCTGCTTGAACTGTTCCATCATCAATTCGAGCTTGTGCCTCTTCTTGAGAATCGAATACAATTGCTTCTCCAGTAAATTCTTTAATCGATGGATCTACTGCACCCACTTTGATTACTGCACCATCTGGAGCTATATTGCCAAAGAGAACAGATAAACCACCTACAGAACTATATGGATTATCTTTTGTACGAATGACTTCCGAATTCTTAATTTCATGACCTTCAACCAATTCTTCTAATGTCTGACCAGTGACAGTGATGCGATCTTTATGAATTGCGCCAGGTATTTTACATAATTCGTTAATAATTGCACTAACACCACCTGCAAGATGGACATCATGCATTGAATAGTTGGATGCTGGCATGATTTTAGATAAATATGGAACACGTTCTGCAACTTTATTGATATCCTCGATGTTATAGTCGATTTCTGCTTCATGAGCGATTGCGAGTGTATGTAAAACTGTGTTTGTTGAACCACCCATAGCCATATCAAGTGCAAATGCGTCATCAATAGTTTCTTTAGTAATGATGTCACGAGGTCTAACATTCTCTTTAACCATACGAACTAGATGTTCTGCAGCTTGTTTAATTAACTGATATCTTTCTTCAGATGTTGCAACGATTGTACCGTTTCCGGGTAATGCCATACCTAGCATTTCCATTAATGAGTTCATCGAGTTAGCTGTGAACATACCGGAACAAGAACCACAAGTTGGGCATGCATTTTCTTCAATTTCCTTTAGTTTTTCGGCTGTCATAAGACCACTTTTATATGACCCTACACCTTCAAAAACAGAAGTAAGTGATAATTGTTCACCTGTTGAAGATACACCCGCTTCCATCGGACCACCAGATACAAAGACAGAAGGTACATTTGTACGAACAGCTGCCATCAACATTCCTGGTGTGATTTTGTCGCAGTTAGGTATGTAAAATACACCATCAAACCAATGGGCATTAATAACAGTTTCTGCGGAATCTGCAATTAGCTCACGGCTTGGTAATGAATAACGCATACCGATATGTCCCATTGCTATCCCATCATCAACTCCAATAGTGTTGAACTCAAAAGGAATACCACCAGCTTCACGAATTGCCTGCTTAACAACTTCCCCAAATTTTTGAAGATGAACGTGTCCTGGGATTATATCAATATATGAATTACAGACACCGATGAATGGTTTATCTAAATCTTTTGTTTTTACACCTGCAGCGTATAATAAGCTGCGGTGTGGAGCTCGATCGACTCCTTTTTTAATCATGTCACTACGCATGTATACCGCCCCTTACTTTACTGTAACTTCTTCGTTATATACTTTGACGCCTTCTTTTTCGACGATTTCACGAAAACCTTCAAGGATATCTTTTGTTATTTTGCCAGGTTTACCATCGCCAATTACACGGCCATCAACATTTACAACTGCAATTACTTCAGCTGCAGTACCAGTTAAAAATACTTCATCCGCAACATATACATCATGTCTTGTAAATACACCTTCACTCGCTTCGTAGCCACGTTCTTTCGCAACATCTAGAATAGCATTCCGAGTGATTCCCTCTAATGCACCAATATAACCTGGAGGAGTAATTAATTTATTCCCTTTAACGATGAAAATATTATCACCGGAGCCTTCTGCTACATACCCTTCATCATTCATCATTAATGCTTCGGAAACACCAGCTTGTGTCGCTTCAAGCTTCACTAGAATATTATTTAAGTAGTTTAATGTTTTTGTTTTTGGACTTAATACATCTGAACGGTTACGTCTACTTGACGCTGAAACGATTGAAATACCAGTTTCATATAATTCAGCTGGGAATAGTGCAAGTGGTTCAGCAATAACAATGACACTTGCTCCAATACATGTTGAAGGATCGATTCCTAAATTACCGACACCTCTTGATACAATCAAACGGATATATGCACTTTGTAACTCATTTGCTTTTAATGTATCCTTAACAATTTCAGTCATTTCTTCTATTGTGTATGGAATGGTGAGTAAAATTGATTTAGCAGATTCATATAATCGAATTAAATGTTCCTCTAAACGAAAGACGTTGCCATTGTATGAGCGAATGCCTTCAAATACTCCATCACCATATAAAAAACCATGATCATAAACAGAAACTTTAGCGTCTTCCTTTTTCACTAAATTTCCATCAAGAAAAATTAACTGTTCCCCCATACTCTTCACTTCTTTCTGTAAAATACAATAATCTGTCTTTAGCTATGTGCATAAAACATTTTTTAAATTGTTGCTATCATAGTACGTATTTCCAATGAAGTCAACAGTATTTTTAGAATTGTCACTCAATTTAAAAAATTAAATCTTTAATGAATACGTTTTCATTCCCTTTATATTAATTTTTCGCTAAGTTTTGAACAAAATTAAATTTTTAGAAAAGTTAATTAATTGGATCTATTTCACAAATTCATTTTTAGTTTTTAAATACGAACTTTTTAACATATTTACTTTTCCATATTCAGATTTGTATGTTCCGCTACAGACGGCGCTTATAGTATTAATCTAATTTCTGCACGATGTGGAATTAGCTTCGCTTTCCGCGGGCGAGCGTTGAGCCTCCTCGCTCACTTCGTTCCCTGCGGGGTCTCACCTGTCTCGCTTTCCCGCAGGAGTCTTCGCTAATTCCACATCAATAAATATAGCTATATAAGATTTTCATTATAATTTTTCATTTATTTTTACTTTTTCAGTACCTTCACTACGTTCCTGCAAGGCTTTCAGCTCAAGCTTTTCCCGTAGGACTCTGAATGAGCCTCAGTGAATTAGCCTCGCACGAAGAAAATGCGTATGCATTTTCGAGGACTCGCCGTCTTACGCTCCACAATTAGCAAAATTGGATAAAATTAAATGCTCGTATATTTTATATTAATTATGCATTAAGAAATAGATTCAATTGAATCTATTTAGAATATTCCCACCTAACATAATCTAACTATTTTTTTACACAATGATGTTAGATGTTATTTGTTCATTCGATTAGTTTTTTGAAATAATCCGTAACAAAAATATTTTCAGGATCATATTTTTCTCGTAATTGAAGGAAGCGTGGATAATTTGGGTAGAGCTCTAGTATATGCTCCTTAGTTAGATGATTCATTTTCCCCCAATGTGGTCTACCATTATATTTTCTCATCAATTTTTGTACCCATCTAAAATAGTCTTTTTCATCCATTCCTCTGTACATATGAAAAGCTATAAATGCACTTTCTCTGTCTTGTGTTGGGCTTAAAAAGCCACTTTCTCCCTTTGTTGTCCTACACTCAATAGGAAAATGCACTTTGAATGGATGCGATTTTAACGTGAAATGTATTTCTTCCATACAATCATTGAAATGTTCCAAAGGGATTGCATATTCCATTTCTAAAAATTTCACTTTACGAGATGATGGGAAAATTTCATAGCTCAGGCCTTGTTTTACGCTATTTGGTAGACTTTTTGAAGCTAAGTTGCTTACCCATTTTGTGGCTTTAGGCTGTATTTTACAAACTTCTGAAACGACTAATAAAAGGCCGTTTTCAATTACATTATTTTTTAAATCTTCTACCGTTTTAGATTTCTTAGACTGTTCCACAATTGGGATTTGATCCATGATTTTCACTTGAATTCGCTCAGTACCAGGGAAGTAAAACCATTCAACATGACGATGTTCCCGAATCATCATATCCCAAACTTTATTTGCTTCATCAAAATTGTAATGGGTTGTTTGACATTTTAGACTGTATAGTGGAACTGTTTTAATGGTTACTTTAACTAGCACACCTAATAGTCCTAAGGATATGTGTAAAGCTTTTGATATGTCATCGTCTCCTCTCGTATGTTCATGATAGTTACCTAATCCGTCTACAAACCCCCACATCACAACTTGGCTGGATAAAGAACCTAATGTCACCCCTGTACCATGCGTACCTGTTCCGATAGCACCAGCAATTGTTTGCTCATGTATATCTCCCATATTCGCAAGTGCAAAGCCGAATTGTGCCAATATTGGACCAATTTCATACAAATATGTGCCTGCCCAAAATGTGGCTTCCCCCGTATCTCTATTAATATCAATTAACCCACGCATATTATGAAGAGAGATGGCAATATCATCTGGTTTAGCAATTGGACTAAACGAATGTGCTGCTCCAGTTACTCGAATCGTTTTATGTTGTTTTTGTGTATTCCAAATTAAATTAGACAACTGTTTAGTGTCATGTGGTAATAATGATTGAGTTGGGGTCCCTTTCACATTTCCAGCCCAATTTTGCCACTTTCGTGTATCTACCCAATCTTTTACAGAAAACATTTTCCTTCCCCCCTATAAGTTTTGAAACAATTCACATGTTGACCACTTCTTACAGCCTCTAACTGTGTAAAACGTTCACATAACTCACCAGCTTTTGCATGACGAAAATAAATTGTATCTCCAATCTTGGTATTCTGATAATCCTTTCTTCTTAATGGTGTTTGTACTTCTCCAGCACCTTCAAGTGGTAAAAAGGCAAAATGCTGGGCTTCATAAGGTACCGGCTGCTTATCTTTTCCAATAGCACCTGAAGCAATATAACCACCCCCATGGCAAACTACAACATCCCTTGTTGGATTTCTTGTGACGCGTAAAGCAAATCCAGCAGCAGGCTGTAAATCTAATTGACTATATTGATCGAATAATGCAGGATTAAAAAATGCTGATCCAATTGTAATTTCTGTTACCTCTGAACTTTGTGCTGTAAAATCTATACTCCCTGATCCTCCCCCGTTAACAAATTCTACCTCCCCAATTTCAGCTAAAATGAAATCAACCGCTTCCTTTCGAAGCTTTGCAACTCGATTTTTTGAAACCTTTTGCAATTGTTGAATCACTGGTCGCTTCCATTTTTGTATTGGCAAATCACCAACACCTGCGAGTTGTGCTTCATAGCCCATCACACCCTCAATATGTAAATGTGTTTGTTTTTTTAGCAATTCTAATAAGTTCGTTAAATCCTTTAAATTTGTTATAGCAGAGCGCCTTGTACCAAAATAGATAAACGGAAGTTCAATTGAAAGATTTATATCGATACATATTCCAACATTTACATTCGAACGTTTCGCTAATTCGTTTAACCACTTTGCTTGTCGAATATCATCTACCATAAAACAAACATCATAGCCTTTTTTAATATATTTATATAACTCTAAAACGCTTTTTTCCTCCAAAACTGGATAGCCGAGGAGCAAATGGTCAAAGCCATTCTCTAACAAATAACAGGTTTCACTTGCAGTAAAAGTCATCAACCCCGATACATTAGATAACTTTTCATTTAAATATCTAAGTAAGGGAATAGAACGAATGGATTTCGTTGCGATGCGAACATTTTTATCTTTGACATGATGGTTGATAAATCGAATATTTGCATCTAGAGCATTCATATCGACCCAAGCAAATGGCCTTTCAACGTTTTCAAATGCCTTTTCAAATGATTGCAAGTTGTAATCACTCCTTTTGCCAACTCTATAACTCTATAATTTATCCATTTTAAATAACAAAAATGCTTCTTCAAAGGCGAAATGTGTTTTCCGTCGGAGAAGAAGCATTTAGTATCTGTATGATCATATTTTATTTTAAGACTTAGTGGATCTCTAAGAAGTCAAAAGCGAGATTCAAAAAGAAAATTGAATGTATCGCTACGAAAATTAATGCCTGTTTGTTTAATTTTTTCATTAATGCACGATCCATAAGCTTACACTCCCTTCAACGTTTTCGTAATTATATACTATTTTAATTGAACTTGCAAAATATTTAAGAGTAAGTAATCTTAATATTTATATGACTTAATCAATATAAAATACAAAATTTATATTAAAATATACGGATATTTAGTGATATCCAATTTTATTGCTTCGCTGCAGAATGCGACTCAATAAAGGCTAAGAACGCCACTTTCTTTGGAAACGGCTTCGTAAGAAACTTCGTGTTGTCCCGAGGAGATTGAAGCCAAGCCCGTGGAAAGCCGTCTGGAGCGGAACATCTAAAATTGAACATTGAAAATTTAATATGTTGAAATTTCCGTATTTATAAACCGAAAATGTATTTATGAAATTGATTCGACATTCTTCTATAAAGTGTGTCATGATATATGTAAAGACAAATGTTGGGGTGATGAAATGAAGAAAGCCTTAATCGTAATCGATTATACTGTAGACTTTGTAGCGGAAAATGGAGCTTTAACTTGCGGAGAGCCAGGACAAATACTTGAGAAAGCTATTTTACATCATATTCGTCAATTCATCGATGAAGATGAGCTAATTATTTTCGCTTGTGATTTACATGAAAAAAACGATCCTTTTCATCCAGAAACGAAGTTATTCCCACCACATAATATTCGCAATACTAAAGGAAGAGAACTATATAATGAAGTACAGTCGTTGTACGAAGAAATAAAACATTTACCAAATGTTATTTGGATGGATAAAACACGTTACAGCTCGTTTGCTGGAACAAATCTAGAACAGATCTTACGTGAACGAAAAATAAATGAATTATTTTTAACAGGAGTTTGCACAGATATTTGCGTACTTCATACAGCAGTTGATGCGTATAATAAGGCATTTGACCTTTTCATCTATGAAGACTCTGTTGCAAGCTTTAATCAAGCGGGGCATGAGTGGGCTCTTGG
The DNA here is from genome assembly GCF_044359855.1 of Rummeliibacillus pycnus. Classification (GTDB taxonomy): domain Bacteria; phylum Bacillota; class Bacilli; order Bacillales_A; family Planococcaceae; genus Rummeliibacillus; species Rummeliibacillus pycnus_A. The sequence continues at coordinate 565,800 of NZ_CP132291.1, forward strand.
TCATTTTAAAAATTCATTAGGTGCAACAATTATGTAAAAAGGTATCCACTAGAACTATTTAAATTCTAGTGGATACCCTTCTTTTAATTAGTCTTATTTTACTTGAGATTTTCTTTTCGTTACAAAAATCGCCAAAATTAAAGCACAGATAGCGAAAATGAAAGAACCAGTATAAACAGATCGTATACCATCCGCTATAATTTCAATGATCTTACTAATCTGTTGTTGCGAAAAGATTGAATGGTCAAATGATCCATTTAAATTAATATGCTCAGCACCTAATAAAGACAAACGCCCACTTGTAGTTATATTAAATAGAACTCCAAAAATGGCCGCACCAATCGATTGGCTAAAAGTATTGATAAAGGAGTTTAAACCAATCGCCGTTCCTAACTGCTCATCTGAAGAAGATGCTTGAACTGTTAATACAATCATTGGTGCAATAAGACCCATGCCCAATCCTAAAAACGAAGTTGATAGATAGACAAAAAGTGAACTAGTTGAGGAAGATAAGAACATAAGCATAAATGTTGAAATCAACAATAAGACTGTTCCGATTTGGATAATCGTTTTGTTTGCAAAACGGCCAACTAAATTACCTGAAATAATTGCACCTACTGTCCACATTACAGAAATAGGGGTTAGCATAAGCCCTGCCTCTGTCGCATTTTTCCCTAATACAGATTGAGCGTAAATTGGTAAATATACTGAAATACTAATGACAACTGCCATACAAAATAGAGTTAAACCATTTATCACATTTAATCGTTTATTTTTAAATAATGAAAGTGGGATGATTGGTTCACTTGCTTTCTTTTCAACAAATACAAACAATCCAAGAAAAACAATTGCAATTATGTAAAAGATTATTTGTGTTGTGGTTGCCCAATGTTGCGTATTACTTCCTGCTATAAGTGAATAAAGCAATGCAACCATTCCTATTGAGAAAAGGAATGCACCTGCAAAATCAATTTTACGAGTTAATTTAATTCGATCTTCTTTATAATGTTTAGCAATTAGAAGTATTGCCCCTAAACCAAAAGGAATATTTAATAAGAAAATGAAATGCCATGTCAATTGGTCTACAATAAATCCTCCGATTAAGGGACCTACAACACCTGAGACACCCCATACCATACTTATGTAGCCTTGTCCTTTAGCACGTTGTTTCTCCGAATCAAATAACTCTCCAACAATTGTTAAAGTAATTGGTAAAATGGACCCTGCCCCTATCCCCTGAATTGCACGGAAAATAATAAGAAGTTCCATTGATGTTGCCATTCCACATAATAATGATCCTATTAAGAAAATACAAATCCCTGCAATAATCATTTTCTTGCGTCCAAATAGATCGGCTAATTTCCCAAAAATAATGGCAGAAATCGCCGAAGTTAAAAGATAAGCAGAATAGATCCAGCTAATAAGATCAACACCAGAGAGATCGGTTGTTATACTGGGAATTGCTGTTGAAACTATCGTACCTTCTATTGCTGCCAAAGCTGTCGCTAATAATACAGCGGCAAATACTTTATTCATCAAAATACCTCAATTCTCATAAAAATATTTCCATTATCACTAAATACATATCATAACATGAAAAGTTAAAATCACCTAGATTAGATATTTACTATCTAGTTTTTAAGAATAAGGTTTGATACTATGTGTAATAGGTGTTTTATAAAAAATATTACTTTTTAGTAAAACATCCTTTTTATAGGAGGTAAAAAATACATGTGGGAAGATTTTAAAAAATTCGCTTTTAAAGGAAATGTGGTAGATTTAGCAGTCGGGGTTATTATCGGGGCTGCTTTTGGTAAAATTGTATCTTCTTTAGTTGGCGATATCATTATGCCGATTATTAGTCTATTTAGTGGAAAAGAAGAATTTGATTTTACTTCTTTAACATTTTACAAAATTAAGTATGGTAGTTTCATACAAAACGTTCTTGATTTCTTGATCGTTGCTTTTTCCATCTTCATTTTCATTCGGATTATTTCAAAATTTAATTTCAAGAAAAAACAAGAAGAAGTTTTGGAAGAACAACCAGCTGAAACAACAGAAGACCTTTTAAAGGATATTCGCGCTTTACTTCAAGAGAGAAAATAAAAATGAGCAGCTATTTTTTTGAATAGCTGCTCATTTGCTTTTTATTTGCCATCTTCAATAATTGATTCCATGTCCACTGCAATCGTATCAACTGGGACGTCTTTAAAGCCACTATAGTTTTTCACAACTACCCCATCTTGATTGACTAGGAAAAAACTTGAACCATGAACTACCTGGTTAGTATTAGGATCATCTTTAACAAATGTTTTAAATGATTTTAATGCTAAATTAGCAATATCATCTTGTGAATAACCTGTAAGTAGATCCCATTTAGAATTGTCCGGTACAGGATATTGTGCTAGGTATTTCTTTAATTTTGCCGGTGTATCTGTTGTAGGATCCACACTAAATCCAACGATTTTGTAGTCTTCTAATCCTTTTTCCTTAAACTTTTTTTGGATGTCTGTCATATTAATGGTCATTGGTGGACAGATACTCGTACAATTTGTAAAGATAAACATTGCAAGCCATGGTTTACCTTTCAAACTATCTAGTGAAACCTTGTCACCATTTTGGTTCGTATAATTGAAATCCTGTACTTGCCAATCGGTTTCAGCTTTAAAGTTGTCACTACCACCGCATGCAGATAATAATACAGCTAAAACTAAAAATAAGGACGGTAAAATAAATCTTTTTTTCATCTTATATTTCACTCCTACTCTGCATTCATCTTATCGAATTGTAACACAGATTACAAGGACACTAATTGAAAGCTTTAAGACGAATTTGTGAATCTGTTTATTTTAAGTCCAATAAAGCATCGTGAATTGCTTGTAGCTTTGATTCTACTCGATGCATTAAATAGAATGAGACAAAGATAGGAAATCCTATTTCTTGAATAAGAGTAGTCCATTCAGCCAACACAATTCCTCCTCTCTAAAAAAACTGTCTCATCTATCTGTTGATAAATGAGACAGTTTTAAACAATTTACGCTTGCAATTCTGTGACTGTACGTTCAATGTAGCGTGCACCAACGATTTCTGAAAGTGTTACACCATTTATTGCAAAAACCTTGCTGTCTATAACTGTGTTCATTACCTGATAGATTACTTCAGGTGTTAAATCCTCCTTTGGCGTATCAACACTCAAAGAGCATGCAGATCCATCAGATGTTTTAAATTGTAATTGCAGAACTTTTGCCATTTACACTCTCTCCTTTTCTTATTAATTTCGAATTGCTTCTTGTGTTGCTAAACCTGTACCAATAAATTGGTTTTGGAACAGACTAGCAAGTGCAGTACCTACAGTAGCCACATTATCTAACGATGCTTGTTCTGATACGTTACGGAACGTTTTCGTTTTTTCAATAATTTGACCATTTTCATTTACACCTAATGAGAACTTTAAACGAAGTGTTGCATTTTCAAATGTTTTCGTTGCCATGAAGATCACCTCCCTTCACTTCTTACATAGACTTTAAATCTCGAAAAAGGACAAGGGATGCAATTTTTTAATATTCAATTTATAATGATAGGGAGGTGAATAGTGTGCTAAACGGCTGGTTTATGTGGTTTATATTATTTTGGGTAGTTGTTCTAGTAGGAACTATGGCTATAGGCGGCTTCTTCATGTTCCGCAAGTTTTTGAAATCAATGCCAAAAGATGATGGTAAATCTACATTGGATTGGCAAGATTATTATGTAAACAAAAGCTTACATTTATGGCATCAACAAGAAAAGGACTTATTAAATGAATTAGTTAGCCCAGTACCAGAACTATTTCGCGATGTTGCGAAGCAAAAAATTGCAGGTAAAATTGGACAACTTGCTTTAGAAGAAAAGGCAAAGAAAATCGATTTTGACTTAATCATTAGAGGATACATACAAGCCTCACCAAAACGCGATCATAAATTTTTACGTAAAAAATTAAATCAAATGAAAATTGACTTATCGCCTTATGAAGATTTACTAGATTAAAACCAAAAAGTAGAGAACGCTCCAGCATCAACAATCTCTAGAAAATCCGAATTACAAACGTATTTCTAGCTTTCAGCAGAGATAAAGTAATCTCGAGAGGGTAAATGAAAAAAGGTTCTTCTCCGAAATGGAGAAGAACCTTTTTTTAGTCTTGTTGTAAATGTAATTGCTTTTGAAGTTTTTTGAATTGTATCAACATGGCTACACGCCAAGGTGCAATCATAGAAAAAGCTAATATAAAGAACATTCCACCAAGTTCTCCTAAGTCGAATGTACCACTTAATTTAACTTTTACAACCGTACGAACAATTAATAAGCCTGCTAGGATGAAGAAAAAGGCTTTAGAAGGTTTTAAGTAAACTTTATCATCAACAATTTGGAATTTAGAAGTTGCAATCAAAACTGTTGAACAAATTAATCCTGCAGTTACTGCTTCAAATACTTGTAGCCAAGGTACTTGGAAATATTCATTAAAGAACATGCATGCACCCGTCGACATAGCAATTGGAGGAATAATTATTTTTTTTACACTCGCTGGTTTTTTAGCTGATTTAGCACGAACTATCATCATCATAATCCCCATAAATACAACACCAACAGTAGAAGCAATTACCATATACTGAGAAGGAATAGAACTCAACGTAATACACTCACCTATCTATTAAAAAGTTATTCTATCAATTGACGAATGGTCGTCTCTAAATGTTCCCTCTCAAAAGGTTTTGTAATAAAATCTTTTGCGCCATATTTCAGTGCTTCTAAAATAAGTTTTTGTTGCCCTAATGCAGTGACAATACAAATTTTGGCATTGGGATCATTTTGTATAATCTCTTTAGTAGCTTCTAAGCCTGACATCACTGGCATCGTAACATCCATTGTAACAACATCAGGATGTAGCTTTTGATATTGCTCTATTGCTTGTTTTCCATTTTCCGCCTCGCCTATTACTTCAAAGCCCGCCTCTTCAAGCATCGTTGTAATGGCGTGACGCATAAACATTGCATCATCTACTACTAGAACAGTTGACAACCATTTCACCTCGTAACTATTTACTCAATATTAAAAGCCTTGGAATCCTCCGAAAATAGGTGTTAATAAGCGATTAAGAACAGTCATTCCATCAAAGAATAAAATAACCCCAACTACAATCATGATATACCCACCAATTTTAACGAGTTTTTGGCTATTTCTTCTAATCCAATCCATTCTTGAAACGAAGAATGAAAGTACGAAGAATGGAATTGAAAAACCTAGTACATAGGCTAACATATACCATATAGCGGAGTCTGGGTTTGTCGTACCTAAAGCGATAATCGCAGCTAAAATAGGGCCTGTACATGGTGTCCAACCAGCTGCAAATACAAGGCCAATAAGCATTGAACCAATGTATCCTGATGGTCTATTTTTGAATTCAAATTTACGATCTTTCATCAAAAATTCAGGAGTGAAAATACCAGTAATAACAAGACCAAATACTACAATTAAAATACCACCAATTTGGCGGATTAACTCATCATATTGTACAAAGAAACCTTTTACAAAAGATGTACTAAAACCTAATACTACGAAAATCACAGAAAAACCTAGTAAAAAAAATAATGTGTGTAAGATGGCTCTTTTTTGCAACATACCTTTTTCGTTTTTTAACTGATTAAAGGATACGCCAGTTATGTAAGAAAGGAACGCCGGATAAAGAGGCAACGTACATGGTGAGATAAAGCTTAATAAGCCTGCACCAAAAGCAAAGAATAAATTTATATCTGTATTCATATGCGGATGTCGCTCCTTATAGTTACTGTATCCATCGTACCAAACTTTACGAAAAAATTCTTATTTTTTACTTGTGACATTTTTTTGAACTTTTGTATTTCTTATCATTATAATGCTGAATTCAAATAAAAGCGAAAGATATCTATGGGTATTCTTTTTTCATTATTAACCTTTAATTTCATTTACTAATCCATTTTGCAATCGATACATTTTATGATATAAACCTTTTTTCTGTAAGAGTTGCTGATGTGTACCACTTTCAACAATTTCACCTTGGTGCAAGACGAGAATTTGATCAGCATCTTGAATTGTACTCAATCTATGAGCAATTGCAATCGTCGTACGCCCTTTACGCATGTTATCTAAACTTACTTGAATCGCCATTTCAGTTTCGGTATCGATTGTAGCTGTCGCTTCATCCAATACGAGAATCTTAGGGTTTGTAGCAATTGTTCTTGCAAATGCAATCAGTTGCTTTTGTCCACTAGAGAAAGTCGAACCTCGTTCAGATACTTTATGGTTATATTGATCAGGTAATTGCTCGATAAATTCATTTGCCTGCACAAATGTCGCTGCTTCTTTTATGTCTTCATCTGTCATACTTTCATTAAATAATCGAATGTTACTAGAAATCGAACCATAAAACAAAAACGGATCCTGTAATACAAGTCCCATTTGCTCACGTAATTCTTGCTTTGAATATTCTTTAATAGACCGACCATCTATTAAAATTTCCCCTCTACTAAATTCATAAAATCGCATGAGAAGATTAATAATTGAGCTCTTCCCGCTTCCAGTATGTCCTACAAGCGCAACCGTTTCTCCTGGATTTACAGTGAAATGTATATGTTTTAAAACATCTGTTTTACCATCATATGAGAACGATACATTCTTAAATTCAATTCGTCCTTTCTCAACATGAAAACTATTATTTTCAGGTTGATGAGGATCTAACTCTTGATCATCCAGCAATTTAAATACTCTAGATGCAGAAACAATTGCTTGTTGAAGCAAGGACATTCTTTGCATTACTTGATTAATTGGCTCAAAAAAGCGATTAATGTATGATATAAAAGCATAAATAACACCTATTTCAATAGGCTCACGGAAAGAAGTTATACCAAAAAAACTTAATAACAATATAATTGCGAATGTATACACAAGGTCTATAATTGGACGTAATAACAAGCTATCTAACTTGATACTGCTCATTGCTGCCTTATAATGATTTTCGTTTATTTCATCAAATTCATCATAGAAGCGAGATTCTTGCCGAAACGCTTGAATAATAGACATTCCTTGTAATGACTCTGCGATTTTGGCATTTAGTTGACTCAGTCTTTCTCGCATATCCATATAGAAAATAGCACTATATTTTCGATAAGCGCTAATAATGATATACAGAATAGGAAGTAGAATAAGCGATGCAAAAGCTAACTTCACATTTAAAGAAAACATTGCAATATAAACACCAATGATTAAAAAACCACTTTGTATAAATCCAATTAATACCGTAACAAACATATCTTTAATTGCTTCAGTATCATTCGTTACCCGAGAAACAATACTTCCAGCAGGTGTTTTGTCGAAATAACGCATTCCAAGTTGATGGACTTTTTGAAATACATCAATTCGTAATTGCTGGATGACTTTTAATGCGAGCTCTTGAAATCTCATCATCTGAAAATAGCTTATGATGACATTTAAAATCTGAATTGCCAAATAAGTTACACCAAGTATAACTAAAGGATTCGTAGGGAAATTTCTAGGTGTTAAATAATCATCCATAAAGACTTTTATTATATATGGACCCGTGATATCCCCGACCACAGTAATAACTAATAGGAAAAGTGCAATACTTATTGATTTTTTATGTGGTTTTAAATATCCCAACAAACGTTTTAAAACTTGCCATTGCTCTTTACTACTTAAAGCGGTGGTTCGATCATTATTCATGCATTTCCACCTCCACTTTCAACCAATCTTTCTAATTGTTGCAATTGGTACATCTCATAATATCGACCCTTTAATGCCATTAACGTCTCATGAGTTCCTTTTTCTACAATCGTCCCCTCGTGTAATACAATTATGATTTGTGCATGTTGCAAAGCACTTAAACGATGAGAAGTAATGATTGTTGTCGCATCTTGCCTAGCACTTTTTAGCGCTTGCAAAATACTTTCTTCAGTTTTCGCATCCACAGCCGATAAGGAATCATCTAAAATAAGTAATTCTGGATTCATCAGTAAAGCTCTAGCAATTGAAACTCTTTGCTTTTGTCCTCCAGAAATAGATACTCCACGTTCTCCAACCATTGTGTTATAGCCATCTGGGAAGCCTATAATATCATCATGAATTTGTGCAATACTTGCTGCTTCAAATACCATTGCCTCTGTAGCCTTTGGATTAACGAATGCTATATTTTGATATAAAGTTGAAGAGAAGAGAAAATGCTCTTGAGGTACATAGCCTATTGCTTCACGTAATTTTTTTGCTTGGTATGCATTAAGCTCATGGTTTCCAAAAGTAATTTGACCTTGAAATCCATCAAACTCTCTTAATAGAAGTTTTAAAATTGCTGTCTTCCCAGCACCTGTTTTTCCAACAATACCTAATGTTTCACCGCGTTTTAACGTGAAGTCTACTTGCTGCAATGCAGGTGATAGATCCCCTGGAAATGTAAATGATTCCACATGAAAATGTAAATCTCCCTTTGGTTGGATAGATAAGGCATTTGGATGATCGATTATATCAATCTTTTCATTTAATAATGTTCGAATTCGATCATATGAAGCACTACCTCTTTCCATGATATTAAATAACATACCAAATGCGAGCATCGGCCAGACAAGCAAACCTAAGTAAGCAATAAAGGCAATTAGATCTCCAATGCTCATATCTCCCGCCACAACAAATTTGGCACCAAATACCATTGAGAGAAAATATGAAATACCAACAACAAGTGAAATGGTCGGATCAAATAAAGAATCAATTTTTGCAACACGAATGTTTTTATCTACCACTTCTTGAGATAGCCTTTTAAAATCCTCTACATCTTCTTTGTCTTGACCAAATGTTTTCATCACTTTGATACCTGTAATACTCTCTTGTGTTTTATCATTTAATTCTGAAAACGCCGCTTGTGCATGATGAAAACGTTGATGTAGTAATTTTCCATAATAACTGGTTGATAACGCCATAAAAGGCATTGGAATTAAAGCTATTAATGTTAGTCTCCAATCAATTGTAAACACCATGGCTAATATAACAAAACCACCAGTTGTGAGTGAATCGACTAATGTTAACACTCCATTACCAGCTGTTTGTTGTACGGCCGATATATCATTCGTGGCATGTGCCATTAAATCACCAATTCGACGCTTTTGATAAAATGCTGGAGACATGGCAGTGAAGTGTCGAAACAATTGAGCACGTAAGCGCTTAGCTAGAGACATAGAAGAACCATAAATCATTTGACGCCAAGAATATCGTATTATGTACATAACAATTGCAGTAATCGTCAAAATTCCAAGCCAAATTAATAGCCTCTTTGAATTTAGTTGAGCATTGGCTATTTCATCAACGACAATCCCAATGATTTTCGGAGGGACTAATTGTAAGATGGCAACAAAAATAAGCATTGTAATGCCAGCTACATATTGCCATTTCCTTTCTTTAAAAAACCATCCTAATTCAAAAAATACTTTCAAAAGATTCACCTTCTTTTCTTCGTACGTATCAGTTTATCAAAAATTCAGAACTTATGGAAGAAACTGAAAAATAAATTTCGAATAATGAAATATTTCAATCGCATTTATTACCTTATCAAAAGCTTATAAATAAAAAAGACTTCTAATAGAAGTCCTTTGGCTGTTTACTAATGATATCCTGAATGATAAGTTCACCGATTACTTAAGAAAAAGATATCAAATTACATCTTAAGAATATTCAATTTTAATACAATAACCTTACTTATGCTACGGTTCACTGTTATAAATTAATATGAGATTTTCTTATGACTGTTTCAAATCTTTTTCTTAACTAGGTACAATTAACTCAATATGTATTTCTATTTCCATCTTTCTAGCTTATTTAAATTTCTTACGAACATGCCTGCTAAAAATTTGGGTAAACCCATTTTAATACACTTTCCTTTTACAAACTCCGTCATCTCATCTACGGATATATTCTTTTGAGTAAACTCGCCTTCCTGATAACAATGTTTACAATACATTGAGCTTCTTTCATGATTTCTTTCAGTACCTCGGTCTTCTGCTTTCTTAATTGGCATAGAACAGCTTTGGCATTTTTTATATTCTTTCATCATAGTTCCTCCACATATTATTCATTTAGCCCTATTACTTTATAAATTTTTTTAATTCTTTTTAATTGAGGTGCTGTAAGTTCATTTTCTCTTCGTTTTAACGCAGTTAAAAATGCCTCTTTATTATCATTATTAGCAGCTATAAGAGTACTCTCAGCATGTTGAGGGAGTTCTTTCGGTCTACAAGTTTCTAAATGATGAAGCAGGAATGGAAAAATTCTGTCATTGTTTTCATTGCTTACAGATGATAATTTTGCTAAGGTTAATATCCCTTGATCAACAGTAATAACGGAGCCAGTTTTCATAGTTAAAAAAATTGTATCAAGATGCTCCATTATTATCTTAGATGAAATTGTCACAATGGTAGTTAATGCTGTCATTGCACCCCAAACTAAACGGTTATTTCTACTTTTCAGTAAATTTATAAAGGTTAACGCGTATTCACTTATAAGCTCTGGTTTAACTTCCCCGATTTCATATGCTACTTTAATACAATCTTGTTGAATACCTTTATCCTTATTAGATAAGTTTTGTATAACTTCTTTTATACCTTCAAGATTATGATCGTTAACTAATTCCTTGCTAGTTCAATATTTGGTTCTTCATCACGACGTTGTAACTTCGAGGCCAACTTAGGCACTATCGACATATTATCCCTCTTTTACGTTGATATCATTCTATTCACATACTATCATATTAATCAGACAATATGATGTTTTTATTTTTACAGTAATCATAGGGACAATTATTTACATAAAATGTTCGCCTACTAATTTGAATTTTGTTGATTATTTTGCCACTAAAATGCCCCAATCATTAGAGTTTGAGTCTAACAATTGGGGGTAATTGGGGGCAGTTCACAACAAGTGGGATTCTAAAGTGTAAGGGGTGGAGGCCTCTCCATATTAACCCTTTTTAGTAGCCACATCTCATGAAAGAAGTTCCTACAATAATCAACAAGATAAACAAGACAACGACTAAGGTAAATTTGTTTTCATGTCTTTCTTCACCATAACCGCCTTGATAATCACTCATAGATGATTCCTCCCTTCTATCTAGGTATACTTTAACTTATGCTAAAAAGTTGAGATGCTTTGTGCATTTGATATGGTTATTTGCACTAATTTTAGTTTCATTAGAGTGATTTCCGCTTAAGTGAAGATGATTCTAGAATTAAGCCTTCCATTTTAATGGTAATATTCAACTAAACTGCACCTTTAGTAAAAAAGCGACTGCTCTTATTTCGCAATCGCCTCGTTAGCTATCCATGAAGATCTTCTTCACTATTATTAATAAGATACAGGGTAAGCTTCTACAAAGCACTTAACACGTAACTTTTCACTTTTTCTTACTATTGTTAAGGTAACAGTGGCATTATCAGTTTTTTTATTCAATGTTCTTTCGAATGATTCATATCCTGTAATTTCTTCTCCATCGATCTCCACTATAATATCTTCAGGTTTAACTCCAGCAGTTGCAGCTACCGTTCCTTCCTTCACCTGTAAAACTCTTGTACCTCTATCCTTCTCGTTTGTTGTGTGTACAATACCAATCCATGCTTTCCAAAAATCCGCACGATTATCAGTATTTGTTTCATAGACACTCTTTAGATTTTCTAAGAATTGACTTGTACCAAACAACATATTTTCCTTTGTAGATTGATTCATTACACCAATAAAGGAAGCCTGATATTCTATACTCACCTGAATACCACTTTCTACTTCTTCTAAAGAAGTTATGGTAGTAAAATCCCCATCAAGGCTCTGAAGTACAAAGCGTTTCATGGTATCTATTTCTGTAAATACACCCTCAGATGTTGCCCCCCATCCGTGATTCATATAACCTCTTCCACCTATACAAAATTCTATCTCAGCATTTTTTGTATACCAACGGTTTAAATGCTCAGGCTTAGTCAATGCATCCCAAACTTGATTCAAAGGCGCATTAACAACAATTTCTCTCTTAATGGAATCCTTAATCATCTTCATCTCGAAACTCTCCTTTTTCCACATAATCTTTTAGACTTACGAGTTGATCATCAAGTAGTTCTCCGATGTATTGAAGCATTTCATGGTAGGCAATTTGGAGCCCGTTGAGATTTAATGAATAGATACGATACTTCCCACTCAAGCTCTCCGAAATAATTCCTTCCTCCAATAAAATATTTAAATGCTTCTTAATTGCTGGTTGAGAGATATCAAATGCTTCGACTATCTCCTTTTGGCTTTTATTTCCTTGTTTAAGCATACTTAATATACGGCGCCGCGTTGAATCACCTAATGCACGATAAACATCTGGCATTATCCTTCCCTCACTTTTAACATATAACCAATTGGTTATATGTAATATAAACATAAGTGAAAATAATGTCAATAATTTTCTGAAAACAATAAATACTTTTCCGTATTTAAAATAACAGAGCATTTAGTTAATAAGAAAAATTTTTTTATTAACCTATTTGTTCTTGTGGCATACAAAAAGCCAACTATATAAAGTTGACTTTAATTTTTTGTTTTTTTAAAACCAATAATTCAACAACTAATTTGAAACCAGCCTGTTTCTTGCGGAAAATCTTTTCTGGTAAGAGTTTGACCAGAAATCATTTGACGATATGAAGTAATGGTTCCATCATGTGATACTATATAAATCTTTTCTTTTTGAAGTTGTTTACAATCTTCTATAAACTGTTTAGCTATTTTTATAAAATCTCTTTCTGGCAAAACATTTATACCATCAGACCATAAATCGAAAAAATCCTTCATATCAATTTCATAAGTTGGATATTCATTTTTAATTATTTCTGAACTAATTACTCTATCACAAGGCAACGTGTTCCGTTCTGGGAGAAAGGGAAATATTCTTGGAGAAACTAGTGGACTTACAATCTTGCGACAGTCAATATTTTCACTCCATATGAATGCGGTTTGTAGTGTTCTTCTAAGAGGGCTGATTATTATAATATCTTTATCAGTTAATGGAAGCTGATTTCTTAATAATTTTGCTTGTTCTACCCCTTTAGTTGTTAATGATGGGGATGATATTTGTAGGCTACTTGGTATATCTAATGTATGTTCTCCTTGACCGTGACGAATAAATATAAACTCCATTTGAATTATCCTCCGCAATTAGATTACTTCAAACTGTGTAAAAGTGATCAGTGTTGCAATCATGATATTGGATATTTCTTATTGGACTAACCTGTGCCTTTAAATTAAATAAGGAAAATGCTACCTTCTTTGTTGAGGAATATCTTCCTGTAGTCTATATAGATTCTGTTCCTTTTTCCTTAAAGATACCTACCAATAACATAATAAGCCCCATGATGAAAATCACTGGAAACAAATACACCATAATCAATGCTGCCCAACCATTCCTAACAATAATTGCATATGTTAAACCAATTGAAAAAGATAAGAACGGAGCAATTGCTACCATCGTGGTGATGCCCCAAATTATATATTTTCTTTTTTTTGACTTTTCTTTACTTAATTGGTATGCCGTAGCTGAACCCAGTATTGCAACCGCTAATGCTACAATTATCGCCATTTCATATCACCTCCTGCATCATCTAATATATTCCTATTTTCATATCTATGTTGACTTTAATGACAGCTAGATCTTAATTAAAGCCACCGTTTCAAAAATCTAAGACATATACCTACTTATTCTCCGTAAGAAACCCTAATACTTTTTCACCATTTTTTTCCAAATAAACATTGATAGACTTAAATTTAGATTTTTCTTTGGTTGTAAAATTCACCAATATTGTTTGAGTGTCTTTAATATCTATAGTATTGCTGTTTATATTATTAAATACCTCTAATTCACTTCCCGATTTAAAACCCGAAACTTTCCCCTGCTCCTCATCAATTATTTCTTTCTTTATAGAGTTCGATAGGGATTGATAAGCAACTTTTTGTAAATCTTTTTCCTTTTCTTCAGTAAATGCAAATGTGCTACTTGTTACCTGTTGATTAGAAGAACATCCAACAACAGATAACAAAAGTATACTAATCAATATGTATATTAAATTCTTCAACAAAACTTCCTCCTTTAGCACTCATTAGTTAAATAAGGAACTTATTTTATTAATTGATTGAACTATAATATCGGGTCTGTCAATATGTATTGCATGACTTGCTTCTTGTGCGATTATAAATTTACCATTTGAAGTAAGATTAACTTGATTCATGATAAGTTCTTGCCACTTTTCTTCAAATAATCTTAACTCCCACTCTGGTAAACCCTCCATAATGCCTAACCTAATGTTATGCACTTTATCTCGGCCAATAACAATTAAAGGTATATCAGGGTATTCTACTAAATTCTTAATAATATCTCCGTCCTTCTTCCAGTTGCTAATTTCAGAACACATTGCTTTATATAAAGAAGGATTTATTTGGAAATTTATTAAGCGTTGTTGAATATCATTTGGGAGAAGCTTTTGTTTTTCTGTTAAAGTAGGTTTAATAACTTCTGTTAATTCTTCCCTTGTCATTTGAGAATAAGAATGACATTTCTCCATCCAAAAATCATCGGTTGACCCTTCATTTAAAACAGGTAAATCCAAATTATCTAAAATCTTTAAATCAATCGAAGTTGAATCTACTAATACTATTCCAGCAACCTTTTTAGGATGCTCTTTCACAAAATGCTGTACACATAATCCACCATAGGAATGACCAACTAATACTACAGGTTCTGATATTTTAAGTAAATGAATCATCTCACTTACTTCATTTACGACTGTCTGTGTATTACGGACTTCATTACGAATTTCACTTGCACCTTGACCTGGTCTATGAAACATTATAACTCTATTTGTATTACTTAATGATTCTGTCACTTCATACCATTCATCGAATGAACAGCCCATTCCTGTAAGGATAATTATCGGTGTCCCATTTTTCCCTTTTTGAAATATCTCAATTTTATTTTGATTTATTGTTAAAAATTCTCTGATTTTACTCATCCTTTCGTAAAATATCAATTTATCTTTGGTTTTCTTGATTCAAACTTCGAGGAGATAAAGCTAAGCCCATGGAAAGCGCCGTTTGTCGCGGAACATCCACATCTGAATATTGAAAAGTTAATGTGTTGAAATCTTTGTATTAAAAACCGGAAATGGATTTGTGAAATTGATTCAGATAGAAATATATTTAAGATAACTTTCTTTGAATATTTGAAATATGTTCTTCCTTAACCTTTTCGCTGACTTGTGTATATTTAACTAATTTCCCATAAAGCGAATAAACCGGTACATGATTTTGAGAAAGTTGCTGATTAATTTTATTTATTACCGGAATTTCTTTTCTTGTAATTACATGAATACTGGAAGATGTCACTTCTATAGATTTAAGTGTGCACCGATTGCTAAAGACAATGATCGAAGTAAATAATTCTTCAGGTTGGTCAGAAACGACTTTTTGTAAAGCATGCATATGGGTCCAATTTTGCTTAATAGGGTTATAGAATTTAAACTTCTTTTTATTCGGGAATACTTGAGTCCATTTGTAATCTTTTTCTCTACCGAAAATCCAACCACTATAATTTTTCGATTCAATCACATAAATCCCTTTTTCGTGAATAAACAAAATATCGATTTCAGTTAATTCATCACTATTGGATTTAGGGATGTATAAATTCACTAGTGTTTTATGTATACCAGAGATTTTTTGCAATTCATTGACGATTAAATATTCTCCGTATAATCCTGTATTAAAACGAACCTTCCAATAAGATACATTCGTTAATTTTTTATATGCACTTTTTTCAAAATGAAAATATGATATTAAAAACAATGGGGATAGCATTAACATTGTACTAATTAAAAACATAAACAACATATCATCCACCTGCCTAATAGTCTTTTTTTACTATTTTACTACAAAATGAATTTTATTCCAATTTTGGTTTTAACTTAATCTAGAAATAAAAAAACCAGCTCCCCTCTGAGAACTGGTTTTTCTTTAGCACACTATGTATGCTGTCTATGGAATTGGCCCCCCTCTGTGAACGTCCTTCCAATCATTCAATTACTAATTTGTGATGAAATCTTAGTCTTGCAATTGGCAGACAAGTTTTTTGCATAAGTTAAAATTTTATATTGTCTGTTTTGTAACTGATAATTTTTCTTTTGCTTTTTCAATTTGGATTATCACTTGATCGAAACCGGTTCCACCTAGGGAATGACGACGTTTAACAGCTGCCTCCGGTGCTAATACATCGTACACATCCGCTTCGATAAGATTGCTCGCCTCTTGCAAGTCCTCAAGAGGTAGGTCTAATAAGTAAATACCGCGTTGAATGCAAAGGAATACTAATTTACCTGTTACAGCATGTGCTTCACGGAATGGCATACCTTTTGTTGCTAAATAATCCGCAAGCTCAGTTGCATTTGAAAAATCTTGATGAACAGCTTTGTTCAATGTTTCTTTCTCAACAGTCATAGTACGAATCATGCCTTCAAAGATTTTAAGCGCTCCGACAATTGTATGAAGTGTATCAAACATTCCTTCTTTGTCTTCCTGCATATCTTTGTTATAAGCAAGTGGGATGCCTTTTAAGACTGTCAACAATCCCATTAGATTGCCGTATACACGGCCTGCTTTTCCACGAATTAGTTCTGCCATATCAGGATTTTTTTTCTGTGGCATAATACTTGAACCTGTTGAGAAGGCATCATCTAACTCGATGAATTTGAATTCTTCACTTGACCAAAGAATAATTTCTTCAGCAAATCTTGATAAATGCGCCATTAATAAGGAACTATTGCTTAAAAATTCTACGATAAAGTCGCGATCGCTTACTGCATCCATACTGTTTTGATAGACAGATGAAAAGCCCATTAGTTTTGCACTCATTTCACGATCAATCGGGAATGTTGTTCCAGCTAGAGCCCCTGCTCCAAGTGGAGAGATGTCTATACGTTTCAGCGACTCGCTAAAACGTTCTTTATCTCTTTCTAACATCCAGAAGTATGTCATTAAATGATGCGCGAAGGAAATCGGTTGTGCACGTTGTAAATGTGTATATCCAGGTGCAAGTGTATCGATGTTTGCCACTGCTTGATCGACAATTGTTTCTTGGAATTTTGCAATTAGCTCAACTACTTCTTTTACACGCTTTTTCAAGAATAAATGCATATCCGTTGCAACTTGGTCGTTTCGGCTACGGCCTGTATGAAGTTTTCCTCCAACAGGACCGACCAAATCGATTAACATCTTCTCTAGATTCAAATGAATATCTTCGTTTGCTACTGAAAACGTAAGCTCGTTATTTTGAGCTTTTACTTTTAATTGTTCAAGGCCATCTTTTATCGTGCTGACTTCATCTTGATCAAGGATGCCGGTTTCGCCAAGCATGGTTACATGTGCGATGCTACCTTCTAAATCCTCAGTTACAAGCTGTTGATCAAACCCGATGGATGCTCCAAATTCGTCTACCCATTGTTCAGCAGATTTTTGGAAGCGACCTCCCCAAAGTTTACCACTCATGCTTGCACCTTCTTTGCTCCTTTGTTGTTGACCATTGAATTAACTTTTGTAGGAAGACCGAATAATTCAATAAAGCCTACAGCTGAAGCATGGTTGAATTCGTCATCTTTTGTATAAGTAGCTAATTTTTCGTCATATAAAGAGTTTGGTGATTTACGTCCTTCTACAATTGCGTGACCTTTAAATAATTTCACACGAACTGTACCATTCACGTATTTTTGCGTTTCTTTTAAGAATGCTTCAATTGCAACACGTAATGGCGAGAACCATAAACCATCATAAATAATTTCAGTTAATTTTTTCTCGATTACTGGTTTAAAGTGCGCCAATTCTTTTACAAGAGTAATATCTTCTAATTCTTTATGAGCTAGAAGTAAAGTGTGAGCACCTGGCACTTCGTATACTTCACGAGATTTAATACCGACAAGTCTGTTTTCAACATGGTCAATACGTCCAACACCATGTTTACCAGCTAATTCGTTCAATTTTAAGATTAAATCTGCTAGTTTATATTGCACACCATCAAGAGCAACTGGAACACCTTGTTCAAATTCGATTTCGATTACATCTGGTGTATTAGGTGCATCTTCAAGAGCAACTGTTAACTCATAAGCATCAGCTGGTGGTGCAGCCCAAGGATCTTCTAAAATACCACATTCGTTTGCACGACCCCATAAGTTTTGGTCGATTGAGAATGGGCTATCTAAATTGATTGGAATCGGAATATTTTTTTCTTTTGCATATTCGATTTCTTCTTCACGGCTCCAAGCCCACTCACGAACAGGTGCTAGAACTTCTAAATCGGGATTTAAAGATTTAATAGAAACTTCGAAACGAACTTGGTCATTCCCTTTACCTGTACATCCATGTGCTACAGCAACTGCACCAGTTTTTTCTGCGATTTCTACTAATTTTTTTGAAATTAGAGGACGAGATAAAGCAGAAACTAAAGGATATTTTTGTTCATACCAAGTGTGACCTTGTAATGAGATTAAAGCATATTCTTCAGCGAATTCGTCTTTAGCATCAACGATATAAGATTCAACTGCACCAACTTCAAGTGCTTTCTTTTGTACAAAGTCTAAATCTTTTCCTTCACCAACGTCTAAGCAGCATGCTACTACGTCATACCCTTTGTCTTTTAACCATTGAATCGCTACGGAAGTATCTAAACCACCTGAATATGCTAACACTAATTTTTTTGCCATCTTACATTCCTCCATGTCTCTCGGTGTATGTTTATGCGTCATTTATTAATATTTATGCATACATCTTATCATGGAATAAAAATGAACACAAGTGTATTTTCTTGCATTTTTCTAAAAAATTATAAATAATAATCAATTTAAAATATTCAATGTAAAAATAATGTAATTTTCGATAGAATCCAGTGGATTAAACAGAAAAATAGCGACTCAAATTATTCTTTAGAGTCGCTATCTTAATAAACTTATATTAAAAAATTCAATGAAATATTTTATTTTTCATATGATCAAAAACTTACAAGTAGCCCTTTTGAAAATGAAATAGTAGAGATTTAATACAGCAAATGTATACGTCATTCATTTTTTATTGAAGAAGTTCTTCCCCAATTTCTCTACAATACTAGGAGCAATTGCATATATTTTACTTGAAATCCCCATATACCAAGGTAAGTTTACTTCTCTTGTTTTCTTACCAATTGTATTAATTGTAGCATTCGCCACTTTTTCAGGATCTAATAAAACACGTTTCATCGCTTTTCTATATGAAGCTGTTTTGTCAGCATGATCAATAAATGGCGTATCAATCGGTCCTGGATGAATACAAGTAACATCAATGTGAAATGGCGCAAGTTCCATTCGCAATGCATTTGTATAGCCTATCAACGCATGTTTCGTCGCAGCATATACAGCTGCTTTAGGCGTCGCAACCTTCCCTGCCTGTGATCCAATGAAAATGAGTTGACCATGTTGCTTTGTTTTCATCTTAGACGCAATATGTTTTGTAAGAAGAATCGGTGCTTGAATATTCACTTGCAACATTTCCAATAAATCTTCATCCAATATTTCGGTAGCATACTCAAAAGTACCAATTCCAGCAGAAAAAATAGCAATATCAATCTGTGGTAACTGCTCAACTAAAACCTTCACCCCTGATTGAGTAGATAAATCACTCTCGAAAACCATCATATTCCTTTTAGCTAATTCGCTTAAAGCTTTGTTATTTCTCCCAGTTGCAATAATACGATGTCCTTTTTCCGCCAATTTTATTGCAATTAGTCGGCCGACACCTGAAGTTGCACCTGTTATTAAAATTGTTTTACTTTTTTGCATACCAGAATACACCGTTCTCATCTTTTTCTTCTGTAATTAAGCCGTTATCTAATAAATAGTCTGTTTGACCAATTGTTTGAGATAAAGTTAAGCCAAGTTCTCTTTCATAATGTGCAGGGAAAATTTCAATATTTAGTTCAAAAATAGTTTTTGGTCGTTCTTCTAACATATCGAGTACTCTCATTGCGCGAAGATGCTGTTTTTCTAGTCTTGCATTTACCAATTCATGAACATTTGTTATTTCCTCACCATGTCCACTATAAAGAATATCAATTGGTAATGTTAATAGCTTTTTTAACGACGCATTGTATTGTAATAAGGATTTTGCTCTTTTTGCCTTCGGATTTAATGGTGGTTCAATCAGAGGGTTGGATGAAATTTTACCAATTAATAAATCCCCGCCAATCATCGCCTTCTTCTCTTCATGCCAAAAAGCCAGATGACTTTGTGCATGTCCAAGTGTCTCAATTGCAACTAATCCTTTATGGCCAGGAATCTCTTGACCATCATGGATAATTCCAGTTAATGTCCGCTCACCAAGCATTTCTACTGATCGTGTCATTTTGTTTACCCAAAATAAATACTTTTCCGGAACACCTTCTTCTTTCATACGATCCATATAAAAATCGTAGTGTGAATTAATAAATACTGGATCTCTTCGAAGCCATGCATCAACATATACATGCCCAAGTACTTCAGCATTTGGAAAAGCATCAATCCATCCTACATGATCAGGATGATGGTGAGTTAAAATTACTTGTTCGATATCACCCATTCGATATCCAGCATTTTTTACACCTTCCTTTAATGCTTCCAAAGCTTCAGGTGTTTTCGTACCTACGTCTATAATGGATAGTGCATCATTTTTTAATATATATGAATTCACTGTTCCTTCAGGAAAAGGTACAGGTGTTACAATTTTTTGAATCATACTTAGGCCCCTTTTAATGAATACTTATTCAATTTATTGTACAGGTTTTTTTGAATATCGTCATCTTTTTACATTGACAAATCTTCTTTCATTCCCTATACTCACATTTATATATGTTAAGCAAAGACGAAGAATAGTACAAAGGATACGGAGTTTATAGAGAGTGTGATCATCGGCTGCAAGTCACATAACAATGTACTTATGGAACCTACTTCTGAGCTACTGTGAAAACACAGTCGCATCTCTGCGATAAAGAGAAATTGAGTTGTGCTACAATTAGTAGCAAAACAAGGTGGTACCGCGGAATCGAGCATTTTCGTCCTTATATTAAGGATGAAGATGCTTTTTTTATTAAAACGCTTTGTTAAATGATAATGTTGAATTTTTATTGCCTTTACATGAGCAAAAGCGGAGACTCCTGCTAGAAAATGCGGAGCCACTGAAAAAGTAAAAACAGATGTAAATTTATGATAAAAATCTGATATTGCTATCTTCGTTGAAGTGGAATTAGCGGAGGCTCCTGTGGGAAAACGAGCTAGACGAGACCCCGGAGTGCAGCGAGGAGGCTCGTCAGTTCGCCCACGGAAAGCGGAGCTAATTCCACTTCATCCAATAACAGAAATATACTATTAATATTTGTATTACTACACTTTTTCAGTAGCCACAAAACCAGCAAGAAGAGACCCCACAAGTTAGCGGACTTGGAAGCTCGTTGGATCGCCAGCGGAAAGCGTCCTCCTGTAGCGACGAATGAATATCAACATTATTAATAAACAATGCCAATAAAAAATTTAGGAGGCGACGAAAATGAAAACAATTGTATTTGCAGGTGCTGGCTCAATGGCAGAAGCATTAATTCATGGCTGGGTCAAAGAAGGTGTTGTTTTACCCGAAAACATATACGTTATGAATAAATCCGATCAACAAAAGCTGCAAAGAATGGCTAATACCTATGGCGTACAAATTGTTTGTGAAAGTCGCGAAATTGTGAAAAAAGCTGATTGCTTAATACTAGCAATGAAACCAAAAGACATTCAGAAAGCTATGGAAGATTTAGTTCCATATCTTCAATTAAATACAGCCATTTTATCCGTAGTAGCAGGTGTTTCCATGGACACAATTGAACAAACATTAGGAAAAAGACCAATGGCACGAGTTATGCCGAATACTTCAGCAACAATTGGTATGTCTGCAAGTGGTGTCGCATTTAACAGTTCCACTACCATTTCCCTTAAAGAGGAATTTATGCACATGTTAGAAGCCATTGGGTTAGTTATAGAGGTTCAAGAAGATGAATTGCACGCAGTTACTGCCCTATCAGGTAGTGGCCCAGCTTATCTTTACTATTTAGTAGAAGCTTTCGAGCAGGCAGGGATGAAATTTGGGTTAAGTCAAAATGTAGTACGCAAGTTAGCCGTCCAAACAATTGCTGGTGCTGCTGAGATGCTAAAACAATCAAGTGAAGAACCAACGGAATTGCGACGAAAAGTAACAAGTCCTGGTGGTACAACCGAAGCAGGGATTAAAGCATTAGAAGAAAATCATTTTAAAGATACCATCTACGCATGTATCCAAAATGCAGAAGCTAAATCAAGAGAACTTGCTTCCGTAAAAAAAAATAAAAAACTGTAGATCTTCTCGATTTTCGTCAAGTGAATCTACAGCCTGAAAGTAAACCATTATTGGTTTACTTTTTTTGTTTGTCTGAAACATTATTGCGCTTAAATAATTTAGAGCGACTAGTGAAAAATGCTAACAATAAGAAGAAGCCAGCGATTGAAAAATATATGCCAGAATAATTAGCTTCAACGCCTGTTTGAGGTAATGTATTTTGTACAAATTCTGCCTTATTAGAAGATGCAGTTTCTTTTTTAGTATTCGTTGTTGTATTAGCAGATCCATTAGCTACTACAGTTGTTTTCACTTGATTATCTGTTGTTGTCGCATGTGCAACTGGCCCTTGTGATAAAACGACGTTCATTACAAAAACACTTAGAATAATCCCCAATATATATTTTTTCATCATTTTTTTACCCCTCAATTAATAAATTCAAATAGTTTAAGTGAGTCAATTTCATAAATGTTTTCTAGTTAAAAAATACGAATAGTTTCTAAATAAACAACTCAAGATTTCGGATATTATTTCATTTCCAGTATTTACTTAGTATGCCGCTCCAGATGGCGCTTTCGTGCTAAGCGATCATTGAGCTTCCTCGGAAGCTAAAGCATTGTGCTCCTGCGGTTACTCATCGCAGAAAATTCTTTATGCGGAGCAAAAAGAATTTTTGCTTCTCTGCGGGGTCTCACCTGTCTCGCTTTCCCGCAGGACTATGAATAGACCTCTCTGCATTAACATTGCACGAAGGAAATGCGAATGCATTTTCGAGGACTCGCCATCTTCCGCTTGATAGACATTGTTCTAATAGATATAGGATATAACAGTGCCCCATTTAATGTCCGTGTTTTTTATCAAATCTTTGAATTATGAAATTGATTCAAGTAGGGACTTATTATTGTCCCATCGGTACATTATATACCTATCTGGCTATTTTAACTATAAATCTTTACGACTCTTTAATAAAAATATAAAAAATAAGCCTTTATACTTAACAATTTACTGATTTGAAAATGATAATCCTAGTTTATTCATAGATATATTTAAAAAGCGAACAAAAAGCTGATATGATCGCTTTTGTTCGCCTAAATTGTGCATGAAATGAGTGAATATGACTTTATACAGAAGTCCATTTCTATTTTTTAAAATAGAACAACTACTAAAATCGCCTAAACAGTATGTTTGAATAATTCAGGATAAATAATATATATTCATTAACTTGAGGGGGTATGTCATTATTTTAGAATAAAACGTGTATGACTAAATCCTTCTTTACTTTTTTTCACTTCTAACAGAGCTGGCATAGCGTCTTTCAGTTCAGCAACATGTGAGATAATCCCAATCATTCTACCAGTATTTTGTAATTCAATTAAAGTATCGATAGCCTTATTTAATGCCTCTTCATCAAGAGTACCAAAACCTTCATCGATGAACATCGTTTCGATTTGAATATTTCCTTGGAACGATTGAATCACATCAGACATACCTAGTGCTAATGACAGTGAAGCGTTGAATTTTTCCCCACCTGAAAGTGTCTTAACATCTCGATTTTGACCAGTATATGCATCATATACATCTAATCCTAACCCGCTTTGTTTCCCTCTTGCCTCTTGTCTATCACTTCTGATCAGGCGATATTGTCCATTCGAGATTGGGTTCAATCGTTCATTGGCAGCTTGAATAATTTGTTCCAAATATTCAATTTGCAAATATCGCTCAAATGAAATTTTCAATTGATTTTGCCCACGAAGTATATCATATAAATCGATTATCTTAGAACATTTTTCTTCTAGTTCCATGATTTGTTGACTTATTTTTTTAATATCACTAGATAATTGCATAGCGTCGATTTGATGTTGTTTTGTTTGATGTAGTTGATCGCTAGCCTCAATTGACTTTTGGCGCAGTTCTTCTAAAAGACGCTCTAGCTGTAACTCATCTTTTAGCGTTTTTTCTGCGTAATCATCTGCTCCATCCTTTAGTTGTTCTATGATTGCATATTTTTGCTTTACGTAATTTGTATAATCTATTTCAAGCTGTTCTAATTCTTCTGGTTTTAGTCGCGCAGATTGATAAGCATTGCCATTTTCAAATCCAGCTGTAAATACCGCTTCTTTAAATCGATTTTGTGATTGTTGAAGCTTTTCTTCGGCTTCTACTTTACTTTGTTCGGCACTTTTAATCGAAGCTTCTAACGAAACTACTTGTCGATTAGTCACTTCTACCTGTTGTTGTGCTTGTTCATAGCGTAGTTTTAATTGATCACGATTTAATATGATTGTTTGAACTTTCGTATGAAGTACTTGAATTGTTGGTATGTCCTCAGGTATTTCTTTTTGAACACTATTATATTTCGCTTGAGCATCATAGTATTTTTCTAGATGCGCATTCTTTTCAATTTCAATTTGTTGTTGTTTTTGAGTTTGCATTTCAAATTGTTGATCTAATTGTTGTTTTTGAGTTTGTAAATTTTCAAGTTCTCTTTTTCTTTGTTTTAATTGTTCAAGTTCATTTTGAAGTTGTTTATATTGGATAAGAACTTCCTGACCGTCTTGAGGTTGCAATTTTAATTGAGTTAATTTTTCTACTAAATGACTTAATTGTTGAGTACTTGCTTGAACTCTACCGTGTAATTCATAATATTGATTTGTTGCAAGCTCTGCTTGTGATTTTAAAGTTGATAATTGCTCATCACTTATTGTTTCTCTTAGACTCACTTGCACAGAATGGTGTTCAATACTTCCACAAACAGGACATGGCTGCCCGTCAACTAGCTGTGCAGCTAAAATGCTTGCCTGATTGCTAAACCATTTCTGTTCTTCAGTACGATACTTGGTTGTAGCTTGATCATAAATACTTTTTTTCTCAACCTCTAGTTTTTGAAGTTCTTTTACTGAAATCTCTTGTTCTTCCCAATTTTGCCATGCAATTGTTTTTTCCTTTAACAAGGTTAGCTGTTCATTTTTTTCATCAAAATGCTCTAATTGTTGAGTTAAATTTTTTGTTGCTTCATTATTTTGTAATCTAATTAAATTCAGTTGATCAAGTTGTAATTTTAACTCATTGAACGTTTTCACATCTTGATCCACAACCACCTGTTGCTGTTTTAATAATTGCGTTGCTTTTGTTAAATCGTTAAATTTCTCTTCTAAGTTTTTGAGTGAAGCTATTTCAACGGTTAATTCTTCAATTTTCGGTTGTTGCAATTTTTCATTTTCAAAAATGACTACTGACTGCTCCCATTTAGCTTTTGCAGAGGTATATGATTGCTCCAAGGAGGTTAAAGCCTGTTCTTTTTCCTTTTTTAAATAGAGATTCTCATAATAACGTTCCTCTAACGGAATAATATGGCTAGCTTTTTTAGCAGCATCTATCTTCTTTCTAGTTTCTTCAAAAATAGCTGATTGCTTTTCTAATGCAACTAACTGTATTTCTTTTTCTTGATACGCACGTAAACGTTTATTAAAATCCTTTGTTTCAACAACTAAGTGATGTTGAATCTCAACTTGCGATGATATTTCTTGATAAAATTTTTCTTTTAATTGTTGTTCTTTTGAGTAGAATTCGATTTCTTCATTTAATGCATCTACTAATTGATACATATTGATATGTTCAGAAGACAAAACTTGTTGTAAAGTAGATTCACGTTTCGGTAATGAGGTTTTAACACGATCAATATGTAAGTGCTCAATAGATTTTGCACTATTTAATGCTTTTTCTGACTCATCTTTTTTACTTTTTAAACGATCTGCTAAATGGCGATAAGATTCTGTTTTAAATATTTTGCGAAGAATGGCTTCTTTATTTTCTGTTTCTGAAGTCAATAGTTTTCGAAATTCACCTTGCGGCAACATGACAATTTGTTTAAATTGTTCTTTTGATAGGCCAATTATTTCTTCAATTTTTCGATTGATTTCACCAACTTTTTGTGATTCAACAACCGGTCTTTCGCCTTCTGGTAAAACTTCTACAAGTTCAAATTTATCACCTGTAGCTGATTTGTTTCCCTTTTTTTGGTGAGGTAGCTGGCGTAAAATACGATAGGTTCTTCCTTTTATCGCGAATGTCAATTCTGCAGCTGTATGAACTTCATCAGTAGCAAAATCACTACGAATTTCTTTAATATCAGCACGATCTTCTCCACTAGCAGAACCATACAGAGCAAAACAAATTCCATCAAAAATAGTTGTTTTCCCTGCACCAGTTAATCCAGATATAACAAACAATCTATTTTCGCCTAATTCTCTAAAATCAATAGTTTCTGTATCTTTATACGGCCCAAATGCTGTAAGTTTTAGCTCTATCGGTTTCATTAACTCTTCACCTCGACTTCACGGTTTGTTAACAATTCTTCTTGCAAAACTTCATGGAAAAGTTCGATTGTTTGATCATCTGCTTCATTCCCTAAAATTTCTCGATAAAATGATTTAAACAGTGTAAGGTCGTCCATTTTTTGTCTTGATACGACTTCTTGTTGTACATTAGTAAAATCTTTTAACGTGATACGTTCAACTTGCATAGCGTTCGGATAGACAGAACGGATTTTCTCCATAGGTGAGATAATCGGTGTCGCATCTAATAGCTTTACAAATATATAATCCTCGCTTTTAGGAGATTTTAAGATTTCTTCCATTGTCATCTCTACTGATCTTAGGTCACGTCTAGGTTTTAGTTCTTTTTTTGTTATATTAATTGAACCGTCGCCAGTTAAGTCTACAATAAGGTATCCTTTTTTATGTGTTTCTTCTGAAATAGAATACTTTAAGGGTGATCCTGAGTATCTGACCTTTTCTGAATCTACAAAATGAGCTTGATGTAAATGTCCAAGTGCTGTGTAGTTAAATGGTGTAAATAGTTTTGAATCAATACATTCTGAACCACCGATTGATAAAGGGCGTTCAGCATCTGTTTTATTCTCTTCCTCTTCACCATTTTTCGTAACAAAAGCATGTCCCACTAGTACATGTCTGGCATTCGGATCTAAGGAAACAACAACATTTTCTAGAATTTTGGCCATAGCATCTTGTTGGGTTCTTACAGTGTCATCATCGAAAATATAACGGACATGTGATGGATCGGTATAAGGAATTAGATGAAAATGTACTTCGCCAAATTCATCTTGCAATACTACCGGCTTTAATTCCTTTGATAAGTTTCCAATGATATGAAGTCCTTTTGACCCCATAAATCGAGAACCAAAATGTATTCGACCAGGACTATCATGATTCCCAGCAATCGCAACGACTGGTATTCCTCGTTTGATGGCAATGGCAGATAGAACATCATCTAATAACCGAACAGCTTCCGTAGGTGGAACAGAACGATCATATAAATCGCCTGCTATTACGACAACATCGGGGTTTTCTTTATCAATATCATCTAAAAATTGCTTTAATATATATTCTTGATCTTCGGTCATTGATACACCTTGTACTAATTTACCTAAATGCCAATCAGCTGTGTGAAAAATTTTCATGTCTTCACTCCGTTCCAGTTACTATATATATTGTATTTTATCATAGAATTATTTTGGAGAACAAATGTTCCAAGATGGAAATTTACAAGAAAAAAGGACATTAAGACAAATTTCGTCTCATATGCCCTTAAATCCTTTAATATTGTAAAATAGTATAAATTAACACTACAGCTATTACAATAGGTACGATAAATACCATCAAAAATCTCCAAGCTTTATAATAGCCTATCTGAAGAGTGCTCCCTCTCAAAAACTCATCTTCCACTAATTTTTTATCCATTTTATGAATGATAAAAATAGCAATTAGTAAGTTTCCTAAGGGTAAGAGAATATTACTTACAAGATAATCTGTTGCATCAAAAATACTTTTTTTGAATATCATAAAGTCGCTTAATGTACTTGATGATAAGGCTGCAGGAATTGATGCAATAAAAACTACTAAGCCAATTCCCCATGCTATTTTACGTCTTGCGTTTGGCCATTTTTCAACAAGTGCTGCAACGATAATTTCGTATAAACTAAATGACGAAGTAAGTGTCGCGAATAAGAATAATAATAAAAAGATTGCGAAGAACACTTCACCAAATGGCAGTTTACCAAAAACAGCAGGGAGAACCATAAACAATAATGCCGGTCCTTGTTCCGGTTTAAAACCAAATGCGAAGACAGCTGGGAAAATAGCAAGTCCTGCAAGCAAGGATACGAATATATTCATAATGACTACTGATCCAGCTGAATATGGTAAACTCTCATCCTTTTTCAAATAAGAGCTATAAGTAACCATACACGAAAATCCAACTGCTAAAGCAAAAAATGATTGACCTAAAGCGTATAGCACAGAACTTGCAGTAATTTTGGAAAAATCAGGAGCTAAGAAAAATTTTACACCTTCCATAGCACCGTCAAGAGTTAACGAACGTACGACTAAAATGATAAAGAATATAAATAACAACGGCATCATGACTTTGTTTGCTTTTTCAATACCATTTTGAACACCTAAGCTTATCACTAGTACGTTAATAACAGTAAATAATAACAATCCTACTATAGTAATCCAAGGCGACCCTGTGACCATTCCAAATAATTCACTTGGATCTTGACCCGTTTGGATAACATTCCCTACAACAGCTTTCCCTGTATAAATTAAGATCCAGCCACCTACAACACTATAAAACGACAAGAGTAAAAAGCAACCTAGGACTCCTAACTTACCAATCCATGTCCATTTTGAATTTGGTGCTAAAATCTTATATGCACTAACTGCTTCACGATTTGTGCCACGTCCAATGATAAATTCCGAGATTAACATGGGCAAACCGATTAATAATGTAAAACAAACAAATAGTAAGAAGAAGGCACCTCCACCACTTTGCCCTGTTACATATGGCAATTTCCAGATGGCACCTAATCCAATCGCTGCTCCCGCGGACGACAAAATAAAACCCAGTTTTGTTGACCACTGATTGTTGTTCTTGTTCAAAAAAATACCTCCTATACTCTGCTCAGCTCGTCTCAACAATTTTACGATTGAAGAGTCTCCTGACGTTCACTATTTTATCACTAAAATCGACTTTTGAGCTCTATTATTAAATTTTCCTCACTAAAAAACCCGTTATATTCAAATATAACGGGTAGTTGTTTACTATCTGTAGGTATATGATTTGAAAATACTATGCATGAAGCTTACTTATTTTAGCTTCTTCAGACCATGGTAATTCATCTAAGAATTGTAGTGTATCTTCATATACTTTGTCACGTTCCTTACCTAACGTAATGATGTGACCTGAATTTTGGTACCAGATAATTTCTTTATCATCTGTTTCTACTGTATCATAAATAAAAGGTGCACTTTCTTGGTATAAAGAATCATCCAGTTTGCCCTGCAATACAAGTGTTGGCGCATGTATTTCTTCTATTTCATCTGAAGTATGTTGAATCATTTTTTGCACTTCATCGATTGCATTTTGTGGTAAATTCTTTAATTCTTCAAGCTCTTTTTCAATTTGTTCTTCATCTTTTCCTTCAAATTGTTTATACGCTTTTGCGTAATTATATAAGCGTTCGAAAAGACCGTCTTTTGATTTACGTTTAATAGGGGCACACATTGAAACAACGCCTTTAACAGGGAACTCTGCACCTACTTTTAAAGTAAAGACACCACCTAAAGATATACCGACAACAGCAATTTCCTCATAACCTAATTCTTTTAAATGATGATAACCTCTTGTCACATCTTCCCACCAGTATTTCGCACCGTATTTCAAAATTTCTTCGGCACTAAGACCATGACCACGATACATTGGCGCATGACATGTATATCCTTGTTTATTTAAATACTGTCCTAATTTTTTTACATCCTTTGTACTTCCAGTAAATCCATGCAACAATAATACAGCTCGACGATCTCCCTCTAATGTAAATGGTTGAGGTGCCAATAACTTCATCTTTTTGAACTCCTTTTTAATTTGAGTGCCTTTATAATTTTTCTATTAAATGTAAATAATATAACTGTCAACTAAAAACATAGACAATCTTACATTTTTACCTTTTGGGGCGCTCAATTTTGTTCACATTTAATATTACATAGAGAATAACACCTTTCTTTTATAATGTACACAGTATTATCTTATAAAAAATCATGCATTTTAGTTATGATTTCAATGCCTTAAACGCTGATTTAATAGGATTTCAGAAAATTTACAAAATAAATCATTACTTTTTACAAATGTCCAATATTTTGGTTGCATTTCACTTAATTTTTTGACTTTTTACAAATATTTCATTATTCTTTCTTCGCATTACTAAATTTTCAGTTTATTTTTACGCGTTTATTATTATTTTTAATTTTTAAATAAATTCTTTCTAGACTACAACAGTTCAATCTGTTATATAATAGAGATAAGATGAAAATTAGGGGGATAATGATGAGAGTTTCTACAACTAGACTAGAAAAAGAAGATGCCAAAATCATTTATCAAGAAACGGCAGGTTTAGCTATTATCACAATCAGTCGTCCACAAGCGAAAAATGCTCTAACTGCACATATGTGGGATGAACTTCGAATAATCGCCTTACAAGCATTAGATAATCCCAAAAATAAAGTATTGCTTATAAGAGGATATGGACAACAATTTACAGCTGGTTCTGATATTAAAGAATTCAATTCCATTTCTTTAGAGGAATCTGAGGAAGCGTTTATTCATATGGAAAAAACGATTTCTACTATTGAACATCTACCAATTCCAACAATTGCTGTTATTAATGGTCCTGCAATGGGTGCTGGATTGGAACTAGCTCTTGCCTGTGACATTCGAGTTGGATCAGATAAAGCAAAGCTTGGAATTCCAGTAGGAAAGTTAGGAATCACTTTAAATAATAAATTTGCAGCACGACTTGTTAATCTAGTTGGCCCAAGCATGACTAAAGATTTAGTTTATACAGGCCGTTTACTCAAAACAGATGAAGCCTACCGTGTTGGTATATTGAATTATATAACACAAGAAAAGGATTTGGATCGTTATGCAATTCGTCTAGGTAAACTTGTCGCATCAATGTCACCTGCTTCAGTACTAGCGGTTAAAAAATCCGTCCAAGAATGTGTTGATTCTGCACCTGTTCTTTGGAAATCTTCTACACCATTTGTGGATCCTCACGATTTTCCCGAGGGAGTACGAGCATTTGTAGAAAAAAGAACACCACAATTTAAACGTTTACCATAAGAATAAAGGAACTAGCTATTCATTTACTTATGAATAGCTGGTTCCTTATTTTTTGCATTCTGAATAGAAATTATATTTACATCGATACTATGTAATTCCAATTCAAATTCTTTTTCAAAAGCATGCAAGATGTTTCGCTGCACTTGATCGATCGGTATCTGTTCATTCAAATTAATTGGTCCACTTAATACAATGTTAATCATTGTTTTAGGTAATGGTAACAATTCAAATTGTACTTTTGTTACTTTTTCTATTAAGTCTTCTTCTTCACAAGCATGCTTGATAATCTGAACAAATTGTTGTTTTTCGACATGTCCTATTACTTGATGAAAGTCCGGCTGTACTATTGTTGTTTCGCCAATTTTTTCTTTTTTAGGTGAGAAAATTTCAACGCCCTTTTGTATGAATCGTTTAAAGAAGTTTTGCTCAACCTGCACAACAGGAATGGGCATTATATGCTTTCCTTCCGTTTTCCGTATAAATTTAGCTAATTTCATTTCAGAAGATGTTCTTAAATTTTCTATATGATATAAGTATTGAATCTCTCCAAATGCTAAGCGTTCTGCTATATTTTGAGTCATACGATCCGATGTACCGATGATTAATAGTTTATCTATTCCTTGCTCATTTATAGCATTTTGTACTTCATGTAAATGATCTTCATCTGTGAAGATCGCTCTTTTTACTGCTTTAAAAGCACTTTTTTCAAACTTTGCAGATGTACCAGCAATTTTCTTCCCTTTAACAATAAAAAGTCCGTCATCAATAATTCCATCGATTCCATGATCATGTGCAAATGAAAGAGCTGCTGTACTTTTTCCAGTGCCACTAGGTCCACTTAATGAATATATTTCCAAGATAAATCACCTACTTATTTATTTTCCAATCTGAAGTGATAATGCTTTTCTAGTTAAAAAAAAACGAATATTTTCTAAATAAACTACTCAATAATTCGGTTGATATTTCATTCCCCGTATTTACATAGTATCCCGCTCCAGATGGCGCTTTCCGCGGGCGAGCGTTGAGCCTCCTCGGAAGCTAAAACAGCGTGCTCCTGCATCGCTTCGCTAGCTTCGTCGCAGAAAATTCTTTTTGTGGGGCAAAAAGAATTTTCACTGCGGGGTCACAACTGTCTCGCTTTCCCGCAGGACTATGAATGAACCTCTCTGAATCAACACCGCACGAAGGAAATGCGAATGCATTTTCGAGGACTCGCCATCTTCCACTTCATAGACAATTTTCTAATTGATATGGCATATAACAATGGACCATTAATGGTCGTGTTTTTTATTAAATCTTTGAATTATTAAATTGATTAAATTAATAGCCATATTAGACGATTCTTGATTTTGTTGCAAATTTATTTCTAGTTAAATATGAATCAATTTCATAAATCTATTATCGGTTATTAAATACGAACATTTCAACATTTTAACTTTACCAGATTTAGATGTTCCGCTACAGACGGTGCTTTTCACGGGCTTGGCTTTTTAAAACAAAAGTAAGCCTTGAAGCACTTTCTTGCTTCAAGGCTTACTTTTTTGTGTTATTACACTTTAAACTGTTGTGTTAATTCTTGTAACTCAACTGATTGCTTACTTAATTCTTGGACAACACTATTCATTTCTTGTAAAGTGGCATTTTGTTCTTCAACAGAACCAGAGATATTATTAGTTGCTTGAGCTGATAATTGTGAATGATTTGCGATTTCTTCAACTGATGCTGTTACTTCTTCTGTTGCTGCAGAAAGTTGTTCAGAAGTAGCTGTAACATCCTCTAATCTACTTGTCATATCTTCAACAGAATTGACAATGTGACCAAATGAATCGGATGCATTTGTTATGACATATACGCCTTCCTCCACATTCTTCAAACTATTAGTAACTGATTTTGCTACGACTTCTGTATCTGTCTGAATTGTATTTGTTAACTTAACAATTTGTTCTGCTGAATTTTTAGATTGTTCAGCTAGTTTACGCACTTCATCTGCAACCACTGCAAAACCTTTTCCATGTTCACCTGCTCTTGCTGCTTCAATTGCTGCATTTAACGCCAATAAATTTGTTTGTTCCGAAATATCTGTTATTTCTTTCGTCATTACTTGTATTTCTGTTGCTTGTTTTTTTAGACGAATGATTAGTTCATTTGTTTGATTGGTAGATTCCGAAATTAATTGAACTTGTCCTTTTGCAACTTGTAGAATTTTGCCACCATTATCTGCAAGTTCAGTCGCTTGTTTTGCTTGTTTAAATAATGAATGCGAAGCCTCTGCTATTCGTTGTACCCCAGTCGATGTTTCATGCATAGCGGTAACTGCATCTTTTGCAATTTCTGCTGAATCACTTGCGCCTTGGGATGTCTCTTCAACACTATTTGATACTTCATCAGCAGCATTTGAAATTTCTTCAGTAGATGCTGAAAGTTCTTCAATTGATGCAGATAATTGACGAGACCCTTCTCCAATATGAATAATAATCGTTTGTAAATTCTTTTTCATCTCATTGAAGGATGAAGCTAATACCCCTAATTCATCTTTTGATTTTATTAGTATATCCTCTTGAATTAAATTTCCAGAAGCAATTTGTTTCGCTCCTTCTACGACTTTCAGTAATGGTTTGACAACTACTCGTTTAACTCGATTGATAAATAATAGTGCTGTAATCATTCCAACAATCGCAATGATAATTGCTACAACTTTTGCTACTTGAGCTATATGATCTACATTTTCATGTGCAGCATTTAACTCATCTTGCTGATATTTTTCGGCAGATGCAATCATACTCATCATGTCATGATTAGCTGATTCTGCACTCGTCAATTGTGATACCGCATCATCATTATTGCCTTCTTCTTTAAGCTGGACTACATTAGTGATTACTTTACTATAATTTGTCATTAAATCACTCATTATTGCTGAGTAATCTTTCATTTTTTTGGAGTCTGCATTTTTTTGAAGTTCTTCAACCGATTTAGATAACTTTTCTTGATAAACAAGTAATTTTTGTTTATTTGAAGCATTATCATCAATTATGAACCCTCTCAAATACAACCCTTCAGTTGCTAGATCAGATTTCACGTTATTGACCAAATCAATATTCTTTATGTTCGTATCGATTACGTGATTAAAAGAATCAACAACGCTGTTCATACGATTGTTATTATACCCCATTAAAATCAAGATAAAGACAAACAAAATAATAAATCCTAGACTTATTTTTCTTTGTACAGACATATACACATCCCCCATCATAGTTAATTTATCACTATTTATGTAAATGTAATATTATAATAGCATTAATTTTCAGAAAATGGTATTAGTATCATTTTACTAATTAATAGATATTCATCTGTAACAAAAAATATAATATAATGCAAAAATCCTAGTATAATAACTTTATACTAGGATTTTCATGTTATACTTTAAACTTTTGAACTAATTCATTTTGTTCAACTGCTCCATTTGTTAATGCATTTGAAACTGAAGCGATTTCTTCAATAGTTGCTGTAACTTGGTGTAAATTAGATGATATTAATTCCATTTGTTCAGTAGCGTTGCCAGTAGAAGTTGCTATTTCAGTTACAGATGCCGCCACTTGCTCTGCAGCAGCAGATATTTCTTCGGTAATTGCAGACACATCTTCAATTTCAGCTTTCATACTGTCAACTGCTTGAACAATATTTTCAAATGATTCCCCTGCATCTTGGATAAGATGCACCCCATCTTCAACAGTATCCAAATTATCTAGAATTGCTTTTTCTACATTTTTTGTATCATGCTGAATTTCAACCGTTAGTGATTCAATTTGACTTGCTGATAGTTTTGACTGCTCCGCTAATTTCCGTACTTCGTCGGCAACTACTGCAAAACCTTTTCCATGCTCTCCAGCTCTAGCTGCTTCAATTGCAGCATTTAAAGCTAGTAAATTCGTTTGTTCAGTTATATCTGTAATGACCTTTAATATATTCCCAATTTCTTCAGATTGTTTACTTAATGATTGTATTAAATCTGTAGTATTTTTTGTCGAAGAATGAATAAGCATCATTTGTTGCTCTGCATTTGAAATTTTCTCTTGACCAATATTGGCAATATCTGATGTATCACTTGCAGAACTATGTAAACTTTGAGCAGACTCTGCTATTTTTTGAACACCTGAAGCTGTTTCATCCATAGCAATTGCACTTTCTTTTGCTGCATATGTAGTAGATTCTGCGGTTTGAACTGTACTTTCAAGATTTTGTGAAACTTCGATTGATGAAGCAGAAACTTCTTGGGTTGATGCGGACAACTCTTCTGCTGATGCACTCAAGTGTTCTGAACTAATTGCTAATGAAGAAATCAATCCTTTTAACGATTCTTTCATTGTATTAAATGATTTTGCAAGCTCCCCTACTTCATCCTTTGAATGGATTTGAATTGCAGGCTCAGTTAAATCTCCTCCAGCAATAACATTAACAGATTGATTTAGTTTCGCTAAAGGTTTTGCAATAATCCGGTTCATATAAACTAAAATAAACACGCCTATCATAATCGCGATAATGATGATGATGACCGCAAGAGTGAACGCTGTATTAGCCATAGTTTCTGATTGGTTTTCAGCTTGTTTAAATAAGGTTTTTATATAATCTGATAGTTCTCGTGTATTATCTGTTGCTTTTTTTAATTCAGCAGCACCTTCTGTATTTGTAAGCTGAAATGCTTCTTTACTTTTCCCATTTTGATTTAATTCAATAATTTGATCTGCAATATGATCATAATTATCAATCTCAGTAGAAACTTGTGCTATCAAATCTTTTGTTTTTTGTCTTTTTAATTGCTTACTTAAATGATCGATTTCGTCATTTAATTCTTTTCTAGTATTCATTAATGTATCTAAAGAATCTTTATTTCCTAAAAGATAAGATCTAATTAATACACCTTTTTGTAAAGATAAATTTTCAATTTTTGTTGCAGAATTGATTTGAGGTAATCCACTATTTATTGTCGAGTAGTATTGATGATCAATCTTTGTTAGTTGACTGAAAATAACTATGCATGCAATTATGGTAATTAAAATCGATGCACTAAATCCTGCAATTAGCTTATTTCTTATAGACATATTTTCACCCCATAATAATATTTCCTAGTACTTTTTCATCGTATATTATTATTGGTTAAAAAGATATACATTTTATAAATTAACTATAGATTCGTAAAAAAATACTAAAATTTAAACAATTTCGATTATTTTGTTATTATTACGAGAAAAAACCTTTCTCATATTGTTCATAAATATATGCTTTAACAAATTGAATACAATTAGATGATAAACTACTTTTCCCCTCTTTTATCAAATCTCCATAGGGAACTCCGTCTACCATTCGAATCATTCCATCAAAAGGTTGATCATTTGATCCATCAAATCCTTGAACTTTAATAAAACATGTAATAGGTCCGTGAAAAGAATAATCTAAAATTACTACTTTATGTTTCATTTCTTTTTATTGTCCTTTGCTTCATTTGTTATTCGTTTTCGATACGAATTTAGTTGCCAAACTGTTACTAAAATGACTATCCAGAAAAATGGCTCTTTCATACTGAATCCAACAGCTGATTGTCCTCCTAAATATGGTAAGAAAATAATTAATAATACTAAGTACACCATAACAGCAACTTCTACATAAAAATGTAGCATTTTATCTTTGGAGGCTGGTGCATACACGCTAAAAATTAATAAAGCAAATCCTACAACAACCCAAGTCCACTTGGGAAGTGATTGCCATATGGGCCACTCTTTATAAAAGTCATAACACATTAATAATGTAGCACCTAAAAGCCCACTCAATAACTTCAAAACATTCACTTCAAACACTCCTTCAAAACAAGTGTAGCATAGGTAAAATGATTGAACATCATCAATAGCTACAATAGCTACAATAACGACAAAACCCACAGAAAAAATAATTTTCTGTGGGCTTATCCTAACCAGTTTTTTTCATCGAATCAGAATCAATTTCAAAATTCGAATGTTATCCTAAAAACAGGAACATAGTACATTTGATCGAACTCTTTTTTACTCTATATCTTATAACTAGAAAAGCTTTAATGAAATTGATTCATCTATTAAAATATATAATCAACTGATACCCGCTACGGATTGCTCGCTTTCCTGCGGGCGTGCGCTGAGCCGCTTCCTTCGCTACGCTTCGTGCAGGGTCTCAGCTGCCACGCTTTTCCCGCGGGAGTCGAGCAATCCTCCGCTACAATCAAAAAACAATTAGACACAAGCATCTTGAAAGGAAGATTACAGAAAAATATTCATCCTAATTTATCCTAATCAGCACGCTAGTATATCTATATCTATATCTATTTAATCGTAATGATCGACCAACCTAAAATAGGATCAATTATACCCCTCTTTTATTCCCCCAAATATACGTATGCAATTGCGGAAGCACTTTTACATTTGTCAGCTCCTGATCGGAAATGACTTTTTCAATTAGCCATTCATACTTTTGTAAAAGTTTTTTTATAAGCTTCGAATCATCAGTCGTGGTTATATCATCATTTCCAACTTGAAAATAGAAAGGTACATTTGGATAACGATGGTGTACCCGTTTCCCATACTCAAAATCTTCATCATTAAAGATAACAATCTTTAGCGACACATGTTGACCGTTCTCACTGTCATTAAGCTTCGCTAATATGTCATCGAGAATAGCGAAATTTGTTTTCATACCAGAGCTAGGTGGTTTAGGGGAAATGGTTAGTTCATCTATTTCATAAAACCATTCCTGCCATCTGCTCCCCTGTGTTTCGACACCAATTTGTATCTCTTTTTCTTTTAATAGAGATACTAAACGATCTAGGTTTTTCAATAATGCTGGGTTACCTCCCGAAATAGTCACAAAAGAAAAACCATCTCCACCAATGCGTTTCAGCTCATTCCATATTTCTTCAGCTGTCATTTGTATAATTTGATCTTTCCCACTACCATCCCATGTAAAAGCAGAATCACACCAGGAACAGGAATAATCACAACCAGCCGTACGAACAAACATTGTCTTTTGGCCAATAACCATGCCTTCACCTTGAATAGTGGGGCCGAAGATTTCTAAAACAGGAATTTTACTCAACTTCCATCCACTCCCGTCTTGCTTCAGCAAAACTTGTAGGAGTTTCGTAAAGGCGGACAAATTCTACACGAGCTCCTTCAAGGGATTGCTCCTCCAGCAAAGCTTCTGCCATTTTTTCATATATCCAAACAACCATGTTTTCAGCTGTAGTATTCATTAAAGGAAGCGTTTCATTCAAATATCGATGATCCAAATAGATTTCAATTTTTTCTTTCCAAATATTTTTTATATCACCAAAATCGATTATTAAACCACGTTCATCTGTATAACCACTTAAGCCAAATATTACTCTATATGTGTGACCATGCAGGTTTTTACACTTTCCCTCATAACAATGTAGATGATGAGCTGCATCAAAAGTAAATTCCTTACTTACAAGTACTCGTTTAGCATGGTATTTTAATTGATCTCGCTTTATATCTTCATCAATCTTTTGAAGATGATCGACAATTTTAAATCCATACATTTCTTAAGACTCCTTTCGAACACTTATGTATTCCGAAAGACCTTTCTGCCTTAACTTGCACGCAGGACATTCACCACAGCCATCTGCGATGATGCCATTATAACAGGTTAAGGTTTTTTCACGAACAAAGTCAAAAGCACCTAATTGATCTGCAAGAGCCCAAGTTTCTGCTTTGTTTAACCACATTAGTGGTGTATCAATAACAAAGGAATCATCCATTGCTAAGTTTAAAGTGACATTTAAAGATTTTATAAACATATCCCGACAATCAGGATAGCCGCTGAAATCTGTTTCACAGACACCTGTGACAATATGTTTAGCACCAATTTGTCTTGCAAGTACTCCCGCAAATGAAAGAAACAGTAAATTGCGTCCCGGCACAAAGGTCGAAGGTAGTTCCCCATCTTCTCCTTCTTTCACTTCTATATCACAACGAGTCAATGCATTTGGAGCCAATTGATTAAGAAGTGACATATCCAGAATATGATGCTTTACACCAAGTTCTTTGGCAATATTTTGCGCACATTCAATTTCTAGTCTGTGTCGTTGATCATAATCAAACGTTACTACCTCAACTTCATCAAACTTTTCGAGTGCCCAGAACAAACATGTTGTACTATCCTGACCACCACTAAACACGATAACAGCTTTTTCTTTTTTCATTTCTGCAATTACTCCTTTATTGCAAAAAAACAGCACTCTAAGAAAGAGTACTGTTTTTTCTTAGTTTTTTAAAGAGGGTAGCTAGAACCTCTTCCGCTTTACAGCAGAATATTTAATTCCATAATAATAGTATATTTATGTTATCAGTAAATCAAGGGTTAATTTTCTTTATGTTATAAAGTGAAACTTCCATCAGTGGAGACTTCTCTTCATTACGGGCCGTTTTCCCCGCCCATCCGCTCAGCTTCGCTCAATCTTGTTATGTGGGGCTTACTGTTCGTTATTGGAGGGTAAAATAAAGTTAATCCCCTGTTTTAAAGCTAATAAACTTTTGTTCCATCATCTCATTCATGGCATATTTTACCCCTTCTCTACCAACACCACTGTCTTTCCATCCACCATAAGGCATATTGTCGTTTCGATAAGTCGGAATATCATTTACAATGACTCCTCCAGTTTCAAGTCGTTCGGCTACATAAAATGCCCTTTCGATACTTGGAGTCATCACACCTGAATTTAAGCCATAACGTGAATCATTTGCATCCTTGATAGCTTCATCTAATGTAGTAAATGGGAAAATACAAACAACTGGCCCAAAGACTTCAAAACGAAATACTTTAGAATCTCGATTTACATTTGTTAAAACAGTTGGGTATAATACATTCCCTTCTACATTTCCGCCGCACTCAATTTTTGCGCCCTCTTGTACTGCTTCCTCTAACCAAGTTTTTAATCGATCTAAAGATTTTTTCGAGATAACTGCCGTGATATTTGTCTTTTCATCCAATGGTGAACCAATTACAAGTTGTTTTGTCCTACTTACAAATCGTTCTAAAAATTGTTTATACAACGATTGTTGTACATAGATTCTCTGAATCGAGATACAAACTTGACCATTGTTTGAAAAAGACCCCAAAACACTTCGGTCAATGACTTTGTCAATATCCACACCTTCATCAATTATAAAAGGAGAATTAGATCCTAGTTCAAGAGTCAATTTACGGAACCCTGCTTGTTGTTGGATTATATGACCAACTTCTACACTACCTGTAAACGTCACTTTTTTGACATGGGGATGAGTCGTTAACACTTCACTTAATACATCGCCTTTTCCAGGAATAATGTTCAAGACCCCATCCGGAAGGCCAGCCTCTTTAAAAATTTCAGCAAGAGCTAAAGCACTGAGTGGTGTTTGTTCAGCGGGTTTTAACACGATCGAATTGCCTGCAGCAATTGCTGGTCCAACCTTATGCGCCACAAGATTAAACGGGAAATTAAAAGGCGTAATAGCAGTCACTACCCCAATTGGTGTTCTTATTGTAAATCCAAAACGCTTCTCTCCACCTTCTGCTGCATCCATCGGAATTTGTTCGCCATAATTATTTTTTGCGGCTTCTGCTGCAAAACGATATGTTTGTACTGTTCGATTGATTTCTTCACGAGCATTACGTATTGTTTTAGCAGATTCCAAAGAAATAATCTTAGCATATTCTTCGCTTCGTTCTTCCATTATCGTCGCAGCTCTTGCTAATATTTTTGCTCGAGCATGTGCTGGAAAAGTTCTAAAGTTTTGAAAAGCAACATGTGCCTCTACAACTGCTTCGACGGCGTCTGCAGGTTCAGCCTGTCCGATTTGGGTTAATTCCTCATTTGTATGAGGATTAAATAATGGTTCGTATGTTTTTGCCTCTCGCCATTTTCCACCGATCCATAATTGCCATTTTTGTTTCATTTCTCAGTGTACCTCCATTTATTAAACATAAATATTAGTATGATTCGAATTATTAAGCATAAATATTAGTATGATTCGATATTCTTTACAGCACCTTACAAATTACAAATATAGTCACCAAGCATTTTAGACAGTTTGATATTCTCTGAATAATCAACATCCACATCAATTAATACAATTTCTGAACTTTTTATTGCTTCTTTTAGAGCTGGGAGTAAATCCTCTGAATGCATAACTTTTATGCCCTTTGCTCCAAAGCTTTTTGCAAACTCTATAAAATCTGGATCTTCAAATTCTATTGCATTCGATCGATTAAATTTATTGAGCTGTTTCCACTCGATTAAACCAAACTTTGAATCGTGAAAGATAACAATCACTATGGCAAGGCCAAGACGTTTGGCAGTGGCTAACTCCACACCATTCATGAGAAAACCACCATCACCGGTAATCGCAATGACTGGCTTTTTTGGATGGGCTAGCTTGGCTGCAATTGCTCCAGGTACGGCAATCCCCATTGAAGCAAAGCCGTTTGAAATGATTGTATGATTCGGTTTTTCAGGTTGATACATACGGGCAACCCATAGTTTATGGGCACCGACATCCGAAATAATAATCGCTTCTCCTTTTTCTGCCTTTTTTATATCCGCTATTATTCGCTGTGGAATAATTGGGCTTCCTTCTACTTCACCATAAGCATGCAGTTTTTCATCTAATTGTTCTTTTAAACGTTTTACCTCTGACCAAAGCTCTTTTTCTTTCACTAGCGGGCTTAATGCTTCCAATGTTTTTTTTACATCACCGACTAATTCAGCTTCAAGCGGGTAATAGGCATCGACTTCTGCAGGCATGGTATCGATATGAACAATGGGATTCATAACTTGATCATTCCAATATTTTGGTAAATACTCGACAATATCATATCCAACAGTAATAATGACATCTGCAGAATCAAAGCCGCAAAGCACATAGTCTTTTGATTGCATCCCAACTGTATATAAAGTTAGCGGATGATCAGAAGGTAAAACTCCTTTTGCCATAAATGTATTAACAACTGGTATTTGCATCGCTTCGGCAAATTTTCGAAGTTCTTCTGTAGCCCCATCTCGTATTACTCCATTACCAGCCAAAATTAGAGGTCTTTTCGCTTGATTGATCAGTTTTGCTGCCTTACGAATTTGCTCTTCAGCTGGACAAGAAATTGGCATTGGGGTAACTGGTAGTGGTTCCCCCTCTGTATCCATCATCGCTATATTTTCTGGAAGTTCAATATGAACAGCACCCGGTTTATCAAGAAGAGCAGTTTTAAATGCTTTTCGTATTATTTCTGGAATGGTTTGTGGTACTCGAATTTGCTGGTTCCATTTCGTTACTTCATTAAACATACCAATAATGTCTATATATTGATGTGATTGCTTATGAATACGTTCTAGACCTGCTTGTCCTGTAATTGCAACAACAGGTGAATAATCAAGATATGCATCTCCAATTCCAGTCAAAAGATTAGTCGCACCAGGTCCTAATGTAGCTAAGCAAACACCCGGTTTCCCAGTTAAACGACCATATACATCTGCCATGAAAGCAGCTGCTTGTTCGTGATGTACTATGATAAATTCGATATTAGATCCAATGAGCGAATCAACAAGATCTGTATTTTCTTCACCAGGAATTCCAAAAATGTACTTAACTCCTTCATTTTCTAAACAACGCACAAACAAATCCGATGCCTTCAAGTCATTTCCTCCTTCATTTAAGTTTTAAGCTAATCATTTTGTTGTTCTGACGATTTTTAATTCATTGATAGACTTAGAACTTAAAATTGCAATCTTCCTTTTATGATGGCGTGTTAATCAAAAATTATGTATTTTGGTTATTTCACCATCTGAATAAATGTAAGTTTTTTCGAGAAGATTAAAACCAAATAGGTATAAATATTCTTAGGAGGAATTTGATGAATATCGCTGATTGGTTAATTATTATTGTTTTTACTTTGACTGTACTGGCTATTATAGCTATTGTTTTATTTCTAGTTTATATAATTACATTTGATCGAAATCAAAAGCGTCATGCTATTTTAAGAAATTATCCTGCGCTCGGTAGAATGCGCTACTTTTTTGAAAAAATCGGTCCTGAATTTCGTCAATATTGGTTTGACGCAGATCTTGAAGGGAAACCATTTTCCCGTGTAGACTACGAGCATATAGTAAAAGGTGCTAAATATATGCGTGAAGTGGTAGCCTTTGGATCAAAACGTAATTATGAAGAAGAAGGTTTTTATGTTCGAAATGATATGTTTCCTAAACTAACAGAGGAAATAAAAATGGATAATGAAACGAAGGTAGATTCCAAAAGATATATTTTAGTGAAAGATTCGCTCTTTTTTCAAAGAGAAGAAAAATGGGAAGAAGAAGAATCATCTGCCTATTTATTGCATGATGATGATGCGATTGTGATTGGTCCAAACACAAAATATCCTTTTAAAGTGAAAGGCCTTATTGGTATGTCCGCAATGAGTTATGGATCATTGGGTAATCATGCAATTACGGCTTTATCAGAAGGATTAAGTTTAGCAAAGGGTACTTGGATGAATACCGGGGAAGGCGGTCTATCTCCCTATCACTTAAAAGGTGGAGTAGATGTCATCATGCAGATTGGTCCTGGATTGTTCGGTATACGTGACAAAAATGGTGAAGTTGATTGGGACGAATTAAAAAGAAAAAGTGAAATTCCAGAAATTAAGGCATTTGAAATCAAACTAGCTCAAGGTGCAAAAACACGCGGTGGTCATATTGATGCTGAAAAAGTTACACCTGAAGTGGCAGAAATCCGCAAAGTAGAACCGTATAAATCCGTAGATAGTCCAAATCGATTTCATCAGTTTAGTGATGTAGTAACTATGTGTGAATTCATTGAAAAAATTCGTTCACATACTGGAAAACCTGTTGGCATGAAGATTGCTGTAGGCGGAAATGACAGTATTAAAGAATTGGCAAAATATATGAAGGAATCTGGGAAAGGTCCTGACTTTATAACTGTGGATGGTGGTGAAGGCGGAACAGGCGCTTCTTATCAAGAATTAATTGATAGTGTAGGTTTACCAATTAGATCCGCTTTACCTATTGTAGTAGCTACGCTTCAAAAATATGGCGTACGAGATCGAGTTAAGATTATTGCTTCTGGTAAAATGTTCACTCCAGACCGAATTGCAATAGCTATTGCTATGGGAGCTGATTTAGTCAATATAGCACGTGGATTCATGATTTCCCTCGGATGTATTCAAGCGATGCGATGCAATTCAAATACTT
The DNA here is from genome assembly GCF_044359855.1 of Rummeliibacillus pycnus. Classification (GTDB taxonomy): domain Bacteria; phylum Bacillota; class Bacilli; order Bacillales_A; family Planococcaceae; genus Rummeliibacillus; species Rummeliibacillus pycnus_A. The sequence goes on from NZ_CP132291.1 coordinate 610,745, forward strand.
GTCCTGTTGGTGTAGCTACAACCGACCCTGATTTACAAAAGGCACTTGTGATTGATGAAAAGAAATATCGCGTTGCGAATTATCTTGTTACTCTTCGAATAGGTTTATTTCGAATCTCAGCAGCTGCTGGAATAGATTCACCCGTTCACTTTCAACCTAAGCATATTATGTTTAAAGATGATAAAGGTGTGGTAATTCCCTTAGAAAATATTCTTCAGGATATTGAGAAACAGATTGGTTAAATATAATGATTAACATTCATTTCAGACTGTTGACAAATTTTACAGCCCGTTTACTTTCAAAATATATATTAAGATTAATCAACTTCATAAATCCATTTTCGAGCACTGAAAAACGAATTTACCTCTAATTTTTATAGTATAAATCTACTATAACATGAAGTGGAATCAACTTCGCATTCTGCGGGCGAACCGGCGAGCCTCCTCGCTTGTGCTCCTGCTCCCGCATCGCTTCTCTAGCTTCGTCGCAGAGAGAATCTCGCTGTGGGGTCTCTCTGGCTCGCTTTCCCGCAGGCAAAGATTGCTCCTGCGATTACTCGTCGCAGAAAATTCTTTTTGCTCCTGGAGCAAAAAGAATTTTCGCTGATTCCACTTCAACAAAAATTGTATACAAAATTTTATTATTAATATTTATTGAACGAAAGAAATGCGAATGCATATTCGAGGACTTGCCGTCTTTCGCTCGACTTGTGATTTAATATAAAGTTACAAGAAATCCTGTTAACTCTAAAGCTAACAGGATTTCTTATTTCACTAAAAGAGCAGGATTATACAATAAGTATATAGAATTTCTATTAAGTAAATAATGTTTCATGAGGTGAATAGAAGATGGATTACTATGGGGAACTTTGTACAAAAATTTATGAAAGTGATAAATCCATTGCGATGGGAGTAGAGCTGGATTTTTATCTATCTTTCGTTAAAGATAATAATATGAAAGTTTTAGAACCTATGTGTGGCAATGGTAGAATGCTTATTCCTTTTCTACAAAGAGGGATTGATATCGAGGGCTTTGACATCTCAAAAGAGATGCTGAATGTATGTGAAGAAAAAGGAAAAAAACTAGGTCTGAATCCAATAGTTTTTCTTGAAAATATAGAGGAATTTAAGAGCAATAAAAATTATGATTTAATTATAGTCCCTTTCGGTTCCTTCTCACTTTTACCTGATAAATTAGTGTACGACAGCCTTCAAAATTTAAAGTCTGTTTTAAATCCAGATGGAAAACTACTTTTGACTGTTATGATAAAAAATACAGAAGTTAAAGAAGTTCCTGATTGGATTGAAACGAATAGGAAACAATTTGATGATCATATGATTATTGAATATAAAAAAATGAACTATGATCAGGAATCTAAGGTATTAAATATTGAGTTGAAATATCAATCAGTTCAAGGTAAGCAGTTAGCGAAAATAGAAACTATGGATTTCCCTATTCGTCTTTATGAATTAGAAGAATTTAAGCATTTACTCCTGACAAACGGATTTAGTGATGTATTAGTTCACGAAGTCATTAACGGATATGGTGAAGGAAGTTCGTTCAATGTATTTGAGTGTGAAATATAATGTTTTGTTTTTAATGAACTGAAGGTACGTTATAATCCTGGCTGCCGTTTTAGTGGCTCTTTTTTGCTTTGTGAACTAAACAAAATAATAGTAAGGCTGATTTCATATTGGCTACAAAAAAGCCGACTCCCTCTCTTAGGAAGTCGGCTTTTTAAAATTATCGGCCTAGTATGCTAAACCGTATAATGCTTTGATGTGTGATAAGTAACGAATGTTACTTGCTTCTTTCATCAATGAAGCTGGTAAACCTTTAAGTTCAGTATTGTTTTCTCCGACTGTTGCTACACCATCTTTGCGTCCAAGAGATGCAAGTGTACCAGAGTTAACTGCACTGAATTCTTTCATTGGTTGGCCTTTTAATTGTGCGAACAGGTTATATCCTGCTGTTTCGCCCATTTGCCATGCTACTTGAGCAGTTGGAGCATATAATGGACGTGCACCTTCTTCAGGAATTAAAACTGAAGCGTCACCTACAACGAATACATCTGAGTGAGATGTAGATTGTAAAAATTCGTTGATTGTTGCTTTACCACGGTTTACTTCTAAACCTGATTCAGCAACTACAGGAAGTGCTGCAACGCCACCAGTCCAAACAAATGTGTTTGCTTCGATTACTTGACCATCTTTAAGTGAGATTTTGTTACCATCAACAGCTGTAACAGGTAGACCAGTTAAGAATTCTACGCCACGTTTAGCTAATGATTCAGTAGCACGTACAATTAAAGTATCTGGTAATACAGGAAGAATTTTTGGACCTGCTTCTACCAATTTAACTTTGAATTCGCTGAAGTCAACGCCGTATTTTTCTGCAACTTTCGGCATGTTGTCGATGATTTCACCAACAAGTTCGATACCAGTTAAGCCGCCACCGCCGATTACAATTGTGCCGTCAGCAGGATCTTTTGTTTCAGCATATGCTTTTATTTTAGCTTCGATATGAGCATTGATTTGGTTTGCTTCGTTAACAGATTTAAGTACCATACTGTTTTCTTCTAGTCCAGGGATACCGAAATATCCAGTTTGGCTTCCTAAAGCCACTACAAGAACATCATAAGATAGAGATGATCCATCTTCTAATTTAACAAATTTGTTATCTGGTGAGATTTCTTTTACTTTAGAAATGTGAAGATCAATATCTTTTCCTTTGAAGAGTTTTTCTAATGGGAATGAAATAGCTTGTTCTTTAATAGTACCACCAGCTAAACGGTGAAGTTCAGTGATGATTTGGTGTGTTGGGAATTGGTTGACTACAGTTACTTCTGCGTCATCTTTAGTTGCATATTCACGGAATTTTAGTGCAGTTAAAACGCCGCCATAACCTGCGCCTAAAATGATGATTTTTTTTGACATAATTAATCCTCCATAATCAGTATTGATGTAAAGACTATTTTACTTGTTTATGTTCTTCGTTCACTTGAAGAAAAGCATTAGCGAAACGGAATAATTGTTGTACTTGTGGATCTTTTAGTAAACGGAGTACACCAAAAAGACCAATAGTTTCAGTGCTTTCAGCAGCACGATCTTTTGCTTCAATAGCTGTTGCAGCTAAACTTTTAGCTGAATTTACAACTGGAGTTGCCATTTCTCCTACAGCACCAACGATATCGTTTTTTAACACACTGTCTGTTGAAAGAGATTGTGCTATATCATATACCTTTGTTATAGTTGACACCATTTCTGTCAACTTTGGTAATTCGTTTACCAATGCTGTAATAGACTCTTGCACCTCAGGTTTTAATAATTGATCTAATACATCAAGTTTTTCTTGGCTTACAGCTGGTTGTTCAGCTTGTAATTGATTAGTCGTTTCTGACATATCCAATTCTCCTTTGCAATAACTATTTACTTATTATTTGAAAATACAAATAATTGTGATACTTGATCATCTTTCGACATTACATTAGTTCGATAATCTTGGCCAAGCATGCCTGTAATCATCTTTTTCAACGCTCACTTTACTTCAAAAAGTGCTCGTATACCAATCTTATTGCGAGTGTCATTTTGACGATCTATATTTTACCTCTATCCTATAAATTGTGGAATATATCCACTTTTATAAGCCTACAAATGAATAATACACCTTTCTTTAAATAGTTTCCATCAAATTTGAACATTTTATGTGAAAACATGAACAAAAACATGAATTTCTTAGCATTTTCCTATATTTATATATTGACTTTTCATATACATATTTTCCCTATCACTTCTATTGGTATATTTATAAAATTCTATCTTTTGTATTCTTGGTGAAATTTGTATTATTTCAAGAAAATTCTTTAAAAGTTATGTTATCCTACATAGAGTAAGTAGCTATTCTATTTTTCTAAGGAGGAATTAATTTGACATTATTTAACATTCGACATGCAGAAGGTATACATATTATCGTCGACGTCAAAAAACATAAAAACCATATTGAACTACGTACAACAACTGGGGAAGAATTATTTATTATTGCACTTACTGATGAAAGTTATACAGTTTATGATGATCGTTTTGCTGGTGCTTCAAAACAAATGAATTCAATAGAAGCTTTTCAAATAGATGGTAGCTTTAGAAACTTAGATTTTGATAATATACGAAAATTATTTACAGATTCTTTTGAACGTTTGATGGATGAACTTGCGGAGTATGTTGGTTCTAGCGAATTAGTTAACTTAGAAACATTAAAAGAATCCGTAACAAAAGATGTTAAAGGCATTTACTTCAAAATCATTTCAGATACAAAAACTTATCAAATTTAGCTGGAGGTTCCTCATTAGGAACCTTTTTTATTTTGTTCCCTATCCCCCTATATATAAAACACACTGGCTAACAGCAATATAAAAAGCAGGATTTGTAATCGGTGCTTCTTCTTCAATTTGTAACTCAATATGAAAGGAATCGTTTTGCAAGTTTGCTCTCCATCTCGCAACCACCGTGTCATTCACTAGAAATGAAGACCAATCTTCCATTTCTTTATGTATCTTCATCAAAAAATTGCCTTTCGTTATAATTAAATCTGGAATCATCTGTTGCCAACCATCGTAAGCAAGCGTATATTTTTCATTCTTTTGTTCATCTATAACTTCATAATAAACTTTGCCTTTTCTAGATATCTTCCTACAAGTAAAAAGCTCTTGTTGATCAAGATTATAAGTTTTATATGTTAAAAAATATTTATTTTCTAATAGTTTGTCAAACACACGTTTTAAAGAGTTACTATAAATTCGTTGACATGTAAAAACTTTTTCTTTTTGTTCATTTTGAATCTCTATAATGGGTGTTTCTTTTATCGTATTTGGATGTACATAATAATAACTATTCATGTGTTTACTCCTGTCTTATATACCATTTTCCTTACCCAAACTATATCGAATAATATTGCCTAAAACAAATAAAAGATACCTACTTTAAGTAAGCGACTCTGCTCAGACCGTGGAATACGGCTGTCCGAAGTGGAAACCAAATGTCTTATTAGAGTCATTTTCATAAATGCTTTTCTAGTAAAAATATACGAATATTTTCTAAATAAACAACTCAATAATTTGGATAGTATTCTTAGTATGCCGCTCCATAGACAACGTTCTAATAGATATGGCATATGACAATGCCCATTTATGAAATTGATTCGTTTATTAAATATTTATTGTAAAAGAAAAAAACTGTAAACAAGCTCAAAATTCTTCGAGTTTGTTTACAGTTTGAGTTACCTATCAAGTAGGTGATAATTTTTATCGAATTGTACTTAGATAGTCAAATTAAGCATGAACCAATTGAATTTTATTGGCAACACGATTAGTTAATACGCTTGTTGCTTTAGGAAGTACTGCCGTGAAAAGTGGATTTAAAACTGGTGCAGCAAGACCCCCTGCTTTTACTTCTAAATGTCCTGTCATTTGCGTTTTATTTGCATCTAATGCCACGTCTTCGAAATAACCCGTTCCTGAGAATTTATCAGATAGTCCAGTTAGTTCGAAACTAATTTTAGAAGGTTCTTCCCAGCCGATAATATCAATTTGTACTTTCACTTCTTTTTTTAATACACCAACATTACCAGCAAATGTCCATGTAGATTGTTTGTCATTTAAAATTTGGTGTTCACGATATCCGGGTACTAGTGTTGCCCATTTCTCCATTTGACTTACGAAATCCCATACTTCTTTTTGTGGTACTTGAACTTCTACTGTGTGTGATGCTGTTGCCATTATTGGTCACTACTTTCTCTTTTAAGTAATTTTATTATACAATAATATCAATCATTTAATAGAACTTTAAGACCTATATTTCCCTATTATTCACGAATTTGTCCATTTCCTGATATATAATATTTACTAGACGTCAATGCAGGTAAGCCCATAGGACCTCTTGCATGTAGTTTTTGTGTACTAATTCCTATTTCTGCTCCATAGCCAAATTCAAATCCATCGGTAAAACGAGTGGAAGCATTATGATAAACCGCTGCTGCATCTACTCCTGTTTGGAAGCCACTTGCATTTTCTAGATTTTCAGTAATAATTGCTTCTGAATGTTTTGTTCCATATTGATGTATATGCTCAATCGCTTCGTCGATATTCTTAACAATTTTGGCACTTAACGTTAATGCTAAATATTCTGTTGCCCAATCTTCTTCTGTTGCTTTTTGGACATTTTGATCGGCTTCTTGAACGGTGTCATCTCCAAAAATTGTGATGCCCGCTTTAAGCAATGTTTCTACTAATTCTTTTCCATAAGCTGAATACCAATTTTCATGAATCAACAGACTCTCAGCAGCATTACAGACTGATGGACGCTGTGTTTTAGCATTTAGAACAATATCTTTTGTCATTTGTAAATTTGCCGTTTCATCAATGAAGATATGGCAATTCCCCGCCCCGGTTTCAAGCACAGGCACCGTAGCTTTTGATACAACGTTATCAATTAAATTCTTGCCACCTCGAGGGATTAATACATCTAAGTATTCTTTTAAATGAAATAGTTCTTCAGCAACTTCGTGACTTGTATTTTCAATAAGTTGTACTGCATTAATAGGTAATGCTGATTTACTTAATGCTTTATGGATCGAATCGACTAGAGCTATATTTGAAAATTTTGCAGATGAACTACCGCGTAGAATAACAGCATTGCCAGTTTTCAGTGCAAGTGTTGCCGCATCGACTGTTACATTAGGTCGGGCTTCATAAATCATCCCTATTACCCCAATCGGAACACGTCTTTTTTCGATATGTAGGCCATTTTCTTTTGTAATATTTTCAAGAACTTCCCCTACTGGATCTTGTAAGCTTACTACTAATTCAATGGCTTCAGCAATTCCATTTATTCTGTCTTCTGTAAGTAAAATTCGGTCCAAAACTGATGGAGAAAGTCCTTTTTCTTTACCAGAGATAATATCTTTTTCATTCTCTCTTTGAATTGTTTCTTTATCCATTAGTAATTGCTTAGCAATCAACTGTAATGCTTCGTTTTTTTCTTTTGTTGACTTTTGATTCATCTCATAGCTTGCTTTCTTAGCTAATTTACCTTTTTCTAAAACTTCCGTCATACTAATTCCTCCTTATATTTGAACCCAACGATCACGATGAATCACTTCTATCGATTGCGTTTCAATTTCGCTTGTTCTTTTCCCCATTGATTGTTCCAACTGTTCTGAAGAATAAAGCACTTCTCCTCTACCTAAAAGGCCTTGTGTGCCATAAACTTCAACAACATCTCCTGTAGAAAATTCGCCTTTTAAGCCAATAACACCTGCAGGTAAAAGACTTTTCCCGTGATTAATCAACGCAACTTCTGCACCTTTGTCAATCGTAATTCTACCTGCAACAGCTGAGAATATTGAAATCCATTGTTTTTGACTATTCAATATTGGTAACTCATCTTTTTCGATATAAGTTCCATCCCCATCGCCATTTAAAATGGATAATAGCTTATCTTCCCCTGTACCTCGACCTATGAAAACTTTAACCCCTAAATCATAGGCAGTTTTGGCCGCAAGAAGCTTTGATTGCATGCCACCAGTACCTACTTTTGAGCCTTCTGCTGTTGCAAAACCAAGTAACTCATCTGTAATTTCAATTAATCGATTGAAACGTATTGCATCTGGATTTTTTTTTGGATTCGCATTATAAAGACCATTAATATCCGTTAAGATAATAAGTTGATCTGCATGTACTAATCCACTTACTAATGCAGATAGCATATCGTTATCACCAAAGGTTAATTCTTTAACTGAAACTGTGTCATTTTCATTGATAATTGGTAAAACTGAGCGTTCTAACAATTCAGACAGTGTTGCATAGGCATTTTTGTAACGATCTTTTTTGGAAAAATCGGTTCTTGTCAATAAAATCTGTGCAGTCACAATGTCGTATTCACTTAACTGCTCTGTATAAGATTGCACAAGTAAGCTTTGACCTACTGCTGCAGCTGCTTGTTTTCCTTTTAAAGTTACGGGTCTTGAAGAATATCCAAGTTTACGGAATCCACAAGCTACTGCTCCCGAAGAAACGAGAACAACTTCATGTCCTACTTGTTTCAATTTAGCAATTGCTCGTATATGATCATGAAATTTTAGCTGATCAATCTCCCCTTTGGAATTAGTTAGAGAGCTACTACCAATTTTCACAACAATTCGTTTCTTTTCCATATCATTTCCTCCAATAAAGTGAAACTTCAATCTGTGAGTTTTCCGGTGCCTGCCCTCCCTTTCCGCCGACTGACTGTCAGTTTTTCGGCAGGAGTGTCTGGGCATTCACCTATACTTTTCTATTGATTTTTGCTAAATTATATGAATACCCCAACAGTTAGTTAGAGCCCAAAAACACGATTAAAAAAACCCTTTTCATCCTTAAAATTAAGGACGAAAAGGGTTACTCTTCGTGGTACCACCTTAGTTGAATACCAATTTTGATATTCCACTCATTCCTCATAACGCTTGAGACTGCGCCTAGTTTTGCTAGGAGCTATGAAGTAGGTTCAGCATGGTTCTGTTGCAATGCCTTTCAGCCGGTGAACATCGCTCTCTTTTACAGAAGTGACACACGTACTAATCTTCACTTACGCTTAATATTACATATAAGAATGCAACAGATTAAGCTAATTGTCAATATTTTATAAATGATTTCTTATAATGAGCGGTATTTTTTCAATGAGAATATATTTAACACGATAAATACCAATGCAAAACCTAATAATACCGATAAATCGATTCCGATATCACTAAAGCCATATCCTTTGTACATGACCCCAGTAATCGCATCTGATGCATAATATAGTGGCATGATTCGTCCGATATTAACAAGCCAATCTGCCATACCATCCATCGGAAATAATCCGGTAAAGAATACTTGTGGGATGATTACTAAAGGAATAAATTGCACCATTTGAAACTCTGAAGTTGCAAAACTAGATAATAGAATCCCAAGTGACAATGCAACTAAAGCTAAACATAAATTAATCAAGAGTACATTCCAAATAGAGCCAACAAGTACAACATCTAATACATTTACTGCATAAAAAACGACGATTAAGGTTTGTATAATAGCAAAAATACCATACCCCATTAAATATCCTAAAACTACTTCATATCGTCTTATTGGAGTTGAAAGCAATCTTTCTAGAGTTCCTGTCGTACGTTCTTTTAATAACGCAATTCCTGCGATTAAAAAAACAAAGAAGAAAACGAAAAAGCTTACTAAAATTGGACTGATCACATCAAATAATACCGTATCTTTGCCACCATAAACATAATCGATAGAAATTGGAGTGGACTGCTGTGGTTGACCAGAAAGTGCTTGTTTTAGCTTTAATTGAAGTGCTTTTGCACGACTTGGTTGATCATTTTGTAATGTAAGTGAAAGCTTGCCATCTTCAACCTTCAACCAGCCATCCAGTTTATCATCTATTGCCATTTTGTTTGTTAATTCATCATATGTTTTAACTTTTATATCAGACTTCTCAATTGTTTTCACGATTTTTTCATTTACATTCACAACACCTAATGTAGTATCCACTTCGTCTGAATTAAAAATAAAGTACATTAAACTTAACACAAGTAAAGGTGCCAAAAATAGCAATGCCATTGTTCGCTTATCACGAATCATTTGTTGAATAATCCTAGTTACTAATGCTAAAAGTCTCATGATAGATGCCCCCCTGCTTTTAGGAATACATCATCAAAATTATCTGCTTTAAATTGTGTTTTTAATTCTACCGGCATACCTTGTGCAATGATTTTACCCTCTCGCATTAAGGCCAACTCATCACATTTTTCGGCTTCGTCCATCACATGGGTTGTGATGAATATTGTTTTTTGTTCTTCATCGCGAAGTCTTTCAAGTTCTTGCCAAATTATTTTCTTCAATGCAGGGTCAATCCCTACAGTTGGTTCGTCTAAAATTAATATTTCTGGATTTTGTATAAGCGCAATAGCTAACGATAATCGACGTTTCATCCCGCCTGAGTAATCTAGAACTTTTCTTTTTAAATCATCTGTTAATTGCACAACTTCTGCAGCATAAGCAATTTGTTGGTCTCTTTGTTTTTTAGGGAATCCAAATAATTTAGCAAAGAATTGGAGATTTTCATAACCAGTTAAATCTGAATAAAGTGCATCAGATTGTGCCATATACCCTATTTTTTCTAAAAGTTCAAATTGAGGTACTGGTTTATCTAAAACGGTTACTCTACCACTATCTGGCTTTAACATCCCTACCATCACTTTAATTAATGTCGTTTTGCCACAACCAGAAGGTCCAATCATGCCAAAGATTTTCCCCTTTTGAACTGTTAAACTAATATCATTTAAAACTACATGTTTATGAAAATGCTTATTTACTTTGGTGATTTCTACTGAAACCGTCATCTTCATCATCCTTTCACTAAACACGGTGTTGACTATATTTCGAGTGTACTTTATGACTTAGAAGAATACAATAAACAGTCTTATCAAAATTGTCTATCGTATTTCAATTACATTCAGAAAAGGCACTAAAAAACGATTTTACCCCTTACTTTTATAGTACAAATGTTAGCGACTTAAAAAAATCATCAGGATGGACAGTCAATTTCTTGAACTATCGTACAATAAGGATATTGATATTTCTCGTAAATACAACATCCCTGTTACATTGCTAAGAGAATTTGAGCAGATGTTTGATTCTTTCAAGTTTTGCTCTTTTTCATATAGTGTATAACCCTCGAAATGTTCAGTAAATCATTTCATAAATGAATTATCACTATTGGAAACTTCAATCATTCTTACTGATTTCAAATATTTTTCTTTTAATTTCATTCATGTATTCTGTTCGTACTTTCAGTTCATGAACTTTCACGGAGAAGTTTAAGAGTTTCTTAAGAATTATCCTTACATTTCCTTAAGATATCTTGTATACACTTGAGATAAATCTAAGGAAATGAAAGGTCGATAAATGATGAAAAAATTCTTAAATATTACTTACTGGGCTATACTATTTTTCTACATATTTTTATTAGTTGATACAGTTTTTATAAGTAGAGATAGCATTAGAAGTGTTAATTTAATACCATTTGAGTCAATTAGAAACTTTATTATGGTTGATAACGGGATTGGTGGTACAAGAATCATTGATATGAACATTTGGGGAAATATTTTAATGTTCATTCCAGCCGGCATCTATTTGATACTCCATAATGCCTCAAAATCTATCACTAAAAACCTATTTTATATTTTCTTATTGAGCTTATTTATTGAAGTGGTTCAATATATCTTTGCTTTAGGAGCAACAGATGTTGATGATATTATTTTAAATTTAGCTGGTGGATTCATTGGGTTAATTATTTATAAAATTGCCGAGAAAATCTTTAAAGATGATATAAAAATTAAGAACGCTATATCTATACTATCTTTACTTGTAGGTTTGCCTATATTCTTCTTATTTATTATATTATTAATTGCAAATTAAGAGATCTCTAATGTACGATTCGCCTTCCGAAATTTCAAGTTTTTTATAAATTAGGTGACATGGAATAATTTATCCCTAACCTTTTGAACAATCTTTATTCAAAAGGTTAGGGATTCTTTTGTAATGAAATTCTTTTCATCCATATTTACCACCTGAACCTGCACAATATACTTCAAGTTCACTAATACCCTTCCTAATAAACCCAATGTCATATTTATTTTCTTTGACAGAAAAGATTGCTGTGCATTCTTCTTTGATCCTGAAAATCCAACTGAAGCTCCTTCAACAATTATCGTAGATTGTCGAGATATTTAAGCTATTTTCATGGAAGGACAAGGAGTACTATTCTAAATTCTAAGGGCCACTTTTATATGAAAGTGGCCCTTAGCAAGATTTACTTTTTTTGCATTGTTTTATCTACTATCAATTTGAAAAATCTAACAATTAAACAAAACTATGCTACACTATCAATTACAGATTGTATTGAGAGAAAGGTAAGGAATTATGATGGGAAAAATCCATGAACAAATGAATTTCGAAACACAGCAAAAATTTCAAGATGCTTTTATCGATATCATGGCAGTAGATGGTATTCAAGGTGTAACCGTTCGTGCATTAGCATCTGCAACTGGACTAAACCGTGGCACTTTTTATCTGCACTATACGGATAAATTTGATTTAATGACCCAAATACAAAACCGGTTACTTTCAGGTTTACAAGATTGCCTTGATAACATTGAACCATTGGATGGCTTAGGTTATATAAAAATCGGAAAACCTTATCCAGCCATTATTCAAATGTTTACATACTTTGGGCAAGAGTCAACAGCTTTTAAAGTGTTGTTAGGTCCGACTGGTGATCCAGCTTTTTCTCAAAAAGTAAAAACACTCTATAAAGAAACTATTTTGCAGAAGTTACTTTTGCGAATATCTCAACAAAGTAATGAACATACAGATCGTCATGAAATTAAGCAATTTAATAACTATTTTCTATCTTTCATCGTCTCTGCAATTTTTGGTGTCATCGAAGAATGGTTAGCGAATGATACACAAGAAACACCCGAAGAAATGGGAATTGTTCAATTAAATATTATTCAAATGATTCGCTCTCAATTGATTCGATTATAGTATTTATATAGAAAAAGCACCATTGATGAAACAATTTAACCTTGTTTCATCAATGGTGCTTTTAGTCGTTATTTATTAAGTTTTGACTGAGTCTCTTTATCAGTTGGTTTCCCCTGATTTTCATTATTATTTTTTGCTTTTGCTGCATTGTTTTGTCCAATAACATCTAAGTCATCAGGACTCAAATCGTAACCATAGCCGTATTCTTCACGGCTTACACTACTTTTCTTATTCTTATTATTCTTTGTCAATTTAGCTCACCTCCATCAAATAGAATTGTCTACTTCCTGCTGTTTTATACTTGGAAAGTAATCCTATATTAATAAGAGGTGAACAAAATAATTATGCTAAAGCATGCCATTTCTAAATTACGAATAAATTGGACAAGGGGTACACTCATCGATGAGCGTACCCCTTGGATTATATATATTAGCTAATTTATGAAAGTTCTAATTTCAACCCGATCATCCGGGGAATATTTACGAGAAAGTCTACCTTTCTTGCCGCGGTAAAATTCCACTGGAAAGCTTTCTAACTTAAGCAACGCGAACCCTACCTTCTTTCGCGTCCTTGTGACCCCAAAGTCACGCCAGTGTGAATAAGTATCTTCAAAAACAAATAGCAGAATGCCAATAACTCCTAAATTAGCTAATCAGCATATACTATATTATCGCATAGAATAATGTGTTTGTCTAATTTAATGCTTATAAACATAATGAAGTGTAGACATACTTATTATAGTTTCTTCAACTTTATTCTATAGGACAAGCATTCAGATAAACCGACCTTTTCATGGTATTCCATTTTTTCATAATCCATGGCACCACCAGGATTCATATGTCCAATTCAGCATCTCTGCTGTTGTTGAATAATTACATCTCCCCTTTTAAGTTTATTTATTTTTATCTTATTGCATTCTTTTTAATTTCTCATATAGACTACCGAGGTTTATAAAAAGATAATTATTTTTATTAATGAGCTTTGATTTCTATGCTCTGTCTAAAGTTTGCTCAATAAGGCGATAACTAGATTAATACCCTTACGAAATTTAATCATGTACTTGAGGTGATAATAAGTGCCATTTGTAACTATACTTGGTGGGAAAACTTTTGAAGTTGAAAATGGGAAAAAGTTAGTATTAGCCTTGGAGGATAACGGTGTAAATATTCTACATCGATGTGGTGGTAATGCTAAATGTACGACTTGCAGGGTAGAGATTCTGGCTGGAGATTATTTAGAATTAACCGACAAAGAAAAGAAAGCTTTTATTAATAAAGGAATTGACAATCATATAGTTGAAGATTTTTTGCGTTTATCCTGTCAAATTCTTGTAAATGGAGATATTACGATTCGTCCAATAATGACAGTAGAAAACACCGGAAAAGCTGCTGGGCCAAGACCTGTTGACTAGAAGTAGAAGTATTTTATTGCCAAAAAAAAAGCTTCACATAAGTAACAAGACTTAAGTGAAGCAATAATATTTAGTATGCATTTTGAAATCGGGTAGTTTTTCAAAATGCTAGCTGACAATGTCAGATTGAAATTGGGTAAAGCTCTCCGTTTAACGCAAAAGATACTCTACCTGTTTCCTCCGAAATCACTAGCACCAATGCATCACTTCGTTCTGATAAACCGATAGCCGCACGATGACGCGTACCTAGCTTTTTTTGATCACCTATAGACTTATTTGTAAGTGGAAGTACATTTGCAGCAGATTTAATATGATTTTGATTTACTAAAACAGCCCCATCATGTAATGGATTTCCAGGATAAAAAATGGATTCCAATAAAGAATGAGTAAGCTCTGCGTTTATAGTTATACCTGGCTGAATTAAAGACGCCAAGGAATCTTCCCGTTGAATAACGATTAAACCACCATGTCTTTTATTGGATAATTTTTGTGCGCAAATTGATATTTCTGGATATTTATCTGTATATGGTGCCAGGTAACAATTTAAATAGAAAGTAGCCGCTTTGACTTCAATATCACTAAATTTTTCTTTTACATTTTCAAAATTACCAAGAAGACAATAATTTTCTTTGCCCATTTCATCTAAACTATTCTGTAGTACAGCTATGACTTGTCGAATATCCTCTTTTAATACTTGTTCCATCGGTGTAAAATCGCAATTACATTCTTTCACAAACAAGCAACTCCCTCATAATCATTTCAACCTCGTTTACATGCTGTTATCATACAAAGCGAGATAAATTAAAGGCTTAATAACTCCATAGTGTAAAATCTTCTCTGATATTCATGATCCCTGTATTAAAAGTTTGTCTAAAATAGAATTTATTATTCCTTTGTTGGGAGTTGGATCGATTGCTTTATTAATTGAGTCAATTCCCAAAATGCTGTTCTAGTTAAAAAATACGAATATTTTCTAAATAATCAACTCCATAATTCGGAAAATATTGAATTTCTAGTATTTGATTAGTAAGCTGCTCCAGATGGCGCTTTCGTGCTAAGCGAGCGTTGAGCCTCCTCGGAAGCTAAAACATTGTACACCCATTTCGTTTTGAGGCCACTGAAAAAGTGTAGTAATGCAAATATTTATAATATATATCTGCTATTGAATAAGTGGAATTAGCTCCGCTTTCCTTGGGCGAACTGACGAGCCTCCTCGCTAAGCTCCAGTGTCTCGTCTAGCTCGTTTTCCCTCAGGACATTGAAAGAACTTCATCGAATGAACATCGCACGAAGAAAATGCGAATGCATTTTCGAGGACTCTCCGCTAATTCCACTTCAACGAAGATAGCTATACTAGATTTTTATCATAAATTTACAACTATTTTTACTTTTCAATGCCCACCTCACTTTCCCGCAGGACTTTGAATGTACCTCACTGAATTAACATCGCACGAAGGTAATGCGAATGCATTTTCGAGAACTAGCATCTTCCACTTCATAGACAATGTTCTAATTGATATGTTATATAACATGCCCCATTTAATGTTCGTGTATTATATTAAATTCCAACATTTAAAAGGCTTTTTATACTTTTAATACGTATCCTCTTTATTTAAATATTTAATCACATAACCGATATTATCATATAACCTGTAAAAGGTGATTGGGAAAGAAAATCAAGACCATTAAAATGAGGTTATGGGTTGAAATTGGTTCAAAATTAAAATATTCCAATTTCTAAAGGAGGTAATGCGAATGACTGATGCTCAAACAAAAATCAACGATTAAAGAAATGATCATTCGTTTAGTAAAGATAGATTATCTTGTAAAAGAGGTACATAGGAAGACAATCAAGTAATGTATGTTGTTGCAACTCAAAATGCATTGAATTTACAGAAATACTTTCAAGAAATCTTTGATTAACCCAAAATATTTCACGGATTCAGTGTTTAAAAAAATCTTTCTTCTATCTTACTAAAAAATTATAAGGAGTGAATTTTATGAACGTTCAAAGCTCTATTAAAGTAATAAAAGTACTAGTATGTTTATTAATTGGCTTTTGTACTATTAATTATTCGATTATCGCCTTCGCTGAAACACCTAAAAGTGATTCATCTATTGCACCAGAACAAGCTAGTGACATTGATACTGGTATAGCAAATTTAAAATATGATAATCAAAAGATTTTAGCAGTAGATGGTGAAAAAGTAGAGAATTTTGTGCCGAAAGAAGGTATAAATTCAAATGGGAAATTTGTAGTGGTTAATCGTGAGAAAAAATCTCTTTCAACTTCACCAGTGGATATTTCAATTATTGATTCTATGGTTAATCGTACATATCCAGGAGCAGTACAACTTGCAAATAAAGCTTTTGCGGATAATCAACCTAGTTTATTAGTGGCTAAGAGAAAACCTTTGAATATTAGTATAGACTTACCTGGTATGAGAAAAGAAAATACCATAACTGTTCAAAATCCAACATATAGTAATGTATCTGGAGCAGTAGATGATTTAGTATCTACTTGGAATGAAAAGTATTCAGCAACACATACGTTACCTGCAAGAATGCAGTATACAGAATCTATGGTTTATAGTAAATCTCAAATAGCAAGTGCTCTTAATGTTAACGCTAAATATCTTGATAATGGACTGAACATTGACTTTAATGCTGTTGCAAATGGAGAGAAAAAAGTGATGGTTGCGGCATATAAGCAAATATATTATTCCGTTAGTGCAGAACTACCTAACAATCCATCAGAACTTTTTGATAATAGTGTTACTTTTGACGAGTTAACTCGTAAAGGTGTAAGTAATGAGGCACCGCCTGTTATGGTGTCAAATGTAGCTTACGGCAGAACAATTTATGTAAAATTAGAAACAACATCTAAGAGCAAAGATGTACAAGCTGCCTTTAAAGCTTTACTTAAGAATAACAGCGTTGAAACGAGTGGACAGTACAAAGATATTTTTGAAGACAGTACCTTTACCGCTGTAGTATTAGGCGGAGATGCAAAAGAGCATAACAAGGTTATTACAAAAGATTTTAATGAAATACGAAATATTATTAAAGATAATGCAGAATTAAGTCCTAAAAATCCAGCATACCCAATTTCATATACTAGCACTTTCTTAAAAGATAATGCTGTTGCTGCTGTTCATAATAATACAGATTATATCGAGACTACAACTTCAGAATATTCCAGTGCTAAAATGACGCTTGATCATTATGGAGCATATGTTGCTCAATTTGATGTATCTTGGGATGAATACTCATATGATGAAAATGGAAAAGAAATACTAATCCATAAAACTTGGGAAGGAAACAACAGAGACAAAACTGCTCATTTCTCTACAGTCATACCACTTCCACCTAATTCAAAAAATGTGAAAGTCCTAGCGAGAGAATGTACAGGTCTTGCATGGGAATGGTGGAGAACAATTATTAATGAACAAAATGTTCCATTATCAAAAGAAATCAAAGTTTCAATTGGAGGAACTACATTATACCCCTCTGCTAATATTAGTTATAATTAAAGATAATGTATACTTCCGAAGCGCCCTATTTACAGGGCGCTTCATTCCTTATTATATTTTTGATCTCACTCAATTTAATCCCTCTATTCAAAGTTAATTTAACTTAAAAACTCCAATACTTAACAAGTATATGCAATAACCTTAAAAAATCATTGTTCCACCCCATTTTCCCAACAAAACCATTTACCCTATCTAAAATACCGAATAACAAACAGAAACTCGTTTGAAACCAAATTATTAATACCTCAACCAAATTCGATTTTAAGCGAATCTGATAAGTTATTTTCTTTGAAATAGAAACTTTTTATGCTGAAAATCATAAAAATGTTCTCCGATACATGCAATAGAAAAGCTTGTTACAAAAATGGTTATAATGATTTTAAGCACCCATTGCCAACCGTTTTCGTGTAAATAATGATGTGACAGATAAATGCAGCCCCGTAAAAAGAATCATCCAAAGCCCATATACATCATATTTCCCTTGGTTTAACTTTTGTTCTTGAAACGGATATATCTGGATATACAAAAAGGCTATCAGCATAACTGACAGCCCTATTCCTAATGCAAATCATATCAAATGTAGAGCCTGGATTAAAACTAATAATGTTTGCTCCTTTTTGAATAAGTGTGTACGCTGTAGGTGCTGCAATATCGCTATATTGATGAACAACACCACCGCATCTTTAATTTTTTAGGAATGATAAAATTGTTTAATTTTCGCTGATGAATCCTCGTTTTAGGATTCCTTTGATTGATCGATTTATATAATCGTTCATTCTAAGATTCATCTTCTATTAATTTTAAAAATCTGTGGTTCCATATATTTTCATAAAAATTAATTGTCTCTTTTGCAGACATAAATGGATTATTCAAAGTAGACGTTGCTTTCTGTATCATGAAGTTTTCGTATCCCAATCCATGAGCAAATTTAATCGTAGCATCCATACAGTATTCTGTTTGGGCGCCGCAAAATTCAATACGATGTACAGCTAATTGGTCTAAAAGATTTTTTAAGTTCGTTTTGTAAAAAGAATTTGCATGTATTTTTCTAACAAAAAAATCTTGTTCTTGAACATCTAGATTTGCATGAATAGCCCAAAGTTCTTCTTCAGGAACTAATTCTTCATCACAATGTTGAACAAAAATGATTGGTTTCTGTAATTCTCTATATAAGGCAATTCTATTATTTACTTTATTGAGTAAATTTTGTAAATCGAATAAATGATCTCCACTGAAACATACTCCATTTTGTAAATCGATAACGATTAATACATCTGCACAAGTCCCCATTATTTTTACCTCTTTCATTTTGGAATATGTTATTAATTCGATATTTGAGAATGTATTACACATTTTCATTTTGCAATAAACCATAGAAAACAAAATTTTTAATTGTACTTAGCTATACCTTATAACAGTATTTAAATGAGTGAGCGTCCAATACCGTTACGTCTAAAGTTTGGACGAGTCATTAACTTGTAAATTTCAGCTCTGTGGCTTCCATTTGTCTTTGTAAATAAATGCAATTGAACACGCCCACCACTTTATTGTTTATTTTAGCAATAAACAATATCACCTCTAGTACTAAGTTAAAATTCAAAAACTACTTTCCCCTGTTCCAACTTCAGTTTTGCAGAGAAACTTGAGCCCTTTTTTGATTTAAAGCCTTTCATCTCTTTTGTCACACCATTTTGACAAAGATCTTTTAATTGATTCGGTGAAAGTTTTTTGCTAGCTACTGTTTTAGAAACAGTGAATTTACATCCTGCCTTGTAATTGGAACAACCGTAGAATGATTTTCTTGCGATCATTTTCCCTTGATGGCAAATGGGACACTCTACAATTGGTTCGTTTGAAGGTGCTGCTTCTACTGCAGCTTGAATATTTGTACCTGCTACTTTTTCAGGTGTTACTTCAATTAAATGGTGAAGAAATTTTGAAACGCTTCCTAAGAATGCTTCTTGTGATCCATTCCCATTACCTATTTTCCGTAGATAGGTTTCCCATTTGGCGGTCATTGCTGGGCTAGATAATAGCGAACCCTCAATCGTTTCACAAAGTACTCTACCTTTATCTGTAATCATGACGATATTTTTTGCTACTTCTATATAACCATGTCTTTTAATCGTTTCAATAATCCCAGAACGCGTGGCTTCCGTACCTAGACCTTCCACTTCTTTTAAAATGTCACTTTCTCCCTCATCCTCTATGAACTTTCCACACGTTTTCATCATTTGTACAAGATGTCCTTCTGTATAAGGCTTTGGAGGTTGTGTTGTACCTTCTTGAATATGGATATGTGCTTCAACTATTTCTTGTTGTTTGACTTGTGGTAATAAAGGCTCTTCTTCCTTTTTCTTTTTGGATGAGACAGGCCACAGTTCTTGGAAACCATTATCCAACTCTACCTTGCCTACTGTTTTAAAATCAATGCCTTTAACATCTGTCATAATGGTTGTTTCTTCATATAAATAATCTCTATGGAACATCGCAAGCATACTACGGACGATCTCAAGATAAATATTCTGTTCCATTGGTGGCAACCCAGCTACCTTTTGTTCAGATGGAATTGTTTTAGTTGGGATGATTGCATAGTGTTCCTCAACTTTAGCATTATCAACATAGCGTTTCTGAGGATGGTGATTGGCTACCTCAAATGGGTGTCCAATAATTCTCTGATAGGCCGGAATTTGCCCTACTAGATAACCAAATTCTGCTTCTGTAATGTATTGACAGTCAGAACGAGGATAGGAAACAAGTTTCTTTTCGTATAAAGATTGCACAATCTCCAACACTTTCGCTGGACTATATTTCCAAATCTTATTGGCCTTAGCTTGTAAAGTAGATAACGAATGTAGCTTTGGTGGCTTAATCGATTTACGAGCCTTTTTCACATCTTTGATTATTCCAGGAAGAGCTTCATTTTCTACAATACCCGCTTGCATTAAAATGGCTTCAGCTTCTTCACGCTTGTCCTTTTTCACAGCAGCTTTCCCTTTATAAGGGCCAAATTCAGATAAAAAATCACCCGTCAACTCGTAGAAATTGGATGGCTTAAAGTTTTCAATCTCCATTTGGCGTTGATAAATCATATAAACAGTTGGTGATTGTACACGGCCAATTGACATTGTCTCGTTTAGTCCTTTTGCTTTTAAAAGCATCGTATATAAGCGACTCGCATTCATCCCTACTAACCAATCACTGATTTGTCTTGTCTGTGCTTCTTTATACAAAAGCATGTCCTTCTGGTTATCTCTTAAATTCGCAAAGCCTTTGCGAATTTCATCTATTTCTAAGGAATTGATCCATAATCTTTGGATTGGCTTATTGCGCACACCGGTTTGACGTAATATCGAATAAAAGATATTAGAACCTTCTCGGTCCACATCACATGCGTTAATCAATAAGTCTGCTTCCTTAAAAAGTCGTTTCACTTCTTGGAATTGATCCCACTTCCCTTTTGATACACGAAACTCATATTTTTCTGGAATCATTGGAAGTTGAGCAAGTGACCATCTTTTCCATTCAGTTTTGTAGTCTGCAGGTTGTTTTAGTTCAACTAAGTGGCCTATTCCCCAGGTAATTGTAGCACCTTGAGGAAATGTAGCTGTTGGCTGTAATTCTATGTAGTTTTTCGTTTTCTTCGCTACTTTAAAAGCGTCCGCATATGCCTTTGCTTGTGAAGGTTTTTCGGCAAATATAACGACACGTCCCATTTTAGGTCACTCCATTTCTTTTTATATACTGATATATCTAGTCATCGTCTTTTTTTAAAGTAACTTAAATAAAAAAGTATAAATTATATCATAATTCATAATAACATTTGATACTTTTTAATTCACTTATTCACTTATATGTAGCATTAGAAATAAGATTGATCAAAACAGTCTACTTTCCTCTTAAATTGGATTGATTTTTTATATGAATCAATTTCATATATCTATTTTCGGTTTGAAATACAATCATTTCAACACAATTACTTTTCAGAATTAAGATTTGGAAGTTCCGCTACAGACGGCGCTTTCCACGGGCTTGGCTTCAATCTCCTCGGGCCAACACGATGTTGGTCACGAAGCCGTCGCCACAGGATGTGGCGTTCTAGGCTTTGTCCCTTAAAATCATTCCTGTGGGGCTTTCAGCTCAAGCTTTCCCGAAGGACTTTGAATGAACTTCACTGAATTTACATCGCACGAAGGAAATGCGAATGCATTTTCGAGGACTCGCCGTCTTTCGCTCCACAATTACAAAATATGTGGTTGGAGGAATGCTCAAAGTAACGGTTTAGTTCTTACTTTTGGAGGCTATCAGACTACATATTCTAATTGCCTCGAAAGTTTTAAATAGATAATACATACAGGAGCAAACGTCCACCTTTCTTAAGAATCACCTAGATTTTTTAAGCAATTTTGATCATATACAAAAAGTACCCTATAGATAGACTTTTTAAATGCGTCTACAGGGTACCTTTTTTGAATAGTAAGCTATTTTTAATTATAAGAATCATGTCCTAAAGACAATACTCAAATAGAACTTACAACTACTACAATAATTATAAATACGTGCTGATTACAAACCTAAAAATTGCAACAGGAGATCATGAATTTAATTTTTAATATGACTATTGTCCATAATAGGTTTGTCAAACACATAAATTGTCATTGCGATATCCGTTTTAATACTGATATCTGTAAAAACATTGACAAGTTTCGCCTGAACTATGTCCTCAAGCTTTTTCACCTTTGCAGGGTCCTCATAAATTTCTTTCACTAATGTCGTCCTTGCTTTATGAACCATCTGTTGTCCTTCTTCTGTTTCAATCATAAACTTTTCAACATTCGTTAAATTACCTTTCATCTCACAAATTACCCAAGAACCTACAATACGAACATTAATTTCTCTTGGGCCATTTCCGATATTTTCCTTACGGATTTCGCGGATTAACATACTCATTGCATGTTCCATTTTTTTTATCATTATATCCCTCCTCGGATTCTGTTTTTTAATTTTCTTCTAGGTTATTCGTTATAATATTGATTCAAATACATCATTAATTTACAGAGTTATAAATGTTTTTCAGGCTGATTGCAAGGAAGTTTTAGTCTCCATTTATAATGAACCGATAGCATACGAATAAATACAACGAGAACTACTATGGTCGACAATTCAATAGGACTGCTCCACCCAGCCCAAATACAAAAAGCGCATAAGAATGTAAGTATTGCATGAATTTCTTCCTTTAAAGCAAGTGGAGGTCTACCCGCTAACAAATCTCGAACCATCCCTCCACAAACACCAGTAAACATAGAAGCTATGACAATAATACCTAGATCATAATTCAAACTTTTTGCTAATAGTGCACCATTTATCGCAAAAGAAGCAAGACCAATAGAATCAAAGAAATATCCCCATCGTTTCCAATGATGAACCCATTTCCTCTCAATGAATACGATTGTAGATAGCGTTATCATTACAACAAATAAGGATTGACGATCCCATATTTCAGAAATTGGGACATCGAGAACTATGTTTCTAATCACAGATCCACCATATGACGTTGTAAGTCCAAGCACAAATATTCCAATAAAGGAATATTTAGCCTCCATAGCAACAAATGCACCACTTGCTGCGTAAGCAATAATTCCGATTGTGTGTAAAACCGACCAAGTCAATTGACTCTCTCCCCCTTTATCAAAACTAAGTCTTTATTCTCGAAGTCAGAGACTTGATTAGTTTGTGTGTAATAGGAAAATTTCAGTTAGAAGGACCTCATTACCCCAAAATAAAAAACCCGCCATAAAATAGTTTGCGTATGACTTTACACAAACTATTTTATGGCGGGCTAATATCTAAGCAGTTCATCCTACTAGTTTATCCATCTCACCATTTAAAAATAAAAAAAGAAATAGAAGTAAGCAATCTAGCATTACTTATCATCCATAAACTTATATTATATAAGTATATTACATTAAACATTATAACTCAATATCAAATTTACAAATAATTACGTTGAAAAGCAACAAAATTCCCTTTTAAATACCGTGATTATTTCTTCACTTTAAAACCTCAACATCTGTTAGTTTCCAATCGAAAACATTGTTACTTTACCTTTATCGAAAGCTACTATTCTATTTTTGATAATCTATTTTGACTATCCACCGATATGTGACATTTCGATTTTTGATTTTTTTCTTTTTTCCATCGTTTGTTCATTTCGTTCATCGGAATAGCGGTCATTTCGATTTTCCCAAACATCCGAAATGCATTCGATGATTGATGCATCATCTTCCCCAGTTCTTAACAATTCTCGTAGATCAGTTCCATCTGTTGCAAATAAACAAGTATATAATTTTCCTTCTGCCGAAATACGGGCACGCGTACAAGTTGAACAGAATGAATCTGTAACAGATGATATTACGCCAATTTCGCCCTGATCATCTTGATATTGATAACGCGTAGCTACTTCCCCTTTATAATTAGGATCAACATGGTTCAAAGGGGAAAATTGATGAACTTGTTCAACGATTTCTTTCTTCGACACAACATCATCTAGTCGCCAACCATTTGTGTTACCTACGTCCATATATTCTACAAAACGAAGAATATGCTGTTTGTCTTTAAAAAATTCTGCCATCGAAACGATATCTTGTTCATTTTTTCCTTTTTTAACAACCATATTAATTTTCACTTGTAAGCCTGCTTCTGCAGCTTTTTCAATACCTTCTAATACCGTTTTCACTTTTCCCCGATGACCATTCATCTCGAAAAAACGGTCTTCGTCTAGCGAATCTAGGCTAACAGCAACTCGCGATAATCCTGCTTTTGCCAAATCATTTGCATATTTTTTCAATAAAGTACCATTTGTGGTTAAAGCAATATCTTCTACTCCACCTATACGATGAATGCGTTCAATTAATTTTGGTAGATCTCGACGTAGTAAAGGCTCACCACCGGTAATACGCACTTTTTTCACACCTAATGAGACAAAAATCTTTACTAATCGTTCGATTTCTTCAAAACTCAATATTTTATCTGACGGTAAAAAAGCGTAATCTGGACCAAACACTTCTGCTGGCATGCAATATTGACAACGAAAATTACAACGATCTGTTACTGAAATCCTTAAATCTCTTAGCGGTCTGTGTAGTTGGTCTTGTAGAGTGTTAATTTTAATCTCTTCCCTTCATTTTAGTCGATTGTTCATTTGTGAGTAATTGATTACGCTCTTTGTGCGTACAGAACAATTTCTAACGCGTAAAATCTCTCGTGATTCTGCCCTTTTCATAAGACACCCCGTTATTCACTAATATTATCCTCAAAAACAAATACAGAAATAGCAACATCTTCTTCAATTTTAATATCTGAAAATAAATGGAGTAACTTAGTGCCCATCAATTCTTCCATACCTTCTGGGGGTGATTTAGGATATAAATCTTGAATCATACTAGTACGTGCAGCATGGACCATTTTTAACCCTTCTGGTGTACTCGCAATAAACTTTTCTGTTGGTGTTATATTGCCATACAAAGTTGAAATAGCCATGTTCTCAACGAAAACAGTATGCATACGCTCTGGTCCTTTTCCAAATATATCTTTGCGTAGTTTTCGAATAATGTCGTTAAATTCATGCACTTTTTTTGACATCTTGACGATTCTCCCAACGTAATTAAACTTTTTTTATGTCTTGTTATCGTGAGACCACCCTTACAGTTTGTTAATGATATAGCAACTTGAAAAAAAATTAAAGAGAAAATATTTATTTACAATTATACCCATTTATAAATATTTATAATTATTCTTGTCCATTTTGAATGATGGGGCTATAATAAGTGATATTACAAATGGAATTGAGATATTTTGATTCTTATTTCGTAGTTTTATACGAATTAAGTTGATCTATATTTGAATTCTATTGTTATACTAAAAAAATAAAGTAGATTGAGTTTTTAGCAAGTCCTGCTAAGAATTTTATCCACCATGAATAATCAGCACGTGTAGATCGTGCCGTTTCATGGTGGATTTTTTTATTTTTAGAGCAATGTCAACAATATGATAACTCGTTAATGAACGTTTCTTAATCCACTTTGGTATAGCAACACGATAAATCGAGAATTGAAATTATAACTAGACAATCTTAATCAGAGCAACCAACTCGATATACTTCCCTGCTTTACCATAAGTATTAACCTGTTGTCTTATAAGTGACAAAGAACTAAAGGAGGATATTACCTTGTCTAAAATTAAAATTAACGGCGTTCCGTATGATGTAGCAGAAGGAGCTACTATCCTTGATATCATTAATCAAAATGATATCGCCCATCCACAAATCTGTCATGTACCATCTGTTGATCCTATCGAAACTTGCGATACATGTATCGTTGAAGTTGATGGTCAATTGCTTCGATCTTGTTCAACAAAAGCAGTAGATGGAATGGACGTCCAACTTACTTCTGATAGAGCGAAAGCTGCACAAACAGAAGCAATGGATCGTCTTCTAGAAAATCACTTGCTGTACTGTACAGTTTGCGATAATAACAACGGTAACTGTACTTTACACAACACAGCAGAATTGATGGAAATTGAACATCAAAAATATCCTTATGAACCAAAAGTTGATCCACATGAAGTAGACATGTCACATCCATTTTATCGTTATGATCCAAACCAATGTATCGCATGTGGGCAATGTGTAGAAGTTTGTCAAAACTTACAAGTTAACGAAACATTATCCCTAGATTGGGAAGCAGAAAGACCACGAGTTATTTGGGATGAAGGTGTTAATATTAACGATTCTTCATGTGTAAGTTGTGGACAATGTGTAACAGTTTGTCCTTGTAACGCATTAATGGAAAAATCAATGCTTGGAGAAGCTGGTTTTATGACTGGGCTTAAACAGGATATGTTAGAACCGATGATCGGTTTAATTAAAGACGTTGAACCAGGGTATAGCGGTATCTTCGCCATTTCTGAAATCGAAGCATCAATGCGTAGTAAACGTACTAGAAAAACAAAAACAGTCTGTACTTTCTGTGGTGTAGGTTGTTCGTTCGAAGTTTGGACAAAAGGTCGCAAAATCTTAAAAGTTCAACCTTCTGAAGGCCCTGTAAATGCCATTTCTACTTGTGTAAAAGGTAAATTCGGTTGGGACTTCGTCAACTCTGAAGAACGTATTACAAAACCATTAATTCGTAAAAATGATGAATTTGTTGAATCATCATGGGACGAAGCACTTGACTTGATTGCTTCTAAACTTGGTGGTATTCAAAAAGAATATGGTCCGGGTTCTGTTGGTTTTATCTCTTCTTCCAAAATTACGAATGAAGAAAGCTATTTAATTCAAAAAATGGCACGTCAATTGTTCGAAACAAACGACATCGATAACTGTTCCCGTTATTGCCAATCACCAGCTACAGACGGTTTATTACGTACAGTTGGTTTGGGTGGTGATGCAGGAACAATCAAAGATATAGCAAAAGCTGGTCTTGTCATAATTGTTGGTGCAAACCCTACAGAAGGTCACCCTGTTTTAGCTACTCGAGTAAAACGTGCTCATAAATTACATGGTCAAAAATTAATAGTTTCCGATGTTCGTAAACATGAAATGGCTGAACGTTCCGACATCTTTATGCATCCAAAACAAGGTACAGATCAAGTGTGGTTAATGGCCGTTACAAAATATTTGATTGATCAAGGTTGGCATGACAAAACCTTCATCAAAGAGAATGTGAATTTCTTCGATGACTTCAAAATTGTGCTTGAAAAATACACACTGGATTATGCAGTAGAAAAAACGGGTATTTCAAAAGAAACACTGATTAACGTTGCTGAAATGATTCGTGATGCAGACGGTACATGTATTCTTTGGGGTATGGGTGTTACACAAAATACAGGTGGTTCAGATACATCAGCTGCTATTTCAAATCTCCTTTTAGCTACTGGTAACTATCGTCGTCCAGGTGCAGGTGCCTACCCTCTTCGTGGTCATAACAACGTGCAAGGTGCTTGTGACATGGGTACACTTCCAAACCTATTACCTGGTTATCAAAAAGTAACAAACGATAAAGAACGTGCAAAATTTGAAAAAGCCTATGGTGTCAAAATCCAACCACAACCTGGTCGTAATAATATGGAAATGTTAGATGCGATTATGGAAGGTAAAATGAAAGCTATGTATTTAGTTGGAGAAGATATGGCGCTTGTAGACTGTAATGCAAACCATATAGATGAAGTTCTATCACAATTAGATTTCTTTGTTGTACAAGACTGTTTCCTATCACGTACAGCTCAATACGCAGATGTTATTTTACCTGCAGCACCATCTCTTGAAAAAGAAGGTACATTCACAAACACAGAACGTCGTGTTCAACGTCTATATCAAGTGTTACCAACGCTTGGAGAATCCAAAGCTGATTGGGAAATTCTTAGAGAAGTAGCTCGTCGTCTAGGTGCAGATTGGAATTACAGCCACCCAAGTGAAATCTTTGCTGAGATGGCTAGTCTTTCTCCAATCTTTGCTCAAGCAAACTATGATGTTTTAGAAAATTGGGGTAGCTTCTGTTGGGGTAGCCTTGATGGTAAAGATACACCTTTATTATATGAAGATGGTTTTAACTTCCCTGACAAAAAGGCTCGTTTTGCTTTATATGATTGGGTAAAACCTGCAGAATTTGAAGCACAATATGACTGTCATATTAACAACGGTCGTGTACTTGAACACTTCCACGAAGGAAACATGACAAATAAATCACAAGGTATTCAATCGAAAGTACCTGAGGTTTTCGTTGAAGTATCACCAGAATTAGCAAAAGAACGCAGCATAGAAGATGGGTCACTTCTTCGTTTAGTTTCTCCATACGGCGCATTAAAATTAAATGCCCTAGTAACTGATCGTGTACAAGGAAATGAACTATTCATACCAATGAACTCTGTTAGCAAAGATTCAGCGATTAACTTCTTAACAGGTCCGGCTGCAGACATCCGTACATCTACACCGGCATACAAACAAACAAAAGTACGTGTTGAAGTGTTGAAACGAAAAGGAAAAAATCCACTTCCTAGAACTAACCCACGTTATAAAAAACGTCATCCACAAAATGGTGTTGAAGTACAACGTAAATGGAATCGTCCTGCCTACGTTCACTTAACAACCAATAACGAAGGGGAGTGATAAAATGGCTACACCAATTACAACAATAAATAAACAACAATTAACAGAAGAACAACATAAGGAACAAAAGCTAGAGAATTTAAAACAACTACTTTCTGAGAATGAAGAAACTGTTAATCAAGTCTTTACTATCATGGCAGAGTTAAATGATATCGGAGCACTTGAAGCAGCTACAAAACTAATTGAAGCAAAAGAAGAAGTAGCTCATATTGCACTTGGTCAATTGACTCGTGAGCCTGTTACTAATATCATCAACAACTTAATGGGAGTTGCTGGAGTATTAACTGAAATGAACCCAGAAACGACAACAAAACTTGTTGAGAGTTTAAATACTGGCTTAGATGAAGCAAACAAAGCCGTAGAGTCTGATGAAAAAGTTAGCGTCTTCAAATTGGTAAAACTGTTAAAAGATCCTGATATCAATCGTGCTCTAAACTTTGGCATTCACTTCTTAAAAGGGCTTGGTAAAGGTTTAAAATAGGAAGGTGATTTCTTTTATATGCTAACAAACGACAACATTTTAAATGCACTGAAGAAAATTGATGACCCTGAACGTCATAAAAGCATCTTCAACTTGAATATGGTTCGTAATATTCAGGTTGATGGTACGCATATCTCACTTGACATTATTTTAACCATTCAAGGTTGTTCACTAAAGACAAAAATTCAACAAGATATTGAACAGACTTTAAAAGAAATTGGTGCTTCAAGTATCTCGATTAAATTTGATTCAATGACACAAAATGAACGTCACAGTTCAACATCTTCTTTAAATTCAAAAAGTGCGTTAGATAAAGATATACCTAAAACGTTTCTACTTAATTCTAGCGTCAAATTTATTGCAGTTACCAGTGATAAAAGCGGTGTCGGTAAATCGACAGTCACGAATAGTTTAGCTGTAGCCCTTGCCCGTCTTGGAAAAAGAGTTGGTATTTTAGATGCAGACAATTATGGCTTTAGTTTTCGTACCATGATGAATACCGATCATAAACCAACAATATTTGATCAAACAGCTATTGCTGATGAGAGTGATGATATAAAAATTATGTCAACGGGCTTTTTTACAAAATATAACCAACCTGTCATTTGGAGTAGCTCAATGCTCAACAAATGGATTCGCAATTTCCTTGTCAACACAGTGTGGGGAGAATTAGATTATCTCCTACTAGATTTACCACCCGGTACAGGTGATGCCACCATTGATGTGGTAGCAATGATTCCACAAGCACAAGAAATAATTGTAACAACACCTCAGAATGCTGCTTCTCATGTTGCATCTCGTGCAGATCTAATGGCTCAACATACCAAACATACAATTCTTGGTGTTGTTGAAAACATGGCTTACTTTGAAAATTTAAATGGTGAAAAGAATTATTTATTCGGTCAAGGTGATGCCGAAAAATTAGCAGATGCACTTCATACAAATGTCATTGCTCAAATACCATTTGCTCAGCCTGATGAAAAGACAGGTTCTTTTGGTTTTGACGAAAACTCAATTTTAGGTGAAGTATTTACCCATCTAGCAAAAGATATTATTTATCAATAACATACAAAAAACCTGACTCGTTCTTAATCGAGCCAGGTTTTTTCTATATTTAGTGTTTCACTAACACTGCCCTACTATCTATTTTAATAACCAGCCTTTTTTAAAACCTGCATAAAATAAAAGCGATATGTATTTCTGACAAAGGTGTCTAAAGGCAAGCCAACATTCAATTGATACTTTGTAAAAATAAAATAAAATCTTTTATCCCATTTTAAACGTAATAATTCTCCTGCATCTTCACCATATTTCTCCGTAAATTCCACTATTAAAGGTTCAATCATATCGTAACAATAGTCTTTTAAACTTGCGAGAGCTTCGATATCTCTCTCCTTTTGAAAACGCGTAATCCAATCTTCTAATTGCTCGTTCATTATTGAAATCCAACCTTCTTTTTACTGAGTTTCTTCCTATTTAATTATACCTCTTTTTATCATTTCTCGCTTCGCTTGTTTCTTAGATATTTAATAAAGCTATAAATTGTAGCGGTAGCTTTATTAAGTAAACTCAATTAACTGAAAAGTGGAATGGAACGAAATAATCAATATTCATATTGAATGGAAAGTGTAATTACACAAACATTTATAGTATATATCTGCTATTGAATCATATAAATATAGCTTTTTTAACATCCCTCTTCATTATTGTTGTTTTTCTGGCTAAAAAAGGGACATAAAAGATTTCCCTTTAAGTTTAGTTTATCTCCCCTATAAACCAAATTTCACCTTCATAGTGGTATCCATCCTCATCAGTAATTACTTCTTTAAAGCCTGATATTTGCAAATCATTATGAACAGATAATCCCCATTCAGTTTGAATGTTTCTATTATTAGATAACTGAAGCCACTTTTGATATTCGTCATTCCTATCGAAAAAATCTTTAAAATAGGAATCACCTTTAAATACAATAATTTGCGAACCCCATAAATCAGGTAAATCAACTGCGACCACTACTCGAAATTGTTCATCATCATTTGGCTTCAATCCAATTAGATGTACAGCTCTATCCAATAGTGTTTGAATGCAGAGTTGTTTGATTTTTTTGGGCGTTTTGTAGGAACTTATAAAATCTTGGGCAACTGGTAGATGCAGGTGCCAATAAGCATTGTAAAATTCTGTTGGAAACTCAAACGTATTTTCTTCAATTCGTTTAATCAAATTATTAGATTTCCGTTTAATTCCTCGAACTTTTTTCTCCCGCATTGTATTTCTCCTCCTTTTATTTAATATAACTTAACATTCTAAGTCTCTAACAGTGGTATCGTCATCTCGGTGCTTGATAATATCCAAAAATTGAAACCAACTCAAATAATGGTCAAGTTATTTAGAAGCCATGCTAATTTACATTACTTGTTACCCTAATTATTTTTAGTAATAACCAAATGTTTATTAACATATTTTATTCTAATAAGTAATCATTACGCTTTACAAAATGACGACATCTATACTAGATTCATTTAGGAGGTTAATATGGATAAAAACGTGGATAAATACTTAATTAATATTTGGTTTATTCTAGTTCTATTTTTAATCCCATTATTTTTCTTAAGCTACAATACACAGCTAATTTCTAATTCTTCACTTATGAACCTTAATACTATATTTTTAAGTATTCTAATTGAGGCTCTACCTTTTGTATTAATAGGTGTTCTTATTGCAGGGTTTATCCAAATCTTTTTAACAGAAGAGCTTATTCAAAAGTGGATTCCTAAAAATAAATTTATGGCTGCCATAATGGGTTGTGCCATTGGGGCATTATTTCCTGCTTGTGAATGTGGAATCGTTCCTATTGTTAGGAGATTAATTTTTAAAGGCGTCCCCCTACACGCTGCAATAGGTTTTATGTTAACAGGCCCTCTTATTAATCCAATTGTAATTTTTTCTACTTATATGGCATTCGGAAACAATTTAAAAATAGCTGTTTTGCGGATGATATTAGGATTTCTGATTGCTATTATAGTATCTTTGATAATCTGCCTACTCTTTAAAGGTTCACAATTCAAAGCAAAAATTAATAATGATAAGACACTAAAAAAAATTGAACAACAACCTTTCGCTAAAAAGTTCTTTAATATGTTAAAACATTCAATTGATGAATTCTTTGACATGGGAAAATACTTGATAATTGGTGCATTTTTAGCTGCTTTTGTACAAACATATGTATCTACAAAGGCACTAGTTGAAATAGGAAATGATTTAGCTTCTTCATTATTCGTGATGATGTTTTTAGCATTTATTCTTTCCTTATGCTCTTCAGCTGATGCATTTATCGGCGCATCATTTAGTTCTATTTTCCCTACTACGTCTATACTGGCATTTTTGATTTTGGGGCCAATGATTGATCTAAAGAATACGATTATGTTACTAGGAGTTTTTCGTTTTAAATTTGTAATAGGCTTATTAATTGCAATAATTTCCATAATCTATTCTATTTTATTTATACTCTCAGGATTTATCGGAGGGAACATATGAAATTTCACTTTCAGCAAGCTATTAGAGCCGTTATTTTACTAGCTTTTTCTGCCATGATTTTCAACCTACATTTAACCGGAGAAATAGAAAAATTCACCAATCCAAAATATAATGGTTTAAGTAAAATTGTGGCTATTTTATTTCTTTTTTTGTTTGTTGTTCAATTTACTAGAATTTTCTCGTTATCACACAAAGATCACCTTCATTCACATAATTGTTGTGTTCATCATTCTCATAACAAATTACAATCCAATTCAAAAAAACTATTCTCATATTTTATCATTACCGTTCCTTTGCTTACTGGTTTTCTAATACCCGCAAAAACTCTTGATGCTTCTATAGCCGAGAAAAAAGGTGGGGTTATGATAATCTCAAAAAAAACGCAAAATACGAAATTAAAAGAATATGCAGAATCAGTCACATCTAATGAATCTATTGGCGAAAATCTTTATGGAAATGAACATACTGTAGATCCTAGCCTAATAGTTGAAAGACAAGAGATTCCAGAAAAAAATATAACCGACTAAAAAAGAAACTTTCAGAAGGCTCTATTATTAATATGACTGATAATTTTTATACTATTTATTACGATGATATAATTGATAATCCATCAAAATATAAAGGGAAAACAATTAAATTAAAAGGCTTTGTATTAAAAGAAGATGATTTTAAGCAGAATCAGTTGGTAATCTCTAGATTCTTGATTACACACTGCATAGCAGATGCAAGTATTTTAGGATTTCTTTCTGAATTTCCTGAAGCTTATAATTTAGATGAAGATACATGGATTGAAGCAATTGGAACAATCGATATAACCACATACAATGATGCTAGTTTGCCAATTATTAAGGTTGCTAGTTGGAAGAAAATTAAAGAGCCTAAGAAACCTTATATATATCCAATTGATATTCTTATAAGTCCTTAAAACACACTTATTAGCTACTGTATTGACTAACTCCAAAAGAGTATTATAAACAAATGTAACCCCAGAATATTTGATAAAAAATTATCAATATTTTGGGGTTATTCAACCGAAAATCAAGATTTATTGCTCGATTCTATCATTCTATTTAATAATTATCGCGAAATTCCTTCATATATTTTATCAATTCCATCATAGAATAATAGCTATCCAACACAGAACCAAAGATTGGCAGGTATGCGTCCGGTTCAATACCCTATTCACACCAGCCAATTACCCCATTGTTCTTATTGACTATTTCGATTATTCCTCTGATTTAATAATCCAAACTTAATTTCACTAACAAATGTAGACCCCAATAGAAGCACACCATAATTTCATATTATTTAATAATCTTTGGATTCAGAAAACATAGTTTTGCCATAAAGACTCACCTTTTCTAATATCATATCCTTCAGCTGATTAACTAAAATCAACTTAAATTTATAAATAGAAAAAAACTGAGTGCAGTGGAGTTTGCACTCAGTTGATGAACTATCAGTCTTGATGAACGATAAATTTAGGAAGTGGATCATTCAATTGAGACCAATCTTGTGTCATTTCTATATCAGTTAATAAGCATTGGTCTAATTCTTCTTCAATTTGATGTCGATTTATTTCTACTCCAATCCAAACAATTTCTGTTTGTCGATCTCCATATACTGGATCCCATTTTTCTTTTAGGATGGGTTCTTCACGTAGTTCTATCTCTTGTTCTTCAGGAGATAAATCGGCGATCCATTGCCCAGCTCCTTGAAATTGAATAGATACTCCAGCTTGTGAAATCATTCCTGGCATATTTCGTGTTGCCAACCAAAAGAATCCTTTTGATCGGACAATTTCAGAAGGTAGATTATCTAGCCATTCAAACCATCTTTGGGGATGGAATGGCCGTTTTCTTCGATAAACAAATGATGAAATACCATATTCCTCTGTTTCAGGAGTATGTTCTTCGTTTAACTCTTTAATCCAACCAGCTCCTTGACTCGCTTCATCGAAATCAAACAAATGACGATTTAGTAGTACATTTAGTGAAATCAATCCATTCCGAACAATATGTTGCTCGGCTGTTGGATTCATTTTTTTTATAAAAGCTTGGAACATTTCTAAATAATCCGGTGTCACTAAATCCGATTTCGTAATACATAAAATATTCGCAAATTCGATTTGATCAATTAGTAAATCAGAAACGTCACGTTGGTCATAAGGGTCATCAGTTTGATGACGCTCTAATAATGTTTCGCCACTTTCATAGTCATGCCAGAAACGATTAGCATCAACGACTGTGATCATCGTATCCAGATAACAATGTGACGTTAAATCAATTCCGGTTTCTTCATCAATATACGAGAAAGTTTGTGCAACTGGAATCGGTTCACTGATTCCTGTCGATTCGATGACAATGCCATCAATGTCACCTTGTTCTACTAATTTTTCCACTTCAATCAATAAGTCTTCACGCAATGTACAGCAAATACAGCCATTTGATAGTTCTACTAGTTTTTCAGTCGTTCTTGAAAAGCCTTGATTTTCAACAAGCTGCATATCAATATTTACTTCACTCATGTCATTAACAATAACAGCTAGTTTTCTTCCTTCGCGATTTTCTAATAAATGGTTTAATATTGTTGTTTTGCCTGCACCTAGATAGCCACTAAGTACAGTTACTGGTATTTTATTCATACTATTCTCCAATTCTTTTAAATAATAATTCTTTTGATTTTTTATAGAGTAATGTTAATAATTTTCCTAAAAAGCCTATTATAGTGTGTTTGTTTCTGTGGTCTGTTATCTCATTTCCCAACTAAAAGGATTTTCCAATGTACGCCAATTACTATTGAACTCTTCTTCTGTTAAAAGACATTTATCTAATTGTTTTGTAATTTCATCTTTTGGTAGATCCATACCTATAATGACTAATTGCGTATTACGATCTCCAAATTCCGGATCCCATTCATCCATTACTTCGGGATTTTGGATAATAATTTTTTCTTGCTGCTCCTTCGGCAATGCAGCAACCCAGTAAGATATCGGTGAAATATTAATAGCAGAACCAGCTTGTGAGAAGAGAATAGCGATATCATTATGAGAAGCACTCCAGATGATTCCCTTTGAACGAACAATTTCAAGGGGCATATTCTCCGCCCAGTCTTTAAATCGTTTTGGATGGAATGGCATTGTTCTTGTATAGTTAAAAGCACTAATACCATATTCTTCTGTTTCTGGCGTATGGTTTTCATGACCTATTTCAAGTTCTCTTAACCACCCTGCAGAATTGGCTACACGATCGAAGTTAAATCGTTTTGTGTTTAAAATTTCATGTGGATCAATTTCACCATGAGTTATACGAATAAATTTAGCTTCCGGCTGCAATGTTCGTAAGACCCTTTCAAGACGTTCTAGCTGCTCCTCTGTTACTAAATCGCATTTATTCAAAATAAGAACATCACAAAATTCAATTTGGTCAATTAGTAAATCTGCAACATCTCGTTCATCTAATTCACCAGCAGCTTCTTTTCGATCCAACAAACTTTCGCCGGATTGAAAATCAGTCCAAAATCGATTTGCATCAACGACTGTTACCATCGTATCTAACGAGCAACTCGCTGTTAAATCAATACCCAATTCTTCATCGATATATGAAAATGTCTGAGCAACAGGAATTGGTTCGCTAATACCTGTTGACTCAATAACTATGTAGTCAATATTTCCTCGCTCAGCAAGTTTTTGAACTTCAATCAGCAAATCCTCTCGCAATGTACAACAAATACAACCATTTGATAGCTCAACAAATTTTTCTTCTGTTCTTGAAATACCGCTTCCTTTTTCTACAAGTGAAGCATCGATATTGATTTCACTCATGTCATTCACAATAACCGCAACACGTAAATTTTGTTCATTTTGTAATACATGATTTAAAATGGTTGTCTTCCCTGCACCCAAATAACCACTTAAAACAGTAACTGGAATTTTTCTATTCAAAAATCTCATCCTCCTAAATAGTAATTGTTACGATTTAAAAAAATCAAAAAAATATAATGTTCTTTCTTGCATTCGAGTACTCTGTATCAAAAAGATTATTCTTCGTTAATTTTTGTAGAATGAATTTTATATCTCCTGATTAAAAGCAATCTAAAAACATATAAATCCCATTCATCAAATAGTAATGGTTACGATTTATAATCTTATACTTCTTTACTGACTTTGTCAATAATATTCTTATTAATGAGCTTTACTCTCCTTTTAGCTTAAAATTTTTTTGTATCTTTACTCACTTTAAGCCATACCATCATAAAAAGTTGGTATTGGAAATATGACCTTTTAACCGGGATGCAGAAATAAATGTTGCCGTTAAAGGATTATTTCCACAGGATAAAGAATATATAGTAATAAAAGTCAGAAAACTGGAGAGTGACGACATGATTCATGATATAAAGGAATATGTAAAATATTTAGATGGGATCCATAAACGAACGATGCAATATGTGAAAGTAATACCTAATGAACTCCTAGATTGGAAGCCTTCTGATGATAAATTTTCTACAGGTGATTTATTGCGACATATCGCATCATCTCGATTGATGTTTCTTGGTATATTTGAATATGGTTCGTGGACATACACTGGACATGATACTGATAAAGGGGCATCTATTAAGGATATTTCCAATTATTTAGAAGAATGTCAGATTAAACTAACAGAGGGTTTATTAAAAGTTGGAAACGATGTGTTGACAAAAAAGGTTATGACCCTGCATGGTCATGAAGTTAGTGTGTGGAGAATACTTATGGCAATTCCTGAACATGAAATCCATCATCGTGGACAAATCTCTACATATTTACAAATGAATAAAATTGAACCACCTCAAATTTTCGGATTAAAAATTGAGCAAGTTAAAACATTATAATTTTTGAACGAGTCAAAGCTACACAAAAAATCGTATTTAAGAGGAAAAATCCTTTTAAATACGATTTAAAACAGTATACATCTTTTTTGTATAATATAGAACTTTATTGTTACTTAACATTATTTACTTGAAGAAAATCATCAATTAAGCTAAACGGGCCTTATTCTTAAAAATTCCGATATAATGTTTTTTCTCTCTCGGATATGATACTAAGATTTAGTGTCTTATAATTCCGGTGCTTTTCTGCTTTTTGTTGCTTGTTCAAAAGCAAATGCAAGCTTAATTAATGTTCCTTCACTAAAAGCTGTACTTGCAAAAGTAATACCAAAAGGTCTTCCATTCTTCATATAGCCTGCAGGTACTGCTATAGATGGATACCCTGCCTTAGCACTTATAGTGGAACCAATATAAGATGGAAATAATATTGCATCTAGATTATATTCTTTAAGTGCATAATCAATGCCCATTTCTTGAGACAGATACAGATCATCTAATTTCGCATTCAAATATTCAGGATCTCTTAAAGTGTTTGTTAAAAATTGTCTTTCCTCCAATTTATCTTGACCATATTTTAATGCTTGTCCTTCATGTTTCTTGTTAAATTCTATTAATTCTTTAATAGAATGTACTGGAATGTAGGAAGGTAATCTAGATAAATAATTTTCTAAGCTATGTTTTAGTTCATATTTATTTACACCCCAACTCCAATCACTATAGAAAGAAGGAATTTCGATATCTTCAATAACTTCTGTTCCTTCATTTTTTAAAATTTGAATCACATTTTCAAATAAATTTTCATTGTATTCTCCAGAGTTATAATATTCATTAGAAGCTTTATTGAATACACCAATTCTTGCTCCTTTTAATCCTTTAGAATCTAAGAAGGAGGTATAATCATGACTAGCAATTCCATCACTTTTATATGTAGCTGCATCAAGTTTATCAACACCTGTTAAAGCACTTAATAAAATAGCTGCGTCAGTAACTGTTCTTGCAAAAGGTCCCGCAGTATCTTGTGAATAAGTAAATGGAATAATTCCTGTTCTACTGATTAGACCAACTGTGGGCTTAATGCCAACTACTGAATTTTGAATCGCTGGACTAAGAATAGAAGCATCTGTTTCCGTACCAACAGATAACACTGTGAGATTTGCAGCAACTGCAACTGCAGATCCTGTGCTCGATCCCCCAACAAAAAGGTCTGCATCACCATAGGGATTTAATACTTGCCCTCCCCTTGCACTATAGCCTGCCCACATTTTAGTTGCCATTCCATTAGCTAGTTCTGTCATATTTGTTTTACCCATTATTACTGCACCTGATTGACGTAGTTTTTCCACAAGAAATGCGTCGCGATTACTAAGATAATTTTCTAGTGCAAGTGTTCCAGCACTCGTATGCATGGAATCATTAGTTTCAATATTGTCTTTCAAAAGAATCGGTATGCCATGTAAAGGCCCTCTTATGCCCTTTGTTTTTCTTTCATGATCTAGTGCTTCTGCAATAAATATTGCATCAGGATTAATTTCCAGAATAGAATTTAATTTCGACCCACTCTGATCATACTTGGCAATTCTTGAAAGATAATACATAACTAACTCTTTCGATGTTATTTCACCTTTTTCTAGAGCAGATTGGATTTCATAAACAGTTAATTCTTCTTTAAAAAAATCGTTAAATTTAATTCTCATATGCTTCCCCCTATAATTTTATTGCGGAATATTAACATTGTTGACCATATATTACTGCACTAATAATTGAAAAATTGTCATACATATCGCTTGAATTTTTGAAATAACGGGAGATTATGGGTTACCTTTTTTTGAAAAATTTACGAAAGCCCTTATGATCAGTTGTCCAATACAAGTAATTCCGGCAATCCAAACTACAGCAATATCTCTTCCAAATGGCGCAAACCAATAATCTTCTTTTATCCATAGTTTCGCTAATATAATAGAAATTACACAAGAAGCTATTTGGGATACTATTACATTACGCTTTTTCGTATGTACAGACAAAATACCAGTTATGAGGATATAAAAAATCCAAGTTAAAAATAAATATTTCGCTTCTTCCCCTTTAACGTGTTGCCCATATTCATAAAAATGAAATAAAAATGCTACTGGAATAAGAGATAAAAGATAGTATGTATATTTCAATATAAGGCACCTCTTGCTTTACTTAATGGTTATTTAAAGTACAAATAATAAAACTGTTTAGATACACTTTCAATCAATTTCATATTCTAAGTCTTGCAAAAAGTTCGAACATGCTACCTTTTTTAAAGCTCTGTTTGAGTAAATGTGGGAAAGCAAGAGAGGCCGCAAATTTTTATATCTGCTTTTGAATGAAGTGGAATTAGCTCCGCTTTCCGTGGGCGAACTGACGAGCCTCCTCGCTTCGCTCCGGGGTCTCGTCTAGCTCGTTTTCCCACAGGAGTCTCTGCTAATTCCACTTCAACCAAGATGGGCATACAAGATTTTCATTATAAAAATTAAGCTTTTTTTACTTTTTTAGCGACCTCAAAGCAAGAGCGAAAGGAGCCATGGGCTGAGCAACATCTAGAAAGCCTAACTCCTCCCCGGAAAGCAACCTCCTTTCTCAAAAACTAAGGAACTAATATTCCATAATTTAATACTATGAACTGAAATTCATAATAGTTATTTTTTAAATAAAGATTGTAACTGCAATTTTGAAATTAATTATATTTTTTCACTATATATACTTCGTTTATTCTAACTTATATTCCTAATTTTTACAAAATGAGATTATAATAAAAAAACTCTCGCCTCTTAGCGATATAGTTTTAGAAAACAAATATTCCATCTTAGACCTTTATTTAATAAATTTTATGAATCGTTTCTTCCCAATTTGTAAAAAATCGTCATTCATTAAAATTTTGTCAGTTTCATCTTCTGTAATTTTTTCACCATTTAAAGAAACGCCATTTTGTTTAATTAATCGCGTAAATTCACTTTTACTTTTAATATAGTCTTTAGCAATTAAAGAAGGAATAATATCAAGTACAGATTCTTTTCCTATTTCAATTAAAATGGAGGGAATGTTATCAGGGATTTGTTTCTTTTGAAATGCTGTTTCAAAATATTGCTTTGCCCTCCTCATAGCCTCTTCCCCATGGTATAAAGTAGGAATAATTTCTGCCAATTCTAGTTTTATATCTCGTGGATTTTCACCTTTTGATAATCTATTATTCAATTTCTTAATCACTTTAGGATGCTCATCTGTTGCAAGTTCAAAGTATTTAATAATTAATGCATCAGGCACTTCCATTACTTTTTTGAACATTACCTCTGGTGCTTCATTTACTCCAATATAATTTCCTAAGCTTTTACTCATTTTTTCGATACCGTCTAAACCTTCTAATAACGGCATGAAAATGGCGATTTGTTTTTCGAGCCCTAAATGCTTTTGTAATGTACGTCCCATTAATATATTAAACGTTTGGTCTGTACCTCCTAATTCAATATCAGCAGAAATTTCGACTGAATCATACGCTTGCATTAATGGATAGAAGAATTCATGGATACCAATTGGTACTTGATTGTTATATCGTTTTTGGAAATCATCACGTTCTAAAATACGCGCAACAGAAGTTGTTGCTGCTAATTTGATGACTTCTTCAAATGTTAATCTTGATAACCACTCACTATTAAAACGTATAGTTGTTTTTTCTTCATCTAATATTTTAAAAATTTGCTTATAATAGGTTTTAGCATTTTCCTTTACAATTTCATCACTTAATGCG
The DNA here is from genome assembly GCF_044359855.1 of Rummeliibacillus pycnus. GTDB lineage: Bacteria > Bacillota > Bacilli > Bacillales_A > Planococcaceae > Rummeliibacillus > Rummeliibacillus pycnus_A. Next base: position 652,128 of record NZ_CP132291.1, read on the forward strand.
ACGCGACCTTTTACTTTTCCTGTTGGGTCTCCTATACGACCTGTAAAATCACCAATAATAATGACAACGCGATGTCCTAAATCTTGCATTTGTTTAATTTTTCGTAGAACTACAGCATGCCCTAAATGAATGTCTGGGGCAGAAGGATCTAAACCAAGCTTAATCGTTAAAGGTTTTTGTTCTTTAAAAGAATGTTCCAATTTTGCTAATAACTCTTCTTCATTAACTATCTTGTCTACACCCTTTTGAATAATCTCTAATTGTTCCTCTGGTTTTAAAAACATACAATACAACTCCTTAAATTTGAATTAATATTGCAAGTTCTATAAGAGCAAAATAAAAACGCCCTTTAGGAATTAACCTAAAGGACGTGTATGAACGTGTTACCACCTTAATTTAAGAGTTATTCACATAACCCTTCTCAATAGGTACGGCTAAATTGCGATACCTTTGCATTGATTACGGATGCAAACCCGTCGTAGCCTACTAAATTTCGGTACGCAGCTCCAAGATGTATTCATTTTAATTTTCCTTCGCGCCTCTCATCTACCGGCTACTTTCTGTAAGTTCCATTAAAATTACTCGTTCTCTTCAACGCTTTTACTCTTATACTCCAAATTGTTATAAACAATTCTTTGTTATGCAAATCTTGATATCTATTTTAGCGTAATTATTCGAATTGTCAATAAATTTCAATTCTCTTGTCATTGTATACTTAGATTAATACAACATAAATAGCTGATAAATTGTAATACATATTGCACCAACAATCGGAGAAATTCTTAATACTTTAAAACCGGTTAATGAAGAATGTATTTCTTCTAATGGATCTTGCGTAGGAGATGCTAAGTATCCAATAAAACGTTGCCATCTATTCAGTTTAAATTGGCTTAGTTCGTTCGGTATTTTCACTTCATATTCATCGAGTCGATTTTTCAACGTTTTTTCTTTATTGAACTCTTCTTTCAGCATAACAAACCTCCCCTAGTTCCTCTTTTAAAGATTTGATCGCGTTATGCAATCTTGACTTTACAGTACCAATTGGAATGGATAAAATCCGAGCAATTTCTTCTTGCGTTAAATCATGATAATACGCCAATAAAATGACCGCTTTTTGCTTTTCAGGTAAATTAGCAATCGCCTGTTGAACAGCTAACTTTTCATCTGGTGAAAAATATGTAACTGCAATTGGTACTAAAAATGGCAATAAAGTTCGCCATTTTTTTCGCCTATTTAATTTATTGATTAGTAAACGATATGCGATTTGAAAGACATAAGATTTCACGGATCCTTTTTGGCTATCATAATCATATTTTACTTTTTGCAATTTTTCAAACGTATCATGAACAATGTCCATACTTAGTTGTTCCTCACATGTATAACGGTATAAAAAACAATAAAGAGGCTCATATAATTGTTGATATAACAAGGTGAATGCCTCTAAATCTCCTTGTTTATATGACTCCATCCACTCTTCATTGCTTTTCATTTAGCTCATCCTCCAAATGAGCTTTAATCGATTTTAAAGTGACTGAAACACGTGAAATTAAATAAAGAATCGTTACGAGCACCCATACTTGCGATTGGTTCGTAAAAAATTGAACATAAGGATTTTCAACTGATTGATTGAATGATAGCAACAGATTTAAAACTTGCACACAAATCATTGTATAAATAGCCAAAATAAGGGTTAATGTATCAAAAACATTCCATCGCAAAAAAATCGTTGTTTTTTTATAGTCAATTTTTCTGTTATTGCGTACAATATATTTTCGATCCATAGAAGGCATAATTGCTGCAATAAGAGATACTATTATTCCATTAACTATTAACGATACAATCCAACCTATTCCCATAATGATCACCTATCCTTCAAATTTTTTCTTTTTCATTTACTATACAAATGAGTAAAACAAAAAGTTCATTTAAATCCAGTAAAAATAATAATTCCCTTTATATTACTTTTATTTTACTAAAGGCGGTACAAAAAACCCACCAACTCTCTGATAAGTTGATGGGTAGTAAAACAAGTAAAAATTACTATTATGGATGAAGAAACAAAATATTTGCATGATTATAATCAAACTGAACACATTAACACAAGAATTAAGAGTTCCGAAAGTTTAATGGCGAAGCTAGAAAATCAGCTTAAACTGCAAATTTGATGTCTTAAAAAATGATGAATATTTACAACGATGTAAAAAATTAAATTAAATGTTTAATCCAATTCACGAGTAGGCTATATATGAAGAAAAAGTTGATTATGAAAAATAAATATCAAGGTGTAAATACAAAGTTATATATGAGTTTATATTTTATAGGAGTTGGTTTAAATGGATAATCAGAAAGCAGTAGCTTTTGAAGATGAGAGTACCAAACATCGGGGGCTATTGATCGTCGGTTTATTAGTTGCTATGCTTTTTGCTGCACTTGATAATACAATTGTTGGAACCGCTATGCCAAGAATTGTAGGGGAACTTGGAGGATTAGGTGTCATGACATGGCTTACAACAGCCTACATGCTAACATCCACTACCGTTGTACCAGTTGCAGGTAAATTGGCAGATATGATTGGGCGCAAATCCGTGTATGTTACGGGGATTATTATATTCTTGATTGGCTCTGCTCTTTGCGGAATGGCAAACTCCATGACCCAATTAATCATTTTTCGCGGGATTCAAGGGTTAGGCGGAGGCGTAATGATGCCCATGGCAATGATTATTATTGGTGATATTTTTACGGGTGCCCAAAGAGCAAAATGGCAAGGTGTTTTCGGTGCTATTTTCGGTCTCTCATCCGTTATAGGTCCCCAAATTGGAGGCTGGATTGTAGATGCGGCCAACTGGAGATGGGTATTTTACATTAATATGCCTGTTGGTATTCTTGCAGCCATTTTAATTAGTTTAGGGCTTAAAAATAGAAAACTAGAAGGACCAATTAAAATAGACTTTGCTGGAATCTTTACGATGATTGTTGGCGTTGTTAGTTTACTTCTTGCTTTGACATTTGGTGGTAAGGATTATCCTTGGGGCTCATGGCAGATTGTCTCGCTCTTTGCCATTTCTGCAGTGTTTCTCACAAGTTTTGTAATAGTTGAATCTAAATCAAGCGAAGCAATTTTACCTATGCATTTATTTAAAAATAAGACCTTTTCCATTTTAAATGGTATTGGATTCCTTATGTCTGTGGGAATGTTTGGTGCCATTATGTTTGTTCCTCTTTTTATGCAAGGGATTATAGGAATGAGCCCTTCACAATCTGGAACAATGATGATTCCAATGATGGTATCCATGATGGTTGCAAGTATTTTTGGAGGTCAGATAGTTAGAAAAATTGGAGTTAAACCACAAATTATTACTGGTATGATTATCATGGGATTAGGTTTTTGGTTATTATCAACAATGGGGATTGACACTACAAAATTAGTAGCAATGAGCTTTATGGCAACACTTGGCTTAGGTATGGGATTAGTCATGCCAATATTAACCCTTGCCTTACAAGAGAGTTTTCCAAAGTCAGAATTAGGTGTTGTTACATCATCCAGTCAATTTTTCCGTCAAATCGGTGGAACATTTGGAATGACCATTTTGGGAGCGATTATGAATTACCGTTCAACCAATTTGTTAACAGAAAAATTAGTTCCTACGCTAGAGAAGCTTCCACCAGAAGCAGGTGCGTTAGTACAACAATTTGAAGGTATGATTAAAGAGTCGCCTCAAGGGGTCTATTCGATGTTGCTTAGTCCAGAAACATTAGAAAAAATACCTACTTCAATTCAAAACATGATGATCCCTATTCTAAAATCTACATTAGTTGATGCATTGCATAGCGTATTCCTTGTAGGCTTAATATTTGTAATATTGGGTGCCATTTTATCATTCTTTATGAAGAAAATTAAGCTGTCTGATCCTAAAAAAGAAGCCAAGGGTGACAATTAAATTTCGATAAATGTATAACAGGCAAAAAAGCATGGCATTCGCCATGCTTTGCTGATTCTAATATTCAAAGCTTGTCTGTGTAAGTTATCTATTCATCGTTCCACCTTCAACTAGGTATGAACAATTTTCCTTGTAATAAGACTTGTTGTTATCCCCACTACTAGTAAAGTAATAATTGATAGTAAAAGCGTATGTGCGGATATTAATACTCCCCCTAATATAATAACTGTGATATCAATCACGAAAATAACAATTCCAACGTTTACTCCTGTTTTAACACTTACGAATTGAGCAACTAGATCAGTCCCTCCAGTACTTGTACGGTGTCGTAACATTAATCCGATGCCAGTACCAACAAAGATTCCTCCTAATATCGAGCTAAAAACTGCACTAATATCAATTAAGGAGCGAAAGGGTTTGAACAAATCAATGGTAAAAGAAGACAAAAGTAATCCATGCAAACTATTGTAAAAATAAGTTCTATATCTAAACCAAGCAACAATAAAAATCGGCATACTCAAAATAATAATCATTAGGCCGACTTTCAAATTGTATAAATAGTTTAAAATTAATGCTAATCCTACAATTCCTCCATCTAGTATTTTATAAGGTGTTAAAAATAAGTTTATTCCAAGTGATAAAAAAACACTTCCAATTATTATTATTGAGCCTTTCTTTAGGAAATACATATAAACCCCCTCTAAGGACAACACATATTCCATGTTATGAAATAATAGAACAGAACATGTTTTAATTGAAATACAAAGTTGAATTGTTAATGTTTTTTTTACGTTAATAAGTCAATTTCATAAATGCTTTTCTAGTTAAAAAATACGAATAGTTTCTAAATAAACAACTCTATTATTCGGATAATATTTCATTTCCAGTATTTACTTAGTATGCCGCTCCAGATGGCGCTTTCCGCGGGCGAGCGTTGAGCCTCCTCGGAAGCACGTATCGTGCTTCACTGCGGGGTCTCACCTGTCTCGCTTTCCCGCAGGAGTCGCCATCTTCCGCTTCATAGACAATGTTCTTATTGATATGGCATATAACAATGGCACATATTATTTTGAAACCATCTATTAAGTTTTACGTATATTATGTAAATAGATTAAATGGAGGAAACATATGTCATTACTACATAAGGCACTAGCAAGCTTTGGAATAGGAGCAGCAAAAGTTGATACAAAATTAGAACAATCTGTTTTTACAGCTGGAGAAATCGTTCATGGTGAAGTTCAAATTCACGGTGGAAATGTTAACCAACATATAGATGCGATTTTTTTAACTGTCTATACCTCTTATATACACGAGTCTAATGATTTAAAGCACATTGAAAATGCATCTATTACACAAGTTCAGGTGAATGAACCATTTACAATTCAAGCAAGTGAAGAAAGAGTTATGCCATTTTCATTTACTCTTCCCATCGATTGTCCTGTCACTATGGGAAATACAAAAGTATGGATTAAAACTAGCTTAGCTATATCAAATGCTATTGATCCTAAGGATAAGGATTATATAGAAGTTCACCCTACTCCCCTAGTTTCGGATATTCTAGATGAAATTACTAACCTTGGTTTCAGACTTCGTGAAGTAGAATGTGAGAAAGCATCCAACAAACTACGTAATCCTTATCCTTTTATACAAGAATTTGAATTTGTCCCTACTGTTGGTAGTTTCCAAGGTCAATTAGATGAGCTTGAAATTATTTTTACTGCTCAAGCAAAAGACTCCGTAGAAATACTAATGCAAGTTGATCGAAAAGCACGTGGATTAAGCGGGCTTTTATCTGAAGCATTAGAAATGGATGAATCTTATGTACGCTTCACAATAGATCAACATGATATTCCTACACTACGTGGAACACTACACAAGTTAATTTCAAAATTCGCATAATATAGTAACACTCCCTCAAATTACGAAAAAAATAGGGATTTGAAATAATCATTACAATTCTAAAATACTGTATGAATTGTAATGAACATTTCTTGTACATTGCAATGAAATATAAAATTTATATATAAAGGAGTGGTTGAATGTTTCCAATGTTAGAATCAGAAAGATTAGTATTGAGAGAACTATTAGAAGATGATGCACAGGGGATATTAAATTGTTTTTCGAATGAGGATGTACTACGTTACTATGGGCAAAAACCATTAACTGATAAAGAACAGGTTAAAAATATAATTAAGAATTTTTCAAATAACTTCAAGGAAAAACGAGGAATTAAATGGGGAATTGAATTAAAAGAAACAAACGGGATTATTGGAACTATTGGATTTCAAGATTGGTCATCAGAACATAAGAGGGCTGAAGTAGCTTATGCACTCTTACCTGAGTACTGGGGAAAGGGGTATGCTAGTGAAGCTGTTTTAAAAGTTATATCATATGGATTTAATGAACTTGATTTAACTCGTATTGGAGCAATTGTTTTTACAGAAAATACAGCCTCTAATATGTTATTAGAAAGACTAGGATTTGAAAAAGAAGGCATTCTTAGAAATTATATGTATCAAAATAATGTCCCATATGATACGAACGTGTACTCTTTGCTTCCAAATAAATCTTAAAACAAGAATACTTCGAAATAATCTTACTGCTATGTTAGGGTATTCCTTCTTATCTTATAAAGGGGCGATGGTTGGGAAGATTTAATATGGACTACTCTCAATCAATTTATTTTCACTTAATAGAATCAATTTCATAATTCAAAGATTTAATAAAATACATATACATTAAATAGGCCATTGTTATATGTCATATGTATTAGAATATTGACTATGAGCGGAAGATGGCGACTCCTGCGGGAAAGCGAGACAGATGAGACCCCGCAGTGAAGTACGGTACGTGCTTCCGAGGAGGCTCAACGCTCGCCCGCGGAAAGCGCCATCTGGAGTGGCATACTAAGTAAATACTGAAATGCGTTGTTTATTTAAAAAATATTCGTATCTTTTAACAAGAAAAGTATTTATGAAATTGACTCAATACAATGCCCTATTGGGTAGATTGTCTCTGAAAGCCTCCTCTGTTAGTACAATAAGTTCAACAGAAAGAGCGTTAATCCTTTGGATCAACGCCCTCCCTATTATGGTTACTATAAAATTCAACTTTTTAATTCTCAATTAATGAATTTATCATACTATCTTATGATTAGTTTCATCGAATTCAGTTACTCTCCTATTTTCTTTTGAGCTTTTATCTGCGTTCAGCTTAATACGTATTAGTTTACCAATCTTAATTATGCCAATAATAATTAGGAATAATGAGATGATGAATAAAGCATGCCCAATACCTGGAACAAATAATGTTACGGTTGATAATGGTGCCACAAAAGTAAATTCATACAATATTAATAATGGTAGTAAGAAGTTAAAAATAAACAAAGACACTACGTTAACTATTCCCCTGAAAGGCTTTACATTTCGTTTTTGTCCTTTGAATATTTTATAAATTGAAAAAGCCACGAATGCTATTGCCACAACAATTATTAAATCAAATATGATATAAATCATAAAAGGATTCTCTTCGCTTTTCAGAGGTTCATTGTGTTTAACAAAATTGTATAGATTCGTCACCATCTGATCATATTGGTTACTATTTAAATAATCGAATGAATTGATTAGTAAGGTAATTCCATACTCATTATCAAAAAGGACCCTTGTATATGTATTTTCCGTCCAACCATTATGCGATATCACATCATTATCTACTTCCCACCCCATTGCATAATAGGTATGATCCTCAATAAGAGATGATGGTTGATGCATTTCATCCATACTTTGTTTTGTTAAAACTCTTTCACCTTTAAATTGGCCTTTATTTAATATGGTAATCATATAATTTGCCATATCTTCAGCACTTGAAATGAGATAACCAAAGGGAACGTTTCCTTCATGATTTAATTGTTCTGTTGGTAGTTTAAATCCAAACATCGTTTCATAGCCAGTAGCTATCGTATTGTTTTTATCTTCTTTTGGGTCTGTATAACTATTCACCATTTGAAGCGGTTTATAAATATTTCTTTTTATATATTCATCATAGGGAGTCTTTGTGACTTCTTCAATGACTAAACCTAAAATAGCGTAATTCAGATTGGAATATTGGTAGGATTCACCAACTCCTTTTTCTAGGTGCAGTCCTTTTAAACTTTCTACAAGCTTTTTTAATGATTGATCACCTTCGGAAATAGCGCGTTGCCCATCATATTCAGAGATTCCACTGGTATGATTTAATAAATGCCGGATGGTAATTGCTTTTGATGCTTCCTCATCTGCAACTCTAAACCAAGGTATATATTGTTGAACAGGATTATCCAATTGAATCTTACCTTGAACTACTAATTGCATGATGGCTAGTGCAGTAAATGATTTACTAACAGAGCCAAGGACAACTGGCGTCTGTGGTGTCATTTTATTTCCATTAGGACCGGATATTCCATAACCTTTAATATATTGTACTTTATCATCTTTCACTATTGCTATTGAAGCACCAGGAATTTTTTGTCTCTTAAGTTCATTGTTCATGTATTCATCAATTTTAGAAACATCTAAATCATTATGATTTTCAGCTGCCAAAGCCCTCTCATCTAATGATGTAATAAAAAACAGAAGAATGATTAGTATAAATTTTCCGATTTTTGATATTTTAAAACTTTTCATCGTCTCCCCCAAATTCTATAAAATGAACTTTATTCTATCTTTATTTACGTCTTTTCCAACTTCATTAAAATAAACAGTTACAAGTTGCAATGGATTTAAGCATGCACTTTTTTACCTCCTTTTTATATTTCATTTCATACTTTTACTCTACAAATGAAAAGTAATATACTGTAGTGCCGGTAAGCCATTAATAAGTAATATCTATTAAACGAAAACTTATGACCATTGGCTAATATATATTATTCCTTTAAAAAAGTAGCTATTGAAAAGTTATTGATGTTCTCTAAAGACGATCCACTGTGAGACTGTAAATGAAGGAATTGCCCATGGTAAACAAATTCAAGAAAACGTTCCAGTTCATCACAATAAAAAAAGAATGTAGACAAAGTCATTTAACTTTGTCTACATTCTTTTACTTCAATGTTTCTTATCTTCTACTAGACTCTCTTCCATTGCTTTAATAATAGCAGCAGATCTGTTTTTTACATTTAACTTCGAATAAATGGCGGAAATATAATTTTTCACAGTTCCAATTGAAAGAAACATCTTTTCTGAAATTGCTTTATTGGATAATCCTTGAGTTAAACATTTTAAAACTTTTAATTCTTGATTATTTAAATCATATGGATGATTTATAGAATTATGGTCAAGTTGTTCTGAGTGTACGTTATTATTTAAATGTATCTGACCTAATACCTCTTTTGCTAATTGTTGAGGAATGAGGGAACCTCCGTAATACACCATATTAATTCCCTGAACTAAATATTCAGGATCAACAGCTTTTAATATATAACCTTCCGCACCAGCATTTAAGGCATTCAAAACGTGTGTAACATCTTGAAAAGTAGTAAGGATGATAACTTTTATATTGGGCCAACGTTTTTTAATTTCATCTGTCGCCTTTACACCATCCATCACCGGCATTTGAATATCCATTAAAACAATATCAAGGGTTTCCTTTTCGCATAAAGCAATTGCCTGGTCTCCATTTTCCGCAGTTCCAACTATCTCAATGTCTGAAATACTTTCAATTACAATTTTTAAGCTTTTTCTTAAAATCTCTTGATCTTCAACTATTGCCGCTTTAATCATTATAATTAAACTTCCTTTGCCATAGGTATGTTACATGTTATCCTCATACCGTAATTCAATTTAGAATAAAAGTTAACTGTTCCCGCTACTGCCGCTATTCGATCTTTCATTGAGCGTAAGCCAAACCCTAAATTTAATTCATTACAACCATTTCCATTATCTTCAATAACAACAATCAATTCTTCTTGTTTAAACGAAATATGTATTTTAATGAAAGTTGCCTGACCATGTTTTTTCGCATTTGTAAGTCCTTCTTGTATACAACGAATAATGGCAAACTTTATTCTTTCACCCACTTCGGTCACATCCCCTTCGACATTCAGTTTTATATCTGTTGATGTATGTTTGGTAAAATCAGCAATCAATTCTTTCACCGATTCAACTAGGGTTTGGTGATTCGTTGGCGACATATGGTGAATTGTTTTTCTCACATCATTCAATCCATTTCGCGCTAAATCTGAGATCTCTTTTATACTTTTTTCTGCTTCTTTTTTATCTGCCTGATATAAAAAAGGAAGGGCATCTAAACTTGTTATGACCGAGGTGAAAATATGGCCAACTGTATCATGCAAATCTTGTGAAACTCTATTTCGTTCTTCTTTTATCGTCAGTTCCTCAATCTTTTTTGAATAATATTCCAAATCCTTGTTTTTTTCCTCAATAGAAGCAATTAACTCTTTGTTAGCGTTATTGACAATCGTCATCCTACCTAAACAAAAGCCAATACCATAAAAAATAGTTGTGTCAATAAAAAGTGCAAAGAAATCATAATTAGTAAAGAGAATGCTGGCCCATGTACCAGCTAATACGAAAGGTCCTATCCAAATTAACGGCTTAACTTGACAAGCATAAGCAACAGTAAGGATAGGTAAGAGTAGAAAACTGTAAGTCACTGATATTTCATACTGACTCGATAAGTAAATAAACAAAGAACCCGTTAACAGCACTTCGGCGATTAAATAATATTGGAACTTAATACGCCCAGGCCTGTAAAATTGATAGGGAAATATGTAAGAACAACTAGCCCATATTAGTAAAATCCACTTTACTGATCCAATCGTACCAACGAATATCGCGTAGCCATTATAAGTAAACCATACCGTACGCATGAGTAATAGAAAATAGTCCAGCCAATGCCATTTCCTTTGATCCATTACTGCTCTCATACTTTTATCCCCCTATCTTCACTGTCTATATCATCGTTCCTAAAACTTCTCATGAAAGGAGAAAAAAAATTGAACTGCACTGCAGTTTTTGACGGAAACAAGCCATTCATTTTATTTTTTACATTTACAAGGTTATATCTAACACTCTAAGCTGCTGTCCTATTTTAAATTGCGCTTAGTATCCCTTGTATCATTTCTCCATCACTATACGATACAGAGATGATATTTCTTTCTTGTCTATATTCAAATAAAGTCTGTATAGTAACTTCTTCATTCACTGTATTTTCAATAAAAATAAATTTACGACCTTTATATTTTATCATATTAAACTTCTACCCTTTTACATTTTTATAAATCTTTATCATATATAATCAATCTTTTTTACAAAGCTACAGCTACTTGATATGACTAAGAAGTAATGAACTAATAACTCAATAAAAGATTCTATAATAAGATTACAAAATAGCTTTACTCCATGTTGAGACCCCTTTCTTCTGGTTAAGATAACCTAACTTTAGATGAACCGTTTCTAAAAAAATATTGGAGTTTTCGTTAATAATGAAAAAAGAATTAATCATATATTCTTATCAGCAAACACTAAAACAACATTATAATGAGCGCATCCAAATCTGAATAGTGAAAAGTATGCGTTGAAATGTTCGTATTTAAAAACCGAAAATGGAGTTATGAAAATGATTCAAAGATTTAATAAAAAACACGAACATTAAATGGGCGATTGTTATATGCCATATCTATTAGAAAATTGGCTATGAAGCGGAAGATGGCGACTCCTGCGGGAAAGCGAGACAGGTGAGACCCCGCAGTGAAGCACGGTACGGGCTTCCGAGGAGGCTCACCGCTCGCCCGCGGAAAGCGCCATCTGGAGCGGCATATTAAGTAAATACTGGAAATGAAATGTTATCCGAATTATAGAGTTGTGTTTTTAGAAAATATTCGCATTTTTAAATAGAAATATATTTATGAAATTGATTCAAACACTTTAAAATAAAAATACTTCTTTTTTTTTAATAATATCGCTATCATTGTGTAACAGAGGTACATTTAAAGGAGCATGAAGAATGACGACTATATTAATCGTAGACGATGATATGAATATTTTAGAACTAGTGGCAACACATTTACGTGAGGAAGGATACAATGTTACACAAGCAAAAGATGGTACGATCGCCTTACAGAAACTAAAACAGCAAGCCTGTGATTTAGCTATTGTTGATGTTATGATGCCATTTATGGATGGATTTTCTCTTACAAAAGAAATTCGTAAAAACTATGATATTCCCATCATTTTATTAACGGCAAAAAGCCAAATATCTGATAAGAAACAAGGTTATGAAGCTGGTACCGATGATTATCTGGTTAAACCATTTGAACCTGAGGAGTTACTATTCAGGGTTAAAGCATTACTCCGCCGCTATGATGTTGTAGAAGATGATAATGTATTGAAAGCTGGCAACATTATTATTCAGAAGGATCGTTATGAGGTCCAAGTAGAGGATCGTTCACTATTCCTACCACCGAAGGAATTCGAGTTACTTTGCTTCTTAATGGCACATCAAAAACAGACATTTAGCCGAGAACAACTCATTGAGCAAGTTTGGGGAATGGATTTTATTGGAGATGATCGCACGGTTGATGTTCATATAAAACGATTACGCGAACATTTTAAAGACATTACCGAACATGTACATATTAAGACAATACGCGGTGTCGGCTATATGTTGGAGGAATTTTAATGAAATCTCTTTATTCAAAATTTGTTATCATCTCAATCGCCATCATGTTTATGAGTGGTGTTATTGCTTTTATGATTTCAAATACGTATTATCAACAAAAACTAAAGCCATACAACGATGAAAAAAATACGAAAATTGCTCTTGATATTGCAAAGTTCACCGATTCACATCCTAATGTTAACCTAAAAGATTACTTAAACAACATAGCTTCAGTTGGCTATCAACTCTATTTAGTCGATGATACTGGAAATGAGCAATACTTTGGAGCAGATTATCGAGTAAAGGATTTACCTAAAAAATCCGTTTCGTATGTATTACAAGGACATGTCTACCATGGGATATTGCATTTCCCACAAGAAACTTTTGTTACAGGCTTCTTTGCCAACGAATTACGAAATACAATTGGGGTTCCACTAAAACATAATGGCCATGAATACGCTCTATTTTTACGACCAGATATTAAGCTATTATTTAATGAAATGCATATACTGTTCGGTATTCTTTTCGCGTTAACCTTTGTATTAATCATAGTGTTTATCTTGATTAGTACCAAATATTTAGTTAAGCCTATTACACATTTAACAAATGCAACACATGATCTTGCAGCGGGAAACTTTAATGTACAGCTTGATATTGATCGAAAAGATGAAATCGGTAGGCTTGCTAACAGCTTCTCCCATATGGCACAACAACTTGAACAAACCGAAGATATAAGAAAAGAGTTTATCTCAAACGTCTCACATGATATTCAATCACCATTATCAAATATTAAAGGCTATACAAATTTATTGGAAAAAGAAAATTTAAGTTCTTCACAAAAATCACAGTACATTAAAGTGATTAATGGTGAAATTAATCGTTTATCATTGCTAACACAGCAACTATTATTATTAACTTCATTGGATCAAACAAATAATCTAGTCAAACCTGAACGCATTGAATTATCACGCATGATCAAAGAATTAGTTCGCCAATATCAGTGGGCTATTGGTGAAAAAGGGATTATGCTTAGCTATAATTTGCCTGAAATTAGTATTGAAGGTGATCCAGTTTTACTGAACAATGTGTTCGATAATTTACTCACAAATGCGATGAAATATAATCGTGATGGTGGTCGAATGGATATTTCGTTAGAGGAGCATGCAAATAATATCATAATTTCATTTAGTGATACGGGTATCGGAATGACTAAAGAACAACAACTTCGTATTTTTGACCGTTTTTATAGAGCCGATACTTCCCGTACAAAGTCAACTCCAGGAACAGGACTTGGACTTTCAATCGTAAAGTCTATAATTACAATGCATCATGGCAGTATTACAGTTGATAGTGCACTAAACCAGGGAACTACTTTTACGATTACATTGCCGAAGGAATACTCAAAATCCAGTAGCTAATTTAGATGCTGGATTTTTTTTACATTTTTTATTCATATTCCATTCATAATCCCCTTGTATAGTAAGGGTATCAACAAAACAGGAGGATGATGAAAGATGTTTTCATTATCATTGAAAGAAATTCAATTTTTTAAACTACGTTATGTATTAATTGGCTTTATATTATTTTTTATATCGTCACTCGTATTTATCATTAGCGGACTGGCAAACGGGCTAGCAAATGATAATGCCTCAGCTATGAAAAATATGCAAGCTACTTCCTACTATTTAGCAAAGGATTCGGAAAATAGATTAGATCGTTCTCATTTTTCAGCAAATGATGTTGCAAAAATGAACAATGATCACGCACAAGCTTTTGGATTACAAATGATGTCACTTAAAGATACAAATTCAAAGAAAAAAGTTGATGTAACCTTAATGGGTCTAAACCCAGAGAAGTTCATTATGCCCACTGTAACAGAAGGTAAACACTTAAATACGACTACAAAAAACACAGTTGTTGCTGACAAAACACTCCAAAAGCAAGGTGTTAAAATTGGGGACAAACTTTATGAAGAAAATACAAAAACAACATTTACAGTAGTCGGTTTTACAGAAAATCAAACGTACAGTCATACACCTGTTGTCTTTATGAATAACAAAACATGGAATGCATTTTTTGGCGGGAAAGATCGCGCTGCTTATAACGCTATTGCAGTAAACAACTCTTCTAGCAATACAAAATCAGATGTTGAAAAACATGTCGCTGATGGTAAATGGATTGCTAAAGACGATGTTGTGAAAAAAATTCCAGGATACGATGCTGAACAAAGCTCATTATTTATGATGCTTGCATTTTTAATCGTAATTGCAGTGTTCGTACTAGCAGCATTCTTCTACATTATGACAATTCAAAAAGTAAACCAATTTGGTATTTTAAAAGCAATCGGTGCAAAGAACGGCTTCTTAATTGGCTCTACTATGCTCCAAGTGCTTGTACTTTCAATCATTAGTATTAGTCTTGCAATTGGCTTTGCGTATATTTTACAAAGCATTATGCCAAATGGAATTCCATTTGTCTTTGACTTTGCGTTAATCATGAAATTCGGTGGCGTATTATTAGCCGTTTCATTACTTGGTGCCCTATTCTCTAGCACAAGTATTGTGAAAGCCGATCCACTACAAGCAATGGGGAGAGTTGAATAATGACTACAATACCTTTACAACTAAAATCAATTACAAAGAATTTCAAAGATGGGGATAAAGAAATTGAAATCTTACACAATGTAGATTTCACAGTTGAGAGTGGTGAATTCGTTGCCGTTGTTGGGCCATCGGGTTCTGGTAAAAGTACAGTTTTATCAATAGCAGGTGCACTTCAAAGTCCAGACGGCGGAGAAGTATTAATCAATGGTGAAAATATAGCTAACTATAATGAAAAGCAAAAGGCCGATGTTCGTTTACGCTCTATCGGATACATTTTCCAAGCTTCCAATTTAGTACCTTACTTAAAGGTAAAAGATCAATTAAAACTTGTAACAGAATTAGCGGGTAATTGGAACGATGAGGCAAAAAAACGTGCAGATGATCTTTTAGAATCTGTTGGATTATCAAATCGTGCCAACAAATTCGTACAGCATTTATCTGGTGGTGAAAAACAACGTGTAGCCATCGCACGAGCTTTTATGAATGAACCAGATATTATTTTAGCAGACGAACCAACCGCTGCTCTTGATTCTTCTAGAAGTAGCGAAATCGTTGAACTTATTGCAAAAGAAGTTCATGACAAAAACAAAGCTGCAGTGATGGTAACACATGATGAATCTGTTCTTCACTACTGCGATAAAATCTATGAAATGCAAGATGGACGTCTTGTATTACGTGAGAATACACCAAATATCCCACAACAAAATGATGCTTTTCATGAAGTAACAAGTTACTAAATAGAAAATTCATCGTACTCCTATCTTTTCACCTTAAAGATAGGAGTATTTTTTTGATCCTAGTGATAAACAAAACTTCGCTTTCTAGAATTCACCAAAGGGAAAACAAAGCTGATATGTTTGGTTAAGGCCCAAATTAGTGAAAATGTTTTCGATTTTAACCGGCAAGAATCTGCAGGAATCCTATGAAAAAGGTAAAATACCATAGACTGCATTTACTTCCCCTTCCCCACTTTTTCGAAAATAATAATAACTAGTTGAAATCGAAGCAAGATAGACTGATAATTTTATAAATTGCTTTGTTTTTTATTTGCTTCACTTCGGATATAATTCCCTATATTTGTAATACACAATAGGGTTACAATGAGAAATAGACCTGGTATTAAAATAATCCACCACTCTTTTGTAAGGAGTGCGTTCGGTGCAAGTGATAACAAACTTCCCCAAGAAATGATATCTGTTGGAAGTCCTAAGCCTAAAAAACTTAAAGTAGATTCTGCTGCAATTGCCATGCTAATATTCATGACGATCATAAACATGATGGCAGCAATAAAATTTGGCGCTAAGTGCTTTCGAAGAATATATAAAAAACTTCCTCCCATACATCTAGAAGCCATAACATACCCACTGTTTCGTATTTGTCTTACTTCTGTACGAATGATTTTGGCCATACTCATCCAACTTGTTATTCCAATTGTTAAGGCAATCGACATGACCGTTTGTTTTCCCATGATTGCTTGAACAAAAATAATCATTAAAATATTTGGTAGACTTAATAATATTTCTGTCAATCGCATCATCATATTGTCAATCCAAGTTACTGTTGTTCCACTAATTGTTCCATATACGATTGCAATAATTGTCGAAATTGTAGTCGCTATAATTCCGATAAATAGAGAGATACGCCCCCCATACCAAATCATCGAAAAAATATCTCTCCCCAAATTATCGGTTCCAAAGAAAAACTGCCTGTTAGGCGCATTAGAAATATGATCCAAATACATATGTGAAGGAACTTGTGTTATAAATAATTTGGCACCTAAACAACCAATGACGATTATTGCAAGTATAATAATAGATAAAATTGGAGGCTTATGAAGTATTTTCTTTTTTTGGTAAATTACCGGTTCTTCTTCTTTGTATTGACAACCGACAATTTGAAATTTATTATCTCTATTTACCATACCTAGAAACCTCCGAAACTTGAATACGAGGATCAATTCTTTCATTTATTATTTGCCCCAATGTGTTACAAGAAATTACGATTATTCCTGTAATTAGACAAAGGATCATTAGTAAATTATAATCATGATATTTTGCACTCTCAAATGATAAGGTTCCTAATCCTGGGTATGAAAAAACCATTTCTATAATATAGGTTCCACCTAATATATGGGGAACAGAAATAGCCATAGCGCTAATGTATGTGGGCATAATATTTTTTAAACAATACTTCCACATGATTTCATGCACATACAAACCTTTTGCTTTTGCAAGTAAAATATAATCTTGTCGTATTTCTTCTAAGCACTTATTTCGAATCATATAAGCATAATACCAAACGTGTGAAACAACCATTACCGTTAAGGGCAATATTAGATGGGAGACACGGCTTTTGAAACTGTTAGCTTTTCCAATATCATAAGCGCCACTGCTAGGAAAAAACCCCAAATTCACACTGAATATTAGAATTAGGAGTAGAGCCATCCAAAAAGGTGGTATACAGCTTGAAATCGTGCCCAATTTACAAATTATTTGATCCAATATAGTGTTTTCCCTCAAAGCACAGAAACTACCTAGTACTAAAGCAAATAGGAATATCAATAAAAAGCTAACTCCCCCTAACCAAATAGTATTCTCTGCTCGTTTATTAATAACTTGAATTACATCTTCTTTATATTTATAGGAAAGTCCAAACTCTCCTTGTAAAGCATTCTTAAACCAAATACCATATTGCTTATATATTGGCTGATCAAGACCTAAGCGTTCCATTGTCCTTGCTTTTTCTTCGGTAGACATTTTTTCAGCACGATCTCCATAGTAAGAAACAAGTGGATCTCCGGGAGCAAGCCTAGCCATATAAAAAACAATCAAAGAAAGGATGAATATAGATAGTACAAACATAATTATTTTTTCACCAATATAAAGCCATACATTCTGTTTCATTATTTATCTCCCACATCAGTAAAAGTTACTGTCAAAAGTTGATCACTGATTCTACTCACTTCCATTTTTCCTCTTCAAATATACACGATTGTTAAAATTCGCTAAGATAATCAAATGAGTAAATATGAATCAATCTAATATTTTAAAGTAAGTTGGAAGTAATTATTTTTCAATGCTCCATTCTTCAATATTCCAGAAGATACCAACACCATGATGCCCTAAAACAGTCTGTTCAGAAATACCTGAAATATGAGTACTTGCTACATAATTCGCATCAAGGTATACCAAAAAAGAATATGGAGGATCATTAGCTAATTCTTTTTGAAAATCTTTATAGTATCTAGAACGTTCAGATTGGTTGGCTGTTTGTCTTGCAAGTGTAAGGTATTTATCAACATTACTATTTGAAAAGTAGTTGTAGTTGTTACCTTGATCCGTAACGAAAACTTTATAAGTATGAACATCCGCATCAAAAGGACTTCCCCAACCGATTAGAAATGCATCTTGGTTTTCCCAGTCAATATTTGAAGTAATATTGACTTTACACTCAACCCCAACTTCTTTTAAGCTTTGGGCAGCCATATTGGCTAGATCAATACGTTCTTGTTCATTTTCGTTCGTTGAAAGCTCAAAGCTCAAACGTTGTCCATCTTTTTGATAATACCCATCATCTCCCATTGTCCATCCAGCTGCTTCAATTAATTGTTTTGATTTTTTGGGATTGTAATTATATTTTTCAACATTTTCATCATTGTATTTATTTTTTTGAAGGGGTCCATAAGCAACTTCTCCTTCATCCAGAAGAACTGTTTTTAACATGGCTTCTCGATTAAAAGCATAATTGAACGCTTTGATTAAATTTCTATTTTTTTGCCAAAAAGGACTTTTAAAGTTGTACATAATTCCTCTATAATCGGCTGTTTCCATTGTATGTAGCTTATATTTGTCATTATTTTTAAACTGCTGTGCCAGAGTTGGGGTTACTAATGCGAGATCTAGTTCACCTGTTTTTAATTGTAGTGACTGTACTCGATCATCATCAGTAATTTTAAATACAACGTTATCAATTTTTGGAGGCCCTTTATAGTAATCTTTGTTTTTGACTAAAATAATACTTTGCCCTTTATCCCATTTCTTCATCTTATAAGGGCCCGTTCCAATTGGAAACTTAAAGTAATTGGAATTTTGCATATCTTCATTTTCTAACAGATGTTTTGGAAGAATACCAATTGTCATATACTCTAGAAAGGCAACATTTGTATTTTTAAGAGTAAATGAAATCGTATAGTCATCAATTACTTTAATCTTCTTGATATCCTCATAGTTAGATCTGATTTCGGATTCATTTTTAGGATCCATTATTTTTTCAATCGTGAATTTCACATCTTCAGCAGTGAAATCCTTACCATCATGCCATTTAACACCTTTTCTTAAATGAAATATGTATGTATATGTTGACTTATCGTAATCCCATGAAGTTGCAAGACCTGGAACAATATGATTATCTTTGTCGTGATCAGTCAATCCATCAAAAAGCAGTGCGTTGATTTCACCATGTTCATCAATTGCTGGGTTAATCCGGGTGTAATCATTACTACCATACATAAGTGTTGTTCCTTTAGTTGAAAATTCTTTTGAGGAATTGCCACCTACACCTTCGCTTGATGAATTACATGCTGTAATTACCACGGTCAAACACAAAACGAGTACTATACTAATTATTTTTTTGCTTTTTTTCATTTTAAATTCCTTTCTTCTACTCACTTAAGCATTTAGTCTAGTTTTTTCTATTATGAAAAAAATCCATCTTGGACATTTTTAAGATGAACAAGATGGATTTTCTATTCAACCTTAAAACCTAGCAAATACGAGGTAACATTACACCAGATAAACGATGCAACGTTCTTTTTACCCCAAGAGGTGTTTCGATTAACAATTGACCTTTCGATGTATCCGTTATTTTACCTATACATTCAGCATCTTGACCCTCTGGTAACTGACGAATTACTTCCAGTACTTTATCTACATCATCATGTGCAACGATAATAATAGCTTTTCCTTCATTTGCTAAATAGAGTGGATCATAACCTAATAGGTCACAAGCACCACGTACTTCGTCTTTAATTGGAATGGTACTTTCTTCCAATGTAATTGTTACACCAAAGTCCTCTGCAATTTCAACAAGAGTAGTCGTTAATCCCCCCCTTGTTGGATCACGCATTATACGCACTTGTTTTGAGACAGTCGTAGCCTTTTCAAGCATCGTATTCAATGTAGCGCAGTCACTTTGTACGGAGCTTTTTATACCAAGATCTCCTCTAGAAGTTAAAATCGCAATTCCGTGATCTCCTAATGTTCCTGAGATGATAACATCATCACCAACTTCAAAAGAAGGAACCGTTTCCATTTCTTCATTAAATACACCAATACCTGTTGTATTTATAAATACACCATCACAGCCACCACGTTCTACAACTTTTGTATCACCAGCAACTAGTGTAACGCCAGCCTTATTCGCTTCGTCTGCCATATCTTGTACAATGATTTTTAAATCTTTCAATGCGAAACCTTCTTCAATGACAAAGCCACAAGTTAAATACAAAGGTTTTGCGCCACTTACGGCTAAATCGTTTACAGTTCCTGATACAGCAAGCTTTCCGATCGAACCACCTGGGAAGAATAACGGCTTAACGACAAAAGAATCTGTTGTGACAGCTATTTTACCTTGTTGCACAGGAATGATTGCCGCATCAAATTTAGATTCTTCATTATTCCCAAAAGCTTTTACAAAAACATCTTGTATTAATTGATGGCTTAATTCACCACCATCACCATGTGCCAAATTAATTGTTTGTGACATTTAGCTAAGCCCCCTCATAAATTGGTAGGCTGCAGAACAGCTACCTTCATCTGACACCATGCAAGGACCAATTGGTTTGCGAGGTGTACATGCTTTACCAAATAAAGGACATTCCTCTGGGTCAATTTTCCCTACAATAATCTCACCACAACGGCATTTTGTTTTTCTTGGCTCTTGTTGCTCAATATTAAATTTAAGCTTTGCATTAAATTGACTATACTCTGGTTTAATATCCAAACCACTTTTAGCAATCGTACCTATGCCACGCCATGCCTCATCACATTCTTCAAAATATCGATTCATCAGATTACGAGCAGTTATATTTCCTTTTGTTGTGACAACAGATCGGTAGTCGTTAATAATTTTCGCATCGCCATCATAAGCTATTTGAACGAGCTTTTGTATACTACTTAACAGTTCAGCTGGTTCAAAGCCAGCAATCACACCCGAAATCTGATAATCATCTACTAAGAAATTGTAATTTTCTTCTCCTAAAACGATGGATACATGTCCTGGTAAAAGGAATCCATCTAAAGCAACTTCCCCTGATTGAAGTAAATATTCTAATACCGGTCTTACAAGCTTTGTTGTCATCCAAATTGAGAAATTTGTTAACTGTTTCTTCTCTGCTTCTTGCATCAATAAAGCTAAAATCGGAATAGTTGTTTCAAATCCTATGCCAAGGAAGATAATTTCCTGTTCAGGATTTTCCTCTGCAATTTTAATGGCATCAGTTGGTGCGTATAATACGCGCACATCTTTTCCTTTTGTTCTTTCTTCCATCAAGGAGTATTTTGAACCAGGAACACGCATCATATCACCAAACGTACAAATAATTCGATTCTCCCCTTGTGATAATTCAATCATCGCGTCAATTGATTGCTGATCTGTTACACAGACAGGACAGCCAGGACCAGAAATAAGGCGTATATGCTCTTTTAATGCTTGTTTAACACCTGATTTCGCTAGTGCATGTGTGTGTGAACCGCATACTTCCATAAAAACAGGCTTTCTATGAAAACTTTGTTTGAACATTTCCGCTTTCTCTATAACCAATTCTAGCATTGGTCTAATAATTTCTGGGTTAGAGGACTGGTTTAGAATTTCGCGCATCTACAAACTTCCTCCATTCTATGACACTCTCTTTTGCATATTGTTCGTCAACAATTGACATAGCTTGCCCTGCATGTACAATGACATAATCTCCTAGTTCAACTTCCGGTACAAAAATAATACCCACATCAGTTTGTGAACCCATTACATCGACTACTGCACTATATTCATGTTTTTCAATTATTTTCCCTGGTACTCCTACACACATGGTTTTTCCTCCCTTTTTGCTGCTGCTACCATTAATTGTCCATATGATAAACCACCATCATTGCATGGAATACGCTTATGACTATAAACTTCAAATCCTGCCACTGTTAAACATGACGTCAATCGTTCTTTTAAATATCGATTATGACAGCTACCACCGGATAAAACGACCTTATTGTTGTATTGCGGGAATTTTTCCTTCATACGGTTCATCCCGTCAACTAAAGCCTGTACAATTGTTTCATGGAAGGCTGTACTAATTGCTTCTACCGCTTTCAAGCTACTCACATCTCGGGAAATTTCAAGTAACATTCTACTAAAATCAAATACTAATTTGTTATGATCTTCTTGAATTTCATAACTATAAGAATCTACTTGTTTACCTAATTGAGCTAATTCTGACAAACGGATTGCTGCCTCTCCATCATAAGTAGATTTCTCACAAATACCGATCATACTACTTACAGCATCAAATAATCTGCCACAAGTTCCTGCATACACTGTATTTAATCCTTTTTCAATCATTGCACGAAAAACGGATATCGCCTCTTTATGTGAAGGGAAGAGTTGCTCGCATATATTAAATCCTTCATCGCCTAATAATGTTAAGAGCATTCCACAAGCATTACGCCATGGTTCACGAATACAGGTCTCTCCTCCTGGTAAAGCTGTATATTTTAAATGGGCCAATCGCTGAAACTGCTTGCAATCCCCATAAAATATTTCAAATCCCCATATGTTTCCGTCCAATCCATATCCTGTTCCATCTAAAATGATAGCAAACGTTTGTTCATCGATGCCATTCTCTGCTAAACAAGCTGCCATATGAGCATGGTGATGTTGAACTTCCATCACTTCATCAAATGAAAACTCTTTTGCTAATTCACGAGTTTGATAGTTTGGATGGTAATCAATAACACCTATTCGTTGATGTGGTTGAATCCATTTCAACAAATGCTGTAGTTCTTTTTTATAGTGATTAATCGTAAAAAGATTTTCTAAATCTCCAATGTGGGGCCCTATAAAAACTTGATGATTTCTTCCTAAAGCAAAAGTTGTTTTTTGCTGACCTCCAAATGATACGATTCCATCAACATTCATCTTGCTGTATAAAGCATCTGGAACATAGCCACGAGATTTTCTGAAAAAATCCGTTTTATCTTGTACGATTTGAACAACAGAATCGTCAACAGGATGTACTATTTCACGATTATGTATCAAGTAGAAATCTGCTATTTCTCCGATATACTGCCTACATTCTTCATTTTTATACACAATCGGTAAACCAGAAACATTAGCACTTGTCATAACAAGTGTTTTCTCACCTGCTTCTTTTAGTAAAAGATAATGTAAAGGTGAATAAGGAAGCATAACCCCAATAGTCTTCATATTGGGCGCCACTTTTTCGGATAAATGATATTCTTTTTTCTTTTGCAAAATAACAATTGGTGCTTCTGGGCTTCTCAACAATTTTTCTTCATCAGATGAAACTTTTGCAAAACTATTTGCATGTTCAATTGAAAAACTCATCACAGCCAATGGGCGATTAGGCCGATTTTTCCTGCTTCTCAAAAGCGAGACCGCCTGATCATTATTTGCATCACAACATAAATGAAAACCACCGATTCCTTTCACTGCCATGATTTTACCTTCGTTAAGTAATTTCCCAGCAACCTGTAAAGCCTCTTCAAGTTCAGCTAAAATTCTACCATCATTACTTACTAACGTGACATAAGGACCACATTCCGGACAAGCGATTGGTTGCGCATGATGTCTCCGGTCCATCGGATTATTATATTCCTTCTCACAGTTTGGACAAAGTTCGAAATGAGACATGGATGTATAGGGACGATCATAGGGAAGTTCATCAATGATAGTATACCGGGGTCCACACTGCGTACATGTAGTAAAGGGATAATTATATCGATGATTGTGAGGGTTATTTATTTCTGCCAGGCATTCATCACATACTCCTGCATCTACAGGAATGACCAGCTGAGATGTTCCTTCCCGTCTACTTTTAATAATAGAAAACTGCTTATAGCCTATAAAAGCTTCATTATAAACAGTCATTTGATCGATTCTAGCTAATCTTGGTGCTTTTTCTTTAATACTTTGTAAAAACAATTGGACATCAGCTGAATTTCCTTCGATATATACTTCCACACCATCCATATTATTTTGAACTGTACCCTTTAAGCCGTATTCGTTTGCAAGTTGAAAAATAAAAGGGCGAAATCCTACACCCTGAACTCTACCAACAATAGAAACTTTTACTGTTTTAAGCATGCTTGATAGGCCTCATTAATCCAAGAATACCAGCTTTCCATACCTTCTTGCGTTTTTGCTGACAATGGTATTAGCTTAGATTCTGGATTAATCGCTTTTAGATCTTCTTTTGCCGTATCAACATCGAAATCTAAGTATGGTAGTAAATCTACCTTATTTAAAAGGACCATTTCTGTACGCATAAACATTTGTGGGTATTTTGGAATCTTATCATTTCCTTCTGGCACACTTAGAACTGCTACTTTGTGATTTTGACCAAGGTCATATCCAGATGGGCACACCAAATTTCCTACATTTTCGATAAATAATATATCAATTTCTTCTAATTCAAACTCAGGTAATGTTGCCACAACCATTCTTGCATCTAGATGACAACCACCATGTGTATTAATTTGAACTGCTTTTGCTCCAACTTGCCGAATACGATTAGCATCTTTTTCAGTTGCCAAATCTCCCTCAATAACACCAATTCGATATTGCTCTGATAATTTTTTTACAGTTTCTTCTAATAGAGTAGTTTTCCCTGCACCTGGTGAACTCATTAAATTAATCACAAGTGTTTTCGTCTTGTTAAATAAG
The DNA here is from genome assembly GCF_044359855.1 of Rummeliibacillus pycnus. Lineage (GTDB taxonomy): Bacteria > Bacillota > Bacilli > Bacillales_A > Planococcaceae > Rummeliibacillus > Rummeliibacillus pycnus_A. Next base: position 677,272 of record NZ_CP132291.1, read on the forward strand.
TCTCTATTATATTCTGCAGCCATATTATTATTTGTTAATACATTCGTATTTAATTTTATTTCCAAATTCATTACTCCCCTTCATAGGATAAAACTTGAAATGTTTCACCTGAAATTAATTTACCCGATGGCATATTACACGATGGACATATTGAAATTTTGAAATCCGGTTTGTAAACTGTTTTACAAAAAATACACTCTGACATTGCTTCTTCATGTTGAATATGAAGACTTGCATCCTTTGTAAACAATTGTGCATTCTGTTCTTTATATACTTCAAATGCCATCTTCAACGCATCTGGCATTGCATTGCTTAACTCACCAACAATCAAATCAACTCTACTAAATTGTTTAATGCCTTTACTTTCTGCATCTTCAATAATAATGTTCAATATATCTCCCATAAGAGCCATTTCATGCATTTACATCACCTATTTCAAACAGTCTTTCTTTTTCTTAAACCTACATAATAACCGTCTTCACAACTTTTTAGAGGATACTCTTGCAAGCAATTTTCTTCATTGCTTGCAAAAGAATATTCCTTTTCACAATACATACATTTACATTTTGAATCTTTCTGAAATACCGTTAATAAGTGTTCACAAGAAGGGCAAAGTCCATTAAAAACATGTAATTTATTATTTTCATGTACGAGTATGATGGTTTGACTATCAATATACTTCTCTTCGATTTTATTTGATTCACTAACTTGATTTGTCACATGCCACCATTGCAATTGAGACAATACATCAAATGAGCGATTCCATTTATCAATTTTATCTTCCATAATTGGTGCACAAGCATATTGAACCGTTTCAACAAGACTTTGCTTTATTTCTTTAAGAAATTCTAATCGATTCATGCTAGATCATTCTTCCATTTGTTTATCTGTCTCTCAACTAATTGCACAAGCTCTGGTAATTTAGACTCGTTTGTTGTCGTAAGTCCAACGCTAAGCTCTAAAGAAGTTGGTTGCATGCCAATCATCACGAGATGTTTCGGAAAACGTTCTCTCAATTTTGAAGCGAGAAGGACTTCCTGAAATCCAAGTTGATGGATAGACATTTTAACACCATAGTAAGCTGGAATCTCATCACCTTGTAATTGAATAATATGTCCTCCCTCTTTACCAGCATTGATTGCATCAAGGACCATTAAATAATCGGTATCTTCTACCACGCCTAGAAGGCTCATTCCATCCGTCGCCCCATAAACCAATTCCACCTGGTCATCATTTCCATATAGCTTTTCTAATGGAGATAATGCATATACGCCTAAACCTTCATCTGAATATAACGTATTTCCTATTCCTAATATCGTAATTTGTTTCCGATTATTATTTGTCATTTTGTTCTCCCGGCATGCTCTCATCTTCCGTTTTTTCATTTGAATGTTTCGTTTCTGTTTTGTATCCAGTAAAAATCGAACTCATTGTTCCGTTCTTTACTAAATAATCTTCCCGGATGGATAAATAGACATGAACAACGACAAAAGCCATAAATGCCCATGCTACTAGATGATGCCATGAACGAATTTCAAAACTATCACCAAATATTGCTGGTACCCATGTAAACATCCAACCTAAGAAAGACTCTGGTTGTGGCTCTACATATAGATAGAATCCAGTGAAAATCATAATGATAGAACCGCCACCAATGATAGCCCAATAACTTAATTGAGCTAACGGGTTATGTCCAACAAAATGTGGTTTTTTATTTTTCAAAAACAAATAAAACTTAACTGTTTCCCATGTATCTTTCCAGAAAATTTTACGTATTAGATTAGACGTTGCATACTTATTACCTACAAATGTCCAATATAATCTAATCAGTAAATTCACTGTAAATAAGAAAGCTGAAAAGAAATGGATATATCTAACCCATCCCATGAGAAAACTAGATGCTTCTTCTTGTAACATTGAGGCAAAAAATGGATCTCCAATATAAATACCTGTGATCATAAGAGCAAAAATAGCTGCTGCATTAATCCAGTGAAATATTCTTACTGGCAATTCCCACACATAAATTTTCAGAGTATCATTATTTACTTTTTCTATTTTGGGAGGGCGATTGTTTTTATATACTGACTCACTATTCTCGCCTGAATGATATGGATTTGCCATATGTCACTCCTCCTAACCAATACGAATTTCTGTTTGAATATCCGATTCTAAGTCTGTTAAGTGAACCGCACATGCTAAACAAGGGTCAAATGAATGGATGATACGAATTATTTCTAGTGGCTGTTTTTTATTAGCGACGGGCGTACCTTTTAAAGATGCTTCATATGCGCCAATATTTCCTTTTTGATCTCTTGGTGATGCATTCCAAGTAGTTGGAACAACCGCTTGATAATCCTTTGTTTTACCGTCTTCAATAACAATCCAATGTCCAAGTGCGCCGCGTGGAGCCTCAATCCAGCCAACACCTTTAGCACTTTTTTCCCACGTTTCTGGTTCCCATTTTGATGCGTTAAATGTCACTTGGTTGCCATTTTTTATATTCGCTAATAGTTGGTCCATATCTTCACGCATCCATTTTGCTACTAATACGGATTCTAATCCTCGTGCAATGGTTCTTCCTAATGCAGATTGTAATGCAGATAAAGGTATTTTTAATTTTGCAAGTGTGTTATCTACAAGTGTTTTCACTTCTTTACGACCCAATGCATAACTAATCATGATTCGCGCTAGCGGACCTGTTTCCATCGGTTGTCCTTTATATCGTGGTGATTTAATCCAGCTATATGCTTTATCTGTATCTAAATGATCATAAGGTGCTTCAGGACCTGTATAATTTAAATTGGTTTCACCATCAAATGGATGTAAGCCTCCATCTTGTGTTTTACCTTTGTACTCGTACCAAGAATGATCAATGAACTCTTGAACTTGTGTTGGATCTTTTAAGTCAATGTCATGGACCTTACTCAAATCACCATTCAGAATAACACCTCGTGGCAAACGGTAACTAGAAATATCATAATGATCTTTTGGTGCAAAATCACCGTAACTTAAATAATTGTTGATTCCTCCACCATATGTCCAATCAGTATAGTAAGAACCGATGGCTAAGAGATCCGGAATATATACTTGATTTACAAATGTATTTGCTTGATCAATCAGTTGCGAAATATTTCCTAGTCTTTCCGCATGAATCCCATTATCACTATTGATATCTAAAGGTGTTGCCATTCCACCAACTACATAATGAGGATGAGGATTTTTTCCTCCAAGAATCGTTTGGACCTTTACAATTTCTTTTTGCCAATCAAGCGCTTCTAAATAATGGGCAACTGCCATTAAATTAACCTCTGCGGGAAGTTTATATGCCTCATGCCCCCAATAACCGTTGGCAAAAATACCAAGTTGACCGCTATCTACTAGTTTCTTAATTTTATCTTGAACTTCTTTAAAGTAACCTGGAGAAGATTTTGGCCAATCTGAAATTGATTGGGCAATTTTAGAAGTCTCTTTAGGATCTGCATCTAATGCACTCATTACATCTACCCAGTCTAGAGCATGTAAGTGATAAAAATGCACAACATGGTCATGAAGGAATACTGCAGCGTTCATAATGTTGCGAATTAAATGGGCATTTTCTGGAATTTTAATATCAAGAGCATCTTCAACCGAACGAATGGATGCTAAAGCATGTGTAGACGTGCATACACCACAAATTCGTTGCACAAAAGCCCAAACATCACGAGGGTCACGCTCTTTTACAATTACTTCAATACCTCTAACAGCTGTTCCTGAGCTGAAAGAATCTTTAATAACACCTTTATCATCAATATCAGCTTCAAGACGTAAGTGACCTTCGATTCTAGTAACCGGATCAACTACAATACGTTCTGTCATTCTTCTTCACCTCGTTTTTTTTCATCATACTTTTTCTTTGCTATCGTAGCAGCACCATGAACGGCTATACCTGCTGCAGTAACACCTAATGCTGCAACTCCAACTTTGTCAGGATTAATCGATATTTGCGTTCCTGGTACTTTCGCACGTCTTGTGAAGAATGGACCATTATCCCAGAAATTACTTTCTGAACAGCCAATACAAGGATTCCCAGATTGTATTGGATAACTTGTACCGCCATTCCAACGCATTTCTGCACATGAGTTGTATGTAGAAGGGCCTTTACAACCTACTTTGTATAAACAATAACCTTGTTTTGCACCCTCATCATCAAACGATTCTACAAATAGACCAGCATCGAAATAAGCGCGTCTATTACATTTATCATGGATACGGTGGCGATAAAATGCCTTTGGTCTTCCAGCTGCATCTAACTCTGGTATTTCTCCAAATGTAATAATGTGTGCAATTACGCCAGTCATTACTTCAGCTATTGGCGGACAACCAGGAACCAGAATAGTTGGTGTATTTTTTATGAGCTTTGTAATTGGTTTTGCTTTAGTTGGGTTCGGATATGCTGCAGGAATTCCTCCCCATGATGCACAACTACCATAGGAAATAATGGCCTTAGCATTTTCTGCCGCTCGGATAAATGTATCCTTTGCACTTTTACCACCAATCATTAAATAACCGGCATTTTCAGGAACACTTCCTTCAACGGCTAAAATATATTCACCTTTATAGTTTTCAATAACGGCATCTAGATTAGATTCTACTTGCACACCTGAAGCCGCTGATAATACTTCTGTATATTCAAGTGAAATCATGTCAAATAAAACACTCTCTGTTTTCGGATGAGTAGATCTGATAAATGACTCTGAACATCCTGTGCAATCTTGTAGTTGTAACCATAATACCGGTACTCGTTTTTTAGTTTCCATCGCTGCTACTACATCGTTAGTTTGACTAAAATCAAGACCCATTGTCGCCGCTAATGCGGTACACATTTTTAAAAAACTCCGTCTAGAGATTCCTTGATCTAGGGCTGATTCATAAATTGTTTTCTGCTTCTTCATTTTATCGAAGCCTCCCTTATTTCAAAAAACAAAATATTAAATTATTTTTTATATGCATGTCTATGTTAAAGAATGCTACTGATATTTTTTACTACAGAGCCCGTACCTATAGTGATAAAACGATGGATAAATACACGGTTCATTTCCGCGCAAAACAAGGGCTCAATTGCTATTTTCTTTAAATACCAATATCAAAAATTTAGCAGCACCAAGACAATCGATTTTATAGTAACAAAATAAAATGGTGCTTGCTGTGATTTTTGTTACACCTTATCCACTTGATATAACCTCTTTTTTTTATGAATAAGGAAACACAATTCATCTCACGGACTTATTAATACCTACTCAAAAAACTAATTATTGCGGTTGTCTTATTTGAATAGAAACGTTGATATATCAACGATTTTTCTATAGTCGGACGCTTATCACCCAACCCGATTCACAAACGAAATCTTTGAAAAAATCTATAATAATTTCATTCTTAGTTATTTTTTCATTACGACTCACTTGATTATAAAACGTAACAAAATAGACATACTGTTTGATTTATAACTTTGGTAGAATAATATGTGCATTTAGAATATTTTTCTAATTTAACTACTTTCAACAGGTTTCCAGACTTTTGAAAAGACGTAAGTTGGAAATATTCTATAGGTGTAATCCGTACCTTACACCTTTTCCAACATTAGTGAGGGGGCGTAACTCCTTGGAAAATCAAGATATGAATCTACTTGAACACCTAGATGAATTAAGAAAGCGGCTCATCATTACAGCTGTAGCTTTTCTAATCTTTCTCAGCGCTTCTTTCTTTTTCGTAAAGGACATTTATCTATTTTTCACAAGAAATTTAGATAGCAAATTAATGGCGTTAGGTCCAAGCGATATTATATGGATTTATTTCACTATTGCTTGCATAGTCGCAATTGCCTTCACCATTCCAGTTTTAGCTTTAGAAATTTGGTTATTTGTGAAACCAGCTTTAAAAAAACAGGAACAAAAAATGGCTTTATCGTACATTCCAGCTTTATTTCTTTTATTCATAGGGGGGTTAGCATTTGGATATTTTGTTATCTTTCCAATTGTGATTAGATTTTTGGTAAAGCTTGGGGAAGGTGTAATGGATATTTCCTTTACTGCTGACCGATATTTTAAATTTATTATTAATATTTCTTTGCCTTTTGGAGTACTTTTCGAACTACCAATTGTTATGATGTTCCTAACATCATTAGGAATTATAAACCCTTATGTGCTGGTTAAAATTCGAAAATATGCTTATTTTGTTTTAATCGTTATTGCGATTGTCATTACACCACCAGAATTTATGTCTGATTTCGTCGTTTCAATTCCTTTGTTAGTTTTATATGAAATCAGTATTTCATTATCTAAATTCGTCTATAAGCGAAAGCAAAGAAAAGAAAAAGTAACTCAAGTAAATGAAGATTTTTCATAAATTATAACTTTAGGAGTGTTTTAATATGTTTTCAAATATAGGTATACCTGGATTGATCATTATTCTCGTGCTGGCTTTAATTATATTCGGCCCTAAAAAGCTCCCTGAAATTGGTAGAGCAGTTGGACAAACGTTGAATGAGTTTAAAAAATCGGCAAAAGAACTTACAGATGATGCAGTAGATGAAATCGATCAAGTAAAAAAAGAGGTTAAAGAGGAAAAAGAAATCGTTAAAGAAATTGTTAAAAAATAGGCCTACTTCTACGAATTCAAAAAAGAGTTGGTGAAAAAACTGTTGTTTTTCACTAACTCTTTTTTCTTCTTCATGTTCTCGATTTTTTAAGGAATTACAGGTTGTGACTATTACTACAATCCCGAATTTCGTCCACACTTTTTCTAAATGATCCAATCTTATTTGTACCGAAAGCGATAGCGTAAGGTACAGGAGTGTCGTAGCATTCACCTCCACTATACCTACATTTCAAATAGTATAGATCCGTAATTTAAGCAAAAAAAAGCAGACCCTACAAGTAGGGTCTGCTAAAGCTATTATTAAGCTTTTTGAACGTTTGTAGCTTGTGGGCCACGTTGTCCATTTTCAATTTCAAAAGTTACACTTTGACCTTCGTCTAAAGATTTGAAACCTTCGCCTTGGATTGCTGAGAAATGTACGAATACGTCTTCTCCTGCTTCACGCTCGATGAATCCAAAACCTTTTTCTGCATTAAACCATTTAACTTTACCTTGTTCCATAATTGTTACCTCCTAGTGTGGATATCCACACAATATGTTACTATCCTTGCTCAAATACCTTAGACGAATAACAAAATGTTATTCTCAATCTGAAATAAAACAAAAATAATTCTCCATAAGAATAACAGTTATATTTTGAAATAGCAAATATTTTAAATGACAAGAAAGTATATATAAAATACCATTCTTCAACGGTCCTGCTCTGATAGCACAAGAAGCAATTGCTCGAATTGAACAATCTCACCCATTCGAAGGAAAAAATAACACCATTAATCATTTTAGGAGAGTTTAGTATAGGCATTATTGAAAATCATGGTTTTAATGATCTCGTATGAAGACAGAGGGAATAAATGCAGCCATCGCTATATCTAGCCAAAGTTATAGTTTTCTTTAGTGTTATGTTTAGTTTAATATGAAGGCATACATCATTAGGAGTTGCTAAAATATTGATAAAAGTTGTTTTTACGATATTCTCAATAATGGGATTAGCTGTTATGTGATTTGCTATATTTGGAAAGAAAAAAGGTTTTAATAATCATACAGGTGGTTCTTCAAGTTTAATTGAACTGATATTCGACCTTACCTATTAGCTTTCTCCATTATTAATTAAAAAAATTCTCACATTTCTTATGGTACGTTATTATTTATAATGTGTTTATATTTTTATAATTTTGGATAGGAGAATTATTAAATGAAAATCAAAACTTATATATATATCCGAGAAGAAGATAAGTTTATAAATATTAAGAAAAAAGAAGAAATAAAAGAAATTATTGCTTTAAAAAAAGATGTTTTTGAAGATGGGTTATTAAATTTAGATGGTGTTATTGTATTTGAAAACGGTGTTCATGGAAAAATTGAAGATTTTGAAGCATTTGATGATATTGATTCATTATGGTATTTTTATAAAAATGCATTAGAAAATTTCTTAGAAAATGGAGAAGGTGAAATTTATTTCCCTAATACACCTATCGAAATTAAGTTTGAAAAGAAAAATAAAAGTAATTTACTCTTATCAGTAGATGAACAGCTATTAGTTAGCGATACTAAAGAATTTATTGAAGCATTTTATGAAAAAGGAAATGAGTTTGCGGATTTTCTAGATTATATTTCAGATTACACTTATAAAAGTGATTTTAGAAGAGATTTAGAAAAGCTAAAAAAATATAGATAGCATTGTAAGAAGGGAACGCTCATTAATTTGAGTGTTTTTTTATTTTCTTCTAAAATATCTTTTACTCTTTATGTTAAATTGCCTATTTAACATAAACCTTTATCTTATTTTGATTCTTCAAATCAAATAGTGATGTTTTAGGTATTTTGTGATTGAAAAGACTAGAGAATACTCTATCTTTATTTTGAAATAGCTTGTTCAATTTAATTAATTTTCCATACCACTTTAGTTAAACAATTCACTAACTCATCATCCATCATATTGCTCCTATAAAATAAAAATAGCGCCAACTTCTATTTAATAGAAATCGGCACTTCGTTTATTCGCTATACGTTTAGCGTGACGCTTTTGGCGGTTGACATACGTCACATTTACGTTGGTTATTATTTTTAAATTTCGTAAATGTTTTTTCAAAGTTGCTACCGCATGCACATTTAAATAGTAACTTTTGAGAAAAACCGTGATATTCAGTCGTTAGCAATTTACTTTCAGAATTGTTCTCAACAAATTCTTTAATTTTACCGATCGTCCATCGTTTATTCATTCACTTACACCTCCATATTTTATCGCTAGGCGGAGGCTTTTCTTGGCATCCGTTCAATTATGAGCAAAATTCGTAATTATCCTAAGCTCAGTTTTTCATTATAACACGAGCTAACCTGCTCCGATAGTTCAATAAGGTCTAAACTTTGAATTTTGATAAGCTTAAGCTATCATAAGTATCGTTCATTTCAAATAAAATGATTTCAATAGAAGCTCTTTTATTGGATATAAAAAATAATAACTTTCGCTAATTATCTACTTTCAATCAAATTTATTTTTGAGACAGAATCACAAATTGATGTTGATTCAGTCTTTTTACTTGAAGTCGCCAATTTGCAGTTAGAATTTTCTGATTGTTTTATAATATTAAATACGTATTATTAAGAATAGGACAATAATAAAAAATATTAAGGTTAGGGTGTGTATTAAGTGGAGATTAGGAGAGCAAATATTGAGGATGCAAATGGTATTGCTATAGTACACGTTGATAGTTGGAAAACGACTTATAAAGGAATAATTCCAGATAATTTTTTAAAGGGTTTATCTTATGAAGATAGAACAGAACTTTGGAAGCAAAACATAATTAGAGAAGACAATTATGTAATTATAGCTGAAAATGAACAAGGAAAAATTATCGGTTTTGCTGACGCGTGGAAAAGAGAAACAAACAATGAAGAAAACACTTGTGATTTAACTTCAATTTATTTGTTAGAGGAATATCAAGGAACAGGGATTGGAAAAGCCTTAATGAGAGAATTATTCATTCATTTCAAAAAAATGGGTTATTCAAAGATTTTTGTCGATGTCTTAGAAGATAATAAAACGAAATATTTTTATGAATATTATGGTGCGAAATTTGTAAAAAATGTTCAGATTAAAATTGGCGGAAAAGTATTAAATGAATCAATATATGAATGGCATTCCGTCGATAAAGTACTTGAGAAACTTTAAATATGATTGTAGATTTAGAGACAAAGTTTAATTATTCGTAATTCAAATAAAGGAATAGAGTTGTAAAGTGTTGGTACAACTCTATTCCTTTATTATTTGAATTGCTCAAATTGATTAATTAGCAATCGCTTTTGATTTTCGGCAACATTTTGTACTACTGCTATTAATCTATTTATTAAGCTTCATGTACTTCTTTATAACGATGCTTATGAAAATCATCCTTAAAGTTAGTTCATCGAATTCAGAGGGAGTAACAGATTACTTACTTCCGTTATTAATTTGAGAGCCCCTCAACCCTAATGCCTTAAATCTTTTTTTAAATAGAAATGCTGATGATCTCTCCCTACATTGTCTATACTACCAAACACTTGATAACCATTCTTTTCGTAAAAACCTAATGCTTGAAAACTCAATGTATCTACTTTAATGAAATCACATTCTTTTTCTACAGCAATCTTCTCAAGCTCTAATAATAATTTAGTTCCAAATCCCGATTTTCTTATATCCTCATCTATCATAAAAGTATGAATCTCTAACCAATTCCAACATATTTCACTGAGGATTCCACCGCGAACGGTGTCTTTTTCATCTTTAAGAAATAAACAGATTTCTTCGTATTTCCCCGCTAAATCATTTCGGAAGTGCTTTAAATTAAACTTATAAAGTTCATCGTTAATATATTGTTTATTCTTTTTATTTAATTCTTTAGTAATATTAAGATTCATTTACATCCCCTATTCTGCCATAAAATTAGGAAGTGCTCTTTTCTTAATTAACAGTTTTCAGTTCTCAATCCATCACATCAATAATTTTGTTGGAGATCATTACTACCTCCGTATTTAAATCTTTAGGTTTAAAATTAGGATCAATACACTCATCCCAATATTCAAGATGTTTTTTATCAATCCAGTGTTCTGATTCTTCTACTTGAACACCACCAGTTCCTTGTACTGAATACCAATATAGATATTCATGTCCATCTAATACTTCACGGAATATTGTTTCAACGTACATTTTTTCGCCTTCAAGTGTAACAAGCACATCTTCCATATTCTTATTTAAAAAATCTAGCCATTCCGTAACCTTTTCAGACTTCCCTTCTTTTACACGAAATCTTGTTAATTCAATATTCAATTTATTCACCCCCTATATCTTTATTTTAATGTGAGATAAATGGCGCTTTATGTACATATTTTGGGTTATCCAGATGATCAATAATAAAACTGGCTATATCTTGATTACTAATTTTTGTACCAGGCATATTTGAAAGATTTTCCTTTATTAACTTTGTTTTTGAACTATCTTTCACAAAAGGTAGTCTAATTAGTGTCCATTCGATCTGTTTAGTATTGTTCAAAACCTCCCATTCCAGTTTTTTATCCTCCATCATCTTTGTAAAGAAAATTTCAAACATTTTTGAGCCAAATCGATTTATAAAGCTCTTTTTATCACTTTTTATCGTTAGAGAACCACCAGAAACACCAATATATCGAGTGATATTTAAATCATTCATTATTCCAAAAATATTTTTGGTTACATTGCTATACATAGGTACTTCTTTGACTGGTTGACCAAATGTATTAATAACAATTTTACATCCATTAAGTAGTTTACGAATCGTATCAATATCTTGAATTTGCCCCTCTACGATCTCAATATTATCATCTCTGTACATTAGCTTTTCTGGATTCCTGACGAGCATACGAACCTGAAATCCTTTCTTTATTGCAGTACTTGCAATATGACGCCCTACCTTCCCCGTTCCCCCAATGATAGCTATTTTATAAGGTTTATCCATTGTATTCCTCCGTTAAAAATACTACTCTTTTTTTACCAGAAAAGATGAATAGACATTGAATTAAACTCTTAACAATTCAGCTACTTCTATATGATCTTGTCGAAGAGCTACATCCAGAGCAGTCTCGCCATCATCCTTCTTTAGCGTGGTATTCGCTCCATATCTAATTAATAATTGAAGCATTTCTAGTTGTCCGTTCATTGCCGCTTCATGTAGTGGAGTCCAACCTGAATCTTGCTTAGCATTTACTTGAGCCCCATTCTTTAAGAGCAATTCCGCAATGTCCACTTTTTTTGTAGCTACTGCAGAATGTAAAGGCATCACTTTCATACTATTTTTAGATGTACTATTGATATCTGCCCCGTTTTCTATTAGATACTCTACGATATCTTTATGACCTAGGTAGGAAGCAAGACCAAGAGCAGTAAAGCCATCATTTGCGTATTCTAAAACGAACGAAGGATTTAACTCTACCAGCTCTTTTACTCGTGACAGTTTTCCAGCTGCTGCAGCTTCGAATATATCGAGAGGAATCTTTTTTTCTAACAAAAATTCTAAAGAATGACTAGCACCATTATAGATAGCTGTAAGAACTGGCGATTGACCTGTTTGATTTCGTAAATTCAGTAATTCAGGTTTTTCACGAATCATCTCTTTCACTTCTTCTAGGTTATCTTTTTGGATTGCTTCTAACAATTTTTGCACCATAGAATTCATCTCCCAGTAAAATATTTGTAACTTTCTGTATTATACGGAAAATTATAATCAATTTCAAAAATTAGTAGATTTAGTAAAATCCAGTTCTTTTATCACAGAATTCATTTGATCCCACAAATTTTAATATTTCGATCATCTCTGTTGTTATTTGAGTAATTTTGACAAATTGCCATGCATATGTTAATACCAACAAATGAAAAGGAGCTGATTCGTATGGGGGCAAAATGGATTAAAATTGCGGTTGTTTATTTTGCGTTTGGAATCGCTTACGGCCTTTTTATGCATTACACAGTCGAGTTAAAGTGGGCAGCAGTTCATGCTCATATTAATTTGATGGGTTGGGTGACGAGTGGTGTTATTGGATTAATTTATTCTTATTATAAGGAAGCTGGAGAAACTTCTTTAGCTAAAGCACAATTCTGGTTATATCAAATTGGCTTACCATTCTTTCTACTTGGAATTATATTGATTTATTTAGATGTACCCCGTTACATGATGGAGATCTGTGTTTCTGGCGGTGGAATTGCAGTATCACTTTCTGTTGTACTGTTCATTGTGAATGTATTCAAGAATATAAAGTCGTAAAGTATGTAATTGAATTTAATAAAAATAATCTTTTTCATTAAGATATCTTAATTGCTGAAAAGAGTTGTACCTTCCTCTGTAAGGTCAACTCTTTTTATATTTGATGAATAAATCAACTTCATATTTCGATGTTTAACATCAAAATCTAAACTTTTCACTTTTGATTGGAGTATGTTTCTCCGTCCTTTCTTATAATTCTACAGAAAGGATTGCTTATTTTTCATTTCACGGTGTATTTCCCTTTGTTTGTTTAAATATTAATGCGGCTGGATCCTACCTTGGAATAAAGCAAGTTTGCTATTTGGGATTTAATTGTGAATCGCTCTTGTGCTGTCCTTCAGCAACACCTATATAAATATTTCCTCTTAGAAAGTAAACAATCTGAGAAGGTGATACATTAATTTGTTTCACCTCTAGGTATGTTTTTAAAACCGACTCTATTTATGATACGGTTCACTGCACCTATTTAAGTTCTAGTTATGCAAAATTTCGAACATCGTTATTTCGGCCAAATCTATAAACCGAGACTAGAAAAAATACGGCGGCAAACGCTAGTAGAATCATAAAATTAAGGTAAAGACTGCCAAAATGATGTCCCTGCTGTAGTTGGCTTATGGTATCAAGTACCCATCGCTGCGGCGTAAAGTTAGCAATTTTCTGAACAGTCTTCGGCATAATTTCAAAGGGGAAAAAACAACCTGCCAAGAGACACGATGGTGCCAAGACTAAATTTTGTAGCGCACTTGCTGCCCCGGAACTGTTAGAAAAGGAAACAAGCATTAGCGATAAACCTGCTGCCACTAAAGCAAACAAGATTAAAATGATAGACATTTGCCAAATGGGCACATGCATCTCAATATGGAAGACATTCGTTACAACCAGTAGCGTAAAGATGATTTGGACAACCATTACCAGCATACTGACCGCTATATTCGCAAGCACATACTTCCTGGCGTTAATCGGTGTTGATAACAGACGGAAATAGGTACGATTTTCTTTTTCCTTCAAAATGATTTCCGCAAAGTTTCCTGCTGATAATAGCATAATCATTAACAAAAAGCCGATGGTCCCATTTGTCATATTTTTACCTTTTGAGGTATCTTGCAGTGTCTCTACATGAAAATTGAAATCAGCCTGTTGATAGCGGGCAGACATTTTTTGATACGCATCTTGATCACCATTTGCTGCCTTATTTAAGGCCATAACATTATCAAGATACTGGTAAAGATATGATTTTACAAAGCCGGTAACTTGTGCTCCTTTAATCGAGACAAGCTGTATATGCTCTGGGTTTCCGGTTTGAATACTTTCCGAGAATCCTTCGTCCAAAATAATCGCACAATCTAATTTCCCCGTAGCAATTTGATCCTTCATAGAAAATTCATTGACCTTGACCAAACTCATATTTTTCAAATGTTTTAGAAAATTTACTGTATCTCCCGCAATCTGTCCCGAGTCATGATTAATCACCCCAACTTTCAGTGCTTGTTGGCTGCTTCCTCCATAAGCCAGAAAGGCAATGACAATTCCGATTAGCGGTACACCAAAGTATAGAAGGATATTTCCTTTTTTTCTAAAAGTCACACTAAGAATTTTCTTCATCAGCCAGATTATATCTTTCATCATAATCCCTCCCGTCTTTGGAATGAAATGATGGCAACCGTTAAAAATAGAAGCGAAATCCCAAGATTTAAGGTGATTGGCACCATCGCAGCCGATAGGTCATTGGCATAGATGATTTTCGTAATCCCCTGGTTGGACCATGTAAGTGGGGATAAATCCGTTATAAATTTAAATGCCCCCGTGGCACCTTCAATTTTGAAATAGGCGCCACCAAAGAATGACGCAAGCTGAATCACTAGGGTGATGATTGTTCTTGAAGCCTCATGTGTTTTAATCAAATAGCTAACACCAAGGCCTAAACTGACCGCCAGGAATACTTCCGATATTAGGATAAGAAGAATCCACCCAATATGACTTCCCCAGTCCGCTTTGTACACATAGTGGCTAAAGATAATAATTACAATAATACAGATCATGTTAACAAGAACACAGCCAATAATTTTTCCGAGAAAAATCTCACCTTTTCGAATTGGGGCAGCCAATAATCGAATCGAAGTATGATTGACTCTTTCATCGCGAAGAAGTCCCATTCCATACATCGCCGAATAAAAGGCAATCATCGTCGTCATTGCAATCGCATAATAGTCCATTGAACCGGGCTTCTTCGTTGACTGCAGTGAAGATTCTGCTATAAAATCATGCTTGGCCGGGCTTGCTAAAACGGTACTGATTTTTGCTGGATCAACACTTGCTACCGCAGCAGTAAGATTATATTTATCGGCAAATGCGGTCAGCATCCCTTGGAGAATACTCACCTCGATGCTATTTTGGCTACTGCCATATAATTTGACTCCTTTATTGGTCACCTCAACAAAGGCAGTGTAGTGATTTTCTTCTACCTCCTTTTGCCCGTTCATCCCGTCAGCTGCCTTCTTAAAATTAATGCCGGTATCTTTAGCTTCCTTGATAAACGCTTGAAAATAGGAGGAAATCTCTGAACTAGCAGTAGTTTTATATAAGACATGAACATTGTCGACTTTTATTTTTTGATCAAAATCTTTTGATAAGGCAGAACCAAGAATCAACATCATGACAATGGGAATGGCCAGCATGAAGATAAATGTATGGTAATCCCGGAAACTCACTTTAAGTTCCTTCCAAATAATGCTAAGTACATTCAAAGAAATACCCTCCTTTCTAGTCTCTTAAATTCCTTCCAGTAAGTGTAAGAAATACGGTTTCCAGATTCGGTTCCTTTTCCTCCAGTGAACTAATTTCAATCCTTTGATTCATTAAATGCAAAAGAATATTATTTAAATTATTTACGTCTATTTCCGAATTGATTTTGATCAGGTTTTCTTCCAAAAGGACGGATTTCACCCCGTTGATTTCCTTGATTTCCTCTAAATCGATTTGTTCAATCGATTTTACCTCAATCCAAATATCCTTTGTATTGGTAATAATTGCGATTAATTGCTCCTTCGTGCCTTCTGCAATCACCTTGCCGTGATCCATAATGGAAATCCGTGTACAGATTTCCTCCACCTCCTCCATATAGTGGCTTGTATAAATAATCGTGCATCCCATCTCATTTAACTTGTGAATCGATTGTAGGATATAATTCCGCGAATGCGGATCAATTCCGACCGTTGGTTCATCCATAATAATCAACTTCGGACGATGGGCAATGGCACAAGCAATGTTCAACCGTCTTTTCATCCCTCCGGAGAAATTCTTCGGATACTCCTTCTGCTTATCAAGTAGGCCAACAAATTCTAACGCCTTTTGAGCCATCTCCGTTAATTCCGTCCCTCTTATCCCATATAATCCGGCAAAAAATTTCACATTTTCAAAAGAAGTGAGATTCTCATAGATCGCCAAATCCTGTGGCACAATCCCGATATTCATCTTTGCAAAGCGGCTGTATTTCCTACTGTTTTTCCCAAGAATATTAATTTCACCCTCTTCGCAGCGCAGGAGACCGGCAATCAGATTAATAGTGGTACTTTTTCCAGCACCATTGGGTCCTAAAAGCCCCAAAATTTCACCTTCGCTTATGGAAAATGATATATTATCAACAGCAAGAAAATCATCAAACTTTTTCGTTAAATTTTTCACTTCAAGTACCTTCAAATGATTTCCACCTCTCGTTAACTTTCTGTCTTCATTATAAAAAAAAAGATGAAGCCGCATAAGTGCAACAATTCATCCTTTTCACATGAGAAATTTCATATTTTTATAGTTACCTTTTTCATTGGAACAGTAGTTCAGGAACCATTTGTATTTTTCACAATTATATTGTTTATTGGATTGGAATTAACATCGTGACTGAAAAGCCATCGGTACCGTCCACAATAATCTTTCCGTTGATTGATGCAGTCCGCTCCTCCATTCCAATCAATCCAATTCCTTTTTTTACCTTTTTGATTCCAACTCCATTATCCTTCACTTCCACTTTGATCATCGTGTTGAGGACGTGAATTGCAATGGAAACCGTCGTCGCTTCCGAATATTTAAGGGAGTTAGTTAAGGCCTCTGTCAAATTTTCCTGAATAATTTTCCACTGAATCGGGGTGATCCGTTCCATATTTCCCTTATAAACAAAAGGCATATCCATCGAATGTTTGGCAGAAAACTCTTCTATGAAAAATTTAACCCGATTAATGCCCATTTGTTCTGTAGGCGGCTTCAAATTTTTCAGGGTCATGCGGATACTTTCGATACCCAGTTTTGAAATATTAATAGCATTTTGCAGCAATTCTAAAGCTTTCACCTGATCAGATCCCACCAATCGCTTGGCCGCCTCCATTTGAATGAGAGCGCCGGTCATCGAGTGGCCAATTTTATCATGAAATACTTGAGCAAGGCGATTCCTCTCCTCCAATTTAAACGTATATTCAGATTGACTGATGAATTCATTATTTTCATTCAAGCTTTTCGTTATCTTCTGTAGATTTTTCCTCATCATATCCAATCGATCCTCTTGCCTTTGCAGCCGTGTAACAAACTGCAGAAGCATCATATAAATGAGACAACTTAGAGCTGCCACCAGTCCATATTGAAAACTTAAATCATCTTGAAGCCAAATAAGCGGCAGAAATACCAAGATTAGCATCATAAACCGTTTTTCCTGATTAAAAGGAGAAAATTCGCATAGATTTAACGGCAGCAGCAAGATAAAAAACGGCTGTACCTTATAATAGGAAAAGAGAATTTGGACCAGTGAGATGAATAGAACAACCTTCTTTATCCTTTGCCGCTTCACGATATAGAGCACAATATTGATGCTCAAATAAAGTAGTAAGGAAAAAATAATCCAGGGGATATTCGGGTCCGGCAATGTGCCATGAATAAACCAGAGCGACAAATATCCCAATAATATGAGTTTACTAATAATGATGAAGAATTCCATGTTAGTGAATTCTTCCCGTTAAAAAGTAAATCGCGATTTGCGTGCGATGACTCAACCCCGTTTTACTAAGAATAGAGGTAATATAGTTGGCAATAGTTCCTTCTGAAATATAAAGTTGTTTGGAAATCTCCTTATTTGAAAGCCCCTTTGCAATCAAAGCCATAATATCCAATTCCCGCTCACTAAACAGGCTCGTATCTACTTTACTTTTCTGCTTATTTTCCATCAAATTGGATTTTATTTTCTCCAACACAACGTCCTGCATGATGGTATTGCCATTATACACACTAGTAATCGCTTCACGAATTCGTTCCGGGTCATTATTTTTCAATAAATAGCCTTTGGCGCCATTCTTAATGGCATCCAAAATATACTCGTCATCATCAAAAGTAGTAATAATCAACGGCTTTGTCTTTGTTTGTTCACTAATTAACTTAGTTGCTTCCACACCATTCATATTCGGCATCCGCACATCTAATAAGACCACATCAATTTCATGCTGTTTACAGTAATCCACCGCCTCTTGCCCGTCATTTACCGCAGCTATCACTTCGAATTCTTCGTATGTATTTAAAATTATTTTCATTCCTTCACGAATAAAGGAATTATCATCAGCAACCAGCACTTTGATTTTCATGTTCCCACCATCCTTTTCCATTATCATAGCAAGGATGGTGTCATAACGCACTAATAGGTGTTAGAAAAACATTCGACAAAAAGCGAGTTAAGACAGTCGCTAATGGTAGATGAAGGCGATTGCTATAGATTAGTAGCAATCGCCTTTTATAAAACCTCATTTACTTGTGGTATGGATCACCGTAACGATCTTAACAATCAACAGCCTCATCATTTTCTATAAACATTTGAATTTGACAACTATAGGATTCTGTATTAAAAAAATCGTTAAATAGCTCCACTTCAATGAAGCTTTTAACTTTTAAATTATTTTCTTTTACATATTTAATCATTTTATTTCTACGTTCCTCCTCATTCTCTTTACTATAGGCTAAAGTTATATACTTTCCCTTAGGCAATATTTTAAGATTTTGTTCAACTTCTATATTAGAATTCCCTTGAACTCTACTAAAAACATATTTTGGTTCTGCTTTACCCTCTGAATTAAAGATATATATAATCCCTCTTTCCAGTGACATTTTTCCACCTTTATCTTGAATAATTTTCTCTAAGTCTGAATAGTAAAGTAACTCCTGTAAACTTCCCACCTCTTTACACGGTGCTACAACTACGTAACGCTCTTCAAAGAACTTAATAGATACCTCATCATTAATTAATATATCCTTGGAAGTCTCTACCTTCCTATTTAAGCTATCAATAGTGTTGATTACTTCTTGCATTTTCTTTATTTTTTCTTCTGCTTCATATTTTTTTAATTGTAAAAATGTTAGTAATTCGTCAGTATCACAGTTCTTAAAAATTTCTTGAAGTTCTTCTATACTTGTATTTAACTCTCTACAGCTTTTAATGATATCTATATGAATAAATTGATCTATAGAATAATATCTATAACCTGTTGTTTCATCAATATATTTTGGAATAAGAATTCCCATTTTATGATAATATCTTAACGCTTTTACTGTAATATCTTTCATTTTTGCAACTTCCCCAATTGAAAATAAATTTTTCATCCTTATCACTTCCTTGATATTTTTTCTTACATAACTGTTGACTCTCCTCTTAGGGGAGACATTATTATCATTATAAGGTATTTAAAGACCTAAATTAAAATTTAATTATATTATTCAATTTCATAGTCCTTTTTCTGTTTATAAATACGAACATTTTAACTTTTCAATATCCAGATTTGGATGTTCCGCTACAGCCGGCGCTTTCCACGGGCTTGGCTTCAATCTCCTCGGGCCAACACGATGTTGGTCACGAAGCCGTTGCCACAGGACGTGGCGTTCTTAGGCTTTGTTCCTTAAAAGATGTGCTCCTGCATCGCTTCGCTAGCTTCGTCGCAAGAAATTCTTTTTAGCAAAAGAATTTCTTCCTGCGGGGCTTTCAGCTCAAGCTTTTCCCGTAGGAGTCGCCGTCTTTCACTCCACATTGAACAAAATTGGATATCCTTAAATGTTCGTATATTTTGTATAAATTAAGCATTATGAAATTTGATTCATATAACAGGGAGTTTATAAAAATGGATAAAGTAGTATACAGAAGTCTAGTTAAAGAAGATTATGAAGCGGTTAAAACATTGATTGGTGAAGCATTTGGATTCAATGAATTTATTAAAGATAAGAAATTTTTAGATACAGTATTAAACATCTATCTACAAGGTTGTATTTTAGAAAGTTCATTTAGCAAAGTAGCAGAAAAAAACAATAAGATTATTGGTGTTATTTTGGGAGATGCAAAAAAAGACAAAAATCATTTAAAGAAAGCTCAAAATACTTTAAGTTTTGCCTATTCCATGCTTAAAGTAATCATGACTAAAAAAGAAAATAAAAAATTCATGAAAGAATTTGCAAAGGTTCAAGATGCATACAAAGAACTTATACACGGTAAAGAAGATGATTTTCAAGGTTGTATACAACTATTCATTGTATCGGGGGAATCCAGAGGTCTTGGAGTTGGGAAAGCTCTAATGAATCATTTGATTAATTATATGATAAGTATGGATGTGAAATCTTTATATCTATATACAGATAACAAATGTAACTATGGATTTTATGACAGTCAAAACTTTGAACGTATAAATGCAAAAGAAGTTTATTTTAGTTCAACGAAAGATAAACTGAATGTATTTTTATACTGTTATGATTTTTAACTAAAGCTGTAGAGTAATATATAGCAGAGAATCAAAGGAGTTTGGTTGCTAATCATTTTGTGCAGTTTAAATAGATAGTTAATGAGATACAAAATAGCCTTGTCAAATTATATTTAACAAGGCTAACTTAATTTTCTTCTGTAACTAACGATCTCGTTATCCTAATATCAAGTGATATTGATTTGCATGATGTATCGACTAATTCACTACTTTACCTTTGGCATTCAATATTTTTATTTCATAAGAGTCAATATGAGATACTGAGTTTAGTTCTTTAGAATGTAAGATTTTATTTACTGTTTCTTCAATTTCTATTGCTAACTTATGTGCATCTTTATTGGAATTTTTTATTGATGTATGAATGGTAATGGATCCTTGAAAAGCAGTATTTATATTTCCTATTACTTTGTAATCTTCTTTTAGATTCTCCGCTAATGTATTTGTTAAAAGTATAAGTTCTTTATGTTTATTTTTTTGTTCTTCAGTAATGAAAGATAAATCAAGTCTCTTTGCAACAACTGTATAGTTTTTTAATGTAGAAGATTTTATTACACTTTTTGCAATGGACTCAATATCCTTTTTTACTGAATTAAAATATTCTTCATTTTCTTGAATTTGTATATTCAATTCTTTCTTTGAATCTGAACCTACAACAAATTTCAAACCCTTATATTTATCATGAATTTTTTCAGTTACTCTGTTCAATGTAGGAATATTTAGTTCTTCTTTTTTAGTAAATAAAGGTTTTTCCTCTTTATTTGCAACAGCAGTATCAGCTTCTAAAGATTTAAATAACAGGCTTAATGATGCTATTCCGACTATTAGTATCCCAACAATAATCAATATCCTTTTTAACATATAAACCCTCCCATTAGAAGGTATGTTCTGCATCTACCTGAAAGTACATAAAAAAATACATTTCTTGTTAATCCTTCTTCGATTAACGTCACTGTTTATTTAAGTACATTTTTTTACAAACTTTTTCCCTTTTCTTTATTTTTCATCTCTCAACTTTAAACCTAGCTTTAATTTAACCCATGAACAATCAAATGGTACTTCTATTTTTATCTATCTTGATTTTCATAATATGCTTCATCCGCATATTTCTGGTCTGTTCCTTTAAGATAGGCTAGGATCATTTTCGGACGTTTAACTAAAACCCAGTCTCCATGTTTATCAAACTTTCTGCTTGAAGTTATCATCCCATTTTGAATCGTCCCGTATTTTTTTCCCTTCTTTTTTCCCCACTCTTTTAATCGTTTAGCGAAATCTGCATCTTCTGCCATAAGCATATCTTCATTAAATCCCTTGATCGATTTAAAATCCTTTTTGTAGCACCAAAAGATTCCCACAGAAATTGCTCCATATTTAAAGAATAGTGGCCCAATTAATAACAAAGCGGAAACAAAAATCCCTAAAGACATTCTTTCAAATTTCCCTGTAACTCCGCCACCAATGTACTTTCCAGTGATTAAGTTCTCCTCTGCCTTAGACAACACATGTTCGTTCATCTGTGTATCTGCATCAATTGTCACGATGATTTCACCTCTAGCTACTTCAACACCTGCGTTCCTAATCTTAGAAAGGTTTTTATCGTTATTCTTTATAATGATACATTTATACGATTTTGCAATTTCTTCCGTTCTGTCTGTACATCGATTTAACACAACAATGATTTCAACTTGATTTTCATATAATTTTGAGGCTTTTAAAATAGATTCTAAGCATTTTCCAATATACTTTTCTTCATTATGGGCTGGTATTACAATTGAAAATTTTATATCCTTTTTATTTTTATCTTCTGAAGAGTTCTCCTTTTCGTTCATACAAAATCTCTCCCTTTAAATGAAACAATTTTTATCTCTGTAACTGTGACTTGAAACAAACAAGAATGAATGATGTGGTAATTAAATCAAATTGGATCTATAATATTCACTTGATAAAATTCACGAGAGGTAGGGTGGACATAGGGCTAGTTTAGCCTACCAAAAATATAAATTGAAATTAATTCCATAAATAGCCCTCCATCTATCTTTTTATAGATATATTCAAGTGAAAATGTGAAAATTGCTTCTTCACTAACCTGGAGCGTTAGTTGAAGAACTTAAAATATCCTATTCACTAATTTTAAAGTTTAGTTCGGTTGCTAAATGTTTTTCATCAAATGAAAATGGAAATACGTTCTCCCTTTGACAATCTTGAACTAGGTCTAATGACTTGTTCATTTAATTGAATCGTTCCTTTTTCAATCTTTTCTATGATCTGTGATCGACTCCAATCCTCAATTTGGTTTGCAAGCACTTTATCAATTCGATGTTTTCCTATCACTTCATCTAGTACAATGTGTATCATCTTTACTCCTTGTTCTGCTAAGCTGGTTATTGGAATGGCTGTCATAATTGAAGATTCTACTTTCTGCTCCTCAATTTCAGCAACATGCTCTGAGAACGTTTTATAAATAGCTAACTTTTTGTTCCAAGTATGATTTTTTTCGCATTTATAAATCGCATATTTGTATATGCTTTTTCCGTTTGCGTTATGCCTTCGCACATTGGTATCCGTAAAAGCCGATAATTTGCCACACATTTTGCAGTGCTTCTTTAAATCTCGTTCTGGTATCTGAGAAAGTTTCCAGTGGAATGTTATATTTAACATTAATCCTTCACCCCTTAATAAGATAAAGGTATGCAAGCATCTAATTGGAGATCTTGCAGCGCAGTATAAAATTAAATTTAAAAAATTAAAAAGGAGATCCCACACAAGGACCTCCTTTCTTATCTCACTATTCTACTTCGTTACTTTAAGTACATTTCATCAAAGCTTTTCTAAATGTTACTTAAAATCTTGACTTTAAATAAAATTAACAAGTGGTGTTTTAAATCTTCTTATTTGCTTAGGCACAGCATCATTATTTTACTTTCACCTTTGTTCTATTCTTGATCAGCATCCACAAACTACATCCACATAATAACCATCCAAATAATGTAATTATGGCAACTGGAGAAATGATTTTCACAAAGGAAAGAGAAATCATAACCATCCCAACTATGATATAGTGATTCACAGCATGGAGATGGTAGGTATCCTGTTCAACATGCCATGCTCGAAAATAACCTTGAAGAAACCCTAAAAGAATTTGTAAGAGTAGCGCTATGTAAGGTAGGAGTTCAAACTCTGATTTAATCTGTCCTACGAATAAATATGCACATCCCATTCCTAAGTAAATAAGTGTGATGTTCGATTTTTTCTTGTTCTTTTTTACTTGGAATACTCGATAGCCCCATGCTGCAGCAAAGGAATGTATGGCAAAAAACCAAGCAAATAGCGTAAACGTAAGTGATATGCCTTTTAACCATATTATATAGTACGGAAAAACAGCTACCTGTCCAACCGTAATCACCAGTGGAATTATGCGGTTACTTTTACTAATCATACATTACCTCTTTACTTCAAATAATTTACATAAAAATTGTTAACAAACACTTCATTTGGATCTTGAATACGTTTCTCTTCTTTAAATTCTTTCCAATTTGGATATGATTCTTTAAATTGTTTCTTAGTTTGATAAGGATAATAAGGAAGATAATATGTGCCACCATGTTTTAGAGTGATATCTGTCCACTTTTGAATCATTTCTTTCGCATTTTCAATATCCTTTTCTTGAAGACCATGCTGAATTAGAATCACTAAACCTAGCATATCTTCTTTTGCATAATTTAGAGATGTCGTTTTGTCTTCTGCTGCATAGCGAATTGTAATATTATGAATTTTAAAATCTTCATCAGAATCATTCGCAGGAAGTAATTTCTTTAACTCTTTCATATACTCATCAAATTCATGAATAGGAACAAAAAACTCCTGCAACACTTCTACTTTTTCTGGTTTCGTAAATTCCATAAATGTAGACTCAGAACGCATGACATTATTACGTGTGATTTTTGAATTATCAATCTGATTCAAGTAGAGATTTTGTGTTGTCCAAAAAACATCCTCTAAAAAGCCACCATGTCTCCCTAATTCAAGTGAATACTTTGTTAGATGTACAAAATCTTCACCTTTCAACTTTGTTACATGATCCGATTTGCCCGTCTTGTGATAATCAATCACATACATGTTGTCTAAAAATGAGCTCGGTGCAACACTCACCCTAGCATAATGCATAGCAATATCAGGATTATTAAGTACTTTCGAAAAATATGATTCATATTCGTTTGTTTTAATTTTTTTCGTATGAATGGTATACACTTCATTATCAGTTAACTCGAGTGTTACATCCAATATCACACCAAATAGCCCATAACCACCTAGCACATACTGCATCATATTATCTGCATCCTTATTTGATATGGTTTTAATTTCACCTGTTGGGGTCAACAGTGTTATTTCCTTTACCATATCTGCCATGGGTCCAAACCGAATGTCTCTACCATGTGCATTGACTGAAAGAGAACCACCAATCGTGAAAATCGATTGTGATTGTGTTACCTTAAGAGCTAATCCATATGGTTGAATCGCTTCTTGAACATCCTCCCAGGTAGCCCCCGCTTCAACACGTACAGTTTTTGCTTCTTTATTCACCTCTAATACTTTGTTGAATGTTCTCATATCTAATACGATGCCATCTTTATAATATGTATGTCCCCCTTGAGAATGTTGGAGACCTGCTATCGATATATGTTTACCTTCTACATTGGCTTGCTTCACAATTTTTTGTAAATCGCTTCGATTAGTCGCTTTTATCACTTGATCAACATGCTCTGGTAATAGCCCTGTATAATCTGTCGTCAGTCCAGATTGAGTTAGTCCATATTTTCGTTTCTCGATGGGAATATTGAACACTATTACACACGCTATGATTAAAACTAGAAAAAATAGAATCCATGGATTCCCAATTATTCGCTTCATGTTTCTCTCCTCACATATTTAAACAATTGAATCAATTTCATAAATCCATTTTTAGCTTTTAAATACGAACATTTTAACACATTTACTTTTCAATATTTAGATTTGTATGCTCCGCTACAGACGGCGCTTTCCACGGGCTTGGCTTCAATCTCCTCGTCACTTCGTTCCTGCGGGGCTTTCAGCTCAAGCTTTTCCCGTAGGAGTCGCCGTCTTTCGCTACACAATTAATAAAATGGGATATCATTAAATGTTCGTATATTTTATATTAATTTTGCATTATGAAATTGATTCAATTATGAAAACGTCTATGGAAATATTAACACAAAGTGAACTCACACAATCACATTATTATGAAGTAATCATTTAGCATGTTTTGTTTCAAATAATATATTTATTCTTTAGGCTCTGTTAAAGAATGGTGTTGATATAAAAGTTCAGGAGGTTACAAAGGTGAGCAAAGCGATTAGCAACTCGTTAACGTATGTCGACAAATTACCCATACTAAAAAAAAACTAGTCTATCAATGGGTTAAACGCTATGTTGAACCTTCTTCATCTGCTGGTGGTCGTTTAATCAACGAAATGAGAGAAACTCGCTTCAAAGAAAGTTTCGAGTGTCCTCACTGTTCATCAGAACAAGTTGTTTGATTTGGAAAAACAACGGTCGTCAACGCTATCGTTGAAAACGTTGCAACAAAGCCTTTACTAACGATAATTGGTTATTTATAGTAAAATATTATTAGGGAGGGAAGGTATTGAAAACTAACTCGTATCTTATTCAATTAGCAATTTCAATAATAGTCATTTTTGGTGGTACTTTTACTATTCGCTATTTCAGAACAGGTGAACTTTTATTAGACCAGATCATCGGAGCTACTTTAGGCATTATTCTACTGGTTGCAACATTAATTTGGAGAAAAGTAAACAAATCATATTCATAAGTCAACGTAGTATGTTGGTTTATTCACAGCAGGAAACTCAAGAGAAAAAAGGGTTTCCTTTTATTATGTTTAATTATCAACATTAAAATTTAACAGAGCCATTCTTTAAAAGAATTATTAGCCGAACTACCTGAAAAAGTATCTAATTTAGACTGTAGGTTTTTTAATCCATTATAAGATAAAATTAGGTTAGTTATTCAATAGTTTCATTTGACAGATTAAATTGTAAAGGACTGATGGATGAATATGGATAGTGATGGGCTTATTATAACTTCAATAGTTGGATTAATTTGTATTGTCTTAGGATATTTAATTTGGTATAAAGATGCTTTTTTTAATCGCAGGTTACAATGAAGCAATTTTTGAAGGAGATAAAGAAAAATTGGCAAAAGGTACGGGGATTGTTCTTATCATATCAGGTATAGTAACGATACTTTTACCATATTTCCTATACTGGTTTGGAAACACTATGGGAATAATCTATTGTTTACTCATCATTATAGGGATAATGGTGATTATTAGGATGAAAAGTAAACAATAAATAAATTTCTTTTAGTTGAGTTAGTGTAATTCTACAAATTGCTTGGAGCAAGTTAACAAAAAAATAGAAAGTACTTTCGGTTTAGCCCCATGGCAGATATGTATCTCTATTGGTTCCGTCGGCTTGAATAAGAAAAGGATTAAGCTCTGATAAACTTGTAGAGCAAATGAAAATTCAACGTGTCAAAAGTTTAATTATACAAATGTTGAAATATTTAGAAGTGCATAAGAAAAGACCTCCGTTTTGTGAGGTCAATTGCTTAAAGAGATATCTAAATATTTATCATATCTTTGCTTTTCAATATTCAGTTCATAAATTCTAATAAAACTCACTTCAAAATTAGGATAAGGTGCTAATTCTTTATCCACTAATTCTTCCATATCTTTTAGTTCTTTTTTTGATAGTCCAGTAGAAATATTTCCACCGTACTTTTCTTTCCCCAATGTTAAGTGGGGTACAAAGGCATCAAGTTCAAAATAACCCTTTATTAAGTCCTCTGATGGTGAAATTTCTTTCACTATTTTTTGATGTAAATTGTGTAAATTATTTGAGTTAACGCTTAAATATAAAATGTTATCTCCAAAATACATTGGTTTATCTAATGCCACTTGAAATGGTTTGAAATTCTTGCACACTTTTCGTACTTGGTCTATCCACTTTTTATCTGGAGTTAATCCACCTTGTGCTTTAATAGTTATATGTGGTTCTACACCTAAATAGTTAACCCATCTTCCTTGAAAATGCTTAATTCGTTCTAAATAATCTTCTGGCAGGACAATTCCAATAAAATACTCTACATTCATTCTACTCATCCCCTATCATTTTCAGTTTTTGCATTTTAACAAAAATTCAAAACCTACAACGAATAGTATTGTGCGAAAAACAACAATCTTTTAGAAACATGCAAATTTAAAGAGCTCTGTTACCTTATCAAAACAAAAGCTCTTTCAGCTTATATTTATTCGTAGATTTTCAAAATAGATCTTTCAACATCAAATCAGATGGTACAGGCTTTTTTCCAATTTCTCTAGCCCAAACCGATAATTGTCCCATATGATGAATTTCATGAGTTATGATGTGATGAAGGATTTTCTCATACGAAAAATGCAGTTCTTCTCCATTTTGCTTTTGAAATTCAAGTATTTTCTTATCATTTCTTTCAATATAATCTAAAATAAATTGATCAGTCACAGTTTTTGTTAAAGTTGAAAGTTTTTTTATTTCATTCAAACTTGCAATTGTGCTTATGTCTTTTTGAAAAACAGGCTTTCCTTTCATTTGATTAATCCAAAGTTGTTCACAATCGATAACGTGAAATATATTACGGAGAATACTGCCCATTCCACCAGTTCGTTTCTTTATAAGTTCATCATTTGAAAGATCCTCACACCACTTAAACCAATCTTCTCTAATTTGCCAATTATACTTAAATAATTCGTACATACCATACCTTCTTTCTATGTATACTTAAATAAGTTGAAGCTTCTGTAACGCAAATTCAATTCCATCTTCATTTGACTTTTTGGTTACAAAATCTGCGACATTTTTTAATGTCTCATGAGCATTTCCCATTGCAATGCCATAGCCAACTTGTTCTAGCATGTCTATATCATTTTCTCCATCCCCAAATGCAATCGCTTCAGATGGTTTTATGTTGAAGTGATCTAAAACTTTTTTTACCGCAATCGATTTCGATACATCTTGTTGCAACACATTCACTATAAATGGGTGCCACCTTCTAAAAATTAAATCAGGAAATTTAAGAGTGTATTTTTCAGCTGTTGTTTCATCTGCATATAAGCACATAAGATATATTTCTTGAGTCACATCTTCTTCAATGAAGTTCGGAAATTCATGTAAAGAAAGTGTTTCATTCATTGCTAGGAATGTAGTTGAATTTTGAATCCTATTCATAGATAGTTCCTCTGTAAAGAATAATAGACTTTGTTTATTCTCATCAGCAAAATCCTTTACCGCTTGTACAACATCTTTTGTCACCGGAATTTTATGTATCACTCGGTCTTTATGTTTTACATAAGCTCCATTTACGGTAATGAATGTATCTATCCCTAATTCTTTTAGTTCTTGACACATCGATAAGGGTCTACCAGTAGCTGCTACTAATCTTATTCCATTACTTTTTAATATTTGTATAGCTTTTTTTGAACTTGGAGAAATACTTCCATCTTCATAATTTATAAGAGTACCATCTAGATCAAAAAATATTATTTTAACATTCATCGTTATCTCCTTTTATATATCCCCGCTATATTTATCTGATAATTATCAATATTAAAACATTTTTCTAAAAAATTCCATAATTAGAACAAAAATAAATCTGAATATTTAAAAGCTGAACCCCATAAAACACAGAGTTCAGCTTTAAATTCATATTGAAAAAAATTTATTTTAATAAATATACTCTCTATCTAAAGAACCGGTCATTCACTTTCATCTGCTTCAATTGGAATATGTTTAAAGTTTGTAACATCAAACAATCCCGTATCTGTCAGCTTGATGTGTGGAATCACAGGTAGTGCAATAAATGATAATGTTAAGAAAAGATGGAAGTTTAGATCCGGATTTAGTTGTAACAAAGCACTATGTAAACCATGCAATTGTTTAGCTGCTTCTTCCGCTTTTATATTTGTCATGAGTCCTGCAATAGTTAGAGGTAATGCACTTAGTACTTCCCCATCCGCGACTACTACATAGCCCCCTTGCATCTTTTGTAAAGTATCAAGAGCTAGGAGCATATCCTCATCATTTGTTCCGCAAACTAGAGCATTATGAGAATCGTGTGCTACAGTTGTTGCGACCGCTCCTTTTTGAAGGCCAAAGCCATGTACAATACCAAGTCCTATATTACCAAGATTGTGATGTCGTTCGATGACAGCTAATTTTAAATAATCATCTTTTATTGAAGGAACAAACATTTCATTTTCTACTTGGACTTTTGCTACCTTTTTATGAGTAATTAGTTGATTGGGTTCGATTTCGATGATATTTGCTAGATTACCGTTTTTAAATGCAATACCCAAATCCTGTGATGTCAGCTTTGGAATATGAACTGATTGTAAAATAGAAGAAGGTACAGGCACAGTTTCTAGTTTACTTTGAAGCAATTGACCATTGTCGACAACTTTTTTCCCATTCTTCCAAACAGCTTGAGGGTTACAAGTTGTTACATCATCAAGTAATATAAAATCTGCCATATAGCCTTCTGCAAGGGCACCTTTTTGATTCAATCGATAACATTCTGCAGCATTAAGTGTAGCCAGTTGGATTGCTTGAAGTGGTTCCATTCCCTCTTCTACAGCTAAGGCGATTGAATGATTTATACTCCCCTCCTCAATTAATTCATCCAAATGTTTGTCATCTGTGCAGAATAAAAATCGTCTTGCATTGGCAGAATTCACTGCTGGTAATACGTCACGTAAATTTTTTGCAGCTGATCCTTCACGAATAAGGACATACATCCCTTGCTGTATCCGAATTCTTGCTTCATCCGCTGTGACACATTCATGATCTGTTTCAATACCTGCAACTCTATATCCACGGATTTGACTAGCAGTTAAACCTGCACCATGCCCATCAATAACACTTTTATTCACTTCAGTTTGAGCAATTTTCATGAGCATATCAGATTCACCATTTAACACTGAAGGAAAGTCCATTACTTCTGCTAATCCTAAGACATTGGAATCAGTTAATAGAGGGGCTAAATCATGGGCCTTAAGTGTGGCACCGGCATTTTCAAAAGATGTGGCTGGAACACTTGAAGGTAACATGACATGGATATCCATTTCAGCATTCTTCGCATCTTTTAGCATAAATTGAATGCCTTCAGTACCTGCTACATTTGCTATTTCATGTGGATCTGTAACTACTGTTGTAATACCATGAGGCAATAAAATTTTACTAAACTCAGAGGGAGGTAACATAGAGGATTCGATATGAATATGCCCATCTATTAAACCAGGAATGACATAACCTCCGTTTGCATCTTCCTCATGCTCTGCTTCAAAAATCCCATCTTCATCAATCGCAACAATCATACCACCAGTTACGATAATATCTGCTTTTCTCCATTGAAGATTAAAAACATCTGCAATTTGTGCGTTTCTCAATATAAAATCTGCTTTTCTTTTATGTTGTGAGCTTAAAATTCTCTCTTTTTTACTTGCTATAGTGTTATCCATTCTTTTACCCCTTCCATATGCTTTTTAATGTTATACCACAAACTATCAGCTCTGAACAAAAAAATTTGTTTTCCTCATAGCAACTATTTCGCATAATGATGTTTGTTTTACCCCATTTTTTACAAAATCGCGTTGTGAAATGATATAGCAAATTATATAAATCATTTGTTCAATTGGATAAAAAAAGACCAACGAAATTTATTCGCTGATCTTTTTTGAGAAAGCTCTCATTATCAAATATATTTTATACACTTTCCACGTAGTCTTTTCTTAAATGCACTTTTTGGATTTTCCCAGAAGCCGTTTTTGGTAATTCATCGATAAAAGTAACACCTGTAATTGCTTTAAAATGAGCTAACTTCGAACGAGAGAAATCAATCACTTCTTGCTCCGTCAATGTTGCATTTTCACGTAATACAACATATGCATGAGGTGTTTCTCCCCATTTTTCGTGCGGGACAGCAATAACAGCTGCTTCTAAAATATCTGGATGTTCGTATAATACCCCTTCTACTTCAATAGAAGAAATATTTTCTCCACCACTGATAATGATGTCTTTTTTACGGTCTGTAATCGCTAAATATCCTTTTTCATCAATCGACCCTACATCCCCTGTGTGTAGCCATCCATCTTTTATCGCAGCCATTGTTGCTTGTTCGTTTTTCCAATAGCCTTTCATCACACCGTTACCTCTGACGATGACTTCACCAACTGATACCCCATCATGTGGTACTTCATCGCCTAATTCATCCACAATTTTCACTTTCGTTCCAATCATTGCATTGCCCGCTTTTGCTTTTAAGCGATATTTTTCTTGATCAGGTAAATCTTGATATTGTGGACGAATACGTGAAATCGTACTTAGTGGTGATGATTCCGTCATTCCGTATACTTGTACAAACTCCCAACCAATCTCTGTTTCTACTTTTTCGATAAATGCTTGTGGTGGCGCTGATCCAGCAATGACTACACGGAGTCCATCTGATAGCGCTGGTATTTGCTCATCATAATATTGAATCAATGAATTCAGAACAGTTGGTGCCATATGAACTATACTGACATTGTGCTTATGAATTGCTTGGAATATGGCTTCTGGTGTAGCTTTTCTTAAGAAAACTTGTGTTGAACCATTTGCAGTATAGTAAAATGGTGAACCCCAACCGTTTACATGGAACATAGGTAAAACATGTAAAAGAACATCTTCATCTGTTACACGTAAGTGATGCATAGAAGTTAATGCGTGAAGATAATTGTTTCGGTGTGTTAACATAACACCTTTTGGATCACCTGTTGTGCCACTTGTATACAATAGGCTACATATTTCATCTTCTTCTAATTCAACTCGATTAAACTCACTATTATCAAAAGTTGCAAGCCAGTCATCATAGCCTAATTCTGGTGTTGTATCATCTTTATAATGGATAATAATTTGTTCAACTGTTTCTAATTTCTCTTTTATTGGTACGATTAAATGATATAAATCTTGATCTACTAGTAAAATCTTAGATTCACTATGATTTAAGATAAATAAGTAATCTTCTGGCTTTAAGCGAATATTAAGAGGAACCATTATAGCTCCTAATTGATAAATGCCGTAAAATCCTTCATACATCTCAATCGTATTTGATGCCAAGTAAGCTACTTTATCCTCTTTTTTCACTCCAAAGGATTGTAGACCCCGAGACAGCTGATTTACACGTCCGTTTATTTCACCATATGTAAATGCTCTCTTTTCATCAAAAATAGCTTTTTTGTCTCCATATAATTCTACAGCTCTGTCTAAAAAATCTGTAAGTATTAATGGTACATTCATCCCTAAACACCCCTTAGCAAAATGGAATTAGATATATTTTACAATATTCAGATATTTTTGTCATTTAAAAGTTATTTTTTTGTTTAAAGAGAAAATATTTACATTAAAATATGCGTTGTTAGATGTAAATTTGACTTAAAAATATTAGTACAAGAAGATGAAAGAATAAAAGCTATTCTTTTTATGTATTTGTGTGGTATCAGCAAGACGATACAATCAATTAAGAAATAAAAATTCTTTAGAAAAACAGTTTATATACAACATATCCAACTATTAAAAAAATAATTAGTATTCCTGTTTCTTTCCACCCCAAATCACCAAGGTCTGCAAAATTACCATTTCCAACTCTATTAAATTCCTCTTTTAATGCACCTGTTGGATTTTTTTTAATTTCCTTTTGTCTTAATCTCTCTCTTTTTTCTTCTGGAGTTTCTTGTCGATCATTCAAATCAAACACCCCTTATGAATACAGTATTCTCTAATTTTTTGGTAATACATTTATTCAACTAACTTGATACGTTAATACAATAAGTTCAACAAAAAGAACGTTAATCCTCCTTAGATCAACGCCCCTTTTAGCCATCAAAAGATTTTATTGTTCATCAATTCCCATCGCTAATAGTAATAGAAAAGCATAAGGCAAAATAAAGGAATATCCCTACAAGAATTGCATCGAATAATTATTGTTAGCTACGCATAAACTCCGTCACATGTATCAGGTGCTGGCTCATAAAAACAATGGTTTTTAAATTGACCAGTAAATGGTTGACCGTACCATGTTGGAGGGCATGGAGCATATGGATTGAAATACCAAAGTGCATATTTTGCTGGGTGTTGTCTCCAATAATTCAAGTTTTGTTTTGCTAATTTTCTTTCATTCTCTCTCGCCCTCTGATAAAATGAATTCCCTTTTTGAACAGCTTCAAAAGAATAATTTCCTCCTTGTACCTGAAAGATGACATCTTCAATTGTTCTTAAATCTACAAAGTCTAAACAATTTGCTACTAGACGATTAACAATTACATTTCCAACAAACAACATTCCCATGTTGCCTTCACCTTCTGCTTCTGCTCTCATCATCCTGGCCATTAAGTCAACGTCTGAACTTCGGTAATTTGCTCTTGGCATTTTTTCACCTCAAATATATAGTATGAAAAAAAGGCTAAATTGATATCATTGTTTATAAAATAAGAATGCTTAGCTTTTAATACTTACAGTTTTAATGTAAGAAGAAAAACTATTTTATAATAGTTGCTTTATCACTTGTATCGGCGTCCTGACTATAAATCACTTCATTATAAAATGTAGCCATTGCTGTTGAGACATAAGGAACTAGCCACAAAAGTCCTATTCCTAAAGTAAATACACAAAGAATACCCCACCCAATAAAACTAAGTCCCAGCAAAAAATATTTCCATTTAAGCCCATCCATTCTTCTTCTACTCTCTGTTATTGCTTCAAGAATAGTATATTCAGGATGATCACGTAATAAGTAAAATGTTTGTGAGTAAGCTATGCTTTTTATTATTCCCGGAATAATTAATAACAAAGACCATAAAAAAATAAAAATCCCTTGTAATATACTTGCTCCAATTAATTTTATTGACGTTTTTCCATCTTTATAGACTGAAAATACATTAGAAATCTGAGGATTGTTTTTCCGTACTAAGGATAAATAGAACCAATATACTCCAATAGAAAAAGGAATTTGTAAAATAGAAATGATTAAATTTACAACCTTTACTCCTGTTGATTTTTCACCTTGGTTAAACCCACCACTTAAAATAATTTCAACAATAGAGGGGAAAATATAATAAATTATAAACATGATGAAAGAAAGTAATACACCTAGCCCCCAACTTCCTTTTAACGATTCTAAAGATTGTCTCTTAATTTCAGAAATTTTCATATTCAAAATATACCCCCTTTATTCATTTCACTGAACAGTACAATCCATAAAAAAATAGAAAAATAATTCTAGTAATAAAAATCCACTTAAGCTCGAAAACTCAAATCAAAATCTTAAATTAAAAATCCCCCCTATTATTATTTTGCTAAAAAGTTCTTAACCGAATTATTTTTTATCCTTCTTTAAAACACCTTTTAGTTGAAAAGACATTTCTTATTATTTAATTCACTTTCAGGTCCTATAATTTCTTTCTTATAAAACAAAAAAGTACACCACTATTTATAAGTAATGTACTAATTAAAAAATAATAATATTACAAATCACCCTATTATGTGATTATTCCTACTGTTACCACTCGATACACATATTACTCATTGTTCCAAATTCATAGGTTTGGTTAATCTTTTTTGGATTTGTTGCTTTGTCACTTGCACTACCCATTGCGATAAATAATGGAACAAAATGTTCAGGTCTAGGCACTGCAAGAGTTGCGTTTGGAGCAAGTGAACGATATTGATCTAACGTATCTATTTCCCCTTTTTGTACATGTTCAAATATCCAATTATCAAAATCTACTGCTTCTTTCACTGGGCTTGTAGCATTTGGGAAGAACCAACTGAAGTTGTGTACAGTTGTACCACTACCAATTACTAAAATATCTTCCTCACCAAGTCCTTTTAATGCTTCTCCAATTTTAAATTGCTCTTTGGGTGACAAGAATGGATTGACTGATAGCTCAACTACTGGAATATCTGCTTCTGGATACATATGCTTTAGTGCGACCCATACACCGTGATCTAAACCTCGGACTTCTTCACGTTGAGATGGTATTTCCGCTTTTTTAAAGCGATCTTCCAATATTTCTGCTACAACTTTCGATCCTTTTGCAGGATATTTGATTTGGTACATTTCCTCAGGGAAGCCATAGTAGTCATACACTGTATCTAAAATATCATCTGTATAAGTTAACGATAATGTTTGACTCTCCCAGTGAGCACTAAAAATTACAATTGCTTTAGGTCTAATACGTTTACCTAATTCTTTCAGAAATTCTGAATAATCATTTTGAGTAACTGCTAAGTATGGTGAACCGTGTCCTATGAATAATGATGGGACCATTTTAAAACTTCCTTTCTAATTGCCCTTGTTCTTATGTCGCTACGTTCATCATAAACTTTTAGTGCTTAAAAAAGAAGTAAGCAGTTTTTCGCTTCTCTCCCTTACATTACTCCTTTTCGACAGATTCTAACTAATCTTTTACTGGTATAAGTGCTAAGTGTACGAACAGAATGTCTTTTATCAGTTGATTCCTGCTATTAACTTTAAAAATGATTATTCATTTTTTGTAACATAATTTATTCATAACTCACCATCGTTCAGTTTTTTGTTTGCTTTTAAGATGAAATTTACTGATTTCGTCTTTTGTAGTTGAGATTCGGTTTCAAAAAGTCTCAAAGAATTAGATGAACCATCAGCTATTGGGACTAAGACCAAACTCAACTCATCAATTAACCTTTCATTCAAGATGATGTATTTGATACAGTTTTAAATCAATAAAAATCATATGAAGTTAGGGGAATAATTATGTTCGAGAAATTAGGTAGATTAGCAGTTTCATACCCCAAAGCAATACTATTTACATGGATTGTTTTATTTTTACTCTCTCTCTGTTTTGGTCCACAACTAAATAATCATCTTAGTGGCGAAACCCTAGCATCACCAAATAGTGAATCGATCATGGCAAATAATCAAATTAAAACAAATTTCGATGGTAATTATTCGCAAAACATAATCGTTGTTTTAGATTATCCCAATAAAAATACATCTGATCCAGAATTTGTAAGTGAAGTAAAGAAAGTTGAACAGCAAATCAAACAAAATAAAATGGTAGAGAAAACTACAAGCATTTTAAATTCTGCAGATCCAAATTTGGTAGACAAGAAAAATAAACGTATGTTCATCAATATATATATGAACGCCTCATCAAAAGAAGCTGAAGAATATGTTCGGACTTTAAAAACAGATCTCTCAAATGAAAATTCAATAAAAAAAGGGGTTAATATTCATATCACAGGTGGAGCAGCTATTTTAAACGATATGAATGAAGTGAGCAAAAAAAATGTTCAAATGGTTGAAATCATTGGCCTTCCTATCGTGTTTATACTATTACTATTTGTCTTTCGCTCATTGATTGCCTCCTTCTTACCTATTTTGATTGGTGTATTTTCAATCATGATTACAATGAGTATCATTTTTTTCATATCGTTACAATTCAATCTCTCTATGTTTCTAACTAACATAGTTACTATGTTAGGGTTAGGTGTTTCCATAGATTATGCATTATTCATTACTCAAAGGTTTCGTGAAGAATTACAGACTACCAATGATATTAAAGAAGCAATCATTCACAGTATGAAATCAGCGGGAAGGTCAGTATTTTTTGCAGGTCTAACGGTAATGGTCTCACTAGCGTCTTTATTTTCAACCAATACGACATTTTTCACATCAATTTCGCTTGGCGGACTTATTGTCTTGTTTGTGTCCATCTTATCTGCTATGACCTTACTACCTGCACTGTTAGTACTACTTGGACATAGAGTTAATTCATTTAAAATTCCTGCTATTATTAAAAGTAATAAAATAAATCGTTTTTGGCATTCAGTCATTCAAATAATTTTGAAAAAACCAATTTTATTAATTGGAACCTTTCTATTAATTCTTATTGCTGTCTCCTTTCCTGCACTAAAACTACAGATGCATCTCCCTGTAGCAGCTTTTGAAGAATTACCAGAAGACAGCGACTCGCGGATTGGAATGGAAATATTAAGTGACCATTTAGGTTCAGGTAAAATTTTCCCCATAAAAATATTACTTACTAATAAGACAAATTCTATATTAGATACAAAATCACTCAATCAAATTAATGAATTAGCTAATAAAATCGAAAAGCATGAAAATGTTCAGGAAGTATTAAGTTTAGAGTCTCTCATAAATAAAACTCAAGGCAACATGATTTCTTTAGAAAGTGACAATCTACCTCTGGAGATTCAGCAACAAGTTCAAAGCTTTTTGAGTAGAGACAAACAACAAACTATATTATATGTTATTCCTAAGGACGGACCTAGTTCCGAAAAAACTAGAGACCTTGTAAAACAAATCCGTTCCATCATTCATCATAATTTAGAAAAACCTTTTACTGCAAAAGTGACCGGTGAAACTGCTACTGGCTTAGATTTTGACCAACAAATTATAAAAAGTATACCGTCTATCATTTCAATTATTGTGATAATGACGTTAATAGTATTATTCTTTGCATTTCGTTCAATCATTCTACCAATAAAAGCTGTTTTATTAAATGGATTGGTTACTTTAAGCACATTAGGTATATTAGTTTATATGTACCAGTCGGGCAATTGGGTTAATACTAATGCTCAAGCACTTAATGTTGGAACTCCAGTATTATTATTTGCTATTTTATTTGGATTAAGTATTGATTATGAGGTAATTATCGTATCCAGAATTAAAGAAGAGTATGAAAAAACACAAAATAACCAATCATCTATCATAAATGGGGTTATATCTACCATGGGCATGATTAACGGAGCCGCTTCCATAATGATCGTTGTGTTCGGGGTGTTTATATTTGCAGACTTTCGATTTGTACAAGAGATCGGAGTGGGGTTAGCCATAGCAATTTTTATTGATGCACTAATTGTAAGAACTATCATTGTTCCTGCCTCTATGCATTTATTAGGAAATCTCAACTGGTGGGTACCCTTTAATCAACCAAAAAAGATATCCCGTGATTTAAAACAAAAAAGAGAAATGTAAAGCCTTATTGTATTCACACACATTATTCCAGGTATCTTTATCATTTCAATTGAAGAATATCCATCAGTGAGAATGAAGAAAACCCCCACTGATGGAAGTTTCAGTTTACATGGTTACGATACTTTCTGCCATCTCTGGAAAATCAATAAATGGGTTCCGATTGCCTTGAAGTTCATGGATAGCTAGGTTGCGATGCTTTTCATAGATGGATACCGGAAATGTTTGATGCCAATTTAGCAATAAGGAGACATTCTCTAGTTCTTTTTTTATTGTGTTTGGATAGCGAATTAGGAAATAGAGTGTTGCTCTGGCAACGATACCTTTGCCATACTCTGGTTCGAACTTACTTTCTTCAGCCTTGCCGCAGCTATCTTTGATTCCTAAAATCCATCCTTCAGGGACATAATCGTGGAAGTCGTAGTAAGGATAGTTGCTGCGACTGCTATTACAGGTGGGTTCGCAGGCAAATAGATGATGTAAGTCTCCTCTCATCGGTTCTTTTTTATCGAACCATGATTGAGGCACTACATGTTCACAGTTAAATAGATCATCCGAAGAGATGCTGATTAACCCTTTTGCCTGCATTTCATGAAGCCGAACGTCCTCCTCTATGACAGAAAGTGGATCCATTCCATTTCCAGAATAAAGGCTTTTTAATGAACCGTTTCCCTGCAAATCAACCCAAGGGTACACATAACGGTGCGGGCTGTATTTTAACTGATCTGTATGTGTTTTTTCAAGTAATGAGTGAAGGCTGTCTGAAATATTAGCATCCGTGAATGAAATGCTCTGATAGTATTGATTCCTGACTTCCTTATCTTTCTTTTCGTCATAATAGGGTCTATTTTCCTTATAGTATAAAAAGTCTAATTTGGCCGATTCCCATTCATAATTTAGCAATTCTAGCCGTTCCATTATATTTCCAACGCCTGTGCAGATAATATTTGGTCGAACACTTCCGATAAGTAATCCTCTAATGGTAAGTACAGCAAACCGTTGCCTTCGAGTTTTGGCGAGTTTCCTAAAGGAATCGTCTTCTTTATTAATTGTGCATATAGTTCATCCTCTGTCAGATTTCGCTCAAAGTTTTTGGTGGCAATATCTTTTATGAGTGCAAGTGCACCGGATATATGCGGTGTTGCCATCGAAGTACCGCTTAGTTTTGCATAATTTCCTTTTAAATACGTTGAAAGTATTTCTTCACCAGGGGCTACTAAGTCGATTTCATTATTCGAATTTGAAAATCTAGAAGAAAGGTGTTGCAGATTAACTGATCCGACACTGATGACTTCATTGTAGCAGGCAGGATAGGATAATTCATCTGAAGTACTCTGTCCATCTCCCTCATTTCCAGCAGCACAAACTACTAGAATTTGCTTAGCGATTGCATTTTGAATAGCTTGGTGCAACTCAAATACATCCTTAGAACCGCCTAGGCTCATTGATATGATATCCACCTTTTGTTCAACTGCATAGTTAATTCCATTTATAATCCAGTCGTATTGCCCTGATCCATTTCTATCAAGCACCTTTAAAATCAATAAACTTGCCTCAGGTGCAACACCAACTACTCCTGTACCATTATGAGTGGCAGCAATTGTGCCAGCCACATGGGTTCCATGGCCATTATAATCGGTGTAAACATCAGGATTTCCTTTATCATCACCAGTGAAATTCCGTCCGCCGATAATACGCTCACTCAAATCAGGATGGGTGACATCACAACCTGTGTCCAATATCGCAACAGTGATTCCCTTCCCTTTTGATTTCTCCCAAATTTTTGGAGCTGCAATAAGCTCAATCCCTTTTGGCACCTCAGACACTGATTCGACAACTGCATTCACTTCATACGGAATTAAATGTAACTTTTGCTCCATCTGTATCCCTCCTGAAAGAATTAGTTTCAAGTGTATTCTTGGAAGTTATTAATAGTTTAACAATTCAGAATTTACATGAACAGTTACTATAGATGTGTTTTTATTGAATTATCAGAATTTTGATAGAAATAGAAAATAGACTTGATAGGCGAGATTTGTAATATCAAATTCAATAGGAGGAAAGTTGAGTGTCAAATGAAACAAAGAGTTACATTGACTATCCAATGGTAAAAATTCCAGGAGGAGAAATAGAATTAAGAGACGATAGAATAAAAAACAAATGGAAAGCTGAAATAAGACCGTTTCTTCTTGCCAGATATTCTGTCACAATGGGTCTATACAATGCTATTACAAATAAATCACCTAATTCTTTTGACAGAGATCTAAAACCGGTTGTGAATATTTCTTGGAATGATGCAATTACTTTTTGTAATCTACTTTCACAGAAAGCAGGGCTGAAAGAATGTTATTCGATAAGTAATGATGGTGAAAACATTGTTTGTGATTGGGAATCAGACGGCTATCGACTTCCTTCAGAAGCAGAGTGGCAATATGCATGTAAAGCAGGGACTACTGGTTATAGATACGGAGAGCTTGATAAAATTGCTTGGTATAATGAAAATTCCGGAGGCAAAATCCATGAAGTAGGAAGAAAGGAACCGAATGTATGGGGTCTGTATGATATGTTAGGAAATGTTTGGGAGTGGTGTTGGGATTTATATGATGAACAAGTGTACGGCTCCTATCGAATTTTTCGAGGTGGTAGCTGGGCTGAAGAGGCCAGAGGTTGTGGAGCTTCGTGTAGTCGTCGTAGCCATCCGTCATTTTGTATAGATGACCTTGGATTCCGTCTTGCCAAGTCTTTTTAACTTTAACAAACAAGCCAACTTTCTAGGTTATACAGCTCAACGAACAGAGATCATTAGTTCAAGAAAATAAGCTAATTTGCAACCCTATTTCATTTACGTTATTCCATTAAAGGGGCATTTAATTGAAAAAGATTTAAGTATCCAAAATAGTGATTAATTAGGAATAAACAAAAGACGAAAGCAATCAGATATTGTTGAGCAACCCAATTACTGTCATCTTTAGTTTTAAACTTTAATTTAAAAATTTTTTCTTGTTATTTTTAACGTAGCTAATGACAATTCCAAAGTAAATAACAGCTATGAGATTAATTATACTTGATGTAAGAGCTGATGGATTGGACCAGGGAAGTACAAAAAG
Organism: Rummeliibacillus pycnus; assembly: GCF_044359855.1. GTDB lineage: Bacteria > Bacillota > Bacilli > Bacillales_A > Planococcaceae > Rummeliibacillus > Rummeliibacillus pycnus_A. Next base: position 719,182 of record NZ_CP132291.1, read on the forward strand.
CCAAAATACTACTAAAATTGAACTCACTACATATAACCATTTGAACTGATCTGTCATTTTTTATTCCCCCATCTTTCCTTCTTTGATGATTTTAACTTTCAACGAATCTTCTTTAATTAATTCATCAATGCTAATTGAAAAGATCACTTAATCTAATAAATGTTTCAAAGGAACAGGAAGGAGCTGTTAAAAACGTTATATAAAATACCTCTCATTTGCTCAGATTAATGAAGTATGAAGTTGAACTATTTCCGTCTGTTGTTTACGATAAACGGTTCGAAAATGATTTTTTTAAATATGAATTTGATAATTAAGTGAATACAGTATCTATTGAGTTTTTTAATTAGTTATTAGAACGATTAACTGTTTTTATATTAGAGTTATTAAGTCGTTTTCGAGCAGAGATACGATCTGAAGTAATCGGGATATGTTTCAGAGCTTTTCCTAAGCCATATAGTGGCATATTCCCATAAACTGATTCATAATTCCCCATTTTTATTTCATAAGTTTCGTGATAAATTCCTACTGCATCATTGTTCCCTACTTTTTTATTGAAATTTTTCCATGCAGATAAATGCTTCTCATTCTTAGCATACGCTAGCAGGTCTTCAGTTGATCTCCAATATTGAATCATAACTGTTGTTCTGAGTCCAAAATAGTTTTCCATGGACAAAAAACCTAATTCATCTTTGTTAGTATAAAGTTCTTTAATCATTCCCGGCATTGCATTAAATACAGGAAGCCATTTGTGAATTGCAAGTCGATTGTTAATTCGCATACCAATAATGAAAACTACAATATTATTAGTATTCTCTGTTGTATAACGCCCTGAATAAATCTTTTTATTCAATTCTATTCCCCCAATTTTAAAGTTGTTCAAGGGTGGATTCACACCACTCAATAGCAGCCTTAGTTATTCGTTTTCCGTAATCTAAAGTAAATAACCAATACCTTGCGTCCTTATCGTTATCTTTGTTGATAGAAATAGCCTGTTCAATGCTAAGATATGTCTGATAACGAGCTTCTAATTTCTGTTTGTAATACGTTAGTTGTAATACTGTAGCCTCATTGGATTGAGAACTCCCAAAAAATAATTTGAGCAAAATTTCATTTCGCTCAATTGGTATTTGTTCAATTGGTTTTTCTAACCAATTCTTTAGAGTTTCTTGCCCTTTAGAAGTGAGGTAATACTCATTTCTATTTGGTTTAGACTCATGTGATGAAGTTTCTACTGTTGCTAATCCATCCTCAACAATTATTTTTAACGTGGGATATATCTGACCATAACTTATTTTCCAGAAATGATTTAAACTTTGATCAATTAATTGCTTGATTGAATAGCCAGATTTGCAGTCAGTAGTTAGTATTCCAAGAATTGCATATGTCGTATTATTATAATTTTTCACTAGATTCATCCTATCTAAAAGATATATATCTTTTAGATATACAATACAACAAATTACTAATAATTTCAATTTTAAATAGGAATTATCCATAAAGGTAATTACTTCTAAATGATAAACCCTCCAGCTAAATCAAATACGAAATGGTTATTGTGAAGGTTTACACTTAAACTATAGAAGCAGGTTCGTGCAATAAGTACAGTTTTTAGAATAGTGAAATGTTCTTTTTATTCGTATAGTTCATATGATATTAAGAATTATACGAATCGGAGGATTTTATATGAAAGCAATTGTATACACAAAATACGGTCCCCCCGATGTTCTTCAAATGAAAGAAGTTGCAAAACCTGTTCCCAAGGAAAATGAAATTTTGATAAAAGTAAAAGCGACGACTGTAACAGTAGCAGATATTCGGTCACGAAGTTTTACAGTTCCTCCTGCTTTTTGGCTGCCTGCCCGAATCACACTTGGTTTCAAAAAACCCAAAAAAGAGATTTTAGGGATGGAGTTAGCTGGAGAAGTTGAAGCAGTAGGGACAAAGGTAAAAAAATTTAAGGAAGGTGATCCGGTTTTCGCAGCATCTCTGATGGGGTTTGGTGCTTATGCCGAATATAAGTGTCTGCCAGAAGATGGCCCAGTATCTCTTAAACCTAACAATATAACTTTTGAGGAAGCTGCAGCCATTCCAATTGGTGCACGTACAGCCTTGTTTTTTCTTAGAAAAGCTAACATTCAGAGCGGACAAAAGGTCCTTGTTTATGGTGCTTCAGGAAGTGTAGGAAGTTATGCAGTACAGATTGCAAAGTTCCTAGGAGCAAATGTTACAGGGGTATGCAGTACCTCAAATTTAGAAATGGTAAAATCTCTAGGAGCCGATAAGGTAATTGATTACACTGTAGAAGATTTTTCAAGTACAGGAGAAACTTATGATGTGATTTTTGAAGCAGTAAACAAAAGTTTGTTCTCAGCTTGTATGAAGTCCTTAAGAAAGAGCGGTACCTATATAAATATCACTGAAGTGTTACCCGATATTCGAATGCTATGGACTAAATTGACAGGTAGCAAGAAACTGCTTTTGAGTAAAAATGCCCCTGAAACTCCCGAAGCATTAAACTTCCTTAAAGAACTTGTTGAAAAGGGAGAGTTAAAAGTGGTAATTGATAGGTCCTACGCGTTTGAAGAGATCGTGGAAGCTCATCGGTATGTGGAGAAAGGGCACAAGAAAGGAAATGTCGTCATAAATGTGGAAGAAAACAATAAGTGAAAAACTAATGATTGATCGCCCCTAGGCAATCAAATATCATGGGCCTGTAGTGTATATTATCATATATATGAAAAAGTGTAATTCAATTAAATGGGTGCCTTAGTGAAAGAAGAATTAATTGATTTTAAGATTGAGATCATGTGTTAGTTATTCCATTATAGGGCGCTATTGTTGAATATAACTTAGATTTTCAAACGATTTTATTGATATATTTTTTAGATAGTGAAGTATCTTACATCAAAAATTAAACAACTATATGTTTAACCCCGTCCTAAATTTAGAACGGGGTTATGCTTGTTTGAGCTTTATTGTATTGTCTTTTTACAATTTCCTCGGTATTGTAAGCGAGAAATTAGGCTTTTTCTTCAAAATGCCAGTCAGTGGTTGGTGTCGGTGTATACTATTATAAATTATAGTCGAACCTTAACTTCAGTACCGTCCTTAGCTTTGACATCTACTAGCACGATTCCCTTATAATTCTTCAGTTCCTTGACGATAGGCTTTAGCGTTTTTTTGTCTATTAGTGGAAAGGTAAAGTCCAGTTTTTTTCTTTCGAAGTGCTCTTTTGTCCATTTGTTTATATTTTGCTGAAAAAATTTTGAAGACAAAATTGAAACAGCAATGTTTAAAATAGCATATGGAATTGGGATGGCAAACCGAACGTCTTTTGCTTTCACTTTTACATACATCATAAGTAAATCACTAATCAATGATGACCGAAACGGTATCCCCGTTTGCTGATCTAATATCAACAATTTGGCCATCTAATTCGTTTTCGATTGCTTCAATTATAAGGCCTATGTCTATATCTTTAACGTATTTTTCCGCTTGTGGAACACTCGCTGCGATGCTGTGTCCAGCCAATAATACGACCTTGACAAGTTTTATAGGCAAATTGACCGTGACGTTATCATTTTCGGCTGAGACAACACGAATCTTTAATGTTTTATCTAAATATTTAGTCGATTTTTGCTCATTACCTGTTTCTTCTTTTTCTTTTAATACTTGAATCAGTTCAGATCCCTTATCTGCATCGATCTTCCCCTCTTGAACCATTGTTAATACTCTTGTAATTTCCTCATTCATGATAAATTCCTCCTTATTCCTCTTTTAAGAGCTTAATGGCTTCTTCTGGTGTAATTTCGCCATTTTCCAACATGGTGACAACTTTTTTCTCGTCTACTTCATTTTTCTTCTTCTGCACATAGCCAAGGGATGAGATGATGTCAGTTAGTTTGCCTCGAACCGTTGGATACGAAACCCCCAGTTCCTTTTCAACTTCTTTGATATTCCCTCTGCATGTTAAAAATACTTCCACAAAATGAAGCTGATCCTTTGATAAGGATGCCAGCTTAGATAATTCAAACTCATTTTCAATCGTAGTGTGACAATGAGAGCACTGCAACTTTGTAATTTTCAATGTTTTACTGCAGACAGGACAATTTGTGATTACTTTATAAGCCATAATGAAATCCCTTCCTTTTATTGATTTGATTATATAACAAAGAATTAATTATGTAAAATATAAAATTAAATTTTTTAACCAAAAAAATCAATAATATTAATTTGATGTTTAAAATTATTGATTATCCGTTTTCATTATTCATTCAATCGTTATATTTACCATAATAGCTGAAATTGTATACATTCCTCTTGGTGAAAATAACCAGTTACATCAGAATAGAGCTTATTTCCAAATTAAAGGATTTACTTTTTTTTACATAAAAGGGCCATAGCGGAATGAAATGTGTTAAAGTTGAACTGAAGAAGAACGAATATTAAGAAATTTAGGGTATGCTTGGATTAAATTGATAATAGTCATACAGTTCAGCATAAGGAGTAGATAAGCTTGATATTTTTTGCAGAAGTCATTCGTACAATTTCTTACGTAATACTTATTATTAGTTCTGGTTTCTATTTAAGGCATTTAGAAAAAACTAAAAAGCAAAATAAACTTTCAACCTTTGAATTTACAATGTACATAATCATTCAAATAGCATATTTATTATTTACAATCAGTTTATTGATTTTTGTATTTGGCGATAAGTTTTAAACGATGTGCGTTTGTTGAACAATAAGTAAGAGGGTGATACACATTAGACATGACTAATGTGTATCACCCTCTTATTTTTATGTCTTTTTACAGGTCATGATATTATTTTTCAAACACCAAAGTTTTGATTATGCTTCTTTCGCAACAAGTGACTTCACCTTTGAACGTTTCACATTAATTGCCCATGCTACAATAATAGAGATGATTAAAGCAAATCCTAAGTAACCCATTGCTGGATATACGGCACTTACAAGCTGGATAAAGCCAACAAAACTTAAGGCAAATCCAACTGCCCCTATTACCCATACTACCCAATTGAAATGTTTACTCCCTGCTGGCACAATACGAACTGTAAACGCATAAAGCATCCCCACCGCTGTATTGTAAATCATACCTAGTAAAGCAATCGACATCAATATACCTAGAATTGGTGATATTTTTGTTGCTAATAGAAGCATTGGCATATCTGCGCCACCAACTTGACTAATTTTTGTGAATATTGCGACATTTATAAGCAAAATAAGAAGGCCTAAGCCTATACCACCTAGAATCCCACCACGTTTCGCTACTTTTTCATCTTTTTCAAGTCCGCCCATAACTGTTAGCATCGATGCTCCTGCTGCAATATTATAGGATACATATAGTAGTCCTCCCAAAATCCAATTTGAAGCTCCTGAATTTTGTTGTTTTGCCAAATGATCCATCTGAGCAGCAGTTAAATCCGTTGTGAAAATGGAATAACCTGCAATGATCACTACTAATAACATTAAGAAGGGAGTTATGGCACTGATCAACACTATAATTTTTTGAACATTAAACATCAATGTCAAAATAGTCACAACTAACATTGCTAAACTACCATACATTGCAGGAATACCAAACTGATTTTCAAATATTGAACCTGCACCGGCAAACATAACTACTGCTACACCAAATAGGAAGAAGGTGATAACAAAATCAACAGCAGCCCCTAAATACTTTCCGCAAATTTGGTAGACCACTTCTTTATGGGAAGTCGCTTTTAAACGACTCCCTAAGGTTGTTAAATTCATTCCTAAAAAGGCAAATAATACAGTTGCAATCGCAGTACCTGCAATCCCCCACCAACCGAAGCTAGTGAAAAATTGCAAAATTTCTTGTCCTGACGCAAAGCCTGCACCAACAATAACACCGATAAATGCACCAGCCATTTCAATACTTTTTTTCATCGAATCACCTCTTGACTTGTTAAATGATATACTTTTTTCTTTACCGTGAAGTTTTCGATTAAATCTTGATTCGGTTCATAACCAATTCCTAATTCACTTGGTACTGTAATATAACCATTTTCTACTGTTACTTCTGGATTAATAATATCTTGATCCCAATAACGATCTGAACCTGCAGTATCACCTGGCATGATAAAGTTTGATAATGTCGTAAGAGCTACATTATGTGCACGGCCAATGCCAGACTCTAACATACCACCACACCATACAGGTATCCCTTTTGATTCACAGTAATCATGAATTTTCTTCGATTCTGTTAAACCGCCCACGCGACCAATTTTAATATTAATAATTCCACAACTTCCTAGTTCAATAGCTTTGCGTGCATCCTCTAAAGAATGGATACTTTCATCTAAACAAATTGGTGTCTTCAATTGTTTTTGTAATGTCGCATGATCGATGATATCGTCTGAAGCAAGAGGTTGTTCAATCATGGTTAAATTAAATTCATCCAGTTGTTTTAATAAATCTGCATCCTCTAAGCTATAAGCTGAATTGGCATCTGCCATTAAAGGTACATCAGGGAAACGCTCACGAATCGCCCGGATGACATCAACGTCCCAACCTGGTTTAATTTTTACTTTAATGCGTTTATACCCTTCATTTACATATTCATCTATTAATCCTAGCAATTCATCAATTGAATTTTGAATACCGATACTAATACCAACTTCAATTTTCTCATTATCGCCACCAAGTGCAGAAGCTAAAGTTTGGTTTGTACGTTTGGCATAAAGGTCCCAAACAGCTCCTTCAAGTGCCGATTTAGCCATATTATTTTTCCGAATTGATGCAAATAATTCATTGATCTCATCCGGATGCTCAATGTCTTTTCCTTTTACAAGTGGAATAAGGAAGTCTTCTAGCATAATCCAATTTGTTTTATATGTTTCTTCGTTGTACCAAGGGGCGTCGAATGCTACTGATTCTCCCCATCCTTTATTCCCACATTCATCGGTTATTTCTAATAGAAGAAACTCTTTATTATAGAATGTACCGAAGCTTGTTGAAAAAGGTGCTTTCATTTTCATTTTCATTTGACGAATTGTAATTTCTTGAATTTTCATTTATAAAATCCTCCCTATTGTGGAATGTTGACTGTATTCTTTTTCACAACTAAATAGTGATGAACCGGTTCATCATTTGATTTGACTAACTCGATTGCTACATAGCCTGCTTGGAATAATGCTTTAAACATTTGACGTGTTTTCAAACGCCATTCGATTGCTAAATTCAAGTCATGCTCTTTCAATGAAGTAATGTCTGCTGGTACAGGTACTAGATAAGCTACATCTTTCAAAACAGTTAAGCCTTCGGAATCAAAATCTTCACAGTTTGGTAAATGTTGATCATTGTATAACCATGCTGCTAGCTCTTTTGGGTTGTCGTATCCCTTTTTTACAAATTGATTGACATAATCACTTGTAATCCACCAATCGATTTGGAACCGATCAGAAGGGAGACCACCATTCAGACCGTCTTCCATTTTGCCATAGCAATCTTCTATATATGTGTCACAGACACCATGTAATTTTGTTAAGTTCAAATAGGCATTTCGTGTTTGCAAAGGATCATATGTCCAAGTCATTCTTTCGTAACCAATTGTGGTAGCAAGTTGTTTTTGTTGTCGTTTCAGCTCTTCACCAACACCACCTTCACGGTATTCCGGTAAAATACCAAGCATATGAGAGCAAAGCGAAACTTGGCCATTTTCAAATCCTGCAAAGCCATAGCAAAAGCCGACTATTTTGTCACCATCAAAAGCACCTATGACGGTACCACCATGTTTCACTGCTGTTAGTGTTTGATGAGTTGGAATCGGAGATGTACCCCAAACGACTTGTTCTACTTTTTGGACTAGATCCATCTCATCATTTGTCTTTAATACTTTATACGTTATCATTACATGTCACTTCTTTCTTTGCATACGCCACTGCATTTAGTACAGTTCGTGTTAAAATTTCAACTCCTGTAATTAATGCTTCTCTATTAAATGTCATTTTCGGATGGTGTAAACCTGGTTGCAATCCACATCCTAATCCAAGCATAGTTGCTTTAATATTCGGACATTTTAAAGTGTAAAAATGAAAATCCTCTCCTCCAGGTGTTACAATGGGAGGTTTCGTATTTGCTTCACCAACTGTATCTACAATGGCTTGACGCATAAGTTGCATTGCATCTTCATCAACCTCAGCGGCAGCAATGTTGGCTTCAATTTGATAGTCTATTTCAATATTATATTGTGATTCAACACCGCGGATGGCATTTTGAAACGCATTCATCAAAGCATTAATTCCTTCATTCTTTTGAGAACGCACATCTATAGAAAATTCCGCTTTCCCTGGAATAACATTTGCTGCAGAACCTGCTTGGAACTTCGTTAATTTAATTGAAGATGGAATCAACGGATCAATATGAATACTTTGTAAAGCATTCACTAATGATGCTCCAATTTCTATAGCATTTTTTCCAAGATGGGGACGGGCACCATGCGCTTCCCTACCATAAATTGTTCCTGTTATTAATCTTGCTGCTCCATGGTAGATTGCTGGACTAAATGTACCATCTTGTAATTCTTGAATAGGTCGAACATGAACACCAAATAAATAATCTATATCGTCGACTAATCCTTGTTCTATGAAATGTAACGCTCCTTGACCTTTTTCTTCTGCTGGCTGGAATAATACACGAATCATAGCATCTTCTGGGGTATATAATTTTTGCAGTAATAGTAAAGTGCCAATAGCCATTGTCATATGGCCATCGTGTCCACATGAATGATTTGCTTGAAATTTGCCATCAACTTCTTGCCATAAAGCATCAATATCTGTTCGAAGGCCAATCACGGGTTTACCTGATCCTATTTCTACGTATAACCCTGTAGATTCTACTAACAAATGCGGTTCAAAACCGTATGATTCTAATAATCGCTGTAAATAAGCTGTCGTGTTATATTCATGCCAACTAATTTCAGGGTGGTTATGTAAATACGAAAAAACCTCCTTTAGCTTAGGAGTAATCTCCTCTAATAGTTGTTTCATTCCAAATCATCTCCATCTAAAAATAAAAAGCTACTGTCAACGCTATCGTACTGTGCTTTATAAGCATCGTATTGTTCTGGCGCTTGTACAGTCATTCCAGAAACTAGTGTATTCAAAAACGAAATTACGGTAGGCATTAAATCAATCGTCGATGTTTCCGCTGTTGCAAGAGGAAAATAATAATCAGAATATCGATAAATCGGAGCAATCTGTGCATCTGAAATCCCTATAATCGTTACACCTTTTTTCTTGATCATTCGTGTTAAATCAATTGTTTCCTTGTAATAACGGTGGAACGATAAAACAACTAACACTTCCCCTTCTTGCATATGACTGAGAAGTTGAATTATGTCCTGAGACTGTGGTTCAATCATATGAATATTTGAACGTAGTATGTTTAAAGTAAATCCAAGCCACTGTGCTGCTGCAAACGAGGAACGTAAACCGAGTACATATATTTTCTTTGCTTCATGTAAACAATGACAACTCATTTGAAAATCTTCTAGGTTTAACCTTTCAGATACAGCTTGAATTTTATTTGCATCATTTTTCATTACCTTTTCATGAAAAATATCATCTGCTTCTATTTCAGCTTTCGAAGCTAAATAATTACCTAGAGAACTTTTCTTATGAATTAATGAATTTCGAATATTCAATTGTAATTCGCTATATCCTGACATTTCGATTGCATAGCAAAAACGAATAACTGTAGTTTCACTCACGCCAACTAACTCGCCAATTTCTTGTGCAGATTTTAAAGCTACATCATGTGGAAATTCTAAGATGTAACTTGCTACCTTTTTTTGCCCTTTCGATAGCTCCTGAAAATGTTCTTGTATTTTTTTTTGATACAATATCTTATCTCCCTAATGCAGTGTATGCTGTATATTTTTAATCATGTGAAGTATAAGCTTCATTTTTGATGTATTTAACAATACCACTTTTATATTTTAAATTCAACAACTTTTCAGAATATTTTATTTTCTTATGTAAATAGATTTGTGGAAATAATAGTGTTTAGATATTTAGGAACTTCAAAAATAATAAAATCCGGTATACAACAATAGTTTTTTAGTATAATATTATTATGAGGAAAGCTTTTATTTAAATATAATTACTTATTTAGAAAGCTTTTAATATATTACAAAAGGAGATTATTTGTGAAAATTTCTGAAATTAAGAGGCAATCTTTACAATCTTTAAAAGGAAATTGGGGACTAGTTGTATTACTTTCTTTCATCATGTTTATCATGTATTTTATTTTCCCAAACATTGTCAACATTATTTTAAGTGGTGGGTATAATGAATGGCATAACCAAGAAGATACAACAACTACACAAGATATTGTAGATATTTTCATTACTATACTACAAATTCCTCTTTCAATTGGAGTATGTTGGTTCTATCTATCCTTAGTTCGCGATGACAATCCAAAGATTTCTAGTGTATTTTCAATCTATTCTAATGGTAAAACTTCAATAAAAGTAATTGGAGCAAGTATATTACAAGGTATTTTCGTATTTTTATGGTCATTGTTATTAATTATTCCAGGAATAATAAAAAGCATATCTTACTCACAAACATTTTACATTTTACGTGATCACCCTGAATATACAATTCTTGAAGCCATATCAGAGAGTAGAAGAAAAATGGTCGGGTATAAATGGAAATACTTTTTACTAGGACTTAGTTTTATTGGTTGGGGTATTCTATGTTTGTTTACTTTAGGAATAGGCTTATTATGGCTAACTCCTTATATTTCAACATCAATGGCTACGTTCTATAAACAAGTAATCAATAGCCAGGACGCCGATACAAGTGAAGTAAATCAATAAATATAAAATCATGTTTTGAACATTTCTTTCAAAACATGATTTTTTTGATTTGTCATCATATCAAGGTTCATGTCGTTGAGATTCGGTTAACTGAACAAAAAAACTGACAAACTTATTGTTTGTCAGTTTTCGCTTTCCAATAATATTAAAATTAGTCTTTCCGTTACCAAGCACCTCATAAAATTAACACATTGCATTAATTGTTCTACTAATGGATGATATCTGCCTAAATTTTGTTCAATGTTATAAATACTTCTCCATTAAACGCCATTCCTCTACTTTTTCATCAAATGATTTAATGTTCGTGTATTTTATAAAATCTTTGAAATATGAAATTGATTCTTTAGATAAATATTATTATATTTTTTGAAACTAATTGGAATTTTTTACGTATATACAGGTAATACATAACGAAGGGATGAACAGATTTAATGTTATCTGAAATAAAAGATGCTTTCCTTTTCTTATTGGACATCTATAGAGGACATTTGCCTCAATCTGATTTATATTTACTTGGCTTGATCATGGTTATTATGCCTCTTGCTGAATCTATACAAGAAATAAGAAAGAAATCAATTGGAAGTAAAAAGTGGGCTATTATCTATTTAAAATGGATTCCTATCTCATTTTTAGTAATTTCCATTTATTTATCTGGTTTTTATTTTATTACAAATATAATTAATAATTTCATTTCTATACCTGAAGCTCTTCATCAAGCACAAAGTTTACGATCAATTGCAATTATGTCTCTAACGATGGCGAGCATTGCTTCTTTAATTGTTGCTATTTGGAAGTTAAACGCTTTCTTTGTATCTAAAAAAGTCTTATTTACTTTTATAATTAATACATTGCTTATAGTTATCGGTATGTACCTAATCAATATAATTTGGTATGAAGTGATTCATCTACCATTATGGTGTTATGGATTAATTGGAGTAATTAATACTGCTATGTTTTCCTTTATATTATTGGATGAGAAAGAAGAGTTGGCGCAAACTCAAAATAATGTAATAAGATAATTCACACCTAAAAAATTGAATTTGTCAGCACATACGAAAAGCCGAGCAAACTGCAGCTCGGCTTTTTTTTGTATATATTAAATTTCAGAAATGTTTGCAGTTACTGTTTTAAATTCGCTTCTGGCAAAACCATTCATGAAAAGATCATTTATCTTCCTTATAAATATCTCTTCATCACACTCCATTCCTCTACCTTTTCATCAAATGATTTAATATTCTTTCCTGGTATTGGACTTGTTGATGGCATTTTTGCATAATCTATTTTTTGTAATAGTTGAAGACCCATATATTTTTTGAACACAGAATAGGCTTTCCCACCATTAAACAAGAGCAAGCGAATATTGGGAAATGTTATAAAAAGTTGCTTAAAATTATTCGGTACAATGTTACGGATATTAGAATCTAAACTTCCTTGGCGTTCACAAGATTGAATCGTATCCCATAGACCGATATGATGTTTCTTTAGTAATTCCATTCGTTTTGTATAGTCATCAGGCACTTCCACTTGTAAAATTTCTCCAATTATTGACCAAAAATGATTGCGTGGATTGCCGTAATACTGTTGTTTATCAAGTGAAAGTTTACTTGGCATAGAACCCAAAATAAGTACATATGTCGATTCATTTACAATCGGAGGTAATATATTTTGAATATTGTCATTCATCTCAATCACCTACAATCCCTTTTGATCACGTAATTCAACAATTGTTCCTTCCGGTGCTTGTACTTTGCATAAACTACCACTTTCAACAAAATAAATATCTTCACCATTTTTCTGTTGAAATGAAACCCCTAATTCGCGTAAACGTTTGACTTCCCCTTCTAAATCATCGACCCATAAACAAAAGTGAACAATTCCCTCTTGATGCTTATCATACGTTTTTAGCACTTCATGTTTTTTTGCAGTTTGTAGCTCAATATAGAAATCCCCTAGTTGCAACCATGAATTATAAGCCCGATCGTGAAAATCCTTTGTTTCTTGAGCTAATGTGAAGCCTAATGCTTTCGTATAAAATTCGATTGATTTCTTGTAATGATTTGTTTGAATACAAATATGATGAATACATCGTTTCGTCATGATATTAACCTCCATTTTCTATTGCCTAGTTTTACCTAAAAAAATTCCACATACTAATATGCTTAGTATGTGGATCTAAATTCTAATTAGAATTTTTTTGCATTTAATTCTCGATCAGGGAAACCGAGCGCATTGACCATCACATTATATGTAGTGAATACTTCTTCATAAGCTACTTCTGCACGTTTGATGTCTACGACAGCATCAAGCTCTGTACGTACTATGGTAAAGTCTTCTCTAAATAACTCTAATTGTTTTTGGAAAGCAGTAACTTCTGCTGATTCTTGAATTTCAGGATCCATAAATGTATATACATCAAATGAATGTTGATTTGCACAAAATCTTTCATATATATCAAAACGTGCTTTGCCTTTTTTCTTAAGACTGCGTTTTAATTCTTTCAAGCTTGTTAGCACATTCTCAGCTTGTTGTACTAACAATTCTACTGTTGTATTTGTTGAATCCATTGATATTACGACCTTTCTAAAATAGATGCCATGTAAAGTAAAAAAATATATAATTACTCTATCTATAATAATAGCACAGTAATAATAGTAAAACATTGTTGATGCTTTACCTACTTGTACTAAATTGAATAAGGACGCGGTTAAAAAAGAGGAAAAGTGAGGGATTAAATTGATAGTACATATAAAAGAGATGAACGAAACACTTGCAAAAGAAATTCTTGACTGGCAATACGATCCACCATATGACTTCTACAACAATGACTGCACAGATGAAGATATAATAGAAATGCTTACCGGTACTTATAATGCGCTTGTTGATGAACATAATCGATTAGTTGGATTTTTTTGTGTTGGAGAATCAGCTAAGGTACCAGCTGGCTACAAATTTGGTGTCTATAAAGAGGATTGGATCGATATGGGTTTAGGAATGAATCCCCATCTTGTTGGTAAAGGATATGGCTTTGAATTTTGTACTTCTATTATTGATTTTATTAAGAATCGGTTTGGAGAGTTACCTATTCGACTAACTGTTGCTACATTTAACAAACGAGCTATCCATTTATATGAAAAACTTGGGTTTGTCTGTGAAAATCGGTTTAACTCTGATTTTGCAGAATTTATTACAATGATAAAAAAGAGTGCTGAAGAAAAAGATTGAGCAATCTAAATAATACAATCAATTACTAAGAGCCTAACTAATTTTATTGGTTGCAAGGCTCTTAGTTTTATTTCAATACTGTCTTCATTGGGAACATTTCGGTTAGTTTGTATGATATTTCTTTTGAGAAATCCAATAATGAGAGATCTTTAATGTTAACAAAATCCATATAAGAGTAATAAAAATATTTCCGTAAAGATTCGAATTAACTGATCCTGTTATTAATAACTCAGTGGCATGTTGACTCATTCCTGCAGGGGTTAGTAAACCATTTATTGAATGTAAACCACAAATTAATCGAATAATAAGGAGAAATACAATACTTATCATAGCAATAATTCCCTGTCCATTAAATATCGTACTAATCATAGTGGTAAATGAAATCATAAAAAGAGCCCATACAAGGTAGAAGACCAATGCCATTAACATGCGTGACAAAGGAACGCTGTTAAATAAATAACTTACATAAAAGTACGAAATAAAATAACCTATTGTAATGCTTGTAGCTACAAACAAAAAGCTTGAAAGCGTCTTTCCTCCGATGTATGTGCCTACTGTTACTGGCCTTGTTAAAACAAAATCAAGCATGCCGTTAGCCTTATCAGACTGAATAATTCCCATCATAGAAACAACAATAATGATAATACCAAGTTGGTCAAATTGAGAACCAATGGTTGAAGCAAGCACCTGTCCTCCGTCTTGTTGAATCATATTAGGATCAATAGTAATCCCCTGGTTTCCCCCAAGTGATCCTAATATCGAAGGTAGAAAATATGTGATAATAGGCTGCGAAGCACCTAAAAAAATAAATACGAGTGGCATCCAGACAATTCTAAAATCACGAAATAGTTGTACACGTTCTTTTTTCATTAAAATATAGAATTGTTGATTCATGAGTTCACCACCATTTTCAAAAATATTTCTTCGAGTGAATCAGTGCTACCAACCTCAAATTTTATTAGATCTACATTGTTTTCCAATGCATTAAGAATTAATAAATTTTTATTTTTCTGAATATTATCCATTGTAATTTTTACTCTAGTCCCTATTAATTCCACTTCCTTTACATAATGAAACTTTCTAATTAACTGAACCCAACTTATATCTTTAGCCGTAATTTCAAGATGAATGACCGTTTCATAATCTCTATTTAATAATTCTGCCAATGTTGTATCTTCTATTTTCACTCCTTCTTTCATGATGACAAATCGTTCACATATTTCTTCTGCATCACTTAATATATGAGTGGATAATAAAATAGTCGCTTCATGTTTAATTTCTTGAATTAAATTTAATACCTCTCTACGACCTATGGGATCCAATGCAGAAACTGGCTCATCCATGACTATAAGAGATGGTTTATGAAGAAGTGCTTGAGCAATACCCAGCCTTTGCTTCATCCCCCCTGAAAAGGTTTGAACTTTTTTATTGTGTTCTTTAGAAAGTCCTACTTTATCCAAAATTACTGGTATATCTTTAACTAATACCTTTTTCGGTATACCTGATAAGCCACCCATAAAAAGTAGTATTTCTTTAGCTGTCATCCATGAGAAGAAATCAGGATATTGTGGAAGATAGCCAATCTCTCGCTTCATATCTGAAATTTTCTTTCCATCAAGAAGAACTTCTCCCTGATCAGCGATTAGAATATCTGCGATAATTTTAATGAGTGTAGATTTCCCTGCACCATTTGGACCTATTAACCCAATACATTGTCCTGTTTCAAATTCCAATGAAAAATTATTAACTGCCACCTTATCCTTAAACTTTTTTGTCACATTCTTTATTTGTAATTTCATTTATGCTCTACCTCCCTTGCGACCGATTGTAAAGTATAAAATTGGACCTATTGTGTTAACAAACAAAATTACAATAGTCCATAATAAAACATTTTCCCTTATCTCTCGATGCCGATATAAATCGATCAAAGCTATAAGTATCAAAATTAAACCAACAATCATAATTGGCAAAACAATTGGCAAAATGGCCATCCAATCGAAACCTTCCAAGTCTTCAAACCCATAATGTAGCTTCATTTCATTTCTCCTTCCGTTATTTCATTATCATTATTGATAATGATAATATAACACAAAGACTTCTCATTTGCAGTTGTTTTTTCACCAAATTTTATGATAATATTTTTTATTATTAATAATGATAATATAATTTCTTAAAAAAAATAAAATCTTACTATTTACAAAAGGAGTAAAAAATGACGAATAAAGCTGAGATCTTAATGCATCCTGTCAGATTAAAAATAGCCCAAGCCCTAATGAGAAACAAAGAAAAAGGTTTGACTCCACTTGAAATGGTAAAAATCATAAAAGATGTTCCTCAGGCAACATTATATCGACATATTCAAGTTTTACATGATGCTGGGGTTATTAAAATTATCAAAGAAAAAAAAGTTAGATCCGTCTCTGAAAAATACTATACGCTAAACGAAGAAGCAGCTCGACTTAGCTCGGAGGAGTTGAAAAAATCTACAGATGAAGAAAAATTGAGTTACGTATCTAATTACCAACTTACTCTCTTAACACAGTATCAAAATTATCTTTCAACACTAAAACAAAAAAAATGTACAGAAGATCGTTCAACCTTTTCTCTTGTGGAATTGAAACTCGGGGAGCAGGATTTTGAGAATTTCCAACAGGAGTTAAATGATTTAATGATTAAATACTACAAAAGAAATAATCACAATCCTGATGTTCCTACACATACGATTGCAGTTACCATTATTCCTGAAAATTAATCGCTTATAAGGTATTTTTTAATATTGAGAATAAAAACGAATAATAATTAGTATTTTTTTATTTAATATATTCATAAATCCATTTTTGGATTATAAGTACGAACATTTCAACACATTTACTTTTCAATATTCAGATTTGGATGTTCCGCTACAGACGGCGCTTTCCACGGGCTTGGCTTCAATCTCCTTGTCACTACAATCAGGGTACTGTAAAGTGTTAAATGCGATGATTAATAGTATTAATTTGCATCTGCAGGATGTGGAATTAGCTTCGCTTTCCGCGGGCGAGCGTTGAGCCTCCTCGCTCACTTCGTTCCCTGCGGGGTCTCACCTGTCTCGCTTTCCCGCAGGAGTTTTCGCTAATTCCACATCTACAAAGATAGCTATATAGGATTTTTATAATAAATTTTCATTATTTTACTTTTACAATGTCATCACTTGGTTCCTCTGGGGCTTTCAGCTCAAGCTTCTTGATTTATTATCTAAACAAAAATGGCTACTATATTTAATTTAAATAATAACCATTTCTATCTATTGGTTTGATAACTACTCATAATCCAGCATTATTAAATTTGTTTTTATTTTCAAAGCTATAGCGATCCTTTTCCCAGTGCAAAACCTTCAAATAATTTCCCACCAAAAGGTTTCAAAACTTTTTCTGTCAATTCGATTACTATACTTTTGTCACCTGTTTTATAAAAAACATCAAAAGCATAGACAAAATCATGGGTGAATTCTTCATCATAATTTTTTAATGAACGTACTACCCATTTTGATGTACCAATCCATTTACGATTTGTTCTTAAAATGAATTCACTTACCATTTCAGCAAGTGTATTTGCAATAAATAATTGTTCTGCTCTATTGGAACAACCGATAAAATCATCCAGTGTATCTGTTATAAAATAGCGTTTTATTTTTATCGTTTCCTCTGTCCATTCCTCTGGGCCCTTCTCTAATAATTCATTCGCTTCTTTTTTGATTGAGCTCATTACACCCTCATCTTTTAGAATAATCCCTTCTGAAACCATATTAGGTAAAGAAGGCCTCGCTCTTTTAACATCATTTTCAAAATAGGGCTTATACGAGAATAGATTATGTACAAAGACTTCAATAGCCCAACCAAATTCAATTAAAGACTCCCTATAGGATGAACGAATATTTTGATCAAAAATAACAATATCGAGATCAGATGTTTCTGTTTCCTCACCGCGAACTACACTTCCAGCTAATACTGAGCCTTGGCAATTTGGAAAATGTTTATCTATAAAATGATGGGCTGCTTCGACTGCATTCAGCCTTTTTAAATTCTTCACTGATCTTACCTCCGATTAGAAAATATCACTTCGTTATTTCGTTAATATTTCTTTTAGCATGGATACTCAAATTACTAACATCATAAGATCTACTTAGAATGCTAATGTTATTAAATTCTAATTTACTATTACTAAACTCTTGATTACAGCAATCCAAAATTATTTCCACATTATAAGTATTGGAATTAATAAAACGGATAATTTGTGTTCCTAAATAAATGATTATTGAATCCTCTTTTTCCTCATAGTCATTAAACAAAGCAAATAATATTTTTTTATCTTCCTTAAGTAGCTCTCCGTATATGATTACTTCTACAATGCCTTTAATATCATTTTCACGACTATTAGGAACCATATATTGTTCCATAAAGTTCTTTGATTTTTCGTCGTTCAATTGTTGAAGAAAAAATTGAAATGGCAACCCTTTGAATTCAGGTAAATAGGAGTTCCGCCAAGGCATTGTCTTGCTTAAAAGGTTGAAAAACCAGCGAAACTTTAAAGGTTATGGAGTAGTAACGTTTATGTTGAGATTTCGAAGTTGTTGATAGGTCTCGTCAATATTATCTACTTCGAGTGCGAACCCAATTAGGCCTCGATGTCCGTTGAGATATTTTGTCGTCCAATTACTAATCCAACCTCCGCCATCTTTTGTTTTAATACGAACAAGCTCAAAATACTCATTCCCAATCCAAATATTTGATACCTTAAATCCCTTTGTTCCCTTTCCCCATTTAGGTTTATAAGGAAGCCCCATTGAATGAATTTTAGTGACCATGTCTTGATCTTCTTGTACTTCTTTATCTACATTGACTACTAAATGATCAATTTTCAAAAATATCACCTCTGCTTAATTTAATAGAATTACCTTCTTTTCTTTATTTGGATAAATCTATGATTAAATTGGAAAAAATTATAATTTAAGTCTATCATACGTTAAAATAATTAATAACTGTAAATTTTAAAAGTAATTATAATGAACATAGTCTCAATTTTATATACAGTATCCCATCAGTTGATTTTTTCAACTAAATTCTACTATGATTCCATCGCCTTATCCTTGTTTCATGGATATACTGAACATATGAGGGAGTTGATGAAAATGAAAGAATTACAGTTTGCAAATACCATTTCTGCTTTACGCAAGCAAAAAGGGATTACACAAGATCAATTAGCTTCATATGTAGGTGTCTCAAAGGCTGCTGTATCGAAATGGGAAACCGGCCTGAGTTATCCTGATATCTTATTGTTACCAAAACTTGCAACCTATTATAATTTATCGATTGATGAATTACTTGGCTATAAACCACAAATGACAAAAGAAGATATTCAGAAGTTGTATATTGAATTATCTCAAGAATTTGCTACAAAACCATTTGATGAGGTATACTCCCGTATTCAATCCATTATCGATGAATACTATTCTTGTTTTCCCTTACTAATGCAAATCGCTATATTACTACTGAACTATCAGTCAATGGCAGGTGAAAAACAGCAAGATGTAATTAATAAAGCGATTAGGCTATGTCATCGGATTGAACAAAATTCTGATGATCTACGACATATTCGTCAAGCAAGAACAATTGAAGCACATTGTCAGCTAATGTTGAAACAACCTGAACGTGTTTTAGAATTGCTCGGTGATGATGTTGAACTTTATACGGGAAATGAAATTATTGTAGCAACTGCATTTCAATTGCTACAAAATCCTCAAAAAGCAAAAGAAACTTTGCAAGTAAGTATGTATCAATATGTAATTGGCATTTTATCAATTGCACCTAATTATTTAATGATGCATATTCATGATTCAAATCAGTTTGATGAAATTGTTAATCGAATGGAAAAAATTATCAATGCATTTGATGTTAAAAATTTGCATTACAATGCTGCTTTAATTTTCTATTTATCCGCAGCTCAAGGATATATGATGCAACAAAATGAGGACAAAGCTGCTGAGATGATACAAAAATATGTTCAATTGTGTAACATGATTGAATTTCCTTTCACATTACATGGTGATGGATTTTTTGACTTAATAGATGAATGGCTTGCAAGAGAACTTGATCTTGGTCCCAATGCACCTCGTGATGAACATACAATCAAAACAAGCATGATTACGAGTATAACTAATAATCCACATTTCAAGACCTTACTTGAACGTGCTGATGTCAATGCGATGCTTACAAATTTAAAACATAAGTTAGGATGTGATTAATATGACGTTACAAGAAGCATTACCCCTTATTATCCCTTTAATTATTTTGGAATTTACGCTTGCAATTGTTGCATTGGTTCATGTATTAAAACACCCGAATTATCGATTTGGCAATAAAGCGATGTGGGTTGTCATCGTACTATTCCTTCAGCTAATTGGCCCTATCGTATACTTTATATTTGGAAGAGGGAGCGAAGCATGAGTATTTTAACACTAGATCATCTGTCAAAATCGTTTGGCACACACACAGTAATTGACAATATTAGCTTCACTTTAGAAGAAGGAAAAATCTTTGGTTTGCTAGGTCAAAATGGTGCAGGTAAAACAACATTAATGAAAATGATTTTAGGACTCCTCCCTATTTCAAGTGGTAAGATTCGCATATTTGATGAAGAAGTTATTTACGGAGATACCCCGACAAATCGTTATGTTGGTTATTTACCAGATGTACAAGCTTACTATGCTTACATGACTGCTTTTGAATATTTAATGCTTTATGGAGAAATTACAGGAATGCCTAAGGCTTTACGAAAAGAACGAGCGACGAAATATTTACAGCTTGTTGGCCTTACAAATAACAAAAAGAAAATCCAACAATTCTCACGTGGTATGAAACAGCGTCTTGGAATTGCTCAAGCGCTCATTCATCAGCCTAAACTACTTATTATCGATGAACCTACTTCTGCGCTTGATCCAATAGGTAGAAAAGAGATTTTAGATATCTTGCAATCAATCAAACATGAAACAACTGTCATATTATCTACTCATATTTTGCATGATGCTCAGCAAATCTGTGATGAAGTAGCTATGCTACATAATGGAAAATTTGTAGTTTCAGGTAGCGTATCAGAGCTTATGAAAACATACAGTAAAAAGCAAATCCGCGTATTATTTGATAATGAAGAGCAAGCGAAACAATTTATTGAAGAAAGTGATTTAAACGAAAAAATCACATCGCATTCAAATATCTTGTTAATTGAAGTAAAGAATCTTGCTCAAACGCAACAGCAATTATTCGCTCAATGTAATTCCCTGAATCTATATCCAACATCCATTGAGGTTGTTCAACCATCCCTTGATGAAATTTTCTTGGAGGTGAGCAGATGAATTCTTTTATCGCATTATTTAAAAAGGAAACAATGGAATTCAGTAAAACTTATAAATTTCTAATCATTGTCACTGTGTTTTTAATTCTTTCCATACTAAGTCCTTTAACAGCAAAGTTTATGCCAGATATAATGGCTCAATTTTTGCCAAAAGAAGTTGCGGAGAGTTTTCCTGATGCTACTGCACTCGATTCATGGGCACAGTTTTTCAAAAACTTCTCTCAAATTGGACTATTCGTTGTTGCCTTATTATTTGCTGGCACTTTAATTCATGAACGTACTGAAGGTACACTGATCATTTTACTTACTAAGGGGTTAAGTAGGAGTACAGTTGTATTGGCGAAGACCATTTTTGCTATGCTGATATGGACTGTTATGTACTGGTTTTCGTTTGCAGTGACATATTTTTACACATGGTATTATTGGAAAAATGACCACGTCGAACATTTAGGTCTTGCTGTCGGTAATTTATGGTTATTTGGTCTAGTATTGATCTCTGTTATTTTACTTGGAAACGTGTTATTCAAATCTATTTATGCAAACTTACTTTGGACAGCATTCTTTGTAATAGTTTGGTTTGTTGTATCTATTTTTCCGAAAGCTGCTGATTTCAACATTCTACGACTAGCTTCAGATAGTAATAATCTATTACAAGGTCTTGTAGAGACTGATGAATATACATGGATCTACACAATTGCGATTGGATTAATTGTTTTAATGTTGTTGCTTTCTGTTCGAGTTTTTAATAAAAAAGCCATTTCTTAAAATTCCTTAAAAGCCAGAATTTTATTTTTTATCTAGACTGGCGAGGTTTATAATTCTAATGATAATTTTTAGATTACATTTACTATGAGAATTTTATTTTTAACTTTTTTGCAAATTAAAAGAATCCTTTTCGTAAAAATAATACAAAAAGGATTCTTTTATAGATTTGCGATAGTTACCATATTCAGATTTGGATGTTCCGCTTCAGACAGCGCTTTCCACGGGGCTTGGCTTCAATCTCCTCGGGCCAACACGATGTTGGTCACGAAGCCGTTGCCACAGGACGTGGCGTTCTTAGGCTTTGTTCCTTAAAAGATGTGCTCCTGCATCGCTTCGCAAGCTTCGTCGCAAGAAATTCTTTTTAACAAAAGAATTTCTTCCTGCGGGGCTTTCAGCTCAAGCTTTTCCCGTAGGACATTGAATTAGCTTCCTTGAATTAGCACCGCACGAAGAAAATGCGAATGCATTTTCGAGGACTCGCCGTCTTTTGCTCCACAATGAACAAAATTGACTATCATAATGTTCGTAAATTTTATATGAATTTTGCATTATGAAATTGATTCATTTAAGTTATTTTAACCTTCTTCGATCAACTCAATCCGTTAATGAAAACAGAATGGTATTAGGAGGCATTTATATGGATGAAAAGGTATGGAAAGAATTTAAAGAAGCCATTGAGGAAGGGCAAGAATTAGCATTCGATTATAAAGATGAAGAATGGTGGATCAGTAGAGTACCTGAAGAAAAAAGCTTTCTTCTCACACGTTCAAGAGATTCTTTTACCCAAGCATTTAAAACTTCGGATGAATTATTTAACAATGGGATAATTTATGAAAAACCTTTTATCGACCGCATTAAAGAAATAGAATAAATAATTCTAAAAAGAGTAGCTATAGCTACTCTTTTACTTATATTACTATTTAGTTATCACTTAACCCCAATACATCTTTATAAATAAAACGTGTTGTAATTAAAAATCCGAACTTATTAATAATGTTCTTTAAACACAATATTAATGTATAATGAATCAAATCATATATTAAACATAATTCCAATCTTCTTCTCTATCACAATCTCCATATGGATTTAATCCATAATACGGACCAACATACGTAGCTTTCCCGTTGCGAATAATGCATTGCATACCATGTTCTTCTTCCCATTTACAATTTAATTCTAAATCAATGACAGGTTCAGTTTTATTTTTAGATTTCGGAATACTTATAGTATTTGGTGTAATATGAGATAAAACATCTGTCGGTTTAGAAAACTCTATAATATCTTCTCCAATATCATCAAGAAATTCATTACAGTATCTAATAGATGCTTTACAAATTTCATCTATAAGACCTTCACTTAAAGTATTTAAGAAAGTTAAACATAGTTCTGCGTATTCGATATCTGATTCTTGATTTATATATACTTTAATATCTTGATCAAATAATTCTAAGTATGTTTCGCCTTCTAATTCGAAATATTCATTGGTTGTAAGGTTTTTAATAACCACTGTACTTACTACCTCCCTCAAATTAAAGTTCATCTTATTTTTACCACTCGAGTATGGCTTTCTTTCCCTTATCTACCTATACCCCTGTTTATTTCTATTACTTCAACAAAAAGGGTATTAATCTCTTTTGGAACTACGCCCTTTTAACTCAATAAAAAGGAGTACAGTTCATATGTATGACTAAATACACTTTCAGCTATTACTGTCCTATAAATAATTCCCTTTTTAAAGTTATTAACCCTAATAACTTTAACTAATAAAAATCACAGTACACAATCCAATCTTGCTTTTCTGGATTATAGAAAAAATAGAAACTGCCACTATCTACTATATTGAATTGAGCCTTAAAATCAGAACTTATTTGAAATACAAATGGGTAATCTTCTCCAAAAGAGACTCCATTTGCGTAAAAGAAGGATACCCCCCAACTTTATGAGTCGAATATATTTTTTCTACAATATCTTCGTAATATTCTATTTCACACTCTGTTTCAAGTTGTAATATTATATCTTCTATTTCAGAATCAATGCTATCAGAATCTTGCCAAGAAGGTGTATCATTATCAATAAATGAAGGAGTTAATGGAAAAGGTTTTAAACTTGTAGATTGTTTATTTATTTTTTGTAATCCATCTAAATTTGAATAACAATTTATCTTAAAAAACGAAACCAAATTTTCTAAATTTAGATTATTAAATACATTGAAATCCATATAAATTGTTAATAATTGATAGCTTATTAATTCCTTAGGTACATAGGGTAATTTATTTAAAAATATTGTGCAAATAGGATCAAAATTGAATGGTATCGTTTCTCCTTCCTTTCCCCATAAAACCTTACCAATCCAACTTTCTCCTAATTCCTCTGTTGGTTGGATTCCACCTGTTTGAAAGATTGTAGCTTGTTTAAATAATGCTTCTTTGATTTGAGAAATATTCAATAAACTTCTCTCCCTAATATATGCTTGTTTTTCATTATAGCTAAATAGCCTAGCACCAATTAATGCAACTGTTGTTATGCTGCCATGATAAAACTGAATTTACCGTAATAGCAGTATTTTCCTTGCTGATACCTTATTCACCATTTTTCCAGCGTGTATAATAAGGATAAACTTTCTCGAAATTATCTTTCAATATTGGACGAGGGCTTATTAATTTACTTGATGGTGCAATGTTTGAACTATGTACTATAGTATTCCCCTATTTGAAACAATCGTGAATTATTATTCCTCCTTTATAAAATCTATGTATTAGTTTAATTTCAATAAAAAAGAACGAATTCCTTTTAAAAGAATCCGTTCTAGAATAATTTCTTAAACTAACTCCATCCACGCCACTGCTTCACAATTTGCGGAATGTATGTGGCAATATATGATGTTGGTGTGTTTAACCATTAGATAACAGTCGTTCATTTTAAAATCACATGGACTTTGCAGTTATTCATCTACCCTACAAAATTGATAGCCTTTAGGAACCAATTCTTGAAGAACCTCATCTAAAGCTTGAATGGTGTTTTTGGGGGCATCTAAATCTGCACCAAATGTCTCACCATTGTCATGCAATAGGATGATATCACCTTTTTTTATTTTGGTGAGAAGTTCGTTTTTTATTCTTTCACTACCACCAACACTTTTCCAATCCCTTGCCATAACGGACCATAAAATGATTTTATAGTCTTTTAAAAGAGTTGGATAAAAGAGATTAACTAGCCCCCATGGCGGTCGATAGTAAATTGGTTTTGTACCAGTTATCCCTTCAATAATCTTTGAACTCTGGTCTAGTTGTTTTTTCACTCCCCAAGGGCTCATTAGCCAATTGGCACGGTGTACATAATTATGTATGCCTATAAGATGTCCTTCTCGTTGCATTCTTAATAATAGTTCCGGATGCATTGCCGCTTTAGAGCCATGTACAAAAAATGTTGCCTGTACATCATACTTTTTTAAAACATCTAATACCACTGGTGTATATATTGGATTGGGACCATCATCAAAAGTAATGGCTATTTTCCCACTACTTTTTCGTTTTTTTGTCACCCCTAAACCTAATACAGAGGTCAAAATGTATGGCAATACAGTGTACATTAATAGAACAGTAAGGAAGATCCTCAATATTCGACTGACCATTTTACTTCCTCCATTCTTACTTTAACTATATTTGAAACAATTATAAGGACTATAAATTTGCATGTCTTTACTTGGATCCATTTCACGTTTAATGACATCTATCACTCCCATTGTAGAAGATTTAGAATGCCCGCTTTTATATTTTTCTTTGATGCTCATTAATTCGTTTGGATTTGCGATAATTTGATTAATTTGCCTAAATAGGTCTTGTTCATTTTCCGCAAAAAAGGCTAGTCCAGAATCCAATAAGTATTGAGTATTATCTTCCTCTTGGCCAGGTAATGGCTTATAAATAAGGAGAGGTAGTTGCATGACCATCGCTTCTGACACTGTTACACCGCCCGGTTTACTAATCATTAAATCCGAAATAGCCATCACTTCTTGCATTTTTTCACAAAAACCCATGACGATAATTTCATCATTTTTTGACTCAAACTTAGCAGTTAATCGTTTTTTCAATTTATCGTTTCGTCCACACACAATAATGATTTGCATATTATTAGACATCGCAAGGAAATCTTCTATTCCCTTACCAATAAATCCATCTCCTCCTCCCATGATTAATAAGGTAAACTTTTGTGTGTCTATTCCGTATTTTAATGAGAGTGCTTCCCTTGATTGATGTTCATCAAAGCTTTTCCGAATAGGAATTCCCGTATCTTTTATTTTATAGTCCTCTACTCCCAGTTCCACTAACTGTTGACGAATTTGCTTCGATGCTACGACATACTTATCAGTATATGGATAGAGCCAAAATGAATGATTCGTATAATCTGTAATAATGGTGATTGCTGGGATGTCAATCAGACCATGTTCCTTTAATTTAGAAACAATGCTCGCAGCAAATGGGTATGTGCTGACAATAACTACTGGCTGAGTTGTTTCAATGATCTTTTGCAATGACCGCATACCAAATGACAAAATGGTACCTATTGTTTCTGAAAATGAGCTTCTCAATCGGGTTTTTCTATATAAAAAACCATACATTGCAGGGAATTTTTTTACACTATTTTTGTAAAAGTAGCTGCTCAATGTGTTCGTATGTGGATGAATTAACTGCATAATATCCACAATGATTGGGTTGATATTCGGTATCTCAAGATGAACCGCTTCACTTATTGCATTAGCGACTTGTTTATGTCCATCCCCATAGGCATTTGCAGATAGAATCAAAACGCTTTTCTGTTGTTTTTCATACATACTAATTCATCTCCTAATAATTTACATTTGAATCAATTTCATAAATGCTTTTCTAATTGAAAATTACGAACATTACACTTTTGATTTGAATAAATAATATGATCTTCGTTTCCTCTTCAGACGAACGCATTCCGAGGCAAGCATGAAACCTCCTCCTCAGTCGTACGGGGTCATGATTAATTTGCTTTTCCCTTAGAAGTCGCTGTCTTTCGCTCCATCAAAATGTGCCATAGGAAATGGAGTTAAACAGAGTTCACTTAAATCAGATGTTCGTGTTTTTAGGTTAAACAACGAATTATGAAATTGTTCATTTAATAGCTTTTATACTTACTTTTTCACTGTCAGAAAAGTGAAGTTTGAGTTGGTATCAGACTCTTCCACTACATCAACCATGTTAACCTTATTGTTATGCCATAATCTATAAATCACCATTTTTACATAAAACGCCCAACAGAACATGAAAAAGAGACTATAATTTTTATATTTTTTTGAAATACATCCATTAATATGATGACACGGTGCTCTATAAATGGCAATCATATTTATATGATGTACCTTTTGGGATATATCATAATCGATAAACTTAAAAATTAAGATATCAAAAAAATGAATTTAAGTTGTTTCGGTGATAATAGTAAGAGCAATGTTGTCAATGCCTCCAAGAGCTTGTAGCATTTTTGGACTGTCATAATTTTTATAATAATGAAAGGTAGTGGCCAAAAAAAATAAAGAACAACTAATAATAACGTTTTAAACTTCATTTGGTTCACCGCAAATCGATGAATTTAGTGTTTCCGCCAAAACTTTAATCGTGAAAATACCCGAAGATTACATTTACTTCCAATTTTTTTAAAAACAACAGTTACAGGAGGGATAAAAATAAGCATGAAGTAACAAGTAATGTTGGGAATAGTAAGTTATTTAATTTTAAAACCTAAAACAAGCATAACCCCGTTCTAAATTTAGGACGGGGTTATGCTTGTTTTATTTTCGATATAAGATATTTCACTGTACTTAATAATAAAACAATAAAGTCGTTAAAAATCTAAGTTTTATTCAACAATACGCCTTTAATGGAAGAACTAAAATATGATCTCAATCCTAAAATTCACTTAATTTTACTTCAACTAACGTTGCCCGTTACTTGAAGTAAGAAAAGTATAGCACTACATAATACTATTTTTTACATTGTATAAATATCCCAAATGCATATTAGTCTGGGTAATATATTGTAATACTAGACGAGTTAACTTATCCCCCGAATTATAATATGTATGTGGTCTATCAGTCTTAAATGGAATACTCTTTGAAAAATTTTTTAATTATCAGTAGTTTTTAGCGGTTCGGCAGGTACAATTGCTAGTCCAAGTCGAGCAACCTAGTCTGGTTAGCTTGATGGCGATGGGGTAGCACCAACAAAACGCGAATTTCGTACGCTAAGTGATTTTTCACATAGAAAAAGCAGATTTCCTGTATAGTTCAGGTAAAACAACCTTTTATCAAATAAAAAATCCATTTTCTTTTCCTTTCTCCTTCTTCGGAAAAAACACATATGAAAAAGTAATAATCGTATCGATTAGAAATACAACACCCCACACTTGACTCACACGACTAGCAGCCTCATTTAAAACAATACCTGTTTCAAGCCAATTTTCCCACTGTTCAAATGGCACAAGCCCATACACAAAGAAAAATATAATATGAATCACAATAAATAAAACAAGGTGTAAGCTCCATTGTCCAAGCTCTTGTTTCGTATAAGCCCAGCCGGTAACTTCCAAAGACTCGTCTATAATAGGCATTGGCTCATTTCGCCATATTGCAAGACGTTTTTGTACCCATACATCTAATTTTTTCAAATCCTTTTTTCCATATAAAAGCGCATAAAATAAGATGATTACTGTAATAATCTGGAAGTTAGAAAATTGACCCGTTTGATAGTAATCAATGGAACCTAACGCTAAAATAAATACTTCATTTAAGAGTAATACAATCCCTGCAATGAAACTCGCTTTCCGTAATCGAAAACCATAGCGTAGTATAAAGAAGCCGATTGCTGATACCCAAAATACAATTTCTGCCCCAATTAAGAAATACCACTTATATTCTGTAATTATACTCATTTCTTCCTCTCCCTTTCATCATAGATACGAAAAGCCTCATCCATATACACTAAAAGCTCCTCTTCAATTGGATACATACTCATCTTCTGTGAATCCTCTTTCGATTTCCTTACTTCCCACAATTTATCGAGAAACGTTTCATCCCCGTTTGCCATTTCCAGACACTTTTCCATCAGTTTTCTCGTAGCTTCTTGTACTTCATCATGCGATGCATCCTTGCCTTTATTCATAAAGCTACGCAACTGTTTTAACAAATAAACCCATTCTCGAACGTTCTCATCTTCCTCACTCATATTAGGTAAATTATGAAGAAGCTTTTGCTCCTCATCCGAAAATACCTGTTTTTGAAACATTTCGCGTATACGAGAAGACTGCTTCGACAATTGAATGAGCTCAAACATGATTTTCCAATCTAACTCTCCCTCTATCTCAGCTGAATACACAACAGCTTGTAGAATTCGTTCCATTCTATTGAACTTCTTCTGCTCTTCTTGCACAAAATTCAGTTGCCTTTGCAGTGATTCTTTCAAGCTTAATTCATCTGTTACTAACATATTCGTAATCACTTTTAATGAGAAACCCATTTCTTTTAAAAATAAAATTTGCTGCAAGCGAATGACATCAGTTTCACTATACAAACGATGTCCACCTTCTGTTTTTCCACTCGGTCTTAGCAAATCAATTTGATCATAATAACGAAGCGTCCTTACCGTGACCCCCGTTTCCTTTGTAAGTTCTTGAATCGAGATCATTCCTATCACCCTTTCATATTTATTATAAAAGATGACGTAACGTAACTTTCAAGTATTTTTGTAAAAAATCCAAAAAAAGTTAGTTATATGAATGAACCAGCTTTTACGGAAATAATATTTTTTTGAATTGTACGTTCACTTCTTTTTAATCTTAGATACTCTACTAAAAGAAATTTTATTATTTCATGAAAGAGTCACATATACAATTTGGCCCCAATACATAAAGAAAGAGCACAATTTCTACTCTAGAATTGCGCCCCTTAGTTAGATATGAAACAGTACCTTATAACTTTATAGTTCAATATTTAGGTGATAACCGGTGTTACAGTCCATCACCTTTGTTTAAACATGGAACACTGTTATTGGGAATCCTACTAAAGTTATTTTTTAGTTAATGGAAATAAAACACAATCTTTAATCGTATCACTATCCGTTAGTACCATTAATAATCGTTCAATCCCGAATCCCCAACCAGAAATCGGAGGCATCCCATATTCCATAGCCAATAAGTAGTCTTCATCCATTTCCATTGCTTCTAAATCGCCACCACTTTTCAGAACGGCTTGTGCCTCTAATCGTTTTCTCTGTTCAATAGGGTCCACTAATTCTGAATAAGCATTGATAATCTCAGCACCATTGACTACTAATTGGAATCGATCTGTAATTGCTGGATTGTCATCATTTGCTCTAGCTAATGGTGATAAATCAATAGGGTGTTTGATTAAAAATATTGGTTCTATTAATTGTGGGCGACACATTTTTTTATATAGAAGGTCAATAAAGTTTCCTCTACCTAAAGTCTCGATATTCTCTTGTTCTAAATAAATATTTTTCCGCTTTGTTTCTTCATGTAAGTCTTTTACATCTGGATACAAATCAATATCAATGCCCGTATCTTTTAGAATTAAATCTCTAAATGAAACAACGTTCCACTCTAATGAAAAATCAATTGTTTGCCCTTGTATATTAATAACTGTTGTATTAAAAGTTTGTTTAAGAACATATAAAATCATTTCACGCATGAGTACCATTGTATCTTCGTAGTTCCAATAAGCTGCATAGCCTTCAACCATTGTAAATTCTTGAAGGTGTTGAGGACTGATTCCTTCATTTCTAAAACACTTTGCAAATTCAAATACTTTTGTAAAGCCTCCTACAATTAGTCTTTTCAAGTAAGTCTCTGGTGCAATTCGTAAGTTTAATTCCGTTTCTAATGAGTTATGATACGTTCTAAATGGGCGTGCTAAAGCACCAGAGGAAGTATGTTGTAACACAGGTGTTTCCACCTCTAAAAAGTCTTTTTCTTCTAAGAATCTACGAACAGCACGCACTAACTTTGTTCGCATTAACATACGAATTTGTGTTTCTTTTGTCATCATTAAATCTAAATAACGTTGTCTATAACGTGTGTCTTTATTGCTTAATCCATGCCATTTATCTGGTAGTGTGTGTAATGCTTTTCCTAGCAAAATATAATTTTCGATACGAAGCGTTTTTTCATTTGTTTTGGTTGTATACATATTTCCTTCAACACCGATAAAATCTCCTATATCGAAAAAGTTTATGAAATCATTATAAGCTTTCTCCCCAACCTCGTCTTTTTTCAGAAGAAGTTGTAAATGACCTTGTATGTCTGAGATTGTGATGAAACTAAATTTACTAAACTGACGAATCCCCATGATTCTTCCTGCTACTCGAACCTCTGATGTTCCATCCTCAAGTAAAGATGATTCGTAAAGTTCATAATTTGTCGGAAATCTGTCAGGATATACTGGAACCACTTGTGATCTCAAAGTCTCTAATTTCTCTATTCTAAGAGTAGTTTGTTCATTATTCATTCTTATCCGCTCCAATTTTTATTAGTTTATCTTTGTTTTTAAATTCGCGTTAATATTTCTAAACAACAAAAAAACTCTCACCCCCAAGATTATTCATCTTGAGGACGAGAGTTTATATCTCCGTGGTACCACCTCAGTTTATTGATATGTCACCATACCAACCTCTTCGGGTACGGCAATTTTTAATAATTGATTATACCCTATCTCTATAACGGGAGACCCCGTCGCAGTATCACTAAGTA
Organism: Rummeliibacillus pycnus; assembly: GCF_044359855.1. Taxonomy (GTDB): domain Bacteria; phylum Bacillota; class Bacilli; order Bacillales_A; family Planococcaceae; genus Rummeliibacillus; species Rummeliibacillus pycnus_A. Next base: position 751,205 of record NZ_CP132291.1, read on the forward strand.
TATCTTAGATCCGTGCAAAAGCTCCGAGCCTTTTTTCATTTAGATCATTATTGCTCCTTTCCACCATCCGAAGCTCTCTAGAAATAATGAATCAAAATTACTCTTCTCTTCACAGCTGAATATTCAGTATATTTTAAAAATATATTAGCTTAAATGAATATTTTAGTCAATACTTGTTCAACTACATGACCTTTAATGAAAATAAGCGCTATTCCTTGTTACAGAAAAGCGCCATTAAACAGAGTGCCTCTATATAAAATCTACAATATATGATTTCTCAGGCAGTTTTTTCTTTTGTTCGGATATTAAACAAATCTAACAGGAACATTAATAACGGAATCCCCAACAACAGACCCCATGTTCCCAAGAAAAACTCAGAGATAATCAAGGTTAAAAAAGTCAGAAAGATAGGCAATTTTGTTGCGTGTGCAGTCAATCTTGGATTGAGTACATAGCTTTCCATGGCATGAAGCCCCAATACCATAGCCACAATCCATAGGACTTTAGGTATTCCGCCCATCGTAAACGCAATAATAGCTAATGGAATGAAAGAGATTATCGCTCCTAATACAGGAATGAGACCGAAGATGAACATCATAAGACCAAGACCAACTACTTGATGGAACCCAAGTATTGCAAGGAAAATCATAGATAAAACAGCATTAATCAACGAAATTAATATTTGAAGTTGCAGTATCTTACCAAAGGTATTGGCAAAATTGGTTCCTAAGTATTTGTAGTACGAATATAGAAAACTGATTCTGCTCTTCTCTAGCTTCTTGAGAAAATCCGAGATTTCTTTTTTCCCGATTAATAAGAAAAAGCTTAAAATAAACGCCATTATCAACTGGATACTAAATTCACTGACATGCGGGATAGCATGGAATATCGTGGTAACAGCTCCTTTTGTGTAGGACTCTAAATGTAGCCCTTTCAAGAACCCTTCTACATTTGGATTGATTTGATTCGTATATGTTTCTAGATTAAATGAAATGAGTTTATGGGCGATTCCTGTTAATTCCTTTGCCGAACGGTTGATATAGGTCGCTAATCCGAGAACAATAGCAAATAGAATCACGGCATACATTCCAATTGTGACTATCTTCTCTTTTATCGGAATCAATTTCGATAAGGATTTATACAGAACTTGTTGTAGGCTGTTCAAGAGATAAGAGAAAATAAAAGTCAATAACAACAAATTTAACAATCCTCTGATACTCCACAATATAAAGACCAACAACATCAATGCGAATATCTTTTTTACTACTTCTTCTTTAAAAAAAGCTTTCAAGTGATCCATTTTTCCCCTCAATTCTAAAGGATTTAATTCTTTTTCTCTTTCTCTTTTTTGAATGGCTCTGAAAGAAAGGAAACGATAAAAAAAGAGGGGTGTATTGCTCCTCAAATATCTATCCATTATATACATCTTACCATTCTTATTATTGAAATACCTAGTTTCTGCTAACGTTAAAAACTCGCTACAAAGAGTTTTTTTGTGTAAAACTCAAAGGCTTCATCATAATCTTGAACAACCAAAGCAATATGTATAACAGATTGAATCATTTTATTAACCTTTCTTTCTTGGTAAAACATAAAGCCTTACACCACAATTTAATATAATGGTACTCTTTACAGAGTTTTTTAGATAAATTATAACATTAAAACTGACTTATCTAACTATTCATTTATTAAATTTTCTTATTTCACTAAACTTCCCCGTTAGCTTAAGTAGATTTCTTCACAAACTTCACAGAACAATTAAAAATGTAACTTAACAATCTGGTCGTTTTTATGTAAAAAAGCGTAGATACTTTACTTTGGAAACACGCCTGATTGTTGAATAACTTTATCCATATATTATACGGTTCACCGAGGAGCATCTAAGCACAAGATACTTTTTCATTTTTCTAGCAAAAGGATGACAATTATTCTCAGATTCTTGCTAGAAAAATGATAAGTAATAGCTGATAAAACAAAAAGGATCAGACCTTAACCCTATAACGGGGAATATCCGAGCCTACTAAAAGCTAATGCCATTTGATAGTATCCTCTTCCATTAGGATGAACTCCTCCTGATGATAATAAAACTTTTTCATTCCCCTTAAATACACTATAGATATCAGCTACTTTAACATTCAATTCCCGACCAAAACTGTTAATCAATGAATTAAACGCTCTAATCGCCGCATCTGCTATGGGAATATCGGTAAATGGATTGTATAAATTCATTAACCGTAAAATATATTTATCTTGTTTGTCTAGATGGTGAATTTTTTCTAATATTTTTGAGATGTTATTCCCTGATTGTTTAATAGCATGAGATATACTTTCTTCGTTTTTATTTATTAAAAATTTTTTAGCAGCGTTTATTAAATCATCCCCTCCAGCTGTTATAGTAATGATATTTGCACAATTTACAGCTTCCTTAACAGTCGGGGCATTTAGCATAGTTAATACATCCTCTGTTGTAGCTCCTGACCTTGCATATTTTTGATAAGAAATAGGCTTTTTTAAAATTTGCTGGCTTAGACATCTGTAATGTTCAACAAAGCCAGGGTCCATAAACGGAACACCGATACCCACAGTAAGGGAATCGCCTATCGCAAGATAACGTAAATGATTGAAATTCATATTTCACCTCAACTAATGAGTTATATTCTTATAATATGCAGTTAAAGGCTTAAAGGAGAAACAGTAAAAAAGAATGAGCAAACGATGCCTAGACAAAGATAGCAATTGTCGTCACAAAGAATCAAAAAAAAAATTATAATTACTTCTTAACTAATTTGAGCTGTTTCAATATAGTTATTTAATTTTAATACCAAAATACATATCCCCTGTTTAAATATAAAGAACAGGGGGAAAATAAAGTTGTTTAACTTTTTATGTGCCTTAGTTAATGCACTAAAAATATAACAATAAAGTCTTTTAAATCTAAATTTTTATATTGGAAAGCGCCTGATTGTGGAAGATTGCTGTTGAAGTAATGACCCGTTACTTCAACAACAACTCCTGAATATAAAAAATCTAACATCGTAACAATAATACACGAATATCCCTTACATATTTTACATAACGAATAACCCCATTCCTAAATAGAATATTGTAAAGAAATTACTGTATTTTCATTTTGAATGCATCCGTTTGAAACCATTATTTTTCTCATTGGAATATTGTCAACTTGAGTCATTCCTAAATAAGACTTAGCTTTAAATTCATATTTCAATCTGTATAATCCTATTGAATGTAAGTTCTTTCCCAATCCTGTCCCCAGAAAATTAGGATGAATGCCTATCCAAAAAATGCGTCCTTCATTTTCTGTATCTGGTTCTATATGGGGTAAAACTACACCAACAGGTTTATTGTTAACTAGATACACTGTAAACATTTCCTTTACTTGTGACGGTAGTTCGGTCCTCATTCCAGTTAAAAACTTCTCTGCATCAATAAAACTTGTACCCATCACTTCGGATAAAAAAGAGATAGAGTTATTCTCAGAAAATGACCATACTTCATAATCTGGTATTGGAACATTTAATGGGCTCATTAAAGATCTCTTATATATAACCCTTTCACCAATAATTCCCATTCTAGTCCTAGTACAATTTAAGCTATCTAAAAGACTTTTAGGACACTCAAACCTAATTTTTTTCAGTCTACTACTTTGTAATTTATTTAAAAGTTCATTTATAAGCACATCTATTTCAGAAGCAAGATGAAGTCTATCCTCTAAAATTTCTAAAATAATTACACTATCACTTTTTAGGTAATGTACGCCAACTCTTTGTAAATGTTGAAGCAGTTTTTCCACGAGTTTTCACCTCTTTTCATTTATTAAATCCTTCATTTTCCATCAATTTTCTTCTTCAGCAATCAATGCCAGTTAGTTTAAGTGAAAATCTTAACAATCTCTTCACCCTTACCAAATTTCTCTAAATGTCTTGTTCAACAATCTGGCCCTATAATGAACTTGAGCGCAATCTCTTTGTTCAAGGATTGCGCCCGAAAATGGTAGAACTAAAATATGATCTCAAACTTAAAAACTGAATTACATTTTTCCGCTGCTATATTTTTTTACTACAGTTGCCAAAACCGCAATAATAAAAACAATCGCACTATTCATCATTAAATAATATCCGACTTGCATGCCATAAAACATTGCAAAAGGATCACGAATAATAAATATTGCTAATGCGCCACCGATCACACCAAATAAAACTGCTAGTAGTAATATTGTAAAGGCTGAAAAATATAGATTTCTCTTTTTTATGTAGATTATAAACCCAATAATATTTGCAACAACGATAAAGAAGCCCATAAGTATTAAGAAAAAGCTAGCCACTTAACTCCCCCTTTTTAAGTAAATCTTTAGCTGTTTACAAATGAAAGTAATAAAAGTTGTGAATTATTGTTATTAAACAATATGTTCATTTTATGTAAAAAACGTAGATCCTTTACTTTGGAAACGCGCCCGATTGTTGAAGATCTTAACTACTTTCTCTTGTTAAACTAACGCACCCATATAGTGCTATAAGAAAATAGGAGCTGCCTACTTATTAAATCTACACCACTTATAAAGACTTTTTTAGTTTAGGTACGCCTTTAATGGTTAAATAAATTAATGCGCCTGAAATTGTTATTGCTATAACTCCATTTAAAATAGTCGGTTTCCCTAATATCATTTCAAGTAATTGGTCATATGTTAGGATATTTAACCATTTAAATATTCCATTCATTATAAATAACCCGATTACAATACCAAATATGTAAAATAAATCGTATTTCTTTATCACACTTTCAACTCCTTAAAATGTAGTCCGTTACTTAAATGCTCCTCATATTTTATATACTTCTACAACCGTCTGAAAATACCTGCCTATTCCAATAACCTGCCCTGTTACTTTAAGAACAAAGTTACACAAACTCACCTAAACTTTCACCTAGATATCTAGGTGTTATTCAACAATCTGACCCTTGAGTGAAAATAAGCGCTTATCCTTATATTCAAGGATAGCGCCAGATTGCATAAGTCTGTAACGTAATTTAAATGGATACAGACAATATAATCGATGTTCAATGTAACAAAGTTGTTTATCACTGTCAGAACAGGTTTGAATACCAAGCAGGCGAACGAAATCAATTCAAATTCCCATAATATTTATTGGATTTTCTCCGCCAACTCTAAAATAATCCCTTCTGGCCCACGGACGTAGCATAACTTATAAGTATTTTCATAGTTTTGTATCTCACCAAAAAGTTCCGTACCTTTCTTTTTCAATTTGGCAACAACGGATTCAATATCTTCAACAGCAAATGCAATATGCTGGATACCCAAGGTATTTGCAAAAGTTTGCTGAATACCTTTTTCATCTGCCGGCGTATGGAATTTGACCAGCTCCAAAGTTGCCTGGCCGTCTGGCATCCCTAACCATACAACTGTCTCTCTAACGTCATTAAGACCAATTATCCGTTCCACCCAATCTCCTTTCACTTCTGTTTCCCCTAGCATTTCAAGTCCTAAATCGAGAAAAAACTCTTTAGCAGCAGAGAGATCATTTACGATTATACCTACATGATCTATTCTATGGATCTTCATATCTTTACCTCCTTGCCCCTATTATTTTGCAATATTCTGCATTCTTGATAAGTTTGTTTGTAATTCTAATTCGCTAAAAAAGAAAATATCCTTTTTCAACAATATGGCCCTAAACATTTATAAAAGTGCATGTCCCATTTAGGAAACTCGCCCAATTGTTGAAGATCATTTATTTAATCTTATTAAAGAAAAGCCACCAGTTATTTTAAGTGGAAAACTTCACAATCTACCATTGAATATAATTTTTCGTCTAACTCTTTTTAACTTTATCAAAGTCTTGCTTCAACAAAGAATACATATATAAATCATCAAATTTACCACATGTAAACTCATAATTCCTTAATAATCCTTCTTTAATAAAACCCAACTTTTCTACTAACTTTTGTGACGATAGATTAGGTGGCTCTATTAATGCTTCTATCCGTTGGAAATTCATATGTTGAAAGCCGTAGCTTAATATAGCTTCAACTGCCTCAGCAGCTATACCTTTTCCCCACTGCTCTTTACTCAATTCAAAGCCAATTTCAGTACGGAAGTGATGAGAAACAATGTTATGAAAACCGCAACTACCAATCACAACTCCTTGCTCTTTTAAAGTGATTCCCCATCTTATACCTGTTTTGTTATTTTGTATTGATTGATACCAGGCAATCTCATCCAAGGCATCTTTTATTGATTTAAAAGGTTCTAATCCATAATTTTTCATTACTTCTTCATTAGACAGATACTTCAAGATGCTGTTCGCATCCTCTTTTGTAACTTTTCTTAATGTTAATCTTTTAGTCTCAAGTATGGGAAATGTATCAGTATCCATGGTCATAGCAATCTCTCCTCATTTTATATTACTTTTCTGCCTTATTAGTGAACAATATCCCACGGCTTCGAATGAATCCTTTATACAAATTTAGTTAACGATTATGCAGTTAAATATAAATTGTTGATAAATCAATGTTTCAAGCTTCTGAAAAAGCTTGGCAGCTGCATAAGAAATCTGGATTATCAGCCAATTTTCCATGGCTTTAAGTAAAGCCCCTCCAATCCTTTAACTGATAGAAAACCTGTTTAATTTTGCCTCAGTACCAAGCATGATAGTGTTAAGCTCATTCCCTCGGCTATCTTGTCCCCTTCTGAAATAAAGACTGCGTAAAAAATTCTTGCTGTTCACTCGAGCAATCACCTGACTGCGATTTCTCGGCAAATTGCAGCATTGCGCTAAGCCGCTAATCCAATCCGCGATTTCTTGATGTGGAAGTAACTCTTTGTCAATCATCGTATCCACGATGTTGACCAACCGCTCATCATCCTCATCGCTAAAAATGTGTCTACCATTATGAAGCATGCCAGAAATAGCGACAAGAACCTTACGCAGCATTGTGACGCTGCTCTCCTCACACTGTACCAGCTCAACAAAAACATCCGCACCGTGAGACGCGCTGTGAGCCCAGCCTCCTACTGAAAGGTAACCTCGCAGATCCTTCTCCTCTTTATAATAACGGAGCATTGCATGCATTAATTGCTCAATTTCCGCTTGATTGAAAAATGGATTCTGTCTGTGACGTTGCACAATTAAAGCGATAGGTAAGGCAGAGAACGTCCTTGTAAAAACTGACTGATCATCCTCGCTGCCAATATTATAGAACAAATGGTTCTCATCAGTCAGAACAGTTAATAGGCTACGCAACTCCTCTCCACTGAACCTATTCTCTTCCTTAATCCACATATAAAACATCGGATAAATCAGGTTATCCCGTAATTCTGGCTGAGGATCGCCAATATATTGAAGTAACAAAGGTAAGAAATCTTGATGCTGCTCACCTTCGTGTAACTGATACTCATCCTTCTCAATTCTTTGTAAATCCAGCATCAATTTGGTCCTTGTACCACTCATTTTCCCATCCCTCTCATCATTTGTTCACTCACCCATCATCTAATTTCTTTTCCACAAATATTGAGCCCCAACCCTCTATCCACCAGCTCAAATAATGGCTTGTCTATTTTTTTCAATTACAAATCCTCCTACTAAAAATTTGAGACCTTAGTTTACTATTCTGTCCATTTACTTTAATACGCTTGAAACAAGATGAAGTTCCAATTTTAAATTAATTTTCCATTTCAAAATATCAAAAATCTATTTTTTATTATTGAACTAAACTGCCCCGTAACTTTAAATACAAAGTTTCACAAGCTCGTCTAAACTTTCACCTAGATATCTAGGCGTTATTCAATAATTGACCCTTAAATGAAAAAAAGCGCTTTTCCTTTTTTCTGAACTGCACCCCAAATGTTAGACACGAATCTAACACTTGGAGGTGCCTTTTTTATGGCAAGAATTACTCTCGAACAAAAATTAGATGCGATTTTTCGTTATGAAAACGGAGAAGGAAGCCTTACTTCTATTGCTAAATCACTCAATTTAACTAATACTGAAACCCTTCATTTTTGGATTGAAAAATATCAATTTCATGGACCAGAATCTCTTAAAAAGAGCTATACACGTTATACTTTTGAAGATAAACTATACATACTCAATTATATGAACGAGAACGGGTTGTCTTCTTTAGAGACTGCAGTACAGTTTAATTTACCTACTCCAGGAACAATTAGAAAATGGCGAATTAGTCTTGGAAATGAAAGTATAGACTCCCTAGTTCTTAAGAAAAAGGGGCATACAAAGTTGAAGAAAGATAACCAAAAAGAAGCTAAGAAACAGATCTTCGAAGAAGGTTCTATAGAGGCATTACAAGCAGAGAATGAACGTTTACGTATGGAGAATGCATTTCTAAAAAAGTTGAATGCCTTAGTTCAAGAAAAGGAAACATTAAAACGAAAGACAAGGCGCAAGTAGTCTATGAACTAAGGAATCAATTTAGTGTGAAAGAGTTAAGAAAGCTAGCAGGAATCAAACGTAGCACTTATTATTACTGGACAAGTCGCTTTGACCGACCTGATAAATATGCCGAAATGAAATCGATGATTTCTACTATATATCACGACCATAAGGGAAGATATGGTTATCGTCGAATAACGCTAGAATTACGTAATCAAGGCTTCCAGATCAATCATAAAACCGTTCAACGGCTTATGAAGGAATTGGGTTTAAAATCTCTTGTACGCTTGAAAAAATATCGTTCTTACAAAGGAAATGTAGGTAAAATCGCACCAAACATTCTTAAACGTGATTTCGTTGCGACAAAACCAAATGAAAAGTGGGTAACGGACGTAACAGAATTTCATTTATTTGGTGAGAAATTATATCTTTCCCCTGTACTAGATTTATTTAATGGTGAGATTATCGCCTATAATATTCAAAGCCGTCCTACATATGAACTTGTTTCAAACATGTTAGACAAAGCTTTTATTTGCTTATCCGAAGGAGATGCCCCTGTCTTACATTCGGATCAGGGGTGGCATTATCAAATGAAACAATACTCTTATGCATTAAAACAAAATGGTATTACCCAAAGTATGTCTCGTAAAGGTAACTGTTTAGATAATGCAGTAATTGAAAATTTCTTTGGACTATTAAAATCTGAATTATTATTTATACAAGAATTTGAGAATATGGTTCACTTCAAGCGTGAGCTTGAACTGTATATCGAATACTACAACCACAAACGTATTAAAGGAAAATTAAAAGGATTGAGTCCGGTACAATACCGAATTCAATCCACTATAGCTGCTTAACTTAATATAATGTCTAACTTTTTGGGGTCACTTCATTTCAAGGATAGCGCCTTATAATGGAATAACTAAAATATAATTTCAATCATAAAATCACTTAATTCTTCTTTCACTAAAACAGCCTTTTGTTGAGCAAGAAGATTTATTTCTTTTTACACTTTCACTTCTAATTTTCAACTTAGATCCTCTGTACAAGAAAAATTATAAAATTAGTCGCCAAATGCAAATATTAATTCCATTTCACAAACTATTTCTCCCTCAACAGTTGCAATGCCTTTACCTTTTCCAATAGGACCTTTTAATCGCGTGATTTCAACCTCAAGACGGAGTTGGTCTCCAGGTTTTACTTGACGCCTAAAACGGCATTTATCTATTCCAGCTAAAAGCCCTAATCGTCCATGATTTCCTTCCTTTGTTAACATCACGACTGCGCTAACTTGGGCTAATGCTTCTACAATTAGTACGCCTGGCATTACTGGATAATCGGGAAAGTGTCCATTAAAAAAATCCTCATTTGCTGTCACATTTTTAATACCAACTGCTCTTTTTCCCACCTCTAATTCCAGAATTCTATCTACTAAAAGAAAAGGATAACGATGTTTAATAATTTCTTTAATTTTTTGAGTATCAAACAACTTTAAAACCTCCATTGTGTCATCATTATTTTAGGTAATAGTCAAAAGGCTTCACAATGGTGTTGGTGCTGAGAATTGTTGATCAAAATTTATTTGTAAAATATGTCCAGCATGGACCATACCAGAACCAAAACCATACATAAGAACTCGATCTCCATTTTTAACTTTTCCCTCACGGATTCCAAGATCAAGTGCTAAAGGAATTGTAGCAGCAGAAGTATTTCCAAAGTTGACTAAACTATAAAGGGTTTTTTCCATTGGGTACTCTAATTTTTTACAAATTGGCTCTATCAACCTTAGATTAGCACTATGAGGTATTAACCAATCAACTTGATCTAAACTCATTTGAGTTTTTTCTAAAATCTGTCTTATACTATCGGGAACATTCCTTACAACCCATCGAAAAACTTCTCTACCATTTTGTACAAGATATTGAGTATCGATTAACTCAATCCCATTGACCTTTTTTGATAGTCCAGAACGATATACATGTTGTGCGCCTCTTCCATCACTTCCTAGGTGAAACCCAATGAAACTATTTGATTTTTCATCCTTTTCAACTAATACAGCTCCGGCACCATCACCAAATAAAATACATGTACTTCTATCAGTATAATCTGTAATTTTTGAGATTGTATCTGCTCCAATAACTAATACCTTTTTATGGAGACCGGAAGAGATTAAACTGTGTGCTGTATGCAATGCATAAACAAATCCTGCACATGCTGCACTTAAATCTATTGCGCCCGTTTGGGATATTTTCAAACGGTCCTGTATGATACTTGAGACCGACGGAAATGGAAAATCAGGTGTGCTTGTTGCCACAATAATCATATCTACATCCTCGACTGTTTTATCATATCTTTGCATTAAATCTTTTACAGCTGAGACACACAAATCACTGGTAAATTCATCAGATCGGGTTATTCTGCGTTCGTGAATTCCGGTTCTTTGAATAATCCACTCATTATTTGTATCAACCATTTGCTCAAGGTCAGCATTTGTTAATCTTCTTTCGGGTACATATGTCCCTATAGCAGTTATTCTTGCTCCTAACATTTTCCCCACCCCTATTTATTATAAGTTAGTATTAATACCTGGTACTAATTATAACAATAATTATTTTTTTTTCAAGAAAAAGGAGGATTTTCTTAGAAATTAACTCTTCTGTTCTGTTTGATTAAGTATCATACTCACATTGATAGAGGTTACGGGGGATATTAAAAAGTACACTGACTAGAGAAAGTAGAAAAAGAAAAACATTGAGCGATAATCGATTTTTCTATTTACTAGATTGACCTTACTTGCATTAGATGTTATTCAACAATCATTGCCCTTTAATGAAAATAAGCGCTGTTCCTTGTTACAGAAAAGCGCCCTTTAATGGAATAACGAAATTACTTTATTTAATTTTTAACCGAAACCCTTTTCATTAATCGCTTTAATTTATTTTCTGTATCCGTTTCCTCTATTGGTGTATAGATACTGCACCGTAAATCCATATCACCTTGAACCTGAAGAGAAGTTAAATTAAACAACATTTTGCCTGCTTTAGCATGTCTGAATTCGATTATCATTTCTGGAGCCTTACTTACTTGACTTTCTTGCCATAAATCCTGAAATTCTGAATGTGAATAACTCATTTCTTTAATAAATTGGTTGTACCATTCATCGCCTAAATAGCGTCCATAATAGGTACGGAAAATAGCAAGAAAACCTTTAGCAAAATGTTCCCAATTGACAGCCAATGCTTTAAATTCTTTTCTAGTAAACACTAAACGAATCAAATTTCTTTGATCGTTCGGTATTTGTTCAAAATCTAAAAAAACATGAGCAGCTGCAGGGTTCCAGCCCACTATATGGCAATGTCGATCTGTAATGATAGTCGGACAGTATGTTAATTCTGCTAGTATTCGTTTTAAAGAAGGGCTTAGTTCTGATTGATCCTTTTTTTGATGTGTAATTTCTAATTTTGCTTCTAATGCTAGGTCATATAAGTAGTCTCTTTCATCATTATTCAATTGCAAAGCTGTAGAAATACAATCAAGTACGATAGAAGAAACTTTTATATCTCTTCCTTGTTCTAACCATGTATACCAAGTGGTACTTACACCTGCTAATTGTGCGACCTCTTCTCTTCGTAATCCAGGTGTCCTTCTCCTGGTTCCCGCAGGTAATCCAACAGTCTCCGGTTTAATTTGTGCACGTTTAGCTTTTAAGAACGTTGACAAAGCTTCAAGCCTAGTTTTATCATTCATTTTTAAAACTCCTCTTCATACCAATTTAACCTATCATTATTTATACCAGGATAAGCAATCTCTTGTAATAGGATAAACAGACTGTAAAATACAAGTATATTATTGATTGGGAGTGATGAAAAGTGGAAAGAGTTGTGATTACTGGAATGGGAGTAGTCTCCCCTATAGGAAACAACATCAAAACATTTTGGAATAATTTGATTAGAGGAGAATCTGGTATATCCACTATTGATACATTTGATGTTACTAATCATAAGACAACAATCGCAGGTATCATACAAGATTTTGATGCAGATGAAATTTTAGGAAAGAAAGAAGCAAGACGTTTAGATCGCTTTTCACAATTTGCTTTAGCTGCTGCTGAACAAGCTTGGACAGATTCTAAATTAGACCTTGAATGTATTGATGTAGAAAGGTTAGGGGTTTACGTAGGTTCAGGTATCGGCGGAATTAATACTTTAATTGAAAATATTGATGCGCTTAGACAGAAGGGGCCAAGAAGAGTGAGTCCAACTCTAGTACCAGCTATGATGTCTAATGCTGCTGCCGCACAAATAAGTATTAAATGGAACGCAATGGGACCTTCTATGTCTCCTGTTTCTGCATGTGCAATTGGAAATTCAGCTATTGGAGAAGCCGTTAGAATAATTCGCTCTGGAGAAGTTGACGTTATGTTTGCAGGTGGAACAGAGGCAGCTATAACTGACTTATCAATAGCAAGCTTCAGTAATGCTACAGCATTATCAACAAGAAATGATGATCCAACTAAAGCCAGTCGCCCTTTTGATGAAAATCGAGATGGATTTGTCATGTCAGAAGGAGCTGGCATTCTAATCTTAGAATCTTTATCACATGCTTTACTTAGAAAAGCAAAGATTTATGCTGAAGTCATTGGTTATGGTGCAAGCTCAGATGCATACCATATTGTAGCTACTCATCCAGAAGGTAATGGGGCCTATCTTGCAATGAGATCCGCTTTAAAAAATGCTAATCTATCTATTGAAGAAATTGACGTTATTAGTGCCCATGCAACAAGTACAAAAGTGGGAGATATATCTGAAACCATGGCTATTAAGAAGCTATTTGGAAAACAAGCTTATCAGATTCCAATAACAGCTAATAAATCTATGCTTGGTCATATGTTAGGTGCTGCTGGTGGTGTTGAAACAATTGCTTTAGCAATGAGTTTAAAGGAAGGAATAATTCCTCCAACAATTAATTTAGATAACCCTGATCCATTATGTGATTTAGATTATGTACCAGCTGTTTCTCGTCAAGCGAACATAAAGACAGGACTTTCTAATTCGTTTGGCTTCGGAGGTCATAATGCAGCTTTAGTTTTAAGAAAATACGAGTGAATAAAATTACTCTCGTAAATCTAACCGTTTCTTAAGGAAATGGTTAGATTTATTCCGTTAAATGGCCCTTTAATGAAAATAAAAGCTGTTCCTTGTTACAGAAAAGCTTCCGATTGTGGAATATCATAATTAACGCTACCTGTCTGTTTAAAAAGATAATTATTTAGTTCCATTAACTACGAGATTTGCTCTTCCATAAGGTTTATGTTCGTTAACATAAATATCTTCTGAAATCATCCAGTTATTTTCCCACATATCACGAGATACTTCTCCATCTCTTTCAAGCCCCCGCAAAAGCCTTGTTTCTCGTGGGCAATTAACCCATATTGTAAAATCGTATTTATTTACTAATTCCTCTCGAATAGAATAAATACCTTCAACTATAACAATTCCCCCAATGGGAACTGTATGCCATTCTTCTAAAGCATCCTTCTCCCAATCATATCGCTGATATTGTCCTTCTTGATTTTGACTGATTGGTTTAAGAACTTGATTTAATACACGTTTCCAATCAAAGTCTGCACCAATTGGCTTTTTCTCTGGACTTAACTTTATAATTTGTGAGGACGGTAAATAGAAATCATCCATATGGATAACGGTTACGTTAGAACATTTATCTTTTAATTTATTTGCTAATGTACTTTTTCCTGCCCCCCACAACCGTCTACTCCAATTAACAAGGTTGATTGCTTTTTTGGAATTAAATCAATTGAACTAATCAATTGTTCAAAGTTATCAAATTTTCCATTCTTCGCTTTATAATCCACAATATCACCACTTTTTAAGTTGTTATTTTTTTCAACCACTTAATTAAACTTGCTTATTGCCATCCATAGAATCGCTCCACGGTGAAATGTTCTACACTTAATTAGCCTATCCCTTCTTCTTAATCCATTTTCTTTAAAAGTGTTGTTCAACAATCTGGCCCTTAAATGAAAAAATGAGCGCTTATCCTTTTTCAAGGATAGCGCACTATTGGCCTTGTCATTTATTAATGATAACGTTCATCGCACCTATTCAAGCCGAAATTTAAAAAAACTGTTAGCCTTTAAATTTTACACTTCTACTTTAAATCGACGCTGAAGAGGAAGCAACTGCATGATCAGCCTTCACACAATCAATTGCAACAACGAGTGCAATAATAATGGTTTCTATCTCTTCATCTATTATTTGAACCTTGTAGCTATCACCCCAAGTGAACCACTCTTTGCTCACCTTACCTACGATTTTACCATGATGTAAAACTTGGAAATCCATATCCCACCAATTACCCTGTACTTCAATACCTGCCGCATCAATTGAATATCGTGCTTTTAAGAAAGAAAATTCCTTCTTTATTGTTAATACCTCTCGACCATTCACATCAACCAAAAACTTTGGTAAAAAGCTGAACACTTTTTTCGTAATGAGTGCCACTTCATCTCCTGCTGTATTCATAATGGAGAAAGTCTTTGGGACTTGCATAAAACTTCCCTCTACATAATATATATCCTTCTCCTGATGATCCTTTACTGTATATTTCCCACTAAGACTGAATACCTTCTGCTTTATATAAAGCTGCCTCATAATTACGCCTCCTAGGTTAAATCTTTTACATTACTTACGTTTGAAAAATTAATATTATTTTTATTAACTGCATCCCCTGTTAACCATTTATTAATTGACCAAACAAAAGGATATTCGGCAGTTGGCTGCCCTTTTGCCACAGGTTCAGTAATTGGAAGGGCTAAGTTCTTTGCTAATATGGGTAACCATTTTGCTTCTTTTTGTACTTGAGGTTCATATGATTTTCCACTGGGCAATCTTACAGTCATTTTTTCACCCAAATGAAATGTACGATTATCATGTCCGCTATTCTTGACTGGCTCAATTTTTAAATCTTTCCATTGAGGAAATTGCTCTGAAATTAAATTTCCAACTAACTCTACACTTATATTCATAAGTCCTCCAAACTAATTGTATTAGTTACTCTTATTAAAACTTCAATAAGGTTCATCTTATCATAGTTTCTTCAACTATCCTGCTTCGTTAGTTTAAGTAGATTTCTACACAAACTTCACGAAACAATTAAAATGTTATTTAACAATCTGGCCTTTAATGAAAATAAGCTAATCAAACTCATTTTCTAACCGATGAGCGGCTCAACCTTGAGCTCCATCATTATGTCCACTGGTTTAATCATCACTGAATTCATGGAACACTCGGCTATCTTACTCTGGCCGAGGCTAGAAGCATGCCCTACTAAAAGTTGTACAATTTTGTGTTGACAATCCATGACCTTAATGTTAAGATTCTTTTACTGTAAAAATAAATCGTAACGAGGTGAGGACAATGAAATCAGAAAAATATACGTCTTATCCTCATATTGCTTTTTAATTATTTTTTTACGAATACATAATGCTCTGAGGGTAGGATTCACTCTCAGGGCTTTTTTATATTTAGGCAGAAGTAACGTATAAGCTTTTTTTGCCGATCTATGACAGCCACTTACGGAGTGGCTGTTATTTTTTTGGACAAAAAGTTGGTCAAGGCAACAATAGTGGTTTTATTTTGAAAATATTTAAGATTTAATCGTTTGTCTTACAAATTGATCTGAACTCTATTAGGGGGAATATGTATTGAATTTGAATTTCTTAAGATGGAATTCATTTTTCGCGGAAAATTTCAAACAGTGCCGGTTTATGTTTGAGCAGGCTCATACCAGGAGATTAGGGGTCGATCCTTTTCGGCGTTACTTTGTGCCAAAGGATAAGGGGCCCCCTTCTTGAGATATCGTTTCCCGTTATTCACAGCTTTCCAAATATGAAAGGATGATGCTTTATTAAAAGACTCGCTCAATATTTTCGCTCATTACAATCCGGACAGTCATCTTACAGTATGATTTATGAAGACCCAATCTATTGGAACAATGATGTTGCCTATTACATTGAAAGGACACATAAACTCACACAGGATAAACCATGTATCACCATAAAAATACCTTTTGACCGTCTAGGCTTAGATGAAAATATGGATCAAGTTGTTCTCTCAGATTTTGCATTAAGAGAATTCGTTGATCATATTGAGGCATTAAATGAAGTGATTTATAACCGGTCACGTTCTGAAAAAGAAAATGGTGCTTTTTATTGTTTTCGTCCAACCAATGTGTTGTTGCATCGTAATGCATCCTTTGTCGAAGTCATCTCGGAAAAATGGTGTTTATGCTTAATGATTACAGTTCAACTTCCATTCAAGAATAATAATAAAGCTATGCGCATGCTCTGCAAAATGCTTCCAAAAGAGGTGAAGAAGTTTATAGCCAAGTTTGATTTGATCAAATTAAATGCTGCCTTTGAATTGGTAAAAAAACAAAATATGATTCGCGAATGGCTAAAATCCAATGGTTATTGTGCGTTTATTGGGAATGGCAGCATTTTGCCAAGAAATAAAGACAACAGCGGACCACTTGAGGGTGCCTTGCCTTTTACATCCCCGGAAGATGTTGAAGTTGAAATTTGTGGTTTGCGAGGAATGGGAATAAAACATGGTGTGACGGTCATCACCGGCGGTGGTTATTCTGGTAAAAGCACATTGCTGGATGCACTAAATTCGGGGATTTACAATCACATCATAGGCGACGGACGAGAATTTGTGATAACAAATCAAAGTGCAATGGAAATATCTGCAGAGGAAGGCCGTTCCATAAAAAATATCAATATTACGCCTTTCATAAAATGGACACCCAATAGTTCAGCTGAACAGTTTTCGACTGACTACGCCTCAGGTTCCACATCTCAAGCCGCAAATATTATGGAGGCAATCAACTTCGGGTGTAAACTTCTTCTTATTGATGAAGACAGAAGTGCGACGAATTTTATGATTCAAGACATCAAAATGCGTTCATTAATCAAGCATGAACCCATTACACCTTTTACGGAACGCGTCAGGGAGCTTTATGAGGCTGTTGGCGTATCTTCCGTTCTTGTTATTGGAGGTAGCGGTGAATTTTTATCCGTTGCCGATCAAGTCATCTTGATGGACAATTTTGTGCCAAAAAACGTAACCGAGGAAGCAAAAAATTTATGTGAACACGACAAACCACGCGAACGTATCCCCCTTACAAAATGGGAGATAGAAAGAAAAATAAACACCGATCACTTTTCTAGCTATCCACAGGGCAGTGGTACAGAAAAGCTAATGGTTTCAACCATGGGATACATGATGATCGGTGATGAACAAATTGATATAAGAGGGCTTTACAATATCACATCACACGCCCAGCTAGCAGCTATTGCTTTTTTAATTCGAAAAATAGCTATAAGTAATCAGGATCCCCACATCTTACTTCATGAAAAGATCAAAAAAGCTCTCGAAGATATGGAGAGAGAAGGAGTGGATATTGTATTTTCTTCCTTTTTCCCTGGTTTCGAAAGATGGCTTGAATTACCAAGAATTAATGAAGTATTATCTGTCATTAACCGAATGAAACATTTGAATTTTATTCAGCCTGAGCCCTCTGAACACCTCTCTCTAATTGCGGGTACCGCCAGCATTTTGGAAAAAAGATAAAATGATGTGAATTTCGTCCCAGCAAGAGTATTTCGATGCAACATAACACATTTGTATTGCGTTAGAACCTAAGAACAATAATGAAAATAGTCGTTAATGTAACACAATTTACTTAAAAAATCTATTTTCGCATACAACACAATTTAAATTAGTGCTAAAACGACTCAAAAATCCTAAGGGTGGTTAATTTCCGATTCGCTGGCGGTACCCTATTTAGTCAAAAAAATTAATCTGTGGTCGAAAATACGTTAAGAGCTGCAGGAATGAATTACTTAGAATACGAATAATAAAGGAGAGAAACGGAGTAAAAACTAAAAAATTAGACAAGGAATATGGAGAGATGAATTAATTGTTAAAGATAATTAAACATTTAAAACCATTTGTTGCTTCCATCATTGCAGTTGTATGTCTTTTAACTGTGCAGGCAGTATGCGATTTATCACTGCCAGACTATATGTCTAACATTGTCAATGTAGGGATTCAACAAAAAGGTGTAGAAAATGCAGTACCTGAGGTTATTCGTAAAAGTGAACTGGATAAACTTACACTCTTTATGAATGAAAAAGAGAAGAAAAAAGTAGCTGACAACTATGTGCTTTTAGATAAGAACAACCTCTCTCAAAGTGAACTAAATAATGACTTAAAAGATTATCCGCAGCTTGATAAAGAACCACTTTATAAGCTACATACCGAAGATAAAAATATAATTAACGAACTTAACAATATCTTCGGGAAACCAATGTTAATTACACAAGGAATTGAAAAAGGTGGCTCATCTGCTTTCCCTACTGCTACTCCAGGTGATAACAAAGCACCAGCGAAGCTTCCGCCGAATACAGATCCTTTTGCAGTAATTGCGAAACTGCCTCAAAATCAAATCGATGCAATGAAAGAAAAAGCAGATGAAAAGTTTAAGAATATGCCAGGCAGCATGGTAACACAGTCAGCCGTTTCATTCATTGAGAATGAGTATAAAAAGATTGGCATCAATACAGATAAGCTTCAATCCAATTATATTCTTACTTCCGGCGGGAAAATGCTGCTTCTATCCTTAGTAAGTATGGCAGCTACCGTTATTGTAAGTTTGCTTGCTGCAAAAGTAGCTGCAGGTCTCGGCCGAGATCTTAGAAAGAAAGTATTCCGGAAAGTTACAAGCTTCTCGAATGCGGAGTTTGATAAGTTTTCCACTGCATCCCTAATCACAAGAAGTACAAATGATATCCAGCAAGTGCAAACACTTATGGTTATGATGCTTCGCATTGTATTCTATGCACCAATTTTAGGTATCGGTGGCATTATTAAAGTACTTACTACAGACGTTTCAATGGGATGGATTATCGCAGTTGCGGTAATCGCGATTTTAAGCTTAGTTATTGGTTTATTTAGCATCGCGATTCCTAAGTTTAAGAGTATCCAAAAGTTAGTAGATAAAATTAACTTAATCACTCGTGAATCTTTAACAGGTATGCTCGTTATTCGTGCTTTTAATAATCAAAAACATGAAGAAAAGAAATTTGAAAAAGGAAATCAAAATTTAACAAAAACAAATTTAGTTGTAAGCCGTTTAATGTCATTTATGATGCCAATGATGATGTTTATCATGAATGCCGTTACTGTACTGATTATTTGGGTTGGATCACACCAAGTGGATATGGGACATATGCAAGTTGGTGATTTGATGGCATTTATGCAATATACAATGCAAATCATTATGGCCTTCTTAATGATTTCAATGGTATCTATTATGGTTCCACGTGCTTCAGTTTCCGCACAAAGAATCGCAGAAGTTCTAGATACTGACGTTTCCATTAGTGATGTAAAAGAGCCGAAAACATTTGCTTCAGACAAGAAAGGTTACGTTGAATTTAAAAATGTTAGCTTTAGATATCCAGGTGCAGAAGAAGATGTGCTTTCCAATATCACCTTTACTGCAAAACCTGGTGAAACGACTGCTTTCATTGGAAGTACAGGTAGTGGTAAATCAACATTAATCAACTTAATTCCACGCTTTTACGATGTTACAAGCGGCCAAATATTAATAGATGGCACGGATATTAGAGAGGTATCTCAGAAGGAATTAAGAGAGAAAATTGGTTATGTACCGCAAAAAGGAGTTCTATTCTCCGGTACAATCGAAAGTAATTTGAAATACGGTAAGAAAGAAGCAACTGAAGAAGAATTAGCAAAAGCGGCAGAAATCGCGCAAGCTATGGAGTTTATTAAGGCGAAACCTGAAAGCTTCCGTACAGAAATATCTCAAGGTGGTACGAACGTTTCCGGTGGTCAAAAACAAAGACTTTCTATTGCGCGTGCTCTTACGAAAAAATCGGAAATCTTCATATTCGATGATAGTTTCTCAGCCCTTGACTTTAAAACAGACGCGCTACTTCGCAAAGCTTTAAACAATGAGATTGCAGGAAGTACTCTTTTACTTATCGCCCAAAGAATCAGTACAATCATGAATGCCGATAAGATCATTGTACTTGACGAAGGAAAAATAGTTGGAACTGGTACTCATGAAGAGCTTATGGAAAACTGTGAAGTTTATAAGCAAATTGCTATATCACAACTTTCAAGAGAGGAGTTGTCATCATGAGTGATAGAAAAATAGAAAATAGAAGACAAAGCGGCCCTGGTCCTGGTGGCGGTGGTCATATGGGCGGTGGCATGAGAAAGATTGAGAAGGCAAAAAACTTCAAAGGAACGATGAATAAACTCCTTCAATACTTGAAGCCCTATAAATTATCAATCTTAGTCGTTATCCTTTTCGCAATCGGTAGTGCAGCCTTTACAATTGTTGGTCCAAAAATTTTAGGAAAAGCGACAACAAAACTTTTCGAAGGACTTGTAAGCAAAGTATCAGGAGCAGCAGGTGCGGCCATTGACTTTACCTATATCGGAAACATTGTCATTTTACTCCTTGGATTATATATACTGAGCGCTGCATTTGGTATTATCCAGGGGTACATTATTTCTGGAGTAGCCCAAAAAGTATCTTATAACTTCAGAAAAGAAATCGATGAAAAAATTAACCGGATGCCGCTTAAGTACTTTGATAAAACAACGCACGGAGAAGTATTATCAAGAATTACGAATGACGTAGATACGGTGAGTCAAACTTTAAACCAAAGTATGTCGCAAATCATCACATCCGTTATTACAATCATCGGTGTACTTATTATGATGTTATCAATCAGCTGGCAAATGACATTAGTTGCGCTATTAATATTGCCAGTATCCATGATTCTTATCATGGGAGTCGTAAAGAGATCACAAAAATACTTCAAATCTCAGCAAGAATATTTAGGACACGTAAACGGACAGGTCGAAGAAATTTATAGTGGTCACAATATCGTAAAAGCTTTTAACAAAGAAGAAGAAGAAGTAAAAAAATTCGAAGAGTTAAATGATACCCTTTACCACTCCGCATGGAAATCTCAATTTTTATCTGGAATGATGATGCCCATTATGACATTTATCGGTAATATTGGTTATGTCGCTGTGTCTATTTTAGGCGGATGGCTTGCTGTTAAGAGAACCATCGCAGTTGGAGACATTTTAGCCTTTGTGCAATATGTTAGAAGCTTTACGCAACCAATCGCTCAAGTAGCGCAAATCGCAAACGTACTTCAATCCACTGCAGCTGCTGCTGAAAGAGTCTTCGAATTTTTGGATGAAGAAGAGGAAGTGCCAGAATCAGAATATCCAGTGAAGCTGCAAAAAGTTCAAGGAGAAGTTACCTTCAAAGATGTTCAATTTGGATACAATCCAGATAAGATCATCATCAATAATTTCTCAGCTAACATTAAGCCTGGACAAAAAGTAGCGATAGTCGGACCAACCGGAGCTGGTAAAACAACGATCGTAAAACTATTAATGCGTTTCTATGACGTAAACAGCGGTGCAATATGTATCGACGGTCACGATATAAAAGACTTCACGCGAGAAGACCTGCGCAACATGTTTGGTATGGTACTTCAAGACACTTGGCTATTTAACGGTTCCATCATGGAAAATATACGTTACGGTAGACTGGATGCTACAGACGAAGAAGTAATTGAAGCAGCGAAAGCAGCTCACGTTCACAACTTCGTAAAAACATTACCAAATAAATATCAAATGGAACTAAACGAAGAAGCAAGCAACGTATCCCAAGGGCAGAAGCAACTACTAACAATTGCCCGCGCCCTACTAGCGGATCCGAAAATATTAATACTCGATGAAGCAACAAGCTCCATTGACACTCGTACAGAAGTGCTGATTCAAAAAGCGATGAAAAACCTTATGGAAGGTAGAACAAGCTTTATTATCGCTCATAGATTATCAACAATACGTGATGCAGATTTAATCCTTGTCATGAAAGATGGGGATATTGTAGAACAAGGTAATCATAAAGAGTTATTAAAAGCTGATGGTTTCTATGCTTCGCTTTATAATAGTCAGTTCGAAGGTGCGGATGCTTCGTGAGATTGATGGGACACTCCTCTTTTTAGAGGGGTGTTTTATTTTTAGCCCCTGTTTTAATAACATTCAACAGCCTTTCTCACTCCACTCACTTCCTCAATTCAATTGCCATTAACATAAAGAAAGAGCATAATTCTTACTGCAGAATTGCGCCCAATAATTAAATAAAGAAAATCACTTAATTCTACTTTCACTAAAGTACCCCGTTAGCTTAAAAATAAATTTTATTTAATAATCACATAAATTTATCGTATTCATTAAACGAGATATAGACTAGTAGTGTTCAGAAAATCCATTTTTAAGAAACTCTATTATTTCTTCGCCAAAAAGCGAAAAAATCAATAATATCAATACAGTTAAAAGGGTTAAACTACCAAATATAAAGGAGAATACTATTCCAACTCTTTTATCATTCAATAAAATCCCTCCGATACCATTTTTCCAACAGCTGCGCCTATTGATTGAAAAAACTTTTTACTTCGAAGTTTAGTTTTGACAAAAGATAATGTGATCATCTGGATCCAAAACGTGGAGATCATCGGCGATATATCCGCGCAACCACAGCACACCCTCAATTTTTCTTAGATAGAAGCCTTTCGGGAAGTCGACGTCTTCGGATAGTATCTCCGATGCTATTTTAACGGCGCCATACGGAGATCGATGTCGCCAAGAAGGCTTCCCTAAATACCCCTCCGGTTGATCCAGGTACTTCAATCTTAAGTATGGACCTAACTCAAGCGGACATAATTTCAAGCCAACCTGGTTCGCTTTTTTATAAACCTGGGGTATAGTAGCTCCTTCCGGAAATCCAAGATTGCGAACTTTGAGCTCAACAGTCCTCACACTGTATATCTTATTTGTGGTGTTAAATTTTTCATCAGTGATTAGCCTCTCTCCAAACTTGTTCATCAAAATAGAGTTTTGTTGCAATTTCTGAAGAAGTTGCGATTTTGTATGGCCGCCAACCTCGACCGTTCTAACAATAGTTGGGCAGTCGGGGTATATTTTATCTTTTTCATCACTCATCTGCAGCCACTCCTTACGAATTGGTTTTATAAGCTTATACTGCAATCATAGGTCCATATATACTAAGGGCGCTAAGTCTTGTTCGTGAATGGCCTCCGATTGGAAGATTGTGATTCAACTAATGCCCTCTCTAGTTCACTAAATATTAGTTAATAGTTTTGAGCATATTGATTCCCGCTATTTCAAATCCGTTCCTCATCTTCGGAATAAATTGTAAATTCTTTTTCTGATATTTTCTTTAATAAAATGTTCTTTTTACTCACCTATATTAAATGACTTCTATAAAAATATTGATTAAACTGCTCTGCTCTATCTATTTAATCAAATATTCTAATAAATCAAACTTTATTTTACCATTAATATTATTTTTTTGTGTAGTATACCCCATACTTTGACCCTTTAGCTAAAGAAGGCACAATTCTTTTTTCAAGACTAGTGCCCGATTGCGGTATAAATATTATATTTTTGCTAAGACAGAGTTAACAAAATCGTTTTTTTCTTCTGTTTATTTGTGTTTATTATGGGTCGAGACGTTGATAGCTTACATTTCTTTACGAGAGATCCTATTCTACTAAGGATTCTGTTATTTTCCCATCTAGATTTTTAATCGCCAACATCGAATTATCCTGAATGATTCCTGTATCTACGAAACCAAATGAAGCGTATAGTGTTTTAGCAATGTCATTACTTGTTCGATAAAAGAGGGCTACATATTCTGCTTCTCCATCTGGAGTAGTTTCAATATCCATCAACATTTTTTCAAAAGCAAGTTTGCCATATCCCTTCCCCTGGTAACCCTTTCCAATCATAATATGCCAAATAAAATAACTCTTCTTCCCGTAAAAAACTTCATTTTCAAATGATTCATGATCCAACGTATCATAAATATACATCAAGAATCCAACAGCAACTCCATCGGCATAAATGGCAATGGGAGTCGCTGGTATCCCGTCTGCGTTCAACATATGAGCGTCTGCAAAACTTCTGAGGTTAGTAGTTTCTATAAAGTCTTTCTGGTTTTCTCCAACTTCAAGTGCTATTACTTCATCTATGTTATCCCCGGTTATCTTTCGTAATTCAATCATTTTTTTATCTCCTCTCCTAAGACAAGCTACTTCCACACATGTCCTGAAACTTTCCAAATATCATTTCCATAATTCTCAAAATCGGGTACATAAAATATTCACCAATGCTAACTCTTTTTCCCCTGTGATTTCTAATCCTTGTTCAGCAAAATGGCCCGATTGTTGAATATCAAGATAGTGATTTCTCCTTTTTACAAGATACTTTTATGATCTCGGAAGAGGAGAAGAACCCCTTTTCATTTGTTTAAATGTCTCATTCATCCTTCCAACTACGCAAAAGTTCTTCGAAAAAGAGTTTCGGCGCAGAGGACTGGTCATCTTGTAGATAGCTTTTTGCCACAGCCATAATATTTAACTTCGGAACAATAAATATATATTGTCCGTATAAGCCATTCGCATAGTAATATTCAATTTTGATGTTACTATTAGTAATTTCACAAGTCCATAGCTGATAACCATATCCAGCTGTTCTATCTTCTTCTGCTTCAAATTGTTTATATGGTTTTTTTGCCTCGTGGATCCAGTTAGATGAAACCACTTGATTTGATTTAAATTGTCCTTCGTTTAGTAATAAAAATCCAAACTTCACCATGTCCTCTAAATTTAATGAAATACTAAAGCCACCCTCGTGAATTCCTTGCGGGTCCTTTACCCATATGTATTTTTTTATCCCTAATGGATGGAATAGAAATTCTTCAGCAAATGAGGCGGTAGAACCTCCAGAAACTTTTTGGATGATCGCGCTTAGTAAATGAGAGTTTCCACTATTATATTCAAAGGTTGAACCTGGTCTATGTATAACTGGTTGTTCTAGTATGAATTTAACCCAGTTTTTTGAACTTTGGAATTTTCCTACTTGTAACCCCGAAGTCATAGTCAGCAAATGAAATAATGTGATTTCCTCCTTCATTGGGTCATTGAACTCTAATATTTCCGGAAAGTAGTTATAAATAGGTTCATGAATGTTTTTTATTAGCCCTTTATCGACCATAATTCCAATTAATATAGACACAATACTCTTTGTAATGGAATAAACCTTTGTCGGTTTTTCTACGACTTTTTTATTCTTTAAATATTCAAAGATCCGTGTATTTCCTTTATAAATAACAAAACCTTCAATTTTAATCTTCTTCACTTTCTTCTCTAACTCATTAAAAGATATTTCACTCATACATATAATCCCTCCTCCACTAAATTGCGTCATTAGTTTATGTACATCAGTTTATAATTTAACCTAAATTTTAACATAAATTCATTAATTTTATCAAAAGGCGTTATTCAATTAAATGGCCCGATTGTTGAATATAAGTTATATCTTTAAACACAAATAAAAGCTAAACTAATACAAAAATTAGTTCAGCTTTAAAATAACTTATTATAATGTTACACATTGTATAAAGAATAATGATACATCAAGCGGGCGCGATTATGGAGCAACAACATTACGAAATATCAAACTTTTTTATAAAAAGTAAAATCAGCCCGAACTGATCCCCACGCATTTTGATCAATCTTTTCAAAATGCGTGGGGGTTCTTTTATAGTAAAAATCTATGTTTGCAGCATCCTTTTGAACAAACTTTATTCCACTCCAACGATGTTTTTATTTCTTTTGTGGAAATAAAGAAGGGAAGATCGGTAAAAAGTTTGCGCTTTAAAATTAGAGAGAATTTAAATACAAAAGAGGTCCCAGCTATAGAAAGAGGAGAAACAGATGAAGCCCTTTCGGATTTAGAAAAAGAGTTTCTGAAAATGGAAGAAATGAGATTACGAATAAATTAAAAAGCAAAGGGGTATAGTTTTGATGATATAACATTTTTCAATTTACAACGTCTACGTCTTTGGTAAAGACTTTAATCGTGATTTTACCCTGTTCACCGTTTTTCCATTTTGTTTCCTCCTTGCTTTTATGTAAAAAGTTCAGCCCTATTTGTTATTTAGGAGGGAAAACCCCTCCATTTTTAATCATTTTTAATCGGCATATTCCAATTCATATTCATATAACGAGCAATTAATAGCTTCACCATTTTCCAATTCAAGATCGTATAAAGGCGCTTCTAAATTTCCATCATAGCCCTTATGTTCCTGTTTATTAGTAGCAATATGAGTTACTACCAATACTTTGTTTCGGAATGAATCATATTTTTCATTATCATTATCCCTTGATACCATTACTCTTTCACCAATAGTAAACATAACAGTTCTCCTTTAAAATAATTTTTGTTGTTACAAATCTTTAGAAGGGAATAACCCTCCTTTTTATCTTTTACCAATCCATTTTCCGTATGCATCATAATTATCTGGATTAGCTGAAGGCGAATCAAAACCATACATACTGCCCATTTCCATAGCTTTTTTTTGCGCTTTTGAGCATGGCTGTATATCTGGAATCGTTTCAGAAATGATTTACTACAGTGATACACATAAGTTTTATGATACTCACTATGAAGAGATTGAAGCGCTTAGAATCGAATTAGACATCTGCAAGTCCAATTAATGGTGAAACTAGTTCATTTTTAAGTGGAAAAACTATAATGAGAACTACTACACGCGCCCGATTGTGGAATATTGAAAAATAAATGTTGCAAAATACTTTAGTTATTTTGCTAAAGTTAAGTTAATGGGAATAGTACTTATGGAGATAAATGTTTGTAATCCAATATTTCAATTTTGAACTTGTGATTACATATCTTCTTATTAATCTTTTCACTATCACAGGATAGGAAAATTCTTACCTTAACTAAATCTTCTTTAACATCATCATTAAAGTTTTTCGGAGGGATCTCAATTCTTACCGTAACATCATAGGAATGATTGTCATTGTAAGTAATGCCAACAATCCTTTTCCATTGCCAGTAAAAAAGATTATCACCTCCATACTCTTTGATTACTCTTTTATCAATAATTGGGAATATAATGTCTGAAATAATATCCTCTGTTGTGACATACATACCTTCTACTTCTGAATTAACTTCAGATTTTACAATTTGCGTAGGAATAAGAACAAGAAATACAAATCCTAATAGGGCAAAGTATTGCTTAACCATCATAATTCACCTCTAGGTGCTTTTTATTTATTTCTTATTCTTTGCAAATTGATATTTATTATTAAACTAACGCGTCCTTTAATTGAATAACTAAAATCTAACTTCACTCATAATATCACTTAATTCTTCTTCAACTAACGCACCCAATAGTTTAGTACATTTATTCACAAACTATTGAGTATTAACTCTGTTTTTCATTAGAGTAAAAAGGTGTCTATGACAGTCGTATTCTTTTACGAACAAAATAAAACCAAATTAGTTGTACTATAAGTATAAACATAAAAACAACACCTAAAATAATAAATGTAATAATTCTTATTTCAGGAGTTTGTACAATCCCTGCTCCATCTACTTGTCTTGTTCCGATAATGATAGCAAGTAAAGAAAAAATTACTAACCAAAAAACATTTGCACCCCACCAAAGCTTCACCCTTCTTCCTCCTTTCCTGCATTACTAAATACTAGTAATACGGAAAATTTATGAATAAGTTTCAAAATTTGATTACCCTTTGTTAAGCTATCCTGCGCCGTTAGCTTAAGTACATTTCTTCACAATCTTCTCTGTATACCAATTACCTTTTTAAGTGTTACTCCATTAAATGGCCCGATTGTTTCTGTAATGCTTTAACTTTTATAGTGATAATTTTAATAGACTACATGCTAGTAAGTGAGCTTCTTTAATTAGATTAATTAAAATATAATTTAATCATCAATGTACCCTTATGTTCAAAGTGAGATTTCTTTGAGGGAAACTCTGCCGATTGTTTGGGGACATTGTTTTTTTATTCGAAAAAAACAAAATTGGATTAACCGCGATTAAAAAAGACTAGCAGTTAAGTTCCACTAGTCCTTAAAAGGATATATTATAACCTCATTTACTTATGATACGGTTCACCCTGCATAATGATATATTTGGACGGTCCCGCTCTTCTTCCATTAAAGCCCCCTATAATGGAAGAACTGTGAAGCAAATGAAGTTTTTTTAAAAGCTTCATTTCCCTCCCCAAGCTCCTTGCATTTTACTTAGGGATACAATTTGCCCAATATGATATGCATCGTGCAATGCTAAACTCTTCATTTCAAGCACTAATGTTCTTTCTCCACGGATCTGTCTATACAAATCTTCATGTTCTGATTTTGCTAGTATTTTTTCAAGTTCACGATGAACATAAAAGTATTCTTGTTTTGTTTCCACCCAATTTTGAAATGTCTCAGTTGGTAATCGAAATGTAGATTCATTATCTTCTGCCTGGGGTTCATTCGCTGTATCACCAAGAAATCGCATCAGAAGTCTCTTTTTATAGAAAAGTAAATGACAAACTAATTCCCAAATGGAATTCATTGCCCCCTCAACTGGTTTCCAAATTGCCTGTTCAAAAGTAATACACTCTAGCACTTTTTCAAGTGGCGGAAACCAGTCTTCTTCATCTAAGCAGCTTGCCCATTGTTGTAACAAAAGTGTCTTTACATCCATTTTCTATTCCCTCCAGTTTAATCTCATCACAAAACATTCCAATACAACCATTCCCTTGTTCAATTAAACTGACCCTTTATCAGATCAATAAACTTTCCGTTATTTTCTATAAAACATCTTTGAACTCTAAATTTATGAATCTCTTTATTATTTTATCTCTAATTCGATATAGTAATTAATTAATCCTTCTTAATACAGACTTGTAAGCCTTTGAATTTGCATGCTTTTTTGTGGTGTATGATTAATTATTGAATAGTTCCGAAAGAGGTAGTAGTAGTTACACCCGCATTAGTTGGTGAAAATACGCAAAATGCATCCAATAGGGAAATTAAAGATTTGAATGATATTATTCAATCCATCACTCATAAACATACAGATGTCAGTTTTGTAGATCTCCAATCCGTATTTACAGACCACCTTTCAAAAGTAAACAGTTCAGATTACATCAATACAAAAGTATTAAGAGTTATGAAGGATGTTCTCTTTTATAAGAAGTCTTCAAGAATTGATTCTTTATCAAAAAATCGCGGTCTTCATCTCACGTTAGATGGAATACACCTGAACAGTGCTGGTGCACAAATTGTTGCGGATATGTATGCATCTGAAATCAATCGAGTAAATTACAAAAATCAAAATGTAATTCATTAATCAGGGTTAGGAAGGTTGTTTAATACGGTGGATTCAGATGTAGAAGTATTTGGGAAATCATTTTGATCAAACTTTTTTTCAAAATGATTTCTTTTTATTTATTGTAAGTGTAGGTTCATTAGATGCTTCTTAAGCAATCTGCCCTGTAAGTTTAAGTACATTTCTTCATAATTTTTTACCGATTTCATCATAAATATCCAATAAAAAAAATCACCTATAAGAAAAAATAAAGAGGTGATTTTTATCAAACTTTATTATAAAATTTCATACCTTCATTAAAATGATCAATCTTTATATTAAATGATCAATTTTTTCAAAAGCTTTATCTTTCTTTACGATCTATATTCATAACAATTCGATAAAATGATCTATGACTTTATCAGCTTGCTTTAATTCTTCCATCTGCGCAAAGTCAAAATTGACACCTATTGCTGTTAAACCATTTTCTTTTGCTGCCATGATATCTGATAATCGATCCCCAATAACAGCTCCTGTAGTAATTTTATTTTCACTGATTATCATCTTAACTAAATCCGATTTTTGTCCTGAAGGAATCGATTGGATGCTATATACCTTTTTTATAAATCGCTCTAAGGAATATGTATCTACAATCGCCTTAAGATACTCTATTTGTCCATTACTTGCTATGTATAATTCATGATCCGAACCTAGTTTTTCCAATACAGATTCCACATCTGGATACAAAGAGCCTCTTTTATTTTTTATTAATTCAACTAATTTCTCTTGAAATATCGAGTTACTCTTTTCGCGAATCTCTAATGAATGACTTGGACATAATGTTTTCCAAACTACTTGTAAAGGTACACCCATTATTTCTCGATACGTATCGATTGGTGTATCCTCATACCATAGATTATTTTTTCTTAGTACATCAAATGTTCCTATTAATGCTGGTTCTAAAATTGAATTTGTTTGAAATAATGTACCATCCATATCAAAAATTAATGCTTGTTTCATATCAATTCCACCTTTCTTTCAAGTAAACATTTTAGATTTAACTTCAGTTTCGAAAATTCAGAATATAGATGCAGGATTTATATAGTAAAGTTCTTATAATTGAACTAACGTTGAAATTAACAATTAAAAACCCATTCATTAAACTGTGCATTTTGTTCTTGAAGTTGCCAACCTGACTTGTAGAAGTATTCATTGAATTCTGATTCAATCGGGCATAACGCAAGGATTGGTAAGTCATTTATAGTTTTTAACATCTTCGTTAACAACCCCTGCCGACGATAATTCTCGCTTATAGCAAATTGATATAGTGAGATGGTTTTTGATGTTTTTTTTCTGTAAAATCGAAAAGCTCCTACTACTTGACCATCCACTATCGCCACTATCATTTGTTTTCTTCTTATAGCTGCTTTAATTCCTAGAGGGCATAAAAACTCTTCAGAATAAACCCCAATGTTATTACGATCTAAATTATGTTTAAAGAAAGACAAGACTTGAGGTGTATGGGGTATTTCAGCTAATGCTATCTGCAACTTTCTCACTCCCATTAGTAAAAAAATATCATTTCTTATGACATAAGAGAATTATAAATTTCTCCTATAATCCCTTCCATTTGATGAACACCCAATTCTGCATTCGTCATGATGACCGCACCTTTCTCTAAATACGGAAACGCCACCATCATACATTGAAAACCTACTCCCCAACCAAGTGATGTAATTTCAAGTTCTTTTGCTGAACCACTTAAAAATACGCCTAGTCCGATCCCGTTCTTTCCTAACTGTGAAGTAATCATTTCTTTTGCGATACTTGCAGAAATTCCAACCTTACTTTCCCCTTTTAAAGCATTCATTAATTCAAAGACCAATTGGGCTAGTTCTGAAGTAGTTGTCCATAGTCCAGAAGCTGCTGGGTAAGGGTACATAGGATATCCTCCATTTACTAATTCACCGTTCTTGTTATGACCACAAGAAAATTCTTCTCTATTTGTTACTGATATTTCCGTGCAGAATATGCTTTTTTCCATTTTTAAGGGTTTAAATATTAGTTCGTTCATTATTTGCTGATAAGGTTTTTCTGTCACATCTTCTATTAATTGTTGGATAATACAAAAGCCAGCATCTGAATAGTGGAATTCAATCTCAGGCTCATACTTCACATCAATTGGTTCTTTACAATAAGTGGTTTTCCCCTCTAATAGTTTAACCATTGAAGGTATCCCTATATTCGAATTAAGCTCAGCAAAACTATCTTCTGGATCTACGATTCCAGATTGATGACTAAGCAAGTTTCGTAATGTAACTCTTTTATTTTTAGTTAAATCATTATCAGGAACTTTCCAGGATACAAGTTTTTTGTTTACATCCTCATCTAAATCAAGAAGTCCTTGTTCTGTTAACTTCATAACGAGCATTCCTGTTAGGAATTTGCTGATTGAACAAGCACTGAAAATAGAATTTCTGTTAACTTTTTTATCGCTTCCCACCTCTAGCAAACCGTAATTTTCTGTAACACTGATTTCACCATTATCAATTAAGGTAATACTTAAACCTGGTACACTATAATGCTTCATACGCTCGATCATGTTTATATTTTTTAATATCATATGGTCCCCCTAATTTAGTAACTTTAATAAATTATAACACGAACATATATTCTTATGTATATATTTGGATGATGAATTTGATTTTTATTTTTTTGAAATTTATTGAACCAATTTCATATATCCATTTTCGATTTTTATATTCGAACAATTCAATACATTAGCTGTCCATATTCAGATTTGGATGTTCCGCTGCAGACGGCGCTTTCCACGGGCTTGGCTTCAATCTCCTCAGGCCAACACGATGTTGGTCACGAAGCCGTTGCCACAGGACGTGGCGCTCTTAGGCTTTGTTCCTTAAAAGATGTGCTCCTGCATCGCTTCGCTAGCTTCGTCGCAAGAAATTCTTTTTAACAAAAGAATTTCTTCCTGCGGGGCTTTCAGCTCAAGCTTTTCCCGTAGGAGTCGCCGTCTTTCGCTCCACAATCACCGAGAAATATCATTGATACGACAACAAAAATAAAGATGCTAAATCATATATAATTTAGCATCCTATTTGTATTACTATTCTTTGTTTTCTCTTCCAACACTGAACCTTTTTTACGCTGCAGCCGTATTCTTCTTTTTGTTTGATTCACTTTTAATCATCGTGCTATTAATCACAAGAGCCATTAAAGCACATACAAACATAACAATTGCCATTGGTACTGCAGTAAGTTCCCCTGCAATCCCAACTAATGGAGAAACAATTGAACCACCCACGAATGGCAGTAAACCTAGCATTGCAGAAGCACTTCCTGCATGTTGACCTTGGTTTTGCATTCCGAGTGAAAAACCTGTTGGTCCTACAAGACCAACACTAGAGACAGTGATAAAGAAACCTAACAAAATCATAATTAGTGGCCATTTGAAGACTGCAACTAAGAGCAACAGTAGGCATCCAATCGTTGCTTGCCAAACTCCAAATTTTAATATCGTTCGTTCATCATATTTCCCAACTAAGCGTCCTGTTAGTTGTGTCATCAGTACGATACCAATGCCATTTAGTGCAAATGATGCAGAAAACCATTGTGGCGATAAGCCATACATCTTTTGTAAGACAAATGGTGAAGCAGCAATGTATCCGAACATACACGTTAAAATAAAAGATTGGGTTAATGAATACCCCATGAATTCTTTATCTTTAATAATGATAGGAAATGCTTTAAATGGTGTAAAAAAGCTTCCACCGGTACGCTCCTGAAGATGTAATGTTTCAGGAAGTTGCCAAAGTACACCAATCAGCAAAAGGGTACCTCCAAGTGAAAGTGTATAGAAAACAAAATGCCAATCCCCTACTGCCAATAAGAATCCACCCAAAAGTGGAGCAGCAATCGGTGCAATACCATTCACTAAACCAAGGATTGTCATAAATTTCGTCAGCTCTTTGCCACTGTACAGATCACGCGCAGCAGCTTTTGCAATCACAATTCCAGCAGCACCTGTGAAACCTTGCATAAATCGTAAAATAAGATGGATAACAATTGAACTGGTCAAGCCACAAAGAAATGACGCAAGCGCAAACAAAATAAGTGCACTAATTAAAGGTTTTTTTCGTCCCGAAAGATCACTCAGTGGACCGAAAAATAATTGACCAATTGCAAGCCCGATAAAGCAAGCGGTCATGCTAAATTGAGTAACTGATGTTGATGTATGTAAGTCATTAGCAACCATAGGTAAAGCGGGTAAATATAAATCCATACAGAGTGGACCAAAGGCAGTTAATGAACCTAAAATGATCACAACCCAAAAAGTAGTCTTTTTTTCTATCGCAATTGTAGTACTCATTTAATCTCCTTTCATTTTCTCATATATCCATAGTGTATAAATCTTAATTGATATTGTCTAGATGATTAAGATTATTTTTGATTTCAAATAGTATGCCGCTCCAGATGGCGCTTCTTAGATAAAGCTCTAATAAATATGGCATATAGCAATGGCATATTTAATGTTCGTGTTTATTATCGAATCTTTAAATTATGAAATTGATTCAACTAACTAATCTATAAAATAATCTCGTTCAACTTTGGAGATTCTGACATGATAATTCTGATACCATTCTTCCTTTCCCCTTTTTTGAGCGATTTGATGTGATGCATTGTTCTTCCAATTCTTAATTGCTTCTAGTGAATTCCAATAGGAGACGGTAATTCCTAATTCATTATCCCTTGCGCTTTCAATACCTAAGAACCCTTCTTGTTTTGTTGCCAGTTCTTCCATTCTTTTCGCCATTTCAGCGTATCCATTGTCTGCTTCTGTACGCTGTGAAGTAAAAATAACCGCATAGTACGGTGGCTCCTGCGTTTTAACTATTACATTCATAAACAACACTCCCTACTATTTAAAATAGTTTACTTTCACTTGCTTTTATTTGGATTACTCTATCCTTTAATTATACGAAAATCCACATCCAAATAAAGGAGAATCCTATTTGTCAATTTTTATATTCGAGAGAAAAAAATAATAAAAAAACTTAATAAAATTGTTACGAAATAAATTCAATTCTCTTAATAATCATGTATAATTACTCGTAGTATATCGAAATGAGGCGAATGACAACATGC
Organism: Rummeliibacillus pycnus; assembly: GCF_044359855.1. Classification (GTDB taxonomy): domain Bacteria; phylum Bacillota; class Bacilli; order Bacillales_A; family Planococcaceae; genus Rummeliibacillus; species Rummeliibacillus pycnus_A. The sequence goes on from NZ_CP132291.1 coordinate 786,145, forward strand.
ATAGTTTAGCAAAAGAATTAAATGAAACTATTCAACAAGAAAATCCTTATGTATATGACATGCTATCTGGTTTAGCAAAAGAAATGTATTTCCCGAAAGAGGGAATTTTAAGCCAATCTGCAGAAGCTGGTAAAAAAGCGAACAAGTACAACGCTACAATCGGCACAGCTTTAGAAAATGGTAAACCAATGCACTTAAAAGTAATTCAAGACACTTTATCTGCGTATGAGCCATCTGATCTTTACCTTTATGCGCCACCAGCAGGTAAACCTGCATTACGTAAAGAATGGCGTAAAAAAATGCTTGCTGAAAGTCCTTCATTAAAAGGAAAAACTTTTAGTAATCCAATCGTTACAAATGCTTTAACTCATGGTTTAAGTATTGCTGCTGATTTGTTTGCAGATGAAGGTGACGCATTAATTATTCCTGATAAAAACTGGGAAAACTACGACATGGTCTTCGGTATCCGTCGCCATGCGCATACTGTAACATATCCACTTTATAATGCTGATAACAAATTTAATGCAGAAGGTCTTCGTCAAGCTATCCTTAGTCAAAAAGACAAAGGAAAAGCAATTGTATTATTAAACTTCCCGAATAATCCAACTGGTTACACACCAGGTGCTGAAGAAGGTGCAGCAATCGTAAATGCGATTACTGATGCTGCTAATGCTGGTATCAATGTGGTGGCCATTACTGATGATGCATACTACTCATTGTTCTTTGAAGATTCTTTACATGAATCATTATTTGGTGCATTAAGTAATGTTCACGAACGTGTACTTGCAGTGAAAGTCGATGGAGCAACGAAAGAAGAATATGTTTGGGGATTCCGTGTTGGTTTCATCACTTTTGGTAATACAAGTGAAGCCTTGTTAGCTGCTCTTGAAGAAAAAACAACAGGTATTATCCGTGCAACAATCTCAAGTGGACCACATCCATCACAAACATTCTTACTACATGCACTTCAAAGTCCTGAATTTGAAGCACAAAAACTAGAAAAATTCAACATCATGAAAGGCCGTGCAAACAAAGTAAAAGCGGTTCTTGAAAACGCTGAATTCGAAAATGTTTGGGATTACTATCCATTTAACTCAGGATACTTTATGTGTTTAAAACTAAAAACTGTTGATGCTGACAAATTACGTCTTCACCTTTTAGACGAATATGGCGTTGGTACAATCGCACTAAGCAACACGGATCTACGTGTAGCCTTCTCTTGTATCGAAGAAGAAAGTATTGAAGAATTATTCGAATTGATTTATAAAGGTGTTAAAGATTTAGAAGCATAAGCATATGAAATGAAGAAAGCTGGGTGGCAATTAAACTGCTACTCAGCTTTTTATATTTCAACAAAACTTTACTGATTAAACAGGATATTATAAGTGACTAACATTGAAAAAATAATTATATCAACGTATACTAAAATAAATAGCAACATAAATTAAAAAAAGACCGCCGATGTTAGTGCATCAAACGGCCAAATAGATAGTTGGTTCCCAAAAGGGGATTGGCTATAAAGGATAAGATAACCCATCCCGCAGAGCGCTCAACTCAAGGATGGGTTATTTTTTATGATTAAATGACAGAATTGTTATGACTAACGTTGCAAACGCAATTGCGAACATTAACGCTTCAAATACTGTCACGGCATCACCCCCCGGGCCCACACAATGTGGGTTATGCAAACGTTGCCGCAGTACACGGCGAATTAAGTCTGCGAACCTAGATTTGGAGTATGCCAACCACCCTTGAGTACCAACTATCTTATACATATTATACCAATTAATGGTTCTATTTAAAACTATTGAGTTAGTAGTATCAACTACAATATTTTAAGTGTGTTTTTTATTGAGAAGCAATTCCAAATGTAGCTTTGTAATAAAGTTTGATTAAATTAACGATATCAACATTGATATGAGAACAAATCTAAAGAGCAGGTTTTGAAAAAAGATTGTTTAAAACATATTTTCATTTAATATGGCAGGGTAAATTCTTAATAAAAAAGTTTGATTATTTTTGAAACTCTTGTTGCTCTAACGCACCTGTTAGTACAATAAGAACCTGAAATTCGTCCTTTCTGTGTTCCATTCCAATTGAATACTGCATATTTTTTTAATCTATATTCTCTATGTATTATAGAGTTACTATCTACGTTTTTAGCTACATTAAATGCTTATCTATAGATTTTTCAAAATAATCTTCTATTCGTTTATTTCTATTTCGTTCTTTTTCGTTCTTTTTCTTATTGCATATACAACTACCAACAAAAGAGGTAAAAAAAGTCCGATTGATAATGTTAAGGAATTACCCGTTGTATCATCAAAATGTTTTTGGTAGATGATATTAGGATAAATCACGAGAGAAAGGACAACGGCAATCATGCCTAACGGTAATGTTAAAGGGCGGTAATCTTTCAAATTCAGAATTTGTGCCATCCCTAAAACCGAAGCGTAAAAATAAAGGGTCGACTTAAAATAGAGGGTGATAACCCAAAGAGAAGCCATTAATCCCTCAATTCGTTGTAAAAAGTTTCCAATATTTATCCTTTTGGTCAATTCATAACTTGGATAAATCTCTCCTGTAGTTTTCTCATTACCTAATACCGAAATACTCAGAAAAGTAATAACGATGATGACGATGCCGCCTATTAAGTTTCCAATTAAAAAAGATTTTTTACCTTGTTTTATTTTATTAACAAAAGAAGGAAAAATCATTAAGAGAACAACGGCATCTACTGAGGATACAATCACATAAAAAATGGATGATTGAACGATCTTTTTTGTACCCATCTCGTATATAGGCTGTAAGTTTTCAAACTTCATGTCAGGTGAAATAGACACCACTAAAATGAAAAAAATGAAGAAGAACACGACAATTAGGATTTCTGCAGTACGAGCGAAGGTTTCCAATCCAAGACGGACTCCCATCACCACAATCCCCGCCATAAGAATATTAAGGGCTACCATTGGAGTATCTGGCATAATATGGATGTTTAGGAATAGCCCAAAATAATACAAAAGTTCTGAAGCATATAGAAGAGACATGAGTACAAACAAAACAGAAAAGGCTTTACCTACCCATTTCCCAAGAAGTTTTTCAAGGATTTGGACATAGGTGAGGTCAGGGAACCAAAGAGCTATAGTGACGAATAGCCATATGATCAAAAACCCGATTCCCGTACCAATTATAGCGGCAATCCAGGCGTCTTGCTTCGCACCGGTTGAGAGTGCTGATGGTACAGTTAAGATACTCGTACCAATCGTAAATAAAATAACTAAAACTAGAAATTGGTACGAATTTATTTTAACGTCTTTCATCATTTCATATCATACCTTCTCCTCTACACTGTACTTTTATTTCAACAAAAGAGAAATAACGTCATTAAGCGGTTTAAAGATAAAAGTGAGGAAGTCAAATGGATTTGGAATAGGTTTATCGAATCCAAAAAGTGTAATACTTAGACCTACCCCGATTACAAGAAGAATTGAAAACACAAGCAGCTCTTTTTTGTGTTTTTTTTCCAAGAGAGGTGGAACTTCAATCCACAGCATGGCTGCTGAAATTAGGAGTATTCCTATACTTTTTATCATGATTATTTAACCTCTTTTAAGAAGGAATTACCTTCTGTTTCTGTATGCTCAAGTTTTACATCTACTTTAACATTCGCCTTCATCTCAGGGAATTCCTCATCCCAATGCTTTTTAAGCTTTTTCCATTCTTTCGGATTTGATCGATGAATGGCTTCACCAAATCCAAATATGTCTGAATTATATTGTTTTTGTGCCTTTTCAATGGCCAGATTAATGGTTTCTTTCATATTTTTTTCAGTATTCTTCTCTAGCTTAACCATTGTTTCTTGGTCATTAAGATCCATTCGACACTCTACTTCCCCAACATTTCCTTTTACTTTAATATTGATATCCACTTCAGGCTTACCTTTATTTATTTTGCCTTTCATTTTAGAATCCAAATGAACAATCTCTATAGTGGCTTTCCCCTCTTTAGGACAAGATATATTAGTTACAGAATTTTTCACTTTGTTGACGATGTCATTATAACCTCTGCTTTCTCGTTCAGTTAACCAGCCCACTAGTTTATCTTTTTTAAACACCGCTAACCCATCATATTTAACTCGCGCAGGTGGAGTAATCGATTCCACATTCTGTTTGCTTGATCCCATTTCTTGTTTCCCTATTACTTGAATCCCTGTTAATACGGCTTGCTTTCCATCACTTATAAGATTGGCTATCAACTCATCTAATGTAAAGCCTTGCGTTGCAGCCCAGGTTTCTTCTGACATTTTAAGCGTACTAAACATTTTATTGGCAGGAATATTTTCAATCGTTGTTGTAACATCCAGTAGTTCCCCTGCGGTCATATCCTTAGCAACAACAACAAAGAAATCAGATCGAAGTTCCCAATTTCTTGACAGTAAATCTAAGGATTTGGCTACACCTTCTTTAGCTAAATCCTCACCAAGTACAAGCATTCGAAGATGTCCAGCATATATTTTTCGAGGCGAGATCTTTGAAATTTTTCGCAAGGCTTCATATACCGTTTTTCCCTTCGCCTGAAACAGGGTGACTGGTGAACGCCCAGTACTTGTTTTCGCGGATATTTCCGAAGGTACTACCACTTGAGTAGTTATTTGGTATTCATCTTCTACTTTATCGATCCCTATTGCCATCGTAATGCCTAGCTCATTTAATTCCCTCCGGTCCCAACACCCCGTAAGAAAGAGGCTAAGAATCAGGAGAACAAACATACACTTTTTCATCGTTTAATCCCCTTCATTCTCCTTATTTTTTGATGGTTCTGGTTTTGCAGAGGCTGATTCTTGTTGCCTAACCATATTTTGTTGATTGATTAAACGAGGTCGAGTAAACATTTTCCATATTGGCAACCGAATAAACGTATCCCTTTGGTCGGAAAGATTAAAAGGAGCTAAAGAAGACATATAAGGCACGCCAAAAGAACGCAAACTGCATAAATGCAGAAGTAGAGCAATTAATCCAATCATTATTCCTATTAAACCAAAAGAAGCAGCTATTGCCATAAATCCAAAGCGTAGTATCCTGGCAGAGATAGCTAAGTCGTAAGTTGGAGAAACGAAACTAGCAATGGCGGTTATTGAAACCACAATTACCATCGCAGCAGAGATTATGCCTGCTTCAACCGCTGCTGTACCAATTACAAATGCCCCTACAATAGACATGGCTGAACCGATGCTTCGTGGCATTCTTAAGCCTGCTTCACGCAAGATTTCAAAGGTGACTTCCATTATGATTCCTTCAACAAATGCAGGAAATGGAACACCTTCCCGTTGAGATGCCAGACTAATAAGGAGTGCAGGAGGTAGCATTACTTGATTAAAAGTTGTGACCGCAATAAATACAGCAGGGGCAAGCAATGCAATTGCGAATGAAAAAAACCGAAGGAGTCGAATAAGGCTCGCAATATCTGCACGTTGATAGTAGTCTTCCGATGCTTGAAAAAATTGAATGAATAATGCCGGTACCATTAGGACAAATGGTGTTCCATCTACAAAAATGGCTATGCGTCCTTCCAATAATGCTGCAGCTACTACATCCGAACGTTCCGTATTAGCTATCGTTGGAAAAGGTGAATATGGTGCATCCTGAATCAATTCCTCGATATTTCCACTTTCAAGAATTCCATCAATATCTATGCTATCCAAACGCAAACGGACTTCTTTCACTATTTTGTCATTTGCAATTCCGTTGATATACATTATGGCAACATTCGTTTTCGTGCGTTTCCCAATAACTTTTGATTCCATCCAAAGATTTGAGTCTTTCAGTCTTCTACGAACTAAAGCGGTATTTACACGCAAATTTTCGGAGAACCCTTCGCGAGGTCCTCTTACTACCACTTGGGCTGTTGCTTCCGTTACTCCACGCTCAACCCAATGCCTATTGGAAATGATTAAACCTTGGGCATATCCATCGATTAAAAAAATCGTATCCCCCGATAAAAGTCCAGTAAAAAGTACTTCAAAATTAGTTAGTTCTTCAATTTCTCCTACTGTCATGGCAGAATCTTTTAATACGCTAATAAGATTTTGATCAGAAGGCAGCTTTTCCTGTAATTCGGTCCCTTTGATATCTAGCATGAGCGTTTCTAAAATGAAATCTTGTAATGAGGCTGTATCGGTTAATCCATCTGTAAAGATAATACCGGCTTTAATACTTTCTTCTTTTCCAATTCGAATTTCTCGAATGATAATATCCGAGCTTTTTCCAAGTGAATCTTTTATTATCTGTATATTTTCTTGAAGATTTGATTTTAATTCGTTTGTTGAACTTGTCGTCATTATTTGGTCAGTTGAAATAGAATTGGAATGCATTTTAGAATTACTTTTCTTTCTGAAAAATCCCATAGACTACCTCACATTTACTTTATATTTTTTGCGTATTTATATATAATTTTATTTATTACTTTGCTAATTAGGAGAATATTGATTGATTCTTTTAGCATGAGAAAATTTCTTTTAATTTATACCTTTTTATAGAATTATTGTCATAACATGAAAATTCGCACTGCTCTAAGATTCTTTAAGCGGTTGTTATTGTTTTTCTCTAGAATAATATTTAATTTTATATTTCTAATAAAAAGACCTGCCAAAATTTTCACATTTTTGGCAGGTACTGTGTTTGTTCATTTTTTTTGGAATTCCTCTATCAAATATCCCTAAGGCTATGATTTAGTATACTTTTTAATAGCAGGCATAATCTCTGTAGCAATTAATTCGATATTCTTCATAATTTTATCAAACGGTACGCCTCCAAAATCAATTTGAGCCATAAAACGTTGGTGACCATATAATTCATACTGATATAGCATTTTTTCAATAATTTGTTGTGGACTACCTACCATTAATGCTTGGTGACGATCCGGTCCTTCTTCCACTTGCCATTTCGGATAGCCAGTTCCGCGAATAAACTGCATTCCAGCATTTAGATGCGGATACATTTCTTCTACAGCGTCTTGTGAATTCTCAGCTGTGTAAAATAATGATGCCGTTGCAATTGGCAATTCAGATGGGTCATATCCACTACGTTCAGCTGCTTCTCGATAAGCATCAACTGAAACCTTAAATGTCTCAGCTGGGCCACCTAAAGTAGTTAACATCATTGGAATACCGGCATAACCTGCTTTGATTGCACTTCCTGGTGGCCCCCCTACTGCTCTCCAAATCGGAAGTGACCCTGTTTTTGGTTGAGGCAGTATTTCTGCATTTTGTAGTGAAGGACGAAATTTGCCTTCCCACGTAATATGGTGATCTTTATTTAACTGTATTAGCAAATCAAGTTTTTCTTCAAATAATTCTTCATAGTTATTTAAATCGTATCCAAGCAAGTCATATGCTCCAACTCGAGAACCACGACCTGCAACTATTTCAGCTCGGCCATGTGAAATCAAATCAATTGTTGAAAAGTCTTCATATGTGCGAACGGGGTCTGCTACACTTATGACAGAGGCAGAACTAGCAATTTTAATATTTTTTGTTGCTTGAGCAATTGCCCCTAAAATAACAGTATGACCTTGTGAAGCAAAATATTTTTGATGACTCTCGCCTACTGCAAATACATCGATACCTGCTTGGTCTGCTAATTTGCTAGCTTCAATGATTTCTTGAATACGTTGTTCTGCACTAAGATGTTCACCGTTTAAGGGATTCATCACGTGATCCCCTAATGTATATAAACCAAATTCCATGCCTTTTGAAGGATCGATACGATATTGTTCCATCATTTTACTCACTCCTTTTAATCAAGCGGTTCTAGTTTTGCTTCGATTAGTTCACGTTCGTCTTCTAAAAATGGCGGTAAATCTAATTTTTGTCCTAGTTCTTCTACTGTTGAATCTGCTGTAAATCCTGGTCCATCTGTTGCCAATTCGAATAATATTCCATTTCTATCACGTACATATAAACTTTGGAAGTAGAAACGGTCTACAATCCCAGATGTATGAAGACCATAATCAATTAATTTTTGATTCCACATTTCAAGTTCCTCTTTATTTTCAACACGAAGAGCTAAATGATGAATACTACCTCGCCCTGGCTTTTCATTAGTTGCCTCAAGCTCTCTCACGACAATTTCACCTGTACGTTCACCTTGCACTAATTGAAGTCGAACAAAACCATCTTCTTTTTCAACTACAGTAAAGCCAAACAAATCTTTCAACAAATTAGCTGTTTTAGCTAAATAACGAACTGTAATGTCAATTGTGCCTTGAGCGAAAATTTGATGCTCATTTGGTACTTCTGAAGAGATGACTGGTTGCCATGTTGTTGGAATTCTAGCTCCATTATTATTTAAAAGCACCATACGTAAATCCTCATGATCCTCAAAGAACAATGCATCCTGCCCCATATAGTTTGTAATTCCACTATGTTTTACATCAAGTTGTTCAAAGCGTTTTTCCCAATATTCTAAGCTTTCATAACTTGGTACTAATAAGCCGATTTGTGTGATAGCATTCGTGCCACGCTTTGTACTCCCTGCAATTGGCATTTCAAAGAAAGTAAGATCTAATCCAGGGCTTCCTACTTCGTCACCGTAAAAGAGATGATACATCGATGGATCATCTTGGTTTACTGTTTTTTTCACGCGTCGTAATCCTAGAATATTTTGATAAAAATGATTATTCTTCTTTCCGTTTTTTGTTAGCATTGAAATATGGTGATGACCTTTCATATAAATCGCTCCCTTTTCAGTTGATTAATCAAGTGATTTCTCAAAAAAATTTACTCTGGTTGTAAACTTTTTTCATGTGTGTGCTTTTGTAACTTTGTTGTTAATTCATATATTAGCTTTAGCTCTTCTTCTGTTAATGCTTCATTGAAGAAGGAGGACTGGAATGCCACTTGCTCTGGCGTTGCAATTTTTAAGATGTCTTCACCTTTTTCGGTCAATGAAATCTTTTTAATCTTCCATTCCTGTTTACGCTCAATCAAGCCGTCTTTCTCAAGTCGAGCTAACATTCGTGAAATTCCACCTTGTGTAACCGTTACTTTTTCAGCAAGTTTGGATTGTGTAATCGGCTGATAGGTTTGAATTTGAATCAGTACATCAAACTGCGCTACTGTTAAATCAAATCGTTTTAAAAACTCATTTGATAAATGATTACTCTCTGTTACGAAGCGTGTCATACGCATCCAAGTAAGTGATTCAAGTGTATTCTTTTTCAATTTGTTGTCCTCCTTTCTTTGTTCTTGTCATCACTTTACTACTCAAGCGATAGGATGTCAATATCCAAAACACGAATTTACTTTAACGCGATCTCTTTTATTTGACTAAGTCGCAAATACGATTGCAAGCATCCACTGGAAAGTTAAAGTCCTAAAATGCTCATTTGTATGAGGTTTACGAAATAATGAAGCCAAAAATTTACTATACTTATAATTCACAGTAACACAAAAGGCTATCGGCAGTTCTCTTTTTTGGGATTTGTCGACAACCATGTTTTTCAAGAGAGGAATGTATAGCTAAAAGCATATCTCCAGTAATTTCATCCTTTACGGATTCAGCAAGTTCTATTCCCATTGGTGCGTTTCTTTTGTTAACTAACAAACTTCTTCAGACTGTATACTTTTCCAGTCTTCTTTCTTTAAAACATAATGGTTGAACTGCTCTCCGTCTATTGCTGCATTTCCATTCAGATGAAATCCGATTTTTTGAATAACTTTATTAGAGCCACCATTATATGGGAGAACAACCGCATTAATGAGTTTCACATTTGTATGCTGAAATAAATATTGGATTAATCCCTTCACAGCTTTTGTTGTATAGCCCTTGTTTCGGTAATGCTTTGAAATCGCATATGCTACTTCTCGGTTTGAGCCACTTAATTCTTCCTTTATCCCTGAAGTACAAAAACCAATAAATTCATCTGATTCTTTTAAGATTATCCCAAGTCTTATAATTTCCTGATTGAGATTCGGAACAGCAGCAAAAAACGCTTTATTATCAGGAATATCTTCGTTTATAGTCCAATCTAAACGCTGTTCTCTAGTAGATTTCCAATCAGGTAGAAATTCAGCCACTTCAGGTTGTGATGTTATTTCAACAATTGCATCCACATCTTCTTCACAAAACTCTCTTAAGTAAAATTCACCACAATCAATTGTAAATAGTTTATTTTCTTTCAACTGAAGACAACTCCTTTTTTATTCAGATTTAGTGGTCTATAAGCCAATTGTTTTGAATTGGTTCTTTTACTTTCATTATAGTTAGCTATCATTTCACATAGAAACCTACTTATTTCATTAATGAGAATAAGCCAATACTGAATAAATCATATGGCTGCATTTAGAGCTCACTTACTTTTAAAATAATGAATTCTAAAATCTATTCATTTATATCCATTACTAACGTATCAAACAAATGATGATCAATATAAACTAACAGTGCCCATTTTCCCGCTTCTGGCAAAACAACATTTGAAGGCATACTAGCATCAGCACCGTTTATTTTACCGCCCATGATCCCCTTTTTTGTCCAAACAGCATCACTAAAAACTGTACTTATTTTTGTAGTATCCTTGTTATAACCAATGACTGTTATTTCCCCTTTATCAATTCCCCAAAAATGCCATAACCACTTTTCCACTTGATTGGCCTTTAATTCTGGTCCTATGAATCCGATTTTATCTTTATTTCCAACCATATCGCTTCTTGATACTGTATCGAATTGGGTAATTTTTTTGTCCCAATTTATTTTTTCAAAATCCTTTTCCGTTACAAATTTCGGTACATCTTGAGGCAAACTCACATTATTTGTACTTTGTTCATCTTGTTTCTTTGCCGAATTGCATCCACTCACAACAAATAAACATAACAATAACAATGCAACTAATTTAGTCTTAGAATTCAACTCCATCCCCCTTAAACATATTTCTTTACATTTAACTTTAACATATAATTACATTTATTATATAAAATTATATTTATTTCAATCATATACAGTATAATGAAATTAATTCGATATAAGAATATAGAAAAATAGTTCAACAGTTATGTATTTTCAAAGGAGTGATGTTATTGAATGAAGCACAAAAATTTTGGAACGGTGCAGCTGCCATTATTATGTCAGATAACAAATTACTGATGGTTAGAGGCAAAGGTACTTCAAGCTGGAGTATTCCTTCAGGAGGCATTGAAGCTGGCGAAACTGCAGAAAAAGCATGTGTAAGAGAAGTATGGGAAGAAACTGGTTATGGAGTAGACATAAATAAATTGTTACATATCAAAAAAGCATTGATCGGAAATTATCATGTCACGACATCTTATTTTCTTTGCAACGTGATTGATGGGCAAATTACATACCACGATCCAGATGAAATTATTGAAGAAATTGCTTGGAAATCGTTTGATGATTTTAAAAATATCCAACAAGATTATCCAGAAGATCGAGAAATGTTATTATCCTATTTCAACGTTGAGAAGTATTGATAAAAATTTAGTGCTTCTTATATTATTTCAAAGATTATTCAGCTTTAGAGGTTGAGGTAGTAATAATCATGGAAAACAAATTGCTCTTAATCTTGAAAAGGAAAGGAGGCAATAATCATGATGAAATTTTATTCTGCTTTAGTTTTTATGGTAGCTATGGTTATTGGTGGTATAGTTTATTGGGATTATACAGAAAGTACAATGAAGGGAAGCTCTGAAAATGGAATGTGGAAAGCAATGTATAAAGAACAAAGAATCGGCGGTACCCCAATAGGGTGGTTAGCGTCCATTAAACAAAAAAACAATGAGACGGTTACTGTAAAAAAACTCATATTTTTAGAAGAAGATAAAGTATTAGTAGAGAGAACAGAGTTTTATGAAGGAAGAGATAATGTTGATGGAACAGAATACTCCCTACATCCCTTTTCATATCCTGATTTATATTTAGGAGATGCTCCTAAAGAAGGTCTTTCATATCAGATTCAAATTATATGGGAAGACAGTAGCGGCAATGAATATAACGATAAAATTAAACTGAGTAAGTTAGAGTGGTGATGTTGATTTACTCACCACTCTAATAATATGAAAGTAAGTTCGCTTATTACAGTTCTTTCAATTTCCGTTTCGCTTCTTCATCCCCCTGCAAAGCAGCTCTTTGATACCAATACTTTGCTTTTTTCATATTGATGGGGGTTCCGGTTCCTGATTCATAGCAGAAGCCAAGATTGAATTCTCCGTCAACATCTTGTTTGTCAGCAGCCATTTGATACCAACGAATCGCCTCTTCACCCCGATCATTTTGGAAGGCTTCATGGCCAAGACGATTGGCAGCAAATACATCGCCTGCTAATGCTGATTGTGTAAACCAATGTTTTGATTTTTCTAGATCTTTTTCGGTGCCAACTCCATTTTCGTACATATACCCTAGTGTATACATGGATTCTGCTACACCTCGTTCTGCAGCAATGGAAAACAGTTCGTATGCACGTTTGTCATCCTTTTCTACATACTCACCGCGAAAATACATATCTGCGTAATTATTCATCGCATCCGCATGCCCTTTTAACGCAGCTTCCTTATAGCACTCAAAGGTCTTCTCCCAATTTTCTTCCACAACCGTCCCATCATAATAGTAATTACCGAGCCAGTAGATTGCATCGATTTTCCCTTGATTGGCTGCTGCTTCATACCAAACAAATGCCCAATCATCATGTCCTATGAATTTATAAAATTCCCCAAGTTCTAACTGAGCATCAGAATTACAGTTCATGGCTTTTTGATAAATTTTTTTCGCTTCTTGTAATTCATCAGCTTCCATGAAAATGGTTACTAATTCATCAGCTGGTTTGATGATTTCTTGTAAGATTGTTTGCAAGTCACGAAGTAAAATGTCATGATATTTTTGTTCATACGTGGAGATATTTTTCACTTGTGTATAGAGGATACCTATATCATCAGAAAAGTCGATTGTTGAAGTATGACAAGATTCAAACACTCGAGAAATGTTTGATATCACATCATTTCCAGTCTCAATTAATGGAATAAAATTTGCAGCTGTAACATTTCCATTTTCAGTAAGTTGTTGCTGCAATTGTTGTAAATTCATGATGGTACACTTCCTTAATTTGTTACTCAAAAATTATATTTTTTATTCTTAACTTCGTATTATTTTAAAATAAAACAAACACCGCGTATAGAGTTAAAACAAAATCTTTAAATCAAGTTATTTCCAAGTTTCATCTAATTTATTTGCATAAAATTCAATTGCTTTCTTATAATCTAAAATATTGTGATCTTGTGATGTCTCAGCAATACATCGTAAGAGAAGTTCCATTGCTTCATGATGTTGTTTTAGATTATATAATGTCATTGCATAAAACACTTGAAGGGCCTTATTGTTTGGAAAGTGTTCTATTGCTTTTTGAAGTGTCTTTTGCGAATTTTCATATTGACCAAGCGTTCTATATGTACTTCCTAATCCTAGTAACGCACGTTCAAGATCTTCATCAGATAAGCCAAGTTGTATAGCTTTTTCATAATAAGGAGCTGCTTTCGCTTCCTCCCCTAATGCATCATAGCTCCATGCACATTGGTAATTCAATTGAGGATTATTCGGAGACATACGAATTAAATCTAATAAACTTTCATTCGATTCCTTTAACATACCTTTTTCTCTTAATTTAATCGCTTTTTGTAATCTTTCATCCATTTCGCTTTTAATCTCCTTCTAATACTAGAATATTTATCTATTTATTAAAAAAGGCGAACAAAAAATACATACTGTCTTAGATGCCTAATTCTCTTTTAAATGGTGTCATTATCGTTCCCCTTTTAGAGTTTCTGCCTTTTCTGGACGACGACTATAAAAAGCGCAATTAAAATCAGGCTGTAGATGAAAATCCAGCCAAACTGCCAGTAATACTCTGCATGTAAAGAGGTAATTTTATCACCTACACTCATGTTTTCAAGGGGATGACGCAGAGGCGGAAAAAGCCAGTTTAATGCTTTTATTTTTAGAATATCAGCTTTCGCCACTGCTAGAATCAAGGAAACAATCAGAATACTGATTACTCCCCACCATGAATTTACACTGCTTTTTACAAGGTCCCTTGTAAAAAATAAGGAAAGCGCAATCGAAAGAACGGCAAAACTAAAATGCGCCAATAACCCAATCACAAGATGAATGGTATGGTACCCAGGGGTAAAGGCTTGAATAACAACAGGATAAGCTACGGCTACAATGCTAAGTAGCAGACCAACCACTGCACAATTGATCACGAGGGCAAGGTAATATCCTCTTTTATTTTTGGCATGCATAAGGGTAATTTGTTTTTGCCCTTCGTCCTCTGCATGTAAAATGGTGATTGTGACCCAGCCCATTATAAAAAACAGTACGAGTGAAGTAAATGAGTAACTGTCCAAGATTGGATTAGGTACATAAGTGTAATTGATGACGAGCATCATGATAAAGACAGAAACCGGAGGGATGTATTTGTGTGTTCGAAAATAATTCGCGAATTGGTAGTGAATCAAACCTTTCATTGTTGCGTTTCTCCTCCTTCTTTAAAACTGTTTCAAAAATTCTGTTTCTTTCTTATGTAAAGGTGTTAAAAGTTTAATTGAGGCCCCACGGTCCAGAAATTCTCTTACAATCTTATTGGTTTGTTCTTGACTGATATTTACTTCGAACAACCTTCGTCCGGAACTGATTTCCATATCTTTCACAATGATTACTTTTTCTAATAATGGAACAATTGATACGGTGTTCGAGAGTTCAAACACAACCTTGTTCATGAGCTCACCCTGTGGCTGCTGGCTGCCCGTCTGGATGATTTTGCGTTGATGGATGACGAGTATTTGGTCCGCAACCTTTTCGAGTAGCTTAGTCTCGTGACAGGTTAAAATAACACTAATGTTCCTTTCCTTTAAGGAGATTAACAGTTCTTCCAATTCGATTTGTGCCTTTAGATCAAGACCGGAAAGCGGCTCATCCATGATCAGCAGATCTGTTTCTTCCAGCATCGCCTGCATGATAGTTACTTTTTGTTTCATCCCTTTTGAAAAATGAACAATCCTGTTGTTTCGATCGTCTTCCATATGAAATATTTTCAGCAAGGTGTTAATTCGCTGCTGCAGCCACTCTTTCTGCAGTCCCCGGATCATCCCCATATGTGTCAGATACTCTGCCGGCGTAAAGGGAATCACCACCGGGGTCACCTCTGGTACGTATCCAATCCGGACAGGCTCTCCGTTCCGATAAAAAATCTGCCCGCTATCAGGCTTCGTTAACCCACCAATCATTTTCAATAACGTACTTTTTCCCGATCCGTTTTTTCCGACAATGGCTGTAACCTGGCTGGAAGGAATCGAAATGGACACCCCTTCCAAGACCGATTTGTTTTTAAATGATTTGGTTACATTCTGTAATTCTATAATTGTGTCCACTTTTACACACCCTTTCTCTCTAGTTAAAAGAACGAATCTGCGTATTCCAAACAAATAAATACAATGCAGAATAATGTAGCTGAATCAACAGCCCTCATCTGTCCCCCACACATAAAATACATTTAATATTTTGAGAATACTTGATGCTTAGTTTTCATCTAAATTTCATCCCATGCATATGTTAATAAATTGGCTTGTCCCCCTGCTATTTGGATGGTGCATTGATCAATCAGCTTTGCTCCTAATTTTTCATAAAAGTAACGACTTTTATTTTCTTCCAGTACTTTAACAATGGCGTTTTTGAAACCCTTTTGTTTAAATTTCTCAATCAAATAACCAAGCAATTCCTTACCATATCCTTTTCCCTGATATTCTTCATAAAAATAAATGGATGTAATATCACCATCATATGAAGGGTACTCCCCCTCTTTCACTTTTGCTCCACTTGCAAAGCCAATAATTTTGTCATCTACAATTGCAACAATCACTATATCTTCAACACGTTGCATATTGCTTATCCATAGGTCTGTCCTTTGTTCAACTGATAGATTTTGCAAGAAATTATCACTCATAATCCCCTTATAAGTCGTTTGCCAGCTACGAACATGAACTTTTGCAATTTCCTTAGCATCTTCTATTTTTGCCTCTTGAATCATCATTTTCATAGATTTTCCCCCTTCACTATAATAAAAAACTCCAATATTCCTTCATTTCACTTAACATTGACAAACACACAACCACCATTTCCAAAAAATTAATATAAAGAAGTCTCTATTTATATTCGCCACGCCTCATCTTAAATGTCTAAGCCTCGTTGTGTCTCTCGGAAATAATTTGTTTTTGGGCTTTTTTTGTTAACTTTTCAAAAACTAAATTATATGAATGTAGAATTAAATTTTCTATTAAATCAGTGGGTAAACTTGAATCAATATAGATAGAGTTCCAGTGTGTTTTGTTCATATAATAGCCAGGGACAATACTTTCATAAACCTCTCTTAACTCTTCAGCTTGAGTAGGTTCACATTTTAAAGTTATAATAGGTTTTCCTTCAGAATCTCCTCCCATCATCGCAAACATCTTTCCACCAACATGATAACGATCTGCTTGCCAATCTACTTGATAATCATGTGTTGCCCCAAGCAGAGTCAAACAAAATGAGTGTAGTTGTACTTTTTCCATTAAAAGCCCTCCTTTTTTATTATTCCAATTCCATTCACTAATCGACAAAGTATGATTTTGTACATTTTACCATTAAAAGATATAAATGTATGTAAAATAGAAAGTATTTATTATTGAATCCTTTTTTTGCTACAGACAGTTGCTTTCCGCGAACAAGAATCGGAGCTTGTACAAAGTAAGATGGAAAAAGCTTAATTCTTTCCAATTATCAAAAAATGCCTCCTTTTAAATTTTAGAAAAGAAGGCACTTTTTTTATATTATCTAAAACACTGATAATGTATTATATTACGTCTATTTACTACACGGAAACTCCATCTTCTATTTCGGCTACTCCAGCGATAACCAAATATTTGATCCCTTGTTACTGCAATTGGGAAAAACCAAAAATTAGCTCCATCGAATGTCCAAATATACGTATTAGTGAATAGGCAAGAGTGTATGCCACTAGACCCTTGTTGCCATGTAGGCATAAATGGTACAAATTCTGGTGGTGCTGATGTTGGCATTTGACCTCCTGGTGGGCCTCCTGATGGCGGTCCAAATGATGGTGGGCCTGATGGGAATCCTGATGGTGGTCCCATCGGAGGTCCAAAGGATGGTGGACCTGATGGGAATCCTGGTGGTGGTCCCATTGGTGGTATATTCTGTCCTCCTGGAAATTGTGGTGAAGTCAATTGAAATCCTCCTTTCTTCATAACGTAATATATGAAGAAATAGATGTTTGCCCTCCACAATGGCCCGCTTTATATACGAAATTTTACTGAAATTTTCTAACCATCATTTATAGTCTTTAGAATATTTCAATAAAGTGTTTAATAATATGGCAAATACACCATTTCCCAAGTATTTGTTTCACTCAAAAATAGAGCAATAAAAAACATACCTAAGGAGAACTTTGAAAATATTTATACTATTTTTTCCCTCTTGTCTTACTTTCCAACTAAAACAAAGACATTTTCATCAGGTGCCTCCATTACAGCAACATGTCCAGATTCAGTTGCAAATGGAGTTCTAATCCATTGGATTTCTTCGTTAATGCTCAGTTCGGCATATACTTGTTGCACATCTTCAACAAGTATTTCAAGTTCTAAGAAATTGTTTTCTGGATGATTACTTAGAACAAATTCTGAACTGTCTTTTTGAGGAAATTTTAAGCCAATCAAAGTCCAAGTAGCCCCATTTTCCAAGTTTCTTTCAATCTTCCAATTTTCCGTTAACCCCATCGAAGTATAAAATGAAACTGATTTTTCGATATCCTTAGTATGAATACAAACACATTCTAATTTCTTAAACAATTGCCACATCCCCTTATTTCTTAATTTAGTAATTTAAGAACAAACGTTCTATATAACTAATAGTACTATTTACCATTTATTAATGCAACAATTTGTCAGAAAATTCCCTTTAAAAATTGTCTATATTAAATAAAGGATCTGTTTAACTTAATTGTTGTTTTTCTTCAAAATAATAAGCTTATTCTAAAATCAAATTCGAATCACGAATGACAAAAGATCACGACCTAAATAACATTTAGCTTTTAGTAATGCATTCTAGGCAATGGTGGATCAGGAGTAAAAGTATCAATTGCAACTACGATAAGAAAAATAGTCCACATTATCATTGCAAATACACTACCAATTTTAATTAATTTGATTTGAATTTCTGATAGCTCTGGAGTTTCTTTGTATCTCCATTTATCAAAATAGAAATAACTTTCTTCTGGGTCATAGAAACTCCAAATACCAAACAAGTAAATCGGAATCGAAAATACGATGCTAATAAATAACATTTCATGACCTCCAATGGAATTTTATTCTATTTACGTATATAAATCCTTTTAAGTTTCATTAAACTGTTCATTTTTACCTAAGGCAACTTGCTTTTACTTTCAATATCAATCATTATTTTACGAACATCTACCAGAAACTTGTTTTAAATAAAAAAACCACTTTGAAAATCAATTCAAAATGGTTTCTTTTGGTTATTATATTTCGTATACGACAATCCATTGCTAGTTATCATGATTTTTCTCGACAAATTCTTTAAGTGAGAGTAACTTTTCATCCCAATATTGTTCAAAAAAGATTAGCCAATCTTTAATATCTGTTAATGGTTGTGGGTTTAGCTTATAACGATTTTCTCGCCCAACTCTTTGATTACTTACAAGTCCAGCATCTAAAAGAACTTGTAAATGTTTATTTACAGCTGTCCGACTTATTGGAAAATGTTTTGTAATCTCACTAATAGGCAGTTCATTGTTTGCAAGTAATTTTAACAATTTGCGACGAGTAGGATCTGCAATTGCTTGAAAAACGTCATGTCGAGCTTCCGATGAAGCCATTTTATGCCTCGATGTACTTTGGTAAGCTGACGTTGACTATTTTTTCCCAGCCACCATCCATTATTCCGCGAATCATTGTATGCGGTTGTCCAAACTCGGTATTTTTTTCTTCATCCCAACCAGAGTGAATTAATGTGAATTCTGTTTTTCCTGCTTCTAATTCTTTTAATTCCATTGTCAAATGCCAATCTTTACCCCAGTCAAATCCTACTTTGTAAGGTGGATCAAGTTCTGTTACTTTACATGGAGAATCACCAAATTGAGCAGCATGTAGGATGAAGTCACGTCCTAATTCAGCTTCAAAAGTATTGGGCATCCACCATGCACCAATTCCTTCAGATGTTGAAATAGCTTTCCATGCTTTCTCTATAGGTGCATTAAGAATAATTGTTTTACGTATTTCTGGTAATGTATTTGCCATTAATGTATAACCTCCGCAGTTAAATGTAACACCTTTTAGTGTTACATTTATTATAACACCTTTTAGTGTTATTTTGTACACTAAAATTAAATTTATACATCCTTATTATCTTTGAACTTTTAGTTGGCCTAAATTACTTTTGTATAATTCATATAGAGAGCTTTCAGTTTTTCAAACGCAGCTTCAAAATCTAATGAGATTACTGAAATTTGAGTTAATCGATGTTTTTTCAAATACATACTTTCATCATGCAAAAGTAAACCATTCAGTTTTGCATCATCACTAAAATATTCAAGTTCCAATGGTAATTTCATCGATACAATCATTGGATATAAAGATTTTTGAACTATACAATATTGTAAGAATGGCGATTTGAATATTTGTTCCATTCTTATTTGAAGTAGGTCAAATCGCTCGGGATATTCTTGTAATGCTAAAAGTGTATTTGCCACTAAGAATGCAGGGATTGTAAATGGCAGCGGATGATTAAAATAATGTACTAAGTTCATATAGAGAGGTGCATCATTTTTTTGTAGTTTTCCATTTGTAAATATAAATGCTAATCCACTCATTGCACCGAGTGACTTTCCGCTCACAGCGGTTGCTATATGTAATTGTTCCATTGAAAATGAAAAAGAGCCAAATGAGCTAATACAGTCTGCACAAACTTTAACATTATATTTTTGGGCTAACTTGAGTATCGGTTCAAAATCGTTGCAAATACCTATAGAAGTCTCACCGTGTACAAAGCAAATCCAATGATAGTTTCCTGTCCATAAATTCTGTTCAATCTCCAATAAATTAAACGATTCTCCCCATTTATACGTACAAAGATCAAAGTTTAAATGCCATTTCTTCCCTTGTCGTATTAGTCGTTCACCAAATTCTCCATTTGAGATTATTAACCCTTTTGTTTCTTTAAAATCTGCTTTCATTTGACCAAGCATTACATCGTTTGCCAAGGTACCTGTTCCGACAAGTGTTGTAACATGTTTTGCGTTTGATAATTCCAGAAGCTTCACTCTCATCTCATTATATAGAGATAAAAACTCTGAAGATCGATGTGAAGTTCCTGTATGTGTAAGTGGTTGTTCTTGTTCAACGGGTCCCGGAAAAAAAGTATTTTGAGTTAATCTTATACGTTCACTCATTTTGGATCCGTTTTTCCGTGTTAATATCATAGGCATAAATTTCGCATCTTCTGTCCCAACTTCTTCAGCAAATTGCTGAAAACCTAATTGATTATAAAGTTTTTTCTCTCTCGTAATACCCGAAATAACAGCAGCCGTATAGCCTCTATCATACACATAAGAATAGATACCTTTAGCTAGTTGACTAAATACCCGTCCATTTCGAAATTCTTTTTTGACAGCTAAAAGTCGTATTTCACAGAGTTTATGGCAAACTTCTTTCGCCAACAACAACTCCACATTTCCAATTTTCTCATCTAACGAAAATGGACGCTTATCTCGAAATGCAAGCATACCTACCATCTCTGTTCCTTTGTATACAAGCAAATATGTATTTTCAGAATGGAAGCGATCTATTAATCTTTTCTTTTCATTTGGTCGATGCTGTGGTATTTCCTCTACAAATGTTTCATAATTTAATTTAGCAATTTCATCAAATTCCTTATCGGTCCTGGCAATTTTACACCAATACATATTCAAATCACTTCTTTCATTAAGTTTTCACGATGTTTCCAAGTTATAAACAAAAAGCTAATAATTATTGGGCTATACATTGGTAGATGAAGAAGATAAATACAAAAACTGTATGTAAGGTAACCAAACACCATACTGGATGTCAAACTCTTTGTAAATGGCAAGGTCACTACTGTTCCGCAAATTAGCATTAAAAAGAGCGAAGGGTTTAAACTTAATAATCCACCAATCATTGTAGCTACTCCTTTTCCACCCTTTAGACGTAACCAAAATGGAAAAAGATGCCCTAAAATACAAATTACAACTCCAAAAGAGACCATGATCTCATCAAACTCAAAAAATCTTCCTATATAAACAACAATTGCACCTTTTAAACCATCAAACAATAGTGTAATAACAAATGCCCATTTTCCTAGGGTCCGTCCTGCATTTCGCGCCCCTAGGTTTCCGCTGTTTTTCTGTTGCAATGATATACCGTACCATTTACCCACGAACCAAGCAGACATAAAGGTCCCAATGAAGTAACAAAACAACAAGTAATAAAAATTCTCCAATAAAGCACCTACTTTAATCATTTATGTTTACATTTTCATTTTTTATAGTTCTCCAACAATATAAACTTTCTATAATTACTAATTATTCCCTTGAATTTATTGTAAAACACTCTAAGTAATATTCCCACATCATTTGGATAAAGCATTTTTTATACTAAAAGAATACTGACTAATAAAGCTTTCTATAAAAAAATGATGATATTTCATTTCAAGCATTTACTTAGTGTGCCACTCCAGATGGCGCTTTCCGCGGGCGAGCGGTGAGCCTCCTCGGAAGCTAAAACACTATGCTCCTGCATCGCTTCGCTAGCTTCGTCGCAGGACTCTGAATGGACCTCACTGAATTCCTCGCGCGAAGGAAATGCGGATGCATTTTCGAGGACTTGCCATCTTCCGCTTTAAAGACAATGTTCTAATAGATATTACATATAACAATTGCCCATTTAATATTCCGGTTTTTTATAAAATCTTTGAATTATGAAATTGATTCAGCTAGATAAATATCAATCTAGAATTCTTAGCATATACTGAAATTGACGACTAATTTGAAGGTGGCGGTTCTTTGTTTATTTATGTCGTAAAGTATGGCGATTCAATCTTTTCTATTGCCAATAAGTTTCGGGTTACGATGGATAGTATTAGAATAATGAATGGTTTATCTTCCGATTCGATTGTACCTGGTCAAGATTTACTGATACCTACAGATCAATATATTGTCCAACCCGGTGATTCATTATATTCAATTTCTCAAATGGCTATGGTTCCTGTTCAAACAATTCAAGCTTATAACGGTCTTCACTCTACAAATCTGACTGTAGGAATGCGGCTTTATCTTCCACCTCGTAAAAAATATAGTGCTTATAGTTTTGGATATATAACTGTTACTACCCCAGAAAACGATCAACTTCTCGTACAGAATTATTCACCATACAATACTTATTATGGTATTTTCGAACATCATATTAGTGCTGATGGCAGTTTAAGTGACTTGGATGATCAACAAATCGTTAGAATGTCTAGACAATATTTTGTAGCTCCAATTGCAGTTATTACTAATTTAACTGCTAGTGGTTTTAGCTCCCAAATCGTGAAACAAGTTTTATCTTCACCAGCACTAAGGCAACAACTAATCGATAATATCTATAATCTGGTGAAAAGTAAAAACTATGCAGGGGTTAATATTGACTTTGAACTAGTCCCTGTTGAAGAAAGAGATAATTTTACAAGCTTCTTGCGGGCATTGAGTAGTCGTTTAAGACCTGAAGGATTATCTACTTCGGTAGCAGTACCATACAAAACAGGTGATAATGAGCCTCCTTACAATAGGGGCTACGATTACGGTGGCATCGGTGCAGCAGTTGATTTTGTTTTCCTTATGGCATACGACTGGCATGAGTTGAGTAGTGAACCTGGTCCAGTAGCGCCAATTGGTGAAGTAATGAAGACAGTAAATTATGCAATTGGAAAAATGGGACGAAACAAAATACTTCTTGGAGTTCCTCGATATGGCTATGATTGGACATTAACGGATAGCGGCGATGTGATAACCGCTAAAGCAATTTCTGTCGCAGATGCTTATAAAACAGCGATGAGCCATAATGTACCCATTCAATATTCTGCACAATATCAACAACCTTTCTTCTATTATTACGATACAACAGGTAGAAGACATATTGTTTGGTTTGAAGACGCTCGTGCACTCTCTAAAAAGCTCCAACTTATTGTTGACCAACGTTTAAGAGGTATTGGATCATGGCAACTCGGTTTACCATTTACTCAATCTGCCGTTTTATTTAATGAGTTCTTTAGAATTAGAAAAATCCTCTAATTTTAAAGCTTTTCTTGTACAGATAATACTAACTTACATTTAAATTTGGATGTTTTGCATTATATACAAAACAAATTTATCATCGTCATAAAAAAACGCCCGTTCAAATCATTGAACGGGCGTTTCAGATTGTCGGCAAATTGTTCGAGTGGGCAAGCTTCCAATACATTTTTAAATATTTTTATAATAGTTTTGAATTTATCCTAGCTTTTCAATGATAATTGCATTATCACTTGTATCGGCGTCTTGATTATAAATCACTCGATTATAAAACGTAGCATTTGATGTTGAGACATACGGTACTAGCCACAAAAATCCTATTCCTAAAGAAAATAAACAGAGTATACCCCAACCAATAAAGCTAAGTTGCAATAAAAAATAATTCCATTTAAACCCATTCATTCTTCTTCTACTCTCTGATATTGCTTCAAGAATAGTATATTCAGGATGATCACGTAATATGTAAAATGTTTGTGAGTAAGCAATGGTTTTTATTATTCCTGGAATAATTAATAACAATGACCATAAAATCACAAAAATTTTCTGCAATATATCTGCTACAATTAATTTTATTGGGGTTTTTCCGTTATGATAGACTGATAATACAGTAGAAATCTGAGGTTTGTTTTCCCGTACTAAAGATAAATAGAACCAATATACTCCAATTAATAAAGGAATTAGTGAAATATCAATAATTAGATATAAAACCACCATTACATTGGTTATTTCATCATGGTTAAACCATACATAAAGTCCACTTGTTAAAACAAGGTTAAGGAGGCTAATCATAAAGAGTATGACATAAAACAATATAGACATTATAAAAGTAAGTAATACAGATAGTCCCCAATTTCCTTTTAACGATTGTAAAGATTCTCTCTTAATTTCAGAAATTCGAATATTCAATAATATCCCCCTTTTGAAACATAATTTGAAACTTTAATTAAAATCTTAAATGAATAAATTCTCGTTTTTTGAATACGAAATTTCAAAAAATTAAACCAATAATAGATACACTCCTACTTTTCACATCATCTCCTCCAATTTTATATTATTGTACGCATGTAAATATATTATATAATAAATAAAAATTCCAAACTACCATTTATTGTATTTATTGAGTAATTAAGGATAAATTACCCAGTTAGTTGAAGGAAGTAACCTAATTAATTGATAAATCGCATCTGTTTTATTTGTGTTTTAATTCTGTCCAATCTTTTCCTGAATTTATTTCTGTTATCTTCGAATAAATGAATGTCTAACATGGATGCAATTGTTTCCGCTACAGTTTCAACTGTCATAGTATCGGTTTCTAGTCGATGTTTAAATGTATCATTTGACAACCCTTGAATACATCGCTCTATTTGTTTTGCACCCCATGAATTTTTGCCCTCCCCCCTGCTTCGTAACCTCTTTTGTAATGTTTCTTTAGAGGCCCAAAGTACAAAATGATTGACTATCACTCCATCATCTCTTAGTTTTCCTACAATTTCTTCAAAATATTGTGGGTTAACTATGGTCATTGGAACAATAATAACTCCGTCATATTCACTATCTATGGATTTTAAAATAGTGTAATTTAACTCTCGCCAGATTCTATAATCTTGGAAATCTCCTTTACTAATTTCTTTGGGTATATTTTTGTTAATAAAAAAACCCATATTTTCTGGATCATAGACAAAGGAATTAGGAATCCTTCTGTTTAATTCGTATGAAGTCTGAGTTTTCCCAGAACCAAATGCCCCATTTATCCAAATAATCATAATAAACACTCTTTTCTTTATGGAATGATTTTAATCATAATTTTCTTATTGAGCTAACCTGCACCGTTATTAAGTACATTTCTTCACAAACTTTATTTGATATTAACATATCCATAAAAAAATCATCTCACAACTAAGAAACATTTAGAGGAGAGATGATTTTAATCAAACTTTATTAGAATTATAAATTTATTCAAGTGAATCAATTTCATAATTCAAAGATTTGATAAAAAACACGAACTTTAAATGGGGCATTGTTATATGTCATATCTATTAGGACATTGTCTATGAAGCGGAAGATGGCGACTCCTGCGGGATAGCGAGACAGGTGAGACCCCGCAGTGAAGCACGGTACGGGCTTCCGAGGAGGCTCAACGCTCGCCCGCGGAAAGCGCCATCTGGAGCGGCATACTTAGTAACCACTAGAAATAAAATACAGTGTGTCAGATAAACTCTACTAAATTATTCACAAACTGATAGATAAAATATCCCGCAAAGAAAAATAATAATCCCCCTGCAATAATAGAGCTCCATTTAATCATATTTCTACTCATAACTTTTCTTGATGTTGCAACGATTAACAGTAACCCAATATCATGAACTACGATACCTGATATAATCCCAATTGCAGCAACTACAAAGCTCCCAGAATGTGTTGTATTGTACGATTGTGTCAATACCGTACCGAATACAGAAACCCAAAACACTAAATTTCCAGGAGAAATGGCTACAAGTATACCATTCTTATATGTACTCCAAAAGGATTTCGTTGGTTTTTCACCTGCTAATGTTATGTCTTTATCGGCATTTTTGATAGAATCATATCCTAACATAACGAGGAAAATTGCGCCTATAATCCATAACGGCATTTGCACGTAAGGCAAAGATAAAATAGCAGCAAGTCCAAAATATAAGGCTAAAATTAGAAATCCATCAATCGTCATTCCTCCTAAACCAACAGCCCATCCATGGAAAAACCCATTCTTTAAACCTTGCTTCGTCATTTCCACTGTTATTGCACCTACAGGTAGTGCAATCGCAAGTCCAACCAGTAGGTATTTTAAATAAATATCCATTAGCATCTTCCTTTTTCTTCAAGTATCAATAGTATAATTATGCCTATTTATGAATATAAAATCAATATCAGATTTTTTAACTTGTGGTGATAATATTGGGCTGGATGATTTTTTCACAGTTACGCCTATAAAAATTATATTCGTAAAAAATTAGGGTTGATCAATACATTGCCAAAATTTCAGTTAACCAAATGTTATTTTATATTTGAAAAACTGGCTAAATCCTCACTTTTTCCGATCATAACCAAAATATCTTCTTTGTGAATAACCTCATCTGGAGAAGGAGATATGATAATATCCCCCTCTCTAATCAGGGCGATTGCAGTCACATTATATTGAGCTCGAATATCTAGTTCTTTGAGCGTTTTTTCAGCCATTTTTGGAGGAATCATAATTTCCTCTATATTATATTCTTTGGACAGCTCAATATAATTCAACATATTTGGTGATAGGAGTTGATTTGCAACTCTTTCCCCCATATCCCGTTCAGGAAATATTATCCAATCAGCACCTATTTTATCTAAGAGATCTCCATGACGCTTTTCTAAAGCTTTTGCAATCAATTTTTTTACGCCAAGATCTTTCAGAAGCATTGCAGTTAATATATTTGCATGCAAATCATTACCTATAGCTAAAATTACACAATCAAAATTACTAATTCCAAGGGAGGTTAGTGCTTTCTCTTCTGTTGCATCCGCCACAACAGCATGCGTTACGAATAATTCTGCTTCCTCTACCATCTCTTCATCGATATCTATTCCAAGAACTTCTTGACCAGCCTCGAATAATCTTCTCGCTAAACTTATCCCAAATCTCCCTAATCCAATCACAGCATATTGACCCAATGAGGACACTCCTTTACTTTTGTTAACCTATCATTATATTTCCTTTTGGATGTTGGTAAGCTTGCTGTTTTCGCTTCTTGGAAATAGCAAAACCAATCGTTAAAGGACCTAATCTCCCTGCAAACATTGTTACAATAATAATTATTCGACCGATAGTAGAAAGTTCTGGAGTTAACCCCATAGAAAGTCCTACAGTTCCAAAAGCGGAGGTTGCTTCGAATAGATAGACAATAAAGTCGTGTTTCTTTTCTGTAATACTAAGTATAAAAGTAACGAATACAACGATTGCTAATCCACTCATTGCAACACTTAGTGCTTTTAAGATTGTCTCCACTACTATTCGGCGTTTAAATAATTCAACATCTTCCTTCCCTTTCATTTGAGACCAAACTGTTGCTACTAAAACAGCAAATGTTGTAATTTTAATGCCACCAGCAGTTGAACCTGAACCGGCTCCAATATACATAAGGAAAATGGTCAAAAATAAAGTAGCGTGTGTTAATTCGTTTAGTGGTAATGTATTAGCGCCTGCCGTTCTTGGAGTAATCGCCTGAAAAATTGCACCTAACCCTTTCCCCTGTAAAGATAAGGGATCTAGTGTTTTCTCATTACCATATTCAAATAGCATAATTAGAAGAGTTGCACCTACTGTTAAAATAACAGTTGTCGTTAATACCACTTTCGTATGCATTGTCAATCGGTGTGTTTGATGATATTCATACAGTTCATTGATTACAATAAAACCTAGTCCCCCTATTGTTATAAGAAAACAAATAGTTAAAACGACAATTGGATCGTTTTCATAGGAAGTCAAACTTCGAAAATTCCCCATTAAATCGAAACCAGCATTATTAAAATTGGAAATCGCGTGAAAAAAGCCATAATAGATGGCTTTACCAACTGTCATATCAAAAGAAAATCGAATGGATAGAATAATCCCACCTAAGATCTCAGCTATTGCAGTGAAAAGTAATATTCTTTTTACGAGTATTCCCGTCTCTTCAAGAGTGGTAACGTTAATTGATTCTTTTAATAACAACCTTTCTTTAAGTGTTATTTTTTTACCTAATAACATAAATAAAAAGGTTCCGAATGTCATAAATCCCAAGCCACCTACTTGAATTAGTATTAATATGACCACCTCACCAAACGTTGAAAATGTATCAGCTGTATCTACTACAATAAGTCCGGTAACACAGGTTGCAGATGTAGCAGTAAACAAAGCATTTAAGAATGTAAGTCCCTTTCCGTCTTCAGTTGCAATAGGAAGCCTTAATAAAAAAGTACCTATTAGAATGACAATTGCAAAACCTAATACAAGAATTTTAGAAGGATTGAGTTTATCTTTTACTTTTTTCATCTTTTTCTCTTTAACGAGGCGATAAAAAGGATGATCTTTCATTTAACTCACTCCATTTAAAAGTCATATTTCAATTCAAATATAACTAGTTTTTTCTAAGATTAGTCCATTATTTAATGTGTGAAAAATAGACCGTATTATACACTTATCAAATATTTTGTAGTGAATACATCCCAACATATGCTCCATTTAACTTTTCTGTTGATTTTATATTTTTCAAAAACCAAATGTAACATCACTTTTTTCTATACCACATCTCTCTTTTACAAAAGCTCTTTTAGTATAGCTAGTTGCTTTCATCAAAATAGTCAATAAAAAAAGAGCTTGGTAAATTACCAGGCTCTTTACGGTCTTTAGTTAATTTAATTTTTCACAGGTGGGATTACACCGTAAATAAGCAGTATAAAAAACACTAACCCAATTAAACAGAAAACCACAGAAGCATTAAATATGGGTCCCCTTTTAAAAACGAAAGACTCTCTTTTTTGAATGAATCCTGTTTGAGCGCTAACTTGAGAAGATTGGAATCCTGAAATTGATCCACCACTACTTGTAAAGAAAAGAATACCCAAAGCAAAACTTAGACCAGCAAAAAACATTATCTCAATAAACCTTATGGAAAATAATGAGGCAATAAAATACGTAATAATTGCTTCTATAGTAAATGCTACAATCATAATGATTAAACTTTTTTTACGAATTACTTTCCCCTCCCCTATGTTTAAAATAATGTTTTTCCTTTATTATACCAAACTAACGTAATATTCCAAATAGTAAATAATTAGAAAAATTCCAATTAGAGGAATACTTTAGCGAGGAATCAAACATGCTAACTGAATGATCGAAAAATAGTAAAAAAACAGCTGGCTTAGATGGATAGGCCTGCTGTTTTTTGTGTCTGATTAATAGAGCCAGAAAGGCGATTTATTGATCGTTTGAAGTCTTCTATTGCAAATGTCGTAGTTTATCGGGATTAGCAACCGAGTAGATCGTCTGAATTCGATTGCCACTAAAATCGAAGGAGAACACATATTGTAAGTGTTCATCAGTTGTTAAAATCAGTCCTGGTAGACCGTTAACAGATGTATATTTGATGGTGAACTTGCCTGCATACATTTTCATTAGGCTTTGAAGCAATTGAACTACTTTGGTAGCACCGAAAATAGGTATTTGTGCGGCTTTTACTTTGCCACCGCCATCAGAGTACATTGCCACATCTTCGCTGACAAGGTCCAATAATTGATTTACGTTTCCATTTAAGATGGACTGTACAAACTCTTTTACTTTAGATTCAGCCATTGATATCGAAGGTTGTTTATTAGGATCATATTTCATACTTTTTTTCGCACGGTGAAAAATTTGCCGGCAGTTATCATTACTTTTCCCAAGAATTTCAGCTATTTCGACATAAGAGTATTGGAAGACTTCACGAAGCAAAAAGACTGCTCGTTCTATCGCATTTAACTGTTGTAATAATAGCAAATATGCGGTGGAGATGGATTCTTGTTGATAAAAGGCTTGTGAAGGATCGTTAGGTGAATTCTCTAATTTAAGTAATGGTTCTGGAAGCCACGGTCCGACATATACCTCACGTTTTTTTGAGTATGACCGTATCAAATCTAGACAGCGATTGGTGACGATCTTACATAGATACGCTTTTTTGTTTTCAATTTGTTCGTAGTTAGGAAGCTGATTAAAGGTTATAAACGCTTCTTGGACAATATCCTCTGAATCCATGACGCTCCCTAACATACGGTAGGCTAAAGAAAAAAGCAGAGATTGATAGTTTTGATAAAGTCTTTCTATACTCAAATTTTGATTTCCTCTCTAGTCTTTAGTAGTTGTGAAACGGCTCGATTAGCGCTAGCTACTGATGCATCAACGAGCAGCTCCCCATGTGAGACCCAGTCACCAGCAACATATAGTCCCTCAATTTCAGGAACAGAAGGGCCTGGATTCTCCATTCTTTTCATATGAGGAAAATCATGGACAACCGTCATTTTAGGCAGGAACTGTCTTGCAACTAATTCATTCTGCCAGCCGGGTTGAGCTACATCTAATACCTGCTCCAACTCATCCTCATCCTTCGCTGCATCTGTATGTTGACCCTGATATTTAAAAAGCGATATTACTTGTGTCCCATTATCACTCAATATAGCTGGTCTTGGTTTTCCCTCCCGTGATTGGTGCGTAAAGAAAAATGGTTGATCCAATCCATAGATAAATTGGTGCTTTGGATTAGGCAACTGTCGTAATCCTACATCTAGACAGGCAACTGTAACAGGAATAGCTTGCTTGTTCCATCTGTCGAGTGCTGTTTGGTCTGCATGGGGAACTAGTTTGTGAGAAATGGAAGGTGGTGTAGTTAGTATAACATTCGATGCTTCTATTCTAGTGCCACCCTCACATAAAATTGATTGTACTTTTTGATCTTGATGTTCGACTGCAACCACTTTACAACCGGTGATTAGCTCCACTCCTTGTTGGACAGCAAGTTCACGCAGTTCTTCTACGACTGTCCCCCAACCTCTATCGAGATACAAGACCCCTTTTAGTGAACGCTGCACCTGCTTTAAGGCAGGACCAGCAGCATGTAATTCAGGTGCAAACACATAAGTGGATGTTCGAAGCAGTGCATAGAACACGTTGCGCAGCATTGGGTCATGCAATTGAGTTTCAATCCAATCGCGGATACTGATATGGTTCCAAACGCTTGTGTCCATTTTTCCTAATTTAATGAACCATTTTGCCAATTCGAGCTTTCCTCCCCAACTTAGGAGAGGCGATTGAAAGAAGGAAGTTAAGTTCGTTGGTATGGGCATCATTTGTTCTTTCCACATCCCGTAAGCATCAATAGACGGTGTGCTTCCCTCAAGTCGAAGTCCGAGTTCGCGGAATGCTTCATACGCCTCCCCTTTATACAGTGCATGCCCACCCAAATTAAAATATATACCCTGTTTTTTATTTGTGATGGCTCTGCCTCCCAATTGCTTTTGCAGTTCCAATACAATGGTTCGTTTTCCTCCTTTTGCTGCATAGATCGCAGCCGTTAATCCTGCTATTCCCCCGCCTACAATAGCCACTTCATATTTTGTCATTTTCATCATCCCTTTCGATTATTTACTAATATAACGGATGAGTGGATGATTCTGTGACAAATTGGAGATGAAAGTTTTTTGAGGGAGTGGATTGTTAGGTAACACGAACTGATTCAAGAAGTATATTTTCCATTCTTTTACCAAACACTTTGATGTGATTCGTAATTCCTTAATTCTTAAGTAACTAAATCATGCGTTAGTTGAACTGGAAAAGGTATAGATTAGGAGAAATTGATGTTATAGAAATGTGTTGGTCACGAAGCCGTTGCCACAGGACGTGGCGTTCTTAGGCTTTGTTCCTTAAATGATGTGCTCCTGCATCGATTCGCTAGCTTCGTCGCACAAAGAAAATGCGAATGCATTTTCGAGGACTCGTCGTCGAATGCGTTGCAATGAACAAAAATGCATACAATTAAATGTTCGTATATTTCATATGGATTTATTTTTATAAAATAAGTAATAATCGCTACTCGGTTTATAAACTTGTAACATTATCAAACGGAGTAGACTCTTCCAATTTTACTTTAATAGTGTCCCCTTGTGCTTCGAGATCGGTAGTGACTGCTCCTTTTGAAAAGAAAACAATATACGAGTTATCTTCTCCATCATTAATTAATTGGACTACATTATTTGAATCTATTTTATTTTGTACTTCACTTGGTACATTAGATATTTCACTAAAGCTTAAAGTAGATGAATTACAAGCAGATAAAATAGACAATGTTAACAGTAATAAAAACAATAACTTTTTCAATTGTTGCCACTCCTTTCTGTCGACTTCTTAAATACGAGCAAGGTGATCGTGTTTATTTCAATTGTTGGGTGAAACAGCTTTCCACCGCAAATGTTCGAATACTCCGTTCATCCGTATCATATGCAATGTATCAATCCAATTATAAATATATTTCCTAATTATCTTAGTATTTCCACCTTTGTGTCAATAGTTTGACTTATAGATAAAATCAGTTACTTATATGACAAATATCACTATCTCTCATTCTCCCTCTATTGTAGGCTTAACGAAAATAGAAAGCGTTTACAATAAAATAAATATAATATTTATTTTTATAGAAATGTTTCGAAGGGAAAACTTATACTATGACAAAGAAAATTGCTTGGGTCACAGATACAGCAGCATTATTAGATGAGGTTTTTATCAAAGAGCATAACATTCACGTTCTACCATTAAGTGTGGTGTTTGAGGATGGCTCACTTAGAGAAACGGTAGATATGACCCAAGATGAATTTTATGACAAATTACGAAAAACAAAAGCGCATCCAAAAACATCGCAGCCTGCAATCGGCGAAATGGTAAGTTTATACGAAAAATTAAAAGAAGATGAATTTGATTGCGCAATCGCAATACATACCTCTAGCCAGCTATCAGGAACATATCAGTCATCGATTGCAGCTGGTGAAATGGCCAATTTTAAAGTATATTCGATTGATTCAAAAATCGGCTCATACCCTATAATGAAAATGATTGAGTACGGACAAAAGCTTATAAAAGAAGGTCAAGATGTGGAATCAGTCGTAGAAAAAATACAAGATGCTACAGATCAAACTGCATTATCTTTTATCCCTTCAAATCTTTCTCAGCTTCATAAAAGTGGCCGCGTCACTGGTACTCAAGCATTACTAAGCAATCTATTATGTATCAAACTAGTCATTTCTTTTGATAATGGAAAAGTTGAAATGAAAGAAAAAGTACGCACGTTTTGTAAAGCAAAAAAATACGTAACAGATCAATTCCGTCAAGAAATGCAAAAGAATCCGATGAAAGAAGTAGCTATCATTCATTGTAACAATGAAAAAGAAGCCACATGCTGGAAAGTTGATTTACAAGAAGAATTTCCAAACTTAAATATTTTAGTATTACCTTTGAGTGCAGCTGTTGGCGTCCATGCAGGTGAAGGCACGACAGGTTTAAGTTGGGTGACTTTTTAAAAGTTGCTATTAACAATTCATTAAATAGTTGCTGTCTTAAAAGGAGTAATCCATTAAAAATAGATAAAATTGATGAAATGAATAAAATATTTGAGTCAAAAAGAATTCGCGAAAATCTTACGGGAAAGCAAGTATAGACACCCCGCAGAAAAGGAGCGAATTCTTTTGTTAAATAAAAAATATACTCAATAATCGTGTAAATTCAGTGCCTGTTTGTTTCAGTAAGCTTTTAGTGGAATCAATTTCATAATTTAAAGGTTTAATAAAAAACACGAACATTAAATTAGCCATTGTTATAGGTCATATCAATTGGAACATTGTCTATGAAGCGGAAGATGGCGAGTCCTCGAAAATGCATTCGCATTTCCTTCGTGCGATGTTAATTCAGGGAGGTACATTCAAAGTCCTGCGGGAAAGCGAGACAGGTGAGACCCCTGCAGGTAGCGAAAATTCTTTTTGCGCTGCAAAAGGGATTTTCTGCGACGAAGCTAGCGAAGCGATGCAGGAGCAAAGGGTTTTTGAACGAGGAGGCTCACCGCTCGCCCGCGGAAAGCGCCATCTGGAGCGATTGCTTCAATATAAGTAATTAAATTATCTCCTTCATCATCTAAAAGTCTTCTTCTCTTCCTTCTATGTGGTTAGGAATAAAATATTCTTCTTCATTTTATGTAAACTCAATTTCTCTCCCACTTCTTTTTCCATTTTCACCAAAATTTCATCTTTGATTCACACCTTTATTATCGAATATTATTTAAATAAAGACATACATATAATTTAAATTATATAATGCAAAGAAGATGATTAATGGGAGAAGAAAAGATGAAAAAACTAATTAAGGACTTGTTGATTACTGCAATCGTTATAGGCGGTTGTGTTTATGGATTCAAACATATCGATCACACACAATTGACCGAAAAAATTGTCACTGTCGAAAAAGAAATAAAAAAAGAAACGTTACAAAAAATTGAAAATCTCCAAGTGAAGGAAGAAGCTTCTAAAGAACAACAAAAAGAAATAAAAGTTGATAATTTAGGAATTCCTAAAATAACTAGTGCTCCTAAAATGACCGTAGCAAGTGAGTATAATAAAGATTGGTATGTGTATGAGAATCATTTTAAAAACTTCACATTAACTTTCTCAGATAAAAGCGGCGGATATGTAGCAGGAAATGGTCGTACAATATTTGATGCTACCATTGGCAAAACAACCTATAACGAAATAAAACAAAAACTAGGCACACCTTTATCACAAATTGAAAAAGGAAACGTCATCTACCAACTTTCTAGTAGTAAAGACAAGGAACAATTACTATATAATATCGATGGTTATTATGTAACATTCTTTATCGATAATCACAATCATAACAAACTTCGTTCAGTGCAATATATAAAAAAAGATGTAGAGATGCAGAAAAATGGCTATTACGGACAAGGTACTGCCAAATTAAAAGTAGGATATGAGAAGCTTATGGTTGAATTAATCAATGAAAGTCGCGTTGAATTTGGCTTAAAACCACTAACCTATGACCATGGGTTAACTGCACAAGCTAGAAATCATAGCCAAGATATGATTGACCATCACTACTTTTCGCATAGTGGCAGTGATGGCAGCCAACCTCAAAGCCGAATGAAAGCAGCTGGTTATAACGAACATCTTTATGCTGAAAACATAGCATCTGGGCAATTTAGTAGTATCTATGCACATGAAGCACTTATGAACAGTCTTGGTCATCGAGAAAATATTCTTAATCCCGAATTAACACATGTAGGCGTAGGTGTGGCATTTGATACAAAAAATGTGCCTTATTATACAATTAATTTCTATACACCATTCTAGTTTCTTACTATATAAATCTGTTAATACTAAAATAAGACGTTAGTTGTATAAACTAACGTCTTTATAATGCGAAAATTAATCTTATTGAATAAGGTCGCGTTCCTCAATAAACGAAAATTCTATCTATTTATCGTACAACATTTTCCGTTCCGATTCCATACCATGCACACCCGTTTTTATAAAGGATTTTTTCTACAATATCCTGCTCAAAACTTTGTTTTACTAATTCAATATCATTCGCGTGAAATGGTCTCTTAGCTCGTGTTGAGGGTAAATCGGTACCAAACATTAAAGCCTCTGAATTGATATCAATGATTTTCTTCATTGTATCGATCACTTCAAGATGAACCCGCCCAAAGCCTGTTGCTTTCACTTTTATTCCTTTCTCTACTAACCTTAGTAAAGTAGGTACCCCCTCCTGAGATAAGCCAAGATGATCAATCGATACTTTAGGCAATTTAGCAATAACCTGCTCCAACTCCCCTATTTCCTTTGCATCTATATACAATTCTGTATGCCATCCTGCTAACTCAAATACACGCTTTGCCAAAGTTTCAAGCCTTGATATCTCCTCTGAACCACCCCTTTTCACATTAAAACGTAAAGCACGTACTCCAATTTTGTCTAACCGTAAAATTTCTTCATTTTTTGTATCAAACGGTAATTGTGTAACACCTACGAAATTTGGTCCAAGTTTTTTAAGAGCATGTTCTAAATAACCTTGATAAAATTTTTGAAAGGAGCCAGAAACGATTGCCCCACCTTTAATATGAAAATCTTTTGTAGCTTTCAGATAATCATCCACTGTAAAAATAGGAGGTATATACCCGTTATTCTCGTAAATTGGATAAGCATCATCGATAATATGAAAATGCGCATCAAAAATAGTCATTTAACAATCCCCTTTCACCTTCAATAGTAATTGAAATAAAAGTATAATTAAATTTTAATTATTTTAACCATTTCCATAAGAATTACTTATATACCTTAATATACTTCATCATGCAAAATTCAAAAAAATAAATAAACATTTAATGATATCCAATTTGTTCATTGCAATATCTGCTATAGCATGAAGTGGAATCAGCTTCTCTTTCCGCGGGCGAACCGACGAGCCTCCTCGCTAAGCTCCGGGGTCTCTCTGGCTCGCTTTCCCGCAGGAGTCTTCGCTGATTCCACTTCAATAAAAATTGCATCACAAAATTTTATAATTAATATCCATGTATTTAACTTCTTCAGTACCCTCAACGTAGTGACGAGGAAATTGAGGCCAAGCCCGTGGAAAGCGCCGTCTGAAGCGGAACACCCAAATTCATCTGAATACTGAAAAGTTAATATGTTGAAATGTTCGTATTTATATACCGAATATGGATTAATAAAATCGATTCACTTATCAGCTAAATCTATATTAAAAAATTCACAACAAAAAAACTCGACATTTTCTTTAAGAAAATGTCGAGCATTTATTTTAACGTAATTTTAAAAATAGACCAACGATTGAATAAATAATAATCGTTGAAAAAAGGATGGTCATATAGAACAACGAATAGACAAATAGCAATGTTGCCCATTTCTTCGGATCCTTTTTATGATAGCCATAAATATTCATCGCAAGCCATGCTATGCTTAATAATAACGCAACTAACATTAAACCTTTACTTAATGTTCCAAGTAAAAAACAGCTAGCAATCAAAAGGATTAGATAGATATTTGTTGTGATATAAGTACGTTTCATCCCTTTTGCAACTGGTAGCATTGGAACATTTGCTGCACTGTAATCGTCTTGTTTACGTATAGCAATTGCATAAAAGTGTGGCATTTGCCATATAAGCATAATAACAAACAGTCCTAAAATTGCAGGGTGCAGAATATTTGGATGAATTGCCGCCCAGCCAATTAGCGTAGGCATTGCACCCGAAATACTACCGACTTCCGTGTTGTACACTGTATATCGTTTTGACCACATTGTATACGGAAAAACGTAGAAGAAAAGACCTGTAAAGCCAAGTAATGCAGCTAAAGGTGTAGCGATATAAAGAGCCGCAAGCCCAACTATAGCTGAACCGATTCCAATTCCCCATACATATTTTATTTTGATCTCACCTGTTACGGTTGGACGTACTTTCGTTCGCTG
Source organism: Rummeliibacillus pycnus (assembly GCF_044359855.1). Classification (GTDB taxonomy): domain Bacteria; phylum Bacillota; class Bacilli; order Bacillales_A; family Planococcaceae; genus Rummeliibacillus; species Rummeliibacillus pycnus_A. The sequence continues at coordinate 823,619 of NZ_CP132291.1, forward strand.
CATAACTGCGTCTATATCTCTGTCATATAAATTATTAAAAGCCCCAGCAGCAGCTATAACTAATGCTGAACCAATAATCGCACAAATAATTTCAAGTATTTTATCAAAAGGGTTTATTTCATACGTATAAAGCGCAAGAGTTAACCCGGCCACCATTGGAATAAGATTTGATTTTATAATACCTGTTTTGACCGTTTGAGCTAAAATTTTTGAATTAGATTGCTTCGATACAGTGACAGCTGTATCTTGTGATGCCTGATCTCGTTTTGTGTCACTACCCATTATTTATTTTTCATTCCTTTTCATAGCAAGAGCGCCACTATATTATAACAACTAATTAATAAAATTTCATAGTTGAGGTTTCAATTTGTTTTATCTTTTAAAATAGCAAACAATAATTCAATCATACCAAAATTTTAGCGAAATATATATCATTACATACGAATTCACAATAATGACATGATTCTATGCAAACATTTCTAAAAATTAGTTCTTAATAATTCATTCTCTTTTACCATAATAAGATGAAATATTACACAAAACGAACTTTTCATCTTATACTAAACTATGCTTGATTATTGTAATTCGTAAGGAGTGTCAAATAAATTGACGTATGGTTTTATCGGGCTTGGCAATATGGCCACAGCTATTATAAAAGGAATGATTCAAAGTCAACAATTTAATGCGAATGATATTTTAGGATTTAATAGATCTCCAAACAAAACAGACAAATTGGTTAATGATTATCAAATAACTGGATGCTCAACATTGCAAGAAGTAATGACAGCTGATGTCATCATTCTTGGAGTTCAACCGCAAACTTTTCCGGACTTACTCCCAAAAGTAAATGAGTTATTATCTGAAAAACAAGTAGTGATCTCGATTGCGGCTGGAAAATCCATTGAGTATTTGGAATCTGTTTTACCTAAAGCAACATCTATTATTCGAGTGATGCCGAACATCAATGCTATTGTAGGCGCATCAACTACTTGCTATACTGCCTCTTCAAATGCAACAGATGAAGACAAGAAAATGGTACAAACTCTATTTGAAACAATCGGTTCTATGATTGAATTACCAGAGGAACAATTTACGGTATTTTCTGCGATTGCTGGCGCTTCTCCTGCCTTTAGCTTTCTTTATATTGACTCATTGGCTCGAGCTGGGGTACGTGCTGGAATGGATAAAAAACGAGCACTTGAAATCGCTTCTAGCGCTGTATTTGGAAGTGCGAAAATGGTAATTGAAAGCAATGAACATCCATGGGAACTTGTCGATCAAGTTTGCTCACCAGGTGGTACAACAATTGAAGGCGTTACTTCCTTGCAAAATGACCACTTTGCTAGCACCATCTATGATGCAGTCAATGCTGTCATTGAAAAGGATCACAAACTTTCATAATCTGCTCTATAAATAAATTAAAAAGTCCATTCCAAATTGTAATCTTAATTGGAATGGACTTTTTTCATTTGCTTATGTCATTGATTTTTGCAGTTTCACTTGCAACAATTTTGCACTTATTCATAAATTTTTTATAATCTGCTTCATTTGTATCCATTTTGGCAAGAACTAATGCCTTTTCAAAAGTTAGCGCATTTTGTTTATCTTTTTTCTTCCATTTAGCTATAGTCTTACTTGTATTTTGAGGTAAACTTTGAAGTGCTTGATTTATTTCGCGTAAATTCGATTTTTCTTCCTCTTTTAATTTTGAATGTGCAAAATGACGCTCCTGTAAGACATCTTTAATGGCTTTTTGAATTTTATAGGCTTGAAACGATACTAATTCTGGATGTTTCCAATTACTCTCTTGTTGATCATGAATCATACCTTGTAACTCAACAAGAGGCTCTTGAATCTCTTCTATAAAGTAATTATTTTGTTGAAAATCTTTGTTAATAAATGAATATGCAAGAAAACAAAGTGTCAATAAATTTGAAATAATTAAAAAGGCAATGAGCTGTTTGATTTTCGACATAATAACCCCCTTACCTATTATTATACTTATTATCAAAGCAATAAAACTAGATTTTCAAATATTAACAAATTCTTAAAAGTAAACGCTTTCATTATTTACTAAAATCTGCTATCTTTATTATTACACCTATCACTTAGAAAAAAATGGAGGCGGTTCACTATGGAAATGAAAGCGGTTACTTCTTCTAAATTAGCTTCTGTTGGCTATCAACCAAACGCTCTAATTTTGCGAATCCAATTTATTAAAGACGGTGTTTACGAATACTATGGTGTCCCCGAATTATATTATAACGGTTTAATGGAAGCTGACTCACCAGGAAGTTATTTTAAAAAATTTATTAAAGACAAATATCGCTATGTGCGATTACAAAATCAGTCTTAATGCAAAGCTAAAGTGATTTATTCAGCCTCAATATGAGTCAATGTAATAAATACACTTTCGGCTTGCTTTAAATACGAACATTTCAACACATTAACTTTTCGCTATTCAGTTTTGGATGTTCCGCTACAGACGGCGCTTTCCACGGGCTTGGCTTCAATCTCCTCGGGCCAACACGATGTTGGTCACGAAGCCGTTGCCACAGGACGTGGCGTTCTTAGGCTTTGTTCCTTAAAAGATGTGCTCCTGCATCGCTTCGCTAGCTTCGTCGCAAGAAATTCTTTTTAACAAAAGAATTTCTTCCTGCGGGGCTTTCAGCTCAAGCTTTTCCCGTAGGACTTTGAATGAACCTCACTGAATTAGCCTCGCACGAAGGAAATGCGAAGCATTTTCGAGGACTCGCCGTCTTTCGCTCCACAATGTACAAAGTTGGATATCATAATTGTTCGTATATTTTATATGCATTTTGCATTATTAAATTGATTCAAATATATACTCAATACAAAAACTCAGTAACCTAATCGTTACTGAGTCATACTGTAGACTAACGCGATGAAGTTCGAGATTGTCTACAGTTTTTTTCTTTTACTATTAATAGTGGATGATGGTGTAGAACCCTTCTTATTGAAGTAACGGGTACTTCAGTTGAATAAGATAGCTAAACAGTTACTATTTCCTTGAAAGGTAACCTTTGAGTGAAAACCCCCGAGTAAAATTATACAAAATGCTAAAATAATGTTTTCTATTGAAATCGATTTCGTTACAAGTAAAAAAAGGATGGCTAGAATCATCAATACAATAATATTAGCCCAAAAAACTCGGTTGGATTTTTTCCTATTTTGAATGTTGTTATATTCTTCAATGAGTGCATTATTAGTTTCTTTTTTTATAATGCCACGATTGTATTCGATAACTCCCCAAAAGAGAATAGCGCTACTAATGAGTGACTCAAAGGGAAAAGGATGTTCAAATATAGCAACTATGATATTAATGACCACTAAAGTGACAATGCACGACAAAACATTTAGCAATTTTTTTTTCTATTCGCTTGCAACAAATAGTTCCTCCTTTAAAATTAGGGGTAACCTCTATCTTATTAGCACTATATGTTCAACAAAAAAAGCGTTAACCCTTCTTTTAGAAAGAGAGCGACAAACTATATCAAAGGATCTATTATTTAACAGCAGCCACCTGCACCACTATTGCACACACCTGTTTCAGGCAAGCTTAATTCCACACGTTTTGCGCTTTCGACATCGCCTGCTAAGAAGGCTGCAATAGAACGAACTTGCTCATACCCTGTTGCCATTAAAAACGTTGGGGCACGTCCATAGCTTTTCGCACCTACAATATAGAAACCTTGTTCTGTCTGGCGTAAAACAGCCTCTCCATGAGCCTCTACGGTTCCGCAACTATGCTCATTTGGATCTATTAGAGGGGCTAAAGCTGGTACACTTTCTGTCGTGGCATCAATATTCAAACGAAGTTCTCTGTTCATTGTAAAATCAGGGCGACTACCTGTGTTGACAATTAAACGATCAAAGCCTTCTAATACTCTATCCTCGCCATGATGTTTACCAATTAGAGAGATTTTCTTAGTGCCTTTTAAAGATGAAATAATGAATGGTGTGACAACTGTAATTTTTCCCTCTTTGACAAGTTGACGAATACGTGTACCTAGTGCTCCACGCGCGGCAAGCTCATCATTTTGCTCCCCACCATAAGCCATTTCAACATTTTCTTTACGTAAAATCCATGTAATGTCTGTAGCAAGATTATTTTCTTTTAGTTTAGCTAAATTCAATAGTGAATTAATAGCCGAATGTCCTCCACCAATAACAGCAATCTTTTGATTCGCGTAAAGGGAAGGGTTCGCTTCCACATCCGGGATATGGTAGTCAATTCGTTGCTGTAGTGCTTTTTCAGCTGGAAGCCAAACACCATTTCCTTGTGCAGGATTTGGATTGCCCCAAGTACCAGTTGCATCGATGACAGCACGTGCTTCAAATGTTTTTGTTTCACCATCTTCCTCTACATATAGGACAAATGTTTGTTGATTGCGGTCTTTTGATTTCATCTTGTCATTATTTTGACGTGTAATCGCAATCACTTGATGATTCGTATAAATGGAAGACTTCATAGCTTCTAGTTCTGCTAAAGGCTTTAAATAAAGGTCAATTAATTCGTTACCTGTTGGAATATCTTCACCTTTTGGTACTTGCCAATTTGTTTTTTGTAATAACTCTTTCGCTGTTGAATCAATGTTATATTGCCATGGTGAAAACAATGTGACATGCCCCCATGTTCGAATGTTTGCCCCAATTTCTTTTCCTTTTTCAAAGAGTAAAAAAGATTGATGTCTCGATATTAGTTGTGCAGCTGCAGCCAATCCAACGGGACCTGCACCGATAATTGCTATAGGCAATCTAGATTCAGGCGTACAGCAACCAGTTGAAGGATCGCAACAAGTAGGTTGGTTTAAAATTTTAAATGTTTTCATAAAAGTTCCCTCCATAAATAAGAATTCACTTATATATTCAACAAATAAATAAGTAGCTCGAGGCTACATATTTATTTGTATTTTACTTAATAAGACACCTAAAAAAATTTAAGCTTTTTAACAGCTTGTAGGTGTATAGCCAACTAATAGTAACCCTATTTCACCATTTTCTTCCTCTGCATGAATCGTTACACCTTCTAGTTGAGCTTTTACAATTGGATCGATGGCTACTTTGATACCATCAATTATTACTACTTCATCTGTTTGTTTCTCCTCTTCTAATCCAACACCCAAATTCACACTGCAGCAACCAGGGATGCCATAAAATCGAAGTGTTTTCACTTCTGAATCTTCTATCACCTGTTTTAAATAATTTTTTCCTTCAGTTGAAATTTCCATTAGTCTAGCTCCTCTACAAATTGTTCAATACGAGCTCCGATTGCATCTCGTACTTCCTGAAATACTTGCCACTTTTCTTGTTCTGTACCTTTAGCTTTGGCTGGATCTTCAAATCCCCAATGTTCACGACGAACTTGTGGAGGGGTCATCGGACATTTATCCGATGCGTCACCGCAAAGTGTGACAACAAGCGTCGCATTATTTAATGTTTCAATATCAATTACATCAGATGTGTGGTTCGAAATATCGATCCCTACTTCTTTCATTGCTTTAATCGCATTGGGATTAACACCATGTGCTTCAATTCCTGCGCTTTTGACAATCCAATCATCAGGAAGCAATTTTCTTCCCCAGCCTTCTGCCATTTGGCTACGGCATGAATTACCTGTACAAAGGAAATAAAGTATTTTTGACATTAGAAAACTCCTTATAACTTAATAGTCTTAAAATATTTTTTCTGCCATCTAAGGGCAACACTTACAAGACCAATAAGTACTGGCACTTCTACAAGAGGCCCTATGACAGCTGCAAAAGCTGCTCCTGAATGTAAACCAAATACCGCAATCGCGACAGCAATGGCTAATTCAAAGTTATTACTTGCAGCTGTGAAAGAAAGAGCTGCTGTTACTGGATAACCTGCCCCTGCTTTTCTAGATGCAAAGAAAGACACAACAAACATAATAATGAAGTAAATGAATAATGGTACCGCAATGAGAAGTGCATCCATTGGCAATTCCACGATTTTATCGCCTTTTAGTGCAAACATCATTACAATCGTAAACAATAATGCAATAAGGGTTAATGGTGAAATCTTTGGTAAGAATTTTTTCTCATAAGCATCCTTACCCATTATTTTGATACCAATCAAACGAGTAAGTATACCAGCTACAAACGGAATACCCAGATAAATCAATACACTTTTTGTAATTTCCCAAATAGAAATCGACACATTGAATGTATCGAGTCCGAACCACCCTGGCATTACATTTAAAAATAGCCATGCAAATACGGGATACATGATAATTTGAAAGATGGAATTAAATGCAACTAAGCCAGCCACGTACTCAGGGTCACCTTTTGCCAAGTCATTCCAAACAATAACCATCGCAATACAACGCGCCAAGCCAATCATGATTAATCCCGCCATATATTCAGGATAATTATGTAAGAAAATGATGGCTAAGAAGAACATTAAAAATGGACCCAGTATCCAGTTTTGGAATAAGGAAAGTGCTAAAACTTTTACATCCTTGAAGACTCGCCACATTTCTTCATATTTTACTTTAGCAAGTGGTGGATATAGCATAATGATTAATCCAATCGCAATCGGAATACTTGTTGTACCAACGCTCGCAGCATCTAATACATCTTTAAAATTGGGAATTAGTAAACTAATTGCAATCCCAATTGCCATTGCGACAAAAATCCAGAGAGTTAAATATCGATCTAAAAAAGAAAGTTGGTTTGTTAATGATTGTTTGTTCATGCTTCAACCCCACAAGTTCCACATTGGCAAGTTGGTTTATCATCTAATTCTTCAAGAACTTTTTGAATGATAGGTGATTGCTCTTCAACCAGTCGATAATGCTTCCACGTACCGACTTTTCGAGCTGTAATTATGCCAGCTTCCTCTAATTTTTTTAATTGCTGGCTTACTGCAGGCTGTGATAATCCTAGTACATCAACTAAATCACAAACACATACTTCACCAGACTTCAAACAACTTAAAAGTGTTAAACGATTTGCATCAGCAACTGCTTTTAATTGTTTTTCTAAGTATTGAATATCCATAATTCACCTCTATAAATTTATATATAAGAATATACTTATATTACGACTATATTCTTTTTTAATCAATATAAAAATATAATTCAAGTAAAAAATTAATACTACTTAGCAATAATCACGAATTAGCAAAATTGTAAAATCAAAAATACGACTTAACTGGAACTATGTGAGAATGACACATAATTTTGATTAAGTCGTATCGCTTTTTTCAATTTTATTGGAATCACGGTTAAAACTTTACATTACCTGTCCCAAATACAAATTGAATTAGTTCATATATTATTCAACAGGTTAAGTTGTACATAAATGCTAATTTGGCTTGTTGATTTATTTAACCATTATCTGTTCATAGAATTATTGAGCTTGAGGTAATGATTGATCGTTTTCAATACGTTCTTCCTCTTTTATTTTTTCGACATGTGTGACATACACTGCACAAACTGCATCTCCTGAGACATTCACTGCAGTTCGTGCCATATCTAAGATTCGATCAATCCCAATAATTAAAGCAATCCCTTCAACTGGTAATGAGACTGCATTTAATACCATCGCTAACATAATTAAACCTGCTCCAGGCACAGCTGCTGTACCAATACTTGCTAAAACTGCTATGATAACAACAATCGCAAGTTGAGTTAATGTTAGATTGACATCGTATACTTGTGCGATGAATACAGTCGCAACACCTTGCATAATAGCTGTACCATCCATATTCACCGTCGCTCCGAGTGGCTGTACAAAACTACTGATGGATTTAGGGACACCCATTTTTTTCTGTGCAATATCCATTGATACAGGTAATGTAGCACCACTACTTGAAGTACTGAATGCCACTGTCATAGCAGGGAAGAAATCTTTGACAAATTGAATAGGATCTTTTTTCGCCATAAATTTAAGTGCTCCACCGTAAACCAAGATAAAATGAACGATTAATGCTAAAATCACGACAATCATATAAAGTCCCATTGCTTTAATTGCATCGAATCCTTGTTTACCAATTGCTGAAGCGATCAAACCAAAAGTACCATATGGCGCAAACTTCATAACTAAAGTAACTAAATACATCATTATTTCGTTACCCTCATCAACTGCCTTTAAGACTGTCTTTACTCTCTCTCCTAAAAATGCCAAGGCAATACCGATAAATACAGAGAAGAAAATAATTTGCAACATATTTGCCTCAACAAATGCAGCGACAGGATTTGTCGGAATAATACCTAACAAAGTATCTGTAACTGCAGGTGCTTTTTGAGATTCATAGCTCAACCCTTCAGTATTAAATGTACCGACCATACCAGGTTTGATAATAGAAGCAAGCACAATAGCAATTGTAATAGCGATTGCTGTCGTTAATAAGAAGAATGCAACTGACCTCACACCAATTTTACCAAGTTTTTTAGGATCACCAATATTAGCAGTACCTAAAACGATGGAAAAGAATACAAGTGGCACAACGAGCATTTTGATCAAGTTAATGAAGATCGATCCTAGTGGTGAAAAGAAGTATTTGTCAATATACGGGAAAATACTCGGTATTGTAAAATTCATCACAAGACCCACGATTGCCCCCAGAATCAGTGCTATTAAGATACGTCTCGCTAATTTCATAAAATTCCCCTTCCTTATTTTATTGAATATTCAAATAAATGGAATATTATATTAATTATATGATATTTTTGTAAAAATAGTAAAATAAAAACCTCTTATTTTGTAAAATTACAAAAATAAAGAGCAAACATGTATCAAAATCTTTACTATTACTTTTAGTTATCAGTTACCTTAAATATATTAGTAATGAATTACTTCATAATCACTGTTATCATCCTTGGATCATTATTTGGGGACTGACACCTTTGTTTTTGACGACTTCTTATCGATATTCTTCTCACTTAAGCTACGCCATTCAAATTCCATGAGGAGATCTTTGTCAAAAACTAATTAATTAATTGTGTAAATTGCATTTTTACAACATTCCACTCTTCCCGGTTTCATTCGCGTAAAAATCAATCATTTCCAACATAAACTCATCCAATTTTCGCTTTAGCTTGCTGTACAAAAAGCCAAATGGATTTCTAATAGGGTATCTTTTTGTTTTTTGAATGATTTCTTTAAAGGTAATAAAACCAATGTCTTCTAGTTGCTTTTTGTGAGATTTCCAAACATCCCATTCTAGTAAAGGGTTTAGTTGCTTTTGGATCACATCTACGAACATCTTAGTCTCTTTTGTATTACCAGTAGTTGCTGCAAGATGATGGAATATACGATTTCTTAATGATGAATTTAGGACCGGATATGTATGTTTTACATATTGATGTTTTTGATTAAGAGAATAAGATGGTTCCTTTTGAATTTTTGTTGCTTCTTCCCTACTCTCACAATCGTTTTCAGCTTTTTCTTGATATGACACGCTCGATGTGTCATGACTAGTTAAAATAGAAATGATGTTAGCCCCTTTAATACCATTCATCTTTTTCGTGTGAATACGTTTTATGATTTGAAGTTCTTCTAGATGTTTTAAACTTCGAAAAACGGTTCTTAGCGAAATATCCAAAACCTCGGCAATGGTTTTCGCTTTCAAATGACATGCCCCAGGATAATCAAGTGCATGTGATGCGATTTTATATAAAACTACTTTATCTGACTCTGTTAAATTGTAAAAATGTTTTCGAATGTGACATTCCACATGCTCATCCATTTCTTGTACAGATTCAAATGTTACATGAGGTGCTAAATAGTCAAAACGCGCCATAATCTCCCTGCTTTCTACTCTTTTATTAATTAAATAGAAAGTAAAGGGACAAACAGGGACAAGTCGCAAAAAAAAAATTTTTATATTCTAAGGATGAAACTCATATAATTCCAATTCGTATAGACATATGTACAATCAAAACTTTAAAATTGGAGGTCTTACTATGTACGACTATAAGTTTGTTGAAGTGCACGTGGGTTCATTTACTGGTAAACCAAAAGAAGATTATCAAGCGATTATTAGAGAACACGCATTAGAAGGATGGCGTCTACATACTTTCCAACCACTACCTTTTTTAGCTGGTGGACAAGCATTAAAAATACAACTAATCTTTGAAAAAGAACTACAATAATTAAAAGGCTTAGAGTTGAATTTCTCTAAGCATTTTATTTATAAAATGAAGAATATTAGGTTGTAATGTATAGCTTATTCTAGGGCACTCTTTCTTTGTATATACTTATTTCCAAATGGTATTCCATATATTTTCCAAACCCAAGTCTATGCCAAATACGTTAGCTTCATTTGCTTTTTATTAGTATCTATCTGTAATAACTCCTATTGATGTTGCTTTTATAAATGGTAGACCTTTTAGTCGGGCTAAAATTTTAGCGTCTCCTGTTACAACCGCACCGTAGTAGCGTAAATCATCTTTTGTTAACTGACCGTCTTTCCCACTTAACGTCTCATCTAAGCGTTTAAATTCCCCTTGCCATCTTGTTTTATATTGTTCCCCTGATTCTATTGCACTAATAAAACTTTGCACAGGTTCTTCTTTTGTATCGCCATTTTCATTGAGTAAGGATATCCCATAGACGGTCTTTTCCGAACGAAGAGCATTTTCTGATTCGATTACTTTATCATTTTTTTCATCAAACTTTTTAAATTTAAAGTTATCTTTATCTTCATTGACATCATCCACCCAAAGCCAAGTAAGTGTCATTTTACTAGGTATTAATGACTGTACCTCTTTAAATGTATATCCTCGGTCAAAAGATAGGGCGATTTCCATTACCTTGTCTTTCCCAATATGATCAAGCAATGCTAAATCATTACGATATGTCTTATATTGTAAAAAAGGATAGAAAAAAACCATTTCAAGTTGTCCTAGTTCGTTATAGTGCTGTTTTTGTAATTCATCTTCAGTATAACTATCACCAAGTATGCTGGGAGACTCCATCGATATTCGATTTAAGTATTCATCACGAAATAATCCAAATCCATACTTCTCTTGTCCTGTATAAACGACTTTCCCTTCAATCATTTTATATGTTGTATAATGATTTTCCCCGCCTAATATTCCTTGATAACGTTCAAGTTTTCCAATAAATTCATCTGGTGCTGATATTTCATGAAAGTCATCAGAAGATATCAGTACTGGCGTTTCTAACCAATAGTTAATTTCCCTATTTCCAATTAAACCTACGCCTATGACGACAATTAGAACTATAAGCGTAATTAATACGTTCTTCCAATTGGCACGTCGCTTTGCTTTTTTTATCGTTTTTTCCATTTTCGTTACATCAAAAATATCATCTATCTTATCTTTGCTCATATCCTTTATCCTCCCAAATCTTTTTGAAATTTTTGCGAGCACGTTGTAAATACGTCTTTACATGCGTTTCTTTGACACTAAGAATCTCACCGATTTCTTTATACGAAAGTTCCATATAATACTTTAAAATGAGTAGTTGCTGATAGGTCTGCTGAAGTTCCTGTAGTACTTCAGCCAATTCATTTGCTTTCTCTTTAGTCAATAAATCACTTTCTACATGATCAAGAATAGGCATTAAAAGTTCTAAATCATCATCTTCTAACTTAACAACTAATTTACTTTTGTTATAAAGAGAATAATAACGATGAATCGCCACCTTAAACATCCAAGCCCTCATTTTATCTGCTTTAATTTGTTGGAGACATTCAATTGCTTTTATAATCGTTTCTTGCGTAATATCTTCTGCATCTTCTTTAGCAGCCCCTATTTTAATCAAATATTTAAAAATAATTTTTGCATGTTCAAGAAGTAATTGTTCCCATTCATATTTCAAAACTTCAACAACTTTTGAATATCCGTTTTTGTAAATAGTGATCACTCATCTATATAACAATTCTAATGTAAAAAGTATACAACTTTTGAAAAATTTTCTTCTAAAATGCTTATTCTTCACCTAATAGTTTAAATAAAAATAGCAGTTTAAGAGAACTACTATAAATAAAAGGGGTTATCCTAAAAGAAAAAAGTACAATTCAAAAATTGAATTGTACTTTTTTTGATGTTTGCAAATAGTTTTCCATTTCAGGTGAACGCTTTCCGTGAGCGTGCTTGAGCTTCCTCCTTCACTTTTCTACGTCCGCGAACTCAAGGCTCACGCTTAACCAGTAGGAATCGTCACCTTCCACTCCAATCCAACCATAGTTGTTTAATCTTGATTTGTAAAATGGAATAAGACCTTTTATACAGCCCTTTTTACTACTAATCATTTTCATTATCTCGGATTTTATCTATCTAACATCACAAAATTATAATTTTCGCATTTTACTTTCTGATTTCAGGATAATATTTACCCCCATCTCACTACCACCTTCTATGTGATTCTTTATCTTTGATACATCTATATTCGTCTCAATATACTCAGATTTTCTCTGATTCCCTTTTAACTCTACTTCATAAGGACCATTGTTGTTCATAAGTGTTACCGTATGTACGTCATCATCATATTTTTCATAAAACTCAATACTGAATTTGACATCATTGCTACTATAATTTTTAAAAGGAAGCTTACATTCTCCATGTAAAGTTTTTTTATTGATCATATTGAAATTACAACTACTTAATTTTCTTTCATAGGATACTGCGTAAATACCTGTTGCAAATGTTTTTTGATATGAACTGACTATCATTGATGGTGCAAAAATGACGGCCATAATTGCAATCAATGTTGTACGAACGTGATATTTACTGATCGAATTGCTAAGGAGAAATAAACTTGCTAACAATAAGAACAATGAAATAATTCCCACATATAAGAGTCCATTGGCAGCGCGAACTGGTAGATTCAATTTTGACGCAATCGTCTCCCCTAAAGGATTTTCGTTTGGAAAAGGCAAGTTCAATATTAATACTGAAACATAAAGAATAATTGCTATATATAACATTTTTTATTAATTATCATATTTTACACAACCTTTGTAACAAAAATTATATGTCATTACAAGCGCATTTTACACTGTGAATATTCCACATCATTGGCATTCTATAATACAAAGTTTATGAAAGAAATATGTAATCTATAACTATAGAATTAGACATATACGAATATTAATTTTTTGCAATATAAGTAAAGCGCTCCTTTCGCTTTTATAAAAAATGGCTATCAAACCAAATTCAAAGGCAAAGGAGCGCTCTTTCTATTTCACTCTATCTAATTTATTTTCAAACTAGTAAAAAGAAAATCTTTTTTTAACTATCTATTTATATGAAAAAATCACATTGATTCTTTTGTTTGAGAAGATTCTTTTAAAATCGGTAACTCTTCGTGCCACCAAAGAGCTTCTTCTGGATCCTGTTTCATGACTTCACGAACTTCTTTTTTCGTTTCGACTGTAGGGTACGAACCTTTTAAAGCACGACCTGAAGTTTGAACGAATAGTAGACTGAAGACGATTAAGCCGATAACACTTATAGCAGCTAAGTAATATGCTGGTGCTAGTGGATCACCTGTGACGTGTACTAAATATGATGCTACAAGTGGTGTTGTACCACCGAAAATCGAAACAGAAACGTTAAATGTTAAAGCTAAGGCACGATAACGAACGTCTGAAAAGAACAGACTTGGTAATAGAGAAGGAAGTGTCCCTTCATAGAAACTTAATAAGAAACCAAGTAAGAAGACACCAGCAAAAATAAAACCAACATGTCCATTCCCAATTAACATAAAGGCTGGAATTGATAAGAATGTTAAACCAATTAAGCCTATTTGAACGATCCGCTTGTTACCATGTTTGTCAGAAAGTCGACCAGCAAACAACGCTAATGGGATCATTAGTGCCATAACAATTAGTAGAATAATTAAGCTTGTTGTATCATCTACACCTAATACTTCTGTTAAGTAAGATGGCATATACGACAATACCATATAGTTTGTAATATTAAAGAACGCGACGATCACAACACTTAAAATTAAATCTTTTTTATAATGTTTTAAGATTTCTTTAAATGTAAGTGGTTCTTCCTCACCTTCTTGTTGCGCCTGTTCCATTTCTTCAAAAACAGGTGATTCATCTAAATGGCGACGTAAATATAGGCCGACAAGACCGATTGGTGCAGCGATTAGGAATGGAATACGCCAGCCCCAAGCGTGCATTTGTGCATCTGATAATGCAAAAGTTAAAATCGTTACTAAAGCAGAAGCGGCTATGAAACCAGCTAATGTACCAATTTCTAATCCACTACCAAGTGTACCGCGTTTCTTGTCTGGAGAAGATTCAGCGATATAAACCATCGCACCTGAATATTCACCACCTGTTGAGAAACCTTGAATCATACGAGCAGCCAATAATAGAATTGGTGCCCAAACGCCAATTTGTTGGTACGTTGGAAGTAAACCGATTAATAAAGTCGAAACAGCCATCAAAATAATCGTTGTACTTAACACTATTTTTCGACCGTGTTTATCACCGATTTTAGCAAAGAATATACCGCCAAGAGGTCGTACTAAGAAGGCGGCAGCAAATGTACCGAATGTAAAGACTAGTTGAAGTCCACTGTTATCGACGCCAGCAAAGAATTGCTGACTTAAAATAACAGCTAAATATGCATAAAGACCAAAGTCAAACCATTCCATTGCATTACCGATACTTGTGGCGACGACAGCCTTTCGTGCTTTCTTTGAACTTACTATATTAATATCTTGAGGTTCAATTTCTAAATTGTTTTGTTGCATACTCTAGAACAGCTCCTTTAATGGTTTGCTATTTTCGAGGACTGCAAAAGATTTGAAAAACATTGTTGGATAATAAAATAGCGGAAAAAACAACAATTTAATCTTTTAAAAGCCCAAATTATTTTGTTGTCGACGTATTGAATACCTGAGGTTTTTAATGTGGAGTAAAAATTTTTACACTCTAAGTATATATAGTTTAGTTGTATTATGTCAACTAATCGGCAAAGAGCCACAAATATTTAGTATAATTTCAAGCCCTTTAAAGAGAAAAATAATCTTAGATAAAAGTGTCATTTACTAATAGATTTTAAGTATTTTTGATTCAATTTTATTTAATATTTGATGTCATTTCATTAGTCTATCTTTTAATGTATCAATACTTGAATTGGTTAATCGAAAACTAAAAATCATGTTTAATAATAGTATGAAAGGCTCTAATTCTGAACAGATGAAGTTATATTAAATCAAGCGTCATTTACAAAACTACACATCGAAACCCAAAATAGATTGTTCTTAATATTTATAGATCATAATTGTATTTGGATACCTACTATCACAATATCCACAAATATGTTTAACCTGAAAATAGCTCATCCCCAACGTACCTAAAGTTATTAAAAGCATAAATTAAAAAGACCGCCGATGTTGGTGCATCGAACGGTCATATCGATAGTTGATTCCTTTAAGGGGATTTGCTCTATATTGGTTAAAATACCCCATCACACAGAGGCCTAACTCAAGGATGGGTTATTTTTTATGATTAAATGACAGAATTACTATGACTAACGTTGCAAACGCGATTGCAAACATTAATGCTTCAAATACTGCCATGGCATCACCCCAGGGCCCACACGATGTGGGTCATGCAGACGTTACCGCAGGACGCGGTGAATTTAGTATGCGCTCCTTTTTCTTAGGAGCCAACCACCCTTGAGTATCAGCTATCTAATATACCATACCAAACATTTGTTCTTACAAAAAGTTTATTAATACTATTTCTAAATCAATGAAAAAATAATTGTACGAATTATACTAACATCACTGCTCTTGATGCGAGAACTTAATAATCAATTGTTGTAGCTCCTCAGCCAACCCATTTAAAGTATTTGAAACATCTGATATTCCTTTAATTACCTTTAACTGTTCTTCAGTTGAATGGGCCGCAGTTTTCGTATTGGATGCAGTAGTATCAGCAATTTGGGAAACTTCTTCAACAGAAGCAGATACTTGTTGACTACTTGCAGACATTTGCTCTGCAACAGAAGACATCTCTTCAATTTGAACAGCAATGATTTCTGAAGCTTTCACGATATTAGTGAAGGATTCACCTGCTTTCTGTACAACTCCGAGTCCAACACTAACATCCTTGATACCTACATTCATAGCTTCAACTGCCGCATTTGTATCGAAATGTATCTCACTAATAAGCTGAGTTATTTCTTTAGCAGAACTTTGCGACTGTTCAGCTAAGTTTCTCACCTCATCGGCAACTACCGCAAAACCTTTTCCATGTTCCCCTGCTCTCGCCGCCTCTATCGCTGCATTTAAAGCTAGAAGATTTGTTTGCTCAGAAATTGCAGTAATAGCGTGTACAATGTCATCGATCCGTTGCGTTCTTTTTCCTAACATCATTATTGTATCTGAAAGCTGTTTTACAGATTTACTTATAAATTTCATTTGTTCCACAGCCAATTCAACTGTTTCTTCGCCTTCTTTTGCTACTTGAACTGACGATTGAGATTGTTCTGAAATTACATTTGCTGATTCAGCTACTCTTTGAATACCTGTAGACATCTCATTCATTGCATCTGAACTTTCTTTTGTCGTTACTGACTGTTGCTGTGTACCTTCTGCAACTTGTTGCATTGTTTCAGTAATATGATTGCTTTCGATTATTGTCTGATCTACGTTTTCTGCTAAAATTTTCGAAGTATTAACAACTTCTTTTGATGTACCAGCTAAATTAGATAAAATTTGCTTTAATTCTTTCTCCTGCATTTCATTTTCTTTTTCTAGCTTCATTGTGTATGCCTTTTTTGCAAGAATTTGTATTATTGTTGCCCCACTTGCAAAAATTAGAAAAATGGCATGAATCAATAAAAGTCCAAATTCATAATTGTGCATCCCACAAAGTAATTCTGGGGCAACGAAATAGCCAACAAAATGCTGTATAGCAAAAATAACCGTACTAACTAAGATAAGATTAACAGATTCATAAAAGGCTATTATTGCTATAACCATAAAGATAGAAAAATGATATTCGACCATACCATTTCCACCAGCAATAATGGAAATACTGCCAAACGTTAAGGTTAATGTATTAAGAATTGGAAGGTATTTATTTAATGCTTCTCCTTTCAGCCATATAAAAACAGAAACCAGTCCTAATAATATTGGAACAATTAATATTACATTTAACACTAAATGCAAGTTATCCGGTAATGCATTGATGTTATTTAAAATTAAATAATCGCTAAATAGATGGAACGACCTATGTAGTAAATGAATCAATATTGATAAGCCAACAACCCCTAAGGATAGTATAAGCATTATACGATTTTTATCTTGTTTAATCATTGGATACTCTTCTCCTTTAAAATCTCAAAATATAAAACAGCCAATGCTATCGTATTAATTGGCAAAATCACAACTATTTCCAATTACAAAAGACTTAGTAACATTCTACCAGTTCACACTAAACAAATTCTGAAATTCATATGTATATGAGCCAATCTTATCAACCGCAGCCTTAGAGCTACAAAGATTTTGCGATACAAATAGAGGAGTACCTCCCCATGTGCCTTCTTCCCTATCTCAAATTCTGCCTCTAATATCGATAACAAGCATAGCTACATAAAAGCAGACCATTCAGACAAAAAACCCAGTAGATATACTCTACTGGGTTTTTGTTCCAATACACACGTTCAATACTTTTAGAATGTATCTGGCAAGACGAAATGCTGGTAGGTTTAAAAAATTGGCTAGGTCCCTGCTTTAGTGGATTCTAGCCTATTTTTTATTTATCTTCACACTGTTTATTCAAAACACTGGTTAGTTCATTAGGAGTTGCCGTTTCCTTTCAGTTCGTTTATTAAAGGCATTAGTCCACCATATTACTTATCCCTTATCCATTTTAATCCACCCTTTGAATTCAGCATCGTTATTTAAATTTAGATAATCTTTCAAAAATCTAATAAATTCATTCGTATCGATTTCCTTATATTTATAATTTTCATAGTATTCCCCTAGAAAATCTTCCGCTTGTTGTTCTGCTTTATTTTCTTGAAAAACCTTGAATAACATTTCTTGAGATTTTCCATAAATATAAGTACTTTGTTCTTTAGGCGAGTACTCATCTAATGAGAGGTTGACGGGCAATGTAAAGTCTTTATATAACTCCTCGTTTACAGTAATTTCTTTTCCCTGGTACTGTGCATAAAACAACCTCGATGCAAAGCTCGCTATCCCTTCATCTAACCAAGCATCATGATAAGGATCGTTACTAATTACACCATAAAACCATTGATGAGCAATTTCATGAACAACCATGCTCTTTAGAGAATCTTCATTCACAGGAGCACTCCCATATATAGAGTTTGCCGTTACAACGCCAGGATATTCCATTCCTAATTCATCTAATATAATATCTAATTGCTTATTCGGATAAGGTCCTATTGTATTTTGAAAGTATTTAAGAGCATCACTTGCCACTTCCAAAATGTCATTATGAAAATCTTTTCTATCATCAACACCAAATACTCTTATCGTAATATCACCAATCTTTTTTTCAATAACATTTGGATCCTTCAATAAGGCTATATAAAAATCCTTTATGTCGTTCCCAATTAATATGCCTGATTTTTCACTTGGATACGTATCATCATCACTTGACGAAATGATCGTTAAATTATTGGATAGTTTGTATTGAATTTCAAAATCACTAAATGCTGTATGATACGTTTCGCCTCTCATTCTGTAATCTTCCTTATTCCACTTATGATCTCTATAGGTTGCAATCATTGGATACCATTGTGCTAAAAAATAATTATTTTCATTTGCCGTAAATCGCAAACCTCTTTTCGGAAGAGTGAAATCATATTGAACGTTAATTATTACTTCATGATTTGGCTGCAATTCATTACTCAATTTTATTTTCAATGTATCCTTGTCTAAGCTAAATTTCGCTTTCTTTCCATCAACTTTAATACTTTTGATACTTACATATGATGGAGTAGCTAATTGTGGAGAATTCGATTTCGTAAAGATATTAGGTATAAAATAAAATACCAGTTCTTTCCAATCATCAGTCGATATATTTTTAATTAGGGTAGTTGAATTAATCCTGAATTTTCCTTTCTTGTCCATCTCCAAGCTAATTTTATATTTTGCTTCACTACCAGCAGCTTTACTTTTTGGTATAAACTCCTCTTTTTTATGACTATTCATTGAAATGCTCGGAATCTTCTCATTTTCAATTTCACTAATAATCCTGATAGAAAATATCACAATAATTATTATGCTGATGAAGACTATTTTTTTAATAAGAACACCCCTTAATAGATTGAATTCAAACTTAATATATTATCTATTCTTTATAATGCATAATAGAACCTTCAACTCATAAATAATATACTTTACAATATATGGTATACTTCGATATTAAAGAGAAAAAATGAGATTTAGATGAAAAGATTACATGCACAGATGATAACATTCGTATTCATTTAAATTCGTAAATCTCTTACAAATAGCTTAAAAAAGGAAGGCAACATCCCTCTAAAGGTTGTTACCTTCCTTATAAAAATTATTATTGCGGGATACATTCCACACTTTCAGAATGCATATAAATATTATTTTCGGTACTGCCTGACCAACCTATTTGAATGACTCTTCCATCAATTACATTGTAGAAATATTTGGCTTCCGGCTCATCATTAAACACCACTTGTACTGCCCATTCATTCTTATAGGGTAACCAAATTCCAGAGAGTGTGTGTTTAACAGTAATACTTTCCATATCACTTTCGTAATACTCTCGATCGTTCATTAAATAATCTAATGTATCTTCGTATTTTTCTATTTTTTCATAATGAAAATAAATTGGAGTTGCGATAACGATTAATAGGACAATAGCTATTAGGATCTTTATTTTTCTTTTTAACGCCATCTGTCCACCTTCCAACTTAATAAGAGTTTTAAATCACATGACTTGGATTAAATTGTGTATTGGTTTTATCAAAGGATTTGATTTTTGTTATTTCATTTTTCGTTAATAAAAAATTTTTTAATCATGAATTTTTAATTCTCCTTCTACATGTATTTATTAAGTTTTCAAATATCTCTCCTAAAAGAATGTAAAATATATTATGTTAGTCAATTATCGATAGATGATTTGAAAAATTTTATTTAGCCTGTAAGTAAACCTCAAAAAATATTAGTTTTATCTCGATTTATCTGAAAGTACTGTAAATTCCATTAATATTAGTGTATTCTTATTAGAATATAATTTTGCACGAGGTGATTTATTTGAATACGCCTACGGAAACGGTCGATAAAGTTAGATTTCATGAGGATGATTCATTCCTTCAAGGTATTAAAGATTGTATACCGACATTATTAGGATACATAAGTATAGGATTAGCATTTGGCGTTGTTGGTTCAGCATCTGGATTAAGCTTGTTTGAAATCGCTCTTTTAACAGTGCTAGTTTATGCAGGTTCTGCTCAGTTTATTTTTTGTGCTTTAATCATTACGAATAGCCCTCCTTCAGCAATCATATTAACGATATTCATAGTGAATCTGCGCCATTTTTTGATGAGTTTAACGCTAGCACCACACTTCACAAAGTATTCTTTATTGAGAAATATTGGTTTCGGTACGTTACTTACTGATGAGACATTTGGGGTAGCGGTGACAAAATTAATGCAAACGAAAAAGTTAAGTGGTAAATGGATGGATGGATTAAACTTAACTGCTTATTTAGTCTGGATTACTTCATGTATTGCTGGAGCTTTTTTAGGCCAATGGGTTGCAAATCCTGAAAAATGGGGTCTCGACTTTGCACTGACAGCAATGTTTGTTGCATTGCTTGTACTACAACTTCAAAGTGTTGGTAAATCAAAGCTTGCAAAGAATTTATTGCTAATCGGATTAATTGCTTTATGTATGTATATCTTTTCTTACTTTATGCCCTCACATTTAGCAGTACTTATTTCAACAGTTGTTGTAGCTACAATTGGGGTGGTGATTGATCGATGAGCACGAATACGATTATTTGGATTATTGTCGGTTGTGCACTTGTGACATGGTTACCAAGAATCATTCCGTTTATCTTTGTCCGTAACGTAAAATTGCCGGATATCGTACTAAAATGGTTGTCATTTATACCTATTTGTATTTTAAGTGCTTTAGTTGTTGAAAATTTACTGAATACAGATCAATCATTTGTCACACTCGATTGGCCAGTTTTTGCTGCATTTATACCGACTCTAATTGTTGCAATATGGACCAAAAGCTTATCAACTACTGTAGTGGTAGGTGTCATTTCAATGGCTGCTATTCGGTATCTTTTATAAGAAGGCTTGAGAAAGTACTCATCTGAGTTGATACTCTAAGCATAAATTTTTTTCATAGAAGAGGGGCTAGTTCTTAAGTGGTAAAACTTTTGAATTAGCCCCTTTTATCTCTTATCCCATGTAAGAGTGGTTTATAAAGATCAGAATAGCAACCATAAGAATCATGAAAATCATTTCAATGAAGCTTATTTCTTTCTCTCTTTTATTACGAATTTGTTCTCGATAAAGCTTTTGAATTTGTTTCTTATTTCCAAACTTCATCTAGCCCCCCCCTGTACATCTGGACAGAAGAATAATTGAGAAAATGATTTGAAATGGTTTTCCATGTATTGTATGCAGATTATTCTATAAATTGTTTTCTTTTTATATCTAAACTAAAAAATATTCCAAAATTCAATATCCATGAGTCAATTTCACAAATAGTATATATATGCTATTGAATGAAGTGGAAATAGCTCCGTTTTCCGTGGGCGAACTAACGAGCCTCCTCGCTTGTGCTCCTGCGGTTACTCGTCGCAGAAAAGATTTTGCTCCTGCATCGCTTCGCTAGCTTCGTCGCAGAGAATATCTCGCTCCGGGGTCTCGTCTAGCTCGTTTTTCCACAGAACATTGAATGAACTTCACTGAATTAACATCGCACGAAGGAAATGCGAATGCATGTAGAGGACTCTCCGTCTTTCTCTCCACAATTTAAAAATTGGATATCATAATTGTTCGTATATTTAATATGAATTATTTAAAAGATTTTTTGTAAAAAAACATCTATTACTATAATATTTAGTAGTTTTATATAACTATCACTTAAAAATGTGTTATCATAGAGACATACTGTTTAGAGAAAAGGGTTAGTGTCCATAATTATATATATAATGAATGGTATTGCAGGGTTCTGAATTGTTAGAATGTTTAAAATTCTTTTCTTTTGTGCTATTGGAGGGCGTACTTATGGAGTTACTTATTCAGCTAGTTATTATCATCTTAGCAACTAAAATTGCCGGATATATAGCTACAAAATTTGGACAACCTAGTGTTCTAGGTGAAATTATAGTAGGGATTATAATCGGTCCTGCTATTTTGGGGCTTGTAGAGAGTAACGGTAAAGATGATTTAATACATACCTTTAGTGAACTTGGGGTAATCTTCCTTATGTTCTTTGCAGGTCTTGAAACTAATCTTAAAGATTTAACATTGAATTTAAAGTCAGCCTTAACTGTTGCCTCATTTGGTGTGGTTCTTCCTCTTATTGGAGGATATTTAGTTGGGATTGGATTTGGAATGGATCCATCACATTCATTGTTTTTAGGGATCGTTTTAACAGCTACTTCTGTTAGTATTTCTGTTCAAACATTCCGCGAACTTGGTCAGATGAATACTCGGGAAAGCGCAACTGTCCTTGGAGCTGCAATTGCGGATGATATTATTGGTTTAATCTTACTTGCGATTGTTATGAGTATTACTGTAGGTGGGGATACTTCGATACCAATAGTGTTGTTGAAACAAGTGGCTTTCTTTGCAGCCATCGTTATTTGTAACTGGAAGGTTGTCCCTGCTATTTCAAAAACAATTGATAAATTTAAAATCCCTGATCTTTCAATGGTATTTGCTGTAGTTCTTTGCTTTTCATATGCTTATTTTGCTGAGTTTATGGGAATCAGTAATATTATCGGTGCATTCTTTGCGGGTCTATCTCTTGCAAATGACAAACATCGCGAACAATTCGAAGACAAACTATTACCTTCAGTTAGTGTAATCTTCATTCCAGTATTCTTTACAAGTATTGGTCTATCCGTTACATTTAATGGAATCGGAGATCATATTTGGCTGATTATCATTTTATGTGTAGTGTCTGTTCTTACGAAAGTTATTGGCGCAGGATTTGGTGCGAAAATTACAGGATTTAATATGCTATCTTCCACATTAATTGGTACAGCAATGGTATCTCGAGGCGAAGTTGCATTAATTACTTCTTCTATTGGTTTCACTCATGGATTATTCTCTCAAGAATATTACACTCCAATGATCATCGCGGTTGTCTTTACAACGGTTGTAACACCACCATTATTAAAAATATGTATCACCAAAAAAGACCAACATGCTGCCAAACAAGCACATGCAACTCACTAAAGGTAAAAGCTCGTTTCAATAACTTGAAACGAGCTTTTCTTTATGCCTTTTTCGGTATACTTAAGGTTTTCCATTGTTCTTTTTTAATCAGTTTACCAATATACATCACTTGCCCTACATGTGTTGAATAATGTGCTAATTGTCTATGCAATGCCTCAACAACTGATATTTCTTTCCCTTTTAATCGCACATTTTTTTCGAAATCTGCAGGTGATAACTGATCAATCGTTTGAAATAACAAATTCCATGATTTTTCCCAAGACGCTATAAGGTCTTCTTTTGAATCGGAGTCATCTACAAATTCATCATCTCTATTTCTTGAAATCTTCTCACCATCAGTTGTAAGGAAATCTGTACTTCTTGAATTGATATTTCCACAAATATGTTTCACTAGAATGGCAATACTATTCGATTCTGAATTTGGAATCCATTGCATTTCTTCAATTGATAATTGTGAAATTGTACCATCCCCTTGTTTTTTTACTTCAGTAAAACGTTGCAAAATAGATTCTTTAAATAACTTTTCAATCATATCTTCAACTTCTTTCTTTATTTAATCAAATGAGTCAATTTCATAAATGCTTTTCTAGCTAAAAAATACGAACATACTTAGTAAGCCGCTCCAGATGGCGCTTTCCGTGGGCGAGCGTTGAGCCTCCTCGGAAGTACGTACCGTACTTCACTGTGGGGTCTCACCTGTCTCGCTTTCCCGCAGGACTTTGAATGTACCTCCCTGAGTTAACATCGCACGAAGGAAATGCGAATGCATTTTCGAGGACTCGCCATCTTCCGCTTCTTAGACAAAGTTCTAATAGATATGGCATAAAACAATATCCCATTTAATGTTGTGTATTTTATTAAATACCTGAATTATAAAATCAATATCAATTTAAATGAACTACTCTTTTTATAACATGAGTGTGCCTAATCTTACCATTAAAATAACTAACAAAATCGTAAAAATAATAAATAAGAAACGCATTCTACTATTAATTTTTGAATTCATAGCTATCTTCTCCATATCTAGTTTTGAACATATATCCATCATAAGAGTTTTTAATAACTAACACGATTCCTAATAACATAAAATTCGATAATAATGAGCTTCCCCCGTAGCTTAAGAATGGTAATGTAACGCCTGTAACTGGTAACAATCCCATTGTCATACCGATATTTTGGAAAATTTGGAATGCCAATAAACCAATAATTCCTACTCCCATTAATGTTGTTAGATGTTGATCTGCATGTATAGTAATCATGACAATACGATAAATTAGTAAAAAGAAAAGTATTACTATCGCTGCACCTCCAACAAAACCCATTTCTTCAGCAATTGCAGCAAAGATAAAATCCGTGTGTTTTTCTGGGATATAAACATCATTACCGAGATAACCTTTTCCCGTCTTTAACCCTGATCCAATTGCTAATATGCCTTTTCTCGTTTGAAACGATGAATCACCATATTCAAAAGGCTTTAACCACCCATTGATTCGAGAAATTTGATGCGATGATAGTTTACCTAATATTTGATTATTGAAAAATCTTTGGTAATTAATGTAGATAATAATTAATGCTGTCACCATTACTGAAGGAATAATGGTTAAAATGAACAGAATGCTCTTATGTATACCGGAAAATAATATCATAGCAATCAGTAATGCAGCATACAACATGATCATACCTGTATCGGGTTGTTTATAAACAATAAGCATTGGAGGTAACGTAATTCCTGCAATCTTCAATAACAGCCACAAATCTGAACCAATAGTTTGAGATTGCCATTTTCTATGATGCTCTGTAATCGACAAACTGACAACTAGGATCAATGCGAATTTTAAAAACTCGGAAGGTTGAAATGTTCCTATAAACGGAATTTGATACCAACACTTTGCTTCATTTATTGGTCTCGCAATACTTTCGGGAGCAAATATTAAGACAACTAATAAAAAAATGACAACCCAATAAAATGGCCAAGCAATCTTCTTTAGTTGACTGAGATCCATTCGCGAAATCAAATACATCAATGCAATACCTATTAAATAAAATATTAATTGTTTCCATATAAATGCTCCAGAATATTGATTGAATACAGAGCTGCTCGAGTATATAAATAAACAACTAATAATTGCAAATAAAAGGATAAGACCCACAATATTTGCATCTATTTTTCCAAATTTCATCTTATCACATCCATAATTAGGTAGACGAACCAATTATTAAATTGTTGCATAAAAAAAGAAAGTTTTGTTTAAAACTTTCTTTTTTTATTATCTAATTTTCATCCATTGCCCGATGAAATGTGAAACAACACCTTGTAACTCTGGCATTATTTGTCTGAATTTCAATGCGAAATAAAAGGTTTTCATAAAATGAAGAGTTTGGGTTCTCGCTTTTAAAAATAACGGACTGTAGCCGCTACTTTGCTTACTATATTCTAAGGAGTCAAAGACTTGTTCCACCCATTCAATAAGTAGCTTTTCATCTATTCCTTTGCGAATAAGTGCTTCAATGATCTCCACAAATCGCTCTTCTTCATCATCAACATAAACTGTTCCTTTCCAGAAACAATCTCGAATGCTTTGCAAAATCGGTGCAGCGTCATGTATATCAAATTTAGGATTTTGAATCAGTGCAAGTTCTAGATCTGCCCCATTAGCAATGCCATATGCCCACCCTTTTCCTTCAATATAACCTCTTGTATCCTTCTCTTTTGATAAATAGCGAGTGGAAAGCCCCAATATTTCATCAAATTGGTTTTTCGTTAAGAATGCTTGTCCGGCATCACTTCTGATTAAGTAAGTAAGCCACAAAGCAGTCAAAGCACGTTGGAAAATCGAATCTGTGTCCTTTTCTCCAATATTAAAGTAAAAGTATGAGGTTTGTGTTAATTGCGAAACTAAATACTGTTTATCTGATAAGGACAATAAATCGTACTGTATGAATTCCAAAAATAATCGTAAATTTTGATGATCACGAATTGTTTCATCCGTGTGTCCTATATGTATTAGCATTTCTTGCAAAATAGGAGATGCATCCTCTTCTATTAATAGTTTACGTTCAGCATTTGACATTGCTAGAATATCGGGGATTTGGTATTTCAAGTAAAACTTCCTTTCTATTGGGACATGTAAATAAACTAAAAACCCATCTGTTTGATGAGTTTTTCAAAGTTTACTTTTAAAATGGGAAATCTGTAGAATGTTCTTTCATGTAAAATTCAACAAGCTTTTTAAAATCTTTGTATTTTATTGTTACGTATTCTTCGCCGTCTTTATTTTCAATTGGTAGTTGAGTGCATGTTTCTTCCATTGTTTTACGAAAATGTTCAGTTCCATCAATCATAAATGTCCATTCTTTCTCCAAAAGACCCACTCCTTATGATTCATGTTGTCATTATATAATTTCATAGGGATAAGGTCAAAGAATCTAACTATTAAATTCAATTATTGGCGAACTATCAAAATATACATAACAACTTGCTAATAATTGATATTGATCTTCTAAAACGATTCGAGGATTAACCTTTTTTATACTTTGCAAATAGTGTTTGCTTTCAATTGCTAAAGCATTTAAAAAATCTTCTCTTGAGAAATTAAACTGCTGTATGACCTCTTGTTTTTCTATACTTTTTATAATAATTTCATCGGATTGTAGGGAAATTTTATATAAATGGGGTTCACCAATAGATTTTATACTTTGCTCTTTACCAGTTTTCAACAGTTCAATAATCGCATCGCCCAAATTCAATAAAAAGCTGCCATGTACTGCTGAATGGAAAAGCTCGTTTTTTTCATACTTCACCGTTTTTACGAATATTTTTATTTTTTCAAAGAAAAAGTCATTATAATACGGGGATCTTAATATATCTCCATCTTCTACCAAAAATTTCAATTCCATATTTTTCGCCTCCACTTTCTCTATTATATGTATTTCTTTCCTTCGTTCAATGCTATTTTTTCTAAAATTATCAAAAAAATATTGAATTGAAACAAAATAGCCATATTTATGGTTATTAATAGGTAATGGGCGAAAAATTATATTGTTGGCTTCGATTTCTAGGAGAGAGAGATGTGGTTTTAGTTTGAATTTTTTGAGATGATTCGATATGTATTTTTATTGTCCTGGAGATTATTAATTAATAATCGGCAACTTCTGATTGATTCTTGGTTATTTTTAGTTCACTCAAGCTTTTTTCTTCGTATATTCATTAAAAAAAGCTATCCAATCGAATAGCTTTTTAAAGATTTTTCTTTTGTTTTTTTGCGTAATCGTCGATGTAGAAAAAAGCTGCAAACGCTACTAGTGATAATAGATAATAGTAACTTGCACCATTTTTCACTTGTACCATATAAATTCCTATGATAAAAATAATAATGGCAATAATTCTTAGGACAAATATTTTTAAATTCATCTTTAAAACTTCCTTTCTATATAAAACATAGCTGATTTGAGAAAGTTGTCAAGAAGCGAGTTATCGTTTATTATTTTTTAATGATCATCTATTATTAAAACAGTACAAGATAATACTTTTAATTTCTTTCATTAATTCACATGCGATATCCTCTTAAATTTGAGAAAATGCACTTAGAACGATTACATTAAGGCAGGGTGAAATAGATGCAAAACAATCAAAAGATAGACAGTGTGCAATTGAAAAAGTTCCGAAAAGAAGTTACTCGTTGCATGTTACTTTATAAATTTGCGCTAGCTGAAATCACAACGAAGGTTAATATTTTACAGGAAGAATTTCAACTTATTCATGAATACAATCCAATCGAACATGTGAATACACGTGTGAAATCACCAGAGAGTATTCTAAAAAAAGTTCAAAAGAAAAAGCTTCCCCTATCGATTCCATCCATTCAAGAAAATATTCATGACATCTCTGGAATTCGTATCATTTGTTCTTTTGTATCGGATATCTATCGTATTGCAGATATGATTCAATCACAAGAAGATATCGATGTGATTGAAGTAAAAGATTATATTGAAAATCCTAAACCAAATGGGTATCAAAGCCTTCATATCATTATTAAAATCCCTGTATTTATGACTTACGGTGAGGAATACGTCTTTGTTGAAATGCAAATTCGTACAATTGCTATGGATTTCTGGGCTAGTTTAGAGCATAAAATCTACTATAAATACAATAAAAAAGTTCCTAGCCACTTAACGGATGAGCTAAAAGAAGCCGCAGAAGTTGCTGCTCATCTGGATCAAAAAATGGAAAAGTTAAACAACGAAGTAACGCTATTAAAAGAAGCTGAGTTAGATGAAGAAACAATTGAAGATCCAAGCGACACCATAAAATTACTTTATAATGAAATTAAAAAAATAGAATTACGTTATAGACAGTAATATTTTAATGTGAATTGGACATCAAGTTGAAACGCAGCTTTCGAATTCTTGATCTATGCAAACCAACAAAAGGAGCATTCTCTGCTCCTTTTTTTCGTTCTAGCTATATTTAAATTGAATCCCCTGTTCTTCCATTACTCTCTTCAATACTTTTAATGTCCTCTTCCCCATGCTGTGTAATGCCATTAATTCTTTTCCCTCGATTTTGGATAAAGTGAAACTTCCGTCAGTGGGGTTTTCTTCATCTCCACTGAAATATAGGAACTCAGGTTAAAAACGCCACGTCCTGTGGCAACACCTGAGTGACCAACATCTTGTTGGCCCGAACTGATCGGGCTTTTACGGGCAGTTATCCCCCATCATTCTTTTCGCTTCTCTTTCAATCTTGTGGTGGGGGTCTTACTGCCCGTTAATGCGGGATAAATCAGCAATCGAATATAATCCTGCAGAATTTAAAGCACGTATCCCTGGCTTAGCGACACCTTTTGGCCATTCGTTCATTGAAGCACCCTCCCCTTTTAGCACAACTGCTCTATTTCATATAATATAGCTATACTGGCTTTTCTGCTAGATTTATGTTAGCATGGAATCTATATGAATATGAGGACGTGAATTTTTTTGATTAAAATTGAAATGCCAAAACCAGATGTAGTAATTCGCCAACGCGAACAACAACCAAAAGAAGGAGAAGCAATCATTCCTTCAATTTACGGATTTATTGATTTCCATAAAGTTCCACGTGATAAAGGTGGTCTTATTCTTTTCTTTAATAAAGAAAATGAACTACTATACGTTGGTAAAGCACGTAAAATGCGCCCACGTTTAAAAAAGCACTTCGAAGATAATGTTTCTCCATTAAAAAACCACCGCGATGAAGTTCATAAAATTGAAGCATTTATCGTTGAAGATCCTATGGAACGTGAAATTTACGAAACATACGCTATTAACACATTACGCGCAAAGTACAATACAGATAAAGTTTTTTATTAATAAGAGACTTTGAAAGTTCTGAAGAAAAGTTTATTTTCTTCAGAACTTTTTTCTTTTAACCCCTATTAATTACCTGAACATTCCGTTAATTATTTCTCGGGAAATTCTCTAGAAACAGAAAGAACTTATTTTTTCATATTTAGTCATTCATTTAAAGTCATGGCGTAGTTATTTGCCTTTTGAATCCGGTTTATTGCTTTGTCTATTTTTAACCCACATTATCATCTAGATTTTGGAAATTAATCATATAGAATATAAAATATAAAAATAATTTGAACGATTTCTGCATTTGAGTTGTCTAATAAGTAACAAGGAGGTGGAAGTGTGATAAGAATTGAACTTGCAAAAAGAGCAATCGCAGGCAATGAAGAAGCTATATTAGAATTATTAAAAGAAAATGAAGAAATACTTTATCGTACGGCATTTGCTTATTTACGAAATGAACATGATGCAATTGAAGCCATTCAAGAATTGACATATCGTACATTTAAAAAAATACATACAGTAAAAAATCCTGCTTACATCAATACTTGGCTAGTTCGTATCCTTATCAATATTTGTCTCGATATGAAAAAGAAACAAGAAAAACTTATATTCAAAGACCCAATCGAATTACCAAGTGCACCAGACGACAAGCAATTTGAAATCGCAAATTTAATCGAACAGCTTCCAAAAGATCAGCAAGAATTAATTTATCTTAAATATTTTCAAGACTTAAAGAATCAAGAAATCGCACACCTTCAGAATATTCCTGAAGGTACGGTAAAATCCAGATTGCATTCGACTTTAAAAAAATTGCGAACGATTATTGGAAAGGAGGAAATCTAAATGAAGGATTTTAATGACCAACAAATGAAAAAACTTATTCAAGAGCTCGATCAGATAGATGTACCAAGGGATGCATTACACGTTGCTCGGAAAAAAGGAGCGCAACAATTTCGACTAGTAAAACGGAAAAAACGGAATTACTTTACAGCAGCAAGTGTAGTTTTCGTCTTGACGTTGCTTTTTATTACATGTATTCGTGTATCCCCTACTTTTGCTCAAGCAATTGAGAAGATCCCTGGCTTTGCACCCATAGTCGAAATGATTGGTTATGATAAAGGTGTCAAAGATATAGTTAGCGAAGATTACTTTGAAACTTTAAATATTACCAAAACAAAAAATAATATTACCCTCACGCTTCTAGGTACTGTTGCGGATGAAAGTGGAATGATTCTTTTCTATCAAGTGGAAGCTCCCTACGATATTTCAAAATTAACAACAAAAGAAGTGAAAGTATTACAAAATGGGAAACCTATAAAAGCCTCTATGGAATACGGATGGCAAGATGGACCTAAAACAAAAATCATTAAAAACAAAATAGAAATCGTATCAAAGGATTCGTTATCATATGAACACCCAAACTTCGAACTCCATATTTCATTTGAAGATGCAAAACAAACAACGTTTTCAATTCCATTTACGTTAAAGAAAAAAATTCAATCAACTAAAACATATAATTTAAATAAAAATGTAACCGTTGATGGTCAAATCATTCATTTAAAAACGTTGAAAATTTCACCACTAAGAGCAGAGATTCAATTAGCTTCCGATAAAAACAATACACAGCAAATTTTAAGAATTAATTCTATTAAATTGATAGATGAAAATGACGAAATATGGGGCAATAAAATGAATGGTATTACTGGATTTGGTTCATTTTCTGACGGCAATGCTAGCCTATTTATACAAAGCAACTATTTTAGAAGACCAAAGAAATTAACATTAATAATGGATAAAATTGAAGCCTTGCCAAAAGGCGAAGAATATATAGTAGTGGATTTCAAGAAAAAAGAAATTATCCAAAAACCAAATTTGGTCAATTATTTGGATTATACACTGTATCCACCAGATACGATTGCTGTAAACTATCAAACAAAAAATACAAGTGCCATAAACGAATTCTTTTCTCATGCAGTTGATCGTAACAATAAAACATTTACTATTGGACGTAGTACGAGTTCTTCTAATGAAGATTATATAAAAACTACCTATACATTTGATACAAATAAAATGAAAAATCCGGTTCAAATTTATTTTTGAACTGCCCCGTAAATGTTAGACACTAACTAACATTTACGGGGTGTTTTTATGACTAAATTTACAATGGAGACAAAATTAAACGCAGTGAAACGTTATTTAAATGGAACTGAAAGTTATAAAAAGATTGCAGAAAGTATTGGTTCAACCAAATCTCAAGTTATCAACTGGGTAAAATTATTTGAGGCCCAAGGAATGAATGGTTTTGAAAAAGACTATACAGCTTACTCTGTTCAGTTTAAACTAGACGTACTTAATTTTATGAACGAAACAGGCGCTTCTCTTCGAGAAACAGCGAGTAATTTTAATATTTCTTCTCCAAGTACAGTTTATAAATGGGAATGGTTATTAAAAACACAGGGGCTGGATGCGCTAGAACCAAAGAAAAAGGGGCGCCCTCCAATGAAAAAAGAATCGAATAAGATGCAATCAAAAGTTGTAGTATCAGATGAAGGCTCGCTAGAGGCTTTACAAGCAAAGATAAAGCGTTTAGAAATGGAGAACGCCTACTTAAAAAAGTTAAATACTTTAGTTCAAATGCAAGAAAAATTACAAACAAAATCAAAGCGCAAGTAATAGTTGAACTAAAGCATAAATATGACGTTGTGGAGTTGGTTAAAGTCGCTGGCATTCCCCGTAGTACGTATTATTATTGGGAAAATCGATTAGATCAAACTGATAAATACGGACAAGTAAAAGAAGCAATTAAAATGATTTACCACGAACATAAAGGTCGTTATGGTTACCGTCGTATAGCTAAAGAATTAAAGAAATATGGTTATACTCACGATCCTAAAACAATTAATAGTCTAATGAATCAGATGGGCTTAAAATGTCTTGTACGTATAAAGAAATATCGTTCTTACAAAGGGACCGTTGGTCGAATCGCACCAAATCTATTACAACGTGATTTTAAGGCAAAGAAAATGAATGAAAAATGGGTAACAGACGTTACGGAATTTCATCTATTCGGAGAGAAACGTTATTTATCACCTGTGTTAGATTTGTGTAATGGTGAAATCATTGCGTATAAAGTGATGAGCCGTCCTGTTTATCGACTTGTTGGAGAGATGTTAGATCAAGCTATTAATCGTCTTCAACCAGGAGATCAAGTAATTCTACATTCCGATCAAGGATGGCATTACCAAATGAAGAAGTATCAGAAGACCCTACAAGAACACCACATTACGCAGAGTATGTCCCGTAAGGGCAACTGTCCTAAACTATTTGTCTAACTTTATTGGGTCAGTTCATTTTGGAGCTATCCCAATTATTTAGATGGAAAAATTAATTTGGATATTCCATTGAAATAAATGGAATTACGTAAGTTCAATAATTTGGTTAATATTTCATTTCTAGTATTTACTTAGTAGCCCGCTCCAGATGGCTCTTTCCGGCGGGCGAGCGTTGAGCCTCCTCGGAAGCCCGTACCGTGCTTCACTGCGGGTCTTACCTGTCTCGCTTCCCGCAGGAGTCGCCATCTTCCGCTTGATTGACAATGGTCCATTTAATATTCGTGTTTATTATCAATTCTTTGAAATATAAAATTGATTCAATTAAATACCGAAATTTCTGAAACCTTATAAGAAACCAACCGTAAATATAATCAAGCAAGTGAGGTGATATTATGAAAAATTTTATCGTATTCATCATTAGTT
Organism: Rummeliibacillus pycnus; assembly: GCF_044359855.1. Classification (GTDB taxonomy): domain Bacteria; phylum Bacillota; class Bacilli; order Bacillales_A; family Planococcaceae; genus Rummeliibacillus; species Rummeliibacillus pycnus_A. Next base: position 857,135 of record NZ_CP132291.1, read on the forward strand.
TTGTCGTATTGTTTACAGTAACCCAATTCTTATCTGGCATGCTTCTTACCACCCTATACACCCCAAATCTTTCTGAAGCATGGATGACAAGTGGACATTTACCAAAAGCAATCAGCTTTGGAAATTCTACTTTTATTCCAACCTTAATTCTTGCTATGTTTTCTGTTATTGTTGCGTATTTCATGCCACAGTTATTTAAAAGATTTTCAAAAAATTAAAAAGGAGCGCCCAAACAGCGTCTCCTTTCCCTAATATTCCCCTATGAAGATTTGCTTAATCTTTGTAATTCATATTTTGTGTAGTGACTTAAATTGCTATCAGTATAGTCATAGTAATTTCCCAAGTATTCGTTCCACTCGGCTGTGATGTTATTATTTGATAGTTCATCCATTTTCTCTTGATTCCAAACATCAACATATAGTTCATCTGCTAACTGTTTTGCATCTTCTGTCAATTTCGATGCAGTGATAAGTATACATTGGCTACAGTCAAAATACGCCCTACCAATAGCAATTTTATGAACATCATCCATCGTAATCATTAATTCATCTTTTACCACACTAATCGCATGTTTCACCTGGTTATTCTCTGCAAAAAAGTGGATGCCAAATGAATCGAAATGATTATTAATTTGAATGTTTTTATACCCTAATTTCTTTAAGGATTTTATAGCAAAAACCTGTAATTCACGAACCGACATTTCAGACATTGGCGTTTGCTGTAAGTATGCACGGTCAAATCGATTTCGTAGACCTTGGATAAAATCATTTAAGATTTCAATTCTTTTAGGCGACAAAAATTGATTGAGAATGTATGTTAATTCTTTAGTAGATTCAATAAGATCCTGCTTTTTCTGTTGGATCAAGGAAATATTTTTTATTGCTTTCACGATATAAAACAGTCCAAGAATAAAGAAAAAAGCAATCACTAAATAACTAATAGGATGTAAATAGTATGTTTGATATATGAAGGCTACACGATCAATATACTGATTACTGTAAGAGAACGGATAAAACATCGCAATAACAAGTGGGATTATCATTAAATAGAAACTTACCACTATTCCTTTCCAAAACTCTGAAAAGGCTACCTTTTTCTCCAATTCTAACTTCGTAAATTCTTTCGAAAATGATTGCTGATTTTCGAAAGTTACAATTTTGTCCATATTATTTTTTGCACATTCTGGACAAAAAACAATAATCTTTTGATCTAAAACCACCTTAGCTGAGTTTACTTTATGTAATGTACATGTTGGATGTTCCATTCTTACACCCTCTTATTTCATGGGAATTTCAATACTATTGAATCAATTTCATATATCCATTTTCGTTTTTTATCTGATTTCTGCATGATGTGGAATTAGCTTCGCTTTCCGCAGGCGAGCGATGAGCCTCCTCGCTCACTTCGTTCGTTGCGGGGTCTCACCTGTCTCGCTTTCCTGCAGGAGTCTTCGCTAATTCCACATCAATAAATAAGCTATATAAGATTTTCATTATAAATTTCCATCTATTTTTCTGCCTTCACTATTTTCGTGCAAGGCTTTCATCTAAGCTTTTCATGTAGGACTCTGAATAAACTTCACGGAATTAACATCGCACTAAAGAAATGCGAATGCATTTTCAAGGACTTACCTTCGAAAGTATTGCAATGAACAAAATTGGATATCATTAAATGTTCGTATATTTTATATGAATTTTGCATTATTATATTGATTCTATTAAATTATTATTACATCCATATTATATAGAAATTGCCCATTTAAATACATAAGAGATATTTATCGCATTTATGGTAAAAATTTATAATTTTTCTGTAACTTTTTAATCTAAAAAAGATGCCTACTCTGTAAGATTAAGTACAAGAAATTGTACATAAGTCTTATTAAAAAACATTTGAGATATAATGTTACAAATAAAAAGATGTACATTACTTATAATAAATAAAGGAGACACTATTAAATTGTAGTATCTCTTTTGATAATAAAGTTGTTTAATTCTAAGTGAAACTAATGCTATCTTTTAATTCAATAAGAATTCACTTAATGGCTTGTTAAAAACACTTTTCCTTCTGTTATTTTAGATGATTCAATAACATCAATAGCCTTTTTTACATTTAATAAGTCGTATTGAAAATCTGCCGTCATCAAACTTAATTTTTTATCATTTATCAACTTTGTCAGACAATTAAAAGTCTCTTGCCATTTATCTGCTGAAACATTTTTGTTCCAATGCCGTAAATGAAACATATTAGCATTCACTTTAGCGTTAGTTACAATATCCTTCCAATTTACTTGTATCCCAGATAAAAGACCAATCGTTAGAAAATTGCCATTAGGATGTAAACAAAAAGCTAATTCATTACCATCAGAACCACCAACAGAGTCAATAGCAGCATCAGCACCTATTCCATTCGTTAGTTCCATAACCGTTTCATTTAGACGACTTTTAGATGTATCAATCACATAAGAAGCACCCAGACGAAGTAAATCCTCGGTATACTTATTATTTCTTGTAACTGCAATCAATCGAAACCCTAAAACTTTCGATAATTGAGCAAAAATGCGTCCAATAGAAGAACCACATGCATTAACCAATAAAACATCATTTGGTTTTAATTTTAAAACTTCCGTACAAACCACCCATGCTGTAATTGGATTGATATACATTTGTGCTGCTGTAAAATTATCAATAGAATCCGGTATAGGAACTGCAAATTCTGCTGATGTCTTAACAAACTCTTGCCATGTACCTTCCCCGCGCAAAGGTAAAACACACTTACCGATAAGATGTTTAGAAACTAGCGGACCCACATCTTCGACTATACCAACTCCTTCATAACCAGGAATATTCGGTAAGGAAATCCGATGAGAATATGATCCTCTTATTGGTATTAAGTCAGAAGGATTAATAGGACGAGCTAGCATTCGAACAAGGACCTCATTATCTTTTGGTAGCTCAATGCTTTTCGATTCAACTTTTAGCACATCTTTAGGGCTACCAAATTCGTAGAATTTAATACATTTTGCATTCAAAACTATAAGTCTCCTTCATATAAATTAGATTTATTTCAGTATGATCCATTACACTGGAATAACATGACTAATGTTTATTAATAACTTATTATATTTTAAACAATTTTATTGTAATTCAAAGAACTTTATTTTTACCTAACAATAACATTATACATGTGAGAATACACCAATATGGCAATGCAAACATATAAAAACTGTATAATTAGAAGATTATATGTTAGTTGAATAACAAACTAAGAGATTTTTCATACTTAATCAACTCTGTCATATTTTAAATGATAAAGAAAAGCTGAACTAATTTATGCATTAGTTCAGCTTTTAAATGGATATCTTCTTACTTATTGTTAACTTCCACTAACTTTGGTGGTTCTTCAAACTGTGTTCGGACGTCATCTTCAGTCATTTCAAGTGGACAGAATGGATTTTTTTCTTCAACCATCGATTGAATTTCACCATTACTTAATGGTTTCACTTGTTGGCATTGGTTGATATATGTTTGATAATCAAAATTCACATTTTTGATTACTTGCAATGTATGTTCTAATTGGTTCTTTTCGTCTTTTGTCAAAATGAACTCTTCTTTTAAAACATAGTCATTTACAAATTTTATGATGAATGCTTGAGCCTCTACAATGTTATCAAAACTTTCAAGTTTTATAATTGCATTTTGAATCTTTGAATTCTGTGAATGTCTTTGAAATTCAATTGTAGAGAAGTCTTTTGAAATAGATGCTAATTGATTTAGGACGAGTTGGTTTAATCTTTTTTTTACGTCCTTGAAAGAATTTAATAATTCTTGTTCTTCTGATTTAAGTACATGATATTTTTTTTCTATATGTTGTTGCTGTTCATTTAACTTTTCTATTTGTTCTTTAAAATATTCATTTCCATCATGTTTCCCAAAGATATGTTTTAATAAAACCATGCCATTTATTTTTTGATGCTTTTTATCAACTAATTGATATAGATTATTATATTCTTGATACAGTTTTCGATATTCTCTTACTGAAGAAAGATATTGTTTTGCTTGGTTTTTAAAAGAAACGATATCTTGGTTCTCACTAAAAGGCTTCGCTTCGATTACTTGGATTAGCTGATATAACGTACTAACTTGTTTAAAGACGATACTTTGTCTTTTATAGAGTGTTGTCAGTTCAATAAGATGTTTGTTTTGTGCTGCTTCTCTTAGCTCCATACCATCTAAATTTTCTACATATTCTTTTAGGTTTAAATAAGAAGTATAATAAGGTTCTCTTTCTTGTATAATTTCAAGTTCTGTTTGAAATCTTTTTAGCCAGTGAATGAACCGTTCTGTAATATAGGCTAAACGTTTCGCATGATTATTAGCCGTTTTTTCCAATTCTTTTAAAAGTAAATCCATTTGGCTCTTTTGCCATTTTTCATCATCATGATCTTGTAAAGATTCAAGTGCATCTTTTGCAGATACCCCGATTATTTCTCGAACATGCTTGGATAATTGCTCCTCATATTCAATTATCGGATTGTTTTCATTAACATCGCTTAAATCAATACCATTTAATACGCCAAGAGGAATGACGTTTTTACCATTTAATTTTTCAATCAATTTTATCTCTTCTGGCACTATTTCTTGCCCATATTTAAATATCCAAAATACATCATCTGCTCGATTAAGAATGGTCTCTTTTATATAAGCTGTTTCATTTCCAGAAAGCTGTAGAGGAGTTGTATCTATTAATGTGACCATTTTCAAGAGATCGTTTCGAACAAATATTTCTATAAAATCAAGACCTTCACGCAAAATTTTTGCACTCGATGTATTCAAAGATGTAAACAATTCTACTTTATAGATATCAAATGATGCGATTTGACCATCCAAAAAATGAGCACGAACTTCCTCTTTTTCACCATAACAAATAATGGAATTGACAGCTGTCGTTACTTCGATTTTAGGACTCATAATAGGTCTTCTTAGTAATGCATTGATCAAATGTGTTTTACCAGTTCCAGTCATTCCTGCAAGTAAAACCATTGTGTTACTCGTTGCATCCTTTATGATGTAATTTAATACTTTTGATGTACCTCTAACATATGAGTTTTGTGAAAGCAATTGATTTAAATACTGCAGCTTCGCAACAAATTTTTGCAAAAATTCTGCAGGTTCTTCTTGTGCCCAACGAATAGGTAATTCTTCTTTTAAATCGTCAATCGTTGTTAGGTCTTTTTCCATTCGCGCTAATTCTCCTTTATACTCCTTAATCATTAGTATACATGAAAAAAGAAGAGGAGTTGGTTAATTTTTTTAATTTTAGGCAAAAATATTTTGGTATTTTATTGATATAGATGACATTCTTATATTTCCCTTTTTCCATCCCGCATTAATAGGCAATAAGACCCCTAAGATTGAGAGAGAAGCGAAAAGAATCGTAGAGAATAACTGCAAAAGACCGATTGGTTCGTTCCAACAAGATGTTGGACACTCAGTTGTTGCCACAGGACGTGGCGAAATTAAACTGAGCTCTTTTTTAGTGGGGATGAAGCCCCCACAGATGGAAGTTTCACTTTATTAGAAATAATCTACAAAAGTTGGTACACCTGTTGGAATAATATTTTCTAATAACGCAATGGAGGTTGCATCTCCTTTTAGTCTTTCGATATTATGAAGGTATGTTGGTCTCAAGTACCCAAGCAACATCGTAATTAACGTTTGTACTGTCATCTGCACTGCATTTTCTTCAAATTTATCACTTATTTTTTGAACTTGAATGACACCTTTGTTTGAAATGATTTCGAAAGTGCCATTATTCCATTCTGCCAACGAATCGTTCACGGCCCAGTGCATATGAAAATCTTCTCTCAAGAATGGGAATTGTTCTACGAATCCCTTCAAATCGACGATACGAGCCATAAAATAAGGAGACAGACTTTGCTTAATTTCACTATCCTGCATCAAAAAAGCAACGGCTTCATTTCCAGTTGTCTTGCCAAATACTTTATATACCATTGATTGATGTGCGTAAACAAAATTCCAAAGTGCTTTACGTGCGACTTCCTTTATAGTGATCAACTCATCAATATAGAAGTTTTCTTCCATGATACGGTAAAACATATAACCGAGTGCATTGCCATCTTCATCGTAGTAAACTGCCGCCTGTAAATTGGCATCACTATCGATAAACTTTTCTTCCCAATAATCTTCTTGATATTTTTCATTCCAAGAGATGTCATTTCTAATCATTGCACCATGAGTACGCATAGCAAATTGATGGTATACATCTTTTATGTCATCATGAGTAATCGATAATCTTCGTACTTGTCCTGGAATATCATCATAATGTGGGATCTGGGTATCTCTAATTTGATACTCCACAATATCACTCATAATTTCAAACCCTTTTTTACGATAATAAGGAATTGAATATGGAAACAAATAAGAAAGATGATAGCCATCTTTTTTCATTTGCTCAAGACTTGCATAGATCAATTTATGCATTAAACCGTGCTTTGAATATTCCGGATAGGTACCAACAGCAGTGATTCCACCCATCTTATAAATTCGATTATGAATATTTACTTCAAAAGGCAAATTCAAAATTTGTGCTACTAGTTGATCTCCGTCAAACCAGCCGAGTGCTACTCCCTCATCAAATTGTGTGGATTTTGCGGTCACGAATAAACGATCTTTGTTAATGGATAAGTTAACTTGAAACACGTAATTCAATAGTTCAATTGACTGTGATATCTCAGTTTGCTTGATTTCTCTCATATGTAAGTTCGATTTCATTTTTTCTTCCCCTTTAAATAGGATTCTCTTCTCTATTCTCACACATGTCTTAGATTTTCACAAAAAAAAACTGCCTCAAGAAAAATCGAAGGCAATTAAAATATATTGTTTTATTAATTCTCATAGCACTATCTTGAAGTGGAATTAGCTCCGCTTTCCCTGGGCGAACTGACGAGCCTCCTCGCTTGTGCTCCTGCATAGCTTCGCTAGCTTCGTCGCAGAGAAAATCTCGCTCCGGGGTCTCGTCTAGCTCGTTTTCCCACAGGAGTCTCCGCTAATTCCACTTCAATGAAAATAACTATACTGGATTTTCACCATAAATTTACATATTTTTCACTTTTCAGTGCGCTACTCACTTTCTCTCAAGACTATGAATGGACCTCTCTGAATTAACATCGCACGAAGGAAATACGAATGCATTTTCGAGGACTCGCCATCCTCCACTTCATAGACACTGTCTAATAGATATGTCATAAAACAATAGTCCATTTAATGTTCGCGTTACTTTGAAGAATGATTCTCACATTGCTTTTAATCATTATTATTTTCGCAATGTTTTGAGTGCTTCAGTTGGATTTGTTATACCCAATTGGCAGCTATAATTTTGACATAGTTGCAATTCAAAAGTACCCTGCTCTTCTATGTGCCAAACATCAAATGGACGATATTGTGAGTAAAGTGCACTACGAATTTCATCTGTTGGGTTTGTCAGATGAATTTCGCTCGACTCTGTTTGATGAGCCAACATCAGTTGTAATAGCCATAATGTTGCAGAAGGATAGCGATTAATATCTGCTGAAAAAGCACCAAGAATTTCATCAGCTAATTTTATATAATCTTCATTTTCAGTTAATTTCCCAAGTCTCCAAAGTTGCATTGCAGCTGTACTGTTACCTGCTGGATAGGCATTGTCTAGTGCTGTTTTTTCACGAACGATTAATGTCTCTGCAGTATGATTGGTTAAGAAAAAACCACCATTTTCGGTATCGTGAAATTGATCGACTATTTCATTTGTTAATTGTTCTGCACGGTCAATGTATTCTTTATTTCCTGTTGCTAAATATAATTCATTTAATGCCCATAAATAGTTTGCATAGTCATCAATAAACGCATTTTGTTTCGCTTTTCCATCACGGTAGCTAACAAGAAGTTTACCTTCTTCATTAACTAAATTCTTTTGCATAAATTCATCAATCTCTTTAGCTATGTTTATAAAAGATTCCTCTTCAAATACTGCGCCTGCTTTTGCTAAAGCACTCATCAGTAATGCATTCCAAGCTGTTAGTATTTTATCATCTACATGAGGATATACTCTTTTCTCTCGATACTGCAGTAATTTTTTTCGGCATTGTTCAATTTCATCCTCGGACAATACTTGAAAATCCGTTTCAATTAAATTCGGAATGTTTTTCCCTTCGAAATTCCCTTCTGGTGTAATATCATAGGTTGCAGCATAGATTTTACCTTGCTTATCCCCTAGAATCTCTAGAATTTCTTCGTAATCCCACAAATAATATTTTCCCTCTACACCTTCACTATCAGCATCAATGGCACTATAAAACCCACCTTCTGGATGGTGCATTTCTCGTTGTAAAAAACGAATCGTATCGTAAACTACATGCTTAAATGTCTCACTTTTTGTTATTTGATAAGCTTCAGTGTAGCAATGTAATAGCAGTGCTTGATCATACAACATTTTTTCAAAATGAGGAACTAACCAAATTTGGTCTGTTGAATATCGTGCGAAACCAAAGCCAATATGATCATAAATTCCACCACGATAAATTTGCTCTAATGTTTTGGTAGCCATCAGTAATGCATTTTCTTTTCCTGTTACTTTGTAATAGCGAAGTAAGTATAAAATCTGACCGGCTGTTGGAAATTTCGGTGCAGTACCAAAGCCTCCATATATACCGTCAAAATGAGATTGTAGGTTTTGGAAAGCTTCTTTTGTTCTGATAGACGGAATTGAGGATATCTCTTGCTGTACCATATCTGTTAACGCAGTAACAACTCTCTTTCCAATTGTCTCTATTTGTTGCTTATCTTCATGGTAAACCTTAGCCAAATTCGGAATAACCTCCATCATCCCAGGTCTTCCATACTTACTATGTTTTGAAAAATAAGTCCCAGCATAAAACGGTATTTGATCCGGTGTTAAAAAGACATTCAATGGCCAGCCACCTGACCCCGTCATCATTTGACAGACATTCATATAGATCGAATCGATATCTGGTCTTTCTTCTCTATCTACTTTAATGCAGATAAAATGTTCATTTATTAACGCTGCAACTTCTTCGTCTTCAAAGGATTCATGCGCCATAACATGACACCAGTGACATGTACATAAATAACCTAACTATACCCAATAGAAACGAAGACCGGTTTGTCTTCTTCTCTTGCTATCATAAAGGCTTCTTCCCCCCATGGGAACCATTTCACAGGATTATATGCGTGCTGCAATAGATAAGGCGAAGTCTCCGCAATGAGTCTATTGGGTTTATTTGTATTAGGCATTGGATCACCCTCTTTCATTTATTAATTACTTCAAATTAATTGTAACCATAATAAATTTTATTTAATTATGCACATTCGAGATTTTTGAAAATTAAAACTTTCTACAGGGACTTAAAATATAGAAAATCCGCTGGTATCATGTTTGAAATTATTCAGAGGTGATAGAAAAATGGATGATCTAAATAAAAAGTCACTGTCTATTCAATATACAGAACAGTATGTAATAAAGACGGGTTTTTCTCTTAGTAAAATATGATTTAGCTAATAACCTTTAAAATAGCACTCAAAGATGATGTGGAACCTCTCATTCTTGAGTGCAGTGAAGTAAAGCTGACAAGAACTGTTGTATATTAAGAGCGAACAGTAGACTTACTAAATTTCTCTTCATCTAATTTCATTTGATTTACATTTTGAAGAGAAAATATTTCTTCTACATTACTTATTTCCCCCTCTATTTCTAAACTTGTACCTTTTTCAATTATATTGCCTAATACGTAATCCATCATTTTCACTGAAGCACGTATTGCTTGATTAGCATAAACTACGGCTTTTATCCCCATTTTTTCTACATTTTTAATACTTATATGAGGATACATTGTTGGAACGATAAATAAAGGCACTTCACCTGACCATTTTTTTGAGAATTCTTCTATTTCATCTGAAGTCTTAGATTTAGAATGAATTAATATTGCATCTGCACCTGCATCCAAATAACAACTAGCACGATATAAAGCATCTTCCATACTTTCTCCAGCAATAAGTGATTCTACCCTTGCTATTACAACAAAGTTGGGATCAATTTGAGTACCCTTTGCAGCTCTGATTTTGCTAGTAAATTCTTCTACGCTAATAAGACGCTGTTGATTGCCGCCCAAGAAACTATTTAACTTTGGAAACACCTTATCTTCTATACACACCCCCGCGATGCCTGCAGATTCATACTTTTTGACCATATGGACTACATTAGGTATATTTCCAAATCCCGAATCGCAATCAGCAATAACTGGTATATCAGTTGCCTGATTCATAGAAATAGCAGCATTTAAAAACTCTTGCATTGATAAAATACTTGCATCCGGAACGGTTTCTACAGCGGAGATACCTAATCCACTTGCCCAAATCGCATCAAACCCTTTATTCTCTGCAATTTTAGCGCTTAAACCATCATGAGCACCAGCAACTTTTAAAACATTGTCACCTTGAAGTAATTTTCTAAGTATTATTGATTTTCCCATTTAAATACTCCCCCTTAATTTAATACATCTTAAATTATTTAAACACTGAATATTGGCAATTTTCAGCGCAAAATTGTTTATTATTGATTTTCTCTCTAACCAAAGGTAGTATCTCTTTACCAATTCCCGAAACGGTTTCTAAATGTGGGGAAGAAGAAAAAATAAATTCTGTAATTCCTACCTTTATATATTTAATTAAGCTTTCAGATATCTGTTCATATGACCCAACAAGCGCAGTTGAATTACCAGATCTATATTTAGTCATTCCAGTCCAGAAACATGGATCTTCAAATTTCTTTTCTTTTAAACTTTGAATTTTTTTCAATGAAACTGAATCACTGACAGTTATATAGTCTTTTAACATAGATACTTTCTCTTCATTTACTTGACTAATTAATTCCTTTGCCTTCTTCCATGCAGGTCCTCACTTGAAGCTGTTATAATATTTATTCTTATTCCACACTTTATTTTTCTGCCATTTCTTTTAGCCTTTTCCCTTACTTTTTGGATTTGAATTTTCACATCTTCAAATGGTTCCCCCTAAGTAAAGTTTAGGATAGGGTTTTTGAATTGGATTTGGTTTGAAGTTAGCACCTATTATTTTGTAAAATTGTCCTTCATAATCATAGGTACTACTGGCATTCCACACACCTTTTAAGATTTCAGTAAATTCTTTTGTTCTTTCATACCTCTTATCGTGTTCAATAAAATCTCCATCCATACCTAGCTCTTTTGGAGATCCGCCTGAAACGATGTTTAGTGAAACTCTGCCATTGCTTAAAACATCTAATGAAGAAGCCATTTTTGATGCATCGGTAGGAGATATAAAACCAGGTCGTATGTATTAACTACACTATTAGTAGCGGTAATAAAGCATCCGCACACCTTGGACCTGTTGGTATCAGAATTCCGTTAAGGCTACTTTCCTCAGCACTTTTAGCTATTTTCACAATATGTTCAGGTCTTCCTTCAATCACAGGTTTTGATTGTCCAATATTTCGATACTATCTCCATGTGTAGGAGCATAAAAATGAAATAATACTTCTTTCAATTTCCCTCCCCCTTATGGTTTATTATATCTCCCACTTGATTGTAATTTTAACCATCATTTCAACCCCTCTAGGAAGTACATCTTCATTAATATCAAAATAAGGGCTGTGTAATGGATATGGTTTATTTGGTTTTGCTCCAATCCACCAAAGACATCCTCTAAACTTAGATAGATAATATGAAAAGCCCTCAGAACTCATAACAGGCTTTAATATTTCTAACTTTTGTATCTTCTTCAAATCAGAAACAGTTTGTTTAAGAATATCTACCGCATATTTATTATTTATTAGTGGATCATAACCAAATTCATAATCTAATTGATGTGTTATTCCATAGGCACCGCTAATATTTTTAATTATTCTTGTCACATTCTGATGAATCTCACTTCTAGTATTAGGACTAAAGCTCGTATGGTGCCTCCTAATGTTACTTCTTCGGCAATCACGTTCCTTTTGGAACTTCCATTAATAGTACCAATAGTAATAACTCCCTGTTCCAGCGGGTCAATCATACGGCTAATTACTGTTTGAATAGCCAAAATGGTTATATGTTATATTTAAAATTTCATTTGCTGTTTTAGCCTGGTTTAAAGCTTCTTTTTGAGTCTGGCCAGTAGCAATTATATAGCCTAACGGTGCTCTATAGTCTTTTATTTCTTCAGACACTTGATCACCTACTTTTTTAGAAATGACAATTTCTTTAATACCTGTAACTTCTCTGGCTTTATCTAAATTTGATATTTCACTAATTGTTCCTGTTTTTTCTGCAAATAATAAACGCATAGCCCCTGAACACTTTCTTTTTGGTAAGATATCTATTTGTTGGCCACAAAATAATTTTACTGCTTCAACATAATAGTTTATCCCTTTAGTAAGTTCAATTAATTCCGGAATATGACCTCCACCATGTCTTGCAGCAATTTCGATTACTTTAGGACCGGTAGATGTTAATTTTATTTCACAATGAGAAACACCATTCATTATTCCCACAGCTTTAATTGCACTCTTTACAGTTTGCTTTATTTTATCTTGTAATTCTGTTGGTAATTGAGATGGGGTAGTATAGCCCATTTCAACAAAGTGAGGACCATTTGTTGTCCGATAATCACAAATGGCTAAGACTTCTGTCTCTCCATTTTTAGTTATAGAATCTACACTAAATTCATTACCATCAACAAATTCTTCTACTAAAACAATTCCCTTTAATTCTTGATCTCTCGAGTTATACTTTGCTGCTTGAATAGTTTCCAAAGCCTTATGGGCTTCGGCCGTATTATTAACCTTTACAACATTTGAACTACCCGTGCCATCGACAGGTTTAATAATACAAGGGTAACCACCTACCTCATGAACGGCTAATTCCACTTCCGTTTTATTAGTACATAATTTGAATTGAGGGATAGGAACCTGTTGCTTATCTAAAGCCACTCTCATAGAATGCTTATTTCTACAATTGTCAGCGGTTTTTCTTGAGATTCCTAATAGCCCCATTTTTTCACAAACTTCTGCAGTTGCTGGAACATACCATTCCAACAAAGTTATTACAGAATCAATACGCTGTTTTTGTTCATTATATTGTATTAAAGCATTTAACAAATCTTCAGTCGAATTTGTATCGACGTGTAATACTTCATCGATATAGTTAGATACTTTTGTTTTAGTCCGAGTTACAAAGAGTATGTAGTATCCTGCTTTCTGTAATGATAAAAAAGCATTTTCCCTTCCTTGACCCGCTTCTATAATAGCAATTACGTTTTTTTTCATACTTCTCTCCCCTTTTAAATCAAAACTCTGTTCGAATCGATTAATGTATTTATGACACTATGAATATCATTAATATTTGTTGAGTCATAAGAATTTATATTTAGGTATTTTTGTAGTCTCTTTTGACTAGCTAAGTTATTTTTAAATGGAGAATTAAATACATAGATATCCTTGTTAACATCCCATTCTTCTAATAGCTTGTAAGCACCGATTGTACTAATTGCGTCACTCGAAACTAATACTAAACCTGATGTGTATTCTAAAACGTCATCCATCTTGAATAAGGTAGGGATGTTTGCCCAAATTAGATCTCCCCCTAACTCTGCAACAATAAAATCTGTTTTTTTATCAGCCAATTTCTGGAGCAATTGCCTAATACCTTTTTGATAATTCGATTCTGAAGTATATGTCGATGGTAACCCGACATCTGGAAAATCCATTACAAATTTAGCACCTGCATCTTTATGTACTAAAACATCTTCTAAACAACCTGTGCCAGCTAATTTAGTACCCGCGACTGTAAATCCATGATTTGCTAAATATGAAATTATTTTAGAAGCTATTGTTGTTTTACCTGCATCTGTTGCTGTACCTGCTACTAAAATAATAGGAGGTACATTTTCTATTTTCTCTGGTGCATCCTTAAGTTTGCTCAATGTATTCAACTTTTTATTTTCTTTTTTTAATAATCCAAGACATTTCAATTTCATAGCATCCCCCATATATGATGGAGAATCATAACAAATTCCAACTATCCCTCCGTTAGTTAGGAGGTTTAGAATAACAGTCTCATTTATTTCAATACCATTATTATCTACGCCACCTACTATATTTTTACTTGATTCCCTATTTCCTAATACACCAATAAAACGCTGGCCTTTAAATATTTTCATCGATCTCCCGTTCAAATCCTCTATCTCAGAATATGCCCCTGTATCTTCTAAAGCTTCTACTAAAATTAAATCTCCCTCTTTACCAATTCCTTCATCAATAAATACATCCATTAAATCGTTCTCAGACAACCTAGTATCTGAAGATGCACACTTTATTGGCATAAAATTCTTAATATTTAACATAGTTACTCTCCTTCATAAAATTCTGAAATCTATCTTTTATGTTATCAGCATTCATATTTATCCTAGGAGCATTTCCTTTTTTATTACTAATCTTAAAGGAGCGAAATTTAGTTCCTTCCAAAAATAAATTATCAAGTATAGAATCTAGATTGCTATAATTTTTAACTTCCATAGAATCATCAACGCCACATCCTTTGGCTACTAGAAATAAACTAGTATTAGCAGCTGTAGCAGAAAGCTGTCCTCCTGTAGAACTGTAACTCTCATTATCCATGATTAGTATCTTTAAATTTTTTGGCAGCAGCGTTCCAATCGTAGAAAGAGCCCCCAAATTCATTAGACATGAGCCATCTCCCTCTAATACAATTACATTCTTATTTGTTGATAAAGCTACACCTAATCCAAATGGAATGGGCATTCCCATGGAACCTAAAAAGTAAAAATTTTCTTTTCTATCATTTATTCCATACCATTCTCTTGATGTATAGCCTAATGGGCTGATTACAATATCCCTATCGTCTACAATTTTTTTCGATAATTCGTTTAATAATTCATATCTATTCACATAGATGCTCCTTTCTTGGCAACAAAACAAAAATAGGTTTTTCACTTGAATTAACTTCTTCAAAAGCCTTATTGATTGTAGTTGTTAAATCATTCGTTCTATTAATTTCGTAGTATTTACAGCCAATAGAATTAATGAGTGCTTTTGTTGCGTTACCCATAGGTATCTGAACAGGATTATCTTCTAACTCATCCCCCCGCATTGAGACTATTACTAAAAACCCGATCTTGTAAGGTATCGTTAGCGAAGCAAATGCATTGATACAATTACCAAGTCCAGAGTTCTGCATCATTAGAATAGCATTTTGATTTGATACCGTTAGTCCAGAAGCTAGTCCCACTCCCTCTTCTTCTCTACTTAAGTAAATTGTATTGGTTATTGACTCGTCATAATATTTACTTAAGATTGTACAAGGTACCGTTAAGACATAATTTATTTCATGTTCTTTTATAACATTAGAAAGCTGTAAACTTAAATCCCCCATCTTTTCACTTCACCTTTTTTGTCTTTAATTTTTATTTCCAATTCATTTATATAATTAGTACATTTTAGAATCGCCTCATTTGGATTGCTTCCTGTACAAATAACATATCCTGAGTAATCATGTGATGATTCTAGATCTTTTATTAAATCTCCCTTTTGAACAAATATTTCGCTACGGTAAACATTTTTATTATTTTCAGTATCTGTTTTCATTGACACGATTTCACCGGGATCAAGGGTTAAAAACTTAACTGCTGCTCCACCAAATACTTCTGAATTGATTGTGAAAGTTTCTTTTTTGATATACTCTAATGTGGCTTTAACAACATCTATTCCAGAAACTAATTTTGTTAAATGAACAATTCCCCCTCCTCCAGGTCGATTGTGTGACTCGATAATTTTAGGTCCTTCTTCAGTTAAGATAATCTCTGTATGACTAGGACCGAAATTCAACCCTACAACATCTAAAAAGTCTTTAACATAATCTTCTATGATTTTTTGGTCATTTTTTGATAAATTAGTAGGCACACTGTGAGCATGCTCAACAAAATTATGATCTACAACTTTATCAGTAATACCTAATACTTGATGGTTTCCATTAAAACTTAAAGCTTCAACACTATATTCTTCTCCAACCAAGTACTCTTCTATTAACATGGAATTCAGGCGAATCTCATTATTTTTCATAATTCGTTCAAAGTCTTTTTTATCCGTTATTTTAAAGATATTTTCACTTGCGCTTCCATTTTTCGGTTTAACTATTGTAGGGAAACTAAAATTTTCAGTGAATTCTATGATATCCGTTGCATTATTAATAATTCTGGCTTTAATGCTACTAAAATTTTTTTCAGACAGATACTTACGCATTTTAAATTTATCTTTAAGTAATTCGGTAGTACTTAAAGAATTTAATGTTAATCCTAATTTTTCTGCTACATAGGCAGTTGGTATTAATGCTTTTTCTGAGAATGTAATCACACTTTTTATAGAATACTGTTTAGAAAAACTGACCAATGTTTCTTCTAGTAAAGAGATATTTGTATAGTCTAATCCGAATATTACGTCAGAAAGTAAAATGTCTTTCTCTTTTATCTTATTTTTCTCTTGAACGCATACTATATAAAATCCTAAATCTTTTGCTCTTTCAAGCACACTGGTATTACTACCAATAACAACTAGAACATTTTCCAAAACAACCATCCCTCGCTTAACTATTTAATAGAAAATTAATTAATGCTTTTTCTACATGCATACGATTTTCAGCTTGCTGATATATAATAGAATTTTCCGATTCTACAATATTTTCTGAAATTTCAAACCCTGGATGTATAGGCATATCATGCATTATTAGAGGGTTATGATTTTTTAACATCTTTTTATTAATTTGAAACTTCATCATTTTATTAATTCTTGCATCTTTCTCCTGAGCATACTCCTCATTATTGAAATTCTCCATATCAATCCAAGTGTCAGTGTAAATAAAATCTGTTTCTTGAATAACTTCCTCAATGCTATCAAAAGATTTTACTAAATCGCTTTGTTTTACTTCTTCCATTAATTCATCATCCCATGCAGCATCATTGATTATTGGAGTAATTAGATTTAGTTTAAATCCTAATTTTAGCGCTGCAATTATTAAAGTATTGACTACATTATTATGGACACCTACGAAAGTTACAGTTACACCTTCAAAAGTTTGTTTATATTCATAAATTGTCATTACATCTGCTAGAGTTTGCGTTGGATGATATTTTTCACAACACCCATTAATAACAGGGACACTTGAATATTTCGCCAATTCCTCTAAATCCTTATGTTTTTTTAGTCGGGCCATAATTAAATCACAATTTCTTGAAACATATCGTGTTTCATATTGAATAGGTGAAATTGTAAAGTTACTACTGTTCCAATCTAAGTTAACTGAGTATCCACCAAGCTGATTAATTGCAGATTGAAAAGACAAATTAGTTCTAGTTGATGTCTTTTGAAACATCAATAAAAGCCCTTTATTTTTACATATATCGTAATAATCCTCTTTATTTTCCTTCATTTTAATTGCCTCTTGTATTATCTCTGTAATATCTTTACCGTCTAATTCTTTCAGAGTTAATAAATGCATAATTCATCGACCACCTTTGCTTTTTTTATAATTATACATTATTATTAATATAAATACAATAAAGAAAAAATTGGAGGGTTATTTTATGGGCGTGTTATTAAAAAATAAGTCTTTCATTTTCATATGGATAGCTTATATTACATCTGGATTAGGAAGTACCTTTTCGATATTTGTCCTGGGGTGGATTGCATATAAATTAACAAGTTCTGCTGTAATGGTAGGCTATTTGTGGTTTTTTTATTTGTTATCTAGTATTATCAGTCAAATTATATCCGGACCTTACATCGATCGAATATCTAAGAAAAAAGTAATGATTTTTTCAGAACTTGTAAGAGCAATTGCATATTTCATTTTTGCTTTGCTAATGTATAAAGACCACATTACAATAAATACGATTTATATTTTGGCTATTGTGGTAGGTCTAGTAGAGCCTCTATTTAGCCCATCCAGCAATTCATATATAGCTGAGAGTATTCATAAAAGTTATTTACAAAAAGCAAATTCTTTACTTCAAACTACTAAGCAAATGACACGGATGTTAGGTCCTTTGTTAGCAGGAGTAATAGTAACTATAATGCATCCCTTATATATCATAATTTTTTTGATAATTATTTTAGTATTTTCTGCATTCAACTTGTCATTTCTCCCCAAATTAAATTCTGTAAAAAGCAATAAAGCTCCTTGGGGAAAAGAATTTATTGAAGGGATAATGTTCTATAAAAAGAATCCGTTTTTTCTTACATTAGGAATTTTATTATTTATAATCAATTTCAGTGCAGGAGCAGTTCAGCCAATGTTATTGCCTTATATTTTTGATTACCTTAAAGGTACATCCTTTCAATATGGTCTAATAAATTCTGGTACTGCATTTGGAATGTTAATTGGTGCAATTTTTATGACTTTTGCTAAAGAAAGTAAAAATCTTAAATTAACCATGTTCTCCTCAATTATAATTTCAGGCTTATCTTTAAGTTTAATGGGTGTTACATTCAATATTTTCATTTCAATTACTCTAATTACCATTTATGGATTATGTGCATCTATATTTAATATTAATAATACTATTCTTTATCAAAGAACAGTTCCCGACTACTTACGAGGAAGAGTATTTACAGTAAGAGGTCTCCTATCAAATGCTGGGGTTCCTTTGGGGGCGCTTTTAAGCGGACATTTAGTAAGTCATATTGGAATAAGCTATGTATTTCTCCTAATAGGATTTGCAATTGTTATTCCATGTTTAATTGCGTTATTCTTACCTTCATTAAAATACAAAAATATTGAAGAAATAAGTAATTGAAAACTGTCACAAAATTTTCAGGAACTTAGAAGGTGAATAATTATGAAAACGGATCCTAAATTTGTGTCCTTTATTGAAAACTTAAGTGTAAATGCTTGGCCACCCCATGTTCAACAGTTAGTTGGGGAATGGAAAGTTACGGCAACCTTTGGTGTTAAAAAAAGGGCAAATAGTGTACATGCAATTGGCTCAATACCTCAAAATAAAAATTGGCTTCAAAAAATAGAACAATTTTACAAAGAAAAATCAATAACTCCATGTTTCTACATAAGTGAAATTTCTCCCATGAAATTAGATGGTTTATTAGAAGCGAAAGGATATAAGAAAATAGATGAGTTTTTAGTCATGACTGCACCTTGTTCTGATATATTAAAAAGAATAGATAAGGAAAATCGATTTACATTTAATTTTTCCTCTGAAATAGTCGATAAATGGATTTATGACTTTATTTGTTTAGAAGGATTTCCAACAGAACGATATCAAGCTTACTCCTGCATCTTTTCAGCTATTAAACCGAAGAAAAATTTTGTATCTATCTATGAAGATGAAAAAATAGTCGGTGTTGGTTCAATAGTGGTAGAACAAGGTTGGGGCTGCATTAGTAATATTGTTGTTAATCAAAACCATCGGCGTAAGGGTATAGCGGTTCAACTTATAAGGTACCTTACCGAATGGGCTTATGAAAATAAAGCATTTAATGTCTACCTACAGGTTTTAAAAGAAAATAAACCCGCTATAGGCTTTTACACTAAGCTTGGTTTTATCTCTATCTTTAAGAATCATTATCGTATGTTAAGTAACGAATAAATGTAAACACTTTAAGAATTGTATTAAACTTTAATAGAAAATATCGAAAAAGACTGCAATAGCAGTCTTTTGGTTTTATAAGTCATTAATTATATATAAGTGTTCCTCGTTTTAGCTGTTTAGGAACCAGAAGGAAATCGAGATTTTCCTTTAAAATGGTTGAAAAATAGTTAACCCATAAGAATATACAAGCTTTTAACCGCCTTATATCCAAAACTTATACCAAATCCTATTAAAACAAGGCCAGCAATAACCGATAACCATTTTAAAAATCCCTGATTAGAAATTTTCCTACCTAAGTTAGATAATGTTGCAACAGTTAAATCCCATACAGCAATTCCAATAAAAATGGCGCTACTATAAAGTAAAGCTTGTCCTGTACCAATGCTGTTTAAAGTTGTTGTAAGAACTGATCCATAAATACCAATCCAAAAAATAATATTTAACGGGTTGGATATAGCAATTAAAAATCCAGATAAATATGATTTAGAATTAGTCGCTTTTTGAACTTCATTCGAAATCTTTACTTCCTTAAAAGCATCTCTTATGCTTTCATATCCTAAGTAGACTAATATTAGAAAACCAAAAATCCACATAATTAATTGAGCTATTGGTGTAGTCAAATAAGTAGATACCCCAAAATAGATGAGAAACATTAAAACTACGTCGGCTGACATTCCACCTAAGCCAACTAACCAAGAATTCAAAAATCCATTTTTGATTCCTCTCTTTATCATTTCTATATTAATCGGCCCTACTGGAATAGAAAGTGAGAGGCCCAAAACGATATAGCTTAAAACAGTCATGATTTAACCAAACTCCCTGTAATTGGACATCTTACTACGCTTTCTTCATTTGTTTCGGGTAGCAAGTATTGTTTCCATTCTCTGTTAGTTAGGTCTCCATAATCCCTAATATCAGGATGAGAATCAATATTATCATAATTTTTCAATCGCTCTCTTATCACTTTTCTTATTTGTTGTCCCTTTTTTGTGTCTGCGGTAATATCATCAAGTGTCCCGCGCGGCTGCATTGTAATTTCCAATCCATGAGCCGTAAATCTACTTTTTCTATCCGAATAAAAAGGAGCACGACAAACTAGAAAAATAGGTTCCCCTCCAAAGCAAAATTCCCATTCTGGATGATTTTGATCCTCAGGTACATTACTAGGCCATGGTTCCGGATCATTTTCGTTTAAGAATTTAACGACATTCCAAAATTGCTTTTTATATTCCTCGGCTACAA
Source organism: Rummeliibacillus pycnus (assembly GCF_044359855.1). GTDB lineage: Bacteria > Bacillota > Bacilli > Bacillales_A > Planococcaceae > Rummeliibacillus > Rummeliibacillus pycnus_A. The sequence goes on from NZ_CP132291.1 coordinate 878,086, forward strand.
TTTCATTTTCCGAAGGTTTAAAAAAGATTACTAATGTTGTACGTTTTGCTATAGATTCATAGCTTTTAATATATTCATAAACCCCGTCTCTAATATTTAATAGCTCACCTTGTTCATAAGCTGAATCGGCAAATATATAACGTATTTGCCCCCTTTTTTCTGCATCTACCGCAAAGTAGCAAGGATATGGGGCCGAATCATCTAACAATGAATTTCGAAAATCAAGATATGTAGAAATCATCCATTCTTTTAGAATGCCTTTTTCAATACTTTCGTTTATATCATTTTGGTCCAAAAGCGAACTTATTTTAATCATTAATTTCCCCTCCAGTGTGATTTAATTCCCATACAGTTATATAATTGATATTTCCTTCAGATACTATCGCTTCATACAAAACCTTGGATAAAATATTTTGTAATAGATTAAACTACCAGCTACAGAAAAGTATATTACCCTAACTAAGTTTTTCAATATCACCCCATTAATATTTGTTGTTTAGTATTATTTACTGAATTCCAGGAGGTTTCGTCTCGATGCTTAAAAGTAAATTTTAGGACTAAGGACGTTTTCTTAAATGATTTATAAGTCCCTAGTTCTAAATAAAGTAAACGAAGAATTCTCCTAAACAATTTCAATTTTATCAATAATTCCCTGTATCGAATGTTTTTTTTCATTAAAGTACTGTTTCTATTCCTGAACGTTATTTTGCTATATAAAATTCTGTAAAAATTTTAATGTAGCGATACTTCCTCCATTCCTTCTCTTCATGTGTTCGTTCTCCCAAATAAAATAAAGCATAAAGTTTCCAAATGGAGATTTTATGCTTTACGTCACATTTATATGAGTTAGTTTCTCTCCTTAAGTTACATGGAGACGGTGGGACTCTGACACGCGTCCGGATCTTTAATATCACCGATTTGTGTTTTGTGTATCAAATTCAACTCGGGTGAACTATGCCATTTTGTGGAGTTACTTTCTTTCCCTATTGCTCACACATGCCATGAAAATATTAACTGCTTTTAATTTCTGAAATAAAATTTATTATATTTAAAAGGATTATTTATTAAGGATTAAAAAGCAGGAGTTTTGCCTATTATGAACTTATATGAATGATTTTACCTACATGACACCAATGACATGTTGAATATCCAATGCTCACAAGAACAGGTTTGTCTTCTTGCTTTGCAATTTTGAAAGCTTCTTCACCCCATGGGTACCAATTGACTGGGTTATATGCGTGTTGTAATAGATATGGTGAAGTTTCGTGAATGAGTTTATTGGGCTCACTTTTATTAGTCAATGAATCACCCTCTTTCATCTTTTTTCTACCTATTTATTTTAACCATATTCAATTTTATTTATATATTTTATTACTTAATAAGATACACAAAAAGGTTCAAGTAGAATTATTTATCTGAAAATTAGAACTTTATTAAAGGTACTTAGAATATAGAAAATCTGCTGTTATCATTTTTGAAAATATTCAGAGGTGATAAAAAAATGGACGATCCAAATAAAAAAACAGAATCTGTTATGCGTAAAAAAAACACCCTCAACAAATCTTGAATTATTAGATTATAAGATTTAAAGGAGTACATTATTTTGTGTACTTTTAAAAACAGATGGTTAATGGTTTTTTAGAAAAGTAATCTAGGTAACTCGATTATTTAAAGGAAGAATTATGACGAAAACGCAAAATGCGGAAAGAAAAACAAGCTGTTTTTCTTTCCGCATTTTATTTTTAGGGACTAATTAGATAGCCCCTTTGTAGCATCGTTATGCCACATTATCCTCATCTTCCATGCTTTTCGCAGGTGAGCCTCCCTGAAAGATGACAAGGAGAATAATAAAGATTGTTAAAACAAGGGTAACCCAACCTTTGCCTAGCCCCAGACCTCCATAGCTATGAGCCGCCCCTAACCAATCCGAGAACGAGGCACCTACTGGACGCGTCATGATATAAGCGAACCAAAAAGCAAAAGTTTCATTTAGACCAAATAATTTGTAACCCAAAGCTGGGATAGCAAGCAAGACGGTAAATAATACGCCTGAAGAGAAGTAACCCAAGTGCATGCTTGTCGCGGTCATATCTCCTGCGGCGGTACCAAGTGCGAATGTTACCAACACGGTGAGCCAGTAAAAGATCTCACGGCGACGGGTGAAGATGCTGTGTACGGACAGAGTTTTCTCTTTTGAATACCAAGTTATGAGGACAACAGCAAGTGCCACCATTAAGAAAATGGTTGAAACGATGTAGGGAATGCCTAGTCCGACACGAACGACATCTGCAGCCATTGTGCCAAATATGCTGACCATAACGACAACTAGCCAGTAAATCTTTGGTATATATCGGCGTACTTTGAACTGCAAGATCATGGCGGTTATAAAAATAAGAAGACTTAAAGGTACCGAAATAAATGGATTTAGATTCTCGAATAAATAATCGGAAGCCACTTCACCCATTCCAGTAGTCAGTAGCTTAGTAATCCAAAAGTAGAATGTAATTTCCGGAACCTTAGCAAAAATTTCTTTTGTTTGATTCATGTTGACTGATAAAGATTTGTTTATATGCACGATTTGCCTCCAAATAACCATTAATGACAAAAGCTTAATCCAACTGCAAATTCTCCCCTATTGATAATAGCCAAACATTCCTTCAGCTAATACTATCATCTAAATTCTATTTACTTAATTTACACAAACTTTGCGGAAGAATTTCCTTACACGTATTGAGAAGGAATCCGTGATGGTGTGGCTAAAAGTCATCAAAAAAAAGAACGATATACATGTGAAATGGTTTCATTCGCAACGGTGAAATACAGGACGAATAAGGATTTGTGAAGTAGAAATCTGTCTTTTCCTTTTTCAGCCATGATCTTTTCTACTATCTAAACGAAGCTTTTGTTTTGATAGTAAGATGTTTATTTTTCTAAAGGATATTTACTTTTTTTGTAAATAGCCTTTTTCTTTAGTTTCTAATCTACACAGCTCCTATTTCGACTTTTAGTAACCACCACCCTTATACACTATTTTTATCGCACCCCTTCAATATTTTTAAGTTATGACTATTCCTAATACATTTTATTATTGAGAAATACCCATTTTCAAATGGACTGCAAAAAGGAAAAAAACAATCAAACTATAAATAGTTGATTGCTTTAGAAGTTACTAATTTAATTGGTACTCAATTTTTACGTTTTTCTATATACTTTTTTTATCTAACTCCGATTTTCTATGCACCCTAATTTCTAAAATCCCATGGTTCTCCATAACAATATCCGTTTTGAATAGAATTAAAACGTTTGTATCATCCTCCGTTATTTCCTTCCAGCCTCTTGAATAGATTTGCATTCTTTTAAAAATTGACCGTTACGATAAATCTTTATCCAAACCATATGTATTCCTTCTTTCAGGTAAACTACTTTCGCTTCTGCTTAGTAAGTTAAATCCTTCTTATACTAATCTTCCGTTAGTGAAAAAGCATCACTTTTGATGAACATTATCCACGTCGCACAATACTTCAATAACTCCACATATATAACTATTTATTAAAATAGTGACTGCCCCCGATGTTAGCGTTTTAAAGCATCGAGGACAGTCACTAAAATATGTACTGTTTTTTTACATTCTGTTGCTGATTTTATTGGTTAAGCTTCCAGCAAGTAACACACCTCCCACTATCAAAATAACTAGTCCCCAATATAGAAAAAGATTGAGAAAGTACTCTTTTAAAAGTGGTTCCTTTACGATCATCTTGACCGCAGTCCATGCAATTACACCACCTCCAATGTAGAGAAAAATAACGATGTGATCAACAAATGCAATAAATAATCTACTTCCCCAAATCACAATAGGAATGCTAAACATTAGTCCTAAACATACCAATAAAAAACTTTCGTGCGAGGCACCTGCTACAGCTAATACATTGTCTATACTTAAAACCATATCTGCTATGATAATGGAACGAATTACTGCCCCTAAAGTAGTCTTTGACACTATATTCTCTTCTTGCTCTTCTTTTAATGTTAGAAGTTTATAGGCAATCCAAATTAGTAGTAATCCTCCAACTAACAGAAGTCCAGGGATTTTAAGTAACCATACCGCTATAAAAGTAGCAAAACTACGAAACGTTACAGCCCCAATTGTCCCCCAGAAAATCGCTTTTTTTTGTTGTTTTTTTGGTAATGTCCTTGCAATTAGGCCAATTACGATGGCGTTATCACCAGCCATAACTAAATCAATGATGAGAATAGATACTAGAGCTGTAAAAAATTCAACTGAATAATATTCCAATCGTTTCACCTCAGCTTATCCTTATCTTATATTCATATGCCTTTATTCCAAGCTATAACACTATTACTTTTTTGGATTTAGTTATTCCATTCATTAACAGTATTGAGGAAATTTCAACACAAAAAATGAGCCAAAAAACTACACTTTTAAACAAAAAAAGCAGATAAAGAAGTTGAAGTGTTTCATTTTTCTCAACAAAAAATAGAGAAAGCTACCTCAAGGTAGCAACTCATATTGAGTGGGGATAAGCAGGAGTAAGCTGTTCCATTTTAGGGTGCTTCTCAAAAAAATTATATATAAATGGAATTCGTTTTGACATAGCTTTTGGTTTATAGAAAGACAAAACTCGCCACAGTAATTGGCGAGTTTTTGTTACTTATTCAGTTTTTTTATATAATGAAGCATAGCAAGTTGACCTAACTTTTCAGCTTTGATTAACCTATATTTTTGAGTAATATCATCCCCGTTATAAAGGGAGATTCCCTTCCCCAAAATAATAGGTGCAATAGCTAGTTGGAATTCATCAATTAAATTTTCTTTAAAAAACTCTCGGGCTAAGTTTCCTCCACCAATTAACCATATATCTTTACCAGGCCTTTGTTTTATATTCTTAATGAAAGTTTGGACATCTTCATTAATAAATGAAGCATATTCATCTGAACCGCTAACAGATTTAGAAAATACATAGTTTTTATAATCACTATAAGGATAGTCCATTTCAAATCCACGAATGATTTCATATGTTCCCATTCCCATAACAACAGTATCAATTCTTTCTAGAAGGGAATTGTAACCGGAATCTCCTTCTACTTCCGTGGACTCCAACCACTCTAATGTACCATCATCATTTGCAATATAGCCATCAATTGAAGTACCAATATACAGAATAACGTTACGCCTTCTTTTCATATAAATCTCCATTTCTTTGTTTCTGAAGATAAATTAAGCATACCTCTACTTCAAAACCTGTCATTGATAAAGGCTACTCTTTTAAAATAACCAAAAATAACCTCATTTACTTATGATACGGTTCACCGTATTGTAACTAAATGAGGTTTTTAGTTTGATATCTCCTAATGTTACTTACAAGAAAAAAGTCCAGTTATGTCTTATTTCCCATCGTTCTGCAAACACTAACGTTTCACTTCTTATTAGCTTCATATACTTTCAATAACTTACCTTTTATTGTTGTGTTCTTCATTCTATTCAACACAATCGGACCTTTATCATTTAATATTTCAACATAAGAAAAAGTATCTAATATTGTAATGATACCAATATCCTCCACTGACACTCCATCAATTTTTGCAATCGTTCCAACAAAATCTACTGCTCTAAGCTTCTTTTTCTTACCACCATTAAAGTATAACTTCATGATTTGCTCGTTTAATTTTTCACTTTTTGCTTGTTTAATCGCAGGTTCAACATTCATTTTTTCTTCAAAGGCAGGTTTCTTATCTGTAACTTCCTCTTTTGAAGGAGCGATCATTTTTGGAATCTCAAAACCAATGTATTCTTCAATTTCACTTAAAAACCGATCTTCAAAAGGTGTAACAAAAGTGATAGCTTTCCCTTTTTGACCTGCTCGTCCTGTTCTACCCGTACGATGGACATAGCTCTCTTTCTCATTTGGCAGGTCAAAGTTGATGACATGTGTTATATTATCAATATCAATCCCTCTGGCAGCTACATCCGTAGCAATCAAATAGCGAAATTCTCCTCTTCTAAAGTCATTCATCACGCCAAGCCGATCATCTTGTATCATTCCGCCGTGGATTTTATCACAGGTATAACCTAAATCCATTAACTGATCACACACTGTATCTACTCGATCTTTTGTTCGACAGAAGATTATGCAACTATCTGGATTTTCAACAATCGTTATATCTTTAAGCATAGAAAATTTATCGTCATCGGCCACCTCAAAAAGAGAATGATCAATTTTATCAGTTGTGAGTCCCGTCGCCTTAATTTCAATATCGATAGGCGTTTTCATATAGTTAAGTGAGAGGCTTTTGATCTCCTCTGGTAAAGTAGCTGAAAATAGCATTGTCACTCGTTCTCGAGGTAACTCCTTGATGATGGCTTCTACTTGTTCAATAAACCCCATGTTTAACATCTCATCAGCTTCATCAATAACAAGATATTGAATCCGATCTAAGGCCAGAGTACCTCTTTCAATATGATCTAACACACGACCCGGAGTACCAACTACAACATGTGTTTTTTGCTTTAATTCTGTTTTTTGGATAGCAAAAGGTTGTTTTCCATAAATAGCTGCTGCTTTTATCCGTTTAAATCTACCAATGTTTATGAAATCCTCTTTCACTTGCACAGCAAGTTCTCTCGTAGGTGTCAAAATTAACGCTTGAGGTTTATTTTCTTTCCAATCAATTAATTCACAAATTGGAATCCCGTATGAAGCAGTCTTCCCACTTCCTGTTTGTGATTTCACGACAAGATCCTTTTTCTCTAACACAAGAGGTATAACCTTACTTTGAACTTCTGTTGGATTTACGTATTCTAAGCTATCCAGCGCGTTTACTATTTCATTACTTAATTTATAATCTTTAAAACGTTCTTTGCACATAATTAAGCCTCTTTTATTTTGGATTATTTACCTTATTATTTCCTTGAAGGTTGTTACCTTATTCAAACTACCATTATACTCGAATTTCGCTTTGTAAATAAGTTAGAATGTGAATTAATAAAAAATGACCTGCCTATTTTGGCAAGTCAAGTGCTTGGTATTTTATCTGTAATAAAGTGAAAATTTAAGTTATGTTGTTATCCATTTCAAATAACAATATATATAAGCTAATCATTGCCCATATTTTTTAATATTTAATAATGGTTCTTCCTAAATGGTGACCGTTTTTAATCGCTTCAATCGTATGAGGCACTTCTTCAAGTGATATCTCACTTATTAGAGTAGTTTGAGAAATATTCCATTCATTTGCTATTTTCCCCCAAACATAACCGCGGTTATTAATTGGTACATTTACAGAATCAATTCCCAAAAGGTTAATTCCTCTGAGTATAAACGGCAATACTGTTGATGTTAGTTTTATACCACCTGCATTCCCACACATACTCATACTCCCGCCATAAGAAATTTGAGGAATTAATACAGAAGCAACTTCCCCACCAACAGTATCTAGGACATAGTCAAACTTTTGCTTCTTCAAAGGTTTATTTTGCTCTCCTAACTCATTTACAAAAATAACATTGGTTGCTCCTAAAGATTTTGCTACCTCTGCTTGGTGCTCTTTTCGAACTAAAGCAGAAATATTTTTGTAACCAATTTTAGATAAAATTTGTAAAGCAATACTACCTACCCCACCAGTTGAACCAGTGACTAGAATCCTAGGATTGTTATTTACATCCATGCCTTTCTCCTCTAAAGCCATAATGGAAAGTGCAGCCGTAAACCCTGCTGTTCCAAAAACCATAGCATCTCTTAAGGTTAAGTTGACTGGCATTGGAACAATCCAATCTGCAGGGACTCTAGCATATTCTGCAAATCCTCCTGTATGGCTCATCCCCATAGCAAAACCTGTAACAACAACTTTCTGTCCCTCTGTGTAACGATTATCTGTTGAATGAACAATGGTTCCACTTAAATCAATTCCGGGGATCATTGGGTAATTCTGAATAACTCCTGCATTTTTTTGAACAGCCAACATATCCTTATAGTTTATTGAAGAATATGCTACCTTAATTAAAACTTCGCCGTCAGAAAGACTGTCAAGATTGACATCTTCCAACCCATAAATTACTTGATCCTCTTTTTCTTTTACAATAATTGCTTTGAATGTATTCATAATTATCTCCCCCTATTTTTGCTACGAAACATTTTCGATACAAAACTATTTCATAACAGAAATTAACATGTTATTATGGATAATGTCAATATGGAGGAGATAAAATGGAATTAAAAGATTGCATAAACTTTTTACTAAGTGCTAGTCAGAATAAAGTTTTCAAGTTTTTTAGCAAGCGTTTAGAGGAATGTGGAGTAACACCGGGTCAATATGGTGTATTGAATTGTTTGTGGAGAGAAGGACAATTATCTCCTAAACAAATTGGAGAAATGCTATATATAGAAGCCCCTACTGTCTCTGGGATATTAGATAAATTGCAAAAAGCTGAATTTATAGAACGTTCGGTAGATCCAAACAATCGTAGAAATGTTTTAGTCATGGCTACTCAAAAATCTAACGAAATTAGAGATGAAGTAATAGCTGCAACTATTGAGTTGAATAATAAGGTACTTGAAAATTTGTCAGATAGCGATAAAGTAGTACTACAAAAATCATTAGAAACAATAATAAAGTCTGATTTTTAATTACTTTTTTTAATGAAATAGCCAATATAATAACGCTATATTCTCTTAACCTACGGGTGGAACAATACTTGGATGGATTGTAAATTTACGGATTAGCTCTATATAGAAAAAGATTAAAGCAGCCCCCTTAAGTACTATTTTGCACTATTAATAATTATAAAAAGCTCATTTTCTTAACATTAAAATTAAGAAATTGAGCTTTTATATATAATGCACCTTTAATTGAAAAACATATTTGGAAATAAACGGACCTATTAGAAATTAAATTACACTCTCGCCACTCGTTTTATAAAACTCGAAATATGAATATTCCTGAAACTATTTTCTCTTAGAATTCTACTGAATTCCTGAAACTTCATTTTTCTTATAATGAGCAAAGCTTTAATTTTAACTTCCTTTAATTATAATTGAATTTCAATCGTTGTCCCATAGTCAACCATACTATCAATTGTAATCTCTCCATTATGGGTTCGAATAATATCATTGGCAATAGCCATTCCCAGCCCAGAACCTTTATGTGACTCACCAGTATTTGTTCCACGGTAGTATCGGTCAAAAATGTAATCGAGTTCTTTTTTCTTAATACCTCTCCCATTATCTTTTATGATGATGTGAACTCGTTCTTTTTTCTCGATAGATACAGTTATTTGGATATTTTCATCGTTATGGACAATGGCGTTATAAATCAAATTATTGATGGCTCGGCGAATGAGTAATTCGTCAACCTCCATATCAATTTTTTCTTCTGTATATTGAAAGTCGATATGCCTTGTTGAGTACTTTGCATCATTTAAAATATCGATTACGATACTTCTTAATAATTCAACAAGATTCGTTTTCGTTTTATTTAAAGATAGCTTTTCGTTTTTCAGCCTTATTGATAAATTTAAATCTTCAACGACATCTTTTAAATAGAGTGACTTTCGTTCAATTATTTCCGCATATTCTCTCATTTCTTTTATTGAAAAGTCGTATTCTTTATCCTTCATCATCTCAGCATAGCCTTGAATTGAGGCAAGGGGGGTTTTAATATCATGTGAAATGTTCCCAACCCATTCTTCTTTCATTTTGTCTAATTTTTCCCTTTCCTTCTCAATCGCTTTCAACTGATAAGATAAATGATTGACATTATAAAAAACGTCTTTATAAACCCCTTCAGGTTCATAATTCAGATTATATTCCTTATTTGCTAGTCGTTGAATTCCATTAATTAATGTATAGAGTGGCTGGGTTAGTCTTTTGCTAAAAAAATACCCAATCAATAAAGCAATGAGGCCATCAATCAGTAATAAAAGAATACTCCCTATTTTAAAATTGTGCATCAGATCTCGGGAATCATAAGTCCATGTAATTTTTTTAACATAAGGGCTCTCAAACCCAATAAGATAACTATTATTATGATGATTCAATTCTTTTCCACTAACAAAAACCGTAGCATATATATCCTCTTCTACATATTTGTACGCATTGACAATATCTAAAGGAGTATACTTTTTCTTTATCGCTTTAGGCAATCTATAGCCATATAGCTCTTTTCCATTTTCATCTAATATTTGTATCCATGCTTTACGATCAATAAGTTCCCTTTTTCCTTTATCACTAATGACTGGGTTATTATTGGACATCGTTATATATTTCTTAAAATCCCTTGTAAAAGATTCAGCGGATTCAGTTTTTTCTCCATGGAAGACCGGTATATGAAAAGCAGATTCGACAATAAACAATGTCAAAAAGGTAACAATATTTATGATGATAACTAAAATAACAATTAAAACAACTGAGAAAAGAAATCTCCCTGTTAATTTCCATTTCATGCATTATTCATCCTTTATAACAAGTTTATAACCTAACCCTTTTACCGTTACTAAATATTGAGGATTTGAAGCCTGGTCTTCAATTTTTTCACGCAATCTTCTAATATGGACCATAACCGTATTATCAAAGCCGATAAAGTCCTCCCCCCATACTTTGTTGACAAGACTTTCTTTACTCATAATTTGATTAGGGTTTTTAAGTAGATGGGTTATTATTCCGAGCTCTTTAGGTTTTAATTCAATCGTTTCTCCATTCTTTTTCAATTCAGCTCGTTGTTCATTTAATTCAAAAGGACCTGCCTTTATAATCGGACTTTCTTCCTTCTCCACTTGAAGAAAAGACGATCTTCGTAATTGTGCTTTTACACGATAGGCAACTTCTTTAGGGCTAAAGGGCTTCGTAATATAATCATCTCCACCTATCGCAAATCCAACAATTTTATCAATTTCCTCTGATTTTGCTGATAAGAAAAGTATGGGTACTTTTGAAATATTTCTTATTTGTTTACACACATCATAACCTTCTCCATCAGGTAACATAATATCTAGTAAAACAAGATCAGGCTGTATTTCTTGAAATTGATGCCATCCACCTTTAGCTGTTGTAACAGTATAGATATTTTCTAGACCTTCTTTTTGCAAAACGGTCTTAAGTAATTTCAATAAATCTTCTTCGTCATCTATAATTAAAATTTTTTTATTTATGAACGACATTTGATCTCCCTCACTATCTTTCTTTCGTTTATTATGTAAAAGAGAGAACCTAATTGAAAATCAGGTTCTCTAGGAATCATTTTTACTTTAATTTTTCTTTTGCTTTCTTAGGAATTTCATTTAATTGAACTTCTTGATAGGATGTGACACCTTTGTCTTCTTTAACAAACAAGTTTAGATAGGCATCCTGGCGCAGCTGCTTAATTGCTGTAAATGTAAGCTTTTTTTCATTTCCTTTTTTATCATAGCCAAATAATACATATTTGTAATCAACATAGTCTTGACCATCATCTGATTTTCCTTCAATCTTTTCACCAGGACCTTGAATTTGAACATAATAGCTATCTGAACCAAGTCTATTAATATTAACATTTTGAATAAATATGATAAATCCTACTATCAATACTAGGATTGCACCAGGAATAAATAATTTTTTCATTTGAATCAACCTTTTCTATTTATTTGTTTTAGTTACAATTTTGTAATAAGCATTTACTGTCAAGAAATAATAAACAATATAAATACATGTATAAATTCCCGTGCAAATAGCTACTGGAACTACTAAGTTTGACAGCATTAATTTTGATAAAGCGGTTAATGCTATGGAACAATGGACGATACCAGCTACCAAAGGCAAAGCGAAGATAAACATGACTTGTTTAGCGATCGATTTCTTAATCTCTTTTTTGTTAACACCAATTTTGTAAAGTATCTCGTAACGCCCTTTGTCTGAGTTTGCTTCTGTTAATTGTTTAAAGTAGATAATACTACCTGTTGCTGCAAGGAAGACAAGACCTAAAAATCCCCCCATGAAAATCATTAAACCTGATGATTCTAATCCAGCTGTATAATCAGAATAAAAGCTTGAAAATTGAGCTTTATCCGTTACAACCTTTTCAAGGCTACTTGATAATTGTTTCGCTTCATCTTGATTAGAAATATGATATACTTCCATATTTTCTAACTTTGCTTCTTTTTCCATTTTCGCGAATAATTCATCACTGACAACAAGGACAGAATAAGCAGTAGAACTATTTAAAACACTGTATTTTTTTACATGTTTAAAAGTCATTTCCACATTATGTCTTTCCAAATTAAACGTAATGGTTTCACCAACATATTTTGGGGATATTCCTTCCATATAAAACGGTTCTAAAGCAGCTCCTTCATTCCCATGTAATGTCATTAAGTCATTTCTTTTTTGATCCCTTGCTAATTTATTAAAGTTGCTGTTAGAAATAACGGTATATTGCATTATATTATTTGAGAATGGCGCTTCTAGATTTGTTATGTCTGTATTTACTCGAAGTGTTGAAATGGTTTCATGATATTCGATTTTATGATTTTTATCGTTAGTAATGATCTTCTTTATTTGTTTTGTTACGTTCGCATCATTATCGATAAACATCATGCTATTTGGATTTACTTTTTCCGCATTGCTTCGATTATTGTAATAAAAACTGTATGCTGTCCCTACCGCAGATAAAGTTGTGGCAATAAGAATGGCAATAATCGTTAATGTACGAGCATTCCCTTTAATTCGATATAGAAGCTGGGAAGTTCCGATTAAGTTTATGCCTTTCCAGTAATTTTTTTTATTTTTTTGTGCTATTTTTAGTAAATAAACCGTTAAAGTACTGAATAACAAATACGTTCCTAAAATAACCGTACCAATGATAACTAAAGGTGTTACCATGAAGCCTAATGTTTTCCATGCATCTGAAGTGGCTATGTTTTGTAAGGCAAGCCAATAACCAAAACCGATTAAAATGATGGATAGTAATGCAATGAAGATTGATGCTTTTGGTTCTTGTTCCCCTTCTTTATCTGCTTTGAATAGTTCTATTAATTTAAAACGATAAATTAAGCGATATCCTTGGAAGGAAGTAAGCATTGTAATAATCAAGAACACGATGACAGTATTGATGATGCTATCATAAGAAATAGTGAAATTTGGAATGACTTCATAACCCATGATTTTCATTAATAGCTCTACAAAGAACGAAGATAATAGTGCTCCAAGCACAATCCCGACGATAAGTGCCAAAATCCCCATAATAAAGTTTTCATAAAATAGCATGCGACCGATTTGTTTTTTACCCACACCTAGTAAAGAATACAGTCCTACTTCTTGTTTGCGTTTCCTAGTAAAAAAAGCGTTAGAGTACCATATAAAGATAGCTACGAAAATCATTAATACCATTGCTGCTCCACTAAATGCTGAGCTGATTTTTGGTGAACTATCAGAAGTCGCTTGAATCGTTTCATCATACTTTAATGAAACAAAAGTGAAGTAGATAACGATACTAAAGATCATCGAAGCAAAATATAAGAAATAATTCGTAAAGTTGTTTTTTATATTTTTTCTGGCGATACTAAATAAGGTCATCCTGTTCACCTCCAAGTGAAGCGAGGATATTTAAAATTCTTTGGAAGAATTCTTTTCGGGATTGCTCTCCTTTATAAATCTCAGTAAAGAGTTTTCCATCCTTAATAAATATCACTCGTTTACAAAAGCTGGCAGCAAATGCATCATGAGTTACCATCATAATCGTTGATTTGTTTTTCTCATTTAATGTACTTAAATTTTGAAGTAAACTTGTTGCTGATTTTGAATCGAGCGCACCAGTAGGCTCATCGGCTAGAATCAAACTTGGATTCGTAACAATCGCTCGAGATGCTGCTGTTCGTTGCTTTTGACCACCAGAGATATTATAGGGATATTTATTTAAAATTCCACGGATTCCAAACGTATCAGCAATCTCATTAACTCGCTGATTGATTTCACTTACTGCTACTTTTGATAAAGCAAGTGGCAGTAAAATATTTTCCTTTACAGTTAATGTGTCAAGTAAGTTATAATCCTGAAAGATGAAGCCCAGTTTATTTCTTCTAAAGTCTGATAGTTGCTCTTCCTTCATAGATACAATGTTTTGGCCATCAATAATAACTTTTCCTGATGAAGGTGTATCGATTGTCGAAAAAATATTGAGAAGTGTTGATTTACCAGCACCAGATGGCCCCATGATTCCAACAAATTCACCTTCTCGAATTTCTAAATTAATATCTTCAAGTGCTATATAGCGATTTTCTTTATCTCCAAATACCTTTTGAACATTTTTGGCTTGTAAGATTGTTTTCATTAGTGATCCTCCTTGTAAACTACAAAGATGATAATAACCCCTGAACCTTACACCATTTTAATTTAAACCTTAAATAAACCTTAAAAACAGCAAATCCCCGAATTTCTAGTGTTATCTCTCATAGAGATAACACCTGAAGGCTTCTTATTCAAAGTAGAATTAATTGACAAAAATAAAAAATAGACCAGTATCCAAATAAGGAACTGATCTATTTTTTATTTTCGATTTTTGCTTTGTAGGTTTAGGTTCTCTATACCCATTAGATAGTAAACAAATGTCCTTAACCCTCATACTTTACAGTTCTTCATATGTCCCCCCAAAAAATAACGAAAACTAAATCTTATTTTGTAATTCTATATAATAACTTAATATTATTTTGAATTTATCCAATTAAACAGAAAAAAATACCGTTTTCGGATAGAAATGTTAAAATTATTTAAAACAAAAGTTTTACATCACTGAAATAAGACGAAAAGGGATAGAACTTAGAACGATGATATTTGAAGGGGAGGATGGAAGAAATGTTGATTAAGTATTATGTCTTGTTGCTTTTAACTTGTTTATTTTGGGCAATAAATTTTGTTGTGAGTAAATCTCTAGTTGAACATGCTTCACCGATCACCCTGACGACGCTAAGGTATATGATTGCAGTCGTTTGCCTCGTACCTCTTGTATGGTGGAAGGAAAAAAAGATATTGCCACCTCGAAGTGCTCTGCTTCCTTTGTTTTTAATGGGATTAACAGGTGTTGTTCTATTTAACCTTTTGCAATTTTTAGCATTAAAGCAGTCAACCGCGACAAATATTGGATTAATATCATCGTTAAATATGATTTCCATCGCTGTTTGTTCATTTATATTTTTGAAAGAAAAAATTAATTTGTTGCAATTTGTTTCAATGATTTTTTCTCTATTTGGTGTCCTTCTTGTACTTTCAAAAGGGCAAATACACTACTTGCTTTCAATGAATTTTAATGCAGGAGATTTATGGATGATCGCTGCTGTATGTGTATGGGGCCTATTTACGATATGCACCAAATGGGCTATGACCAAAACTTCAGTCTTGATATCTACTTTGTCCTCTGCCATTTTTGGATTGATTGTTCTCCTACCTATGAGCATTCCTAATTTTACTGTTTCAAATATAAATACTTCTTTCTTAGGGGCTATTCTTTATACAGGCGTAATCTCAACTGTAGTTTGTATGATACTTTGGAATATTTGTGTTCAAAAATTAGGTTCTACGACTTCAGGCGTTTTTCTAAATTTCAATCCAATATTTACAGCGATTTTAGCTTGTTTATTCTTAGGTGAACAAATGACTTGGATACAAGGAATCGGTAGTGCCATCGTGGTAACAAGTTGTTATTTATTCTCATACTTTGCAACAAAAGAATTGAAAATATTCTTATTTAGAAAGTTAAGATATCACTAAAAGGTCAGCCTTTTGGCTGGGCAACTTTACTTTTATTAATATTGCAAGAAGTCAAAGATTCTGTTGTTAGCACTTTTTAAAAGAAAACAAAGCTTGGTACTAATCATTAGAATGTAAATAAAAACAAAAAAGCAAAGGCTATGCCTTTGCTTTAATTGTTTACATAGAGTTTAGATATTTTATTTAAATTAGATTTGAACTCAGTTCCAATCAATTACTCTATTTTTCTAAACGGATTCTTTGCAATCTTAAAGCGTTTAATACAACTGATACGGAACTAAACGCCATAGCAGCACCAGCCACCCAAGGTGCAAGGAGTCCAGCAGCAGCAATTGGGATACCAAGTGTATTATAGGCAAATGCCCAAAATAGATTTTGCTTAATATTTCTCATAGTTTTTCGACTCATAATTATTGCATCTGCAATACTATTTAAATCGCCTCGAATTAGAGTAATATCTGCAGCTTCCATTGCTATATCTGTCCCTGTTCCGATTGCCATACCAATATCTGCGACTGCTAATGCCGGTGCATCATTGATACCGTCTCCTACCATAGCTACTTTTTTGCCAAGAGATTGAAGTTTCTTTACTTCCTCTGCTTTACCTTCTGGAAGTACTTCTGCAATAATATGATCCACACTGACTTGCTGACCAATTGTTTCTGCTGTACGTTTGTTATCACCAGTTATCATGATTACTTCAATACCCATCTTTTGCAATCGTTTTATAGCCTTTTGAGAAGTATCTTTAATTGTATCTGCCACTGCAATTAATCCCCAATATTCACCATTTACACCTACTAACATGGCTGTTTTTCCTTCAGCTTCTAATTCCTCCATTTTAGTTTGAACCATAGAAATATCAACGTTGTTTTCTTCCATCAACTTACGAGTTCCTACAAGGATTTCTTTTTGGTTAACAACTATTTTGACACCATGACCAGGAATTGCTTCAAAGTTTTGACCAAGTTGCAATTGTATTCCTTGATGTTGAATTCCTTCTACAATTGCTTCTGCCAGTGGATGTTCAGATGGTTTTTCTGCGGATCCGACTAAAGTTAAGAATTCATCTTCATCAATACCATTAGCTACAAATACATCAGTTAATTCTGGTTTACCGTTTGTTACAGTTCCTGTTTTATCAACTACCACGGTATCAATATGGTGAGTAGTTTCTAGGTGTTCTCCTCCTTTGAATAGGACACCCAATTCTGCTGCTCGACCAGACCCAGCCATAATCGAAGTAGGCGTTGCAAGACCTAATGCACATGGACAAGCAATTACTAAAACTGCAATTAAAGCCTCCAATGCTGGTTTAAACTCTCCTGGATCTACCCAAATAATCCACACTAAAAATGTAACAATCGCAATACCTATGACGATCGGTACAAAAATCCCCGAAATTTTATCTGCTAATCTTTGGATGGGTGCTTTTGAACCTTGCGCATCCTCCACGACTTTTATTATTTGAGATAGTGCTGTATCTCTTCCGACTTTCGTTGCTGTCATTTTAATGAAACCATTTTTATTAATAGTAGACCCAAATAGTGAATCACCAGTTGCTTTATCTACTGGAATACTTTCACCAGTTAACATTGATTCGTCTACAGCTGTATTTCCCTCAATAACTTCACCATCAACAGGTATCTTTTCACCTGGTTTTACTAAAATCGTATCTCCAATAACTACTTCTTCAAGTGGAATTTCCTTTTCGATTCCATCTCTTAATACTAGTGCTGTTTTAGCCTGTAGCCCCATAAGCTTTTTGATTGCCTCAGAGGAACGTCCCTTTGCTTTCGCCTCAAAAAGTTTACCGAGCAAAATAAGAGTTATTAATACAGCACTTGTTTCAAAGTAAAGCTGTGCCATATTATGTTGCCCAATTGTAATAATTGCTTGATATAGACTATAAAAGTAAGCAGCTGATGTACCAAGTACAACTAAGACATCCATGTTAGCACTTTTATTACGTATTGCTTTGTAGGCACTTACATAAAACTGTTTTCCAATAATGAATTGGACGGGGGTTGCGAATATCAACTGTACCCATGGATTCATTAGAAATTCAGGAGTATAGATAAAGGACGTAAACGAAAAATGCCCAACCATTGTCCATAGTAGAGGAAGAGATAGTAAAGCCGAAAAGATAAATTTTCTTTGTTGTTTTTCTATGGCTTGCTGACGATGATCTACTACATCTTCTTCACTATTTTTGGAGATTGCTCCATAGCCTAACTTTTCTACATGAGATATTATATCTGAGACAGATAGTTCAGAAGGATTGTATTCCACTGTAGCATTTTCAAGAGCCAAATTGACAGAAGCACTAGATACTCCTTCCAATTTATTTAGTCCTTTTTCAATTCTTGTAGCACAGGCAGCACATGTCATTCCCGTTATAGCAAATTCTTTTTTGTCCTTTGCTACTCCGTATCCAAGATCTTGAATTTTCTTTTCAAAGTCTAGTTCACTTAATTTTTCAGGGTTATATTTTATGGATGACTTTTCTAAAGCTAAGTTAACACTTGCTTCTTCAACACCTTCCATTTTCTTCAGCCCTTTTTCAATTCTTGTAGCACAGGCAGCACATGTCATTCCGGTAATTTGTAAACTTGTTTCTTTTGTTTCGCTGCTCATTTAATGTCACCTCTTCTATACGATTAGGGGGTATATATATTTTATAAAAGGAGAGTGCTTTCTCAGCACTCTTCACTTATCATTTCACTATATTATTCGACTTCGTAACCTTGATCATCGATTGTTTCTTTAATTTTATCAATTGTTACTTTTTCTTGATTAAATGAAACATCAACTTTACCCGTATCTAAATGCACCTTAACTTGTTCAACACCTTCTAAACTTTCTACACTACCTTCGACAGAATTTACACAATGACCACATGACATACCTTTTACGCTTAACGTAATGTTTTCCATAATATCTTCTCCTTTATTTTTCATTAATTTTTGAATGCTTGAATCAATTTCATAAATGCTTTTCTAACTGATAAACGCGAATGTTATCTTAATATACAATCATATAATTCAGATTATACTTCAACTATAATATTTGCTTAATATGCCGCTCCAGATGGCGCTTTCCGCGGGCGAGCGGTGAGCCTCCTCGTTCGCTTACGCTCCTGCGGGGTCTCACCTGTCTCGCTTTCCCGCAGGAGTCGCCATCTTCCGCTTCTTAACGAACACATTCTTTGTTTCAAGTAAGATTTTTTCAACATTATTCAACGCAAATTGAGTTGCAGAATTTGGTTGATAACATCATCACACTAAGAATCTCTTTCAATTAATCTCTTTATTTCACGAACCTATCCTTCAATTTTCTTTATAAGCTCAGAATAAGGATTGAGTTCTTAAACTTAAACTTAAATTTTCATCAGAAATTATTTCATTTTCCATTTCTGATTCCAGATATATCCTCCTTTCAATTTTAATATTACCATACCCCCCTACCCTATGTAAAGAATTATAGATTAAAAAGTAAAATACCCTTATGCTTTAGAAACCAAACTTATTAGAAAAAGAAAAAGAGGTTATTCATCATAGAATATCTCTTGGAAATAAGATTAAGCCATTTTGAAATAAATAATTCAAAATGGCTTATTACCTTAATCTATATTGTTTGTTTTATTTAGTCCACCTTAATTTGTCCCATCATGCCATTATCTTCATGTTCAAGAATATGACAATGGAACATATAAATTCCTTTTTGCGTAAACTTAACAGCAATTTTTGCTTTTTGTCCTGGTTTTAATGATATTGTATCCTTTAGACCAGATAAATTAGCTGGTGGTTCTTTACCATCAATTGATATCACTTGGAATTGAGCGCCATGAATATGGAATGGATGGTTCATTCCCCCCATAGCGTCATTTACATTTTCTATTTCCCAAATTTCTGTTTCATTTTGTTTTTGTGTAAAATCTATTCGATTCGGGTCAAACTTTTGATCATTGATGGTCACATTTTTCCCCATGCCGGCCAATTTGATGGTTTTTGTGACTTTTTTATTCTTTACTTCATCGGAAATTCTAAGGTGATTTAATTGTGAAATCGTTTTGTTGGATGTTTCGCTTGTTCCTTTTAAATGAATCGGCAAAATTGTTTTGTTCTCTTCATTTACTAGTGATACTTCATTTTCCTTCACATCTGCTAAGTCTACAATTACTTCAGCTCTTTCTGCAGGTGCAAGTTCAATCTCTTTTGTCTTAGTCGGCTCATTTAAAAAACCACCATCACTTGCAATTTGTTGGAATTCCATACCATTATTAAAATGCAGCGTATACGTTCTCATATTAGAACCGTTTAAAATGCGTAAACGAACTTTTTTACGGTCAACTGTTAATTTTGGATTTACAACCCCATTAATTAAAAGAGTATCACCTGTCGTTCCATCTTGATTCAATACTTTGTTATAATCCAGTTGTTTATCTTTTGTAAATGTTTTATCTTGAAGAATAATTGGCAGATCGTCTTGTCCATAAGTTTTTGGAATATCCAAGGTCTCGCTATTCTTATCATCAATATAAAGTAATCCCGATAAGCCCATGAATACTTGTTTTCCAGTTTCATGCATTGGATGTGGGTGGAACCAAAGTGTTGCTGCATCTTGATTGACTGTAAAATGAATGGTCTCTGTTCCTCCTGGCTTTAACACTTTATGCGGGCCGCCGTCTTCGTTACCCGGAATTTCAAGTCCATGCCAATGAAAAGTTGTATCTTCTTTTAAATCGTTTACTAAATGAATTGTGACATTCATTCCTTTTTCCACTCGAATCACAGGTCCTAGAAAATTCCCATTATAACCATACGTATTTGTTTTAATGCCATCAAATATTTCTGAAGTACCTTGTTGAGCTCGAATTGTATAGGAAATGGAATTGTTATCTTTTTGATCTGGATTTAATAATTTTGGAAAAGTTAACTCATTTTTGCCAAGACTACTTTTTAATTCCGTCATTGATTGGTGGCCCATATTCATAGATGAGTGATCCATTCCGCTCATAGTCTTAGATGAATGATTCATGCCACCCATGTTCATAGATGAATGATCCATCCCCTTCATTTCCTTATTAGATAATGAATCTCCATTACTTTGACTACAAGCTCCTAGTAACCCTAGACTAACAATAATGCTCGCAAGCGCCACTTTCTTCATATTTCAACACGTCCTTTCGCACCTATCATACAAAACAGTTGTGTAGAAATTATGTAGAAAGAGGCATTTTTATATAAAAGGTTGTCCCTTCATTTATATGACTTTTTACTGAAATTGTACCTTCATGTGCCTCAACAAGTTTTTTGGTTATTGTCATCCCAATTCCACTGCCAGCATAGCGATTTTCCCCCCGATAATTTCGATCAAATATCTTTTGACTTGTTTCTTTATCCATTCCTACTCCATTATCGTGTATTAGAATCTTAAAATAGTTGTCTTCTGTTAATAATTTTATGGAGATAAGACCTTCTTTTTGAACATGGTACATAGCGTTTTTTATGATATTATGAAGAATTTGATTTAACCTGAGCTCGTCAACTTTAGTACAGATTGTTTTATCTAAATCCAATTCTAGCTGAATTTTTTTTTCAAGTAATTCACTGGCTATCCCTATAACAGATTTCTCAATTAGATTTGCTATTGCCTGTTCTTTTTTCACCACTTTAAATGTAGGATTATTAATATCATTTAAGGTATCTAATTCACCTACGAGGGCTATTAGTCGGTCTATTTCCTCAACACAAGCATGCAAACGATCTGGAGTAGCTGTCCAAACACCATCCTCAAAAGCACTTAAATAACTTTTAATCGATGCCAATGGGTTTCGAATTTCATGGGCAAGATCCTGTGTCATTTCTTTTCTTCGAATTTCATAGGTTCTTAATGTTTCATCAAGTTTTAATAATGATTGACCTAATTGGCCAATTTGATCATCGACTGTGTATTTTATTCTTAAGTTACGTTTTCCTTGAACAAGAAATAATGCGAAATTATTCATTTCTTGAATGGGCTTTGCTAATGCCCGTGCAATTAATAAACTAGAAATGAGGATGACAATAAGTAATAATGCTATAGACCAAAATGCAGTTTCCCTTAATGCCATATCAAAATGGTGTATGACTTCTTGAGAATCAGTAAGATGAAGCATCATTAAATGTTCATGACCTTTATAAAGCAAAATACCCGTGATAATTAAAAGCATGCTTAAAGTGAAAATCGCTATGATGAATGCAACTTTTATGTTAAATTTCATTTTCCACAACCTTTTCATCCATCTTATATCCAAGGCCAAAAACGGTTTGAATATATTCATTCTTTATTTTTTTTCGGATATTTTTAATATGTTGATCAACAACACGAGGATTAATATCTGTATGAAATCCAAACACTTTTTTAATAATGTCATCTCGGCTAAAGACTTTTTTAGGATTTTCGACTAATAGCAGTAAGATACTAAACTCATGCTGTGTTAACTGAATACTTTCTTGATTTAATAATATTCGTCTTTCATTCTTGTGAATTTTTAACTGTCCAAATTGAATTATTTGCTTTTTGTGTGAATTAGGTAATAGCCTTTCAGCTCTCACTAATATTTCCTTAGGGTGAAATGGTTTTACTACATAATCATCTGCACCTATCTCAAATCCCTTTAATTTATCATCAATCGAGATTTTTGCTGTTAGCATTATTACTGGAATTTCATAATTCAACTTTACGTATTGGCATATATCCTCCCCTGCCATATCTGGTAACATTAAATCCAAAATAATCATATCTAAAGGTACTTTATCCGCTATTTGAATTGCTGATTCGCCCGTATGTGCAACATAAGTGGTATCTCCATTCTTTTCAAAATAAGATACCAATACATTTGTAATTTTTTCTTCATCATCTACGATTAATACTTTCATGCTTAATTTCCACCTACTTTCTATGGATCTCAACACCTATATTTAAAATATACTCTATTTACTTCAATATTTGTCGCTATGCCGGAACCCACTGACAACTTTAACATTTTTGCAGACACCGTCTAATTGTTTTTTTGTTCTAGGCTAGTCCTCTAAATAAATTAACTGTTGTATTATTAGATATTTGACAAACTGAAATATACATTTTTTCAACTCGAACTTCAAAAATTCATGATGAAATTGTTCAACTAGTTAATGAAGGTATGACAAAAACCTCTACTTTTTGTACAGGATGAATCTCACTCTATCGGTAAAATGATTTCTAGAAATGTAGAGATCGTTGAGGATTTTAATAAATAAGAACAATTTAGCAAGTTGTTTAATAGGAAAATAATAAAAAAACTCGACCCATGAATAATGGATCGAGTTTAAAAGCTACATGATACTTTATACAGAATCTTATTTTGTATGTAATTTAGTATTTTAAACATGTACTTACAACCCTCGTTATTACTTAAATTAGTCCTATCAAATGCAATTATTTTATGACTACATCGATGTTATTCATAGTGAAATTAAAAGTAAACTTAATAAACATACACAAAAAAGAGCTATAAAAGAAGAGATAATTTTCCAGAACAATCTTATTTTCGGTTTTAAGAATATGATTAAACCTATTACAATTCCAACAATTATGATCTACCTTTATGGGCCCAAATCACAACAGGTATGAGGACTAAAGATAAAAGTCCTCCACTAAAAGACAAAGTAGCAAAACTTGTATTAGCAACTACCATCCCCGAAAGAGCACCGCCAGAAGCTCCTGCTAAAGCAATAAACACATCAATTGTTCCTTGTGTTTTTGCACGTGTTGATGGTTCTGTAGAATCAACTATTTGAGCAGTACCACTAATTAAGCCGAAGTTCCATCCCAATCCAAGTAAAATAAGAGCAATTACTAACAAAATCATTGAATCACTTGGTGCGAATGCTGCTAATAAACCAGCGAATAACAATGTAATACCCGATGCTATACTCATGGCTGTTCTTCCCACTTTATCTACAAGGATACCTGTGATAAGTGATGGAAGATACATTGCCCCTATATGAAAACCAATAACAATACCTACTTCGGCTAGACCATGACCATGATGTTTCATATGTACCGGTGTCATGGTCATAATTGCAACCATTACAGTTTGAGTCAGCACCATAACTGTTGCACCTACTGTAAGACCTCTTTTGTTTATTGTTATACCAACAGAATCCACAGAACCCGATTTATTTCCATGATCGTTTTCCTGATTATATGCTGCTATTCTTTTTGCAATATCTAATGGATCTGGACGCAACAAAATAAAAAGCACAAGACCTGCTAAAATAAATGCTGTTGCCGATAAAATAAATGGTCCCGCTAAAGCTGGAATACCTATGGAAACAGCGAATTTACCCATGATTTCTACAAGATTCGGACCTGCGACAGCACCAAATGTTGTCATAACCATTGTAGTACTAATTGCAGTTGCACGTTGTTTATTGTTCGCTAAATCAGTCCCTGCATAACGAGCTTGTAAATTTGTCGCAGTTCCTGCACCATAAATTAGAAGGGAAGCAAATAAAAGAAATACATTATTCAGTATGGCAGCAATCACAACACCAATTGCTCCAAGTCCACCTACAATAAAACCTGTTGATAAACCTGTACGACGTCCGTAACGTTGTGAAATTTTTCCTATAATTAAAGCTGCACCAGCTGATCCTAGGGTAAATAAAGCTGACGGAACTCCTGCATAAGCATCCGTTCCAAGCATTTGCTGTGCTAAAAGAGCACCTACAGTAATGCCTGCTGCAAGACCAGCCCCACCAAAAATTTGTGATAGACTTACAACGAGCAACACGCGTCTATATAAGCTCCTGAGCTTTTCCGGTGAATCTATATAACTCTCAATTGAATCGTTTACTTTATCAGACACTTATAAACACCTTCTTCTATTAATTTATTTATCTCGATTATTAAAACGTAACCATTTTGTCTGACCATTCTACAACTTTCACACAATCATCCATTGTAGAAATAGGACAAGAAGATGTCTCATCTAGTAATCTCGATTTTAAGCATGTTCCACAAGCCAAAAGCTCCCCCGTTAGTTCCTGAAATTTATTCATTTCTTCCTTAACTTTAAACCTTGAATGTTCAATATTTTCACATTCAACTGCCTCACCCATTAAAAAAATTTTAACTTTGTGTTCTCTCTTTAATGCCGTATTTATTACTTGTTCTTCCACATACCTGCATCAGAAAAAAGTGATTACTTCGTATTAATGGGAACTCGGATTATTTTACCCCCCTAATTTATTTCCATTTGAAATCCAAATAGCGCGTAGTTTAAGAATAAATTATGATCAAGAACGTCTTAATAACACGTAAAATTCAATGATTAAAAAGAATCCATTTTGAAAAAAGATTGATCAAAATGGATTCTTATAGTTGTATTAAGATTGATCTTTATTAAAAGAAATTCTAACTCTTATAAGACAACCTCTTATTAAGCTTTAGAAATATCAATAAATCCTTCTCCGAACACATCTCGAAAATCGTGTACATCGATGAAATCATTCGAATCAGTAGATTGTACAATCCGTTTCAACTTTATTACTTCTTGCTTACTTACCCGTCTTAGAAATTGCATTCATTAATTTATTTACACCTAAAGTTAAAGGAGGAAAGAATTATTCTATTTCAACCTCAATATTCTTAACAAATACAGCAGTTCCTGAAATAGAGATGTCTAGTTGCTCTTCTTCTTTTACATGTACATATACTCGTCCATCTTTATTGATTTCATGTCCTTGCTCAACAATAAGTGTCGTAGGTAAACTAATATCTTTATTTACATACCTTTTATAATACGCTCCCATCACGCCTGAAGCTGTTCCTGTAATTGCATCTTCAATAGTTCCCGAATAAGGAGATGAAAAATGACGAGCATGCATATCATTTTCATGATCGCGCACTTCAAAACAGATGGGGTGTATAGAAGCTTTTGGCATCTCTAATAAAGCCTTCGGAAATTCTTCGGTGTTTGGTGTCATTTTTGAGAAGCTTGATAACTCTTTAATTGGGATAATTAAGGTCCAAATGCCGGTACTTCCATAGACAATTGGATATTCTGAATGTAAATCTTCTTCTCGTAATCCAATGGAAGCTGCTAAATCAGCCTTTGAACCGTTAAATGATTGAAACTTTGGTTCCGCATGTTGCATAGTTATAAGTAATTGATTATTTTCTTCACGAATCTGTATCGGCAATACTCCTGCATTTGTTTCAATTGTAAAAGCTAATTTTTCTAATAATCCATTCATTCTTAGAGCATAAACTGTTCCCATAGTTGCATGACCACATAAATTCATTTCATGTCCAGGAGTAAAGTAACGAATGCGAAAATCAGCAACATTCGAAGGAACAACAAAAGCTGTTTCATTAAATCCAACTGCTGTAGCAATAGCGAGCATTTGTTTTTCTGTATAATCTTCCCCATTCAATACGACACCAGCTGGATTCCCTTTCTCTGGAATGGAACTAAACGCATCAATGTGCTTTATACTTACTTTTGCCAAAATACTTACCTCCTTCAATCGTAAAAATCAGTCCATAAAAATAACAATTAGATAATTCAATTCTAATATTGAATGAAAATCCTTACTTTTATTGTATCGTAAATAAAACGAGCCGACACTATTCATTTTGAAGTATCGGCTCATATTTTTTAATAACTTTACTATGATGAAACTTTTTTATTTAATTGATTCCGATTACTGAACTATCTTTTATTATACAGGTTATTGCATTAAACAACTAAGACACTAAATGAACTCAATGGTAGATGTATTTTCCGATAACCGATATTTACAAAAAAAGCGATTCATTTGTGAATCGCTTTTTACTAACATTTTTTCTCTTTAATTAAGCACCTTTTTCATTAACCATTTCAGATGATAATGAAATTTTCTTTTCTTTAATAAAAAGAAAGTAAACAGCAAATAATGAGCTTGCTATTGCTAATAGTAGATTAAACCCGATATTCTCTGTTAGTCCCCAGATTTCTCCTCCCAAAAAGGAACCTAAAGTAAATCCGAGAAATATAGAACTATTATTTAAAGCCATAACACTTCCTCGTATATTTCCGGCTCTAGAAGCAACATTCGTGATAAACGCTGTATTTCCAACCCCAGTAAGAAATGTCCAAATTGCTGTTAAACCTATGAATAAATAGGCATTACCTATTAAATAGGTTGTTAAAAATAGGATAATAATTATGCAGCTCTGCATAACCCAGAATATTCTTGAAATTTTACTTGGAGAACTTTTTTGTAAGACAAAACCGCTTATTATGTTACCTATAAATCCGGTTAAACCTATTACAAAAAATACAACTGTTTGTTCTGAAATTGTCCAACCACCTTTTTTATCTAACCATAGATTAATACACGGATAAACCATAAGGTATGCAGCTGAAGCAAAAAGTATACTTAATGACAATTTCCAATTTAATTTAAATGCTCCTTTTATATTTGCAAAATGAGTTCTAAATGTAAAAGTTGTATTGCTTGATGTATTTTTTTCACCATATCTTCCGAATAATAACGATATTACTATTGATAAAATACCAATAATAATAAACATATCTGACCAACCAAAGATTCCTGAAACAAATAATCCAATTGGCACACCAAGCACCGTCGCTAAGTTAAAAGCACTCATCATCCAACTTGTAACAAGTTCTCTTTTTCCCTTTTCAAAAATTTCATTAACATATGCCCATAGATTTGGACCCAGGACAGCTGCCGCTACCCCACTTAAGAATCTAAATAACAGGAATGATGTATTATCATGAAACATTGAAATACCAAAGCAAGTTATTCCAAAAAATAAAGATGAAATTACAATAATTATTTTTCGCCCATAAATATCTGAAATTGGTGCTAAAAATAAAGCAAAGAACCCATAAGCAAGTGAATATAAAGTAATTCCCAATGTAACATTATTGGGTGATGAGTTAATATCTTTTGAGATTTGGTTAACTAAAGGACCAATAACAAGATTATCTGTACCAAGTAAAAAGATTCCTATAATTAATGAATTAGTTAGAATAAATGTACTGGCCTTTTTAGACTTCAATTTTTTTATCCCCTTTATTTATAAAATAATGGTTGATCATTCTCATTTTTACTACTTAAAGTTTTTGTCCATTTGCAGCCACATTCATGTAATGAATAAGATAAACCTTCCACATTTAGTTGTTCCGCTACCTTATTTCTAAAATCTGTACAAAATTCACATGGTAATTTAAGAGTAAGTTCAACACCCTTTTCCTGAGCCTTCCCTCTATAATTAAAAATCCCGCATCGTTTTACATCTAAAGAAATGTGGCCATCTTCTTTTATATACTCGTAATCAGAACCATAAACAGTCAGAACCTCAGCCAACTCTCTAACTACCTTTTCTTCAATCTCTTCCATAGAATTAGATGTTTCTCTAATATTGTCAGAGAACTGTTTAGCAACATATACAGTCCATTCCTCTAATCTATCTGGACCTAAATATTTTTCAATAGCTGCTTGTGTTTTAAAATAAACGTTCAACATTAAATTAGCCTGTTCTTTATCTGTTAAAGTAATCATAATTTAATCAGCTCCTTATTTAACTGTTCAAAAGAGGCATAAACCATTTCCTTAAGAGGTTCAGGTAATTTTAACCAATTCTTTTGCTCATTTAAATCTAATACACGTGATAACTTCCATCTGATATATCCTCCTAATGAATTTAACGGAGGCAATTTTCCAACAACTTTAACAAGGATATTTTCACTTCTCATTAAAGTCTTTAATCGATTATTTAATCTATTACTCCATTCTTCAGAAGGAGATTCACTTGTTGTTATGAAAATAAAAATATCATCATCTTTAAGAAGAACTATATAATTAAATATAATTGGATCAATAAAATCATCGGACCAAAGTATTTCTTCAATCATCTCTTGATTGATACCTTTTCTTCCAAAATTAATTACATCGATTGATCTTCCTAACGTTTGTAAAGTTGGCAGTTCACAACCACAAGGACATTTGGAAAAATCAAAATCAACAAGATCCCCTGTATTATATCTAATAAGCGGTTTTGATAAAAAATCTAATGTTGTTACAATTAGTTCTCCGCTTCCCCCATCCTTAGGTTTTACAATATTATTTTCTTTAAGTAATTCAAGATACTGACTATTTTCAAAAACATGTAACTTTTTATCTTTACATGTTGCTGTAATAGTTGATGTTTCAGAAGAACCATAAGACCCTACTGATCCCCAGCCACCTGTTAATTGTTCTAGTCTATTCAAAAAACTCATTCCCGATTGTTCACCAAGCAATAAAAATTTGTCTAGTCTTGGTTTCGGTAAATTATTCCTATTTGCATATTCAAATAACTCCATTAAGCCTGATGGTGGACCAATATAAACGTTTGTTTTTGTTTCCTCCATTAACCTCAAAATCCTGTCATGTCTGCCCGTTAAATTATCTACATATGGGCGATAAGACATTATCCCTATGTACTCCATTATTTTTTCCATTTGATATGGAGCAGGACCGAAAGGATTATTGATTAGAATAATAGCAACATCACCCTTTTTAAGAAATCCTGACCACATTTCTCCTATATTTGTTGTATTCCAAATATAATCTACTTTGGTTTTTGGGGCTGGTACTGGATTACCTGTTGTACCTGAAGACTCATAATAATGATAGAATTCATTTATAGGAATAGTAGACCCCTTTATCCCATAATCCAGTATTATCTTCTTATCTATAATTGATAGTTTAGGGAATATAGAATTTTCAAAATAAACAGGATCATTACATTCAATAATTTCTTTTTTTAAATCTGCAGAATAAATTTCTTGATACATTGGTGCTTTTAAAGCATTCTTTACCAATTTAAGTAATTTGTTTCTTTTCAATGTATAAATATCAATTTCTTTTTTACTAACTCTTCGAAACTCATCCAAATGTGAATAAGCATATACTCTAAAATCATTTTCTATAAGAGAACTATTAATAAAATCCAAAACAATCCCTCCGTAAAATTTATTAGGTTAAAAACTATATTAAATAGTTAAATAACTATTTAACTATCTGCCTAAAAAAAAACTGATTATAAAATAGGTTAAATAACTGTTTATAATCAGAGAAAAAACCCTTATTGTAACTATTTAAATAAAAAATCACTTAAATAGTTAAATAAATAATTAACCAATTATTTAAAGGAATACACTTAATAATTACAAAGAATCTAAAAAACCCGGTAAATATGAATCAAAAGTTTCTATATTAAGTGAAATATACCTAATTTGTCCTATCTTACGCGCCTTAATTAATCCTGCTTCGTCAAAAATTCGAAAATGATAAGAAGTATTTGGCTTAGATATTGATACCATTTCACCAACCTCCCCACAACTCATCTCATTTTTATTTAAATATAAAGCCCTTATCATTTTTAAACGAGTAGGATCTGCCAATGCTTTTAGAATTTTAATTATAACTTCATCTGTGCTTTTTTCTATAATATTCATAAAATTATTATGACATATTTTTATATCTAGCATCAACAAATATAATCTTACTACCTTCCATTTATTAGGTCAATATACATTATATATATATTAGTAAAGAATTTGTATTTTATTTACTTTATAAATATCGTTAAAATGAAATGATTATTCCGATATGGATACCCCTTCTGAATGAACTCATTATGAATGTGGTGAACAAAAAGACTAAGCCTTTTAATAATCCCTGTATGTTTCTCATACTTTGTGAATATTCCTTGAAAACTATGACCCTCTAGTGCTTCTATAGAAAAAGCTCATAAACCTTAAATAATAAGGCTTATGAGCTTCATTACTATCATTATTGATTCTAAATTTATATAAGGATACCTAGGTCAGGACCGAAAAGAACTTGTAATCATTTGTAAAATTGATGTGTAAAATTTCGGAAATAGATTTGTATGTGTAATACAGTTGAATAGTTTCATCAGCTTCTATTGTTCCTACACTCAACATGCCTTGCGGCGGTGATAATGATGCCGTATGAAGCTGTTAGGCCTTTGGCGACACGGTATATTTTCGAAAGATTTCTTTTCCAACTTAAAAATTTCGAATTTTCTATTTCCAACTACTTGGCACAAGCATTTCAATTACACCATTTCGGCAAATTGTCAATTTTAACACTTTTTATAAAACGGTTATTGCATTTATTCTCCACTAAATCTTTTGGCCCATTCAGCAACCCTCCGACTACTTTCTTCTTCTGACAAATCTTCAATCCTAGTCATAATAGACCATCTTACTCCAAAAGGATCCAATATACTTCCGAATCGATCACCTGAAACAAAGCTTGAAACCGGTTCCCTTACTTTTGCTCCTCTTGCTACCGCGTTTTCAAATACCTGATCAACATTAATTACGTAAATTCCTAAAGAATAACACGCATTGTCTTCATCTGGCGGCAAGGTCAATTTATATGCCGGATTCGCTGCTCCCAGCTGCAAAAAACCATTTCCAAAATCTAATTCCGCATGAACAATTATTTTATTACCATTTTCATCTGGATATTCTGTAATATCCTTAACCCTTGCATTGAAAACAATTTTATAGAACTCTATTGCTTCAGAAGGATTCTTCACTGTTATAAATGGGGTAATAGATGTAAAGCCGTTGGGTGTTCCATTCTTTGTATATTTACCTGACACTGCCGTATATTTGATGCTTTCAGTCATTTTACTCCTCCTTTAAATAATCATAATATCAATTTTATGCTTATACCTTTATTGGATTGAATTCATCAACTCATAGAAATATTTGGATTCATGAGTCTTATTAAGACCGTACCAGGCATCTAATGTTTTTGAAGAAAACACACCCAGAGCTTTCAAGACTTGTACAGAAAATTCCAACGGAGCTATTCCGGATGCAGTGATCAGTTTTCCATCAGTTACAGCAGACTCCATTTTGTAATACTTTTCGCCCGTGTAAGTGGGACAGATCATTTTAAGGTATTCCAGATCATTACTTGTATGCCAACGTGAATTCAGCAATCCTGTCTGGGCAAGCCACATTGTAGCACCACAAATCGCTGCAACCAATATACCTTCCTTTAAACACCTCTCAACGATTTTTAAGATGGGTTGGTGAATTGTTTCTGTCCATGTATCTCCACCGGGTAAGATCAATGTATCTGTGCATTCAATGCTGCACTCATCCAGTTTGATGTCAGGCAGTATTTTCATTCCCCCCATTGTAGTTACAGGAGTCTTTTCAATTCCCACGGTAACTATTTTTGATGGTGCCAACCCTTTTTTATAATATCTTCCCGAGT
Source organism: Rummeliibacillus pycnus (assembly GCF_044359855.1). Taxonomy (GTDB): domain Bacteria; phylum Bacillota; class Bacilli; order Bacillales_A; family Planococcaceae; genus Rummeliibacillus; species Rummeliibacillus pycnus_A. The sequence goes on from NZ_CP132291.1 coordinate 910,184, forward strand.
TCAGTTCGGCAGTTAAGTAACCTATTTCCCAGTCTGCCATTGTGTCAAACACATAAAGATATACCTTATTATTCATTTACAAGTTCTCCTTATTTTACAATTCATCAAGTGATACCAACTATCCATCAGTAATCAATGATTGTCATCATAATAAAACAACTTCACTGACATCTGCTGTCAGTGAAGTTACTTTATTTTATAATATTCCATTAACTCCGACACAACAGCAACAAGTCTTTCTTTCAAAATCTGTGGTTCGATTACTTGAATAGATTTCCCGTATGGTAGGAGAAAATTAGGGACATATGTATGAATTGATCTTTCCTCAAGTAAAAAGATTGCTTGATTTGATGTCCGCTCTTTCAGATGATGCCCCAAAAACCAATGCAGGCATAAGTCATCCAATGCCTCTGACCTGCCTCTGATAATTAAAGAAATTAACCCATCCTTGCCCACTAAATCAGGTAACAGATTTTGCATAAAAAATTCACGGGCTGAAAATGCTTCGGATCGCTTAAATATTTTTTGAGTACGCTTGATTTGTAGAATCCGGTCTGCACGAAAGCTGAGCATCTCACTCCTCAGGTGGCAAAATGCAACAGTATACCATTTATTGTTCCAGTAAACCATTCCATAGGGGTCTATCATCCTATTGGATTGTTCTTCATGGCTTGTGCGATAATCAATTTCTACAGAGAATTCGTTTGCTACAGCCTGCTCCAATTCCGCTAATACAGGCTGAACTGAAGGGTATCCCATGCGGTTTATAACTTCAAATCCGGCTAAATGACGGCTAAGTATACTTTCCTGCTCCTGATTCGAATACATTTTCAATTTTGACGTCGCAGTGCCTAATGCCTCACTCAAAGGGTATCCGGCTTCTTTTGCAAAAACTGCAGCATGAAGCAGTGCCTTTTTTTCTTCAATATCAAATAGCAGAGGTGCTCTGATAAAATTATTCAGCAAGCTATACCCGCCATTATGACCTGTGTCGGATATTATAGGCACTCCACTGGCACATAGTGCATCAATATACCGATAAACTGTCCTTATATTTATTTCTAGCTTTTCAGATATTTGTTTCGCAGTCATTTTTATGCCTGAATTCAGCATCCATAGAATTGCCAGCATATTATCGTTTTTTGACATAACACGAACCCTCATCTTTTATTAAATCTCAATATTTTATAAATATCTTTTTTTATCTTCTCAAGGATAGCACTAAATTATTAGCTTTGCGAATCGTCTGCATCCCTCTATTCATCAATCTTTCAGCCTTTCAATCACATAGCATTTAACGTGACTCTTCTGCCCATCTTTTCAACTTCCTTGAGCGAAACTGTCACATCTCAATTATTCTTTCAGGATCATCAATATTAAGCACTCCACATGTGAGGAGTGTATGTGGTAGCTTTCTATACTTCAAAGTAACTATTGATTTGAAAGGATTCGACGAACGACTCGTTTAATTGGTCGATTTAGTTTATATTCTGCCTTCGCATCCATTGAGTAGCTATCCACTTTTCTCCCTTTACAACTGGAGCTCCTCCGTGCAACGTTAATTCGTTTAACATTTGATCGTTATAAAAATATTCAAAGTACACCGCCATGCCCTTTTGCGGACTAGCAGAAAAGTTTAGTTTTGGGAAATAGGTGCTCCCGCCCTCTTCCACATCATTTAAGTAAATCACAAGCGTTGCGATTCGATTGTTACTCGCCGCTTTGCTTGTAGAAGCGAAATAATCTAAATGTTCTTTGTACTCTTGACCCGGTTGGTAGTTCAGAATATGAAGACCTTCCCCGTGCTCTATAGGAATCCCCATAATGGCAGATACCCTTTTTTCCACCCTCACAAGAATATCATTGTTGATGTCTGTTAAAAACGCACCGCTGCTTGTTCGTATATCACTGACTTCTCGGGTTCCTCCGATTTTTGAACGCTGAAGGCGGTCTTTTGCCAACTGAATTAGTACATCGCATTCCTCATCATCCAATACCGAGCCTAAAACTACGACAAGTGGTTCTTCTAATCTAGCAATGATATTAATCTCTTTGTCTTCTGTTTTTATTTTATTTCCAATATGGCTAAAAATAGTTGCTTCTTTTATACGTGCATCTTTAAAAATCATTTTCTATTCACCAACCCCTGTTTTTTGTCGAAATATTCATTTATTTCGACAAACAGGTCACTATTTCCTTTCAATTTTTCACTGAGCAAAAAAATTTTTTTATTCTTCATCTCATTTCACATTTATAAGCTTCTATCTATAATGAGCTGAGCGATATATTCTAGCAAAAAAGAACGAATTCCACCAATCGAAATTCGTTCTTTTAATATAATTACGATAACTCCAACCAAGCAACCGCTCACAATGAGGTAAGTGTATGAGGCAACACAAAGGTGCTGTTGGGGTTATTACATTTATGTATTCATTTTTCTCTAACTTTTTCATAACTTCAGCAATCTGTTCCCCAGTTTTTACAGTCAGGAATGTCTCCATTGATTGTTGTTAGCGTATTTGGTGCGATACGGTCACATAATTTTTTGATTTCCTGAATTATCATGGTTTTTTTTATTCTTTCTTTCCGATGATACGATATTTGATGCTGCAATAGTTAGTGCAATCTTACGAATGAAACCAGCTATTAAACCAATTCCTATAAAAATATAAAAGATAGTAAAAATCTTCCCAAAGTCCGTTTGTGGACTAAAATCTCCGTACCCAACTGTTGTTAATGTGACAACACTAAAGTATAAAGCATCTATAACACGCATTCCTTCTATCGTACTATAAAAAGTAGTTCCAATTGTAAGCGTTAAAGCTGTTAATACAAATAACACTTGGAATTCTTTATCTTTCCACGCCATAAAAAAAGCTTTTAACATTCGGCTTAAAGTAAGTAAAAATGCAATCATTTGACGCTCCTTTCTTTATTTAAAGCTGTTTTCGTAAACTTTGTTGTATTTAAGAATTTGATAAGTTGATTTAACAATACCCTTTATAAAAACAACAATCTTATAGAAAAGAGCTCTTATTTTATGGAATAGTCAATGGTAAGTCTATCACTTTACTGCTTATTAAAAAAGGAGCTACTTTAATTCGCTTCACTTGTAACTCATTCCATTGTCATTAAAAAGCTATTCTTTCACAATCTATCTAGAAAGAATAGCTTTTTTCGATATATGAATTTGGATTAGACTTAATATTTTTCTAACCCTAACCTCTACAAAAAAAGAGAAACAGGATTCCTCCCATTTCTCTTAAAATTAGTTTTTGATAGTTTACATCATTTTACTGTCCTAGTCCCATCAGCATTCTTTTCCAAAGTTATCAAGCAATGCACGCACTTCATCTGTTGATTTCGTGTTCATCAATTGATTTCTTAATTCAGCAGCTCCAGGGAATCCTTTGACATAAATTTTGAAAAAGCGATGAAGCCCTGTAATTGAACGTGGAAGTTCTTCCGCATATTGATCTTGAAGATCAAGCTGCAGTCTTAGAAGATCAAGGTATTCTTTACTGCTATGCTCTTTTGGCTCTTTTTCAAAAGCAAAAGGATTTTTAAAAATACCTCGCCCGATCATAACGCCATCAATACCATATTGTTCAGCAAGCTGTAGACCAGTTTGACGGTCAGGGATGTCTCCATTGATTGTTAGTAGCGTATTTGGTGCGATACGGTCACGTAATTTTTTGATTTCCGGAATTAGCTCCCAATGCGCATCTACTTGGCTCATTTCCTTTCTTGTACGTAAATGAATAGAAAGGTTCGCTATATCCTGTTTTAAAATATGCGTTAACCATTCCTCCCACTCATTTACCTCCTTAAAGCCAAGTCGTGTTTTCACGCTGACAGGCAGTCCGCCCGCTTTTGCTGCTTGAATAAGTTCTGCCGCAACATCTGGACGCAGAATAAGGCCACTACCTTTCCCTCTTGATGCCACATTCGGTACAGGGCAACCCATATTAATATCGATGCCTTTAAATCCGAGCTCTGCCATGCCAATACTCATTTGACGGAAATATTCGGGATTATCCCCCCAAATATGTGCCACCATTGGCTGTTCATCTTCTGTAAAAGTCAAACGGCCACGCACACTTTTCATGCCCTCTGGATGACAGTAGCTATCCGAGTTTGTAAACTCTGTAAAAAACACATCCGGTCGACCGGCTTCACTTACTACGTGACGAAAAACAACATCTGTAACATCTTCCATTGGTGCAAGTACAAAAAATGGTCGTGGTAAATCACGCCAAAAATTATCTATCATTTCAAACTCAATTCCTCTCTTATGGATACAACTTCAAACTCTCGGTCAAAGTATAAGCCAAATATCCCGCTTCTTTTACACTTATCATGGCTTTATAACTTATTATCAAACACAAGTACATTTGGACATTTATAATTTATGAATCGGCAATGTTTATTTTAACGGAAATCTGTCCTGAATGGTATTTTTATAAACAAAAAAAGCAGATGGTATAGATTTTAATTTTGAATTCTATGTAATATAAAGGATATAACTGTGATGATAATTAGACGAAAAAACTCTATAATCTTAACTTCAATAAAAGATGCTTATGTCCGATAATAGCATAAGCATCTTTGTTATAAAAAAGGATGTCATATAAAAATTCTCATTATTCCTAACAACATACACAACCTAAGTGATTCATGTTTCTATAGCAAGTCCTTAACTTAATCAAGTACCACTAGCCGCGGCCCGCTTGGAATGATGGATATAAAGTCATTCCCCCATCCGCAAACAGTGTAATTCCCGTTACATAGCTAGCTTGTGATGAAGCAAGCCAAGCTGCTACAGCAGAAATTTCTTCTGGTTCTCCAATATTCCCCATCGGAACCATACTTTCAACATCTGCACGTTTTTCTGGATCCGCAAATTTTTCAGCATTAATTGGCGTATTGATAGCACCAGGACCAATATTGTTTACGCGAATTCCCCGTGGTGCATATTCTAGCGCTAATGTTTCTGTCATTAACTTAATACCGCCTTTACTTGCTGCATAGTGCACAAATAATGGCCACGGAATCATCTCGTGAACACTAGACATGTTAATAACGCAACCTTTAATATCATGTTCAACAAAATATTTGATTGCTTCTCGACTACCTAGGAAAGCACCTGTTAAATTCGTGTCAATTACTCTATTCCAATCACTTAATGGCATTTCATGAGAAGCTACCGGGTTTTCAATACCAGCATTATTTATCATGACATCTAGTGTTCCAAACTCTTTAATAGCTGATTGAATCAGATTAATCACATCAGATTCCACTCTGACATCTCCTTGGACAGCAATGGCTTCTCCACCCGCTTTTTTAACTGATTCTACTACTTCATTTGCTTCTGCTTCATTTGAATAATGGTTAATCACAACTTTTGCTTTTTCTTCTCCAAAGCGAATTGCCATCGCTCTTCCAAGACCAGTTGCAGCACCAGTAATAACAACCACTTTTCCTTTTAAATCATTATACATAACTTATGTCTCCTTTTATCCTTTTGCAATCCCTAACATAATTCCAGCTGCGACAATAAAAATAATTCCAATGATAATCGCAATGAACTGCTGTCTTGTTTTCTTTTCACCCAATATAAAAATTCCGCCTAAAGTTGAAATGATTATCCCCATTTGAGAAAGCGAAAAGCTTGTGGCTACCCCTACGCGTGGCTGTGAAATAAATAAAAACATATTTCCCGCTGCCCATATTAAACCTGGTATAATATTTCGAATTGCATATTTATTAAAGGGCTTATGTCTAAATGTCAATAAAATTCCACCTAGCACCATCCCAATTGCTTGGGGCAGTAAGGCAGCCCATCCATCTATATTGAATAGGCGTATTATTACTACATACACTAAGTAACCCAGAGTTGAAACTAATAAAATCCAAATTCCCTTCTTGAACTCTCCTGATTGATCTTCATTTCTCTCTTCTTTACTTTGGATAGATGTAAGAACGATTCCAACAATGATGCATATTAGTGCAAGAACACCTAATATGACAGACGTTGTTGTCGACCATTCATGAAATACAATTACTCCAAATAAAGTAGTTGAAACTAATTGCATTCCTGTTGAAATAGGCATTGTTTTGGAAACACCCATTAAATCAACACTTTTCAATTGGTTTACTTGCCCTACTGCCCAAAATAGACCTGAAATAATTCCGATGCTTATAACTATAGGTGTTAAAACAGGTTGTACAAAAATAAAAATACCTATAGAAAAAATTAAAGCGCCAAAGGTAGTCCCGAGCATTTGACTATAAGGTCCACCACCAAGTTTTACATTAAACAATACAATACTGCCCCAGAATAGAGCAGGTAAAACCGCTATCAAGATATCCATTTTTTGACCTTCCTATTTAAGATGCTTTTAGTTTGGATTCAGTTTTATTTTTTATACTTTCAAAAAAGACTTAAACCTTTTTTGGTATCTAACTAAATCCACTTTTTTATGATTTTTAGCCAAACTAAAAACATAGCAACGGCAAGTCTGAGCAGATATCACTTTGTTAACATTAAATTTTATCGATTTAATCACTTATGTAATTTAGTGATTATGTTTCATTAAATACATGAGAGACTTACAAACTGGGTGAAGGGAGATTTATAGAGAGGTATCAAAAGTTTCAAGAATATAAGGAGAGATTAAAGACATTGCAATTAATAGAGCAATGAAATCGCAAAAATTTTACATTATTGCAACAAATAAAGGGATTAGTTTTGGGGCTTGAAAAGAACAAGGAATTGGAATTGATGGTGACGATATTATATATATTCTATTTTCGCTCCCCCATATCGAGTTCTTCAATATGAGGGATTCCTAACTCTAGTAAAAATACTATTAATTATTTGCTAATTCTTATGTGAAATCAGTGAGTGAAAGAGGGATTACATACATAGACGAACCAGATGTACTGAAGGGACTTTCTATTTACTTAATTAATGTTATCGCAAGTCAATGTTATCGTTAGTTTGGATTCGACTTTTGTATAGTTGACGAAATTTGATGAAAGAGATAATTCTCCAAGGTAAGATATAACCCAGCGCTACAGTTATAAATAGTGCTGCTTCTGCATCTGGACCGAGCCATTTTAAATAATCACGAAGTAAAAACCGGATAATAAATATCATAAGAAAGGTAATCATAAAGCTCTTGTTTCTTACAGCATAAATATGCTGATCGGACCGGAATTCATAGTTAGTGGTCCAAATAAGTGGAATTGACAAAAGGAACCCAAAGATAGCTGCACAAATCAATTCCCAGCCATCAACATTTGCTTTGGGATTTAAGATGATGGGCATGCACGGAACTAACAGAAATAATATAGGTAAGAGAAGGCGGGTTCCATTTCCTTTAACAGGGCGATACATTGCCCTAGTTCTACGCCATAAGACTAACACAGCAACTATGATTACAATAACGTAAAATGAAGAAGAATCCATAATGTCACCTCTATACATAGTATATTTAATGTATAGAAGTGTGTGTGTAGTAGTATTCGTTTTAATTGAAAAATATAATTCTTCTTAACACTATATTCAAACACTTTATTTACAAGAGACACGGACTTCGAATAAGCTAGAATTGCAAGGAAATAACCGACAACAAAATATAGAATTATAAATAAAATAGCTATTTTTCCTACTTTCAAAAGTGTCAATTAAACTATGATTTTTCTTTCTTACTGTAAATTCCAAAAGCGATAGCTCCAAATAAAGAGCCTACTCCAGATCCCATACTCACAAAAAATAATAGATAGCTTGATTTGAAAAACATGCCCAAAATCACACCGATAGCACAACCAAAAATCATTCCTAAAGGTATTAAACTAGCTATTAAATCCTTAGCGTCTCGTGACTTTTTCATACCAAATGTTCCTTTCTGTGTCACTTATAAATTAGCTTTTTACCAAACCAACGAGAAAGGGCATTATTATTTTTTATTACACTTTCTCATTATTGATTTCGTAACGTCTATATTTGATCATAAAGCCAATTCCAAGTACAGGTCCAATTGCTAATATTGTAAAAACCCACTCCCAACCAATGATTCTCTGAATAATAGGGATGAGATTTATAGAAAATATAGTAACTAGGAAACCAATACACATTTGAAAAGTAAGGGCTGTACCTACATATTCAACTTCTGCTATTTCTGATACAGCTGCAGAAAATTGAGCGGAATCGGATATGACAGACATCCCCCAAATTATAGAAATTATTAGTGTTAACCAAAAAGATTGTCCAAATGTAAAACCTATTAATATAGAACAAATCGCACTGATAAACATAGAAATAATCGTTAAATTGGCTCTTCCGATTTTATCTGAGATTAGTCCACCTACCACACAACCAATCCCCCCTGCAATTCCTATTGAAATAAATGAGGATAATGCAATGAACCATTGAGGAGTTTCTAATGAATGGATTAAGAAACTAGCTGTCAAAAAAGCAGGAAGCCATGTCCACATCCCGTACAATTCCCACATATGGCCAAAATAGCCGTAGTTCGCAAGCATTACTGGTTTATTCATAACTACTTTTTTTATTAATTTGAACGAGAAAGGTAAATTTTGTGATGTTGCTGGAGCATCTTCTAAAATATAAGTGACTATAATAGCCGATAATAGAGCCAATACTGAACTACAAATGATCACAAATTTCCAACTTAACGAGGAAAAGAACATAACAACAAAATGTGGTAATGATGATCCTAATGTTAATGCTGCTATTAAGATTCCAATTGCTAACCCACGTTTTTTAGGAAACCATTGTGATAAAATTTTTACAGCTATTGGGTATACACCGGCGAGGGTTATTCCAGTTAAGATCCTAAGTAGAATACCGAAAAAGCCAGATTCGACTAGAATTAGTAAGGCATTCAATAGTGCACCTAGAAATGCTGAAATTGCTAAAACCTTTCGGGGATTAAAATGGTCAGCAACCCCAAAATATGAACTAACTAATGCACCTATTACAAATCCAATAGGAACAGAAGCAGAAAGCCAAGCTTCCGAATTAGAGCTAAGGTTCCAAATTGAAATGAGTTCGGGTGCAATCACTGATGCACTATACCATAAGCTTAAAGCAAATAATTCTGATAATCCAATCCATACCAATGCTCTCCAAGAACCTTGAATCATAATATCCCCCTAAAATAAATCAAAATAATGTGATTTTACTAATTATTAAGAAAATTAAACCCCTGCGTGCTCATTTAAAGTAGAATACTGTAGATAGTAATAGAAGGAGTGTCAAGATAACTTTTTACGGCATCGAACCAGTGATAAATTCAATAATTAGTGCAAAAACGCCTAATAATAAAGTCATTACAGTTGTTCAACATAATTATCCCTCCAAGTCTAAGTATACTATTATTCTTGGAAATTTTGGTAAGACCTAATTTTGTATGATTACATTTATTTTTGACTCAGTGCTTGCACCTGGAGATTTATTTATACTTGAATTCAAAAATTAAAAAACATCCCAAACCTGCAAAAGAGATTGAGGATGCTATAAAACTTAAACTTAAGAGAATTGTTTCACCAGGCTCTCGATTAGTGCTAGCATTATTCTTATAATTATTATTCTCTGTGCAAAATACATCATTTATTTTTCATCACTTAACTGTGTCTGATGAAATCAATGCATTCTACAGTAACCATCAATCTGTTTTCTTTATATTACTATGTATCCTAATTCTATTTCGTTTTTTCTAAGAATGGCTTGCCATTTTTTGAAGACTCTCTAATAAGGAAATCCCTATATTTTCATCATCATTTCTACCTAATTGATAATTTGCTAATACTACTGCGGCAACTTTCTTTTCTTTATCAATCCCTAAAAATGAACTAAAGCATCCTGTTCCACCACCATGCAAAATAACATTATTATTTTTCTTTAAAAGCATCCATCCAAGACCCATATCATACTTCTTTGTGCCATTTCCATGTTTTTTATGACAAAGAGACAAGTATGGTTTATCTTCGTCTATATTCATTTTCGCATATTTAAGTAAGTCATCAGCAGTCGTACTTATTGCACCTGCAGGTGATATAAGATTTTCTTTATTCCATCCCCAGTTTCCGCTATCAGTGTTTTTTCTGTCATAACCATGTAAATTATTATTCGATGTGCCTAAATAAGTATCGCTTAGCCCAAGCTCATTATGAAGAAAGTCATTCATTGTGTCCCAATATCCCCTACCTGATACAGTCCCCACCCCATACCCAATAAGTGATATACCGAAATTTGAATATTTCCATGAGTAATCCATTTATTTTAATTTATTGTTTTTAATTAACATTTTCATTTTGTTAAGATCCATATTTAATGGATTATTCTTATTCAAATCACCACCACCAGAAATCAAACCTAAAATTAGGTTAAAATATTCCCGTTTGTTTAATGGCAATCTTGCTGAATATCCAGAAGAGTGAGTAGCAAGGCGAAGTAATGTAGGATAATACTAAGATAAAGTAAAAGTCTTTGTAATAGACCCAATTTCATAATGATATTTTTTTGATGAATCAACTTCACCGTTTTCATTATAAATTTTTATTTCAGAATTATTGTCTGTTAAATAACCAACAGTTAATTTTATATGTTTTTTTCCTTTGCAAGTCCTTTTAATTAATCGTAATGTTTCATCACTGATCTCAAACATAATGATCGCTCCCCCTACATTTCAAATAATGTATATATATTCTCTAATTTAAATTTGCCCATCCGATTTATTTTCCCTATTAACTGCTTGAATTCTTCGTCTCTCAAACTCCTTCATTACTCTCGCTTGTAATTCATTGTTATCTTCATCTATTTTTATGTTACCCTCTTCTTCAAATCCGTCGTGCTCTTGACCGTCAAAACTATATAGTTTCTTTAAAAGGCCCCACATTGTTTCCAATTCTTCAGTAGATAACTTGTTAAAAAGTTCTTCCAAAAAGAAGATTCCTTTTTCTGCAACAACAAGTAATACCTCTTTTCCGGTTTCAGTAATTTTTACGTTAATCGCACGTTTATCTTTCGTACTAGGAACCACGTTAACATAACCCTTGTTTTCCATAATTGTAATCAACTGCTTCACACTCTGTTTTGTGGTACCTAATTTTCTAGCAATATTATTCAAAGTAGTTTCATCTTCATCTAAATGCGCGATTGCCACCATTGCCATATACTGTCTGGATGTTAAAAGTTCAAGAAAGTTGTCACCTTTTACCTGAATTTTATTTGCTAAAGAAAATAAGGTACCGTAAGTTTGCTGCATTAAAAAAAGTTCTCTGTAAATATCCATATTCAGCCTCCACTTTAGTCAATATACTGTCTAAATTTATAATATCACGTTTTCTATTTTAGTCAATATACTGTCTAATTTAATTTATCTTGAGATAATCGTTCCTTTAGTTCAATAAGAAAAAGACTGCCTTAATTAGTTAATTCGGTAAATTGTTATTTTATGCATTAACATAGATACAATGTCAAATGTCTATGAGTTATGTGCTATAATTATTTTCTAATACATAAATAACCACTTTCTTGAAAGTTATTGAAATAATGAAGTATGACTTGAAACCATCTCTTTCTACAAATTGATGTGAACTTCGAAATTGGTGTGGTTGTTATTTTCGTATTCGTACTCTTATCATTCTTTAGTGCAATCATTATTACCAAAAAACTAAAAATTCAGTTACATCCTGATAACTGCACACCAAAAGCCAAAGATACGTTGAATTAAATACTACAAATTAATTAAAATAGCTCTGACATTTTTATAGTGTCTGAGTTCTTTTATTATAATAATATACTTACCTTGTAACACATATTACGTAAACAAGGACTCTTAAATCTTTTATCTGTGCTTGTATTTAAATTAAAGCAGTTTTAATAATGTCTATTATGTTGAAAAAATACTATTTTATAGTTCGGGAGAGAACAGAATGATGAAGGTTGGATTAAATAAAGGTTATGACTATATTGAGCTATGGAAAGAATCCATGATCGATCATAATGGAAATATACCGAAGAGATTAGTAGATGATGTGGCAGAGGAAGCCTTCTGGTCTTCTATGTTGGAGAGAAAAACACGGTATATATCAGATCCTTATGCACAAGACGTGCAACGAGAACTCCTCCCTCTTTTAAATAGTGATGATCATGTATTGGAAATCGGCCCTGGATGGGGTAATTATACCTTTTCAATCGCTGATAAGGTTCAGAAGCTTACATGTATAGACAGTTCTAAAAGTATTGTGCAATTTTTGGAGTCACAGGCTGTTGTTAAAGGTTTGGATAACATAGAACTGATTTACGATAAGTGGGAAAGCGAAAAAGCGAGTAAAAAATATGATGTAGTGTTTGGATTCAATTGTTACTACCGTATGTATGATATAGGGAAAGCATTATTAAAAATGAATGAGTCAGCAAACCGTCTAGTTATTGCAGGAATGACAACAGGTCCAGAAAAGCCTCACTACATGGAACTACATCAAATGGGATATAACATCAATTTAAGACGCAGAGATTATATTCATATTTTGAATGTTCTACACCAGCTTGGAATTTTGGCAAACTGTAAGATGGTGAAATTACAAAGTAGAAAAAGCTACTCTTCTTATGAGGAATTGATTCGTGATAACACCACAAAGATTTTAGATCAGCACTATAATGTAAAAGAAATGGAGACGGTTATTAATAAATATGTATCAGAAAAAGAGGGTACATATGAGTACGTATATCCGTTTCATGCTGCTTTAATATATTGGAATCCGGTAAATTGCAAAATCAACAAATAAAGTTCTAAATTCAAGTTCAAAGACATATGCCAATCTATCGAAAGGTACAACAGCTGTTGCTTTACATGCAAAAACGCATGACATTTTTACGTGTCATGCGTTTTTTGAGAAGTCGTAATATATTATTTCCGCCAAAAATTCGTATATTCTGCTTTATCCTGAATATTAAATTCTATCATTTTCTCAAGCAATTCGTAATTTACCGGCCCATTCCATGGAATTCGAAACAAGCCTTTGGTAGCGCTGTAGCCAGCTTGTACAATATCATCAGCAAAGTGCGCAATTCCAAATTCTTCGGGTGAAACGCTCAAATGATGCTTCGCTGTGGAAAAACCGATGATAAATGTGCCATGATCAGTAAACATTGGCGTATTCCATTTGATTTGAGGTTCCAAATTCGGGAATTTATTAGTAATCCACAACAAAATTTCCTCTGTACGATCGCGGTGGTCGGGGTTATCGATACCCGCTAAATATTTCGCAAAAACTTCCATGTCTGCCTCCTCGATATGATGCTATTTCCTATAAAAACTCGTATTATTAGTTTTTTCTTTCATTTTATATTCAATAAACATCTTTAGCAATTCGTAATATATTAGATAATCTCTTACAATCTTATCACAAATGTTAGAGTGTCTTCTAACTCTCATCACTTTTGAGATAGCTCGAAAAAAAACTTTTATTTGCATATTTGATTCTGTAATATATATAAGGGCACCCCCAAAAAAAGAAAGAGGTGCATAATTATTATGTTTGGTATAATTCATTATGAAGTATTTTTATTAACAGGTATTTTGTTAAACTTAATTCCTGGTGCAGACACGATGTATATAGTTGGGCGCAGTATGTCACAAGGCAGAAAAGCTGGTGTATATTCTGTTTTAGGTATTATTAGCGGTTCTTTGATTCACACGTTATTCGTTGCATTTGGTTTATCAATGATACTTGTAAAATCTATTTTCTTATTTAATACTATTAAGATTATTGGTGTAATCTATTTAATGTATTTAGGGATTCGTATGCTACTTGATAAGTCCAATGTTACGTTTCAGGCAGCTTCGAACGACAAGCTAAATATACGAAAACTATACGTACAGGGACTTTTGACGAGTCTAACAAATCCAAAAGTATCCTTATTTTTTATAGCGTTTCTTCCACAATTTATAGATACAAAGGCTTCAGGACCCGTTCCATTTCTCATCCTGGGATTGACCTTTACATTCACCGGACTAATATGGTGTTTAATAGTTGCTTATTTTTCTTCTTATGTAACAAAAAAACTAAGAGGAAACCAAAAAGTAGGAATGGTTTTAAACAAAATTACAGGAATGATTTTTATCGGTATGGGGATTAAGCTACTGCAAACAAAAGCTCCTAACTAAACATTCAATAAATAACAATGCCCCCTATTTATATTTGAATTTAAATTAAAAAATGCCCTTCAGATTTACTTCTGAAGGGCTTCTGTTTCTTTTCCTATAAATATTCAATAATCCAGCTTAATTCGTAATGTTCCCTGTGGGTTCATATGCTTTGTTTTCAGATACACTGGGATAACAAACAATTATTAGATTAACACCCAGTATAAGTTATTCGATATCAATTGTTGAATGTTAATAAAAATACTCTATCATTTCTGTGGAGAAGACTGCCTAAAAATATTCTTTCAGATAGAATTTTTTATCAAGCGTGTTGATTTGAATAAAATAGGATGAATATTCTTTAGTAATCTTACTTTCAAAGTGCTTGTATCTCATGGTTTATTGATTGTAGCGGAGGATTGCTCGACTCCCGCGGGAAAAGCGTGGCAGCTGAGACCCTGCACGTAGCGTTTAAGGAACGGAGTCTAAGAACGCCACGTCCTGTGGCAACGACTCCGTGACCAACATCCTGTTGCCCCGAAGCGGCTCAGCGTACGCCCGCAGGAAAGCGAGCAATCCGAAGCGGGTATTGGTTAATCATCCAAACTAGATAATCAACACACATGATTTTTTTATATTTTTTTTAAAGATGTTGATACCATTGAGAGGCAGCATCTACTTCGTCAATCGATAATCGATGCCCTTTATTTCCCCAATGAAGTTCTACACTTGCGTTTGCAGATTCTAATAATGATTGTAATTCAGTTGATTCTTCAGGTGCACAAATTGGATCGTTTGTACCAGCAGCGATAAATACAGATTTCCCTGATAAATCAGGAAGCTTGATTCCTCTTCTTGGAATCATTGGATGATGTAATATCGCACCTTTTAATGCATTTTGATAATGAAATAACAAACTAGCAGCTATATTGGCTCCATTTGAGTAGCCAATTGCTATTATATTATTCCTATCAAAGCTATATTGTTCAGCTGCTTCGTCAAGAAAATCATTTAATTGTTTTGTGCGAAAAATAAGATCCTCTTCATCAAATATTCCTTCACTTATTCTTCGGAAAAAACGAGGCATTCCATTCTCTAAAACGTTACCTCTTACACCCAATACGGAAGCTGTGGGATCTATTCTCTCTGCAATAGGTAATAGATCTAATTCATCTCCACCGGTACCATGAAGAAGTAAGAGTGTTGGTTTTTTTGAATCTTGTCCTTTTTTGAATATATGTTTCATGATTTTCCCTCCAGTAAATGACTCTTACAGAATATATTCTTCTAACACTTATCTATGATTAGTTAATCTAATTCTTTAACTTTAATCGGTATCAAGCTTTGTTCCAGTTGTTTTCTAAATGGTTCATACTGAACAGGTAACATTAACTTTTCACCCATTGTATCGAGTGTTTCATCATGTGCGAATCCTGGGGGATCTGTAGCAATCTCAAATAGAATTTCACCAGGTTCTCTAAAATAAATAGCTTTGAAATAATTACGATCTTTCACTTCTGTTACATGCCGTCCATGTTCTGATACATGAGTTTGCCATTCCATTTGATCGTTATCATCTTTTGCTCTCCATGCGATGTGATGAACTGTTCCAACACCAATTACACCTTTGATACTTGATATCTTTTTCAAATCTATTATATTCCCAATATCTGCAGAAGATCGGAAACGGATAAATTCGCCCTCTTCACCAATAACTTCAAGCCCCAAGACCTTTTCTAATAAGTCTGCTGTTTTGTTGGGGTGAGTAGAAAATAGAGTTGCCCCACCGAATCCTTTAATCGCTACTTCTGGTGTAACGTCACCATACGCCCATTGATTATTCTCGCCTTCTTGTCTTTCTACAATTTCCAAATGGAGCCCGTGAGGATCATCAAATGATAAATATTGTTCACCAAAGCGTTCTTTTTTTGTAAAGTTAACATTAAATTTCGCTAATCGCTTTTCCCAAAAAGCCATGGCTCCATTAGGAACAACATAAGTAGTAACCCCTACTTGACCATCTCCTATAATACCTGGAAGTGCATCAGCCCAAGGGAAAAATGTAATGATAGTCCCTGGTTTTCCACCCTCATTACCAAAATAAAGGTGATAAGTTTCAGGATCATCAAAATTTACCGTTTTTTTCACTAAACGCAGACCTAAAACCCCTGCATAGAAGTCTAAATTTTCTTGAGGATGACCGACGATTGCTGTAATATGGTGAATTCCCATTGTTTTTTTCATTTCTATTCCTCCTATTAATTTGTCTATATGAAAGTAACAAATTCATTAACGGGTTTACGATATCCGCGTGGTCTTCTACTTTCTATTTTTTCTTTCCCTATGGTAATCATTAATACAACTTCATATTGGTCGCTAATATCCAAAATGTCCTTTATCTCTTCAGGATTGAAACCAATCATTGGGCAAGTATCCCAACCTTTCTCCTTAGCAGCCATCATAAACATCATTGCTGACAATGAAGCATTTCTTATGGCTTCCTCTTTTTGAAATTCTTCTCCTCTTGATTCATAAAAAGAAACAGTATCATTAACCATGAAATCATATTCCTGCTTACTTACAATCCCTAGCAATTCTAGACCCTCATAAATTTCAGGTGCCTGGCGATATGCCTCTTTATCACCTAGAACAATAATTACTGCAGATGATGAAGCTACTTTATATTGACCATTTGCAGCCTTTCTTATTTTTTCTTTTATAGTTGGATCGATAATTGTTACATATTTTGAATGCTGAAGGTTAAATGCTGAAGGTGCAAGTTTAACTAATTCAAAGATTTCATTTAATTCTTCTAACTTTATTGGATGGCCTGCTTGAAAATTACTAGCAGAACGTCTTTCTTTTACAAGTTGAATAAAATCCGTCATCTAATTCATGCTCCTCTATAATTATCTTAAATAATGTGTTTTAGAAAAATAAAGCATCAAGACTATAAGCGCCAGGTCCAATCAAAGCTATACCGATAGCAATCGCAAGTATCGTAAGGTTATATTCGTAACCATTAGATGTTGCCCATAAACCATTTGCCCCGTGCACCTTAATTATTGCCATTACCATAGTTCCAGCAATCAAAATTCCGCCAATTGGTGTTAAAAGTCCTGTAGCAAATAGAATTCCTCCAACCAGTTCTCCTAGTCCTGCAAAAATAGCCATAGCTATTCCAGGTTTCATACCGATTGATTCAAACCATCCTCCGGTTCCTTTTATTCCATAACCTCCAAACCAACCAAACAACTTTTGTGCACCGTGACCAATAAATAACAACCCAATAACTAAGCGGATTATTAATAAACCTATATTCATCATATTTAATTCCTCCTAATTTATCTTGAATTCGAGATATTAGTTTAAAAAATTTTATAAAGACCAAAACTTATTAAACTTTACTTCCGTTTAATATCTTCAATTAATTTATCTTGAATTCGAGATAATCATATTACATATAATTCACATTGTCAATGTTTTTTATTCACTTCTGGCTACGAATTATATAAATAATGTATATAAAAAGCTTTCTAAGCCTCTACTTCGTATTGGTCAAAGTTGAATTCTTCTCTAAGAATGCACTGTAATTCTTAACAAAACAAAAAATGTACACCACTAAAATTTATTTTAGTAATGTACATTTCCATAATATATGCAACATTATAAACAAGTAATGATGAAATCAAAATCATGTACAATTACTTGTCTGTAATATTACAGAGTATAATACCTACTCTACAAATTCTAGCTCTTTTAAAACAACCTCTAATTAAGCTTTAGAAATATCAATAAATCCTTCTCCGAACACATCACGAACATCGTGAATAGCGATGAAAGCGTTTGGATCAGTAGATTGAACAATCCTTTTCAACTTTATTACTTCTTGCTTACTTATTACTATATAAAGAATTTCCTTAGGGGTTTTTGTGTAATAACCATGACCCGAGTATACGGTTACCCCTCTGTCCATTGAAGTAGTCACCTGTTTGGCAATGTCATTTGAATTATCAGAAATAATTGTAACGGCCTTCTTCGGATTCAAGCCTTCGATTACAAATTCCATCACTTTCGTTCCTACATATAGCATAATAATTGTCAACATCAGCTTTTCTGCACCAATGATAAAATAAGATGAAAAAGCAACTATTAAATCAAAAAACAATAGACCATAGCTCATGCTCCATCCTAAACACTTATGTGCTATCCTTGCTAAGATGGTAGTACCTGCTGTTGTACCGCCAACCCGAATGATTAGACCAATCCCGCACCCTACAAATATTCCTCCAAAAATAGCATTTACCATCAATTCATCAGAAGCAATGTTCCAGCCTTCTGTCAGATGAAGAAAAAGCGAGTTAGTAACTACAGCAATAATCGTATAAATCATTGTAATCTTACTCATGAATTTATAACCAATTATTAACAAAAATGCATTCAGAATTAAGTTGACTAATCCTGGTGACCACTTAAATAAATAGTAAGTAATAATCGTGATACCAGTTACTCCGCCTTCACCAAGTTCGTTCGGAATAACAAATAAATTAACACCTAGCGCAAAAAGAAATGCACCAATAATGATAAAAATAATGTCTGTGGTTCTTTTTTTCATACAATACCTCACTAATTATAAAAATATTTTCTTAGGCACAAACTCTCACCATTATATCGTGGAACATTGAAATCGAACAATAGCCTGTTTTATTTTTAATATAGGTTTCTAATCAAAATGTATTACAAACTAACATTCTCCCTTTAAAAAGTTAAATATACAATATAAATCCTTTAAACTTGATTTAGTAGTGTGTGAAAAAATAAAAAGGGCAGATGTAATCTTTTTCATATAAAATATATGGTATTAACAATGCAAAAGGAGATGGGACCATCGAACAAAGAAATACTCGCATAGGACTTTAACGCTACCGCATCGATAATTGTGAGGACTATCAGAGTTACAATCAAACTCAATCTATTTGAAGGTGCATTATACTAGAATAAAGGGGAAAAATACGAATGGCAGAAATAATGGATTGGAAAAATAGTGCTCGCGGGCATAAATTTATAGCTTCTTTTAGCGGAGGAAAGGATAGTGTCTTAGCTCTGTATAAAGCAACGAAAGTGGGAGAAGCGGTTGGACTGATCGTAATGCTGGAGGATGAAGGGAAACGTTCCAGATCCCATGGAATGTCTCTGGAATTCATACGTGCACAAGCTAAATCTATAGGGTTGCCCGTATATACAGCAGCTGCAAGTTGGGCAGATTATGAAAAAGTATTTATGCGCCTTTTAGACAAAGCAAAAAAGCAAGGTGCAGAAGTATTAGTAACTGGAGACTTAGATATGCCTGCTCATGGCTGTTGGCATGAACAGGTCACGAAGAATGCTGGATTAAAGCTTGGAATGCCTCTATGGGAAATGAACCACTATGAAGCTGTCGAAGAGTTCATAAATCTAGGTTTTGTTACGATTATTGTAACTGTTAACTTATCACTTGGCATGCGAGAAGACGATTTAGGGCGAACGTTAACCCATGAATTCGTGAAAGAGCTTGAAGCTCGTGATATTGACCCTTGTGGAGAAGGTGGAGAGTTCCATACCACAGTAATAGATGGGCCCATTTTTAAACGTCCTATCCCAGTTCGTAAATGTGAGATTATCAAAGACGGTGATTATGCTTTTTTACCTTTGGAACTAGATCAGATGGCGGGTATGGATACCTATTAATACAGAATTCCGATAAACTTTCATATCAGATTGAAAACAAACAATACAATGGAAAAGGTCTTTCTAGCGGATATCATGCGCACTGTTGAAACAAACAGAAAGCAAATCCTGTTTTTATCTGGAGGTATCTTTAATATTGTTACCGATTAGATTAAAAGAGGAGCGAGGGAATCTACCCGGGCACTCTCTTCAAAAATCTACCAGTTTACTCCATACAGGACAACAAATACCGGGATATTAGAAAATTCATGATACAACTGTCCTATCTATATTCGACGTATATAATAAAGAAACCGACACAATTTATAGTGTCGGTTGATTAATTAATGACGTTTGAGGCAGCACTTCTACTTCACTCTATTGTCGTTTCTTTGTTTTTTTATTGTTTAACTTTTCTGTTGCCGTTAATGGCTCATTTGCAAATTCCTGATTAAATTCTCTTGATTGTTGACTACGAGTCGCTTGTTTATCACTGAAATCTTTTCCCAATTGCTTACTTACTTTTTGGACTTTATTCAAGTTTTTCACCTCCATAAGTATAGGTTTTGCAAATTCTTATGAAGTATTCAACAACCATCAGAAAACAGAAGGTACTGAAAAATGTATAAATACAAATATTAATTATATAAATCTGCTTTCTGCATGATGTGGAATTAGCCTTGTTTTCACTTTTGAATTACTTATCGTAACCTGTTTTTTAACACAATTAATTATTCGTTGTTTTTTGCTTTCTTCGTTGAATTAAGAAAATCAGACATATCACAAATCCTGCAATTCCTGTTCCGATTGGATACATAAATGGAAAGAAAATCGTTGGGTAAAACGTTAAGATATCAGAATAATACCCCATCATCATACGATCTGTTCCTGAAGCATTAATTAATCGCACTGCAATTGGATTTTCTCCCCTTTGTTTATACGAAATATGTTCTTCAGTTATCTTACCATTTTTTTCAATCCAAATAATCTTCCATCGTCGATCTTCCATTGGTGTATCGTCATCCGTGAGTCGTTGGACAATAGCAATCTTTTTATTGACTGTTAAAATATCTAACCACGAAAAATAGCGACTCCCACGTTTTCGATTTGATAACCAAATTTCATTCGCTGGAGTTACTTCTTTCCCTTCCACAAACAGATGGAGCTTTACAATATCACCAGCTTCTACACCTTCTTCTTTATCCCATGGTGTTAAGCTTCCTTTTTTTCCAGTAGGTTCCTCTACGATTCTAATATTTAATCCGTTTACTTCGATATTTTGTGCATCAATAATTGTTGAAAACCCTTGATCATCTTTATATGCATGATTGATTGAATACTGACTATCAATCATCCACTTCGTCAATACCTCACGTACCATATAAAATAACGGTAGTGCAGAGACAGCAAATAAAATTAAACCGATAATAAAAATACTTCTACGTTTCATGTCATCTCCTCCAATAATAATATTATTTTTGAAATAACCTCACCCAAAAAGAAGATTTTTTTTATGAAATTCTCTCATACCTCTATTCTGAATAATATTGTTTGATTTGGTTTATAAGTTCATATTTTTTCGTTGTTTTCATTATTTTCATTAGTTGTAAATCCACATTTCCCTGATTCTATCTCTACATGGATTTATTAATTATCTGGAAAAAACATGTATCCATTGAAAAGTTAGGATCTACCTAATTCCACAATGGAATAGAAGACATTTCCCCCTTATGCTTTCTCTTTTCTCTATTCAAGCACTAATTTTTCCTGTTATGTATTATTACAATTTTATTATTAATGTTTGGTGGTGTTTCTTTATCTATCTTTTTCCCCTAATAATTTATAGAACATTAGAAATGCAGTACCAGCAAAACATAAGATTAAAATAATTAAAGTAAATGTATTATGAGGTAAAAACTTTAACGACCATAATGCCGTCATAATCGTAGCAAAAAATAATCTATCCGATTTAGTTTCTTGATCCATTTTTTTTAAATTAAAAATAATAATCAAGTATGCTATTGGTGGACTAATAATAGCAAAAAAAATTGACCACCCCTGTCTTAAATACCATGGTAATTTTTTATCTTCATAATCTTCCATAATTCCACTTCCCTAAAAATAATCAATACCAATTCTATTATTTTAACTTAAAAACAAAATAAGTTCCAATGAATGGAAAATCAGCTAGTAATTCAACCAATTTTGCAAGTATTCTAAAGTCAAAAGAGAGTGTGAAAATATTTTACACGAGTAAACCTTCAAAAGGTACAGCATACCATGATGAAATCACCAGATAATGAATTGACTTCCATTATTGAAGCTCGATCTATTGATGTACATAATCTAGGATAAATTAAAGACAAGTAAAAGGCAGGACTTTAGCTAAGAATAGCCAAGGTCCTACCTTTTTTACATTCATCTTATTTTAAACAATCTAAACCAAAAACTACTTTTATTCCCCTCGGTTGTTGCTAAAGTTTCTAATTCGGCAATCTTAGAATTTAATATACGAATTTCAGCAGTTAATGCATTAGTATTCGGTGCAGTTTCAGCTAACGTTGTTTGATGCCTTATCATTGTATCTATCTGTTCCTCCATGCGCTTAAACTCGGCACTTTTTTGGGGATGTTCGATTGCTTTTAAAGCCCTATCCTGCTTGGTTTCTAAGTCTTTTATAGCACCGTTTTGCGCACTTATTAGCGACTTTAATTCTTGGTTTTCACCTTTTAGCGCTACCATTTCGTTCGTTAATAATTCTAATATCTGATAAAACTCGTTACTATTGATTTCATTTGGTAATGCGCTTGGTGATTCGCTTTGGCGCTCTGCGATTGGTTGAAGTACGCTAGATGGCGCAAAGTCAGCACTCGAAACCTTCTCTACTGCATCTTTTAATGCTAAACCATGCTCATTTTTTAGAGCTAGCATAGCGCTAAGTATATTAACATCATGATCACTATACTGACGCTGCTTATTTGCATTCTTTTTAAACTCATATCCCACATGCTCTAACAGTTGTGCATATGATCTTAAGGATCCCGTGGAAATATTGAGTATGTCAGCGACTTCACCAGATTGGAAATACTTCATTTGGCAATCTCCTCCCGTTTAATTACTACTATTTCTACCAATTATATTGAGCGTAAACATGTACTTCTTTTATACACTGAGTTAATAGGATTAATAGTTTTGTATTGCATAGAGCTATAAAGACCGGGATTTATTAATTTATTATAAGGAAATAACTCGTTCGTAAATACATTTTGTTCAGTAAATCTTCTTCTAATTTCTTTATACCTACTTCTTTGGAGGTTTACCTACGCTTTTCTTAATTTATTTTCTTATTATCTTTACTTAGAACCTGAATTTCATAAGAACCAGGAAATGATTTGTTAATTTCTTTATATTTGAGAAATTCATTTATGTGTTTTTCAATGCGTTTTCCAACCTCTTTAGCATTATTATCAGTGCTGTTTATTGCTGTATTAATAATAATCGGATTCTGATCATCTATTATAGTAGTTGATGTAACCTTTAAATCTTTTATTTCTTTTAACCCTTGATTTATAGACGGCATCACTTTCATTTCCCAATCACGTTTTAAATTTGAATTAAATCGTATAGGAATATCTGTAACATTGATTCCTTTTTCTTTAGCTAATTTTAAAAATTCTTTGTGAAAATTGTTCACTTCATTCGGATTAATAATTTCTTTTCCATTCTTTACCACTAAGTCCAATTGTACAATGCGTCCATCTGTAGCTGAATATCTAGTTCCTAACATAACAACATCTATATTATGAGTTTTTTTCATTTTCTCAACTATTTCATTATTAATCTTTATTTCATTATCTTGTCGTTTTGTCGGATTCGTTTTAGACCAATAAGCAAGAACATTCACTTTATAATCCGTATATTTTTTTGTTTTCAAAACTTCTTCAATATTACTTTGAAGGTCATCTTTTAAATAATTAAAATTTTTCTTAGAATACGGTCTAATCACCAGATTGACCTCTTTTTTTGCACGAGAAATGGTTAGATCATAACCATTTGGATAGCCTTTTTTCTTAAATACCTTTTTATTGATGGAAGATTCAATGGCATTTTCTAATTTGATCGTTTCATAATAGGAAATAATATTATTTGAACTCTCTTTAGCTAAGGCGTGATTATCAGATATTTCCATAGTCTTATTTGATGTACAGACTGCTACAAAAAACAATATACTGAGTAAAGCAAACAACATTGATATTTTTTTCAAAAAATCAACCCCTTTGATAATTTACATTTTTATGCATTATTGTTAATTGTAACATATCACTTAACTATTTTGTCTACTACAATCAGTAGAGTATGGATATACAAACAAAAACGCATTCAGTTTCATGCGTTTTTTATTTCGATCTTATTTTATTTTGGAAATCAAGAATTTATAGAATTACACCTGAAAAATCCCCTTTTAAGACTTCTATTTCATTCTGATTTTTACATAAAAAAGACGTATAAATAGCAGTTCGATTTTTATTTTCTTGCCATTCGTATTTTTCTATTTTCACTTCACATATAATTGTATCCCCGGTAAACACAGGTCTTAAAAACTCAAAATTCATATTACGAGCAAGCACGTTATTATCCCCACCTACTTTTGTTGGAAGAGTTGCCGTTAATAGTCCTTGAATAACAAGTCGCCCCTGCTCATCTAGGGTTCTATGGTGAATCCCTTCATCACCTGAGATTTCTGTAAATAATTTAACATCACTTACTGTAAATGTCCGTTCGAACGAAATAATATCTCCTACTTTTAAGGACATATAAATCTCCCTCTCTTAAAGGTGTTATTAAAAATCTAACCATTTTAAATTGTTAAGTGATTAAATCTTGAGCTTTCCAATCCTTTGGCATTATGTTTTTATCCAACCATTCTTTTTGTGGCACTTGGTATGGGGCGGCAGCAATTAAATGATTATTGTACCAGCTTGCTGCTCCAGAGCGAATCATTTCATCTAACAGGGTTTGTATAAATTCTTCAGGTTGACGCTGGAAGGAGTAACGTGCAAAATCTTGGAACCAACCACAGTTTAGTAGATAATCATCTATTTCTTCTTTTGCCATTCCGTTTTTCATGATTAATGTAAATGAAAAAATCCTTTTTAGGGCATGCCATGAAATTTTTTCTGGAGTCTTAAGCCACTTTTCAAATCGTTTCCTTGCTGCATCAATAGAAGCAGTAGGATTATCTATTTGA
Source organism: Rummeliibacillus pycnus (assembly GCF_044359855.1). Taxonomy (GTDB): domain Bacteria; phylum Bacillota; class Bacilli; order Bacillales_A; family Planococcaceae; genus Rummeliibacillus; species Rummeliibacillus pycnus_A. Next base: position 935,321 of record NZ_CP132291.1, read on the forward strand.
GGTCCATGTCCTGAATATGCTTTTTGAATCGGAAGCGTGGACAACCGATCCAAACTTTCTAGTGAACGTTGGATAGATGAAACACCTTCTCGGAAGGTATTTAACCACCCGATATCGCTTTTGTGAAAGAGATCTCCACAAATTAAGATTTCCTCTTCTGGGTTATATAAAGAAATATGTCCTAAGGTATGTCCTGGTGTGTGCAACACTTTCAAAGTTCTGCTTCCTGCATGAATCTCATCGTTATCCGATAGTTTTCTATCAACTCGATAAGGTTCTACAGGTTGATCTAACCACTGTGCACTACAAGATTCAGGGTCACAAGAATTAATTAATTCTGCGTCCCATTTATGAGCAGCAATTGGGACACCATAATTTTTTTGAAGATGATAATTGCCACCTACATGATCACTATGATAGTGTGTGTTCACTATAAGGTGTAATTCTTCTGGTGAAACGCATAATCCTTAACTAATTGCTCTGTATCTTTCACATCACTTCCAAAACCAGTATCAATAAGAATCGGGCGCTGATCTTTTATTAGAATCATGTTTGCACTTGGAAATTGCCTTTCAAAGAAAATAATATTGGACTTCTTAATAAGCTATTCCTCCTAAAAAGTTATGAACTAAACAATTAAGATTGAACGTTCAATTATTATTTTTTTAACGGTTTGAAAGATTATAAAAAAATTTCTTTGAACTCTATTAATATTGTTTTATCTCTAATTCGATATAGTAATTGATTATTCCTTCTTAAACTAAACTGCTAGTTATTTTAAGTACATTTCTCCACATACTTTTCCCTTTAGCTTATTCCTCTTCATTCCCTTGAATTTCGTTGTTTTTTTGCTGGACTATACAGCTGATAAATATGTTATAGCTATTCGAATTTAACGAAGAGTTACCGTTTAACGTCTCACTATTTTGAGTACACCACTGTTGAAATGTTTAGGAATGCATAATAAAAGCCTTAAGGGGAAAAATGTATGATAAGGCAGGACAGATATATGATATAGTAAAAATAGTAAAATACTATTTTTTAATTTTAAATATGGTGCTATTCAATTGGTAAAGCACTATGTGTCATTTTATGGGGAATGATAAGAATTTTCATTTCCGCCTCTAATGTAAGGGTGGTTTAAATAAAGAAAGGAGATTTCTATGTCTCAAACTGAAATGAATAAACCAACACATGAAGAACAGCATTTTATGGCATCTGATCTAATTCGTGATATTGTAATCGGTATGGCCGATGGATTGACAGTTCCGTTTGCACTCGCTGCCGGATTATCAGGTAGCATCTCGAATGCAAGTTTAGTTGTCGTTGCAGGCGTAGCAGAAATTGCTGCGGGGTCAATTGCAATGGGACTTGGCGGTTACCTTGCTGCACGGACGGACGAGGAGCACTATGCATCTGAACTGGATCGGGAAAGAAGAGAGATTGTGGAATTGCCGGATCGGGAACGAGAAGAAGTAGCTGAAATATTACGTGAATGGAATCTACCTGAATCCGCAATCGATGAGGCAGTTGCTGCAATGAGTAAAGATCCTGAAAAATGGGCAGATTTCATGATGAAATACGAACTTGGACTTGAGAAGCCAGAACCAAAGCGTGCATTAACGAGCTCCATTACAATTGGTGGATCTTATATAGTTGGTGGTCTCATTCCTTTGTTCCCCTATATGATCATCCCAAATGCTAACTCTGCCCTACTTCTTTCCGTAATTATGACACTCATTGCCTTGTTTATTTTCGGATTTGTAAAAGGACAGTTTACTGGTGCTAAGCCGTTTAAGAGTGCTTTTCAAACGACATTGGTCGGTGGCTTAGCAGCAGGTATCGCCTTTTTAATTGCAAGATTAATTTCTTAACTTTTTCACAAATAAAACGATACTTAAATCAGGACACGTGCGGCTTTATTTCTTACGTGTTCTTTTTTTCGTGCATGAAAGGTTCAATGGCTAACCACTGTATTAGACTGATGATGATGCGTGTTTGAAAAGTATTTTGTCTGAAAATGAGAAACTAGAAAGCAGAAAAGAATTACAATTCTAGTTGCCATACTATTATTAATAGTTTCACTGTATAATAAAATGTAAATATTTTGATATTTATCATGTAAAAAAGAAAGATTATTATACATAAAATAAAGTATCCTGAATCTCGCTTGTTCGAAACTTATGAAATTAAGTAGCATGTATAGCAATTATTATCAAAAAATCTTTCGAAATATCCTCTAAACTTTGTAAGTGAGGTGAGCAATATGTATGGCAAAGTAACAAGGGACGTTATTTCATTTATAGAACAAAATTTATTAGAAGAATGGCAATTGGGAGATTACGCTAATCGAATAGGTTATTCAAAATTCCATTTAACTAGATTGTTTAAACAAGAGACTGGATTGACTGTTGGAGAATATATTCGCAAACGTCGATTAGCAATGGCAGCAAAGTACTTGTTGTATTCTGATTTGCCTATTATTCAGATATCTTTTGATTTACAATTCCAATCGCAAGAAGCCTTTACTCGTTCTTTTAAAGAGCTGTACAAAATGCCACCTGGAAAATATCGAAAATTAATGCAAACACTTCAAAGAACGGAGGAAGACATTATGTGTGCAGAAACAAAAATTAAAGGGTGGATTTTAAGTGGTTCGCATCCTGATTTTTATGAGATGAAAACTGATAAAGAAATATTTCATACAGGAACGCAGTCTGGATATTTGGCATCCGCATATGAAACTAAAGAAGGACAATTTGCAACAATGATGCAAAGTTTTTCAGCAGAAAATTGGCTAGGTAAGAGGATAAAACTGTCTTGTTTCTTAAAAACTGAAAATGTTGCGAAATGCGGTGCTTGGTGCCGTGTAGATAATGTTGCAGGTGATCCTATTCAATTTGATAATATGGAAAGTCGTTCAATCACAGGAACAACACATTGGAATTATTATTCAATTGTTTTAGATGTGCCGAAAAACAGTTCATCTTCAATACATTTTGGTGTTTTGCTAATAGGACAAGGAAAAGTATGGGCAGATGGTTTTGTTTTAGAAGAAGTGGATTTAACGGTTTCATCAACTAATATGTTAACGTCCGAAAATTTGCCTAAGGAGCCACTTAATTTAGGGTTTGATGAGATTTAATAATTTGTGATTCTCCTATCATTTTTTACAAACTAAAAATTGAGGAGGAACACATGTTTTGAAATCAAATCAAATAATCATAAAGCAGTATTATATTCATTAATGGCCGTATGTATTTTTGCGCTTATTCCTTTAGGGAAGCTTTTCTATTCGAATACAATCGGCAGTGTTATAAAGAATTTTATTCAAAACATTTTCTAAAGTAAATAATTCTATCACTTGCTTCGAATAAAAAGATTAATAATTAACAACATAGTCTTAAGTAGTAAATAAAATTGTTTGTCCCTTACGATGTTATTATTGCAATACAGAATGTTTATTTTTCCATGACTAAGCATTCTCTTAAAAAAAGTTGAGAAAAACCTCGTACTTTAGTTACGAGATTTTTCTTATTTGTTTACTGAAAAATCACATTTAATGAATTAAAAATAATGAAACTACAAATGCCCACCGAAATTAGGAACGGTGGCATTAATAATCGTGGATAAAATCTTTTAAGGCTTAACATATCGTAAGAAGCACTTATCTTCATAGAATTCTATTACTATTATCAGTCATTTTCACTTAAAATTTTGTTTTTAATCAAATTTGAACAAAGATAACCTACAATTTACTCCCTCCTTGTTAATTTATTTAAATCTTCATTTTCAACTAGTTCAGCAACTAAATCCAAAGGACTTTCCGTAATTTTGTATGCTCATAATCCTTATATAAAAATCATTTATTCTTTATCTATTGGAGAATGAATATGATTCTCATATGTATCAACATACATATTTCCATTACCGGACAGGACTGCATATAATACATCATCTTGAACTAAGTTACGTTTCTTTAATTCCAAATGTAACCATGATTCCGTTAAGTTATTCTGTTCTAGATTTTCCTTTATTACCTCTCCATCCATAATAAGTTCAATTGGTAAATTAAATTCAGGAGTTATCGGTATCATTAAATCTTGTCTAGTTACATTTCTGAATTGAGGCTTTTTTAAGACTGTTAACGTCCCATTTGTCTCTATAATCGCAAACAGTACCTCTTCAATATTAAAGACGTCCTTTTCCCTTAACTGTTGATTTAAATAATCTAACGTATAACGCATCTTATTCATATTTTTCTCTAGTATTTTTCCGTTTTGAATAACAACCGTAGGGTCACCAGCTAAAAACTTTCTGCCTTTTCTACTTTTTAAAGAAATGAGAGCAATCGTAAAAATTATAATGACATAAATGACAAGTGCTATGATAATATGATGTGCTTTTATCGATGTATTAAAGGCTAAGTTCGCAGCAATGGCTCCTAATGAAATGGTTGCAACAAAATCAAACATCGTCATTTGAGAGATCGTTTGTTTACCTAGTATTCGCGTGCCTATTAATAACAGTCCAAAAGAAGCTATTGACCTCAAAATAACCTCAAAATGTTCAGGCATTTCAACACCTCATTTAACTTTTATCTTTTACTAATAGACTTTACTATTTCTCCCTTTCTAAACCTTTATTTTAAGGATAGGCTCTTAATAATCTTGGTACGGGTACGGTTTAAAATGGAACCTTACTCGTTTCATGGTTAGAACCTGTTAGATCAGCTTCTGAAAAGCCAGAAACTGATACGGTTTAGTCGCCTGCAGCCATAGCTGTATTAAATTCAATTGTTCCAGATTTTTTTCAGCGAATTTCATTTCTTTAACAGATGTTAAACAGGTCTACGTTTCGCTTCTAATACTGCTTTATTCGTATCAACAGCTTGGTTAAAGTAACTTTTAAATTTTTTGCGTTATTCGCACTTTCCTTTCCAATAGGATACATTAAAAAAAATGCTTAAACTCTTTCGCATCAAGGATTTAAGACTATATTTAAAAAGATGATTTACCATGGTTAATAGCATTTTGGGGAACAATTGCACTGCTCCATAATTCTATTCAACAATTTCAAAAAAATCTAAAAGTGAATTACGTTATCATTACATCTATTTATCATTATCCTGTAAAAAGACAATAAAGTTATTTAATTTTAAAACTTAAAACAAGCATAACCCCCTTCTAAATATTTGGGACAGGGTTAAAATATAGTTGTCTTATTTTCGATATAAGATACTTCACTTTACTTAAAAATATAACAATAAAAAAATTGCGCCCGATTATTGAATAGTGAAAATACTGAAAAGATCTAAAAATGTCTTCTTATAAATTTAATTAATATAACTTCCAAAATGCTCCATTAATCTGTTTCATTCGTAAAAAAACAAAAAAATAAAACGTTTATTTTTCTTAACTCAACGTTTCCGAGAGTTACCACTTGAAATATATTTAGCTATTTATCATAAAAAAGTTTCCGATAATCGAGAAGTAATAATCGCTTCTATAAAAGCTGCTATGAACAATAATGGAATGACAACGAAAATGTAACTTCTTAAAGATTGCATTAATAATTTCCCTATTGGTTCTGAACCTTTCTTTTTACGAAAGAATATTTTTGTTAAAATGTTTTTGTTTATGAAGTTCCCTATTGCTACACTATAAATAAATGCTGTAAGTTCAAAGATGGCATGGGGTAAAAAACTAATAACAAATGCATTTATCACATTGTGTCCCATTGCAGATAGCCCACCAAACACCACACCAATAACACTAAATTGAAAAATTGTAAAGAAGGATGACAAACGATAAAAAGGGATTATTCCTAATAAAACTGTGATTGTTCCTACTTTCAGATTGTTCCAAAAAATCAACAGTAGGTTTTGTACATCTGATAGTTTACTTATTTCTTTACTAGATATTTCAGCTATATTGTTAGCTATACTTTCGGCAATTGCTTCTGTTTGTTTTATAAAGAAATCAGCCATAGAAAAAGATAATATGAAACAAACGGTTACAATAATAATCGAAGAAATAAATGTCCACCTAAAACTTTTTTGATAACATTTCTTATAAATCTCAAATTCTTTCAAATAGACTTTTTTCATTTTTTAATCCTCGGTTTCTTCCTGATTATTTAAGTAGTCTCGTATTATCCATCTTAAAATCAAACTAATTAAAATCAGGTAGCCAATCAACTTCGGATATGTGATTGAAATTATAGAATTTTGTATTAATAATGCGCCTATAAATAAAACGATAATAGTAAACCAATAGATGAGATTTCCTGCAAATAAAGCATTATACCTTGTACGTTGGTCATGCTGAAGATTGACCTTATTCCAATAACCTTTTCTATGAATATCTAGACCAAATACAATCAATTGAATTGTTGCTAAAATAGCAATGATTAATGTTAATTTAGAGTGTGAAATAAAGAAATAACTAATAAACAAAAACAGTGGGATCCCTATACGCAAAATAAAATTCGTTCGATAAGATACATTCATATTATTCTTCTCCTTCAATCCAAAATAATTTTTCAAGCGAACATTCTAAAACAGTTGCTAATTTAAGTGCAGTACCTATAGATGGTTCATATCGTTGTTTTTCAATCGCTATAATCGTTTGTCTAGTAACAGAGATACTTTCAGCTAATTGGTCCTGTGTTATCCCCTTTTCTTTTCTAAATTCTTTCACTGAATTTCGTACACCATGCTTCATGAATTACATCCTTCCCAAAATGTAACGTACACGTTACATAATATGATAGTATACAGTTTAAAATGTAATGTCAACGTTACATTTTAATTTTTACCAATTTTTAGTTCGAAATAACCTAACTATTTGATACTAAAAAAATCAGCACCTAATATGTATGGGACCGACTTTTTTTGTAAATATTCAATTAATCCCATATTTTAAATGTATTTTTTACAACGCTAAACATTTTTTACAGAGTATTCGTATCTTTAAAACTGTTGCTCAATTATATGGCCCTTTAGCTAAAGAAGGCACAATTCTTTTTCAAGAATTGCGCCCGATTGTTGAAGATACTTTTCCAACTATAGCTCCTATTAAATGAATAAGATGTTAATTGAACATTAAACTTTTTTACTCGATTATTTCTTATGCATTATAAATTGTGATTTGCTGTATTTAAAACCGTTCTTCTCGTAGAATGGTAATAACTTTTCTTCACAAAACAAACTGATTACATCGATATGTGATAGCTCATCTAACAATTTTGATACCAGTTTTGTTCCTATACCTTCCTCTCTATAGGAATTATGTATAACTACGTCTTCAATATACGCTCTAAACTTTCCGTCTGAAACAGCTCTTGCGAAACCAATAAGGGTATCGTCTTTCCACGCACCTACGGATTTTACTTTTAGTAGCATATCTTCAATATCCTGTTGTTTTCTTTCCTCCCACCAACCTACATTTTGATACAACTTAATTAAATCATTCGCTTTAATCTTTTTATCAGTATTACTTAAAATTACTATATTCAAGTATTAACCCCCAAAAATCCTTTTACATAATTTTACTGAATTTAAAACAGTATGTCTTTATTTCATTTTCGTTTAATTAATTTTTTCAATACAACCCTGTATTCAACAATCTGGCCCTTAAATGAAAAATGAGCGCTTATCCTTTTTTGAACTGCACCCCAAATGTTAGACACGAATCTAACACTTGGAGGTGCCTTTTTTATGGCAAGAATTACTCTCGAACAAAAATTAGATGCGATTTTTCGTTATGAAAACGGAGAAGAAAGCCTTACTTCTATTGCTAAATCACTCAATTTAACTAATACTGAAACCCTTCATTTTTGGATTAAAAAATATCAATATCATGGACCAGAATCTTTTAAAAAAGGCTATACACGTTATACTTTTGAAGATAAACTATACATACTCAATTATATGAACGAGAACGGGTTGTCTTCTTTAGAGACTGCAGTACAGTTTAATTTACCTACTCCAGGAACAATTAGAAAATGGCGAATTAGTCTTGGAAATGAAAGTATAGACTCCCTAGTTCTTAAGAAAAAGGGGCATACAAAGTTGGAGAAAGACAACCAAAAAGAAGCTAAGAAACAGATCTTCGAAGAAGGTTCTATAGAGGCATTACAAGCAGAGAATGAACGTTTACGTATGGAGAATGCATTTCTAAAAAAGTTGAATGCCTTAGTTCAAGAAAAGGAAACATTAAAACGAAAGACAAGGCGCAAGTAGTCTATGAACTAAGGAATCAATTTAGTGTGAAAGAGTTAAGAAAGCTAGCAGGAATCAAACGTAGCACTTATTATTACTGGACAAGTCGCTTTGACCGACCTGATAAATATGCCGAAATGAAATCGATGATTTCTACTATATATCACGACCATAAGGGAAGATATGGTTATCGTCGAATAACGCTAGAATTACGTAATCAAGGCTTCCAGATCAATCATAAAACCGTTCAACGGCTTATGAAGGAATTGGGTTTAAAATCTCTTGTACGCTTGAAAAAATATCGTTCTTACAAAGGAAATGTAGGTAAAATCGCACCAAACATTCTTAAACGTGATTTCGTTGCGACAAAACCAAATGAAAAGTGGGTAACGGACGTAACAGAATTTCATTTATTTGGTGAGAGATTATATCTTTCCCCTGTACTAGATTTATTTAATGGTGAGATTATCGCCTATAATATTCAAAGCCGTCCTACATATGAACTTGTTTCAAACATGTTAGACAAAGCTTTTATTTGCTTATCCGAAGGAGATGCCCCTGTCTTACATTCGGATCAGGGGTGGCATTATCAAATGAAACAATACTCTTATGCATTAAAACAAAATGGTATTACCCAAAGTATGTCTCGTAAAGGTAACTGTTTAGATAATGCAGTAATTGAAAATTTCTTTGGACTATTAAAATCTGAATTATTATTTATACAAGAATTTGAGAATATGGTTCACTTCAAGCGTGAGCTTGAACTGTATATCGAATACTACAACCACAAACGTATTAAAGGAAAATTAAAAGGATTGAGTCCGGTACAATACCGAATTCAATCCACTATAGCTGCTTAACTTAATATAATGTCTAACTTTTTGGGGTCACTTCATTTTTCAAGGATAGCGCCCTTTAATTGAGTAATTGTAATATGTTCCTACTTCTAAGGCTGTTTATATTTTTTAATATTTTCAGGTTAATATTTCTCATTTTTAATTGTTAAGTTTTCTTCAAGTTTAGGCTACCATATAAACTTATACGAACGAATATTAACAAAGTAAATATTCGGATAGTTATTTCTTTCAATAAGTTCCTTCACTTTTTCTGTCACAATGATATTACCTTCCCAATTATCAAAGTAAAACATATCTGAGCCATCCCATTTATCTAAGTTGACTGATAATCCTTTTCTTCCAGAAAGATTACCTGGAACTACTCTGTGACATTGGCGGCAATTACATATTTCCTCCCCGTTTAAATCTGTTAGAAGTCCACATCTTCCATAAATATCTAATTGCTTTAAATCTGTAGTTAGTAAATTTCCTTTTTCATCATCTATGAGTACATCTTTAAACTGAATACCTGTTATCTTGTTCTCTACAAGAACTTTTATAAACTTTGGACTTACAGTGTGCCATTTTACTATTCGATAATAGTCAGCCAATTTTCCTTTCCCCTCAAAAGAGATAACAAGAGGGCCTTCATTTTGACTATTAATTCCTCCACAAATTTCACATATATACTTAATAGTTTTCTTTTGGTTCCAATATGCTATTCTAAACCCTTTTTCATCAGTATCTTTCAATACGTAAAATTCCATTTTTACCTCCACTGAGAATTCATTTAACTTCTTCTATTCCAATTTATATCAATAAGTGATTGGGCTAATATTATTTTTTAGGTTTCGCTCTTCTATTTGAACTAAACTGCCCATTAGTTTAAGTACATTTGTTCACAATCTTATATAAATTTTAACATGAATATCCAGCTTTGTTTGGAAGTCTTCTTCAACAATCTGGCCCTAAAGTGAAAATAAGTGCTGATCCTTTATTTCTAAAAAAGCGCCTGATTATTGAATATTGAAAAAATGCTTACGATAGTTTCTCAGTTGTTTTGTTAAAACTCCTGTTAATGAAATAAAGGGGCAAAGATTAGCATTAAAACTGAACTAAAAATAAGAAAAGCACTAATTATTTTTGGAAGTTTTACTCTATGTTCTCCTTTATAAAACCCAGAAAATTGGAGCCTATTTCTATACAATACAAAAATTATTATAAGAATAGATATACCCACCATCCAACCTCCATTGGTATTATCAACATTTATTCCAAAACTTCCATAAACTAATTTTATAAAAGCACCCATTAAGCCGCCAAGAATCAAAAAAATTGCTGTAATCCGAATTAATTCCAAAGTTACTCGAAACATCATTATCCCCCTCCCTTATAAACTAAACACGTCCTATTAATTCATTATTTCATAATTTTATCTATATTTAACAGTTGTTTTCGATTTATTTGTGGGGAATTTTTATTCAAGTTAATGGCCCTTAAATGAAAAATGAGCGCTTATCCTTTTTTCAATGATAGCGCCCGATTGTTGAATATCGTTATTGAAGTAAATAAGACAGATAGTTTAAGTGCAATATTTCACTATATCATTTTCCCATATTATCCTATCCCTGGATAGCCTTCCAATCATTGCGCAAGACTCCCATAACAATAACATCATATCTTTTTCCGTCCCGATATACTACCGACCTTTTTCTACCTTCCTTTTGAAAACCAACCTTTTCGTACGCTCTTATTCCACCTTTGTTATACTCAATAACTTCCAAACCAACTCGATCCAAATTTAATTCATGGAAAGCATAACGAAGTATCAGCTTCAAAGCATCTGATCCGTAACCTTTATTTCGATTAGAAGATTCCCCAATTCCTATGGACAAGAGTCCCGTACGATTGTTCCATTCAATACTATGAATAGCAACAAATCCAATTAAACGATCTTTATCAATTGTTCTTAGTCGGAAATACACTTCATTTAAGTCCGTTTTTCCTTCTGAAACCAATTGTTCTTTAGTTTTAGGAAGGGCTATTTCTGTATCTACATTACGAAGATATTCAGAATCTTCTCCCCACTTCAGCATAATTTCAACGTCTTCTTCTCTAGGTAATGAAAGTTTTACACTATTCCCGTAAAAAAGATTAGAATTAATAGTTGTCATGTGAATCTCCTTAATAGTAGTTAGTTTTATATACCTCACCGTTATGTGATAAATCTCTAACCGTACGCAATACCTCAGCCCCTTAATTTTTTGATAATTTAATCTTAATGATTTATTAAATTTTTAGCAATAAAATTCCCAAAAATAGGTTTACTTCCTTTTTATTGATTTAAAAACAATCCTTCTTCTACTAAACTGCCACGTTAGTTAAAGTAAAAATCTTACAATTTTTCATACTTGTTATGCAACAATATGGCCCTGATTGTTGCATATTGTTATTGGAGTAAAGAACCCCGATAGTTCAACAAGTAATTTGAAACCATCCTGTTTCTGGTAAGAAATCTTTTCTAGATAAACTCTGACCTGAAATTAATTGACGATAAGCAGTTATGGTACCATCGTGGGAAACTATATAAATCTTTTCTTTTTGTAGCAGCTTGCAATTCTTAATAAAATCTTCTGCAATTTTTATGAATTTATTTTCAGGCATAACATTTATTCCATTAGACCATAAATCTTGGGGAGCATTGGTTTCAATTTCGAATGCTGAAAAATCTTTTTTGATTATTTTTAAATCAATTATTTTTTCACAAGGCAATGTGTTTTTATCTGGAAATGGGAATATAGGGCCCTTAAATAAAAAATGAGTGCTTATTGAGCGCTTATCCTAATCCAAGGATAGCACCCTTTTATGGAATAACTTGGGATGCACGTTAGAAATTTAGCAGAAGTAGCGTTAATCGCACTTTCCTTTCCAATAGGATACAACAAAAAAAACGCCTTGAATCCTTTTATATTAAGGCATTTTCTACTTGGATTTGATATTCAGGTTAAGGGGGTTTATAAGAACAATAACAGGTCTGAATAATTTTATACATCCCATAAAAAAATCTAATTGAATCTTGCTCAACTAAAGCCCCACGATACTTTAAGTACATTCTTTCACAAATAAGCGAAAATAGATTATACTAGAGTTAATATAATACTCAAAAGGAGGAAATTCCTATGACCGAGAATAATCAATCCGAAGCACCAAAAAAGAAAATCAGCCTACGTGAGGCAGTGAAGCAGCAACTTGAAAACAAAAAGAACCAGTCCTCCGCTAATAAAGGAAAAAAGAATGCCGACCTTTCAACAAAAAAAATGAAAAGCCAGCAAGCGAAAAAAGCAACCAGTACCCGCAGAAAAATAGGTGGCTAATGAACGGTCAAAATCGGAAAGACTTATTACCAAGTATGACTGTTGATATTGTTTTAAAAAAGGATCAAAAAACGGGAAAGCTTACCAGAGGCATCGTGAAAGATATTCTTACTAAATCTAGCACCCATCCCCACGGTATTAAAGTCAGACTAACAGATGGACAGATTGGACGGGTACAGGTAATTCACTCTAATTAAAAGTAGTGAAAAAGCATTCAAGGGCAGTTGCCTGAATGCTTTTTTATTATTTTCTTCTATTCAATTTATAACTTATTCTTCAGATAAGTACGGGTTTGAAATTATCGCTTCCTTTTCGGTACTCCACACTGTAAGTGCGAATTTTCCCCCTTACAGTGTTTCATCATCGTTGTTAGTAACTCGATTTTTCTAAATCAGGGCTTTGTTTTTATACCAAACACACACCTATTCATAATACATTTACTTTATTTTCTCATTTTTAAAAAGACTATAAAAGAAAGATAGAAGAGCAAAGTTAAAATGTGCTCACTTATCTTTTTCATTTTCATTCTATTCGATGGTTTTACTTTTTATAGAACTCCAAGACCCGTAATGTCGGAAACTTCAAAAGTTTCATTTATTTATTAGCCGTTCTTTTTAGTGAACAATGCATATTTTCCACTGCCATTAAGAAGGAAATATACTGACATAGCTAAATAGGCTAAATCTAATTCCCAACCTGCCATTGGTCCATTACCTACAAACCCAATGGAAAGTTTTACAGTAAAAATACCGCCTAACATCACAATAGCAAATAATACTGCCACTATACGAGTACCAATTCCAAGAATCATCGCTATGCCACCAACTAATTCAATAACAGCAACAATATATGCTAAAAATCCAGGTAATCCAATGCTGCTAAACCAACCTGCTGTACCTGCAATACCTGTACTAAATTTTAAAATTCCATGTGTTAAAAAAGAAACACCTAATACTACACGTAAAATAAATGAACCCAATTCGTAATTCTTCACTAAATTTTCCCCTCCAAAAATATCAAATAATTAACAACTTACTTTTCGTAACTAACTATACAATAATAACATAGTTACGTCAAGTAAGTATTATTCTCTTTTTGGTTAAGTGCCTATCACTCTCCAAAATTTGTTGATAAAAGGTGAAAGTCCTAAAGTTAATCAACAGAAGTTGAATCAAGACATTGTAATGTGTAATTCTGAAAAAGATGATAAAAGAATTTCTATCGAGAAATAAAAAAGAGCCAAACCTGTAATAACGGTTTGCTCACGGTTGCCAATACTGAATAATCATTTCCCTAACGATGATTACCTTTTGACTCTTACTATTTAAACTTATTTATCATAAGGTCTTTTTCTTTCTGAAATAAGGTGATTGATTTTTTTGATTAATTGTGGCAATTCGATCATCGATTTGATGGTAAAATCCGCTGCATTTTGTAAAAAGGATTCTTCTGTTTGAGAAATCACTTTCGCTTGATCCTCTTCGGATAGATCATGAAATTCATCTAAACTTAATCCCATTTCAGAGCTGGCAATCACGACACCCATTGCCCAAACACCTGCATTAACTGCCTCTTTTATATCTGATGCCGTATCTCCCATTTTTACTACCTTCAATGATGCTGATAGTTTTAATGCTTCCATATTACGATAGATCATATAAGGATATGAACTGCGTATTTTATGTACATAGATATTGGAGTCGAACTAAATAAAAAAGAGAAACCCTTATTGTAAGGATTCCTCTAGTTTTCTAGATACTTCTAAAAATAACTAATTAAAAATTAAAGTTTTACAATGTTTGCAGCTTGTGGTCCACGTTGGCCTTCTTCAACTTCGAATTCAACTTTTTGACCTTCTTCTAAAGATTTGAAACCGTCGCCTTGGATTGCTGAGAAGTGAGCGAATACGTCTGCTCCGCCTTCAACTTCGATGAAACCGAAACCTTTTTCTGAGTTAAACCATTTTACTGTACCTTGTGTCATTTAAATGACCTCCATTAAAAAATTATTAATATATAAGCTTTTTAAAAGAAAAAAATTCACATATTACAAAAAGTACCGAACAAACACGATTACTCTTTGTAATATGCGAATTCAACTTTTTTCCTATAAAGGCCTTTTTTATGTCATTATATAGTCTAAATACACATTTGTCTAATATCATTTTGATCAATTACAAAAGAATTGAACCCCCCATCTTCCACAATTGGTTGAGGGGGGATATTGTTGAACAGTATCCTTTAATAAAACATCAGTTAATTGAAGAAGACAAATTACTCTTATTCCACAATCGCGCCCGATTGTTGAAGATCGTTTTTCAACTACCTTTGCATAAAAAGCTGTAAAAACAATTGTCCTCGCAAAAAGGCACAAACGTTTATTTAACAACATTCGTACCTCTCTGGTGTATTACCTAACATTTATTTGGGAACGTTATTTCTTCTTTATTTGCATACTCATACTTTATTTAGTTTTTTTCATGCTATTTAAATTTCAATCGAAATCGCTAATGTTCCCCATTCTTTTTCCTGCTCTGGAGTGTATATGTCGTAAGTCCCTTTGATCATCTCGTCCATTGTCCATCCATCACAATCAAAATCTTTAAAAGGGATATTCTGATACATTTCTTTAAATGTATTGTATGTTCTTAATTCAGTTACTCTGACAGTTAGTGATTCATCTTGATTAGGAACACTAATAAATTCAATCAAATCACCTACTTTGATTTTTCTTCTCTTTTCATCATTTAATCGAACCTCAACCTTTTTTCGCCCTTTTTTGATTGATTCGAAATATGTTTCGTGTAAAGCCATTTGATGTATCACTCATTTCCCTCCACATATACATTTCTATTTTTTATTATAAATGAAAATTTATAACAGTTTAACTTGAATTTAAAATACTCCTAAAGTGTCATTTTACAACATTGCATAAAAGCTTTTATTCCACAATATGGCCCTTTAATGGAATAACTTTATTATCACTTAACATTCACAAGAAAAACTAAAATTCCTTCTTAACAGTTGTAGCGTTAATCTCACTTTCCTTTCCAATAGGATACAATAAAAAACGCCTTGAACCCGTTTACATCAAGGGTTCAAGGGATTTTCTGCTTGGATTTGATATTCAGGTTAAGAGGTTTTTTGAGAACAATAACAGGTCTGAATAAATTTTATTCATCTCATATAAAAAATCTAATTGAACCTTGCTCAACTAAAGCCACCGTTACTTTAAGTACATTCTTTCACAAATAAGCGAAAATAGATTATACTGGAGTTAATATCATACTCAAAAGGAGGAATTTCCTATGATCGAAAATAATCAATCCGAAGCACCAAAAAAGAAAATTAGCCTGCGAGATGCAGTGAAGCAGCAACTTGAAAACAAAAAGAACCAGTCCTCCGCTAATAAAGGGAAACTGAATGCCGACCTTTCAACAAAAAAAATGAAAAGCCAGCAAGCGAAAAAAGCAACCAGTACGCGCAGAAAAATAGGTGGCTAATGAACGGTCAAAATCGGAAAGACGTATTACCAAATATGACAGTTGATATTGTTTTAAAAAAGGATCAAAAAACGGGAAAGCTTACCAGAGGTATCGTGAAAGATATTCTTACCAAATCGAGCACCCATCCCCACGGTATTAAAGTTAGACTAAAAGATGGACAGATTGGAAGGGTACAGGTAATTCACTCTAATTAAAAGTAGCGAAAAAGCATTCAAGGGACAGTTCTCTGAATGCTTTTTTATTATTTTCTTCTATTCAATTTATACTTGTTCATTCAGATAGGTACGGGTTTGAAATTATCGCTCCTTTTCCCCCATTTGATAAGAATTTTCTTTAGAGATGGTGTGAATTGGAATAGCATACCATCTTTTGTTTATATGTTATAATAAAAAATTGAATATTTGATTGGAGGAGATTGTTATGAGTGGTATGGGGTGTGTTCATGATTTTGAATTAATAAAATTACCTGAATACATTAATATAGAAGAAGATAATGATACGATTTATGGAAGAACTATAAAAAGTGCAATCATTCATGATGATGTAATTGATTATATAGATAGCCAAATAGGTGTTGAAGATAATTTGTTTTATCAAGTTCCTTCAATTAATCCAGGATATGAGGAAGCACCCTATAAAAACCTTATCCCTAAAGATGAAGGATTCAATTCCTTTGGTGTAACTATTTTTAATCAATATTCGATAAAAGAATTAAGGGCTATGTTTTTACAGTGGAGGGTTATTGCTGAAAAGATGCCTGAAGCTTTTTTTCATGATTTAGATAGCCAATATCAATTTGATCGTTTAGAGTTATTAAAAAATATTGACCTTTGTTTAAACTTTGTAGAAGAATTACAAAACCCACAATATATTTTATATCATGGTGGAATTTAATTATATGGGGTTATTTTAAAATTATTTACCTACCAAAGTTATCAATCTTGTTTATATAATTTTCGTAAGTTGAATTATAAAACCCATACATTTTGATCAATCTGAACTGACCCAATAAAGTTAGACAAATAGTTTAGGCAGCTTCTAAGACCTGAGTTCGGTATTCTACTGGACTTAGGTCTATTAATTTTGCCTTCATTCGTTTGTGATTATAATACTCGATATAATCATGTAGTTCTTGTTCAAAATGTTCCATACTCTCAAAATCCTGAAGATAAAGAAGTTCAGATTTTAACAAGCCAAAGAAATTTTCAATGACGGCGTTATCTAAACAGTTGCCCTTACGGGACATACTCTGCGTAATGTGGTGTTCTTGTAGGGTCTTCTGATACTTCTTCATTTGGTAATGCCATCCTTGATCGGAATGTAGAATTACTTGATCTCCTTGTTGAAGACGATTAATAGCTTGATCTAACATCTCTCCAACAAGTCGATAAACAGGACGGCTCATCACTTTATACGCAATGATTTCACCATTACACAAATCTAACACAGGTGATAAATAACGTTTCTCTCCGAATAGATGAAATTCCGTAACGTCTGTTACCCATTTTTCATTCATTTTCTTTGCCTTAAAATCACGTTGTAATAGATTTGGTGCGATTCGACCAACGGTCCCTTTGTAAGAACGATATTTCTTTATACGTACAAGACATTTTAAGCCCATCTGATTCATTAGACTATTAATTGTTTAGGATCGTGAGTATAACCATATTTCTTCAATTCTTTAGCTATACGACGGTAACCATAACGACCTTTATGTTCGTGGTAAATCATTTTAATTGCTTCTTTTACTTGTCCGTATTCATCAGTTTGATCTAATCGATTTTCCCAATAATAATACGTACTACGGGGAATGCCAGCGACTTTAACCAACTCCGCAACGTCATATTTATGCTTTAGTTCAACTATTACTTGCGCTTTGATTTTGTTTGTAATTTTTCTTGCATTTGAACTAAAGTATTTAACTTTTTTAAGTAGGCGTTCTCCATTTCTAAACGCTTTATCTTTGCTTGTAAAGCCTCTAGCGAGCCTTCATCTGATACTACAACTTTTGATTGCATCTTATTCGATTCTTTTTTCATTGGAGGGCGCCCCTTTTTCTTTGGTTCTAGCGCATCCAGCCCCTGTGTTTTTAATAACCATTCCCATTTATAAACTGTACTTGGAGAAGAAATATTAAAATTACTCGCTGTTTCTCGAAGAGAAGCGCCTGTTTCGTTCATAAAATTAAGTACGTCTAGTTTAAACTGAACAGAGTAAGCTGTATAGTCTTTTTCAAAACCATTCATTCCTTGGGCCTCAAATAATTTTACCCAGTTGATAACTTGAGATTTGGTTGAACCAATACTTTCTGCAATCTTTTTATAACTTTCAGTTCCATTTAAATAACGTTTCACTGCGTTTAATTTTGTCTCCATTGTAAATTTAGTCATAAAAACACCCCGTAAATGTTAGTTAGTGTCTAACATTTACGGGGCAGTTCAATCTGTGTTCAAAAGATATGGGTTTTTTTATGATGAAATGAGTATTTCCAGCAACTTTTTAATCAAACTTTATTCCAAATCAACAATATGATTTTTGATTTGTTAAAAGTTGATACAATTAATGCTTAGGTTAAATCATATATCATAAGTTGCATTGTCCAATTTTGAAAGCTAATATTTTTTTAACCCACTCTTCATTATCGCTTGTGGAGCATATGGGATTTGGATTTTAACCTGCCCCAATAGTTTAAGTATATATCTTCACAGTCTCACCTGAATTTTAACATAAACATCCATATTTCTTTAAAGGTGTTGTTCAATTATATGGCCCTTAAATGAAAAATGAGCGCTTATCCTTGTTCAAGGATAGTGCCTGTTTGCGAAAAAATATTTTGTTTATCATCTTCAAACTGAATATAAATAAAAAACTATTTTGTTGAGCTGATTTCATAAAGATAGAAAACATAATCAGTAGGTACACTTGGGTAACCCTGTTTAACGTATCATTGCCGTAAGATTTCCGCGATGATACGTTCCGTGGTTGACTATATGCTGAACCTATTCTGAAAAATGAGTATCTAAACGTCCGAATTTAGGATGTTTAGGGAAAATCTCTTTATCCAAATCACTTTCATTGTTAAGTAATTCTTGATACTCCAGTGACAAATGATGAAACAACATTTCCATTTCCTCAAAACCCTTATTCTTTGTTTTCTCTTGTGCCTGAGCGATGGAAGCTTGAATCTCATCCATACTTTTTTCATGCATCACACCAAGCCAAAGTGTATCTGTCGTATAAATATGAACAAGAGTCTCCGCAATCGAGGTAAAAATACTTTGAAGTTCCCGATCATAAATTTCCTGTGGCAATTCCTTTAATCTTCCGAAAAATTTGTTATTCGCCCAAACATGATAATCATATAACTGTATAGCATGATGTTTTTTCATCTAACATTCCTCCTCCATCTATCTTCTAATATAGTAAAGAACTTTACTGACAAATGCCGGAAGTAGAATCCATCCTTTTTTGAAATTATGCCTGACCACTCCCTAACTTCCATGTCACATGGCTTAGAGCATATCCTCTGTATTCTCTTCACTCTTTGAAATTCCTCCCTTTTTATTCCACAATCTGGACCGATTATGGAAGTTCGTTCTTCAACTATTGAAGAAGAAAAGAAAATCTTACTAAAGGATCGTATTTACTTATGATATAATTCTCCATCCTTGTTTTAAGTACATTTTTTTATAATTTAATTATAAGAATAATCTATATAGGGGTCCCGTCAAAATGCCAAAATATAACCCATCTCATTATGGTATAATTGTTAGAAGTTTACACCTTATTATCTATGTTCTACGTTAACGAGTAGGGTATGACAATTCATTCCCTTACTGACGACTGACGAAAACTAATTTTTTTGGGGAGGATGTTCTTATGAAAAAGATAATTGGATTAAGTTTTATTATATTTGCTGGAATCATATTATTCGGATGTTCAAATATTTTAGAAGATTCTTTAGATTCAAGTGATAGAGCCGCTATTGAAATTGCTACTAAACGAGAAACTGGAAACGGAAGTATTGAATTATTAACACCAACGATTACAACAAAAGATAATCAATTAGAATTTATGACTGAGGGAATTGATGAAAATAAAGTGACCTTTATTTTTGTTGCCAATAAAAAAGTGTTTGAACAAAAAATAAAAAATGATGAATCCTACAAACTTGACATTAATGGTATCAAAGATGCTCATAGGACTGACTACAAGCCAAAAGTTCAACTTTTGCAAACTATAGATGATATTGAAGATGGAGATATAGTGACCTTTAAACAAGTTAGATATACAGTTAAAAAAGATTAGTTTTATAGTTATTTAATTCCCATCCTAATGAAAAATTATTGAAACATATTTCTCCATTAGGATGGGAACACATTAATGGTCCTACCCTTATTGTAGTAAAGCCCCCGTTAGTTGAAAAACTTCTCTTTTACTTAGTCCAGGAACATTATCTGCCTTTTCATAAGGCTTATGTTTTTACACATAAATATCTTCTGAAATTATCCAATTATTTCCCCCCACATTTCACGGGCTTCTTCTCCGTCTATATCGAGACCTCTTGAAAGACGTTTTTCTCTTGGACAATTACCCCATATTTTGAAATCATATTTATCTGTTAATTCTTTTCGAATAGAATATTTACCTTCGATTATTACAATGCCACCAACAGGAACAATATGCCATTCTGTTAAGCTATCCGTGTCCCAATCGTACCGTTGATAATATCCCTCTTTTTCTTGGCTTGATTTAAAAGACGTTTCCAATCAAAATAAGCACCAATAGTTTTTTGGGTGGATGTGTATTTATAATTTGAGAGGAAGGAAGGTGAAATCAACCTTATGTACAATCGTTACATTAGAAAATTCTTCTTTTATTTTATCAGCAAAAGTACTTTTTCCAGAACCTCCACAACCGTCTATCCCGATTAAGAGTGTAGATTGCTTTTTAGAAATTTCATTTATAACGTAATTTGTACAGTTCGGGCGTTGCAAAGCCACTATCTGCACGAATAATATAAATATAGGTTACTTTTCATTCCTAAAAAGGTAATATAGTGTAATAAAGGAGGGTTTTCATGAAGAAATTATTCAAGTATTTGTTATCATTTATTATTGCTCTTACTATCTTTTCGCCTACATTGCTGATAACTGAGGCCGCTTCTAAAAAAGCACCAATTACATCTCTTCGTTATGTAAAAGTGTCTGGTGGTAAAGCCATTGCGATTAAATCCGAGGCAAAGTCATCTTCATTTAGCTATACAAAAGTACAAAATGGTGATGCAGTTATGATTACAGGAAAGAAAAAGGGACAATGGACGGAGCTTTACACGACAAACTTGCGTGGGTATATCCAAACAAAGTATTTAGAAAAATCAAAACCTCAGCCAAATAAAAAGTACACAAGCTACACGATGAATACATCAAAAAAATATACGTATAAAGATCTAACACCTAGCAGCTATGATCACCGAGATACGATTACAACCAATTTCGTTAAGAAAAATTACGACATCATCAATACTTGGATTTTCAATCAAGACCCAACGCCTTGGGGATACTTTGAATTTGAAACGAGTAGAGGTCTATATACAGGAATTGGGGAAGAATTTACATTACAATTAACAATAAAATATCCAGTTAAGAAAAATCAGGAATTCGGAAGAGGTTATAAAGTTGTGAATACGAAAGCTACTATTTACACTAATGCCGGTACGTTTGATAATGTTATTGCTATTAAAAAAGGTAAAACAACTAACTTTTATTCACCGATTGTCGGTCGTATCCAATGTATCGACCCTTATTATGGCTTTACACTTGTAAAATTGAAATAGTCCATTTCATAAATAAGTTCTACAATTATTTAAGACCCGTATCCACGATGGACTACGGGTCTTTCGTTGAGATTCCAATATAGATGCATTAACTTACTCGATTGTAGTTTAGCTAAACATCCACACCCTAAAAGATACAAATTAAATTACCTAAATGAGCCATATAAAAAAGCTCTGGTGGTCAAAAAGCCAAAACAATAAAAAACCACCCTAATCAAAGTGTGGTCTGAGTGTAAGCGATAGGTTCTTTAAAGCATTTAGATTAAGCTTCTAGAAGTAAATCTTCTGGGTTTCCGATAAGATCTTTAACTATTTTAAGAATCTAACTAATTCTTTACCGTTGATTAAACTACTGTTGTATAATCGAGTTTCTTCCTATTTTATATTCTTATTAACTCAATGTATGGCTAATTTCCATATAAAATATTATATGATTTCATACCAATTGATACGCTCTGGTAGTCAAAATGGTAGTCAAGTTATTTCAGGCGGTTAATTGATAAAATTCATTCATGTCTCTAAAAAACACCCATTAGTTGAAGAAGAAAAATGAATCTTATTCCACAAACGCGCCCGATTGTTGAAGACCGTTATTGAAGATAAGCCCCCATTTGTTTAAGTAGAACTTTTCACAAAGAGTTTCCTAAGATATATTCACGGGTCAAATGAAGCATCTTATTTTGCATTTCCTCGTTATTCTTTTCTTTATCAATTAAATAACCTATGTGATAAATGTATCCATTGTAATAAGCATAAAATTCATTCGCCGCCGTCCCAACGGTAACTATGCTATTTTTAGTTACATCATAATCATAATAGGTATATAATAACGCACTATCTGTCGTAATTACTTGCTGGTAAATTGGTAAATCTTCTGTTAAAATTTCTTTTTTTAATTCGTTTCCTACTGAATCATATTTATCCGAAATATCATATTTTTTAAGTGGATTTTCATCGACTTCTGTTACAGAAATGATAAAAAAATTATCTACTTCGTTATACTCTGACTTGCTGAGATAGCTTAACTGAACCTGGTTCTTTATTTTACCATTCTCGTCTTTGGAGGTTATAAGATACACTTTCTCATCATCAACTGTGAAAGGTAACCTATTGGAATCAATCGTATTTATAGCCTTTTTAACTTGTTCTGATAAAGATGATTCTACCTCATCAATTGGAACAGGCTTGTAATATTTAATGTTTTGCCTCTCGTCAAGCCCATCGTAGGTCTTAAAATACTCACTATAAGTTAAGCCAACACCTTTTACTCCCTCAAAATCAGTTTTGTTGAAGGAACAACCCAATAATATTGAACTTATAAAAATAATTGGTAACATTAACTTTAATGATTTTTTAGTTGCCATAACTCCCCCCTACATCTTTTATTCAAAAATCTTACTTTATAACCCCAATTCTTTAGTGTAAATTGTAATATTATTACCAATTTAACGGAATTTATTTTTGCATTAACTTGCCCGTTACTTTATAACGGTTCCTCCTTTCTTTTTCCTTTAGGGATTAGTTGCTGCAATAACCCAGATGGAAATGTTAACAGAAATAATAATTAGAAGAAGTGTGAAAATTAGATACTTATCATCTTTTTTCTTCTCTGTTTTAAAGAATAAAATTTTGATTAGAATCAACACAAATCCAAGACCGCCAAGTATTTTTGCAAGTAGGAAACCAGACACCTTTGTTTTTCTCTCCTTTAATTACTACTTATTAACATTGAAAACCTGTCCAGTATGGCTTATCAAAGACCATCTTATATAAATTCCACATCCATTTGCATTAGCAATTGTTAACGCACCCGATTGTTTAATATTGGTAATATAGAAGTGATGCAAATGGATTTTCTATAAGTCGCTCACCTAAAAGGATCCCCAATATATGAATCAATGATAATAACCCCTCCAATTATCAACATCAAAATCAGAAAAATTACAAAATCTCTTTCGAACTCTTTCTTTTCTTGTAATTGCTTTCTATAAATACTTTGAATGTGTCTTTTGTTTTTTAATTTCATAATCACACCTCGATGTGTAACTGATTCTTCTATTTAAAGCTACACCACTATATAGACTTTTTTAGTTTAGGTATGCCTTTTATGATTATATAAATTAATAAGCCTGAAATTGTTATTGCTATAACTCCATTTAAAGTATTCGATTTCCCCAGTATCATTTCAAGTAATTGGTCATACGTTGGGATATTTAACCATTTAAGTATTCCATTCATTATAAATAACCCGATTACAATACTAAATATATAAAATAGACTGTATTTCTTTATCACACTTTCAACTCCTTAAAATTTAGTCCTTTCTTTAAATGATCCTCATATTCTATATACTTCTACAACCTTCCTAAAATACCTGTTTATTCCATTAACCTACTCCCCTTTTAGTTGTAGAAGAAGTTAAACAATTATTCAAAAATCGCGCCCGATTGCTGAACAAGCTCTTTTACTAATTCAAAATAATTCCTCTGTTCTATCTAAACATTCATTTACTAAAGAACTAAATAGTTGTAACGAACCTTATGATTATTTGTGAATATTAAATGAATTGTTAAGTTTCAAGAGAATTTCATCAGCTTCTTGGTGAATTTTTTTAGTTGTTTCCATAACATTTTTCAAAGCATCGGTTTTTTCTTTTTGATGGACTTCTTTTGTATCATGCCAATATTTAAACCAAGATAACACTAAATTGTTTAAATCACTTCGCAATTTTTTCAAATTTGCTTTTGGATCAGCTTTAGCGGGGGCAACATGATTTGAATATCCGTGACGTGAAAGCAAACCAGCAAATTTAAAAGTATTCATGAAATGTTTGTTAGATTGCATAATCTTATGTTGCTTAATTAATTCTTGCATTTGGGGATTTTTTTTATTTTCTTCATATTTTTCATCTTTATTTAGAAAATAATTAACAGCATCATATATCTTATATGCATTTGTAATGAAATGAATTTTATCGTCTTCACATAAAGAACGCCATATTAAAATATTTCTAGAAATATCGTCGTCAATGGCCATCTCCATCATGAAGCCCTCTTGTGTTTTAATGATAGGCTCACGATTTCGTATGTATTTGACAACATGCGGATCGAAAGGATTGTTTAATTCCTCCATAAAAACATCAAAATCATCTTCTTCAAAATTATTATTTGGAGACTTTTCTTCTGGATTTTTAGGTTTAGGTTTCAAATTAAAATGATCTCTAACCCTATTATGTTCAAATTCTGTAATTCCCCCTTGTGATTTACGAGTACCATTTTCAAAGGTAGCTTGAATACCATTAAAAATAAGAAGGAGAACTTCTAATCGTTTTGCTGCTCGATGAGCATCGTCCTTTTCTAGTACGTCAACATGAGGAGAACTTAAAATCGGAGTAAAAGAGGGAGTATCATAATCATCATCGCACCAAAAATAAAAGTGTCGATACGTTCCAAAGTAATCAGCACTTTTTTCGACTATACTGATATTACCGATTAGAGCAATGCCCCACTTTGTTTTAGATTCGGGTTCTTCAATATACATATTTCACCTTCCTAATTATGAATTTAAGTAATCTCAATTAAACAATTATTATCTATTTTCATCATACCATTTCCTAACGATGATAATTGTAATGAGCGGAAATCTACCTGATGTCTGAGACGTAAAAGATCATCTAAATGATGGTCTTGTTTAACTAAGCACCCGTCATTAACTCTATATATTGGGTTGAACTGGATATTCCTTATTGAACTAACCTGCCCCGTTAGTTTAAGTACACTTTTTCACAATATCACCCAAATTTTAACATAAATATCCGATTTTCTTCTAAGGTGTTTATTCAATTAAATGGCCCTGAAATAGAAATAAGCGCAATCCTTATTCAAGGATTGCACCCGATTGTTGAAGATTATTTATGATTTCTAATTGAAGATATACACTCCGTAAGCGTGAGTACAATACTTCACAATCTTTATTTGTAGGGCTGAAAATCCACTGATTTTGCTTGATACATTTTGTCACGATATTCATAAGTAATGATAACTTCACCAATAGAGTGTGCAGGAGAAACTTGAGCAGCTAACCTAGCGATTAGGTGATTGTTTTTTACTTCATACTTAATAATGCCTCCAAAAACTATATCTTTAAATACATTCTCTGGCTTGATACCTACTGAACTTATATCTACAAGATAATTCTTATCTCCAATACTTATTTTCGCTTCAGTTGGTGTTAAGCTGGTTTTCGCATTTTTCAATACTACTGCAAGGGGATTATCAACAAGCACCTCACCAAATCGATTATTATCGACCTCAATAACATAAACTTCTTCTAATGAAACTCCAGTACCATAACCTTGGTTCAAAATTATGATTAACTCTTTCTTTCCATCTCTGTTTATGTCCTCATATATAATTTTTGGGGCATAAGCAGGGTTATTAGCAACGCTTAACCAAAAAGGTCTTGAGGCAATCCTTCCCTTAAAGTCAATTTTGAAGTCATAATATAAATCATCGATTTTCTTGGCATATATAGTTATATCATTCTTACTTGACGTCGCGACTTTATCATACCCTTTAATTGTTGCCCATGCTTTATTAGGGAAAATTACAAGAATTAATGCCAGTATAAAAATTACGTATCTTTTCATTTGTTCAACACCTCATTGATAGTGTTCCCTAAGATGTTTTCTTATTCCGCTAAATGCCCCGATACATTAAGAAAAAGCACAATTCTTACTGAAGAATCGCGCAATTTTCATGAAGAAAGACGCTTTCCTTTATTTTGGAAAAGCGCCCGATAATTGAATAACTATAATAAGTTCCCAAACCTAAAATCATGAATTCTTCTTTAACTAACGCCCCGTTAGATTAATAAATTAAAAAAATTCGTTTTCACTATTGAAATTAATACAACAATCATGAGTGCCATTTCAGAAATAGTTAAAATATACGCCTTACGATTAGTTTCATATTTCCATTCCATAAAGGCCCTGACAGACTCTGATATAATTATAAATATTGTTAATATAAACCATACATCTAAATACCAGATTATTTCTGTGGAATCAATATTAATTCGATAAAATGTACTCGCTAATATTAATACCGTAAACGTAATTCGAATCGCCCAATCTACTATCTTATGTAAATGATTGATATGATTATATGAAAACCATTTTTTGTTCTCGACTTTCAATAGCTTCCTCATAAAAAAATCAAAAGCAAAAAAGACAACACATATAGCAATGAGTATTAAAATTATTATAGAACCATTATTATTCATCGTATCCACCTACAGTTTTTTTGTATGTCTAACTTAGCGTTTAAAAAAAGAATAAGTATTCAACTAGCCTGTCTCGATAGTTTAGGCACATTAATTTACAATCTCGGCTAAATGTTAACATAAATTTACAGCCTCATAAAGAAGTTGGTGTTCAATTATATGGCCCTTTAGCTAAAGAAGGCACAATTCTTTTTCAAGAATTGCGCCCGATTGTGGAATATTACTATCCTCAAATGCGATTCATAAATCATACGAATGTATATTAACAAAATAAATATTCGTAATGTTATTTCTTTCAATGATTTCCTTCACTTTTTCTGTCACAATGATATTTCCTTCCCAATTAGCATAGTAAAACATGTCTGAACCATCCCATT
This sequence comes from Rummeliibacillus pycnus, assembly GCF_044359855.1. GTDB lineage: Bacteria > Bacillota > Bacilli > Bacillales_A > Planococcaceae > Rummeliibacillus > Rummeliibacillus pycnus_A. Next base: position 962,756 of record NZ_CP132291.1, read on the forward strand.
TATCCCATTTATCTAAGTTGACTGATAATCCTTTTTTTCCTTCAAGGTTATCGGGAGTGACTCTATGACAGACTGGGCAATTAGGTATTTCCTCTCCATTTAAATCTGTTAGAAGTCCACATCTTCCATAAACATCTAATTGTTTTAAATCTGTAGTTAGTAAATTTCCCTTTTCATCATCTATGAGAATATCTTTAAATCGAATACCTGTTATCTTGTTATCTATAAGAACTTGCATGAATTTTGGACTTACAGTGTGCCATTTTACAATTCGATAATAGTCAGCAATATCCCCTTTTCCCTCAAAAGAGATAACAAGCGGACCATTATTTTGACTATTAATTCCTTCACATTTTTCACATATATACCTAACAGTTTCCTTTTTATTCCAATAAGCTGTTGTAAATCCTTCACCATAATAATCTTTTAATAAATAAAATTCCATTTAATACCTACTCCCTCTAAAATGCACCTGTTAATTAAGGAAAACATTTAATTAAAACTCTTTACCCCATTCATCATCTAAAATTACACCATTTTCAGATATATATTCCATAAAAGTCAATATCTTTTTCGTTTTTCTAGCCATAATTGGATTTTATTAAATATCTTTAGTCCAATGTAACTGTCCAATATGGCTATTAGTAAAGTAATGATTATCATACTTATCCCAGTATTATCAGCCGTTACTATCGGTTTTAGCAAACCTAGAATAAGGGATAAAAGGATAGGAATAGTCAAACCAAGCCAAACAGCTATAAAAATGATAGCCATATTTATACACCTCTTTTGTAGTATCCACTTTAAATTTTTCTCTGCTCTTGCTTCAGCTATCTTGCTGATATTTTATGTATATTGCTTCAAAAGCTCTTCTAAATATAAACAAAGATACCATCTTTCTTCAAGGTGTTGTTCAACAATATGGCCCTTAATTAACATAAAAAAAGCACAATTCTTGCTACTGAATTGCGCCCTATAATGGAATAAGCTACTGTATAATGTCTACGAACTGTGCAATAAAGTTTTTCTATAATTTCTAAAAACCCTTCTTATCGGATGTTCATTCATTTAAAATATAAGACACATATTAATACAAGAAAGGATGTTTTTTCTTGCTTTTTCCATATCGTAATGATCTTAGAAAAACTTTGATACCATACCTAAACAGTCTTGATAAGGAATTTTGGTTTAAGAAATCAGCTTTCTATCCAAATAATATAGCTTGGATTATTTCTCATATATCAAGTAGCGAAGACTATTGGGTTAATGAAATTGGACTAAAACAGAGCTGTATTTTAAATCTTAATGATGATTGTTCGCCTAAAGAAATATTAGATAACTATATTCAAATTAGAAACTATACAGATGACATCCTACATACATTAGAAGATTCACAACTCACTAAATTAGTTGAAGTTCCAAAGTTTTCTGATGGATGGACGCCACCTTCAGTACCTACACTAAATTGGTTGTTTAATCATGTTTACACGCATGAAGCATATCATGTTGGACAAATATCCGTTATCGCACGCATTAATGGATTTCAAAAACCATTATTTTAAGTAAAGGGGGAATTTCTCCCTCTCTCTATGTCGCATTTTTCTTCAAGTAAACAATACCACTTATGAAGATGATAACTAAAAAAGACACAATTCATTTTACACGAATTGCGCCCGATTATTGAAAATTGTTATTGAAGTAAAACACCCGTTAGTTAAAGAACTTATTTGTGAGGTAATGGTTTTTCAGGACGGTTCGGACAGTATTCACAATCAGGGTCACTACATTGGGCTTCATTCCAGTAATTACATTTAGGACAAAAATATGCATCAAAATCTTCATTGTATACTAAATTAAACTCGCATTTAGAACAGAATTGCTCTTGTTCAATATGACCATAAAATTCAAAGCCATCAATTACTACTTTATCATCATCTTTTACTTCTATTTTCATAAAAACCTCCAAAATTTATTAACGTAACCGGTTAGCTGAAGAACATTATCAAAATCATATGTATAGATAAGCATTCTATAATATTTTTATAATTTTTTGCTAAGAACAAGCTAATCGCTTGGATTAACAAGCTTTCTTGTCTTGAAATCGTAAATTTTATAATCGATTCCAAACATATGATCCTTTGTCACCGTAACCTCACAATAATAAGGTATAGATCTTCCGTAAGCATTCAGATCAGGAATCTCCTGAAACTCAAATTGTTCATCTGTATCAAGCATATTAAAGGTTGAATCAGTAGATCGACCAGATGATGTTATTTCTACAGTACATTTTCCACTAACAACATCATAGTCCTTCATTAGTACAGATTTTAGACTTGGAATAGTCATCCATAAAAGTAAAACACCTAGTAGAAAGCCACCAAGAATTTTTACTGTATCTAGAAACTCTAATTCTCTCGCTCGATACATCGAAATAAAATAAAACACAGCAAATATTACTAAAAATGCACCTAACCCGAGTAAAAAATAATAAAAAACGATAATTTTCACATCCTAATAACAATTAATTATCATATCTACATAATTTTAATCACAATAGTTTCAAAAGTAAAGTAGTCATTAAATCCTTCTCAAACCTGTATTTGGGGAGATTTTTTATTTATCCTTGACCTCATTTATCGATTTTTTCTTCCATTCTAATGATATTCCTCTTCAAGCAAACTGCCCCGTTAGATTAAGTGTAATCCTTCACAATTTCAGCTATTATTCTACATGAATACGTGAAAGCGTTTCTCAACAATCTGGCCCTTTAGCTAAAGAAGGCACAATTCTTTTTCAAGAATAGCGCCCGATTGTTGAAGATCGTTTTTCTTATTGAACTAACGCATCTGTTCGTTAAGTGTAACTCTTCACAATTACTTGATATTATATAAGTGAATAGAAAGATAAATTAAAATTTAGTTTAGTAGTTGTAAAAGTAGGTTATTTATATTATTCTATTATAATTTTTTAAAAAGGAGAATTTATGAAAAAGATTATTGTTTTTGTATTAACGATATTTATATTATTCTCAGGATTCGCAACACAAAGTTATGCGTTGTCTGATTCGAAATCTGCGGCAATACAAGCGTTGCTAGATGATGCCTCTCGTATATCAGGTGTGCCGGGAATGTCAATCTCAATACTTGCTGATGATGAAGTGTTCTACTTTTCTTCAGGGTATGCTGACCGTGAAAAGGGGTTGTCTGCAAGTGAAAATACACTCTATGAGTTAGCCTCGGTCAGTAAAGCTTTTACCGGTATGGGTATTATGCTGTTGGAAGAGCAAGGGCTACTCTCAATGACTGACCCTGTCCAAAAATATTTACCTTGGTTTACGTTAAAGTATCAAGGGAAACCTGTTGATATGCAAAGCCTTACACTAAATAACTTTCTTCACCATACCAGTGGTCTAACAAATATTAGGCATACTCAAAGTATTCCACAAGGCAATACACCGGATATGTTGCAAAAGACTGTGGAAATGCTCGTAGATGCTGAATTGGCGTTCCCTCCCGGTGAACAGTATAACTATGGAACCGTTAATTATGACGTATTGGGTTTGGTTATTGAGATTGTGTCGCGACAAAGCTATGAAGACTTTATGAGGGAACAGGTATTTCAGCCGTTAGGCCTTCACCAGACGTATGTTTATAAAGAAGATGCTCAAGCCACTGGACAGTTGGCACAGGGCTACCGTTCTTCCTTTTTTATGACAACTCCATTTAAAGCTCCGGATTATGCTGGGAATAAGCCCGCAGGCTACATCATTTCTAATACAAAAGATATGGCGCGTTGGATGGGCATACAGATGGGTATTGTGCAGGACATACCCGAAATATTTCACACGGTTATCGAAAAATCACATAGGGGTGATATGTCTGTTTCGGCTGTCAACGATATGTATTATGCGGCAGGCTGGTCGGTAAACGCCGACCAAACGATTATAGAACACACTGGGGGCAATCCAAATTTCAGAACCGAAGTAGTCATACTGCTAAATGAACGAACAGCCGTCTGCTTGCTGAGCAACGGCGCAAATACCAATATAAACCTGGTACTAAAAGTTAAAGATATATTAGACGGCAATCTAACTCAGTCATATGAAATAAGCGGCACACAGCTTTTGGATATTATTTTGTCGTCTATCACAATTATTCTTTGCCTATTGGCCGTTTTGCTATTTCTCTTAGGATTACGCAGAAGGAAAACGAATGGGCGGCAGCCAATGACAAAAAAGAGAATAATCGTAACAGTTATTTTCCTGATTGCTACGATTGCCCTGGGTATACTGTGCTGTGCTTTCGATTGGTCAACGATACTTATTTGGCAAACATATAGTGTTCTTACAGCTTTGATTTCGTCAGCATTATTAACAGCAAGCATTACATGGTTTGTATACACTCACCGATAAAATACCTCGCTCCCAAGATAAGCATAATGTTAAGTAATTAAATTTCAATTTATCGGTATGCTTAATTTGAAAAACATAAGACACTTCGGTGTCTTTTTTAATATCATCGACAATTTTCCCAGTCAAACCTAATTACTATTGCTTCCACTAACCTGCTCCGTTCGTGGAATAAGGATTTTTAAACAACTAATATTATTTTACAAATGACTTTATTGTAAATTAAACAACAATATTATTTTTGCACAAGCGTCGTTAGATAACATTTCTTAAAAGACTGTTATTCAACAATCTGGCCCGATTGCTGAACAACTCTATTGTTACTAAACAATTCTCTAATACACCTTTTGGTTCACTATAAGAATACCCCTTTAGATAACCATATCTAAAGGGGTAAAGCTTCGCAACTTTCTTTAAAACATCGCGACTTTATTTCAAAACTACAGTTCCTCTTTCACCGCTATATTAGCGAAAATAAAAGAATCTATTTTGAAAAAAAGATTGTTCTCTGATGACTGGACTTCCTAATAGAAAATACATAAGAAGCAATATGATAATGCACCTATGATTAAGCTAATCCAAGCAAAAAATACTATTTTCTTTTATTATTTGATACAGGACAACCGATGATGTTAAACCAAACTTTGAACGAACAATCTTACTACACACTTTTTTTGTATTTACCCCACACTATCATCTGCTAGTACTACTATTTTTTATAACCAAATCAGCCGTTTCCCTCGGATGGCTAAGAGGGAAATGATGACCATATGGAACAATTTCAACCTTGCCAAGATGCAATGGAGCAAAATAGCTTCTATCATGATCTCCCCAAATAATATGAAGATTATACCTTTGTACTTTATTAAAATCACCCTGATAGTCTTTCAATAGAAAACTGTTAAGCTGAACCGTTGTATTTAAAATTCTTGGCGAAGTAAAGCTCCTACTTACTTTGGCAATATAATGTTCCGGAATGCTCTCCGTACTTTCAAACAGACCATTACCTAATAAATATCGCTCTATCAAATTAGCAGTTGCCAATTTCAACGCCCATTTGTTCATAAATTGAGGAGCATTAAACGAGTTAGAATTTCTTTTTGCAACAGGTGGCTGAAGTAAAGTAATAGTATTCTTCGTATCAATGTACTCTTGTACTAATGCTTCCAGAAGAATTACCGCGCCGAAGGAATGGCCAATCAAATGTGCACCATTAGTAGCTTCCCCCATTAACTCTTTCACTACATTCAAATAGAGATCCAGAAGGTTTTTCTCTCGTTTAAAAGGGGAACGTCCTAAACCTGGAAGATCCAGGATCCATATCGGTTGACCAGTTTTTTCATGAAGCTCTAGTCCTAAAGGAAATAAATCCTCTCCATCGCTCAATAAACCGTGTAATAAAATAAACGGCTTACCCTCTCCTTGTATTTGATAAATGACAGTGTTTCCGATTAATGTTCGTTCAAATGCATGATTATGCTGGTCATTTTGATACATCAAGCGATAATCCAAATCCGCTACGACGGCTGGGAAAAATTTCATTACACTCGTCTTCTTAAACCAATCCCCTCCCATGAATTTTTTCGAAGAATCATTTGAAAACTTCCTATTTGTAATAAAGTTCAGTCCATCCGATGGAATTTGTGTTATTTTACTTACCCCACTTTTCATAAGTGCCTTCATGAAAGGAATTGGTACAGAGATTTTAGGTGCTACCATATTCATACTTTCTGACATAACTCCTAATAATTCAGATATATTTGGATCAAGCTGTTTGTCTTGAACAAGTGTATATGTTTGAATAGACGGTTGCTCCTGCTTAAAAACCTGCACAATAAACTTCGCTAGCTCATCGTTTGAAATAAGTGGTAATCTATACCCCTTACCTCCAGGAACAACTGGCATTAGCCCTCTTCGCATACTCGTCACAAGCAAGCCTAAGCCTGCTACTTGCTCCGTACTCCCTGTTTTACTACTGCCGACTACAGTTGGTGGATTAATCACAGAAAGCGGATAGCCTATTTCAGATGCCTGCTGGCGAATATAAAGATCTGCTAAAAATTTTGTTCTTTCATATGAATTTTTTATTTTCATATAATCGTTGCCTTCCTTAAACACATCAATCGTAACCATGCTACTTTTATCATCCAAGGGGCTCATATAACCTACTATATGAATAAATTGCTGCAAGCCCTTCAATTGATGAATACTTTTAGCTAATTCACCGATATGCTTGGCACCGTTTAAAATTACAGAAACTGCCTCTTTCTCTGTCGCTTTAATATCCATTGGTCCACCCGCGTGAATAATCACATCCGTTTTTAATACCCTATCCTTATCTTCATCACTTAAACCTAAATCTGTTTTCGTTAAATCACCTTCAATAAAGTGCATGGCTGCCTCATTTAAAATACCTTTTTCTTGAAAAATGCGTGTTGCCTTACTTTTTGACCTAACTAAAAGAAAAATCATAACTTCCTCTTTAGTTAATTCCTCCACTAATTGCCTCCCAATAAAGCCTGTTCCACCAGTTAAAAATATTGTCCTCATATCCGCACTCCTTTTTAGTACTATATAGTACTAATTCAATGTAAAAAAAATGCTTCTCTTATCGAAGCAAGTTAAAAAAATGGTTTGCTGTTTGCTTGATAACAGTAGCATCCTTCAATGTTTCTGAAATAAATAGCGCTCCTTCAAGATTCGTTATAAAAAGTGCTGCTACCTCGTCAATATTAATCGTATTTCTAAACTCCCCTTTTTCTACTCCTTGTTTTAGTAATAGAGAGACTTTCGTTTGTAATCCTGTAAAAAAGAGACCTATTTTTTCTTTTATGTGCGTGGCTTGTTCAGGACTTTGAATATAAAGAGTAATAAATGGACAGCCACCCTTATACTCCCTTGACTGAACTCCCTGTGATAAATGTTTTAAAAACAGCTGGACACGATCTTCAACTAATAATTGGTTCTGAGAAAGTATTTCATCAATGGCACGCTGATACGTTTCAATCCAATAATCAACGACCCCTTCTAACAATTCTTCCTTATTAGAAAAGTGATAATACACATTAGATTTTGATACTTTGCTTACACGCACTAATTCATCCATACTTGTATAAGCAAACCCTTTTTCTAAAAATAATGTTGCCGCCGCTTCAATCACACGTTTTTGATTCATTAATTTTACCTTTGTCATAACTAGAACTATATAGTACTAGTTTGAATGTTGCAAGTATTAACTATTTCTTTTTCTATGGGACATAGAAAAACCCCTTTAGATAATCATATCCAAAGGGGTAAAACGGTGAAACTTTTTAATAAACGGTATAACTTTATTTTAAACAGTACATCTTTTTTATAAACAGTACGACTTTATTTCAAATCTACAGCTCCACAATCGCGCCCTATCGTATTATAAGGTCAGCCAGAGAAATCTGGTTGACTATTTTTTATTCAATTTATAGATTGATAGTAGCCGGGGTAGAACGTTCGCGCCCGTGGGACTAGATCCCGACAACTAAACTGTTCGCCCTCTACTTGTTAACACATGATTAGGCTGGTTGGGACATAGAGATCCCGTATAACAAGCGAAGATATGAATAACAAGATAGATAGAGGTTACCGGTCAATCCACTACACAAGGAGGAGATACAGATGAATCCAGTTGTTGGTCTGGATGTCGCAAAAGGTGAAAGTCAGGTTCAAATGTTCTTGGATAAAAAATGCCCTATAAAAACAGTGTGAAGGTTGAACATACGGTGGAGGGTCTAGAAGAGTTACACTCTTATTTACTAGATTTAGAGCGTCAAACAGGAATGAAACCGCCTGTCGTTTTGGAATCAACGGGCCACTACCATGCCCCAGTTGTTCAGTTTTTAGAAGCAAGAGAGTATATTGTGATTATCGTTAATCCGTTGGTATCTTATCGAGCGAAAAGTTCTAGCTTACGGAAAACCAAAACAGATGCCATTGATGCTTATCACTTAGGTGAAATGTATTACAAAGAGGATTTAGAGCCTCAGAAGAAACGTGGTATTCAGTTATTAAACCTTCGGCATTTGACAAGGCAGCATGAAAACATCACAGGAATTATGGTTCAAACCAAGCTCCAATTCCAATCAGTATTAGATCAAGTATTCCCTGAATACAAAGGTGTTTTCGGGAATTTATATGCCGAAATTTCATTAAAAACTTTACAAACCTTCCCTACCTCCGAGTCTGTCTTAAAAGCTGGAGTGGAAGAAATTGTCCAGTTTATTAATAAGCATTGTAAAGCACGTTCGTTTGATTGGGCCCATGAAAAAGCAGAAGAATTAATCATAGCTGCAGAACGTAACCCATTTCAATCAACCCTTTATCAAAGCCTTCTTGTTAGTCTGAATATGTATATAGATTTACTTCAAGCGTACCGCCAACAACTTTCTACGTTGGAGCGTGAGATTGATGAGTTAGCGGTACAACTTGAAGAATATGAACTACTCCAAACAATTCCCGGTGTTGGTGAAAAAATCGCTGCAACGATTATTTCTGAAATCGGGGAATTTGATCGGTTTAGTCATCCCAAGAAGTTAGTTGCCTTTGCAGGACTTGATCCAAGTGTGTTTGAATCAGGCCGCTTTAAAGGTACAAAAAATCATATTACCAAACGTGGCTCAGCTAGGCTCCGCCGTATGCTTTATACAGCTGTGCGATGCTCAATACGTGATAGCCGTAAAAAGAAAACAACTGACGAAACTATAGCACGAAATAAGAGATTACGAGCCTTCTACGACTTGAAACGCGAAGAAGGTAAACCATACAGAGTAGCGATTATTGCTTGCGCTAATAAGCTTTTACACTGGATTTATGCGATGTTAAAAACAAAAACATCATTCCAAGAAACGATTTAGTAACATTATTTCCAAATAAAACAAAAACCTTCCAAAATATATTCGGAGGGTTATTTGAGTTGTGCATTTTTAGTATAGCATGAAGTGATTTTTAATTTAAAAGATTTTTATTAACAATGTATTAGCTGGTTTAGTGGTATAAATAAAATATGATCGCATATAATCACTTAATTCTTCTTTCACTAAAGCCCCCGCTAGTCAAATAAGAAACTTCACTTTTACTTTTATGTTGTATTAGACCAAAACTAAGTCCAACAGGATCTACCAAATATGCAAGATAAAAATCATCAAATTCCATTTTATCTCGTACAATCATTGCACCATTGCTCTTAGCTTTTGATATAGCGTCATCAATTGAATTTACTTGAATTTGAATACGAGTTCCGTGAGGAAAATCATTTGGTCCTTTCCCAATTCTACCATCAATCCCGGGCTTAACATTATTTCCTGTAGTCACAGCCCAATACTCCCATTTAGGTTCGGCAATTTCCCAACCGAAAACTTTAGAGTAAAATTCCGTTGCTTTTTCAGGTTCTTGACTACTTAGTTCAAATCCAATTACCCTTGCCATTCTAATACCTTCTTTCTCGAAATATTTATACAACATGTTAGTAATTCAATATTACATGGAATATACCTCTTTTACGAAATGGAAAATATTTAAGATAAAAAGTTAAGTCTTGTTGAACTAACCTGCCCCGATAGTTGAAGTACAATCTTTCACAAACACCAAACTATCATTATCATAAGTATTCAATTTTTCTTAAGATTCTTCCTCCATTAAATGGCCCTTTTCATGAAGAAAGACGCTTTCCTTATTTTCAGAAAAGCGCCCTATTACTGAATAACCATCATCTTAAATGGTGCTGGTCCAATTAGCTCATTAACTCTTATCGCAGCTAAAATAGTAGGTACAAGTAAAATAAAGCTGTCAGTACTAATAAACCCCACTTCTTATTTTGTTCAAAATTTATTTCAATATAAACAAAGAAAGGCGGAAGTTAATTTTGAAAATCCAACTCAAAAATGGTTTTTATTATCAAAACATCATAAGTTTATTGAGATTATTTTTTCTATTTTACATAATTAAACAGTTTACCAATATACTCTACTTCAACTACTACAGTATCCCCAGACTTCATTGGACAACTTCCAGAAGGGGAGCCTGTCGCCAAAATATCACCCGGCTCAAGTGTCATAACCTGTGAAATCCAACTGATAAGGAAAGGAATCGAAAATGACATCTGATTAGTATTTCCCTCTTGAACGATTTTCCCGTTCAATTTTGTAACAATGCTTAAATTAGTTGGATCTAACCCCTTTACAATACACGGACCCAACGGACCAAAGGTATCAAAACCTTTTCCACGCGTAAACTGAGGATCACTTTTTGTAAGATCTCTTGCCGTCACATCGTTAAAGATCGTGCAGCCAAAAACATAATCTAATGCCTCTTCTTCTTTTATATTTTTACCAAATTTTCCAATAACAAGTGCCACTTCCCCCTCCATTTCTACCTGATTCGTTAAATCACTTGGCGGAAGAATAATTTCATCATGCTCTGGAATAAGAGAAGTCGTCGGTTTTAAAAACAAAAACGGTTCTTTAAGATTGGCCTTTCCCCCAGTCTCATTTGCGTGTTCAGCATATGTCCAGCCAAAATTAATGATTTTTGAGGGGATTACTGGCTCCAAAATCTTAACATCACTATATTTAACTCTTGTTCCATCATATTTTAGTTCATCCTTTACGATTTCAGTAAAATCACTAGATAATTGTATAATTTCATCCCCTTCAACAATTCCGTAATATACTTTACTGTTAGGGTGCCGATAACGAACTATCATTTGTGTTTTTTGTAGTGCTTGCATGATTGCATCAACTCCATAATTTATTAAATGAATATTAAATTTCACCAAAAATGGAACCTATAGGGTGCATCTGGTGACTATAATCAGGGCTAGTTAGCTTAAGTTTAAATACATTTCTTCACAAACTATTAGCTGGTTTAGTTCAATAACTATAAATCTGGAACAGTGAAAGGCTTGCCGATTACTTTATAGGTCAAGCCTTTTTATAATTAACTGTTTAAAGAAGAAGCACCTTTATTAAAATATTCCTGCCGTTTTGCACCTGATACAATGGCAGGACCTATTAGTGAACCACAAGAGTTGATAATACGTAGTGCATTAAGCGTTGTCAATCTTTTTCAGGTATTTGTTTAGTCATATAAACCATAGATGTGGGTTGAATTCTCATGGACATCACCATCCGCTTTTTTCTTACGGAATAGCTTTCCCATTTCCCTAGTGGCTATGCCCTTAATCAAACGATCCTGACCGATAGTTTAAGTACATTACATCACAATCTCGTCTAATATTTAAGATGAATTCCCATTTTAAAAAAAGACGTAATTCAATTATAATGGCCTTTAAATGAAAAAAGAGCGCATCTCCTTTTTCAAGGACTGCACCTGATTGTTGAACAAGGGTACTATATTTTATAGTTTTATATATACAGAAATCTCATTTCCATTGTTTCTTCATGACACATTAATTAAAAATTTTTCGCCTTCTGGTGCTTTGATTTTAAAATAGGCTTATTTTCTCCCACTCGCTTAAATACATACGTTTATTAATTTTATTCGGATTAGCAAGTTTGCAAATAAACTCTAGACTATTACCATCTGGATCACTGAAATGGATTTTAGCATGAGCGTATCCTTCATGTGCCATTACAAAAGGTTCGATTTGCTCAAAACCAAAGGCTTCTCGAGGTTCATATCCTTTACTTTTAAGCCAAGAAACTGACTTGTTCAAGCCCTCAAGAGATACTTGAAAAGCAATATGTCTAATTGAAGGATGATACTCAAGTTCTACTTTATCTGTCTCCCACAACCCTAACCAACTTTTATTTTTTTCTATCCATAAAAATGCTATTTTTCCATCCACACTATGGTCAAACTCTAAACCAAGATCTTTATAAAATTCTATAGATTGTTTTAAATTACTTACTGGTAAATGCGCTTCATATATTCCTTCAATCACATAAATTCCCCCTATTTAATCCACTTTTAATAAATTTTCGCAGAAAGGATAATGAAAATATCTACAACTTTTGGTGTAAATGGAATAATGATTATTTGTACTAAACTAACCTATAGTTTATGAGATTCTTCCTCGATTAAATTGCCCTTTATCTAAAAAGGCACAATTCCTTTTCAAGAATTGCACCCGATTGCAGAGGATTAAAGAGAATACAGTTCTATTATTTTTTCTAAGGGTAATTTATTCGGATTACACATATCAACAAAATAGGGTAACTGCCATTTTTGAGTTTTCATCGCTTGTTTACTACTCGGACTATCCCAGCTAGGATAAACTCTTATTGCCATTTTGCCCTTTGTTGAAGTAGACCTAAGAATGTTCTGTTTTAAAAGAATTTCTTTTGGAAAAATAAATTGACCAAACTCATTTTCATTTTTAAAGGTAGTTATAACTAATAAATCAGGGGCCTCTTCATATAAGTAGGGTTGATTTTTATTATTTTCGTCCTTTTCCCAAAATGCAACAAACTGCCCGACTTTAGTAGGGGTTATATTCGCAACTCTGAATCGAACTGTTTTAGAAGATAATTGAAATGTACCAGCACCATACTTAGAATTTTGCTTCTCTTCTTGAACTGACTTTACAGTTAAGTGATTCGACTCATAAATCATTTTATTTACATAAGTTAATGCTGTAAAAAAATTATTCATTTCTTCACTCCTAAATTTCAAACAAAATGGCCCTTTTATTTAATAAAACTCAGATTCATTACTCTAGAATAGCGCCCTATAATGAAATAACTAAAATAGATTTTTAACTCCAAAACAATTAGTTCTGCTTGGATTAACTCACTCCACTACTTTAAATACATTTTTTACAATCTAAATATTGTTCAATAAAACCTCTATACTCATCAGTTAATTCATTTGGTAAATTATTCATTAAAAAATACTGCATTTTTTCTGACTCGCTATAATCAATTTTCATATCTCCACTTACATCTCTAGTATAATAAACAGCTGTTACCGAATATAATTCGTCACCGTTTGGAACTTTTAAATAATATTTAGATCCAGAGAATATATTAAGTAATTTTAAATTTTCGACTACTAATCCTGTTTCTTCAAAAATCTCTCTTATAGCTACTTCTTCAAAACTTTCTCCTAGATCCATTAAACCACCTGGTAATCCCCAACATCCATCGTATCTTTTTTGCAATAACACTTCATTTTGTCCATTTAAAATGATACAACGGAACCTGGCAAAATAATTGGTCTATGACCTACATATTGCCTAAGATATTTATAGTATTCCATTTATTACACTCCTTAAAGTATTGCACACATTTGTTCGCCAATGCGGAAAGGTTCACTTCGATATTCCAGTTTAACACATTCCATCTAAGCTCCTTTAAAATCAATTGCTCCACCCTCGTACATAAAATAAATAATTTTTCTTAAACAATATTCTCTAATTATTCGCCAAATTCCTTTTTAAACTAAATGGACCTTAAATGAAAAGAAGCGCTAATCCTAATATTCAAGAATAGCGCCTCTTTTAACATTTTCCTTATTCAACTAATCTGCCTGCTAGCTTAAGTATTTTTCTTACAATCTTCGCTTTACAATCTAACCTTTATTTAAGAATATGGCCCTTAAATGAAAAATGAGCGCTTATACTAATTCGAAGATAGCACCCTTTTATAGAATAACTCGGGATACATCTTAGGGATTTAGCAGAAGTAGCGTTAATCGCACTTTCCTTTCCAATATGATACAATAAAAAAACGCCTCATGCCTTTAATTTCAAGGATTTTGGCGTTCTGTCTATGAAAATTATCATTGTTAAATTTTATTTTGCATTTACATCTGGTTGATGTATTCCAATTGTATTTCCTTCTGTATCAATATAGTAACCTTGCCACGCCATTCCTGGTAATGCGTATTTTGGCAATGCGACTTTGCCACCGTGGCTCAGAATTTTCTGTTCTGTTAAATCATAATCTTCCACGCCCATTGTACAAACAAATCCATTTACACTCTGATTTGCTTCTGGTGGAGCACTTTGTCGTTGCATTAAAGCACCATTGATTCCCATTTCGCCCTCATCACCAGTGACTGCACCAAAGTAAGGCATACCTGCATAAGCAGTCCAATCTTCAAACGTCCAATCGAAAACCCCTCCATAAAACTTTTTTGCACGATCCATATCATCTACATGAATTTCAAAATGAACTAATCTACCCATTGTTACCTCCGATTTAATCTACAGATTTATTATTTTCATAAATTATCTAGCAGGATTGTTTTCTCCCACTGTAAAATAACAAACAACGCTCATTTCTACGAAAAATCGCTCGCTTGTTCCTCATTATTATAGCAGTTTCATGGTAAAGTATTCAATTATTTGTAATAATACATATCTTTTATCAATACAGTTTATTCTTACCAACCGAGGTAAATCTGCTGCTAGACAATATGCAACAAAAACTACTTTTCATTTCTATAAAAACGCTCACCTGTTTTTGGATTATAATATACTCTTGTTTTCTCACCCGTAACAGGATCCAGATTCACTTCATTTGTTAACTCAAAACCTGTAGGAACTTTCGTCTCGTTATTGTTTTTATATCGTTTGTCATATACAAAGTATCCAAGTAAAATACATACTAAAACAGCTATAATTTCAAATATGACATAAATACCTATGCCAAAAATTGTTGTCATGATAGCTGCTCCACCACCACTGCTGTTCCATATGCCACAATTTCACTCATGTTATTACCGATTTCACCAGAATCATATCGCATCATGATAATGGCATTTGCCCCCATTTGGTTAGCATTTTTAATCATTCGGTCCATAGCTTCTTTTCTGGAATCTTCAAGCATGGCAGTATATTGCTTGATTTCTCCTCCTACTAAACCTTTTAGACCTGCCATAATGTCTCCACCTAGTCCTCTACTTCTTACAATCAGACCAAAAACAGGACCTTTTACATCGACGACTTTATACCCTTCAATACGTTCTGTTGTCACTACTAACATATTCATCATCTCCAATTTTTAATTTGTTTAATTACAAATAACATCTTATGTATTTACTGAGAAGAAATCCCCAGTATAATTTAATCATAATATAGGTATTCAATAATAGCCAATTATTAATTAATAGGGAAAAGAACTATTAAAAATACTTACATGCACCAACACCAAACACGGTGGATATCGCTAATTTTCCGTTCACTTATGTTCAGTATAATTCAACAGTAAAGGATGACTCCTAAATAAAAACCAGATAGAGGTAAACAAATTGTTTACCTCTATCTGGTTTATTTTTATGAGAATGTGGAATATCAGACACTTACTTGGAAAAGTTCTGATTTATCGTCCTATCTTTTTAGTCCTGATCAAACCACAATGGATCTTTGTCATCAACATCGCCATTATAGTTGATTAGAATCTCATCTCCTGCTTTTATATCTGTGAAAGCATAAAAGTCAAATGTATGATTTCTAAAATTAATCTCATAATTTGCATTCGGTTCATAAGAATGGTTAAATAACATTCCATAACCTAGAAGGATAGCAGATCGACCTATCCCATACTCAAATGCGTAATCCGCGAGTAGGGTTTGTTCAATGTATTGATGCTCTTCGTTTGGATAAGCAATGACAGGTGCTTCATGGAAAAGCTCTCCTTTTTTGATATCACAAGTAGCAAATACCCCTCTATTGAATTCTCCATCACTTATTGGAGATGTTTTTACTTCAATCATGTTGTTCGCCTTCTCACTTTTAAAATATTCTTTCTAACTGTAACATTAATTTGAACATTATGCTCTCTTTATTTAGAAAAGAGGATGATTTTACTTCCAAAATGACATTGTAGATTCGGTTTTTCATGGAAACGCTATGTATTAAACAACTTGCCCTCTAGTGCTTCAATATACCGAGTTGCAGATTTTTGTACTCTTTGCTCTGTTTCTTCCTTAATAACACGATTGAATGCGTCATATAATCGAGTAAATTTCAATCCACTTACTCTTCTTGCTATTCTTTCAACAGTTACGCTTGGAAGAGGAATAAAGTTAGCATAACTGTACATAAAGCTCACCCATTGACGGTCAGCTACTACTCGAATAATATCGCCAGTTAGTAAAATTCCGTTCTGACTGTTTCCATTTGGCCACTCTAAAATGGTGCCTCCCTTATAATGGCCACCGATTCGATGAAGGTTGATTCCCTCTTCAAATTCAAGCGACTCCCCATTCCAGTAAACAATCTTTTCACTTGGTCTGGTCACCCATTCTCTATCATCTTCATGAATATATATTGGAGCATCCAATGCTTCAGCCCACTCTACTTGACTTGAGTAATAATGGGGGTGAGATAAAGAGATTGCATCGATTCCTCCCAATTCTTCAATTTGGCTAATGGTCGTTTCATCAATATATGAAATACAATCCCACAATAAATTGAAATTCTTATTTTGTATTAAATAGGCGGTTTGGCCAATTCCAAAATTCGGGTTTGTTTTTATGCTATATAAGCCTTCTTCTTCAAAATTAATAGAATTATTATATTTACCATCTTTAATCATTGATTCTAATGTTGTCCAAGTTTGGCCATTAAAACTAACATATTGTCTTTCTTCTCCACAAATCATACATTTGTCTGGTACTCCAATTGAACTTTCATATTGTACCCCACAAGTCTCACAAATATAATTATTCAAAACATTTTCCCCCTTTTTGATTAACTTCATTTCAATTGTTTATATTAAACTTTTTATTCAATTTTTAGAAATTAAATGATTTTATATTAAAATCTCAAGTTCTTCAAAGATGTTCCGATAACAAGTTATTTAAAATCATCACAGTTACAATTCCTACTACTCAATTTGTTTAATTTATTCATCATGTAACAGAGCATAAAATTCAATGATTTGAGCACCTTATTCTTTGGGAGGTGAACATCCATGCCAAAACAAAATGGTTATAAAGCTAAAAATAAAAAGAATCATAACAGCAATTTTAAAAGCGTAAAAGATACGAGATCTACGAATAACCCTTATAATAATCCAGATAACTTTAGAGCAGAGTTTGCTGCTGAATGGCGAGAAAATGCCATCGAAAATATCAATAAACAATCAAAGGACAAAGTTGATAAATAATTTTTTATTGAAAGCCTTAATGACAGTTTGCATTAAGGCTTTTCATTTCTTCTATTTAAATTGAACACGTTTATAGTCTCTAATTAGGTAGAATTATTTTATGAACGATTTACAAAAGTTAAGCTGTGATGAAATAACTTTCATCACAGCCACAGCTACTTTTTCGATCCTCCAGTAAAACTATTTTTCCAAGCTACATTTGCAGCTTTATCTGCTATTTCCTTTTCTTTCATCATAATTTCTCTTTTACGACGTTGATTTTTTTCTTGGAGATGTTCGAGTTCTTCCTCACCTGCAAATTCCATACTGATTTCGGCTTCCCGAATATTCTTTTTTGTATTTTCAATCATACTTTGAACTCTTAACCCACTAGTTGATCTATCATTAGAATCTGGACTATGTTGACCGCGAAATTTATCTTTCATTCATTACCCTCCAAAATTTTATTTTTTCTTACCTTATTAGTTTGTTTTTCTTTGTTCACTTTATACTGTAATCAACAATTAAAAAGCTGCAACAAAGGTATACGTACACTTTTATTACAGCCTAATCACCATTATTTTTATTTTAGCCCTTTTTTACGAGCTTCTGCTTCGTCCTTCATTTCTGCTATGAAAGCATCAAGTGCTTTATTTCGTCGGTCATTTTTTTCTTTAATTTTTTGGGCTACTTCTGGACCTGCAAACTCCATACTTATTTCTGCCTCTTTAATATTCTTTTTCGTATTTTGAGCCATTTCTTGCAAACGTTCGACATTGTCTGATCTGTCATCAGGTTTTGGTGTATTTTGATTTGACATTACATAGCCTCCAAAGTCATGTATTTTTAAATCACTCAAATAGTTTGTTTTACTTTGTTTGCTTTATACGTCACTTTTCATATCTTTTTTATCGAATTCAATTTAGGTGTTGACACTCAAGCATCTCATCATTTCATTAATTCCTTTATGAGAATAATAACTTTATTTATTTGCAGCTCTCTTTTTTGAATAATATACTGAGAAAAAATTAAACTCCATATGCAATAATACTGAAAAAACAATTGATAAAGAATAATCTGAAATCATACCAAATATGATTCCTCCCAAAAATGCGAATAGCATAAATTTTATGCTAGTTAGATTACAGCGGTAATATTGTAAGTGAGCTACAGCGAATAGAAAGGCAGATATTAGGATCGGCACTGTGACTGGGGTATAAAAAAATTCAAAATAAGAGTATACAGGAAATGATTTGTTAAGAATCGGTATAATCATCCCTCTAAAAATTACTTCTTCAAAAATAGGATACATCATAACAAAATTTAATATGTTCTTTATTCCGCTGGGCTTATATCCTGAGTATCGCGAAATGAAAATATTCGTTATCGCGGTAATCAAGATTAATAGTACAATTGAGTCGTAGCGAACAGGTAAACGAAATACATAATTATCTTCATAAAAATAAGCACTTACTGTCAGCAGTGTTCCCCATATATAAATAACTTCATTTTCTATTTTTCGGTACATCGTTCTTCCAATAATTAAGCGAATAGTAATATCAACAATTTTATATGAAAAAGCTAATAAAACAGCAAGTATTAAAGCAGCAAGTGCGCTCATATTAATATCATCCTATCTCACCAGGAACCCTATGCAATTCAAATATTTGATGGATATCCAGCATTAAACTGAATTTATCTAATTTTGCAATATTTTCCCACTATTTAATTTAATCATTCTGTCTACAACATTAAAATACTGGTCATCGTGAGTCACAACAATTTTAGTTATTGAAGCCGTACGGTCGTTTCCAATAATATGTACACAAATAACATCCAATTTAATTCTCCTCAACTACTAGACAATACGACGTTGAATTAAGACTTGTTCATAATATACCACTTTATTTATAATATGTTAATAAATTGGTATATTGTTATTTTATATAATCAAAATCTTTTTATTTTTCTGAAAGAGTTTTAATCTGTAATCCAAGCGATTTCCCTATTTCCAATGTTCCGTATGACGATCGTAATATACTACACTCTCCTAAACGTCTGTATTTAAATACAGAATGGATTTCACAGATTCTTGCCATTCTGAAATTGAATATCCATGTTTCTTCATCATAACTATAGCCAATCTCTCAATACCGAAAGAATTTTAAGGGATTTATTAAAAATTGATTCACTAAATGTTATAAGAATAAATGATTTCTAATTTGAACACATTATTTAATAAAGACGGATTATTCTTGCAAACACAATGGTTATGCCAGCGCAAAAAATAGGCTCGGTTCTAATGAACCAAGCCTATTTTCAATTGATTTAAATTAACCTAGATTTGAGGAGATTTTTTAATATTTAAATTTAGAAATTAATTGCTTTAAGGTTTCTGCCATAGCTGAAAGAGAGTGTGCTGATGAAGAAATTTCTTCCATTGAAGCTAATTGCTCCTCTGTTGATGCTGCTACTTCTTCTGAGGTTGTCGCATTTGTTTTTGCAATGCTAGATAGTTCATGTGCCGTAGCACTAATCTCTTGAATTGAAGCAGACATTTGTTGTGCAATTGCAGAAACGTCTTCCATTTGTGGAGTCATTTTTTTTGTGCTTTGAAGAATTTGATCAAATTTCTCTATCGCTTCAGTTGATACTTTTACACCAGTCTGAACATCATCTGTAACTCTAGCCATGATTTGAACAGAACTTTTTGTATCTTTTTGGATTTTATCAACGATTTCATGTATTTCTTTTGCCGATTGTTGAGATTGTTCAGCTAATTTTCGAACTTCATCAGCAACAACCGCAAATCCTTTACCATGTTCCCCAGCCCTTGCTGCTTCAATTGCTGCATTTAAAGCAAGAAGATTTGTTTGATCTGCTATTCCGGTAATTACATCTAAAATTGAATTGACTTCTTTAGAGCGTAAATTTAAAGATTCAATCATATCATTTGACTCTAATACGGATTGATGAATAGAATTCATTTGGTTAACGGTATTCGTAACAGCGATACCGCCTTCCTCTGCTTGTGTAGTTGTGAGATAAGCTAGCTCTGAAACTTTCATAGAATTCTCTGCTATTTGTGTTACACCTTGAGAAACTTGTTGTAATGACTCAGCATTTTTGTTGATACCATCTGTTTGTTTCTCTGCACTACTTGATACTTCTTGGATTGCAGTGGCAACTTGTTCTGTCGCAGCATTAGTCTGCTCAGCACTTGCAGTTAATTCTTCTGCTGATGAAGCAACCTGTTCAGCATTCTGATTTACTTCTTTTACTAAACTGATAAGACTTTTTCGCATTACTTGAAATGCTTTAGCTAATTGTCCAATTTCGTCATTGGATTGTACATTAATATCTTTTGTTAAATCACCTTTACTAATGGTATTAGCATTTTCCTTTAGTTTTCTTAGAGGACTTAAAATGGATTTTATGATAAAGTAGATAACTATAGCTCCGATAATCAAAGCGATTAAGATAACTAAAAACGTTTTTAGAAAAATAGGTGCTGCTGCATCACTAATTTCTGATGCAGGTACACTTCCTGCTATTTTCCAACCAGTTAGTTTATTTGTGGTAAAGTCCATTACTTTATCTTTACCCATAAATACGTAATCAAAATTTCCTTGTTCTTTTTTATACATCTGATCATAAAAGGACTCTTTTGCTACGCTTCCAGCTTTCATAGTAGGATGTGCTATGTATTTTTTATTTTGATCCAACAGAAATGCATATCCTGTATTACCTAACTTCACTTTACCGATTATCTCTTGTATATAACTTAAATAAATATCGACAGCTACAACGCCTGATCCGTCTTGAATAGTTTGAGAAATAGTGACACACCATTCTTTTGTATCAGCATCTTGATATGCAGCTGATATATCTATCTCCCCATGTTTATCCATCGCAGCTTTATACCAACCACCTTTTCTTGGATCATAACCAGCAGTAATTGGTATATCAGGTCTTTGAATTATATCACCTGTCTTACTGCCCACATAAATACCTAAAACTTCAGGATGTAATTTTGCATACTGATTAAATTGTTGGCCTAACTTAAGTCTATTGTCTCCTTTGAACTGCTTTAAGGTAATATTCTTGGCAAAATACTCTACGTCATGCATTTTAGGTTTTAGCGAGTTATCTATCGAAAGATTTAATACATTAGTCGTCTTTGCAAATCCGTCTAACATTTCATCTTTTACTGCTTTTTTTGCAGTTGAATAAGATTGTACTCCAATAAAAATGGAAGGAATAATTAATATACTCAAAAATGAAATGATTAATTTTGTTTTTAAATTCCCGATACTTCTAAAGAATTTTCCCACTAAACATCCTCTTCTCTAATTCTTCTCTTTTGATTTAGAAATTTACAAAAATCGAAGTAAATAATCTTGGAGCATACATTTTTACTTCATAAACAAATATAATCCTATTATTCATCATTTCCCCTCAATGGTATTATATACCCAAACTATTAACTAGTACTATTTTATCATACTTAAATTTTTTCTAAAATTCAACAAAGTTCAACAAAATTCAGCAAAGTTTACAAACTTAACAAAGTTTACAAATAAAAAATAAAAGAAACTTGTAAAGTAACATCACATTGTTACGGACCAGTAATTTACTTCTTTATAGAAGGCTTCAAATTGAAATTTTTTAATACCCACTTTACGATAAGGTAATTATTGATAAAATTTTTGACTGATTGAATATTTTATCTTATTAAAACAAATAGTTGAATCTCTTTCATCACATCAGATGATTATGAACATCAAAATTATTTATTATTTGATTAATTGTTTTATAATTATATCCAGGAGGATTTAAAATGAACAATAAGAAAATAAGCGAACGTGCAAGTATACTTTTAAGTAAAGAGGAAGGATATGACGTTGACTATAAGAGGAATCAAAAAGGTTTAAGTGTTGATGATTTAGTTGCTTTTGCGAATTCCTCTAAAGGCGGTGCTATTTTATTGGGTGTTGACGAATCTATAAATGAAGATGGTCAACAAATTGGTAAAGTAGTTGGCTGTACAATAGGTGACAAAGAAAAACTCTCAATTTTAAATAAAGCAAGTGATTGTCAGCCTTCAGTAGATATTGAAATTCATGTTGAAAATGAGGGAGAAACTCCATTTTATAGAATCGAAATACCGAGTGGAGAGCATAAACCCTATTCAACTTTTAAAGGTACATACTTAATTCGTGGAGATGGAAGAAACCTTCCTCTTAATCGAAGTAGATTGCTAAATATTTTTTTACAAGAACAAAGTGAAATCTTTTTTAATAGGTTCAAAAAGGCAACTGAAGAATTAGAAGGACATATTGTTAATTTGGACAAACGAATTGAAGAAACAAATGCAAAAGTTGATCTGTTTGAACATAATATAATTGATCTACAAGAAGGTTTAGGTGTTGATATTCACGAAATAACTAGTAATGTGAATAACCTTACGCATAAAACAGCCTCTGAATTAAATAACATATTCGAGGGAATCAAAAGTACAGAAGATTTAACTGAAAAAACATTAAAAACATCATTGAATACTATAGAAAACATGGAAAATAGAATTAGTAAAATAGAAAAAGATATTCAAGCAACTAAATTTATGACAAAAGCGATTTTAGAACACTTGGGTATAGAGCTTCCCACAAAAGATGTTAGATGACGGCATATTCTCTAACCCTACTAGACAACAATTGTAAAATAATCGATTTGCAACAACTTATAAAAAAAATCCAGGCTGTGAAAAATGTATAATAAAATCATCGCAGCCTTAACCACTATTTATCCTTTAGACTGTTTTCAAAACTTGTTCTGCAGTATAATCTGCTACTTCCTTTTCCCCTAATACGATTTCTCGTTTCGACGTTGTTTTTTCTCTTAAAGATGTCTTAGTTCTTCCTCACCTTCGAATTACATACTTATTTCTGCTTTACTTAATTTTTTCTTGAGTTTTAATCGTACTTTGAATTCTTGCATTCACTTTTCGATTTGTCGTTAGATATTGACCTTTGTTTTTTTGTTTACTTTATACACCACTTTCCTTTTCTTTTTTTCTTAAAACTAAATAGTTATTAGAATAAACCATCCGAAATTGAACACATTAATCTTTGGGAGGTGAATATCCATGACAAAAAAAACTGGTAATGATAGACATAATAATAATTTTCCAAGCTCAAAAGCTGCGACCAATGTGGACAACCCAAACAACACAAACAAGAACAATAACTCAAAAACTGAGTTTGCTTCTGAATGGGATGCAAAAGCAGAAAAAAACCAAGCAAGTCATAACAACAATCAGTCTTGTTAAGTTCTAAGCCTTAATGCTATCGCGCATTAAGGCTTTTCATTTTTATGTTATATCAATTGTACAAACTTCCTCTGAATAACTTCTCATCAAAACTGATAGCATTAATATAATAAATACATATAATTTAGTTCTTCACTCTAATGTAACCCCTTCTAATTCATACAACATATAATATCGTTGAGGACCTATTAAAAAGGAGTGAAATTATATGGTATATTACCCACCGCAAGGGCCATCTGGACAACAACCACTATCCCCTCCACCTACTTTTATTCCATCAAAACCTTCTGTATCCTATATAGTTGATTGTGTATACCAAAACACTTATGTTTGGCTCATTAATGGAGAGAGCTTCTGGTTTTATCCTACTCGTGTTGAGTATGGTGAAGTGTCTGGATATAGATGGAATGGTGCATTCTGGTATTATTATGGAATTGATCCAAGGTTTATTGATGCCGTTTCCTGTTATCCTACCCCAACTCTTTACTAATTGAAAAAATCCTTGTGAAATTAAAACATCACAAGGACTTCTTCAGACTATGAAAAATGGATTAAAAATCCTTTTATTACAGCCTTATTTTTAATTATTTATAACCATTCTCACGATCTTGAGCTTCGTCATTTCTTTCCTCAACCATGGCATTAATCGATTGCTCACGACGTTTATTTTTTTCTTGCATTTTTTGCACTTCTTCTGAACTTGAAAACTCCATACTTATCTCTGCCTTATGGATATTTTCTTTCGTGTTTTTGATCATTTGATCGATACGTTCTACATTGTTTGTTCTGTCATCTGGTTTTGGAGAATTTTGTTTTTGGTTTGGCATTCTCTTACCTCCTAGTTCAATTTTAAAGTTACAGTAGTAGTTTGTTTTTCTTTATGCACATTATGCGTAAAATGATCGAATATCGCTTTCTAAAAGTTCATTAAGAATAAACAGTCCATTACTGAGCACATTAAACTCTAGGAGGTGAACAACCATGGGTAATAAAAACAGCAAAAAAACAATGAATGTTAGAACTCATAATCCTTACGATCTTTACAGAAGTGTAAGCAATGACGACACCAATAGTAATAACAACAACCCTAAAAATAATCTATATGAAGAATTTTCTGCTGAATGGGATTCAAAAGCAAAAAACAAAAATAACCAAACGAACCATGACAAGACTCAACATTCCAATAAGAATACAAATAAATAATAGTCAGATTGCGAATTATCCTTTATATTAGAAAACCCGAGCCTTAATGCCAATAAGCATTAAGGCTTTTTTTAAAGAAGAGGGAATTTTTCTTTGAAAGATTGACTTAATTCACTCCACACATCAAATTTATTACAATCTAAATCGTAGAAAACAAAATTTTTTCCAGCATGTCCTCTGCTTTCTATCTCCCCTACTTTTATTTCTTTTTCTGTAAAATCTTTATGAATAGCAATTAAAGCATTTAACCCATCTACTTCAAAAGTTAAAGAAAAACGTTCTTCACCGTAAATATCATAGAAATTGGCACTTTGATTTTTTTTAGATTTAACAAGAAAAATGCTTTGATTTGCAAAATTGAGAATAGCTTTATCTTCGTCTTTATAACTTAACTCTGCCCCCAATTTATTTACATACCATTCTGAAGAAAGTTCCAAATCCGTTACCGGAATATAAGTAGTTCCTACCCTTAATAATTTCCCACTCATTCTACCGCAGTCCCCTTTCAAAGTAATGAAATTATTTCAGTAGCTTTCATACCACAGAATCAGTTGTTCAATCTCCTCCAATTACTCTTTAAACAATATTCGTTTTTTTATAGCCGTATCCTTCCTTGTTTTTTCAGAACTCCGGATTGTTATTTGTTATGGGTTGTAAAGTTTACTTAGGCGATTGGGACAATGTTCAATGTTTTTGTCGTAATCATAAAATATACAAGCTGAATCTATCTTTTTGTAAACAAAATTTTAGAAATCAGATTAATAGAATTTTCAATAAGTTCAAATCATTATTACATGAATGTTTAATAGAGGGAGGAGATATGAAATGTTGTTTAATGTCCATTTTTATGAAAAGAAAACGGTCGTCTTAAGTCAATTATTGAGAAGCATTCCCCTAATCGATGATCCAATTAAAATAAAAGGCCGTAAAGGAAAAGTTGTTGATGTAGAATTCGTTGATCAAAACAAAATCAATGTCTATGTGATCTTTGAAATAGTGAAGAAAAAACAGCCTTCAGCACTTGATCTTAAAAAAAGAAGAAGATAAATTAGTAGACACTTTCAATTTTGGGCTGCTTATTATTATACATTCTTACTTAAGCAAAAGGTGGCGACTCCTACGGGAAAGCTAGCAAGACGAGACGCCGCAATTGAGCGTAAGCGAAAACTGAGAAAAAACAAATCCAAATGAATAAATAGAATCTAGAGGTTAGCATCTTCTCGTATAGGCAAAACTGTGGAATATTTTACTCCCCTTAGAGCTAAACTCGTTTGAATATGTGATACACCTAGCAAATTTAACTTTCTAATGAAGCTCTCTAATTCTTTACGTCCTTTATTTGCTACCTTTAACAGATAATCGTATTCACCTGTTATACAATGACATTCTAATATTTCTGGCAAAGAAGCCAGTTCATTCTCCAACTTTTCTAGCTGCTCAGCTTGATGGATATTCGTACTGATGAATATAAAGGTCAATAATTCATATCCAAGCTTCTCTTGATTTAAAATAGCAACTCGCTGGTCAATATAGCCTTCATTTTCTAGTCGTTTAATCCGTGCATGAATTGCTGGAGGTGACAAATTAACTCGCTTAGCAATTTCAGAATTACTTACTTGTGCATCTCTTTGCAAAATATCTAATATTTGAATATCCGAATCATCCAGTATTTTACTAACTACAGATTCCATTGATCCCTACCCCCTTACAAATCTTCATAAAATTTTATAAAACAATATGCGAAATAAAATAAAATTTAGTAAATATCATTATACACTTATTATTATTTCAAATTCATTATATGAAGCAAAATTTAATTCGAAAAATATTAGAAAAATGTTAAAATTGTTAACAACTAAGAAACAACTTATCAACAGATTTATTTAGTGAGGGGGAAATTAAATGAATGACAAAATAACATTTAGAGACGCAGAAATGGAAGACTTATCAAAGATCGTAGAAATCTATAATTCGACCATTGCAAGTCGAATGGTAACTGCAGATACTGAACCCGTATCCATTGAGGACCGTCTACCTTGGTTTAACGAACACAATCCTTCGAAACGACCATTGTGGGTTGTAGAATATGAAGGTGCAATATGCGGTTGGATTAGTTTCCAATCATTCTATGGAAGACCCGCATACGACTCAACTGCTGAGTTAAGTATTTATTTCAGTGAAGATTCTAGAGGGAAAGGCCTTGGTAAAATCACTTTACAACACGCGATTGAAGCTTGTCCTAAACTGAAGATCAAAAACTTATTAGGATTTATATTTGCACATAACGAACCTAGCATACGACTATTCTCAAATTTTCAATTTGAAAAATGGGCTCATTTACCAGAAGTAGCTGAATTGGATGGCGTTAAAAGAGATTTGGTTATTCTCGGTAAAAAAGTTTGATAATTTGATTTTCAGAAATATTTAAATATAATAGGTGTGTAATTCTCTAAGTAGTTCAGTTTTGAAGTAGAAAACAAAAGGTATTGGATTTTAATCTAATACCTTTATAGCTTTAATGACGTTTCTTTTTGTCTCTTCTAATTTATTTTTTTCTTCAATGTGTGTTTCTCCATCTTCTGTATAGAATTCTGCAAAGTTTTGTCCTTCATATCTCGGAACAACGTGCATATGAAAATGTGTTAATTCATCAAAAACTCCACCGTTTTGACATATAGTTATTCCATCAGGATTAAACAATTTTTTTATAGCTTTTGATATGATCTTTGATGCCTGAATTGCTGAGTTTGCAATATTTTCGTCAAGTTCATCAAAGTATCGAATATGTTTTTTAGGCAAAATTAGAACGTGTCTTTCGTTATAAGGTTTGTGGTCTAAGATGCAACAAACATAATCGTCTTCAAATACTACATTAACATATCCTATTTTATTTGCTAAATTACAACCTAAACAGTTCATTTCGGCTCCCTCCCTTTTACATCACATTATATTCAATTACACATCCCATTTCCAAATTACGGAAAACTATCGTAAGTAGATTATATCTTTGATGTCAAAAACCTTCTCAGTTATTCCGAGTCGTTGAGCAGGAGTTAGTTACTCACCAGCCATAAATTTATAAGGTAAACAAAAATTAAAATAAGTTCTTAGAATAATTAAAGCGTATTGAGCGTATATCCCTAGTTTTACAGTTGCTTTTAAAATATGCGTATCTTGTGCAATCGTGATCAGTTCATGATTAATTTATATTTATAATTCTTCAACCCTTATTAACCACTCATTAATCAAAGAATTAAACAAATCTTCTTGTTCTATTTGCAAATTATGTCCCGCTCTATCTAGAACTGCAAATGTTGATCTTGGGTAGTTTTCGAGGATATTCCAAGCATCTTTATAACCTACACTTGAATCCTGTCTTCCTAAAACTATAAGAGAAGGTTTATCAAATTTCATATTAGTTTTATCTACATCAAAAGAAAATTCATAGCCGTTTTTTTGAAACCTCTCTAAAAAAGTAACATCCGCAATATTAATACCAGCAATTATTTCATTTTGGTATCTTTCATAAATTTTTTCACTTTGTACAACCATATTATTATTAAATTTTTCTGCATTTTCCGGATCAAGTTTGGATAATAATCCATCATCCTTTACCAAAACAACTTGCTGTGGAACATTTCTTTTTTCATGAGTGGCTATTATTAAAGGACAGATCATTGCAACACCAGCAACTCTCTCTGCCATCTTATAAACAATTCCCCTTAACAAATAACCGCCATATGATTCGCCTACAATTAAGAAATTCTCTTCAGGAATAATTTCTTCTATAAATTGAATGACAATATCTAGCATAATATCAGAGTTGACAATCCATTCAGCACTGCTGGATTTCCCCATCCCAGGTAAATCAAAATAAATTCTTTTATAACCACTTTTCTTACTAAATATATCTTCCATACAACCAGTCATTAATCGATGATCTGGAGAATACCCATGTAACATAATAATTGGTTTTCCTTCTCCAATTACTTGATAATTTATAACAATATCTTTGATTTTACATTCCATTTTTTCACCTTCTCCAGTTAAGAATTAAAAGAATTGGTCTTTACATATAAATCCATTAAATTGTATCATAAATCCAAATTTACAAAAAAAGAGATTGGAAATATCCAATCTCAAGTTTCCACTATAAACTTATCTGTATTATTAGTAGCTTCCCAACTTTTCAAAAATTGAGCCGTTCGTATTCTTCCGATTTCAATTAAATGCTCTTTCGTTTCATCATCTAAATCAAATTTGGTCGCACTATAATTTTCAACAGGAATGAAAATTATATTCTTTTCATGTATGCGTGAGATATAACGTTCATCATGCGCGTTTTTCATCGTACTAAAAAGTGCTTCAAATAAATTGAGTCCATTATTAATTTTATGTGGCTCCATATTCTCTCTTGGATTACTTAACTTTAATCCGAGAACAGG
Source organism: Rummeliibacillus pycnus (assembly GCF_044359855.1). Lineage (GTDB taxonomy): Bacteria > Bacillota > Bacilli > Bacillales_A > Planococcaceae > Rummeliibacillus > Rummeliibacillus pycnus_A. The sequence goes on from NZ_CP132291.1 coordinate 992,225, forward strand.
ACGGTCCTTCTTACCACTTTCATCTTCGAATAGCCATATTGGGAAATTACTTAATACTCCGCCATCGACTACAATTGATTCTCCTTGTGAAACCCTTAATTTCACCGGCTGAAAGAAAAAAGGAACACCACAACTCATTCGAAGAGCTAGAGAAACTGAAAATGTTCCTGGATTCAACCCATACTTCATTAAATCATCTGGGAGAACCATCATTGTACCATTTGTTAAATCAGATGCGATTAGCTTCAAAGATCCAGTAGGTAAATCATCAAATGTATAGATATTTCTATCCGAAAGTTTTTCATAAAACCATTTTTCGAGCGCTTTTCCTTGATAAAGTCCCATTCTAAAATACAAATTAATCCATTTCATAAATGGAAATGGTAATACAGTTTTTGGTGGATCAAGAAATGTAGAAACATCGAGTTCATCTAACATCGTCTCAATTTCATCAACTGTATAACCTGCAGCGAGAAAAGCCGCCAATATGGCTCCTGCACTCGTGCCAGCAACACGTTCAAAGTGAATGTCGTTTTCCTCCAACACTTGAAGTGCCCCGACAAATGCAAATCCTTTAATTCCTCCACCTGAAAAAACACCATCGACGAGCATAGATTTCCCTCCTTATCCGTACTCTTTACACTGTAAAAATATGTGTTTAAATTAGAACTTATGTCGGAATTTACTTGAATATAACTATTTAAATAAATTTGTTTTGAAAACAATCACAACGATAAAATGAAGATGTTGTTGTATTAATATTTTCTATTTTTCGGGGGAAAATCCTCCAAGTGTACCAATTTATACGGCAACTCATTAAAAAAATTGTTAATGAAAAGGTCTTGCATTATAAAAATTACATGTTAAGCTGAATATGGAAACTAAATAACACTAGGGGTGTCCAATAACGGACTGAGACTGAACAATTGTTCTAAACCCTTTGAACCTGATCTAGTTCAAACTAGCGGAGGGAAGTGAGTCGTGTTTAATGAAATTTGTTATGCATCCCCACTCTACTTCGAGTGGGTTTTTTTATTTATTTCCGGAAAAAGAGACATTAAAGTGAAAAATCATGTAATTTATATACTTGAATAAAATTTAATACAAACATCTACTAGGGGCGCCTATTGGCTGAGATTGTACCCTTTGAACCTGATCTAGATCATTCTAGCGTAGGAAAGTAGTTTAGCATCGCTTGTTTGATGTTATTTACAAAACTGCTTTCTATTCTTAGATAGCAGTTTTTTTATTTAATTTAATTGAATCAATTCCTTGTGGAGCGAAAGACGGCGAGTCCTCGAAAATGCATTCGCATTTCCTTCGTGCGAGGTTAATTCAGTGAAGTGCATTCAAAGTCCTGCGGGAAAAGCTTGAGCTGAAAGCCCCGCAGGAATGTAGTAAATGCAATGAAAAAGTAAAAGCAGATGAAAATCTTGATCTTGTATTGCTAAATTTGTTGATGTTGAATTAGCGTAGACTCCTGCGGGAAAGCGAGACAGGTGAGACCCCGCAGTGAAGCACGGTACGGGCTTCCGAGGAGGCTCAACGCTCGCCCGCGGAAAGCGAAGCTAATTCCACATCATGCAGAAAGCATATTTATAAGTACCTTAAACATAATGATGATGAGATTGAAGCCAAGCCCGTGGAAAGCGCCGTCTGTAGCGGAACATCCTTATCTGATTAGTGAATAGTTAAAGTGTTGAATTGTTCGTAATTAAACTGAAAATGATTTTATGAAATTGATTCAATTTAGAAAGGAAATCAAAAATGGCACTTATTTTAAAAAATGTATCCTATAGCTTTACAAACGAAGACAAACAAAAAAAGAATGTCATCTCCAATTTGAACATGGAAATACAACAAGGAGAATTTGTTTCAATCATCGGTCAAAGCGGTACAGGAAAAAGTACAATTTTAAGACTTATAACCGGTCTTCTTCAGCATGATGAAGGGGAAATTCAGATTAATCAAAAAGACATTTCCTTAGGTGATGTCGGCTATATGCCACAAAAAGATCTACTACTTCCTTGGCGAACCATTCTTGAAAATATTATACTTGCTTCCGAAATTCAAAAAGACTTACATATTTCAAAAGAAGAAGCAAGAATGTGGTTGCAGCGAGTCGGATTAAGTGACTATGAAAATGCTCTCCCAAAACAATTGTCTGGAGGAATGAGACAACGTGTTGCTTTTTTACGAGCACTATTAACAGGAAAAGATGTACTACTACTCGATGAACCGTTTGGTGCTCTAGATGCGTTAACGAAAAAAGAAATGCAAGCATGGCTATTATCCATTTGGCAAGATTTAAACAAAACGATTGTATTTATTACGCATGATTTAGAAGAAGCCATTTACTTAAGTGATCGCATTTTACTATTACATCGAAATCAGGAACTAGAAGAAATTACTATAGCATTGCCAAGACCTCGCCAACCTGAAATGATTCATTCTCAGAAAATAGTAGCATTACGACAAAAATTGGAGAAGAAAATTTCAAATGAAACAGATTAAATATTTTCTACAAACCTATAGTTTATTTTTCATCGTATCAATTATTTTTCTTGGTATTGTTGAATGGCTTGTGCGAACTGAAATTATACCAAGCTTTATCATTCCCGCACCTACTAACGTCGTGCGAATGATAATCGATAACTGGCGACCTTTACTCATTGAACATTTAAGTGCCACAATGCTTGAATTTTTCATCGGCTTTGTCATTGCCGTTATCGGAGGTGTTTTTTTAGCCGTCAGTATGTTTTTTTCAAAAACAATCGAGAAAATTGTTTATCCTGCAGTCATCATATCTCAAATGGTTCCGATTATTGCCTTATCCCCTATTTTTGTTCTGTGGTTTGGCTATACCATTTGGAGTAAGGTTGCCGTGACAATCCTTATTTGTTTCTTCCCAATTGTCGTAGGAACTTACGATGGATTAAAGTCTTGTGATAAGGAATATATCGAATTATTACGTTCAATGGGGGCATCACGTTTTCAAATATTTCAAAAGCTACATATTCCAATGGCTCTCCCCTCTTTTTTCTCAGGATTTAAGATGGCAATTGTCTTTGCGCTCGTTGGGGCAACCATTGGCGAATGGCTCGGAGCTAGTGAAGGCTTAGGATACTATAGCCGTAGGATGTCCGGAAACTTAAATGCAGAAGGTGTTTTTGCAGCGATTACCGTGTTAACAATCGTGGGTATTCTATTGTTTGCACTGGCTTCTTGGTTGGAAAAGAAAGTAACGCATAAATGGAATAATGCAAAATAAAGTGAAACTTCCATTAGTGGAGGTTCTTCAGCCCCACTAATGGCTAGATTAGCAACTGAAAAAGCAAAAACAATTTGATTTTTATAATAAAAATCTTGTATGACTATCTTAGTTGAAGTGGAATTAGCGTAGACTCCTGTGGGAAAACGAGCTAGACGAGACCCCACAGCGCAGCGAGGAGGCTCGTCAGTTCGCCCACGGAAAGCGGAGCTAATTCCACTTCATTCAATAGCAGATATACACTATAAATTTATGAGTTACTACACTTTTTCAGTAGCCTCTTAATCTTGTGCTGGGGCCTTATTTTCCGTTAATACGGGATAAATTACTATTAGGAGATGTTAAATAATGAAGAAATGGATAAGTATTATTTTACTAGTATCACTAGCCGTACTAATTACAGGATGTAATGGGAAAGAACAAACAACGGATGAAGGTGGTAAAAAACTAGATAATTTAAGTATCATGTTAGATTGGTATCCAAACGCAGTGCATTCTGCTATTTACGTGGCACAAGAAAAAGGATATTTCAAAGATGAAGGCTTAAATGTAAAAATTGAAATGCCCGCTGATACAAATGATCCTTTAAAACTTGCAGCTACTGGAAAAGTAGATTTAGCGATTAGTTATCAAAAACAAGCCATTCTATCAAAATCAGAAGGGATTCCAATCGTTTCGGTTGCAGCACTTGTTAGACATTCGTTAGATACTCTAATGGTCAAAAAATCATCAGGTATTAAAACGCCTAAGGATTTAGAAGGAAAAAATGTAGGTTATTCATCAAGTGAAATAAGCGAAGCGACAGTAAAAGAAATGGTTGAAGCTGATGGAGGAGATTTTAGTAAAGTTAAAATGACCGATGTTGGCTGGGATTTAATTCCTGCCATTGCTACAGATCGAGTAGATGCCATTACAGGTGGTTATATCAATCACGAATATGTTCTGTTAAATAAAGAAGGCTACAATATGCATGCCATCAAAGATAGTGATTATGGTGTACCAGACAATTACGAATTAGTACTTGTTACAGGTCAAAAAACTTTAGATCAAAAAAGAGATGCGATCAAAAGATTTTGGAAAGCAGTCACAAAAGGTCAAGAAACAGTTAAGCAAAATCCAAAAGAAGGCCTTAAAATTTTACTAGATCATGAAAATGATAGTTTCCCATTAAAAAAAGATGTAGAAACTAAAAGTCTGGAAATCCTACTGCCTCTAATGGAGGAAAAAGGAGTACCATTCGGCTATCAAGAAAAGGCTAGCTGGGAAAAGGCAGCAAATTGGCTATATAAAAATGGTGTTATTAAGAAACAAGTTAAACCAGATGAAGTGATGGACAATATTGTTTCTAAATAGGAAAAGGAGGGTAATTCAGATGCGTGAAATGAATAAAACAAAAAAGCTTACCTATACAGCGATTATAGCAGCAATTACAACGATTTCGAGTAGTTTAATTTATATTCCTTTAGGTTTCGTAAAGATATTCCCTATCCAGCATTTCGCCAATGTTTTATCAGCTGTACTGCTCGGACCATGGTACGCTGTATTGCAGGCATTTATTTCCTCTACGCTAAGAATTATGATGGGCACAGGAACCGTATTTGCCTATCCTGGTAGTATGATTGGCGCACTACTCGCGTCCATCCTATATGCAAAAACAAAAAAAATAGAGCTTGCAGGATTAGGAGAAGTCTTCGGCACTGGGATCTTAGGTGCTATGGCCACTTATCCAATTGCTGTTTTGTTTTTAGGTCAAGAAGCAACACTATTCGGATTAATCCCTGCTTTTGCAATTAGTTCATTTACAGGTGCACTTATGGGATATGGTTTATTAAAAGTGTTAAGTAGAAATCATGCACTTAGTAATATTTTCAACTAATTATATAAGTCTTTCAGATTTGTTCTATATTACGAATCTATTCATAAAATGAACGTAAACAAGGTGATTCTACCTTTTTAAATTTTAGAAAAAGGAGATAAGAGATTATGTTTACAGTTCACTTTTTGGATAAAAAAGAAATTGTTTTAAGCCAGCTTCTTAGAAAAGTTCCGTCAGTTAACGAAGAATTAAAAATTAAAGGTCGTAAAGGCAAAATTATTAATGTGGTTCAAATGAATGATAATAAATTTCAAATTCATTTGATCTTCGAAAAAAAGAAAAAGCCAATAGTCTCTAATGATGTTGATAAGAAAAGAAAATAGTTTTCTCTTAAAAAGTGCCTAGAAGGATTTTCTCAGCACTTCAGACTGTAGACAAACTTTAGTAATCTCAAGTTTATCTACAGTTTTTTTCTATTTTCACTAGACCTAAAAAAGTAAATTACGCAATAATGAAATTACAATCATTCCTGTAATCAAACCACATATAAAAAGTAACAAATTCGATCTTTTTACTTTAGAAATCATATTAGGTCACCTTTCATTAAATTATATTTTTTACTTCTCTACTTCTTTTTTATATTATATTCACATCTTATTAGCCGAAAAACACGAATGCTTTTTTAAATATATAATCCAATAATTCAGAATATACTCCATAGCTATTTGCTAATATACCGCTCCAGATGGCGCTTTCCGCGGGTGAGCGTTGAGCCTCCTCGGGGCAATAGGATGTTGGTCACGGAGTCGTTGCCACAGGACGTGGCGTTCTTAGACTCCGTTCCTTATTCGTCCTGCGGGGTCTCACCTGTCTTGCTTTCCCGCAGGAGTCGCCATCTTCCGCTTCTTAGATAATATTCTAATAGATATAGCATATATACTATCCCCTCATTAATGTTCGTGTTTTATATCAAATCTTTGAATTATGAAATTGATTCATGTATATACACAGATTTATTTTTTCCGACAGTAATTATGATATTAAACTTAATCAATTGTTATTCAGATTCATGTAATTGCGATTATGCTAACAGGAATGTATTGGATACCACTGAAAATCAAAATGCAACACAACAGGGGGTACATATGGAAGACACAATTCTGCTTCTTCAAGATAGGATAAAGTTTCTTCACAATGTTACGAATATAGAAAAACTTACAAAAGGTTATTCACCAGATAAGAAATATCTGATTGTAGATCAGCATCGACAAAAATATATATTAAGAATTAGTGCTATCAAAAATTACGAAAGAAAAAAAACAGAATTTCAAATCTTGAAAGAGATTCAAAAGTATATGATCAAATCTCCTTTACCAATTGACATCGGTTTTTATGGAGATTTAGGTATTTGTTATACTATTCATTCTTATATAGAAGGAGAAGATGCAAAAGAGGCCATGCCTACCCTATCAACGCAAGATCAATTTAATATTGGGATTGCAGCAGGTAGCGAATTATCAAGAATGCATCTACACCCTGCACCTACTAATATAAAACATTGGTATGAAAGAGCCATGCAAAAACACTATCGATATTTAGATGAATATAAAAAATGTGGTATTAAAATTGATGGTGCTGACAAAGTGATGAATTTTATTGATAATAATGCAAATATACTAAGAACTCGACCGAATCGTTTTCAGCATGATGACTTTCACCTAGAAAATATAATATTAAAAGATAAAGAATATGTTGGAGTAATCGATTTTAATAATTTTGATTGGGGAGATCCACTTCATGATTTTGTAAAAGTAGCTATGTTTACTAGAGAAGAAAGCGTTTCCTATTCTATAGGGCAAATTCAAGGGTACTTCAATCATAATGTTCCAGAAGATTTTTGGAGACTATATGTAGTTTATGTTGCAATGGTTATCTTTTCTAGTGTCGTCTGGTCAATAAAATACTCCCCAAAACAACTCGATCAAATGTTAGAACGTATAGATGTAGTTTTGGAAGACCATAAAAACTTTGAGCTCTTAAAACCAACTTGGTATAGATGATATTGATTCAATTACAAGACCAAAAAAAATAGGGTCCTTCAAAAGTTATACTTCAGAAGAGCCCTATTATTTATTATTTGGCATGTAAGTCTGTTACTACAATTTCAGGACGATTAAAAATTCGTATCGTCGATCCACTATTTCCTAGACCACGGCTAATAATTTGAGTCATATCGCCAATTTGTTCCACACCATCAATATGTGAAGGAAATAAATGGAGTTGATGATCAATCATCCCTCCTAGCCCTGGAACCCGAACTTGCCCACCATGTGCATGACCATTAAACGTTAAATCTATCCCATGTTGCTCATAATTTTCATAATACTCCGGTCTATGTGCAAGTAAAATTTGGAACTTTGTTTTATCTTCACCATTCAATGCTAAATTAAGCATCTCATCCGTTGTTTTACCACTGAGAGGATCATCAATACCAACAATTTGAATGGTTGTGCCATTCATTGAGAAATTTTCAGCACTATTTGATAATACATGTACGCCAAGCTCTGTTAGCTTCTCTTTGATATGATTTACATCATTTGTTGATACTTCATGGTTACCAACTACATAATAAACAGGTGCAATTTTCACAAAGCCTCTTACTGCATCTAAACTACGTTCCAAATCATAATTGTAGCGATCGACTAAATCACCTGTAATAACAATAATATCTGGCTTCTGCTTCTGCACCTGTTGAATGAGTTGATTTTGATTTTCACCAAATCGAGAGTGGTGTAAATCTGATATTTGGACAATACGTAAACCATCCATTTTTTTAGGTAGCTTCTTTACTACAATGGCATATTTCGTGAGCTGTAGCCAGTGCTGATTGATATATACAAAACCAACAAGAGCACCTAATGCAACCACAATTTTAATGAGTTTTTTCATCAATATCATCCTAACCTATTTCACTCATTAAGAATTATAGACGATTTCCACTTTAAAATGTTGCTTCAGATTAATACCAAAAATCACTAAATAGTTTTTTAATTTGGTCTACTTTTTGTAATAATAAGTAAATACAACCCCATACAATTACGAATGCAACCAACTAAAAGAACCTAGTGATTGTTGAATAAAAATATCTTTGATTACATCAAAGAGATGAATACGAATTGTAGGCACAGTGACAGATAAAAGAAGGATAACCACTATGCTTAATGGTTCGATCGCTTTTCTTCTTATGTGGCTAGTTATTTATGATACTTGTTCTTTTCTCCATAAAGTTGTAAGTTAAAATTACCTTAATAGTGGAAATTTTGACATGAAGGGGGGAACTATATTGAAAAAAGGAAGAAATAAATTATATAGTTATATAGAACTTGTTGGGATATGTATTTTAATATCATTTTTAATTATTTTATTTAATTTACCTAATATTTTGTTCATTGTACTAGGTGTGGGTATATTAGTTAATATTATATACATTGAAATAAAAAATCGTTATATTAAAAATTGCACGTAATGAACTAACCCATAAATGTTTGTTAATGCATAACATTTATGGGTTGTTTAACATTAATTTCAGAATGGACATTTTGAACAAAGACTATTTTGATATAACACGCTAGAGCAAACCAAATGAATCTATGATATGGATTCAAAGCTTTAGCTCCGAAAGTTGAGTTACTAAGTTATCTTTTAATTAAGTCCACTTTTTGTAACAATAAGTAAATACAACCCCATACAATTACGGATGCAACCAACAACCAACTAAAAGAACCTAGTGATTGGTGTATAAAAACATTCTTGCCTGCTTCAAATAAGTAGTTATGAATTGAAGGTAAAGTGACAGTTATAAGAAGAATCACTGCAAGACTTAACGGTCCGAATAGCCCCCATTTATACTGAAGTGAACCACTCAGCATAGCCATGCTACTAACGAAAGTCCCTACACAAAGATCAATCCAAATATTTGATACGATAAAAGAATGACTTGTAAATACATCACTCCAGCTAAACATTGTAAAGTTATTCATATTCAATGCAGTAGTGAACCCATTTACAGCTAAAAGCAAGATAATATTAATTAATACCATTACAATTGTTCTTTGAAAACTGCTTACAAAACTTGCCTTGATAAACTCACTACGTGTTACGCCAAAATGAATACAATAATGAAAATTATTTTTTATCAATATATGATTCGATATGAATAAGAAAATATAAACTGGAAAACTACTCATATACATCGAAGTAGAATAATGGAAGGAAGTGGCAAGAGTAAGATTTAGAATTAAAAAGAAAGTAAAGTATCCCCAAAAAATAGTGATTGATTTCAAGTTTTTTATTTCAATAATTTTTTTTGCCGAAAGAACTCGATTCATCGTAATTGTTCCCCTTTCTCTGTTACATGAACGATTATGTCTTGCATGTTTAATGCATTTTTCTTGCAGCCTAGAGGTAATTCTTGATCTTTTCGTTGCTCTTGATCGAAAACGATTATTTCCCCATTCCCCATAAAATGTTTCTCTTCCAGAACAAAGAAATTACTTTTTATTTTCTCAATTTCTTCATTTGGCCCTGAAATGGAGTAAACGATCTCTTTTAATTCATCTGTTGGAATTTCTAATAGTAATTTACCCTTATTAATCACATACACTTTTTGGAACAAGGAACTAACCTCATCAATTAAATGTGTTGAAAAAATAATGGTTCTTGGCACTTCCATATAATCATTCAAAAGAAATTGATAAAATTTTTGTCTTGCATTGGCATCCATTCCGATGTATGGCTCATCGAAAATCGTAATTTCACTGCGACTAGCAATGCCTACTAGTACACCTACTGCAGACTCCATCCCTTTTGATAGTTCTTTTATTCTTTTCGTACTATCTAAATCAAAAAGAGTAAGAAGGGATTCAGCAATTTCATGATTCCAATTTGGATAGAAATTTTTACATAACTTCAGTAATTCTGAGATTTTCATATGACCATGAAAATTATTTCCTTCTTGAATAAAGCACATTTCCCCTAACACTTCTTGATTGTTAAAAGGTTTTTGACCATTTACAAAGACATCACCAGAAGTTGTGCTCCATTCACCTGCAATGATTTTCATAAGTGATGTTTTACCAGAGCCATTTTTCCCAAGAAATCCAATAATCTGATTTTCTTCAAAATTAAAATTTAGATTTTCCAAGATGACACGATTTTTTATCTTTTTCGAAACATTTTCCATTTGAATAACAGTCATTCTTATTCCCCCTGTTTGTCAATTAGTTGTTTTACTTCTTCTAGCGATATTCCAAGACGGTTTGCCTCTTCTAACAAAGGCTTTAAAAAACCTTGATAAAATTCATTTTTTCGCTGCATAAGGATTTTTTGACTTGCGCCTTCTTTTACAAACATCCCAATTCCCCTTTTTTTAATTAAAATTTCGTCTTCTACCAATAAATTTAAGCCCTTTCTTGCAGTGGCCGGATTGATCTGATAAAAATCAGCAATTTCATTTGTAGAGGGTACTTGCTCACCTTCATGAATATGTTTATTCAAAATTTCATTTGAAATGATTTCTGCGACTTGTTGAAAAATGGGCACTTCACTATTTACATCTAACTTCAAGATATCACCCCTCACATTTGGTTAGTTACTTAGTTGGTTAGTTACTTGTGTAACTAACTATACAACGAAGCGTTTATGGTGTCAATAAATATTTGTAAATACATAAAATTACATTAATAAAATAAAAAGTGGGCCTTAAAAGTGTAGATATCACTTTTAAGGCCCACTTTGGTAAATAACTATTGTAATTAGATTTCTGCTAATGATTATGATGATGCATCTCCATCTTCATATCCATTTGCTCAATTTCAGGACTCTTCTCATAGTCGACTAACACAGATACACCAAGCATTATCACTGATATTGATAGGGACACTAAAATTCTTTTAGGAATTGCTTTAGAGAACGTAGGATATTCCTCTTTATTCCATAAAACGATTGCCACCACTGTACTCAATAAATATAAAACCATAAAGAAGAGAATACAAATCATCATATATTGATTGATCATAACGCCAAGCATGGCACCCATCATTCCCCCCATAAAAGCAGAAGAAAGCGCTTCTGAAACTATGCGTAATGGAAGAGAATAAGTAAGAATGATTATTAAAAGTATACTAAACATAATTGATAAAATAGTAGATAAAACCAAATCATGTATCCAGGTTGTTATAAGAATACCTATCAAAGTACTTTTTGTCATAGCGATTGCCATTGAAAGACAGCTAATAGAAGTATTCTTTTTATACTGTTTTCGTAATACATTTCCTGTTGCAAATGTCAGTAATATAATTATTAGAAAACATGCCGCTTCAAGCATAATCTACTCCCCTTTCCACATAACTTTCGAGTATTTCAAATTGTTTTAATACTCCTTCGATAATGTTTTCAAGCATTTGAACTTCTGAATGATACATTGGGATTCCTTGTGCCATCGGAGGCAATATGAGCGACGTATAACTACCCGGCAAAAGATTCATCTCAAATATATATTTACCTTGTACCTGACGTATACATAACATTTCGATATCTAGTAGTTTCCAATAATTACTTTGGAAAAGTTGATTACACATCCTCCCAAATTCAGAATCCATTTTTTCATTCCAGCAACCTTTCCGAAAATTATATCTAGCTTCTTTCGTTTCGGGATTACATACGGTAATATGCTTTTCTACTTTTAAGGTAAAATGATAAACTTTAGATAATAGCTTTTTCTTTTTTACATATTGAATCGTTATATAGTTTCCATTATTCTCATGAATATAGTGATACGGATTTTCCCTTTTAAAATCATATTTAAATAGTGAAACAATTGAATGCAAAAATCGATTAATTTTGTGTTCTCCGACTGACAGATGCATTGACTACCAACTCTTTTCCATTTGGTCTGGTTGAATTTGTGGTATTGGCTGTTCAATAAACACCGATTGTGATTTTAACTCCTCTAAAGAAATAGGTTTAAATAACGGCATCTTCTTAAATTTCAACCAGCAAAAAGCATACAGACAAATGAAGAACATAAAGCCACCTGAAATATAATAAACAATTCTTTTAGTTTCTGGATTAGGATGAATGGTCAAAATCATATATAAACACACGGAAATTCCAATTATCTGAATAAAAGGAGTAAATGGGGCTTTAAACGGGCGTTTTATATGACTATAGCGCTTACGGATAATCAATAAATCTACCTGTGTTATGATATAAGATATTAACCAAGTAACACTCGCAGACATTAACATAGTTGTCATAATATTAACATTCACCTTCAAGACAAGTAACGGTAACGCAAACATTAAATATACTAAGATAATACTAAACCAAGGCGTACGAAATGTTGGATGAATATATCCGAATATTCGTGGTAATAACCCCTGTCTCGATAATCCATAAAACATTCGAGGTATTGCAGCTAAATTCGAATTAATTGTACTAGCTCCTGCTAACAGTGTGAGAAGAGCCATAATAATAGCACCAGTATGACCATACATAGATTTTGCTCCCAGTATTTGAGGTATATCTGCACTGGAAAGCTCGGTTAAATCGATATGACGAGTTAAAGCTATTCCAAATAGCATATCTACGACAAAGATTGTCGATAATCCGAAAATCATTGCTTTTGGAATTATCTTTTCGGGATTTTTTACTTCTTCGCCTAATGGTATGACGTATTCGATCCCGATAAATAACCAAAGCCCAAGAGCTAAAGATTGAAAGACCGTAGACCACCCATGTGGGTTAAATGTGGATGGTACTGACTTATTAACTGTAAATAGGTCAAATAATCCAAACAGCCCCATCCCTGCTGTCATTACCATAAGAATCACAACAATACTTAATTGAATCGAACCAAAAATCTCTACACCAAGAAGATTAATAATTAGAAATACTGTTAAAATGCAAAAAGCAATAACTACAGGATTAAAACCTGGAAAGATATAGTGTACTGCCATACTGGTCGTCATAGTTTCCATTGGACCAACTGTAGCTGTAAGAACTAAGTATCCTCCAAGTAAAGCCACAATTGCCATAAATCTCCCCATCGAAACGGCCGTATAATCTCCTACCATCCCAGATCCCGGCATAATTGAAGATAGCTCAGCATATGACAATGCAATCATAATACTTACAAGCATGGCAATGAATGCAGAAACGATAAAAGCAGGGCCAATTGTTCCAAAACTATTTCCCAATGAAACCATTGTTGATCCTGCAACTACAAGTCCAGTAGCGGTAGCATACGCTTGCCAAAAACCTAATCTTCTTTTTAATTCTGGCATTCTTACCGACTCCAATCTTTTTAGCCTAAAGTGAAATCAAGAAACTTTTACTTGAATATTCAAAGTTACCCTTGCTTATAAAAGCAAGGGTAAAAATTAATGGTTACAATGTGAATTTGTTTTTGCTTTGCAACTTGATCCCTTTGATGGACGTGGTACATCAAGTGCAGGATTACCATCAAAAAATCCTACAGGTTTTAATTGGAAATTAATATACGCTGTAGGCATAACTGGCCAATCTTCAGGGCGTGTAATATGATGATGTCCCATTGTATACCATACAACTATATCTTCATCATCAATTGCACGGTTGGCTTGTACGTATTTCGGTAATCCATCTCCACCTTTATGTTGGTTTGGATACTTACCAGTAGCGTACATCTCTTCTGGATTATACTTTGTTACATATAAATGGTTTTTAATAAAACCTGCACGCTTAATAACGCTAGCACTATCATGTGCAAATGGTAGACAATTTTCACCTGGCATTATTTTATAACCAACAGGCTGATTGACAAAATTCAGGGAGTTTTTGTTAACAATTTTCCAAGTTCTTTGGGTAGGCATATCTAATATACGAACTGCTTCTTGTTCAGTTTGGAAAGTTCTTGATACAGGATAAAATGCATTAGAGTGTGGATTATTTGGGCCTTCTGGTTCAGCAACGGTCTCTGTTTCAACTACAGAATTTTTCATCCCATCTAATGTTGTATCCAAACGGAAGTTAAAGAAATGTTGATGATGTACTGCGTTTAATCCGGGTGCAATTTCTGTACCATATTTAGATTTTCCAGATTCGTCAAATGTTCCTGTATTCAACATTCCAGTTAATTTCACTTCAACTTCAAGCGTTCCATCTTGATAGAAGCTCCAATAAAATCCGTAATCATAGTTTCCTACCGTACAGAAGAAAGAAATGACAAGACGCCGAGAACGACGAACCTCTACATGATTCGTACGCCAATCCGTATGTTTCCAGCCGATTCCATAATCTTCTTCATGTAAACAAATAGCATTTTTAATTGTACGTGGAACGCCATTTGAATCTCCTAAAACAGCATCAAAATATTGAATTTCTCCTAAGCAATCACATCCAAGTTCTAATGAGTTTGCTAATTGTCCCATACCGTATTCACCTGCATCGAAGGCATTTTGGGTATTATGCGCAAATGATGCTTCCCCATATGGAACAACCATTTCAGATAATGCTGCACGGTATAGAATTGGACGAACTTTTCCTTTGTCTTCATAACCAATTGTATAAAGTACAAGACCTTCACGAGGGGTGAAGCCATATCGGAAACTCCATTTTTGCCATTTAATTAAATTTCCTTCTACAGTGAAACTAGGGCCTTCTGGCTGTATAATTTCAAGAGGTTTCAAATCATTACGGAAAGTAATTGCTTCATTCGTCTCTGGATAATAGTTCGCATCATGGGTAGGTATCTTACGCACACCATAATCTTCAACACGTTCTACTTCCATTTTATTCAGATCAACATACGCGACAATCCCTGTTAGAGGATACGCATATCCATTATCATTTTCGAATTTTTTCTCCCAACATATTGCTCTTGCAATACGTTTCCCTTCATGTTCTGGTATGTTAAAGTAACCAGCCGACCATGGATCTACCATGATTAGATCAGAATTCTCTATCCCTCTTTTTTTAAGTGCTGCGATAAATTCAGGACTATTTTTAACTACTTTTTCACATTCTTCAAATTCTTCTAACATTATATTTGGCTGAACATCTGAAATTTCTTCATATCGTAGGACGTTTCCTTTTGTAACAGAAATTACGGCTTCATACGTTTTGATAGTTTTCGTATCCAATAAAACCATAGCTACTTCTCGATCAATCGGATCGTCTTTTTTAAAGTTTAAAACGACTTCTTTTTTAGGTTCTTTTAATGTGATAGAGGCAAATCGAACACTTGAACTTAATCCTTTTTCTTTTCGAATAATATCCACTGATAATTTTACTTCACTTTCAGTTAACGGAGATAACGGATGATCCACAACATTATTATGTTTAATAATTGATATCATTTTACCAACCCCTCTCTTATATGGATATTATAGAAAACGCTTTCACTATTTACATTGTAAAAAACGGAATTTTCCAAATTTTCAATCGATTTTTAGTTAAAATAATTTAATAGAATGTTATAATTCTTAACATAAAACGATTAACTAAATAATAGAGGAAACCTAATAATGGAGGGAATTGAAGATGAACAATCAAATTGCATTTTACCCGATTCAACCAGAATGGCAGAATGTATTTTCATACTATCGACAGATAAATTTACCCTTTCCAGTAAGTCAGCATATTGCTTATATGTATGAATTCAAGATCAACTCTCTCTTCGACTTATCCATTCCAGGCATTCCAGATGCATGTACAGATCTTATTTTTTGCTCCAATGGAAAAAAAGAAAGTAATCTTGTTGTGGCAAGCCCCCCTCATAGAATATTCAGATCGTTCGAATCTAATGTAATATATACAGGAATCCGATTGTTACCTCAACAAAGAATTTTCAGCTTTCAAATACCTTTAAAACATCTCTTCCAACATTTCACCATGCCACTATTTGATGTCATCGATTTTCCATTTGATTTATATGAACAATTGATTTCAACAACAAGTCTTAAAGAAAAGGCAGCGTTATTTAGCTCTTATTTTCAAAAATGTAATGATCAACATGTTTCAAAACTTGACATTGTACAAGCATGTATGCAAAAAATCACATGTAATCAAGGGGCCATAAAATTAAAAGAGCTAGAACAATACACTGGTTTTTCCGAAAGATATTTACGTAACTTATTTAGCGAATATGTCGGTCTATCTCCTAAACAATTTTTACAACTTTATCGTTTTCAAATAACCGTACAAAAAATGGCAACTCATAATTTACTAGATATCAATCAATTTTTAATGAAAGGATTATTTTATGATGAATCTCATTTTTATAAAGAATTTAAAAGGTATGCCAAAATGACACCAAAGGAATATGCAACCCTTTTGAATAAAACAATTCTCCATAAATAATTTCTTTTTGTATAAATGAACTACGGAAGTTTATGATCCTATTTCTCCTAAAAAGGGTACAAAAAAGAGAGATTCTCATGTGAAATGTAAGTTTTTAAACAAACTTTTCAAATTGAGGATACTCTCTTAATAGACATAATATAATATGCTCTAGTACTTTGAAATTTAAAGAAAATAAAAATAAGATTTCTTTTATTTATTGAATCTTTCTCTGTTCGATTATTACTAAGATAATTGGAATTCCTGTTGCAAAAAGGCTGATAGGTAAAAACCATTTACCAAATCCATGCCCCCACCCCAGTGGAATCGAAATGGATTCAAATAAGAGGCAAGCAAAAATGATGAGACTAATATTTTTTATTTTATTTATTAGCTTTCGACTGAGTAAATAAAACTGTTTTACATTTGATTCGTTTAATCGACTTGGATAATTATGAATCTCAGGATGTTTTTCTATTACCTGTAAAAAAATTATTATAAAAGCACCTATACATGGTAAAATCAAAAGTTCCCATTTTGATCCATAGCGATTTACTTCACCAAGTGCATTATAATGTGCCGGTACTTTATCAGGTAGTACGTTCCAATTCGTAATGAGTAAAATGAAAGAAGCAAAGTAAAAGCTATAGCCAATGATATCCCAAACCCATTCACTTTTGGTTTTTGGAATGGTTATTTTTGGTCTCTTCCAATAATCGGACATTGCTCATCCCCCTTTACTCCAGTCTCCGTTAATCCATGCTCAGACAATATCTTCGTCAATTTTTCTTTTGCTTCATCTGTAGTAACGATACAGCTTATCGTTGAAAACTTTGCTATCATTTTCAATTCATAGCCGTCATTGACCTCTTTTGAATATCCATAATATCCATGATTAAGATTAATAGGTACAAATTGAAATGATTTTATTCTTTTCCAAGGGACAAAACGAGTTCCACTTAACACTCCCTCATTTATTATTGCAAATAAATTCAACAGATTATGTGAATAGGTTAAAGGAAGAAACGCCAGTAAATAAAAGGAAGTATCAAATTTTTTATAAACTACATCTATTATGTACATACCTATTACGAATAATATTATAAAGAAATAAAGAATTATTGCAGTTTTTTGTTTTGAAAAAGTTGGTAAGCTCACTACTTTCTGAGGATATGTTCTAATTGCGATTAACTCCTCATTTGTAATTGGAAAGATCTTATCTTTTTTCAATTTTGTTAAAAGCTGAATAAATCTATAACAGAAGTACCCAATGATGATTAAAAACACAATATTTAAGAAGAGTATCAATTCTATTCCTCCAATGAGATAGATAAACTATAAATTAGCTTTTGTTCATAATTCTTTAATAGAACAAAATGGAAACTTACTTAAATTATATAAAATTACGCATTATTGAGTCAATTTCATTAGAATCACTTCTCCTTTACGTGGGGAAATAATTACATTCTGCCTATTTTACATATTCTCGATTAAAGAAACGAAGATTCGAAATCTTCCATTCACCTTTTTCTTCTGTCATATAAAAACGCACTTCATCGGTATATGGTGTCGTTTGACCATCTATTATTTCATTTAATTCAACTTCGTATGTATACTCCAAATGGTCATCTTTTTCAGTAATAGACAATTGCTTTAGCGACTGTAATTTATAATCAGCTTTTTTCTTCATAGCTATCTGTGGTAAAAATGAGAATATTCCATTTCTTAACAATATATCAAATTCCTTTTTTGTGAAATATGATTCAAAAGATTTCGGATAAATTTCTCCAAATTTTGGAGTTTCGACTGTAATTATTGTTTCTTCACCTTTTACCTCAAGTTGTTTGTCCAATTCTTCATACAATTTATCCATTATTTGATTACTTTCTTCGAATGAGACATTGTAATATGCAGTTAAGAATGATTCAATTTCATCTATACCCTTTTGTTCTGAACAGCCTACACATATTAATAACATAACAACCATCATAGTAAAAAGTTTTATAGTTCGCATTTATCATCCCCCCCAATTAATTTATCTACGATTAAAAAAGGGGATAGTTTCAATTTTTTCTATTATTTGATTTCATAAATCTATTTGTGGTTTTTAAATACGAACATTTTAACACTTAACTTTCCAATATTCAGATTTGGATGTTCCGCTACAGACGGCGCTTTCCACGGGCTTGGTTTCAATCTCCTCGATCACTACATTGTGGGAACTGAAAAAGTGTTTAAATACAAATATTATTGATTTGCTTTCTAAATGATGTGGAATTAGCTTCGCTTTCCGCGGGCGAGCGTTGAGCCTCCTCGCTCACTTCGTTCCCTGCGGGGTCTCACCTGCCTCGCTTTCCCGCAGGAGTCTTCGCTAATTCCACGTCAACAAATTTAGCAAAACAAGATTTTCATCTACTTTTACTTTTTCATTGCATTTACTACATTTCTGTGGGACTTTCAGCTAAAGCTTTTCGTAGGTGTTGCCGGCTTCCGCTCCACAATGAAAAAAATTGGATTAAATTAAATGTTTTTTTATTTTATATTAATTTAGCATTATGAAATTAATTCAAATGGATAAAATTAAAAAAGTCCCCATAAATGAACTGCCCCGTAAATGTTAGACACTAACTAACATTTACGGGGTGTTTTTATGACTAAATTTACAATGGAGACAAAATTAAACGCAGTGAAACGTTATTTAAATGGAACTGAAAGTTATAAAAAGATTGCAGAAAGTATTGGTTCAACCAAATCTCAAGTTATCAACTGGGTAAAATTATTTGAGGCCCAAGGAATGAATGGTTTTGAAAAAGACTATACAGCTTACTCTGTTCAGTTTAAACTAGACGTACTTAATTTTATGAACGAAACAGGCGCTTCTCTTCGAGAAACAGCGAGTAATTTTAATATTTCTTCTCCAAGTACAGTTTATAAATGGGAATGGTTATTAAAAACACAGGGGCTGGATGCGCTAGAACCAAAGAAAAAGGGCGCCTCCAATGAAAAAAGAATCGAATAAGATGCAATCAAAAGTTGTAGTATCAGATGAAGGCTCGCTAGAGGCTTTACAAGCAAAGATAAAGCGTTTAGAAATGGAGAACGCCTACTTAAAAAAGTTAAATACTTTAGTTCAAATGCAAGTAAAATTACAAACAAAATCAAAGCGCAAGTAATAGTTGAACTAAAGCATAAATATGACGTTGTGGAGTTGATTAAAGTCGCTGGCATTCCCCGTAGTACGTATTATTATTGGGAAAATCGATTAGATCAAACTGATAAATACGGACAAGTAAAAGAAGCAATTAAAATGATTTACCACGAACATAAAGGTCGTTATGGTTACCGTCGTATAGCTAAAGAATTGAAGAAATATGGTTATACTCACGATCCTAAAACAATTAATAGTCTAATGAATCAGATGGGCTTAAAATGTCTTGTACGTATAAAGAAATATCGTTCTTACAAAGGGACCGTTGGTCGAATCGCACCAAATCTATTACAACGTGATTTTAAGGCAAAGAAAATGAATGAAAAATGGGTAACAGACTTTACGGAATTTCATCTATTCGGAGAGAAACGTTATTTATCACCTGTGTTAGATTTGTGTAATGGTGAAATCATTGCGTATAAAGTGATGAGCCGTCCTGTTTATCGACTTGTTGGAGAGATGTTAGATCAAGCTATTAATCGTCTTCAACCAGGAGATCAAGTAATTCTACATTCCGATCAAGGATGGCATTACCAAATGAAGAAGTATCAGAAGACCCTACAAGAACACCACATTACGCAGAGTATGTCCCGTAAGGGCAACTGTTTAGATAACGCCGTCATTGAAAATTTCTTTGGCTTGTTAAAATCTGAACTTCTTTATCTTCAGGATTTTGAGAGTATGGAACATTTTGAACAAGAACTACATGATTATATCGAGTATTATAATCACAAACGAATGAAGGCAAAATTAATAGACCTAAGTCCAGTAGAATACCGAACTCAGGTCTTAGAAGCTGCCTAAACTATTTGTCTAACTTTATTGGGTCAGTTCATAAAAGGAACTTTTCTTCATCAACTTCAGCTTGAAATATTCAATTTTAGACAAATGGATTTGATTTTTTCAGTTTCCAGTTTATA
This sequence comes from Rummeliibacillus pycnus, assembly GCF_044359855.1. Lineage (GTDB taxonomy): Bacteria > Bacillota > Bacilli > Bacillales_A > Planococcaceae > Rummeliibacillus > Rummeliibacillus pycnus_A. The sequence goes on from NZ_CP132291.1 coordinate 1,012,819, forward strand.
GGGATAGCTTTGAGTTCTTCGCATTTTTCGGACGAGCTTTATATCTAGAATTTCTAATCCATAACGGTAATCTGAGTAAAAAACTCAATAGGAGTGTAATCAAAACCAATAAAGCAGATGCTTTTTGAGCAATTTCCGGTGCATCCTCTACAAGTGCTTCTGATTGAACATACCATAACTGCACAGGTAGCGTTCCTCCTTGAGAAAGCGGATTCCAATCCCACATTTCGCCTGAGGTTCCGGTTCCTCCTACTAATAGGATCAACGCAGATTCTCCAAATGCACGACATGTAGCTAGACTTATACCACTAATAATTCCAGTCATAGCTGCAGGAATTACAGTTCTCAAAATAGTTTGAGATTTAGTCGCACCCATAGCTAAGGAAGCTTCTCTTAATTCATCATCTATAGCTTCTATTGCTTCCTCCGTTACAGAAGTTATCACTGGTAAATTGAGAAGTGACAGTGTTATTCCAGCCCCTAAAATAGTTAATCCCACGTCAAATATATCTACAAATAACATGTAACCAAATAGACCAAAAACAATGGAAGGAACGGATGCTAAGCTTTCTACACAAGTTCTTATAAATTCTGTAAATCGATTGACAGGTGCATATTCAGCTAAATATATACCTGATCCAATCCCAATAGGAATTGAAATGACGAGCGAAATAAGTAATACATAAAAAGAGTTAAATAGGAATGGCCCTACCCCTCCACCTTTTTCAATTTCATCTGGTAAATCGATTAAAAAGCTAGGTGTAATCTTCGGTAATCCTTTAGATAAAATATAAATAAGTAATCCTATAATTAGAATGAAAATCAAGGAAGTAATCGTCCATATTGCAATTGTGAATACTTTATCTTTTAATCTATTACCATTCTTATATAAATTTTCATCTAAACTTTTATTCATTTCTTATACTCCTTTGGTACGAAGCTTTCTAATAATAATAATCAGCACATTTGAAAGGATCAGTAATAAGAATGCCATCATATATAAAGCATAATTCCAAGTAGAATCGAATTCGACATCGATAATTTGATTTACGATATTACTAGTTAAAACTGCCGTCGGTGTCAATAAATCATGTGCTAATTGAGGTGTATTTCCAATCACCATGACAACAGCCATTGTTTCACCAATCGCACGAGCCATTCCTAAAATAATAGCAGTTAACAGACCCGAACTTGCATGTGGGATGACTACTCTAAAAATAGTTTGCATCCTACTTGCTCCAAGAGCATAACTTGCTTCCCTTAAATCAGAAGATACTGCAGAGATTGCATCATCACTTATTCTAGAAATCGTTGGTAAAACCATGATAAATAATACGATAGCTGCAGCTAATAGACCATCACCCATCATAGTCCCTGTCACTTTTCTTAAAAAAGGAATGAGTATAGTTAATCCCAAGTAACCATATACAATCGAAGGAATGCCTACTAATAAATCTAAAATTGGACGAAGAATCCGTTTAAGAAAGTCAGGTGCTATTTCAGCGGTAAAGATCGCCACAGCAATCGATATTGGTGCGGCAATTAAAAGGGTTAAACCTGTCAGTTCTAAAGTACCTATAATAAATGTTGCTGCTCCATATTTTTCTTCAAATGGTTCCCATGTAGTTGAAAAGAAGAATTCTTTAAATGAAACGTCTTTAAACACTAATAATCCAGTACGACCAATAAATACAATGATTGAAAGAAGGACAAGCCCTAGAAACAAGACACTTAGCAAACAAAAAATCTTAAACAATCGATTTTGTATATAGACTTTTTCCTTTACTACCTTATCTGTATTGATTAAAAGTTTCGGTTCTTGTAGCTCATACTCTATTTTCGCCATAATATCCTCCACTACTAACATAATGCCAGCCTTATTAAAGGCTGGCATCATTTCATATTTTAAAAAGTAGAAATTATTTCATTTTGCTAACTGGGATGAATTTTAGTTTCTTTAAAGAACCATTTTGGAATTTGCTGCTTTGAATATATTTAATGTATTGTGCATTAGCGCCAGTAGGATTTCCTTTTGTTACAAGGTAACCATAGCTCCATACTTTGTACTTACCGTTGATTACGTTAGAAGTTGTAGCTGCTACACCATTGAAATTTACAGCTTTAATGTCACCTTTTACGTATGCTAAGTCAACATAACCAATTGCATTTGGATTCGTTGCTACAGAAGTAACCATTTCTCCACTTTTACCTACTTCTTTGTAGTTACCTTTTGTCATAAAGCTTTTTCCGTTTAAGGCTTTCATTTGATAGTTAACGCGTGTACCAGAACCAAATTTACGGTTTACTACAACAATATTTGCATTTTTTCCGCCTACTTGTTTCCAGTTCGTAATTTTACCAGAGAATATACCTTGCAATTGTGCAGATGTTAAGTTTTTAACAGGGTTCGATTTGTTAACGATTGTTGCAAAAGGAATAACTGCGATTTTATGTGCTTTTAATCCATTAAATGCTTTGAAACCAGGCACTGATTTCGTAGCATCCCAGTCCACTGCTCCGATTGTTGCAGAACCTTTTTGTACAGATTGTGGACCAGCAACAGAAGATGAACCTGAAACAGAGATAGATACTTTCGGATTAGAACGTTTAAATTCTTTTGCAGCTTGTTGTGTGACAGGAAGTAATGCAGTTGAGCCTGCTACAACAATCTTATTTGAAGAAGCTGCTGAAGTTGATGAAATACTACCAAATGTGAATCCTACTGCCGCGACTGTAGATAAAGCTGCAATTGTAATACGTTTAAACATTTTCATAATTAATTTACCCCTTTATTTTTTATTTTGTTAGGAAATCAAAAGATCCTTTTTTCAGTACAACCACTTTTTCACCATTTTTGTCTGAAGTGGTACCAGCAATTAACTTATCATTTGAAACACTAAATGAAGACAGCTTTAATTTCGTAGAAACTACCTTCGTTATTTTTTTTGTAGCAGTATTGACTTTATAAATTGTAGAAGATCCATTGCTTTCTGCTACCAAAATCATTAATTCACCTTTAGGTGTTACTAAAGAATAAACAATATCTTTAGTAGAACTAAGTGTAGTTATTTTGTTGTTTCCATCAATCATTTTCAACTCAGTAAGTTGATCGTCTTCTGGATCTGTGCTTAAGTACACGATGTTCCCATTTGATACAAAGCCAGGGAAAACTTTATTGTCAGTTGTAGTTGTGACTGCAACTGCAGCTGGTGTAGCTTCAGTTAGGTTTAAGGCATAGATTTGCGGTTCTGTTCCAGTAGTATCGATGTTCTCTACTTCTGGATCATCGCCATCAGTAAATGAAGTACTACCTTCTTTACCTACTGTATATAGAAGTTTATTACCATCTACTGATAAATGTAGATCAGCTTTATAATTCAAACTATCAGCAAAAATAGTAGTAACTGCTCCGTCTGAAATATTGATGGAACCTATTTTTTCACTCTTATCACCTTGAATGAAATACACTTTTTCGCCATCATGTGACCATACAAATTCAGTTTTAACTGAATCATCTTCCGCATTTAGTTTCTTTGTCTTTTTAGACATTAAATCTACTAGATAAACAAAGCCATTTTCATCTGAATAAATAGCTTGTTTACCATTCGGAGAAACTACTAAGCCTGTACCATTTACTGTATGTACTACTTTTTTAGTAGTAGTATTTAGTAAAAGTGTTCTACTATCTTGAACATCCTCATTTGAAACAAGAATAGTCGAATTATTTACCCACTGTGGTTCAAATGTATCTCCACTTACTAATCCAGTAGTTGATAAAAAGTTTCCATCAAAATCTCCACCAAAAGCTTTAACTAATGAACCAGCTTCAATATATAATTTTTTTCCAATCAATTTAGGTGCTATGTTGATTTTTGTTTTCTTACCATTAATAACAGCTGTTTTAACATTGACTTTATAAGTAACCTTTACTTGCTTTTTGTTTACCGTTTTTGATACTTCATAAGTCTTGTTTTTGCTATTGTATTTATACTTAGCAGTTATTAATTTTGAAAATTGTTCGGCTGAATAAAGTTTTTGTTTGTTTGATTTTGAAAAAGAAATTGATTTAGACTTACCGTCTACAATGATTGTTCCTTTTTCTACCTTTTGCTGCTGAACAGCTTTTGCGCTTACCTCATTTAAAGCAATTGGAGTAAAAACTGTTGTTGTTAAAACTGTTGATGCAATTAATAAACTTGAAATTTGATGTTTCATTCTACATCCTCCGTATAGTCGCTATTTTTTTCAGGGTATTGCGATAATCCTCCTTTCAAATGTGCATAATTTCTTATCCACAATTGGTATTATAAGGTATATTTGTTAACCTAATTCACTAATTTTGTAAGCTTAATATAGATTGTTTGTAAACACTTGTGATTCAATTGTTCTATTTTATCTAATACAAAAGTTTTATTTTTCAATAAAGTAAATACGAATATAATGCCCATTATCCGATAGCAAAGAAAAAAAACCTAGATTTATAAATAATCCAGGTTTTCACTATTTAGGATTAATATTAATAATCCATTTACATTTGAAGGCGCCGTCATTAACTTTGACTAATAAATAGAATAGATTTACAGCAAAAAGACTTGTTGATTTGTTTAATTTCAATTGTGAAACGCTTGAATGGGTATCTATATGTTTTTAAAACTAACATTAATTTTGTAATGATTACGAGTAATATGCATATCTAATTCTTTTCATCATATACATTACAGAATGGAATTTAATTTGGAAGGAGAATGTTTTGGAGATACATATTGTTAGTAGAGGTGAGACACTTTGGCAAATTGCTTCCCACTACAATGTGGATATCAATTCAATCATTCAGTTAAATCAATTACCCAATCCAAATAACCTTGTAATTGGCCAATCACTAGTGATTCCAACTCACGGCTTAACCTATGTAGTACGTCCTGGAGATACACTTTGGCAAATCGCTAATCGTTATGGTACTACAGTGCAGGCAATTGTGAGTGAAAACCATCTTTCGAATGCCTCCAGGTTATACGTTGGTATGCGTTTGGTTATTCCAAAATCAAAACCTACCATTGAAGTAAATGCATATACGTATCAATCTCCTGCAGAGGGTGCACAATCTATTAAAGATGTTGGGTATCTGCTTACCTATATGAGCCCGTTCGCTTATAAAGTAAAAGAGGATGCCTCATTAGAACCATTTCCAGATGAATTAATGATTTCTGCAGCACAATCAAAAAATGTGGTACCGCTGATGTCTATTACAAATTTCACAGCTACCCAAACGGGATCAAATTTAGCTCATACGATATTATCTAGTAAAGTTTTACAGGAAAAAGTGATCAATAACGTACTTAAAATCATGGATAATAAAGGCTATAAAGGCTTAAACATTGATTTTGAAAGTGTGTTACCTTCAGACCGCGAGAATTATAATGCATTTCTCCAGCTCGCTGTTGATCGACTACATCCCAAAGGCTATTTTGTTTCAACAGCACTTGCTCCAAAAACGTCTGCTACTCAAGGTGGTCTGTTATATGAAGCTCATGATTATGAGGCACATGGAAGAATTGCTGATTTCGTAATTTTGATGACATATGAATGGGGCTATCGCCTCGGGCCACCACAATCTATCTCCCCTATTAACCAGATGAAAAGAGTCGTGGAATATGCCCTATCTGTTATGCCAGCAAACAAAATATTTTTAGGCTTCCAAATTTACGCAAGAGATTGGAAATTACCACATGTTAAAGGACAAGAAGCTGAAACTTTTAGCCCTCAGGAAGCTATACGACGAGCAGCAAAATACGGCACGATTATTCAATATGATACAGCTACTCAATCCCCCTTCTTCCGTTATGTAGATGAAAATGGTCAACAACACGAAGTTTGGTTTGAAGATGCAAGAAGTGCTCAAGCTAAGTTTGATTTAATTAAGAGATATAAACTTCGAGGTGTCAGTTACTGGGCTTTAGGATTCCCTTTCCCACAAAACTGGGCATTACTCCCAGATAATTTTTATATAAAAAAACTAACTTAATTTTTTCTAATCTTAATCCTTTCATTACGCATGCTGATAATCCAGTTTTATCCATTAACAATAGATGATTAACCGATATCAGCTACGGATTGCTCGCTTTCCTGCGGGCGTGCGCTGAGCCGCTTCCTCCGCTCCACTACGTGCAGGGTCTCAGCTGCCACGCTTTCCCGCGGGAGTCGAGCAACCCTCCGCTACAATCGATAAACAATGAGACACAAGCCCATTGAAAATAAGATTACAGAAGAATATTCTTCCTATTTAATCCTAATCAACACGCTTGATCCTTTCATATCAAAAAGCTGTTTCAAAGGTACATTAATAACCTTGAAACAGCTTTTTATTTTTTCACTATTTGATCTCTAAGCACAAATGCTCAATTGCTTCCCATTATAAGCTTTGTTCAATACAGTGAATTAAGCGTTTTTCAATCGATTCAGCGATTTCTTTTAAATCATGATCTTCCACCATACTAATTAGCGCTGTGGGTAGTGGCATTCCTACATTGACTTTATCATTATCCTCAAACACAATAATTTTACAAGGTAAAAAATAACTAACAAGTGGATTCTTCGTAAGAACGCGGTGTGCTTCAACAGGATTACACACTTCTAAAATTTGATATTTCTGTAGTAAAGTTAGACCCTTAGCCTCTAATTTTTCATTAATATTAAAAATCCATTGAACACCAAATTGTTCTTTTTTTAAATTTCCCATTAAACTTTCAATTGTATCTTCCATATTTCGAGAAGATGTTACTGTGTAATGAAACATGTGACAGTTCGTCTCCTTAGTAATTTCAACTGTATCGATTGTAATTATTTACCCGTATAAATCATTTTAAATAAAACAATCCTCCATTAATAATTTCAATTTTTATTTTAACGCCATATCGATCTTCTAATGCTTTCTTCTCTATTTCGTAGGATTCTGGCTTTTCCTCTATCTCTTCATAAAAATAATCTAATACCCTTTGGTCCTTTTGCCATCTTTTTTTTGCCTTTTCTGCCCATGTGTGATCATCCTGTTGAATGATATTTTCAATAAAATCATCTAATCGTTTTAACGCACGAATCGGCTTAATAATATATTGCAATGGAAATGCACTATCTGAAATATCTGAAACTAAATCAACTTCAGCTAAAATCTCTTGAAAATCTTCATTGATATTGCCTGTCATTAAGTTTATTCCAAGAGAATAAAGCATCTCTTTGGTTTGATCACAAAAATACGATACTTTGTAATTCACGCATAAGAAAGGCGTAAGTATGGTTTGAGATTCATGCGTATCTATCCTCTCAAACAACTGTACATATGCACCCATTTCTTTAGTAGCTTGAAACAATTGATTAAGGCGAAATGATCCAAAGTGCACAATTTCACCGTTTACATTTTCATTAAGTATATTTTGATTCGTAATGAATGTAAGTTGAGCAGGACATGGAACGGTATCTGTACTTTCAATGTATTTCCAATAGAAAGGACGGTTCATGATCCTTTTGTCCATTTCAATCGTTAATTGTACTGTCAAATAATGTCCTTTATCCTCAACAATCGGACAATCTGTTTGTTGAAAAAAATCACGTAAATATCCGTGAACTTGTTGTGGGAGCATAACCATCCTCCTTCTCCATAATAAATTCCCCCTACATCATGAATGTTTATTTTCCGTTTTTATCCATTAAAAATGAATAATCCACCGATACCCGCTACGGATTGCTCGCTTTCCTGCGGGCGTGCGCTGAGCCACTTCGGGGCAACAGGATGTTGGTCACGGAGTCGTTGCCACAGGACGTGGCGTTCTTAGACTCCGTTCCTTAAACGCTACGTGCAGGGTCTCAGCTGCCACGCTTTTCCCGCGGGAGTCGAGTAATCCTCCGCTACAATAAATAAACAGTGAGACACAAGCACCTTGAAAATGAGATAACAGAAGAATATTCTTCCTATTTTATTCTAATAAACAAGCTTGTTCTTACATTGTTCTTTTGAAAGCTAAAATATCATCTAACTCCCCTACTACCTTTTCGAATACCTCAATTTTTGTTTGGAGTAAGTCCAGAATGTTTTGTTCAATGGTATCGGCAATAGCTAGATTATAGATATGGACATCATGTTCTTGTCCTAATCTGTGGACACGTCCAATTCTTTGCTCTAATTTCATAGGGTTCCATGGTAAATCATAGTTGATGACATGATGACAAAACTGTAGGTTAATCCCTTCTCCCCCAGCTTCCGTCGCGATTAATACTTGGACTTGTTCCTGAAAAAGTTTCTTCATATAATCTCTTTTACTTTTGTTGAATTTTCCGTTAAAAAGGACACTTTTGATTCCTTTTGCATGTAAATACCACTGTAGATAAATTTGACTCGCACGATATTCGGTAAATATAATGACCTTATCATTTGCTTGAGAAATAATTTCGTAAGCCTTTTCCGCTTTCGAGTTAATTTCGAGTGACATCAATTTTTTTATGATTTCTTCTACAAAGCTAACCTCTTCTTGATCATTACAATTTTGGAGCATATTTTCTAACGTCAAGCAAGTAGCCTCCTTGCTGCTACACATTTCCTTTTGGAGTGTGATCATTGAGAAAGAACCAGAGAAAATAGACGAAACATCTTTCAATTCCAGTATCATGTTATAGACTTCTCGTTCCTCTTTCGTAAAATCCACCGGAATGTTTTGAACACGACGATTAGTCCACTCTACGCCAGTATCCTGTCTTCTATTTCTCACCATGACTTGGTTAACTAATTCCTTCAAAAATTCATCATTTTCTAAATCATGTTTACTCGCGGAAAACGAGGATTGAAATACTTCGAAATTTCCTAAGTGTCCGGGTTTTAGTAGTGAAATGAGATAAAATAGTTCAAAAACATCATTTTGAATTGGGGTTGCAGTTAACAATAAACAAAACTTTTTCTTTAAACTTTGTACAAACTCGTAGATTTTGGTTTTGTGGTTTTTTAGCTTGTGAGCTTCATCAATGATGATCATGTCATAGTCTTGATCATAAATGAGCTCTTTATGGGGGCTTTTTTTTGCGGTATCCATACTCATGACGACAATATCGATATGCTCTAATGAGGATTTCTTTTTGTAAGGAATGGCGGGTATATAAAATTTATTGTTCAGTTCTTCAATCCATTGATTGATGAGAGAGGCTGGAGCTAAGATTAACGCTTTTTTTACAAGACCTCTGATTAGATATTCTTTCAGTATTAAACCTGCTTCTATCGTTTTACCAAGGCCAACCTCATCTGCTAAAATTGCTTTTCCATTCATTCTTTCGATAACCTTTTCTGCAACTTCTAATTGATGGGCAAGAGGAGTTAAATTGGGTAAATGTTTAGGCGATCGAAGTCCTGTAAATTCTGTAATGAGGTTCGCTTTTACTACTTCGTAACACATATTGTAAAGTTTCCAATTATCCCATTCACTCTCATTTTCTAATCTATTTAGAAAACCTTCTTCCCATTCAGGCGACCTTTCAATGATCATGATTATCACCTCTGCAAATTTTCTTTTACTTAAGTTGTCCAATAATATTATAACTATGATAAATTTATCGAAATAAAATAGCGACATTCAAAGTATTCATCCCATAAATGAGGCTTGAATCTAAGTATTAGACTTGAATTTGCGTACTATACAGTTATTCCATTCTTTCGGGAGGTGATTATGTGTCAAATAAAATACCTTCATATTTCTTAACAATTGAAGAAGGGTTCTTAAATCTACTGAGGAAAAATTTATTGAATGATCGATCGGTTCCAGCACAAATGCAAATTGAAGACATAAATTACAACATTCAAATCGCGTATCGGGGGGCATATACTCGTAAATTCAGAAAAAGATCTTATTTAATTGATTTTGGTAATTCAAAAAATACTTTAGGTGTTCGTAAAATTCATCTCAACGCTGAATACAAAGATCCCTCACTTTTCCGCAATAAACTTTCCCTTGACTTTTTTCAAGATTTAGGAGTTCTTGCACCAGATAGTCAGCATATAAAATTCTATAGAAATGATATATTTAAAGGTGTTTATCTACAATTAGAATCTGTAGATGATTTATTTTTGAAAAAAAGAGGTCTACCTCCTGGTCCCATTTACTATGCTACAAACAATGATGCTAACTTTTCTTTTGAAAGAGATGGTAAGCGAAAGAGATCTCTTCTTTCTGGCCTTTTCCAAGCTAATGGTTCTCCATCTGATAATCACTACCTCTTTGAACTGATTACAATCATTAATACAACCCCTCTTAACAAATTCTCTAAAGTAATATCAAATTATATAAATATAGATCAGTATTTTTATTGGTTAGCAGGAGCAGTTTGTACGATGAATAATGATGGGTTCAACCATAATTATTCATTGTATCGAAATAGCGAAACGGGTTTATTCGAAATAATGCCATGGGATTATGACGCTACTTGGGGAAGGAAAATCAGTGGCGGAATAATGGATTATAAATATGTTCCTATTGAAGGAAAGCCCGGTAACAAGTTGAGTGAGCTATTATTGCAAATACCAGATTTCCGTAAACTGTACAAACGAAAAATGGAGGATATTCTTGAATCGAAGTTTACAGTTGATTATATGAAAAACAAAGTATTAACACTTCATCATAATCTTCGGCCACACTTCCTTCTTGATCCATATATTAATAATAGTATCGATATATTTGATTATGAGCCTGAAATGATTTTTCAATTCATTCAAGATCGTAACAAGTATTTAAAAATGCAGCTAAAAAGTCTAAATTAAAATGAATGCATCAATTTCATATATCCATTTTTGGTATTTTACTGCTAACATTTCAACACATTTAATTTTTAATGTTCAGATATTGATGTTCCGCTACAGACGGCGCTTTCCACGGGCTTGGCTTCAATCTCCTCGTCACTACGTTCCTGCGGGGCTTTCAGCTCAAGCTTTTCCCGTAGGAGTCGCCGTCTTTCGCTTCACAATGAACAAAATTGAATATCATTAAATTCATTATTAAATTTATTCGTATAAATAAGGCAATAAAATTTATCTTGCATTCATCCATTTTCTATTACTAAAAAAACCTTTTCTTTTAGGTATTAGACTAAGCAAAGAAAGATTGATCTGCGTATTATAAAATTAATTCTGCATTAAGGAGGTGCCTTTAATGAAAGAGGAAACGGGTTTAAATAGAATTTCTAGTTCGTCAGCTGACAGTTCATCTTGTGACTGCACTTCTACTTCTCATTCTTCTTCAAGTACTTCATCTTGTAACTGTACTTCAACTAGTCATTCTTCTCGTAGCTCTTCTTCTAGTAGTTTTTCTTCTGGAAGTTCTTCTTCTGGAAGCTCTTCTTCTGGAAGCTCTTCTTCTGGAAGCTCTTCTTCTGGAAGTTCTTCTTCTGGAAGTTCTTCTTCTGGAAGTTCTTCTTCTGGAAGTTCTTCTTCTGGAAGTTCTTCTTCTAGTAGCTCGTCTTCAAAAAGTAAGGGCAAAAAAGGAAAAAAAGGCAAAAAAATGATTGCTTCAAGTTCATCTTCTGGTAACTCGTCTTCTGGTAGTTCTTCAAGTAGTTCATCTAGCGGAAAGAAGGGAGAACAAGGAGTCAGCTCCGGTTCTTCTAGCAGTTCATCTGGAAATTCATCTTCTGGTAGCAATTCATCTAGTCATAGTTCAACCAGTAATACTTCTTCAAAACACAGTTCTACTGGATGTACTACTATTGGTCATACTTCTTCTGACCATAATGGATGTACTACTACTGATCATACTTCTTCTAATCATAATGGCTGTACTACCACCGGCAAAGAACTGCATTAAAAAGACGATTATTATTAACACTAATCATTCTAAAAGAAATAATAAAAGCCTTTCTTTAATCAATGTACAATGATTAAGGGAGGCTTTTATCCTTAAATATTAGAGTCAATTTGCTTATTATCTTCACTTTCTCTAGCCGCCAACAAATGTTTCTCTTACATTCTCCACTTCATATGGACATATTTGTTGTCGGCTATTTAGGAAATAAAATACTTTATCATTCAATAAAATAATAACAAGAAGGTGAATAAATGTCTGATTCAATTCCATCTTATTTCTTATTGATTGAAGACGATGACTTAGACATTTTAAGAGAAAATTTGTTGTATGAAGAAACTGTTCCTGCCAAATTAAGGGTAGAAAATACTACTCACCAAATTGAGATTGGCTATCGTGGCTCTTATACACGAAAGTTTCGAAAAAGATCCTATACTATTGATTTCGATGAAGAAGACTATTTCTTCGGAGCTCGTAAAATTCATCTAAATGCCGAATATAGAGATCCTTCACTTATTCGTAACAAACTGTCACTGGATTTCTTTCAAGATCTTGGAGTCTTATCACCAAATACTCAACATATTAATTTTTATAGGAATGGTGTATTAAAAGGTGTTTATTTACAATTAGAATCAGTAGATGATTTGTTTTTAAAAAATAGAAATCTCCCTTTCGGTCCAATCTACTATGCAGAAAACAACGATGCAAACTTTGCTTTGACAAGAGACGATAAACCCAAAAAATCACGTTTGTCGGGCTATTATCAAGCATGTGGTACACCATCCGACGACGACTTACTTCGAGAATTCATCACTAATATCAATACTACCCCTCCCTCAGAATTTACAGAGAAAATTTTGCAGTACTTAGATATTAATAAGTTCTTTAGCTGGCAAGTTGGAGCAGTTTGTACGATGAATAATGATGGCTTTACTCACAACTATTCCCTTTATCGTAATAGCGAAACTTGTTTGTTCGAAATACTTCCTTGGGACTATGATGCAACCTGGGGGAGAAAAGTAAGTGGTGGCATCATGGATCATACTTACGTTCCTATCGGAGGTAAACCTGGTAACAAACTTTGCTATCTCCTTTTAGAAGTACCAGAATACAGGAAAATTTACAGAGAAAAATTAGAAGAAATTCTTGAAACAAAGTTCATGGTGAATTACATGGAGGACAAAGTATTAACTTTACATGAATTGATACGTCCCCATCTACTCCTCGATCCATATAAAAAAAATAAGATCGACATTTTCGATAAAGAACCCGATGTCATTTTCCAATTTATTCGGATGCGTAATGATTTTTTAAAAAACCAGTTAAAGTTACTAGTTTGAGATTTACTTTTATTTTTTTAGGAAGCATTTTCATAATTTAGAGATTTGATAAGAAACACAAACTTTAAATGTGCCATTGTTCTATGCCATATCTTTTAGAATATTGTCTTTGAAGCGGAAGAGGGCGACTCCTGCGGGAAAGCGAGACAGGTGAGACCCCGCAGTGAAGCAAAAATTCTTTTTGCCCCACAAAAAGAATTTTCTGCGACGAAGCTAGCGAAGCGATGCAGGAGCACAATGTTTTAGCTTCCGAGGAGGATCAACGCTCGCTTAGCACGAAAGCACCATCTGGAGCGGCCTAGTAAGTAATTACTAGGAATGAAAACTTATCCGAATTATTGAATTGTTTATTTAGAAAATATTCGTATTTTAACTAGAAAAGCTTTTTGAAATTGACTCATGTTAGTACTTTTATGACTAAGAGAGGAGATACTGCTGTGGCACCAATAATGGTGAAAGATACTGGTAAATACGGAAGAGGGCTTTTTGCTACAAGAGATATTAAGAAAGATGAACTCATTGAGGTTTCTCCAGTCGTCATATCACCAAATCATGAATGGAAATATTTAAAGAAGACTGTTCTATTTTATTACTGTTTTTATTGGGGAGAGGACGATACAGCCATTGCACTCGGCCTTGGATCCCTATTCAATCACTCATATACACCGAATGTAACTTTTTATAATAATGAAGAAAATGTATCAATAGACTTTTATGCATTTGAGGATATTAAAGAAGGAGAAGAATTAACGATTAATTACAATGGTGAAACAGATGATCAATCACCTCTTTGGTTTAACACCATCGATTAAACATGCTGATCCATATAAAACATAATGTTATGCTAAAAGCGGTTAGTACATCCAACATATAGCACCGTCAAATTACTTATTTAAAAAATATAGAACACCTTAACGCAGAGGGAAATAATCTCTCTGCGTTAAATTTTGCTTAGAAAGTCTTGCTTTTTTATGAAATATGTTCATTTTCCCTTTATTAATCCTTAACATAGATAAAACCAAGTTATTCTATTGGTTTAATTTATTTATTGTGGTATACTGATTTTAACATTTTTTTTTGGAAAGGGTGCGGTTGAATGAAATTGACTAAAGGATCGTTAGCTTATATAGAAGCACATCAAGGTATTCAATATTATGAACAAACACCAGAAGAGGCTAGAGCGGAAAGAGCTGCATCTCCCATTCATCAAGTTTCAGTTGATGGAATAGCTAAAATTGAAGATCGTTTCATTACTGTATCTGATGGAGCACAAATTACTGTACGAGTTTATACGCCAGAAGGTAATGGCCCATTTCCTATAATAGTTTACTTTCACGGTGGAGGATGGGTATTCGGAAATCCAGATTATGCAGATGGAGGTTGCCGCTATCTAACTGCTTCTGCCAAATCTATTGTAGTATCTGTCGACTATCGTCTTGCACCTGAACATCCATTTCCAACGCCTGTTCAAGATAGCTATGATGCATTTCTATGGGTGGCAGAAAACGCGGCTGTATTACAAGGCGATTCTTCAAAAATTTACGTAGCTGGTGATAGTGCTGGAGGTAATATTGCAGCTGTTGTATCACAGTGGACAGTTTTAAACGATGGACCGGAAATTGCTGCACAAGCATTGATTTACCCTGTAACAAACGCTAACTTTAATACATCTTCATACGAAAAATTTGGAGAAGGGTATGGATTAGATCGTGATGGTATGATTTGGTTCACAAAACAGTATATTGGGAATTCAAAGGAAGAAATAAATTCATCCGTTTCCCCTTTAATCGCAAAGGAATTACATAAGCTTCCACGCACTATATTGATCGCAGCAGAATACGATGTTTTGTTGGATGAAGGTATTGCGTATGTAACGCGACTACGCGAGGCTGGCGTTGAAGCAAAGCATATTGTAATGCCGGGTCTCATTCACAGTTATTTTAGTAAAATGGAATTCTTTGAAGAAGATACGAAAAAGACAACTGAACTAATTGCTGAATTCTTCGAAAAAAAAAATCCTGAGTAGGATTTTTTTTATTTCGTTGTTTGATCTAATTCTTGATACGCTTGTTGGTACTTACCTCCATCAGCCACATCTGAATGATAAAGAGCTTTTAAAGCAAAGTTTTTTTCAAGTTCCATTGATTTCATAATTTCTTTTAAGCGTTTTTGTAAATTCTTATCGTTATTTACTAGTTGTTGCATTTGTGATTTTGAATATTTCATGTTGCACAGATCCCTTCAGTTATATTCTATTTCAGTATATCACTTTTTGAAAAAGAAGCTTGATTATTCAATGTAAACTTTAAAAATGAATTGATTTTTTACCATTTTAAAATTATAGAACGTCAGAATCTATATATCGTGTTATTCGCACAAGCTGATTTTCTAGCCAAAGCATATGATACAATCCAAGCTCTAACAGTAATGATCCTTGGTGAAATCATTAGGGTTAAAGCTTGAGGTTGAATCCTCCTAATTTCAGACTGGTGAGTTATAATTTTCCGCCTTTGCTTACGCCCCGTCAGCATAGCGATTTCATCCAGTCTGAAATCATTTATGAAATGGCTTTTCCTCTACTATCTAAAACAAGCAAGGGACCTAAATTCCCTTGCTTGTTTTATTTCCCTAAAATTTTTAGCTCTCCTTGTTGCCAACTAAATTCATCAAAATCTTTCACGATAAATGTATTTGGGATTAGTTCTTTAACTTCCTTCAGCATATTTTCAATATCTTGTGGGAAAAATCGAGCACTTAAATGATTGATCAATAGATTTTGGCCTTCTGCTATTCGTGCTACATTTGCTGCATCAATATTCGTGGAATGACCATAATTTGCAGCTAATTCTTCTGTGGTATGATCAAAAGTAGCTTCATGAATGACGATATCTGCATTACGGCTTAGTGTAATAGCATTCTCACAATAGCGTGTATCACCTAAAATTGCGACTGTAAATCCACTTTTTGGTGGTTCTGTGACGTCTTCACTGCGGATAATCGTACCGTCATCTAATGTTACATCCATCCCATTTTTTAATTGTCCTAATAATGGACCTTTTGGAACACCCAATGCTCTAGCCTTTTCAATTTGTAAGGCGCCTGGTAATGGCTTTTGTTCAAGACGAAAGCCAAAGCATGGGACAACATGTTGCAGGGGCATTGCTATCACTTTAAAATCTTCATCTTCAAAAATAACGCCTTCTTCAACTTCAACAAACTCGATAGTATAGTTTAGATGTGTTTGTGATGTTTGTAAGGTAAGTTGAATCCATTCTTTCAATCCTTTAGGTCCATATATTGTTAATGGCTTTTCCCCACCTAAGAATGAACGAGAACCTAGTAAACCCGGTAATCCATATATATGATCCCCATGTAAATGTGTGATAAAAATTTTTTCTAATTTTCGAGGTTTGATTGTTGTATGTAATATTTGATGCTGTGTTGCTTCTCCACAATCAAATAACCATATTGTGCCTCTCTCATCTAATAATTTTAGAGCTAATGAGCTTGTATTTCGTGATTTAGAAGGCATCCCTGCACCTGTTCCTAAAAATTGAATATGCAATTGTTCTCCTCCTAACGTTTATGATCATCCAAAAAATCTTTGCTAAAACTTGTTTGTGATTCGTAAGTTTTCTTCTTCACATCTTTGATTCCTTTTGTAATAATATCTTTGCCAAATTTGTGTTGTAATTGTTCAACAATTTTCAAAACTGGCTCTTCTTTTACGTATTTTTCAAAAGTAAAGATGGATAATTGCTCCACTGTTTCTTTTTTGTCTACAACATTGCTGACGGTTACGCCAAGTAATCGCACTGGTGAACCATTCCAATGCTTTTCGGTTAGAGTTATTGCGATGGATTCAATCGCTTCTTTTTTATAAATTGCATTTGAAATTGTCTTACTTCTACTACTATTATGCCAATCTGCATCACGAATCATAATTGAAACCGTATGCCCTGCTAGATTTTTTGCATCCAATCGTTTCGCTACTTTTTCGCAAAGCTTTTGAATAGCACTTTCCAACTCTGAAAATTCAACCAAATCGACCGGAAAAGTCATCGAATTTCCAATCGATTTCGTATCATATATTGAGTTTGGATCAACTTCACGATGATCGATACCATTTGCACGATTTTTTAGGCGAAGTCCATTTTTTCCAAGATTCGATTTGATTACATAATCCTCTATATTTGCAAGGTTCCCAATTGTGAGAACTCCTATTCCCTCAAGTTTTTTTGCCGTACTTTCCCCTACTCCATGCATTTCAATAACCGGTAAGTGCCATAGTATTTTCGAAACATCTCTTTTTCTTAGAATTGTAATACCCATTGGCTTTTTCATATCAGAAGCAGTTTTTGCAAGGAATTTATTTGGGGCAATACCTATAGAGCAAGGTAAATCTAATTCGTTTAAAATACGAGTTTGGATTGATTCTGCAAGTTCAATCGCTTCTTCTCCATGAACAATACTTGTGACATCCATATAACCTTCATCAATTGACACAGGTTCAACAAGATCCGTGTATGTGCGTAATATTGCGAACATTGCTTGTGAAGAATTACGATAGCGTTCAAAGTTTGGTGCCATTAGGATTAGTTCAGGGCATTTTCGTTTTGCTTCCCATACAGACATTGTTGTATAAACACCCTTTGCCCTTGCCTCATAAGAGCATGTAACAAGTATCCCTCTACGCTCTTTTGGGTTTCCTGCTATAGCAAGTGCTTTTCCCTTCAGCTCGGGATTATGTGCCTGTTCAACTGAAGCATAAAAACAGTTCATATCAATATGAAATAATATCCTTCCTTGAGTAGCCATATCTTCCCTCCCCTAATCGACCAAACGTTCTCCTTTAGTATAACAAAAATATTCGTAAGACTAAATATTCAATAATTATATAGAAATTTTAAAAAATTATTGCTAATTTACAGTATTACCTATTACAATTATAAGAATATTTCGAAAGGCGGTAGATATATATGTTAAAAGTCTCTGATGATCTTATTTTAAGACCTTTAAATCCACAAGATGCAAGTGCAGTATTTTCATTAACAGAAAATGATCGAGCATATTTAAGACAATGGCTTCCATGGGTGGATGGCACAAAGACTGAAGAAGATACATTAAACTATATTACTTTTAGTCAAAAAGGTGAAAAAACTGGCACATTATTAAACTTGGCTATTGTTTGGAAAGGAAAGGTCGTTGGAATCACCGGTTTCAACAATATTGATCGTATAAACCGTTTTGCAGCTATTGGCTATTGGTTAGGTAGCGAATATCAAGGAAATGGGATCATGACAAAAGCCGTTCATGCTTTAACCGAATACGCTTTTAAAGAACTATACATGAATAAAGTTGAAATACGTGCTGCCATTGAAAATAAAAAAAGCAGAAGTATCCCTGAACGACTAGGCTATGTTCATGAAGGTACACTTCGGAGCAATGAATGGCTTTATGACCATTATGTTGACCATGCGGTTTATGGCATATTGGCTGATGAATGGCATAAATAATACTCCTTAGTTTTGAGTAATTATGAAAATGATTCAAATACATTATCCAATAACTTTTTCACATTATCCCAATCCAATATATACCATAATACCCCATTTAAGTTATACTATATTTATCGTTCAAGTCATTTTTTTCTACTTAATGGGGGTGTTTTTATGAATCGTCACCATACAGGGATCATTGTGGGGGCCGTTTTATTTTTAGTAGTTGCAATGGGAATTGGTCGTTTTTCGTTTACACCAATTTTACCTTTTCTACGTGAAGCTGAGGGTTTGTCTGTTGAAAAAGGTGGATGGTTAGCTTCAGCAAATTATATTGGTTATTTTGTTGGTGCTTTATGGGCAGGCTTTATCGTAAAAAAACAGAAAAAAAAGCTTTACATGAATGGATGGATTTGTGTTATTTCCATACTGGGGATGGGTATTGTAAACAACTTTTATGTATGGTTATTTTTACGATTAATTAATGGAATTACCGGAGGAATTATATTTGTATTAACTTCTAGTATGTTATTGGATTATTTGGCTCGGCATTTTCTAGTTAAATGGTCTGGTTATGTTTTTAGCGGTATTGGAGTTGGCATTGCTTTATCAGGAATTTTGGTACCATACTTAGAAAAACACTTTTCATGGCAAGGAGCTTTTACAGGACTTAGTATTTTATCTGCTGTTTTTATAATTTTAAATCACTTCTTATGGAAGAAATTAGAGGATCCATCATTAGAAAAAGTGAAAGGTCCCATCCAAAAATTCTGGACTGGTTTTATGCCTTGGATTACGATTGCCTATGGATTAGAAGGACTAGGATATATTGTTACGGGGACATTTTTAGTAGATATGATTCATGAAATGCCAAGTTTACAAAAATACGCGAGTTATAGTTGGGTTATTGTGGGTATTGGTGCTATACCTTCAGCACCTATCTGGAGCATATTAATGTCAAAATATAAACCTATTATCATTATTGCTTCCGCTTATATCTTACAAATTATCGGCATTATATTACCTGTTATCTCCCCTACTATTATTGGCGTCATGATCTCTGCTCTCCTATTCGGCATAACCTTTGTGGGGATTGTTGTTTTGACAACTTCCTATTGTCGAGAGCTTTATCCGACCAAAAGTGCCAGTGTTGTTTCAACTCTTACCACTTATTATGCGATTGGACAAATAATAGGCCCACTTATTGCAGGAAAACTTGTTACATATTTCGGTAGCTATAATAGTGCGCTCATATTCGCTGGTAGTGTTATTGCCTTTGCTTTATGTTTACTATTATTTGGTAAAAGGCATTCGCAAGTAAAATTAGATGCGAAAACATCTGCCGCTTAAGGTTATTTAAGCTTTTATAGTAGCTGATAAGAAAAAAAGCAGAAGCTTATCTTTGTTTCAATTCACCATTCAATTGATCTTCGCTGCGGGCGGAGGCTCCTGCGGGAAAAGCGAGAAGTCGAGACCCTGGACTGAACGCGATGGAAGCGACTTGGCCCCGCCCACAGTGGAAATTAACGGTCTGTTTTCTATATTTAAAGTAAAAGAAAAAGACTATAGGTAAACTCGAAATCCTTCAAGTTTGTCTACAGTCTGTGAGGCAGAAACAATAAGCTTCTGCCTCTTTTTGTATTACTTTATTTCTTGCAATTCTTCTTCAGTAAGAGATTTCATATATGCTTTGATTTCTTTGATGCCATCTAATGTATTTACTAATACATCTGGTGACACTATAGTAATCATACGCTGTTCAAGATTTGCAACAGCACTGAAATATTGTGTTTTTGCATAATTTACAAGTCCGACTTGCTTTAATTGTTCTTCTTCAATATCTAAAATTTCTTTCGCTTCCACAACTAATAGTCCGAAGATAAAATCATCTGATTGTAAGACAATCATTTTAGCTTCAGATGAATTGGCTGGTTGGCGATATAAAATTTGTTCAAAATCTAGAATTGGAAGCAATTCGTTTCGAATTCGTGTTAAACCTAATACATAATCAGGTAAATGAGGAATACGATTTACTCTTTCAGCCTTTTCAATTGATACTACTTTTTCAACTGGAATGGCATACTCCTCTTGGCCACATCGAAAAACGACAACTTTCACATTTGGCATAAATTCACTCTCTTTTCGTAAGATGGGTTATTTAACTTTAGCTGCACACTTAACAATTTCCACTAATAGATCGGCTAGTTTTTCTAATTCTTCAACTGGAATACGTTCTTCTGTTGTATGAATTTTTTCGTAACCTATTGCTAAGTTTACAGTTGGAATACCGTATCCTGCGATTACGTTGGCATCACTACCGCCACCAGATTGCATAAGTTTAGGCTCACGACCGATATTTTTTGCTGCTTCTTCAGCTACTTTTACAACTAAATCGTCTGGACCGAATTTGAAGCCTGGATACATACGTTGTACTTCAACTTCTGCAGATCCTCCCATTTCTTTGGCAGCTGATTCGAAAGCTTCCTTCATGTGATTTTCTTGTTCCACAAGTTTTGCTTCGTTTAATGAACGGCATTCAGCTAAAACAGATGCTTCATCACATACAATATTTGTAGCTTTACCACCTTCGAAACGACCGATGTTTGCAGTCGTTTCAGAGTCAATACGGCCTAATTTCATTCGAGCAACAGCTTTTGCAGCGATTGTGATTGCAGAAATGCCTTTTTCAGGTTCAACACCAGCGTGAGCTGTTTTGCCTTTTAATGTAGCAAATAATTTTGTTTGGTATGGTGCTGCAGTGACGATTTCGCCAACTTTACCATCAGAGTCAACGGCAAAGCCATATTTTGCATAAACTTTTTCGTGATCTAATTCTTTAGCACCTTCAAGACCAGATTCTTCTCCAGCAGTTATGACATATTGAATGTCACCGTGTTCGATATTCTCTTCTTTTAGACGTTTTGCTAATTCCAACAAACCAGCAATTCCTGCTTTATCATCTGCGCCAAGAATTGTTGTGCCATCTGAGTAGATATATCCATCTTCTTTGATAATTGGTTTAATACCAACACCAGGAACGACAGTATCCATATGTGATGTAAAGTAAATTGGTTGAACATCAGATAATGTTCCTTTTAAAGTTGCAATTAGGTTACCTGATGCATGACCATTACGGCTAGCAGCATCATCTTCGAAAACTTCAAAACCTAGAGCTTCTAATTTATTTACTAATACTGGTGAGATTTTTTCTTCATGGTATGTTTCTGAATCGATTTGTACTAATTCTAAAAATTCTTCAACAATACGACTTGTCATCATCCAAGACTCCTTTTATATGTGGTAACTTTACCACCTTATTCCTAGTCAATTTTATCATAAAATCTGAGAAATAACTTATCGGATGTCCCAATTTATTTCCTTATAATAAGGTTTAAGAAACTATTCAAACTATATTAGAATGTGGCTCTACACGAAATTTGGATGCTATCCACGAAATGTTGAATTGTATCACGATTCGTGCGATTAATCTTAGAATGCAATGATGTAACAAAACACATTTTTGATCAAAATCGCTGCAACAATTCAATAGAGTCAAAATAAAAATGGTAATAACGCTCATTTTTTTATTCTAGCAGTTATCAAATAAACTAATTACCGCTTATTAGAAAGAAGAAAAGGCTATCCCCATACCGTTAATCGGTAGAGATAGCCTTTGTCAGTTTTTAAATATTATTGTGAATATTAAGATAGTAAATTATGGACTTTTTTAACTATGAAATTGGCATTCCCTTTTTACAAAGGAATATTACCATGTTTTTTGTATGGTCTTGATTCTTTCTTCGTGCGAAGCATTTCTAGTGATTGCATTAGTTTAATACGAGTTTCACGAGGATCGATTACATCGTCTACTAAGCCGTGAGATGCTGCAACATATGGGTTTGCGAATTTTTCTTTGTATTCTTCAATTTTTTGCTCACGAGTAGCTTCTGGATCTTCAGATTTTGCGATTTCGCCTGCGTGGATGATATTCGCTGCACCTGATGCACCCATAACTGCGATTTCAGCATTTGGCCATGCATAAACCATGTCTGCACCAATTGATTTTGAGTTAAGCGCAACGTATGCACCACCATATGCTTTTCGAAGAATAACTGTGATTTTTGGAACAGTTGCTTCTGAATAAGCAAATAGGATTTTCGCGCCGTGACGAATGATTCCACCATGCTCTTGTTTTACGCCTGGGAAGAAACCAGAAACGTCCTCAAATGTAATGATTGGTACATTGAACGAGTCACAAGTACGGACAAAGCGTGCTAGTTTATCAGATGAATTAATATCTAGGCCACCTGCAAGTACTTTTGGTTGGTTACATACAAGACCAACTGATTCACCATCGATACGAGCGAAACCAACGACAATGTTTTTCGCAAATTCTTTTTGAACTTCCATAAATGAATCAGCATCTACAATGTGTTCAATCACTTTACGAACGTCGTAAGCTTTTGTTTGGTCAACTGGAACAAGGTCAAGTAGTTCTGAACGATAATTGTCATCTTCAGAATCTTTTTCTACTTCAACAATTGGTGCTTTTTCCGTGTTGTTTTGTGGTAAGTAGCTAAGTAATTGTTTGATTTGTTCAATTGCAGTTTCTTCATCTTCTGCACGGAAGTGTGCATTACCGCTTACAGAGTTATGGACTTTCGCACCGCCTAAACCTTCAGATGAAATTTGTTCACCTGTTACTGTTTCGATAACTTTTGGTCCAGTGATAAACATTTGAGATGTCTTATCAACCATTAAGATGAAATCAGTGATTGCTGGTGAATATACAGCACCCCCTGCACAAGGCCCCATAATCACTGAGATTTGTGGAATTACACCAGAATAAATGGAGTTTCTATAAAAAATGTGACCATATCCATCTAGTGATAATACACCTTCTTGGATACGTGCACCGCCTGAATCGTTAATACCGATGAATGGCGCACCATTTTTCGCAGCTAAATCCATAACATTCGCAATTTTCTTTGCATGCATTTCTCCAAGAGCACCACCGAAAACTGTGAAATCTTGTGAGAATAGGTAAACAGGGCGACCATTAACTTTACCGTAACCCGTTACAACACCATCTCCAGGACCTTCTTTTTTCGCCATACCAAAGTCTACTGTGCGATGTTTTACGAAAGGATTAATCTCTACGAATGTTCCTTCATCAAGTAATAATTCGATACGTTCGCGAGCAGTCAACTTACCTTTTTCATGCTGTTTGTCGATCCGTGCTTCACCGCCACCAAGTTCGATTTCACGTTTTCTATCATATAATTCATTGATTTTATCGTACATATCCATATGCTAATTACCCCTTTGCTTGACTTCTGTCTACTAATTCGTAAAGCACACCATAAGAAGATTTAGGGTGTATGAAAACCACTTTAGCTCCACCTGCGCCAATTTTCGGTTGCTCAGATAATAGACGAGCACCTTCTCCTTGCATTTTCGCCATTTCTTGTTCTATGCCAGTAACAGCTAACGCGATATGATGAATCCCCTCACCGCGTTTTTCCAAATATTTATAGATAGCGCTTTCTTTTGTGAGTGGCTCTAAGAGTTCAATATGTGTATTCCCAGCATCTATAAATGCAACACGGACTTGCTCAGACTCTACTTCTTCAACATTGATAAGTTTCATTCCTAACACATTTGTATAATATGTAACGCGCTCATCTAAATCCTTGACCGCAATACCGATATGATCAACATTCTCCATGCATCCCCCAACTCCTTCTTTGTTGTATAACACAATTGTACATAAATTTTTCAGAAAACTCTAGTACTTGTTAAATAAATAATATCTGATAAAATTATTTTTAAGGAAAAAAAGGAGAGAACGAGAAATGAGTAATAAGAAGATACAGAAAATTGTCGTAATATTAATGGCCCTAATTATGGTAATGTCTATGTTAACATTCGGACTTGCAATGCTTAAATAACAAAACAGCAGACCCATTATGTCACTAATAGGTCTGCTGTTACACTTATTGTTATATGCTAATCTTTTATTATAAATTTTATAAGTCTAGTAATTACTTTTTGTATAAATAATACATCTTTCTTTATCTATTATTGATGGGAAAGGTGTTTTTTAATTCTTGGCTCTGTTATATGATAATGTTGATTTTTTTAATGCATCTTACTTGAGCGGAATGCGTCCACGATGAAAGCGAAACTGATGAAATATCAACAGTATTGTTAAACAAAACCTAATTCTTTAACTTCGCTCTTTTTTGTATATCTAACTACATAATAGGTCATAATTAACTAAAAAAGTTGTGAATACTTATGGGAGAGTTGCATTTTGAAAATTTTATTAGTTATTTTTAGCATTGTGATTCCTATTCTTATGTTTTATCTCCAAATTAAAATGAAAAGTTTCCGAATCATTTTTAATGTGATTGCTGTTATAACAACAGTTATTTTTGGTGGTATTGCTTCTACTTCTATTTATCAAATCATTATTGATCATGCTGTATTTATGACTACTATTCACGGTATTTTTCTTAATCCATTTTTCTTGATTTCTGGTTCGTATCTTGGTGTATTTATTCTTTACAGATTAATAATTCTTACTATAGAGGAAAGTTAGCATTGTCTTTGAAACATTCTAGTTGTTCATTATCTGAAAAAATCCATTTATCATTTCCTTTCTTATTTGTGAAGTTTAACAGAATAAAATAACCATACAATCCAAACAATGATATATATTAACATTGCGAATAATTCTGGTATCAACACAATCCACCATGACCATGAAATAACGCCTACTAATTTTAATACGATTAAAATTATGGTTAAAGATTCAGCAAACCCCAATTTTCTTCTCCTTTCTATCCAAAAAGTTAGGTACTGCATTTACTTTTAGTCTTCTTCAGCTTTTCCAATATCTTATTTTCTATGTACTTGACATACTTTCTCTTAAATCTCAGTTGTTTCGCAAAATAAAAGCACCTCGTTAGAGATGCTTAAATGACACATTATTTTGTTAATCTTAATTCGTCCACTGTTTCTTTTACTACCCTTAAAATTTCTGTATAGAACCCCTTTTGATTTTCACAATTACGAACATTTTCATTGAGGTGAGCAATTTCTTGATCGATTTCGTTAATCATATCCGTAATAATGAGTTGTGTCATTCCACTACTAGTTTTCGCGTAAGCATTTATTAATAGTTGCCTTCTTTGTGCTAAATTCCTCTGCTTATCAAAAGATTGAACGGATTCCTCAGCAAATTGCTGGATGCTAGATTCAATCTCCTCAATTAATAAAGTTGCTGTGTCTTTTGTTATTCCATTTACGTCTACCATGAACACCCCTCCTATCATAAATAAATATCTAGTATTAGATTATTTATTTGATAGACAATTTATTCGCAAAACTCTTGAATCAATTTCATAAATCCGTTTTTCACTTTTTAATACGTAAAAAAGCACATCAAAATTATATTCATGATGTGCTTAATAATATTATTTAAACAATTTCCAGTTATTTTAATTTTTTAATTTCGCGATAGAAATAAATATAAAACTAAATTGCACTTGTTTTTCCATTTATTATAAAATAAAATTGGCATCTTTTACATCCTATATACCTAATGATTGTTTTCCTTTTTAGATCTTTAGTATTATAATTTGTTTAAAGTCAAAAGGATGTAGAAAATATACGCATTTGTTGAAAAGGAGATTTTGATATATGAAAAAGTTAATTCAATACTTGATAGCTTTACTATTTACTTTAAATTTATTTTCCATATTGGATGGTGCCAGTGCAAAAGAAAAATTAAAACCTTCTGATTATAGATTGAATACAGCTTATACCTACGTATACGATTCTTCTTCTGATAAAATAAAAATGATTTTCAGAAATAAAGTAGGTAACGATTATCACTGGAAGTCATATGTAAAATTAGAAGATGAGAAGAAATATGAATATGTTGATATAGATACTTGTGAACGCGCTACAAGTTCAATATATGGAGATTGTACAATTGTTGGGGATAAACAATATCATACACCATTTCTAAAGAAGACCATTAAAAATGGATACACTTGGAAAGTTAAACTCCCCGATGATATTAAAAATACTGTAAATACACAAACGATTACTGACACTAATGCAACTGTAAAAACAAAAGCAAGAACCTTCAAACATGTAGTTATCGTGAAATCTACTAATAAATATGCTGTCTCTTATCTTTACTTTGCAAAAGGCCATGGGGCAATAAAAATCAAGTCAAAAAATAAAAATGAAAAACAATTTCACACAACATTTGAGTTAATCCAACTTACAAAAAGAAAATAATCATCGCTTGATGAGAATAAAAATTAATTTAAAACTTAATGTTTACATCATATAGAATTAAATAATTTATTTGCAAAAGTAATCTGTATCAATTGCTCAAACTAACGTGTATGTTGGATCATTCAAGATTGTTTTTAATACATGCTCTTTGTCCTCCGAGGATTTTACTATTAGATTAAGGGTAGATTCTTAAAGAGTTCTTAAAGAGTTCCTCTATAAATAGAGACTTTACGCAAACATTCTTGGCATATGCCTACTGGTTACATTAACTTACCTGGTTATTGCCAATCTAATAACTGGAAAATTATATTTTCTGATTTATTTAACTGTATTAGTACAAGCAATTTACTTGGATTTAAAAAAATTTTGTCGTATAGTATAGTCTCAACATGATATTTCAAGGAGAGAGAACATTGACAATGACACAAAGTACATTAAATAAAGTAATGCACGAACGTAAATCTGTGCGCAAATACGATCCACAATTTAAAATCCCTAAATCACAAATAGAGGAATTATTATTAGAAGCAACATCCGCACCATCATCAAGCAATTTACAACCTTGGCGTTTTCTTGTAATTCAAGATGAAGCCATCAAAAAAGAATTGCGTCCAATTGCATTTAATCAAGAACAAGTAGTAACTTCTTCAGCAATCATTGCCGTTTTAGGTGATATCGAAATGTATAAAAATGTCGAAGAAGTTAATAATCAAAACTTTGAACTTGGCTATATGGACGAAGCCACAAAAAATATGATGATTGAAAACTCATTAAAACTATATTCAAATCTTCCAGAAGAAGTATTAACAAATATCGCAACTTTTGATGCTGGCTTAATTTCAATGCAAATAATGTTGTTAGCAAAAGACATGGGATACGATACAGTTCCTATGGGTGGATTCGATAAAAATGCATTTGCTAAACGATTTGAACTACCAGATCATATCAAACCAATTTTACTTATTGCAATTGGTAAAGCAGCAGTACCTGCACACAACTCTTCACGCCTACCATTAGAAAAAATCGCGAAATTCATTTAACACTTAAGCTTATAAATACGGACATTTTAACACATTAACTTTTCCATATTCAGATTTGGATGTTACGCTACAGACGGCGCTTTCCACGGGCTTGGCTTCAATCTCCTCGTCACTACGTTCCTGCGGGGCTTTCAGCTCAAGCTTTCCCGTAGGAGTCGCCGTCTTTCGCTCCACAATGAATAAAATTGAATATCATTAATGTTCGTATATTTTATATAAATTTTACATTATGAAATGGATTCATTTAAATACGATAAATGAAGATATTGAATCATTTTCTTTATAGTTAATAAAAGGAAAGGCGGTAATAAAAGAAGTATTAACGAATACTCTTTTTTACCGCCTAATTTTTTACTTATTCTAAATTTTGTCGAGCTACTTCATTTGCTTTCTTTTTATTTTTCTTAAATAATTTTTGAATTATATTAATTTTTGAACCAGAACTGTTTTTTCCCTGTTGTGTAATATCCATCCCCATTTCTTCATGTCCAAACCTTCCATGAGATTTTGGTGAATTTTTTTCTGACATTTGATCGCCTCCTTTACATTTTATAAATTACGTTATTAGTTTGCTTTTCTTTTTTCACTTTATTCGTTGAAGATATACTAGAAGCTCATGAAATATCCTACTCATTAAACAGCATCATTTTTTCATCTCATTTAACTGAGTAAGTAAATTAGCTAAGGATTGTCCATTAACACTTTCCGCAACTCTAAATTTAAGAAATGGATTACCCTGTTTTTTAATTCGTTCTTCTACAGCCAGGATCGTAAATACATCTGGTTTTAAAGAGTCATTCACTTCCTCCCAGTATAATGGAGTTGCTACTAACCCTTTATCATTCCCTCTTGGCGAATAAGGAGAAATAATCGTTTTCCCCTCACGATGTTGGACGTAATCTAAATATAGTTTGTTGTGCCGATTCTTTTTTAATCGCTCTATTGTAAACCATTTTGGATTTTGTTCGATTAAAAAGTCGCATACAAATTTAGTAAATAATCCAGTTTGTTCATATGAAAATACATCCATTGGTAATGGAATATATAGTTGCATTCCCTTTCCACCAGATGTTTTGATAAATGATTTTAACTCAAACTGATTAAATATTGCTTTCATCTGTAGTGCTGCTTCAACTGCCAAAGAAAACTCTTCAACTGAAGGTGGATCTAAATCAAACACAATTTCAGTCGGTTTATCTGTTTGAATTGGTTGAAAGGGTATATGATACTCAATTGCTAATTGGTTTCCTAGCCAAAGTAGTGTTTCAATATTATTGCAAACGATAAATTCCATATCTTCTATCTTTGTAGTGGTCACAAAATCAGGTGTATTTTCAGGACTGCTTTTTTGGTAAAAATTTTCTCCAGGTACACCATGAGGATAACGAATAAGGGTTAATGGCCGATTGCGGAGGAAAGGTAACATGAATGGTGCTATGTTTTGTAAATAGTATAGATAATCATCTTTTTGTATATCGAGTGAAGGAAAAACGGATTTATCAGGGTGCGTAATTTGTACAGATTCAGGAATTGGGATAAGTTGACGCAACATTTGTCGCCAATTACATTCTTCCGGTTCTTTATTAAGCTTAAATGTATGAAATCTAGGCTCACGCAACATCCCTCCGAGGAAATCGATACAAGCGATTTCTACACAAATAGAAGGCTGTATTTCCCAAACATCCTCCTTTAACTTTGTTCCATTTTTTTCGAAAAAAGTTACTAAAGTGCTGAACTCTTCTTCCTTTAGTCCATGTCGAAAAGAGACCACATCTATTAGTTTATTTTCTCGATATACTGCCCCATTAAAATAACCATTATTTTTATCAAATTTGGTTAAAATAACACTGACATATCTCCAATTCTTAATTTTTAGCCAGCTAGTCGTTCTTGTATCGCTAATCCAATTGCTAATCTTTCTTTTTGCTATTAACCCTTCCCCACTATCCACTACCATTTTGTTCCACAATTTCATCGAATCATAAAATACATCAATCATTTGTAATCGATTTATATCTTCATAATTTATCGAAGTTGGAAGGTTGACCGTTTTAAATACTTTTTGTAACCTATCTTTTCGCTCAGTTAATTTTAAGTTTGTTTGGTTCTTCCCTTTATGTTGCAACAGATCAAATACAACTAATTGACAAGGGAACTCCTTGGCATGTTTTTCAATCGAATCCTGACTACGCATTCTACCTCGAGTTTGAACAACAGAAAAATTACTTTTGAAATTATTTGTTAAAAAAACTAATTCGCAATCAAGCTGTAAGGGTAAGAAGGCACTTATCTTTTCTTTTATTTCATCAAGAAAATCTATAATTTCGGGAAAGTTTGGATTAAGAGTTTTCCCATTTCTACTTACTAATACGGGGTTTTCATCCCACTCTAATATACAGCGAAATCCATCATATTTCGTTTCATACAGCCATTCTTCTCCTTGTGGTATTTCCATTGCAAGAGTTAAAAGCATGGGTTTCATACAATCCTACTTTCTCATTTTTATTTATCTTTTGATTTATGTTCGTTACTAATACATAAAAACAGACAAAGTTTGAATAATAAAAAGAAAAAGAAGGTGACCGTTTATGCACACAGTCTGGAAAGGAAGTATTAGCTTCGGTTTAGTAAATATTCCTATTAAGCTACACGCTGCCACTGAAAATAAAGATGTAAAACTTAGACAGCTTCACAAAGAATGCAATACACCCATTAGTTATAAAAAAGTTTGTGAAAACTGCAGTAAAGAAGTTACTGAAGATGATATTGTAAAAGCATATGAATATGCGAAAAATAAGTTTGTTGTATTGGATGCGGAAGATCTAGAAAATTTAAGAAAAGAAAATGAGGATAAAGCAGTTGAAATTGTTGATTTTGTAAAATTAGAGGAAATCGATCCGATTTACTTTGAGAAAAGCTACTATATGTCCCCTGACACTACTGGCAACAAGGCTTATACACTTTTAAGAAAAACGCTAGAAGAATCAGGGAAAATAGGTATTGCCAAAATTATTATCCGTTCTAAAGAACAACTTGCCGTCGTGCGTGTATATAAAGACACATTGGTGATGGAGACCATTCACTATCCTGACGAAGTGAGAAGCATTAGCGATGTTCCAAATATCCCTGC
Organism: Rummeliibacillus pycnus; assembly: GCF_044359855.1. Classification (GTDB taxonomy): domain Bacteria; phylum Bacillota; class Bacilli; order Bacillales_A; family Planococcaceae; genus Rummeliibacillus; species Rummeliibacillus pycnus_A. The sequence goes on from NZ_CP132291.1 coordinate 1,043,968, forward strand.
AGAACAATTAGTAGTACAAAAAGAACTTGATACTGCCTTAATGTTAGTTGAACAATTAACAACCGCTTTTGACCCAGATAAATATACAGATGATTACAGAACTGCGTTAATGGATTTAATTGAAGAAAAGAAATCAGAGCATACTGTTACTGCGAATAATGTGGAAAAAGAGCTACCTGATAACGTAACAGATCTAATGTCAGCGTTACAAGCATCTTTGAATAAGACGAAAAAACCAACAACTAAAAAACGTACGAAAACTTTGAAAGAAAAGACTTCTTAATTGAAAAGCCCCTAAAATCGAAAAGTTTGAACTGACCCTATAAAGTTAGACAAATAGTTTAGGCAGCTTCTAAGACCTGAGTTCGGTATTCTACTGGACTTAGGTCTATTAATTTTGCCTTCATTCGTTTGTGATTATAATACTCGATATAATCATGTAGTTCTTGTTCAAAATGTTCCATACTCTCAAAATCCTGAAGATAAAGAAGTTCAGATTTTAACAAGCCAAAGAAATTTTCAATGACGGCGTTATCTAAACAGTTGCCCTTACGGGACATACTCTGCGTAATGTGGTGTTCTTGTAGGGTCTTCTGATACTTCTTCATTTGGTAATGCCATCCTTGATCGGAATGTAGAATTACTTGATCTCCTGGTTGAAGACGATTAATAGCTTGATCTAACATCTCTCCAACAAGTCGATAAACAGGACGGCTCATCACTTTATACGCAATGATTTCACCATTACACAAATCTAACACAGGTGATAAATAACGTTTCTCTCCGAATAGATGAAATTCCGTAACGTCTGTTACCCATTTTTCATTCATTTTCTTTGCCTTAAAATCACGTTGTAATAGATTTGGTGCGATTCGACCAACGGTCCCTTTGTAAGAACGATATTTCTTTATACGTACAAGACATTTTAAGCCCATCTGATTCATTAGACTATTAATTGTTTTAGGATCGTGAGTATAACCATATTTCTTCAATTCTTTAGCTATACGACGGTAACCATAACGACCTTTATGTTCGTGGTAAATCATTTTAATTGCTTCTTTTACTTGTCCGTATTTATCAGTTTGATCTAATCGATTTTCCCAATAATAATACGTACTACGGGGAATGCCAGCGACTTTAACCAACTCCACAACGTCATATTTATGCTTTAGTTCAACTATTACTTGCGCTTTGATTTTGTTTGTAATTTTTCTTGCATTTGAACTAAAGTATTTAACTTTTTTAAGTAGGCGTTCTCCATTTCTAAACGCTTTATCTTTGCTTGTAAAGCCTCTAGCGAGCCTTCATCTGATACTACAACTTTTGATTGCATCTTATTCGATTCTTTTTTCATTGGAGGGCGCCCCTTTTTCTTTGGTTCTAGCGCATCCAGCCCCTGTGTTTTTAATAACCATTCCCATTTATAAACTGTACTTGGAGAAGAAATATTAAAATTACTCGCTGTTTCTCGAAGAGAAGCGCCTGTTTCGTTCATAAAATTAAGTACGTCTAGTTTAAACTGAACAGAGTAAGCTGTATAGTCTTTTTCAAAACCATTCATTCCTTGGGCCTCAAATAATTTTACCCAGTTGATAACTTGAGATTTGGTTGAACCAATACTTTCTGCAATCTTTTTATAACTTTCAGTTCCATTTAAATAACGTTTCACTGCGTCTAATTTTGTCTCCATTGTAAATTTAGTCATAAAAACACCCCGTAAATGTTAGTTAGTGTCTAACATTTACGGGGCAGTTCAATACAGGGTTTTTAATCAAACTTTTTTACAAATTATCAATCTTTATTATAAACCATCAAAAGGGAAAATTAGTTAAGATTTAATTTGCTACTACATGACCTTGATGCCATTGATGTTAGAACAAAAAAAGGCTCGATCCAATCAATCGAACCAAGTCTTATAGGAAATAATTGTTTTATCAAATGGCAGCATAACGTCAGTTCCCGACTTTTTTTCATTCAACAATTTGTAGTTTATTTATAAAATTTGATTAAAAAACATATCTCACAAGCCTATATTTTAATGTTAGATGAACCTACTTAGAACGCCTTTCGTTTGTATATAACAGTCGTAGTCCCCCAAGAAATTAAATAGAGTAACATAATAACAAGTGTCGCTCCTATATATAAAACCGGGACGGATAAACCATTAATAAAATCAGTTATTGCTGTTAAATGTTCAGCTAAAAACAATACAATAGCCGGTCCAATAGCTGCTAAAAGGAGAAAGCTAATCATTACAACTGCTGAAATATAACCTGGTTTAAATATATGAAATAATGGAAAGGTAAATGCAGCAAATAATAAGAATAAGCTACTGCCAATCGCAATATCAATCATCGTAAATGGTTTATTGAAAGCAAATAATGCTAGACTTGTCACACCAATTGCTAAAACCATATAAACAATAGCACCAAGATAGCGTGATGCGATAATTTCCGTACGTGTATAAGGTAAGGAATTTAATAATATGTTTGTCTCTACTTTTTCATCGTATGCATAAGTGTTAAAGGGAATAAAAATACTGGCAACGAGAAAAGTCAAAGCTGGATGTGAGTCCATAATGATAAAGAATATGATAAAAGGAATAAATATTAATAATTGCCTTTTCTGTAGTATGACATCACGCCTGATTAAATTAAACATGATGTATACCACCTTTCAAGTAATACATGATATCTTCCAGAGAGGGGCGTTCAATGACAACTGTGTCTCCGAAAGTATTTTTCACTTCTTTAATATTATCAGTTAATGCTTCAAAACCCGTTGATGAACGATGAATATGAACAAAATCCTTTTCAGTGTCTCTATCCAGAAGATCCATTCCACCTTTAACGAGTGCATAGTTTTCAGCTACGTTGTGAATGGACTGATTAAATACTAATTCCCCATTCTGCATAAAAGCTATATAATCTGCGATACGATCTAAATCTGTTGTAATATGCGTAGAGAAGAAAATGGTACGATTAGCTTCAATCATTAATTCCTGTAAAAGATCCAATAGCTCTCGTCTGAAAATGGGGTCTAAGCCTGCTGTTGGTTCGTCCATGATAATCAGCTCTGCATGATGTGATAGTGCTATCGCCAATGAAGCTTTCATTTGCATCCCTTTTGAGAAAGTTTTGATCGCTTTATTAAGCGGTAATTTGAATTGTTCAACATAATGATAAAATAAAGTATCATCCCATTGTTTGTAAGCTGGTGCAACTATACGCTTTATATCTTTTAAGTTTAGCCCTTCAAAAAAAATATTGCTATCGTAGACAAACCCAATTCTTTCTTTGATAGCCTTCTCATGTGACTTGTAGTCCAACCCGAAAAGCTTAACTTCTCCGGCATCCGGCTTTAATAGATTCATAATCATCTTTATTGTGGTTGACTTACCAGCTCCATTTTCTCCAATGAATCCAGTCACAAAGCCTTGCTTCACTTGTAAATTAATATTTTTAACGGAAAATTCTTTAAATTGCTTCGTTACATTTTTTAATTCAACCACATTTTCCATTCATTTCACTCCTCATATAAAATCTTCAATAACTGCTTCAATTCATCAAATGACAAGCCAATTTCTCTGCTATTCGTTATGACCGCACTTAGCTGCTCCTCAATGACCTTTAGCTTCTTCTCTCTTATAACCTCTAAATTTTGCTCTGAGACAAAAGAACCTTTCCCGACAATGGAATAGATAAAGCCCGCCTTCTCCAATTCCTCATAGGCACGTTTCGTCGTTATAACACTAATTTGTAAATCCTTTGCGAGGTTACGCATGGAAGGTATTGCTGAGCCCTCCATAAGTTCACCTGCTAAAATAGACGACTTAATTTGATTCGTAATTTGTTCATAAATCGGCTCCTTTGAACTGTTGGAAATAATAATTTGCATGCTAATCCCTCTTCTTTATTTTTCTGAAAACATACTTGAAATAATGTCATGAACTGCTTGAATCAGTATAACAATAACGTGAATTGTCATGAACATATTAAAAAATGGAAAGGAATAAGGGGCAATCCATTTAGTAAAGAGCTTCAAGTCCAAAATCCATCTTGCTAACCTGGCAAATAAGTTATCACTATCGTTTATGTTTGGTTCCAGGAAAGTACCATCAACGACGATAAAGATCAATTGAACAATAAAAAATATACCAATGGTGATCATCCAGCGTTTTGCTAGATTAATATTATGAGTTTTTTCTATGCCTACTATTTGAAACACATCTCCTCTCTTAGAATGTTAGTGTGTTGGTTGTTACTCCTTCATTAATTGTCATTTAAGAACGAGTACACATAATTACCCACATCCCTATATAATGTATATATACTATATACACATTATATACATACGTGAAACGTCATGCAACTATTATTATTTAAAAAGAAAGAAAATTAAAATAAATTTAAAAACAAAGTCTACCTGAATTCAACAAAAGAAGCCTCTACTTTGAAAAAGATTAATCAAAAAGGATGTGCTTCTTTTGTTTAAGCGTGTGATTTTTGACATTTTTATAAATTGAAAAAGAAAATCGGAGTTCCTTTCAGGGGCCCTGTTTATTTTTTGTTCGATCTGCCTTACGTTTTAGCTGAAAAGGCAAAACAATATAAAGGGGATTGTGAAATCTTCATATTCGATATTACAAGAGGAGGACATACGGAAGCTAACTTTGGAAAAGATAGCATTATGTTTCTTAAGGATTATCAAGGAGTAGCAGAAGGTAACTACTACTGTGAAGTGGAGTATTATCCAGGAACTGAACCAGGAAAGTCATTGAAAATTTATCAGTCAAAAGGGGGATTTTAAACTTGTCAGATTAGTTGAAGAAAGCGTATCAATTGAAAGAAGAGTATCTTAAATGGTTTGACCAAGCTAAACAGATTGGAAGAGAGGATATAGCTCTTGTGAAAAATCAGTTACTTACCTTTTATCGAAGAATAGAGGAAGAAGGAATAAACAACCTAACAAAGGTAATGAAAAGGAATGCCTTTGGATACCGAAGATTTGATCGTTTTAGAAGTAGAATTTTATTACATCACCAATCTATGTATTTAGAGACTCCTATTGAGGGAGGAAATGAATTCAATCATTCCTACCCCAACATTTGACTAAGAGCCTAAATTCTTCCCTCACGGATTATTAACAGTGATTACTGATTGTTGAAACAAAAGCTGATGTTGTTGTTGTAATCGTCGTCCACGTAGATGCTGGCAACACCATTACTGTTAATAAAACATGGAGATATAAAAAATCAATGCCAGAGGGATTTGGACCAACTAAAAACAAACAATCGAACCGAATCATTGATGTTGATGAAATTACTATGTCTAAATTCGAAGAGTTATTTACAACATTGGCGAACAACCCATATGGATTGGTTTTCTACAGTTCTAAATCAAAATATAAAGTCATCAGTAATTCAAATGCAAATAAACTTTTGAAAAATATACTGGCGGATCTTGAAATTGAGCGAATCACTGTACATGGGCTAAGACACACTCATGCATGTGTGATGCTTTACAAAAAGGTATCCATTTACTATGTAAGTGAACGATTAGGTCATCAAGACATTGAAACAACGCATAGATATTATGCTCATGTTACGAAAGAGTTACGTGCAGAGGATGCTAAGGCCACAACGGATTTATTTACTAACATGTTGTCTTCTTTAAAATAATCTTAGTATACGCATATCTGAATTTCAGATATGCTTTTTTGATGCAGATAAATAATTACTATTCATAAAGGCTTTATGAATATTTAATACAAAAAACGATATTGCTTACGACTAAAGTAAGCTGTGTTATCAAGGCTTTTTCTTGTGTAAAATTTGTGTAAAATGAATTCAATTCTTATCGTTTTCTATCGTGTTCTCAGGAAATGCAAAAAGCTCATAAACCCTATCATATCAAGGTTTATGAGCTTTCTTAATTTTTCATTCGTAACGTAAATTAATCTAAAGATACCGGTGGTCGGGATCGAACCGACACTCCTCGGAACACTATTTTACCTACTTTTACTCTTTTATCTTAATTATGATTTTATTTTATAGATACTTCACCTTGAACTTCAATAATAATCCCTGCTTTTCTTAATAAATTTCCAACTTTACAACCTCTATCTGCTCCTTCAATTATTCTTTGTGCAGATTCAATTTGTTCTTCTGTTGCATCAGTAGTTAATACGATTTGTGGATAGTGAGTAATAGTAAATCCATCAGTAGCTAAAGTTGCTTTAGAATTTACTGTAAGTTCATCTACAGGTAGGCCCCTGCTTTCAAGCATATAAATAAGAGTCTCTATGTAACAAGTTGTTGCTGAACTAACTAATAGATCTTTTGGATCTGCTCCGTTACCGTTGCCACCAGAAGATTTAGAAATAGCGATATTTATATCAAAATGTTCGGATTTTAGAATCCCATTATCTGCTACTCCTCCATTCCAAACAGCATTCACATTTGTTTTTTGATTAACCATATTTAAGATTCCTCCATTGATATTAATAATATATAACCGATCCGCATTTTTTGTGTAGATATAGTACAAAATATACGCACATAGGGGTATAGAAAAAAATGATATTCATAATTTAGTCTGCGCAATTATTTTTTCTATCGTTTTACTAAATCTCAAAATATCAACATGGTGAAATAGTAACATACCTATAGGGGTATGTAAAGTCTTCTACTCCACAACAAGCAAGATAAAAGTGATTTATGTTTATTCATTTAAAACAGCTTATTCTACTTCTTTTCAAACAAATTCCATATATGGCTGAGAGACTATTCTGCCCACTCCTACTTTACGGTAGTTGTATTTATTTTTTTCTTCAATAAATCCTTTTTTAGCAAAAAAAGCACCCCGAGGGATGCTTTTTAGTTGATTACTATTTTTCTTCTTGAATAGACGCTACCTGATTAGTAAAAATAACCGTACGTATTCCGTCTTCTTTAATTCTTAATGCAGATACAGTAAAGTTGCCTTCTGCATCTAAGAATTTTGTTTCAAACTCATCAAAAGTAATGTCCATTAACACTTTACCACCATTAGATAAATTAATATAAGTCTTTGCCACATTAAACACCTCCTGCTCAACACTATATTACATAGATAATAGTAAGTATATTACATATTTGATATTTAAAAATACGACGCAAAAAAGACACACTTAGAAAAATGCATTAATCAAATGGCTTTTTAACTAAATTGAAATGCAGCTATTTATTTTCAAGATCCTGATGGTAATAGTCTAGAATTTTTTTCTCCTTTAAGATAGACTTTGAAGAAGAATTTGAAATGATGACTTTAGAATAATGTGAACGAACTAAAGAATAAGAAATTCTATAGTCTTCAATTATGTTTTAAAAGTTTTTTCTAATAGGAAGTAATATTTTTTATGGTTTTTAAATATTAAAAAGAACCGTTTGCTTATTATGCAAACAGTCCTTAGAAAAATAATAGGATAGCTATTTCTATTTTATTGAAACACCCAAAATTTCAGCTACTTTTTTAAGGTTATCTCGGTTTACTTTTATTAATTTTGTAATATTTGTGTTGTCTTTACTTGTAATGGCATCTTGTAAAGCATCATATTTCCCATGGATTTCTTCTGCATAGACCTCACCTTTTTTCGCTTTCAAAGGAGGCAGAATGGCAGCATGAAATTCATCATGAAGTTTACCTGCAATAGTGTTCGCAGATTTATAGTCTCCTTTTTTTATATCTTGTTCAATGGTTGTAAAACCATCAAGTTCATCTTTGAATGCCTTTGCCAAAGCTTGGTTATTCTCCATTTCCATACCCTTCATTGAGTCATCCTTTGTGGATTTTGAAGTAGTATTACTTTGGGTCAGCGTATTGCTTTGTGATTGATTATGATCTTGAGATGTTCCACAACCTGTAAGACTAAATGCTAGGCTTGAACCAATAATTATCGCATATATTTTTTTATTCATTTTTTCTTCTTCTTCCTTTTTTTGATTATTAAATTCACCCACATCCATACCCCCGAAATACTTAGAACAATCATACAAATTGCTCCTAAATCGGTAAGAAATATGATGGATGTATTTCCAACGTGTCCTGAGTGTAATGCAAAAATAAACTCTTGTAACTTCATTTCCCTATTTGAAGAATAACCAATAAGAGAACGATGATTTAGTAAAATTCCTGTTATGGCCATAAGTAACACTAGGATAGATCCTGTTAAGCCAGCAGTATGATGGATAATTTTTAGAATTTTGTACATAGATAGCACTCATCACTCACAATTTAATTCATTATAAAGTTGACTTCTTACTTTACGGACATTTTGAACTATCGTATACCATATGTTTAACAAGTAAATTAAAGTTTATGCAGCGTATGTTCCATATGAAAAATTAAATTCCATTTAAATGTTCTTACCCAAATTCTATATAAAAATAAACCGTAGTCTAAACAGTATTTTGTTTAGCTACGGTTTTTAATTACATTATTATTAGATTATAAATTAAAAGCTACTGTAATAATGGTTAATATTCGTTTTTCTTCACTCGACACACGGTTCATTTATTATAATCATTCAAAAGTTGGAATCGTTATTTTTTTTGACTCACTACATCTAGGCACCAAGAGAAATTATCCCAAGCAGAGTACCAGCCGTTAAAAAGTTCGGATGAATCATCCCAACGGACATCGAATTTCTTCTGACCGTCTACATCCACTAAATATAAAGCAAGTGTCTCATCCGCCTTAGAAACAGCTAACTGCATACCATTTTGAAGTTCTTCTTCAGTAAATGGAACGTCCGAAACTGAACGTAGCTGTGCTTGTTCAAATACTTGTTTGTTCATGATTTTATAATTCATAATAAACCTCCAATAAAACTTTCTGTTATGTTAAGCTCCTACTTTATCTGTAAAACATAGGACTATAAAAGTATATCCTATTTTCGTTCAGTATTGTAAACAATAAAAAATAAGCTTTAATTCTTTTCAAGTGAACTAGCCTAAAGACAGGTCTATTTCTGAAAATCGTCACAAAAAGAACTCATTCATCCATCAGGAATTAAACTTAAAATGAAAGTTGATGCTAAAGATTTATTAGTGTAAAATTTTAGAAATCGATCGATTACCATAAAATAAAAATCTAATCGTCATTTCATAACGACGACAAAGGAGAATACGATGAATATTGACATAGTCTTTGGAGATTTCCCTGAATTAAAGTCTGAAAATTTAGTATTTAAAAAAATTGAAGAGCTACATTTACAAGAAGTATTTAGGATCTATGACAATAAAAATGTATTTGAATACTGTGGAATTATTCCAAAACATAACATATATACAGTACGTAAAATGATTGGTCATTTTGAAAGGGATTTTCATAAAAAGAGTAGGATCAAGTGGGGAATCTTTCAAAAAAACGAGAGCTATAAATTGGTGGGAATAATTGAAGCTATGGACTTCAATCAAAAAGTAAACATGGTATCTATTGGATACTTTTTAGCAGAGGAATATTGGGGAAAAGGTTTTGCATCAGAATCAGTTCGTACAGTAATAAAATTTTTATTTGAAGAAGTTAGTATTAACCGGATTCAAGCAGAGGTTATGCCTGCAAACGAGATTTCAAAAAAAGTCCTTCTAAAAAATGGTTTTACAAAAGAAGGGTTGATAAGACAAGCTACATTATGGTCCGGAAAAGGAATAGTAGATTTAGAATTGTATAGCATACTAAGTGAAGACTACATGGAGAATTAAATGAAGATTAACTTTAATCAGGAGCTTTTAAGTATTTGTTCCGATTGTGACATAAAAAAGCACCTCCAATTGTTAGATGTGTCTAACAATTGGCGTGTAGTTCAATTTACAGTTGACTTTTCTTTTTATTAAAATAAAGCACCGGTTAGTTTTATATTCATGTCACTTTTTTATGCTTTTTATATACTTTGTAACATTCCCTAAACAACAACTACCTTGAGGATTATTAACCTCACAACCACATCTGTTTTCCTTTATATTTACTCGAATATTTTCAAGTGGATTAGGGGAAAGTTCTTGTTTTATATATTCCCCAATTTTCTCTTTTGTCCAATCAAAGCAATAACAAATAGGTGTAGTTGTAGAGCTATCTTTTTGATGTACTGCTACTTTTATGTCAGACAAAAGGTACTTTTTATTATTGGCATCAAAGTAAACTACCTCACAATCTTCAGTTGAACAAAAATAGTGATTAATTTTCACATTTAATGTTTCTAATGAGGATGGTTTAAGTAAAGATTTTAGTGTAATTAACTTTACTTTTTTAGCTTTATTTTTACAAGATGGACAAATACCATCATTTTCATTTTCTATTTCTTTGAGGTTGCTACTACAACAATCCATCGTTCTCCCACCTTTACTTATCATTCATAATAGTTTCAATAATAGGACACTCGTGTAGAGACTTTTCATCAGGGCAACATTCTTTTAAATTAATAAGCATGTGTTCGATTCGTTTTAAATCTCTAATTTTATTTTGTACTTCATCAATTTTTTGAATTACAAAGTCATACATATCCCTACATCGTTCATTATCTTTATCAACAACTCCAAGCAATTTATTAATTTCCGCTAAAGAAAATCCTAATTCTTTCATTTGTTTGATAAAATGTATTCGTTTAACAGTATCATCTGAATAAACCCTATACCCTGCATTTGTACGAGATGGTTCAGAAAGTAATCCTATCCGCTCGTAATATCTGATTGTTTCTTTATTAATACTACATTTCTCAGCAAGTTCACTAATACGATATCCCAACTAATCACCTCATATAAATTATAAACCCTGTACCATAGTACAGAGTAAAGAGTACTTATATTTGTTTTCTTCAACTAATCTGCTCTGATAGTACGATAAGTTCAGCAAAAAGAGCGTTAAATCCTTGTTTTGGATCAACGCCCTCGTTAGTTGAAAGATATTTTATTGTTCGCCAATTCCCATTGCTAATAATAATAGAAAAGCACTGGCCAAAACAAAGGCATTTCCTAATAAACCGATGATTAAAGGAATACGTTGTTTAGACATTACCCAAGAGAGTATAGCGAGGAAAATACCGATAATTGACAAAGTACTAAAAATGGTGATACCAAAATAAGCATCAGCATTTGGTCCTCTTAGTGCATAGAAAACAATAATACTTATTATCACAGGTAATAATGATGTAACACCTAAAATGTTTCCTACTTTTCTCTTATCCATAATAATAAACGCCCCCCCTTTTTTTATAAACGCAAATAAACTTTACCATATATATACAAATATATACAGTGGCTTGAATTGACCTACCCCGTTAGTAGAAATTCAACTGCGAATTCATCCCCTTCTTTTCGTACTCAGTCCCTCGAATTTCTCATTTGAGGATTTCAAGGAAAAAGGAAATACACCAGCAGGAAAGAACCATGTCATGGCAGATCCAGTTGAAATTTTTTTAGAGAGAAATTTTAAGGTTTTAAGCTTCTATCTATTTAGGCGTTTAGAGTAATATATGTACATTATGACTTAATAGTGACCCAATAAATGAAATGAGATTGAACTACTTACAAAAAAGTCCTTAAACTGCATAGAGAAAAAGGACTTTATTACATACTATTATATTTTGGAATACAACATCCTATTACCTATTATTTCTCATATCATCTTAATAATCAGCAGGATTTAATGAGTAATACGATGTATTTGAATCTGTAATACCATTCTTCAATACATCCTCTGTATTTGTTAACATCATATTAATATCTGTTAAGTATTTATCAAACGATTTTTCTTTGTCTGTGATTTTATCTTCTTTATACTCTCTTGCTTTCATATTTTCAATTACAATTGAGCATTTGTCATTCACTTTTGCTAAAAGTTCTTGAGCTTCAGTTAGTTGAATTTGTACTTTTTTTTCTGATTCGTTTAATCCTATAGCTACTATAGCTGCTCGATAACGCTCATCTACAGCCCATTTAATTTCTGCAAGTGTATCCTCTATAACATTTATGTCACCAGCTACATTATCCAGATTCCCTGAAAATTTAAGAAAACTATTTTGTGCATATGCTAGATCCACATCGGAATAGTGTAGCATCTTATCAATGGAATCTAAATTATAACCTGCTCCTGCAATGACATAGATGGATTTATCATCCTCCGTGTAGATACCTATATAATAGTTTTGGCCATCAAAATATTCTCCATAAAAACGATTAATACCTACATTTTTAACACCATTTTTATAAACGGTATTTATATCTTTATAGTAACCATTTGCTACTTTACCTTTATCATAATAGATGCCTTCTAGATTACCTGTTAAAAGGTAACCATTTTTATAATAGTAATCTTTATAAAATCCAGTTGCATAAACACCATTTACGTAATAATTATCACCAGAAAGACCTGTAAATGGCTTTCCATTTTTATAATACGTATTATACTTATGATTAGTACCTGTGAATATCTTGCCATATCTGTAATAGTAACCTTTATAAAGACCAGATGCTTCAACACCTTTTTTGTAATACGTATTATCTTTGGTAAGACCAGTAAATAACTTACCATTTTGATAATATTTCTTTTCAGTTACTTTAAAACCATTTTTGTTAGTTGTAATTTCCACAATACCCGTAAAGAGCTTTCCGTTTTTATAGAGTTTACTTTTATATAGTGCATAACCGGATACCGCTTTACCCGTTTTTGTACTTACTAGTTTTTTTGATTTGATCTTGACGTTTTTTGTTACTTTTTTAATCGTTGTTTTTGCTTCAGCTATTGGTGATTGTGCAATTGTAGTAGTCAGTAACGTTGCTCCTAGCATTATTGCTGCAACTGTTTTTGTTACTTTATGCATTTTGCCATCTCCCTTAAAATACTATTATTAGTAAGGTAATACTTATTTAATATTCATCATCCTCCGGATACCTGATCCAAGGACTATCCCAATCTATAGCCAACCAAGAATGATCGTCAACATTAGGATTCAAGGAATAATAAGATGTATTTGACTCTGTAATTCCATTCGCTAATACATCTGTCGCATTCTTTACCATTGTATTAGTATCAATTATTCGATCATTATTCGACTCTTTTGTAATTTCTTCTTCACTGTATCCTTTTACTTTCATGTTCTCAATAACAATTGAATGTTTGACTTTCACATATTCAAAAAATTCTTGAATAGCAGTTAGTTGATTTTGTATTTCTGCTATTTTTGTTTCAGGTGCATTTAATCCTTTCGCAACGATTGTTGCTGCATAGATATATTCTGTAGACATTTTAATATCAAGAAGTGTTGACCACATATTACTATTATCATCTTTCACGTCAGCTAGATGTCCTGAAAATTCCCTAAATTCATTCTTTGCAATTTCTAAACTTTCATTACTACTATTAATCAAACTATCAATACCATCTATATCATAAGGATATCCTTTAAGGACATAGATCTGTTTACCATTATCAGTGTAGTTGCCCATATAATAATTTTGGTCCTTGTAATATGCTTTTCCTATTCGATTAATTCCTACATTTTTAATACCTTTATTATATATGACACCTCGAAAGGGACCATACGCTATTTCTCCAAATTTGTAAAAGATGCCATCCTCTGTTTCTCCTGTTAGAAAATCACCATCTTTATAATAGCGGCCATTATAAAGACCGTTTCTTTTTAGTCCATTTATGTAGTTAATACTTGCTGCATAACCTGTAAAAAGCTTACCATTTTCATAATACTTATTTTTATACGTCCCTTTTCCTTTTACACCATTTTTATAATATGTACTGTTTACGATTCCTGTATAAAGTTTGCCATTTTTATAAAGTTTACTTTTGTATAGTGCGTAACCTGCTATTACTTTACTGTTTTTTGTACTCACTAGTTTTTCAGATTTAACTTTAACATTGTTTGTTACCTTTTTAATTGTTGTTTTCGCTTCAGCTGTTGGTACTTGTACGAATGTAGAAGTTAGTAAGGCTGCCCCTAGCATTGTTGCTGTAACGTTTTTAATTACTTTATTCATTTTTTCATCTCCTTAAGATTAATTATATTACCATATTTTAGTATATCATTCCCACCTTTTAATATATAGTGAAAAAATACTATTACAATATAAACAGAGCGGAGCTGTTGTATTTTTAAATACTATATGCTTGCTTCTTAGATAAGAGGTAACATTTGAATTAAAAGTACCTGTCATTGTTAACGAATTTATACTACTAACAGTACCGGAAATACCATACGACATTAAATCTGCCTACATAAAAAGCCAACTTCACTAAGTTGACTTTTATCTTTTTATTAAACTAAAGCTCTATTTTGTTAAAGTAATTTCTTTCATTTATATAATTTGCATTATCCTACTGTTACTTAATCAAGCACGTTTCCCCTTTTTCATCAAACGGGTGCTTAAAATCAAACGCATAAGGAGTGGGTCCATGCTGAATATAGTAGTTATATCTCTTGAATGCCTCCTTCCATGAGACATCCTTCTGCTTCTCTGTCCACCAGACTACATATGATAAGTGTTTCTCTTTATAAGGCTCCATCCATTTGTTCCTATCTCTCAACGCTTGCTTATGCTGACCTGAATAGGTAAAACTATATAATGATTGAGGACTTTTCCATACCGTTAGTGTAAGAATAGGGAAACCATCCCCCCTTTTGGCTTCTTCAGGAAAAGGTACTCCATCAGGTGAAAACACTTCAATCAGTTGACCAGATTTAGCTGCCTGACGGATTACTTCATCTCCCACTTCAAAAAATTCACGAGATGCAGGGTGGTCATAGGGTTGATTTAGCCTACCAACAGTATAAATTGATACATATGCCATAAATAGACCTCCTTCTAAAGTTTTTACCTATTATATTCAAGAAATATGGAATCTCATTACAAAATCTTTGCCTCACAAATAGTTAAAAAAAGTTTTCTTAGCGAACTATTAGTTCCTACAGCGATATAAAAGCCCACTGATCTGAAGTGACCCCTAAAAGTTAGACACGGTTAGTTCATTAGGAAACCCTTGATGGAAACAAAGAATATAAATAAAGAAACGATTATGCACATATAACCTTCAAATCTTTTTCTGTCTTTTTGAAGTTCGCCTAATCCCGTTGCCAACATAAACGCCCCTAAGAACAGCATCATAAACGGCATTAACTCAAAGTTTTTACTTATTAGACAATAACTCGAGAATGCAATAACAATTATTCCTAATAAAACTCTAATTATTTTCATCAATATACCCCTAAAATTATTTAATCTTACTATTTAAAGTCTTTAACGCCTAATCATCAACCCTTCTTTTACTAACCTTTCCTGTTAGCCATCCATGAAAATCTACTTCACCACAAAATATGTAAAAAACTATATTACTCGGAGTACAATAAGCGTCTCCAAACATTTGTAGAAAATCTATGCTACTTAACTTGCTCTTTCTCTTCTAATTTCTCTAAAATGTTGTCTAATTTTTGATTAATGATTTGGCTTTGTTTTTTTGAACTAAATACTCTCTTAATGAATACTATGACCAGAGAAATGATCAATATCAGGCATACAAAGCAAATTAAAGTTACTAGGATATCACCTATATTTATACCCATTTCATTATCCTCCTACTATTCAATATGCTTCTTTATTTCTTATACAATTATTTTAACACTAATTACATATTTTAAATTATTTATAGTGGCTATTTAAATCCATTCTTCTTCAACTTTCCCCTCGTTAGTTTCCTAAAACAAAATAAAAAAGCCAGCTGAGCTGACTTTTACTTTACTTAATTTTTATTAATTACTACTTCAAAACAAGTGCAATAACCCCTATTATAATAAACAGAATTCCGCCCAAAAATTGCCCTAATCCCGAAGCTTCTCCCATTAGCAATAAATTGAAGATGTTTTTTCTTTTTTGATTTTTCCCAAATAGGCCATCGTCTGTTCTCATACGATAAAGCCCCCAAACTGTTAAAACTATCCCAAAAATAAATGATATATAAAGCATTTTAATTCCTCCGTTATTTGTTTTATAAGTCCATCTTTTGAAATGTATTATTTATCATCCTCATCAAAAATAAATGTTTCTTCAATTGATAATTCAAAAACTGAAGCTATTTTATACGCAAGTAGGACAGATGGATTATATTTTTGTTTTTCTAATGAAATGATTGTTCTTGAAGATACACTTACTCTCTCTGCTAATTCTTGTTGTGTTATTCCATGTTCAATTCGCAATTCTTTTACTCTATTTTCCATTAATTCACACCCAATTAAAGAATATGATTATAATATTTTCTAGATAAGATTTCACTAATTATTAAAGATATTAAAACAATAAATAAAGCTTTATTTGCTGGAATTGCCACAAAATTTAATAGAAACAAAATAATTAATATTTCAAACACCAAAATTTGCAAAGAAAAGTAGGCAACTTTTCCATCAATTAAAGCATCTCTTTCGTCATACTCCTTCGATAATTCCTTTTCAAGTGTTTTGTTCTTTCGTGATTTAATGTAAGAAATCGTTGAATACAACAAAATTATTCCACCTGAGAATAACATGAGATAACCATAATTAATTCCTGCTGATGTATCTAGAATTATTTGAATACATCCCAATATTATTAGCAAGATTGATGCTAATAATCGCTGTATGAATAGATTTTTCAAATATACCTCTCCTAACCAAAATCTATTTAAAATGAAGTTTATTTCACGTGAAGAAAACTTCATGTGAAGTTAACTTCACTATAATGTGTTTTTAAACAAAAATCAAGTGATATTTTCTTTTAAAGTAACTGGATATTTCATTTTTTAAAATCATTCTAGTTTTAACTCAACTCTATTCAATTAACGTTCTAGTTGAAGAAGAATGACCATTATGTTTAAAAGAAAATGCATACTCTACCGAAGAAAATAAAAATGTATCACAGGAAGTATTCTAGATCCTTCCGTGTAATACATTTTCATTTTTGGTTCAATTCAGGAAACTTTTTAGGGGTACCCTTTACCGTCAATCACTCTTGTTAAACCATCAAGATATGACAAGTTTAAAAATATTGTATGTAATAATCAAAAATACCAAAGAAGCTATTGGTCGTGCTATTTTGTTTGGTACTTTTAATACTTTAAATAAAATTACTATTGCTATAAGTGCAATTACTAAAATGCCTAAGAACATCCCGAATTGAATAGCCATTAGATTTATAACCCCATTATCGAAGTTAGCTCCAATAATATCCATAAATCACCACCTGAATCACTATACAAAATAGCCAAAGCAAGTATATTACATATTTGATATTCAAATAAAAAGCATTCATTTTCGAGTGCTTAAATATTTGGTACAACTCGAGTGAATATGTAATAAGCTGAATATAAAAAAGCAATACCAGCAATGAAATTAGCAATTTTATACGGCACTCTAAATACCCTTAATACAATTAATGTGACAGAATATGACACAACACAAATCAATGTATAGGAAATTATTTGTATACCTATTTGATTAAAGAAATCACCAATAGTTTCTCCCATAATACACCTCCCAAAACTAATATAAAATACAAGATAATGGAAGTATATTATATATCTGATAAACCTAATAAAAAACATCCCATAGGATACTTATGTAAATTAATTAAATTTTTGAACCTGTAAATCTTACTATACCATCACTTGTTACCTCTTTATAACTAACTCGAACAGTATTCCCATCAATAGTAACGTATTCAGATAACATCATAAGATGAACAGTCTGGTAATCTAATATAACTTCAAGATTTTCATCTCCAATTATTTTTAATTCAACTTTATATCCATTCATATTTTCACCTCCACAATTAATATAAGACATCTAATTATGGAAGTATATTACATATTTGATATACAGATAAAAAGGACACCATAAAGATGTCCAATAAGGGGAATTTTCAAAGTGAGATTCACAGTTCATATAAACGAATAATACAATAATACCTCCAAGCCTACGATCTACGTGTTGGATACTCTAATTGTTTTATCCAACACTAGGTCAATTTCTAATAGTTCATCTCTTACCGGACAGTTTAGCATTGCTTCGTATAATTGTTGGGCTCTCTATATGGACATCCAGTACACCGATTATCAAAAAGAAACTTCTGCCAATCTAGTGCCGTTTGGCGTAATTCCAATTTTGAAGCCATTTCTATTCACATCACGTTTTATTATTTTTTTATAAAAATGCATCTTTCAATTTACTTAACCGTATAATCTATTAACAATTTGGTAAAAATGGAGATAAGACGGTTTCATGGACCGTCTTGAAATTTCTCCTTATTCTTTTAGTACGCACGTTTGAATTACCGTTCAAG
Organism: Rummeliibacillus pycnus; assembly: GCF_044359855.1. Lineage (GTDB taxonomy): Bacteria > Bacillota > Bacilli > Bacillales_A > Planococcaceae > Rummeliibacillus > Rummeliibacillus pycnus_A. The sequence goes on from NZ_CP132291.1 coordinate 1,062,320, forward strand.
CGTGTTTTTTTTATTATGAAATTACCCATAATGCATTACCCTTTGCAAACTTGTTATATTCATCTTCCAATCGTTCATCGCACCAATGATTATAAAACCCTCTATGCATTATCTTTGTAATAAAAAATTCCTAAAATAATAAAAATCACAAGCAATATAGTCCATACATACCAATTTTCAATAAGTATATTAATCATTACTCTTCATCCTTTTTTATTTATCATTAATATGTTCCGTTAGTTTATTATTTGTTTTAATGATGATTAACATACTTTTTGATTTATCTACGTAAGGCCCAGGAACTTTGTTTGTATAGCAGTAACTCTTCGATAATTTCAATGTCGTATTTTCTACGGGATGTTCACTATTTATTGCAGTTATCTTTTTGTTTTCTCTACAGTTCAGAAACGATATTAAAAGTATATGGACATGCTTGTGAAGAAAAAAAAATGTACCACTTGAAGTTTTCAAAAATACACTTCAAATATGATACATTTTCATTTTTGATTCAATTTTGGGGACTTTTTGGGGGACCATCCTGTTTTTCAACTTTGGATTTTTTCGCCAAACGTCTATATGACGGGCTTATCCCCTTAAAATCCTGCTTAATCGCAAGGTATCTATCCATTTCTTCGATGAATTGATAAAGTGATGCCATTGCTAAAAACTTCTCATGTGTTGATGGTAGTGGTAATTTCGCAAAGTCTATCTTTACATCTTCTAATTTACTGCGGTATTTTTTTGCAGTATTTCCTGAATGGACATTTTCAGATAACTCTTCCATAAAATCTGCAACAAGTTCAGATTGTTCTACAATTACGGGTAAGGTTGTAATCTTCGGTAATACCCTTTCAATAATTTCTAACTGTCGTTCACGAATATCAAAATATTGATAGTAGAGATTTTCATGTCGAGTGAGATGATTTTCAACATCTTGATATGCAAGTGCCTTTGCTTTATTAATCACACTATTCGCTTCAACAAGTTCTTTCCCATCCCAGCTCGTATCCCCATTACGCAAATATTTAGCAATTTCTTTAAAAATTGAACTATATTGTACCTCTATTTTCAAACGATATTCATCTAATTTATGTCGTATATCCGGCATATACATATTCACTGCTAAAGCTGTACCAAAACCAATTAGCATTAAAGATAATTCGTTAGATACTAAACTCCATGTGAAATTTGCAGTAGAAAATATATGTAAAATAATAACGACAGAAGATACGAATCCAGGTGTTACTTTAATCATAACGAGAATCGGTAAGAAGAATAAGATCATTAACCCTAAAACCCATGAATGATACCCAAATAATTCAAAGAAGGAAACAGACATGATTATACCGATTAAAGTTGCCATAACCCTTGTATATACTGCATGAATAGATTTTCGTTTCGTAGATTGTACACAAAGTATCGTTAAGATCCCTGCAGATGAAAAGAACTCCAATTGAAAGTATTGAGCAATTCCAATTGATATCGCTGCACCTAGCGCAGTTTTTAAAATTCGAGAGCCAATATGATACCTCTTCACTATTATCACCCCTAAAAAAAGAGCACTATAGTAAAATAGCGCTCTCTTTATTAAAATGACTAAACTTCTTTACAATGCTCTTCGAAGTAAGCTTGAATCGAAGTAATAACTGACATTGGATCATGTCCTTCAATTTCATGACGTCCTATTTCTGCAACAAGTTGGCCATCTTTTAATAAAACGAATGATGGTGATGATGGAATGTGATCTTCACCAAAGTGCATACGTGCTTGCGCAGTAGCTTCTTTATCTTGACCTGCAAATACAGTTACTAAATGATCTGGACGTTTGTCATAGTTTACCGCATGAACAGCTGCTGGACGGGCAATACCACCTGCACAACCACATACAGAGTTAACCATAACAAAAGTAGTACCTTCGCGTTTAAACGCTTCGTCTACTTCTTCAGGTGTTTTAAGTTCTTCATAGCCATTCGCAGTCATTTCACCGCGTGCTTGACGTAACATATCTTGCATAAATAAATCATAATCCATATTCATAGAAAATCGCTCCTTTCAGCTTCAATTATTACTATAACAGGAGTAACAAAGGTTTTCAAAGTAGTTGTTTTAAAATCACATCAATTTAATCGGAATATTGTAAACTAACCATCATGCGGATCTAACTTTCCAGTTCCCTTCAAATAAAAATAAGTACCAAGTATAAATAAACCCGTGCAAATAAACATCATAAAACCATTCCATTTACTGTGAAACAGCGTTACATTTGTTAGAACTACGAATTGCATAAGAACAATTACAATATATAGCATTCTATGATTCATCAATAATACCTCCCAAAATACACCTATGAAACTATATTCGACATCAGAACTTGAAATTCTTTTTACTTAGTTTGCCGCTCCAGATGGCGCTTTCCGCGGGCGTTTAGCCTCCTCGGAAGCTAAAACATCGTGCTCCTGCATCGCTTCGCTAGCTTCGTCGCAGAAAATTCTTTATGCGGGGCAAAAAGAATTTTTGCTTCACTGCGGGGTCTCACCTGTCTCGCAGGACATTGAATGAGCTTCCTTGAATTCGCACCTCACAAAGAAAATGCGAATGCATTTTCGAGGACTCGCCATCTTCCGCTCCATAGACAATGTTCTAATAGATATGGCATATAACAATGCCCATTTAATGTTCGTCTATTTTATTAAATCTTTGAATTATGAAATTGATTCATGAATATAAATATAACAAAAATCTTATATTTTAGACATTTCCCACTTTAAAATTTATATAGTAATGAAATTATAATATGGAAGATGACTAGAACTGCCATCTTCCTTTTGATATTCACAATTCCTTTGCCATTGCTTCTACAATCTCATCAATAGTAGGAACCGTACCTTTTTGATTTTGCACTAAAATACTAAATGTATAAGGCATACCACTGCTTCCAATTAAATAACCACTTAAAGTATTGACACCATCGATTGCGCCTGTTTTCGCAAAAACTCTACCTTCAGTAAATGGAGTTTTTAAACGATTTCGGAGTGAGCCACCAATCATTCTGTCTGAGTTTGCAGCAACCGGTAAACTATTGAAAAAAGTACCGTACCACTGTTTTTCTCCTTTAACAATGAATAATAGCTGTGTTAAATCAATACTAGAAACGCTATTATTATTTGACATACCAGAGCCGTCTACAAAAAACCAATCATCAATGTTTAGCTGTCTGGATGTCGCATATTGTTTCAAAACCCTTAAACCTGCTTTTGTACTTCCCTGATCCATCCTTACTTTCCCCATTGTCTTTACTAAAATATCTGCGATACCGTTATTACTTAATTTCATATAAGGTACCATTAATTGAGAAAGTGGAATGGATTGTTTTTGTACAATTAGTGTTGCGTTTGTTGGTGTTTTTCCATGATAAAATTTATCCAGGGAATATTGAATGTTATGTTTTTCAAGTGCGTGTTTAAATAACAATAGTGTATGCATTGTAGGATTGGGAACAGTGATCCATTCTTTCCAACTCTTATTGATAGGTAAATTCCCGCTAACTACCACTTTATTTTTCCTATATTCACGCTCAATTTTCAACGTACTATATTGATTTGCAGCAACTGTTTTGGCATGATTTTCAATGACTAATTCGCCCAACTCAGGTGTAATCGTAAGTCTTGGTTTCTCTCCAATTGTCTTGCCCAGTGCTTCAACAATAACTGTGCCAGAATCGTAATCGCTATCTGGTGAAAGTGTTAATGCCGTAATCGGCGCTGCATAATAATAAGACTCATCATCCTTTTTAATGTCTGGTGTGAGTAAATCTAGATCAAACCAGAAATCATCACCAACAATTCGACCATCTATTTTCTTAATTCCTTGATCAGAAAAAAAAGAAGCAAATTGATCAAGATCTTCAACAGTTAATGTAGGGTCACCAGTACCTTGTATATAAAGATCACCATGCAATATTCCATTTTTCACATCACCAGTAGTATAAATATTTGTCCTAAATCGATAATTTTCACCTAATTCAGTTAATGCAGCAGCACTCGTTAACAGCTTCATATTAGAAGCTGGCTTTTGCTGCCTATTCCCATTGAAATCATAAATGACTTTTCCAAAATCATCTCGAATTGCGATACTTACTTCAGCATTAGCCATTTTTTCGTTTACAATCTTCTTGACTAATTGATCGAGTCTTTGAATTGTTGAGGTATTGGCTTCAGCTGATGTATGTACACTTATCAAACAAAAAACGAGCATACACGAAATAAGAAGCATGCTTATCTTTTTTTGCATTGGATCTCTCCTTGACGGTAGAATATTCTAACTTTTAAGGTGATATTTCAATTGTGAATTTGGAAGTTATGGAATTAACACCACTATTTTGCCCATTTTAAAGAACAAAATTACATCGGAAGAAAAATTATCATTTTTTATTTACTTCATAACATTCGAGCCATTTTTCCATAGACATTCGAGCTACTAACTCTCCTATCAAATCGTAAGGAATATTTTTGGTACTTGTAAATCGAATACAGCTTTTCCCCATATTTAATTTTGTCGGCACTCTTTTACTATATTCGTCTTGGAACCATTGTAATAATTCTGCATTTCCGTAGATGCCCATATGATATAGTGCAATATGTCTTTTTTGTACACCTAAACTGATAAATGGCAACGGCGTATTCGGCGTTACATGATAACCACTAGGATAAGTCGTTAATGGCACAACATATGAAATCATGTTATATTGCATCACTTTTTCAAAACCCTCTGGTATATTGTCATCAACTTCATTCATAAGTCGAATATATGCATCTTTCCATTTATCATCAATTGAATTAATATATTCTTCAAACATACTATATCCTCCATTTTTTAATTCATCTGAATCAATTTCATATATCCATTTTCGGACTTTAAATACGAACATTTCAACATATTTACTTTTTAATATTCAGATTCGGATGTTACGCTACAGATGGCGCTTTCCACGGGCTTGTCTTCAATCTACTCGTCACTACGTTCCTGCGGGGCTTTCAGCTCAAGCTTTTCCCGTAGGAGTCGCCGTCTTCCGCTCCACAATTAACAAAGTTGGATAAAATTAAATATTCGTATATTTCATATTAATTTTGCATTATGAAATTGATTGATCTAGATTGTTTTATTTAAAATAATTTACAATTATAGGTCCTCCCTCCTATAACCATAACAAAAACATCCGAACTCAATCAATGAATTCGAACGATTTTTGTTTGGTGATTTACAATAAATTCGTTAAAATCCAAATAAAGGTGTTTTTTAATAAAGATATCAAAAAATACCCATTGTTCTTCCACAATCTGTTTAGGTTGTTGAGGATTGTTTTAAAGCAACCGGAGATTTAAGTTGAAATATTTCTTGGGTATTTTGTGGGTTATCACTTAAACTAACGAATTGGAATTTATTGAAGGGTAAGGTTTTATTAAATTTATAATTGCTAGTGGGAGGGAATTCAGAGTGCTTACTACTGTTGAGATTAGACGGCCAAGAATTGAGAACATTAAAGAGTTAAATTATTTCTTTAGGCTGGTGATTACAGACACGTTTACTAAAGAAGGTATCGGAGAAAAATTGGATGACATAGAAGATGAAATCGAAGCTAAGGAAAAATACTTAGAAAGTGATTTTGAAAGTAATGGGGAAAATCGATATTTTTTGATTGCTTTATATGATGATAAAATTATTGGTTCGATCGAATACGGTCCAGCAAGCGAGTTGATATGCAATTGTACAAAAAATGCTTTAAATAATCTAATTGAGATTGGTACAGTATTTGTTCATCCTGACTATCAGAGGAATGGGGTAGGTAATTTACTCTTAAATTCAATGTATATTACTTTACAACAAAGGGGCATAGAAGAATTTTGTTTAGATAGTGGATATATTCGTGCACAAAAAATCTGGAAAAAGAAATTTGGAGATCCTGATTATTTGTTAAAGGATTATTGGGACGAAGGATATGATCATATGATTTGGAGAATCAAGGTCGAAAATTTATTAAAATAGGCTTTTTCCCGTTTTGAATTACCTATCAGCGAAAATCGAAGTGAGATACAAATTTGCCTTGTTAAACTATAGCCCCTGTTAATTGAAGTTGAGGTGCCGATTAAAAACATTAAAATTCACTTATAAAAACGTAAAGGAGACACTACTTAAATTGTAGTATCTCCTTTTAAAGTTCTTTAAAAAGATTTAGTTCAGCTTTACTTCTGAAATTAAAACAGATAATAAAATTGTTTATTCCTTATAGAACTAAAGCTACCATATAGTTGAACAAGATAAAGTGTTTTATTCATTATTTGGTTTTATCATTGGTTTTCCATCCTTATCCAATAACGGCGTAATTCCACCTGCATATCCACCCCAACTAAATAAATAATGAATTCCTGTTTCTCTATCTACTATTATTCTGTTGCCATTAGCCACGCCATTTTCTGTAAGGATTTCTTCAAATCTCTTCTTAGAACCTTTATTCTTCTCTGAGTCTTTATTAAATATTTTTTCTCCCTCATATTCATTTAAATGTTAACACTATTACTGAATTCCAAATAACACCTTTATATACTACGTTTTTATCAGGTAATTATTACAAAACCACCAAAAAGTAGGCAACTCACTCGAAAACAGCCCATTGTATTAACCTCCACTTTAGTTGAACAATATCTATCTTTTAAATTTTCTGCAGAGTATGGGAATAACAATGTTTTTAATTGCTTATTATTAAAGTTTTTTCAAAAATGCATGGATAGAAAATCTAGTAAATTTAAAGCTTACTATAACTATTTATATAATTGTTTATTTTCCGGAACTCTTCAATCTTTTCACCATGGTAGGAATTTCTTCCTTTACTTTTGTAGCGTATGTATAATCACCGAAGCAATAGGGATAACGAAAGTTTCCTTTAAACTCTCCGCATGTATACAATTTCGGATTGCGAATGACCTGAATTTCGGAATATTCTTTGGCTAAATTCTCATTGTGTTTGAATCCATTTTTAGCAACATAGTAGATATAACCAGGCCCCATGTTATAGCTTTGTATAATGGTATCCATATCTACATCATATTCATTTCCAAGCGTATACATTTGATAAAAATGGTCAACTCCTTGTTGGATGCTAAAATGAGGGTCGCGAATTTCATTTCTTTTTAAACCGGCCGACTCAGAAGCCTGCATTGGATCTTTACCTTCACCACGACTTTCCTGATACATAATAGTCATTAAAACCGGGGTAAGTGAAACGATGTCATGTTTTTTTAATTCTTCTTCAATGTCTGTTTCATAAGACATAACTTTATTGGTTGATTGTGGGGAGAAAAAGTAGTAAGAACTACTTATCAAATGTCTCAACTCATTTCCCCCTACTGCAAAAGCCCCCAAAAAGGCAAGCAATACAATGAAAATATTGAAAAGACATTTAAGGCGTTTTTTCACTGTTCTCCCCCTTTCTCTATGTACGGTGTAAATCAATACTACTAAAAACATACTAAGCTTAATATTGATCTTTTTACTAGTTCTTATAATCTATTTGTTTACAACTACTCTTTTGAATTTGTGGCATCTGCATCAAGTTGTTCCTCTTTATGAATAGTTGATGCATCGATTTCTGGATTTTTAAGATGATTGGATGATCCCTTTAACAGATATTCCCTATCGACCATTCCGATATTTTCAAAGATCAATATTCGCGAGTTTACTAAGTATTCTCATTGAAAAAGATTTTTCCATTTGTATCATAAATAATATTCTCCATTAATAATAGCAAAGTATTCAAGAAGAATATACTATTTTCGTTGACAAATTGTCAACGAAAATAGTATATGGTGGATGCGAAAGGCGTTTAGGTATCATCATTACAAGAAAAACAAGGATGTGGCAGTGTTGCAGGAATTATTTTACCATTCTGCATCATCGATCCCATGAATTACATTGGGGTTACTGACGTATGCAACGATAGCGAATTTTTCTTTATAAAAGTAAAAGAAAAAAGAGAACCTTGATTAGAATGCTCTTTAGTACTATTGATTTCATGCTTCTTTGACAATGCCTTTATTGTTAAATTTGCTTGAAACAGTAGTAATAAGCATGAAAATTATTACTACCAATCCGCCTATAACTATAAATTCATTCATTGTAATCGCTCTAATTTTGAAGGCTTTCGAAAAAACTTACCTTCCCCGTCCTATTTTTGATATGGTTCATCCTTAACATATATAAATGAGTTTTTCTGCTATCATCTTATTTAGTTTTAATTATTAAGCGAATATGTTTAATCTTCACTAATCTTCTTCTTCATAGGAGACAGCTAGCAAGTAATTGGACTCCTTTATCAATTTCCTCAATTGATAATCCGCCAAATCCTAACATGATATAGGAATTACCTTCGGGGGTTGGATTAAGCCAAAATCTTACCGGAGAATAAACTTTGACTCCTTTCTGAAGACCATTTTCAATCAGCTCTAAGTTTGATATGTTGTTTAGTTTCAATAAGATATGTAAACCAGACTTTTCTCCAACTATTTTTACTTTAGTACCCATGTTTTGTTCAATACTCCTTAGCAAAGCCTGATGTTTTCTTTGATACAGCTTGCGCATTCTTCGAATATGCCTTTCGAATTCTCCGGATTGCATGAATAAGGCCATAGCTCTCTGAATAATAGGAGAGACAGATTGGTTGTAATCTGCGAACTTTTGTGAGTATTGAACCATTAGAGAGGGTGGAAGTACAATATAACTTAATCGGACTGAAGGAAGAAATGATTTAGAAAATGTACCTAAATAAATTACCTTTTCCTCTTCATCCAGGGATTTCAGTGAAGGAATTGGCTGTCCCCGGTACCGAAACTCGCTGTCATAATCATCCTCAATAATGTATCCCCCAGTTTGATAAGCCCATTTTAATAATTGTATTCTTTTCGAAATGGACAGAACCATACCAAATGGAAATTGGTGAGAAGGTGTTAAATATACCGCCTTTGCCCTGCTCGATTGAATATGATCTACTGACAATCCGTCCTTTTCAAGAGGAACGGGTTCTATATTGCATCCCTGATCTTCAAAGACAGATCGTACTCCACTATAACCTGGTTCTTCCATAGCCACGGTTTTTTCCCGGAGTTCTAAAAGACGGCAGATCAAAGCCATGGAAGTTTGTGTTCCGGATGTTATAACAATCTGTTCTGGTATACAGCGTACACCTCTGGATTGCAGTAAATAGTTTGAAATCTCTCGCCTCAATGCAAACTCACCTTGTTTTTCACTGTACTCAAATAACCAGTTGTTCTCTTGATCGACAGCGTCTGACAGACATTTCTTCCACTGCTTCACGGGAAATTTGTCATGATCCACATTTCCATATTCAAAATCCACAAGGACTTCGCTTGAAGGCTTACATTCCGACCTAATAGGATGTATCTTCTCAATCGGATGTAGTGAAGGTTTCTCAATCTCTGCTACCCATATTCCACTTTTAGGGATACTTTCGAGGTATCCCTCTGATTGTAGCTGCTGATATGCTGACTCAACTGTATTCCGACTGACCTTTAAATGAGTCGTTAGTTGGCGAATTGATGGCATTTTAATTCCTGGCAAGAGCCTGCCTTCTTCAATTTCTTTCTTAATCCAATGATACAACTGACTGTATAACGGCTCTGACAACTCCCTATGTAAAAAAGGTGTAAGTTCCACTGTTAACCCTCCATCTGTCCCTATCAAACTTTTTATTTCTGTCACTTTTATCATGTACAGAATTCCCCTAAAATGATTTTATCACTTATAAAGAAGGATGGGATGAGCAATGCATAAGATCCGCCAAGAAAAATTAATATGTACAGATGATAAGCGTATTGATCAGTTTTTAAGCCATGCACGGACGGGTTACCTTGGATTAACTGATGGGGAGCTTCCTTATGTTGTACCTTTGAATTTTATCTGGATGAATGAAGCTTTGTATTTTCATGGAGCTGCACACGGGAGAAAAATAGATTTAATTCATGCCAACCCCAACTGTTGTTTCACAGTATCTGAAGATTACGGAACCACGGTAAGTCCTATACCCGCCAAAACAGATACGGCATATATGAGTGTGATGCTGTTCGGAGTACTAGAAACTGTAAGCGAATTAAATGAAGCTACCTCGGCAATGCAGGAAATGTTGAATAAATACGTACCCGGCTACTACGATAAAAGCCTTTCGCAATCCCATGTTGAGAGATATCGCTCCTCTCTAGGGAGTCATACAGTTGTTTTTAGACTTACTCCTAGAGTACGAACTGCAAAAGAAAATCAATTGGATCCGCAACTGTCTTTCTTCCCAGGTAGGAACGTTGAGATGGATATCTAAAGTTTTCTGTAATCTAAACACCATTTCCAACAAGAAAACACTTTAAATATGCTAGTGCACAATACTAATGATATAAGACTATTAAGGAGTCATTGCTGCACGACGCATTGGCTCCCTTTTTATATCAAAACTTTATTGTAACTAAGTGATACTTCTTCTACAATCTGACCCGATTGTTAAACATAAGGTACTATATTTCTATTTCGTAAATATTCCCAATTATACCTTTAAACACAAATAAAAGCTGAACTAATACAATAACTAGTTCAGCTTTAAAATAACTTATTATAATGTTACACATTGTATAAAGAATACAGATACATTAAGTTCATTACTTAAAATCTTGACTTTTAATAAAATTGAATATCATCTTCCTTTTTCGAATTATAATTGCCCAGCCATGACTTCCACAATTTCATCAATTGCAGGTATTGTGCCCGATTTATTTTGCACTAAAATACTGAACGTATAAGGTTTCCCACTATTTCCAATCAGATAACCACTCAATGTATTCACACCACTCAATGATCCGGTTTTAGCAATAACTTTTTCAGCTGTAAGTGGTGATTTTAGTCGATTACGTAGTGTACCTCCTACCATTCTTTCTGGATTTGCAGCAACTGGTAAACTGTTAAAATATGTGTTAAACCATTTCTCCTTTTGAACAGTGAACAAAAGTTGCGTTAAATTGATACTTGATACTCGGTTACTATGAGACATACCTGAGCCATCTTCAAACGACCATTCATCAATATTCAAATGGCGAGATTTTGCATACTCCCTTAATACTTTTAAGCCCGCTTTTGTACTACCTTGATGCATTTTTTCTGCACCCATCGTTTTTACTAAAATATCTGCAATTCCATTATTACTTAATTTCATATAAGGAATCATCAATTGAGAGAGTGGTATTGATTGTTTTTGAGCAATTAATGTTGCATTCTTTGGTGTCTTTGCCCGATAAAGCTTGTCCTTTGAATATTGAATATTCTTTTGTTCTAATAAATGCTTGAACATTGTTAATGTGTGGGTTGTCGGATTTTGTACTGTTACCCATTCTTTTAAACTCTTGTTAATAGGTAAATTTCCACTTACAACTATTCGATTTGTTCTAAATTGACGTTCAATTGTTAATGTATTTGTCTGATTAGATTCAACTGTATTTGCGTTGTTTTCAATAACTAAATTCCCTAAGTCTGGTGTAATGGAAAGACTAGGTTTCTTCCCTAACTCTTCACCTTTTGCTTCCACAATAATCGTACCAGAATCATAATCACTGTTTGGTGAAGTTGTTAAAGCGGTAATTGGCGCTGCATAATAGTAGGATTCATCATCTTCTTCAATACCAGGAGTTAACATATCTTGATCAAACCAAAAATCATCACCTACAATTCGGCCATCTATTTTTTGAATACCTTGAGCAGAGATGTTCTCTACAAATTGTTCCAGATCATCAACATTTAAAGTCGGATCACCTGTACCTTGAAGATAAAGATCTCCCTTCAAGACACCATTTTTTACTTTCCCTGTAGTAAAGACGTTAGTTTTAAATCGATAGTTTTGCCCTAATATCTCTAAAGCTGCTGCGCTTGTTAGCAACTTCATATTAGATGCCGGCTTTTGTTTCTGATTTCCATTTAAATCATAGATGATTTTGCCATTTCCATCTCTAATCGCAATACTGACATCAGCATCAGCCATTTTTTCATTTACTATTTTCCTGACTGATTGATCGAGAGTTTGAATTTGATCGGTACTAGCCTTTGCTGATGTATGTACACCAACCAATCCGAAAGTAACGATACAAGAAGTTAAAAACATACTTAATTTTTTCTTCATACGATTTCCCCTTTGCGATAGAATATTCTAGCTATTTCATAAGAATTCAATATTCTTATTTTCATTTCCTACTAATATTGGAAAATCAGTTCTATCGATAGAGTTTTTCGTGTTTCTTAGGGTATTTCTAATTACTCGTAATCAATTTTAATCATTCTTCTTGCTACCTTTTTTGGTGCAACCTAACCCAAAAAAACCATTGTTTTTTTGTCAATACAATTTGCAATGAACAACATCTTTTGTCAACGCGTATAATATGATGTAAAAAAAAGTAAGGGGTGTTGTAAAGTGACTTGGTTAATCATTATGGCTTTTGCTTTTTCATCGAGCATTGATAATTTAGGTGTAGGAATTTCGTACGGGATTCGAAAGGTTAAAATCAGAGTTGACAAAAATATATTAATTGCTTTCATTTGTTTTCTTATGAGTATGGGAGGAATTACATTTGGCGTTTGGCTCTCCAAAATCCTCCCAGGTATGCTTCCTATAATCTTTGGCGCTTTCTTATTATTTATTATCGGAATTAGGGTCATTCTTTTGGCTTCCCCCCTTAAAAAAGTGACTCCAAAAGTAGATAGCCAAAATCAATCGCAGTCCAACCATTTCCAAAATGTTTTAAAAAATCCCGAAGAAGCTGATCTAGATAATTCTGGCGATATTGGTTGGTGGGAATCTGTACTTCTAGGTATCGCATTATCTGCAAACGCACTTACGAACGGGATAGGCGCTGGTTTACTCAATTTTTCACCTCTTTCAATTTCGATAACTGCTGCTATTGGTAGTCTGGTTAGTGTTTGGGCAGGCGTCGAATTAGGAAGTAAAGTTGCAGATGTTCGAATTGGATCCTTTACTGTTGGTCAATTTGGAACAATTATTAGTGGTGTAATTATTTTAATACTTGCATTTACAGCATTTTTTTAATAGCGAATTGACAAATTGTCAATATTATTTTACTCTTTGAAGTGAATAGTTTGATATCAAACCACTGCATTATGTAACTTTGAAGGGAGAATCGCAAATGACTGAACAGACAAACGATTCAACTCTCGGTTTGTTGCTGAGAAAATTATTAAAAGAACGTTCATTATCAATGCGTAATTTTAGTGAACTCACCGGAATCGATACGGCTACTATTTCACGAATAATAAATAATAAACGAAAAGCTACCCCACAACATTTAGAAAAATTTGCAGATTGCCTTGGAATTCCTTTAATTAATCTTTTTGAAGCCGCAGGATACCCACTTGAACAGAAATCTGAAGAATCACATTCTGATATTCATGCATCTGTTGACGCAATACAAACTTTACTTGAAACTTCAAATGTTTATGATAATCAATTTTCAATTGAACATGTTAAACAAAAATTAAAAACCTTCGAATTATATGCACAAACAGATGAGGGTAAAAATACAATTATCAATAGTTTTGATGAAAAAATTCAGAAAGTCGGAAGTATTGGGCCCTTTATTAGCAAATTAAAAGAACTGAATATGAAATTTTTATCGAGGAAGGGTACAATTTTTGAATTAACCTTAATTGGTAGTACATTGTTATATTTTATTATCCCCGTCGATGTAATACCAGATTATCTATTTCCTATTGGCTATTTAGACGATGCAATTGCAGTACAACTTATTACAAGTGCTTTATTAAAACAATAATTTTTTAATAATACGATAGGTGGATTTATAATGAAACGTAGCAACATAAGATGGAAAAGGAGAAGAAATTTATTCTTAACATTACTATTAATAATCATAGCTGGTATATCCTATTGGGTATATCAGTATAATAGCGGATTGGCAATTGCAGAAAAAGGTCCCTATAAAGATGATCAAAAAACGTTTAAACCATTTGAAGGTGCGGATTTGCATATTGGAGAAATGAATGTGCTATTAATTAGGAAGTGACACTAGAGGAGAACCACATTCGAGATCAGATTCTATAATGATTGCACATTATGATCAAACGACAAATAATATAAAGCTTGTATCTATTATGAGAGATACATATGTTGATATCCCAGGCCATGGTAAGCAAAAAATAAATGCTGCTTATGCTTTTGGAGGACCTTAACTTCTAAGAAAAACAATAAAACAAAATTTTGATGTTGATGTAAATTACTATGTCCTGGAAAACAAACATTACATGGCGATCAGGTATTAGGCTATGTGCGATTCCGCCACGATCGTTTAAGTGATTTTGGACGCGTGGAACGTCAGCAAGAAGTTTTAACTAAAGTTAAAGACCAAGCTATCAGTACAAATACCTTAGTGAACTTACCAAAAATTCTTGGCGTTGCGGATCCATACATTGATACAAATGTTGATAATAAAACACTTCTTACAATTGCAAAAGGCTTAATTGTTGAAAAATCTAATGGTATGGAAACTTTACGAATTCCTATTGCAAATTCTTTTGAAAACAAAAATGAAAATGTAGGTGCAGTCTTGGATATTGACTTAGAAAAGAACAAAAAAGCACTAGAAACATTTTTATCTTCTGATGATCATAAAAAAGTTCAATAATTAAAAAGTTTCAACATAAGATGAAAAGAAAATTATTTTCATAGCTTTTCAAATTGAAAAACCATTTTAAAAGTCACATACTTTTAAAATGGGTTTTTTTATTTCAATTTAACTGAATCAATCATTTTTTCATTCTTCATATATCATTTTCTTTGTCATGCCACCATCAATCGTGATATTCTGTCCAGTGATAAAATCATTTAATGGATGGGTTAAGTAAAGACATGCTTGTGCTATATCATCTGGTTTACCAACACGTCTTGCAAGATGTTGCGAATGATCAAGTTCTGATAATGAGTTGTAATCACATGTCTCAATCCACCCTGGACGAACGAATCTATAGGTTAATGCATTTTAGTAATAGTATTTAAATCAGCCAATAATCCATATATAGTGATATTTAACATAAAAGGAATATATATTATAATAGGGGGGTATAAGAATTAAGAAAAAGAAAAAGCTATTAATAGCTTGGAGGATTTTCTTGTTTCTAGTATTTTTTGCTTTGTTTGTTACAGGAAAGGTTGGACTCTTTATAACCTCTGCTCTAGTTAGTGGATTATTTCTCGATATCGTTGTTAGGTGGATTATAAAGAAGGTATCAAGGTTATATGAAAATATTAAGGGGGAAATGTAATTGAAAATGCTAAAGTATGTAGTTTTATTTATTTCTGCATTTGCACTATTGTTACAACCCTATTTGTTTAACTCAAAGGTTTTTCAAAGCTTAGTAAATACAGAGATAAAGATACAGAGGACTGTGGTTGCTCTTCAGGCGGACAGGCGAATTTATCATTAATAGGTTATGAAAGAGTTGAAGATAATAAACTTATCAATTCATTAAAAGATGGAATTAAAGAAATGAATAAAAACGTAGTAAGTGCTTATAAGCAAGGGGATTTTGATTGGAAATATATATCTAAGCTTGATTATGGTGAAGATAAAACGTATGGAATTACTGTACCATTCAAAATTGTAGACGAAAACAAAGATTCATATTTAAATGTATCTAATAGAGAAACGCGAAAATCAACATCATAACCCATACCGTTATGGTTCTTATCCATTTCGTCTAAATAATCTATAAAGGATTCAAATATTTTAACTGATATATATGTGTTACCCGATTTATGTTCTTCGATAGTGCTTCTTTTAAGAATAGCATAGTCACATCATCACACCATTATCAGAAAGTGCGAATCAATGTCTAATTAAAATTTCTCCACCAATTACCATATAACTATAAACTATTTTGCTGTTTATTTTCATTGTAAATTCCCTCTACAATATTGATTTTTTACACGCGAAATAAGCCTTTGTTCAACCTGTTTTTCAAAGGACAAAAAGATCTACTATCCTAACTCAACAAAAAAGACTGAGCAAAAATCACTCAGTCTCTTTCGGAAACAACTGCTCTACACCTTGTGCGACAGTTAATTTTCCATGTAGTATTTGTTGTTCTAATGTTTGTACCTGATTCTTTCTTTCGGGATTTCCATAGAAGGAATCGATTAGATGGTCGTGAATCATGGATTGAAACCAGTCAGTTGTTTGTTTACTTCTTCGACTGTCCCATACTCCATTCTCAAGTCCCTGTTGTTGGAATTCTAAAATAGTTTCGAGTACTTTGTCTAATCCTTTGTTTTCATACGATGAGACAGGCATGGAGCGCGTTGTCCATCCTGGTGTTGCTGGCTGTAAAAAGTGCAGAATTTGTTTGTATTCTGCGACTGTTTTTTTGGCATTGCGGACATTATCGCCATCTGCTTTATGCACGACGATCGTATCAGCAAGTTCCATGATGCCTTTTTTCATACCTTGTAGCTCGTCTCCTGCTCCTGTCAAAACAAGTAATAGGAAGAAATCAACCATTCCCCGTACAATTGTTTCACTTTGTCCAACACCAACTGTTTCAATCAATATGATATCGTAGCCAGCTGCTTCACATAAGAGCATCGTTTCACGTGATTTTTTGTGTACGCCTCCAAGTGTACCGGCAGACGGAGATGGACGAATAAAAGCATTCTTCTCACGAGATAGTTCTTCCATTCTTGTTTTATCCCCTAAAATACTTCCACCCGTAACGGTTGAACTTGGATCAATGGCTAGTACCGCTACTTTGTGACCTTGACTACAGAGCATTTTCCCGAAGGTTTCGATAAATGTACTCTTCCCTGCACCAGGTACACCGGTAATCCCAATTCGAATAGAATTGCCTGTATAGGGGAGGAGTTTTTTTAATAACTCCTGCCCCTCCACTTTATCGTCAACATTTGAGCTTTCAAGAAGTGTAATGGCTTTTGCCAGATGTAGGCGAGAGCCTTCTCTCACTTCTTTCGCTAATGTATCTAAGTCTTGCTTTTCTTTCTTTTTCTTGACAAACTTTTTTCGCTTTGTTGGTTCCATACCATCGTGAATCGCTTTAACACCTGGTTGTACAAAAAGCGCTGATTCTTTATCAGTCATTAAGCTTCCTCGTAGCCCAGGTTTTTGTAAATGATTTCAATCATTTTTTGTGATGCAATCGGCAATACAGTACCAGGTCCAAAGATTGCTGCTGCACCATTTTCATATAAGAAATCATAATCTTGCGCTGGGATTACTCCGCCAACAATAACGATAATATCTTCACGACCTAATTTCTTCAATTCTGCAACAAGTTCAGGAACTAATGTTTTGTGACCTGCAGCAAGTGAAGATACACCAACAACATGAACGTCATTTTCGACAGCCATTTGTGCAGTTTCTTCAGGCGTCATAAATAATGGTGAGATATCGACGTCAAAGCCAAAGTCAGCGTATGCAGTTGCTACTACTTTCGCCCCACGGTCATGACCATCTTGACCCATTTTAGCTACAAGAATACGTGGACGACGACCTTCGTTTTCTAAGAACTCATCAGTCATTTGTTTAATTTCTTTAATCGCATCTTCATCTGAATAGTTCGTAGCGTACACCCCACTAATTGAGCGAATAACAGCTTTGTGACGTCCAGATACTACTTCAATCGCATCTGAAATTTCACCAAGTGTTGCACGTGCACGAGCTGCGTCAACTGCAACAGCAAGTAAGTTTTCCTCACCTGTTTCAGCTGCTTTTGTTAGACGGGCTAAGTGACGTTTTACTTCTGCATCGTCTCGATCTTCTTTCATTTTGTTAATACGGTCAATTTGAGATTGACGTACTAATGTATTATCGATGTCTAAAATTTCGATTGGTTCTTCTTCTGTTAGACGATATTTGTTTACACCGATAATTGTTTCTGCTTTTGAGTCGATTTTTGCTTGGCGTTTAGCTGCAGCTTCTTCGACTTTCATTTTTGGAAGACCTGTTTCGATTGCTTTAGCCATACCACCTAGTTCTTCGACTTCTTCAATCAATTTCCATGCTGATTCAGTTAATTCATCTGTCAATTTTTCAACATAATATGAACCGCCCCATGGATCGATTGTTTTTGTCATACCTGTTTCATTTTGTAAGAACAATTGTGTATTACGTGCGATACGAGCAGAGAAATCAGTAGGAAGTGCAATCGCTTCATCAAGTGCATTTGTATGAAGGGATTGCGTATGTCCCATTGTTGCTGCATTAGCTTCTACTAACGTACGTGTCACGTTATTGAATGGATCTTGTTCTGTTAAAGACCAACCAGAAGTTTGTGAGTGTGTACGTAATGCAAGCGTTTTTGGATTTTCTGGATTAAATGTAGACATCATTTGTGCCCAGATTCGACGAGCTGCACGCATTTTCGCAACTTCCATGTAATAGTTCATACCGATTGCCCAGAAGAATGATAAACGTGGTGCGAATTTATCGATATCAATACCAGCTTTCAATCCTGTACGAACATATTCAAGTCCATCCGCTAATGTATAAGCAAGTTCGATATCATTTGTTGCACCTGCTTCTTGAATATGGTAACCAGAAATTGAAATAGAGTTAAATTTAGGCATGAATTTTGAAGTATATTCAAAAATATCTGCGATAATTTTCATCGACATTTCTGGTGGATAAATATAAGTGTTACGAACCATATATTCTTTTAAAATATCATTTTGAATTGTACCTGATAATTTATCTGGCGTAACCCCTTGTTCTTCTGCTGTTACAATATAGAATGCTAGAACTGGTAGAACTGCACCATTCATTGTCATGGATACAGACATTTGATCAAGTGGAATGCCATTAAATAGAATTTTCGTATCTTCTACTGAGTCAATTGCCACACCAGCTTTACCTACATCACCAGTTACACGAGGGTGATCTGAGTCATAACCGCGGTGTGTTGCAAGGTCAAATGCAACTGATAAACCTTTTTGTCCCATCGCAAGGTTTCGGCGATAGAATGCATTTGATTCTTCAGCTGTTGAGAAACCTGCATATTGACGGATTGTCCAAGGACGACCTACATACATTGTTGGATATGGTCCACGAGTATTTGGAGCAATACCAGCAACATCATTTAAATGTTTTAGGCCTTTATAATCTTCTTTAGTGTAAACATTTTTCACTTCAATGTTCTCATTTGTATTGAATGTTTCAGTTGAAGTGGCTACTTGTTCTTGTTGTAATACATCTTCTATTGAGATCTCTGCAAAGTTTGGCTTGCTCATCGTTGAACCTCCTTCAAGGTATCTTGGATGCCTTGTAATTTCTCGATAATATTTTGACCAGCATAGACAAAGCCATTTAAGCCTTGGCTTTCCCAATCTTCATCAAATTTACCTGCTGCATCAAGGATTACATGTCCAGGTTTTGCAGCCAATAATGCTGGAATGACTTCTTTTGTATCTTCATCGATTGCGCTAAATACAACATAATCTGCAGAAGTGTTCGCTAACCACTCTTTTGCTTTTTCCACATCAGTAAATGGTTCTGTTACTTCAGCTGTAATACCTGCAGTAGCGAATACACCTTTTACAAAGTCTGTACGTGGTTTAATCTTTTTGAAAGCGCCATATGTTAGAATTGCAACGTTAATCGGTGATTTTTTGAATTCTTGTCGAAGATCTTCGAATGGTTTTGCAATACGATTCACTTCATAGAAGGATTCTGTAGGTAGTTCTTCTTGAGCGTTTGCAAAATCGTTTGTACCAACTAAGACTGTTTTACGACGTTCAACATCTAGGATTCGTTTTGCCATCATTTCTTCAAGCTCTTTTTGAAGATTGCCAGATGCAACATAAGCATTATAGCCGCCTGCTTCTTCGATTTCGACAAATTTCGCCCAAGCTTCCTTAACAAGATCATGTGTTAATGACTCAATGTAATATGAACCACCAGCTGGGTCCAATACTTTTGTTACATGAGATTCTTCTTTTATCACTAGTGAAACATTTCGTGCAATACGAATAGATTGTTTTGTTGGTTTTGTTAATACATCATGAGGATGTACTGTCACCACGTCCGCTCCACCTAAAACAGCAGAGAAAGCTTCATTACCAGCACGTAAAAGATTTACATACACATCTAATTTAGAAAAACTACGCAAAGACGTTTCTGCAAGGATTTTCACAGGTTGTGGTTTTTCAACACCATAACCTAAAGCAAATGCTTTCCATAGCACTCTAAATGCACGAAGTTTCGCAATTTCCATAAAGAATTTTGTATCAACAGAAAAAGATACAAAGAATTGTTTTTCGAATTCCTCAAAACTTATGTCGCCAGCTAACTCACTTGCTTTTGCAAGTGCAATGGCTAATTCTTGAACGGCATTTGCCCCTTCATAATGCGCATCAGAAATGTAAGCGTTTAACTTTCGAACATTCGGAAAATCAGAAATATTAAATGTTTCTTTTGATTTGATAAAGCCTCTTACTTCTTTATTTTCAATGTAATTAAATACATTTAAAACTGCTGGATCCACCACATTGATGCAAAATGGATGTTTTTCAAATAATTCCGCCAATTGTTTCAGTGCAACTTCATTCCATTCGAAATTCACTTTACCAACTGTGACATATTGATTACCACGCTCAAAAGAATCTTCTACTTGTGCTATAAATTCTTCAATTGTATCACCGAAAGCTTCTTGTGCTAAGCCAAATACACCTTCAGTTTGCATTGCTCGAATAGTAGAAACCTGTTCTTCTAATTTGCCATCAACTTTGGCTAATAGGCTTTCAGCAGTATATAAAGGTTCTTGTGTGATACCTTCAATTGTTTTAGTAAATAATGATTCAAAAGGTTTCCCTTTCAAAGCTTTTATCGATGTTTCCTTCCATTCATCATAAGAAGGATTTGTAAATTCTACTTCTTTCATTTTTGTCATACGGACGCGATGACGCTTCCCCCCTTCGGTGATTCTATTCACTATTTTACACAACATTTTGGATTCGTAAAAGTAAAAAAAGTCTGAAAACCGTAATATAACGGTTTTCAGACTACTGTCAATAAATTGAAGTATTGTCATTTGAGATGTTTTCGAGAATTTCCTTCACGCGAGCGAGAAATTTCCCACTAATAAATCCATCTAAAATTCTATGATCAATTGATAAACAAATATTCACCATATCTCGTGCAGCGAACATTCCGCCGTTCATAATAACAGGACGTTTGACAATGGATTCAATTTGTAAAATAGCAGCTTGAGGGTAATTGATTATGCCCATAGATTGAACAGAACCAAACGAACCTGTGTTATTGACAGTAAATGTTCCGCCTTGCATATCCTCAGATTTTAGCTTGCCACTTCTTACTTTTGTTGCTAGCTCATAAATTTCCTTAGCAATTCCTTTGATGGATTTATCATCAGCATTGTGAATGACTGGTACAAATAATGAATCTTCCGTCGCAACAGCTATAGACAAGTTAATCTCTTTTTTCTGGATGATTTTGTCACCTTGCCATTGTGAATTCATCATCGGGAATTCTTTCAAAGCTTGCGATACAGCTTTTACAAAGAAAGCAAAGTAAGTAAGACTGTATCCTTCTTTCTTTTTAAATTCGTCTTTGATTGAATCACGATAACTTACTAAGTCTGTCACATCAACTTCCATCATCATCCATGCGTGTGGTATTTCTTGTGTACTTGTCACCATATTTTTTGCGATGGCTTTACGCACACCGGATATTGGAATTTCAATATCCCCTGAACTGATTGGCGTATATTCTTTTTCCACTTTGGCTTCAGCAACTGGTTGTTGTTTCACTTCTACTACAGGCTTCTCATCTGTTTGTGTAGAAGCTTTTGGAATAAATCCTTCTTCCAGTATTCTTTGAATATCTTTTCTCGTAATACGCCCTGAAGTACCGCTACCTTCCACTTGAGTCAAATCAATTTTATGTTCTGCAGCTAAGCGTACGACTGCTGGAGAATATCTTGTTTTCATGGATTGATCTGTTGGTTTTGTGGATGTAGCTACATTGGTACTTGGACTATTTTGAGGTGCCTTTTTAGTTGTTGCAGCTTCTTCAATTTCAATCTTGCAAACAACTTCGCCAACAGCAATTGTGTCGCCTTCGTTTGCAATCAGCTCTCCTATTGTACCTGTAAAAGATGAAGGAAGTTCTGCTGTTACTTTATCTGTTTGTACTTCAGCCAAAGTATCATATTTTTTTACTTGATCACCTGGCTTAACCAACCATTTTTCAATCGTTCCTTCTGTTACACTTTCACCTAGCTGTGGCATTGTGATGTTTTGAGTTGCCATCATATAACCCCCTTTACCTTTTAGAAAATATCCGGTTTCAGCTGCTCACAGGATATGAGTCAGATAGCCATTGTCGCAGACCTTGGGTCGCTTAGGCTATCTTCCTTAAGACGAGCCGCTTCAGCATTAAAATTCTGCTAATTCACGCATTGCTTGCTCTACTTTTTCTGGATTAATCATAAAGAATTTTTCCATTGTTGGTGCATATGGCATTGCAGGTACATCTGGTCCTGCTAATCGTTTAATAGGTGCATCAAGATCAAATAGTGCATGTTCCGCAATGATTGCAGCCACTTCACTGATGACACTACCTTCTTTGTTATCTTCTGTTACAAGTAAAACTTTACCTGTCTTTTTCGCTGCTTCAATAATTGCTTCTTGATCAAGTGGATAAATCGTACGGAGATCTAAAATATGAGCAGAAATCCCATCCTTTTCAAGTCGTTCTGCAGCTTGTAATGCAAAATGAACGGCTAATCCATAAGTAATCACCGTAATATCTTCGCCTTCGCGTTTAACATCCGCTTTCCCAATTTCGATTGTGTAGTCATCATCAGGAACTTCGCCTTTAATCAAACGATAGGCTCTTTTATGTTCAAAGAATAACACAGGATCTTCATCGCGAATTGCTGCTTTTAACAAACCTTTTGCATCATAAGGTGTAGAAGGAATGACAATTTTCAAACCTGGTTGATTGGCAAATACAGCTTCTACTGATTGTGAATGATAAAGTGCTCCGTGAATACCTCCGCCAAAAGGTGCTCTAATCACCATTGGACAAGTCCAGTCATTATTTGAACGATAGCGAACTTTTGCAGCTTCAGAGATAATTTGGTTAACAGCAGGCATGATAAAATCTGCAAACTGCATTTCAGCAATTGGTCTCAATCCATACATTGCTGCACCAATTCCAACACCCGCAATAGCAGATTCAGCTAAAGGTGTATCGATGACTCTTTCTTCCCCAAATTGTTCATATAGTCCTTGAGTTGCTTTGAAAACGCCACCTTTACGACCAACGTCCTCTCCAAGTACGAAGACGCGTTCATCTCTTTCCATTTCTTCCTTCATTGCTAATGTAATCGCATCAATATAAGATAAAATGGCCATTTTTTACACCTCCTCTTGTTCTGCATAGACATATTTTAGTGCATCCTCAGGTGCAGCATAAGGAGCTTGCTCTGCATAATCAGTTGCTTCATCAATTTCAGCCATAATTTCTTCTTGTAGTTTTTCTTCAATTTCAGCAGTTAAGATGTTTTGTTCTCTTAAATAATTTGAAAATCTTATAATTGGATCATTAGCTTTACCCTCTGCTAGATCCTCTTCAGTACGATATTGACGTTGATCATCATCGGAAGAATGTGCAGTTAAACGATAACAAACAGATTCTATCAAGCTAGGACCTTCACCTGCTCTTGCACGGTCCGCAGCCTCTTTTACTACTTTGTATACTTCTATTGGATCATTGCCATCTACTGTTACTCCAGG
The DNA here is from genome assembly GCF_044359855.1 of Rummeliibacillus pycnus. Taxonomy (GTDB): domain Bacteria; phylum Bacillota; class Bacilli; order Bacillales_A; family Planococcaceae; genus Rummeliibacillus; species Rummeliibacillus pycnus_A. The sequence continues at coordinate 1,086,210 of NZ_CP132291.1, forward strand.
CATTCCGTAACCAATTGCGCGATCTGAAATGTTTTCGCAGGCAATTTGTTTATTTAATGGAACGGAAATAGCATAACGGTTATTTTCCACCATAATGATAACTGGCAATTTATGGACTCCTGCAAAATTAGCTCCTTCATGGAAATCTCCTTGATTGGATGATCCCTCACCTAAAGTCACAAACGTTACAAAATCCTTCTTTTGCATTTTACCAGCAAGCGCAACGCCCACTGCGTGTGGTACTTGTGTTGTAACCGGTGAGGAGCCTGTTAATATGCGGTTTTTCTTCTGGCCAAAATGCCCTGGCATTTGTCTACCACCAGAGTTCGGATCTTCTGCTTTCGCAAAAGCAGATAACATTAAATCTTTTGTTGTCATTCCAAAGTGTAATACAACACCCATATCTCTGTAGTATGGTGCCACATAATCTTCTTCACGATTTAGTGCAAAAGCTGCACCGACTTGAGCGGCTTCTTGACCTTGGCAAGAAATTACAAATGGAATTTTACCTGCTCGATTTAGAAGCCACATTCTTTCATCTAATCGACGTGCTAATAGCATTGTTCTGTACATTTCAAGTACTACTTCATCTGATAATCCTAATGCAGCGTGTCTATTTTCAGTCATATTTTCATCTCTCCCTTACTGATGAATAGCTTTTCCCTCAACAGCTAGAGCTGCTTCTCCTATTGCTTCCGATAACGACGGATGTGGGTGAATATGCGAAGCAATTTCCCATGGTGTCGCATCTACTAGCATCGCAAGACTAGCTTCAGAAATGAGTTCTGTTGCATGCGCACCAATTATATGCATACCAACAAGGTCTTCTGTTTTTTTGTCTGCAATCATCTTGACAAAACCTTCTGTTTCACCAAAAACAAGTGCTTTACCTATTCCTGCAAACGGGAATTTTCCTACCGCTATTTCAATTCCTTGTTCTTTCGCTTGTTTTTCAGTCAAACCAATACTCGCAACCTCTGGACTACCATAAATACAGCGAGCAATTTTATGAAGCTCTAACGTTTCTGGTTCAAAGCCTGCGATATGTTCAACTGCATGAATCCCTTCATGAGATGCTACATGTGCTAGTTGTAAGCCCCCAATAACATCTCCAATCGCATATATATGTGATTCCTTTGTTTGATAATGCTTATTTACTTCGATAAAGCCTCGAACAACTTGAATGTCTGTATTTTCAAGTCCAATATTTTCAGTATTAGCCTGTCTGCCAACTGATAATAATAATTTTTCCGCTGAAAAAGTTTGTTGTTCTCCATCGATTTCAGCTGTAATTTCAACTAGATCTTCCAACTTTTGAAGAGAAGTTGCAATAAGATTGGCATTCGTCACTACCTTAATACCACGTTTTTTAAAGGATTTAGCCATTGCTTTTTGAATGTCTTCATCCTCAGTAGGTAGAATAGCGTTTGAATATTCAACAACAGTTACTTCTACACCAAAGTCATGTAGCATAGAAGCCCATTCAATCCCAATAACGCCACCGCCAACAACGATCAATGATTTTGGTAATTGGTCAAGTGTCATTAAATCATCAGAAGTTAAGATTCTTTCTCCATCAGGTGTCAAACCTTCTAAAAATCTGGGTCTTGAACCCGTTGCAATGATTACATTTTGAGGTATTAGCATTTCATTTTCTCTATTGTCTTCAAATTCTACTGAAATTGTACCTGGCATTGGTGAGAAGATGGATGGGCCTAGAATTCTTCCATACCCTTCATATACATCAATTTTCCCTTTTTTCATCAATGCTTGAATCCCTTTATGCAATTGATCGACAATCCCATTTTTACGGTTTTGAGCTTGTTCAAAGTTTAATGTAATGTTTTGAACATCTACTCCGAATTCGTGAGCTTGCTCTTTTGTTGTCCGATAAACTTCAGCACTGCGTAACAAAGCTTTGCTCGGTATACAACCTTTATGTAAACAAGTACCTCCTAGTTTACTTTGTTCCACGATGGCAGTAGAGAGGCCTAATTGTGCAGCTCGAATTGCAGCGACATATCCTCCTGGACCGCCACCTACTATGACAAGGTCATAATTCTTAGCCATAAGAACACGCTCCCATTTTATATTTCCATATTATTTATACCACTTATTAGTATATCTCAAACCTGATAACTGTCACTTTTTCTCTATGACATCTAGATAAAAGTGACAGTTTCTTTTTTATTACCTGGTACTAAATTATATCATACTCTCAGAAAAAATCATCTTTTTATCTTATTCTATTTTAGCGATTTGATAGAATATGCTTTTCATTTTGCAAGAATGTGCTTCTTGATTTGGAAACCCTAGAAATTCTTTCCTCTGCTAATCGGTTGGCAGCCAAATACGTCGGAATTCCATCTCGTTTTGAAATTTCAATTATTTTTGCAATACTGTCATAAATTCCTTCTACTCTTTTCATTGCTCGTTCTCTATTGTAACCATAAAGTTCATCTGCTACATTAATCACGCCTCCTGCATTAATAACATAATCAGGTGCGTAGACAATTCCTAATTCATGTACTATTTGACCATGATGCGATTCTTGCAATTGATTATTTGCAGAACCTGCAATAACTTTTGCTTTTAATTGAGGAATGGTTTGGTCGTTTATTATTGCTCCTAGGGCACATGGTGCAAAGATATCAACGTCTTGTGCATAAATTTCAGTTGGATCAACAGCTGTTGCGCCAAATTCTTCTACAACACGTTTAACTGCAGTTTCGTTGATGTCTGTAACAATTAATTGTGCTCCATCTTCATGTAAATATTTGCATAAAGTGTAAGCAACATTCCCAAGACCTTGAACTGCAACTTTTTTACCTTCTAAATTTTCACTTCCAAAGGCTTCCTTTGCCGCAGCTTTCATTCCAACATAAACACCATATGCAGTAACAGGAGATGGATTACCTGATGAACCAAATGCTGGAGAGATTCCGGTAACATAATTTGTTTCTTCATGAATTAAATCCATGTCTGCAACTGTTGTACCCACGTCCTCAGCAGTAATGTAGCGACCATTTAACCCTTGAACGAATCTTCCTAACGCACGGAACATTTCTTCGTTTTTATCTTTGAAAGGATCTCCCATTATTACTGTTTTCCCACCACCAAGATTTAAACCTGCTGCTGCGTTTTTATATGTCATTCCACGTGCTAATCGTAATGCATCCTCGATTGCCGCTTCTTCTGAAGCATATGTCCACATCCGTGTTCCACCTAATGCTGGCCCCAATGTTGTGTCGTGAATAGCTATTATTGCCTTTAATCCTGATGTTTTATCCTGACAAATCACCACTTGTTCGTAATCGTATTTCTCCATGTATTTAAAAATTTCCATTTGTAAATCCCCCTTTGAAGTTGTGAAAAAATCCACCTTTTCTGGTTGCTTAGATGACCCAGTTACTTATATTAAATGCAAGATGTATGCCAAATGAAAAAAGCCTATCAAAAATGATTTTCATTAATGATTGGCTTTTTATATTATGCATTTTTTTGCACACCATGCAACTTTTTGCGCGTCATTTTATGCAAGTTCATATTTTTCTAATTTATAATATAAACTTCTTAAAGAGATATTAAGTATTTTTGCGGTTTTTGTTTTATTATGCTGACAACTTTCTAATGCTTGATATATGATTTGTTTTTCAAAATGATTAATCCGTTCTTCTAATGTACCTTCAACATTCAATTCATTGGCAATCCTTTTTTCATCCAAATCCTTTTGATTTGTTGAAATGTGCAAATACCTTTCATGTAATTCTGTTTCATTTATCGGCATGTAAATCATTGCACGTCCAATTACATTTTCTAATTCACGTACATTCCCTGGCCAACGGTAGGACTTTAATCTTTGTAAAACAGTTGGTGTTATGCTCGTAACATTTCTTCCATACTCACGATTTAGTTTCGAAAGAAGCCGTTCTACAAGTTGGGGTATATCCTCTAATCGTTTTCGTAATGGTGGAATATAAATCGGCATTCGATTCAAACGATAATAAAGATCCTCGCGGAAAGTATGATCATGCAAAGCTTTTTCCATATTGACATTTGTCGCTGCAATAATTCGCACATCGATTGGGATTGGTTTTGAGCCACCTACCCGAACAATTTCTTTTTCCTGTAGGACTCGCAATAATTTCGCTTGCGTACTTAGCGAAAGCTCACCAATCTCATCTAAAAAAATACTTCCTTTATTTGCTTCTTCAAATAACCCGCGTTTGCCACCTTTTTTTGCTCCAGTAAATGCCCCGTCTTCATACCCAAATAGTTCACTTTCTAAAAGATTCTCAGCGATTGCAGCACAATTTACGCGGATAAACTTTTCGTAATGACGATTACTTTCACTATGAATCGCATGCGCGAAGAGTTCTTTCCCTGTCCCTGATTCGCCTCTTAAAAATACTGTGACCGGCGTTTTAGCAGCTAATTTAGCTTGTTCAACAGCTAATTTCATTTCATCTGAATCTCCGATAATATCATCGAAAACGTATTTAGATTCTAACGTTCTAATAATTGTTTTTGCCTGATTTAACTCATTTGCTAACCTACGCATTTCTGTCACATCGTGAATAACGCCTACACTACCTTTTAGTTTTTCTTCAACTATAATAGGAGCCACATTAACAATTACTTCTCTCTTATGAGGTCCAAGTCGCATATTCACACCACGAATCGGTTTTTTTGTTTCAATTACTTTTAAATGCATACTTTCCCCTTCAGAGATATCCGTTGTGGCTGGTTGGCCAATGATTTCTTCTGGTGATAATCCTGTAATCCGAGTATATGCGGGGTTTACTACGATCCCCCGTCCTTTTTCATCCACAACTGAAATAGCATCATCACTAGATTGTATTATCGCCTCTAGCATCGTTTTGATCTCTTTTAAATCTGTTATTTCTTCAGCTAATGCTACAACTTCTGAAATATCCTTAAAAATTGCTAAGACACCAATTTGCTGAGAATTTTCATCGATCATTGGAATACGGGAAGTCACTAATCTTTTCCCTGTTTCTAATAGAAATTCTTGATTTGTTTCTGCAATTCCTGTTTCCATTACGCGCTCTATACCACGATCATGAATCACAGTTGTAAAATGCTTTCCTATTGCATCTTCAATTGAAACTTCCGTCATTCTTGCAGCACTTTGGTTAAAAAATGTAATCACACCTTCTGGATTTACGCTAACCATGCCCTCTTCAATTGAATTAAAAATAATTTGCTGACGACGTGAAAAGTTTTGGAGTTTTTGAATATAGTATTCTTTTTCCTGTAAAAGTTGAACGATAATCGCAGCTATTCCACCTGGAATTAGTATAGTATTTTTTGATACCGCTGTTAAAAGATCATCAAAAACCACACTTTCACCTGTTACATCAATAACCATATCTAACGGATAATGCAAAAAGTCACGCCAATTACTACTTGTCTCAATGCCGGCTTTCCTTGCTGCTGCAATTCCTGGCGCATCTTCCCTTATATCTACCACTGCAACAGTTTGCAAATTTGTTGAATGGGCTAACAGCTTTAATATAGCCATCCCACCGCTCCCCGCACCAACAATCATTATTCTATGCAAATTTATTCACTTCCTATCTACTAAATGCAAATTTTTTCAAGAATTGATTGATATTATCTTAACCAATGTTTCAGCCCTTGACAATCAAAGCATTACACGTGAGAATAAAATAGATTAGAGGAGTGGACGAAAATGGGTCGTTTTATAGCTTTTGTCATTTTGGCAATTCCTGCAATAATGGCTGCTGTTGGGATTAAATTAATGCGTGATACGTTTTTCGCGAAACTATTTGATCCAATTCCATATCTATGGCTTCAATTTGTTGTAGGAATAGTGTTATTTCTATTGGGATTTGGCTTCTTTGCAGGTTTTTTATTGAATCGAGACCGTAAAAACGGACGAGTTGCACCAAAATACACTAAGAACAAAGAAAACTAGAAAATGATTGTATTAAAAACGCAAGGATCACAAAGATCCTTGCGTTTTTAATATTCATTTGCTAAAATCACATTTTAGAAATTGCCGTCCTTTTTTTGTGCTTCACGAACACTTTGCGGATAATCTGTGATCCAACCAATCACTGCTTTATGGGGAGAGGCAATATATTTTTCGTTCCCATTAATATTATAGAAACGACATCTCTTTTCTTGGCGTAAGCACGCATCCAAATATTTTTCTTTATAATAGCGAGATTTATTGGCATGAATTGTATCAATATAAGGGATTTGATCTAATTCATCCCAATTGAGCAACTTCGTTGCGATTAATGCCGTTTCAATATTTGGTGCAAATCTTTTGGCTTTTTCTAGTAATTCCGAATGAAATGACGAAAAATGTAATCCATCAATATTCTTACACTTTTCAACTGCAATTTTCAAAGCTTTCTCATTTTCCAAAAATGATTCCTTTAGCTCCACATTTAAGGGTACTAAATGATTTTTATGCCAAGCTAATAATTCATCGAGCGTTAATATTCTAGGTCCTTTTAATCTTCGTAGAAATAATTTACCAACTCTCAACCGTTTGATTTCTTCTAAAGATAAACTGGAAACTAAACCATTCTTTCCGGTAAGTCGTCTGAGATTTAAATCATGTACGACGATTGGAATATTATCCTTTGTCGTTTGTATATCAAGTTCTATTCCATCGGCTTTCATTTCAAGTGCAAGGTCAAAAGCTTCAAGAGAATTTTCAATCGCATTTGCGGATGCACCTCGATGGGCGAATACAAGTGCTCTAGACATTTATTTCACCATTCTCCAATTTGAATTTCCCACAAGTTGTATGATTCAGCGTTGTCGACTTTTTCCCAATCTGAATATATGTTCCTGGGAACGCTTCCTTTGTAATATGAATCATTTCATCTCCCATGGTTTTAATTTGATATGCTATCTCATTCATCTCAACTTCAAGACGCTTAAATTCTGATTCTTTTTCGTTGATTTTTTCTATAATATCATCATATGTTTTTCGTTGTGCTTCGTTCATATGGTCTAACAAAGGCTTGAGTGAAAATACTTTTTCATCTAAGTCAGCAATTTCTCCTTCCAACTTTATTATTTTCTCTCTTCTTTCTTTGATTAATTTCGCACTCTCTATTCGATCTGGTATCATGATGATCAGTTCCGTTTTTCTTTCTAATCGATTTCCAGACATAGCTGAATGAATAGAATGCGTTGCTTCTGCGCGACCACCTATTATTTTACCTTGCTGCTCATTTACATATATATTTTGCGCTTTAATATCTGAACCCATTGCATATGAGCCAATAAAGATATCCTTTAAAGCTTTCAATGTACTATCATTCGCATGTTTTACATAAATATTCCCGCAAGCACGTACTACTGTCTCACCATTCCCGAAAATACCTCCGCGAATATAGACATCTCCACTAGTTGATTCAATTAGTTTAGGGCCAGTTACTCCTTCTTGGCCTTCTATTTGAATATCTCCCGTTGCCACAACTGAATAACCTGGCATTATACTTCCTTTTACTGTAATTGAACCATCAAATGTTAAATTACCTGTTTCTAAACCAACATCATTTTTCACAAGAAGATGTTTTTGTATCGAAAAAGTTCCATTAGTATAATCAATTACGCCACTATCAATCGCTCTAATAACCATTTTGCCATCTTCTTCTTGTTCATAAACGGAAGCAACTTCAAAATTCAATGGAATGTCCTCACCGTCTATAGCAGGTATCTCTTCTCCTAATACATTTTTTCCAGGTATTCCAGGTTGCGCAGGTATTTTCTCCCCTAACCAAGCATCCTTTTCAATCTCATAAATAAAATTCATATCTAAGTAATCTGCACGTCCATCTTCTAAAATTTGAGGCTTTTTTTCAGGAATATTAATATAAGTAATTTTCGCATCTTCACCTTTTTTCGCTGGTAAACCCGCAGCTATAATTATTGATTTTTCTGACATTACCGTTTCAAAGGATACTGAATAAATGCCAAATTGTATCCCTACATTTTCTGCGACTTCTTTTATTTGACGATTCATGCTTTCTTCATCATGAAAAATAGTTGAAGGATCCTCGTTGATATACATTGTAGCTTTCATACAATCTTTTGAAATCTCAATCTCAATTGGTGGTAACCAGCTACCAATTTCCACACGTTCATCTGAGCCTAAACTCAAAGCTGTTCTTAGTACAGCAAAGCTTGCTAATTTAATTCTTTTATATTTTTGTAAAATTGTATCAAAGTCTTTTAAAGAAAAACCCTCTTTTTTCACTTCGATATACACAATCGATTGGTCTTCTGTTAATAATATGTAATCGTTCTCATAAATTTGCAAAAAAAACTCCATCCTCCCCATTGTGTCTGTATTATATCATCGTAATAATTTGAAATTATTTTAATTTTCCTTTTAAAAAACTGATTATTTTTTACCATTTAACAATTAATCACTTACTATTTCAAGTTCCATTAGAACCATTCTTTTACAAATAATTCTATATAAAAAAAATGGTTTTGTAAAATATATTATACTAATATTTGAAATAATAACATTGATTAATATTGATTATATATCGTTAAGATCAACTTACGCTTTCCAACGATTTCACTATGGTAATATAGTAAAATGCTAAACTTAATACTTTACCATTTGGATAGTAATAGCTTTAGATATTAAGCTAATAAATAAGTTCTTTTAGCGCCACATCTACTTGATTTATTCTCAATAAAAGTTGAATATACTAAGTTACCAAAGAAGTCATTTATACTCCTAGTTCACCCCAAAACCCTTTTAAAAAAACACTATAAAAAATGAATAATGATTGGAATTACTAATAATAAAAAAGCAATCGACAGTATAGCCCATGTTATTTTATTCGGTAACTTCTTACTACCTTTTGTGTAAAATCCAGTAAATTGGAATTTATTACTATAAATCACAAAGATAATAAGAAGCAACGCTAGTGTAACGAGTAATAGGTAATGGTCCGTTTCAATTCCGATTAAATGATACAAATTATTTATGGGATAGTAGAAAATGGCGAAAAATAGAAATAGTAAAATCAATACTCTACAAAATTCAAATAGAATCATTCGCTTCAGCTCCTTTTATTTACAATATTAATTAACCTATTCATGCGTTTCTCCATTAAAAAATAACTGTTACCCGCTACGGATTGCTCGCTTTCCTGCGGGCGTGCGCTGAGCCGCTTCGGGGCAACAGGATGTTGGTCGCGGAGTCGTTGCCACATGACGTGGCGTTCTTAGACTCCGTTCCTCAAACGCTACGTGCAGGGTCTCAGCTGCCACACTTTTCCCGCGGGAGTCGAGCAATCCTCCGCTACAATCAATAAACAATGAGACACAAGCATCTTGAAAGTAATATTACAGAAGAATATTCGTCCTTTTTTATCTAATCAACACACTTGTAATCTATTTGAATTAATTTTATAAGTCCATTTTCGGTTTTTAAATACAAATTGCAACACTCTATCTTTTCAATGTTCAGATTTTGATATCCCTTTACAGACGGAGCTTTCCACCGGCTTAGCTTCAGTCTCCTCGTTGAAATCTGCATCTCGCAGCACACTTCGACTTAGAAGCACTATGTTCTCATTGATTCAATTATGTACATCAAAATATTTTATTATGACTAAAAATAAGATTGTGAAAATAAGGAAAACTAACGTAATAATATATTCCTTACTCTGTCTATCATATTTCCATTCTATAAATCCACGGAATAATGTACTAACGACAAAATATATTAGCACGCTTCCGAACCATAGATCGCCTTTTAAAAAAACTTGTACTGCCAGAATAAATAAAAATATTATTAATAAAAATAATTCACCACGTTTTTGAAAGTCATTGATTGGCCCATATCTTTTCAAAGCTTTTCTATCAGTTCTTAATAATTTTCGAAGTAATATTTCAATTGCAAAACCAATGATCAAAAAAATTACAAACAAACATATCATCTTTAAAATACTCAATACGCTTTCCTCCTAATCCAAAGACCTTTTTTAAAATGAGATTGAATTAATCCTTTTCTAAATATAGATATATTATACTATAAATATTTTCCAATTCCTTTTATATACTCAATTCAAACACGATATTTTAACTTTCCTTAGCAACAAAAACCTATATAAAAACTCATCTGACAGTACTAACAAATAGCAGTATGGCATTCTCAATAGACTACAAAAAAACGCATCTCCATTTATTAAACATCATGTTCCGATTGCAAAATAAAAAGCCAACTGATCTCAGCTGACTGTTTTCTTTTTATTAAACTAAGCCCCGTCACTTTAATAAGAAAATCAACAACAAGTTACGTTCAGCCAAAAAGATATTATTTCTTAAGTGTTATGATAGATTAATATTAATTTATACATAATTAGGAGCTGCTAAAATGTGGAAAGATAAAAAGGTTGGTGGTTATTTGATGAATAAGGATTTTTATAAAGGTGAGAATTTTTGGAATACGGAACCTAAAAATAAGCGTATCGAATACCCTTTCAATGATGAAATAATAAAAAAAGCTGAAAATATATTAGATGTTCACTTCCCATCTTCATTTATTGAACTGATGAAAAAACAAAATGGTGGTGAACTTAACTATCCTTATTTTACAGAATACAAAGAGGTCCTTCCTAGCATAGAGCCAATTCATTTTGAAAAAGATGATATGAGTATATTATCTTCCAAAGAATTTTTAGAAGAATCAGATCTTCCACAAGAATTAATTGTTCTTTGGACAGATTTTCATCAATGGGTCGTTTTAGATTATCGAAAAGGGAATGAACAACCATCAGTTGTATATATAGTAGAAAACTATTTTACTGAGGAAATAGAATGGGAATTTCATAAAATTGCGGACACTTTTGATGACTTATTAAATCAATTGTTTCGAATAAGTCCGAAAAAAGCAAAGAAAAGAAAAGCTTTCTTTAAACGATAAAGAAGGACAAGAAGCATTTGAAGAAATTACGAAAGAAATTAACAAATTAGAGCCTGAAGCAAGGTGTATTCTTTTGAATAGAATTTCAATTGAATATTTCGGCATTGATAGACGTTCTAAAGCAGAAAAATTAAGAGAAGAAAAATATCTAAAAATAATATGTAATTCTTAAAGGTGGCTATATTGGGACTGAACCCTTTAAATGAGACAGTCTCAAAAAAGCATCATCCAACCAGTTGTCGATAATGAATCGGCGACTGGTTGTTTAGTTTTATTTGGATTCGAGTATTGTTATAATAGGTTATATATTCTCGTACGGTTTGCTCTACAATGGCGGTTGTAGTGCGAGTTAATCCATCGAGATAGAACGTTTCTGACTTAAGCGTCGCATGAAACGATTCAATTGGGGCATTATCAGCGGGCGTTCCTTTACGGGACATGCTCATGGTAATGCCTTTTGCTTTTACTGCTCTTTGATACGTATAGGACGTATAAACCGATCCTTGATCGCTATGAAGAATACATCCTTCGGGTAAATTATCGATTTGAGACAGTGTATCCAGTACAAATGTTGTGTCCTGACAATCTCCAATCGAATACGCTACAATCTCACTGTTAAATACATCTAAAATACTTGAAAGATATAATTGTTTGCCACCAAAAGGCAAGTAAGTAATATCGGTTACTAGTTTTTGAAGTGGCTGCGTTGCTGTAAATTCTCTGTTCATTAAGTTTTCAGCTACATGATAGGGCTGTCCAGTAGCTTTACGTTTTTTCACTTTCACACGACATTGCCAATTATATTTTTGCATAACACGTTGAACAACTTTATGATTTACTAGTCGATCTTTTCGTAGAAGTGCTGTAATTTTTCGATAACCATATCTGAATTTATTTGATTTACATAAATCACCTATCTTTTGTTCAAGAGCTGTTTTTGATTTTTCATCGGTTGATAATTTCTTCCAACGATAATAAGTAGATCTTGGAACACCTAAATGAGCACAAATTGTTTGTATTGTTACTTTCCCTTTGTATGAATCGATTAAATCGACAGCTACTTGTCCAACCACTTCCTCTCCAATTCTGCGTACTTTTTTAACACTTCAATCTGTTGTTTCAAATAGCGATTCTCCTTTTCTAATCTTGACTGTTCGCTTTCATATTCAGGACCTTTACCGAAGGTATATTGTTTGCCAACTGGTTGTTCAAAGCGATGAATTTCTCCATTTCTATACCATCGCATCCATGTTTCTACTTGTGTTTTATTTCGAATGTTCAAAGTTTCCATTACTTTTCGTACTGGCACCCCCGCTAATCTCATCTCAATTGCTTTCATTTTTACTTCATACGGATAACTTACTCTTGTCCCCATTAGAAAAAGCACCTCCAAAGAAATAGTTAGGTAACTAATACCCGAATTCCTTTAAAGATGCTTTTTTGTTTTGTCTAACCCAATGGGGTCAGTTCAATTGTAGCTGCCTTTTTTATTTTCTGCAACTTGTGGCAGAATTACTTTCTTCCTTTTATGGTATAAAGCTATTACTCAAAAAGAGTAACACCTAGCCTTGATCCAAAAGAATCACAATACAACCTGAATGAATCTAGTTGTTACTTAATTTCAGTAATATTATTTTCAATACAACACAAAAAAGCACACCTCCATTTATTGAATTTATTTGTAAACTCAATAAATGGAAATGTGCTATATAACACAATTATATTTAATTAGTTATAAGTTCAAAAAGTAGTTTATTGTTATATAGTTTTATTTTACATATAATTACAATTTACTATTACCCTTTTTTTAAACTCTTTAAACCGCTACCATTTCAATACGAATCTTATCAGCAATCATTGCGATGAACTCAGAGTTTGTAGGTTTTGATTTTAAATGGTGTACTGTATAGCCAAACATTTTGGAAATAGATTCATAGTTTCCACGATTCCATGCGACTTCGATAGCATGACGAATCGCACGCTCCACTCTAGAAGGCGTTGTATCGAATTTTTTCGCAATGTCTGGGTATAACACCTTTGTGATCGAACCAAGCAATTCTACGTCAAGATAGACCATTTGAATCGCCTCACGGAGGTATGCATATCCTTTAATGTGAGCAGGAACACCAATTTCTTTAATAATAGCTGTAATTGTGGCATCAAGTTGACGTTGATCTAATTTTTGCGGTTTAGAACCTTGTAAAATGCTGACACGTTTTTGTTTTTCAACCCGTTTACCAGCACATTGTAGAATTTTCGTCGCTAATCGATCAAATTCAAATGGCTTAAGCATGAAGTAAGAAGCGCCTAATTCAACAGCTTGCTTCATCACATCTTCTTGACCGAAAGCTGTTAACATAATTACTTGAACGTTGTTATATTGTGGATTTTCATGCATTGTTTCAAGAACAGCTAACCCATCTAGATGCGGCATAATAATGTCCAATAATAGGACATCTGGAATTTGTTCTTCCAGCATTTTCAAACATTGTTTGCCATTAGTTGCTGTGTTAATCACTTCGATTTCAGATTGATTTGAAAGATATTCCTCCATCATTTTAACTAATTCACTATTATCATCCACGATTGCAACTTTTACTCTCTCCATTAATGTTCCTCCTTAGTACTTCCTAAAATAAGATCAAAATCTGAGTATACTCTGAATGTAGACACGCTTTTGATACAAAATGGTTTATTCGACAACTTCAGGGTTAGCCCTGCAAGTTTTTTAAAAATGAGTATGTTGGAATAGATATTTTCTTGATTTCGACAAAATTATGTATATTTCATACCTGCTGTTTTCTTACCTTAATTGTAACAAATATTTATCCGAAAAAATATGATGCTTTTACTGTTTTCTTTATAAATAAGAGAAAATCCACCCGAAATGGGTGGATTTACATATTAAGCAGGTTGATTTTGGAGCATTTCAGTAATTGGTAATGCAGCCCCTTTTTCTGGACTTTCGATAAACATATGAGTTACTGCCCCTGCGAAGTGCCCGTTTTGTATAATAGGACTACCACTCATTCCTTGCAAAATGCCGCCTGTTTTTTCTTTTAATACGGGGTCTGTTATTTCAATTTGGAAGTTTTTCTCATTCACTTTTGTTATCGTAACATCAAATGACTCCACTTTTTTTCCTGATATAGTCGTTAATAATTTAGCAGGTCCTTTTTTGATTTCGGAAGGTTGCATAATTTCAATTGCTTCTGGTAAAGCTGGTTGTATAGGTTTTTGCCATTTCCCAAAAATTCCATATACACTATTAGACACTATACTTCCGATTTGACCTTGAGCATTTTCAACTGCAGAGATTTTGTATCCTGGTTCGCCAGGAATACTTTTCTTAATATGCTCAATTCTTGCGTAAAAAATTGCGCCTTGATTGAATTGAGGTGGTTTTTGTAAAATTTGATCGATGATTTGATGTCCTAATGCACCATATTGCTTGGTATCAGGATCTAAGAAGGTAAGTGTACCTATACCATCGGTTTCATCGCGAAGAAAATTCATTACGGATGTCATTTCTTCTCTTTTTACATCCAGTTTTTTATCTTTTTCATCTCTGTTAATGGTTAAAGTTATGGAGTCTTTATTGGAGGTTTTAACGATTTGATGAATGTTTTCGAGTTTTTTTACGGAAGTATCATTGACCATTTCAACAATATCCCCTCTTTTTAACCAACTTCCATTTTGTAATAACACATCATTTGAAACTGTAATGTCCGTTAATTGCAATTCCACACCAATTGAGTCTCCCATTGGGATAACCTTTTTCGCTGCACTTGCAATCGTTGTCCAGGATCCAAAAACGACAAGTAAAATAAATAAGCTCAGAAAAGAGCGCTTCGCACTTTGCATATGTCACCTCCTTTTCACTTATCATGGCTTCTATTTGAATAGTTATGAAAGGTAAATATTTGTCTACACTTTGAACGTATAAAAAAGCATCTCACAAATATTTGTAAGATGCTTAAAATTTAGGTTTTTAACAGCGACTAAATTTATAAATATTAAGAAATTTTCACTTCTGAATAATTAAATCATTGCTTTTTTCCGTTCATCAGCAATTTGAATCAATTCTTTAGCATGTTGGAATGTCAATTCAGTTACTTCCGCTCCGGACATGATACGACTGATTTCATCGATTCGATCATTACCAAAAATTTCAGTTAAAGATGTAAAAGTTCGATTTGTATCCTCTTGTTTTTGGATATGATAATGATGATCTGCCATTGCTGCAACTTGAGGCAAATGGGAAATACATAGAACTTGAGAATGTATTGAAATTGCGGCAATTTTTTCTGCAATTGCTTGTGCAACTCTTCCACTGACGCCAGTATCTACTTCATCGAAAATGATTGATGTAATACCATTTGTTGTTGAGAAAATTGTTTTCAAAGCAAGCATAACACGAGAAAGTTCTCCACCTGACGCAATTTTCGTAAGTGGTTTCGGTGGCTCTCCAACATTTGTAGCAATATAAAATACGATTCTGTCCAAACCATTATGATCAAATTGTTCTTCTTGTAATGATTCAAAATGAACGCTAAATTCCGCTTTTTCCATATACAATTCGCGTAATTGTTGCATAATAGCATCAGATAGTTTATTGCCTACTTTTTTACGAATTACTGTTAATTCATTCGCTGTAACTTGAAGTTTTTTCCGAAGTTCAATTAATTGTTGTTCATTTTTTTGAATATTTTCATCACGATTTAATAAGGATTCTAATTCTTCACCAATTTTTTCACGGTATTCTAAAATTTCCTGTAAAGTAGGTCCGTATTTGCGTTTCATTGATTGAATAAGTGCTAAACGGTGCTCTACTTCATTTAATCGTTCTGGGTCGAATTCAAGATCATCTAAAATATTTTTTACACCAAATGCAGCTTCTTGTAGATTATAAAAGGCATTCGATACTGCATCAGAATACTCTTTAAAGCTTTCATCTACTGTCGCAACATCTTCCAAATCTGCCATAGCTCGTCCAATCCAATCAAGTCCTTTTGACTCACCTAAGATTGCTTCATGAGCTGAATTCGAACATTCAAAAATTTTGTTGAAATTCATTAATCGACGACGTTCTTCGGTCAAATCTTCTTCCTCGCTTGGCTGGAATTTACAAGCGTCAATTTCTTTAATTTGAAATTGGTAAAGGTCAATTTTTTGAGCAACTTGTTGTTCGTTTACGGAAATAGCTGCAAGTTCCTTTTTCAATGATTTATATTCATCATACCGATTTAAATAGCGTGCTTTTACAGGCTCAATTTCATCTCCTGCAAATTGATCGAGCAATGATATATGGTGCTTATCATCCATCAATTCTTGGCTCTCATGTTGCCCGTGAATATCGATTAAAGTCGCACCGATTTCACGTAGTAGAGACAATGGGACAAGTTTTCCATTAATGCGACATACGCTTTTACCGTTATCGTTTAAATCGCGACGTAAGATAATCATACCTTCTTCAATATCGATTCCTGCATCCGCACATTTTTCATACGCTAAATGACTGTCCTGTGCCACTGTAAAAAGGCCTTCTAATTCAGCCTTTTTCGCACCATGTCTAATAAATTCTTGAGAACCTCGTCCACCCGCTAATAACTGAACAGCATCGATAATAATGGATTTACCTGCACCAGTTTCCCCTGTTAACACTGTTAGTCCTTCTTGAAAATCAACAGTTAGCTCTTCTATAATTGCAAAATTTTTGATAGATAGCTCTTTTAACAAGACTATTTCACCCCGTCTTTATAAGCTTACAGCATTTCAATTAATCGATTTTTGATCGCATCTCGCTCTGTATCTGCACGACAAATAATGAGAATAGTGTCGTCACCACAAATTGTGCCTAAAATTTCCTCCCAATCTAAATGATCGAGTAAAGAGCCAATAGCATGTGCATTACCTGGTAATGTTTTCATGACCAGCATATGGCTAGTTCCATCTATTGATACGAATGCATCTGCTAATGCACGATGTAGTTTTTGGATTGGATTGAAGCGTTGGTCAGCTGGTAAGCTATATTTATACCGTCCATCTTGTAATGGTACCTTAATAAGATGCAGTTCTTTAATATCACGAGAAATAGTTGCTTGGGTTACTTGATATCCTGCTTCTTTTAACATATCGACTAAATCATCTTGCGTTTCAATTTCATTATTGGCAATCATATCACGAATTCTAATATGTCGTTGGCTTTTATTCAATTGTTTTCACCTCTATGCATAATTATGCTCATTCATAAATAACGTAACATTTTTTCTTTATTTTAACAAGAAAAAACACGGTCCGACAAAGCTAGGACCGCGTTATTTCAGTTGTTGATGTGCTTCTTTAACTAAGGAAGTAAAATCCGTGTAGGATTCAATTTCTTCTCCTGGCTTTGGATTATATAGATGAAATAGAAACTCAATATTCCCCTCTCCACCTGTTATTGGTGAGTAGGAAGCATCTTTTACAACAAAACCAATTGATTTAGAAAAAGTTGCGATTTTATCTAATACTTCTAAATGAGTTTTCGCCTCACGGACGACTCCTTTTTTTCCTACTTTTTCTTTTCCTGCTTCGAATTGTGGTTTCACAAGAGCTACCACATCTCCTCCAGGTAATAGAAGTGTTTTCAATACTGGGAGAATCAATTCTAAAGAAATAAAGGATACATCAATTGTTGCGAAATTTGGAAGACCTTCAATTAAATCAGGGGCTGTAACATAACGGAAGTTTGTTTTCTCCATTACTGTTACACGTTCATCAGAACGAATTTTCCATGCTAACTGATTGGAGCCAACATCTAATGCATAGCAATGTTTTGCACCGTTTTGTAATGCACAATCTGTAAAGCCGCCTGTTGATGATCCAATATCTAGCATTAGTTTATCTTTTACATCAACATCGAATAGTTTCAATGCTTTTTCTAATTTTAAACCGCCACGACTAACATATGGTAATTGATGTCCTTTAATTGTCAATTCGCAATCGACGGGGATTTTTTCCCCCGCCTTATCGATACGAACTTCTTTTGAGAACACAAGTCCTGCCATAATCGTACGTTTTGCTTTTTCACGTGTTTCGCATAAGCCACGTTGAACTAATAATATATCAACGCGTTCTTTTGGTATTTTTGTTGTCATTATGCTTTTAAACCTGCTTGCTTATTCGAATTTTTGGCTACTAATTCTTCGATACGTTTTACTGCTTCCTCGTCTGTAATATGCAAATCGCGAAGCAATAAATCGACACTACCATGTTCTACGAAGACATCTGGAATACCCATGCGATCGATTATGTCTGTTGAGTAGTCATGATCATTAGCAAATTCTAATACAGCACTACCAAATCCACCCTCAAGCATAGCTTCTTCAATCGTTAATATTGGTTTTCCGCTTTGCATTAATCGGTGAAGCATATTCTCATCCATTGGTTTGATGAAACGTGCATTGATAATTTCAACTTTAATCCCCTTAGCTGCAAGTATATTTGCTGCGTCTTCTGCTAGAGGTATGGTTGTACCAAATGTCACGATTGCTGCATCTTTTCCTTCTCTTAGCACTTCCCATGAACCAATTTGGATATTGTGTAATTCTTCATCCATAGGCACACCTAAACCATTACCTCTTGGATAACGAAGTGCAATTGGACCGTCATCATAATCTAATGCGGTTTTCACCATATGTTGTCCTTCATTTTCATCTTTTGGCATCATAATCACAATATTCGGCATATGTCGTAAAAATGCAATATCAAAGACACCTTGGTGGGTTTCTCCATCTGCTCCAACTAGTCCTGCTCGGTCAATTCCGATGAAGACATTTAGATTTTGACGACAAATATCATGTAACATTTGATCATAAGCACGTTGTAAGAATGTAGAGTAAATCGCTAAAAACGGTTTCGTTCCAGACTCAGCCATTCCAGCTGCCATGGTAGCTGCATGTTGTTCTGCAATACCAACATCAAAGAAACGATTTGGAAATTCTTTCGCAAAACCTTCCAGTTTTGATCCAACTGGCATTGCTGGTGTGATAGTTACAACACGCTTATCTACGCGAGCAATTCTTGTAACTGTATCTGCAATCAATTTAGACCATCCGGGTGCAGTCGTGCTTGATTTCACAAAGTCTCCTGTTTCAATTTTATAAGGACCTGTTCCATGCCAAGTACCGATTGTATCAGTTTCAGCTGGTAAATAGCCTTTACCTTTTTTCGTGACAACGTGAATAATAACGGGACCTTGCATTTTTTTGGCATTTTGTAATGTTGCTTCGAGTGTTTCAAAATTATGACCATCAATCGGTCCAAGATATGTGAAACCTAACTCTTCAAAGAACACACCTGATACAAGTAAATATTTTAAGCTATCTTTTACTCGTTCAGCTGTAGAAGCTAATTTTCCACCAACTGCTGGAATTTTCTTCAATAAACCTTCTAAATCGTCTTTTGCTTTGTTATATTGGTTCGCTGTGCGAAGACGACCTAAAATATTATGCATAGCACCAACATTCGGAGCGATAGACATTTCGTTGTCATTTAAAATAACAATCATATTCTTTTTTTCATGCCCAATATGATTTAGTGCCTCTAGGGCCATACCACCTGTTAAAGCACCATCACCAATAATTGGAACGATATAGTTGTGTTCACCTTTAACATCGCGTGCAGCTGCCATGCCCATAGCTGCAGAGAGTGATGTGGAACTGTGTCCTGTTTCCCAAACATCGTGTTCACTTTCATTACGTTTAGGGAAACCACATAAACCTTTATATTGACGGAGTGTATCAAATTCTGATGCACGACCAGTTAAAATTTTATGGACGTAGGCTTGATGTCCAACATCAAAAAGAAATTTATCTTTAGGACTATTAAAAGCACGATGAAGTGCAATTGTTAGCTCAACAACCCCTAGGTTCGGACCTATATGCCCACCTGTTTTTGAGCATTTTTCAATTAAAAACTTTCGAATATCATAGCTCAGATCTCGAAGTTGTTTCGTATTTAATTCTTTCAAAAAGGATGGACTAGATATACTGTTTAAATCCATCGCCATCACACACCTTTTCATTATAGATTCATCGCACAATGTTTTTTACCATTATAACAGTGATAATCAATTGCACAAAATTAAATGGGCTGTTATTTGTTACGATGAACAATATATTCAGCAAACTCTTTCAATAAATTACTTTCAGATGGCAATTTTCCCAATGCTTCAATAGCCAAATTATAATGTGTATGAAGTTTTTCTTTTGCACCATCTAATGTTAAAAGTGCAGGGTAAGTGCTCTTATCACTCGCAACATCTTTTCCTGCTGTTTTACCTAATTGTTCTGTAGTTCCTACTATATCAAGGATATCATCTTGTATCTGGAAGCATAGACCAATATGATTTGCATATTCAACCAAGATAGCCTTTTCTTCTTTTGAGGCACCTGCTAAAATAGCTCCAGATTCAATACTAAATCGTAATATAGCACCTGTTTTATTGACATGAACGTTTTCAAGTTCTTCTAATGTCAATTGCTTTGTTTCACCTTCGATATCTAGGATTTGACCTCCTACCATACCTTCAGCACCTGCTGCAACACTTAGCTTATCGATAAGTTCTAAACGTTTTTCGGCGTCAACTTGTTCCATTCGAGCTAAAATACCAAATGCAATCGTATTGAGTGCATCTCCAGCTAATGTTGCAAATGCATCACCATATACTTTATGGTTCGTCAATTTACCTCGGCGATAATCGTCATTATCCATACTTGGCAGATCATCATGGATCAATGAATAGGTATGAATCATTTCAATGACAGCACCTACAGTGTAAGCTGCATCATCTTTTACATTGAAATGATCCATAACAGCTAATACAAATAGCGGACGAACTCTTTTACCACCTGCGTTTAAGGAGTAAAGCATTGCTTCTTTTAATATTTCTGGTGCTGTAATCTCTTTCACAAGATCATTCATACGTTGTTCAACGACAGGAATGTTCTCAATCATAAATGCTTTCAATTGTTGCGTCATTTACTTTTTTCCCTCTTCTCCTGCTGGTTCAAACGGCTGTTCATTTCCGTTTTCATCCATAACGGAAACTAGTTGTTCTTCAGCTTTAGTCAATTGTTCATGGCAAAACTGAGATAATTTCATTCCTTTTTTGTACAGTTCAATAGCATCTTCTAATGGAACTTCACCTTGTTCTAGTTGATGTACTATTTCTTCAAGATCATTGATCGATGTCGCAAATGTTTGTTTTTTACCAGTCATCTCTTATACTCCTTTATCTTCCATTGTAATAGATGTAATGGTTGCAGTTGCTTTGCCGTCATGTAGATGAAATTCTACCTCATCTTTTTCCTTAATATCCTGGATTGATTTTAGTACCTGTCCATTATGATAAGTAAGGCTATATCCACGTGTCATAATAGATAATGGATTTAATGCTTCTAGTGTTCGAATAACAGAACGAAATTCTTCTTTTTTTTGATTGATCATTTGTAAGACCGCTATTTTCAATAATTTCTCATCATTCTCTACTCGCTTTTTTTCATAGCGAAGTTGTTGAATTGGTGAACGAATTTGCAAACGATGATCCATTTGATTAACTAATAGTTTCTGGTTTTTTATATAGTTCACAATACTTTGTTGTAATTGTTCGTCTATTCTCGAAACATGCTCGATAAATGGTCGAAATAATCGATCAGGATAGGCTAGTGGATAGGATTTTTGTAAGCGCTCTAATTTTGCTTTCTCGTGTTTGATTCTTGCTTGAGTTAACTGGAATAATTGAGCTTTTCTTGTAAGCAAATATTTGGCCAAATCCTCGCTGCTAGGTACTGCTCGTTTTGCAGCTGCAGTTGGCGTGGCAGCTCGCACATCTGCTACCAAATCAGCGATCGTTGTATCTGTTTCATGACCTACACCACTTATTATTGGCAGATCACTTTCAAATATTGCCCGGGCAACAATTTCTTCGTTAAAAGCCCATAAATCCTCTATCGAACCGCCACCACGTGCAACGATTAAAGTATCAATACCAGAAGTATTATTCGCCTGTTCAATCGCCTTTACTATACTTTTGGCAGCATGCTCCCCTTGTACAAGCGCGGGGAATATCACAATATCTGTTAATTTATAATGTTGTTTGATGGTCGTACAAATATCTCGAATTGCAGCACCGGTTGAGGCTGTTACGACAGCAACCCTTCTTGGGAAAGTTGGAATTGGTTTTTTATATAAATCAGAAAAAAGTCCTTCTTTTTCAAGCTTTTCTTTCAGCTGTTCAAAGGCTAAATATAAACTACCAAGTCCATCTGGATCCATTGATTGAGCATAAAGTTGATATTGTCCGCCACCTTCATACACATTAACATCACCTTTTATAAGCACTTTCATTCCGCTCTCAGGTTTAAACTTCAATTGTTTTGCATGTGCGGCAAACATTAATGCCTTAATCTGTGTTTTTTCATCTTTCAATGTGAAATAGATATGGCCTGAACCTATATGGTGTTTGACATTTGAAAGTTCTCCTTTTACGTAAACATTACGTAAATGAGGATCTACGTCAAATTTCTTTTTGATATATTTTGTTAAAGCTTGGACTGTTAAATAAGGTGTGCTTGTCAAAACCTCAAACTCCTTATCTATTCGCTTTGTTAGCGTTTGCTATGTAGCGATTTGTTAAGTAATTAGCTTCACGTTTCTAGCTACGGTGTGTTTAGGCTATCTTCCTTGATTGTCCACTTCAGCATTTAAGTAAAAGAGCTGTCTTTCGCTAGAAAAACAGCCCTTGACGTTACTATTTTACATGTTTTGTGTTCATTTGTCTTATGATAGCTTTTTTTTAGAAGATTGCAATGTATTAGATAATAGCATTGTAATTGTCATTGGACCAACGCCGCCTGGAACAGGTGTAATTGCAGATACTTTGTCGATGACTGCATTGAAATCTACATCTCCACAAAGTTTGCCGTTTTCATCTCTGTCCATACCAACGTCGATTACGACTGCACCTTCTTTTACATGATCTGCACCAATCATTTTTGCTCGACCTGTTGCTACTACTAAAATATCAGCTTGAGTTGTAATAGCTTTTAAATCAGGTGTTTTTGAATGGCAATATGTAACCGTTGCATCTTTTTGTAGTAGTAGTTGTCCCATAGGAACACCAACAATATGACTACGCCCAACAACTACAGCGTGTTTACCAGCAATTTCAACATTTGCATGTTCTAATAGTTTCATCACGCCATATGGAGTACAAGGTAAGAATGTTGATTGTTTTAATAACATTTTACCGACACTTATTGGGTGGAATCCATCGACATCTTTTTCTGGAGATATCGTTGCGATTACTTTTTGTTCATCGATATGCTTTGGAAGTGGTAATTGAACTAAAATACCATCAATTGCTGGATTAACATTCAATTGCTCAATTTGTTGTAACAATGTTTCTTCTGTGACTTCTGCAGATAACTTAATTAGCTCTGAGTAAATGCCCATTTGTTCACATGATTTTTGTTTGTTGGAAACATAGGTATGTGAAGCGGGGTCGTCACCTACTAAAATAACTGCTAGACCTGGAGTAATACCTTGTTCTTTTAAAGCATTCACTTCTTGTTGAATGGATTGTCGAATCGTATTGCCAATTTCTTTACCGTTAATTAGTTTGCCTGACATCTTGTTAACACTCCCAAATTCAGCTTTTTTTATCTATTATGCAAATTTTGATAATACACCGTTGACAAATTTACTTGATTTTTCGTCACCAAATGTTTTACTTAGCTCAATTGCCTCGTTTAATACAACACTTTTTGGTGTTTCTGGTGTATACATCAATTCATAAGCCGCTAAGCGCAAAATTGTTCTTTCAATTTTAGCTAAACGATCGAATGACCAATTTTCTAATTTCCCTGCTAATGCAGCATCAATTTCTGCTTGATGTTGAACAGTACCTGAAACTAATTTTTCATAGAAATCATTTGTTTGTTCTTCCATCACATGCACCATTGCTTCTTGAATTGTTAACTCTGTATTTTCTAGTTGAAAAAGTGTTTGTAACGCTTTTTCGCGCGCTTCTCGTCGCTTCATTATTGTTTGTGCTCCTTTATACTACTACATCGGGACACTGTGGACTGTTAAATGTTATAAAATAGCAAAGAACGCCACAAGTGACCCATTATGTGAAGTATTTCATTTGTTTACATTTAGATTTATTTTATCACAAAATAAATCTCATCGCATGGATTCTTGCATCTTTTGAAAAATCAGAAAAGAATTATTCGAAAACTCTTTTGAACGATTTTTCTCGGACGAGCTGCGTAGTAGTGCAGAAGCATTGTTTTGCTAAGAAAAAGAACCTAGCAAATGTGTAGGACACTGAAAAGGTCTGATCAGCATGTATATCCGTTGATTTCTGTTCCGAGCGGACGCTTTCCGTGGGCGAACTGACGAGCCTCCTCGCTACGCTGTGGGGTCTCGTCTAGCTCGTTTTCCCACAGGAGTCTCCGCTAATTCCACTTCAACGAAGATAGCTATACAAGATTTTTATTATAAATTTACATCTATTTTTACTTTTTCAGTGCCCTCTCGCTTTTCCCGCTGGAGTCGCCGCTCTCCACTCCAATCAACTCGTGTTGTCCAATTGAAGAATCTTACTTCAGCTCTAAAAACAGGATGGATTTCCGTAATAATTAAAGGAGCTAACGTAACTAAATCTAGATTAAAGAAGCCTTCTGAAAAATAAAAAGGGTGTCTTGAAAGTGATTTTACACTATCAAGACACCCTATAGATACGCCTTAGAATGTATCAGGAAGTAACCAATACATTCTTCTACGCTCATAAGAAAAATTATTCAGTTTTTGCGTCGTTCAATTGGTCAAATTGAATTCCTGTAATATGTACATTCACTTCTTTTGTAGTGTGAGATGTCATATTAGCAATTGCTTCTCGGATTTGAGTTTGAACTTGCTTTGCTACTTTCGCGACAGATACACCATATTGCACGAAGCAATAGACATCCACGATTAAGCCTTCTTCAGTCCATTCTGTTTTTATCCCTTTACCATGAACTTTTTTACCGAATTTTTCTACAACACCTGTAGCAAAATTACCTCTAGTTTTAGAGACACCTTCCACTTCTGTTGTAGCAATTCCCGCAATAACTTCAATGACTTCAGGTGCAACCTCAATCTTACCTAATTTATCCTTACCAGAAGGAGTATTTTGTGGTAGAGATTGTACGACTTTATCAGCCATAGAGTTCGCCCCTTTCTCGTGTTATGAATTCATAACGTCATTTTCTTCAAGGAATTTTGTATTGAATTTCCCTGATTTAAATACTTCATGATCCATTAATTTTTCATGGAAAGGAATTGTTGTATGAATGCCAGGTCCTTCAACAATAAATTCACCTAAAGCGCGTTTCATTTTAGCAATTGCTTCTTCACGAGTATCAGCATGTACAATTAATTTCGCTACCATTGAATCATAATATGGCGGAATTGCATAGCCTGGGTACATCGCTGAATCAATACGCACACCAATACCACCAGGAGCTAAATAACTTTCAACTTTACCTGGAGATGGCATAAAGTTTTTAGATGGATTTTCTGCATTGATACGACATTCAATCGCCCAACCATTTACTTTCACATCTTCTTGTTTATACACCAATTTTTCACCAGATGCAATTTTCAACTGTTCACGAACTAGGTCAATACCTGTGATAGCTTCTGTTACTGGGTGTTCTACTTGGATACGAGTGTTCATTTCCATGAAGTAGAATTTATCTTCTTTATAGTCATAGATAAACTCAACAGTACCAGCACCTCGATAACCACAAGCAATTGCTGCTTTAACAGCTGCGTCACCCATTTCAGCACGACGTTCTTCAGAAAGTGCTGGAGATGGAGCTTCTTCTACAAGTTTTTGCATACGACGTTGAACTGTACAGTCACGTTCACCTAAATGGATAGTATGACCATAGCTATCAGCTAACACTTGAATTTCACAGTGACGGAAATCTTCGATGAATTTCTCTAAGTATACGCCTGGATTACCAAAAGCCGCTGCTGCTTCTTTTTGAGTAATTTGAACGCCTTTGATCAAATCCTCTTCATCACGTGCAACGCGGATCCCTTTACCACCACCACCGGCAGTGGCTTTAATAATAACTGGGTATCCGATTCCTTTTGCCACTTCTACAGCTTCATGTTCATCTGCTACAAGGCCTTTTGAACCTGGAACTGTTGGAACGCCTGCTGCAATCATTGTGTCTTTTGCGATATCTTTAATACCCATAATTTTAATCGCATCAGAAGTTGGTCCAATAAAAGTAATGCCAGCATCTTCACAAGCTTCTGCAAAGCTAGCGTTCTCTGCAAGGAAACCGTATCCAGGGTGAATACCATCACAACCTGTTTTTTCAGCCACTGTTAGAATTCTATCAATTTTCAAATAACTATCACTAGAAAATTTAGAACCAATACAGTACGCTTCGTCCGCAAGTTGTACATGAAGTGCTTCACGATCTGCATCTGAATATACAGCAACAGATTGAATATCTAATTCTTTACATGCTCGAATAATGCGTACCGCGATTTCTCCACGGTTTGCGATCAATACTTTTTTCATTGCACACGGCCTCCCTTAGTTTTCTTTCACTAGGAATAAAGGTTGACCGTATTCCACTAATTCGCCGTCTTTAACAAGAACTTCGACGATTTCACCTTTTACTTCTGCTTCAATTTCATTGAATAATTTCATCGCTTCGACGATACAAACGATTGATTCTTCGCCCACTTTGTCCCCTACTTGAACGAATGCTGGAGATTCAGGATTTGGTGATTGATAGAAAGTACCAACCATTGGTGAAACGATTTTGTGTAAAGATGCATCATTTACAACTTCAACTTTTGGTGCAGGTGCTGCAGCTTTTTCTTCAACAGGAGCTGCTGGTGCTTTAGGAGCTTCAACAACTGGAGCTGCTGGTGCTGGAACCGCTTTAACAACTTGCGCTGGAGCTTCAGCTATAACTGTTGTACCACTATTCTTTTTAAGTTTAACTTTTGTGTCATCTACTTCGTACACGAACTCATCGATTGAAGAAGAATCTACTAGTTTAATGATTTCGCGAATTTCTTGAATTTTCAACATACATTACTCCCCTTACTTGTGTGTAGTATAATACATTTACTATTTTATCTCGTTTAATGTATTTTTTAAACACTTATTTATAAATAAACATTATTCAAGAAAATTCGCACAAAAATCAGTTAATTGTTTCAGATTGGAAATCGACAACAATTTGTCCAGAGTTATCAAGCTCTTTTTTTACCATATAAATAATCTCATTTGCCTTAGCTTTGGACAATTCATTCGCCTGTACTGTAACACGAATTCGATCGTTTTCAGCTTTTACAAATGCATCAGGATATCCTAAAGTTTTGATTAACATTTCTAACATAGCTTCGTTTGATTCATTTTTTGTAATGGCATCGATTTGGTTGAATGCTTCATTTTTTTCTTCAGCTGTGTATTGTGAAGATGCGATTTTTTTAGTTAACGTATCTTTTAATTGACTACGTTGATTTTGTAATTCCATTCGCATTTCTTCAAATAGATGACTTTCTGTTGTCACTGGTGTTGTTTTACCTGTTTTACTAGCAATATCACTAATTTTAGTATCTTTTAAAGCGTTATCACTGAAAATTGCTAGTCCATTAAATGGTGTCACAGGATTAGATAAATAATATACCGAAATTACCGCAGCTAAACTTAGTAATGTTAAAAACCATACTGCTTTCTTTTTTACTCTCAATTTGAATCCTCCTTTTTTTCCATTGGTCGTACCACAATTCGATGGGTTGGTATTTCTAGTACACTTGATAACACAGTAACAAGATCATTTTTTACAGTTATTGAATCAGCCCCTTCTGCCACGACTAAAACGCCCGTCACTTTTTGTTGTTTGCTTTCAGCATTTTGTTGCCAACTAAAATATTGGCTTAATGATGATTCATCAGTTTTCGCATCTGGTGTTGGCTGATCATAATAGAAATAAATCATCACTTTTCCTACGCCCTCAATTGAACTAAGAATAGAGGTTAATTCTTGATATTGTTCTGTATTGTTAGTGGAAGTTTTCGCATCATCTTTCGCTCCTTTTGATAGGCTCCAAAAACCACTAACTAAAAGTAGTACAATGATGATTCCTGCAATGAGATACTGCGACTTTTTAAAGTGTAGTGCTTTTCCAAGGACATCTCCTCCTTAATACATTAACAACTAGTACATCTTATGAACTGATTGTATTCAATATGCAAAGCAATCTATAAAAAGAAATAGTTAATGCAATAAAGTGCTATGACCATTCTTAAAAGTTGAGTCGATTCTTCCTCATAATCTTTCGGCATGATTAAAAGTAATATTTTGCCGATTATACTATAAGCTAACAAGCCAAATAAAAAGCTTGTCACTACGCTCCTCCCTTTCCTATTTGCATTTGTATCATTAGTAGCACCATCATGATAGTAAAGAAATAGGCGAATGCAATTAAAAACGAAACAGCACAAAGGACAAAGAGAGTTTTACTAATATCTTCGATTAATCCATTTACTTTACTATCTGAAAAAGGTTCTAATACTGCTGATAGAAAACGATAGCTAAAACCCAATATTAAAATATTTACTGTAGGTAGGATCGTTACACTCCAGACACTGATTAATAATCCCGTACTAGTTGTTACTAATGCAGTTGAGGAATATTTTTTAAAAGTATTAAGAGATTCCGTAACTAACGAACCAATAATCGGGATATTCTGTTGTATTAACCTTTTAATAGGTTCAGATATATCTGCTGTATAGGAGCCAATAATGACACCATTTGCAGCAAGTAACATCGCATAAACTACAACTGAAGCTGAAACAATACTAAGAACAGACATACGCAAAAAATCCGCCATTTTAGCAAAGGATAACTCAGGCAACATTCTCGTAATAAAATCAAATACAAAAGAAGCTATTAACATTGGAATAAGATATTTTGAAACGATTACTAAAATGGTTTGTAAAAACATTAAAAAAACGGGACTAATCGCCAATACTGAAAATAGTCCCGAACCAAAAAGTAAAGATGATGTTAATAATGGTGACAGTACAACATAGATATGCATCAGTTGATCTGTAATATCTTGCATTTGAAGAAAAGCATCAAATACAGGGCGAATGGTAACCACTATCACTACGATTAAAAAGAAAAACCTTGTCCATTCTTTCATCGTTGGAATCAGCCAATTGATACAAAGAAATAGAAATGCATATAGAAAAAAAGAACGTAGTGCAAAAAGTTGCTCTTTAAATGGTCCTAAAAAGAAAGTAGTCAGTTGTTCGATACTTACAACCTCCTATGGTACTAATAGCTTCTCCCATTGCTTAAAAAGCTGACCTAACTCGTCCAACCATAGTGTTACAATCCAAATTTTAATCGCAAGATGACTAATAAAAGCAATACTTCCATAATCATTTTCTTCTAATAAATATGAAACTATGATTGAACATAAATAAAGCAATGAACTACCTAATATTAATGGCAGATATGGCAAATCAAATAAATAAAACGTTCGTAACTTTTGCCAAAAAGGTAGAACAACTTGCATCATTAGAAAACTACATAATATGAAAAAAAACACGATTGATAATAAGCGATGTAACGCTGGAGACGTCATTTGTATTCCCACCAAAAGCAGGAGTGATATTAATATATAGAATAGGAATGTCATCTATGACGTCATCAGCCATTGGAAAAATGTAATAATTTCATCAAAGAAGAGACGCAAGAATCGAAGTAATTCGATTGTTATATATAGATATGCAATGAAATTTAGGAAAAAGGAAAACTCTTTTTTTCCTGTTTGTTCAAAGAAAATATGCAATAATCCTAAGACAAGTCCAATCCCAGCAATACGAAGCAAATCTTGAAGTTCCGAAGTCGCCCCTCCTTTCTCTTCAATTTATGTATGGCACAAAAAAATATGCAAAAAGAGAAGTGTCTAATTGTTTAAAAGACTTAATTTCTATTATGTTGGATTGATTTATTATGAAATCGTTTTTGGGGTTATTTCTTTGAATACAATAAAGACAACAACATGAAGGTTTTACCCTTTAAGATGCACAAATATAAATAGGTCTATTGAATAAATTGCTTCTGGTCGCGCCCATTTATGAGAAAAAAAGAATGGGGTGAGGAATTGAAATTGAAACTGTTTATTTGCATACTATTTTTTTCTCTTTTAGTAGGATGCACAGCGGAAAATCAAGAACCACTTTGGGAAATTACAAGGGTTGATGTTCAAAAAGATGCAAGTAATAAAGAAGTTGTGGTTATTACAGAAACGGAAACAATGGAATTATTGAAAAGTTATTTTGAAAAGATTTCATGGGAAAACGCAAAATCTGATATGGCGAGAAAGCACGATGTCAATATAATTTTAACTATTGATTTTGATAAGAAGAAAATATCGAAGGAATATAATATTTGGTTTAATAAAGATAATTCTGCAACTGTTATTGATTATAATGATCATAAAACAGGAAGATTAAATAAAAAAGATGCCAAAGGTTTTAAAGAAATACTAATAGGTTCTTAATCATAATTCATAGGATTGATAAAATACACGAACAATAATTGGGCTATTTTTATTTACCATATCTATAAAGCGAAAGATGGCGACTCCTGTGGGAATGCGAGAAGGCCACTGAAAAAGTATAGGAATACAAAAATTTATAGTATATATCTGCTGTTAAATGAAGTGGAATTAGCTCCGCTTTCCGTGGGCGAACTGACGAGCCTCCTCGCTGCGCTCCGGGGTCTCGTCTAGCTCGTTTTCCCACAGGACGTTGAATGAACTTCACTGAATGAACATCGCACGAAGAAAATGCGAATGCATTTTCGAGGAGTCTCCGCTAATTCCACTTCAACGAAGATGGTTAAACAAGATTTTTATCATAAAAATAAAGCTACTTTTACTTTTTCAGTGCCCTTAATGCGAGGAGGTTCAACGCTCGCCCGCGGAAAGCGAAATCTGGAGCGACATACTTAGTAAATACTAGATAGGAATGACTAGCCGAATTATTGAATTGATTATTTAGGAAATATTCGTATTTTTCACCTAGAAAAGCATTTTTGTAATTGATTCAAATAATTAAATTTAAATTAATGATGTTTCATTTCCCTGTACCAACAATAAACCACAATTTATTCGGGTAAAATGCAAAATACCAAAAAAAGATGACTCCTGTACATTACAGGAATCATCTTCTTAACAATTCATAGTCTTATTCTAAATACCCTTTACTTAGGGTACATTTTAGATTGTCATATGAAATAATTTAATTATGCGCGTGAAACGTATGAACTATCTGAAGTGTTGATGATTAATTTATCGCCTTGGTTAACGAAGAATGGTACGTTTACGACTAATCCAGTTTCCATTGTTGCTGGTTTAGACCCACCAGTTGCTGTATCACCTTTAATACCAGGTTCAGTTTCAGCTACTTCAAGTTCAACTGTATTTGGAAGATCGATACCTAGGATTTCACCTTCGTACATCATGATAAATACTTCCATATTTTCAAGTAAGAATTTTAATTCATATTCTAATTGGTCTTGAGTAAGTTCGATTTGTTCATAAGATTCCATATCCATGAATGCATATGCATCACCTGATGCATATAAATATTGCATTTTACGTGTATCGATTTGTGCTTTTTCAACTTTTTCACCAGCACGGAATGTTTTTTCTGCCACGTTACCGTTACGTAGGTTACGTAATTTTGAACGTACGAAAGCAGCACCTTTACCTGGTTTTACATGTTGGAATTCAATAACTCGGAATAGGTTACCATCAACAAGGATAGTTAAGCCTGTTTTAAAATCGTTAACTGAAATCATTTCTAAAAATCCTCCAATATTAAATTATAAGATGATTAATTCTTTTGGGGCATGAGTTAATTTTTCATTGCCAGTCGCTGTAATTAGCGTATCATCTTCAATACGTACGCCACCAATACCTGGCAAATAGATACCTGGTTCACATGTTACAACCATTCCTGGTACTAATACTACATTTGAACGATGTGATAATGCAGGACCTTCATGTACTTCTAAACCAATCCCATGACCAGTAGAATGACCAAATGCATCACCATAGCCATGTTCTTTAATAAAATTGCGTGTAACTGCATCCGCTTCAATACCCGTCATACCTGGTTTAAATTTTTCAAGACCTAGTAATTGAGCTTCTAAAACAATTTGATAAATTTCTTTTAGTTGATCAGCAGGTTCACCAACAGCAACTGTACGAGTTGTATCAGAGATATAACCATTGTATAAAGCACCATAGTCTAAAGTGACTAAATCACCTTTTTCAATTATTTTATCAGTTGCAACGCCATGTGGCAATGCCGAACGCAAACCAGAAGCAACAATGGTGTCAAATGAAGAAGATGTTGCACCTTGTTTTCTCATGAAGAATTCAATTTCATTGGAAACTTCAAGTTCTGTTTTTCCTGGTTGAATAAATTGAATAATATGTTCGAATGTGGCATCCACAATCTCACAAGCGACCTTTATAATTTTAATCTCTTCTGAAGTCTTAATCAAGCGAATATTTTCAATTAACCCAGATACTGCTACTAATTCTGCACTGATTAACTTAGAATATACTTCATACATTGCGTAGCTTACTGTATCTTTTTCAAAACCAAGAGTTTTTATACCCATCACTTTTACTTGATTTGCGATTTCTTCCATTATAGTTCCCTTGTTTTCAACAATGCGGAAACCATTACTTTTCACTTGTGCATTCGCTTGTTCTGTATAACGGAAATCTGTTATAAACACTGCATCGTTTTGTGAGACAATTGCAACACCTGTTGTTCCAGTAAAACCCGTCATGTAGCGACGATTATAATCATTCGTAATTAATAGGGCATCTAAATTTTGTATCTCAAGTGCTGTACGTAATTTTTCTAGTTTTTCCATCGTTGTCATTCCCCTCTTTCAGCTTCTAAAAACATTCTTAATGCTGCCTGATAGCCGAATGTACCAAGTCCTGTTATTTGTCCTACACAAACGGGAGCAAGGTAAGAATGATGTCTGAATTCCTCACGCTTATGTACATTTGAAATATGAATCTCTACGACCGGTACCTCTACACCTGCAATAGCATCTCTAAGAGCAACACTTGTATGTGTATATGCGCCAGGATTAAAAATAATCCCATTCACACCCGAATCTTCAGCTTCATAAATCCAATCAATCAGTTGCCCTTCATAATTGGATTGTTTACATTCAATTTCGGCATCGTACGCAGCAGCTAAACTTTTGAGCTTGGATTCAATATCCTGCAAGGTCTCAGAACCATAAATTGTTGGCTCTCTTTTACCCAGACGATTCAAATTAGGTCCATTTAAGCATAAATACTTCATCCATTTTCCTCCCTAATCTATAATATCCTTATTTTAGCACATTACTAGAATCGGGCAACTTATTTCGGGAATCTAAATTTCTTATTTTGGCATGATAAGATGCCGTTTCGAATATCCATAAAAGATGGATTGCAATTATGACAGCCAAGGGTACTGAGAATTTGTGTATATAGACTGTTTTTTGAACAGACCATTCAATTCCCCAAACAATAATCACTGCAACAACTAATGACATCATATCCATTCGAATCTTCTTTAACAATTCTGCCAAGGCAAAAAAAATAGAAGCTATAGCAAGTAATAATACCCATAGCATAAACCACTTAACCAAAACATGTGAATCACTAAATACATGATATTTTTTTGTCCATCCAATCGGAGAAAATTTCATAAACGAAAAAATTTTTAATAGCTTTAATGAAAGAATAAATGTAATGGAACTACAAAATATAGTCCAGAAAAATACTTTTAATCTCAATTGAACCCCTCCTTTGTAAAAAGGATAGACAAAATACAATAATAATATGCTTTTCCTAGAGGTTTGATAATTTTTTTAGTACAATAAAGTGAAACTTCCATAAGTGGGTTTTCTTTATCCCCACTGAAAAAAAGAACTCAGTTTAATTTCGCCACGTCCTGTGGCAACAACTGAGTGTCCAACATCCTGTTGGACCGAATCAATCGGGCTTTTACTGGCAGTTATCCCCTACCTATCTTCTTCGCTTCACTCAAGCTTGAGGAGGGGATATTAATGCTCGTTAATGCGGGATAAAAACAGTCTTAATTCATCTAAAGAGAGCGGTGTTGGTATTGAAAAATCAACCTAATCTTCCTGTATACGGAGGACAAGCTTTGGTTGAAGGTGTCATGATGGGGAGTAAAGAACATACTGTATCTGCCATTCGCCGTAACGACAACTCAATCGAATATTTTTATGTAGAGAGAAAGAAGAATCCAAAACTCCAAAAACTAAAGAAAATTCCTTTTGTACGCGGAATCATTGCTTTAATCGAATCAGCATCAAATGGTTCTCAGCATTTGCAATTTGCAGGTGAAAGATATGGTGTAAACCCTGGAGAAGAAGAGATAGAAGAAAAAAAAGAAGGTTCAAAATTGGAAATGTGGCTTGGTGTTGCCGCAGTCGGTGTCATATCTTTTATCTTTGGTAAATTCCTTTTCACTTTAATTCCAGTCTTTCTAGCACAACTTTTTCATACTTGGTTACCAGGTAAAACAGCACAAATTTTACTTGAAAGCTGTTTTAAATTAATTTTATTAATAAGCTACATATATATTGTATCCTTAACACCACTGGTTAAACGGGTCTTTCAATATCACGGATCAGAGCATAAAGTGATCAATTGCTTTGAAAATGGACTACCTTTAACTGTCGAAAATGTACAAGCACAATCTCGCTTACACTATCGTTGTGGTAGTAGCTTTATGTTATTTACAGTGTTCGTTGGAATGTTTATTTATTTCTTAGTTCCAACAGATCCATTTTGGCTTCGTATTGTAGACCGTATTTTGTTAATTCCCGTTGTTCTTGGTGTTGCTTTTGAAGTTTTGCAAGCAACGAACGCATGCCGTAATGTACCCGTCTTACGCTACTTAGGTTATCCCGGCTTATGGCTTCAGCTGTTGACAACAAAAGAACCAAAAGATGATCAAGTTGAAGTTGCAATTGCTTCATTTAATAAGTTATTAGAAGTTGAAAAAGATCCTTCAAAAATCCCAGGAAAAGCAGTCTAGCAGCGTATCCCAGCTTTAAAAGCTGT
Source organism: Rummeliibacillus pycnus (assembly GCF_044359855.1). Taxonomy (GTDB): domain Bacteria; phylum Bacillota; class Bacilli; order Bacillales_A; family Planococcaceae; genus Rummeliibacillus; species Rummeliibacillus pycnus_A. The sequence continues at coordinate 1,121,433 of NZ_CP132291.1, forward strand.
GCTGGTCTTTAGGAAAAAATAACACCATCTATTAATATAACATTAAAAAAAATGCAAGGCGCCTAATTTAGGTGCCTTGCATTTTTTATTTTTTACGATTGCGCCATTTTTGAATCACTTTTATTCCCAAGTATCCCACAAGCCAAAAAATCAAATAATAGATTGTAAAGTTCCAATATGATTTATCTAATAACGTGTACAATACAATAGCATACGCTATGTATGAAACGATTAGAGCTATAAATGGATTAATCTTATTTAATGCACATGAAATCCCTTGTACTAAAAATGTTAATGGGAAAATAATCGTTAGCCCTATTATGAAAAATGATTTATTGACATCACCTTCACCAAAAGCCTTAAACATTGTTAATACCGTTAAAGTAAGCATTGTAAAAGCTGGGAATATTATACCGGCAATTTTACTATACATGTAATCACTCCTTGCAGTTCCTTCTATTTTATCATGAAAAGGATTACAAAAAGTAATAATATCAAAAGTTAATCCTTATCCATAAATTGTTTCCATGTACTATGGAACTCTCTATAATCTTTTATTGAAAAATCAGCTGCTTCACATTCTCCTTGAAACATACATGTAGCAAATCCCACTTTTTTTGCAGGAATTAAATCAAGCTCGCGATCTCCAATAGCCAAAGTTAAATTATATTTATCATGTAGATATTGATAAGACTCCGGATTAGGTTTTCTCTGAAAACCATTTTCTACAGTGACAATTTCTTCAAAATAACGTGCTAAGTTGTAATGATGAAGTACTTTTTCAACAGTTGCTCGGTCCTTATGCGTCATAATGACATTACAATTTGCTTGTTGTAGTACAAGTTCAATATTTGGAAATGGCGGCATTTGATCCATCTTAAGTGAATGATTTAATTGCATAAAACGCTCTTTTTCTTGTTCTGTTATTTGAAAATAGTCAAAAGCATGAGAAAAGGAAACTTTTAAATGTTTGAAGACTTCATCATAACTCCCTCTTTCTTGAATCGTTTGATAGAAAAGAGCTGCATATGCCGGATATGTATTACAGATTGTACCGTCAAAATCCCATAATATATTCATTTATTTACTCCTATCCGAAAAAAATCCAAGTATGTATCACTACACACTTGGATTTTTTCTATTTTATCTTATAGACCACATTTTAATTGGGCACCACAGTTTGTGCAAGTATTACAGCCACCTAATTCTTCGACTGTACCTTTACGACATACCGGACAAGTATTCCCCACTTCAGATCCAATCGTAACATTTGTAGAACGTAAATCTTGGATTGTATCCACTAAAACAACTGGACGTTTTTCAATTACTTTTTCTTCTTGCATCGTTTCATCCATATTGTTTTCTTCTGCTTTTAAAGTTAATACTTGTGAATCGCGGCTACCGTCAACATATACTGTACCGCCTTTTGCACCACCATTGTATAAACGTTCATACACTTTTTGAACTTGTTCGACAGTATAGCCACGAGGAGCATTTACTGTTTTCGAAATTGAGCTATCAATCCAGCGTTGAATGATACACTGTACGTCTGCATGGGCCTCAGGAGCTAATTCCATTGCAGTGACAAACCATTCTGGTAAGTTTGCTTCATCCGCTTCAGGATGTGCCGCTAAATATTCTTGAACAATATCAGCTTTTACTTCGATGAATTTACCTAGACGACCACTACGGTAGTAAGTAAATGAGAAGTAAGGTTCTAAACCAGTAGAAACACCAACCATTGTTCCTGTTGAGCCAGTTGGAGCTACCGTTAATAAGTGTGAGTTGCGGATACCGCCATCAAGAACAGCTTGACGTATATGTTCTGGCAGTTTCTTCATATAGCCTGTTTCTGTGAAACGTTTGCGAAGTTCAGCAGTTTCTTTTTCATTTTTACCGATCAAGAACGGGAAGCTACCACGTTCTTTTGCAAGTTCTGTAGATGCTTCATATGCAGTAACTGCGATTGTTTCGAAGATTTCATCTACTAAAATATTACCTTCTTCTGAACCATATTCTTTTTCGCAGTAGATTAGTAAATCTGCTAACCCCATAACTCCAAGACCTACACGACGTTCACCTAAAGCTTGAACACGGTTATCTTCTAAGAAGTAAGGTGTTGCATCAATTACATTATCTTGCATTCTCACACCTACACGAACTGTTTCTTTAAGCGCTTCAAAGTCAACAGTTTTTGTATCTTTTTGTGCAAATTGAGCTAAGTTAACTGCAGCTAAATTACATACTGAATATGGGGCTAATGGTTGTTCACCGCATGGATTTGTAGCAACAACTTTTTGTCCGTAACTTTTAGCATTTGTCATTTCATTGGCATTGTCAATGAAGAAAATACCTGGTTCAGCTGAGTAAGTAGCACAAATATTGATCAAATTCCAAAGCTCAAGTGCTTTGATTTTACGATATGAGCTTACAGCATGTCCCTTTTCTTCCCATTCACGAACATCGCCACATTCATGCCATTCATTGTTATAGATTGCCATCTCTTTTGCATCGTAAGTTTCAACTGATGGGAAACGCAAATCAAATTCTGCATCACTTTCAACTGCTTCCATGAATTCATTTGTCAATGTAACAGAAATATTAGCACCTGTTAAGAATTCTGGATTGTTTACGCTATAAGTACCACCATCACGTAATTTTGTTTCAGCATCTTTGAAGATGGCTTCATTGAAGCCGCCGAAACCGGGGATGGATTTATAATTGATAATACCTTGATACATCGCTTTTTCTTGCTCTGTTAAAGGTTTGAATTGTAGTTTTTCTTTTGCTAAGCGCTTAATTTCTTCATCTGCTGTATTTTCGATTAAGAATCGTAAAATACGTGGATTTTGCATTTTAGAAATAATAAATTCAAAAATGTCAGGATGCCAACATGATAGCATAATCATTTGTGCTCCGCGACGTGATCCACCTTGCTCCACGAGATGTGTCAATTTCGCAATATCATCGAGCCATGATACAGAACCAGATGATTTGCCGTTTACTCCACGAGCTAATGTATTGCGTGGTCGTAATGTTGAACCATTTGTACCAACACCACCACCGCGACTCATGATTTCCATTACTTGTTTGCGGTGATCACTTATCCCTTCACGCGAATCTGCCACAAATGGCATAACATAACAGTTGAAGTACGTAACATCAGTATCTGATCCCGCTCCGTAAATAACACGTCCTGCTGGGATGAAGTTCAGACCTACAAGTTGTTTATAAAACTTTTGAAACCATTCTTTACGTTTTTCTTCTGTCTTTTCGACAGATGCTAATCCCGTTGCATTACGTTTTGCTATTTGTTCGTAAAAAACTTCTAGAGGCTTTTCAATGACGTCTAGTGAGCGAGTAACAATTCCTTCAGATAGTTCTTCTGGATCATCGATTGCACTACGATAGTCATCTTCGATTAGAATTTTTGCTCTTTTGTTTACTTCATCGATTGAAACGATATAGCCAAGTCCACGAGCAGGAAACTTAGGATCTGCTTTTACTGTTAAAACAACAAAATCCCCAACTTTTAACGTTTTCTTTTCAGTATCTTTGAAAGAATAACGGTCGATCATCACAAGTCGAGAAACACCTTTGTGCGTTAAATGCATGTCCTCTGTGATTGGATGAACTTGAGGAAATTGTTGAATGTCTTTGTTTAGTTGTTTAATGTCGATTGTCTGATTATGATGCTGCGATGCAAGTACCATACCATCCGCCTCCCTATTTCTTATAGCAAAACACAATATATAGTATTTATACAATTAAATACGATACTATATATTGATTGGAAAAGCAAATAGAGCTTTTTTAGAAAAAAACGTTGTTATATCGCGATTCATAGGTATTTTCGGTTTTTTTATCACAAAAAATAAGCCTAAAAACCTATTATTTTCTAAAATTCCATTCGTCCGTTTCATAACGTGTTTTTGCAAGATTTTCAACAAAATCTTGTTGTTCTTGTGTCAATTCGTAAGGTACTAACTCAATATCTAGTGCCTCTTCAAATCCCTTGTGGAACGCTTCAGCACATGCTTCGACATCTACTTTACGTTTTGCTAATTGATTAATTGCGATCGCTTTTTGTGGTAAATGTTTGCGCATACGCTCTTTTGATGCTTCTGATGGAAATTTGAAAACAGAGATCAATTTTTCATCATCTAAATCAATTAAAATTGATCCATGTTGTAAAATTACGCCCTCTTGTCTAGTTTGTGCACTACCTGCAACCTTTTTACCTTCTACGACAAGTTCATACCAACTTGGTGCATCAAAACAAACTGCACTTTTTGGTTTTTTCAAAATATCTCTTTTTTCTTCCGAATCAGGCACAGAAAAATAAGCGTCTAAGTCTAAATTGCGAAAGCCTAACAATAACCCTTCACTGATTACTCTATAGGCTTCTGTGACCGTCTTAGGCATGTTAGGATAATTTTCTGAAACGATAACACTATACGTTAGTTCATGTTCATGCAAGACTGCTCGTCCACCTGTTGGGCGTCTTACGAACCCTAAATTTAATTTATGTAATTGATCGAAATCAATATCTTTTTGTGCTCGTTGGAAATAACCAATTGAAAGTGTCGCAGGATTCCATTCATAAAAACGAATGACTGGTGGGATAAGGCCTTTGCTATGCCAATGTAGTAACGCTTCATCTAGAGCCATATTATAAGCTGGGCTACAAGGACCTGAATTAATAAAATACCATTTTGTTTTCATTTTATCTTCCCCCTTTTATATCAACTTTTCTATTTTATCAAAGTCATTGGACTATCGCTAGTTCTTCTTTTATAATATTATTTATAGACAGAAAGGGGTAAGTCATCTTGAGCTGGTTATATACAATATTAATCATCCTAGTTGTAATTATTATTTACGCGCTTATTAATGCATTACGCTTAAAAAAAGCAGTTACAACTCTAAATGAAGAAGAATTTAAAAAAGGGTATCGTAAAGCACAATTAATCGATGTTCGTGAATTAAAAGAATTTGAAGGTGGACATATTTTAGGGGCACGTAATTTACCTACAACCCAAATTCGTAATCGATATCATGAGCTTCGTCCAGATAAACCAGTATACTTATACTGCCAAAATGCTGGTCGTAGTGCACGTGCTGCTTTATTCTTAAAGAAAAAGGGCTATAATGAACTTTATCAATTAGAAGGCGGTTACAAAAACTGGCACGGTAAAATTAAAGTAAAATAGTTTCTTCTAATTAAGGAGAGTCGTTTCAATTACGAAATGGCTTTCTTTTTTTACAAAATTTTTCCCTGATAGACTTTTAGCAAGGCACTGAACGTTTTATTTCCCACATCATTTCCTGAACATATATAATAGGAAGAAACTCCAAATAATTTTCCGTTAATTTCATAGTAAATCCCTTATTATTATTCTATGAAAAATCTTGAAGCTAACTAAATCCTAAGATTTTATAATTAAAATATAAAACGCACTGCAATCCAATTTAGACTGCAGTGCATTTTACTTTGTCATGAAATTGTTAGAAATTCTAAAGCATTCTTGTTAACTCATTTTACATCCTGAAATTACGCTTCAACAAGATTTGAAGTTTTTTCATATCTCAATACTGGATGACGTGCAGCACGTGTTTCATCTAGACGGCTAATAACAGTCGTATGAGGTGCTTCTTGCACGATTTCTGGTGTTTCTTCTGCTTCCTTGGCAATTTGAATCATTGCATCACAGAAAGCATCTAATGTTTCTTTAGATTCTGTTTCGGTTGGTTCGATCATTAACCCTTCTTCCACATTTAATGGGAAGTAAGTTGTTGGTGGATGATAACCAAAGTCTAACAGTCTTTTCGCAATATCAAGTGTACGGACACCCAGCTTTTTCTGACGACTTCCACTTAATACAAATTCATGCTTGCAATGACGATTATATGGCAATTCATAATATGGTTGAAGACGACGCATCATGTAGTTTGCGTTAATAACTGCATTTTCTGTTACAGCTTTTAAGCCGTCTGGTCCCATTGAGCGAATGTAAGTGTATGCACGAACATTAATACCAAAGTTACCAAAGTAAGGTTTCACACGACCAATAGATTGTGGACGATTATAATCGAAATGATAGCCTTGTTCAGTTTTTACAAGTACTGGTTTTGGTAAGTACGGAATCAAATCCTCTTTTACTCCAACTGGGCCAGAGCCAGGACCACCACCACCATGCGGGCCAGTAAATGTTTTGTGTAAGTTTAAGTGTACGCAGTCAAAGCCCATGTCGCCAGGTCGTGCTTTAGACATAACAGCATTTAAGTTTGCGCCATCGTAGTATACTTTACCGCCAACACTGTGAATGATTTCAGCAATTTCAAGAATATGTTCTTCAAATAAGCCCAATGTATTTGGGTTTGTTAACATTAAAGCTGCTGTATCTGAACCTACGACACTACGTAAATCTTCTAAGTCAACTAAACCATTTTCATCAGACTTAACTGTTATTATTTCAAAACCTGCAACGGAAGCAGATGCCGGATTTGTACCATGCGCAGAGTCAGGTACAATCACTTTTGTCCGTTCATGTTCACCATTTGCTTCATGGAATGCACGAATCATCATTAATGCTGTCCATTCTCCATGAGCACCAGCTGCTGGTTGAAGCGTTACTTCATCCATCCCTGTAATTTCAATAAGATGTTGTTGCAGATCATACATTAATTCAAGTGCACCTTGAACTGTTTTTTCATCTTGCAATGGATGAATGTTGGCGAATCCTGAGAAACGTGCCACAGATTCATTGATTTTCGGATTATATTTCATCGTACAAGAACCTAATGGATAAAACCCAGAATCCACACCATGATTACGACGAGACAATGCTGTATAGTGACGCATAATATCCAATTCAGAAAGCTCCGGTAATTCCGCTTCTTCCTCGCGAATAAATTCAGATGGTAAAATGCTTGATAGTTCTAATTCGGGTACATCTAAATCTGGTAAGCTATAGCCTACACGACCTTCTTTAGATAATTCAAATACAAGTGGTTGATTTTCCTTATGCATGTTGAGCCCCCATTTCTTGCACGAGTGCATCGATTTCTTCTATTGTACGTTGTTCAGTAACCGCGATTAGTACATGATTTTCAAATTCCGGACTAACTTTGCCTAAATCAAAGCCACCAATAATTCCTTTTTCAAATAAAGCTTCATTTATAGCTTCTACTGACTCTTTTACTTTTACAACAATCTCATTGAAATGCGATCCTTGGAAAGCTACTTCAAAGCCTGCACGTTCGAAAGCTACCTTCGCATAATGAGTCTTAAGAATATTTTGTTTTGCCATTTCTTGAACACCTTTTTTACCTAGTGCTGTCATTGCAACAGAAGCAGCTAAAGCGTTTAATGCTTGGTTAGAACAAATATTAGAAGTTGCTTTTTCACGGCGAATATGTTGTTCACGCGCTTGTAACGTAAGTACATATCCTCTTCTGCCTTCTTCATCAACTGTTTCACCGATTAAACGGCCAGGTACTTTACGCATTAATTTTGTTGTTGTTGCAAAATAGCCACAGTGAGGTCCACCAAAGCTTTCAGGAATACCAAAAGGTTGAGCATCTCCAACCGTAATATCAGCACCTAATTTACCTGGAGGTGTAAGAATTGCTAATGATAATGGGTTTGCCGAAATAATAGATAATCCCTTTACTGCATGAATAGCATCTGATATCGCTTGGACATTTTCAATTTGTCCATAGAAATTAGGATATTGCACCATTACTCCTGCAGTGTCTTTATCTATTAATCTTTCAAGAGCTTCTAAGTCAGTAACGCCATCTTTTAATGGAACAGTTACTACTTCAATAGATTGACCATATGCATATGTTTTCACAACATCTTGTGCGATTGGGTGTACCGCTTCTGAAACTAAAAGTTTTTTACGACGTGTCTGACCTGCAGCTAACATTCCTGCTTCTGCAAGTGCAGTGCCACCATCATACATGGAAGAGTTTGCAAGATCCATTCCAGTAAGTTCAGCAATCATTGTTTGAAATTCAAAGATAGCTTGTAATTCACCTTGAGAAATCTCAGGTTGATATGGAGTATACGCAGTGTAAAACTCTGATCGAGAAATGACATGGTCAACTATAACCGGTTTGTAGTGATCATATACACCTGCACCTAAGAAGGATACATATTCGTCACTATTTGCATTTTGTTTTGCAAGTTGTGCCAATTCTTTTAATAACGCTGATTCTGATTTAGCAGATTTTATCTTGTAATCACCTTTAAATCGAATTTTTTCTGGGATGTCTGCGAATAATTCATCAACTGATGATACGCCAATCACCTTTAACATTTCTTGCTGATCTTGTTCAGTCATTGGTAAATACCGATGTTTCATTGCAATAATACCTCTCTTCTTTTCCTTATTTTTGACGTTTATAAAAAGGTGTTTCAACTGTCATCACTTTTAATCGGCGGTTACGAATTTCAATTTCTAATTCTTGGCCAACCTCAGCAAATTCACTTTTCACAAGTGCTAATCCAATATTACGTTTTGTAAGCGGTGATTGTGTTCCTGTTGTCACTTCACCTATTTCCTCATCTCCTTTAAAAACTCTATAACCATGACGAGGAATACCTTTATCAATCATTTCTATACCAATACTTTTTCGTGGTACACCATTTTCTTTTTGATCAAGTAAAGCTGCTTTTCCAATGAAATCTTCTTTTTGAAGTTTCACGACAAAATTAATACCTGCTTCCAGAGGTGAAATCGTATTTGATAATTCTTGGCCATATAGAGGAAGGCATGATTCAAAACGCAATGTATCACGTGCCCCTAAACCACATGGAATCACACCTTTTGGTTCACCAGCTTTTAAAATTTGATCCCATAGAGCAACGACTGCTTCTTCAGATGCGTAAATTTCAAAACCATCTTCCCCTGTATAGCCTGTACGAGAAATAAGCGTATCAAATCCACAAATTGAAACATGTTGTTGCAAGCGGAAAGGTTTAATTTCTTTAAGATTAGTCTCTGTTAAGGATTGCAATACTTCTTCTGCAAGTGGTCCTTGAAGCGCTAATTGTCCATATTCATCTGAACAATTCGTAATCTTCACGTCTCCAATTTCCTGTTTTTTCATCCAATCAAAGTCTTTTTCTATATTTGCTGCATTTACAACTAGTAAATATCGATTTTCTTCTAGTCTATAGATTAGTAAATCATCTACAACTCCGCCATCTTCATAACACATTGTTGTATATTGTGTTTGATTAATCGCTACCTTTGAAACATCGTTCGTTACAAGGTTTTGCAAATACGCTAAACTTTCTGAACCTTCTACGAATATTTCTCCCATATGCGAAACATCAAACAAGCCCGCTTTTGTACGAACTGCTTCATGTTCTGCCTTGATAGAGGAAAACTGCACGGGTAAATCCCAACCACCAAAATCAATTGTTTTACCACCATATTTCGCATAAGAATCAAATAATGGTGTTTGTTTTAATTCTGTCGTCATTTTTCTTCCTCCTAATCATCAATTCACAAAAAAAGGACAGAGAAACCCTATTTAAGGATTTCTCTGTCCTTGCACCTGAAAGTTTAACCATTACGGCTGGCCTCTTTGGTGGCTACATAAAGTAGCTCTCTCCAGAGTTGCGTCCCGTACGAGTCTTTTTGCCTGAGAGATTCACAGCACTCACTATTTGCTCCTTCGGCGACGCTACATAGCGTTCTCTCCCCGTACAATCATCCGCCCAAGAAAAATCTTGGTACTATTTTCATATCAATGTTCTATAACAGGATTGCTTGACTATATCCTAACATTGAAAGTGATAACATGCAATAACTTTATGAAAAATGTTTTAAAAACGAACAATATAACACACAAGCATCATTATTATTCGCCTTTCAACCTTGTAACTTGGAATGCAGCATACTCAACAATCTGTCTCAATGAACGACCTTCTGTACGGATATTTATGTGTGCTGCACTCTTATAACATTTTCTTCGCTGATAAAATAAATCTTCTAATTCTTGTTTAGTCGAGCGTTGGACAATAGGGCGATTTTTGTCTTTATGGATTCTTTTCCAAATATCAGGGAATGTTGCGTCTAAAAATAATACTAATCCAGTTTGTCTCATAATTTTTCGATTTTCTGCATTCACTGCAACTCCGCCACCAGTTGAAATAATACAAAATTCATCACGAAAATCTTTTAAAAATTCCGTCTCTATTTTACGAAAATATGCTTCTCCTTTTTGCTCGAAAATTTCTGGAATTGTCATTTTTTCCCGTTTCACGATTTCTTTGTCCATGTCGTAATAAGGCATTCTTAGAAAATAACTAAGTCTTCTTCCGATTGCACTTTTCCCACTGCCCATATAGCCCACTAAATAAACTTTTCTCATCTTCTCACCTTCTTATGACTTACGACTACCTTACAACTTTATATCACTTTTTATTAATAGTAGCATGAACACTAGTCGATTCCAATAAATCATTCAATGATGAGAAGAAATAAAAGAAAATTAGAACATTATGTCAACATTTGCAAGTCATTTCGAATAAGAAGTTTTAGATTTCAATTTGACTTCTCACTTTCTTCCTGAATTGAGTTTAAAACTAGCTTCGTTTGATCGATTGCAGCAATTCGTAAGGCATCATATGCTCGATAGTGTGAATCATAAGCAAAACTCGCCGCCATCATTAGATTTGTGACAAAAAACAAAAAAATCATAGCCGTTAAAAGCATAAAGCCTTGCTCATTCTTTAGAATTCGGCACAATAAATTCTCTACTCCTTTCTTTACCATTCATAAATTTTACCGTTGTATTTAATCTATTGTTGGCATATTCAAAGTTGACCATTGAAACGCCAAATAGTAAAGGTTGATAACCTTCTTCCCTTCTTAATTCCCCAGACGCTTGTTTTAGGCCTAAATTTCCTCTCGTTGATGAGTACTGAATATGATATGAAGTTCTACGATAAAAATCTTTCGTATAGGTTAACTCTTTTTGCAATTGAAAAGAAAATAGTTCCCATTGTAATTCTTCAGTATTAAACATTCCATTGTTTTTATGGCTACACCAAATAAAAAACAACAGAAAGAAATGAGCAAAACAAATTAAAATCATCAACTGTAATAATGCATCTAATAATGTAAACCCACGTTCATCTTTATTGTTTAAGAGTCTGTATTGACCCATAGTGTTTCTTTTTGAATTCCTGAGTATTGGATACAAATTTGAAACTCGTCCCCCTCCCAGTAATATGTGACGCCATCAATTGTTATTTGTCCTTCATATTTTTGAAGCTTTTTAATGTTACCAGCTGCATATAATGCCGCTTCTGCGGCATGTAAACTCAACTTTTTTTGGTAAAGGGATGTCTCTAGATGATAATAGAATGGCAATAATGTTCCAAAAATGAGGATCAAAATAACAAGTGTCAATAATGATTCCGGCAACGAGTGCCCACGTTCATTGGACAATTTTCACCCTTCCTTCACCTAGATATACAATCAGCTCTACTTTTCTTCCATTCACAGAAAATGTCATCGTCCCTGCTCTACTAACCGTTTGTCTTTCCGTGAAAATCACATGATCTAACGTACTGTAATACCGATATGCAATATTTTCCGGGTATTTTCTAACAACAATAGGTTTAACCGTACTAATTTGAGGTACATAAACTTGAATTTCTCCAATCTTGTCAAATACGTATAGACTTGCAGCACCTTGATAACGAAATGACATCGCATGCGTCAGCTCGATATCTAATTTTAATTGTTCTATAAAACGATTTTCTATTTGTCGATCTAACTGTTTCTTTCCCACACTAATACCGATTGTGCAAATGAACATTGTAATCGCCAAAACAAGTAGCATCTCGATAAGAGTAAAACCTTTCTGATTGTTACTATGACATTTAGTTTGAAACGTCAACTTTTCCATCTGCTATCGTAATTGTTTTCCCTTCACATGTTTTTGAATCACTTGCTTTTAAATATTCTTTATTTTCTAATTCTGATATCGACGTCGGATATTGTCCTAAATCAATGCGATAAGCCTCTACTTGTCCCTGTACCATTTTGACGTAGGCATCGCAGCCCTTCTTATCAACTGTTGTGAAGTGCTTTGTTACATTTGGAATGGCTATTAAAATCAGAACTGAAATAATAAACAACACAATTAACATCTCGATTAAAGTAAATCCTTTTTGATTGTTTTGTTTTAATATCATAGTCCGCTCCTTTTTAAACAAGTTCCAACATTTCGTACATTGGTAGTAAAATAGCAAGATAAGCTCCTAAAATACAAAGTGCAATAATGACAAAAAGTAGAGGTTGCACAAGAGCTAATACCCTTTGAACATTATTTTCTGTTCGATCAGTTAGAAATTCGCTATAAATTTGTAGTTCGCGCCCAAGATTTCCCCCTTGTTCACCATGAATAACATGTGCATAGAATCCTTTATAAAAAAAGTTCTCTCTTTCTATAGCTGTAGATAGTGAATCTCCATAGACAATCCTATTTTGAATTATTTCTGCAATCTTTGCTAAATAAGGTTGTAGCGACTGCTTTTGTAGAATATCAAGTCCTTCTTGCATCGGCATACCACTTTCTATGAGACCACCTAATTCATAAGATATTTGCCTAGTAATTTGTAATTTAAATTGTCGGTTGACCAGAGGTATTTTCATTAAAAAACGAATTTGTTCTTCAATTGTTTTTTTACATAGCCAACGCCAGATGATAATTAAGACGCCCAATCCCCCAATTGCCAGTACTATTATAAAATCTGGTAAATGCAAAAATAAGGCAGACAATGTTAAATCTAAATTCCCTTCTGCTGAGCGGTTATTTATCATAAAAGACATATTAGGTAAGAAATATGTTCTAAAGGCTAAAAATAAGACAATTAGAAATAGGAAAAGGACAATTGGGTATGTCATCAATTTAATTAGACGTTGCCTGTTCTGTATCTTTTTTTCTAACTGATTTGCAACTGTTTTTAATGCTTGTACAGTTTTACCGTGCTGCTCGGCCACTAAAATTGTCATTAGATAAATTTTAGGATAGCCTAATACATTTAATACATCTGTCATTGATGCACCATTGCGTAACTGATTTAAAATATCATCTTCCATTTCTGACTTACTTTTTAAATGATGGGGCATAAGCATGAATAAAGAATCCGAAAATGTATATCCTTCATCCAATAACACACTCATCTTTTTTAATAACTGTGCAGGTTCTTTCAATTGAATTTTTCTCTTTAAAAAAAGCTTATCCATCCAATCTTTCTTTTGGATTAAGGGTAATTGCACTAAATCTTACCCCCTTTGCTATCTGACCTTCTAGCGTTTTTTCAGACGGAAGTTTATATGACTTGCCTGTTTCTATTGCTTCAAATGCTTTTTCTAAACAACTTTCTGATAATATTTCAAATACTGCCGAGGCTTTTTGGTCTGATGTTAAATGAACGAGACGTTGTGCTACGACACCTAATACAGTTTGTTTTAACTCCTCAAGTGAAATACCTAAATCTAATAATCGATATAAACAACCAACTGTATCTTTACTATGAATAGTCGTAACCACTAAATGACCCGTCAGTACTGCTTCGATCGCAATTTGTGCCGTCTCTCTATCTCTTATTTCACCTATCATAATAACGTCTGGCGAGTGTCTCAATATTGCTTTTAAACCAACTGCATAAGTTACTCCAGCTCTTTCATTTACTTGGATTTGTAACAAATGTGATTGATTATTTTCCACAGGATCTTCCAAAGAAATAATGTGTTTTTGAAAGTTTGTTGCAAGATGATGAATTAATGAATAGAGTGTAGTGGATTTGCCACAACCAGTTGGACCTGTCACAAATAATATTCCTTGTGGCTGTTCGACAAGTTGAACTAATTGTTTTGCAGAATCAACAAATACACTTAATTCTGATATTGGTAATGTTCGATTTTGGAGCATTAATCTTATTACTAGACTTTCTCTTAAAAAAACAGAAGGTAAGGTAGAAACACGAAAAGAAATTTGTTGTTCATTGAATTTTTGCTCGAATGAGCCACTTTGGGGTTTGCGTTTTTCACTTATGTCTAAAGAGGATAAATATTTCAAATAGGAAATCATACGATCTCCAATATCAAGGGGAAGGTGACCAGCCGATATTAGCTGCCCAAACTTTCGATAATAAATTTCATATTGATTATTTGTAGGCATGAGATGTAAATCTGATGCACCAAATTGCAAAGCTTTTTGTAATAGTTGCACCGATTTTTGTTCGATAATTGTTTCAGTAAATGACATTGTACCTCCTCTCAACCATACAAGTAATGACCGCTCTTTACTTGTTAAAAACATTATACATGGTCTATATTGGAAATGAAAGGATTTATTTCAATTGATATTCATCACATTTTCCCTGTTCTACTTTTTCTCATAGTGCTATTTCCCTTAATTAGACAACAGTACTACATGTATTTGGATGAATTTCATTAAATTTCCACAAAAAAATCACATTTAATTGAAGAAAAGTTTTTTTCTACTGCTACAATTGAATTATTGCTTTATAATAATAGTATTCAAATAGGAGGTGAAGAGATTACATGTTAAATTCACTAAAAGTTACAAGTACTTTATCTGATGAAACTAGATTCTCTATATACCAATTTATGTTACAGGAAAAGAAATCTTTTTCTGTTCAAGATATTGCTGACCGCTTTCATATTCACCCTAATGTAGCGCGACTTCATTTAACAAAACTAACTGAAATTGCAGTAATCAGCTCAGAATATGAAAAGACTGGTAAGGGTGGGCGACCTGGACGTAGATATAAAGCTGAAGAAAAAGGCGTTACATTATCTTTTCCAAAAAGAAATTACGATGAATTACTTGAATGGGCTCTTGAAATTCTAACAGAATTTGGTGAAGAAGCAAATAATGTAGGCAAGAAAATTTGTTATAAAAAGGGTTCGGAAGACATGGAAAAACTTGTCTTAAGCCACGGTAAAGATCGACTTCAACTTACATTTGATGAAAGATTAGAATTGATTACTGAAGCAGCATCATTAATCGGTTATGTACCTTTAATTAAAGAGACGCCAGATGGTAAGACAATATCTTTTGCAGTTTATAATTGCCCATATAATAATGAAATACAAAAGCATTCAACACTTGTTTGCGATTTACACGAATCCTACTTAAAAGGTCAATTCGATACGCTTTTCGATGTCAAAGATTTTGTGCAGATTGAAAGTATGACTAATAGTTGTGATTACTGTACTTATAGAATTAACGTATAATATAATATCTGGTAAGACTTTGTGAAATATTACACTGCATTGTCACAAAGTCTTTTAACTTGCGGTTTACATGTATCAATATAATCATTTATAATGATTATGAGATTATTGTGTCGTCGAAAAGGAGGGAATCGTACATGGATAATATGTATAAGGTGCTTGGCTTCTGGACAGGTATTTTCGCAGTTATGTTTTATTTAGGTGATATGAAAGAGGTTTCGCTATTATTCTTAGCTAATACAGGATTTTTCCTTCTATTAGGTTTTTTAAACCTAACAGAACGTATGTATATGTACATTTTCGGTGCTTACTTAACAGTATTCTTTGCTGGTTTCACGTACTGGACTACATTCATTCACGTCCCAGGTTTAGAACATTAATAGTTAAAAAAGACAGTCAAACGGCTGTCTTTTTTCTTTTATACAGTTTTCACTATTGACATAGTAAAAATGGTCGTATATGATATATTAGTAGCTTAACTTTATCCCTCCCATTTATATATGGTGAGAAAACATCCCCTAGATGAAGATTAATATCTTCTACTTAAGAGGCCTATAAAGCCTCTTTTTTTTGCGATTTTTAACTTTATTATTGATTTCAAAACCGTATCCATCTCGTGGATACGGTTTTTATCTATAAATTGAATTACTATTTTTTATGTACTTCATTTAATACATCATATTAATTTTTGTAATTGAATCAATTTCATAAATCCGTTTTTGATTTTTAAATACGAACATTCAACATACTAACTTTTCCATATTTAGATATCGATGTTCCGCTACAGACGGCGCTTTCCACGGGCTTGGCTTCAATCTCCTCGTCACTTCGTTCCTGCGGGGCTTTCAGCTCAAGCTTTTCCCGTAGGAGTCGCCGTCTTTCGCTCCACAATAACAAAATTGGATATAAATCCTTTTTGAGTTTCATAGGTTTTAAACGTTTGCCAAGAGAGTAAACAATAACATACCTATTTTAAGTAGAGGGTGTTAAATTATTAGATCAAATATATAAAAAAATAGCACCTAAATGTAAGTTCAGGTGCTACTCTATTAGAATCCATTTAAAAATGGATTTTGTTCCATTTCAATATCAACTCTAGTTGGATTGCCATGACCAGAGTATATAATAGTTTCCTCATCAAGCGCTAATAATTTATTATGGATGGATTCTAAAAGTTGTTTACTGTCCCCACCTTCTAAATCAGTGCGTCCAATACTACCTTCAAAAAGTGTATCCCCTACAATCGCAAAGCCTTCATCTTCAAATAAAAATGTAATACTCCCAGGTGAATGGCCTGGAGTGTACAAAATGTCAAATGTAAAATTAGCAAGCTCCAGTCTTTGTTCTTGTTCAATTAAGTAGTCAGCAGGCTCAATTTGAATATTAGGAATTTCTGCATACCGTCCAGATCCATTCTTCATAGGATCTTGCAACCATTTTGATTCCTTTTTATGCAAGTACACTGGTATTTTAAATGTATTTCTAACATCATCTACAGCACCAATATGATCAAAATGAGCGTGTGTTAATAAAATAGCTATTGGCTTCAAATTAAGTACTCTTATTTGATGCACAAGTTTATCACCCTCACCTCCAGGATCAATTACCAAACATTCCTTATTCGAATTACTTATTAAATAACAATTCGCTTGAACAGGTCCAAGCGGATATGTACGTATATTCAACACTTTCATCACCTCTTCTTCATTATACAGATAAAAATACAGTTGGCTACTATCTTGTGAGTCTTTCTAATGACACAGAAATCTGTCAGGTATTGTCATATATAAAAGTTATTATTTTCAAGTACTTTCGAATTTCCGTCACTTTTTATTCTCGACAAAAGCTGGAAATAGAATTACAATAGAGAAGGAATAATGCTTACGGCATTCATTTTCTGATGTCGAAAGGAGTGTCTCTATTGAACTTATTAATGGTTATTTTTGGCCTAGTAGCTATCCTAGGTCTTGTCGGCACTGTGCAAGCTCTTAAAGAAAAAGCTATTCTTGGAATAATCTTTAACTTCGCGGCATTCGCAGTGTTTGGATGGTTCGTAGTAATGACTGTCCTACATCAAGGTTTTCCACCAAGCCTTCATCACTAATTGAAAATTGGTAGGAGAAAGGATATCCTCTTTTGGATATCCTTTTTTAATCTGAAAATTCCCAATTATCAATAGTTTTCACTATTTAAATGAGGTATTTATATAATTAATGGTATTTCTATCCTTGAAGCAATAGCCAGTCTTTTACCTTAAATTTCTTGGTTGTGAATACTTTTTCATAGTTATAACCGGTTAGACACACACTACCTTTTGAAGAACAGACAATGGGTTCATAATTTTTCATTTCACCTATTTGTTGAACACCATGAATTGAGGTGTGTACAAGTTGAAATGGATTTTCTTCTTCATCTATTTTACCACTCTTTGTCGGTAATAATGTAATAATTGATTGATCATCTAACCATTGCACTTCAGGTACAAACCATTGCGAGAAATTGGTAACAGCAGGTGTTTCCCATACTTGCTTTTGCGTTCCCTTTTGTAATACATACTGAAACTCCTCACGTTTGAAATCCATTGAAACAATTAATGTGGATTGTTTATAACTATTCATATAAACTACTTGATGATTAGATAATGGTGTTTCTTTATTATTTCTCCAGTCAACTTTTGACAAAGTCCCGCCGTTTAGAGGGTTGTTGCTCATTCTATTCATCCATAAAGTATCATCTGTTAACCATACCCAAAATGGATTTTCTGATTGAAATTCATGTAGCTGCTCTTTTTTACTTTCAAAGACATAACTTTTATAAGAAAAGTTATCACTAAATGACGCAAATGCTAATAAGTCTACATTATTAGGATTCCATACAATTGATAACTCTGACGATGTAACTTCAAAATGATGTAATGGTTTCCCCTCGACCGAAAGTATCGTGACTTTTGCTTTTTTTTCGTTACTTGCTGTTTGAATAAGTATTTGCTTCATACTAGGATGGATGAACGCTTGTATAATGTCGTCATTAGTGGAGTAGATTGTTTTCTTTTTCCCCGTTAATAAATTGTATCTAACTAAGTGTTCTCCTTTTTGATCCTGTTTAATAAAAAGAACTTCAATTTCAGATAAGAATCCAACAACACTATGTAGTTCATCTGTTTTTAATCGATAAGGAACAACATTCGATATTGTTTTTACAGTTTCTATTGATTTCTTTTCAGACTGCTTCTGTTCGTCCTTTGAATTTAAGTTTTGTTGTTGGCATGCAGCAAGGAAAACGGCAGAAATAAGTAATAGAAATGCAATTTTCTTCATCGTTGCCACATCCTTTCTAGCTATTCTATTATACGATTAATTATATAAAAAGCTATCATTCTAATAAAATTTTTTTATGTCAAGAGAAATGAAAAACTTCATCTCATAAATAAAAAACCACATAGCTATTAAAAGCCATGTGGTCAATAATATATCATTTATCTAATTCTATTTTGTTTTCCCTGTTTCGTTATCATAGAAGCGAAGCAAGTCACCATTGATAATCTTATCAGAGTATTCTAGTTTTTTGTTTGATTGATCAATGTAAGGTTGGCATTTTGATATATCTGTTTTTTCACCATTTTTCTTATCGTAACATACTTCACCAGCATAAACTAATTTATCTGTTACGAATCGACCATCACGGAATGTTACGAAATCCTTATGGTCTTTAGAGAATAAGTCAGTACCCATTTGCAAGTCGTCTTTCGTATCAACACCAAGTAAATGTAAAACTGTTGGTCGTACATCCATTTGGCCAGCAACTTCATGCATTTGTTTACCTACTCCTGAATGCGGAATATGGATAAAGAATGGTACTTTTTGAAGTTGAGCAGAGTCAAATGGCGTAATTGAATCTTTACCTAGATATTGAGCCATTGCTTTGTTGTGGTTTTCAGAAATACCATAGTGGTCACCATACATAACGATAATCGAGTTATCATATAGACCAGCTTTTTTTAGATCTGTAAACAATTCTCTGATCGCTTCATCTGTATATCGTACAGTTTGGAAGTAACGATTTACAGTATTATCATCAGAAGTATAAGGTTTGATCAATTGATCTTCTGGATCTGATGTGAATGGGAAGTGATTAGATAATGTAATCATTCGTGTATAGAAAGGTTGTGGCATTGTTTTCATAATGTTAACCGATTGGTCCATAAATGGAATATCTTTTAGACCCCAGTTAGCTGAGTTTGCATCTGTTACTTTATATGAATCTACATCATAGAAATGTTTGATATTTAATGCTTGATACATCATATCACGATTCCAGAAACTTTTATTATTTGCATGAAGTACAGAAGTATAGTAGCCATTACCATTTAGTTTTTCTGCCATAGAGTTGAATGTATTTCCACTGTTTGTGAAGAATACTGCGCCTCGTCCTGTACCATATAAAGAGTTCTCAATAATAAACTCTGCATCAGATGTTTTACCTAAACCTGTTTGATGATAGAAATTATCAAAATAGAATGTATCTTTATCTTTTGATAGTTTATTAAGGAACGGCGTAATTTCTTGACCATTAACCTTATTGTTAATCACAAAGTTTTGAGTAGATTCAAGTGAAACGATAATTACATTACGTTTTTTGGCAACCCCAAAGGTTTTTTTGTTATTTTCACCTTGGTTAGATTTAACATAGTTTGTTACATCTGTTAATTCACTACCATCAGCCAAAGCACGTTGTGCATGTGATTTTGATTGAATGAAAACATCATATAACTGATAGTTGTAAGTACCAATATTCTTTACTAATAATTCACGGTCAAAACTACGTGTTAATAATTGTGGTCTTTCAGTTTCCGCAAGGCCAAGGTTTAAGAATAACATTGCAAAAGATAATACAAAGTATGTGCGACGCATATTTGGTTTAACAACAAATGCTTCTTTTGCAACAGGCAAGAATTTAACAGCTAATATCAATAACACGACATCAGTGAAATAGAAGATATCCGTCCAATACATTGAAGATCCTGCAGAGTTTCCTAAATCACTAAAGTTACTAGTTTGGAACAATACTGGTAATGTTATAAAGTCATTAAAGAATCTATAAAATGCTACATTACCATAATTGACTATTGATAAAATAATACTTACTGTAATCATATAGCGATTTCGTACTTTTGCTGTTTTGAAGAATAACGAAATCCCATATATAAATAACAAGAATGCAAGCGGGTTGATAATTAATATGAATTGTTGCATTGCATTTTCAATTTTCATATCAAAACTTGTTTGATAAGTGATATATGTCTTAATCCAAGTGGTGACGATTGCAATCACCAATATTGAATGTTTAGGTAGTTTTTTGAGATTCATTCCTAACATCCTCCTACTTTCTTTCGTTACAATTTTAGTTTCATAAATGAAAGAAACAAAATTCATATTAATCCTTTTTTTACAAAAACGCAACAATTTTGTTACACATTCATTAAAATCGTAAATCTATATTAATGGATACCCCTATATAAACGAATTCATCATCAGAAGGTTTCATTGTAAAAAAAAAACTTATTAATCTTTCATCTTTGCTTCTTTTTCTAATCTCAATTCTTCCATTCTCAAAATATGGCGAGCTGATTGGAATTCTTGTGATTCGATTATACCACCTTTATATAGTTCCACTAAATCCATTTCCATAAGTTGCAAATCACCAATACGATTTTTGGTATAAACAAACGTACCGAAACGTTTTAAAAACTGCATAACATCATATACTGTCTCCAAGGGTAAATAAGCCCCCTTTCAATTCACTTACATTTTATTATCTCATTTTCAGTGATAATTTTTTCAATAGGTACATCATAATCATCTGTCGGGATTTTTTCAACTACCTGCATTAGAAACGCCAAAGAAATCGTTGGATTCTTAAAATTCGACAAAAATCGATCATAGTAACCACCACCGAATCCAAGTCTGAAACCTTGTCTATCATATGCAAGGCCCGGTACAATTAAACAATCAATTTGTTCTTTAGTAATTTTAGCTGTTAAATGCGGAATCGGCTCTGAAAGCTGC
The DNA here is from genome assembly GCF_044359855.1 of Rummeliibacillus pycnus. Classification (GTDB taxonomy): domain Bacteria; phylum Bacillota; class Bacilli; order Bacillales_A; family Planococcaceae; genus Rummeliibacillus; species Rummeliibacillus pycnus_A. The sequence goes on from NZ_CP132291.1 coordinate 1,142,797, forward strand.
ATGTAAACTTTCTCTAGTTGTTCAAAAGACGTAATTTCATAAAATGTCATCATTCTTGTTTTAGGTTCGCATTTCGGTACAACAACCTTTTTTCCATCGTTCCATAATGTTTCGATTAAGGTCCACGTTTCCACTTCTGGAAATGCAGAAAGTGTAATACCAATGATGTTTGCGTTTTTTACAGCTTTTTCTTGAAGTAGTTGTTTATGTATAAGTTTAGATTTTTCGTTATAAGTAGACTGTGAAAGTTTTTTTAAATCATTCATTATTATTTTTCGAAGTTCTTTTTTATGCATACGTCTTTCACTCCTTTTTCTCTAAAAATGGAAAAAGCCAAAACCACAAAGGGTTTTGGCAATGAGCATTATTTCGTTTCACGGTGAAGTGTCATTTTGTGATCACGAGAACAATATTTTTTCAATTCAAGACGTTCTGGATTGTTACGTTTGTTTTTCTTTGAAATGTAGTTACGTTCGCCACATTCAGTGCAAGCTAATGTAATATTAACGCGCATTGTTATCCCTCCCACTCTATATAAAGAATAAAATGTCTTAGTGAGCATGATTTATACGACTAGACCATTATATCATATATTGCGAAAAAATCTACTGTCATTTCTAATTAGAATTTGATATGTTACAATTAAATATACAACTATATATCCATCATGAGGTGAATGAAAATGGACTTATCGCTCATTTTGATTATTGTTGGGATTCTCATCATCATTGCATCCTTTTTTGTCGGAAATCAATCAAAACAATTAGAAAAAGATGTTGAAGAATTATCCCTTAACTTTTATCAAGAGGCACACCAATTAAAACGTCGTTTAAAAGTAGTAGAAGAAGAATTATTAATTGAGCCACAAACTTTTGCAAAACAAAAAAAGAAAGTAAGTCCAAAGCCAAACGCGAAAGTAGGCATTAATGGCATTCATCAAATCTTGATTAGCCAAGTTCTAACTTTACATAAACAAGGCTATAACACAGATGAAATAAGTAATCGCTCTGCCCTATCATCTGATCAAGTAAAAGCCATCATAGCTTCTGGGGGCTATAGCCTATGATGAAGTCTTCATTGCGTTCATTTGGTATAGGCATTTTCTTCGCAGGCGCTATCTTAGCGATTAATAATCATTTCGATCAAAACACGTCTGCAAGTACAAAGACTACTATAAAATCAACAAATTCTGATCAAAAAGGCACTGTTGTTATTAAGAAAGCAGAACTTGCTACTTTAAAAGCAGAAGCTGCTGATGCAAAAGCACAATTAGCAAAAATTCAAACTGATTATAATAACTTAAAAACAGATCAAACAACTAAAAAAGACAGTGTAAAAACATATACTTTGATGATAAAAAGAGGAATGGGTACTGCAGAGGTTAGTAAAGCATTGAAAACTGGTGGCATTGTAAAAGACGATGCGGAATTCGAACGATATATTATTAATAAAAATGAAGCAAAAGACATACAGATTGGTGATTATAAACTTACATCAGATATGACCCATGCAGAAATATTAAAAATTATTACTAAGGCAAAATAGAAAAAAGATGTTTCATAAGTGAAAGAATCCACTTGTGAAACATCTTTTTCAATTGAAGTTATTAATGATGGAGTATTTATATAGCTATGCTAATGAATACAATTGAACTTGTATATTATTTGCTCATTTCGGCGATTTGCTTGCTCTTTTTTAAATTATATTTTTCATTTCATTAACTTTCATCATAATAATATAGCAATACAAGATTTTTATAATCAATTTTCGCCTATTTTTACTTTTTCTGTGCCTTTTCTACGTTCCTGCGGGACTTTCAGCTCAAGCTTTTCCCGTAGGACTACCTCAATGAATTAACATAGCACGAAAGAAATACGAATGCATTTTCGTGGATTCGCCGTCAAAAGTAAAAAGATGAATAAAATTGGATGTCATTAACTGTTCCATTATTTTAGATGAATTTTGCAATATGAAATTGATTTATTAAAATAAAAAAAGCTATCCAAAAATTTTTTTGGATAACTCCTTTTTATGAATTTAGGGCAAATCGTTTACCTTGTACGATAAAGAATAATGCTTCGGCAAGGTTCGTTGCATGGTCTGCTGCTCTTTCGATATATTTGCAAATTAATGCTAATTGAATTGCCTGACTACTTGCATTCTCAGTTGAAGCCATTTGTTCGATTGCCGTCATCGTTTCGCCATAATAACGGTCAATTTGATCATCTCGAAGAGCAATTTCTTTTGCTTTCTCGATATCCTCTTGAACAAATGCGTCTAGCATTTCTTTTAGCATCGTAATAGTTAATTGCCCCATTTCACGCAATTGTTTTTCAGGATAAGGATTGGGGTTCTTTCCTATTCGAATCGTTTCTTTTCCAATATTAACAGCATAATCACCAATTCGTTCCATATCTTGAGCAGCTCTTATAATAGAAACTAATCGACGTAGGTCTGTTGCAACGGGTTGTTGCTTTGTAATTAATAAGATAATTTCATCGTGCAGATGTTCTTCCAGACGATTGATAAAGCGATCTTGCTCGATAATGACAAGAGCTCCATCAATATTTTTTCCAAATAGTACTTCTAGTGATTTTTCAAATGCTTGAATTGAACGTTCACAAAGGTCTACTAACAGATTTTGCACACGAATTAAATCTTTATCATATTTTTCACGAGGTGTCATTCTATTTCCTCCTTATCCGAATCGTCCAGAAATATAATCTTCTGTTCTTTTATCTGATGGTGTTGAGAATAATTTATTTGTATCATCAAATTCAATTACTTCACCATTTAAAAAGAATGCTGTTTTATCGGAAATACGTGCAGCTTGTTGCATGTTGTGCGTTACGATAATAATGGAATAGTTTTGTTTAAGTTCTTGTACAAGTTCTTCCACTTTTAAAGTAGAAATAGGATCAAGTGCTGATGTTGGTTCATCCATTAAAATAACATCTGGTTCGATAGCTAAACAACGTGCTATACAAATACGTTGCTGTTGGCCACCAGAAAGTCCGTATGCACTTTGGTTAAGACGATCTTTTACATCATCCCAAATAGCTGCTCCTCGTAAACTTTTCTCAACGATTTCATCTAATACTTTTTTATTTTTAACACCGTGGATTCTAGGTCCATAAGCTATATTGTCATAGATTGATTTTGGAAATGGATTCGGTTTTTGGAAAACCATCCCTACTTTCGTGCGTAATTCCTCTACTCTATAGCTTTTATCTAGAATATTACGTTCACGATATACGATTTCTCCAGTAGTACGAACAATTGGAACAAGTTCTACCATGCGATTTAATGTTTTTATATATGTCGATTTACCACAACCAGATGGTCCAATTATAGCAGTAACATCATTTTCAAAAATATCAAGATTAATATCTTTTAATGCTTGTTGCTCACCGTACCATAGATTCAAATTTTTTGTTTGGTAAACAGTCTTTTTCTTTTCTGGTTGAAGTACTTTTAGATCTTCCACTAAACTTTCATCAGTTTCTTTCACTTGAACTTTCAACATTATATTTCCTCCTACTATTAATAGCGTTTTTGGAATTTGTATCAGATGAAGATTGCGTCGAACTCCTACTAAGTTTGTAGTATTCATTCTGATAAAATCGGTCATTTTATTTTTTGCATATTCTTCAAGATAAAACGCTATGCCAGCACCGAGTAAAAGTGAAACTGGTGCAACACCAATTAGAATCGATTAAAGTAGCTGCGTGAATATCAGCCTTTTAGGAATCAAGAAGAAAAATTGCCCAGGAAATCAAAAACACTCCCTTGGGTATTACTCCTATTAATCAAAATTCCTAATGTTTTAACTCGAATAAAGTAGCAATTTGAAAGATTGCTTTCCAAAGGAATTGTTTTATTTATTACAATACTCACTATAAAGCCGGAATGTTGAGGTTATATAAATTTAATGTTATTAATTATTATTGTTTTGTAAATGTAATGTAAATTGCTCATTATAGCCATTATTTCTTCTATTATTCCTGCTGGAGATTTTTTCTGTTACAACATCAGAAGTTTCATTTTCATACAAGCATAGCCTATATATTAAAAGAATAAAAAACACAGTGATTGATAATCACTGTGCTCTATTTAATATAGAAGAAACTCATAGTTTCTTACGAAAATTTTATTGTGCTGTATTTGTTGAACCTTTAGATGGTGTTTTTGTTATCTTTTGATTCACAGTTTCTTGACTGGTTTTTAAATCTTTCTTGTGTAAATCGAAATAAGTTTCAACTGCTTGTCGAGCAATTATATTATTAATTGCTGTGTAAGTTTCGGTCGTTGTAACCCATGGAACGACTACCGCATAGGCAATTTCTGGATTTTTATACGGTGCAAAACCAATATGTGTAATTGACAAAGTTTGAGTCCCATATGCAGCTGTTTTTGGTCCATAATATACTACCTGAGCTGTACCTGTTTTACCAGCAGCATCAAATTTGGCATCTCTGAAATATTTAGCAGCAGAACCTTGACTACCAAAGTAAACTTGATGCATCCCTTGTTTCACATGGTCAATTTCATATTGTGAGTTATCGATTGTATTCAATACTGTAGGTCCAACCTCTTCAACTAATGGCCCAAGGTTTTTACCATCTTTTGAAGGTTCGCGAACTTCTTTTACAACATGTGGTTGTATTCGTTTTCCTCCATTGGCAATGGTAGATACATATTGAGCAAGTTGAAGCGGTGTAAATGTATCAAATTGCCCAATTGCTAAGTCGAGTAATTTACCTGGAAGGAGTTCTTCCCCTTTAAAGCCTGCGAATTCACCAGGTAAGTCAATACCAGTATCAACTCCTAAACCAAATTGCGCATAGGAATTTCGAATTTTTGTAAAATCACTTGGTTTTACGTGCAATGCCATATTTGGTACATAATTGACACCGGCAATCTTCATCGCTGTTTGGAACATATAAGAGTTCGAAGATCGTTCAATAGCCGTTAAATCTGACATTGGAATAGCCCCTGAACGGTTAAAGATAGATGATTTTGGTTTCGTACCTGCAAGTTTAATTGGTTGGTCAACTAAGACTTGACCCGGAGTTATAGCATTTAGTTTATAACCTGTCAATAAAGTTGCTGGTTTTACTACAGAACCTACTTCATAGGCAGATGTGAAAGTACCAATTGAATAATCATTTACAACTGTTCGACCATTTTTATCAGTATCTAATTTTTTTCCAACCATTGATAGCACATCACCGGTATTCGGGTTCATCATCACAAGAAATGCTCGATCCAATAGACTAGATGCGCCAGATGCTTTTGCAGCCAACAATTGTTGTTCTACAAGCTTTTCTAATTTAGTTTGAAGTTGACTATCAATTGTTAATACCAAGTCTTTCCCTGGCGCACCATTATAGATTGATTTCGTATCAACTACTTTACCTTTACCATTTGTTTCGTTTTTCACTACGGCTTTTTGACCTTGAAGTAGTTCTTCATATTGGGCTTCAAGATAACTTTTCCCAACGCGGTCATTTCGTGAATAGCCACGTGCTAAATAATAGTCTAACTTATCTTTTGGAATACCCTCAGCTGGAGATGTTGTAGAGCCAAGAATACTTAGATCAGAGTTTTTAACACGAGCCCAGTCTGTAGTTGTGTTGACATTTGGCAAGTCATTTAAATGTTCTGATACAACCGCAAACTCTTTATCTGTTACATTATCACTCTTAATGATTTGTGGAGATAAGTTGTACCCTGCTACCATTTTGCTGTAAATCGCTAAAACTTGTAAGTCTTTTTTCGTTAAACTTTTCAGCTCTGACTTTGTAATACGTTCTCGTACTAATTTATCGATCTCAGCTTGCTTATCTGTAGCAGCTATTTTTTGGTTTTTATTAATCGCATCTTGTTCACTTTTCGAAACCTTTGCATAAGCTTCTTTATTATGAAGCTTGATCCAAAAATCTTGTTTATCTCGTAATGCAATTTTACTTGTATCCATCTTAATGAGCGTTGCTAATTTTCTTGCTGTATTTAACATTTCATCGCTCGTTGTCGATTGAAGTTTTGTATACGTAATCGCATTTTTCGGCTTATTATCGACTAATACTCTTCCTTGACTATCATAAATTCGTCCCCTTGGAACACTAGTATTAACTGTTACTTCTTCTGTTTGCTGTAATGCTCTAACATAATCGCTACCTTTTACAATTTGCATGTAACCCAATCGTAAAATAAGAATTGAAAATAGCACAAAAATCGAGAAGAAAAGTATATTCATACGAAAAGACAAATTTGCACGCTGTTTCGCTTTGACACTTGATGCACGTTTCTTTGTATTTTTGTTTTTTTTGCGCATGCATTTAGCCCCCTTTCCGCTCAAATCACAATTAGTAGTATATCATTTTTCAACACAAAAAACATAAAACTATTGGTTGAAAATGAATAATTGCATGTTTCCAAAATCATAGGGAGTTAGCACGTTTCTTGCCTATGTAAATGTGGATGAACGAGCTGATTTCGCTTTAGCAAATTCCAGCTCCACTCGCCAACTCCTCGAGGTCGAATAACCTATCCTCAGCGGTAACAATCTCCTCTTCGGGAACAGAATATTTGATTGTAGGAGTACACGAGCGTGTTCCTCATTTATAATAAAAAACACACATCTTACTGACGCGTAAGATGTGTGCTTTGTTCCATTATTATTGGATTATTTTGCAGCAGCGAAACGTTCTGCAACTTTGTCCCAGTTTACAACATTCCAGAATGCTGAAATGTAGTCAGGACGACGGTTTTGGTAGTTTAAGTAGTAAGCATGTTCCCAAACATCAAGGCCAAGTAATGGTGTTTTACCTTCCATGATTGGAGAGTCTTGGTTTGGAGTAGAAGAAACTTCTAATTCACCATTAGCTAATGATAACCAAGCCCAGCCTGAACCGAAGCGAGTTTTAGCAGCTGCTGCGAATTGTTCTTTGAAAGCTTCTAAGCTACCGAATTTTGCATCGATTGCTGCAGCTAATTCACCAGTTGGTGTACCACCAGCGTTAGCAGCTAATGATTCCCAGAATAATGAGTGGTTAGCGTGGCCGCCACCATTGTTACGTACAGCAGTACGAACTTCTTCAGGAACAGCGTTTAAGTTAGCAATTACTTCTTCAACTGATTTTCCTTCGAATTCTGCTTTACCTTCTAGAGCAGCGTTTAAGCCCGCTACGTATGTAGCATGATGTTTGTCATGATGGATTTCCATAGTTTTTGCGTCAATATGTGGTTCTAATGCATCAAATGCATAAGGTAAGTTTGGTAATTCAAATGCCATAATAAAATTTCCTCCTCGAAATAATGTAATTATTAACTACAACACATAGGTTAACAAAATTTAGATAATCGTTCAAATATTATTCACTGTATTTTTTAATTTCAGCCTTTTGACTGAACTTCTACTCATTTCATACAACCAATATAAATAGAATAATCATCACAATTTGGACGATTCCCTTCGTTACTATTGATGTTAAGAATCCAACCAGTGATCCAATTCCAGTTTTTAAAGCGAGCTTAATGGAGCTCTTTGAAAATAATAATTCTCCAATAACTGCACCTATAAAAGGACCAATTAAAATACCAGCAAACGGGATAACAAATGGACCCACTAGTAATCCAATTGTACTTCCCCAAATCCCAGCTTCACTTCCACCAAATTTCTTGACTCCAAATGCATTCGCCAATGAATCAGCACCAAACAAAAGAATTGTAAATAGCACTTCTATAACCCAGAACCACCAAGGAAATTCTCCAAATCCATGAAATAGTCCATGAATAATAAAACCTAAAAAAATAAATAAAACAGATGGAATAATCGGATAGATTAAACCGATAAAAGCAACGACAAAACTTAAAATAACAAGTGTCCAAGAAATATATTCCATAACAAACCCCTTTAATGTAGAATTCTATTATCCTTATTTACCTTTTTTCACTACTATTTATTTTCACATTAAAATTTAAAATACGTCAAATGATTAACGCTCTTTTTTATTAAGTATACATTTAGTTACGCTGCCTATTCGTATCATCTTCATTTCCATGTTAATATACTAAATGGAGGTTATACATATGAAAATTAAACATTGGCAGTTATTCAAAGACAGCCTCATTCATCCAAAAAAACTAGCTGCATACCGACTGCTCCCCATTGGAAAAGTTATTCAATATGTATTATTACTTGTCACATTCGTTACAATTATTTCTTTTATTCAGTTCCTTACTGGAGTTGGTCTTGAAACGAGCCAAATTAAAGGACTTAAAGAATTCATCAATGATATTAAATGGTTAATATATCCCTTTGCTTTTATACTGTTATTTCTTATTAATTCATTTTCATTATTTGTTCAAATTAGTATTTATGCATTTGTTGGGATCGGCACTCTAAAGCTTCTGAAAAAACGTGGAGAATATCGCCATTTATGGCGAACAACTGCAATTGCTATCACTTTATCGACCATTTTCACGACGCTATTAGTTTTCTTCCCCGTTAATGCTCGTTTATGTTCAACTGTTGGGATCATCATTACAGCTGTTTATCTGACAATTGCTTGTACAAAATATCCAAATCAACCTCAAAAATGAGGTCTGAATCTCTTTCTTTTTCATATATTAGTGGAAAAGGGAGGGATTTTTTTGAGAATACTAGTTTCCGCACTAATCATTTTAATTTGTGCTTATTTTATAAAAGTAGATTTAATAGAAGGAACCATTTCAAAAGCTGATTTTTATACGGTGGAGCAGAAATGCGAGAAGACAGATAAAATCCAAACGATTACTGTCACTACAGCTGATGGCGATACATGGGAATCATTATTTGCTCTTTATCCAGCAAAAGATATATCCTTCGCTGAAAGACTTGAACTTGTTTACAAGCTCAATCCGCACCTTTTAAAACAAAGCTTTAAACCAAATGAACAAGTTATCTTACCATTCCGGACAAAAAATGCTGATTCATGTACGAAATAGGCAGTTAATGTTTCTTTCTTGTCATTTCCTTTCAAACACTGCTAAAATAGTTTACAGTGAAGGCTTTTATAGAAGCCTATGAAGGAGAGAGTTTTCATGAATGAAATCACGCACCGCTCGAAAACGCGTAAAGTCCGTGTAGGTGATTTAACGATCGGCGGAAGCAATGAAGTAATCATCCAAAGTATGACAACAACTAAAACACATGACGTTGAAGCAACAGTTGCTGAAATTCTTCGTTTAGAAGAAGCTGGTTGCCAAATCGTACGTGTCGCTTGTCCTGATGAACGAGCAGCCGATGCTCTAGCAGACATTAAAAAACGCATCCATATCCCACTTGTAGCGGATATTCACTTTGACTATAAACTAGCTTTAAAAGCAATTGATGCCGGCGTGGATAAAATCCGTATCAACCCTGGTAATATTGGACGAAAAGAAAAAGTAGAAGCTGTTGTAAATGCAGCAAAAGCAAAAGGAGTACCGATTCGTATCGGCGTTAACGCTGGTTCACTTGAACGTAAAATCCTTGATAAATACGGCTATCCAACAGCTGATGGTATGGTTGAAAGTGCATTACACCATATTAAAATTTTAGAAGATCTTGATTTCCATGATATTATCGTATCTATGAAAGCTTCAGATATCAATCTTGCTATTGAAGCATATGAAAAAGCTTCTCGTGCATTCGATTACCCATTACACTTGGGAATTACTGAATCTGGTACATTGTTCTCTGGTACGATTAAATCCGCTGCCGGCCTAGGTGCAATCCTTTCAAAAGGTATAGGTAACACATTACGTGTATCTTTAAGCGCAGACCCTGTTGAAGAAGTGAAAGTAGCGAGAGAATTATTAAAATCATTCGGTCTTGCTTCAAATATGCCTACATTAATCTCTTGCCCTACTTGCGGACGTATTGAAATTGACTTAATCTCGATTGCAAACGAAGTAGAAGAATATTTACAAACAATTAAAGCCCCTATCAAAGTTTCTGTTCTTGGTTGTGCTGTAAACGGACCTGGAGAAGCGCGTGAAGCTGATATCGGTATCGCTGGTGCTCGCGGGGAAGGTTTACTTTTCCGTCATGGTAAAACAGTTCGTAAAGTACCTGAAGAAACAATGGTTGAAGAATTGAAAAAAGAAATCGATATTCTTGCTGAAGAATATTACAAAAAACAAGAAGCAGAAAAAGCATCAAACACTCAAAACTAGCATCTAGGGGGATTTTGTAATGACGAAGAAATATAGTTTTGGTATTGATATTGATGGTACAGTCACTACACCTGAGTTCCTATTACCTCATATCAATAATGCATTTAAAACGAATTTGATTTTAGATGATATTATAAAATATGACCTTACAGAAGCCCTTTCTGTTGAAAAAAAGGATTTCTTTGATTGGTTTAAAAAAGAAGAACTTAACATTTACAAAAATCCTCCTGTTCAATCAAATGCGCATCGTATTTTATCTAGTTGGTATCCAAATGTTGCCTTGAACTATATAACAGCTCGTGAAGAAAACTCTCGTGAAGTTACAGACCAATGGTTTAAATCAAATCAATTACCTTACGATAAGATTGATATAGTCGGTCCAACAGATAAAGTGATAGCTGGACGTAAATACGGAGTACAACTATTTATGGAGGATAAACACGATAATGCTGTTCATCTCCATGAAGAATTAGATATACCCGTTTTGCTATTTGATGCCCCATACAATCGTGAACCAATCCCAAATGGTGTTATTCGCATAAACAACTGGGTAGAAGCCGAACATTGGGTAAAAAAAGAATTCGGTATATAATAGATTATAAGAAAAAGCGAAAGATCACATAATTGTGTTCTTTCGCTTTTTTGTATGATTTTAAAAATTAATATCTAACAATTTCTTTGCTTTTTCTAATTTTTCAGGTTCTTTTTTGACTGTCATATATGTCATTTCTTTTTTCATCGTATCTTGGAAGAAAATTGTACCATCTTTTAGCATATAAATTTTATAAGTAAGCTTATCCATAGACTTGGTATCACCAAGAGCTATAATATAGCTACCTTGTTTGTCCAATTGCTTAACAACCTCTGCTTGCTTTTCCGTTTTTGGCACCATAACAACAGAACGATTTACAAGTCGTATAAAATCCTGCACTGTTGCAGGGGCTTTGATTAATTTCCCAGTTTCTTTCGTCGAAACCCCTCGATCATTAACACTTTGAATGTATAGATATTGATAAAATTCAGATTTAGGAATAATAATCTCTCTCGTATTCGCTTTGGAGCTACTATTATCACAACCTACTAAGCCAATTACCAACGCTATTAATAATAATAAAGTTTTCAAAAATTTCATAGCAAAACTCTCCTTTTTCCTACAATAAATTCCCCTTTTAACATTATACTTGTAAAAAAAAGAATACGTTTAATGATCATCAAGTTGTAACAAGATTGGCAAACCTTATTGTCACAACTTTATCAATTATGCTGCGATGTAATAATCTTATTGTTTTGCATTTTTGAGCAGTTAAACTACTATAAATGCTAAAGCTCTTGTATAATGTTGGTGTAGTAAATTATTCAATATCAAGGAGAGCGGTGAAAAATAATGGATTGGCAATATATTATCAATCTCTTTGCAAACTGTTTTATTTTCCTCTTCTTTATTCAATATATTTTGAGCTTTTTTAAAACTTCACGGAAAGATCTTTTAACTAAAATGTTGATCAATTGCCTTGTGATTTCAGCAATTGTCATTTTATCAATACCAGTACTAAAAGAATGTGATATTCGATTAGGTTATTTAATTGAATTTCCATTTGAGAATTAGCATTTGAGTAGTAATAAAAAGTTCGTCTATTTATCTAGACGAACTTAGATTGTCGACAAAAGGTTTCGAGAGGAATGCACTCTCGTTACCTTTTGTTTTTCTTGTATTTACAGCCACTTCAATGAACCTTCTTGGCTCCCCATCCGCGATGTAAGCATCTACCGGAGCAGAGATCCCCAATTACCAGAGCCGAAGCAAAAGCTGAACCAAGAATGTCAGTGTTATTATAATCATTTAAAAGCACTCCTTCAAAATAAATTATTACAAAAGCTAAAATTGCATCCAAAAATTACGTAATTGTATTTCTTCTAATATCTTTGCGATTTCATGATTTCGGGAATATATACAATTCTCCTACAATGTAAGAAATTACTGTTAGTGCTAAGTTAATCAATTATGAGTTAACTACTTGTTTTTTGATGGCAAAAACCTTCATCAGATTGAACTTAGTTTGAATATAATTCGATTAATTATTCTAATTAATTTTTTAAATTTCAGGACATAATAATACCTTAAAAGCTTATTTAGAACTTTCATATATCAAATAAATAGAAAATTGTTAACTTTTTCTTTGTTTTTTAAATTTGTAATCATCTAGTTCATCTGTAATGTCTAGAATTAAATAAAAAAGTCAACAATAATTGTTGACTTAGTAACACTTTACTTAGCATAAGCTTATTCGATTAAAAAGGATTTTATAATTCGACCATTTCTTCAGAATATTCAATAGTTATTTAAAACTTATCTCAGCTGCAAGCCTAAACTTAAAAAAAGAGCTAAAATAACTGAACAACTCTATAATGAAGCTAAAAAGAAAGGCATTAAGGTTAAAGCGGACATACTTACTGTTTTTAAAAACACAAAAAGTTAAGAGGTTTACCATCCAAAGTAAAAAGCCTGTCAAACGTTGCTATGACAGGCTTTTCTCTATACATTCTGGGCATTTTCCATAAATTTCAAACTTATGATCCTCAATCTCATACTCCGGAAGTTGTTCGTGGAGCATGTCCATTGGGCAAAGGTGAATTTCTTTGATATTACCGCATTCCATACAGATGAAGTGATGATGGTGATGCTCGGTTTCACATTGCATACGGAAGTGACGTTCACCTGATAACTCGGTTTCTTCCAGTATACCTAAATCTACAAATGTGGCTAAATTGCGATAGATTGTATCATAGCTCATACCGGGGTAGTCTTTTTTCATCACAGCAAGTAAGTCGCGGGCAGTTAAATATTTCTCCGTTGCTTCGAACATTTCTAAAATTTGTTCACGTTTATCTGTTTTTTTAAAGCCGCTATCTTTTAAAATTTCCCATGCTTTTGTCAAATTCATTACCCTAGTACTCCCTTCAATCTTTTGCGCGTATTGCCATCACAATTTTCTTTCCAATAATAACAAGTAATAATATTAAAATTGATGTTACTACGATCGTACCACCCGGTGCCAAATTCAAATAGAATCCAGCAATTAACCCAATAATTACTGCTAATTCTCCAAATAGAATGGCAAAGAAAATAGTTTGTTTAAATCCTTTAGCGATTCGAATGCTTGCAGCTACTGGTAATGTGATTAAAGATGATACAAGTAAGATACCTACAATTCGCATACTTGCAGCAATCACAAGTGCTGTCATTACCATAAACATTAAATGGACTGTTTTGGCTGGTAGCCCACTTGCCTTTGCATATTCTTCATCAAATGATAAAACGAATAGTTCTTTGTAAAAAAGACTAATAAATGTTATCACTAATACAGCAATTCCAAGTACAATCCACATATCTTGTCTACTAACTGCTGAAACTGAACCGAATAAATAGCTAAATAAATCGGTACTAAAACCTTGCGCTAATGAGATGAAAATTGCACTCAAACCAAGACCAGCAGACATGATAATTGGAATCGCCAATTCTTCAAAATGTTTATATAAACTGCGGAGCCGTTCAATTAAGACAGAACCCCCTACCGCAGAAATAATTCCTAGATAAATAGGGTTTAATGTTGCGAATGCTGCAACACTTTGGCTTAAGTATAAGCTACCCGCAATTCCAGCTAAAGTAACATGGCTTAATGCATCAGCAATTAGTGATAATCGGCGAACAACGATAAAAACGCCCAATAATGGGGCGATAACCCCTATGATAATTCCCGATAAAAAGGCATTCTGCAAAAAGTCATAATGTAATATAGATTCGATCATCTTTGTTTCTCCTTATTGTTATGATGAATTTTACGTACTGCATGGCCATACCATGCATTTAATTGATCATCAGATAAGGAATCATAATCATCTTTATAGCCATGAAAGTGGATTTTTTGATTTAAACAAGCCACATGGCTAATCGTATTGGATACTGTATCCACATCATGTGTCACCAAAATCATGGTCATATGAAGTTGCTCATTCAGTTCAGTAAGCATATCATAGAATGACTGCACATTTTCGTGGTCAATTCCGACGGTTGGTTCATCTAAAATAAGCAATTTTGGTTCTGCGACTAGTGCTCTAGCGATAAAAACACGTTGTTGCTGACCACCTGAAAGTTCACCAATATTACGATTCGCAAACTGCTCCATACCAACAGCTTGTAAGGACTCCATCACACGTGCTTGCTGTTTTGGTAAATGTCTTTTGAATAGGCCGATTTTTTTAGTAAGCCCACTCGCTACAACCTCTTTTACAGTGGCAGGGAATCCTGAATTAAATGAATTGGATTTTTGAGAAACATAGCCAATCCACTCTCTTTGTTTAAAAGTTGAACTAGGTTCGCCAAACAACTTAACAGTGCCCTTTGTAGGTTTTAATAGACCTAAAATTATCTTCAGCAATGTAGATTTTCCAGAGCCATTGGGGCCAAGTAACGCTAAAAAATCACCTTCTCGAACAGATAAAGTAATATTGTTTAACACTTGCGTATATTCATATTGGAATGAAACATCTTGTAATTCAATTAACGGCTGTTGTGCCATATACTTCGCTTCTTTCTAATTCATAATCATTACGATTTACAAAAACTTAGTATAATAGATTACCTACGCTTTGTAAAGGACAATTACCTGAGAGGATGAGTAAATGGATTACCTAGCTCTATTAAGTGAAATTAATCGCAAATCAGATAAGGAGCTTGCTGAGTATGCCAAAACTTATCAGATTCCACTTTCGAAAAAAGAAATACAAAAACTCCGCCCACTTCTTTCATCGTTTTCGATCCAATGGGTATTAACTGGTATACCCGATCATGTAATGAAAGAAATTGAAAAAATACTTGGAAAACAGAAAACAAAAGAGTTACTAGGAAAATACGGAAGGTATATTTAGCCAAAGAATTATAGACAAATTTGGAAAGCTCTATATCGAACAAAATAGGCGAAATGCTTTTTTATGAGCATTTCGCCTGTTTACATTAAGTAGATTTAATTAAGCTTTAAACAAGCCTTAGACTGGACTAACCCCATGCTTACGATCTGTAAATGTAAGTTCCTTTGATCGATAAGCCTCTAACCTTGTCTCTAATGTTTTCCGAAGCTCATTTGGCTCAATAACATCATCAATAATTAACTCAGATGCTAATCGGTACACATCAATTTCCTCGCGGTATTCATTGCGACGTGCCTCAATGAATGATGCTTGCTCTTCTTTTGGCAACTGCGCAATTTTATTTGCATAAACTGCATTGACTGCTGCTTCCGGACCCATAACAGCAATTTGGGCGCATGTTAATGCAATACAAACATCCGGTTCAAATGCTGGACCTGCCATCGCATATAATCCTGCACCATATGCCTTACGTACAATCACTGTAATTTTAGGAACAGTTGCTTCACTCATCGCAAAAATCATCTTCGCCCCGTGACGAATGATACCCATTCTCTCTACCTGCGTACCAATCATAAAGCCTGGCACATCTGCTAGGAAAATTAAAGGAATATGGAAGGCATCACAAAGACTTATAAACTTAGCTGCTTTATCAGCTGAATCATGGAACAGCACACCACCTTTTACACGTGGTTGGTTTGCAATGATTCCAACAGATTGCCCATTAACCCGTGCGAATCCAGTAATAATCTCCGCAGCAAATAATTTTTTTACTTCACAAAATGACTCTTCATCAATAAACCGATTGATTAAATCGTACATATTAAATGGAACATTTTGATTTTCTGGAATCAATTCTGCAATCGATTTTTCAAATGTAGCGGGCAATTTAGGTTGTTCTATTGTTGGCTTATTTTTGAAATTGTCTGGAAAATAACTGATATACTGACGTGCATAAGCAATTGCTTCTTGTTCTGTCTTTGCTAAAACATCTCCACACCCTGATATAGAACAATGCATCTTAGCGCCACCCATTGTCTCAAGGTCTACCTTCTCCCCAATTACCATTTCAGCCATTCGAGGAGAGCCTAAATACATAGATGCATTGCCCTCTACCATAACAACGACATCACAAAATGCTGGTATATAGGCTCCACCTGCAGCAGATGGGCCAAATAGTAAACAGATTTGTGGAATTCGTCCTGATAATTTTACTTGATTGTAGAAAATACGTCCCGCACCACGACGACCTGGGAACATGTCTATTTGGTCGGTAATGCGTGCACCAGCAGAATCAACTAAATAAAATAACGGAACCCCAAGCTTTTCAGCCGTTTCTTGAATGCGAATGATTTTTTCTACTGTACGTGCTCCCCAAGATCCTGCTTTTATGGTTGAATCATTTGCCATTACACATACTGTACGACCATGAATTTTCCCAATCCCTGTAACAACGCCATCTGCTGGTAAATCTCCAGCAAGTATATTGGCAAACGTTCCATCTTCCACGAGTAACCCCTCATCAAATAAAAGCGCTAATCGTTCACGAACAAAAAGTTTACCTTGCTCCTTATTTTTTTCGTGATATTTTGCTTTGCCACCTTTAAGAATTGTATCTTTTAGTTGAGCATGTTTGTTTTCAGTTGTTAATTCTGCCATTTCTCCCATCCCCCTTTTATTTCCCCTGATAAACTGGTGTTCGTTTTTCCTTAAAAGCATTAAGACCCTCAAGTCTGTCCTCTGTATGGAGCAAACGACTATAAGCTAAAGATTCAATTTGCAGTGCTGTTGAAATATCGGTTTGCATACCTTGATTTATCGCTGTCTTCGCCTGAACAAGAGATAATGGTGCATTTTTTGCCATTTCACTTGCAAGTTCTTTTGCTTTTATAAGCAGCTCTTCAGGCTCTACAACGTGTTCAACAATCCCATATTCCTTAGCTTCTATAGCAGATAAACGACGCGCTGTATATATCAGCTCTTTTGCTTTACCAATACCGATTAATCTTGGGAGTCGCTGCGTACCTCCAGCGCCTGGAATAATGCCAAGAGAAGCTTCTGTAAGACCAAGTTTTGCTTTGCTACTTGCTATACGAATATCGCAGGCTAGTGCTAATTCTAATCCTCCACCAAACGCGACACCATTGATGGCCGCAATGACTGGTTGGGCTAATGATTCAAAAACATTTACAGTTTGCCCAATCATTGCAACGGTTTTTCTTACTTCTATTTCAGTCATTCCGTTTCGTTCCTTTAAATCTGCACCAGCACAAAAAGCCTTTTCCCCTTGTCCTGTGACAATTACGACGCGAACATCATGATGGTATTGAATCGTATCAAGTGCTTCTTTAATCTCCTTTAACATTTGAACAGATAATGCATTCGCCGCTTCAGCTCTTGATAATGTTAATATGGCGACACCTTGGTCAATATCTAGTTGTACGAACTGTAACATCAATGTTCCTCCCCTCGTGCAACTGCCACTAGCTTTGAATCTAATCTTTTTCCAAGCTTTTGTTCTATCAATAAAGCTGTTTGCTGAATTTTATCTAGACTGATCCCTGTTTCAATGCCCATCCCATGAAGTAAATACAACAAATCTTCTGTCGCTACATTACCCGATGCACCTTTTGCATATGGACAGCCACCTAATCCTCCAATAGCACTATCAAACTTTGTAATCCCGTGTGATAGACTTGTCATCACATTCGCTAATGCAGTTCCTCGTGTATCATGAAAATGCATGGCTAATTGATTGACCTTAAAATGCTGTAGCATCTCGGCTAGAAGGGAATCGACTTGTGTTGGTACGCCAACGCCAATTGTATCTCCAAGGGAAATTTCCGTAATCCCCATATCAAATAGCCTTTCAGCCACTTTTACCACTTGAGTAGGTTTTACATAACCATCGTACGGGCAACCAATCACCGTTGAAATATAACCACGTACTGTCTTACCCGCAGATAATGCACCTTCTACTACTTCCTTTAAAACAGGAAATGTTTCATCAATGGTTTTATTGATATTCGCTTTATTATGTCCCTCACTAGCTGACATAAAGACACTTACTTCATCTACACCAGTTTCTAAAGCTCGCTCCAAACCTTTACGATTTGGCACAAGTGCAGCATATGTAATATCCTTTTGTCGCTTTATAGCCTTTAACACCTCAACTGCATCCGCTAATTGCGGAATCCATTTAGGATGAACAAAGCTCGTTACCTCTATGTAATCGAGCCCTGTTTCACTTAAGCGATCAATAAAAGCAATTTTGTCTGTTGTTTCGATGAAACTTTTTTCGTTTTGCAGACCGTCACGTGGACCAACTTCTTTAATTTGAACGCTCATTGGAAGTGCTATCATTACTCAATCTCCACTAAATCATCATCCACATTAATGAAATCGCCTTCTGCTGCAATCACTCGCTTGACTGTTCCTGCCTCTTCTGCTGCAATTGGAATTTCCATTTTCATAGATTCTAAAATCACAACATCTTGCCCAGCTTCTACTTGATCCCCTTCAACAACAAGAATTTTCCAAACAGTACCCGCCATACTTGCTTTTACTATTGTCATATATTATCCCTCCACTTTTAAAAATATTATCTATAAATGGCACTAATTTGATGTGCCCCCATTTCATCTTTATTTTCAAATTGTTGAGTTTTCCGGTAAATAATATTGCTCTACAAATTTCGTCGTTGTTACGCCACTTTTAAACTGTTCGTGCTTTACAACATCTAATAGCATCGGGATATTCGTTTGAATCCCTTCGATGATATAGTTAGATAGTGCATCTATTAATCTTTCACAAGCCTCTTTCCTAGTCGGAGCCCGTACGATCAGTTTGGCAATCATTGGATCATAAAATGGAGTAACTACGCTACCTGTTTCGACTGCCACTTCATGGCGAATGCCATCGCCTGTTGGTAACACTAGCTTTGTAATCTTTCCTGGTGAAGGGAAAAATGTAACCGGATGCTCTGCATAAATTCGTACTTCGATCGCATGACCATTTTTCTTTAAATCTTGTCTAGAAATCGTTAAAATTTCATCATTTGCAATTTTTAATTGCTCTTCTACTAAATCGAGTCCTGAAATTTCTTCTGTAACAGGGTGCTCGACTTGTAATCTTGTGTTCATTTCTAGAAAATAGAAGTTTTGCGCACCGTCTACTAAAAATTCAATCGTTCCTGCATTCGTATAGCCAATTGTTTTCGCTGCATTCACTGCTGCATCAAGCATTTTTTCACGAGTTTCCTGTGAAATAAACGGTGAAGGTGCTTCCTCTACAACTTTTTGATTTCGACGCTGAATGGAACATTCCCTTTCAAAAACTGGAATAATATGTCCATAGTGATCTGCTAAAATTTGCACCTCTACATGATGTGGATCGGCAATAAATTTTTCGATAAACATCGTGCCATCTCCAAAAAAGCTTTGTGCACGTTTTTGGTTTCCTTCAAATGCGTTGCGAAGTTCAACTTCATCACGGACGAGTTGCATCCCAATTCCACCACCACCGGCTGAGGCTTTTAACATAACGGGATAACCAATTTCATGGGCGATTTTCGCTGCTTCGTCTGTATCTGCAATCGGTTCATTAACACCTTGTACAATGGGTACGCCAACTGCTGCCATTGTTCTGCGCGCTTCTAACTTACTCCCCATTGCCTCAATAACTTTGGATTTAGGACCAATAAATATGAGCCCCGCTTCCTCTACTTGCTTTGCAAATGTGGCATTTTCAGATAATAATCCATAACCTGGATGAATCGCTTCGGCTCCAGTCTTTTTTGCCACATCAAGAATTGCTTCTATATTTAAATAACTATGTGATACGGGTGGCTTCCCGATACAGTAGCTTTCTGTTGCCTCTTTTACATACAAACTATTTTCATCAGCTTCAGAATAAACTGCAACAGTTTCAATTCCGAGTTTTTCACACGTTCGGATAATCCTTCTTGCAATCTCAGCTCGATTTGCAATGAGCACTTTTTTAAACATAGCGAAACCTCCTCATTTTAGGGATTTTGTAAATCCTTGAAATTGTTCTCGTAGCTTAAACTTTTGGATTTTTCCTGATGCTGTCATTGGATAATGGTCGACGAAGTAAATATAACGAGGTATTTTATGACGAGAAATTTCACCATCACAAAATGCTCGAATCTCTTCTTCAGTTGCTGTTTGACCGTCCTTTAAAATGATCCATGCAGCTGCTTCTTCCCCGTACTTCTCATCTGGTACACCAGCAACCTGTATATCTAGTACTTTAGGATGTTGGTATAAAAACTCTTCAATCTCACGTGGATAAATGTTTTCGCCTCCACGGATGAACATATCTTTGAGTCTCCCAGTTACTCGTACATATCCCTCTTCATCCATGGTCCCAAGATCTCCTGTATGCAACCAATTATCTTCATCAATTGCTTCTCTTGTAGCATCCGGGTTTTTATAATAACCCTTCATGACAACATAACCGCGGGCACAAATTTCACCTTGCTCACCTCGAGGAAGTTCAGTATTTGTACCAGGCTCTGTAATTTTCACTTCAACATTTGGTAAAGCACGACCAACTGTTTCCACCTTTAAATTAAGAGGATCCTCTGTTCTTGTTTGTGTTAATACAGGTGAGGATTCAGTTTGTCCATAACATATCGTAATATCTTTCATTCCCATAATATGAATGACATCTTTCATTACTTCAACCGGGCAGTTGGATCCGGCCATTACGCCCGTACGTAAAGAAGATAGATCGAATTCTTGAATATTCGGTAAATTCAACTCATTTATAAACATCGTTGGTACACCGTGAAGTGCTGTACATTTTTCCTTTTCAACAGTACGTAATACTTTTTCTGCGTGGAATTCCTGCACTGGCACCATCGTTCCACCAGCAGAGACAATCGCTAATGTACCAATCACACATCCAAAGCAATGGAAAAATGGTACTGGAATACAAAGCTTATCATCCTGTGTAAGTTTCATACACTCCGCAATATTAATCGCATTATTGATTAGATTAGAATGACGTAACATTACACCTTTTGGGAAGCCTGTTGTACCGGATGTATATTGAATATTAATGACATCTTCGTAGGATAGGGATTTTTTACGGTCTGAAAGTTGTTCATCCGAAATCATTTGACCATTTGCTAAAAATTCTTCATAGCTAAACGTACCAGGATAGTGTTTATCACTTATTACGACAACGGTTTTCAAGAGTGGTAAACGAGCACTTTCAAGTTGTCCAGGCTTACTTGTTTTTAGCTCTGGACATATTTCGTAAAGTGTTTCGATAAATGAGTAGTCCCGTAACTGATCAATTAATACAATTGCACGTGAATCAGATTGCTTCAATAAATACTCTAACTCTGAAGTACGGTAATTTGTATTAACTGTCACTAGTGGTGCTCCCATTTTCCCAGATCCAAATTGTAATCCTGGCCACTCTTGTACATTTGTCGTCCAAACTGCAAAATGGTCACCTTTTTCTAGACCGATTGCTATTAAGGCTTTTGCCACCTCATCAACATGATGGTTAAACTGTGCATATGTCATGCGAAAATTACGATCCGCATAAACAAGTGCTTCTTTATCCGGAGTCAATGCAACTTTTTCCTCCAATAGCTCGCCAATCGTTTGATAAACTAGTTCTGCCATACCTATTCCTCCCATAGATTCCTTTTTCAAAGAACTAACATCCTAAAATACGAGAAATGACAACCCGTTGAATCTCAGAAGTACCTTCACCAATTTCCATTAGCTTAATATCACGTAAATGACGTTCTACATCGTATTCCGCCATATAACCGGATCCCCCATGAATTTGAATGGCTTGATTACATGTTCTAAAGCCCATTTCAGATGCAAACAATTTTGCGAATGCGGCTTCTTTTTTAAATGGCTTTCCATGATCCTTTAACCAAGCTGCCTTCATCACCATATTGCGCGCTAACTCAATTTCCATCGCCATATCGGCTAATTTAAAGCTAATCCCTTGGAATTTTGAAATAGACTGACCAAATTGTTTGCGCTCTTTTGAGTAAGCCAATGCTTTATCAAATGCTGCTTGTGCTATCCCGACGGATAGAGCTGCAATGGAAATACGTCCACCATCTAAAGTGTTTAAAAACTGACCAAATCCTTTTTTCTCATCACCAAGCACGTTTTCTTTTGGAACACGGACATTCTCAAGAATGATTTCACATGTATTCGATGCACGAACACCCATTTTTTTATAATCAGAGCGAATTGTTACTCCCGGAGTGTCAGTTGGGACAATAATGGCCGAAATAATATTTTTTCCTTTTTCATTTTGACCTGTCACAGCTGTTACAACGACTTGGCGAGCATATTCAGCATTTGTAATCCAACATTTCTCTCCGTTAATCATCCATTCGTCACCATCTAAGTGCGCTTTAGTTCTAGTACCACCAGCATCAGAACCGGCATTTGGTTCAGTTAACCCAAATGATCCTAGCGTCTTCCCTTGCGCCATTGGGACTAAAAATTCTTGCTTTTGCTCCTCTGTACCAAAGTTATAAAAAGGGGTAGCCCCTAAACTGACTGCAGCTGCATAGCTTAACCCTGTCCCACCACAAGCACGACCAATTTCTTCAACAGCTAGCGCGTAAGAAATGGTATCTCCTCCTGAGCCACCGTACTGTTCCGGGAACGGAATACCGAAAAGTCCTAAATCAGCCATTTTGTCAAAGCTTTCTTTTCTGAATGCATGTGTTTCATCAAGTTCTCGTGCATGTGGTTCAATTTCTGCCTTTGCAAAATCACGTACCATATCACGAATCATTTGCTGTTCTTTCGTTAATTCAAAATTCATGATTAATTCCCCTTTCAATTTCCCATCTATTTTGTAGTACCGACTAGTCGGTCTGACCCTTTGTTTAAAAAAAGCAGTTCCTATTTAGCTTGCTCACACTAGCTGAGTAAATGTTGATATGATAAGGCTTCTTCATAACCTTTATCTGTCACAATTCCTCTAAGTATTAAATCATTAAAATGCAATGTAATTTGCTCCATAGTTAACGGACCGTTTTGCTTGTACCATTTATATGTCCAGTTCACTAATCCTATAATCGCCATTGCCGTAATTGTTACAGAAATTTCTTCTCGAAAGTCCCCACTCAACTTACCATCTTCAATCACTTGTTCAATCAGCTTACGATATTCAGTACGTTTTTCTTTAATGATTAATTTATAGGTAGGTGGTAAATAGGTTCCTTCATCATAAAATACGGTAATATGCCGATTGTATACATCAAATACATTTGTAAATGCATACAACATTGCACACACTTTTTCAATCGGGTTATCGTACTTGTCATACGCTACTTTTGTTTGTTTTAAAACAAATGAAATAAACACATCATGAATTTCGTATAGGAGGGCATCTTTTGATTTAAAGTTATGGTAAAACCCGCCTTTTGATGTTCCTGCTTTTTCAACAATTTCATCAACGGATACACCGTGATACCCTTTTTGTTGAAATAAATCTAAAGCTGTTTCAAGAATACGTTCCTTTACAGATTGCTTTGACATAAATATCTCCCCATCCGTAAATCACTCCCTATGCATAAAACGCATCAATTTAGTTAAATAATAGATTTTTCCGAAAATTAGCACATATATTACAATTAAAATATATCATTCTCACAAACTAAAATCTATAACATGTATTATTTTTTCTCTAAAAAGACAAAAAAATCTATATTACGCTACTATTTTCATAATTTCATAACGCTTAATAACCCATTAGAATCTTTTCGTTGTGATTGTTTTTGTACACGAGATTTCCTGATTATTATAAATTCCTACATTTTACAAATTCGAGATTCCAAAATACTCTACGCTCCTCTATATATTCATTTCCATTAAAAGTTATGACCAAAAACAGTTAAATCTTTGACACTTTTTTAGAATGCCTCAATGGCCGCTTCACGAATCTCACATAAATTAAAATCCGAAACTAAAATTATTTAAGTTATAATAGCACCGTAATTCCCCTTAAACTATCATGATGTTTTTAACGCGATATCAAACACAAAATCCCTTAACCTCCAGTGAGATTAAGGGATTTACATTCTTACTTTAATTTTGAAATATGCAACTGTACGAGAATTTCATCTATTAAAGGATCTAATGGATTTAATATTCCCGTTTGAGTATTTTTCACGGCTTCTACCATTGATAGCTGAGCAATAGCTACAAAGTCAGTGTTATTATTTTTAAATTCAGTTAATTTCTTAACAACTATTTCATGATGTTCTTTGATATTGCCATTCATCAAATATTCAAATGCATTCGGTATCATTTCTATACAATAGTCAATAGGTTTATTTAGTCGATGTAAGTAGTGATTAAGTCTTCCGGTTGTTCCCTCAACAGTTTTAGGATTTGTAAAAACCAGGGTTTGTGGGGAAGGTAACTGTGAAAAAGCTTTAAAAAACGGTTCGTCAATTTTAATGATAGGAATACTCCACTTAATTGTATCATCTAATATGGCAATATAGTTTGTACATGTAATAACTATAGCATCTACTCCGCTTGCTACTATCCAATCGACTTGTTCCATTACCTTTTTCTTAGATTCTTCAGGTTTGAAGGTGGGATCATTTGTAATTCGCACCATTAATCCAGGATCTACAAAATGTTGAAGAGTAATTGGATATTCTGAAAGGGCTTTTTCTATGTAGTGTATATTTGAATAATGCGCGTGCAAACATCCTAGTGTCTTCATCTTGTCTCTTCCCTACAAATTTTTTTCTATTGTGTCTTCTTCAAAATAATTTAAGAAATCTTGAATTTGCTGAAAATGATGCAGGTCATGTTCAATCAGACCATCAAAATATGAAGCTAACGTCAAATTGCTTTTACCAAATGTGAAAGTTTGATTATATACTTCTTGTGACAAATTATTAAGTTTTCTTATTAAATTACATCTTTCTTCTAAGAATTCCTCGATAACTTCCTCTT
Source organism: Rummeliibacillus pycnus (assembly GCF_044359855.1). Classification (GTDB taxonomy): domain Bacteria; phylum Bacillota; class Bacilli; order Bacillales_A; family Planococcaceae; genus Rummeliibacillus; species Rummeliibacillus pycnus_A. The sequence goes on from NZ_CP132291.1 coordinate 1,167,915, forward strand.
TCTTCTTTCCTTTACTTTCTAGAGCCGCACGACTATTCATTTCTTGTACATTTGGGCTTTCTAACTCCTTATTTTCAATGAATAAATAAGGTAATCTCTTTTCAATGACAAATCGGTCCCAAGGGATTAAGTGACCAATTATTTCACAGGTAGACCATTTGCCCTCTGCGACAGAAGTATGCCATGTTATAACAGATTTAGAATTAATGCTTTTTACAAATTCCATAGATTCTTTATAATGTTTTAGAATGCTCTCTTTTGATATGATAGATCCCCCTTTAATAGCGATATATTTCAATCAGTAAGAATAAATCATTTAACATCAGATAAAGCATTTTCAAGAATGACTGATGCTATCTCATGATCGTCGATTACAAAAGGAATTTCTGAAGGTTCTACCCAAATACGAGTTTCTGCCTCATTTTCCCTTAAAAATGAATCACAAGTTTTGATATCCATTCTGTAAAACACCTGATATCCAACAATTGGATATTTACCATAGGTATCAAAATACGGATTTTCTTTATGATTAACTTCTATAGACCCTAAATAAGTAATATCCCCTTTGACATAGGCTTCTTCATAGACCTCTCGATGTAGTGCTTCTTCTGGTGATTCGCCTTTTTCAATATGACCACCAGGGTAGTTAAATCCTCTATTTTTTATTTTAGAGAGTAATACTTTATCATTTTGAATACAAATTGCATGGACACTTGTAATGATATCTTGATTTCGCAATAGATATTTAGGTATCCAGGTTAAATTTACTTTTTGACCATCCCAATCAACAGATATTGATTTCATCATAAATACCTCACAGGAAGTGACTCTTCCATCACATTATTTTCAAAAGTCACCCTATAAGCCCCTGCAGCTGGTCTTGAACTAACAATCTCTTTAATATCTTGATCGAAATAGTGAATCGCAACACCATCATCAGCTGCTATGCCCGGTCTCATCCTACTTGTTCCAATTAGATCTTGATAAGAGAGTCTTCTATCCTCTTCTCCATCATAGTGAGGACAATTACTCCCTTTTAGAAAACCTAAACATTGTATTGGTTCGAGCCCATCCCCAAATGAATCTGTTACCCCTTCTTCAAACCAACAAATGGAACCTGCACTAATGCCAGCTAAAATGATGCCTTGGTTCCAAGCTTTTCGTAAGATTTGATCTATCCCCCAATCTTTCCAAAGTGCTAGTAAATTTTTGGTACTTCCTCCTCCTACATAAATAATATCTTTTTCAAGTAAATAATTTTCTAAGTCTCTAGTTGGTGGATTAAATAACGATAGGTGTGAAGGAATACAATTTTGCTTTCTAAAAAAATCATAAAACCTCTTAATATAATTTTCAGAGTCTCCACTTGCTGTTGGTATAAAACATATTTTAGGGCTCTCTTTCTTCGATTGACTTAGTATATATTGATCTAACAAAGGATTTTCAGGCTCCATTGAAAATCCACCGCCACCCATTGCTATGATTTGTTTCATCAACCTTCCTCCATTCATCCTATAAATAATAGCTCATTATAATTAGTTCGCCTTTTTCACCCATAGTTCTTACCCCTTCATCGACAAATCCGCATTTCTTATATAAAGATTGCGCTGCTACATTTGCAACATTAACCGCTAATACAATTTCATTAATACCAGAAAAATTATTTTTGACAAACTGTGGTAATAGTTGCAAAGCTTTTTTGGCATAGCCTTTTCCCTGTTGTCTAGCATCAGTTGAAAAAGCTCTTAATAATATTGCATTAGGATTTTGGCTATATGGTTTGACACCTTCATTTTTGTGAAGAACAAAGAATGTGACTAATTGTTCTTGTTCAATTGCTAAAATGGAAGAGCGCTCTTCGTCATTCTTTGATTGTTCAATACATTCTTTTGGAGTACCAGTAAATCTCAGCTGGTCTTCTGCTAATTTGTAATCTTCAATTAATTTATTGTGCTGATCTGTATATATATTTAGCTCCATTTAAATACCCCCATAAAAAATTTTTAAACTACATTTACTTTCGTTCTATAATGAAATATCTCCACTAGCAATTAGCACTTGTAAACTTAATAAAAGCTGATAATTTACAGTTGGATCCCGCAAATCTTGTCCAACTAATAATTCTATTTTCTCTAATCGATAACGTAAACCACTCATTGACAAAGATAATTTCATCCGTGTATTTTCTAAATTCCCGCCATTTTTTAAAAATACATAGAGAGTATATAATAATTCACTTTTCAAATTGTTTTTGTATAATAGTTGTCCTAACGTCTGTTTTGCTTTTAATTTAATCATGTCCTTATTGTCACTATGGAGCATAAGTCCAACAATCCCGAGTTCATCAAAAAGTACAAGCGATTCATTAATATGTGCCATTTGTAAGGATATGAGTGCTTCATCAAAGTGAATGGATGCTTGCTCGATGTTTAATCCCTGAGAACTAATACCAATTGAAAAATAATTATGTCTGAAATGTTTGTTTAAATGCTTTAAAAGTTTAATACACTCAGATTTTATTATTTTCATTTGATTCTCTTGTATGAATAATACTAATTTCCCTTCCCTTTTCCCTATTAAAATATCATTCATGGATTTAGTAAATTGAATAACCTCTTCAAAAATTTGTTCAGAAAGCATAAGTTCTTCGTCGAAATCATTATGTTTGTTTCTATATGTAAGAACAATAATATAATATGGTAGCTTTAAATTCATTTGAATATAATTGCCTTTTTGAATAATTTCGTGCTCTTTCGAAAAGTTACTGTCAAGAATTTGATTAAGAAAATACCCCTTTACCCGTTCAGTTGCTTCAAATGCGTTTTTTTCGTTGAGTAAATAGATGGAACAAATTGTTGCAGCATTTTCTAATATCACTTGATCAATTTTTGAAATCTTTTGTCCTTTTTCATATATTAAAAAGCAATTGCCGTAACTCCGTTGTTTAATAATAATTGGAATACATAGACAATAGTAAATTTCACCATCAATTTTAATTTTCTTTTGAGATGATCCAAAATGACTTTTTCTATCTCGTAAAGCCTTGGTTATCGTTAAATAATCAATCTCCATGAATAAATTAGAGACACCCACTGTATACATTATATTTCCATACATATCTTCAATCATCATTGGTAACTTCAATTCTTCATAAACAATATTTACGATAGACTGTAATTCTCCTTCTGCTGCTAATTCATTTGTTAAACGATTATGTATTGAAATCGCCTTCGATAAATTATTTCGTTCATCTAAAAGCTGATCATAGGTGGAGTGTAACTCTTGGACGATTGTTGCCTCTTCAAAATACGGAAGCTCACTCAAAATAGCAACTCCCCATTGCTCAAGCGTTTTACCGACATAAGAACATTCACTATCCCCTTTTGCTATACAGTTAACTTCTTTAAACAAGACTTTTTTATTGCATATCGTAGAATAATAACCACTAGCATAACCAATTAAAGTGTAGCAAACAGGTAAATCTGACAGTCCAAACTGAGTTAAATGTTCCTCCGCTTCATAAGAAGCAATCCATCTTCCTTCTACATGTATCGTTTCTACTTTTTGATCATCTGAATAGCCAATGTCCAATTTGGAACGCTGTGCTAATGTAAATCCACGTAATAGATGCATGTGGGGGCCTTGGCTAAGTAAATCTTCAAAAGAAGAATATTTCTTTTTCATTGCTTTATTGGCATCACTTTGCCCTAGATTCCATCCATACCGAATAAGGAATCCCTTCATCCGCTCTTTTGAAATATTTTCGATTAATTCTTTTCGAAGAATACCAAAAATAATCGAAGATGTGACAATCATCCGCTCGCCTTCTAAGACAATCCGCCCTTCACCATCCGTATACTCTTTTATCCATGAAAACGGGCTATTATTCATCTTATTCCTCCATGAACACAGAATTTTCTGATTTAATTCTACCATATTTAAATATTTTAGCATTAATCTAAGTTATCTATTTAGATCAAAATGAGCTACTCCTATTTTCAAATAAAAAACCCGAATAGCAATGAAATACTACTCGGGATTACATATTTTTGAGACGATAAAATGTTTTTTTAATTGTTAGCTTTCTCAAATTTACTATAGCGGTAATTTTTCGGTGTTGTAATTGTTAATCCAAGTCTCATTTGTCCATCCATTCAAATCATAATCATTTAATGCTTGGTCAACAAAGCTTTTATATGCTGCTGTTTGACCTGAAGCATCAGCCATTTTTAATGCATCTAATCGAATGCCTTCTTGATTTCCAGCGTAGTTAATTTCGTATAATTCGTTTCGCCCACCAAATTCTGTGCCAATCGCATCCCACACCAATTTTAAAACTTTGACACGTTCTTCTGCACTAGCTCCACCTGAACCTTTATAGTATTGGTCTAAGTATGGTCGAAGTTCTGGGTTCAAGAAATCTTTTGAACTAGAAGGTAATTGAATTAATCCTCCAGCCACGACTTGCTCGAAAATTTGTTTGATCTTCGGCCAGACAACAGGTGCAAATGTACGGTATGCTGTTGCATAAGTTGAGTTTGGAAGTAAATATCCATTTGGAGCTTCTTCAGGCTGAGTTGCCATAGCAGTAGAAATCGCCCAAAACATATTGCGGTATGAAATTACTTCACCAATATTTGCTTGAACACCTCGAAACGTATTCGTCCCAGCCAGTTCAGTTGCTTTTAATAACAGTCCAACCATAAAATCAAGTTTTACTGCAAAACGGGTACACCCCTGGAATGTATACCGGTTTACCCAACCCGTTTTCGGGCGGAATCCATTGGCAATATCAACATTTTTATACGCCAATACATCTTCCCAAGGAATAAATACGTTATCAAGAACTATAACTGCATCGTTCTCGTCAAATCGACTTGATAAAGGATAATCAAACGGTGTGCCTGATTTCACTGCCATTTCTTCATAGGACTGACGACTAATTACCTTTAAACCAGGGGCATTCATTGGTACAAAGAAAATAAGTGCATGGCTTTGATCACCACCCCCAAGATCTTGCGGAGAATAGTTTGCAACAAAATTATAATGAGTTAATGCAGCTGAAGTACCAACCATTTTGGCACCGCTTACAATAATACCATCATCTTTTTCTGCAACAGCTCGGACAAATACTTCTTTGTTTTCATGTAAAGGTTTATGACGATCTAATTGTGGATTTATAATAGTATGGTTACAAAAAGGTAATTCTTCTTGTGCTTTACGGTACCATCTTCTTGCATTGTTTTCGAATCCTTTATAAAAATCAGCATAAGGTCCAAGTGAACCCGTAAAAGCAGCTTTATAATCGGGAGTTCTACCCATAAAACCATAACTTAATCGTGCCCATTCTGCCATAGCATCCCGTGCTCCAATTAGTTCTTTCACGCTAGTTGAGGCTTTAAAAAATTTATGGGTACGGAAACCAAATTCAGTTTCCGTTGTTAAAGTAGCTGACTTTTCAGGATCATGAAGCGCATCATAGAGTCTTGCAATCGAACGTGCTGAATTTCTGTATGCTGGATGTTCTACAACATTTTTGATTTTTTCACCATTTAAATATACAACTCGGCCATCATTTAAACTTTCTAAATACTCTTTGCCATTATACATACCATACCCTCCATTGCCCAATTAGTTATTTAGACTCTTAATATTCTAAATACTTAATTAAATATTAACGGAGATGTATCTTTCTTTTCTACAAATTATATTGTCTGTTTCATGTATCAATTTCCAACAAAAACTATCTAATTTATCGCAAACTTAGATAAATTGATCTGATGCTACATGGCTTCCTTTTCTAGTCTCTACATTTCGCAAAAATATGGATTAAAAAAATTCATATAACCCACCATTGAAATAGGTAAATTCTGTATCATGAATTTTATATCGTGGATAACCTTTATAAAATGCCACTTTTTCTTGTTCTGTGAATTTTCGTATAGCCAGCGCTTCATCATAACGTGGATCACCGATTGTCATAAAACCAACATCGATAAAAGACATAACTTTACCCTTATAAACCATAACATTATCAGTCGTGCAATCACCATGAATCATCGTTTGTGGCACTGATTTTGGTCGATTATTATAAAGCTCCTGCAAAAGATCTAATGAACCATCGCATATTCCTTTTTCAGCATAGAATTTAGCTTGTTGTAATTGAGTATCTAACCAATTCTGAGATACATCATAACTTGAGATTGGTTGTTCATGTAACTGGCATAAAAATGTACCAAAGCTTTCTATCAATTGAAACTTCTCTTTATCATTTTCGTCCAACTTTATTGCTTGAGTAAGACTATTGCCAGGTATTTTGGACATTAGCAAATATGCCTGGCCTTTGTCATAGAGAAATGCAATCAACTTAGGAACAACATTCCTATAGCTTTCTCTGGCCATCTCTAAAACTTTTGCTTCTTTTCTAAGCCAATCTTTATATTTTGGCTCTTCACATATTTTCAAAATATATGAGCCTTCAGTATTCCTAACTTCAAATACAGTTGAAGTCCATCCTTGCTGTGAACCTTTTGTTATTACTAATGGTGGTTCCAAATATTTTTCTAATAATATGTTTAAATGTTTCATATACTCTCCTATTCTTCAAATAATACATAGCTTTTCGCACACTAAATTTTTCCTAAACAAGTAAAATATCCGACATTTTATATAACCGCAGTTTCATACTTAAACAAAAACAAATAGACTTAGCAAACTACTGTTTGCCAAGCCAATCTATGTTCTTAGGTAGCAATTTATTTTTGGCTATGCATCAGCACGATCAAATACTACGCGTCCCGCGACAACGGTCTTCACAGCTTTTGCTTCAAGCATGTCCTCTGATGTTCCTTCAAATAAATCACGGTCGAAAATTGAAAAGTCAGCAACATATCCTGATTTAATCAAGCCACGTTCATGTTCTTTGCAAATGGCTTGTGCACTGCCGACTGTATACATACGAATAGCTTCAAAACGAGTCACTTTTTGTTCAGGTACATAGCCATCATTGTCTGCATATGGCTTTTTACGTTCTACCGCTGCATAAATAGATTGAAGTGGATTGATGTCTTCAATTGGTGCATCTGTTCCTGCAGCACACATTACGCCACTGTCTAAAAGCGTTTTCCAAGGATAAACAAAGTCTAAGCGATTTTCACCAAGGCGATCAATAATCCAAGGAAAATCAGATGGTACGAATGCTGGTTGTGCGTCTACAACAACTGGTAATTTTGCTATTCTTTCTATTAAGTCTTTACGTAAGACAGAAACATGGATTAAGCGATCTCGTTTACCTGCAGGTGCTGGGTATTTTTCGATGACATTCAAAATTTGTTCTGTACCAGCGTCACCGATCATATGTACAGCAATTACTTCATCATATTTACGTGCCATTTTCACAAGGTTTTCTAGTTCTTCATCAGTTTGAATAAGTAATCCACTATTTTCAGGATTATCTGCATATGGTTCTGAAAGCGCAGCTGTTGAACCACCTAAAGCACCGTCTGCAAATATTTTCATTGCGCCCGGTTCAATAAAAGGTTCATCAAACTCTATATTGGCGTCCATCATTTCTTCAAATACAGCATTATGACGCAGTAAGTTGACTCTGAAATGATGCTTTTCACCAATGACACGACGATATGCAGTTAACGGATTCATAAATTCACCGAAATAATACATTTCCTCTGTATGTCCGCCAGTTAAGCCATATGACAGCATATTATCTACAGTTAGATTTAGTTCTTCTGTCAATGAATCAATATATGCCTCCCCTTCTCTTGGGATTGCTGCAGTCACAAGTTCTGAAGCTTTATCATATAGCAATCCATTTAGCTTACCATCTTTTGCTCTTCCAATTTCACCGCCTGCGGGAGATATGCTTTGTTCTGTAATTCCGCCTGCTGCAAGCGTTGCTGTATTGCCTAATACTACATGATGGCAAATTCTCGTTAATAGAATCGGTTCTTCACGAACGGCATCCAATTCTTCTTTTGTTGGGATACGTTTATCAGTGAAGTTATTTTCATTCCATCCTTCACCAAATAACCATTGATCAGGGGATGCTGTCTTCGCTGCTTCTTTCACCATTTCTAACATCTCTTCAGCAGAATTAGCTTTTGTTAAATCTAGTCGAATTAATTTTTCGCCTTGGAAAATCATATGAAGATGGCTATCCACGAAGCCTGGATACATCGTAGCACCTTTCAAATCAATTTGATCATCTGCTTGTTCTTTTAATTCATCAATTGAACCGACTGCAATAATTTTACCACCTTCAACAAGTATCGCTTCAACGGTTTCATTTTCCTTTTCCATTGTATAAATAGTTCCACCATACCAAAGTTGTTTCATTATAGACTCCTTTCTATCCATAGTTTTAAAAGCTATCATCTTTGTATAAATTATCCTATTTTTCTTTTAATTCAGCAAGAAATCTCATTCTGTTTTTTGATGTAGTTTTGAAGTAAAAGACTTATCTAAAAATGGAACCTGTGCTTATTACGGATATATACAAGCACGTATAGATGGGCATAGATAATAGCTAGATTTATTAGAGAAGAAAAAGGACCATTTGATCCTTTTGATTTTTTATAAATATCTAAAAGAGCCTAATAAAAAAGCTACCTTCTGTTGTATTTTTAACTCAACAGTTAGGTAGCTAAATAGTACGATTTGTTTATTCTCCGCGTAATGCGTCGATATTCTCTGGCGTATATTTTCCTGATCGGAACATTTCAATTTCGTATGCATATGGTGCTTTTTTGTTTTTAGCGTCTGTTCCTACCCATGGTGTTTCAAGGATTTTAGGAATTCCTGTAAAGGCATCATGGTGTACAATACGATGTAGAGCATCAAAGCCAATATGGCCAAATCCAATGTTTTCGTGACGGTCTTTTGCTGCACCACAAACATTTTTACTATCATTGATATGCAGTACTTTAATACGATCGACTCCAATGACTTTATCAAAATGTTCTAATACACCATCAAAATCATTAATAATATCGTACCCTGCATCATGAGTATGGCAAGTGTCATAGCATACAGATAGGCGTTCATTATTTGTAACACCATCAATAATTTTCGCTAATTCTTCGAATGTACGGCCACATTCTGAACCTTTACCAGCCATTGTTTCTAATGCAATTTGAACTGGGTAATCGGCAGATAGTACTTCATTTAAGCCCTCAATAATTTTCGCGATTCCAACATCAGCACCAGCACCTACATGAGCTCCAGGGTGTAATACGATTTGCGTAGCACCAATTGCCGAAGTACGTTCGATTTCTTTTTGCAAGAATTCCACACCAAGCGCAAATACTTCAGGTTTGGTAGTGTTCGCAAGATTAATGATATACGGAGCATGAACGACGATATTCGATAAACCGTGCTGTTGCATATGCAGAAGTCCTGCCTCGATGTTCAATTCTTCAATAGGTTTACGACGGGTATTTTGAGGCGCTCCTGTATAAATCATAAAGGTAGAAGCACCATAAGAAGCTGCTTCCTCACTTGAAGCAAGGAGCATCTTCTTACCACTCATCGATACATGAGAACCAATTAACATATGGGTATATCCTCCTTTTAGCGTTGGCGGCGACGTTTTTTACGTTCTTTCTTCTTAATTTCTTCCATTTCCCAACGCATATTACGCTTGTATCCTGGTTTTACTTTTTTCGGCTTACGTACTTTTGATTTTGCAATACGGTCGATTTCATCTGATTTTTTCTCACGTTTTTCACGTGCATGGCGTTCTTTCATTTCAACGATCTCGCCATTTTTGATGTCTTTTGCAACAAATGGAATACCCATTTTTTCTACGCGTGCAATTGCATCTTCATCAGAAGGTTCGAAAATTGTGATCGCAACACCCTTATTACCCGCACGTGCTGTACGACCAACACGGTGAATGAAGAATTCAAGATCTTGTGGTAATTCGTAGTTAATAACATGGCTAACCCCTGGAATATCAATACCACGAGCAGCTAGGTCTGTTGCAACGATGTATTGGAATTCTAGGTCACGAATTTGTTTCATCATTTTTTTACGATCACGTGGTGTTAAATCACCATGGATACGTCCAACACGATGTCCATTATTTGAAAGGAAATCAGCAACATAATCAGCTTGTTTACGTGTATTCGTAAAAATAATTGCTAGGTAAGGATTAATAGTATTCATTGTTTCAAGTAATTTACTATTTTTTGATTTACTACGTGTTGGAATTAAATAGAAATCAATGTTTTCTGCAACAGGGCGTTTATCATCCATATGTACATGGATTGGTGATGTCATATATTTTTTCAAGAAAGGTTGTAAGCTTTCTGGAATTGTTGCTGAGAACACATACATTTCAAGATTTTCAGGCATTTGTGATGCAAATTGATCAATATCTTCGATAAAGCCCATATCAAATGCAAGATCTGCCTCGTCTATAACGAGCATTGAAGCTGTATGCACAAGTAACGCTTGTTCTTTAACTAAATCACGAATTCGTCCTGGTGTACCAACGACAATTTGTGGTTGTGTTTTTAGTTTGTCGATAGAACGTTGCTTGTCCGTTCCTCCGATAAATAATTTTGAGTGAATATCTGTTCCTTCAATTAGCTTTTGAAGTTCGATATTAATTTGTGATGCAAGCTCACGAGTAGGAGCAGCAATAACAGCTTGTACCTCTTGTTTATCTTGTCGGATTCGTTCAACGATTGGGATTAAGAAACTGTGTGTTTTCCCTGTTCCTGTGTGGGCTTGGCCGATTGCACTTTTACCTTTGAGGATTAGTGGAATCATTTCTTTTTGAATCGGGGTTGGCTCTGTAAAGCCTAATTTCTCTATAGCCTCTCGTAAAAAGGGCTGGAAATTATAATCTGTATATTTGGACATATATTGTCCCTCCTAACTTACTACATTCATTGTAACACGATTCGTACATTAAGTAGACCATTTGCATATGATATCTATTAATAGAACATTCGTCAATTCCTCGTGACGATTTTTCCTATATTGTTTGATTCGTTTATTTTTTTAAAAATGAAAGGAGAATCTTATGGTTTACCCATCCTATTTCCCTTACGGTAATCCTTATCAAGGAAGTTTTAATCCATATCCTATGCAACAAATGATGCGGCCAATGCCTTCACCAGGAAGATTTGGTAATGTCGCTAGTGGTCCACCTGCTACTCCTAGAGGTTTTGGTAATTTTGGTAATGCCGCTCAAGCTATTCCTAGAGGGCCAGGTAATTTTGCTAATGCAGCCCAAGCTATTCCTAGGGGCCCAGGTAATTTTGCAGGTCCTGCTCAAGCTATCCCTAGGGGCCCAGGCAATTTTACAGGTCTCTCTCAAGCTATCCCTAGAGGACCAGGTAATTTTGCAGGTCCCGCTCAAGCTCCCCCTAGAGGACCAGGTAATTTTGCAGGTCCCGCTCAAGCGTTAGCAAGAGGTGTAACTAATTTTAATAATGCAGGAAAAGTGGCGGATGCAGCAGGGAATGCTGCGGGATCAGCAAGAGCATTTGCTAGAGATATGGGTTTTGGTGGTGCGGCTAGAGCTGCTAGAGCTGCCGAGGCAGCGAATGCTGCTGCAAATGCGGCGAATGCTGCAAATGCGGCCGGAGGTGCAGGAAACTCTCTTGGAAGCTTTGCTAAGATTGAGCAATATTTAAACACAGCTGATCAATTTTTTAACACAGCTCAAAAATTCACTCCTATGGTGAAGCAATTCTCTCCTATGTTCCAAAATTTGCCTGCACTTTACCGGATGTATAAAGGCTTCCAGTCAATTCCTAATGCGAACTCGCCAACAGCCCCTGCTCAAGGTGGCGGAAAAGAACCAAGAGGACCTTTAAAATATATACTTGGAAGAAATAGAAGACAACAACAACAACAACCTCAATCGCAATCACAACGATCACAGCAACCTCAGCAATTTACACAACAAACTCGCCCTTCAACTCCTCGTATATTCCAACCCCCTTTTTAACGAACTAGACGATTATTTTGTATTCAATTCCTGAGTCCGTTATAATAATACGTAGCGAGCATTGAAAGGAGTTCGAATCATGGAAGTCATTAAAATCACACCAAGAGGTTACTGCTACGGCGTTGTTGATGCTATGGTCATCGCACGCAATGCAGCCTTAGACAAAACATTACCAAGACCCATCTATATTCTTGGTATGATTGTTCACAATAAACACGTAACCGATGCATTCGAACAAGATGGCATCATCACATTAGACGGTAAAGACCGCTTAGAAATTTTAGAAAAAGTAGATAAAGGTACTGTAATTTTCACTGCTCATGGCGTCTCTCCCGAAGTACGTGAATTAGCACGAAAAAAAGGGTTAATTGCCATCGATGCAACATGTCCTGATGTTACAGTTACACATGATTTAATAGAAGAAAAATCATCTCATGGCTACGATATTGTTTATATCGGGAAAAAAGGTCATCCCGAACCAGAAGGAGCAATCGGTGTTGCTCCAGACCATGTGTTTTTAGTACAAAGTATTGAAGATGTTGATCAATTACAATTAACACGAGATAAAATTCTCGTAACAAATCAAACAACAATGAGCCAATGGGACGTTGCTCATTTAATGGACCATTTGAAAGAAAAATACCCAAATATTGAAGTCCATCAAGAAATCTGCTTAGCAACTCAAGTTCGACAAGAAGCTGTTGCAAAACAAGCAGGTGATGCTGATTTGCTGATTGTTGTTGGTGATCCTAAAAGTAATAACTCTAATCGTTTAACTCAAGTTTCTGAAGAAATTGCTCATACGAATTCTTATCGTATTGCAGATTTATCTGAACTTAAATTAGAATGGCTTGAAGGCATTGAAAAAGTCGGTGTAACTGCTGGTGCTTCTACCCCAACGCCAATTGTTAAAGAGGTTATCAAATTCTTGGAACAATATGATCCAAATGATCAAACAACTCATAACTTAACTCGTACAGTTACACTGGACAAAATTTTACCTAAGATAAAACAACCAAAACCTGTTGAGAAAATCTTACCTTATAATTTATCAAAAAAATAGAAAGTTACTTCACATCTTCTTAACCTAATAAGAAGATGATTATTTTGATAGCAAAAAGAGCATCTAATTAGTCCTTTCAGACTAATTAGATGCTCTTTTGTTTTACAATATTATTATATAAATTGGAAAGGTTCTGTTGAAAGTTTTGAAGCAATAAATGCACATTCAACTTTGTTTTCTTTACAAAGGGTTGCCATTTTTAGTGCAACACCCACTTTCATCACACTTTCAACATGATGACCTGGATCAACAATATGCAACCCTATACTTTCCGCATCTTGAGCCACATGGAAGTACATATCTCCTGTTACAAATACGTCAGCACCTGCTCGTTTTGCAGCATAGATATATTTGTTACCATCACCACCAAGGACAGCAATTTTCGAAACCTTTGAATTCAAATCACCAACAACTCTTACTTTTGGTACATTTAATGATTTCTTCACATGTTCAGCAAATTCTTTTAAAGTCATAGTGTCCACTGTACCAATTCGTCCTATACCCATTTCTTTTGCAGGTGTTTCTAGAGCATATAAATCATATGCTGGTTCTTCATACGGATGATGGTTTAGCATTGCACGCAAGACTTTGTTTTTATTCGTTTCTGCAACAACCACTTCTATTTTCACTTCAGCTTCAGTATGCAATTTCCCGATTTCTCCAGTATAAGGCTGTGAACCATTTAATGCTCTAAATCTTCCTTGCCCAGAAATGGTGTAACTACATGAATCATAGTCTCCTATTTGTCCAGCACCAGCACCTGCTAATGCTTGGCGTAACTCATCTGCATGGTCTTCAGGAACGAAAACTGCTAGCTTATACATTTTCTCAGAAAAAGTTGGTACTAGTACTTCACAATTTTTCAATTGCACTGCTTCTGCTAGAAGATCATTTACCCCACCTTCTGCTACATCCAAATTTGTATGTGCAGAATAGACGGCGATATCATTCTTGATACATTTTTCGATTAGTTTTCCCTTAGGGAGATCAGTACGTACATTTGCTAATTTGCTAAAAATTGGTGGATGATGGGCAATGATTAATTCGCAGCCATTTTCAATTGCTTCATCTACAACATCTTCATTTACATCTAAAGTGACTAATACTTTTGAAACAGACTTATTTAATGTTCCAATTGCTAAGCCAATAGGATCCCCATCCATTGCTGCAATTTTCTTCGGAGACCATGATTCAAAAAGCTGGATAATTTCTTGTCCATTTGTTTGCTTCATAGTTATAAAACCTCCTTCACCATTTCAATCCGATGCTGCAATTCTTTCGCTTTTTCAATAATTTCAACCGATTGTTCTGCTTTTTCAATTGCCCTTAATACATGTTGCCATTGTTGAATTTCACGATTCCATTTTTCTTTGAATACTTCATTTTGTTGTCTCATTAAAACAGGACCTAATAATAGCTGCTCTTCAGTTAGTGAATCTTCTCCAGGTTCAAGCACTAATACTTCATAGATTTTGTCATCTTCTTTTAAAATTGCTTCATCAACTATTTTCCAATTACGGCGAATAGCCCATTCTCGTATGGCAATCGCATGTATATTCGGTTGAAGAATTAGACGTTCTACACCGATTAATCGTTCTACATCTTTTTCCAAAATAGATGCGATTAACGGTCCACCCATACCTGCAATTGTAATGGCAGTTACATGATCTGCTTGTTCTATTGCTTGTAAGCCATCTGCTAGTCGTACATTAATTTGTTTTTGTAAACCTTCTTGTTGTACTTCATGACACGCTGATTCATAAGGGCCTTTTACAACTTCACCAGCAATTGCACTTGTGACAAGGTTGTTTAGGACTAAATAGCACGGTAAGTATGCGTGATCACTTCCTATATCAGCAACAATCGCATTTTGTGGTACAAATGATGCTACTTTTTCTAGTCGTTTTGATAATTTTTGAGCATTCAAGTAATAGCCCTCCTTCTTGTAGTATTGTAACGAAAAAAATCACTTTTTGCATAGAATATTGTTATAAAGAATCCATTCATTTATGTTAAATTCATAAATCTAGCTGCTATGGCTAACTTTTACATAGAAAAACCCTTATCCGATTCGAGGATAAGGGTTTGGAAAATATATAAGAATTAATTATTTTAATCCAGAGATATATTTAGCCATAGCATCAAGGTCTGCACCTGAAACAAGTCCAGCTGGCATACCAGTGCCTTTACCTTTTGTAAGAACATCTTTTACTTGTGCTTCCGATAAACCTGTACCATGTAAGTTTGGACCTACATTACCTTTAAGGTTATCACCATGACAAGAAATACATTTTTGTTTAGCAATTGCTTCTGGATCTGCTGCACCTGCAGTTTCACCTTTACCAGCTGTTTGTTCAGTTTTTGCTTCTTTTCCGCCTTTTGCAATTTCGGCTTTTTTATCCGCTCCGTCAATAGACATGAAGAAGATTAAACCTAGACCGAATGCCATGATTAAGATATACGGAATAATAGGATTCTTTTTCATCAATTACCCTCCCTAATAAGTTCAATCTATTTCTATAAATAGAATCAGTCAACACTAATATTGTACTTCATAACTGGTAAAACGAAAAGGCCTTCTGAATAAGTTTTCCCTGGTTTGTGACAAATATGACACAAAAGATATATTAACATCCAATTTATCTTGCTATTACCATTCTTTCAACTTTAGGTGAAAATTTTCTATTTTATAACAGTTTTTACTACCTTAAATAATGTTCTAATTTAAAATTTTTCATGTAATTCTATTCGTGCATTTGGATGGTTTCGAGCTATTCCATCTCAATTTTAGATACAATAAGTTGTTAAATCCCTAATCCTTCTTTATTCATTAAATACTCTTTTGAAACTTGCACATCCTATATTCAAATCTATTTGTTATATGGTACAAGAACTGTAAATCCATGACTTGCAACCGATATTGCACTAATGTGCTTTTGCACCTTAATATTCCCTACACATAGCTTTTAATGCAAGATGTGATGTTTTTAATAGCTTACATTTGTACCTTTCATTAATTAAATATAACCATTCGCAAGCATTGCAATTCTCTCAGTACCTCCAGTATTAGGTTCTGTTAAAAAAAATCATCCCTCTAAGGTCTCTCCTGTACAAATCAATGTTAGAATTTACCCTTTTGTTCTTTCGTTCCAAATAAATGGAGTGGAGCACCTCCTAATGAAATATGAGCAGAATACATAATTCCTGTAGATGAACTCCACTCATTTTTCCCTTACGATTAAAACCATCTGCACCTTCTTTATCTTAATTTTCTTCAAAAGCAATTCCATTATTCACATTTTACATAATTGTTAGAAAATTTATTTTACAATCTGTTTGTACGTTCTCTGTTAACTGTACCAGGTGCAACAACTTAATCGACGAATTCTTTCATCATCTTCTGCAACATTTTACAATTTTCTTATCTGAGTCAATTTCGTAACTATTTTTCTAGTTAAATATGCGAAAATTTTCTAAATAAACAACTCAATAACACATAAATATTTCCATTTCCGGTATTTACTTAGGAAGTAATTGATATGAATTTCGAACTCATAGATGAATCAATTTCATAATTCAAAGATTTAATAAAAAATACGACCATTAAATGGGCTATTTTTATATGCCGTATATCAATTAGAAATTTGTCTATGAAGCGGAAGATGGCGAGTCCTCGAAAATGCATTCGCATTTCCTTCGTGCGATGTTAATTCAGAGAGGTCTATTCATAGTCCTGCGAGAAAGCGAGACAGGTGAGACCCCGCAGTGAAAATTCTTTTTGCTCTGCAAAAAGAATTTTCTGCGACGAGTAACCGCAGGAGCAAAGGCGGCTTCCGAGGAGGCTCAACGCTCGCCCGCGGAAAGCGCCATCTGGAGCGGCTTACTGAATCAATGTGATGAAATGTTCGTATTTAATAACCAAAAATGGATTTATGAAACTGATTCACTTGAATAATATGTAAAAAATTATAATAATTAAACCGACTACTCCCGAAATTTTAAAATAAATTAAATTCAATAGTTTACCAGAAATCAACCATAAAAGACAATTCCCTATTAGTACACCATAGAGTACTAGTGTTTTTTCGTATGAGAATAGATTTTCGAGTTTAATTGAGACACCCAAAATCAGCAACGCTACTGTCGCATAGGAAAAGGTAGTAATAATTGTTTTATTTTGTGTATATTTAAAAAGAAATAATAAAAGACCGATAATTACACTTATACTTAATATTACAGGAATAAGAACAAATGGTGCTTTTAATACAAATAATGTGATTAATAAAACAGCTGTACCAATTGATAAAAATATCATTTTCAAATTATTCTTTGTCGAATTTTCTGATAATATGGACTTTGATGCGTTAACTTCCAACTTTGTGCAATCCTCTACTTCTTCCCCTTGAGAATATAAAGTTGTTAAAAAATCACAATAGTGTTCCGGTAATAGCTTGTTCTTCTTCCAGAATAGGATCTCATTTAGGATAATTTCTTTCTTTTGACTGTTCACTTAAACGCCCCCAGCTTTAGAAACCATTTTCACCCATAATTTTACCTTATTCGACGAAAAAAGACACCCCAAATTGGAGTGTCTTTTATCCTATTCTAGAAAGTCTTTTAAACGTTTACTTCGTGATGGGTGGCGCAATTTTCTTAGAGCCTTCGCTTCTATTTGACGAATACGTTCTCTTGTGACACCAAATACTTTCCCTACTTCTTCAAGTGTACGCGTACGGCCATCATCTAAACCGAAACGTAAACGTAGAACATTTTCTTCACGATCAGTAAGTGTATCTAAGACATCTTCTAATTGTTCTTTTAAAAGTTCATAAGCTGCATGATCTGATGGTGATTGAGCTTCTGAGTCTTCGATGAAATCTCCCAAATGCGAATCATCTTCTTCACCAATTGGTGTTTCCAATGATACTGGTTCTTGAGCGATTTTTAGGATTTCACGAACTTTTTCTGGTGTTAAATCCATTTCTTCACCGATTTCTTCAGGTGTTGGTTCGCGTCCTAAATCTTGAAGTAATTGACGTTGAACACGAATTAATTTATTTATGGTTTCGACCATATGCACTGGAATACGAATCGTACGTGCTTGGTCAGCAATTGCACGAGTTATCGCTTGGCGAATCCACCAAGTTGCATAAGTTGAGAATTTGAAACCTTTACGGTAATCAAATTTTTCTACAGCTTTGATTAGACCCATATTACCTTCTTGAATTAAATCAAGGAATAACATACCACGGCCAACATAGCGTTTTGCGATACTAACTACAAGACGTAAATTTGCTTCTGCTAATCGTTTGCGTGCTTCATCGTCACCTTGTTCGATACGTTCAGCAAGTGCGATCTCTTCTTTTGCACTTAATAGGTCAACTCTACCGATTTCTTTTAGATACATACGAACGGGGTCATTTATTTTGACGCCTGGTGGAACACTTAAATCATTCAAGTCAAACGTTTCTTCATGGTCTTTACCTTTAAGTAGACGATCTAAATTTTCTTCATCACCGTCTTTACCACCTAATTCGATACCATTAGTTTCAAGTTTTTCGATGAATTCTTCTACTGCATCAGCTTCCATTTCATAGGTTTGCAGTTTATCTGCAATTTCTGCATAAGATAATTCACCGTTTTTCTTACCTGTTTCTAGTAAGAATTTTTTTGTTTCTTCTAAAGTATGTTCCAGATCTATTTCTTTTACTTCTGTTTCTTCGTTTGAACGTTTAGACTTGTCCGCCACAGGTGTTTCCTCCTTCTAACAATCACTATCCAATTACACTCTTGATAGTGATTTCCTTAAATCAATAACTTCTTGTGAAAGCTGCAATGCACTTCTCATGTCATGCATCTTTTCTGCTTCTTTTATAGCATGGTTTTTATCTTGTATTTGTTGTTCGATTCTAAATTTCTTCACCTGTTTCAAGCAGTCAGAAATTTCCTCTTCAGCATGATTCGGATCACGCTCTACAAGAGCAGCTTCCATAATGATTTTACGTAGCTCTCTATCACCAATAACTTCTGCAAAGCGTTGATAATCCGCTTTTTGATGTTCTTCATAAAATCCAATAAGGTGAATATAGATAGCCATATAATCATCCCGTACAAAGGGATTTGCATTCTCTTCTTGGCGAATTCTATCTACAACGTCAATGTTGTGTAACATATGTGCTAAGAGTGATCTTTCCGCACGATCAGTCGCTGTGATTTTTTTCTTTTGAAGAGTAAGCTGTTCAGTTTTGGGTAGCACTTGTTGCTCAATTCTTTTAGAGCCTTTTGCTATCTGTGCTTCCTTTTGACGTAATTGCAGTTGTAAAGTTTCTTCAGAAATATTCGTGTCCATTGAAATCTGTTTGATATATAATTCTTTTTCAATGGGTGAAATTCCTTCAACTAAATAATTCAAAGCCTCATCTACATATTGCAATATATCATTTTGGTATTGAAAATTTTTGTTACGTCTTACATACATCAGCATAAATGCGACATATGCTTGCGGTTCACTTATTACTTTTTCTTTAAAAGCTTCTGGACCAAATTGCTGTATATATTCATCTGGGTCTAAACCTGTTGGAAGAACTGCAACTTCAACGTTTATTCTTTCTGCGTGTAACATTTCAGCAGCTTTTCTTGCAGCTTCCCAT
Organism: Rummeliibacillus pycnus; assembly: GCF_044359855.1. Lineage (GTDB taxonomy): Bacteria > Bacillota > Bacilli > Bacillales_A > Planococcaceae > Rummeliibacillus > Rummeliibacillus pycnus_A. Next base: position 1,187,608 of record NZ_CP132291.1, read on the forward strand.
CCAGCTTTATCGCCATCATAGCAAACAATTATATGATCAGTAAGACGCTTTAACTTTGTCATATGTTGCATCGTAAGGGCAGTTCCCATCGTTGCAACCCCGTTAAAGACACTTGCTCTTTTTGCAGAGAGCACATCCATAAAACCTTCAAATAACACAACATTACGTTCTTTTCGAATAATAGGTCTAGCTTGGTCCAAGTTATATAATACTTGTCCCTTATGAAAAATTGGAGATTCTGGGCTATTTAAATACTTAGCATCTTCGCCTCCACTATCCAGAATACGACCTGAGAACGCAATAATCTTACCTTGTTCATCCCGAATTGGAAACATTACGCGGCTTCTGAAACGGTCAAAATAGCCTGATCCGTCCTCTCGTTTAATAATTAATCCGCATTGTTCCATTTCTTCTAAACTAAAGCCTTTTCGTGTTAAAAGTTGAGTTAACGAATCCCAATGGGGCAGAGAATAACCAATTCCATTTGTTTCGATTTCCTCTTTTGTAAACCCTCTTTGTTGCAAATAGTTAAGCCCTTGCTCGCCTTCTTCAGTATTTAAAAGTAAGTGCCGATAATATTCAGCAGCAAAAGCATGGGCATCCTTCATACGTCCTTCTTCTGGAGAAATCGGTTGCGTATGATGTTCCGGTGTTGATGAAACTTCGACATGGATGCCGACACGTTCACCAAGTTTAGCTGTAGCCTCTTGGAAAGAAATATTCTCAATGTCCATTAAAAATGTAATGGCACTTCCCCCAGCGCCGCAGCCAAAGCAATGGAATATTTGTTTATCTGTAGATACAGAAAAAGAAGGCGTTTGCTCCCCGTGGAACGGACATAATCCAAAATAGTTTCTTCCACGTTTTGTCAACTGTACAAAGTCGCCAACAACGTCTACAATATCCGCTTTTGAACGTATTTGTTCAATAATCTCTTCAGGTATTTTTTGCGCCATTCCATCACCATCTTTTTTTGCTCATAACTGATTTCGAGATAATTACTATAAAGTCCTTCATTTTTCGACAAAAAATTTTTTATTTAAGCTAGTATGGGCAAAATCCTTGTAATTATTTTTACCACAATTTTTTATTATAAAACATTTCACTTGAAAATTCTATCACTTTTTTGATATTTTGTTGATAAAACACAAAAAAACCTCCCCTTAAGGAGGGTTCCACACTCATATCATTGGTGTGATGATTGAATACGATGGATAATATCATTTGCTGTTTCTTCAACAGCTTTGTTTGTAACATCAATAACTTGACACCCAATACGATCAACTACACTTTTAAAATGTACTATTTCTTCATTAATACGTTCAAGTTTTGCATAGTGAGCACCATCATTTAATCCTAATGCAAGTAAACGTTCTTTGCGTATGCTATTTAGTTTTTCAGGAGAAATCACAAGACCGAAGCACTTAGTCGGATCCACTAAGAATAATTCTTCTGGCGGTTCCACTTCTGGTACAAGTGGGACATTCGCTACTTTATAGCGTTTATGTGCTAAAAATTGCGAAAGTGGTGTTTTAGAAGTACGAGACACACCAATCAATACGATATCGGCTTTTAGTAATCCTCTTGGATCACGACCATCGTCGTATTTTACTGCAAATTCAATCGCCTCTATTTTTTGAAAATAGTCATCATCTAATTTACGGACTAATCCTGGCTCTTCCAAAGGTTCAATTTGAAGTGTTTCCCCTAGCATTTCCATAATTGGTCCCATAAGGTCAACGGCTGGAATTTCTTTTTCAATGCATATATTGCGTAAAAATCCACGCATAACTTCTTTTACTAATGTGTAAACAATAATTGCATCCTGCTCTAATGCAAGATGAACAATTTCAGTTAATTGTTCTTTACTTTCCACATGGGGGAAACGTTGTATCTTCGTATCCTGCATACCAGGTCTAAATTGACTGATAGCTGCTTTTGTTACTAGATCACCAGTTTCTCCCACAGAATCTGAAATGATAAAAACGGATAAATTATTCATGGAAGCATCACCTCACAAATCATGATTTTCAGCAAGCGATAGAAACGCTCGTGTAATATTTGTTTTTGTCAAACGACCTATGACCTCTAAGCCATCTGGATGTTCGATTACGACAGGTAATGCATCTATTTGTCTTTCAATAAGTTTATGAGCTGCCTGAATTAAACCGTCTGATTTAAAGCAAAATGCTATATTTGGCATCCTCGTCATGATAATATGTACGGGAATATGATTTAAATCTTGACTACCTATGCTTGTGCGAAGTAAATCTTTTCTTGAAAGCACACCAGTCAAATAAGAATTATGATCTACGACAAATAATGTACCCACATCTTCTAAAAACATTTGACAAATGGCATCATATACAGAAACATTCTCAGAAACTACAACCGGAATCGATTGGAAGTCTTTCACCTTCATATTCGTCATGCTATCGACAACAGCTTGGTTTGTCTTTTTACCAGAGTAAAAATAACCAACACGCGGTCTAGCATCCAAAAAACCTGCCATTGTTAAAATGGCTAAATCTGGTCTAAGTGTCGCTCTAGTCAGTGAAAGACGCTCAGCTATTTGTTCCCCAGTTATAGGGCCATTTTCCTTAACAATTTCTAAGATCTCTTCCTGACGTTTGTTGAGTTCTATTGGACTCACCGCCTCAAAAAGTGTTATACTCATTCCTAATTATTATATACTACTTTCGAATATATTGCGAAGAAAAGAATCGCATGTTACAATGTCAACAAAACAAATAAGCGATGAACGGTCAATAAGTATGATTTCATCATAAAGCGAGTAGAGATAGTGAAAGTCTACACGAAATCAGAAAAAGGCAGCCGGGAGCTAACTTTTTGAAAGAGGATTACTTTGGTAATCAATCGGGGTGGAACCGCGGGTCAATAGCACTCGTCCCCGGGTACAAATATGTGCCCGGAGACGGGTGCTTTATTATTTAATGGAGGGATAATCTAATGACAAAAACAATGGAAAGTATCGTAAGCTTAGCCAAACATCGTGGCTTCGTCTTCCCTGGTTCAGAAATTTATGGAGGCTTAGCAAACACTTGGGATTACGGTCCACTTGGTGTTGAACTTAAAAACAATGTAAAAAAAGCATGGTGGCAAAAATTCGTTCAAGAATCACAATATAATGTTGGTCTTGACGCTGCTATCTTAATGAACCCAAAAACTTGGGTAGCATCTGGTCACGTTGGTAACTTTAACGACCCGATGATTGACTGTAAACACTGTAAAGCTCGTCACCGTGCAGATAAATTAATCGAAGACGCAGCACTAGCTAAAGGTGAAGAAATTATCGTTGATGGTATGCCTTTCGATAAAATGGCCGAAGTCTTAAAACAATATGACGTTCACTGCCCTGATTGTGGCGAACAAGATTTCACTGAAATCCGTCAATTCAACCTTATGTTCAAAACATTCCAAGGTGTTACAGAAGAATCAACAAACGAAATTTTCCTACGCCCAGAAACAGCACAGGGTATTTTCGTTAACTTTAAAAACGTTCAACGTTCTATGCGTAAACGTACTCCTTTTGGTATCGCACAAGTTGGTAAATCATTCCGTAACGAGATTACTCCAGGTAACTTCACTTTCCGTACACGTGAATTTGAACAAATGGAACTCGAATTCTTCTGCAAACCAGGTACAGAACTAGAATGGCATGCATACTGGAAAGAATTCTGTAAAAAATGGTTATTAAACTTAAGCATGAATGAAGATTCTATGCGCCTTCGCGATCACGAAGATGAAGAACTTTCTCACTACTCAAATGCTACAACGGATATTGAATTTAAATTCCCATTTGGCTGGGGCGAATTATGGGGCGTTGCATCTCGTACAGATTTCGACTTAAAACGACATATGGAACACTCTGGTGAAGACTTCACTTACATTGATCCAATTTCAAACGAACGCTATGTACCATATTGCATCGAACCATCACTTGGCGCTGACCGTGTAACATTAGCATTCTTATGTGATGCATATGATGAGGAAGAATTAGAAGGCGGAGATTCACGTACAGTACTTCGATTCCACCCTGCACTTGCACCATTCAAAGCAGCTGTATTACCACTTTCTAAGAAATTAGCAGAACAAGCCACAGAAGTATGGGCTGAATTACGTAAAGCATTCCCAGTAGATTATGATGAATCACAATCAATTGGTAAACGCTACCGTCGCCAAGACGAAATCGGTACACCATTCTGTATCACATATGATTTCGATTCAGTTGAAGACGGTCAAGTAACAGTTCGTCATCGTGACTCTATGGAACAAAAACGTATGCCGATTGCTGAAGTAAAGGCTTATATTGAACAGTATCTTGCATTCTAATTTCTAAACTTAAACAGACCTAACTCTTTTCACTTACAACTAGATAAGTTAAAACCAACATCCATTAAGGGAGGTGACGTTAAATGTCACCTCCCTTTTTTTCGAAAGGTGCTCTAAAGTTTAAATGTAGCCATTACATAGACTTAAAAAAGTATATCGATTATTTCTTTACAATCAAAAGATGGATGTTTAAGAAGAAAGGTAAAGAACAGTTAAAGCGTCTATCCAAACACAACGTAAAGCATAGGTAATACAGTAAAACAACTCTCCCCTTCACAAAACTGAAAAATTGTTATCAAACAATACCGACCTAATGTATTATTATTTGAATTTACTGATTTTTTAATTTACTTTTATTATACTATTGAGGTAATATTTGGTTTAATAATAAATTATATAAATTTTAATAGATAAGGTGGGGATATAATTGACCATTCTTTCAATCAAAAATCTATCTAAGACCTATAAAAATCACCTAGTTTTAAAGAATATAGATTTACACATTGACTCTCCAGGAATTTGGGCATTAGTTGGTCCAAATGGATCTGGTAAAACTACCTTTTTAAATACGATTTCGAATTTGCTTCCTGCCACTTCGGGAAAAATTGAATTGGTAGGTAAATCTAATACAGATTCAAATGTTTTTAAAGAAGTTTCCTTTTTGCAGGATAATACCGTGTTATTTGATTATTTAAACGGATATGATCATCTAAAATACATTTGTGATGTACAGGGAATCAATAAAAAACGAATCCATGAAGTCGCGCAATACGTAGGAATGGAACATTATATAAAAAAACGAGTAGGTAATTATTCTCTAGGTATGAAACAGCATCTTCTTCTAGCGATGGCCATTATAAATAAACCCAAACTTTTATTATTAGACGAGCCTCTGAATGGACTCGATCCTACAAGTGCTATATTAGTTCGAAAAATTTTACTTGAACTAGCTGAAAGTGGAACAACTATTTTATTATCTTCTCATAATTTAGCCGAAATTGATCGTGTTACATCTCAAATACTATTTTTAAAGAATGGTGAATTAATAGAAGAAAATATGCAATCTTACGAAATTACCTATTATTATTTTGAAGTCAATGACAAATTTCATGCGTTAAAAATGTTAGAAGAACTACATTATACAGTAGAACAATTTGAAAATGGTCTTAAAGTAAATTTAGGCAACTATCAACTTCAACGTTTACTTGATGAATTAAAAGCAGCTGAGATTACAATATTGGACATGTATAAAGAAGTAGCTGGCTCTGAAAAAAGATATGAAGAATTATTTGAAGTGTGAGGTTGACGAATATGAAGCTCATATTATTCGAATTTAAGAAAATTGTATGTTCTAAAGTTTTCCCACTATTTCTTTTAATTACTGCACTTCTCATTACTATTTTTTTCATCTCCAATGTTGCCCATCAAGAAGCTATTTCATCAAAGAAAATCGAACAGTTTTCAAAACATGCTAGTCATGTTCTCTCCCAATTTCAAGGTGATCAAAAAATTCTTGAAAAGGGGCCAAATCCCGAAATAGAAAAAAGAATTGATATAGCAGGAACTTTATACGATCAACTAAAAGAATTGACCCAAGCAATAGAAGCTGCTAAATGGAAAAAGGAACTTCAATTAGAAAATAAGGTTTATATTTCAGCGATGCAATTTCAAAATGTAGATGGTAGTTTTTTAATGAGTCAAGAAGATATGAAAAAAACCATGCGTTATAATAATGAATTACTAGCTAGAGGATTACCAAAGGAAGATTTAGATTATTCCATACAAACGTCTATTTTTATGAAAAAAATAGTGTCTTTTCTCCTTACTCCAATTCCTTTTATCATTCTGCTTGTCATATTAAGTATTTTTATTACGAAAGAATTTGAAGAACAAAATATGAAATTAGTATATTCTCTCCCCATTTCAAAGTTAAAATATATTTGCATAAAGTATGTAAGCTTACTACTTACTGGTATTATTTGGTTAGGAGTTATTTTCATCTTATCTTATGTTATTCCTTCAATATTCGGTGAAAATATTGGGGATGTCTTTAATTATCCTTTGTACGCAAATTCTGGTGACTTTGTAAGTTCAGGTGAATATTTGATGAGGGCTATTGTTTCTAGCATTTGTTTTATGAGCTTTGTAGTAGCCTTTCTTTTATTAGTAAGCTTTTCCGTTAGAAATCTAGTGATTGCAAGTTTAATTATTGCATTTGTTTTGGGTGGTGCAGTAATCATTACAAAGAATAGTGCGGAAAGCTTTTGGAATCCCTTCGTTTACCAAAACATCGATCAAGCAGTTATTAACACAGTTTCTTATTATCCGATAAGCCTACTTCCATTGTTGATTATTATGATTTGCCTAATTTTCATTACACTTGTGCTAAATCGAAAGCGAGGGATATGAATGTCGAAACTCTTTCTCTTCGAATGTAAGAAAATTTTAAAAAAGAAAGTTACATGGATAACTTGCTTGCTATCTATCATAGCTGTGATTAGTCTTTATTTTTATAGTATGTCAGTATCTGAAAATATTAAAAGTCAAAATATTAATAAGCTTAACTATATCATTTCATCTTATAAAAAAATGATTCTTGATATAAACAGTGAAAAAGATAAGGCTGAACAAAATAAAGACGTAGAAAATGTGAAGATGTTGTCAACTCAAATTAAAGGATTAAAGAAAAGCATTAAGAAGTATGAAACACAGAAAGAAAATTTAATAAAAGGTAATTGGCAAGAAATTTATTCAAATGAAGCGACTTCTTTAGAGGAACAATTATCTCCAGATCCCAATATATCTCCTCGCTCTATTGAAAATCAGGAAATATCAAACTTTACTATAAAAGCTACTTTTGCAGAAGTAACATGGCTACAAAAGAAAAATGTAGAACCTTTTATCCAAAAAACAGTTTATACGCCTTATGTAGCGTCAATTTATGATCATTTTACAGGTAGTGTATTAGATGAATGGAAGACTACGACGGAGCGTTACGCTACAAATGGATTGTCCTTATTATTTCTATTGATTCAACAATACTTCATACCGATTGTAATTTTACTCGGATGTTTTATTTTTGCGAATACCATTTCATCTGACACAAATTCTAAGAAAAAAGGGCTAAATTTTTATTTTACCCTCCCAATCTATAAAAGAAAGTTATATTTTGCTAAATACTTAAGTGGGATAACTTTTACTATGGGCTTTGTGTTGGTCACAACGATTACTCCTCTTATATGTAGCTTATTTTCAGGGGGAATTGGTAGTCCACACTCCCCTGTTCTAGTGTATGAAATCATTAAACCTAATCTTTTCGGCACTATAGATGATACAAAAGCTCAATTCCATTTTATTGAACTAAAGGATTATTTAAAGCAACTAATTCCTTTAGCAATAATGTTAGTACTCTTTTTATATTCTTTTTATTTCATGCTTTCCACAATAATAAGAAATTCAATCGTTTCAGTTTGTTTAGTAAGTATCATTTCTTTTGGTGCAATGAAGCTTTACCCGACAGTCTTTAACCCTTTTACTTACATGGATCTTCATAAAATTATAAATAGCGAACTTTCAACAACACTATTTAAGGCGTCTATAAATCTTCAAAATGGTTTATCTATCTTAGTAATAATGGGGTGTATTTCAAGCATTATTGGTTATTTCTTATTCAAAAAAGTAAATAAAAATTATTACTTTTGAATAATTTTAGATGTTATCATAGTGGATTCAGTTAATTTATCAAGCGTGCTGATTAGGATAAAATAGGAAGAATATTCTTCTGTATTCTTACTTTCAAGGTTATCATTGTTCATTGATTGTAGCGGAGGATTGCTCGACTCCCGCGGGAAATGCGTGGCACCTAAGACCCTGTACGGTAGCGTTTAAGGAACGGAGTCTAAGAACGCCACGTCCTGTGGCAACGACTCCGTGACCAACATCCTGTTGCCCCGAAGCGGCTCAGCGCACACCTACAGGAAAGTGAACAATCCGTAGCGGGTATCAGTTGATCATCTATTTTTAAATAGATAAAACAGGATAATCAACACGCATGTTAATTTAATAAATTAAATATCAATCTTTGGTCCCCTAGTTCCACTTGTATAAAAGTAAATAAAAAGCCTTGCTAAATAACACAGCAAGGCTTTTATTTTTTTCTAAATATATCTTATAAGTACCTATACCATATCTATTAGAATATTGTCTATGAAGCGGAAGATGGCGACTCCTGCGGGAAAGCGAGACAGGTGAGACCCCGCAGTGAAGACCGGTACGGGCTTCCGAGGAGGCTCAACGCTCGCCCGCGGAAAGCGCCATCTGGAGCGGTATATTAAGCAAATACTGGAAATGGAATATTATCCGAATTATTGAGTTGTTTATTTAGAAAATATTCGTAATTTTAACTATACATTTATGAAATTGATTCATGTATGTTGCATAACAAAAATAATGCTTTCTAAAAAAAATTCCCCTCTAGTATCGACTATCTAATTGAGAAATGTTATCATAAGAATCGAAAAGTAATATCCTTTCCTGTTGGAGGAATTCAAATGTCACTTAATGAGTTAGAACTTGGAAAAAAAGCGGTAATTATTAATCTGTCTAATTTAAATAGATATGTAAAACGAAGATTGTTAGATTTTGGAATTTTAGAAGGTGAAGAAATAGTGCTAAAAAATCGTATGCCATTTCATGGTCCTTTTATGCTTGAGCATAATGGGCAAATTTTGGGAATTCGTTTTAAAGAAGCAACATTAATCGAGATTAAACCATCATGATAAATATTGCATTAGTCGGAAACCCAAATACAGGAAAAACCTCACTATTTAATTATCTAACTGGTTCATATGAATTTGTTGGCAACTGGAGCGGAGTTACAGTTGAAAAGAAAGTTGGCACCTTAAAAAATAAAACTGGACATCTCATTGATCTTCCAGGTATTTATACTTTAAGCCCATTATCAAAAGATGAAAGTGTTGTTTCAAACTATTTTATTTCTGAATCCTTTAATGGCATTGTAAATATAGTTGATGCATCCCAATTAGAACGTAATTTAATTTTGACGATTCAACTCCTTGAATATGGAAAACCAATTGTGATTGGCTTGAACATGTCAGACGTTGCAAAACAAAGAGGAATTTCATTAAATGAAGAAAAACTTTCAAAAGAATTGAAAGTACCTGTCATTTCGATAGTTGCTCGTTCCGGTAAGGGCTGTAACATAATGATGGATCAAATTTCAACTATCGAAACAAAGGATCAACAACCTCTTAAACTTGATTATGGTGAAATTTTGGAAAATGGGATTGACGAGTTTTTTTATCTAATTCCATCACAAACAGTCCAAAACCTTCCACTTCGATGGCTCGCATTGCAATTCTTTGAAGGTAATCAAATCGTACGGAGCTATTTAAATACGCTTACTTCTAGCGATAAATTGGATGAACTATTTGAAAAAGTAGAAAATCAAGTAAAGAATTCTAGCAATATAAAAAGTCTATCACAATGGATCTATAGCGTTAGAAAGGATTATATTTCTTCTATTTTAGATCAATCTCTAGAAAAAGAACGTACAAATCAAGTTCCGTTATCTGATCGAATAGATGCGATTGTTACAAATAAACTTTTTGGAATTCCAATCTTTCTAATATGTATGTTGTTTATGTTTAAACTAACATTTGATTGGTTAGGAACTCCGCTTTCAGATTCACTAGATTATTTTATATCAGGTCCATTAACTTCGTGGATTTCCACATTACTTCAAAGTTTAGGGACTTCTAATTTTATTCAGTCATTAGTATTAGATGGAATTGTAGCTGGTGTCGGTGGAGTAATCGTGTTTATACCGCAAATTTTCATTTTATTTTTCTTCATTTCATTTCTTGAAGATTCCGGGTATATGGCACGTGCAGCACTTGTGATGGATAAGTTAATGGAATCAGTTGGACTAAACGGTAAGGCTTTTATTCCAATGATTATCGGCTTTGGCTGTAATGTCCCAGGTGTTATGGCAGCAAGAACAATTGAACAGCCGAAAGAGCGATTAATCACCATTCTGTTAACTCCTTTAATGTCGTGTTCAGCAAGATTACCTGTTTACGCATTATTTGTAGGAGCTTTTTTTGCTAAATATCAAACGATGATTGTGTTTTTCCTCTATGTATTAGGAATTGTTTTAGCACTTCTTATGGCTAAAATATTCTCTAAAATATTACTAAAAAACGAAACATCTATATTTGTTGTAGAATTACCACCTTATCGAATCCCACAAACAAAGACATTACTTCGTAGCACTTGGGATAAAGGAAAAGGATTTATCCGTAAAGCTGGTACCTTCATATTCGGTGGTTCTGTAATCATTTGGTTACTATCTTATGCGGGCCCGAATGGACTAGGCGTAGAGATGGATGATAGTTTTCTTGCTATAATTGGTGGATTATTTGCACCTATACTTGCACCACTAGGATTTGGTACTTGGCAAGCAGGGGCATCTCTGTTAACTGGATTTTTGGCAAAAGAAGTAGTTGTATCAAGTATGAACATTATTTATCATGCACCGAACATGGATAGTCTACAAGCCTTATTAACACAGGCTTATACACCACTTTCTGCATTCTCTTTTATTGTATTCATACTGTTGTATATACCTTGTTTGGCTACTGTTGGTACGATCAAAAAAGAAACAGGTTCGACAAAGTGGACATACTTTTCAATTATTTACGCATTGATACTAGCCTATATTATTACACTGATCATTTACCAATGCGGTAAGTTGTTAGGATTCTAACTGAAAGGAAGCGGGACAAATGATTGCCAGTTTTATAATAGGTATTATCATTTTTGGATATGCCGGTTGGACAATTTACCGTCATGTTCAAAAAAGTAAAGAAGGTAAATGTGGAGCTTGTGAATTGAAAAATAATTGTAAAAGTGGTTGTGATATCAGCGCATTGCAATCTAATTCTAAAAACCATTTTGAATCATTAAATAAATAATTATTAAAATCAAAGCTCCCCTCTTCTATTTCGGAAGAGGGGAGCTTTTTGCTATTACTTTTATTAATCTGATAAGAAAATTGTATTCGGTAGAAGTATCAGTTTTTAATAAAGTTGTGATTCAATTGCTTTCGATGCCGCAAGTACACTTTCTGTTAGTTGCGTTTTATCATAATCATCGTTTCTTACAACTGGAATAACAATAGTAATGGAAGCTACTGGTCGACCATCAGCTAATCGAATAGGGGCACTAACAGAAAATGCACCTTTTACTCGTTCACTATTGCTGATCGCATAACCTTGTTGGCGAATTTCCAGTAAATTCATCCTTAACTGTTCCTTGGAAATAATCGTATTTTCCGTTATTTCAATTAAATCAACTTCCTCTAAATATTGTTCAAACTCTTCTATAGGTAAAAAAGCAAGCAAACTTTTTGAAGAAGCACCAGCATAAAGTGGAGATGAATCCCCTACATAAGTTTTTGTGCTTAAGGTAAATGTACTTTCAAAATTTAATATACATCTACGCTCGTTTCCATCAATTACATTTAGAGATACACTCTCACCCGTTGATTCATTTAATTTGCTTAATATTGGTTTTGCTACTGTTAATAAGCTTGATTCTTCTTCTACAAGTCTTCCTAGAAAAAGTAAGGATAATCCCAATTGATATTGTTTCGTTCTTTCATCCTTATGAAGAAATCCTTCACATACTAGTGTAGTAAGGAATCGTTGTAGACTGGATATCGCAATACCTGTTTTTTTATGCAGTTCAGTCAATGAAAGCTGTGGCTCTTCTTTACTAAAAGCATTTAATACTTTAATAGCCTTCTGTACAGACTGCATGGTGTAGTTATTGCTATTATTTTCTTTGTTCATCCAACCACCGGCTCTCTATCTTTTATCTTCTCTTACTATATCAGAGTTATTCGATGATTAGTTAAATAATAAAAGATTATCCATTTTTACTCTCTGAAGTTAAAGGTAAGAATTGATTGGTATGTTCACCAAGAATCGGCGGTGCTAATTTATAGTCAATGTTTAAACCTGAAAATTGCATAGGATTCTTGATAAATTTCACTTTCCCATACTGTGGATGTTCAATCTCTCCAATCATATCCCGTGCAACGAGTTGAGGCTGTTCTAAAGCTTCTGCAATTGTATTTACGCGACCACCTGGAATTTTAAAGTTTTGTAATTGTTCAATCCACTCATCTCTCGTTTTTTGAAGTAGGATTTCTGCTATTTTTTCTACTAGCTCCCTTTCATTCTCTTTCCTTTTCGTATTTGTTTTGAAACGCTCATCTTGAGCCCATTGTTCTCTGTCAATCATCTTACAAAACTTTTCAAATTGACGATCATTTCCGACACAGACCATTAAAGGACCATCTGAACATTGAAATACTTGATAGGGTGCAACATTATTATGGCTATTTCCAAGCCTTTTCGAAATTGTTCCTCCGTTTAAATAACTACTTGCGACATTCGCCAAGTTGCTAATTTGTACATCTAATAAGGATAAATCAATACATTGGCCCTCATTTGTAATATCACGCATTCGTAATGCAGCTAAAATACTGATAGCTACATAATGTGATGTCAAAATGTCAGCAATCGGTATGCCTACTTTTGTTGGATCCCCATCTATTGCACCAGTTACATCCATTAATCCACTCATTGCCTGAATAACTGGATCAAAACCCGGTTCAGTAGCCAATGGACCAGTATGACCAAATCCAGTAACCGAGCAATAAATGATTCTCGGATTTATTTTCTTACAGTCCTCATATCCTAAGCCCATTCTTTCCATATCGCCTGTTTTGAAATTTTCAAGAATGATATCTGCATCTAACAGTAACTCTTTAAAAACTTGACGATCATTTTCTTCTTTCAAATTTAATATGATTGACTTTTTGTTTCTATTCGCACAAAGATAGTACGTACTTTGGTCATTCGTAAACGGTCCCCAATCACGCGTACTATCCATACCATTTGGATGCTCCACACGAATGACTTCTGCTCCTAAATCTGCCAAGATCATTGATCCTGCTGGTGCTGCATAGACACGAGATAAGTCTAAAATACGTACATCTTCTAATGGCTGTTTCATCATTTATCACCTACTCTCATTGATTTTTCTGTAGCTCTCTTATTGTCAATACAAGCTGCTTCCGCATTCTAATAACATAGAGCGTAGACGAAAATAACGCCTCTATGAATTACTTATTGAATACCGATTTTCTCTTTTCAACCACTGCTTTTACGCCTTCTTTGTAATCAGGTAATTCTGTCACTAGCCCCATTTTCGATGAAATATAATCTAAGGACGAACGTAAACTCATAGATTGACTTTGGTACACAGCTCGTTTAGTGAGTTGGATGACTGTTGCTGGTCCATTTGCTAATTTCGTTGCATATTCAAGTGTATATTGTTCAAGCTCGTGATCTGGAACGACAAAAGTAACAAGCCCTTTCTCTTTTGCTTCATGAGCAGTTAATACTCGTGCAGTCCAAAGCATATCTAATGCTTGATCAATTCCAACAAGTTTCGGTAGAAAATAGGCACCACCATCACCAGGGACAATGCCAACGTTAACGTAACTTTCTGATAATTTAGTAGTCTCTGCAACAATTCGAATATCACACATTAAAGCCATATCTAATCCTGCTCCAAAGGCAAAACCATGAACTTGTGCAATCACTGGCTTATCGATTTCTTCTAGTAATAAGGGCACACGCTGAATTTTCTTCCATAAAGAATTTTTTCGTGCAAGTGCTGTTGATGTTACATCATCAGAACTTTCAAAGAAGCCCTTATCAGCCCCCATCGCCTTAATATCGCCACCTGCACAGAAGCATTTACCATTCCCTTTTACGATTAAAACCCGGATATCATCCGAATCGCGAACAGTTTCCAATGCGTGAATCCAATTTAATATCATTTCCTCACTAAAAGCATTCATGCTGTTAGGACGGTTTAAAGTGATTGTGGCAATATGATCCTGGACATCAAATAATAAGTCAGTCATCTATAATCCCCCTTAATATGTTTGGTAAACTTTCTTCGCAATTGTTAAACTCTCCCAAAGACTTTCATCTGATTGGAGTAGTTCTTTTGCCAAAATTTCACTCCACTCTGATTGAGGAACACCTTCATCGCGGTAAGACCATAGTCGTCGCGTATATTGATGTAAATTATGTTCATGCGTAACACCGATTGCCCCATGAACTTGATGTGCTGAAGTAGAAACAGTTTTAGTCGCTTCATCTATACGAATTCTTGTAAGAATTACTTCATTTTGATGACGATTTTCTACTAACGCTGCAATCATATTATCTACAGCTGATCTAATAATTACAGTTTCACCAGCTAACAATGCTAGATGTTGTTGTACAAGCTGGAAGCGATGAATTGGACGTCCAAATTGCTCTCGTTCTTTCGTGTACTGTACCGTTAAATCATTAATTTTTTCAATTATACCTGCCATCAAGGCAACCTTCGTAGCTGTTTCAACATGCATAATAGTTTGCAATTGTTCTGGTGTAAGGGCTACAACGCTTTTGTGTAATACTTTTACATTTTCAAGTATTATTGTATCTCTGGGTTCGCAAGATAGATTTATATTTTGTTCTAAAATCGTATCTGCTAGGGCAACTTTTACTAGATATTCGCCTTCTTCCCCTTTTGCAATTGCGACAAGCTCATCAGCATGTCGAGCCCAAGGGACATTCGTCAATGTACCTCTTACCGTTTGATCGCCTGTGAAAACTAATTTCTCATTGGTATTTACTGTATACGTTACTTTTCGATCTGTTACAGGAAGTTTAACAAGCTCCAATAAAAAGTTGGCAAATGTATATTCAACAAATGGAATTGGAACAGCATATTTTCCAACTAGACGGTAAATGTTCAGTAGATCTTCTAAATCCCCATCTGCACCACCTGCATCTTCAGATATAGCAATGCCCAACATTCCATTTTCATTTAATATAGACCATACGTTTTCTGCCCATTTTCCTTCCTCAACGAGGTCAACAGTTTCTTTCTGTACATGGTCTTTAAAAATTTTCTCTACTACATCGATCAACATATCTTTAATTTCACTCATCCAGCAACAACCCCTTTCGCAATGATTCCATATAGTATTTCTGTTGTCCCCCCCCGAATTGTAAAACCAGGAGAATGTAAAATGGATTCTGCGAGTAAGCGATCCAGTTTACGATCTGCATCTTTTCGTGGATAGGTTGCTACTAATAAACGTGCAATTTCAGGGATACTTTGCTCAAATTTTGTTCCAATCGCTTTCACTAATGCTGCTGGGATTGCAACTTCCCCACCTTCTTCAAGTACTTTTGCAACACCGATTGATAAATTTCTTAAACTCCATAATTGTGCAACCAGTTTTGATACCTGGGTTAATCCTTCTATATCATTTTGACGTTTTAATTCAGCGATTAATTCTTCTAGGAGTGGGAAAGTACTTAAAATTCGTTCAGGACCACTACGTTCGAATGCTAACTCAGCAAGGCCCTGCTTCCATCCGTTGCCAAGTGTTCCAACAACTCTGTTATCCGGAACGAAAACATTTTCGAAAAATACTTCATTAAAATGATGCTCTCCCGTTAAATATTTAATCGGTACAATGCTAACACCTTCTGCATGTAAATCTATAATGAGTTGGCTTAAACCATTATGCTTTTTGACTCCATCAAATGGCTCCGTTCTTACAAGTGTGATCATATAATGAGCATCATGAGCATTACTTGTCCATGTTTTCGAACCATTGACAATCCAACCACCATCTACTTTTTCAGCTTTTGTACTTACTGATGCTAGATCTGAACCACTATTAGGCTCACTTAAACCAATAGCAAAAAAGCATTCACCATTTGTGATTTTTGGTAAGAAAAACTCTCTTTGCTCTTCTGTACCATAGCGTAAAAGAAGTGGTCCCGATTGTCGGTCAGCGATCCAATGTGAAGCAACCGGTGCACCTATTGCTAGAAACTCTTCTGTTAAGATGTAACGTTCAATTGAGCTACGTTCCTGGCCACCATATTTTTGGGGCCACGTCAAACCAATCCAACCTTGTTCACCGATTAACTTAGAAAAAGATGGATTACAACCACTTAACCATGAATCACATTTTGTATTAAATGTTCCTTTTTCAAGCTCCTTTTGCAAAAAAGAACGTACTTCTAAGCGGAATTTTTCTTGCTCTTCTGTAAATTGTACTGTTGGCAACTTAACCATTTAGCTCCTCCTTTTACCGTTATACGGTAACTATTATTGTATATGCGTATTTTACCAATAATTTGAGGTTCGCACAATTTATTTTTTCAGAAAATTCTGAAATAGTTATTTAGAAAAAGTTTATTTTCTTAAGTTAGATTTAGTAAAACCTTAAATGTCCACTTTCTTGAATTCGAAATAATATACTAAAATAAATTAATTTCTAATAAATTTTCTTTTCCACCCTAATTGAATCAATTTCATAAGTCCATTTTCGGTTTTTAAATACGAACATTTTAAAACATTAACTTTCCCATATTCAGATTTGTATCTTCCTCTACAGACGGCGTTTTCCACGGGGCTTGGCTTCAATCTCCTCGGGCCAACACGATGTTGGTCACGAAGCCATTGCCACAGGACGTGGCGTTCTTAGGCTTTGTTCCTAAAAGATGTGCTCCTGCATCGCTTCGCTAGCTTCGTCGCACGAAGGAAATGCGAATGCATTTTCAAGGACTCCCCGTCGAAAGCGTTGTAATGACCAAAGTTGGATATCATTACTTTCTATAAACTTTGTATTATGAAATTGATTAAACCGGAAAATTTATCAAAAAAAGCATTCACTTGTGTTTTACACACAGTGAATGCTCTATTTATTCTTCTAATTCATCGTGCAAATTGAAGTAAGGTTTGTTTCATACAAAAGTTGTTTCTCTTTTTTTATGTTAATAATTTTTCTAAAGCTTTATTGCATTCTAATCCTACAAGTAAATGGCTAATTACTTACCTGTTGCGTAATGAGTTTTTCAATACTTTCCCGCTAGCATTCCTAGGGAGAGTATCCACCAATTCTATTTCTTCCGGTAATTTATACTTCGCTAATTTCTTAGAACAAAATGCAATAATTTCTCCTTCAGTTAATAGCTTACCTTCTTTTAATACGACGAAAGCTTTCGGCACTTCTCCATAAATTTCATGAGGAATACCCACAACTGCACCTTCTAATAATTCAGGAATTTGATACAACACTTCTTCCACTTCTACTGGATATACATTTTCTCCGCCACGAATAATCATGTCTTTTTTACGGTCTACAATATATAATAATCCGTCCTCATCAAATCTTCCTAAGTCCCCGCTGTATAACCAGCCATTTTGAATTGTTCGTCTTGTTTCCTCTTCATTTTTCAAATAACCTTTCATAACTTGCGGCCCTTTTACAACTATTTCTCCGACCTGACCAACTGGTAAGGGTTGACCAAACTCATCTACTACTTGTACTTTTGTCAACGGTAACGGCTCCCCTACAGATCCAACTTTTTCAAGTGCATGATGATCTTTTAGCGTAGAAGCAGCTGGTGAATTTTCTGTTTGACCATATAAGTTTTGGACCTTTACTCCCGGATAAAGTGCCTTTATTTTACGTACTAATTCAAATGGCATTGGAGCAGCGCCATAAGTAAACAAACGGAGATTAGGTAAGTTCAAACTTTCCATCTTTGGTATATTTAATAAAATATTGTACATAGATGGTACTCCAAAGAAAATAGTAATATTCTCTTTTTCCAACGTATTTATCGTTTGCTCAGGTGAAAATGCCTCCTCGATAACGATCGTTCCTCCTGCGTAAATAACAGGAATACAAAACACATGACTTGCTGCGCAATGGAATAATGGTGCAATTATATGCATACGATCTTTCGTATTAAGATCCATTGCTTGTCCCCAAATTTCTGCAGCTGCACTTACATTGCCCGCTGTAAGCATGACTCCTTTTGGTTTTCCAGTCGTGCCAGAAGTATAAAAAACAACTGTTGTCGTATCTGCATCGACATCAACTTCTTTATATGAAATCATCTCATCATTCAATACCGCTTCCAGTGTTTCTTGACCACCTACCTGTAAATAATCTTGAAAATTATTAATAGTCTCAGGTAATTCATTTAATATAGATTCTAAACGGACATCATATATCAGTGCCTTTGCTTCCGAATGATTAAAGATATAGTCAATCTCTGTTGCAGTTAATTTCGTATTGACTGGCATTACTGTAAAGCCACCGAGTTGGCAAGCATAGTAACATGTTAAAAAATAATCTGAGTTAAGTAAGTACACCGCGATTATGTCTTCTTGTTTATAGCCTTTCATTTGAAAATAACCAGCTAATCTTTTTGCTTGCTCGTAAAACTTCGCATAGGTTGTATTTCTACCATTAAACTGAGTGATCAAATGATTTGGTTGTTCTTTTGCATATAATGCCAATTTTTCTGATACGAACATCTTTAAATCCCCCTTTGTGTATTTTTCATAAATTACTTCACTACATTTCTTTATTTTCTATTTTGAAACTATTATATTTATGAGTTTTACTTAGTATGCTATTTTTCCTGAAAGTTTTATTTTGTAGAAAAAAATTAACTCCACCTATTTTTAGTAGGTGAAGTTATAATAGTACGGACGCTGTTTATGTTGCATTCACACAATAGATTTCATTGTATGATTAAACTTAGATGTTAAATTTATCGAAACTTTTCTAAATTAGGGATATTACATATTAAATACTTAAGGAAAATCTCCTGCTACTTACCATAAAAATGCTGAAGCTAAACCAATTCCAATAATTGTACCAAGTGCTATACCAATACCGAATGCAGCAACACGACGTCTACGGAAACCAAAAAACGGTGTATTGAAACCGAATCCCGGTCCGCCTAACCCAAATCCTAAACCATAGCCTCCCATATTTCCACGCGGGCGAATCCAGACCATATCGCGATCAACACGTGTAATCTCTCCCACATGAACACTACCATCCCTACATCTAATTCTCACCACTTTTCCATGATGTTGACAACATAAATTATATACATTAGACGGATTCATTATTATCCCCCCTCCATATTTTTTTACATACAAGTATGCCTTGCTATTATATGAAGTGAATCATACTGCCAAATGGACAACGGTCTAGACATCTAAAAGTTGTTATACAACTTATTTTTCAAAAACAAAGTGCTTACTGCTACATATGATACAAATAAAAGGTTAAAAGGGATGAGGTATTTGTCAGTTATTCAAACTCAAAAGTGGCTTTATGATTTTGTAGATCGATGTAAGGAAAAATCAATTATGGATATGGCATCTATACAATGTGAAATCCTCTGTAATCCTTTAAAAAAGGTATTTCCGAAAGTAAATCCTCAAGCTATGCAATATGAACTTTTAAATCATGGATTATTCGAGCCTTATGAATGGTTTAAAACCGAAGCAATTGTAAAAGAAATGGAAAAACAAAACATTTGGAAAATAATCGAAAAAGAATATCAATATTTAAGTAAATTGTGGAATGGACCTAATGTACCAATCTATATTTTCCCAATAAAAAAAGGAATGTTAGGGTTCCGTAAGCATTTGCGTAAAAACGGCGTTGCATATAAGGAAGCTATTTTTCTATTTTTATCGACCGAGCTCTCAAAAGAAGAAGTAAAGGCAATGTTAGCACATGAATACAACCATGTTTGTCGGATAAATCATATTAAATTAGCTCCGGATAGAACACCTCTTAAGGATTCACTCATTATTGAAGGTCTTGGGGAGTATGCAGTAAAGGAATTGCATGGAGAAAAGTTGTTAGCACCATGGACAAATCTTTATCCATTTGATAAGGCTGTAGATATTTGGAAACGCCACTTTTTACCATCATTAAATATGATGGGAGTAAAAAATCACCAACCATATTTGTATGGCCAAAAAGGCAGCCCGTTTCCAAAATGGATCGGGTATTATATTGGTTATCAAATTGTTAATAGCTATCAGGAAAAGAATGGTCCTTTTAAGAATAACGAGTTATATAAAATATCAACAGATACTTTTATTAATGGCTCTAAATTCCCTACAAAGGAATGAACCATTCAATATTTCTGAACATCAAGTTAGGTGACATTTAAATACACGGTATCTAATGAGATGCCCATTTTGCTCGATAAATTGATTATGTTTTTCCCACAAATCGTATAAGTCAATCGAAATGTTGTCCGACATATCCATATCATCAATATCACTAGGAATTAGTACGGATGGAATTCTCAGCTTATCAATTTTTGTAAAGCCTTTTAGCTGCAAATGGAAGATCCACTCATCTTCGTTTAAAATTTTATTAATACCATAGAGATTGCTTACCTTTTCTTGTAAATCTTCAGACAAGGTTTGTTCTGCTGTCATTTCAATCATCATCATGCTACCATCTTCTTTTAATACTCTCGATAGCTCAGATAAAGTTTTATCAATATCAGTAAATGAAATAACTGATTCAGAAACAATTAAATCAAAAGAATGATCCTCAAAACTCAAATCTTGTATATCTCCTAAAATTACTTTGATATCAAGTTCATCATTTTCAAATCGCTTTTTCGCTTTTTCAATCATGATTGGATTAATATCTATGGCTGTTACTTTGCAGCCAAAGTGATTCGCTAAAAAAGCCGCGGTTTGTCCGGTGCCACATCCTATATCAAGAACATGATGATTAGGCTGGATCAATTCTTTTTCAAAAATTTCAATAGTAAGAGGAAACCCGCCTGGATGTGCCCCGCCAATTCCAAAATAGGCCAATAAATCTAAATAGCTGTTTGACATTAATTATTCCCTTCCCTCTATTTTTATTTCTATTGTATGCATGCTACAGATTGGTATCGATAGGCAATGAACCTTAAGTTAATTGTTTAATTACATGATCCTATCAGTATATATCCATAAAAAAGAATTCATCTAGAATATCTCTAGATGAATTCTTTTTCAATACTATTATAAATGAATTAATGTTCATGATGATGCTCGTGCTTTGAATCTAAATTACATAAAATTGTATTTTCATGTTTATGAGAATCCATCTCAAGCTGGACTGTCATATGACCAATACCTAAATGATGTAATTTATGCTCGAGTACTTGAAGAATATCTTGACTCTCTTTTATAGTTAATGAGCCATCAACGACAAGATGACAAGAAAGAGCATTTTGCCCACTTGTAATCGTCCATATGTGTAAATCATGTAAGTCAGTAATCCCATCTGATTCACGTAATGTACGAATAATATCGTCCATTTCTACATTAGAAGGCGTACCTTCCATTAGTACATGAACTGAATCTCTTGTAACTCGCCATCCACTCATTAATACCAGTACCGCAACAATGATACTTGCTAATGGATCAGCCCATTCCCAGCCAAAGAACATGATGAATAATGCTGCTAAAATAGCTCCAACAGAACCAAGCATATCGCTAATTACATGTAAAAAAGCTGCACGCATATTCAAATTATCATGTGTATCACCACCACGCATTAATATCCAAGCCACTAGAATATTCACTAATAGTCCTATGACGGCAATAATCAACATCCCATTTGAAGCTATCTCCGGAGGATTTGCGAAACGTTGAATTGCTTCGATAAAAATGAAAATAGCAATCAAAATTAATGTCACACCATTTAAAACCGCAGCTAAAATTTCAAATCGTTTGTAACCATACGTATTTTGGTAACTCGCTACCCTTTCACTGATAGAAAATGCGAATACACCAATTCCAAGAGAAATCGAATCACTTATCATATGTCCAGCATCTGATAATAACGCTAAACTATTTGTGACGTATCCTCCAATCACCTCAACTATCATATAAGCTGTAATGATGATAAATGCTATAAGTAATGTTTTCTTGTTTGCGCCATGTGTATGATCATGGCTATGCCCCTCATGTGAATGCCCCATAAACTACTTCACTCCCTAATTATGTTTTGCATGATCAATAGTTTGCTGCAGGATTGCCATGACATGCTCATCATCTTGTGAATAATAAAGAGTCGTTCCTTCACGACGAAATTTTACTAATCTTAAATTTTTTAAAAAACTCAATTGATGAGACACAGTAGATTGCTTTAAATTTAATGTTTCACCTATCTCATTTACTGAATGCTCTCTTTTACTTAATAAATTTAAAATCCGAATACGAGTAGGATCGCTAATAGCTTTAAATGTTTGTGAAACTAGAAATAATATTTCTTCATCTAAGTCTTCTGGTTCAAACGGTATTTTTTTTTCGCTCAAAACAAAGGCTCCTTTCAAAAAATTCACAGTACTAAATTAGTATATGATTATCTATTCATATATACATATTATATGTGCTTCATTAAAAAAAAGTCAAAATTAATACTTAATAAAGTGCAATTGAATCAAATTCAAATGCAAAATTCATATAAAATATCCCCAATTCTTGTTATCCAATATAAATAAAATCCAAGCAATCAATGATTATTCTTCATCATTGATTGCTTGGATTTTTTTATCTTTATTATCAATATTTTTCTTTTCAAAATGTGCATCAAATAACAATGGCGTTCTTTCCAATTGCTCTATAAACGTACGACTCTTAAAACGCATGCCGGTTTGTTCTTCATAAATTGTTGTAACAATTTTGCGTATAAAGCCTTTTGTTTCTTTTTTTAATGTCAGTTTCCCAATTTGATCAATTGGTACATTATAAAACATACGGATTAGTTTCAGTTGAGTTGGTGTTAAGCGAATGAGATAGGGATCTTGATGAAAACAGCGATGACATAAAAAACCACCTTGCGTAAATGAAAAGGCGAATTCTCCTTCAACTGCACCGCAGCTTGCACATGCATGTAAAATTGGTTGGACACCAGTGTATGGTAACATCTTCCATTCTACAAACGTTGCAATTGCTTCTGGATCATAGCCTTCTTCAATTGCATGGAGTGCTTGTGATAGTACATCAAATGCATAAGGATCTGGTCTATCAGATTCTACTAAACGATCAACAATTTCAACAACATAACTAGCGTAAGCTGTTGCAACAATATCTTCTTGAATATGTCGCATGGATTCTAAAGGTTCCCCTTGTTGCAATGTCCCCATGCCACGACCTTGCTGAATCATAAAGGTTCCATGTACAAATGGTTGGCTAATGGCAGCTAATCGACTAGAGGGCTTTTTAGCACCTCTAGCCATGGCTGCAATTTTGCCAACTTCTCTTGTCATCAGTGTGACGACTTTGTTTGTCTCACCGTATGGTCGTGATTTTAAGACAATGCCTTCCCATTTATTCAGCAATTGTCTTCACTTCCTAACGTTTTTTAGTATTCATCATCACGATAGCCGTAATCGCGAAGTTGCGATGCACGGTCACGCCAATCTTTTTGAACTTTTACCCAAAGTTCCAGATATACTTTACTTCCAAGTAACGTTTCAATATCTTTGCGAGCACGCGTACCAATTTCTTTTAATAAAGCACCGCGTTTACCTATGACAATCCCTTTTTGAGAGTCACGTTCAACAATTATAGAGGCATTGATACGAACTAAATCTTTTTCTTCATCTTTTGCAATTTTTTCAATTTCTACTGCTATAGAATGTGGTACTTCATCGCGAGTTAAGTGAAGTACTTTTTCACGAATAAGTTCTGCAATGATAAAACGTTCTGGGTGATCTGTCACTTGATCAGCAGGGTAATATTGAGGGCCTTCTGGTAAATATTTTTTCAATGTATCAAGTAATTGTTGTACATTGTTACCTTGAAGAGCTGAGATTGGAATGATTTCTGCAAATTCAAATTCATCTTTATATGATTCAATTATTTGAAATAACTCATCAGGGTGTACTGCATCAATTTTATTCACTACTAAAAAGACAGGTGTTTTAGTGCCTTCTAGCATTTCCATTATGAATTTGTCACCGGCACCAAGCTTTTGTGTCGCATTGACCATGAACATAATAGCTTCAACTTCACGCAAAGCATTTTTTGATACTTTTAACATGAATTCGCCAAGTTTATGCTTTGGTTTATGAATCCCTGGTGTGTCAATGAAAATCATTTGTGAATCATCTGTTGTGTATACACCTTGTACTTTGTTACGAGTAGTTTGTGGTTTGTCACTCATAATAGCAATTTTTTGACCAATTACATTATTTAAAAACGTTGATTTCCCTACGTTTGGTCGTCCTACGATGGTAACGAACCCTGATTTAAAACCTTTATTTTCCTGCATTCAATAAATCCTCCGGTGAAAAGGCGCCAGGTAGCAACTCTGCTACAGTTGTTTCTTTCACGTCGCCTTTCATATTTGTTAAGTATACTGGCATATTTGGTGCGCAAAATTCTGAAATAACTTGTCTGCATGCTCCACATGGTGAACAAGGTCCATCAGTATCTGCTACGATCGCGATTGCCGCAAAATCTCGTTCACCTTCTGAAACAGCCTTGAACATCGCTGTACGTTCAGCACAGTTTGTCATTGAATAACCTGAGTTTTCAATATTACAGCCTTTATACACTTTGCCATCAGCAGTTAATAATGCTGCGCCAACTTTAAATTTTGAATAGGGCACATATGCTTTTTCTCTACCTTCTTTTGCAAGGTCCATTAACTGTTCTTTATCCATTTAAACACCTCAAATCCATAAATTCATCCATTTAGGTAAAAATATAAGTATTCCGATTATAACACTTGCGCATGCAAAAACAAATACAGCACCTGCTGCGATATCCTTTGCAGCTTTCGCTAGTGGGTGTCTTTCCGGAGAAGCTAAATCTACAACTCGCTCGATTGCCGTATTAATCATTTCAAGCGACAGCATAATTGCAATAACTAGAACGAGAATCATCCACTCTATTTTAGATAAACCTGTAAATGCACCTGCAACAGTGACAATGCTTGCTACCATTAAATCAAAGCGAAAGTTTTGCTCAGTCATTACTTGTTTTAGCCCTGCAATTGCATATTTAAAAGAATGAAAAAACTTACGCGTGTCCATTATTATCACGTGTTAAACCGTAAGATTCTAAAATCGCATCTTGCTTACCAAACATAATTTTTTCATCTTCAGGAACCATATGGTCATATCCAAGGACATGAAGGAAACCGTGTATAGCAAGGAATCCTAATTCACGCTCAAATGAATGACCGTATTCTTCCGCTTGTTCTCTTGTACGGTCTATTGAAATAATGACATCACCTAAAATCCGTGGCATACCTTCAGCAATAATCGGTGTTTCTCCTTCTCCAACTTCTTCAAGTGCAAAAGAGATCACATCTGTTGGCGCGTCTTTATGGCGGTACTCACGGTTTATCTCGTGAATGGCTTCATTTGTTACAAAGGTGATTGAAATTTCAGTACCATCTTCAATATTTTCTACTTTTGCTGCGTGTTGCAAAAGACTTTCCACTAATGCAATATCAGATTCCTTTACTTTTCCTGTCTCATCTAAAAAATCGATGTTCAAACTCATTTTATGCCTCCTAGGCTTATTTTGGCTTCGGATATTCAATACGTGAATGGAAGATTCCATTTAAAGTTTCACAAAAAACATGTTCTACTGTTTTAAGTTCTCGGAAAGAAAGATCACATTCATCAAACTGTCCATCCTGCAATTTGTCTTGTACAATATTGTGAACGAGTTGCTGAATCCCCTCTGATGTTGGGTTCTTCATCGAGCGTACAGCTGCTTCAACACTATCTGCTACACATATTATAGCAATTTCTTTCGTTTGTGGCTTCGGTCCTGCATAACGATATGCAAATTCGTCCACATCCGGGTTATTTTCTTTCTCTTTATAGTAAAAAAACTTCACTAAACTTGTTCCATGGTGTTGTCTTGCTATGTCGACTATTTCTTTTGGCATTTTATGTTGCTCTAATATTTTAGCACCATCTTCTGCATGAGCAATAATAATATCTCTACTTGTCTTTGCTGGCAATTGATCATGTGGATTGATCCCTGACATTTGATTTTCAACAAAAAAAGCAGGTCTTTTTGTTTTGCCAATATCATGATAATAACAACCTACTCGTGCTAGTAAACCATCTGCCCCAATTGCTTCACAAGCTGCATCCGCTAAATTGGCTACCATGACACTATGATGATAAGTTCCGGGTGTTTCCACTAATATTTTCTTCAATAATGGATGGTTCGGATTTGAAAGTTCAATTAAACGGTATGTAGATAACATACCAAATGCTGAT
Source organism: Rummeliibacillus pycnus (assembly GCF_044359855.1). GTDB lineage: Bacteria > Bacillota > Bacilli > Bacillales_A > Planococcaceae > Rummeliibacillus > Rummeliibacillus pycnus_A. The sequence goes on from NZ_CP132291.1 coordinate 1,214,226, forward strand.
TCAATAAAAGGCAGTAATCCTAATGTTAATGCTCCTGATAATATCGCGGAAACGATTGCTGCTATTAAATAATAAATCAATTCTTTTGCACCATAATTTGATTGTGAGAGAAGCAGATAAAACGCGATAAATGCAATATTAACTGCTGAGACATAAAGACTATTGGACATAACACTGGATCTTTTTTTCGCATTTCTCATGAAATAGATACTAGAAAATCCGCTGAATATAATATACAAAGATACTTCCATCTGAATAACAGATGAATAGCCTTCTTGGAATACAATTCCCCCAACTGCTGCTGTCATTATTGTTGTAAGTATTGCAATACGCTCATTAACTAATACTCGTATGAGCATAGGTACAACTGCTGCCGGGAATAAAAAACCAATCATAACATCGAACTCACTGGATACTAAATCTAATAACTTCATTACTACAATTGATGAAAGATAAATTATAATTGTAATCATCAAATTGCGCGTTTTAAGTTTTGTATCAGCCTTCCAATTATAAAATACTGCATAAAAGAATGCCATCTGTAAAAGGATGAACAGTCCTAAACCCACGATTGGCTTAACCGAATGATTATTAGACAACATTCCTGTTATTTCAAGTTGGTGATAAACATCGCGATCGATTAATTGGCCTTCTTGTACAATAATTTGGCCTTGTAAAATTCTAGTCGGATCGACATTTGCTTTTTCTTGTTCTATTCTTTCCTTCGTAAGTTTACTGTCTACCTTGTCAGTTTCTACGATTGATGATCTCGATATTGTTATAGCAATTGCTCGGAGATTATCTGGTATTGTAAAACTATCTCGGACAGATTTTTCAACACTTGCTTTAGCATCAGTAACTTGTTCTTGACGAATCGGCTCAGATAACTTTTTAGATACGATTGATGTTAATGCATCTCGAGTTGATATGAGATCTTGCTCATCTTGTGATAATAGTGTTGAAAGTTCTTGTGTAGTAAATCGTATAGTTTGTCCATTCGTATCAATTTCATCTAATTTCTCTCGCAAACTTTTAATCTCTTCTACTAATAAACTGTCTTTATTTAACTTTTTCTTTTCATTGCCTATCGTTTCTTTCACTTCTATTATGTAGTCGAATGTAGATTTAATGACGGCTGCTTGGTTTTTTCCGATATCTGGAGAAAACGAATAAACTGGAGTGACTTCACTAGCAACTCTTTCTCGATCTTCATCTGTTTTCTCTGTATCCTCCACTGTTTTTACAGAGCGGATTGTATCAGGGGATAATTGAAATAGCTTTAAATCATAATGCTCTCCCTCTATATCTCTTACCATAAGGACAAATTGTATAATTCCCGTTATTGCTAGTAAACTGGCTAATAATAAGGGAAAACGGACATATTGGTGTAGTGTTTTTATGAAATTAATCACAGTACTACCTCCTATCTACTTTTATCATACCAAGTGTCCGAAGATTTTCCATCATTATTTAGTATCAATTAGTAATATTATTTTGTTTTACCATAAATTAGATAATATTTTCGCGTTGAGGATTGTCATTACTTGGTCTTTTATTAGCATACTTACTAAACTATCCTCTCTTTTACCATTCAAAAAAAATCAGAAGCACAATTATGCACCCCTGATTTCAGTTTATTCTATGTTATTTGTGTTCTTCATAGGCTTGAATAATTTTCGCAACGAGAGGATGTCTCACAACATCAGCTTGTTCTAAAATTCTAATTTCAATATCTTTTACATGACGCAGTGTATTTTCTGCACTAATAAGACCGGATTTTGCACCCTTAGGTAGATCAATTTGTGTTTTATCACCTGTTATGACCATTTTAGAGCCAAATCCTAAACGCGTTAGAAACATTTTCATCTGTGCTTCTGTTGTATTTTGTGCTTCATCTAAAATAACAAAAGCATCATCTAGCGTACGGCCACGCATATAAGCTAGAGGGGCAATTTCAATTGTTCCGCGTTCAATCATACGTGCAGTTTGTTCTGCACCTAAGACATCGTGTAACGCATCATATAGCGGTCTTAAATAAGGGTCAACCTTTTCTTTTAAATCTCCCGGTAAGAAACCTAAGCTTTCACCAGCTTCCACTGCTGGTCTTGTTAAAATAATTCTTTTTACATGACCATTTTTCAATGCTTGTGTAGCCATGACTACAGCCAAATACGTTTTACCTGTTCCAGCAGGTCCAATACAAAAAACCAAATCTTTATGACGGATTGCTTGAATATACTGTCTTTGCCCAATTGTTTTTGCACGTATTATTTTTCCTTTTGTATTACGTGCAATTACTTCATCATAAAGCTCAGAAAAATATTCAACCGTGCCATTTTTAGACATTTCGAGTGCTGACACCACATCACGCTGATTGATGTTAATGCCTTTTCGGATTACTATCAATAATTGCTGTACTAATAAACTTGCTTGTTGTTTATTTTCTTCTTCTCCGACAATGACAATCGAATCACCGCGGGTAATCATTTGAATTTGGAAAGCTTCCTCGATTAATTTTAAATTGGCATCAGAAATGCCTAGAAGCATGACTGCTTCATTTGGATCTTGCATTTGTAATTGAATTGGTTGTTGTTCTGTCATGCTCAATCTCCTTGGTTAATCGCTTGTTTAATTGCAATATTTTCATTCACTAAAAACAATACTTTCCCCTTAACTGTATCATTATCAATAGTAACATTCAAAAGTTTTTCACGTTTTACAACGGTTTTTGGTGGTAATTCTTTTACATATTTTTGGTGCAATAAGGGAATTACGATATCTTCCACTGATTTTTCATCAAGCGTAACTTTTTTTTCGATTAATTCTTGCTGTAAATATACCTCACCAATCGATGAAAACCACTTAGGTAAATTTACAACTTTCCATTCCTTGTTACTCTTTTTTTCATTTGCCCATCGAAAATGATATGTTTTTTCTCCCATCGTCTGATAAGAAATCTTTTTAGGCATTGAAAAATCTGATTCTATCCAGTAATCTGCATATACTTCTCCTTCTGCTCCATAGACAATATCTTCTTCTCCCCGTTTTAAAACACCTGATACCAGTAATTCACCATTTTTGACAGCATCATTTTCTTCAACCACTCTTTCTCCCTTTTGTAAGTTAAAATGTGTAATTACACCGCTTTTATTAGCGATTAAATTACCTTTTACTGTATCATTGTTTACTTCGTTTTCTATTGCTGGGGCAGCTAATGGCTCGAAAATCACCTTACTTCCTCTTCGATGAATGTGAACCCAAGATAGATCTCGATGTTTTGATAAAATATATTGCCGTATTAGTGAATCGTCTGGTTTATCCTTTTTCATAAATGGTCCTGCTAAGTGCATTTCTTTTAAGGTTGCGGATAATTCTTCGGTTTGCTCTGGAGTGGCTTTTTCTATAGATACCTGCCAAATCCATTGTGAAAATAAAAAAGGAATGACAAGTAAGATGACTAATCCTGCATAGACGATCCACTCTTTACGTAATACTTGATCGTCATCTAATGACTCGATCCGAAAAGAAATACCATATTGATAGCGTAATTTTCGAATGGTCGGAAGATGTCTTCGAACAGTGTGGAAGGTCACTTCATTTTCAGTTGTTGTGAGGTGACGCAATACGATTTTAGATTTTGTTAGAGCGTTCAAAAAAGCTGGGAGTCTTTTCGTTCGTTTAATACGAATTCGAACAATGCGATATTCTCGACTTTTTTTCATACATCCTAATCCTCTATTCTGGTAAGCTCAATTTTTTTTAAGTTTTTCATTTCAAGTGCCAACAATTCATCTCGAAGAAGTTTTACATGAAAGGATTCTGCTTCAACTTTGATGCGGAAATCTTCATGCAAAAAAATCATGTGGTGGTCTGCAATCGTTTCAAGCATTAAATCTCCTCTGATTCTAATTTGCTGGAAGTTTTCAATTTCGATCAGAGGCATGACTTGTAACAGCCTTTTCGACATAAAAAACCCCCTCTCTTTTTAGCATATGCTTCAAGAGAGGAGGGCATGTGTTATCTTTTCGATTTGGGTGGTCCTAAAATTTCAGCCATTACAAATGCCTGAGCTAACTCATTTGAGTTTTTTGGAAATGTAAATCCAGTTGAGGTAGTGCTTTCTTTTTTAGAAACGGACTTTTTAGCTGTTTGCATGATTGCAGAACGATCAGTTGTAGTTCGATCAGCTCGTTCAAATATCTTTTTCTCTACTGATTGCTCCACTTTTCCAAGCATTTGAGTAGCTTGTTTTTTCAATTCATCTGGTTCAGGTACTTTTTTCTCAATATCCTGTAAAACAGTTTTCGTAACTTCATCCAACTTACGACGCATCGTTTGTTCTAGTTTTTTTGGTTCCACACGTTGCATTCTACGGTTAACTGGAGGAGGTGTTTCTGAAGCTTCTTCGCCTTTGTTTTTTAAGAAATAGCCGATAATCGAAGAGATGATTATGATTATTAGCGCTTCCACAAATGCATCCCCCTTTCTTCATTCACTATATCATTTTTCATCAGTTGTTTTATTTGTATCATAACCATTTTGATTCATCTTACCGATGGAATCCCGCATACCTGTATCCGCTTGAATATTTTTGTAATTCATATAATCCATAATGCCGATATTTCCTGTACGTAAAGCTTCTGCCATAGCCATCGGTACTTCTGCTTCTGCTTCAACCACTTTTGCTTTCATCTCTTGTACTCTAGCAATCATTTCTTGTTCAGATGCAACTGCCATTGCGCGACGTTCTTCAGCTTTCGCTTGAGCAATGTTCTTATCTGCTTGCGCTTGCTCGATTTGCAATTCCGCACCGATGTTTTTGCCGACATCAACATCCGCGATATCAATGGAAAGAATTTCAAATGCTGTACCTGAGTCTAAACCTTTTGACAATACTGTTTGTGAGATTGAATCTGGATTTTCAAGTACATCTGTATGACTTTGTGAGCTACCAATTGTACTTACAATCCCTTCACCAACACGGGCAACGATAGTTTCTTCACCAGCACCGCCTACTAAGCGATCAATATTAGCGCGAACTGTAATACGCGCCTTTGCTTTTACTTCAATACCATTCATCGCAACACCTGCGATGAATGGCGTTTCGATTACTTTTGGATTTACTGACATTTGTACTGCTTGTAACACGTCACGTCCTGCCAAATCAATTGCAGCACAACGCTCAAATGTTAGCGAAATATTGGCGCGGTGAGCTGCGATCAGTGCATTCACAACGCGATCAACATTACCTCCCGCAAGATAATGACTCTCTAATTGGTTAATTGTTACAGGAAGACCTGCTTTATGAGCTTTGATTAAAGGATTGACGATACGTGAAGGAATTACTCGACGTAAACGCATCCCCACTAACGTGAAAATACTTACTTTAACACCTGCTGCTAAAGCAGAAATCCAAAGTGCAACTGGTACAAACGTAAATAATACTACAAGTGCTAAAAATACCACTACAATTCCGATAATTGTAGCTATTAAACTACTTGTTAAAACCATTTTTATCCTCCTAAACGTTATGAGACTCTCGTACGACTATACGAACGCCTTCTACTTTAATAATTGTTACCTTTTTATGGGCATCGATATAGCCACCTTCTGATACCACATCAATTCGCTCTTCTCCAAGCATTGCTGTGCCTGAAGGACGGAGAGGAGTCGTTGTAATCGCTTCCTTCCCTAATAACTCTACCCGACTTTTATTTGATACATAGCCTTTCTCAGTATCAGTTGAGTCGTTTAAAACCATTTTGTTAAAGACATTTAACTTTTTCCCAAAAAATTTCATCATAATCACCATTCCTAAGACGGCCACGATTAAGGCTGTCAAAATTGCATAAGCCATATGCATCGTATCTGTCCCTGAGCTAAGTAAACTCACAATAATTGCTGCAAATCCCATAATACCCAATATTCCGCCGGGCACGATTAACTCTAAAAGTATTAATATGACACCTAATACTAATAAAAGAATACTTTGCCATGTTGCATATCCTGCAATCATATGAATCATGTAAAAGAACAATAGTGCTAAAAAACTCATGATGCCACCGAAACCAAAATGTGGCGAAAATACTTGTAATACAATGCCAATACTTGCAATACAAAGCAAAAGAGTTACAACAATTGGTTGTGTCATCTACAAAAGCCAGCCACTAACTTGCTTAGTATCAACCCCGGCAGCATGTACAGTTAGAGTATTGCATGGGCTAGCAATATATATTACGGATAATATGGCGACTATTACAATATTCGCTTTTTTCATCAGCTAATTCTTCTCCCCTCCCTTCATTCAAACTATCTCATCTCTATAACATACGAATGATCATGATATAAGTTTCATCAATTTTCAACTAAGCCTTTTTTGAACTACGTATTGCGTGAATAGAAAGTCGAACAAGAATTACTGCACTAAGGAACAGCCCTAAGAAGGAAGCCGTATTTAAATAGATTGCAGAAACCGAGTTGATGAATTGAGAGATAGCTAATAAAGACACTGAAATAATGCCAAAGGTTATTCCCACGAACAACAACATGAAAAGAGATAACCATTGATTGACAAATGAACTACTAGCTCTTTCTGAAAAAACATCTAATTTAACTGTCACTTTCCCTTTTTCAATAGCTTCTGCCATACTTTCGAAGCGACGAGGCAAATCTTGTAATGTTGGCAATAGCATAACAAGTTCTTGCTCTAACAAATCTTTGGCATCTCTAAAGCTTGATACCGGTAGAAAATCTTTTTTGTTTTTTGATGTAAAACGTTTTGCTTCATTGAAAAGGTTATAATTTGTATCAAGAACATTTAGTGTACCTTCCAATGTAATAAGTGCACGTAAAGCAACTCCAACCATTGGATATAGCCGTAATTCAAATTTTTGAATGATGACAAATAGACATTGAACCAATTCTTCAGCAGAAATTTTATCCAAATAAGAGAGCTGAATAAGTAACTGACTAAGCGCTTGTAATAGATTTTCCTCCTCATGAATTTCTCCATCTTGAATTAAATGTTTCAGCCCTTCCAGTACTATCCGCGGGTTATTCCGTTCGATGCCGATGAACAGTGTTCGAAGCCCCTGTTGTTGAATTGGTCCAATTCTTCCAACTGCGCCGAAATCCAAAAAGCACGCTTGACCTGTTCTTTCTAGTACGAAAATATTTCCTGGATGTGGATCTGCATGGAAAACCCCAGTAACAAGTAATTCCTGTAAGAATGTTTCATAAATTGAGCGCAATAAATCTGCTTCCTTAATACTATGTTGTTTCAATAATAATGCACTATCACGTATGCTTACTCCATGTATAAATTCAATAACTAATATCATTCGATTACTATATTGTTTGTAAACCTTTGGAATTTTGACACTCTTTTTATCTTTGCTTAAAGCATTTGTCAGTTGTTCCATATTCCTTGCTTCAATTTCAAAATTAATTTCTTCTCGAAGATTATTTGCAAATCCAGTAGCTAATTGATGTAAGCCTAAATTTTCCGCCCAGGAAGATTCTTCAACAAGCCATTCTGAAAAGTGTAATAGAATATCTAAGTCTTGGTTAATTACTGAGGCCACATCTGGTCTTAATAGTTTGACGATTACTTCTTCTCCAGTTTCTTTTAATACTGCTTTATGCACTTGTCCAATTGAACCCGCGGCTAAAGGCTTTTCATCAAAATATCTGAATACCTCTTCAAGTGGCTTTTGAAGACCTATAGATAATTGATCATGTAATTGGTCAGCAGTCATTGGTTTGACATTTTGCTGAAGCTTTGAAAGTTCTTCGATAAAGGCAGGTGGTAAAGTATCTTTCCTAGTTGAAAGAACTTGTCCAAATTTGATAAAAATACCGCCACATTCTTCTAACGTATTGCGGAGTGTACTAGCTAAATATCGGTCATTTTCATAGGATCGTTTGTACTTTAGTGTACGCCCTACACCTTGTTTAAAAGCTATTCTAAAAACTTGCGTGAGACGTCTTTGTCGTTTCCAAGTACCACGTACCCTAGTGATAATATTTCGATTGCCAGTCAGTCTCTCTCCACGTTCTCCTAGCTTGATCGGGTCAAATAGCTCCAATATTAAATAAAATAACATTGTAATGAGCAACATACTACCAATCCAAACAAGTGTGCTAATATTCGTTACTTCATGAATCATGTCTTGCTTTGGGAAGTTGGTATATCTTAAATATGAATACCAATAAACAAATGTTGTGAAGACTACACTTAACGTAGCAGAAAGTACTTTTTTAATAAAATTAAGTTTTGTCCCTATAAGACGTCCACTAACAAAATAGATCAAGATCCCTATTCCAATTAGCTGTAAAGCTGTCCATAGATATTGCATGGAATCACCTTCGAAGTTATTATTTTCTATATTTATATTAAAGCACAAACTACCTGGTAAGGCTTGTAAAAACATAAAAAACAAACTAAATAAGCCGAGAAATCAATTAAGATTTCTCGGCTTAGATCATTTGCGAGTTTATTAAATCATGATAGTGCGTGTTTAGAACGTAGGGATTGTCTAGGAATTTAAATTACCACTTACGTTTACGTGCAGCTTCTGATTTCTTTTTGCGTTTTACGCTAGGTTTTTCATAAAATTCGCGTTTTCTTACCTCTTGAATTGTACCACTTTTAGAAACAGTACGTTTGAAGCGGCGAAGAGCATCTTCAAGCGATTCGTTTTTTCTAACGACAGTTTTTGACATCTCTCTTTCCCTCCCTCCGAACACACGTCAAAGCACAACATTACGTAATAACGTAATAACGTTGTGTACTAAAGAATTATAACTTATTACTAGGTTTTGGTCAATACTATTGGGCGAATTAATAGTCTGTTTTTGCACTTTGACCTTTCATAATCTTAACACCAGAGCTTGCACCAATACGTGTAGCACCTGCTGCTACCATTGCTTCTAAATCTTCTAAACTTCTGACACCGCCAGATGCCTTTACTCCAAGTTCAGATCCAACAGTTTTACGCATTAATGCAACGTCTTCTGCTGTAGCACCACCTGTTGAAAAACCAGTAGACGTTTTCACGAAATCTGCTCCAGCTGCAACAGACAATTCACACGCTTTTACTTTCTCTTCGTCTGTAAGAAGGCAAGATTCGATTATTACCTTTACTAAAGTACCGTTAGCTGCTTCTACAACCGTTTTTATATCATTTTCAACTACATCATATTGACTGCCTTTTAAAGCACCAATATTGATTACCATGTCAATTTCTTCGGCGCCATTTGCGATTGCATCTTTTGTTTCAAATGCTTTTGTAGTACTTGTAGAAGCTCCTAATGGGAACCCGACTACTGTACAAACTTTTGATGTTGCATCTTTTAATTCAGCTGCAGCAACACTAACCCAAGTTGGATTTACACATACTGAAGCAAAACCAAATTCTTTTGCTTCTGCACAAATACTTTTGATTTGTTCTTCAGTTGCTTCTGGTTTCAATAAGGTGTGATCAATATATGAAGCATAGTTTTTAGACATAATGGAAAACTCCTTTAATAATGTAGATGTACGTACATCTCAAGTCTATCATGATTTATTATATCTTTTCCACTAATAACGCAAAACAAACATTAAACAAAATTAGCTGATTTCTAGTAATTCTAATCTTCAAAAGATAAGAGATTAATTTTCTAGACAAAAAACCCGTATGATTTTTTTACATACGGGTTGCTGTTTTCATTTTATTTTACTTTACATCATGATTTTATTTTTGTTATGCAGCCATCCATGCATCAAGAACTGCGATTGTTGGGTTACTAATGTATTGTCCACCTTCAATTTATAATACTTGACCAGTCCTAAATTTTGATTCATCAGAAACTAAAGATAACGAAGTGATGCAGGAGCAAGTTTTCTATTCATAATTAAGTACGTATATAATGTATTTTACTTTTGATTTTCATGTAGATAATTTCCTACTCCTTTTGCGATAGAAGTTGTTAATTTATCTAGATACTTTTTATTAGAAAGATTGCGATCTTCCGCTGGGTTTGTAACATAACCTAATTCTAATAATATTACAGGTACCTTTGACCAGTTAAATCCAGATAAGTCTGCTCGATAACTTAAGCCATTTTGGTAGAGTGGAAATTCTTTTCCTACTTGCTGAACAATTTTTTTGGATGCCTTTTGGCTATTTTCAAAGACATTTTTTGTGTTTGGATTATTCTTAGATGGTGCAATAATTGAAAATCCTTTCGCATTCGAATTCTCTGCTCCATCCGCATGCACTCGGATGAATAAAGCTGATTTATGTTTGTTCGCTATTTCAGCACGATCACGATTAGATAAATCTACATCATTTGATTTGCGAGTCAAAAAAACTTGATATCCTTTTTTCTTCAATTTCTTTTGTAGCATCTTAGAAGCCTCTAGTGTGATAGCGTATTCCGGTTTTCTTGTAACAATCCCCCTTGAACCGACAGTGGCTTTATACTTTGTTTCCAAAGATCCAGGGGCAACAGGTTCCTGCTCAATATTTGCATACATTTGATGACCAGGGTCAATTGTGATTACAATATTTTTCGATTTCTTTGCCTGGTCAGAAGATTTGCTGGTAATTTGCTTATCCTTAGTTTTCTCTACTTGCTTCGTTAAATTCTTTGATGGCTTTTTGTTTTGATTTACTATATTACTGATAGAACTATTACTATTCATATGATTCGTATTACTATTATTCAATAATCCTTGATTTGTTTGATGATTGACAATCAATATAACACTTGAGACAACGAGCGTCATAATGATTAATAATATGGTCAATTTTTTCATCCTCATCGCCTCAATTCGTTGTTATTTATAACTATAACAAAAAAGCCTAGCTTTGGTCGCTAGGCTTTTTGACATATTCTAAAATTATGCTTCGACAGTATCCATAACTCGAACAAATTGTGCGTGAGAATGAGGATATCCGGCATTGTCAATTTTGACTTTTACTAGTTTACCGATCATATCTTCAGTACCTTCAAATACAATTTTCAAATAGTTAGCAGTATATCCTGTAAGTAACCCAGCTTCTTCACCATCTGTGAACATTTCTTCAGGAATCACTTCAAGAACTTGATCTTCAAATTTCGAAGCATATTCTTTTGCAAGTTGGTCGTTTAAAGTTAATAAACGGTGAACACGTTCATTTTTCACTTCTTCGTCGACTTGATCTTCCATACGAGCTGCAGGAGTTCCTGTACGTTTTGAGAATGGGAATACATGAAGTTCAGCAAATTTGTGTTTTGCAATAAAGTTATAAGTTTCCATAAATTCTTCTTCTGTTTCGCCAGGGAATCCGACAATTACGTCAGATGTTACCGCAAGGTCTGGTAACACTTCACGTAAACGATCTAAACGCTCACCGAAGAATTCCATAGTATATTTACGACGCATACGTTTTAAAACTGTGTCAGAACCAGATTGGATTGGAATGTGTAAATGATTCACAACAACTTTAGAATCACGTAATACTTCAATGACCTCATCAGTTAGTTGACTTGCTTCAATAGAACTAATACGTAGACGTTTTAAACCTTTTACGTTGGTTTCTATATCACGTAGAAGTTGTGCTAAATTATAATCTTTTAAGTCCTGTCCATAACCACCAGTATGGATACCAGTTAAAACGATTTCTAAATAACCTGCATCAACAAGTTGTTGCGCTTGGTGAACAACTTCTTTTGGATCACGAGAACGCATTAGTCCACGAGCCCATGGAATAATGCAAAAAGTACAGAAGTTATTACAGCCTTCCTGAATTTTCAAGGAAGCACGAGTACGGTCTGTGAAGAACGGTACATCCAATTCTTCATATACTCTATTTTTCATAATATTTTTTACTGCATTAATAGGTTGACGTTCTTGTTTATATTGTTCAATATATCCAAGCATTTTCATGCGGTCTTGTGTACCAACAACAATATCAACACCAGGGATTGCCATTATTTCTGCAGGAGAAGTTTGAGCATAGCATCCTGTAACACAAATTACTGCATCTGGGTTTTGGCGAATCGCACGACGAATGACTTGACGACTTTTTTTATCCCCTGTATTCGTAACAGTACATGTGTTAATCACATATACATCCGCTTGATGATCAAATTCTTTTCGTTCATAACCTTCATCTCTAAACAGTTGCCAAATAGCTTCTGTTTCATAGTGATTCACTTTACATCCAAGTGTGTGAAAAGCCACTGAAGACAAGGCTGCTCACCTCTTTCATTCAAATTCATAAGAAATAGCAGAAAGCACATAGAAAGGTGCAGTTTCCGCTCGTAATATTCTAGGTCCAAGTGATATACACTGACATCCTAATTGTTTTAGAGCTTGCGCTTCCCCTCGATCAATTCCGCCTTCTGGACCGAAGATGACAAGCATTGATTTATAATCATACACCTTTTTTAACTGTTCGGCAAATCGCGTACGTACCTCTTGTTTGGCATCTTCTTCATCTGCTAGGAAGACAACATCATAGTTTTCCACTTCTTGTAAGAGCCTTTTGAAACTAATAGGCTCGTCAATAGTTGGTATATGTGTACGATGTGATTGTTCAGCAGCCTCTTTCGCAATTTTCTGCAATCGTTCTTGCTTCTTTTTGCTTTTTTTATAGTCCCATTTCACAATTGAGCGTTCAGCTTCAAAAGGTATAAATGAGTACATTCCTAATTCTGTTGATTTTTGGACGATTAACTCTAATTTATCGCCTTTCGGTAAACCACATGCGATGGTTACATTGATAGGGAGTTCTGGAGATGGAAGAGTACGCTGAGTTTTTTGCACATGTACTCCTTCATCACTTAGTTTGGCGATTTCACAAATAGTCGCTTCCCCATTATGTACGACGATAATTTCATCGCCGGCACGCATACGCATGACTTTCGAAATATGGTGAGCATCATCCCCACTGATGATGGCTAATTCATTGTCAAATGATTCATTGATAAAATAACGTTGCATAAGTACACTCCATTAGTTTTAGGCTTTACGAGAAATAATTGTAACCCAGTCTTCCATCATCATCACTTCATCAATAATAAAGCCAGCACTTTCAAGAGATGCTTTCACATCCTCTTTTTTCGCTTCGATAATTCCAGAAGTGATAAAATATCCATCTGGTTTAACAACAGTATAAGCATCATCTGTAAAAGTCATAATAATTTCTGCTAAAATATTCGCTACGACTATATCAGCTGGTTCTTCTACAGTGTCTAAAAGGTTTCCTTGAACAATATCGATATGGTCTTGGACTTTGTTTAGTTTTACATTTAGTTTTGCCGATCGGACTGCTACTTCATCCAGATCAAGCGCATGAACATGTTTAGCCCCAAGCATTGCTGCACCAATTGCTAAGACACCTGAACCTGTACCAACATCAGTAACCATAGAATTTTTTGTCACATACTTTTCTAATGCTTGTAAACTCATTACAGTTGTTGGGTGTGTTCCTGTTCCAAAAGCCATTCCAGGATCTAATTCAATAATTAGTTCATCACTATCCACTGGTTCATAAATTTCCCATGTTGGAACGATCGTAAAACGATTAGAAATCTTCACTGGATGGTAGTATTTTTTCCATGCAGTTGCCCATTCTTCTTCGTTTACTTCACTAATAGATACTTCGTTGGCACCAATATTAATATCAAAATTAATAAGGTTAGTGATTGCAAGTTTAATTTCTTCTACTGTTTCTCCTAAAAAACTTGTGACAGGTAAATAGGCTTTGACTATTACACCATCTACTGGGAAATCTATTGGATCTAATTCGTATAACTCACCGAATTCATTTTCTCGAACCTTGAATAGATCTTCTGAATCTTCAATAACGACACCGCTTGCACCTGCCTCATGCAAGATATTTGAGATAGGTTCTACAGCTTCGTTTGTTGTATGGATGGATAACTCCGACCATTTCACTTGCAATCACTCCTCTAATTATTCACCTTTAAATTTTTTCTTTAATTTATCTATTAATGAACTACCTTGTTCTTCAGGTATATCCCCTGAAATATTCGCAAATTCTCTTAATAGTTCTTTTTGTTTTTCTGTTAATTTTTTTGGAGTTTTGATTTGGACGATGACATGTTGGTCACCATTTCCATAACCATGAACGTTTTTAACTCCTTTACCCTTCATGCGGAAACGATCACCTGATTGAGTACCTGCTGGAATTTTCATTTTTACGTTTCCATGAATTGTTGGAACTTCAATTTCATCACCTAATGCAGCCTGAGGGAATGTGATCGGTAATTCTAAATAGATATCATCACCATCGCGTTCAAATCGATCATCTGCACGAACTTTGAAGACGATATATAAGTCACCTGCTGGTCCACCGTTTACACCAGCTTCACCTTGACCACTTAAGCGTAGTTGTTGACCATCATCCACACCTGCTGGGATATTGACTTTGATTTTTTTACGCTTTTTAACTGTGCCTGCACCGTGACATGTTGAACATTTTTCTTTAATAATTTGCCCTGTACCTTGGCAGTGGTTACATGTGCGACGGTTAACCATTTGACCAAATGGTGTATTGACCGTTTCAGAAATTTGACCAGAACCATTACAGTGATTACATGTTTCTTTAGATGTTCCAGCTTTTGCACCTGATCCATGGCAAGTATCACATGTTTCTTCACGAGGAATTTCAATTTCTTTTTCTTTACCGAATACAGCTTCTTCAAAGCTGATTGTCATACGATATTGAAGGTCATCACCTTTACGTGGGGCATTTGGATCTCTACGAGTTCTTCCACCACCAAAGAATGAACTAAAGATATCTTCGAATCCACCAAAGCCCTCAGCACCACCGAATCCACCAAAGCCTTGGTTTGGATCTTGGTGACCGAATTGGTCATAACGAGCACGTTTTTGATCGTCACTTAATATTTCATATGCTTCAGCTATTTCTTTGAATTTTTCTTCTGCTCCTGGTTCCTTGTTTAAATCAGGATGATATTGTTTTGATAATTTACGATAAGCTTTTTTAATCTCGTCTTTAGACGCAGTTTTTTGAATGCCTAAAATTTCGTAGTAATCGCGTTTCTCCATCTTTCACACTCCGCTCTTTTCACATAATTATTATTGTACCATGTATCGACAAAATGGCAAAAGCAATCTAACTAGTTGTGGCTAGTGATTAGTCTGCCTCCGATTTTATTCATATCCAGCTTTGGCGGCTAGCCCCTCATGGTCGAATAACCATTACCTTATGTGGCAAAAAGCGCTACTTCAGGTTAAGAACATTGACTCATCAGGGCTGATTGAGCCACCTCTGCTTTTATTTTTATCCAGCTTCGATTAACGATGATGTTGATATTTCATCAGGTTCGCTACAGACGTACGCTTCCCGCAGGGTCGCCGCCTTTCTCTCAAGAAGAATGCATTAAAAAAATCAACAATATCATTTAACAGAACCTTAAATTAAAAAAGCCAAAGCCCGAGAGCGGTCTTTGGCCTTTTCATATTGCTTTATAAACGATGATTATTTATCGTTAACTTCTGTGAAGTCTGCATCAACAACGCCATCGTCTTTTTTATCTGTAGCTTGGCCTTCTGCACCAGCTTGAGCTTGTTGTGCTTCAGCAGCTTGTTGGTATACTTTCATCACTAATGGTTGAAGAATTCCTTCTAATTTTTCTTTAGCTGATTTAATTCCTTCGATTTCACCAGCTTCAAGAGCTTTTTGCAATTCTTCTTTTGCTTCAGTTACTGATTTCTTTTCATCTTCAGTAATTTGATCGCCTAGGTCAGTGATTGTTTTGTCTACTTGGAAGACTAATTGATCTGCTTCGTTTTTAAGATCAACTTCTTCTTTACGTTTTTTATCAGCTTCTGCATTTGCTTCTGCTTCTTTTACCATACGATCGATATCTTCTTCAGATAAGCCTGAATCAGATTGGATTGTAATGTTTTGTTCTTTTTGAGTACCTAGGTCTTTTGCTTTTACGTTAACAATACCATTCTTATCAATATCGAATGTTACTTCGATTTGAGGGATACCACGTGGTGCAGCAGGGATATCTGTTAATTGGAAACGACCTAAAGTTTTGTTGTCAGCAGCCATTGAACGTTCACCTTGTAGTACGTGAATGTCTACAGCAGGTTGGTTATCTGCAGCTGTTGAGAATACTTGTGATTTAGATGTTGGGATTGTAGTGTTACGATCGATTAACTTTGTGAACACGCCACCCATTGTTTCAATACCAAGTGATAGTGGAGTTACGTCAAGAAGTACTACGTCTTTAACGTCACCAGTAAGTACGCCACCTTGTACAGCAGCACCCATTGCTACTACTTCATCAGGGTTTACACCTTTATGAGGTTCTTTACCAGTTGCTTTTTTAACAGCTTCTTGTACAGCTGGAATACGAGTTGAACCACCCACTAGGATAACTTGGTCAATTTCAGAAGCTGATAGACCCGCATCAGATAAAGCTTGGCGAGTTGGTACCATTGTGCGTTCTACTAAATCAGCTGTGATTTCGTTGAATTTCGCACGAGAAAGCGATACTTCTAAGTGTAATGGACCAGCTTCACCTGCAGTAATGAATGGTAATGAGATTTGTGCAGATGTTACACCTGACAATTCTTTTTTCGCTTTTTCAGCTGCATCTTTTAAACGTTGTAATGCCATTTTATCTTGTGATAAATCGATGCCGTTTTCTTTTTTGAATTCTGCAACTAAATAATCGATAATTTTTTGGTCAAAGTCATCGCCACCAAGACGGTTATCACCAGCAGTTGCAAGTACTTCGAATACGCCATCACCTAGTTCTAGAATAGATACGTCGAATGTACCACCACCAAGGTCAAATACTAATACTTTTTGATCTTGATCCATTTTTTCTAAACCATAAGCTAGTGCTGCAGCAGTTGGTTCGTTGATAATACGTTCAACTTCAAGACCTGCGATTTTACCAGCATCTTTAGTAGCTTGGCGTTCTGCATCGTTGAAATAAGCAGGTACAGTAATAACTGCTTTTGTTACTTTTTCTCCAAGGTAATCTTCAGCATATTCTTTTAAGTGTGTAAGAATCATTGCTGAAACTTCTTGTGGAGTGTATTCTTTATCTTCTACTTTTACTTTATAGTCAGTACCCATATGGCGTTTAATAGAAATAATTGTATTTGGGTTTGTAATTGATTGACGTTTAGCTACTTCACCAACTTGGCGTTCACCGTTTTTAAACGCTACAACCGATGGAGTTGTACGAGCGCCTTCTTTGTTTGCGATAACTACAGGTTCGCCACCTTCTAATACAGATACGCAAGAGTTAGTTGTACCTAAGTCAATACCAATAATTTTACTCATTTTGAATTTCCTCCTAGATTTCTTTTCATCAAAGTATGATGTGTTTTATTCATTAACTTTAACCATTGCTGGTCGTAATACACGTTCTTTAAGTATATAACCTTTTTGCAATTCTTGTAAGACAATTCCAGATTCTTTTGTTTCATCTTTTTCTTGCATTACTGCATGATGAATATTCGGATCAAATGGTGCATCTTCTGTTGCAATTGGTTCTAAGCCTTCTTTTGTTGTTGCTTCTATTAATGAACGGTATACCATTTCGATTCCTTGTTTCATCGATTGGGCATCTTCCGTTGTTGCTTCTACTTGTAGTGCACGTTCAAAATTATCTAATACAGGTAGTAAATCTGTAAGTAATTTTTGTGCACGATATTTTTCTTGTGCTACGCGATCAATTTGTGTGCGTCTTTTTAAATTATCAAAATCAGCACGTAGGCGTAAATAACTTTCTTGTTCATTTTCTAGCTTTTCTTTTAGTAGCGCTAGTTCGTCTTTTTCAGCATCTTCAACTGTTTCTTCGACAGTTTCGTTTGTTTCAGCTGTTGTTTCTTCTACTAGTGTTTCTTCAGTAGTTTTTTCATTTTCAACTAGCTGTTCTTTTTCTTCTTTTGATTGAGACAATTGTCATCCTCCTCTAATGTCGATCTTACTGGATTCTTTTTGTAAATTGGTATGATAAACCATTACTCATAAAATCTAGAATTGAAACTACTCGTTTATAATCCATACGAGTAGGACCGATGATAGCAATAGATCCTTTTAGCTCTTCACCAACTGAATAAGACGCAGTAATTACACTACAATCTTCCATTGCTAAATGGTGGTTTTCAGAGCCTATCCGGATATGAATACCTGTTTCATGTAATGGAAAAATCGTTTGTATTTGGCTTGTTTTCTCCATTAGTTCCATTAACATTCGGACTTTGTTTAAGTCATGGAATTCTGGTTGATTGAGCATATTCGTCTTTCCACCGTAGTATATTTTACCTTCCCCTTGATATTTGTTGATATCAAAGATTGACGATAGTAAACCATCATAGGTACCTAAATGCGATTTAATCACTGCCGCTGCCTCTTGCTCAAGCTTATTTTGAAGCTGCTCAAGCGGAACACCGACAAGTCGTTCATTTAATATGTTAACGACTTTCTCAATATCCGAAGGAGAAAAACTTTTCGGAATAGAAATTAGGCGGTTTTCAACATGTCCATTATCAGTTACGATAATAGCCACGGCTGAGTCAGCTGTCAAAGGAACAATTGAAAATTGTCTTACCCTATGGAGCTGAACATCTGGACCCAAAATAATGGAAGTGTAAGTCGTCAAATCTGATAGAATATCAGCAGATTTACGAATAACCTGTTCCGTTTCCATCATCCGATCTTGGAATAAGGATTGGATGGTTTTGATATCTTGAGTAGTAATAACTTGAGGCTTTAACAAATGATCTACATAAAATCTATAACCTTTTTCTGAAGGTACTCGTCCCGAAGAAGTATGGGTTTTCTCTAAGAAACCTAATTCCTCTAAATCAGCCATTTCGTTTCGAATCGTGGCTGCACTAAAGGTCATGCCTTCCTTCTTCGCAATTTGGCGAGATCCTACTGGTTGCGCTGTCGCTATGAAGTCATCTATGATTACTTGCAAAATTTGCAACTTTCGATTTGTTAGCATGATCATCACCTCTCGTTGTTAGCACTCACCATCGAGGAGTGCTAATACAATTATTAATTTATCACCTCTATATAATGATGTCAACGAAAATGCACAGGTTTATAGTAAAAATTCTTCAAATACTTCATTTCCTACAAAACGTCCATTACGAGTTAGTCTTATATAATCATCATCAATTGCTATAAACCCTTTATGGACAAGCTCTTGTAATTGTTTTTCATAAATACTTTCTATTGTACAGTTGAACTTTTCGATAAAATGTTTTTTACTTACACCCGCTGTTTTTCGTAGACCTAAAAAGAGTTCTTCTTCCATTCTTTCTTGCTTTGTTTCAGTATGTGTTTCATTGATTGGTTTTTCTCCATTTGAGATTGCTGCCATGTATTTTTTTAATGGTCCATGGTTTGAATAACGTATACCATTAATATATCCATGTGCACCTGCACCAAACCCTGCATATTCATCATTATCCCAATAAATACGATTGTGGATTGACGAAAAACCGTCTTTACCAAAATTACTTATTTCATATTGATGTAAACCATGTTGCTCCATTTGCTGCATCAGTACGTCATACATTTCAGCCTCTAAATCCTCTCCAGGTAATCGCAATTTTCTTTTAGCCATTAAATTATAAAAAATGGTTTTTGGTTCAACTATTAGAGAATATGCTGAAAAATGCGGTAGCTGTAGTGAAAATGCAATATCTAAAGTTCTCTTCCACTGCTGCATAGTTTGCCCTGGTAATCCATACATTAAGTCGATACTTATATTCTCAAATCCAATATTCTTAGCATCTTCAATTGTTTTGAAAACATGCTCATTTGAATGTGTTCGACCCAATTTTTTTAATAATTCGTCTTGGAATGCTTGTACACCTAAGCTAAGACGATTGACACCGCCATTATAGAGCACTTTCAACTTTTCTTTTGTTAATTCATCCGGATTTGCTTCTGATGTAAATTCTTTGACATGTTCCATCGGTATATACATACGTATTAACTCTAATAATCTATACAGTTGTTCAGGTGATAATGAAGTGGGTGTTCCACCACCTAAAAAAATTGTTTCAATGTTTGAAAAATCATGATCACGAGTCCATAAGCGCATTTCTTCGCCTAAGGATTCAATATATTCATCGACTGGCTGATTTTTAAAAAATACTTTGTTGAAGTCACAATAGTTGCAAATCTGATGGCAAAACGGAATATGGATATAAACACCTCTAGCCAATCTAAAACCTTCTTTCATAAATTCATACAAATTAATATTAGATATAGTTTAATGTATTTCTCTCTATTATCAAAATGTCATGAATTATTTTAGAAGATAAAGAACTATCAAACCCTTAAAAGTATGGAAAGTATCCAATTGAAAACATCTCATAAGTTCTTTTCAAAGCTACTAAAATAACGTTTAGGTCCTCATTTAATAATATCCAATTTTGTTCATTGCAACTTTTTCGACGGCGAGTCCTCGAAAATGCATTCGTATTTCCTTCGTACGATGTACATTCATAGTCCTACAGGAAAAGATTGAGCTGAAAGCCCCTCAGGAATTTAGTGAACGCACTGAAAAAGTAAAAATAGATGAAAATTTATATTAAAAATCTTGTATAGCTATATTTGTTGAAGTGGAATTAGCGGAGATTCCTGTGGGAAAACGAGCTAGACGAGACCCCGGAGCGAGAATTTCTCTGCGACGAAGCTAGCGAAGCGATGCAGGAGCACAAGCGAGGAGCTCGTCAGTTCGCCCACGGAAAGCGGAGCTAATTCCACTTCATTCATTAGCGGATATATACTATAAATATTTGTGTTACTACACTTTTTCAGTGGCCTCAACCCGAGGAGGCTCAACGCTCACCTGCGGATAGCGAAGCTAATTCCACACATGCAGAAACCAGATTAATACTATTAATATTTGTATTAAAACACTAAATGTTCGTATTTAAAAACCAAAAATAGATTTATGAAATTGATTGGGATATAAAAAACCGTATGCTTTATTACATACGGCTTTGGGCATTACTATTTTGAATATGTAAACCGATTTAAGTTAAAGCACTCATCACAAGCTACTTCAATTTCCATTACATCTTTTGATGTAAATATAAGTTTTGCAATGTTACCTTCCATTTCACGTGCCGCATTTACTGTATTTGGTGTGATTGGTGGATTGAAATAAACAGCTTTCCATTCAAATTCATGACCACAATTAAAACATTGATGCGTGTTTTTTATCTTTTCAAGATTTTTCATGGGTATCGCCTCCATATCTATTATTTCATATCCAAAATTGAGATAACAGTAGATAAAGTGTCTATTTATGGAAACTTTTTGTCATCGAGATTGTTCTGCTTCTCAATAAAAAAGGAAACGTAATAATACGCTTCCTTTCCCCCTACTTATATAAAAGTTTTTGCTGTTTTAGTTCTTCTAATTTATTTTGCATATGAGTGATATGGCATTCAAAAGCCCCAAGCTTAACTTCGATAGATTTCATCAATCGTTCTAGGCATTCAATATCTTCTTTAAAAACCACAATATCACTCCTTCCTAAATATCATAATCACTATTCTAATAGAGAATAACTAAAATGAAAAATTAAAATATACTTTATTTTCAATATTTCTACAAAATTCGACAAAACACAATTATATAAAAACACTATGTAAATATAGCCATTAAATGTTACGTTAGAACTAATATAAAAACCACCTAAATGCTATTGTACCTATAAAACAATTTTCAGTCTAGGGTTATTATTTGTTAGAATTGTCCAAAAGAAAAAAGAAGAGCCAATTCAGCTCTTCTTTCGATAGAATATTTTATTTTTTAGGTTGATCGTCATCCATTTTCAATACTGCCATAAATGCTTCTTGAGGTACTTCAACGGAACCTACTTGTTTCATACGTTTTTTACCTTCTTTTTGTTTTTCAAGAAGTTTTCGTTTACGAGAGATATCCCCACCATAACATTTTGCAAGTACGTTTTTACGCATTGCTTTAATGGTTGATCTTGCAACAATTTTCTGACCGATTGCAGCTTGTATTGGTACTTCGAACTGTTGACGTGGGATTAACTCTTTTAGTTTCTCTACAATTACTTTACCGCGTTCATATGCAAAGTCTTTGTGTACGATAAAGCTCAATGCATCCACTTGTTCGGCGTTTAGTAAAATATCCATCTTCACTAATTTTGATGGTTTATAACCAATCAATTCATAGTCAAATGATGCATAGCCTTTGGTGCTAGATTTAAGTTGGTCAAAGAAATCATAGACGATTTCTGATAATGGAATTTCATAGAAGATATTCACACGTATTGTATCAATATAGTCCATTGTTAAGAAATTACCACGTTTTCGTTGGCAGATTTCCATTACCGCTCCAACATAATCATTTGGCACCATAATGTTCGCTTTTACATAAGGCTCTTCAATACGATCGATTTTTTGAGGATCCGGCATCATAGATGGGTTGTCCACTTTTATTTCTTCACCATCTGTCATGTGCACATGGTAAATAACGCTTGGCGCTGTGGTGATTAAATCGATATTAAATTCACGTTCTATACGTTCTTGAATAATTTCCATATGAAGTAGACCTAAGAATCCACAACGGAAACCAAATCCAAGTGCTTGTGAAGTCTCTGGTTCATATTGTAATGCAGAGTCATTTAGCTCTAACTTTTCCAATGCTTCTCGCAAATCATTATATCTAGCAGTATCGATTGGATATAAACCGCAATATACCATCGGATTCAACTTACGATATCCAGGCAATGCTTCTGACGCTGGGTTATTTGCAAATGTAATGGTATCCCCTACACGAGTATCACCTACATTTTTGATGGAAGCTGTTAAATACCCAACATCTCCAACTGTTAAAAACTTAGTAGGTGTAATTTTCGGTGTATGTACACCGACTTCAATTACTTCGAATTCAGCACCTGTTGCCATCATACGAATCTTATCACCTGGCTTAACAGTACCTTCTACAATTCGAATAGAAGTTATGACTCCACGATATGCATCATAAACAGAGTCGAAAATAAGTGCTTGTAGAGGTGCTCCTGGATCTCCTAGTGGTGCTGGTACTTTTTCAACGATTTGTTCTAGAATATCTTCAATACCAATACCAGCTTTTGCTGATGCTAAAACCGCTTCTGAAGCATCTAAACCAATTACATCTTCTATTTCTCCACGAACACGTTCTGGATCAGCTGAAGGAAGGTCAATTTTATTAATGACTGGTAATATTTCAAGGTCATTATCTAAAGCAAGGTAAACATTTGCTAAGGTCTGTGCCTCAATCCCTTGCGCAGCGTCAACAACTAAAATTGCCCCTTCACAAGCAGCTAAGCTTCTTGAAACTTCATATGTGAAATCGACATGTCCTGGAGTATCAATTAGATGTAAAATATAAGTTTCTCCATTTTTTGCTGTGTATTGTAATTGTACAGCATTTAATTTAATCGTAATTCCACGTTCTCTTTCTAGATCCATGGAATCTAGAAGCTGTTCTTTCATTTCACGTGCAGTTAATGCGTTTGTTTTCTCTAATATACGGTCTGCTAATGTTGATTTTCCGTGGTCAATATGAGCGATAATAGAGAAATTTCTTATATGTTCTTGACGTTTGATCAATTCTTCTCGATTCATGCGTTCCACTCCTAATTAAACTACTAGAATTATAGCAGTGATTCGCATTATATTGCAATGTTAGGATGATGTAGGTTCTACAAATGCTTCTTCAATAGCTCTTGCTAAAATCGCGATTGAACGGTTTAATTCTTCTTCGTTATTATCAATACCACCAAGCTCAATCAAAATAACTTGTTTTGATAAGTCTTGGTTATAAATACCATTGACACCTGCGCCTGATTTCCTAATTACTCCTCTTGAGATCCCTGGAACTAGACTATTTAACTTTTTGGATAACTGTTCAGCATATGCTTCGTTTGCTTGGTATTGCTGGTTTTTTCCACCGATGACAAATGCCATTCGAGCATACGTCATTCCTTTATAAGTAGTTGTAGTCGTTTTTCTTCCTGCAGAATCTCTATGAATATCCATGATTAAATCATAACTTTCTTTTTCAATCTGTTTCTTTACATAGGGACGGACTGCATCATAAGCCTGGTAAAATGCCATTTGCTGTTGTTTCATTACTTTCATAGTATCAACGTTTAGAATGTCCGCAGCAATATTGTTTTGTTTGAAGTGATTGACAAATATATCACCTAAGGTTTGGACATTCGTCGTATCATTATTTACTGTGATAGCTTGCTGTCGTTTTCTTAGCATAGGATAATATGCTTCATGTGAGTGTGTAAAATAAATCAAGGTTTTAAAAGAAGTGGTTGGTTTTTGCTCCGAGACTTTTGTGGCGATTGTTTTGTTTGCTGCATAGGCAATTTTGGTATCCTGCTTTGACGTTTCAATAACTGGTTTCTCTTCTGCCCAAAGCGGGATTTTCGCTGCAATGATAGGTAGTGAAAAAAAGATTGCTAAGAATAAAATACTAAATTTCCATCGTCGTTGCCGTCTTTGCATCCTATATCCCTCCTCCTGTTACTCTATGGAGAAGGGATCTTATTTAGAACCTCTAAGCGGCACTCAACCATCTTGTACAAACGCTTGCAAGCATGTTAACGTAGGCAGAAACCCAATCATCAATATTTTTTGGAGTAACAAAAAGACGTTGTTGTCCAGTTAAAACTTCTTGGAAAAGTTGAAGGCGTTCATCTTTCTCCCACTTCACCCATTCGCCAAAAATCGGCAATAATGCATCTGTTGATATTGGTGTATTTTCATCTACCGAATAGGATGAAACGGACAAAGCAGATGAAGGTCTCTTTCCTTCTGATATTTTTGCTGAAATATATTTAAATAAAGATTCTACCGCATCTGTTATTAACACTGGACCATCTACTACTGTTGGTAATCCAATTGCGATTACGGGACATCCCATTGTTTCTTCAGAAATTTCTTTTCTTGCATTTCCTACTCCTGCGCCTGGTTGAATACCGGTATTCGTAATTTGTACTGTCTTGCACAATCTATCACTAGAATTCGTCGCTAGCGCATCAATGACCACGATTAAGGATGGTTTAATATTTTCAGCAAGAGCCCTTACAAATTCACTTGTTTCGTAACCAGTTTGTGCTGTGACACCGGGAGCATAAATAATGCAATTCTCTTGAATCATAATATCTTGGTTATGCAACTGTTCAATGGTCAAGGGTCCTATAGCATCTGGTGTAATCGTGCGATTTCCAAGACCGATAATAAGCACTTTTTTTAGTTGCTCCTTGGTATGCAATTTTTGAAGCACTTTAATAATATTTTCTTCAAAAATTTCAAGTCCTTCTTGATCGTATGCTTCTAATGATGGAACTGATAATGTGACATAAGTTCCTTCTTTTTTTCCAATATGCTCTTCTCCTTCTTTTGAAACGGTCACTTGTGTTATTTTTACGATTTCCTCCCAATTTTCTTGTATGTCTATACCATTAGATTCCCTTAATGTTGCGCGTTCTTCTTCTGTTTTATGTTTAATATATGCTTCAGTTTCATCTACTAGGTCTGTCGTTGACCATTGGAAATTTTCCATAATCTCACCTCATTCCTAGTGTGTACATTGTGTCAAGTAAATATTCTTTGCATTTCTCTCTTGATTTTTCTACTAGGATTTTGCTATAATGATGCTTGTTGTATAGACACATGAAACAGTTGAGAATTTACTCATCTCGATCCTTTTTAGGAGGTGAACATTAATGCCAAACATTAAATCTGCAATCAAACGCGTAAAAACTAACGCTACTGCTAACGCACAAAACGCACAAGTAAAATCTGCTATGCGTACTGCTGTGAAAAAAGCGGATGCTGCATTAGTTGCAAAAGATGATAACGCAAAAGAACTTTTAAGTGTTGCTGTTAAATCATTAGATAAAGCAGCTTCTAAAGGCTTAATCCACAAAAACGCAGCTTCTCGTCAAAAAGCTCGTTTAATGAAAAAAGCTTAATCCAATATGGATTCAAAAAGACTAGAGAATTTCTCTAGTCTTTTTTTGTGTACAAGCAACAGCTATATAGATTCTTTTGATATAAAAAAAGAGCTAGCTCATCACTAGCTCTCAACATCATATGTAACTTCTATAATGGCTTCATCAAGAATAGTTCCAAAAATCTTTCCCGTTTACCTCCCATTGATTTCAATTGTAGATCAACTTCACTTAACCCGTATAACGCTTTTAACAACGATTCATCTGATACGCTACGTCGATCCTCTACAATTCTTTTCACACGATAAGGATTTACTTTTAGCTGTTTTGAAATTTGTTGCGGATGATATCCTTTTGTTAGTAAATAATAGACATTAGACATTAAACGTACTTGAGAGGCTAACAGTGCAACAAGCATAATAGGTTCTTGCTTTTGACGTATCAAATCATGATAGATTGATAATGCTTCTGACACATCATGTCGCATATAAGCATTAAGCATTTTAAAAGCATCTTGTTCTAATGTTTTGGCCACTAATTCCTCTACCAAAGAGAAGGTGATATTAGTATCTTCTCCGAGATATAAACAAATTTTCTCAATTTCAGATCGCAAATGTAACATATCCATCCCAACCATTTCTATAAGTTTGGATATAGCTTCATCATTAATGGTCTTTCCTTGAGCTGATACCTCATTTTGCACCCAAACGTTTAAATCCTGCTCTTTTGGCGTCTCTGCCAGCATATACACAGCATGTTCTTTCATTTGTTTAGTAACCTTTTTACGTTCATCAAGCTTTTCATATGGGGCAACGAAAATGGTAACAGATGTATCTGAAGGAAATTCAAGCCACTTTGCAAGTCTTGTTAAATCATGATTTATCTTTTCTTTTGTCTTGTCTGTTGCCTTCAAAAATGAGGCATTCTTTGCAATAATTAATTTCTTACTAGAGAAAAAAGGAATCGTATCCGACTCATCAATCACAAAATCTACAGGCTTTTCATCAAGATCAATGGTAATCGTTTCGATTTCTCCTTCTTCCTCAAGTTTCATTTTAATACGTCGAATAGTCTCATCTATAAAATAGGATTCAAGTCCAGCTAATAAATAAACTGGTGCTATTTTTCCCTTTTGAATATCATTCCATAATTTTGAAAACATTTTTGTCCTCCTAG
Source organism: Rummeliibacillus pycnus (assembly GCF_044359855.1). Lineage (GTDB taxonomy): Bacteria > Bacillota > Bacilli > Bacillales_A > Planococcaceae > Rummeliibacillus > Rummeliibacillus pycnus_A. Next base: position 1,241,415 of record NZ_CP132291.1, read on the forward strand.
CACTTCACTAGTTCTAGTATACATTCATTTTTTATAATCTGCGAGTATGGACAAAATGTGTCAAATCCTGCCTAATGTCTTAAATTTTCCATTCAATATAGCTTTTTTGTAGGCGTTACCGTATAATAAAAACGAATTAGGAGGGATATCAATGAATCCATTTGAAAAAGATGTACAATGCAAAAGAAACGATGCTCTTGATTCAGGCGTAGGCTTTGGCGTATCATTCGTATTCTTCGCACTTATGTTCATTATTGCAACTGTAATTGATTACGTGAATTTGTAAGAGTCTACCCGAAAAAGCTTTGTCACTTGGACAAAGCTTTTTTCTTTTCTATTAATTGAGCAGTCGTCATAATATCCCACCTATTTTTAGTTACATTCATCTCTATGGACCCAACTTTTGCTGTATTTAGTGTAGGTAATTCCAGACGATTGTACCGCTCAACTACTTCTTTACTAGGGTGTCCGTATCTATTGTTTAATCCAGTAGAAAAAATAGTCAGGATTGGTTTCGTTGCTTCCAAAAATGGCTCTGCACTCGATGTTTTACTACCATGATGCCCTGCTTTTAAAATCGTCAGATGCTCAATAGATTGTGTTTTATTTTTGACAAGTTGTAATTCCCCTTCCTCTTCTAAATCACCAGTGAGAAGCAATTTAAAAGCTCCATAACGTAACAATAGGACAAGTGAATCATTATTTCCTTCATAATGAGTGTCTGTTGGTGTTAGATATTCAAAATAGACCTCTCCCTCTCGCCATTTTTCACCTACCATTTTCTCTTTCAATGGAATCCTTTTCTTTTTCACCAGTTCTATCACATCACGCATAACAGGCTTCTCCCATGAACTTGGCGTAATATGAATCTCTTTTACACGGATTTCTTCCATCACTTCTTCAGCACCCTCTACATGATCAGCATCCGCATGTGTCATAATCAATGTATTAACCAATCGAATTCCACGCCCTTTTAAATAAGGCACAACTATTCTCCGCCCCACCTCAAATTCAGTTTTCGATTGTTTCCACTGATCCTGATTAAATCTCAGAATCCCCCCTGTATCGATAACAAAAACCTTTTTACGATAAGGTAGCTCAATTATGGCACTATCCCCTTGTCCTACATTTAAAAATGTAATGCGAACATCCTTATGCATACTGGGTGCAATATGAATCACTAACACCGGGATCATAATACATAGTGTTGCCTTAAAATAATTCCTTTTCTCGAAACATACAAATGCCGCTAATATACCTATAAATGTCATACAACATACAATCACGCTTGGCCTTCCAGTGACCCACATTTGATATGGTATTGCTTGCAGCCACATAATACACTTCGTAACAAGCTCCCTTAAAGGTTCATATACGAAAAATAGTAATTGTGCGAGTGGTTGAAATATTGAAGTTAAACCTAAGAAAATAATATTAATCGGCAAAATGACAAATGAAAATAGCGGAACAAAAATAATATTAGCCAAAAAAGATGACAGACTTAATTCGAAAAAGTGATAGATGAGAAGTGGATATACTAACAATTGACATACTATTGTCATATAGAAGGATTGTAGTATGACGTTTTGTGTTGATTGTAAGATAGCGCTCGAAAATATAAGAGCCACTGTTGCTAGATAAGAAAGTTGAAATCCAATTTGAAAAATAATACTAGGTTGATATAAAACTAATAGGATAAAGCTTAATGACAGTGCATCATCTATTGATAATTTTGAAGAGAATACTTTACTGATCATCAACATTTCCACCACTATTACAGAACGCCATACAGAAGGCGCTCCTCCAGCGATACATGCATAGATAGGTAATGCAATCATAATAACTAAACTAGCATGCTCTCGCCTTATATGAAGCCTTAATAGCAGTTCGTAGACTAATAGTGATACGAGTGCCACATGAAGCCCTGAAATGGCAAACAAATGGGTAATACCGAGTTTTTGATAGGCTCTATTTAAGTCTTGGTCAACATTTGCTTGTTCACCAATTAATAATGATTGTGCTTCTGCTACAAGACTTTCTGGGAAAGTTTTCTCAATATGTTTTTTAACATAAAATCGTTGTTTCGCTAAGATAGCTGCAAGTGAATTCTCTCTTTTTATATAGGTTGCCTGTTCGATTTCATAGATTCCTTGAGCAGCATGACTTTTAATATAATTTTCCATCGAAAATGCATATTGATGAGCTGGCAAGGTAGGAGGTACTAATTCACCTTTCACTTGAAATGTATGTCCACTTAAAGAGATTTGTTCATACTTCTCTTTTTCCTGCTGTGATCGAAATGTTTGAACTGCATATACTTTTGCACCGTTTTCAAGCTTTGCAAATCCCCTTAATTTTGATCCATTGATTGTATAAGCATCTGTCCATGTTAAAGTTGTATTTTTAGGAATGGGTTGGTTTCTATGTTGTAGTGTTTGTGAGGTATAGAAGTAAGTAGAAAAAGAGATGATTACAAGAGCTGTAATCATCCAAGCGCGTTCTTTTTTCCACCATAAAAATAGACTAAAAGGGATTATTAGGAAAAGTAGCCACAAATTTAGATGTGCAGCTACAGAAGCCAGTAATATTACGAGAGCAATGTAAATTATTTTATGTCTAATGTTGATAGACCGAATAATTCTTCCACCTTCTGTTCATATGGTTCCAATTCTTTATGCGTAGCACCATGTTCACGAAGTTTAGCCAATAAATCTACATAAAGTGCAATTTTCTCATTACTTAAAAAATCAATTTTTCGTTCATCGAATGGAACATGCACGATATTTACCCCTGCTTGTTCTAACAATTCAACAGCATATGGATTATTCTTGTAGTCAGTTGCATAGTATAAGTTTTTGATCCCTGCTTGAATAATTGATTTTGTGCAAGGTAAGCATGGGAAATGGCTTACATATAAATCTGCACCATTTGTGGGTGTACCATATTTTGCACACTGTAACAATGCATTTACCTCTGCATGTACAGTCCGCACACAATGGTTATCGACTACATAACATCCTTTATCGATACAGTGATCATCACCAGAAATTGAGCCGTTGTATCCTCCAGCAATAATCCGTTTATCCCGAACAATTGTTGCACCTACTGATAGTCTTGTACAAGTACTTCTTAAAGCTAGCAAATGGCTTTGTGCCATGAAAAATTGGTTCCATGTAATACGCTCCATATAAATGCCTCCTGAATAGATCTTCTTCTATCAGTTTAGATATAGACTTCATCTTTTTCAACAGTCAATATTGCTAATTATCTATTGAATTACTGTATTGTTAGATAATCTTTTAAAGATTCAAACGTTTTTTCACCAATTCCTGTTACATTTTTTAAATCTTCAATGGTCTTAAATGGTCCATTTTCTGTTCGATATGCAATAATTGCTTTAGCCTTAGCTGGTCCTACTCCATTAAGTGTTGTAAGGCCCGATTCGTCTGCAGTATTAATATTAACTAAATCTGATTTTGCTGTATTCATAGTTCCATCTTGCGTTGATGGAACGGATGTCGTTGTTTCCGCTGAAGCGACTGCTAAAACTTCTTCTACTTTTTCACCTTTTTGAGGAACATAGATGACCATTTCATCTTGAAGTTTTTGAGCATGATTAATCTGCCTAGATTGAGCATTCTTGGCATATCCTCCTGCAAGCAGAATCGCATCAATTACACGGCTATCTGCATCCAGTTTATAGACACCAGGGTTTTTGACCGCTCCCTTTACATCTACCATAATTGAGGTTGTTGCAACGACACCTTGTTCCGTTGTGACCTTTTGCTCAGATTCAGTTTTTGTTTCCGGTTCTTCGTTATTAGGTTGTTTTTCTTTTTCAATTGTAGAGAAAAGCTCGTCCTGTGGGGGTGTGGACGATTGATTGGAGATATAAAACACAATAATACATAAAATAAGTATCGCAATGGGGATGCCATACTTTTTGCCATTTTTCTTCAAAAAAGAAGGAATTAGCTCGCACATCCTTTCTGTTAAGAAGGCGATTTATACGAAGCTAATTCCAATATATATGATTTTCCAATATTTGAAAAGACTATTTTATGGCACGGAAGAAAATTCTTTCAGATTCTTCGGTCGGTGCTTTTGAAGAAAAGTCTGCTGTAATCGTAATATCAGTAAAACCTGCTTGTTGTAACATGTTCACATATGTTTGTATATCATAAGTTCTTTGGTAATGATACTCTTCGAATCGTTCAAACAAACGATTGTCTTGTTGTACATAGAACACCATATCATGATGTACGGAATGAGGCGCATTACCAGCTTCAGTTACCCATAAATACGTAATTTCGCCATCATCATATGTAAATGGAGAATTCATAAAGATTTCGTCCATTTTAAATAATGAATGCACATCAAAGAACAATTGTCCACCTAGTCTAAGTGATTGATAAACACGAGATAAAGTTTGTTGTACCTCTTCTTGTTCTTGTACATAATTGATCGAATCAATTGGAATGGTTATAACATCAAGATTTTCGAACCCTTCTAGTTCGTCCATTGACATACAAAATAAAGGTACATCGATCCCTTGTAACATAAATCGTTCTGCTGCTATCGTAAGCATCTCTTCAGATAAGTCAACACCACTTACTTCGTATCCTAATGCAGCAAATTCAGCAGCCATTGTACCTGTTCCACAACCGATATCTAACAGCTTTTTATATTCCGTAGCTGGCGCATACTTTGCAATCCAATGAATATAGTCATCATATGGAATATCGGTCATCAATGTGTCATATACTTCTGCAAATCTACCGTAGCTACTCATTCAGCATCCACTGCTAAGAATTTTTCAGGTGCATCGCCCCATAAACGTTCTAAATTATAGTATTGTCGTTCATCTTTATGGAAAACGTGACATACTACATCACCTAAATCCACTAGAATCCAGCGAGCTGAATCAAATCCTTCAATACGTTTTACTTCATAACCTGCTTTGTGAGCTGCATCCGCAATTTCACGTGCGATTGCTTGTGATTGACGATCTGAATTACCGTGACAAATTAAAAAGTAATCTGCTAGTAATGAGATTCCTTGCATATTTAATACAACAATATCTTCTGCACGTTTGTCATCTGCTGCTTTAAAAGCGATATCTAATAATGTATTTGTCATTCTTTCACTTGTCCTTTCTTTTGCAACAATAAATCGTTATAGCATTCAAATGAATCAGGGAATACCGGTTGATGTTTACTTATTAAAAATGAAATAGAATGTGCTATACATTTAATCATCAAATCGTGTAAATCTAACTCTTCTGATGCTTTTCGAAGTTCATCTATACCTGGAAATTTCCGATTAGGCTCGATCATATCTGCAATATAGACGATTTTTTCTAAATTACTTTGACCTACTCGCCCTGTTGTATGGTAACGAATCGCATTTAACATATCTTCATCAGTTACATTAAATTCTGTTTTAGCTACATAAGCACCTACAGGACCATGCCATAATTCATGATGATATTGAAGCAATGTTGGATCCATTTGTCGTTCAACAATAGTTTGTCTCATCCAATCACGGTCTGCATATTTACATGAATCATGCAAAATAGCTGCTACTTCTGCTTTTTTTGAATCCTCTCCAAAACGCATTGCAAGCTTTATGGCTGTATCCGTCACACCAATTGTATGGATATAACGCTTTTCCGGCATACGGTCTTTCATCGCTAATAATAATTCATCGCGTTCCATATAAACCTTCCTCTCGTATATACTGTTCAACGGCTGTCGGCACTAGAAATGTCACAGTTCGTCCTTCTTTTAAGCGATTGCGAATCATCGTAGAAGATAAATCCATAAGCGGTGCTTCTATTAGCTGTACTGGAAGTTTTGTTACGCCTGCAGTACCTGGTCGATGCACACCAACAAATTGAACTAACTCAGTTAGTTCTTGAATATGGTACCATTCATCGAGCATATCAATCATATCGCCACCAATGATGAAATAGAATTGTGTATCGGGTTCAAGGGAAGTTAATCCTCTTAAAGTATCATATGAATAAGATACTCCACCGCGCTCAATTTCATACGGTTCTATATTAAAATAAGGAATAGATTGAATGGCTAGTTCTGTCATATGCAATCTGTCTTTTGCTGTGGCATCCTCAGGTTTTACTTTATGTGGAGGTACTGCATTCGGCATAAAACGTACTTCATCTAATCCTAAAACATCATATGCTTCATTTGCCATTAAGAGATGTGCCATATGAGGAGGATTAAATGTACCGCCAAGAAGACCTACTTTTTTCATTTCATCAAATCCTTATTTCGCTTTTGGTAATTCTATTTTGCGATGTTCACGTTTTGATGCTTGTTTATATAAAACAACTGTTAATCCAATAAGTTGAACAAGTTCTGAATTTGTTCCCTCAGCTAATTGTTCAGCTACTTCGCGTTTGTCTTCTTCACAGTTGTCTAAAATACGTACTTTCAATAATTCACGTACTTCTAATGCTTGTTTAATCTGAACAAGCATTGCTTCATTTACTCCACCCTTCCCAACTTGGAAAATTGGTTGTAAATGATGTGCCTCAGCACGTAAAAAACGTTTTTGTTTACCTGTTAACATGTAATTAATTTCCTCCTAATTGCTCAAGCAATAAGTCGCTTACGACTTCTGCTTTTGGATACGTCCCTGTCCAGTAACTATAAGCAAGTGCACCCTGATGGATGAACATGCCAAGCCCTGTGACAACAGTCGCTCCTTTTTTCTTTGCTTCTTTTAAAAATGGTGTCATTAAAGGATTATACACAATATCTGCAACAATTGCAGTGGTCGATAATTGTTTCATTGAAAACGGTAATGTAAATTCACTATTATTCAAACCCGCTGACGTAGTTTGCACGAGAATTTCAAATTGTTCTAGTTGCTCTGCAGCTTCATTCAATGAAATAGCTTTTGCTTCAATGTCTAGCTCAGCACAAATAACTTTTGCCTTTGAGACAGTTCGATTGGCAATCGTAATATGTGTATAGCCTGTAGCAACAAGTGCAAACGCAATTCCGCGAGCAGCTCCACCTGCGCCAATAACTAATACACGTTTGTTTCGATGACCATTACCAACTTCTTTTTCTAAAGAACGAACGAAGCCTAAGCCGTCTGTATTGTAACCTTTATATGTGCCATCTAGTTGTTTTACCACAGTATTCACTGCGCCCATTTTTTGAGCTGATTCATCGAGCTCATCTAAGTATGGTATGATTTTCTCTTTATGTGGGATTGTAATATTCCAACCACTACAACCAAGTGTTTTTAGAGCTACTACGGATTGTTCTAAGTTCTCTGGTAAAACATGAACCGGAATATAACTAGCATCTCGATTTTCTTCTGCCATCCAAGCATTATGCATTAGTGGTGACATCGAATGCTCGATTGGATCTCCAATAACTGCGTACCAACTTCTCAAAACAATCCCCCCTAAATTAATGAAGGGCGAACTTGAACTTCTACGCCTTCTGGGGCATATGCTGCAACTACGACATTCGGATCTTGAATAGTAATCCACCCAAGACCTGAGAATATAATATCTGTTTTTGCTTCTTTAATCGAAAACTCATGACGTACTAATTTTGGTAGTTGATCAATATACTTTTCAGAAGGTGGAGCAAGTAATTCGCCTTTATGATTTGCGTATAATTCATCTGCGTTTTCTAATTTTGTGCGGTGAATATTCAAATCATTTGCAATATGCACAGTAAACGCTGATCTCTTTCCTTGTATGAAATCAAATCGAGCTAAAGCACCAACAAATAATGTTTGTTCTGGATTTAGCTGGAATACTTTTGGTTTAATTTCTTTTTTAGGCATAATAAATTTCAATTCAGATGGATCCAAATAATGTGCCATTTGATGGTGATTAATGATTCCTGGCGTATCATAAATTGCATGTCCATCATCTAAAGGAATCTCAATCATATCAAGCGTTGTACCTGGGAAGTAGGAGGTTGTAATAATATCACCAGCACCTGTAGCCTGTTTGATAATGCGGTTGATAAATGTTGACTTCCCTACATTTGTACATCCAACAACATAGACATCCTGCCCTCTACGGTATTCATTGATTGCTTCCATCGCTTCTTGCATGCCTTTGCCTTTATGGGCACTTACAAGTAATACATCAATTGGTTTAAGTCCAAGTGCTTTTGCTTCACGTTTTAACCAATTGATTACTTTTTGTTTCTTTACAGATTTAGGAAGCAAATCCGCCTTGTTTGCGATTAGTAGAACTGGATTGTTACCCACGAAACGATGTAAACCTGGCAACCAGCTACCATTAAAGTCGAAAATATCTACAATTTTCACAATCAAACCTTTATGTTTGCCTAGACCGTTTAAGATTCGTAGGAAATCGTCATCTGTTAATGACACAGGTTGAAGTTCATTGTAGTTTTTCAAGCGGAAGCAACGTTGGCATATGATATCTTCCTTTTCTAAAGAAGATACAGGTGCATATCCTGGTGCGTTTTTGTCTTCTGTTTGGATTTGTGTACCACAGCCGATACAATGTGGCATTTCGTTCATTATTTTTCCTCCCAAGTTTTAATACCTTTTTTACTTAAATATTTATAAACACGTCGTTCGATAAAACGATTAAATCGTGTTACAAAACCATCTGATTGAGCAACTGGCTTCACTAAAATGGTGTGTAGTTTACTTCGATTTGCACCCATCACATCTGTCAGCATTTGATCACCTAACATCAAGACTTCTTCTGGTTTCATTTCGAGTAGTTCAAGCGCTCTTTTAAAACCTCTCGTAAGCGGTTTTTGAGCTTTGAAAATATAAGGAATTCCTAATGGATCAGCAAATTTTTTGACACGAGGTTCTTTATTGTTAGACAAAATAACAATTTGAATTCCACTATCATGCATCTTCTTGAACCATTCAATCAGCTCTTCTGTTGCATCTGGTCGGTCCCATTCAATTAATGTGTTATCAAGATCTGTTATAATCCCTTTAATGCCCGTTTGCTTCAGCTTTTCCGGCGTTATTTCAAAAATTGAATGAGCAAATTCCTTTGGCATAATCAATTTATACAAATTTTTTCCCCTATTCTTAATGTACTTCTTTTTTCAAACGTGCTACAGCTAACTTTATAAATTATAACATATGTGCGAATGCTTGACCCACCTGGATATGCGCGCCTTGCACAACATTCTCTAAAAATTGTACGCTGTTTTCGTTAAACAACATAACTACGGTTGAACCAAAGCTAAAAAATCCAACTTCTTCGCCTTTATTCCAATTATCTGATGTATTCGTTATATGAATCGAATTAACAAACATCGCGCCTACTTTGATAAATGCACAGCGTGAACCATTTTCGGTAACCAATTCCGAAATTTGTCGGTAATTTTTTGAGATTGGTTGGTTACCATAGGTTAAGCCTAGGCTATTGACTGGATAAGATTTCCGACCAAGAGTAAATTGTCTGACTACCTTAGCATCAATTGGACTATGGAACCGATGATAATCTGCAGGACTTAAATAAAAAACTATATATTTTCCATTAAGATACTGATTTACAATTTCTTCTTTCCCTAGTAAATCTTTTAGATCGTAGGTTTTCCCTTTCACGTAAAAAATTGTATTTTTTTCAATATCTCCAAATGATTCAATTTTTGCATCAACAGGGCTAGTGTATACATTTTTCCCTTCCCCAATAAGACGTGTATCTTCTCTTAATTGGCGGATAAAGAAATCATGAAGATTTTGAAAGGTTTCTTGTTTTTCTGAAACCTCATCCAGTTTAATACCGTATATGTTAATGTAAGAAGAAATTAATTTTTTACTAATTCGTGATGTAGTAAAATGTTGTAACAGAAAGGATGACCATCTACCGTTTGTTAATTCGACTACTGATCGATAAAGTTTTTCTCTAATCAATTTTATACCTCATTCTTAAAAAGTTTTACAGCTACACCCAAAAAGCAGTATAATGTAATAATACTGAACAAAAAAAGGAGTGCTGTCCATTGTTTCTTATTCAAAAAGTGGATACCACAATTAAAAAAATGAAATCACATTTAGCTAACTTAATTACAATCGGAAATATTTCATTCGGTGGTGCTTCTATTATGGCTACCATAAATGAATCATATAACAATGCTGTCTTGTTTATTTTCATTGCCGCGTTTTTAGATCGTTATGATGGTAAAATTGCACGGAAATTTAATCAAGAGTCAGAGTTAGGAAAGCAATTAGATTCCATGAGTGATATTATATCATTTGGTGTGGCTCCTGCGTTACTGATGTATGAAATGACATTAAAGGATTATGGTACAATTGGCATGATTGTTACTGTGTTATACATCGCTTGTGGAGCATTCAGACTTGCTAGATTTAATATTACAGAATCTAATGGATACTTCTGTGGTTTACCAATTACTGCAGCTGGTGCAATTTTAACTGTATCCTTTTTCTTTATCCCGATTATTTCAACAGTATTTTATATGTTTTTGTTCCCGCTATTATCGATTCTTATGATTAGTACATTTTCATTAAAAAAAGTTTAAGAAATTTTTTCAAGTGATCTGCTTTTGCAGGTCATTTTTTTGTTGTAAAAAGGTGGTTCTTGTCATATGTTGTATTATTAACAATCACGAAAGGATGACGACAATCAGTACCCTTTTAACAGCCATCCTACAGCTTTGGGTTGAGCTCCCTGTCATTCTTGGCTATTTAAAAGGGCAATCATTTCCACAGCCCTTTACAAAGGAAGAAGAAGCAGAGTGTCTTGAGCGTTTTTTAAATGGCGATGAATCGGCAAAACTGGAGCTTATAGAAAGAAATATGCGGTTAGTAGCTCACGTCGTAAAGAAATTCCATCCTAAACATGAGCAATTAGATGATTATATCTCTATTGGGACAATTGGTTTAATGAAAGCAGTAGCAAGTTTTACACCACAGAAAAAAACGAGGTTAGCTACTTATGCTGCTCGTTGTATCGAAAATGAAATATTAATGCATTTGAGAAGTCAGAAAAAAGTACAAAAAGATGTTTCACTTTATGAAACAATTGGATCTGATAAGGATGGCAACCCCCTTGAAATTGCAGATTTCCTCCAAAGTGATGATCCTTCAACTGAGCAACAAATTGAACGACGTGAAGAGGAACAAAGATTATATGAACACTTAGATCTACTGGATGAAAGAGAATTGTCCATTATTCAACAACGCTATGGTCTTGGTCAGCAAGATGCAAAAACGCAAAAAGAGATTGCACAAGAAATGAATATCTCTAGAAGTTATGTAAGTCGGATTGAGAAAAGAGCTCTTATTAAATTGTATCAACATTTCAAACGAAAAAAACCATGAAGGAAGAGAAAAGAAAAAAACTGGATTAAAAAAAGGAGTTACCCAATGTAGCTGTGGGTAACTCTTTTTTATATTTCTAAAACGGCAGAAAATGGCGAGTTCCGTTTTTTATTTAGTTTGTTGAAACTTCAGATACCATTACAAGACTTAAGACTGCTGTGATAGCTACAGCAGATACCATAATGAATGTCATATTAGACCCTCCCAACATCCCTAGAATGAAGTACCTTAACTACCTTAATCTTATCACCCTAAAGATGCATGGAAGCGGGACCTTTTTGAACATCTGCTGTCAAATCTATGACGAAATTATGACAACCACATAATTATAATTTAGAAATTACTTTTAATACGATTTGTGTTGAATGTTTAGCTGCAACTGGTAAAAACTCATCAAAGCTAATATTCGATTCTTTTCCAGCAATATCAGATAATGCACGAATAACTACAAATGGTGTACCAAATTGATAACATACTTGTGCTACAGCTGCTGCTTCCATTTCTACAGCTTTCATTGTTGGAAAGTAGCCACGTACAATTTCAACTCTTTCAGGATCATTCATAAAGGAATCTCCTGTTGTAATTAAACCAACTGCATATTGGTGTTCACCAATTTCTGTTACCGCTTCTTCAGCAAGTTTCATTAGCTTTTCATATGATTTGAATGCTGCTGGCATTTGTGGCACTTGTCCTATTTCATAGCCAAAAATGGTTGCATCTACGTCATGATGACGTACTTCATCTGAAATAACGATCGCACCAACTTCTAAATTTTCATCATAGCCACCCGCAGATCCAGTATTAATCACAACATCTGGTTTGTATTCATTCAGTAAAACGGTCGTAGACATTGCGGCATTCACTTTACCAATCCCACTTTTCAACAAAATGATATCATGACCTGCATATGTACCTTCTGTATATTCACTATTTGCAATTGTTTTCGTTGAAGTATTTTCAAGTGTATTTCTTAATAATTCTACTTCTTCTTCCATTGCACCAATGACAGCAATTTTCATCTAATTCTTCCTCTCTTTTGTGACACTATTCTCAAGATAAACAAAAGACGGCTATCCGTCAAGAATTGGATAACCGTCTTAGCATATTAATATGCCCCTTTATACGATTTTAGTACTTCTAATTTCGTTGGTTGCCAGCCTTCATTTGTTACCCATTTCAAAGAAACGCGGTAACTTTTCTTTTTATCTTTTGATGAAACAATCCCTATTGAAGTATCAGGGCTACCGCCATTTTTTACATACCAAACAATCATATCATTTTCATCTAAACCTGTAGTTGTTGCAATTGTTGTAATTTTTTCTTTCCAGTCTACAGAACCTTTATCATAACTTGATGTATGTGTACTGCTATCATCTTTTTGGGCAGTTTTTGTAGGTTTCCAATTTGAATCCGTAATTACTTTTTGTACATTTTGGTCATTAGATGACTCTGTAGTTGCGGTTTTACTTACCTCATAGTTGTAATTAGAATTTGTAGAAGTACCAGTTGATGAAGTATTACTGTTACTTCCAGTCGCTACTTCTGTATTATTTTGTTCGGTAGAATTAGTATTAGTAGAATCTTGATTTGTTTCGGTAGATGTTACACCTTGATTTTGATCTTGCTGATTAGTTGATTCTTCTTTTGCTTTTTCAGCCTGTTTTGCTTTCTCTTTTTCTAGCTCTTTTGAATCTTTCTCTACTATATTTTCATCTTTCTCTTCGGTGTCTTGTTTTACGTTATTTGCGACTTTGTTATTGTTTGCAGATTCTTTGTCTTTAGAACCCCCAATAACGATGACACCAGCAACAATTAGTATAAGTACGACCACAATACCAATTAGCACATTTAAAATTTTGTCCATCTTTCGTTTTCCTGTGTTCTTTGGCTTTTTTTCTCCTGGGTTATATCGACGTCTAATTTCAGCCATATGTATCCCCCCTAAACATCTCTTTATATAGTGACGAGTTCAAGGTTACCCTTCTCATCTTTAAGATTATCATAACATACAATTAGAAACTCCTTCTAGCCCTAGTCAAAAACACGACTAATGTCATCTATATGAAAGCTTGATAGAAAATATTCTAAACAAAAAGCCCACCCAAAACAGGTGAGCTTCTAACCAATTAAAAGTTATTTTATTGAAACAATTTCAACATCCATATCTCCACCAGGAGTTGAGATTTTCACTCTATCTCCTACTTTATTGCCCATTAAGCCTTTGGCAATTGGTGAATCATTTGAAATACGACCTTCAAATGGATCTGCTTCTGCAGAACCTACAATTGTGTAAGTTTCTTCATCTTCATCAGGAAGTTCTTTAAAAGTTACTGTACGACCGATTGTAACGATATCAGAAGCACTTGTACCCTCTTCAATAATCATTGCATTACGAATCATCGTTTGAAGAAGTGAAATACGACCTTCTACGAAACCTTGTTCGTCTTTTGCTGCATCGTATTCAGAGTTTTCGGAAAGGTCACCGAAACCACGTGCAATTTTAATACGTTCTACTACTTCTTTACGTTTTGTAGTAATTAAGTAATCTAATTCTTCTTCCAATTTTTGCTTACCAGCAGCAGTCATTGGATATTGTTTTTCAGTTGACAATAGTGTTCACTCCTTAAGTTACATCTTAACTTAATGGCTCTGTTAATTTATACTGTTGTTTTTGTGAAGAATCCGCTCCCATTCCGCCGAATTGTTCAAATGCACCGCTTCGTGCAAGTACGACTCCGGGGTCTCGTTTGGCCAATCATCCGACAGGAGTTTACTACTTCTTCACAACAAAGACTTTTAACATAGCCTAACTTAATAAAAATACTATGCCACAACTTCATAAAGAATGCGACATAGTTTCAAAAAGTATATTTGCTAATCAATTACCATGATATTACACAATACTATCAGTTTCAAGGATTGTTTTTATTTTTGTTACCATTAAATCAATCGCCACTTCATTTTGTCCGCCTTCAGGAATAATTATATCTGCATAGCGTTTTGTTGGCTCGATAAATTGATTATGCATAGGACGAACAACTGAAAGATATTGTTCAATAACTGAGTCCATTGAACGTCCTCGTTCATTAATATCCCTTAAAATACGTCGAATAATACGTAAATCCGCATCAGTATCAACAAATAATTTTATATCCATTAAATCACGCAGACGTGAATCACTCAATACAAGAATTCCTTCTAGAATAATAACATCTTGTGGATCAATGTGAATTGTTTCTGTTGAACGTGTATGAAGTGCGTAGTCGTATACTGGCTTTTCAATCGCTTGACGATCAAGTAATCGTTTGACATCTTCAACTAATAATTCTGTATCAAAAGCATTTGGATGATCATAGTTTGTTTCTAAACGTTGTTCAAATTCCAAATGGCTTTGGTCTTTATAATAGTAATCTTGTTCGATTACAACTACTGAATGTTCTTTAAATACATCATGAATGGCATGGGTTACACTTGTTTTACCTGAACCAGAACCTCCAGCAATGCCGATCACAACTGGACGTTTACTTCCCATTATCGCATCTCCTTGCGCATCATATTATGCGGATATAGTTTTTGTTCACATTTAAAGCGAACAATTTGTAATGGGTGTCGTGCAGCATCTAGTGAAACTCCATCTTCATCCCAAACTTCGTCAATTACAACAGTAAAGTTTTCAATTTCAGGGCCGAAGAATTCCACTTCATCACCTGGTTTGAAGTAATTGCGTTGTTGTAATGTAACCATTTTTGTATCTTCATCGTACTCTAAAACCATACCAACGAAGTCGAATTTTGTTTGCTTTCCGTGTTCTCCAAACATTTGTTGTTCATAGCCAGGTGCACCTTCAAAGAATGATGATGCTGTTTCACGGTTCGCACATTTATCTAATTCTTCTAACCATTCTCTTTTAATCTTAAAGTTATCAGGATCGGCACAATAAGCATCGATTACTTTACGATAAACACTGACTACTGTTGCGATATAGTGAATGGATTTCATACGTCCTTCAACTTTTAATGAATCAATGCCTAATTCAATAATTTTCGGAATCGATTCGATTAATTTTAAGTCTTTTGGACTCATTGCAAAGGCTTCATCCCCTGCATCGTATAATGGCTTTTCCTCACCATCTTCCACAGCATACAAATCATAATCCCAACGACATGATTGGCAGCAACCACCACGATTAGAGTCACGAGCTGTCATGTGGTTAGATAGTACGCAACGTCCAGAATAAGCGATACACATTGCACCATGAACGAATGATTCAATTTCGATATCGACTTTTTCTTTCATCAATTTGATTTCTTCTGCACCTGTTTCACGCGCAAGTACAACACGTTGTAAACCTTCCTCTTTCCAATATTGGACAGCTTTCCAGTTAGTAAGAGACTGTTGTGTACTTAGGTGTATTTCAAGTTTTGGTGCAACTTCTTTACATGTTTCAATAATTAATGGGTCAGCCACAATAATACCTGATACACCTGCATTTTCAAGAGCACGTAAATACTCTGCAAGGCCGTCCATGTTTTCGTTATGAGCAAAGATATTTGTTGTTACATATATTCTTGCCCCATATTTTTTGGCAAATTCTACAGCTTCGTGCATTTCTTCAATTGAGAAGTTACCCGCATTGGAACGAAGACCGAACTCTTGTCCACCGATAAACACAGCATCTGCTCCGTAGTGAACAGCAATTTTCAATTTTTCTAAATTACCTGCAGGAGCTAATAGCTCAGGTTTTTTGACGATAACTCTCTTGCCATCACGAATTTCACTAATATTATCATTTTGTAATAATGTCATGTGGTCTCCTCCTTCCTAATAAACGGTTTCTTTAAAGAAGAAGCCAGTATCAAGTGGGCGAAGCTCTGGTTGAATCTCTTCAATTTTCGCTAATAATTCTTCTTTAATATCAAAATAAGTATCTGGTGAATCAGTAAATGCATCAATTGCTTTTCGATAACATTCTGTAACCGTTACAACATAGTCTTCGGTTTGCAATACACCTTCGATTTTAAATGAGTCAATGTCAGCTTCAAATAATTCATCTAATTCATCGATAATGCACATATCATTCGGACTATAGATATGTGTACCATTTAAATCTTCATATATTGGGTATTTGCTATTACGTTCTTTGTCATGTAAGAACATATTACGTGCTTCTTTACGATTTCCAACTTCCATCGCTTTTCCTTCATACAGGAAATAATGGCCAAGTAGTGGACGTTTTGATTGGAACATACAAGTCATACCATGTACTTGTACTTCGATTTCAACTTCAGCATTCTCTTTAATCTCGACGATTTCTTCCATACTAAGTTCACGTGCAAGAATAGCACGAGTTGCTCCACGTTTCCCCCAATAATTTGCTTGGAACCAGTTTGTTGCAATTGTTTCTGGACTCCAATGTAATGGGATTTCTATGCCAGCTTCACGTTTCGCAATAATAATAGCGGGGTCGCCAAAGACAATTGCATCGACGCCAATTTCCGCTAAATTCTGCATATATGGTACAAGGCCGTCAACGCGGTCATTATGGTAAATCGCATTCATGGCTACATACACTTTTTTACCTGCGTCATGTATCAATTTTGTTGCTTCTTTAACTTGTTCAATAGTGAATTCTCCTGCTAAACGTAAACCAAATTGTTGTTCACCTATTAAAAAAGCATCTGCTCCCGCTTGGATAAGTGCTTTAATGTGTTCTACAGATTGTGGTGTCACGAGTAATTCAGGTTTCTTCATAAGTGGTCACCTCTTAATACAAATCAATAAACCATCACCAACAGGGAAGAATGTAGATTGATATTCTGGATTCGCAATAATCCATTCCGCAAATTGGTGTAAGTTTCTAATCATTGTTCTTTTTCTTTTCGGTACATCTTTCATATCTAAGTTCGAAAGACCGTGCATATACATATTATCGATGTATAAAATACCGCCTTTTTTTACTAGTGGGCTATATTTTTCAAAAAACTTTTTATACTGTCCCTTCGCCGCATCAATAAAAACAGCATCATATGATGGGTACATGCTTTGGGCATCGACTTCTAACGCGTCTCCTTCAAGCAACTCAATATTATCTTTCACTGTGGATCTAGAAAGAAATTGCTTTGCTTGTTCAATCCGTGTTTCATCACGTTCAATTGTTACAATTTTAGATTTTGGCAATGTTTCTGCCATTCGAATTGCTGAATAACCAATTGCGCTACCGATTTCTAAGATTGTGGCGGGATTTTGTATACGAAGCATTTGAAGTAAGATTTCAATCGCTGGTAATTGCATAATAGGAACAAAATTTTCTTCTGCAAATTGTTCCATCTCCATAAGCAATACAGATCGTGGTTGAATGAAGGATTTTGTATATGCATCCGAAATAGCCATACATCGCTCACTCCTAAATTTCTTCCAGCTTCGGTGACTATACTCTCCTGGCATCTCAGTTCTTCTGTCGAAAGCTTAAAACACACTTTCGATTCGGACTTTCAAATGAGCTTCGGAGGGCACAGAATACGAGTCAGATAGCCGTTACGACACGACATTGCACACATTGGCTATCGTCCTTGAATGGAGCCACCACCGCTTTTTTATAAAAATACACTTTATCTTATCATGAAAATAGAAGAAAAGCGAGAGTCGCCCTTCTTCTATCACAGTTACTTAATACTTTTTTCCACTTTATTTAAGTGTTCATCATATGTTTTTGAGAAATGGTTGATTCCTTTTTTGTCAGCTACAAAGTATAAATAATCCGTTTCAGCAGGATTAATGGTTGCTTCTAATGATTCTTTGCCGGCATTGGAAATCGGACCAGGTGGTAATCCGGTGTTTTTATAAGTGTTGTATGGATTATTCACTTCTAAATCTTTATATAAAACACGAGATTTATGTTCACCTAGTGCATATAAAACAGTTGGGTCAGTTTGTAATGGCATTTTCTTGTCAAGTCGGTTATAGAATACACTCGCAATTGTTTCACGGTCGGTTTTTGCTGTTGCCTCACGTTCTAGTAAAGAGGCAAAAGTTAAGAATTTATGCACAGACATGTGTTTTTGTTTCAATTGTGCTGAGTATGAAGTAACGACTTCGTCAGTTTGAGCCACCATTTGTTCAGCTATTTCTTCAAGCTTTGGATTTTGTTCAAAGAATGGATAGGTTGAAGGGTATAAATATCCTTCAAGTGCATAGCGAATCTTCTTGTTATCTACAGCTTTTGTAACTGTATTGGGATATTTCTTTTTCATATCATTTATAAACGCTTTACTTGTCACTAAATCCATAAATTCTTTTTTTGAGTAATTCGTACTTTTTGCTACACGATCAGCAATTTCGTCAATTGTCAATCCTTCAGGTATTGTAATTGTAAAAACTGGTTGGCGATATACTTTACCAGTTTTCAAACTTTGGATAATTTCATCAATCGTCATAGCTTGGGTCAATTTATATGTACCCGCTTGAAATTCTGACTCGTTTTTGAATTTGGTGTAATATTTAAAAACCTTTGCATTTTTGATAATGCCTCTATTTTCTAATGTTTGAGCAATTGTATCAATTGAAGAACCGATAGGCAATTCTACTTTTATCGATTTAGTAGCATTTTCATCTACTGGCTTTAAAGCACTAGAAACGTAAAAATACATACTTATCCCCAGAATAAGTGCAAGAGCAACTATTATCCCGGATATTGTTAATGTTATTTTTCTAACGATTTTCTTTTCTGCCTGTCGTTCTTTTAATTTATTTATTTTATCTTGGTTTGTCGAGTTCGTACCCACTACATGTCCTCCTTTAAGAAGAGTATACTTCGCTTTAATTATTCTATCCAACTACGGACTCTAGCTTTTAAAGCACCCTCCGCTATCAAATAAAAAAAGCGGAATGCTAAAAACTCATTCCGCTTTGGCGACTTGTATCAATTACTCTTCGCCGAATTCAGCATCAAGAGTGTTTAATACTTCTTCAACCATATCCCATTCTTCATCTGTTTCGATTGGAACAAGTTCTCCGCCTTCACCATCTTCAGCTGGAACAACAGCAGATGCGAAAATTTCTACTTCTTCGCCTGCTTCTGCGCCTTCTTTATAATATAGAACATATGATTTTCCGAAGTCTTCAGAATCGAAAGTATAAAGTACTGCGTATACTTGTTCGTTTCCGTTTTCGTCTACAGCAACAATATGTTCGTGATCGTGTTCGTGTTCATGTGCCATTATTAGGTCACCTCTTCAAATTATTTATGTTACTTATTCTGCTTCGATATCTTCATCAAGTTCTTCAATGACTGATTCGATAAAATCCCATTCTTCTTCCGTTTCGATTGGTGATAATTCACCATCTGTGCCGTCTTCTGAAGGGATGAATGCTGAAGCAAAGATTTCTACTATTCCATCTTCGTCTTCAGAACCAATTACAGAATAAAGTACATATGATTTTCCGAACTCTTCAGAGTCAAATGTATGAAGTACTTCGCAAAGCTGTTCATTTCCTTCATCATCAACGATTGTGATGTGACGTTGTTCAAATTCTTCTTCCATTTTTTCACCTCATAATTGTTTTCGGTCCAAAAAACCTTGAAGGATCATGACCGCAGCCATTTTATCAATGACTTTTTTTCGATTTTTGCGTCGAACATCTGCTTCTATTAGCAGACGTTCCGCAGCCATCGTTGTTAATCGTTCATCCCAGAGTGTAACAGGCATAGCAAATGTGTCTTCTAGCAGCTTTGCATATGCCTTTGAAGCCTCACCCCTAGGACCAATTGTATTATTCATGTTTTTCGGGAATCCGACAACGAATTCCGTCACTCCATATTGTTGGACGAGTTCTCGAATTCGTTCAATACCAAATTCTTCGTTCTCTTCATCGATTTTCACAGTTTCAATACCTTGGGCAGTCCAACCAAGTGCGTCACTAACTGCTACTCCAACTGTTTTGGAGCCAACATCTAAACCCATTATTCTCATCATTTTGCCTCGTTATTCTTCTTGATATAGAACTTTACAAGTTCCTCTAAAATTTCGTCACGTTCAAGCTTACGAATTTTGTTACGAGCCTCCTGATGACGCGGGATATAAGCAGGATCCCCTGATAATAGGTAACCAACGATTTGGTTAATTGGATTATACCCTTTTTCTTCTAGTGCTGCATGAACATGAAGCATGGTTTCTCTTACTTCTTGTTCCATAGATTCTTCCGGGAAATTAAATTTCATCGTTTGATCAAACTTACTCATGCTCAGCACCTCACTTTAAAGTTGTTGAAATTATAAATCTGTTCATTGATAGTATACCTGATTCTTACTACCTTTTAAATAGATTTTACATAATTATACACAGAATCCAAAGCTTCTACCAATTTAGAGCCATCTTTTGCTCCAGCCATAGCCATATCAGGACGACCGCCACCTTTACCGCCGCAAAGTTCAGCTACATGTTTAACGATATTACCTGCATGATAGTTCCCACCAGCTATATCTTTTGTCACACCTGCACAAAGCATAACTTTGTCACCAGCAGTTGCGCCGAGAACGATAATACTATTATCCATTTTTACTTTCAAATCGTCCATTAATTGACGTAATTGGTTGTTGTCTTTTGCATCTACTTTTGTAGCAAGAACAGTTACTTCACCAATTTGTTGCGCTGCAGACAGAATATTAGATGCTTGAGCACCAGCTATTTTAGCAGAAAGTGAAGCATTTTCACGTTGTTGTTCTCTTAAATCATGTTGTAAACCTTCAACACGAGCAACTAAATCTTTTGGATTTGCTTTAAGTAGACTAGCTGTTTGTTCAAGAATACGTTGTTCTTCTTTTGCTGCAAGATATGCTGCTTGACCCGTAACGGCTTCGATACGACGAGTACCAGCACCAATACCACCTTCAGAAACAATTTTAAAGAAACCTATTTCAGAAGAACGTTTAACGTGAATACCACCGCAAAGTTCAATTGAGTAATCAGATACTTGAACAACTCGTACTTCATCACCATATTTTTCACCGAATAAGGCCATAGCACCCATTGCTTTTGCATCTGAGATTGACATTTCTTCGATTACTACAGGAATGTCTTCCCATACTTTTTCATTGACACTACGTTCAATTGTTTCTAGCTCTTCTTTTGTAACTGCTCCGAAGTGTGAGAAGTCAAAACGTAAACGATCTGGACCTACATATGAACCAGCTTGGTTAACATGATCACCTAGTGTATCTTTTAATGCACGTTGTAAAAGGTGAGTTGCTGTGTGGTTTTTGACTGTTAAATTACGTTCAGCGCGATCCACTTTTGCCAATACCTTATCTTCAACATTCATTTCACCAGATTCGATAGTGACTGTATGCAAAGCTTGACCATTTGGTGCTTTTTGAACATCTTTCACAAATGCTGTAAATGAATCATTTGAAATGGTACCGTGATCCGCAACTTGTCCACCCATTTCGGCATAGAATGGCGTTTCAGCTAAAATAACTAATACTTCTTCACCTTCTGAAGCTCTTTTTGCCTCTTGACCACCTACAACCATTGCAGCAACTGTTGTATGGGCTTCTAATGATTCATAGCCGACGAATGTGCTTTGCTGAGTTAAGTTAGCCAATACTTCTGATTGTACATGCATAGAATCAACATCTTGACGTGCATTACGAGCACGTTCACGTTGTGCTTCCATTTCATCATTGAATCCTTCTTCATCTACTGTCATACCAACTTCTTCAGCATATTCTTCAGTAAGCTCTACTGGGAAGCCATAAGTATCATATAAACGGAAGGCATCTCTTCCTGGAATCTCTGTTTCACCTTTTGCTTTTTGTGCTTCTACCACTTCGTTAAAAATAGCTAATCCATCATGAAGTGTTTCATGGAAACGTACTTCTTCGTTTTTAATTACACGTGCGATAAATTCTGCTTTTTCTTTTACTTCTGGGTAGAAGTCTACCATAATGTCGCCAACTGTTGGTACTAGTTCGAACATAAACGGTTTTTCGATACCAATTTGTTTTGCATAACGTACTGCACGACGCAATAAACGACGTAATACATAACCACGACCCTCATTTGAAGGAAGCGCACCATCACCGATAGCAAAGGCTACTGTTCGAATATGGTCTGCGATTACTTTAAACGGCGTGTTAATATCTTCATCACTACCGAAGATTTCACTTAATTCAATTTCGCCAGGACGTTTGTAAGTACGATTAGCAAATTCTTCGATTTTTCCGATGATCGGCATGAATAAATCTGTATCAAAGTTAGTAGGGACATCTTGTACTACTGAAGCCATACGTTCTAACCCCATACCTGTATCAATGTTCTGTTTTGGCAGTGGAGTATAGGTACCATCTGGATTATGGTTAAATTGAGAGAACACAAGGTTCCAAATTTCAAGATAGCGTTCGTTTTCTCCACCTGGATATAGTTCAGGATCTTTTGGATCATTGCCGTATTTTTCGCCACGATCATAGAAAATTTCAGAGTTTGGACCACTTGGACCTTCACCGATATCCCAGAAGTTACCTTCAAGACGGATTAAGCGTTCTTCAGGAATACCAATTTCATTTTTCCAAATATCGTATGCTTCTTGGTCTTCAGGATGGATTGTAATAGATAATTTTTCCCCATCAAAGTCCATCCATTTAGAATCAGTTAAAAATTCCCAAGCATAGTGGATTGCTTCTTTTTTAAAGTAATCGCCGATTGAGAAGTTCCCAAGCATTTCAAAGAATGTATGGTGACGTGCTGTTTTACCTACGTTTTCAATATCATTTGTGCGAATTGCTTTTTGAGCATTTGTAATACGTGGATTTTCAGGAATAACTGAACCATCAAAGTATTTTTTTAAAGTTGCTACACCAGAGTTAATCCAAAGTAATGACGCATCATTAATTGGAACAAGTGGCATACTTGGTTCTTGTTTATGATTTTTTTCTTCGAAGAATTCAATGAATTTACGACGAATTTCTGCAGATGTTTGCATGAATATTTCCTCCTTTAATACTATGGCTTTGTTTAACAACACTGTTGATATTTTATCCGTTTCGCTACAGGCGGACGCTTTCCGCGGGCGAACCAACGAGCCTCCTCGTTCTCTACGCTCTCTATGGGGTCTCGTTTGCCTCGCTTTCCCGCAGGAGTCGCCGCCTTTCGCCTAAGTAAGATGCATAAAAAAATCACCAATATCATTTAACAGACCAAATACAATAAAAAAACCCTCATCCACTGTAACAGGGACGAAGGTTAATTTTCGCGGTACCACCCTAATTATAATAGTTTGCACTATTATCTCTCGATTGACCTTAACGCGGTAAACGGCAGTTTTTGACTGCACTCAGGACGAGCTTTTCCAAAATGGTAAGTGAAGGTTCTCACAGCCCAGGAACCTCTTTCTGTACACTTTCCAAAAAGTACTTTTTTCCATCAACGATTTAATTATAGGGTTTCTTAATATAGTACATTTGCCGAAAACGATTTATCTCCGACTTTACTCATACTTATTTTAAAAAATGCAAGTCATTATGTCAATTCTCATTCACCATAAAGTCGTATGGGCTAATCCCTTTCATACCAATCATAGGATGAATGAAATTGACGTTTTCTACGGTTAGTTTTGCTGGCTCACCATCGTTAACTTCTACTGAAGTTTCTTGCATTAATTGTTCTTCTTCTGATTTTGAAGAAATTCCATCACTATTTTCTTCATCAACTTTTGTCGTTTCAGCTTCCGGTTGATCATTATTTAAACGATCTGAAAGACTTGTATGTCTCTGTAAATCATCTGTTCGTTGAAATCCATAAATAAAAGTATCCGGTTCTCCGCAAAGTATAAGAAAATTCTTCGCGCGCGTAATGCCTGTATAAAGTAAATTCTTTCGAAGCATTTTTGAATAACTGCGAACAATCGGCATTATAACCATAGGGAACTCGCTACCTTGTGATTTATGAATCGAACAACAGTAAGCAAGAGTTAGCTGATTTAAGTCACCTTTTTGGTAAGTCACTTCAATACCGTCAAAAGAAACGACTAGTAAATCTGTTTTTTCAACTGTTTCCTTTGCCTTAATGATAGAAATAACTTCACCCATATCTCCGTTAAAGACATTATTATTCGGCTGATTGACAAGTTGTAAAACTTTATCTCCTATACGATAAGTTGTGTCACCAAATGCAATCTCTTTAGTCTTTTCACTTGCTTTTGGATTAATAAGCTCCTGCAACATTTTGTTCATTGCATCAATACCAGCATTTCCTCGGTACATTGGTGCTAATACTTGCACATCATGAATCGAGAAGCCTTTTTTGACCGCACTTTTTACAACTTGACCAACAACATCTGCAATTTGTTCTTGCCCTGCACGGATAAAAGAACGGTCGCTCGTTTTAGCAGTTAGATCTTGAGGTATTTCACCTTGTTTCATCTGATGGGCCAATTCAATAATAGAAGATCCTTCAGATTGACGGTATACATCCTTCAACTCTACAGTTGGGATCGCTTTTGATGCGAGTAAATCTTTAAGCACTTGTCCTGGGCCTACTGGTGGCAATTGATCTTGGTCTCCTACAAATATCACTTGGCAATCATCGTTTAATGCCTTCAATAATTGATTGGCAAGCCAAGTATCTACCATTGACATTTCATCGACAATAATCAGACGGCCCGCTACTTCACGTTCCGAATCCTCTTCTTTTTCTTGACCGGTAAAGCCCAGCAAACGATGTATTGTCATTGCTGGTAATTCCGTCGATTCACTTAGTCGTTTTGCTGCACGACCTGTAGGTGCTACTAAAACAATTGGGAAGTCTTCGTCTTTAGCAGCATATTCTTTTGGATTAAGAGATAGCCCATGTAATTCTGCGTATACATCAACAATTCCTCGAACAACTGTTGTTTTACCAGTACCAGGACCACCTGTTAAAATCATAACAGCTGAATTAATCGCTGTTTCGATTGCTTCAATTTGCGTTTCAGCATATGAAACACCAAAACGTTCCTCAGCATCACCTATTCTTTTACGGATTTCGGATGACGGGAACGCAGAATGTTCTTCGTTTTTTTGTGCAAGTTCAGTGATTTTAGTTGCAATACCTATTTCTGAATAGTAGAGAGAAGGCATATAAATTCTTGTCTCTTCTCCACACACTTTGCCGTCTTCACCTAGCTCAATAATACATCTGGAAATATCATCATAATCAATAGTGCATAGTTGACTGGATTCTAATAGTTTTTTCGCTTGCGGGATAATTTCTTTTGCATCTAAAAATACATGCCCTTCTGATAATGCGGCAACATTTAAAAGATGCAAGATAGATGCTTTTATACGATCTGAGTGATTACCTGTTATATGTAATCTTGCCCCTAGCTCATCTGCACGTTGGAAGCCAATACCTTCAATATCTTCAATTAAACGGTACGGATTCTTCTGTAATATTTGGAGTGTTTCGCCTTCATATGTTTGATAGATTCGAACTGCAATTTGAGCACCAAATCCCCACTCATTTAGTTGAATCATAATGCGATCAAGTCCGAGGTTTTGTTCGAGCACAGAGCGAAGGGTTTGCTTTTTGTCTTCTGTTAATCGTGGAATTTCATCTAAAGCATCAGGATTTTCGATAATCACTTTAATCGCATTAGGACCTAGCTTTTTCACAATGGTCTCGGCAGTACGATGACCGATACCTGGAAATAAATCACTAGCTAAATATTGAACGACCCCAGTTTCAGTGGCTGGAATCTCTTTTTCAAAAGTATCAGCTTGAAACTGTAGGCCGTATTTTGGATGTTGCTTTAATTGACCTGTATAGCGATATAAAGCCTCTTCAGCAACTGTTGGAAAATAACCTGTAACGATGATCTCTTTTTCTTTGTAATCTGTATTCGTCTCTTGAATTTTCAATTTCACAATTGAAAATAAATTTTGAGCGTTATGAAAAATAGTGACGACAGGTCGACCGACGATAAAAAGCTGTTCGTCTGTAAATAATGATAAATTTTCAGTCAACACTGTCCCCTTCTTTCAATTAGTTATTTTTCATCGCAAGCATGTCATGGATATAAAGAGCTTGTTCAAATTCAGGTTGTAAAGTAAATGCTTGTTTTAAATGATACATCGCATCTTCAATTCGTTCAGATGAAACAGCGTAAAGTACCCCTAGATTATAATGAGCATCTGCATTGTTCCAATCCGTATCGATGACATATTGTAATTCTTTTTCTGCTGGTTCAAATAATTCTAATGTGCATAATATAATACCGTAAGCTAATCGAATTTGTAAATCTTCTGGAGCAAGTTCTGCTGCACGTTGCATGTAAGGTAAACCTAATTTTGGTTGATCTTCATGTTCAAAGCTTTTGCCAAGCATATAATAAGCATCTGCTCCTTCAATACCATTGCGAATTGAACGTTCGTATAGCTTTGCTGCTTCCATATAGCGCTCAGAATTATAATATAGATTTGCCAAACCGTAATATGCTGTTGCTGCATTTTCATCTAACGTTATTGCTTTTTGGAAAAAGCGTTCTGCACGTTCAATATCATCCATCGAAGCTAGTAGATTACCAAAATTAATATAACCTACAGGTTCTTCTGGATTTGCTTCAATGGCTTGTGTGAATGCTTTTGCAGCATCTTCATATCTTTTTTCTTGAACTGCTTTTACGCCTTCTTCGTTATAATCCACTTTGTTCACCTCTGTTACCCAACATATGTTAATTTATCGTTATTTTTAAATACTTCATCAATGGTTGCTCCACCTAGACATTCGTCTCCGTCATATAAAACGACAGATTGTCCTGGTGTAATTGCACGAGTTGGTTCGCTAAAGGTTACTAGCCATTTATCTTCACCGACAAGTTCAACTTCTACCGGTACATCCTTTTGGCGATAGCGGAATTTAGCTGTTGCATTAAATTTCTTCGGCATTTCGCGATGCGTTGTAAAACTTGTTTTCACTGCAGTTAAACTTGTAGAGAAGAGCTTATCATTGTAGAAGTTTTGGCCAACTAATAGCACGTTTCTTTCTAAGTCTTTTCCTAATACAAACCAAGGATCACCGTCTCCACCAATACCAAGCCCATGACGTTGACCGATTGTGTAATACATAAGTCCATCATGTTTGCCCATTACTTTACCATCAAAGGTTTCCATATTACCTGGTTGAGCAGGTAAGTATTGGCTTAGAAATTCTTTAAAATTACGTTCACCGATAAAGCAAATACCTGTTGAATCTTTTTTCTTAGCAGTTGCTAGGCCTGCTTCTTCT
Organism: Rummeliibacillus pycnus; assembly: GCF_044359855.1. Taxonomy (GTDB): domain Bacteria; phylum Bacillota; class Bacilli; order Bacillales_A; family Planococcaceae; genus Rummeliibacillus; species Rummeliibacillus pycnus_A. The sequence continues at coordinate 1,269,014 of NZ_CP132291.1, forward strand.
GCAATTTCACGAACTCGCGGTTTTTCTAATTCTCCGATTGGGAACATTACTTTAGATAACTGTTCTTGTGTTAGTTGGTTTAAGAAATACGTTTGGTCTTTATTTTGATCGATACCACGTAACATTCTCGTTTCACCATCACGTACCTCGACTCGTGCATAGTGACCTGTTGCCACATAATCAGCACCAAGTTTCATGGCATGTTCTAAAAATGCTTTGAATTTGATTTCTTTATTACACATAACATCTGGGTTTGGTGTACGACCTGCTTTATATTCTTCTAAAAAGTAAGTAAATACTTTATCCCAATATTGTTTTTCAAAGTTTACCGCATAGTAAGGAATACCAATTTGGTTACAAACTTTGATAACATCTTCATAATCCTCTGTAGCTGTACAAACACCAAATTCATCTGTATCATCCCAGTTTTTCATGAAGATACCGATCACGTCGTAGCCTTGTTTTTTCAGTAAATAAGCCGTTACAGAAGAATCGACTCCTCCAGACATTCCGACAACAACACGTGTTTGTGAGGGGTCTTTCGTTGCGTTCATATTGTTCACCTTTTTTCTGTTATTTCACTAAGCGTTTTACGATTTCAATTGTTTTATCTGCAGTTATTTGGATATCCTCTAATGTTAAGCCATAGCCAAAGCTAAAGCGGATAGAGTTGCGTAGCTCATCGGCGTGTTTTCCAAACATTGCAACAAGTACATGTGAAGGATCGATAGAACCAGCTGTACATGCAGAACCACTGGAAGCAGCGATTCCTGCGATATCTAAATTGACTAAGAAAGATTCAACATCCATTCCTGTAAAACTAATATTTAAAACATGTGGTAAATAGTGAGTTTCATCGCCATTTACATGATAAGAAATTTCTGCCTGATCTAATTTCTTCAAGAACGTATTGCGGAAATCAATAAATTGCTGTTGTTTTTCTGTAAAACTTGCTTGAGCAATTTTAGTAGCCTCTGCAAAACCAACAACTGCTGGTACATTTTCAGTACCTGCACGACGTTTTCGTTCTTGTTCACCACCAAAGATAATTGGTTGGATTTTCGCACTTTCGCGTTGGTAAAGGAAACCTAAACCTTTTGGCCCATTTAATTTATGTGATGACACTGAAAGTAGATCGACTTGAAGTTCATCTACATTAATTTTTTGTATGCCAAACGCTTGAACAGCATCTGTATGGAAACTTGCTTGATGGTCTTTTAATAATGCACCAATTTCTTTAATCGGTTGTAAAGTACCAACTTCATTGTTACCAAACATGACTGTTACTAAAATGGTATCATCACGAAGCGCATTTTTTAATTCATCCAGTGAAATCATTCCTTTGTCATTAACAGGAAGATAAGTCACTTCAAAACCTTCTTTTTCTAGTTGCTGACAAGTATGAAGTACTGCATGATGCTCGATTTGTGTTGTAATAATATGTCGACCTTCTGCACTTCTAGCATGTGCTGTACCTATGATTGCTAAGTTATCCGCTTCACTACCACCACCTGTAAAAATGATCTCGTGATCTTTTGCACCAATAGCACTTGATAAAACGAATCTTGCTTCGTCCAAATATTTTCGAGCATAACGACCAATGCTATGAATACTTGATGGATTACCAAATACGTCACCCATCACTTCTGCCATCTTCTCAATTACAGCTGGATGCATGGGAGAAGTTGCTGCATGGTCAAGATATATTTCTTTCATGGTAAAATCTCCTTTTAAATATAAAACATATACCCATCATCTTTTTGTTCTTCTGTGTAGCTTGCTAAATCATCAAGAGTTGTTGTTTCAAGTACATCTTTTACTGCATCACGAACACGAAGCCAAAGCTCTCGTTGTGGTGGTGCTTCTTCTTCAATACCTTCTACGGGCTGAATTGGTCCTTCTAGCACTTTTATAACGTCTGCTGAAGAAATTAAATGTGGTGGTTTTGATAACATATAGCCACCATAAGCGCCACGAACACTTTTGACAAGTCCTGAGTTTCGTAATGGTGAAACTAGTTGTTCTAAGTATGCTTCTGATAAATTATTTTCTGATGCAATTTGTCTAAGAGGAATCGGCCCTTGACCATATTCTTTAGCCAATTCAATCATAATTGTTAAGCCATAACGCCCTTTTGTTGAAATTTTCATATATACACCTCTAAAATTAGCTATTTGTCTAGCTTAAAGTATAGCATATTTCCTTTCATTCTACTCGGGAATGATTTAGTATTATTGTTACGAGTTATCGAATTTCGAGTTATTAAGCTCTGTACCAATAAGAAAGAGGTGCCCAATTTGCCAAATGAACCACTCGCATTTCGTATGCGACCACGTAACCTTGATGAAGTTGTCGGTCACCAAGAAATAATCGGTCAAAATACAACGTTATATAAAATGATAAAAAACGGTCATGTCCCATCTATGTTACTTTATGGGGAACCAGGTATCGGTAAAACATCGATTGCATTTGCCATTGCCGGTTCGTCTAAATTGACGTTTTTCGCCTTAAATGCTACGCGAGCAGGTAAAAAAGATGTAGAAGATGTTGTCAACGAAGCAAAGCTTTCTGGACAAGTAATCTTATTTTTAGATGAAATTCATCGTTTTAATAAATTACAGCAAGATACTTTACTGCCTCATGTTGAAAATGGCTCCATTATATTAATAGGTGCTACAACTGAAAATCCATTTCATGATGTAAACCCTGCGATTCGCTCACGCTGCGGAGAAATTAAACAACTTAAGAGATTGATAGATGAAGATATTAACACGCTCATCCTTCGTGCTTTAGAAGACAAAGAACGCGGACTTGGTCGATACAAAATCCTTATGACAGATGATCAACGTGCTTTAATCGTTCAAGCTTCACATGGTGATGCAAGAAAAGCACTGACACTTTTAGAATCTGTCTACTATTCCTCAGATGAAGAGAATAATGAAACGATTGTACAAGATTCTATTGTCAAAAATCTAGCAGAACGTATCGGTGTCTATGGAGATAAAAAAGGAAGTCACTTTTACAACTTGTTATCAGCCTTGCAAAAGTCCGTTCGAGGCAGCGATGTCAATGCAGCGATTTATTACTTAGCAAACTGCTTAGAAAATGGGGACTTAGTTGCTGTTAGTCGTCGGTTATTAGTGATGAGCTTTGAGGATGTAGGATTAGCTGCACCTGAAGTTGGTTCTCATGTTCTTGCAGCCGTTCAATCAGCTGAACGACTAGGGATGCCAGAAGCTCGCATCCCTTTGGCTCATGCAGTAATTGAAATGTGTCTTGCCGAAAAATCAAACTCAGCTATTTCTGCAATCGATGCTGCCACTGCTGCCATTCATGCAGGCAAAACCGGAGATATTCCCATGCATTTACGTGATGCACATTATGCGGGAGCCAAAGTTCTTGGAGTAGAAGGGTATCAATATCCACATAACACACCTATCGGTACATTCGGTGGCTGGGTTGATCAACAGTATTTGCCTGATGAACTGGAAGGGACCGAATTCTACCATCCTGTAATTGCAGGGCAGGAAAAAAGAATGGCAGGAATATACGATCATTTAAATAGTTTAAAAAATAATAAAAAAAAATAGAATATTACCAGTAAGCAAAGACTATTGGAAAGCTCGATAATTGTGAGTTTGCCTATAGTCTTTTTCTTTAAAGATCACTTCAGGTAAATTAGGTAATTGCATTTGTACAAAAGAACGGTTCGTTTCGGTTATTGGGTATAAGCATCTCTCGATAATATAAGTACTAAACCTTTTGAAACCCTGTATCCTATTTTCACTTAAAGATTATTCTTAAACGAAACCAAAAGAAAAAGACAAGTAGAATAATTTCTACTTACCTTTTTCTTTTTGATTAAATCATTAATTTTTCGGATTAATTCTAAGAAATCAGTAAACTCCTATTACGTAGTAACCTTAAGTACTGTTTTAATTTTCTGGATAACTCCACCTGAAGTATATGTTAGTACACTTCGTTTATAGAATGACAACGTAACAAAGAATGCTAACATAACAGTAATGATTAATACAATAAGTGCAATCAGAGGTTCGAATGATGATAAATCTGTTGCACCCATTCTAAGCGGCATTACCATAACAGTTGTAAATGGGATGAATGAGAATACTTTGATTAATAATGTATCAGGACTATATAAACCTGACATTAAGACATAGAAACCTGCCACTCCAATGAGCATGACTGGCATCATCGCTTGCCCTGCTTCTTCTACTTTTGATACTAGTGAACCGAATAATGCGCCCATCACCAAGAATAAGAAAATAGATAACAATAAATATGCTAGTGTATAAAAGACATAGCTCATCGATAAATTCCCCACAATATCTGTTACACGCTGCCATTTTGAACCACCATCAAGCGTTAAAAACAAAACAATTTGTACGGCTAACAATATACCAATTTGGGTTAAAGCTAATAAATATGTCCCTGTTAATTTTGCTAAAAAATGTGTTGATGGTTTGACACTTGCTAGTAATACCTCTAACACGCGAGACCCCTTCTCAGAAGCTACATCAGTTGTAATCATCGATAAAAATGAAATAACAAGTGAATAAACCAATGAGCCTACTAAAATAGAAGCACCTATTCCCGCGGCTTTTTCATCTTCACTCTTCCCGTCTTTTGTTTGCTCGTTTAAATTTTTCAAATTGATTGGAGTTTGAGATTCAACAATTTGAGCTGCCTGTTCTGCAGATAAATTTAATTGTTGAACTGAATAGATTTTCCCAGCATATTGAATTAAGGATGATAGCTTTGTCTGATCATTAAATTCAAGAGGTTTATATGTAGCAATCTCCGCTCCTAATTTACCATTCGTTTCTTTTAGGACAACTACTGCATCTAGTTTTTCATCTTTTACTTTTTGTTCTATCTTTTTCTGGTTATCTGTAGGAAATGAAAACTTCATATCACTATCTGATTGGAATACCTCTTTAAAATCTTGTTTTGTGTCATTAATCAAAGCAATCTTTAATGGCTCATCAGAAAATAACGCTGCTTTAATATCAGACCAAAACATTACTACACTAATAATTGCTACATAAAGAACAATTGAAAATATAAACGATTTTGCTTTAATCTTCTGCCTATAGAGTTGTGTTGCTAAGATCCAGAATTTAGACATGTTCGCCACCTACCAAATCTTTGAAGATTTCATCTAGTGATAAATAATCCATACTGAATTTTTCCATGTACTTTCCTTTTCCAAGTATCTTATGAAGCTGTTCGCCATAAGATTCATTTTCTAATAATAAGGTGTACCCATCCTTCGTTATCTTAACGCTTTTTACACCTGGTAATTCGCTTAATTGTGATTCGTTTAATTCAGTCCGGATGCTTAATTTTATTTTTCCATATTGTTCCTTCAAATCTATCAAACTACCTGTAAACAGAGAGACACCTCTTTTTAATATACAAAGATGATCACATAGTTCCTCTACATTATCCATTTGATGACTTGAAAATAATATCGTTGTTCCTTTTTCTCGTAAATACAAAATTGCCTGCATTAATAATTCTCGATTGACAGGATCAAGACCACTGAATGGTTCATCTAATATTAGAAATTCTGGTTGATGAATAAAACTTGCAATTAATTGAACTTTTTGTTGATTCCCTTTTGATAGTGTTTCCGCCTTTGATTTCCGCTTATCTTCCAAATCAAATCGTTTAATCCAATAGTCAACTTCATTTTTTAAATCTTTTTTCGTCCATCCTCGAAGAACTCCAAAGAAATACAATTGATCTTCAACTGTCATGGTAGGAAAAATCCCTCTCTCCTCAGGTAAATAACCAAGCACATCTCTGTTTACATTATGCATGGACTCACCATTCCAAGAAATATCCCCTTCTGTTGATTCCTGCAAATCAAGAATCATTCGGAATGTTGTCGTTTTACCAGCTCCGTTTTGGCCGATAAGACCAAATATTTCACCTTTTTCAATCGTAAAAGATAGCTGATTGACTGCTGTGAAATCATGATACCTTTTTGTTACTTGATCAATCACTAATGCCATAACTCTACTCCTTTTATGCAAAATTTCTGAACACAATACATATACGTTTTAAACTTCCAAATGTATTCATTTTTAATAAAATTTATTAATTAATAATCTCAACATGGTTAATCATAAAAAAACTCCATGTTCTTTTTGTAACGTATTCTTTTTATTGTATGTTTTTAACAGTGGAAATAATAGAAGGATAACTACAAGAGCATTTAATAACCCTACTAATCCATTCAAATTATTAACGGATTCACCTTTGATAAAAAAGAAAATACCAAAGTTCATTATTACTGAAAGGAAATTTATAATAAATATAAACATATAAAATAAAATTATTTGTTTATAATAAGTAATTTTCGATGTATGATCTGAATATAATTCAAATGGTCCCTCTTCAGATTTTTTTCGAACATACGCCCATTTATAATATTTACAAACTATTTCAATACCAGTAGAAGCCAAAAAATCTAAATATTCTTCTCGATCCTTCGGTAATAACACAACACGATATATGTATTCTCCTGGCTTTCCTTCTTCAAATTGGTAATAAAGAGGGGAAAAACGCTTTAAATGCAATCCATTAAGGCTATGTGCATTAATCCATTGTTCTTCTTTTTCATAATCTATGAAATTTCGGAAATATCGTTTCATTATAATTCCTCCCGATTAAGCAAATTCTGTCCATTTATATAAAGCTCTTTTAACCTTGCTACTTCAAATTCGACTATTTCTTTCCCTAAATCAGTAATGATATATTCTTTCTTTCTGCCATCCTCTTCATAGGCTTTAATCCATTTTTTCTTTAATAATGATTTGATTGCCCCATAGATAGTCCCCGCACCTAGTTTTACACGTCCATTGCTCATTTCTTCTGCAAACTGCATAATACCGTAACCATGTCTAGGCTCATAGAGTGCTAATAAAATATAATAAACCCCCTCAGTCAATGGAGTATGTTCTTGTGACATAAAATACCTCCCATATCAACAACTGATATATCGTCTGTCGATATAAATAATATATCAGCTGACGATATATCGAGTCAACCATTAATGGAAATAAAATCTAATTTTGATTCATTCAACACAGAAACCTACATACTTATTTTTAGAATGTAAAAAAAAAGCCGTATTCACACGTTTTGTGTAAATACAGCTTTTTTTTGACAAAATTAACCTTGAACTCGGTTAATCTTAATATCCTTTAAAATTTCTCGCACTACCCAGCTCGCAGCGATTAAACCTGCTGTAGATGGAGCAAAAGCATTTGAAGATGGCGGCATTTTCGCTTTACGAATGGCAGCATCTGGTTTGCCGACTGTTTCTGCAACATCTGGACGAATAACGATTGGGCTTTCATCAGAGAAGATAACGGGAATTCCTTTTTTAATGCCTTGCTTGCGCAGTTTCAAGCGAATGACTTTTGCAAGTGGATCTGTATGCGTTTTAGAGATATCTGCAATTTGGAAGCGTGTTGGATCCATTTTATTGGCAGCACCCATACTAGAAATAATTTTAATTTTTCGTTTTAAACATTCTTTCATAATGTGAATTTTATATATCACTGTATCGGACGCATCGATTACATAGTCTGGTTCATAGCTGAAGAATTTTTCGTAGGTTTCTTCTGTGTAGAACATATGCAAATCAATTACTTCGCACTCTGGGTTAATATCTGCAATACGTTCTTTCATTACAGCTGATTTGGACTTGCCAATTGTAGATAGATAAGCGACTAGTTGGCGGTTAATATTGGTAATATCTACATCATCTTTATCGACTAAAATAATTCGACCAACGCCACTTCTTGCACAAGCTTCTGCTGCAAAAGATCCAACGCCACCGACACCTAATATAGCGACTGTAGTATTTTTAAGTTTATCTAAACCTTCTTGTCCTATTGCAAGTTCATTTCTTGAAAATTGATGTAACATGAAAACCCTCTCCATCTATAAAAATTTCATTTCTTTAGTAAACCAAGTTAATTACTTTGATAATCATCTAAAACAATTATTAATTATAGCATGAATTACTTGCTGTGAGAATTATATCGGCAAAATTGAGGATGCTTTTTGGATTAAGCTTTTAATAACAAAAAAGCCGATACAACCTATTTAATAGGATTGCATCGACAATACATTCTATTCACTTTTTGAACACTTCTCAAAGAATTAATGTATAAAAAGTTCCATTTGTCAAAAGTATTCCCTTACCACACTGTGCGAAGCGGAAAGTTTATCAATATTTTCGTCAAAATCTAACGCTACGTAAGTGTAATATAAAATATTTAAAGCATAGAGTTGTGCAATTAGAGATGTCGTAGCTGCACTACGAATTGTCCTATTTTCTTCGTTAGCATCATGAATAAGTGTGATAGTACTTAATTTTGCTAATGTGCTATTAGCATTATGTGTCATGACAATTCTTGAGACATTTAACTCTTTTGCAATCTTCGCTAGTTTAATACTCTCTTGCTTCTCCCCAGAGTTTGATATCAATACTAAAACAGAATTCTCATGCTGTGCTGACAGCGAAGCAGTAATTAGATGATGATCTAGAGTATGGATAACCGATTTTCCGACTCGCATAAACTTTTGAGTCATATCCTCTGCAACTACATTTGAAGCACCCATACCATAAATAAATATTCGATCAGAATGTTTTAACATTTGCGCTGCTTTCTGAATGCTATTATCTAAAAGCTTTTGATTTGTTTGTTCAATCGTATGTTGAATACGAAGAGACAACTTTTCTTTTACTTGTTTTGTCGAATCACTTGGATTAATCTCTTGGTACAATTTTTTATCAATCATTGATTCCGCTGATAATATTAACTTAAACGAAGTAAAGCCCTTATTGCTGACTGATTGGCAGAATCGAATGACAGTAGCTGGACTAACGCCTGCTTTTGTAGCTACTTCTTCTGTACTCATAGCAATTACTTCAGTTGCATGCTCTAAAATGAATGCCCCTACCTTTCTTTCAGCAGATGATAAGGACGCTAATTTATTTTGAATGGAAAATAATAGATGATTTTTCATAATACATTCCCTGCTTTATAGGATAAAGTGAAATATGTGGCTTGTGTTATCACTTATTATAAATTGAAACAGCTCGACTACTACTTAAACTTCAGCTTTATCAACCAAATAATTTTCTAGAAAAGATCCTTTACTTGTTAAGGGGTGATAAATTTTATTATTCTTCACTTTCGTTTTCTTGGATAGCATCTTTTGGAACGCCGAAGAAATAGGTTGCAACAAAACCACCAGCATACGCTGAAAGTAACCCCAAAATATAACCAATAATATGACCATTCGCAATTAGTGGAATTAATGAAATACCACTTGGCCCGATTGCAATTGAACCAATACCCCCTATCCCTGCTATTACTGCACCCCCAATTCCTCCACCAATACAAGCAGTAATGAATGGACGACCTAATGGAAGTGTTACCCCGTAAATCAGCGGTTCACCAATTCCTAGAATCCCTACAGGAAGTGCACCCTTAATTAAGTTTGTAATTTTTTTGTTTTTACGGCATCTTACCCATAATGCGATTGCAGCACCTACTTGACCTGCACCGGCCATCGCTAATACTGGTAATAATAATGTCACACCTGAGCTATTTATCATTTCAATATGGAGTGGCGTTAATATTTGATGCAATCCGAACATGACCATTGGAAGGAAAGTAGCTCCAAGCACAAATCCTGAGAATGCACCGCCCACATCTAATATCCAGTTTACTGCTCCTACCAAGCTTGCGGAGATTACACCTGCAACAGGCATGACGATAAAGATTGTGATTAATCCTACAATCAGTAATGTTATTGTAGGCGTTACGATAATATCCACTGCATCTGGAACAAATTTACGAACATTTTTTTCAACAATAGATAAGATCCATACAGCGAAAATAACCCCTAAAATACCACCTTGCCCAGCAGATAAAGCGTTTCCATTGAAGATATTGGTTAATGGAACTTCAGGATTCATTCCTGTTAATAAGGTTGTTGCACCGACAACTCCGCCTAATCCCGGTGTTGCTCCAAATTCGTTGGCACTATTAATACCAACATAAATTACTAGATATGCAAATACGCCATTTTTGATAATATTTAAGATCGTAATAATTTGTGACCAGTTATCACCAATTTGCCCTGCCACGAGCATATTAGATAAAATAGCAGCTATACCGCCTAATAGACCCGCACCTACAAATGCAGGGATTAATGGGACGAAGATATTAGAGATTGACTTTAATATTCTCTTAAATTTTGTATTTTTTTGTTTTGATTTATGTGCTGCCTTAACCTCTGCAGCCTTCGCTTCGACACGTTGGCGATCAGTCAAGTTTTCTATATTATTTGAAGCACTAAACATATCTGGAAATGGTTCTCCTAGCTTCACTCCTGCCATTGCTACCATCTCATTTGCTACTTTATTAACTATGCCTGGTCCAACAACTACTTGCAGCGTTTCGTCTTCCACAATACCTAAAACACCTTGAACATTTTTTAAACTCGCTACATTTACTTTTGCTTCATCTTTAATTGTCATACGAACTCGAGTCATACAGTGGATAATTTTAGATACATTCCCCATACCACCGACTTGATCGTATATTTCTCTAGCCATCCGTTGCTCTTTTGATTCAGCCATGTCCAATCCCCCTTAAAGTGTTTTTCTTACAAAACCTTTCGCTTGTTTCAAACGCTCTTTTGCTTCTTCCTTCCCCAAATTCGTTAACAACATTACAATCGCTAACTTGACATCCCGATTTGCTTTTTCAAAGCTTTCACTTGCCTTATCATACGAACAATCCGTTGCTTGCATAATAATACGTTTCGAACGTTCTACTAATTTTTCGTTTGTTGGTTGTACGTCTACCATTAAATTTTTGTATATTTTCCCAATCCCAATCATGGATACGGTAGATAACATATTCAGTACTAATTTTTGTGCGGTTCCTGATTTTAATCGGGTTGAACCAGTTAATATTTCCGGCCCCACTTCTACTTCAATCGGAATTGTAGCGTATGTACTAATAATTGCATTCCTATTACAAGCAATACTTGCCGTTAATGCTCCAACATCATTTGCATATTTCAAACCACCAACAACATAGGGCGTACGGCCACTTGCTGCAATTCCAATGACTATATCCTTATCTGTTAGGTTTAAGTCTTTCAAGTCTTTTTTTGCCAATTCTTCAGAATCCTCTGCCCCTTCTACAGCAACCGTCATTGCAGACAAACCTCCAGCGATTAGGCCAACTACTTTTTCAGGGGATGTTCCAAAAGTTGGTACACATTCTGCAGCATCTAATATACCAAGTCGACCACTCGTCCCTGCCCCTAAATAAATTAGCCGTCCTTCATTTTGAAAGGCTGTAATAATAGCATCGGCTACTTTTTTAATCTGCGGTATTTCTTTTTCAACACTTTTGGGAACTGTTTGATCTTCATAGTTCATTAAAACGAGAATTTCCTCCATACTCATTTCATCGAGATGCATAGTTTTTTCATTTCTCTTTTCTGTCGTAAGCTTATCTAAATTCATCCATTCACCTCTTTAATCATTACTTTCTGCCCTGCACCTATCAATAGCAATAAATCAAAATCTTCTTTCCGAATATCTCCAATTACATTTACTCTGTTATCACTAGGGAGGTCACTTCTTGTAATTTGAATTTCTCCCATATAGCGACCATAATTGAAATTATCAATGGTGATTGAACCTTTTCCACGCGCAACTGTATTTTGCGGTTTAATTGTTCCCTTTACTAAAGATCTTGCTTCCTCAAACCGAACTACATCTCTTGCATCATCAAATCGATTATGAAAAGAATTTGTGATGTAGTTTGGCGCATGATCAAACAAAGTACCATAGAGTAAGAAATATCTCCCCTTCAAAAATGCTTTATACTGGTTCATGGTTTCTTTACCTATTCGTGGATCACCAATAAAAATTTTGTCAGTCGACGTGTCATTTAGTAATTCTATTGCTGAGCTTAAAGAATGACGACCTCTGTGCTTCTCAAGGGTGGGTAAGCCGCTGAATATTGGGCCACGAAGTTGGTTATCTCCAGGAACAAACGCCATAGTGGTAAAGCCCCACTTCTTTAACGCACTGTTTTTTTCTTCTAAAAATTGCTTACTTAGACCTGTTTCATTTCTTGGATAATAATTATGCCACGCCTCAATTTTTTCAAAGTTTGCATCATATTGTTTTAATACTTCAACATCATCCGCAATGATTGTACTTGCATTTAGCGCAACAAGCATTTTTTTAGACAATGCGGCTATTTCCTCCATCGTAAAACCATAATCAAGACGAATTCCTGTAATACCCATCCCCTGGATTTCTTCTGCATTTTCTAAAGTCAGACCGATTGCTTCAAGCGCTGATGGAGAAATATCCACCGTCAGTCTCAAATCAGTGTTCTTACACAAATTGCCCAAAGTACTTAAACGCTCTTTATAAAGTGATCCATCGTATTCTGGTATATGTAATGAGGTAAACACTTCTTCAAATCCTATTTCCTTCATATCACGAATATAATAGTAATCACTTTCTGTTAAATCATTGTTTAAATACATCGATAATCCAAACAAAATACCACCCCATTTATAAGAAAAATTAATTTTCTAATTCTTTCACTCTGATATTACATTTAATATGAAATAGCATTTCAACATATGAATTTATATTTACATAATTAATGAAATGATATTCCGTATGAATCAATATGAAAATAGACTTCGAAATTCAGATAATACATATCTTGAAATCCTTTTCTTATTGGTCAATTTCAAAATACTTTTCTAATTAAAAATACGATTAGTTTCTAATAAACAACACAATAATTCGGATAATATTTCGTATCAGTATATACTTTGTATTTCCGCTCCTGATGGCGCTTTCGTGCTAAGCGATCGTTGAGCCTCCTCGGAAGCCCGTACCGTGCTTCACTGCGGGGTCTCACCTGTCTCGCTTTGAGGCCACTGAAAAAGAAAAAGTAGCTTGATTTTTATGATAAAAATCTTGTGTGACCATCTTAGTTGAAGTGGAATTAGCGGAGACTCCTGTGGGAAAACGAGCTAGACGAGACCCCGGAGCGCAGCGAGGAGGCTCGTCAGTTCGCCCACGGAAAGCGGAGCTAATTCCACTTCATTCAATAGCAGATATATACTATAAAGATTTGTATTACTACACTTTTTCAGTGGCCACCTCGCTTTCCCTCAGGAGTCGCCATCTTCCGCTTCATAGACAATATTCTAATAGATATGGCATATAACAATGGCCTTTTTAATTTTCGTGTTTTTTATCAAATTTTTGAATTATGAATTTGACTTTATATAAAGAGAAATAAAGATGTTTAATTTTAAATCTATAAATACAAACCTCCTATCAATTGAATTGATAGGAGGTTTGTAAAGCTACTTAATATTCATTTTTTTCTTCAGTACTTTATAACATTATGTGCGCATTAAAGAATTCCAGTATTTTCTCATACACGTATATTTCATTTGCCTTTTTCGTGAATCCATGTCCCTCATCTTCTAGTACAATATAGTCCACTTCTTGCCCATTTCCCTTCAATGCAGCAACGATTTGATCTGATTCCTTTTGAACAACACGTGGATCATTCGCTCCTTGTATAACTAACATAGGCTTCGTCATACCATCTAAATAAGTAATTGGCGAATCTGCTGTTAATCTTTCCTTATCCGTTTCCGGATCCCCTATCCATTGCTTCATAAATGACGACCAAAACTCCGGAACAGACTCAATAAATGAAAATAAATTACTTGGGCCAAAAATATCAACAACTGCATTAAAGTAATCTGCATGGCGACCGTGTAAGAGCAGTGCCATATAGCCACCATAGCTACCACCTAAAAGCAGAATTTTATCCCGGTCTGCATAGCCCTTTTTAATAAGCCATTCAACCCCAGTAATATTATCAAGACGTGGGCCATGCCCCCAATCCCCCTCAACCATTTTCATAAAGTTTAAACCGTAATTCGATGAGCCTCTAAAGTTAGGAGCAAAAATAGAATAACCCTGGTTGACAAGGAATTGGAACATTGCTCGAAATGATTTACGTTCAATTGATTGTGGACCACCATGTGGCCATAAAATAACATAACCATTCGAATTTTCTTCCTTCGCCTTAAATAAAAGTGCTTCAATTTCTAAACCATCAAACGATGGATAACTTAGCACTTCAGGTCCTATCAAATCCTCGTCTCGAACACCTGGTACTCTATAGTGTGTGATTTCCAACCAAGAACTTCCCATTTCCTTTGATATAAAAATATTATTAGGCTTCGTAGCTGTTTTTCCAAGCAAATATAAATGTCCGCTTGGCATAATAACCACCTTCTCAATAATATCAACAGGTATTTCGACTTTTTCACATTTTCCATCTGCAACTATATAACGATAAAGCCGATCCGCTACACCATAGGAACCAACTATATATAGTATTTGCTCTTTTTTCGAATAATAAATACTTGTAAAATCTTCTTTTTCTAATTGAAACAACTTTGTAAATTGTTTCGACTGAATATCAAATTTTGCTAAATAGCTAAAATCGTCATCGTAGTTTGTTAAAAAATATATTTCGTTTTCAGAAGTATAGATAATCTCTGATACTGTATGCTGCTTATCTGTTGGAGGTGTAAGCAATACACTCTCAACATCACCTTGAACATATGCTAAGGAATATGTATTACCAAATTGTTTAATAAAAACAAATGATTTTTCCTCTGGACTAACTGCAGCAATATGAGAAGGCGCAACACAGCCCTCTAAAAGTAGCTTTTCATTTCCGTTCTCAATGTCATAAACGAGACTATTTAAATACTTCGCATTTCCAGCTGTAGTTGAATAATAAAGACGTCTCCCATCCTCAGACAAATGTGCGTAGAAATGACGCTCTCCCTCTATATTGCGGATTGGTACTAGGCTTCCACCCTCAGGTGCAATCGCATAAATTTGGCTATTTTCATCTCCGTCTTTATCAAATCCAACTAAAAGGAATTCACCTGTTTTCGAATAACTAATAAAATCTGAGGCTTGATTATTAAAAGTCATTGGATACGGAAATTTTTTCTCTACATCCATTCCCCATAGATTAAAATGTCCGTTTAAATTCGTACTTAATACAATCTGCTTTTCATCAGGACTAACTGAAAAATCACTGACAGTTAAACTTTGAAAAAACTGAGTAACATTTGGCTTTTCAAACTGAATCATTCCTATTCCTCTTTTCTTATAAATTTTCTCTGATTAATATTTCTTATTGCTTTCCATTCCTTAAGTTAAAAGATATGAGCTAACTCGCTTTATATGCGCCGCCTTTTATCAATATAACATTTCTGAATTTTCTTTTAATTATACATGACAAAAAGGAAATTATGGAGTTATATTCCAATAAACGTCGTGCTTTTTTGAAAAAAAGATCTAAAATGTATTCTTACATTAAGGATCTTCTCATTAGTTTATGAATATTATTTTTCCTTCAATTTTTTTATAGCTTCAAATTAGTTAGAATAATGACGTTACCATGATCTTTTAATACGGTTACGGGTATCTCTTCAGTCATGTTACCATCTATTAAGGCTTGGATTGAGTCTCTTTTTTTCTCTCCTACTGCGATGAGTAGAATTTGATGTGCACGCATAATAGAAGCAATTCCCATTGTTATTGCGTGTTTTGGCACCTCATCAATTGATTTAAAGAAGCGAGCATTTGCTTGTCTTGTAGATTCTGTTAATGTTACAACATGTGTCTCACTTAAAAAAGATGATCCAGGTTCGTTAAAACCAATATGACCGTTTTCGCCAACGCCTAATAATTGAAAATCAAGATCTAATGATTTTAATATATTCTCATAGTATACTGCTTCCATTTCTGGATTTTCAGCTTCACCATTAGGTAAATAGGATTCTTCAAATGGTTTTGTATTGAATAGTTGCTTTTGCATAAAGGAAATGTAACTTTGTTGGTGTTTTTTTGGTAACCCTACATATTCATCCAAATTTACGCTCTTGCAGTTTGAAAAATCTAGAGAACTATTTCGAATACGCTCATACAGAGGTAACATTGTCCCACCAGTTGCAAGACCAAAAGTTTTTGCACCATTATTTTTTTGTTCTTTTAAAATCGAAAAAGCTCTGTCATATAATTGATCTAAATTTTGAATAGATTCTAGTTGTATTGTCATATTACACCTCATAATTTCTTCAATCAGAATTTGAATAATAATGTTTACAATAGGGACTTGAAGTTTTTATTTTCCTATTATCGAGCTGTTAATCAAAAAATACCGACACTCTAATCTATATTGAGGTGTCGGCAAACAACCTAGTTGTTATTCAATAAAGTGAAACTTCATGCAGTGGGGAGTTATCATGAACCCACTTATCCACTTGAGATCGCTTGAATCTTGAAATGAGATCTTACTGCTGCTTATTAATGCTGGATAAATGTAACTTCACATATTTTGAAACCTCATTAGCAGTTTTAAGCTTGAAAATTTCATCTAGATGTTGCGCTAGCTGCTCTTTAGATAATTGAGCAATCTGCGCTCGTGTATGTAATATAGACGAAGCACTCATAGAAAATTCATCTAATCCTAGGGCTAGTAAAATAGGGATTGCCACTTCATCTCCTGCCATTTCACCACACATCCCTACCCACTTACCTTCCTTATGAGCTCCTTCGATAACCATTTTTACTAAACGTAAAATGGCTGGATGATATGGTTGATATAAATAGGAAACTTTTTCATTCATACGGTCTGCAGCAAGTGTATACTGGATTAAATCATTTGTTCCAATTGATAAGAAATCTGCCTCCTCAGCAAACTTGTCGGCAATAACAGCTGATGAAGGAATTTCAACCATCATGCCAATTTCGATGGTATGACTAACTTTCACGCCGCTTACTAATAGATTTTGACGCTCTTCTTCTAGTAATTCTTTCGCTTGTCTAAACTCTTCAAGTGTAGCAATCATTGGGAACATGATTTTCAAATTCCCATAAACACTTGCGCGAAGCAATGCACGAAGTTGGGTACGGAACATTTTGGTGTCATCCAGGCATAGGCGAATAGCACGGTGACCTAAAAACGGATTCATCTCTTTATCCATCTTCAAGTATGACAACTCTTTATCTCCACCAATATCCAAAGTACGGACAACAGTAGGTTTTTCCTTCATTTTTTCAAGAACTGTTTTGTATGCGATAAATTGTTCTTCTTCAGTTGGTAATTCTTCACGGTCCATATATAAAAACTCTGTACGGAAAAGACCCACTCCGTCTCCACCATTTGAAAGTACGGCTTCAACATCAGCCGGTTTACCTATATTACCAGCAATTTCAACATGATAACCATCTGCACTTACACTTGGTGATTCTTTATAGCGTTCTAACAATTTACGTTCATCGTTATAAACTTGTTGCGCCAATTGATAGGTAGCAGTAATTTCATCTGATGCATCAACTATTATTACACCTTTTGATCCATCTAAAATAACAGATGCACCATGTAGAATATCATTTGTCGCTGTTTTCGTGCCAACGACAGCTGGTATATCCATTGTTCTTGCTAAAATTGCAGAGTGGGATGTACGTCCACCTATATTTGTAACAAATCCTTTTACATAGGTTTTGTTCAACTGCGCAGTCATAGAAGGGGTTAAATCTTCTGCAATAATTATGACTTCCTCATTTAAGTGGCTATAATCAGGAAATTCCACATTCAATAGCTTTGCTAATAATCGTTTGGATACATCTCTAATGTCTGCTGCTCTTTCCTTCATATAGTCGTTATTCATCGTTTCAAACATTCCGATAAACATTGTAGAAATTTCATCAAGAGCGGATTCTGCATTTATTCCTTCATCGATTTTACTTTCAATCATTCCTAACATTTCTGGATCTTCTAAAACTAAAAGATGTGCTTGGAAAATAGCTGCTTTTTCATCCCCTAACTTTGTTTTTGCTTGATTACGAATTTCTTCAAGTTCAACCTTTGCATTAACGATAGCATTTCTTAAACGTACCTTTTCTTTATCAGTATCTTGAATCGAACTCTTCTCAAAGGATAGATCTGGCTCAATTATGCAATATGCAGTTGCAATCGCAATACCGTTTGAAACCGCAATTCCTTTTAACTCTAGCATTCCTCTCCAATTCCTTCTGTTGTGATCACCGATGCAACTTTAGCTAATAGTTTGTCTGCATTTGTTCCTTCTGAAGAAATAGTAATCGTTGAGCCAGAAGGAATACCAAGAGACATAACACCCATGATAGATTTCATATTCACTGATCTTCCTTTATAAGAAAGTTGTACTTCTGTAGAAAAAGGAGTTACTGCTTGAACTAGTAATGTACAAGGTCTTGCATGTAATCCTTCTGCTGCTGTTATGATAAATTGTTTTTCCATGAAAAACGCCTCCATTTTTAATAAAAATTTATGCGATGTTGATATCGCTCTATTAAAGCATCATTATTTTTATCTGCATTTTCCACTTTCCCACGACCAAAAAGCTACAGTTTTCCACTTTGTAGTTTTTGTTTTGCAATAATGTTTGTATCTTTCGGATCACCGGCATCTCTTTTTCAGATACTTTTTAAATTAGTCTTTGAACTTCCTGAAAAAAGTTTGCACGATCTCACCTCTTAATTTCACTTATAAATTTATAACGATCTGCTCGATATGAACTACGAACGACTTCAAATGGTTGCCCATTTGCTAAGTAACTCGTTCTCTTAAAAATTAGAACAACTCCTGTAGCTTCCAAATTTAAATATTTTGCATCCTCTTTCGTGACAATTGTAGCTTCCATTTGTTGAATGGCGTTATTTATTTCAAATCCAAATTTATTTTCTACAAGATTATATAATGATCCTTGAAGATCCTCTTCACTTAAGTCTGGTAAAAGTTTTACTGGTATATAAGTTCTTTCAATCGCCATTGGTTTATGATCTGCATTTCTAATTCGGGCGATGAAAAATACTTCTTCATTATCCATAAGCTTAAAGTCCTCTCTTATATCATAAGGAGGTAATTGTTTTTCAAACGTAACAATATTACTACTTGGTTCCATACCTCTAGCCCGCATATCTTCTGTAAAACTCGTTAATCCATTTAATGGCTGTTCAAATTTAGGACTGGCCACGAACGTTCCTCGTCCCTTCTCACGATAAAGAAAACCATCATTAACCAACTGTGTGATTGATTGTCTTACGGTCATTCTGCTCACATTAAATGTCTCAGAAAACTCTCTTTCTGAAGGGATTGCACAACCAATGGCATATTCGCCATGTGAAATTTTCTCTTTTAAAATTTCTTCTATCTGTACATAAATAGGTACATGGGAATTCTTGTCGACCAACTAATTCAACACCTTTTGCAATAATAATGATTTTATCCAAATATTACTTTACCGTTTTTTATCGTTTTTTGTATAGCGAGATCTTGATCAAGGAGTATTAAATCTGCATCATACTGCTCTTTAATATTTCCTTTTCCTTTTAAATTTAGTTGTTTTGCAGCATTTGAAGAGGACATCGCTACAAGTTCCTGTAGAGTACAATTTGTTGCTTTCTTCATATTACGTACAGCAGCATCCATCGTTAGTACACTACCTGCTAATGCTCCATTTGTAAGATGAGCCCCTTTTTCTGAGACGCGTACTAATTGTCCACCTAACTCATAATCTCCAAACGGTACTCCTTTAGCACGCATAGCATCTGTGATTAAGATGATATTTTCAGCACCTTTCATCTTATAGGCAAGATTTACAGCTTGTGGGTGAGCATGAACAAAATCGACTATAATTTCAGCTTTAATCTCTGGTAACAGTAAGGTTCCCCCAACCACTCCGGGTTCGCGGTGATGAAAAGGTCTCATTTGATTATATAAATGTGTTCCTTGTTTTGCACCGAGTGATACAGCTTTTTGCATGTCATCAAATGTTGCATCAGAGTGTCCAATCGATACAACGATACCTTGTTTTGAAAGCGCCTCAACAAACGCAAAACCACCTTCAACTTCAGGAGCCACGGTTATTTCTTTAATACGATTACCACTTAATCGTTGCCAATACTCAAATTGTTCAATTGTAGGAGGAACGATATGTTGAAGAGGCTGTGCACCGGCACGTTTTTTGGATATGAATGGTCCTTCTATATGAATACCGAGGATTTCTGCTTCATCTTCAGTACTTTTGAAATTTGCTAAATTGCTTAGTGCTGCTTCGATGGCATCTTTTGACTGAGTTATAGTGGTAGCTAAATAACTTGTTGTTCCTTCTTTCACTAATGACTTAGCCATTGTATGAAGTGCTTCTGGTGTCGCATCCATCGTATCTTTACCAGCACATCCATGGATATGCATATCAATAAAACCAGGGAATAGATACTTATTTGATCCATCTATTTTTTTATTAGAAGAAATGTATAGTTGTTTTCCTATTTCAATAATTTTGCCATTTTTTATATAAACATCTTGATTTTTTTTAATCTCGTTGTTGTTTACAACTGTTACATTTTGAATTAGTAATGATTGAGTCAATCAGAACATCTCCTAAGAATAAGCCAGGCGTTAACCTGGCTTAAAATACTAATGGTTTTCACTATAATCGAATAGTTTGTTTCATCGATTGAGATTTTATTTCATATTAACAATATTTGCAGTTCCACTTCTTTGATAACCTGTTTTTTCTAAAGTAATTATTTTGTCTTGAGAATTCGTGAAAATGATAGGTGTTACAATAGATGGAGCATTCGCTTTTACATAATTTAAATCAACTTTTATCAACGCATCGCCACGTTGAATCAATTGATCTCGTTCTACTAGGACTTCAAATCCTTCACCATTTAATTTTACTGTATCTAGCCCAATATGAATTAGAATTTCAATACCTGTATCACTGACCAAACCAATTGCATGTTTAGTTGGGAAAATCATCGTTACTTTACCATCGAAAGGTGATTTTAACATATTGTCTTTTGGTATTATTCCAAAACCAGGGCCCATCATACCTGAAGCAAATGCTTGATCAGGAACTTCTGATAGCGAGATAATTTCTCCTGTTATAGGCATTTCGAAATCTTCTGTCTTAAAGGTTGCACTTGTTTCATTAGCTTTTTCTAAATCTTCAGCTGCGATTGAAACTTTTGGTGCTGGATTTCCTTTTGCCAGCCTTTTTTTCATCGCTTCAGCTAAAAATTCAACTGATGTACCAATAATAACTTGGACATTCGTTTTACTAATACGCATTGTTCCCCGTGCTCCGTATTTTTTAAGTTCTTTTTCGTTAATTTGATCTGCGTCTTTCACTGTTAAGCGAAGGCGTGTTGTACAGTAATCAACTTGTTGTATATTTTCTTTACCACCTAATCCTTCGATTGTATGATAAGCTTTTGCATCCAGTACTTCATCTTCAGTGCCATCAATTTCTGGAGATACCTCATCATCATCTTCACGACCAGGAGTTTGTAGGTTTAACTTGATAATCAGGAAGTAGAAAATAACGAAATAGATAGCAGCAAATACTAAGCCAAGAACAATTAATAATAATGGTTTTTGAGCGATACCAAAGTTCAATAAATAATCAATTAAACCTGCTGAGAAACCAAAACCATCATGGATACCTAGTGCTGCAGCAACCATTAACGAAATACCCGTTAAAACAGCATGAATAACATATAAAACGGGTGATAAGAACATAAATGTAAATTCAATTGGCTCCGTTACCCCTGTGAGGAACGCTGTTAAAGCAATTGATATAAACATACCACCTACAACTGCACGTTTTTCTTTTTTTGCTGCAAAGTACATGGCAAGACATGCTGCTGGTAAACCGAACATCATAATTGGGAAGAATCCAGCTTGGAATAATCCTGCTGTAGGATCACCTGCTAAGAAACGAGGAATGTCACCTTTTATAATTTCTCCTGCTGCATTTTTGAATTCCCCGAAGTCAAGCCATACAATTGTATTGATCACATGGTGTAAACCAACTGGGATTAATAACCGATTTAAGAAACCGTAAGCACCTACTCCTAATGCACCAGCGCCAAGCATCCAATTACCTGCTCCATCAATGACACCTTGTACCGGTCCCCATATATATGCTAGAACACCTGAAAGAATTGCCATTGTAATCGATGTTATTATTGGAACAAAACGTTTCCCACCAAAGAATGATAACCACTCAGGAAATTTAACATTGTAATATTTATTATATAAAAGTCCTGCAACTACACCTGCTATTATCCCACCGAATACCCCCATGTTTAAATCGGCATTGATTTTTTCTAATACTCCCGTTAATACTAAGTGAGCAATTGCCCCCGCAAGTGCAGCACCACCACTATTATCAAAAGCCAAACCCATTGCAATACCAATTGCGAAAATAAGTGGTAAGTTACCTAAGATTGCACCACCTGATGCATCCATTACATGAGCGATAATCTGCATGAAATCACCATGGAAGCTTCCAAGCATATCATCTGAACCTAAACGTTTGAGTAATGCTGCTGCAGGTAATATGGCAATCGGAAACATTAAGGATCTACCGATTTTTTGCAAAGATCCTAACATGAAATACACTCCCCTTTGTTTTTGAATCTATTGGTATAGTTGTCTATACCAATAATAAAGCGCTTTCATAGATTTTTAATAAGTTTTTATGTAACGCATTCAATTCCCCCTTGTATTTAACAAGAATATAAGAAACATCTATTTCTGTGTAACATCGCGATTTCATATATTCTATGTTTCTTTTCAATTCTTATTCTTTAAATTTTTTTTATAGAAAAATATAAAAATAAAACCTCTGATTCTATAAGAATCAGAGGTTATTAGTCTCTTAAAGGAACAAATCCCAATTGTGCCGTTGATTTTTTTCAAATCGCTTTGAACCCGCTCTCTTGCAGGTGGGTGTCGTATTTGAAACTTTAAAGGTCCCATGACGGGCGTGTTTGCCATTTCAAAATGCCAACTCCCAACGATACTATGTTCGGTCAAAACTGATTAAGTTTCATCGAACACATCAGGATTTGTTGTTGAGTTAATATTAACACGAATGTTCAGAAAAATCAAAAATTAATAAAAGCATTTTAAGGATAAATTTATGAAAATAAATAGACCCTTTGCCAGTTCTTGATTGGCAAAGGGTTTGTAATAGTTATCCAAAAACTCGTTCCGCTTTAAGTCTTATCCAGCTTTAGGCGGCTAGCTTTTAGTCTTCGTCAGCTAGTGTTTTTGTGCGGATGTGTAAGTCATCTAATTGAGCTGTTGCAACTGTGCTTGGAGCGTCAGTAAGCAAGCAACTAGCAGATGCTGTTTTAGGGAAAGCAATTGTATCACGTAGGTTGTCACGACCAGCTAGTAGCATAATGAAACGGTCAAGACCGAATGCTAAACCACCATGTGGCGGAACACCATATTCAAAGGCATCCATTAAGAAACCAAATTGTTCTTGTGCTTGTTCTTGAGTGAACCCTAGTACTTCGAACATTTTTTCTTGTAGGTCTTTTTCGTAAATACGAAGTGAACCACCACCAAGTTCGTAACCGTTAAGTACCATATCATAAGCTTGTGCACGAACTTCACCAGGAGCTGTGTCCATTTTTTCAAGATCTTCATCGAATGGACGAGTGAATGGATGGTGAGCTGCTGTGTAGCGACCTTCTTCTTCTGAGTATTCAAGTAATGGCCAATCAGTAATCCATAAGAACGCGAATTGAGATTCATCGATTAAGCCTAGCTCTTTACCTAATTTTTTACGAAGAGCTCCAAGAGAATCAGCAACAACAGACTTTTTATCTGCTACGAATACTAATGTATCGCCTGGCTCAGCTTTCATACGTTCTACTAATTTTTGACCGAATTCATCTTGGAAGAACTTACCGATTGGGCCTGTAAGACCTTCTTCAGTAACTTTAATCCATGCAAGACCTTTTGCACCATAACGACCAACGAATTTGGTTAATTCATCTAAGTCTTTACGAGAGTACTTATCGTTTGCACCTTTGATGTTAATACCTTTTACTTGTTTACCATCTTCAATAGTTTGAGCGAATACTTTGAAGTTACATCCAGCAACTACATCAGAAAGCTCGATTAATTCTAAGCCGAAGCGAACATCTGGTTTATCTGAACCGTAACGTGACATTGCTTCGTCATATTTCATACGTTGGAATGGACGTGGAACATCGATTCCTTTGATTTCTTTCATTACTTTTTGGATTAAACGTTCGTTAATATCAAGAATTTCCTCTTGTGTTAAGAAGCTCATTTCCATATCGATTTGAGTGAATTCTGGTTGACGGTCAGCACGTAAGTCTTCGTCACGGAAGCAACGAGCGATTTGGAAATACTTTTCAAATCCAGATACCATTAATAATTGTTTAAACAATTGTGGTGATTGTGGTAGTGCGTAGAATTCGCCTTCGTGTACACGTGATGGAACAAGATAGTCACGTGCGCCTTCTGGAGTTGACTTTGTTAAGATTGGTGTTTCAACTTCTAGGAAACCTTCATCTTGTAAAAAGTTACGAATGATTTTTGTTACGTCAGAACGTAATTTGAATGTGTTGTACATTACAGGACGACGTAAGTCTAGGTAACGGTATTTTAAACGTAAATCTTCGTTTACTTGGATACGGTCCTCAATTTGGAATGGTG
Organism: Rummeliibacillus pycnus; assembly: GCF_044359855.1. Lineage (GTDB taxonomy): Bacteria > Bacillota > Bacilli > Bacillales_A > Planococcaceae > Rummeliibacillus > Rummeliibacillus pycnus_A. The sequence continues at coordinate 1,293,766 of NZ_CP132291.1, forward strand.
GTGTTTTTGCTTTGTTGATTAACGTAACTTTATCAACGTAAACTTCGATTGCACCAGTATCTAAGTTCGGGTTGACCATTTCTGGTGTACGAGGACGTACTTCACCTTCTATTTCGATAACATATTCGCTACGGAATGTATCCGCAAGATCTAATGCTTCTTGAGAGTTTTCTGGTGTGAACACAACTTGTGTTAAACCAGTTCTGTCACGTAAATCGATGAAGATCAATCCACCGAAGTCACGACGGTATTGTACCCAACCTTTTAATACGACGCGCTCGCCAACGTTTTCAGCGCGCAATACTCCACATTCATGTGTACGTGTTGCCATGTATAATTCCTCCAATTATTGTTCTTTCTGTTTCGTTAAATAGTTTACTAAATCATGGAATGGAACCATTTCTTGATTGCCTGTTGCCATGTGTTTAACAGTTGCTTGTTGTTCAGCTATTTCTGATTCGCCAAGTACAATAACCCATGTAGCTTTTTGACGATCAGCTGATTTCATTTGTGCTTTCATTTTACGATTTGAATAATCTATTTCAGTAGAAATGCCTTTTGCACGGAAAGAACTTGCTAATTCTACAGCTTTTAGTTTAGCTTCATCATCCATAGCAACAATGTACATATCTAATTGATTTTCGGTATCCAACTCTTTTCCTTCAGCTTCTAAAGCTAATAGTAAACGTTCGATACTCATGGCAAATCCAATACCAGGTGATTCAGGGCCACCTATTTCTTCTACAAGACCGTTATAACGACCTCCACCACATAATGTTGTGATGGCACCTAATCCCTCAGCAGTACTCATAATTTCAAAAGTAGTATGGTTATAGTAATCTAAACCACGAACAAGATTTGGATCTACTTCATAAGAAATACCAAGTACATCTAAATACTTTTTCACTTGTTCGAAATAGTTTGCAGATTCTTCATTTAAGTAATCTGTTAAGGCTGGTGCTGTTGCCATTAACGGATGATCGTGATCCACTTTACAATCTAAAATACGAAGTGGATTTTTTTCAAGACGTGATTGACAGTCTGAGCAAAATTCGTGCATATGTGGTTCAAAGTGTTTCACTAAAGCTTCACGGTGTTTTGCACGAACATCATGGTCTCCAAGTGAATTAATCACTAATTTTATATCTTTAAGACCAGCTGCTTCATAAACATTCATCGCAAGTGCAATACATTCTGCGTCAATTGCTGGATCTTTACTACCAATTGCTTCTACACCAAATTGTACGAATTGGCGATAGCGCCCCGCTTGTTGTCTTTCATAGCGGAACATTGGTCCAATATAAGATAATTTAACAGGTTGATCTGGTTGACCGAACATCTTATGTTCAACGTACGAACGCACAACTGCTGCTGTACCTTCTGGACGAAGAGTAAGTGAACGATCGCCACGGTCTTTAAATGTGTACATTTCCTTTTGCACGATATCTGTTGTATCGCCTACACCACGTTGGAATAGCTCAGTGGATTCAAAAATAGGTGTGCGAATTTCTTGGTAACGATAAACTTGGCAAAGATGGCGGATAATTTCCTCAACCTTTTGCCATTTTTCTGTTTGGCCCGGTAAAATATCTTGTGTGCCTCTAGGTACTTTAAAATTCATACACAATTCTCCTTTCTATCATGAACAGCATCAACGTAAGATTTCCCGCATTTAATAAAAAAAGCTCTCGTCCCTTGCTTAACGCAAGGGACGAGAGCTATATATGCTTCCGCGGTTCCACCCTAGTTGATTTAGCTTTTACTTACTAAATCCTCTCAAATCGGATAACGGCCGATTCCGTTTTCCCCTACTAGATTACTCGTTCGAAGAAAAACCTCACAAGTGTTTTTCACTAATCGGTACAATAGAAAAGATTTCAGCCACGTCTTTTCCTCTCTTAAAAGTACTGCTTGATTGTTACTTTCTTGGTCATAGGTATTTAATAATCATACAGATTACTTCATATCATATCATTTCCAAGAAATATGTCAACTATTTAAAAAAACCTATAGTTTTTTATGTCTTTTCAATTTACAATGGAAGAAAGGAGGGAAATCATGAATACAAAAAGACTATATATAGCGACTATTGTCTCAATTTGTCTAGTATTAGTCATTTCTATGTTCGCAGTAATTCCAAAAGCAAATGCAGCTACGACAAATTTGAAGGTAACAGCAAATGCACTAAATATTAGAAGTATGCCTAACGCTAGTTCAAAAGTTCTTTTATCAGTTAAGAAGAATACGACAGTAACAAAGCTCTCAAAAAGTGGTAACTGGTATCAAGTGAAGTATAAAAATGTGAAAGGCTGGGCATCAGCTAAATATTTAAAGACGGTTACACCTACCGTTTCAACCGCTTCTCTAACTTCGAAAATCGTTACTTCTAAAATGGACAACTTGAATATTCGTCAAACAAACTCCGCTACTTCTAAGTCTCTTGGAAAATTAAGCAAAGGAAAGACAGCTACATATATTCAACAAAAGAATGGCTGGGTTAAAATTAAAACAGCAAGCATTACTGGTTGGGTAAATGCCACTTATGTGACGATTTCAAACGAAAAAACAACAACATCAAAACCTAAAATTACGAAAGCCAAAGAAAATTTATACTTTATCGTCAATGCAAACTCATTATCTGTACGTTCAGAACCTTCATCAAGTTCTAAAAAATTAGATTACGTATATAAAAATGAATCTTTGCTAATCTCACGTACAGCAAGTAATGGTTGGGTAGAAGTTACATATCAAACAGGGAAAAAAGGATGGGTATCTGGCAAATACGGTACTCAAAAAGTTAAAGAGCCCACAACTAGTTCCATCACTGTAGTAGTGCCAGAAAAAACAACTTACTATTATGTAACAGAACCTACCGGATTAACAATACGTGACAATTATAGTGCAAGTGCTGAATCACTTGGACAAGACGTACCATTTGAATCAAAAGTTCAAATTTTAAAACAAGCAAGTAATGGTTGGATTTATGTAAATTATAATGATGTTGAAGGCTGGATTAATGGTAGTACATACTACGGGTTTGCTTCAACAGCTAATATCTCATTTACAGCAAGTGCCCCTTCCAAAACCCAATACTTTGTTATGCAATCTAGTACTTTAAATGTTCGATCATTACCTACAACTGATGCGCCATCCCTTGGCAAAGTATCAAAAGGAAATTTCTTTAAAGTATTACGTGTTTCAAATAACAATTGGGTAGAAGTTCAGTATACTTCAAAACAAAAAGGCTGGATTTCAGCTAATACAACTAGCAGCAAAATTACTACCAAAAAACCTACAACAACAGTATCGGATAGTGTAAAAGGATCCTTAGCCGGTATTAAAATTGTCATTGACCCTGGTCACGGAAGACAAGATAATGGTGCATCAGGTAATGGCGTAGTAGAAAAAACATTGAACTTAAAAGCTGCAAAAGCAATTCAAACTGCAATTGAAAATGTTGACGGCACTGTGTACATGACACGTACAACTGATACTCAATTTTTAACACTAGATGAGCGTGCTGGTTATGCGAAGCAAAAAGGTGCGAATGCCTTTATCAGTGTGCATCATAATTCAGGTCCCTCTTCTGCTACTGGCTATGAAAGTTATTATTCAACTTCTAATAGAGTAAGTAGCGCAAAATTCGCAGAAGCAATTCATGAAGGAATAAAGGATGCTATTGAAGAAGAATATCCAAGCTACAGTGACCGTAAATTAAAGAAAGTGGATTACTATGTTGTAAGATATAATTCTGTAGTATCCGTACTATTAGAACTTGGATTCGTTTCCAATTCTTCTGATGCTAAATTAGTAAATAGTGATCATTATCGTGAAACAGTTGCTGAAGGCGTTGTAAACGGACTTCTTGCATACTATGGTCGTGACTAAATACTCAAAATTGAGCAATCATATCATTTGATATGATTGCTTTTTTGTAAATAAAGGAGAAGTGAATGCACCGAAGCTCCTGTACCTGACACTATCGCTTTTGGTACAAATAAGATTAGCTGGATTAATTAAGTTGGAGCCAAAACTCGTGATTGTTTTTATTTACAGCAAAAAGCCCCTAATCATTCTTTAATAATGATCAGGGGTTTTTTCGTACTTATTTTGATTCAATTAATATTGTAACTGGTCCGTCATTGATTAATTTTACATCCATCATAGCACCGAATACTCCTGTTTCAACATGTAAGCCCAGTGCGCAAAGTGTACTGTTGAAGTATTCCCATAATGGTAAGGCGTCTTCTGGACGAGCCGCATTGGTAAAGCTTGGACGATTACCCTTTCTGGTATCAGCATACAAAGTAAATTGCGATACTGATAAAATGTCCCCTCCATGCTCTTTAATAGAGTGATTCATCTTACCTACTTCATCTTCCCAAATACGCATTTTTGCAATCTTTTTTGCAATATAGTCTGCATCATCTTTTGTATCACCATGTGTTATTCCGACTAGTAACACATAGCCTTTGGCAATCTTCCCAGTCACCTTACCATCTACAGTGACAGATGCTTCTTTACTTCGTTGTAAGACTACTCTCATGCTTAATCTCCTATCTTAGTGCATAACACGTTGTACTGAATAGATATCAGGAATTTGTTTAACCCGCTCTACCACTTTATATAAATGATGAATATGGCGTATTTTTAATGTCAGATTGATCGTAGCGATTTTATCTCGATCTGTGCGAGCACTTATTCCACTAATCGATGTTTTTGTTTCCGTTACAACTTGTATTACTTCGTTTAACATTCCTACACGGTCAAAGCCTGAGATTTCGATATCGACGTCAAATAATTTTTGTTCCTGTTCTAAATTTTGACCCCAATCAACATCGATTAATCGTTCATGATCTTCTGATGTTTGGATATTTGGACAATCAGCACGATGAACAGATACACCTCGACCTTTCGTAATAAAGCCAACGATTTCATCGCCTGGTACAGGATTACAGCAACGAGATAAACGGATTAGTAGATTTTCTAATCCTTTAACAACAACACCTGTTTCAGTTACTTTTTGTTTTGTAGGTGTTTTCATCTCTTTCGTAATTTTTTCTATCACTTCTTCTTGAGAACGTTGTTTTCTGACACGTTCTGCAAGACGATTCACGACTTGCAATGCTGTCATACCGTTAAATCCAACAGCTGCTACTAAGTCATCCTCATTCGCATAATTTAATTTTTCACATACTCGTTTAAAGTTTTCAGGCGTTAAAATTTCTTTTGGATCATAGCCTTGTTCAATGATTTCTTTTTCAATCATTTCACGGCCTTTGTTCACATTGTCTTCACGTAATTGCTTTTTAAAGAATTGCTTAATCTTATGCTTTGCTTGTGAAGATTGTGCAATATTCAACCAATCTCGACTCGGGCCAAATGATTGTTTGGATGTCATGATTTCTATAATATCGCCAGTTTTTAAAGGGGTGTCTAACGGTACCATTTTGCCATTTACTTTTGCACCGATTGTTTTGTTCCCAATTTCTGAGTGGACTCGATATGCAAAGTCAATTGGTACAGAACCAGCTGGTAACTCGATAACATCACCTTTAGGAGAAAATACATAAACCATGTCAGAGAATAAATCGAATTTCAATGATTCCATGAATTCTTCCGCATTGGATGATTCGTTCTGGAATTCTAATATTTCGCGGAACCATGTTAATTTATTGTCAATATTTGATTTGTTATTTTCAACATTCTTGCCTTCTTTATATGCCCAGTGAGCAGCAACCCCGAACTCTGCAATTTTATGCATTTCTTTGGTACGGATTTGCACTTCTAGCGGATCCCCATAAGGTCCGATTACAGTTGTATGAAGTGATTGATAAAGATTTTGCTTTGGCATTGCAATATAGTCTTTGAAGCGACCTGGCATTGGTTTCCAAAGTGTATGCACAATACCAAGTACTGCGTAGCAATCTTTAATACTATCTACTATTACGCGAACAGCTAGCAGGTCGTAGATTTCATTAAATTGCTTATTTTGTAAAACCATCTTGCGATAAATACTATAAATATGCTTTGGACGACCAGATAAATCCGCATTAATATGGATATCATCAAGTTGAAGGTGAACCTCTTCCATTACTGATTTTAAATAATCTTCACGTTCTACACGTTTTCGTTTCATTAAGTTCACAATACGATAATATTGCTGTGGATTTAGATATCGTAACGCAGTATCTTCTAACTCCCATTTAATAGCTGACATTCCTAGTCGGTGTGCCAACGGAGCAAAGATTTCAAGTGTTTCTTTTGAGATACGACGTTGTTTTTCAACAGGCAAATGTTTAAGCGTTCTCATATTATGTAATCTATCTGCTAATTTGATGAGAATGACACGGATATCCTGTGCCATCGCTACGAACATTTTGCGATGATTTTCAGCCTGTTGTTCAGCTTTTGATTTATATTTAATCTTACCAAGCTTTGTTACACCATCTACAAGCATTGCAACTTCTTCACTAAATTGTTCTACAAGGTCTTCACGTGTGACAGAAGTATCTTCTACTACATCATGTAAGAAACCTGCTGCTACTGTTTCTGGATCCATTTGTAGATCAGCTAAAATACCAGCTACTTGTACAGGATGTAAGATATATGGCTCTCCTGAACTTCTGAACTGTTCTTTATGCGAGTCTTTTGCTAGTTCATATGCTTTTTTTACAAATGCGACGTGTTCGTCATTCATATATGATGTAAGAATTGCGAATACTTCTTCTGCTGTCATCACTTGATCTTTCGCCATGTTAGCCCACCCTATTTCATAATTTTCCCGATTAGGTATAACTTTAATTGTATAAAAAAAATAGCCTATTTGTAAAGGCTATTTCCTCGAAAAATTCGACAATTCGACAAATTACGTCTCTCTTCGCGTGCCAGCCCCTCGAGGTCGAATACTCTATACCCTACGAGGAAAAAAGCCCATCTTCGTGTATAGAACATTCACTTATCGGGGGAAACAAGCGCATTAAGCTTTAAAATGATGCAAACCCTCAAAGCTGATGCTATGAGGGCTTCCATCATTAGTCCAATAAAACAGACTAGTATTGCATTAAAGTGAAGATATCATAGCCTTCTATTTTATCACGGCCATGTAATTCTTCGAGCTCGATTAAGAAGGCACAGCCTACTACTTCTCCGCCCAGTTGTTCAATTAAACGAATTGCAGCATCAACAGTACCACCAGTAGCTAGTAAGTCATCTACGATTAAAACTTTTTGCCCTGGTTTCACTGCATCTTTGTGCATTGTTAATGTATCTTTACCATATTCGAGACCGTAGTCAGCAGTAATTACTTCACGTGGTAATTTACCGGGTTTACGTACTGGTGCAAAACCAATTTCAAGCGCATAAGCTACTGGGCATCCTGTGATAAAACCGCGAGCCTCTGGTCCTACGATTAATTCAGCACCAACTTTTTTAGCGTATTCAACGATTTGGTCTGTTGCATATTTATAGGCTTTACCATTATCCATAATTGTTGTGATATCTTTGAAAGAAATGCCTTCTTTAGGCCAGTTTTCTACGATTGTCACATATTGTTTTAAATCCATTATTATTGTTCCTCCTCAGAAACTGTATGACCATTTAAACGGAGGTCAAACCAATCTCTTAAATCCTTATATGGCGCATACAATAGGGTTTGTTCTAAATCCATTTGTTGCGAGCGTTCTTGATAGATTTTAGCGCTTGTTAAATCTTTTTTAGGCGGATCATCTACAATTTTCGCGAGTCCATTTTCTATTGTAACAAATCCAAGTTCAAAAAACACCTGTGTCATGAAAATAAGCATATCGCGGCTCCAGCCTTTATGTTTTGCTAAATCAGTTAAATGCTGGCGCAAGTGAAAAATCTGTCTTTTTCTCAAAAATGAATAATACCACACAAACTGCTCTCGTGTAGGCATACCATCGAAATAGTGAGAATCTGGCATATAAAAATGTGCATATATTCGAGTTGGTTTTACGCATTTTAATAGCGATTCTAGTATTTGAACATTCTTTGGCAAATCTAATAATACGACATATGGACGACAATTTTCATTTGAAATATTTTCCGAAAACTCGTGGATTTCTTTCGGAATTAGAGATTCATAGTAGCTAATTGTTGCTTCTCTAAAGGCTAAAAAAGTAACTTCCTCAAGAGGAATGGTTTGTAACCAACGTGCTACTTGACGAATACCTCTTAAGTCAAACAGTTGCCATTCATCCGTTTTGACATCTTGTAGCATGAGTTGCGGCTTTTTACGACCATTCCATTCATTGATTTGAAGATCTCCAGCAAAGGACACCTTGATACCATATGTTAATTCATCTACTAAATAGCCTTTATGAAAACCTACTGCATCTAATTCTTGATTATTTGAACCTATTTGTAGCTTAATATGATCCTCATTTGCTCCAATTTTGCGCATTGATTGAACAGAGGCGTCTTCAATAGCATACATGGGTTTTGCAAAACTAGTACCAAACGGAGCTAATGTACGAACATCTTCGATTGCTTCGATATCAATTTCATCCATAGTAAGTGGAATATCAACTTCTAAAACAGGAATTAAATCTTCTTCTGTTAAACTCTCTCTGGCTTGTTTATCCAAGCGATATCGCAATTCATCGACATCTTCCATTGCAAGTGTCATCCCCGCAGCCATTGGATGTCCCCCGAATGCTGGCAAAATCTCTTTGTTTTTTGAAAGTTCCTTGTACATGTGAAAACCTTCAATACTACGAGCAGATCCTTTTGCAGTACCCTTTTCTACATCTATCGAAAGGATAATTGTTGGGCGGTAGTATTTTTCTACAAGTCTCGATGCTACAATTCCAACTACGCCTGGGTTCCAACCCTCTTCTGCAATGACTAATACTTGTGAATTGCCAATTTCCTCATCATTTTCAACCATAGCGATGGCTTGTTCAGTTATGTCTGTTACGATGGCTTGGCGTTCTTTATTCTGTTCATTTAAGTAATTCGCCATTGATATTGCTTCGTTTGTATCTTGAGCCATTAAGAAGTCAACACCTGGTGCTGCATCACCAAGTCTTCCTAGAGCATTTAGTCTTGGCGCAAAGCCAAAGCCAATTGTTTCTTCATTTATTTCTTGTTGGTTTGTTCCAGATACTTTACATAATGCTTTAACGGCAGGTCTTGTGGAAAGTTGTAATGCTTCAATTCCTGCTTTTACAAGATAACGATTTTCGTCTAGTAGTGGTACTAAATCAGCAATCGTACCTATTGCAACGATTTCCACTAGATGTTTAGGAAATTCACCATATAATGCATGTGCTACTTTAAAGGCAACTCCAACGCCCGCTAATTCGCCAAATGGATAATGCCCTTCTGGGTGTCTCGGATGAATAATAACATCTGCAGGAGGTAATATTTCACCTGGTTCATGGTGATCTGTAATGATAACGTCCATTCCTAAATCTTTAGCAACCTGAACTTCATGATTACCAGCAATACCGTTATCGACTGTAATAATGAGTCGGAAACCTTCATCATGTGCCTGTCTAAAAAGTCGTTCGCTTGGACCATAGCCATCTGTAAAACGATTAGGAATCATATGAGATACATCTGCACCAATGTCTTGTAAAACGGTTTTCATGACTGTCGTGCTAGTAATACCATCGGCGTCGTAATCACCATATACTAGTATTTTTTCTTTATCTTGAATTGCTTTATTTATTCGTTCAACAGCTTCCTGCATGCCATGCAGTTCAAATGGATCATGGATGGCATTTTCGTCAATCGTTAAAAAATCACGAGCAGCCTCAACTGTATTGAAACCACGTGCTACTAAAATTTTAGCTGTAATTGATGAAGTTTTAAGTCCATCTTGTAGTTCTTTAACAAGCTGTTCATCTGGGCGATTAATACGCCATCTTTTTTCAGTCGCTGTCATTATGTCACTTCCTCATGAGTTTCATTATACAAAATATATGCGTTACTTTGAAAGTAGAATACAATATTGGGATTATTGAAGGGGGGATGAGGTTACTTTTGTAATTTAGAATTGGATGGTAAAAAGTATAATTTTGAAAAGGGTTGGACAAAAATTGAAGGGAATTTACTATATTAACACGCGTGTTTAATATCCAGTTTTATCCATAGTAAATAGATGATCAACCGCTACCCGCTACGGATTGCTCGCTTTCCTGCGGGCGTGCGTTGAGCCGCTTCGGGGCAACAGGATGTTGGTCACGGAGTCGTTGCCACAGGACGTGGCGTTCTTAGACTTCGTTCCTTAAACGCTACGTGCAGGGTTTCAACTGCCACGCTTTTCCCGCGGGAGTCGAGCAATCCTCCGCTACAATCAATAAACAATGAGAAAGACGCACCTCGAAAGTATGATTACAGTACTTAAAACACCATCATATTAACCAGCTAAATTCAATCCAACAAATTTAAAGACCACAGTTGATTACAAACTAAACTGTGGCCTCTCTTCTATTTCACTGTAAATTCAATTGCTATCGGTTTTGAAGCAGCTTTTCCTTTAGAAGTTTTTAAACCTTTATTATCTATGAAAATTACATAGTTTCCCTTTGCTAAGTTTTTACTCGTTGAAATGTTGATGGATTTACCTTTTGAATCCTTCTTCAAAGTAAATCCTGATACTTTTTTACCTGCACTTAATACATAGACATTGCTAGTAGTTAGAGTTGAAGGCTTGATCGCCGTACCGAATGTTATAGTCGTTGATTTTTTTGTCTTTATACTGTTTAAATTTGTTGCCTTTACATAACTCGATGTTGATGATGCTGAGATAGCTACGAGATGTATTTTCTTGTTATATTTCGTGATGGTGGCTTTTTGTGATGCTGTTAACCCGGTAGATATCGAATATAATGGTGCAAATTGTGTTTTAAATGTTAGCAATTTTCCTTTATCCAAAAGATTCATCCAACTTGCAATGGCAGATGAATTACTTTCAAAATATTGTTCTTCTTCAGTAGGTTGAACTGTTTTAAAGGTAATTTCCTTTCCTTGCGTTGTAACATTTTCTGCACTTACCGCTTCAACCAGAACTTTATACGAAGTACCCCCTTTTAAATTAGAAAGGGAATATTTTAAATCAGTTGTCGTGCCTATTAAATGATCATTTACATAAATATAATATTTTTCAGTTGGTATAACTGCATTTTCACTTTGTGTGTAAGAAATCATTGCAGACGTTTTTGTAATATCATTTACTACAAGTGTTTTGACGTCATCTGGAGTTCTTTGAACATAATTAACCAAGCCATATCCATAGTAAGGATCTTTTCCTTTACTACCCAAATCAATTGTATAATTTCTTAATACCTTTCGTAACTGTTCATTTGAGTAGTCAGGATATTGTTGTTTTAATAATGCTAGAAATCCTGTAACATGTGGAGCCGAAAATGAAGTTCCGGAATCTTGAACAATGTTACTATGTAATCCCAATGAATAGATATTACTTCCTGGCGCAGTGAACTCTACTTTTGAACCGGTATTTGAAAAATAGGAAATCTTATTATTTTGATCTACAGAAGATACTGCAATCACTTGATCATATTTTGCAGGATACCTTACATCTTTTCCTATACCATCATTACCTGCTGCAGCGACTAATATAAGTCCGGCATTGTATGCTTTTTCAACCGCATTTCTTAGGATTGGATCATCGCCAGGAGTACCGAGAGACATATTGACAATATCTATATGATGCTTAATTGACCATTCAAGAGCTTTTAAAAGTGACTCCATTGTGGCACCATCTTCTTGAAACACCTTAAGACTGTATAATGATACACCTGGTGCAATTCCAGTAATATTACCATAGCGATTATTTGACGTAACACCTGCAGCTATTATTCCAGATACAAAAGTACCGTGTCCATCCGTATCATAGGGAGTACTTTCGTCAACCAGAGTTCGTGGATCATCATCTACAAAAGAATATCGTTTGACATTTGGCAGTGCATTATTTAAAGCTACTCCAGTATCAACAACTGCAACTTTTACATTCTCACCTGTGAGACCTGTAGACCACGCATTTTGTATATTGATAGAATTCAAACTCCAATTCTGAGTAAGAGAAGTTAACTGAGAGCTAGTTGTATCTAAGGATTCTACTATCCCTGGATTCTTTTCAACTACTTTTATATCAGGTAAACTTTTTAAAGCAGTTAAGCTTTCACGGGTGAAAGTTCCTTCAATTGTTTTAAGATTTTCATATGTATGTTCGATATCAACAGCTTGCTCCATGATCTGTTCTTTACCATCATTATTTTTATATACAATCATCACATCATCGTATTGATTGTTAGTGGCATGAGCAAAAAAAGGAAAAGTTATTGATGCGATAAAAGTAGTACTAAGTATAGTCATCCATTTTTTATAGTTCATCATTCTATTTCTCCAATTTCTAAATATTTTTGCACTTTCCTTTCTCACCAGTTAAATCCTTACACTTTCTAATTAACTAGTACTTATAACCTTTAAATCCATCTCCTAAACGTTACTTTATTCGCTATTATTTTATCATGCTTTTTTGATAAGTTTGCTACTTTTTTAGATTTCTTATATAAAAATTTTTAGAATTTTTAATTTCTACCATTGGTATGGAAGAATTTATAAAAAAAATCCACTCTAAAGGAATAAACCTTTAGAATGGATTTTCACTTTTTTGCTATGAACCGAATAGATTAAACTACAGGCTCGTCTGAACCCCATTGTTTTTTCTTCTTGCCAACATCTACATGACCTTTTTTCTTCATTTCTCGTACTTTCAATACGTACCAGATTTGAGCAGCGATGTAGATTGAAGAATACATACCTGTTATTAAACCAATTAATAACGCAAGTGAGAAGGTTGAAATTGAGCTTGCACCAAAGATTAATAAAGCAACAACTACTATAATAACTGTCATTACAGTATTCACAGAACGTCCTAATGTTTGACGAAGTGATTTATTAACAATATGTGCTAAGTCATCAGGGTCTTTAATTTTATTAACACGATGTAAATTTTCTCGAATACGGTCAAATGTAACAATAGTGTCATTAATTGAGTATCCGACGATTGTTAATACGGCTGCGATAAATGTGATATCTACTTCTATACGGAAGAGACTGAAAATCGCCACCATGAAGAATACGTCATGTATTAATGATACGATTGCACCAACACCCATGCGCCATTCAAAACGGAAGGCAACATAGATAATAATACCAATTGAAGCATATATTAACGCTTGAATCGCATTTCTAGCAAGTTCTTTACCAACGGTTGGTGAAACTGTGCTAATTGATGGTGTTTGACCATATTCTTTATTGAACTCTGTTTTTATCTTCTTGATATCATCTTTTGATAAGTCTTCTTTATATCGGATGACTGCTCGATCGTTTTTATTTCCAGAAATAACAATATCATCAGAAGAGAAACCAATTTTATCAACATAGGTTTTTACATCTTCTTTTGTTAACGCATGATTTGATGTTACTTCAACACGAGAACCATTTGTGAAGTCTATTCCAAGATTCAATTTGAAGATACCTAGTATAATCATACCAGCAATAATTAGGACAGCCGATAGTGCAAAGAACTTTTTACGGTTGTGAACAAAATCGAAGCGATCGAAGTGAGTTGATAAATCAAGCGTATCAACCCCCTCTTCAATTTTGTGAACACGAGATTTTTTCACACCGAATAATCCAACTTTTCCATCCAAGTAACCACTATTAACAAGTAATCCCAGAAGTACGCGAGTACCCCAAACAGCAGTTAAGAAGCTGACTAAGATAGAAATGATTAACGTTGTTGCGAAACCTTTTACAGAACTTTGACCTAATAAGAATAATACACCAGCTGCAAGTAATGTTGTAATGTTGGCATCGAAAATCGCAGTAAATGAAGATTTAGAACCCGACTTAAATGCGGCTTTTACAGATTTACCTACACGCAATTCTTCTTTAATACGCTCATACATAAGGATGTTGGCATCTACTGCCATCCCTATCCCGAGCACTAATGCGGCAATCCCCGGTAGGGTCAATACAGCATGGATCCAGTCAAAGATCAATAACGTAATAAATGTAAAGATTGTTAATGTAATATCTGCCACTAAACCTGGTAAGCGATATACCAATAACATGAAGATGAAAATTAACGCTACACCAACAATACTAGCAAATACTGTACTATTTAATGCTTGGTCACCGAATTGTGCACCAACAGAAGTTGAGTATATTTCAGTTAATTTCGCTGGAAGTGCACCAGCATTTAAAATACCTTTTAAATCTTTTGTTTCTTGAACTGTAAAGTTACCTGTGATTTGGACATCTTTTGAATTTATTGTTTGAGTAACTTGCGGGTTAGAAACAAATTTAGGTTTTGTTTTCAAAACTTCTTTTTTGTAAGAGTCTTTTCCTTCGTTAAAGTCTAACCAAATAACTAATAGATTATTTGGCGCCCCCATTGCAGCAACTTTACTTGTTACATTTGCAAATTTATTTGGGTCCTTTAGTTTAAGTGTAACCATTGGACGACCTTGTTGGTCAAAAGCTGCTTTTGCTCCACCTTGTTGTAGATCCTTACCGTCTAATAACACTTTGTCATTGACATCACGGAATGTAAGGTTCGCTTGGTTTGATAGGATATCACGTGCTGATTCTTGGTCTTGAACCCCTGCTAATTGAACACGTATACGGTTACCACTTTCAACTTGAATATTTGGTTCGCTTACACCAAGAACATTTACACGTCTACCAATGGCATCAGCCGTTGCATTGACATCACTTTCGGTAATTTTCTGTCCAGCTTTTAAAGGTTCAACTTGATAAAGAACTTCGAAGCCACCTTGTAGATCCAGGCCTAAGTTAATGTTACTTAGTACGCCTTTTACGGTCGTTCCCATGAGTGCGCCAATTACAAGGACAATCATTAGAAACGCGACGATTCGGCTTTTTAATTTCATTAAAACTTCCTCCTCAAACAAATGCCACTGTATTACTAAATGACAGTAGACGATTTTGATGTTCGCTGTGCTAGTTAGTTCTCCTGTCACTACTTTGTAGTGGTGTCCTAGCCAGAAAACTATCTCTCAATCACGAGCATTGATCGCCTTTATGAAGCAGTAGAATTCTTTCATACCATTGTTTCATATTCTATTGATTCGATCTCGTCACTATAATTGCATAACACGTTTATTATGAAACAGGTTTGCCAAGCTGTCAAATCAATCCCATGTACTTTTTTACTATTTAGGAAAGAATTTTAGGTGAATTTTGATTTCCTATTAAAATTTGTAACTCTTCATCGTTAATAGGAGCAAACCAATTTGCACTTTTTAGTTCTTCTACTTGTGTGAAAGTCATATACTGAGCAGCAGTTAATGAAAAAATATCGGCGATCACTTTATGTAAAGCTAATTCGGCCTCACTTAACTTTTTCCATTTTTTCACGACTAAAAAGCGCCAAATATCCTGTTCGGTAATACTTTTTAAACCTTCCATTTTAAAATCTGCTTTTTTTATTTTTAGGACAGGTAAAACTTTTGTAAATAATTGTTTATATTGTATTACCATCTTCACTCACGTCCTTTTCCACTTTTTTGAACGTACAAGATTTAGTATTTTACAGAAATTGTATTTACAGAAAGAAGGGACCTTATGACTTCATTTTTCCATGGCACCTTTTTGTTAATGGGGGCTGTTCTACTCTCTAAATTATTAGGTTTTTTATATCGAATGCAATTTATGCGCGTTGCAGGTGAAGAGGCTGTAGGCGTCTATATGACAGCTTACCCTGCATTTATCTTCTTTTTATCACTTGTTCAACTAGGTATACCAATTGCCATAGCGAAAATCGTCGCTGAATTAGAGGCAAAAGGTAAACGAGTTGAAATTAGTAAAGTAATGCGCACTTCGAGACTATTAAGCTATCTATCTATCCTACTTTTCTTCCCTTTAATATTACTATTCATTCCTTATTTAGCTGAAAATCTTTTACATGATAATCAGGTTAGAATGTTGCTATATGTCTCACTATTTACTGTACCCTTATCTATGGCTTCCGCCTTATTAAAAGGATTATTCCAAGGTCTTGCACGTATTGAAGAAACGGCTTGGTCACAAACAATTGAACAAGTTATACGGATTGCCATGATTACTTGGTTATTGCCTTATGGTGTTGTACAAGACTCCCCTGCTACAACAGCTACATACGCAATGGTAATCACAGGTCTTGCCGAAATAGCAGCCCTAGCCTATTTATACTGGAAATATTTACATGCAAAACGTAAAGGGATTGTTTTGTCATCAAAAGGTTATTCTTCTCCAAAGCCAATTTTAGATATTGCCTTACCTTCTACTGGCAGTCGCTTATTTGGATCTTTTACATGGTTTTTAGAACCAATTGTTTTTTTAAAAGCGTTAACATTAGCTGGTTTAACTGCTGCAGCTGCAACAAAACAATACGGGATCATATCAGGTGTTCATATTCCATTACTACTTTTCCCTTCATTTATCCCATATGCATTAGCTGTAGTACTAATTCCCGCTGTAAGTGACGCTGTTGCGAGAGGTAGGCAAGCTCTTTTAAGAGAACGTGTCCATATCGCTCTAAGGTTATCTACAATCGTCGGTTGTTTCAGTGCCGTTTTCTTTTTTTTATACGGAGACGAGTTTGCCACAAAACTCTTCCATCTGTCAGAAGATCGAGGGTACATGAAATTATTAGCTCCTATTTTCTTCTTTTACTATATACAAAGCCCCTTAAACTCAATCCTTCAGGCACTGGATGAAGCTAAGGCAGCAATGATGAATTCTGTATATGGGGGGATTGGCAAACTTCTGGTCATGCTCGCTCTTGCTTCGCAGCCATTTATTGCTGAAACAGGTGCCGTTATTGCAATCGGCTTTGGGGTTTTGATAACTTCTTTCTTGCATATTGCCACGATTCGGAAAAAGAAATACGTTGAAACTGGCTTTAAATTATTCATCATTCCATACTGGGTTTGCATTCTAGTCGTTATCGTACGTCAGTATATCTTACCTACGTCGCAATTTAATATATGGATTAATGGATCCATTACTCTTGCTTTGCTATTTGTGATTCTTATGATTGCTGATCAAATTCGAATAACTGATTTCCGTTATTTGACTAAGACATTAAGAAAGAGATTATGATTTCATTTGGACATGAACTTTCCCCTCTTCATAACAACAATAGAAAATTCGGTCAGTTTCTTTATGTCCAATTTTAGCTAGCTCTCCGAGTAACCATTGTTCGTCTTTATCAATTAATTGAAGGTGTCTTCTCTGAATATCGCCATCAACCACTAATGGTAATATCGGGGGCAGACTATCTTTCATGAAGATAGAAAGATTTCCTGATGGTTCTAAAAAAGCGTATGCCACTTTTTGAATTGACCCAATTTGTTTCTCTCTTAGTTGTTGAAACAAATCGTCTAAATTATAACGCTGTTTTCTCATTTCATCTTCAAGAAGCACGCCATCACGTATAATCGTTGTTGGATCACCATCAATTTTATCACGAATAGATTTACTTTTTAAGGAAATAAAAGAAATTGTTACTTGTATGATTAATAAGATGATCATAGGTAAAATGGACTCAAATAAGTTTCGTTCTGGTTCATCAACTGCAAACGATGCTACATCTGCAATCAATACAAATACGACAAGGTCCATAACACTTAATTCGCCAACCTCACGTTTCCCCATAAGTTTGAAGATAATTAAAATGACAAAGTATAGGAAGATCATACGAAAAGCGATAACTAATAAATCGTTCACATTACGACTCCTTTTTTATTTTTAGCCTTTGTCGTTACTATACAAATTATGCATTACAAGAAAATGTAAATTACCAAAGCAGCTATACCACACATGAGTAGAATAAAAATAATGTAGCCTAAGGAACGAATCCATTTTGGCTTCGAATGTACTTTTAAGCGATTGTTTCCCGTTCGATTTTGTGCCATTCGTTGTTTAGCTGTTAAACGTGAATGGATGGTATCATCGTCATATCCTAACTGCTCTAGTTTCTTTTTTGTATTCAGTTTTTTTTTAGACATCGCCATCGTTTTCCTTTCAACAAGATGAACATTGTATTATTTCTACAAAAGCGCAAAAAAGCCTTTATTTCTATTCGAAATAAAGGCTTTAATTTGTTTAGATAGTATTTTCCATAGCAAAAATTTCATTCTAAATTTACTCGTTTTATTAATAATCGGCTTTAGAACAATATTATTGATATTTCATCAGTTTCGCTACAGGTGTACGCTTTCCTGCAGAAGTCGCCGCCTTTCGCTCAAGCATGATGCATTAATAAAATCAACAATATCATATAACAAGGCCTAATAATTATAATTAAAACTATTTTGCTGTTTCTGTTCCTTCTACTACTTTACCTATAGCAGCACGTTCAAAACGTAATTTAGAACCATCTTCAGCTTTGATTAGCACTGATGAGTCATCGATTGCATCGATTACACCGTGTAAACCACCAATAGTCACGATTTTATTGCCTCGTGCTAAATTACTTTGCATGTTTTGAGTGTTTTTACGTTGTTTTTGTGCTGGACGAATTAACATAAAATACATCAAAGCGAAAATAACAATCATTGGTAGAATTGCTGATAATTGTTGTGGCATATCTAGTTCTCCCCCTTTCTATCTCTAGCACTCATTATACAAGAATCAGAAATTTTTTGCATTTGGTTTGTTGAATCCATATTGTTCAAAGAATTCTTCACGGAAATCACCAAGACGATCTTCGCGAATTGCTTGGCGTACTTTACGCATTAAATCTTGTAAGAAATACAGATTATGATATGAAGTTAATCGAATGCCAAATGTTTCATCCGCTTTGATTAAGTGGCGAATATAAGCACGTGAATAGTTTTTACATGTATAGCAATCACAGTTTGGATCGAGTGGTCCGAAATCGCGAGCAAATTTTGCATTCTTCACTACTAATCGTCCTTGGCTTGTCATACATGTACCATTACGCGCAATACGAGTTGGTAGTACACAGTCAAACATATCAATACCACGGATTGCACCATCAATTAATGAGTCCGGTGAACCCACTCCCATTAAGTAACGTGGTTTGTTAGATGGTAATAAAGGTGTTGTATATTCGAGCATTCTATTCATAATATCCTTTGGCTCACCTACAGATAAACCACCAATTGCATAGCCAGGGAAGTCTAAAGATACTAAGTCTTGTGCAGATTGTTTACGAAGAGCTTCGAATTCCCCACCTTGTACAATCCCGAATAGCCCTTGATCTTGTGGACGAGCATGTGCTTCTAAACAACGTTCAGCCCAGCGTGAAGTACGTTCTACAGAATTTTTCATATAGTCATACGTAGCTGGAAATGGTGGACATTCATCAAATGCCATCATGATGTCTGATCCAAGTGCGTTTTGAATTTCCATTGCCTTTTCTGGGCTTAAGAAAAGCTTGTCCCCATTTAAATGGTTACGGAAGTGAACGCCTTCTTCTTCAATTCGGCGAATATCACTTAAACTAAAAACTTGGAAACCACCAGAATCAGTTAAAATAGCACGATCCCAGTTCATAAATTTGTGTAATCCGCCTGCTTCACGAATAAGTTCGTGACCTGGACGAAGCCATAAATGATAGGTATTACTTAAAATAATACCGGCACCCATTTCTTTTACCTCTTCTGGGGCCATCGTTTTGACTGATGCTTGTGTGCCTACTGGCATAAAAGCTGGTGTTTCGAAAGAACCGTGCGGTGTATGCACGATTCCTAGTCTTGCGCCTGTTTGCTTATCTGTCTTGATAAGCTCATATCGAATTGCTTGAGACATGTATTAGTTTCCTTTCTTTGCTTTTGGTCGGATGAACATTGCATCGCCGAAACTGAAGAAACGATATTTGTTTTCTACAGCAACTTTATATGCATTTAAAACATTTTCACGACCTGCAAGTGCACTAATCATCATAACTAGTGTTGATTTTGGTAAATGGAAGTTTGTAACCATACCATCAATTGCTTGGTATTCAAAACCCGGATAGATAAAGATAGTAGTCCAACCAGATTCTGCCACGATTTGACCGTTATTGCGTTGCGCAATTGTTTCAAGTGTACGTGTAGAAGTTGTACCTACCGAAATTACACGACCACCATTTGCTTTCGTATCATTTATAATCTGTGCAGTTTCTTTCGATAAATTATAGAATTCAGCATGCATATCATGTTCTTCGATATTCTCTACACTTACTGGGCGGAATGTACCGATGCCAACATGTAAAGTTAAGAATGCTACTTTTACGCCTTTTGCACGGATTTGATCTAATAATTCTTCAGTGAAGTGAAGACCAGCTGTTGGGGCTGCAGCTGAACCAAGTTCTTTAGAATACACTGTTTGATAGCGTTCTTGGTCATCTAGTTTTTCATGAATATACGGTGGTAATGGCATTGTACCAAGTTTTTCTAGAATCTCAATGAAGATTCCTTCGTAATTAAATTTGAACATACGGCCACCATGTTCTAATTCACCAGTACAAGTTGCTTTTAGTAATCCATCACCGAATGTAATTTCAGTACCGACTTTCACACGTTTTGCTGGTTTTACAAGTGTTTCCCATTCATCATCACTCGTTTGTTTTAATAATAATACTTCAACATGAGCGCCTGTTTCTTCTTTAACACCAATTAAACGTGCTGGTAATACACGTGTGTTGTTAAGAATTAAACAGTCACCTTCTTGTATTTCACCTAAAATGTCACGGAAATGATGATGTGACACTTCACCAGTTTCGCGATCTAATACCATAAGTCGACTAGATGCACGATCTTCAAGCGGTACTTGTGCAATTAATTCTTCTGGTAAATAGTAATCAAAGTCTTCTAATTTCATTGTAAACTTCCTTTTTATTATTTGGCTATGTTAATGAAAAGTTCCATTTCAATCCAAATGTAACTTAGCCTATTATTTATGATTCTGATGGATATGCATAACCAAAATGTTCATATGCAAGTGCTGTTACAATACGACCTCTTGGAGTTCTTTGGATAAAGCCTATTTGCATTAAGTATGGCTCATAAACATCTTCAATCGTCATTGATTCTTCTCCTATACTAGCAGCAATCGTATCTAATCCTACAGGACCTCCACGGAATCGTTCAATCATATTCTCAATCAATTTATGATCGATATGATCTAAACCCAGTGGATCAACTTGAAGTAGTTGTAAAGCATCTTGGGCTAATTTTAGCGTGATATCCCCATCTCCAATTACTTGTGCATAATCACGTACCCGTTTTAACAGACGATTGGCGATTCGCGGTGTTCCACGAGAACGTCTAGCTACTTCACCTGCAGCAATTTTATCAGTACTGACATCAAATAATTCTGCACTTCTACAAACAATTTCAGTCAATGAATATTCATCATAGTAGTCTAATCGTAATAATACACCAAAACGGTCTCTTAGTGGAGCAGATAGCGCTCCCGCTCTTGTTGTTGCACCAACTAATGTAAAAGGAGGTAAATCCAGTCTGACTGAACGAGCTTGTGGCCCTTTCCCTACTACAATATCTAAACAGAAATCTTCCATTGCAGGATAAAGAACTTCCTCAATAGCTCTAGGTAATCGATGTATTTCATCGATAAATAAGACGTCTCCAGGCTCTAGTGAACTAACAATTGCAGCTAAATCACCAGGGCGCTCGATTGCAGGACCACTTGTCATACGTATATTGACGCCCATTTCATTAGCGATAACAGCTGCAAGCGTCGTTTTCCCAAGACCAGGGGGACCATAAAGTAAAACATGGTCAAGGCTTTCCTCACGCATTTTAGCTGCTTCGATGAAGATTTTTAAATTATCTTTAACCTTTTGTTGCCCTATATATTGTATAAGGGTTTGAGGTCTTAATGATAGCTCAAACTGATCATCATCCTTTGTTGCCTCACCTGATACGACACGATCATCCACAGCTACTACCTCCTTTCTACTATTGTTGTTTTAATAAAAGCTTTAACGCTTGTTTCATATAATCCTCAGTCGTTATTAAACGGTCGTTTTCATCCAATTGAGGACGGATCTTTGTCAATTCACGTTCAGAATAGCCAAGTGCTGCAAGCGCCAAAAGGGCTTCTTCAAGTTCATGCTTGTTCGGATTCACACCAAATAGTGGTAATTCATCTTCTGCACTTGGTAATTCAATATTTTCAAGTAAGTTGTCCAATTTTCCTTTTAAATCTAGAATCATTTGGCGCGCTGTTTTTTTGCCGACACCAGGGAATTTCACTAAGAATTTTTCATCCTCTTGCTCAATTGCAGAGATTACTTGACTTGGATTACCACTCGCTAAAATGGCTAGTGCTCCTTTTGGTCCAATCCCTGATACTTGAATTAGCTTACGAAATAATTCTCGTTGTTCTAATGTTTTAAAGGCAAATAATAGATTTGCATCTTCACGTACATGTAAATGTGTAAAGACTTTTACTTGTTCCTTACTTACCTGAAAAGCAAATGGATTTGGCGTATATAATTGCCATCCAATCCCTTGTTGCTCTAACACTATATATTCCGGTGTTACACGCGTAACAGTTCCCATTATGTAGTCGTACATGACCATTGCTCCTTTTGTTCAACGCTATCGATTATAGCATAATTTTAAATAAGTGATGATATGCAAACCTGCTATTACAGTGAAAAAAGATAGGCCATAATTGAGGCCTATCTCAAAAGGCAAACATGTATTCTATTTCCACCTACCACAATCATACCATAATTTTGACCAAGAAGAGAGTGCCACTTCCGTAAAGCGTATTAATTCCTCCACAAACGCTTGCTGTTTTTCAGTAGTAACCGTTTTTACGTACATCCATTCACGCAATATTTCATTAGGAAAACGCAATGTTTGTAAATAAGTAAGTGGTATTCGTTTTAGTAAAGGTTGCTCATTCAGCAAGGTACTCAAGTTATAATTCACATGTGGCAATACTCGATGCATCCACATAATAAACTCTTCCTCTGGGTGTCCATAAGCAGCAAGGTCAAAATCAATCAAAATATTCTTCCCTTTAGAGTCTTTCAAAAAATTATGATGCACTACATCTCCATGAAGTAATGTCTTTTTACTCTGTAAAGGTTCTATTTGATTAAAATCTTTTAATGCCTCCTGTGCATATAGAATGAGCTGATTACAGTTGTCTGCACCAAGATATACAGATACTTGTGCATAATGCATGATGAATTTTTGCAACCTTTCTTGCCATTTTAGACGCAAATCATACGGTGGTAAAAGATATTCATCTTTTGACCAGTCTACTTTTTTTCCAGTTTGATGTAGCTGATGTAAAAGTTCTAGGGAGTTTGTACGGTCCATTCTTGATTGATAACTAAACGACCTAGCATTTTTTATCCATGGTTGTATAAGTATATTTTGATCTTCTAACGTAACTTTTGATAACGTATGTGGGAATTGCATGTCAGCAAGTTTTTCATGTACTGCTTTAACCTTTTTTGCAACCAATGGATTATCATATTTTTTCACTACAAATTCTTCTTTTTTTAACTGACAATGCCAGACATTCGATTTAATCTTCCTTTTTAAATCGAAATTGATCACCTAACAAGACTCACATCCTGCTTGCGGGAAGTTCGGCATAGGGTATGGTTGTGGTTGTGGCCAATGTTGAGCTGGTGGGAATGGTGAGCATGAGCAACAATGTTCTGGCCCCTTCATTTGATGATGCATAAAGGGCATTTGTGGTCCATAATTCCATTGTGGTTCATTAAACTGTGGATGCTGCATTGCTGGCATATGATACCAAGGCTCTACATTTTGGTGAGGTTGATGTTCATATAAAGATGATGATTCACATTCTCTTGTAGATTCTGGCATTTGCCAATGTGGCGGTGTCATTGATTCCATCATTTGCCCAGGCATTTGGCCCATCCATGACTCTTGCATTGGTCCCGGCATCGGCCCAGGCATTTGCCCCATCCATGGTTCTTGCATTGGCCCCATCATCGGCCCAGGCATTGGTCCCATCATCTGCCCCGGCATTTGCCCCATCCACGATTCTTGCATTGGCTCCATCATCGGCCCAGGCATTTGCCCCATCCACGATTCTTGCATTGGCTCCATTTGTCCTGACCATGGTGATACCATATGGTGGCCTCCGCATCCACAATGATGTTGTGGTGCCATTTGTCCTAACCACGGTGATACCATATGATGATGCCCCCCGCATCCGCAATGGTGTTGCGGTGCCATATGATGTCCCCCGCATCTGCAATGGTGTTTTGGTACCATATGATGTTCTCCGCATCCGCAATGGTGTTTTGGTGCCATATGATGTCCTCCGCATCCGCAATGGTGTTTTGGTGCCATATGATGTCCCCCGCATTCGCAATGTTGTTTTGGTGAAACAACCTGTGGACATGGACATGGCATTGGCATTGGCATCGGTATTGGCATAGGTATCGGTATTGGCTGTGGACATGGTGCGCAAGCAGGTTGTTGATATTCTTTTTGCGGTTGAATAATGAATTCCTCCTCATGTTGTTCGATCATTTCAATTCTCGCTCTGACGGGGCGGGCTTCTTCAAATGGATGTACATGTGGTATTGGCGTTGGTTGCACAATTGGGATAGGGACAGGGATAGGCGGTGCTACTGGTGGCTGCACCGGTTGTGCAATCGGGTACTCTTTCGGTATTATCCTCGGTTGTTCTTTTGGATGTGCAATTGGATGCTCCTTCGGTATTACCCTCGGTTGCTCTTTGGGATGTGCGATTGGGTGCTCTTTTGGGTGATGTTCTTTTGGATGCGTGATTGCATGCTCCTTTTGATGATGTTCTTTTGGATGCGTGATTGCATGCTCCTTTGAATGATGTTCTTTTGGATGCATGTTTGAATGCTCCTTTTGATGATGTTCTTTTGAATGTGCGTTTGAATGCTCCTTTTGATGATGTTCTTTTGAATGCGTGTTTGAATGCTCCATTGAATGATGTTCTTTTGAATGCGTGTTTGAATGCTCCATCGGATGATGTTCTTTTGAATGCGTGTTTGAATGCTCCATTTGATGGTGTTCATTTGGATGCGTGTTTGAATGCTCCTTTGGTGCCATCCTCGGTTGTTCTTGTGGTTGCACATGGTGTACTGGCTGTTCCTTAGGGTGTACTTGATGAACTGGCTGTTGCTCTTTTGGATGCGCTAAATGCTGCTCTATTGGTGTTTTCTTAGGCTGTTCCTTTTTTGGCGCATCAGGCAAAAATAATTCCATCCCTGGAACGATGTAATCAGGATTTGCTAAATGGGCGTTTAATCTTTTCATATCCTCGAAAGAAATACCATATTGTCTTGCAATTTTCCAAAGTGTTTCGCCCTTTTTGACAGTATGAACGCGCAAGCTTTTCCTCCTTCCGTCTCTATACAATATGAAAAGCATCGTTATTTGGACACTCGAATCTTATTTGTTTACGCCTTTCATGTTACACTATGTATATAGAAGTACTATTTATGCTTGGATTTTGGGGTGTTATTTATGAAAAAATTACTTGGTGAAGAACGTAGAGCATTTTTATTAGATTTATTAAAAACAGAAGGTAAGGCCATTACAGGTACTGAATTTGCACAAAGAACGAATGTTTCTAGACAAGTAATCGTCAATGATATTGCCTTACTAAAAGCGCGAAATGAACCGATTGTTGCAACGAGTCAAGGTTATATATATTTTAATCAAAAAGCCAGCGTACAAATTTTCGAACGACAAATTGCTGCTTACCATACATCAGATCAAACAGAAGAGGAATTAAATACATTGGTAGATGCAGGAATTACTGTAAAAGACGTCACCGTCGAACACCCTGTTTATGGCGAAATAACAGCCAATATTATGGTAAAAAATCGATATGACGTTCAACAATTTATGAATAAGTTGCAAGAAACAAACGCAAGTCCATTGATGGCTTTAACAGATGGTGCACATCTGCACACCATTTCGGCTCCAACTGAA
Organism: Rummeliibacillus pycnus; assembly: GCF_044359855.1. Lineage (GTDB taxonomy): Bacteria > Bacillota > Bacilli > Bacillales_A > Planococcaceae > Rummeliibacillus > Rummeliibacillus pycnus_A. The sequence continues at coordinate 1,319,778 of NZ_CP132291.1, forward strand.
GCTCAACTCGATTTAGCAGAAAAATTATTAATAGAAAAAGGGTACCTCCTTAAAAAGGATTAATTTTAAGTAAAAAAAAAAGTGTCCAACTCATTTGGACACTTTTTTTATTTCTTCCTTGGAATGTTGCTTGTATGTAAAATAGCTTCCCAATGATTTCACAGAGCAACCTAATGCAGCAAGTTCTTCCATTGCACCTTTCATCATTGGCGTATTTTCATCCTCTAACAAATCCAATATAAAGAAATAATCACCTAAACCTGTTTTTAAAGGCCGAGATTCAATTTTACTTAAATTAATTTGACGCCAAGCGAAAACAGATAATAATTGATGTAATGCACCTGAGCGATCATTTGGTAATTTTACCATCAGCGTTGTTTTGATTTGTTCTTCACGTTCTACAAGATCAATACGTTGGTTGCTTCTAGAAAGAACGAAGAAACGCGTATGATTAAAATGGAAATCGTGAATTTGGGGTTGGACAATTTCTAAGTCATAGGTTTTAGCTGCTGCCGTGTTACCGATTGCCGCAATACACTCATCAGGATGCTCGAAAACAAACTGTGCAGCTGCAGCAGTAGATGTTGTTTGATGTAATGGAATACCTCTAAAACGGTAATACAAGTATTTATGACATTGTGCTAAAGCATGCGGATGCGAATAGACACCTTGGATGTTCCCCCAATTCTCTACTTGCTTTTTATGTACCATCAAATGTTGCTCGATTGGTGATAGTACTTCTCCTATGACATATAAATTGACCTCATGAAATAAATAGTCAATAGTTAGTGGAACAGTGCCCTCTAAAGCGTTTTCTAATGGAACAATGGCTAAATCTACTTGACCTTCAGCCACAGCTTCAATACATTCTGGAATTGTTTTATACGGAATGATCCATTCATCCCGAAATAATTCTTGTGCTGCTACATGTGTAAATGTACCTTCTGGGCCTAAAAAAGCCACTCGATTTTCCAATTCTTTGGATGCCAATTTGATAAAGCCCCCTTATAATGCGCCTGAACTAATTACCTCTGCTGATTCTACGAAGTCTAATTTTTTGAGACTTTGAATTAACTCGTCCAACTCCACATCCATAGCTGTAACATCTAATGAAAGCGTAACATTGGCACGGCCTTGAATCGGAATCGTTTGATGGATTGTCAAGACATTACAATGTGTATCTGTAACTGTGGATAGAAGTCGAGCTAGTGTCCCTTTGCGGTCCTCCAGCTGTAGAAAAACTGTTAAAATACGTTCTTGTACAATAGAGTGAAAGGGGAAAACAGCATCTCGATACTTATAAAACGCACTTCTTGATAAATCGACCTGTTTAACAGCATCCCAAATTGAAGTGACAGCACCTGTTTGCAACAAGTGCTTCGCTTCTAATGTTTTTTGCATGGCATCTGTTAAGACATCTTCGCGTACTAAATAATAGCGTTGATCTGCTACATTTTTCATCTTTTTCCCCCCTGAATACTACTCTACAAAATCAAACTCAAATTCTAATAAACGAACGGTATCACCATTTTCGGCGCCTCGTTCACGTAATGCTTCATCGACACCCATACCACGTAATTGACGTGAGAAACGTCGAACTGATTCTTCACGGCTAAAGTCCGTCATTTTGAATAGACGCTCGATTGTATATCCTGATAATACATAGGCACCATCATCGTCACGACTAATAACAAAATCTTCACCTTTTGCTTCATGTTTATATAGAACAGTTGCATCTGTTTCTTCATCTTCAATTTCATGAAGTGGGAATTCTGGTGTTTCTTCCAATAAGTCTGCAACTGCAAATAGCATTTCTTTTAAACCTTGACGTGAAATTGCTGAGATTGGGAAGATTTGAGCATCTTCACTGATTTGGTCTCTAAATACTTTTAAGTTCTCTTCAGCGTCAGGCATGTCCATTTTATTGGCTACAATTATTTGCGGACGTTCTGTAAGTCGCATATTATATTGTTCTAATTCTTTATTGATTGTTAAATAATCTTCGTATGGATCGCGACCTTCCATACCAGACATATCAATCACATGAACAATTACGCGTGTACGTTCGATATGACGTAGGAATTGATGTCCTAGACCAACACCTTCAGATGCGCCTTCAATAAGCCCTGGAAGGTCAGCCATAGCAAAGCTTCGGCCATCATCAATACGAACCATCCCTAAATTTGGTACGATTGTTGTAAAGTGATAGGCACCAATCTTAGGTTTTGCAGATGTAACAACAGATAGTAATGTAGATTTCCCTACACTTGGGAATCCGACTAGACCTACATCTGCTAATACTTTTAATTCTAATATAACATTAAGTTCTTGTCCTGGCTCCCCTTTTTCTGAAAGTTCTGGCGCAGGATTTGCAGGTGTAGCAAAACGCGAATTACCACGACCTCCACGACCGCCTTTTGCGATGACCGCTTTTTGACCATGTTCTACTAAATCTGCAATGACACGGCCAGTTTCTTCTTCGGTCACAACCGTACCAGGTGGCACAGAAACATAGAAAGGTTCTGCTTTTTTACCATGTTGGTTTTTACTCATACCATGTTCACCGCGTTCAGCTTTGAAATGGCGTTTATAACGGAAATCCATCAGTGTACGTAAACCTTCGTCTACTACGAATACTACATCGCCGCCATGGCCACCGTCACCACCCGCTGGACCACCATTTGGTACGAATTTTTCACGACGGAAGGCTACCATACCATTGCCGCCATCTCCACCTTTAACATAAACTTTTACGTGGTCGACAAACATTAAAAACCCTCCTTCTTACTTACAATGGCGTAGTGCCATTCTTGTTCTGAATATTGATCCTCATCAATCGCTAAAAATGGATGTTCCATTGATTGATCGAAAATTTCTTTTTGGTTCCACTGACCTTTTGCATAAAACGAAATCTCAAATTGCTTTTCTGTTGAATAGATTTGCAATGAAAGTTGCTGCTCAGCAAACGGATCTAATGATGGATAGATATGCGAAACAGATTGATCTAAATAATCATAAATCACTTCATCTAATCCCTTATCCACTTCATGTTCAATCATACTCTGAATCGTAACATTGAAGTTTGGACAACGCCATCCTAATGTATGGATCCATTCAATTGTTTTAGGTAAACCTAATTTATTGATATTGAAAAAGGTTTTACATTGATCAGCAATTTCTTCAATAGATTCTTTTGCTGCTTCAGTTCTACCTAGATCAAGATTGATTTTAATTAGTTGAAGTTGATTTAAAAAATCATGGTTTGCAAAACGAAGCACTTCATTTACGGTGAGTGTTTTATCGTTCGTCATGGTTCACTCTCCTTCGATGAGATGTTCATCTTACAGTATACCAACTTTCAAAAAATTTTTCTTCTATTAGAAAAAATTCGGCTTCCGCAAAATGTAGCGAAAGCCGATTTTGAACTAAGCTTACTAAATGATTTTAGGAATTCTTTAGAAAGAAAAAGGACTGCAATGAATGCAGTCCTTTTGACTTTTCATTATGCTTCTTGAGCAACTGGGTACACGCTGACTTTACGTTTATCGCGACCGTAGCGTTCGAATTTAACAACGCCATCAACTTTTGCGAATAAAGTATCGTCACCACCGCGACCTACGTTTTCTCCTGGGTAAATTTTAGTACCGCGTTGACGGTATAAAATTGAGCCACCAGTTACGAATTGACCATCAGCACGTTTAGCACCTAAACGTTTTGCTTGAGAGTCACGACCGTTCTTAGTAGAACCTACACCTTTTTTAGAAGAGAAGAATTGTAAATCTAAAGATACTAGTAACATATGTTCCACCTCCTAGATCATTTTATATTTTAATTCGATAAAATCTCCATAACTAGCAACCATCGTATAATACTGGGTTACCATTGTTTGAAGAATAATTTGCAGTTTTGCATCAGTTTCAATGTCAAGATCGGCTTGGTCGATCACACAGGATAAAAATCCTCCGTTCTCGCCCTGCTCGATACCCGGTTGTAATTGTAGAATTTGTCCAATTGCATTGACAGTACCAAAGGCAATGGCAGATGCGCCTGCACATACTAAATCGTAACCAGGGTCTCCTGAATAGGCATGACCTGAAATTTCAAATCCATAAGATTTGCGGTTTTCATCGCTTTGAATTTCAACAGTGATCATAGTATCACCCCACTATTAAGCGTTGATAGCTTCAATAACTACTTTAGTGTATGGTTGACGGTGACCTTGTTTACGACGGTAGTTCTTTTTAGCTTTTAATTTGAAAACAACAACTTTTTTCGCACGGCCTTGTTTTTCAACTTTAGCTGTAACTGTTGCGCCTTCAACGAAAGGAGCTCCAACTTTAACATCTTCGCCACCAACGAAAAGAACTTTGTCAAAAGTAACTGTTTCACCAGCTTCAGCGTTGATTTTTTCAACGTAGATTGCTTGGCCAGCTTCTACTTTAACTTGTTTACCACCAGTTTCAATAATTGCGTACATAACTGCACCTCCTCAATTAGACTCAGACTCGCCCTCAATAGGTGATCACATAGATGCTTAATAACCTTTTCAGTGCGGTTGTAGCACGGGTGCTACATAACATTAGAAATATTACCATACTAAAACTATGACGTCAACCTATTTAACACAACGTTTTCAAAAGCTTGTTCGTATTTTCGGTAGCGGAAAGCCTTGATATTCTGATAGAAAAGTAAAATGAGAATTAACATAAAGAAGATTGAACGCGGTATATACCATATGGCAAAAATAAAACAGGTTAGACAGCATGACATAGATAATAGTAAAAAAGAAGTCTTAGTAGCTTGTAGTGACTTTTTCTCACTCCACACTATTTCTAATATTCTTCCTCCATCTAAAGGCCAGATAGGTAATAAATTGATCAGTAGCAATAAAACCTGAGTAGTTTGTAATGGGCCACTTAAATTTCCCGGAAAAAAAACCGCTATACCGAATAACAATAATGTCGCGATTGGCCCAGCAATAGCGATCTTGAATTGTTGACTTTTGGTGATCTGCCATTTTGTTTCATATAAAATTTCACCACCATATGGCATAATGATGCATGATTTCACTTTTACACCAAGGATATTGGCTACAACTAAATGCCCAAATTCATGCCAGCATAAAGAAATGAATAGTAGCGCATAATTAGAAAACTGCCCTGTGATGATTAACCATACAATCAATGGTAAAAGTGTGGGATGAAGCTTCAACTTCCCCATCACTTAAGCCAGCCCTTTAATGATTCGGAATCTAAAATACCACCTTTTCGCTCTACTTGTAAATAGAATGTACCTGACTTCATCGAAGCCAAAGGTTCTCCTTCCTTTATAGACGTATATGGTAAATAGTCTAGAGATTTTAGAAAACCATATGTTACACGTTCTCCTGTATCATATGTAATCGTCATTGTTTTACCAAGTGATTTTGTATGCCCTGTAAAAATAACAAAACCATCATGCTTTGCATAAATCGTTAGTGGCTCATCGTAAGATAATAACACACCGTCCGAAAATGATTGCATGGTATTATATTCTCCGATATGAGAGTCAGCAACAGGTGCCATTACGGCTACCTTTTCTTCTTCGTGAAATACTTGCTTTGTCCAATTTGTGAGAACAAGTAAATCATCATTGGATAGCACATAGTCAGTGACATCAGTCTTTAGTATTTGCTTTTTTTCTAATACTATAACGGTAAATAACAGTACTGCAATTACAACAGTCAATTTCCATTTATTCATTATCTACCCACCTCAAAATCCCATTTTCTATTAGTTTATGAGGCAAGGAGAATAATCAGTACAATAATCTAGACAGCTTCACTCTCAAATCAAGAACGCGGATATGATCCAAAAAACCGTGGATATTAATCAATCCACGGATAATGAAAGAGCCTACTAAAAAAGAGTCCCTAGAGATAAAATTCTCTAGAGACTCTTTTGCTATGTAGCCAAACATTTATTTAGCAAACAAGGATTTAATTTTTGCGAAAACACCTTTATGTTCATTTTCCAATGACATAAGTGGTACAGATTCACCCAATATACGACGAACTATATTACGATATGCAATAGCAGCTTGTGTAGATGGCTCCATTACAATCGGTTCTCCTTTGTTAGAAGAGCGAATTACTTGTTCATCGTCTGGAATAATACCCAATAAATCAATCGATAAATGTGTCGTAATTTCATTTACATCTAGTGCATCCCCATTTTTCATCAATTGAGGACGAATACGATTGATAATTAATTTAGGTGGTTCGATTTCTTCCTGTTCTAATAGTCCAATAATACGATCAGCATCACGTACTGCTGAAATTTCAGGCGTCGTAACAACAATCGCTCTGTCAGCACCAGCAACAGCGTTTTTGTAGCCTTGCTCAATTCCTGCAGGGCAATCAATTAAAACATAGTCAAAATCAAGTTTTAATTCTTCAACTAACGTTGCCATTTGCTGTGGAGTTACAGCATTCTTATCAGACGTTTGAGCGGCAGGCAATAAGAACAGTAGATCATCAAATCGTTTATCTTTCACTAAAGCCTGTTGGACTTTACAACGCCCTTCAACAGTGTCTACTAAGTCATAGATAATACGGTTTTCTAAACCTAAAATTACATCTAGGTTACGCAAACCGATATCTGTATCGATTAAGCATACCTTTTTGTTTTGAAGGGCCAATGCAGTACCTAAATTAGCAGTAGTAGTTGTTTTCCCTACTCCACCTTTACCAGAAGTAATTACTATAGCTTCACCCACATTAGCTTCCTCCCTTAAATGTCGATAAATTTGGTCTTAAATTACGTAAATCCTGTAAACGGTCTATGGCAATATGACCGTTTGAGTGGATATAAGCACATTCCATTTCAGGTCTTTCCGCTAGAATTGTCACCTCATTGGTCATCAATTCCATTAAATCAGCAATCATAAGATGTGTAGCTTCTAACCATGAAGCAGCAATTACACATTCACGATTTCCATCTACACCGGCATGTGCAATCCCCTTCAAACGACCCATAACATAAATACTGCCTCCAGCAATCACCTTGCCATTGGGATTTACATCACCAATAACAATGAGATCGCCTTCAGCTTTTAATTCTTGTCCAGAACGTACAATACCTATGTAAGTTGCAGATTGATTTTTCAAAAGCTTTTGGTTACATTCTTCTATCGTAATAACATCACTTTTAATCTTTGAAACTTTTAGATGTTTGGATTGTTGCACGATATGAAGAATTTCCTTTAACTGCTCTTGACTACAATAGCGGTTACCTACTTGTATTGTTACTTCTGCTTGTCCTTCTAGACCATCTTCAGTGACTTTACGCTTTAATTCATCCAATAAATCAGAGTAAGCGCATTGATCATCTAGCTGTAGCACAAGTCCATCTTTTGTACCCTTAATTAAGACTAGTTGCTTAGTTGTCAAATGCTTCACCTCACGCTTCTCTGCTATAACGTTGATTGATTCGCTTTCTTTAAGAGACGAGCTTCTATCAAATACTTAAATGTCCACCCTAACATGATTAAATAGATAGAGTTTGCAATCATAGTTGGTATGAGTCGTTGATTTAAAAACTCGGTAAATGGAACTGAAGTAAAAGAAATCAATAAGAAAAATTGATGTAAAACTATCTCTAATAGCGCTACAAGCACCAATGAAAGGATTGTTGTTATAGCTAGATGTTGATGGATATATTTTACTGTAGAACCTGCAATAAAACAAATAAATGGGTACAAGAATGTATATAATCCAATAATATCAATATAGAAAATATCATACAATACCCCAAATATTAATCCATACCACATCGCGCGTTTGCGATCGTAATAAATAGACAAGAAGATTAAGTACAAGATTAGAAATCTAGGTACTAAGTAATATAGATGACCATGCCATTCGATTGGCGAATAAAGGGAAAACTCTGTTTCCACAAAAAACAGTATAACAGCAACAAAAGGAATTAAAAATCTCGCCATTAGTTCCCCGCTCCTGTGCCTGTAGTGATTGTATTATTGGTATTATTACCATCAGAACCATCAACCGAGATGGATTGACGTTTAGCAATAACAACATGATCTAACATAGAGAAATCAGCTGCAGGTTTTACATATGCTAGTTTTGTTAAACCATAGTCATCTGTAGAAACTTTCGTAACTTCACCGATTAGTATACCTTTAGGGAATATGCCGCCTAAACCAGAAGTTGTAACTTTATCGCCTTTTTTAACGGGTAAACTTGAGTCGATTCGTTTTAGAAGCAACTCACCACGTTTTGCATCAAAACCTTCGATCAAGCCAAATGCTTCTGATTTCTTTGTCGCAACTACCGCAGATACTCTGTAATTTGTATTATTAGTTGATAATAATTCAACTTGAGAAGTATAAGGCGTCGTTTGCACAATTTTACCAACTAAACCTTTAGAAGTTAGAACAGCCATATTGACTTTCACACCGCTTATAGAACCCTGATTCAAAATGAGTTTTTCTTCCCATTGGTCAGGGTTACGTGCGATAACATTTGCTTGAATTGGATTAAAATTACGTAAATCATCTTTTTTACCAACTAAATCTTTTAACTTGTCATTTTCAACTTTCAATTCATTGACTTTAGCTTGTAACGTTCCAAATTCTTCCAAGCGCGATTTTAAACGTTTGTTTTCATCATAGGTGTTAATTAGTGAGTCTATATTGCTGATGAATCCTGTAAAATAGCTTGCCGGTTTAGCAACGATTGATTGTCCAAAGCCGACAGTGTCTTTAATTATTTGTTCAGGAAGTGATGCGTTTTGACGATCGCGTAAGGAAAAGCTAATCAATGCCACTAAGAAGATTACGCCGACAAGCAGCAATATCAATCGCTTATTCGAAAAAAACTGTGGCATTGTCTAATCCCCCTTATTTTGTTTGATGACGACGTATTAAATCGATGTGGTCTAGAGCCATCCCAGTACCAATAGCAACACAATCTAATGGGTTTTCTGCGATAAATACAGGCATATTTGTTTCGTCACTAATTACTTTGTCCAAGTTTTTAAGTAAAGCACCACCGCCAGTTAATACAATACCGCGTTCCATTACGTCAGCAGATAATTCTGGAGGAGTTTGTTCTAATGTTTTTTTCACGCCATCGATAATCGCTGAAATTGATTCTTTCAATGCATCTACGATTTCAACAGATGAAATTTCAATTGTTTTTGGAAGTCCTGTCACTAAATCACGACCGCGAATTTCCATTTTTTCCACTTCACCATCAGTGCTTGCTGAACCAATTTCGATTTTAATAGTTTCAGATGTACGTTCACCGATTGTTAAGTTGTAAGTTTTACGAATATAAGCAATAATTGCTGAATCCATTGCATCTCCACCGACGCGTACAGATTCACTAGTTACGATACCACCTAATGAAATAACAGCAACCTCAGATGTACCGCCACCTATATCAACTACCATACTACCTGTTGGTTCCCAAACTGGTAGATTTGCACCGATTGCCGCTGCAAATGGTTCTTCAATTGTATATGCTTCTTTTGCACCTGCTTGACGAGAAGCATCAATAACGGCACGTTGTTCTACTGATGTAATACCATAAGGTACACAAATCATTACATTTGGTTTTTTCCAGTTACCACCAGAAGCCTTCATAGCTTCTTCCATATAATATTTAATCATTGCAGTTGTAATATCGAAATCTGCAATAACACCATCTTTCATCGGGCGGATCGCCACGATTGAGCCTGGTGTACGACCAATCATTTTTTTAGCATCGTTACCTACTGCAACGATTTCACCAGAGTGTGTATTTTTCGCAACTACAGAAGGTTCTCTGAGTACGATTCCTTTACCTTTCAAAAATACCAATGTATTTGCTGTGCCGAGGTCAATCCCGACATCTTTTCCACCTAATCCAAACACTATTTTGTTCTTCCTTTCTCTTTTAGCCATAACTTTCGTAGCTGTCATAAAATCATAAGTTTCATTATAACGGAAAAGAGTAAAAAATTACAGTACTACATATACCCTTTCTCTTTTAAACTTATAAATTGATGATCTCCGATAATGACATGGTCTAATAGCTCTATTCCAATGATTAAACCTGCTTCTTGAAGACGCTTAGTCACGTCGATATCTTCAGGACTTGGAGAAGGATTTCCAGATGGATGATTATGGGCACAAATAATCGAGGCGGCTGATCGTTTTACAGCTTCACGAAAAATTTCACGGGGATGTACAATTGAAGCATTTAAACTCCCAATAAAAATCGTTTGCTGATGGATAATTTGGTTTTTGACATTTAAGAAAAGCGTCACAAAGTTTTCTTGCAATAAGGAAGACATATCTGGCATTAAAAACGTCGCGGCATCTTGTGGTGAACGAATTGTGAAACGTTCATCTGCCCTTTTTTTGTGTAAACGTCTTCCTAATTCAATAGACGCCAACAGCTGGATGGCCTTTGCTTCACCAATACCTTTAATATCCATAATTTCTTCGATTGTTGCATTCTTTAATTCGTGAAGCTGTTCAAAATGGGTTAATACACGATTTGCTACATGAAGAACAGATTCTTGCTTCGTGCCCGTCCGGAGTAATATCGCGATCAACTCTTGATTTGATAAACTATCTGCGCCTTGTCGCTTGAGTCTTTCTCTAGGTCTGTCATCTTGATGCACATCACGAATCATGAGTGGTGCTTCAACATTAGTTACCATGTACTTGTTCCCCCTTTTCAACAGCAATAATTTTCTTATCCGTCAAAAAAGTTCTAAGTACATCTAAAGGAAGTCCTGCGACATTATATTTGCTTCCATCAATCTTCTTCACTAAATTTTGTCCAACTCCCATTATATTATAACCAACATCTTGCTCAAAAGGTTCCCCTGTTTCGACATATTGAGCAATTATTTTTTCTGATAAACGATGTATCGTCACATCCGACTGAACAACAAAAGATGAAAGCTGGTCATCATAGCGAATTCCTACTGCTGTTGTCACTTTATGTTTGTTATTTGATAATCTCTTAAAATAAGATATTGCTTCATTTCTAGTACGTGGTAAACGTATAATCTCCCCATTTAAACTTACAACACGTTTAACATTCATATAGCATAATGATGCATGTGGTTTTTGCATACGTAATAGTTTTACAACTACGGAACTATTGGCAAATTCAAAGGGATTAGTAGGCAATGCATAATCCATTGGCACATCTTGGTGGATGACTGAAAAAGGTAGTTGTAGTTTCCCAAATAACTCTTCACAATTCCCTTGTGGATTAAGTAAAATAATGTCTTTGTTTGATCGTATTGACATTCCATCATACCTCCTTTTTAGCCATCATAATAGAAAAGTAAAATTTAGGGAAATCACCAAAAATAAACGAAATTCTGTTTTACATCTATTTTAACGATCAAAATTTAATTTCTAAGCAATCATTTTGCGAGACATAATGCGCTAAAAGTTGTAATTTTACCACCTCTAAATTATTGGAAACCTTTGTCATTGCAGTAACTTTCCCCTTCCAATCAGCTGGAGTGGCTTTTCCTTTAGTAGAATCGCTAAAATTTAATTTTGCGACTTTGCCAACTTCCAGTAATTGTGGTATATTTTTTAGTCCCTTTTCTTCACAAGCTGCTCCAGATAACGTAAATGGCTTTACAAAGGCATCTTTGCTCACGGTGGACTTGATCTTCTTTTCATTATTTCCTACTGCGCTCCATAAATAGAATTGCTTTCCGACTGGCACAATCGCAACATTTTCATATTCAGGATGACCAGCTAGAAAATCCGATGCTGCTTGTGACGATGTATAGACACCGTATTGAATTGCATAGAATTTTACTGGTTTACTTGTTTCTTTTGTACTTTGTGACGTACTGGAAGATAATGTTTGTTCATCAGGTTGCGCTGATCTCTTTTCAACTGTCTGCAAGATAAAGAAAAATAGCAGCACCCCCGCAGCACCTATCAATACGCCATGAATAACTGCCGCTAGCATAAAATGTGTTTGTTCCTGTTTTTTTCTACTATTAAATTTCATGACATCACCCCTATTCAATACCCTAGCAGAATAGACATAAAAAAAGACAAGACTGATGTCGTCTTGTCCTAAAAAGTTTTCTATTTAAAATAACAAATTAGTATACCATTCGAGTATCTCTTGCCCATAAAAATACGTCAACACGCTTCCCACAGCAATCCATGGTCCAAATGGGATTGGTTGCTTACGTCCCCTTTTTTGCCATATAAGTTGTACTACACCTGCTACAAGTCCGATTACTGCAGACACAAACAAAGCCACGATGGTCAACTTAAAACCCAGTACAAGACCAATGACGAAAAATAACTTAATATCTCCACCACCCATACCACCTTTCGACACAAAGGCAATAACAAACAAAATACCAAATCCAACAAACGCCCCAACAATCGCATCCCACCAAGGATCTAGTGAAGAAAAAACACGACATATACTAAGCACAACCGCAAATGGCAATAGCACTTTATCAGGAATAAGCATATATACAATATCTGAAACAGTAATAATCACTAGCAGTGAGATAAATAGTAATGCAACTGCTAATTCTGGAGTAAATCCAAAATGAAGATATGCTAAAGTAAATAAAATTCCCGTTAATAGTTCCATTAACGGATGGAAGAATCCGATTTTCTCACCGCATGTACGACACTTCCCTCCTAAGAAAACATAGGATAGGACAGGTACTAAATCGATTGTCGTCAATCTTCTTTTACATCCACCACAATGTGAAGGTGGCGAAACAATTGATTCACCCTTTGGCACACGTACTCCAACCACATTAAAAAAAGAACCAAATACTAAACCAACTATCATAAAAAACACTGCATAGACAATTTCCATCTTTTATCCCTCTTTACCCCGCTTTAACGGGCAGTATACCCCACCTTAAGGCTAAGCTTGGGTTAACTGCCCATAAAAGCCCGATTGGTTAAACTAACAATCAGTAGAAAAGCACCACTGATTGAAGTTCCACTTTACTTATTGTTTTGATCATCCAATTGACCGACATAATAGAAGGTTGTAAGTTGAATTGTCGCTTGCAATTGATCTTCTTTGGTATCTGTAGATGAACCTGTAACTTCTGTATTTGGGGTTGCATAAGAAACAGAGTCAATACGCACAATTCGAGGTAAAGTCTCAATTCCCTTTAAAAATTCTTTGATTTCTTTTTTATCTGTTGCTGAAACAGATAAGTTCATTGTTAAAAGTTTCAATGAATCTGGCAAACTACTAGACGCAATAGGTGACACAGGTACTGCATTTTTTTCACTATCTTGATTAGCAGTTTGTTGTTCTTTCGTAGTTGTATTATTTTGATTTGTATTTTGACCTTGTGTTTGTGGTGCATCTTTTGATGATGTAGCTTCCGCTGTTTGATTGTTTGCAACATTCTCATTTGACGTTCCGGCATTTTGCTCATCCGTATTAATCGTTTCTTTCACAGCTGCGTCATAGTTATTAAAAGCAATATCCAATACTTCTGTATTGCTAACCGATTCTAATTGTTCAATCGAATTTATCAAACTACTTAGTTCTCTTTTTGTAGGAACTTCCGTCGTTAATTCAGCAGTACTTTTTTTCTTAGCTTCTTGATTTGACTTTATAGTTTCTAATTGTTTTTCTAACACCTTCGATTGTGACTTCAAATCTGAAATTTGATATTGCAACGAATCTCGTTCTTGCATTTTCGGATAAACGACATAATAAAAGACCGCAAATCCTATTACAAATACAAATGCAGCGATTAAGAGAGACGTCACTTTTTTGTTCGAACCGAATGACTTCATGGACGTTCACCCTCTGCCAATAGATTTGCTTGATTGATCTTTAGTTGAATTATAGCAGTATAACGAGGGACAAGCTGATCACTCGCTGTAGCATCTTGGTACTCTTTTTTATCTGGTTCAAATGATGTCACAGAAGCGACTTGTACATCTGTATACAGTTTATCTGTCATTAAGTTTTGAACATACGAAGATATGCCATGTAATGTTTCAAAATCAGCCGTCATGGTTACACCTGATTCATTATATGTAATATTCGTCAGTTTTTCATACGATTCAAGATGGCTCTCAATACTATCAACAATCGGTGTCACTGGATAGGATACGGATTCTACAAATTTCACTGATTGATCGAAAGAGCCTTGAGATTCGTTTTGGAAATTGGCAATCTGTTTATTATAGTGATCTACTTTATTCGATAACGCTTGTTGCTGAGAATCTAGTGATTGAATATCACCTTTTATTGAAAAATAGTAAATACCAAATACGATGAACATCAAAGTAGCAATCAGAACAACCAGCCATAAGATTGGGCTGTTCGTTGCCCTTTTTTCCACCTTAGGTAAGAGGTTAATATCCGGAATCATACCTTTACGACCTCCTTCAAGGCTAAACTAACGAGACTCGCTTGCGATGCCTTAAAGTTCGGAAACTCCTCTGCCATTACTTGATCCGTAAAGATATGTACAGGTAAAGCAACTTGACTTCCAAGCATATCCGCAATATATAAAAGCTCTGGTGAATCCCCCATTACAACGATTTGGTCAACACCTTTTTCACCTTTGTTCAAGGAATAATGATAGAAATTGATAATACGTTCGATTTCAGATAATGGCTCCATTAATGCAGTTTGATATTCACTGATTTCATCATTATAAAAATAGTCAAAACCATCCTCTGTATAGCGCGATTGCCATTTACTACGTTCTGTCTCAATCGTTTGAAAACGCAAAAACTCCACTTCGCCTAATGAATAAATGACTAAAGATAGTTCATTAATCGACCAGTTGGCAATAAGTGTTGTCGTATTAACTAAATTCGGTATTACCTGGTCCACTAACCGAATCTGCGAAACGACTTTGATATCTGCGACAACAGGCGTTAGTCCAGCATCTGACAGCAACCCCACTACTTTTTGTACCTCATCCGCATTGGTCGCAAAGATCGTTGCCTTACCATCTCCTGGTTTAGCATCATAAATATCAATCAGCGGATTTTCAAAAGGTAGATGAATCGTCCGGCCTATCTCCATCTCCACATACTGTTTGATAGATGAGACATCCACTAATTCTTGCGGATGATCGATTGCTTTCATCATAACCGTGCTTTCAGGTACATAAAAGCTAACATTTTGACTTTTTATGCCCCATTTTTTTACGTGATCCTTTAACAGCTCAAAAAAAACTAATTCATCTTCAATCATTCCATCCACTACTACGCCTTCATCTAGTGGAATAGATTGCACCTTCGCCTGTGATAAATCATTGGAGTTGGACGTTAACACTTTCAATACAAAATCATTATATACAAGCACTACTTGTCGCTTTTTCTTCCCAAACAACATATGTATTCCTCCTACATGAAAGCTTTAATACTTCGGTGGAGAAAGCCTTGGTGCATGCGAATGCATGGTGTTTGCCTTTCTTCAACGAAAGATTAAAGAGGGACAGCAGCTGGGAGCTGCTGTATTTTAATAATTATTTATTATTCCCCATAACGATCGCTAACTTATCATCAGTAATTGTTGTAGTTGCTGTAGTTCCTGTTACCCCCATAGCTTTATTAACAGCATCTATCATAGATTTCACCTTAATATTTGCTAGATCTGCATAAACTAATGAGTAACTTGATTTTGTTGTTCCACTTTTAGGTGTTACTGTAACTTTATCACCGGTGGCTAATTTGGCACCATCTACATAATCTTCTAATTCAGCATTGTCACAAATAATTGTTGTATTATCTGTTTCTGGCTTTCCACACGCCCCATCAGAAATAGCTATTTTAGCACCAGAAATTACTTGAGAAGCATCTGCTAAAATTGCTTTATCATGTGATTTATTGATAATATTCCCAATCGCAGGAATAGCAATCAAAGCAATAATCGCAATAATTACGATAACCGCTAAAAGTTCAATCAAAGTCATACCTTTTTGGTTTTTCATGAGTTTTTTCATTTTCGTTTTCATGTTACTTCCTCCTTTTTCATATGTAGTTTCTTCACCTAGGAAATTTCTCGAATTGTCGTTCATCATTTCCTTTTCACCTCCCTTCAACTGAACTCTGTTACATTTGTTCATATAAACTAAACATCGGCAACATAACTGCTGCCATGATGAAACCAACTACACCCGCCAATAGAATAATCATGATTGGCTCGATTAATGCTTTCAGTGAATCAACTGTGCGATCAACATCGTCTTCATAAAACTCTGCGATTTTCTCGAGCATATAGTCTAAAGAACCGGTTTGTTCTCCAATTGAAACCATTTGTGTTACTAATGGAGGGAATACCCAGCTTTGCTCTAACGGCTCTGCCAACGGGCTTCCTTTTTCCAATGAGAATTTTGATTTTTTAATTACTTCTTCAATTACCGGGTCACCAATAATTTTTTCAACTATAACTAATGCATTTAATATAGGAACTGAGCTACTAAATAATGTAGCTAATGTTCTAGTCATACGAGCAATAGCGGACTTCTGAAGAACCTTTCCAAAAATCGGCATTTTTAGTAAAATATAATGCGTATAATAGTTAAACTTCTTATTATTTTTATAAAAAAATATAAAGCCACCAACAATAGAGATCGTCACAAGCAAGAAAATCCACCAGAAGTTTTTTAAAGCATTACTAAAAGCTAATACAATTAAAGTGATTGTTGGCAAGTCCGCTCCAAAGCTTGCAAATGACTCTGTAAATCTAGGAACTAACCAAAGTAACATAAAGATTGAAACACAGACAATCAGTACAATTAACACAATTGGATACATCATCGTAGACTGGATTTTCTTCTTCAATTTAAATGACTTCTCATAACTAAACGCCATACGATCCAATGTATCATCCAAATTCCCTGTTGCTTCCCCTGCTTTCATCATATTGACAAATAAGACTGGGAAAATTTTCGGAAACTTTGCTGCAGCATCTGAAAAAGCAATCCCTGAACGTAAATCCTCTTCAACACCAATCAATGCTTTTTTCAAGCCTTTACTTGATGTTTGCTCAGATAAAATATGAGTGGCTTCAACAATCGATATCCCTGCGCGTATTAATGTTGCAAATTGGCGGCAATAGATAACAAAGTCTTCATTTTTCATGGGACTACCAATCGTCAAATCCTTATGCAAAATACTGTTGGATTCTTCTATTTGTCGTGGATTTATACCTTTATCACGAAGTTTTTTAACTGCTAATTGCTTAGAATTTGCTTCGATTGTGCCTTTTTCCATCGCCCCCTGCATTGTTCGGCCACTAAAACGATAAACCGTCATACAAATTCACCTGCATTCATATAAACTTTAGCCGTTTCGAAATCGATTAGTCTCTTTGCAAGTAACTGTTGAATCGAGCTATCAATCGTATGCATGCCAAGCGCGCGGTTTGTTTGCATAATATTCGTCAGCTGATGCACTTTGTCATTACGGATCAAGTTTGCAACAGAAGACGTGTGTACCAAAATTTCAGTAGCGGCAATTCGACCAGGCTTGTCTACTCGTTTAAATAGACGTTGCGAAATGATACCTTGCAATACATTTGCCAACTGAATACGAATTTGCCCTTGTTGATGTGATGGAAACACATCGATAATACGGTCAATCGTTGTAGGAGCGCTACTTGTATGCAATGTAGCCATGACTAAGTGACCTGTTTCAGCCGCAGTTATGGCTGTTGAAATCGTCTCTAAATCTCGCATTTCCCCTACTAGAATAATATCCGGGTCTTGTCGAAGTGCTGCTCGTAAACCGTTGGCAAAGCTTTTTGTATCTGATCCGACTTCACGTTGGTTGACAATCGATTGTTGATGCTTATGCAAATACTCGATTGGATCTTCAAGCGTAATAATATGTTTTGCTTGGTTTGTATTGATATAGTTAATCATGGCTGCCAGCGTTGTTGATTTACCAGAACCTGTGGGACCTGTTACTAAAATTAACCCTTGTGGTTTATTGCATAAATCCTTCAACACTTCTGGCATTCCTAATTGCTCAATCGTTGGTATTTCTGCAGTGATTTTACGAGCTGCTAGTGTGCAACTATTTCGTTGATGGTAAGCGTTCATGCGGAAACGACATCTTCCAGGCAATGAGTAGTTAAAGTCTACTTCCCCATTTGTTTCAAATTCTTTCATACGATGTGGTGGCAACACTTCTCGAAGCATCTGCTCTAAATCTTTAGGGGTCAAAATTTCTTCTCCATGTTGAAGCAATTGCCCATTAATTCGATAGTATGGAGGTACCCCTACCGTTGCATGTAAATCGGAAGCATCCTTTTCATCCGCATAAGTTAGTAATTCTACGATTGACTTTGTCATTTCCTCACATCCTAATCTTCAGTTGCCACACGTAATATTTCTTCTGTTGTAGTAAGGCCATCTGCTACTTTTAATAATCCATCTTCAAGTAATGTTCTGTAGCCATGCTTGTACATATGTTTTTTTATATCTGATAAGCTTGCCTTGTTAAGAATTAATTCTTTCACCCGTTCATCGACTACTAATATTTCGTGAATAGCTAACCTTCCTCTATAACCTGTGTTACTACATGACGGACAACCTTTTCCTCGTTTGACATGAGAAATTTCAATCGTATGCTTTGAAAAGATTTCTAACTCCTGACCAGATAAATCATGATATTCTCCACAATCTCGGCAAACACGACGGACAAGACGTTGTGCGACTACTCCAACTACTGAAGAAGAAAGTAGAAATGGTTCAATTCCCATATCGAATAGACGAGAAATGGATTCTGCCGCACTATTCGTATGTAAAGTACTAAGAACTAAGTGCCCCGTTAATGATGCACGTGTTGCAATTTGCGCCGTTTCTAAATCTCGTATTTCCCCAATCATGATAATATCAGGGTCTTGCCGCAAAATAGAACGCAATCCAGTTGCAAACGTTAAACCAATCTCTTCACGTACTTGAATCTGATTAACGCCATCCAATTGATATTCAACCGGATCTTCGACTGTAATAATATTGACTTCTTCATTATTCAAATAAGTTAAAGCTGTTGATAATGTTGAAGATTTACCTGAACCAGTTGGGCCTGTAATAAGTACAATTCCATTTGGTTTGCTAACCATCTCTTTAAAATGACTTAAATTATTCTCTGAGAACCCTAATTTATGAAGGTCTCCATGTGAATTATTTAAATCGAGTACACGCATGACCACTTTCTCACCATATACGGTAGGCAATGTAGATAAACGTATATCAACAGGATGAAGATTAATATTTGCTTTGATTCGACCATCCTGTGGTAAACGATTTTCAGTAATATTCAAGTTCCCCATGATTTTAATACGAGCAATAATCATATTTTGCATACTCTTTGGTAGCGAACGCTCAGTTTTTAAAACACCATCGATACGATAACGAATTCGAAGTTCTGTTTCTTGAGGGTCGAAGTGAATATCACTCGCTCTTTGAACAACCGCATTCGAAATAATTTGGTTAACCAGTTTCACAATGG
This sequence comes from Rummeliibacillus pycnus, assembly GCF_044359855.1. GTDB lineage: Bacteria > Bacillota > Bacilli > Bacillales_A > Planococcaceae > Rummeliibacillus > Rummeliibacillus pycnus_A. The sequence goes on from NZ_CP132291.1 coordinate 1,339,290, forward strand.
GTGAATCATCATCCAACATTTCCGTTTCATCGTTTTTTTCTGCTGGCATTAAATCATTCAATGCCGCATCCATTGTTTCTTGTAAGTCATAATGCTTACTGATTGCGCGTCGCAAATCATCTTTTGTCGCAATACAAGTTTCTATTTGACACCCCGTTGCCATTCGAACTTCTTCAATAGCAAAATAATCCATTGGATCGGCCATCGCGATAAGTAATTTATTTTTTTCACGAGACAATGGCATTAGTAAGGCGCGTTTTGCTAATCCTTTCGGAAGTAAATGAACTAGATCTGGATCGATTACGAACTGGCTAATACTAATATGCGGAATGCCTAATTGAATTTCTAGCACTTCAATTAATTGTTGCTCTGTTAACAAATTTTCACGAATTAAAAAGTCACCTAGTTTTTCATCTTTCGTCTTATTTTCTAATGCAAATTCAAGCTGTTGCCCTGTTATGGCGCCTGCTTCGACTAGTAAATCACCAAGTCTTCTTCTTGTCGTAAGACTCATTACGGTCACCCTCTAATTCTTATTTAGTATCCTTAGGTGTGACAATATCCCCGGAGTTATTATAGTAACTCCCCTTTGGTACTGAACCACCATTTTTACTTTTTGTTGCTTCTTTGCTATTTGTTGAGCTAGATTTCGAGCTATTTGGATCAGTATTGGAATTCTCATCCTTACCATTATTTGAATCCTCAGTACTCACCGTTTCACCTGTATTAATAATGCCATCTGAATTTCCGCTTCCATCAGTAGATGAATTAGTAGTAGTTGCCGTTTGTTTTGATGATTTTTCTATAATCTCATTCTTTGGAGCATAATAGTTTTGACTGATTAATTGCGCCTTTGATTCACCATTTTCATCAGTAAACGTTCGATAGATTAATAGCTGTAAACCAGATTTTGCTTGTTGAACTGTTTTACTAGCGCCTTCAGCCAAATTATTAGAATAACGATAAATTGTACGTGGCATAACAGTTATTCGATTTTTTTCAGAAACGGTTACATCTGGATTTCCAGGTAAAGAATATAATTCGATTTTTAGTACATTAGATTTCACAGATGCAACAATTTTCGCAGGGACTGCGCTATGAGAGATAAATTGTAAATCTTTTTCCAGGAAAGGACTTACCGTCGCTTCATAACCTGGTTTCACAAAAGCCGGAATGTTGTCTGCTTGATGTCTTTCGGTAATTTCAAAGCTACTTTGCAAAACAGCGCTATATAACGCAGATGCCGCAATTGTCATCGCATCATCATTGCTACCAGCTTTTGTTGCAATATCATTGAAAGAGAATGGCGTTTCTGGTTCAATCATTACACCGTCTAATTCCTTAGCAATCGCTGAGATATCCGATATTTGAGTATCTTTCAATGCAATAGACTGGAATGAAATACGTTCTGCATTTTTCATAGACAAATCGGTAACATTAACTTTTATAGGAGATTTTTTTAAATAGGATGCTGCTTCAAGTACTTGTGATTCAAGATCTTCCCCTTTTAGATTTGTTTCACTTTCAATTTTTTCTATTAATGAAGCATTTGCTTCCACGATTAACGCTTCATGAACGACTGGCTTCTTCTCCCAAAATGCATACCATGGTTTTTCTGTATCATTTTCATATTGTTTGATGGATGCATCGACATTAAATAGGAAATCATCACTATTTAGTAATACTTTTCGATCACCAACAGTTATGTAAATTTCGGCATTTTTCCATTCTGCAATTGCCACATCTATTTGTTTTTTCATGTCTTTTTCCGATAAATCTTCCACGTTGACAGATCCAATAGTCGAACCATTTGAAGCTGCATAAGCACTAACATTTACATATTTTAAAGATGAAAATAGAAATGCTGAAAATATTAAAATTATCGTTAGCCATTTTGAGATCGTCCTCATCCTCTTATTCACATCTCCAATCGAATCGATCATTCTGATATGTGTAAAATTAACTATCGAACTTATTATAAATAATATTATTTAAAAATGATATGACTTTTTACACTTTTTTTAATTTTTCATTAAAAATTACACAAAATTAACATGACATTTAACATAGTAATTGTATATAAAAGGATATATAATAAGTTAAAATGTATGTTAACCAGTAAAGTGTTGAATCATTTTTTATGCTACGCACAACTCTTTAAACCTAAAAAACATACATAATTACCCATAATTCATTCTATAAAATCCTATTCAAAATAGAATATTTCACCTTCGTATAGTTAATTTAGTTACGATGAACTATATTACTTATATGTCGTAAGTATCAAATATCTATTTATTGATAATAGATTAATTAAGAAGCTTAAGAGAAAGAAGGTTATTGAAATGACCTCAAAAAAAATTAAATCTTCTTTTAATGAAAAAGGTGCCACATTGGTTGAAGTTATTGCCTCCTTTGTAATATTGGTAATCTTACTAATATCGTTTTTTACATTATTTATACAAACAAAACAGACTACTAAAAGCTCAGCTCAGGTTGTAGATGCGACTTATCTCGCACAGACAGAGATGGAGGAAATCTATAAATACAGTAAAGATAATGGTCTGAATCGAAGCATCATAGAAAACGACTTAGGATATAAACCAGAAGATTCTACTGTAACTAACCCTAGAAGCTATACAAAATCATCTTCTAAGCCTCTTATAAATTTAAGAATAGCTGATAACAAAAATGTAGATGGCTCGATTAATAAAGATTTAATGAACGTTATTGTTGAGGTAAAGGAAGATACTGTTACAAAAGCTAAAATGGAAACTGTGGTGAAATGGAAGGTAGATTAATGTATAAAATACTAAAAAACCAAAGAGGAATGACATTAGTAGAAATACTTGCAGCAGTTTTACTCATGGGGTTAGTATCTGTACTTATACTAAATGTCTTAGTAGAAAGTACCAATCAATATAAGGAACAGCTGTCTAGAGACAAACAACTAAACGATGCTTCATATGTATTAAAAGTTATAACGAAAGATATGCGCAAATCTACTGCAAGTCAAATTAATCCAATAGCTGATGGAATCGAAATCAGTGGTAATAAATATCAATTAGATCAATCTGACTTTACGATAAAGAAAAATAATGAAACATTAATAAATAATATAGATACTTTTACAGTAACAAAGACTTTAAATGATAATGAATGGAATATTTATATTAAAGAGAAAAGTGATAATCGTAGCAAACAAACAGAAGCAAAAACAACTATTGTCTTGAGGAGTGGAGATAAATGAAAAAAAGGTTTAAAAAAATAAGAATGCCAGCAAATAATGAAAATGGATATACGCTCATTATTGTTATCATGGCACTTGTTGTTATCTCTGTACTTGGACTTGGTTTAATGGGAACTACTGCTTCGACTTTGAAACAATCAGATAGCGAACGGACTGACCAGTCTGCTTTCTATATCGCTGAATCTGGTGTTGTTCAAAAAAGAGAAGAGTTAAATAAAGTTGTAGAAAATGCTTACCACTTTACAAAAGATAATTTTGTAACAGATAAAAATAAATCATTTGAGGAAAATTTGAATAATTTTAAAAATATTTTCTTTGCAAATGTAAACACAGAAATTAATAGAAGGAAAAATAGTAAATATGTGAATTATGAGCAGCAATTAAATAGTGATCAAAAACCATATGCAGATGTAACAGTAGTAGAATCAAAAGTTACCTCAAATAGTTATGAAATAATCTCTACAGGTTGGATTAAACAAAAACATCGAACTGTTGCACAAATGTTTACTATTAATTTTAAAGATCCAGATCCTCCTAATAATTCAATTTCTGAATACGCTGTTCATGTGAAAAATGGAATTACAGTTAAGGGAAGTGCTAATATCTATCCTAAACCCATATCAGTTGCAACTGAATCAACTCCCTCAGCTGTTAATATACAAGACAAATTCTCAGATCAAGTTAATGCAAAAACAAACCAACCTTTTCCAAAAGAACCACTTTCAACTTTAAAAAACAATTTCAATAGTTTTAGTAATTTACCCATGTCCGACAATTCAACATATAAGTGTACTAATAATACTATTAATAAAATTTGTTTAAATACAGCCAATATTAAATTGAATAGTTTAAATAATGACGGGAATTTAATAATTGATACAGGTGATGATTCAGATAAACAAATTTTCCTTAACCAGTTGGACAATAAAGGAAATATCATTATTAACGGAGCGAAAAAACTTACTATATATGTAAAATCTTTAATTAACATCGGAACTATTAAATATAATAATAACACTAATTCTAATTTATCAATTTACTATAACGGGAATGAAAGTAACCCAGATAATTTAAAACTGACAGGTAACGAAAAAATATATGGTAAATTTTATGCGCCTAATACTAATATTAATCTAAGAGGTAATGGCAGTGTCTTTGGTTCAATAATTGCAAATTCATTTGATGCAAGAGGAAATTCTTCGGTATCCTTTACATTAGAAAATCAAAATATTAATGTAATAATTAATAATCTTAATCCAAAAGATAGTTTATCTATTGATTATCAACCAATACAAGAAATTGATAATTAACTTATACGAATTTACTTTTGCCAAAAAACGGGTAAAATTCAACCTAATTACATGTTTTTTGATATCTGATCAGATTCAATCTTTCCCTCTCCCAAAATTCAAAGAAAGAGTATATTTAGTTATACTCTTTCTTTCTAGTAACTTATTCATATTCAAAACCCAGCAACCCGATTTCTCCCCTGTTGCTTCGCTCCAATATACATCGCATGGTCTGCGTTTCGGAGTAATGTGGTTCCTTCGTCTGTGTCTTCGAATGCGGAGGATACACCTATACTTGCCGTTACACGAACGACTAGGTGATTGACATTTTCCATCAAGTCTGGTGATATTTCAAATGGTTGTGCTTCGATGGTTTGGCGTAAGTGTTCTGCGATATTAAGTGCTGCGTCTTTTGAATAGTTTGGTAGGAGAATGACAAATTCTTCTCCCCCATATCTTGCAAGTGTACCTTGTCCGCCAATTTCTCTTCGTAAAGTGTCTGCGATTCCACATAAAATATCATTTCCGCTTTGGTGACCGTAACTATCGTTTATTCTTTTAAAATAATCAATATCCAGCATAATTAATGATAGATTTGAAATATTTCGACTTTTCAAATCCTGCATCATCTTCGTTAGATATTCATCAAAATAGCGATAATTATATAATCCGGTTAGTCCACAGCGTTCACTGCTATGTCTAGTTTTTTCAACGTATCTTGCCTTCTCTAAAGAAACTGCAAAATAAGAGCATATGAGTTCAAGCATCTTCACTTGATATTCTTTAAAGAAATTTTTCTTCTTAGACGTTAATAATAGAACGCCTTCCATATACTGATTTCTTGATAGAGGTAAAACTAATACACTTTGCGAATCCGGCAGCAAATAATTGCTGGATGGTAAAAGCCATTCTGAACGTTTACTAAATATAACTTTTTCTTCTGTCAACAATGTATGTTTTAGTAAACTTTCACTTAGTTCTTTATGCGTTACATTTTTTAAAATTTCTTGACCATTTTCGTAAGCTCGCAATACAGATAAAGAACCTGTTTGTTTTCTTCGATCTATCATATAAAGCCCATCAATCTCAACCATTTTAGGAATTCGTTCCATAAACAAATCAAGTGTTTCTTCAGATTCCAACTGATCCGCTAATTGATGGCCAAAATGGGCAGCATCTGAAAGTTCTTTGTTAATCTTACTTGATATACTATAAAGCTGTAATAATTGCGTCATCATGTAAAATGGAATTCCTAATAACACAATTGAGATCACTCCTGCATACTCTCCCAATAAATATAAGCTAAGCCCCATTGGAAGTGCAAAACAACCAATCACATAATCCCATGCATCATCAATTGTAAATAATTGCAATTTATTTCCTAGTAATAATCCGCTTAGCTGTAAAAACACTTGATTTGCAATAATATTAACTACAGTATAAAGCAATCCATATTCAATAATATGCAAATGATCTAATGAATGAATATTGCCACCAAACTTTAAATAGATATAACCACTGAAGAACGAAATAAGAAAAAACATTATCGAATTCCAAGGAATTCGATACAAACTTTGGCGTGTCAGCTTTAATCGGTATAAAAATGGGATTATTGAAATTTGGAAAACAATAACTTCTATATATAATCCAAACTTTAAAAAAACCGCAAGACTTACCCATTGAAGAAGGAAAAATGGCGTACCATTTATGACTATTGGATAAGTAGATGTTAAGAGCCCTAAAACAGTGAATCCTATCAACAATGACCAATCGATATCCGTTGGAGGTGGAAATGCACGATAAACTGTATATATGCTAATTGGCATAAATACAATCCACGTGATAAAGATCATCATTTGAAACGCAAATGACTTTTTCATCCTAATTTCCCCCTACCCTTTAGATTTTATAATGTAAATTATACCAGACTGTTTTTCCATTTCAATACAAATATTTAGGTTATTTGAACCTTGTTAATAGTGTTTTCCTCCATTGTGCTAAAAGATAGAGTGAGCCAGTCATGACAACAATGCATGTGCCGTCTAGCTTTTCACTGATAATATGAACAATATTTTGTTTGGAAATCTGCTTATCACCACCATGACTTAAGTCACGTATTTTTTCTGCAGACATTGCTCTCTCATTATCAACATCAACAAATGTGAAACTTGTACTTACTTCTTCTAATAGTCTTAAAACTCCTGCTACATCCTTATCTTTTAACATTCCCATTACAAAGTGAATCTTTTGTCCTGGAAATTCTTCTTTAATCGTTTCTACAAGTGCTTTTGCGCTAGCAGGATTATGTGCCCCATCAACATATAGATTTGGTGCAAGTTTTTCAAATCGGCCAGCAAGATGTGCAGCATGAATCCCATTTTGAAGAAGCTCATTTTCTATTTGGATTCCTTGGTACTTGGCAAATAAGGTAAAGGCAGTAATCGCAAGGGCCATATTACTTCTTTGATGAATACCTGGCATGTTGCGTTGTAAATGAGTAAACTCGAAATTTTTGCTAATGTATTTTTCATACTCCTCTTCAGTTTCAATCGAAAAGTCTTTTCCAAAAACATAAAGTGGTGCATGCTGTTTTGCTGCTTCTTCTTCGAAAACAGCCAAGGCTTCATTTGGAAGAGCACCAATAACGATTGGTCTTTCTTTTTTGACAATACCTGCTTTATGGTAAGCAATTTCCGCTAATGTATCACCTAAAAAGTTTGTATGTTCTAATGAAATGCTCGGTACTACAGAGACAATCGGTGTCATTACATTTGTACAATCGAAGCGCCCCCCCATGCCACATTCAATAATGGCGATATCTGGAGAAAACCGACTAAAAGCAAGGTATGCCGCAACTGTTAGTAATTCGAAGTCTGTTAGTTTACCATCAAGACCTGCATCATTCATAATTTTGAAGATTGCATCCAATTCTTTTGGTTCGATGGGCTTTTCATTCAGTTGTATTTGATCATGGACATCCTCAATGCACGGAGACATAAAAGTGGCTGTTTTTAATCCATGAGATTTTGCAATATGTTGGATAAAGCTACTTGTTGAACCTTTTCCATTCGTTCCTGCTAAATGGATAACAGGTAAATTATTTTGTGGATTTCCAACCAATTCTAATGCTATGTGCATCGCATCTAATCCTGGTTTGATTGCTGGATCACTTGTAATATGCCAACGTTCTTTATATTCATCTAGTTTAGGGATCATTTCAACACTCCGTCCTATATATTCCTTCGTTTTCGTGCTAAACTTTTATATATTATTATAGCACTAGTATTAAGGGGATTTTATGATGAAAACTTGTTGGATTATTTACAATGGAAGTCTCGTAAACGATAAATTTCTAGACCAAGCAAGATTGATGGCAGAAGCTGCTCAACAACTACACGTTCAACCGACTATTTATAAAAACTATGAAATAATGATGAATCTAGACGAAGAGCTTCAAAACAAACCTGATTTCGTTATCTTTTTGGACAAAGATATTTTACTCGCTACTTATTTAAAAAATAGTGGTATCCCAGTTTTCAATGATCCAGAAGTCATCGAGACGTGTGACAATAAGGCGAAACAATACATACAGCTTTCAAAGGCTCACATACCAATGCCTATGACCATTATTGCACCAAAGGTGTATTCAAACTTCACAATTCGTGATAGTGGCTATTTTGAAAGAGTCTTACAAACATTAGGTCTTCCAATGATTATTAAAGAGGGACATGGATCTTTTGGAATGAAGGTCTATTTGATTAATACAGAAGAAGAATTCTTTGAAAAAGTGGATGAATTAAGAGGTGTCGATTTTGTTTTCCAACAATTTATCGATTCTAGTCGCGGCCGCGATATTCGTGTAAATATTATTGGCGATGATGTAGTAGCCTCTATGTATCGTCATTCTGAAACCGATTTTCGTGCAAATATTACAAATGGTGGCAAAGCAGAAAAAATTGTTTTAACAGATCACCAAAAAGAAGTTGCCATTCGAGCAGCAAAAGCTGTCGGTGCAGAATTCGCTGGTGTAGATTTATTATTCGGGCCAGATGAGGAACCCATCGTATGTGAAGTCAATGCTGCAGCACATATCAGAAATCTCTACAATATAACCGGGGTTAATGTAGGTGTTCAATTTATCGAATATATATTGAAGAAAATCGGGTGAGATGATGAAACACGCCTATCTTTTATACGAGCAACAAGATGCAGAGAAAAATGGTATTTTTATCGAACAAGTGATAGAAGCTGCGAAAAAGCATGATATCGAACTCTCATTAGTTATCACAGATGGAATCGACCTAAACTTTTTGGATACAACTTTTGGCGAGCCACTATTTGTCTGGAATCGTACGCGTAATGCCCAAATTGCTAAAAAGTTAGAACTTATAGGTATTAAAGTATTTAATAGTTCATTTGTGAATGCCTTAGCAAATGATAAAAAAAACACCTTGCAGTTTGCACAACTTCAAGGAATTCCTACTGTTCCAATTCTATTGGATCACCAGATTCAGCAATACCCTGTCATCATTAAAACAATTGATGGGCATGGTGGTAATGAAGTTGCACTATGCAAAAATGTAGATGAACTGACAGACCTTCAAGAGAAATGGCATAATCGCAAAACAATTATCCAGCCATATATCGAATCAAATGCAACAGATGTCAGAGTTTGGGTTCTAGGTTCAGAGATCATTGGCACTGTCAAACGAATAGGCGGACAAGATTTCCGCTCCAACTACACTTTAGGTGGAACAATTGAAAAATACGAATTAGATGCTGAGAAACGAGAACAGGTTAAGAGGCTGCAGAAAGCTTTAAAAAGCGATTATATCGGCATAGACTTTTTACTGTTACCCAGTGGTGATTGGATACTAAATGAAATTGAAGATCCGGTTGGGGCTAGATCCTATTACGAGTTATATGATGAGTTTTTACCGTCACTGATCATCGAATACTTTAATCAACAAAAAGAAAGGGCGTAATAAATCATTACACCCTTTCCTTTATTTTTCACAAGCAATATTGTCGTTATCACGATCTAAGTCATAGTTTTCATGTATTGCCTTTTTGTAAATACTAGATGATACCTTTGCAGAAGAATATCGATATATAATACCACCGTGACGTTGATGTACAGCGTTTTTAGTTTTAGCTGATTTCTTTACCCCATGTGGATATACATGGTTAAAAGCCTTACAGCTTGAGTAAATTCCTGTACCACGAGCATTTGCATCATGATTATCTACAAATGTCGTACCTAAAAATGTAGTTGCGGCAAGGGCTGTTGCGACGCATAATTTCAGTGTTCGTTTCAAATCAATTCCTCCTAAAAATACTCCATTATAATAATAGATTAAAATAAATAACTTAATATCAAAAACATCAAAACTCAGTAAATCCAGTAATATTATATTAATATATTTTCATTTATATACGTACTTTTGAGCTATTTATTTAGCAAAGTTTATGAATGACAAAATTAAAGTATAAAAAAACGCTCAGAACAAGTCTGAGCGTTTTTGCTTTATTACATATTTTTCAATTCAGCAATTCGTTTTTCAACGGTAGCGAATTTTTCAAGGTAGTCCGCTTCTTTTTCGCGTTCAGCTGCAACTACTTCGTCTGGTGCTTTTGATACGAAGCGTTCGTTGTTTAGCTTACCTTGAACACGTTTTACTTCTTTATTCCATTTTTCAAGTTCATGATTTAGACGTTCGATTTCAGCTGCTACATCGATTAAACCCTCAAGTGGTAAGAATAGCTCTGCACCTGATACAACTGCTGACATTGTTTTCATTTCAGGTTGTAAGTTTTCACCTAAAGTTAGTGTTTCTGGGTTACAGAATTTTTCGATATACGCTTTGTTGTCTTCAAGTACTGCTAATGTCGCTGCATCTTTTGCCGAGATGTACATTGGCACTTTTTTACTCATTGGTGTATTTACTTCTGCACGGATATTACGTACTGCACGGATGATATCCATTAGCAATTTCATATCTTGAGATTGTTGATCAAAAGTATATTCTGGGTTCACTACTGGCCATGAAGCGTGAGTGATAGATACTCCTTCATGAGGAAGGTTTTGCCAGATTTCTTCAGTGATAAATGGCATTAATGGATGTAATAGACGCATTGTGTTGTCTAGTACATAAGCTAGTACGGAACGAGTCATTTTCTTCGCTGCTTCATCTTCACCGTATAATGGTAATTTCGCCATTTCAATGTACCAGTCACAGAAATCATCCCAGATAAAGTTGTGTAATTGACGGCCAACTTCACCAAATTCGTATTTATCAGCAAGTTTAGTTACTTCTTCGATTGTTTCGTTTAAGCGTGTTAAAATCCATTTATCTGCAACAGATTTTTCGCCTGAAAGATCGATTTCATCATATGTCATGCCATCCATATTCATCAATGCGAAACGAGATGCATTCCAAATTTTGTTTGCAAAGTTCCAAACAGATTCCACTTTTTCAGTTGTGTAACGTAAATCTTGACCAGGTGATGAGCCAGTTGCTAAGAAGTAACGCAATGAGTCTGCACCATATTTTTCGATAACATCCATTGGGTCAACGCCGTTACCAAGTGATTTAGACATTTTGCGACCTTCGCCGTCACGTACTAAACCGTGGATTAATACGTCTTTGAATGGACGTTCTCCAGTGAATTCAAGACCTTGAAAAATCATACGAGAAACCCAGAAGAAGATGATGTCATAGCCTGTTACTAATGTACTTGTTGGATAGTAGCGTTTGTATTCTGCGCTTGCTTCATCAGGCCAGCCCATTGTAGAAAATGGCCATAATGCAGAAGAGAACCAAGTATCAAGAACGTCTTCATCACGATTCCAATTTTCTTCATCTGCTGGTGCTTCTTTACCTACGTAAACTTCACCTGTTTCTTTGTGGTACCAAGCTGGGATTTGGTGACCCCACCATAATTGACGAGAAATACACCAATCATGAACATTTTCCATCCAGCGAGAGTATGTGTTTTCGAAACGGTTTGGCACAAAGTTTACCTTTTCCATTTCTTTTTCTTGAAGTTCAAGAGCAGCTTTTGCTAGAGGTTCCATTTTAACGAACCATTGTGCTGAAAGGTAAGGTTCTACAACAACACCAGTACGTTCAGAGTGACCTACTGAATGCATATGGTCTACGATTTTAATAAGTACACCTTGTTCTTGTAAGTCTTTTACGATCTGTTTACGGCATTCAAAACGATCCATACCTTGATATTTACCAGCATTTTCATTCATTGTACCGTCTTCGTTCATCACGATAATACGTTCTAAGTTGTGGCGGTTACCTACTTCAAAATCATTAGGGTCATGAGCTGGAGTCATTTTAACAACACCCGTACCGAATTCCAAGTCAACATAGTCATCTGCAACGATTGGAAGTTCGCGACCTACGATTGGAAGAATCGCAGTTTTACCTACTAAATGAGCGTAGCGTTCATCTTTAGGGTTTACAGCAATACCAGTATCACCAAGCATTGTTTCTGGACGAGTTGTTGCGATTTCAAGTTTGCCAGATCCATCAGCTAATGGGTATTCCATGTGATAGAAAGCACCTTGAACATCTTTGTAGATTACTTCAATATCAGATAATGCAGTTTTCGCTTGTGGATCCCAGTTGATGATGCGTTCACCGCGGTAGATTAAGTCTTTTTCGTAAAGTTTTACGAATACTTCTTTTACAGCGTCTGATAGGCCTTCATCTAATGTGAAGCGTTCACGAGAATAATCTAATGCAAGACCCATCTTAGCCCATTGTTGACGGATTGTTCCTGCATACTCTTCTTTCCATTCCCACGTTTTTTCGAGGAATTTTTCGCGACCTAAGTCGTAACGAGAAATATTTTGTTCACGTAGTTTTGCTTCTACTTTTGCTTGTGTTGCAATACCTGCATGGTCCATACCTGGTAACCATAGAGCATCGTAACCCTGCATACGTTTCATACGGATTAGAATATCTTGAAGCGTTGTATCCCAAGCGTGACCTAAGTGTAATTTACCTGTTACGTTTGGTGGTGGAATCACGATGGAATATGGTTGTTTTCCACTTTCAGGTTGTGCTTTGAAGAATTCACCTTCAAGCCACCATTCATAACGACCTTGTTCAATGGACTGTGGATCATACTTTGTTGGCATAGATGTGTTTTGTTCAGTCAATACAATGACCTCCTTTAATGTCTCATCATAGTATGAAGTATAGGGGCTTTTGAACGAGCTACCTCCGCTTTAAAATAAAAAAAACCTTCACCCTAGAAAAAGGGCGAAGGAATATTCGCGGTACCACCTTAATTTCAGCACAAATCGGCTGACACTTCATCTCATAACGGCTACTAACCGGTTACTGCTACTTAATCTTTCACAGAAACTGCTCCAGGGCTACCTTCAAACGACTACTTGAGGAACTTTCACCAACCGTTCCCTCTCTTACAAGTAGGAGCGTTCTACTCCTCCCCTTCTCAGCATATATATATAGCTGTATCCATTGTAACGAATACGTCATTGTTTTTCAAGTTTTTCAGAATACTTAAAACAAATTTCAACTTTCTTCACATGGAATCACTGTACATTTGTATAGAGGACTATGCCCCTAAAGAAGAGGATAATAATCATTTTTGCTATTTCTTAGTAAATGATGCCCTTTTACTAGAGGAAGGGATCACATAGAATCATAATCATTTCCCAAAAACAACAGATAAAAAATTTAACTTTATAAATGAAATGTGTATGACATTTGCAGCAGGTTACTATTATTTCTTTTTGAAAGGTGAAGATTCACATATATTATCTAAATAAAATATTAATGTAAATCACTTAAATAGCTTTTTCACCGATATATCAGATTACAAAAAATGGATATTCAACAGTTGCATTGATTGATAATGTCTATACAAATTTAAAGGTAGCAGTAATGACGAAAATCGATGACCGATCCCCAGCTATTTTTAGAAATCGAAAATAATTCTTTAACCAATACTATATTTGATACAACAACTAAAGAAACTAAAACAATTACTTACCCACTTTAACTACAAAAATCCATCCCTAGCAACATATATTACTAGGAATGGATTTTTTAATTAACAGAAAGGAGATGGAATTTTGAAAAAAAATCGTTACAATCCTTATTTACTTCCCCCTTGGTTGAGAAAGACTAGATTTTATTGCAGAAATATCATTATTCCTATTTCATGCTTTCAATTTGTTCGTGTCATAATATTTCCTACAACATGGGATATAATCATACTTTTATTCTTAATACTTCTTTGTTTTTTATTAATAACGGATTTTATTTAATGGTATTTGGACTCTCGTATAATGTTCTTCTAAATCCCACAAAAATTCACTCAATATGGATTCCTCTGAATCTGCAACAGCATCCATATCTGTAGCTGTTTCTGAATGAAGAATCACTGCATTACTTTCAAAGGGCTGTGCTACTTCCAGTGATTCTTTTTCTTCTGGCACCTCATCATAGAGGCAATCCACATGGCATTTAATATTGCAAACACCATCTTCTCGCAATTGTACATCAACATCTCTTGTATTTAATTGAATGGATGAATGTACTATACCCTCTTTTGGCAGACTAACGTCTAAAGGAATCGCGTATTCAAAATATCCTTGCTTCTCTTGCCATTCCACCTCATCTATTAAGGTACATTCATTTGATAATTGTTTTTCTCTTTCCTTGCCTGCGTCAAATTCCAGAAAAGCTGATAAATGATAAATCCCTGAAAGCGATACTGATAAATCATCAACTTGTTGTTCCCAACGTGGTTTAACATGAATATCGTTCGCTTTTACTGGGCAGCCATAAGTTTCTGGAAAAATAAATGCCTCATTTATTTCCCAGGTAATTTTTTGCACTTTGCTATCCCTCCTCTATCTTCATGTATATGCAGATATAATTGAAGATAGAACATATGTCAGGGATAAATTGCCCTTCTAGTTATGTCATTTGATATATTATATTAGAATAATTATTCGTATACAAAAAAATCCAGGGAAGGTTTATTCCCTGGATTTACTTGATTAGCTCTATGAGCCGGCTTTTATATTTAACGAGCTAATTTCTTGAATACTTTTTGGAATGCTTCTACTGTTTTTGCGATATGTTCTTCTGTATGAGCTGTTGAGAAGAATACGCATTCGAATTGGGATGGTGGAAGGAAAATACCTTCTTCAGCCATTAATGCATAGTAGTCTGCAAATAATTGTAAATCGGCAGTTTTTGCTGTATCAAAGTTGATAACTTTTTCATTTGTTAAGAAGTAGCCAATCATAGATCCTACACGGTTTACAGTGTGTGGAATATTATAAGTTTCTGCTGCTTCACGGAAGCCAACTTCTAATTGGTCTCCTAATTTTTTGAAGTAATCATATGATTCTGGTGTAACATGGTTTAATGTTTCAAGACCAGCAGCCATAGCTAAAGGGTTACCTGAAAGTGTGCCCGCTTGATAAATTGGACCTGCTGGAGCAACACGTTCCATAATTTCACGACGACCACCAAAAGCACCTACTGGAAGTCCACCACCGATTACTTTACCTAAGCAAGTAAGATCAGGAGTAACACCTAGATATCCTTGAGCACAGTTAAATCCTACACGGAAACCTGTCATTACTTCATCAAAGATTAATAATGATCCAGCTTTCGTTGTAATATCGCGTAAGCCTTCTAAAAAGCCAGGAAGAGGAGGAACGCAACCCATATTACCCGCAACTGGTTCTACAATGATTGCGGCAATCTCTTCACCGTATTTTTCGAACACTTGTTTAACAGATTCTAAGTCGTTATACGCGACTGTCAAAGTATTTTGAGCGATTCCCATTGGAACCCCAGGGCTATCTGGTAAACCTAGTGTTGCAACACCTGAACCAGCTTTAATCAATAATGAGTCACCATGTCCGTGATAAGAACCTTCGAATTTTAAGATTTTATCACGTCCTGTGAAGCCACGAGCAACACGAATTGCACTCATAGTTGCTTCTGTACCTGAAGAAACCATACGCACCATTTCAACTGATGGAACACGTTTAATTACTTCTTTAGCTAACTCATTTTCGATGACTGAAGATGCACCGAAGCTTGTACCTGTTTCAGCAACACGTTGAATCGTTGCTACAACATCAGGATGAGTGTGGCCGATGATTAGTGGGCCCCATGATAATACATAGTCAATATAATCATTACCATCTACGTCAGTAATGATTGCACCGTGACCTTTTTCCATCACAATTGGGTCCATGTTTACTGCATTAAATGCACGAACTGGGCTGTTAACGCCACCTGGCATTAGGTTGATAGCTTCAGCAAATGCTGCTTTTGATTTTTCATGTGAACGAGTCATTGATTATTTCTCCTCCATCCAGCGAACTGCATCTTTCGCGTGGTAAGTAATGATTAAGTCCGCTCCAGCACGTTTCATACCTGTCAAAGTTTCTAGAACGATTTGTTTTTCATCTACCCAGCCATTAATTGCTGCTGCTTTAACCATCGCATATTCACCACTTACATTGTATGCAACAACTGGTAAGTCATAATTGTTACGAACATCACGAACAATATCTAAGTATGATAATGCTGGTTTTACGATTAAGAAATCTGCGCCTTCTTCAACATCACTAGTAGCTTCACGCATTGCTTCATAACGATTTGATGGGTCCATTTGATATGTTTTACGGTCACCGAATTTTGGTGCACCATCAGCAGCATCACGGAATGGGCCATAGTATGCAGATGCATATTTTACAGCATATGACATGATTGGAACATCTTCAAACCCAGCTTCATCTAATCCTTTGCGAATTGCAGCAACAAATCCATCCATCATATTAGAAGGTGCGATAATATCTGCGCCTGCTTGTGCTTGTGAGACAGCTGTTTTTGCAAGAAGATCTAGCGAAGGATCATTTAAGATTTTTTCGTCTTCTGATACAACGCCACAGTGACCATGTGAAGTGAATTCACATAAGCAAGTATCTGCGACTACGACGATATCAGGGTAGTTCTTTTTGACGAAACGTGTAGCTTCTTGTACGATACCGTGATCATGGAAAGCTTGTGTACCAACCTCATCTTTTTCAGCTGGAAGACCAAAAAGAATAACAGATGGAATACCTAGAGATACAACCTCATCCATTTCTTCGCCTAAACGATCTAAAGAAAATTGATATACACCTGGCATTGAATTCACTGGATTCTTAATATTTTCGCCATCGATTACGAAAATTGGATAGATGAAATCTTCTTTGTGTAAGTATGTTTCTTTTACCATTGCACGCATAGTTGCAGATTGGCGTAGACGTCTATGTCTTTTAAAGTTTAAGTCTGTCATGATTAAAGTTCCTTTCCTTTAGCTAATTCGTCAATAATGGCCATCATTGTATACTTTTCTGGTTTTATATCTACCGCTGCCCCAACATTTTGCAATGCCGTCTCTGTCACATGACCGATTGCTGCAATCTTAAAGCCATTCCAACCGATTTCAGGAGCTATATGCTTTGCAAAAACTTCTACTGCAGAAGGACTTGCAAAGATCACAGTTACGGTTGGTGATTGCACAATCAATTCTTTCAAAGCAGAGGCATGTTCTGTTGTCTGAATTGTTTCATAAACAGTCCATTCTTCTACTGGAAACGGTAATCCCTCTTTTATAGTAGCCTTTGCTAAACTTCCTTTCAAGAATAGACAACTTTTTAATTGTCCAACATGCATTGGGAACTCTTTAACGAAGGTATCTGCACTATATGTAGAAGGCATAAAATCAATCTTAAAACCTAACTTTTCGAGAGCTTGTGCTGTTTTCTCACCTACTACAGCAATTTTCGCCAAGTAATTCTCTTTAGTTTGTTTTAAACGTGCTAGTTTATTTGAAAAAGCTTGTACAGCATTTTGACTAGTAAATAGTAGCCATTCACAATTCATCGCATGTTCAAGCATCTGGAAATCCTCTGACGTTTCGATTTCATGTACAGTAATAAGCGGCAAATGATATACTTTGCCGCCTAAAGCTGTAATTTTGGAAGATATAGAATGCGTAATATTCGTGCCTGTCAGAACAATTTGTTGTTCTTGTAAAGGCAAATTATTTTGCATCTTGCTCAGCCTTTACTTTTTGAATCAAATCAAAGGCACCTTGTTTTGTTAACTTAGCAGCAACTTCTTTACCAGCTGCAATAGCGTCTTTTGAAACTAAAGATTCTCTATAGAAAACAGAAGCATCAGGAGCTGCTACTAAACCTTTAAAATCCACTTGACCATCATTGTAGCGTGCAAATCCTGCGATCGGCACTTGGCAGCCACCATCCATAGCAGCTAAGAACGCACGTTCAGCTTGTGCTTCTTCCCAAGTTGCTTGGTCTGTCAATTTAGCAAGTTCTGCAAGTAATTCTTCATCTTCACTACGGCATTCAATACCTAGTGAGCCTTGTCCGACAGCCGGCATACAAACATCCGTGGATAAATATTCAGTAACAACTTCATCATTCCAGCCTAATCGTTTTAAACCTGCAGCTGCTAAAATAATGGCGTCATATTCATCTGTTTCAAGTTTTGCTAAACGGGTATCAACGTTACCGCGAATCCATTTGATTTCTAAATCAGGGCGTGCAAGTAATAATTGTGCACTACGACGTAAACTACTAGTACCTACAACTGCACCTTTGGGAAGGTCTGCAAATTTCACATGGCCATTTGAAATAAATGCATCACGAGGATCTTCACGTTTCGGAATACATCCGATTACAAGTCCTTCTGGAAGTACAGCAGGCATATCCTTCATGCTATGAACAGCAAAATCGATTTCTTTATCGAATAATTCTTGTTCAATTTCTTTAACAAATAAGCCTTTACCGCCTACTTTTGACAATTGAACGTCAAGGATTTTATCACCTTTCGTTACAATTTCCTTCACTTCAAATTCAAATGGAGCACCGGCTTTTTTTAATTGGTCGATGAACCACTTAGTTTGTGTCAAAGCAAGTTTACTTCTTCTAGATCCTACAATAATTTTACGCACTTATAATCCAACCTTTCTATTAATACCAAAAGTGAAAACTTGATAAACGACTTCCTAAGAAGAAGTTAATAATAATGATCAAGAACGCATAGACATGTGTCCAAGCATACATTGTTGTTTGTAGTTTTCCTTTTCGATTTCCATATAAAATTACACAATAGATTAATAATGATATAAATGAGCCAACAATCTTCACATCGAAAATTGTAAAATTAGCTAATGAAACATAGGCCCATTGCAATCCCAATATTAAACTAATCAATAAAAATGGAATACCTGTTAATAATGCACCCGACATACCTTTTTGAGCTTGCTCTAAAGAGGGTAATCTCGTCCATTGTTTTGTCCATTTCTTTTTCTTAAGTACATTATATAGGATTAAATACAATGTGGAGAAAACAAATGACAAAGAAAAAGCAACATATGACAATATTGCGAACGTTATATGGATAACGAGCAACTCAGAAACGAGTGAATGTCCCACTGGTGACTGCGCGATTTGATTTGGTGCAAATGTATGAATCGACATAAAGATAAAACCGATGACATTTAAGAAGAACACCGGCAAATCGACACGATATAAACAATGCAATAATATCGAAATCGTTACTAAAAGCCAAGCATAGAAATAGATTCCTTCAAACAAGGATAATATCGGGAATCGATGTGTATCTATAATATAAAGCCCTAAGAAAACGGACTGCAAAATCCATACTATCGATACAAGCCAAAACGCAATTCGGTGTGCTTTGGCATCTTTATTGAGATAATCTATAAAATAAAAGACAAGACTGATCGCATATAAGACGACCATTGCTTCATGTAGCCTTGTCATCGTCAAATCAGTCATAACAAACTCCTTTGTGTCATGTTTTACATTAGATGAAAAAAGCGCCTTCGCACCTATTAGTTTACCACATAGATACGAAAACGCATTCAAAAAAGTTCTTTAATATGATAATTTAGCATCAGTTATCTGTGTTGCTAATGCTTGTTTTTGCATGCGTTCTTTTTGGTGAAGTTGTTGTTTTCTAGCTTCTTCTTCTACTTCTTCTTCAATTCCAAAAATTTGTTGAAATAACGCTAATTGCTCTTTTGGATTTTGAGAGCTCGCCATTTCCTTTGCTTGCAAAATAGGTTCTTTTAACAATTGGTTAATAATCGATTTCGTATGCTTATTCAATACCTTTTTTTCACGCTCAGTTAAGTCAGGCATTTTATTTTCAATACTTTGCATTGTTTCTGATTGGATTCGAGCAGCTTTTTCTCGAAGTGCTGCAATAACAGGAACAACACCTAAAGTAGTCATCCATTCTTTGAATTCATCGATTTCTGAACCAATCATAGATGTAATTTTTTCAGCTGCGCGTTGACGTTCAGCAAGATTCGCTTCGACAATACCGTGTAAATCATCGATATCATATAAGAATACATTTTGAAGATCGCCAATACGTGGATCCAGATCTCGGGGAACAGCAATATCAACCATAAATATCGGTTTTCCCTTACGTAAATGTTCGATATGTTGCATTAAATCATAATCAATTACATAATCTGTCGCACCAGTTGAACTAATTAAAATATCTGCTTCTAATAATACACATTGCAGTTCTTGCATAGATTTTGCAGTACCATTAAACTTCTCTGCTAATGTTTCTGCTTTAGAAAATGTACGGTTAATAACAGTTACTTTACCAACACCGCTACCGTATAAATTTTCAACTGCAAGTTCACCCATTTTGCCTGCACCTAAAATAGCTACATGTTTATTTGATAATGATCCGAAAATTTTCTTTGCAAGTTCCACCGCTGCGTAAGAAACAGAAACGGCATTTTCGCCAATAGCTGTTTCACCATGCGCGCGTTTTGCAAATGTTATGGCTTGTTTGAATAATTTATTATAAACAGTACCTGTAACTCCAATTTCTTGAGCTTTTAAAAAGCTACCTTTAACTTGTCCTAAAATTTGAGTTTCGCCTAATACCATTGAGTCTATTCCTGAAGAAACATTGAATAGATGCATCATTGAACTATCTTCTTCACGAATGTAAAGATGAGATTCAAAAAACTCAACTGGAACTTTAAACCAAGTTGATAGGAATTGTTTAATATAATAACGTCCTGTATGCAGTTGATCTACCACTGCATAAATTTCAGTACGGTTACAAGTTGAGACAATTACATCCTCTAATATACTTTTTTGGCTTTGTAATGCTCTCATCGCATTCGGTAGTTCTTCTTCAGTAAATGAGAATTTCTCACGAATTTCGACGGGCGCTGTTTTATAATTCAAGCCTACTACTATGGTATGCATGAAATTATACACCTCTCACGTTCGAATTAACGATTCCTATTATAGCACAAAATATGAATTATCCTGCTTTTATTTTGTGAACAGGATATGACATAAAGTGAAACTTCCATCAGTGGGGGCTCTTCATCTCCCACTGAAAAAAGAACTCAGTTTAATTTCGCCACGTCCTGTGGCAACAACTGAGTGTCCAACATCCTGTTGGACCGAACCAATCGGGCTTTTACGGGCAGTTATCCCCCAACTATCTTCTTTGCTTCTCGCTCAATCTGAGGTAGGGATATTACTGTCCGTTAATGCGGGATAAGAATCGATATTTTTTCTTTAGAATTATTATAATCTATATTTTATCAAATCATACATTGAAGCACAACATAGTTGCTCTTTGATTAAACTTTCCTACAAATATGCTATATCCTGAAGTGGAATCAGCTTCGCTTTCCCGCCGGTAAAGATTGCTCCTGCGATTACTCGTCGCAGGAAATTATACTTCAACAAAAATTGGAACACAAAATTTTATTATTAAAATTCATGCATTTTGACTTTTTCAGTGGCCCTAGTTTTGCTAGATTTGTAAAAAAACCTGTAGAATTTTTTCAACTCTACAGGTTTTATGTAATACTACTACATTCTTTTTTCTATTTCTTCCCATGCTTTTTCCATACCCATCCCTTTTTCAGATGAGAATAAAATAAGTGGGTCATTCGGATCCATATCCAAAACATCTTCGACCATTTTTATATGTTTGGCATAGTTTCCTTTTTTAATCTTATCAGCTTTTGTCGCAATTACGATTGTTGGAATATTGTAGTGTTTTAAAAAATCATACATCATGCAGTCATCATCTGTTGGTTCGTGACGAATATCAATGATTTGTACAACTGCCTTTAACATACCACGACCAGTTAAATACTGCTCGATCATTTTGCCCCAAGCTTCACGTTCAGTTTTAGAAACTTTTGCATAACCATAACCGGGTACGTCTACAAAAAACAATTGCTCTTCAATTTTATAGAAGTTTAGTGTTTGAGTCTTCCCTGGTTTTGAAGATATACGAGCCATACTCTTTCGACCAATCATTCGATTGATAAAAGAAGATTTACCAACATTAGAACGACCTGCAAGAGCGAACTCTGGCAGACCGTCCTCTGGATATTGAGCTGGTCGAACAGCACTAATGACCATCTCTACATTATTGACTTTCATGAAATCCCTCCGTCTAACGCTAATTTCAATACTTCATCTGCGTTTGACACGGGCTTAAATGTGAGCCCTTTACGAACACTTTCTGGAATATCATCAATATCACGTTCATTATCTTTCGGTATAATAATTGTTGTTAATCCTGCACGGTGAGCACCTAGTGATTTTTCCTTCAAGCCACCAATCGGTAATACTCGACCACGCAAAGTAACTTCACCTGTCATGCCAACTTCACGGCGAATTGGTCGTTTGGTAATTGCCGAAGTAATCGCCGTAACCATCGTAATACCTGCTGAAGGACCATCTTTTGGGACAGCTCCTTCTGGTACATGGATATGAATGTCATGCTTATCAAAGAAATCTTCATCAATTCCTAATTGATCTGCTTTTGAACGCACATAAGATAATGCTGTTTGTGCAGATTCCTTCATGACATCACCCAATTTACCAGTTAATTGAATCTTTCCTTTACCTGGAGTAAGTGAAACTTCAATTTGAAGCGTATCACCGCCAACAACAGTATAAGCTAAGCCTGTTGCTACACCAATTTGGTTCTCTTTTTCTGCTTGTCCATGGTGGAATCGGTGTTTTCCTAATAGGTCTTCTAGGTTTTTCGCTGTAATGACAACACGTTTTTTGTCACCTGATACTATTTGTTTTGCCGCTTTACGGCACAATGAAGCAACTTGACGTTCCAAATTACGTACACCCGCTTCTCGCGTATAATAACGAATTAAGTCAAGTACTGCATCATCTCGGATTTGCAGCTGTGCTTTTGCTAAACCGTTTTCTTCCATTTGCTTTGGTATTAAGTGATTCTTTGCGATTTCTTGTTTTTCTACTTCTGTATAACCGGCAATAGAAATGATTTCCATTCGATCACGTAACGGCCCAGGAATTGTACTTAAATCATTTGCGGTAGCAATGAACATAACATTCGATAGGTCATATGTTTCTTCGATATAGTGATCACTAAATGTACTATTTTGATTAGGATCCAATACTTCTAACATAGCTGCTGCTGGATCACCACGGAAATCATTCGACATTTTATCAATTTCATCCAATAAGAAGACAGGATTAATCGTACCTGCTTTTTTCATACCTTGTACAATTCGCCCAGGCATTGCACCGACATACGTTCTTCGATGGCCGCGAATTTCGGACTCATCGCGAACACCACCTAATGAGATTCGAACAAATTTCCGATTTAATGATTCAGCAATCGATTTTGCTAAAGATGTTTTCCCTACTCCTGGAGGTCCTGCTAGGCACAGTATTGGTCCACGAAGTGAATTGGTTAATTGTTGGACAGAGAGGTATTCTAAAATACGTTCTTTTACCTCTTCTAAACCTTCGTGATCTCGATTTAATATCTTTTCTGCAACATGGATATCACGACGATCTTCAGTAGCCGTTTTCCACGGAAGAGAAATAAGCCAATCTAAATAGTTTCGAATCACACCGCTCTCTGCAGAAGCAGCTGGAATTTTGTCATAACGACCTAATTCCTTCAAGGCAACATTCATCGTATCCTCAGGCATTTCAGAAGCTTCAATACGTTTTTTTAGTTCTTCAACTTCTGCTTGTTTTCCTTCGCGGTCTCCAAGTTCTTCTTGGATTGCTTTCATCTGCTCACGTAAATAGAATTCTTTTTGCGTTTTTTCCATCGCACGCTTAACTTTGGTATTAATCTTCTGTTCAAGATTTAATACTTCTTGTTCATCATGTAATCGTTGAATTAAGATATTGATTCTTTCTTTTACATCTATCATGCGAAGAATTTCTTGTTTTCCTTGCATTTTTAATGGTAAATACGATGCAATAGTATCTGCGAAACGACCAGGCTCTTCAATATCTGCTACTGTTTCATAAGAATCGTTAGAAATTTTGCTAGATGCTTTTGAATATCTTTCAAAATGAGATAATAATGTACGCATCAATGCTTCTGTTTCAATATCAACTTCTTTTGAATCAATTAAATTTTCCAGATCCGCCGACATATAGTCTTCATGATCTATACATTTCTTAATTCTTGCTCGGTTGAGACCTTCCACGAGCACTCGTAATGTTCCATTCGGTAATTTCAACATTTGCTTCACATAAGCAACAGTTCCCACTTCATATAAATCATCTTGTACCGGATTTTCGACACTCATGACTTTTTGTGTCACAAGAAATATCAAATTATCATCCGCCATCGCTTTTTCCAATGCTTCAATAGAGCGTTCACGACCTACATCAATATGTAATAATATCGTTGGATAAACGAGTAACCCTCTAAGTGGTAAAAGTGGTATGTCTTTCGTTCTAGTTACTTCTGCCATACGGGTGATCACCTCCGACTGATTGTGTGAAATTTCATCTTTTTATTGAATATCCTAGGAGCTTTTTCAATTACGCTATAAGTATGTTACAGAATACTCTTTTCATGCACAATAATAAGTTTAAAAAAAGCTGACCATCGAGCAAGTGCTGATTGGCACTTGATCGAAGCCAGCTTTTCAATCAGTTCTTATGCAGACGTTTTTTCGTTATCTGGATCTAACTCTGTCCCATCCTTTAAAAGGAGTTTCGGACGAGCTTTATCTGTAACGGTTTCTTTCGTAATAATACATTTCACGATATCATCACGAGAAGGTAATTCGAACATTACATCTAACATAATATTTTCGATAATTGAACGTAAGCCACGTGCACCAGTTTTACGTTCAATAGCTTCTTTTGCGATTTCATATAATGCGTCTTTTTCAAATTCAAGTTCTACATTATCAAGTTCTAACATTTTTTGATATTGCTTAGATAATGCATTTTTAGGTTCTGTTAAAATTTGAACAAGTGCATCTTCGTCTAATTGCTCTAAACTAGCCAATACTGGTAAACGACCGATAAATTCAGGGATTAATCCGAATTTAAGCAAATCTTCAGGGATTAAGTGCTTCATCATATCCTTGTCATCAGTATTATGTTTTTTAATATCAGAACCGAAACCAATTACTTTTTCACCCATACGTCGTTTGATAATTGACTCAATTCCATCAAAAGCACCACCTACGATGAATAGAATATTCGTCGTATCTATTTGAATGAACTCTTGATGAGGGTGTTTACGACCGCCTTGAGGAGGAACGCTTGCTGTTGTACCTTCAAGGATTTTCAGTAATGCTTGTTGAACACCTTCACCTGACACATCACGTGTAATAGATGGGTTTTCAGATTTACGGGCCACTTTATCGATTTCATCGATATAGATAATTCCTTTTTCAGCACGTTCAATATCATAATCAGCAGATTGAATTAGTTTAAGAAGGATATTTTCAACATCTTCACCCACATAGCCAGCTTCTGTTAAAGAAGTAGCGTCAGCAATCGCAAATGGTACGTTGATAATACGTGCTAGGGTTTGAGCTAATAATGTTTTACCACTACCAGTTGGTCCGATTAACACGATATTAGATTTAGATAGCTCTACGTCATCCACTTTACTGTTAGAATTAATACGTTTGTAGTGATTGTAAACAGCTACTGATAATGCTTTTTTGGCACGTTCTTGTCCGATGACATAATCATCCAAAATATCTAGTATTTCTTTTGGCTTTGGAATGTCTTTTAGCTCAACTTCTTCTTCAGTACCAAGTTCTTCAACAACAATTTCAGAACAAAGATCGATACATTCATCACAAATATATACGCCTGGTCCTGCAACTAGTTTACGGACTTGTTCTTGTGGTTTACCACAGAATGAGCATTTTAAATTGCCTTTTTCATCATTAAATTTGAACAATTATTTCACCCCTATTCAAGCAACAATGTTACAAGATTCTTTCTATATTATCAAATATAATGATTTCTTGTAACAATCTCACTCTTTAATATGTATTATTCTAAATTTTCTAATTTTATGTTAAGAAAACAAGGTACGGATTTAAAACCCGTACCTTGTTCAGGTTTACTAATTGAACTGTATTATTCAGTTACTTTAGCGTTTTCAACTAATAATTCAACTGTTTTACGAATTTTCACGTCATGTTCAAGAACAGATGTACCACCTAGAACTGATTTGATTTGTTCTGCATCCATTTTGAATTGTTCAGACATTTTTTCTAATTCAGCGTTGATGTCTTCTTCAGTTACTTCTACTTTTTCTGCTTCAGCAATTGCTTCAAGAACTAAAGATACACGTACACGGCTTTCAGCATCGCCTTTCATTTGTCCACGAAGAGCTGCTTCATCTTGACCTGAGAATTGGTAGTAAAGGTCAAGGTTCATACCTTGCATTTGTAAGCTTTGATCGTATTCTTGTAACATACGGTTAACTTCTGTTTCAACCATTGCTTCTGGAATATCAATTGTTGCGTTTTCAGCAGCTTTTTCAACTAAGTCGTCGCGTAAAGCTGTTTCAGCAGCGCTTTCTTTTTCAGTAGCAGTTTTTTCTTTTAGTTTAGTGCGAAGTTCAGCTAAAGTTTCAACTTCTGAATCAATTTCTGAAGCGAAATCATCATCTAATTCTGGAAGTTCTTTTGATTTAATTTCTTTTAAAGTTACTTTGAAAGTAGCTTCTTTACCAGCTAATTCAGCAGCATGGTATTCTGCAGGGAATGTTACAACTACATCTTTAGATTCGCCAGCTTTTACGCCTACTAATTGTT
Organism: Rummeliibacillus pycnus; assembly: GCF_044359855.1. Taxonomy (GTDB): domain Bacteria; phylum Bacillota; class Bacilli; order Bacillales_A; family Planococcaceae; genus Rummeliibacillus; species Rummeliibacillus pycnus_A. The sequence continues at coordinate 1,366,035 of NZ_CP132291.1, forward strand.
CTTCGAATCCTGGGATGAATGAACCTGAACCGATTTCAAGTGAGTAGTTGTCGCCTTTTCCGCCTTCGAATGCTACACCATCTTGGAAGCCTTCGAAATCGATTACAGCAGTGTCGCCTTCTTCTACAGCGCCATCTTCTTTAACAACTAATTCTGCAAGACGAGTTTGTTGGTCTTTTAATTGTTGTTCGATTTCTTCATCAGTAACTGAAGTTTCTTGTTTAGTTACTTCTAATCCTTTGTAGTCGCCAAGAGTTACTTCTGGTTTAACAGTTACTTTAGCAGTGAATTTGAAGTCTTTGTTTTTACCTAGGTCTTCCATTTCGAAATCGATTTCTGGTTGATCTACAGGTTCAATTCCTGATTCATCGATTGCTAAAGGATAGTTTTCGTTCACTAAAAATTCTAAAGCATCTTGGAATAATGATTCTACTCCAAATTTCTTTTCGAACATTGGACGAGGCATTTTACCTTTACGGAAGCCTGGTACGTTAATTTGTTTTACAACTTTTTCGAAAGCTTTGTTTAAAGCTTCGTTTACTTTTTCTGCAGGTACTTCTACTGTTAATAATCCAGTGTTACCTTCTTGTTTTTCCCATTTTACTGACATTTATAATACCTCCAAAATTAATTTCAAATGTTGGACAATTCATTCGTTAATACGACTTTCGCAACTGTTTTAGTATATCATAGATAACTATAGTTTCAACTGATTTCATACATCAAACAGCTCAGACTGCTCTTCTAGCAGGTTTAATAAGTCCATTAAATCATAATCTGTTTCTTTTACTTCACCAAACATAGCATGTACAAAATCAATATATCCCTCTACTATCTCTTCTGATTGATAATGGAACCATTCAAAAGGATAGGTCACAAACATATGTCTTGCCAATAGATATTGCACCATTTCTAATGTAGATGGTTCCTGTTCTAATGCACTTTCAACAAGTTTTAAAACTTTCTTTGCGACAGGCATCTCGTCAGGAAACTGTAGTTGTGATGGATTGACAGTACTCACTTCATCAAACTTTTTCACTTGCACTTCAAGATCTATTTCTTGCTGTACGAGTAAGTACAGTGCAAAACTTTGAATCATTGGATGAGCTCGTTCATCTTCAACAATAGCAACCATTTGCTCTTTTAATGGACGAATATTCACTTCACGAACAGCTTGCAACTGTTGCATTTGCAGTAAATTCGTTTTAGAAAAAAATTGATCTGCTTCGAATTGTTCGTAAGTTATCTCAATCTCCACTCCATCCACTTGTACTTCATCTTGCTTATCAGCAATCATTGCATTTAAGTTTTTGATATGAATAAATTTATCCTGCGATTCAAGTGGAATGACGTCTTCTTCAAGCAAAGAGTCAATTAATGTCTCCACTTGCTTAAATTCCTTCAATTCCATCAAAACTGTCAAATAAAGTTCCATGGTTTCTATGTATAACTGTGGACCAATGGCTAGCAATTTCTCGCAAATAACTTTCGCTTCTTGAAAATTGCGTGTTTCATACAAAGCAAAGGCATAAACGCTTAATAGGCTTTCATCACCTTCAGTATATTGCAATGCCTCACGCAACGAAACAACAGCTTTATCATATTGATAATTCTCAGCATATCGCTGTCCTTCTGCAATTAGCCTTTCTATTGTTCCGGGGAACACAATAACATTTTGATGCTTTTGAAGTTTTCCTCTTTTTCTTCGCAATTGTGTTCACTCTCCCTAAATTCATCATAGCATATTTTCATTTGGAGCTAAAACAATTTCATACGACAAAACTAATTGTTTTTTAATGTTCTAAGAAATTGCTAGTCTTTATTATTATGGTTGAAAGTGATATCGTTTATGCCATCTGAAATAGGTTTTATTTTCAGGATATAATTCTATTTTCTGACCATCTATCAATTGATATTTGCTATATTCTTCTGGAGTTATTCTTTGTGAAATGTGCAATCTCCCTCTACCATCAAAAGTGATTAATCCTTCTTCATATAAAACTGCATGATTCGCACAAAGTAAAATTCCATTAAATGGATCTTTATTCTCTTCTAATATACTTTCTTTTATCGATTTTGCATGTGTTGCGTGCATCATTTTCAGATGATGAATTCCACAAATCGAGCAAGTTCCATTCCATAATTTTAATTGTTGCTCCAAAAATACGGATTGATTGTGTTGCAAACAATTTTTCACTTGATCTTCTATTCGATCTAAGAGTGTAAACAAAGGATTTATTTGTTGAACTGCATCAATTGATAACGATAGTTGTTCTTCACCTGTATTTGTTTTGTTTAATGAACGTATTAATTTGGAAAAAAGTAATGCCATTTCCTCGTGACAAGGATACAAATAACCACCATTGCCACTACCATCTTCTTGAAATGGAGCATATTTTGCTGGAAGTAAAGGTTGAATGTCTTGCCAAAAATCACGGATGACTAGCGGTATTTCTAGTGGGTAATATTTTGTATGAACGACATGACCTTTCTCTTCTGTTTGAAGACGGAAAAGAATGGGTTTTACTCCCTCTTCACAATTACTTTGAGCAATACTGATGGCAACAATTGCCCCTTTTACATAATGAAAAATGCAATCTCCTTTTTTCACTTGTCGCATTCTTGCCCAAAAATGAGGTTCAAGCCCCGCCCTATCATAAATAGGAGACCAAATTACCTCTAAATCTTTATCTTCTTCATAGGTTTCCCCTTGCATAACGATATAGCTGCTCATCGAAACCCCTCCTCACATACGTATATTATCTATTCCTATTATAACGCTAAGAAATTAGTTTCGGAAAAGATCTGATACCCGCTGTTATCCCCATAGAAAAAGCCATCCCAAAAATTAACCTTCTGGGATAGCCTCTTCCTGTACTTGTTGTGCCAGAGAATAAATCCATACACCATCTATTTTTTCCTTTATCACTAATTGATTGCCTTCTAAGTAGTCGAGGTAGCCAATTATTTCTGACATAACAAGAGAAAATTCTGTATTATATTTTGACTTATAATATTGCTTTGCTAGTGAGCTAGCTGTTTGTGATTGTTTAGCTAATAACGCCAACATTCTTTCAGCTTTGCGATTCATCGATTCAAGTTTTTGATTAATCAATTGCTTATGATTTTCTATTATCGATCGATGCCCTGGAAAGACAAGCAAGACATCAATCTCTGCACATTTAGTTAATGATTGACGCTGTTGAACTACTGATTTTAAGCGAACACCATTTTGATCAGGATCTATAATCGCATTTGTTGAAGATTCTTTTAAAACCAAATCTCCAGTAAACAGCCATTGTCGTTCCCTATCAAACAGACTAATTGAATCAGGAGAATGCCCAGGTGTTTCAATAACTTCTAGGCCACCGACAAAATCACCCTCTTGGATAGGAATATAGTCAGCCATTATTTTTCTTTCATCTAATTCTTTCAATGTTTTACTTAGTTTTTCTAATCGTGGTTGCGCATCTTGAAGACAATCCATTTCAGCATAAAGTTCATTGAAGAACTGATAACGCATATGAAAGAAATCTGCATCCATTGCTAATCTTGAAATGGCAATTGGATGTGCATAAATTGGGATATTCTTCACAGCTAGTATTCGCTTTAACAGCCCGACATGGTCTTCATGATGATGAGTTAAAATGATACGGTCAATGTCAGCTACCTTGTACCCCTGTTCTGCTAATACTAAATTAAAATAATCCCAACAACCTTCATGATTGATACCAGCATCAATTAAGGTTAATAATTTTCCATCATTAATGATATAAAAGTTGATCGTGCCAACAGATCCATAAGATGTTGGGAAAATAATAGGATATACTTGACGCTCTTGACTAGAAATTATTTGCAAAACATTTCACTTCCTTAATACGGAGTCAGATATTACATCGTTGCCCCAAGAATATCTGCATTATTCGAACCAGCTTTTTGCTAACACATTTGGATATTGGCGTAAATGTTGTCCACTTAATTGGACTTGCGATTTGTCGTTGTACGCCTCCAAGTGCGTCACCATTAATTACCTTGTGATCGGCATGTTTATAGATGCTTTTATTGCTACCTATACAGGTGAAATAGGTTGACTTTGGTGTGATGTTTATCATTTCCATTATTACACTAAATGTAACAAAGGGGAAAATATACAGTATTGGTCAGAATTTATTTGCACCCCAACTATTACTTTTAGCGAATAAGTCAAAAAAACCGGAAAGCTCCTAATCAAAAGGACTCTCCGGGTTTTAAATTCTATATAAGCAATTTTTTATTTAGTCATTTTCTTTTAAATTATAATCGCGTTTATTCATACCAAATAGATAGAATAGGATTGTCATAAGTGCTAAGAAGATAATCCCTACGATTAATGAAATACGTGTATCATCGTTGATCCACATGCCGACTAACACGACTAACAAGAAGATGATGGTTGCATAGTTACTTACTGGTGCGAAAGGCATTTTAAATGGATGGTTTGCCATTTCTTTGGCGTGTACTTTTCTAAAACGAATTTGAGCAATCAGTAATGCAAACCATGGAATCATCCCTGGAAGCACACTTGCACTATATACATATACGAAAAGTTTCGATGGTGCGACAAAGTTTAAAACTACACCGACAGCTAAACCAATTAAAACAGCGATTGTACCCCAATATGGGACACCATTTTTAGATACTTTCGCGAATGCTTTCGGTGCTTGTCCGTTTATCGCTAATGTGTACATCATACGTCCAGCACTGAAAATACCACTATTACATCCAGACATTGCAGCTGTAATAACGACAAAGTTGATAAAGCCAGCCGCTACTGTAATACCTACTTTTGCAAACGTTACAACAAATGGACTTCCTACTGCTTTTAATTGATCCCAAGGATAAACTGTTACGATTACGAAAATAGCACCAATATAGAAGATTAAAATACGCCAAATAATTGAATTAATTGCCTTTGTGATTGATTTTTGAGGATCTTTCGCTTCACCAGCTGTAATACCGATTAATTCAACACCTTGATAGGCCGCTACCACTAGTGACAATGCAAAGAAGAATCCTTTAAAGCCACCTGCAAAGAAACCACCATGTGACCATAAGTTTGGAATTCCAATTGCGTGTCCATCATTACCTAGACCAAAGAAGATTAATCCAAATCCAGCAATAATCATTAAAATAATTGTTATAACTTTAATAAATGCAAACCAAAATTCAAATTCACCAAAAGACTTAACAGATACTAAATTAGCAGCCCCTAAAATAATCATAACTACAATTCCGGGTGCCCATGCAGGTAGATCTGGGAACCAATATTGCATATAAGAACCTACAGCAATAACTTCTGACATCCCAACGATTACCCATTGGAACCAGTTACTCCACGCAGTTAGATAACCAGCAAGCGGATGAATATATTCATGAGCAAATGTCGCAAATGAACCTGTTGTTGGTTCAAGATAAAGCATTTCTCCCATAGCACGCATAATAAAAAACACAAAAATACCGGCGATTGCATAAGCAAGCATAACCGATGGTCCAGTCCAACTTATTGTACTTGCTGAACCCATAAACAAACCTACACCTATTGTTCCACCAAGCGCGATCATTTGAATATGCCTTGCTTCTAAACCCCTCTTCAACTCTTTGTTAGCCATAATTTCCCCTCCTAATGTTTAACACAGATGCACATGTTCGTTACTTTATATCTAACGTAAAGAAATCATAGGTTTCTAATCCTTAATTCATTGTTATACAAAGCCTAAAGGTTTAAAGCAAAACTATATTGTGTTGTAGAACAATTAATTTATGTCTTTAATTTTAATAAATTTTCTTCAGAAATACAATTGTATTTCTCAAAAACACATATTTTTTTTGCTAAAAATATAGAAAAAAACATTAATTTTATTAAAAATGAATGATTAAAAGAGTTATTTTATAATTTAATAACTGAATCAATTTCATAAATATATTCCTAAATAAACAACTCAATAATTCGGATATATTTCATTTCCAGTATTTACTTAGTATGCTGCTCCAGATGGCGCTTTCCGCGGGCGAGCGGTGAGCCTCCTCGGAAGCTAAAACACTGTGCTCCTGCATCGCTTCGCTAGCTTCGTCGCAGAAAATTCTTTTTGTGGGGCAAAAAGAATTTTTGCTTCACTGCGGGGTCTCACCTGTCTCGCTTTCCCGCAGGAGTCGCCATCTTCCGCTTCATAGGCAATTTTCTAATTGATATGGCATATAAGAATGGAACTTTTAATGTTCGTGTTTTTTATTAAATCTTTGAATTATGAAATTGATTTAACTTTAATAATATTTTATAAAAAATAAATTCACAGAATTAATCCCCGAGAATAAATACCATATTTCAGGGAACAACTATTAAGAGCAATTACTACATATTTCGTATCTTCGAAAGAGGTGAAAAGATGGAATTATTCCCGATAATCCATACAAACTTCTGGGATGCTGTTATAGCGATACCCGTTATCATGATTCTTACTCAAATATTAAAAATCATTTTTCATATTCCCAAAAAGTACGTTCCAACAATCCCCTTGATTCTTGGATTATTGATTTCCGTCTTTATCAGCCATCGCCAGAATCTAATTGCAGGTTTATTTATGGGATGGTTTTATGGCTATGCAGCTATCGGAAATTACGCAGCATTAAAAACAACGATTATTGCTTATCTACAAGCTAAAAAGAAAAAGAGAATGGCTGAGTAAAATAGATCTAACTTCACATTCTCTACTATTACCTTACAAATTAGTTGTTTTAATTTTACAACGCCTCTTTCATGAATTAAGCTTTTATTGAGAAACGGCTATATATGTTCTAAAGTAGCTATTCAAGGAGGAACTTTTGATGCATAACATCCAAGATATTATTGAAGCTAGAGATTTCATTTTAAGTAAGACGGATCAATCTCCTAAAGTAGGTTTGATACTAGGATCTGGACTTGGAAATCTAGCTGATGAAATTGAAAATCCAACCAGCATTCCCTATAGTGAAATACCACACTTTGCAAAATCTAGTGCTATTGGACATGCAAATGAACTTGTCATTGGTACTTTAAATGGGAAGACAGTAGCAGCGATGAAAGGCCGCTTCCACTATTACGAAGGATTCTCGTTAGATGAAGTCACATTCCCTGTACGTGTGATGAAAGCACTTGGTATTGAAAATTTAATCGTTACTAACGCTTGTGGCGCTGTTAATACATCATTCGCACCTGGTGACTTAATGTTAATCACAGACCATATTAATTTAGTAGCTTCAAATCCTTTAATCGGTCCAAATAACGATGAATTAGGAACACGTTTCCCTGATTTGTCTGAAGTTTATAGTAAAGAGTTACGTAATATCGCTTTAGAAGTAGCGAAGAAACAAAATATTTCGTTACAACAAGGTGTTTATGCTTGGTGGAGTGGACCAACTTATGAAACGCCAGCTGAAGTTCGTATGATTCGTACTCTCGGGGCTGATGCAGTAGGTATGTCAACTGTCCCTGAAGCAATCGTAGCAAAACACGGCAATATGAAGATACTTGGTATTTCATGCTTAACAAATATGGCGTGCGGAATTCTCGATCAACCTTTAAACCATGAAGAAGTGATTGAAGTTGCAGGTCAAGTAAACACTAAATTTGTTGGCCTTATTAAAGGACTGTTGGAAGCAATGTAATAAAGCATAAAGGCACTTGCATAGCAAGTGCCTTCTTTGTTAATGAATTTATCTTTAGTTTATTAAACTAAAATTTTTCTTATTCAACTGATGGCACTGTAAAGGGGTTTGGCTTTTGTTTAGAGGATGGCGATAAAATTATCAGCGAAGGTGTCTCAATTTTTAAATCAAAACACTATGCAGAAGTTGATATTGTAACTGATTTGAATTACAGAGAAAAGGATTAGCAAATATTGTAGCATAACAATTTATTGACTACTGCCTATCAAAAAATATACAACCATGTTGGGATTGTGACATTGATAATCGTGCTTCAATCCATTTAGATACAAATTCAGGCTTTAAAAGCCTTAAAAAATATGCAATTTATGTTAAACGATTTTTTAATACAAAATTGACCTGAATTAGAATATAAATAGACTAATTCAGGCAATAGATATGACGTCAAATATTATAGTAGGAACGCTAATTTTAGCGACAAAATACTTTGATAGGATCTTTTTTCTTCTATTATATAAAGACGTCATTTATCAGATTTCTTTGCTTTTATGATACACTTTTCTTCGCTAAAAGCTTAGGTAAAATGATAAAGCAAAGTACTAGACACAATGTGATAATTATCCCCAAAAATAACTGTTCTAGAGATAAGGTGAAACCATCTGATTGTTCTGTTTTGAAGGAATAATCTTCTATTACATTGTTTTTCTCTTTAAATAGATTAAGCTTTTGTGATTTCAACTGAATTGTATTATTTCCACGAAAATCTCCAGCAAATAAGTTTGCTTTTAATTTATCATGGTTTGGATAAGGATTTTTTTCAAAAGTCAATGACTTTAATTCATCGCTTAATAAATTAACCTTTTTTTTCTGATGATTATCATGTAATACATCTTTGTTCTCTTTAAATTCTTTATATTGATATATATTAGGGACAAGCTTTTCAATATCTGGCGTTGATGCAAAAACCAAAGAAGGCATCACAAAGAACATTCCAAATATGACGATTCCAATCAGAATTAGTCTATTCTTCAACAACCTCCCCCTCACCCTTTCTAAATTTTATAGTAGCCAATGAAATACTCATAAATAAGATAATTAGACATACTAAGATAAAATAAGCCAATTCAATTGGTGGATTCATATCGTATTGAATAGACATGTACATCGCTGTCATTGGATCACGATAATTAAAATCAGGCACTGTTAATGCAAGTAATGGTGCGATAAAGAATAGTAGGAGAGAAATACTTCCTATCCAACCTATAAAGCGCCCAATAATATTTACATTTAAGATAAATGCAGAGCACGTCATTAATAGTAATATAGTGAAAATTGACCATTGAATGCCTTTAGTTCCATCCAAAGCGTACATTTTCAAACTATACATACTAATTATTAAACCTACAATAAGATTAAGCATGATAAAAATACCACTTTTCATCAGTAAAGAAGGATATTTTATCTCATTTACTAAATAACCAATTAGCAAACTACAAACTAATATAATAATGATTAAAACTAAAGGTGGGACTTTTTTTACTTCCTCGACAATTGGACTTTTGTTTTCTACATTGATAGGTGCTGCTAAATAATCAAAGATCTTTGTATTTCTTTGTCCATCTATAAATGTATTAGGAAGTACAGCGAATATATCTTCTTTATATTTCTTTGTAACGAGTAAATTACTTTCCAATTTATTGTCTAAAATACCAGCATCTTTTTTTACTCCATTGACATTTGATAATATTTGTTGTGCGTTTCCAATTACAGATGTTTGTGTTGAATCAATGGATTCAATAGAACTTTTAACTGATTTCATCGTTGTACGAATCATATCATGCGTACCCTCTAAAGAGTTGATATCGGACAAATTCCCCAATGAAGGTGGATGTATAGTTTCTGTGATTTGACTTTGTAGGGTCTGGGTTAAATCCGTCACATTATTTAAATCAGTAGAGATTTGTTCAAAGTGAGTAGATACTAAATTGTTTGTTTCTTTTAAATTATCCATTAACGTAGGCTTTACATTATCAATGTTTTCTTTTATAGAAGGTAAATCATCCAATAAGAGTTGATATAAATCTGTCTCTTCTTTTGAAATTTCTAATTGTGGTTTTACTTCTTTTTTAAATGCTTCCAATTTTTTATCATTCAATAAACTAGATGAAAGTGTACCGTCGAATTTATTTAATGCTTCATAATAATTTAAAAGTTGGATACTATCATCTGCTGCAATTTGAGTATAAAAAGCTGAGCTCAAAGCAGTTTTTTGTGAATCATTTAATACTGATTGTTTCAGTATTTTAGTTTCTATTTTTTTGATTTGATCCACCAATTTTGATTCATTTCCGTCCACTATTTGGTCTAGTTTATATTGTAAATCAGCATTTTCTTTTTCCAAATTCTTCGCAGTAACAAGTAACTGTTGTGCTGCTGAATTGAAAGCTGATTGTTCCTCTTGAATAGCTTGAAGATTCGTTTTAATATTTACTAAATTTGATTGGATATTTTGCAGATTTTGACTAGCTTTAGAAAGCTCTGGCAATCCATCTTGGTTCGCTGCTTCAATACTTTTTTGTACCTGTTTAATTTTAGTAGCTACAGAATCTAATGCATCTTCTTCATTTTGAATATTTAACTTAATTTCCGGCAATGACGATATTGTTTCTTGACTATCACCTGAACCTGGAGAATCCGAATTAGGCAAATTATTCCTCTTGTTAATGATATCCTTCAATTGGTTTTCAATATTACTAGTTTCTAATTTTGTTAGGGTATCCATAACAACTTCAAAATTATTATTTTTAGATCTTAGTAAATACAGATTCTCTAACACTTGATTACTTTCATCAATATTATTTGAAAAACCCGAAAGCTCATCTTCAATTAATGTTTGCTGATCAGACAATACTCCATTGATAGATTCTAAATCAGACTGTTGATTTAACATTCCACTTTCAACAATTTTCATTTGCTCATTTGAATTTTGCTGCATAATTTTTTCATGTGTATTTTGATACTCTTGAAATTGATTAACTTGTTGGATAAATTCCTTTAGCTCTGCTTGAAATTGATCTGCAGATGTAATCGAGTCATTTGTATTTTCAGCATAATTCTTTATGCCTGATTTAATGGATTTTAGTTGTTTTGTTTGACCATCCATCTCATTAGATAAATCGGAAGATACTGTTTTGTAAAATGAAGTCATTTTCGTTTGGAAATCAATTTCTTTTTTCACTATTCCATCAAAACCTGATCGAACATCTTGAAGGTCTTGAGAAACGTAGCTCCAATATAATGCAGAAATTTTATCATTTGCAACCCCAGTAGCTCTTTCTACCTCTCTTTGTACTTTTTCTTTTTCTAGAGTTGTGAGCTTGTCTTGAATTGAATAGTTAAACTTGGTTTCAACCGTATTATTTTCTTCATACTGCATTAATTTTGTTGAGAAATCAGAAGGTATATAAAGCACCGCTACATAGTTATTACTCTTTAAGCCATTTTGTGCAGCACCTCTCCCAACAACCTTCCACTCATATTTTGAGTTTTTATTTAATATAGTTGATAAATCATTGCCCAGTGCTAATGATTTTCCTTCCTTTTCAGCACCAATATCCTCGTTTACAATAGCGATAGTGTTGGATACTTTCTGTTTTTGGTCAGTTTTATGATTGACAAACTGAAAAGAAAGTATAGGCAATGCAACAATTAGAAGTACTAAGATAATCACTTTAAAAACGTATTTTTGTCCTAATTTCATACTGTTACCTCACTTTCTACTACTAAAGGTATTTGAATAAATGACTCTTGACCATTTTTTACATAATAACCAAATCCGCTATTAATCTCTCTTTCTTTCCTATCAAATGAAAGGTTAAATATCGTTTGATCTGATTTTTTCATCAATAGAATCCCTTGTCGCAGTTGTTTTAATTCACTAGTAAACGCATCATATCCTTTAGAGAAATCATTATTGCTTCCTGTTACAATTAGGTTGAAACCAATATTTGTATAATTTTTTATCAACTTTGCTAATCGTTCTTGAAGACGTGCATCTACTACTCCTTGGAAGAAACTATAGCCATCTATTAGCAACACAATTGGTTGATACTCTTGTAAAAAGTCATCGTTTTCTACACGATCTGCTAAGGTATTCTCTACCTTTTCTATCCATTCAGTTATATCTTCTTTTGTAGATAAATAGCTAATATTCTCCCGCTTAGCAAGGTGTATAAAGTTTTTTTGGAACGCTTCAAACACACCAAAATATTGAATATTTTCTTGCAATAAAGAATCTACAATGAGCTTACAAGTATTTGTTTTTCCACTTTGGCTCGGGCCTACAATTAAACAATGTTGGGATTGATTTAAATCCAAGATTACAGGTGTTACGTTTTCTTCTTCTAATCCAATAGAAATTTGTAATTTTAGGGTCTTAGAAGAAACATAACCTTTCATATCTACTGTTGTTAAACGATCTGATAACATTGGAATCGGATCTGGATTAACGAAATCACTATATTTTTCATTGAAAAGTTGGATGGTTTGTTTAACATTTTCAAAACGTTCAAAATCATCTTCACCTTCAGCATGTATAAAGATTTGTGCAAAGTATGCTTCATCTTTTTTGATAATCGTTCTACCAGGTATTGGCTCCGGTAAATATGGTAATCTGCCCAGTACAGAAGATGCCTCTGTGCTATCAAGCAAATAATGAACAATTTTCGTTTTTAAATTATTCATCATCCCTGGTCGAATCGCATTCATCCGTGTTGCAGTAAAGATAAAATATATACCTAATGACTGACCATCACGTACATATTGGTTGAGAGTTAACTCGATATCAGGTAATTCTTCTTTGATATAATCAAAATTTTCAATCGTAATAAATATAAGCGGTAATTGTTTTTCAGCTGCCTGATTATACATTTGAATCGTGTTAACTTGCATTTGTTGTAATTTCTTTTTTCGCGACGCCATTTCCTGTCGAACCTTTTTTAGGAATTTCTCAATTTTGCGTTGATCATCTACTGTAAATACATCAGCTGTATGTGCCAATGACCCTAAAGGAAGTAAGGCACCATTGCCAAAATCTAAAATATAGTAATGGATTTCCTCTGGTGAAAAGTTCCTTGCCATACTAAGAAGAAGTAATAAGGCCGTTGTTGATTTTCCATAACCAGACGAACCGAATATGGCGATATTCCCATCCTTAAACATTTCATAATAGTATGGAGATTGTTTTTGTAATTCTGGTTCATCAACAATAGCAATTGGAATATTCAATTGATCATCACAAACATGATTTTGGTAAATAAGTTCTTTTAATGGTGGAAGCCAAGGACTTGGCAACTTTTCAATTTCCAATTCATTTTGCACATTTTCAATTTCGTTTACGATCATTTCAATTTCTGTTTTTTCTTTGTTTTTTGGTGTTTTTTTGCTCTCCACATTTGAAAGTGGAATTAATCCTAAGTCTGTAATGATTGCAACCTCTGATTCTGTATCTGAAGTATCATCCAAGTATGGAGCACCACTCCACGCAGATTGGAAAAGTTCGTAAACTTCGTTATTCCCTACTTGTAAATAACCACGACCTGCCACAGAAATACTAGCAGCATCTGGATTTTTCAAAATGTCCTTACTATCTGCAGCATTTTGAACTTTTAGTGCAATACGGAAATTTGTATTACTCCAGATTTGGTCATCAATAATACCTCCAGGTTTTTGTGTAGCCAGTATTAAATGTACCCCCAGGCTTCGACCAATTCGCGCAGCACTCACTAGCTCACCTATGAACTCAGGTTCTTCTGTTTTTAACTCTGCAAATTCATCACAAATTAAAAAGAGATGCGGCATAGGTATCGTTGCCTCATGATTTTTTACCAAGTCATTGTAATCATTTATATGATTAACATTGAATGTATCAAATAATTGTTGTCTTTGTTTTAATTCACTTTTAATGGAAGCTAATGCTCTTGCACTAAAGTTTTTACTTCCATCAAGATTCGTGATTGTTCCTAGTAAGTGAGGTAAGTTTCTAAATGGTTGAGCCATCCCACCACCTTTGTAATCTATTAACAAGAAAGCCACTTCATGCGGGTGAAAATGAACAGCTAATGATAAGATATACGTTTGTAAAAATTCACTCTTCCCTGAACCTGTCGTACCAGCAAGCAAACCATGCGGACCATGAGCACGCTCATGTAAATTTAGTTTGACTAGTTCATTTATACCTTTTACACCTATTGGAACTGCTAAAGTTTCCTTAGCTTCATGCTTTCTCCAATTATCTGCAATTGATAATTGTGTCATATCTTGAACATCTAGCATTTCTAAAAAAGAGATGGATGTAGGGATTGAATTGGTAAAACCTAATTGATGATCTAATGCTTTTAGTTGCCGTGCAAATCTTTCATTAGACTCATGATGCATCGTATCTGTTTTAAAAGTACGTTTGATAGCCCTTTTATTTTCAATTAGAATATCTCCCTCAAACTGATTTACATATCGCACTAATGTTGCAATTTCTTCATGTAACCCTTCCTTAGACTTGGCTGCAAAAATCGTAGAAACGCCTAAATGATGAATATTACGTTCTAAATATTCCATAATTTTGTGATCTACTAGTAAATCTTGATTTAGAATAACAAATAGCATATGAGGTCTATACACAACATCTTGCTCATCATTCAACTCTCGCTCACGAATTATTTCATAAAGTGAATTCAACAATTGGTCCCTTGACTGCTCGTCATATATAAACCCTTTAGCTTGAATATGAGGTAGTGTAAAATGTGGAAGCCACTTCATCCACTCCCATTCTTTATAATTTTCTTTATCAAAAACCAATACAATGCGCAAATCATGGTAACTATTAAAGAAAGTGAGCTGCCCAATAATCTGATGCAATTCACGTTTGACGACCCATTCTTGTCCGATTAATCCTAAAGGTCCTCTTGATAAGTCAGCAACAGTCGGTAACTCATGAAGATTGCTATATGTATTTTCAAGTTGATGGGATTGTTCTATTAAATCATCTAACTCCCGATTCGCTAAATCATTGGCATTAAAGTTAATTTGAAAGCTAGATTTTACAGTACCTGTTCCTAAACGGAATTGCAGAAAATCATGACTTTTAAGTGACCTCTCCCATATTCGATCACTTAGTGAACTTGTTAATGATTTCATTTGTTCTAAAGATAGAAAATGATACTCCATTACTTCTCGCTGCTTTAAAGAAAGTTCATGCAAATCAGCACGTTTAGCTTCTAAATATTTTTTATAAATAGCTACCCTTTTCTTTTCTTTTTTCAATCGCTGTTTTTTATCCTTAATGTATTGAACAGTCGAAGTCACGATTGTCACTATGAACATCATAAGCGTGACGATTATATATATGCCACGTGGTTGAATAAAAGCCATAATTGTGAGTGCAACAAGCATGACAAGAGGAGGCATTATCATAAGTAATAAGCCCCTGTTATTTTCTTCACTTTCCTGAGAAGGAAACGTTAGAGAAACCTTATCTGTTGGCAACTCATAGATCATTCGAGGAGTTCGACGATATAATGGATAGTTTTCTGCTATTTTCGAAGTGGGTACAACAATTGCCGATAGTGATGATTCAATTGGAAAATAACCATTTACTTCGAAAATATCATTTTCTATAAAAGAAAATGTATGACAATCAGAGATAATTCGATCTCCTACATTTAATTTGCATGGTGATAGTTGTTTTTTTCCATTTATAAACACGCCTGAATTACCGGGTTTTACAATCCAACTGTCATTGTAATTAAAAAACCGTAAATCCTCTGAATACGATATATCATCTTTTATTTGAATGACATCATTAATACTTAGTGAAAACTCAGGTGCCTTTCCAACATAAAAACGTTCTACTTTTGGTTCTTCGTTTGTATATAAAAACCGAATATTGTTACCATCAATTTGCTTACTAAAAGATTGCAAATGCGAAAGATTACATAATAATTGATCCTCTACATAAATACCAATATGGAATTTTGAAATCTTGACAAACATTTTTGTATCTTCTAGTAAAGTATTTAATGTAATCGTATTGGTGTTACCCTTTCCAATTGTCAATTCTCTCTCTTTTTCAATTGGATAATAATAGACAAAATGATTAACATAAATCCACAGTGTTCTCATTATGATTTCCTCCTTTCTTTCGCCATATCTTATTTCTCTGTTTTCTTTTCTGACTTATTTTCATTTAAAGACGCCTTTTTTCCTGAATCATTTGTTTTCTTATCAGTTCCCTCAACTGTGTCCTTAGTTTGTAAAGTTGAATCTAATTCACTTCCTGTTGTTTCAGCCTGATCTTCTTTTTTTGCCTCATCCAATTGACGTTTATAATCTTCTATTTCTTGCTTAATACTATCCAACTTTTGTTTCTTTTTTTCGCTGTCTAAAGAAGAATCATTCTTAACATTTTCTTCCTGATTTAAAAGTGCAAAAATAGTTAAATCGATATCTTCTAATTCACGGGCAATTTTCAATGCTTCTTCAGATTCACCACGTCCTATGTAAATCCAAAATAGAAAATACCGTTCATCGGTTTGCAGTGTAATCGTTTTTAATACATTATCTCGTTGTGTTTCATCTAATTGTTCATTTGTTACATAAGAAAGGCTGAGCATATATTTTGTAACATATGGCATTTTCTTCGCATCATACGGTTCTAATTGATCCACAACATTGCTATATTCACTATTTAAAAATTGCTCTTGACTAGCTATGTATGCATTATATTTTGGCATCGAAAAAGTTAATGAATATACAACATAGATAACTAGAGGAATTAATAATACACTTACACCTATAAAGCTATATTTTGTTGTTTTCCATTTTTTAATTGGTATAGATGTAATACTTTTTTCATATTTACGGTAGTTTTGAATCATTTCAGAAATAGTTTCTTGTAGTGCCGATAATGATTCACATGCCATAATTTTTTTGGCTCTTGTAGGTATAGCTGATGTAGTGGAATAACTTAAGTAGTGAAAGAAATCATATTTGGGTTCAATTGCTGCACAACATAATGCTCGTACCTCTTGAAGTAACCGCTTATCCTCACTTATATATGGCGGAACACTATTTTCTACTCCAAAATGCAAAAAGTACACTTGCATTGCATCATCATATATAACATTTTCTGGACTAATAACGATTTGTAATCGACTTAAATTATTAAATTTTAGTTTTTTAACAAGATTTTGAGAAAAATAGAGACGACTTAATTCATTTTCTTTAAAAACTTCATAACTAAATTGAAGTGGTTCATCAAATTGATATCTTATTTTAAGTTCAACATCGCTCCATTCAACTTTTCTTTGAATGAGCCTGTCTAAAGATTCTATAAAAGTAACTTCTATTGGGTCATCTAATTTTATTCGTTCTCTTTGAAATGTAATTTCCAGCTGTCTATCTCGGACTTCCGTAAAAGCATCTAACTGTTGACCCAGATAATTTTTGGGATATTCGCTCATTCTTCGATTTCCCTCCTATAGTATTTCAATCCGATCTCCTGAATTGATATTTGCATTGATCAGCCTTTCATAACCACCATAAACTTTGTCTTTATTATCAACTCTTATCCAATAACCATTTCGAGGAGGTTCTATCAAATTTTGCATTTGCCAAACCATTTCTATCAATGTTCTTATAGAGTGATAATTAGAGATTCTTAAGTCAAAGGCTGAAGCATTATAATTTTTTAAATCGATAGTTAAATCTATATACATACTATTCACTCCTTAAAAAAAGAAGTGCCGTAAAATAAGGCACTTCTTAGAATGACGCAGAAACTAGCCTCTGATTTGACCTGCAATTTGCTGGTCTGCATCTTCAAGAGCACGTCCCGCAGCTGATAATTGAGACGCAATATCTGAAAGTAAATTTTGCATTTCTACAAAAGAAGGTCTTAATGAGTGGAATTGTTCAGCAAATGCTTTACTAGATTCCCCCTCCCACATTCCTTGCAAGTCCTCAATCATTTTGTCTAAGCGGGTTATTTGATGTTCTGTTTCACCACTTTCTGTTGTATATTTTCCTGACATTGCTTGTAATTCAGCTGGTGTAACGCGAATAATACCTGACATAAAAAACATCTCCTTTTAAATTTTTTATTTATATAATTGATGGAAAACCATCTAATTATCAACCACTTTTTACCTTTTCAATAATTTCATAGTATATATTAATCCGTTGAATGTTCATCTTATTGAGATCATTTTCATAGACAACGGTCTGAGTTTGAACAGTTGTTTTAGCATTAGCGATAAAATCACTATGTGTTCTTGTTTTTTCTCGTAGCTTATTTAATATTTCATCGATAAACATTCCTGAACTTACATTTAACTCACTATTAATGCTTTCGTTTAACTGCATATGCAAGTTCAAGCTTTCTTCAAGAAGATGATTCATCGATACAGATTTGTACAATAAATCCTCATTAGATAGAAATTGGTAATCAGTTGCGTAAACACCCATCAGAACACCCCCTTAGATATATTTGAACATTTGAGCAACTTTTTCATCTTCTTGGAACATTTTTTCAATGGATGTTCTAATTTTCTCTATAAACTTTTTACCAGTTTCAATTTCGGTATTCATTTCTTGGAATATTGTAGTGAAAGCACTTATAATACTTGGGCTCATCGGATCTATTTTTTCTTCTACAGAGATGGAAGTAACTCTAATATCTGAATAAGGTACGAGATAGCTATACGAGCCTGGACTTGCTTCCATTAATTGAATTTCTTTGTTCAGCTTTACTATATGATTTTGGTAATAGTCGGGATATTCGCTTTCATATTGCGCTTTCATTTTTGTTAATAGCGTGGATTTATCACTGTATATTTCTGTACCAGTCTTATATATACGTAAGGCTGAAGAAATATTGACCTTTACTTCTTTGGAACCCGATTTACCAGTCATTACTAAATCATTTCCTTCATAGCTCTTTCCTGATCCAGCTAGATGAATAAGCATCTTATCTAAGCCATTAAGCATTTCCTCTAAGCCATGTGCAGAGACAGCTGAATCAACCTCTTTCTTAATCTGCTTCACTTCATCAATTATAATTTCTATATCTTCTGCTACTTCCAAAAATAGATTCATTGCATTTTTCAGTTCTTTTAGTAAATCAAAAACCAATGATACATTATTTAAATTAAAATACCCATTTTTATCTATTTCATTTTTTATCTTATTTATTTTATCTAAAATCTTATTTATAGTTTCAATTTTTGTGGAAACAATTTTAGCTGAAATCCTTTCACCTGCGTTACCTAGTAAAGGTATTAACGCCTTAAAAAGGATGCCTACCAATTCAGTTGTCTGTTTTACCGTTTGATTAACTTTTTCAGCCATAACTAAACTACTGTTATAAATATCCTGCATTGAACTTATAGGATTTTTCATAGTGATAGAAATCCCTCCATTCAATACATTAAATGGAAAAAATTTATTCGTTATATCGGTTATCAGATTGTTACTTGTAGCTGGATTCTTAATATTAACCGAAGGTAATATATCTTTTACACTTTCTTGGAAATTCCCCCAAGCTTCCTTTAAAGAAGTGATGCCTGTAGCCCCATATATGAAACCTTCCAATCCACCCGTTTGATATTCAATTTTATATTTGCTCATATACATTTGGAGTTTTGCTAATTCTTGATCATTTAAGTTAGTAACACTTCCTAAAGTACCATCTAATCCAGAAAAGTCGGGATTTGTTTCAATCTTCTCCCGAGTTCCTAACTCTATAAAACCCCTGATTTTAGAAGCCCAGTAAAGCATATCGTCATTTGCTGTTAAATGCCTTATATTCGAACCTTTTTCTGCATAATACTCTTCTGCAAGTTTTTTAAGTTTTTCAGGATTAACTTTAAGTAATTCATCTCTGTTACTATTATCTAGATTTAGTTTAATTTTTAAATAATTATGAAATTCTTTATCTATAGACGCCAGTTGGTATGCACTTGGTGGAGCATCGTTTATTACTGTGACCTCTCTAAAATTTGCTCCATCAAGATTTAAAGTTTGCGCTAGATTTCCACCTAAAGAATGACCTATTGCATACTCATTCAGCTTAATATTATTTTTATCGCTACCTATATTTGTTTCTTTCTTTATTATCCCAATGGTTTTATTGTGGAATATTTTGGCATCTTCGTATTGTTGGGTATCTATTGCTCCAAATAATCCAAACATATTGTATTCCCAATCCTTTGTATCTTCGGTTCCTCTAGTAATAGTATAAGCTTCATTGATGCCTTTTTTAGGATTATAAATATGAATGATTGAACCTGCAAAACCTGAATCTGACTTGATATTATCAATACTTTTATATACTTTTACCTGTGCATCCAGTTTCTTCCCTGTCTCTTCTAGATAAATTTGTTTCACTTTCTCTACACTAAGATCAGAATATTCTTCTTTAGCTAGTCGAACTTTAACAATGTCACTATTAAATACTTCTTTCTGATTCCCCACTTCAACCACCTATATTTCCTTTAAAATTCAAAAGATTCTATAATTTTATTAAAGTGTTTTTCAACTCTTTTGTCCTCTGCATTACAGGTTTTTTTTACATCTGCACAACTTGCATAACCATAAAACGAAACACTTCTTGTTTTAAATTTCTTTGAATGTATAATTGCAAAAAATTCATTAAAAGGTACTCCATCTACTTTATTCAAAAGCCTAGCTGTATAGTATTCATTGTCTTTTTTCACATAGTGTTTAACATTAGCACCATTTAATTTTTCTTTCATATCATCTACTAAATAATTTGCATCTTCCCCTATATAGTTATTAAAGTATTTATTTTTCTGATAAAGTTCTAAATTGTCAGGCTTTATTTTAAATGTTACTTCTACAAATTCGTATTTATCATCCTTTAATTCATAAGTAAAATTTTGAACAATTGCATCTTTATGAAACAACATCTTATAACCTTTTGTTCCTGAGGTAAAAGTTAAATAATTTTTTTCATTTGGGTTTAACGATAAAAATTTTACTGATTTATCATCTTTCATTGCTCTAGAGTTTAATAATTCTTCTTCTTTTGGATCTGTATCTTTTATTTCAAAATCCACTTTACATCCCCCTATTAAGATGGCAGTTATAATCAAAAAGAGACTAACTAATGCTAATTTTCTGTTTTTTAATAGTTGCATTTATTTACTCCTATTTCTTTTTATATATGATTAAAACAGTGTGATTCAATAATTTATCCCTTTATTAAAGTATTTTTCTTTTATCTATTCTTTGATTTATTGTATTGTTATTTTTCATTAGAAACTGGATTGCAAACAGATCATTATGTCTAAATTTTACATGATTTGGTTTTCTAAGTAAAAATCATATTTTACTAAATTTAAATTGGTAATTTATTACCATAGATAAATCTGATTATTCGATTATTTGGAGTTTTAAATTTAGACGGAAATTCTTTCGAATCCCTTAAAAACCAATAGTTATCATACATTTAAAACTTCTCTATTTTAAACTCAATTCCAATACATTACATTTTATACAATATATAAGTGACAATTAATCAATAATATATTATTTTATTATTTTTACTCTTCCATAACATGTAGTCCTATTATCATAGCTAATCGCTAATTGGCTGGATAAAAATCAAATTCAATATCCACTTTATATTTATTTGTTTTTTTTAGTAATAATTCCCTTTAATCATTATTTCCCATTAATAATCTGTACTTCTTTCACTAATTTATATATAATAATTTTAATTTTTCATGACTTTTGCTTTATATAGCATTCGTTTTGCAACTCTCAAAAAATTCAATTGCATAATCCCATTAACACTTTTTCAAAATTTAAAAGACTTTAAAATTTTATTAAAATGCTTTTCGATTCTTTCATCTTTTGCATTACACGTTTTTTTAACATCCGTACAACTTCCATATCCATAAAAAGTTACACTTTTTGTCTTATATTTTTTAGAATGAATAACCGCATAAAAGTTACTATAAGGAATTTCTTCATGATATTCGAATAATCTTCCTGTGTAGTATTCTTTTTCGTCATCCTCAAAATGTTTAATTTTTTTCCCTTTTAAATCTTCCTGCATTGATTCAACTAAATAATCTACATTTGCCCCTAAATGCTCATTATCGTAATAGGTTGTATCTTGATAGATTAATAAATTATCAGGTTTATACCCGAAAGTAACTACTACTCTCTCAAAATGTTTATCATTTTTTTCATAATAGAAATCTTGGGCTATAGCATCCTTATGAAATAGCATCTTATAACCTTTTGTTCCTGAGGTAAAAGTTAGATAATTGTTTTCTTTTGGTTTTATTGATAAAAATCCCGAAGTAAAATCATCTTTCATAGCTCTAGTATTTAATAATTTTTCTTCTTTCGGATCTGTATCTTTTATTTCAAAATCCACTTTACATCCCGCTATTAGGATGGCTGTTACTATTATACAAAGACTACCAAATGTTAACTTGCTGTTTTTTAGTAATAGCATTTATTTACTCCTATATTAATTATTAAAATTTAAAAGACTTAATTATCTTATCAAAATGCTTTTCAATTCTTTCATCCTTTGCATTACATGTCTTATCAACTTCTGAGCAACTACCGTAACCATAAAACTCTACACTTTTTGCTTTGTATTTTTTTGAATGAATAATTGCATAGAATTTATTATAAGGAATTTTTTCGTCATACTTAAATACCCTACCAGTGTAATATTCCTTTTCATCATCCTCAAATCGCTTAATCTTTGCCCCTTTTAAATTTTCCTTCATCGTTTCAACTAAATAATCTACATTAGCCCCTAAATGCTCACTATCATAGTAGGTGGATTCTTGATATATTAGTAAATTATCAGGTTTATATTTAAAAGTAACCGTTACATTTTCAAAAATAGAATCATGTATTTCATAAAAATTATTCACAATCGCATCCTTATAAAATAGCATTTTATAACCTTTTGTTCCCGAGGTGAATGTTAGATAATTCTCTTCTTTTGGATTTACCGATAAAAATTTTGCTGATCTTTCATCTTTCATAGCTCTAGAATTTAATAATTTTTCTTCTTTTGGATCTGTGCTTTTTATTTCAAAATCCACTTTACATCCCCCTATTAGGATGGCAGTTATTATTAAACTAAGACTACCTAATACTAACTTGCTATATTTTAATGATGGCATTTATTTACTCCTATTTTTATTGAAATTCAAAAGATTCTATAATTTTATTAAAGTGTTTTTCAACTCTATTGTCCTCTGCATTACATGTCTTTTTGACTTCTGCACAACTTCCAAAGCCATAAAACTCTACACTTTTAGTTTTATATTTTTTAGAATGAATGACCGCATAAAAGTAGCTATAAGGAATTTTTTCATCATACTCAAACAATCTTCCTATGTAATATTCTTTTCCTTCATCCTCAAAATGTTTAATCTTTGATCCTTTTAATTTTTTCCCCATTGAATCAACTAAATATTCAACATCTTGCCCAAAATCTGTACTATCATAATAGGTTGTATCTTGATAAATCAATAAATTATCGTTTTTAAATCTAAAAGTAACTGTTACTCGTTCAAAATTTTTATCATGTATTTCATAAAATTTATTTACAATCGCATCTTTATGGAATAACATCTTATACCCTTTTGTTCCGGAGATAAATGTTAGATAATCATCTTCTTTTGGATTTACCGATAAAAATTTTGCTGATCTTTCATCTTTCATAGCTCTAGAATTCAATAATTTTTCTTCTTTCGGATCTGTATCTTTTATTTCAAAATCCACTTTACATCCCCCTATTAGGATGGCTGTCATTATTAAACAAAGACTACCTAATACTAACTTGCTATATTTTAATGATGGCATTTATTTACTCCTATTTTCATTGAAATTCAAAAGATTCTATAATTTTATTAAAGTGTTTTTCAACTCTATTGTCCTTTGCATTACACGTTTTTTTTACATCTGTACAACTTGCAAAACCATAAAACGAAACACTTCTTGTTTTAAATTTCTTAGAATGTAAAATTGCAAAAAATTCATTATATGGTACTCCATCCTCTTTATTCACAAGCCTAGCTGTAAAATACTCATTGTCTTTTTTCACATAGTGCTTAACATTTGCACCATCTAATTCTTTTTTCATATCATCTACTAAAAAATTTACATCTTCTCCCATATGATCATTAAAGTAATTATTTTTCTGATAAAACACTAAATTGTCGGGCTTTATTTCAAATGTAACTTCTGCAAATTCGTATTTATCATCCTTTAATTGATAAGTAGAATTTTGGACAATTGCATCTTTTTGAAATAGCATCTTATATCCTTTTGTTCCTGAGGTAAATGTTAGATAATTTTCTTCTTTTGGATTTATTTTTAAAAATTCCGAAGTAAAATCATCTTTCATAGCCCTAGAATTTAATAATTTTTCTTCTTTTGGATCGGTGTCTTTTATTTCAAAATCCACTTTACATCCCCCTATTATTATCAGCAGCGATGCGACGAGGATGCTTACTAGTATTACTTTCACGTTTTTAAACATACTCATTGTCAAACACCTATTCCATTTAAATTTTTTTACTTCTATAAAAGTGCAGACCTGTGCAATATTATTTGTACAGTGTCTAGCACTTTTATTTCGTTCTTATGGATAATATTACATTATTTAGATTTATGTGTATAAATTATAATCTACTATTTTTATGTATAGTTATTTTTTACCATAGTTTTGTGATATATGAGTCGTCATAAAAGATGTTTAAAAACCTTGCAATGTGATTAGGCTTTTCTTTAATGGATTTTAATTATGTTGATTACTTGAAGAATCCACTATTAAAATTAGAACTCTATTTACCTAAAAATAAAAAGGCAGAAACGTTTAATTACATTTCTACCTTCAAAAATTCAGTTATTGGCTTCTACATATTTATTTAATAAAAGACTTAAATTCAGACCATGAAAACATGCGTGGTAAATTGACATCTTGATTATAGGATTGGTTGATAACAACAGCTTTTGTATGGACGTCTTGAATCGTTAACAGTACTGCTGGTTTGTCATCGAAGTAGTAATCAAGCTGTAATGATTTGATTGTATCGATTTTTTCATTATCTTGCATACCACAATAAAATCGTTCATCTTTTACAGGGAAACCTTTTTCTTTCATCCACTCACGCGTTCTTTCACAATATTGTTTCGGACGAGAAGTGATGAAGTAAATTTCGTGACCGTCTGCTTCTAACTGCTGCAGTGTTTCTAATGCAAATTCAAAAACTGGGCAATCTGAGAAGTAAATGTCTTCTAAAGAGGATGACCACATATGACTTCCTTGTTCTTTTGTTAAATCGAATGCTTCGTGAATTTCTACTATCTTTAATGCGCGAAATACTTCAATTCCTACTTCTTTTCCTAGCTTTTTATTGTACAAGTGAAAAGCATGTTCGCGTAAATTAATTAATGTATCATCAATATCAAATCCAAATTTCAAAAAAAGTTCCTCCTAAGCTACAAGTAAGCTCTAAAACAAATACTATTTTTATAAAAAATTTAATTACTAATCGGCAACCACATGAAGTGGAATTAGCTCCGCTTTCCGTGGGCGAACTGACGAGCCTCCTCGTTCCTGCGGGGTCTCGTCTAGTCCGTTTTCCCACAGGAGTCTCCGCTATTTCCACTTCAACAAAGATAGGAATACAAAATTTTATAAAATCATGGTTCCATTTAGCTTTTCAGGTGTCCTTATGATAAAACAGCAAAATTCTCTAAAAATGTTTGTTCCATTTCAATTTGAGAAGCTAATAGTTTTTTGGCTTCTTTTTTACGTTCTGTAATAAAGTTAGTAAAATCAATCTGAGAAATTTTTTCTTTGTGCAATATGTCAGCTAACATATCGGCATCCTTTAATGCACAGTTTAGTCCATATCCACCTGTTGGGGTCATGGTATGCACTGCATCACCAATGCAAAGTAAACCTTCTTTCCCCCACTCTTCACTGAAACTACTAAACACATCGAGAAGCACAAAATCATGCCAAGATTGAATATTGTTGCGAACCGTTTCTTCTAGCTCTGGGAATGCTTCAATCAATTTATCAATAAACGGCGAAATCGGTTCTTTATGCAGCTTTGGATATGAACCTTCTTTTATATTCCACCCTATTTGAATAAAATCATTCGCTTGGGAATAGACAGCCAATTGAAGGCCATCAATAGAAGCATTTTTAATCGAAGGTGACCAATTTGCGGGTGCTGGAATTCTAGCCCATAGTAAATCAAAGTCATGCTTACGAGTCACTGTATCTAAACCAGCTTTTTTACGGACAGTTGAGTAACGACCATCTGCTCCGACGATTAAGTCCGCTTCAACCACTTGTACTTCTTCACCATGCTTTGTTTTTACTGCCATATAGCGACCAGATTCATCTTGTACTAAATCACTTACTGCCGTGTTTAGCCACAATTGAAAGTTCGGCAGTTTTTGTGCTTCATTTAAAATAGCTGTTAACAAATTCGCTTGCGGTACGTGCATACTAAGATGGCCGATTGCAGGATCTGGTTCAATCGTTTTAAAAAGCTCTCCATTATGCCAATACTCAATGTGCTCCATACGTAAAAGACCTAGTTCTTCCACTCCATCAAATAAATGATGCTTCTTTAAAATCGCTTCGCCATCTTCGTTGACATGCTCTCCTCGAAAAAATTTGCCGATATTCTCTGAACGTTCAATTAACAGTACAGATATATCTTTCTTCGCTAATAAATAGGCAAGTAATGTACCACTAGGACCTGCGCCTACAACACATACATCTACTTTCAACTTACTCACCCTTTGGATAGGCAATGATACGAAGATCTTCGCCAAATTTCTCAAATGATTCAAATGTTAAGAGAGAGGCTGCATCCATCATGTCCACATCTTCTCCTCGAACAGGAGAAATCGAATGTTCGCCACCTAAAATTTTCGGTGCAACATAAATAATATATTTATCAATCAGTTTGCTACGTACAAACGATGCATGTATCGCACCGCCACCTTCTACTAAAATATCTGTAATCCCTTCTTGATAAAGAGCTTCTAATGTCGCATTTAAATCGATACCTTGCTCATTAGTTGGAACATACAGAATTTGAACACCTTTCGCTTCGTATTCGGCTGCTTTTGTTCGATCAACAGCTTTATCTGTCACAATGATTGTCTTAGCTTCACTTGTATTCATAACATTCGCATCAAGTGGTATACGTAACTTGCTATCTAGAATAATACGAATTGGATTTTTGCCACCTTGAGGTAAACGAGTTGTTAATGATGGATTATCTGCTAGTACTGTTCCAACCCCAACTAGGATTCCATCCACTTCATGACGAATTTCATGCACATTCGTACGAGCCGCTTCCCCAGTTATCCACTTTGAATGACCAGTATGAGTTGCGATTTTACCATCTAATGTCATCGCAAATTTTGAAATGACAAATGGTCGTTTTGATATCATGTTGTGTATGAAGCGTTCATTTAAACGCTTTACTTCTTCTTCCAATACACCAACTTCTACTTCAATACCTGCATCACGAAGAAGCTTGATACCACGTCCTGCTACTTGAGGATTTGGATCTTGCATCGCCACAACGACACGACTCACTTTTGCTTCTATTACACGATTTGCGCAAGGTGGTGTTTTACCGTAATGCGAGCATGGTTCAAGTGTTACATATAATGTAGCACCTTCTGCATGTTCTCCAGCCATATTAAAGGCATGTACTTCCGCATGTGGTTCTCCCGCTTTACGATGAAGTCCAGTACCAACAATCACACCATCTTTGACAATAACCGCTCCTACAAGTGGATTCGGATTTGTATTTCCTTTAGCACTAGCTGCTAGATCTAACGCTAAACGCATGTACTCTTGATCTGTTTTCATGTTGCGTAGCTCCTTACTGTACCGTTACTTTTTGTTGTGCAATGTGACCTGATTTATTTATTTTTGTTTGTAAGTAAAATTTATTGGTTTCTGTTAATCCTCCCCAAAGAGGTATATGCCCATCCGCCAATAATCCATGTTCTTTTAATGCTTTTAATTTTTTTGGATTGTTTGTAATGAGTGTTACAGGTTTTTGGCGTAACGTTTCTAAAACACGAATGGCGTCTTCATAATTACGTGTATCATCTTCAAAGCCAAGTGCATGATTCGCTTCAACTGTATCAAAACCTTGTTCTTGTAATAAATAAGCTAACGATTTTGAAAACAACCCAATCCCACGGCCTTCATGATTCGCTAAATAAAATATAGCCCCACAACCATGCTCTTTAATCATTTTCATAGACTCATGTAGTTGGTAGCCACAATCACAGCGTTGACTTCCAAAAATATCGCCAGTATGACAAATACTGTGCATACGTATTAGTGCTTCCTCACCATTTTCAAAATCACCATAAGCAAGGACTGATGATTGTTGACCAAAAGCTAAGTTGGACGTTGCAAGTGAATCAATTACTTCTTCTTTAGATAGCTTTGCATCCACAACATGCCATGAATACCACTGAAAAGTCGCCTCAAAATCACCTTGTTTTACTGGAAGCTTTACCGGCCCTACAATACATATATTTTCTGTTTCTGAACGTTTCGCAAATTGCATTTTATCTTGTAAAAAATCTATAGTCTTTTGTAATGTTGTCATATTCTCACCTAGTTTTTCCTATTTGTCTATCACTTACTATTCGTAAGCAAGTATATAATTATAACCTATTAGTAGTCAAATAATATATCTTATTGAACACACTAGTAAACTAAGAATTAAAGTTTTAAGATTATATTCTTTGTTCTATTATTATTCTACAATTATTTTGACTGCTTGTTTAATGATTTGATTTAATAAATTTACTTATTATAGAATGAAGAAAGTATTTTTTCATGAAGGGCAAAAAAAGAAGCGAACACTTAAATGAATTGCATTCGCTTTTTGGTATGTTCTTGATTCACTTGAAAGTTAATACTTTGAACTTGTAATTTGATATTGAGAAGGTTTTGTATTGGATCTAAAATTATTAGACTTTAAAATTTCCCAACATCCGTTTATTTAGAAATCCTTTAGTATCAACAACATAATGACACGGTATCGTTTTTAAAAAAACTATCAGTAAATTTTGTTATTTTTATTGTTAAAGTCGCAACCTCAATAAGGCTACTTTTTAGCAAACACTACAAGAACTTTTATTGGTTGAAACAACCGAACATCAATTGGTATTTTTAACAAAGGTGGCACCACACGACTTAAGACGTACACATGATACCTTGCTTTATCAAAGTGGCGCTAATTCACTATGAAGTCAAAAGATATTTAGGAAATCGATTTGATGACGTTATATTTGATCATTATATTAGCGATGTGAAGGGAAAAGAATAATTTTTTTGAAATATATGGATTATAAAATTAAATATATTTTTGAAAGTTAATCGTTATTTATATTTTCAAGCCATGAATTTTTTTTATCAATTAAAAAGTAGATGTTGAAGGAAAGAAACTCTTTCAACATCTACTTTTTTGACCTTACAATTATTTTAAATTTAGAATGTCCACTCATTTTTTTCGAACAATAATTTAATATATGGAAAAATTGCTGATTTTGCATTTGATTTATTAATAAAGTTTTCAGTAATGGAAATTCCATCTTCCAAATTAATTACTTGATGCCACCAGCCAGATGGTGTATAAACTATGTCTCCTGGATTTTGGTATACAATTATAGGGTTAGCTTTTGAAAACTCAGGAAACTTCTCTAAATCTGGATTAAATGCATCAACCATTCCATCGTACATATATTTTGAATTATCTGGTGAGAAGAAAATCCATTTCTTTCTACCTGTGATAACAGCATTCCATGCACTTGTCATTGCAAAATCTAAATGTAAAGGTGTTCCAGAACCTTTTGGACCTATAAATAACCATTTACAATCATTCATTTCTCCACGTGGAATATAGTCTATCCAATTATCTTTGAAGATTTCAATTGAATTATAGTCTTCAAAAATTTCTTTACAATTGTCACTAAAGTGCCATGTACAATACCATGGATTTTCTTCTTGTCCTTCCACTTTTAAATATTCAATATACTCTCCTAATGTTGTTTCATATAATTCCGAAATTTCTGTAGGGTTACACTTTCGAATTAGCACTAATTTATCTCCATATTTTTCTTTAAGATATTCTAATGACCAAATTTGTGTAGCTTTCCAGTTATCGGCTATTCCTTCTAATAATAATGGTGCTTCTGCATAATCTATTAAAAATTCCTTTTGAGAAAGTTCCTTTTTAATTTTATTTACCATTTTATTCACCCCTATTTTTTCCATTTCAAATTATTAAATGACGGGATTCCATCACTAGATAATCTATAATTTATTATTAAAGA
The DNA here is from genome assembly GCF_044359855.1 of Rummeliibacillus pycnus. Lineage (GTDB taxonomy): Bacteria > Bacillota > Bacilli > Bacillales_A > Planococcaceae > Rummeliibacillus > Rummeliibacillus pycnus_A. The sequence continues at coordinate 1,396,170 of NZ_CP132291.1, forward strand.
ATCTTTCATATAAATACTTTTACCTGTACATATCGGAATTATAGGTAAATTATCTAAGAGTGTTTCTTCTAAAGAAGATAAATTTTCATAAGTATTATCTAACATTGCTTTTTCTAATAATGAAGAATATACTTCTTCATTTTCTAAACCATACATTTCGTACGAATAGGGTATATAGTATGCAAAAGGATGTGAAAATAATGGACTAACTAGTGATAAACACATATCATAATCCCCTGTATCTTCCCTTTCAACAAACATATTAAAAGGTAGTTTTTCTTTAATTACTGTTATGCCCAATTTATCTTTCCATTCTTGTGCTATAAAATCTATAATTTCTTCATTCGGAAAAAAATCAGCAAAAGTAATAGTAATTTCTTTAAATTTATTTAAAAATTCTTTTTTTGAATTTATATTTGAATTTAATTTATCTTCACCCAAAAAAATCCTTACTAAATTTTCAGGAATAAAGTTTCCACAAGCATTGACTCCACTTCTTAATTGTTTTTCTAATTCTATTCTGTCAATAGAGTTATATAGATCTTTTTTAAATTCCTTATTATTTAAAACAGGAATTGAATTTGGATTGAATTGTAAATTAAACAAAATCGAGGATTCTTTTAAATGAAAATCTGTATATTTTGACATATGTTCTAATTGCGAAAATGGGAAATGAGTATGACAAGTTATATCTACTATGTTTTCCTTATAGCGCTTTATAGAATTTTGTGCGTCATTATAAACATCAAACCTAATATTTTTTATAGAATTCTTATCGATTTTCTCTCTAAACGGATTTATTTCCAACTCTATATAAGAACTTCCAATTTCAATGATTTGATATGGACCATTTGAAATAGGTTTTTCAAAATTCATTCTAGTTATATGTGATGGATACGGGCTACTGGCGCTTAATGAAAATAATTCAAACAGATATGGGACACTATTTTCAAATTCAACCTTAAATATATAATCATCAATTACCTTTACTCCCAATTGTTCAATTTTTTTTTCACCATTTAAAATTTCTTTTGCATTTTTTATATCTAAAAATAATTGCGAAAATGGACTATCAAGAGTAAACATTCTATAAAAATTTTCAACAAAATCTTTTGCAATTACCGATTTCCCGTCAGACCATTTTTTTTTAGGGTCTAAATTAAAAAGTATAACTTTCTTGTCTTTTGAGAGATTAAAACTTTTCGCAGCAGCACCAACCCATGATTTACTATCTTCATCTTTGTATAATAATGGTTCTCTGATTGCTTGATTAATGATTCTTCCATTAAAATCTAAACAAAATAATGAATCTATTGAAAGTGGCATATCATCCATTTCTATAATTAATTTACTTCCTATACGATTTTGAATTGGTCTAGCAACTATATTCTGATTAAATTGATTAATTTTAACCACAGTAACACCTTCTATCTAAATCATCTTTTTCATAAAAATCAACTGACATACTTATAAAATCGAAAGTACATCTTCTCCCCATACTTATTGCATTACTATTTGTAGACATATAAAGTATGATATCTTTTGCTAAAAATGTCGAAATAATAGTATTAGTTGCACCAAATGAAGCTTTAATTTTAAGCTTACTAGAATCTCTTATTTCTTTTTCCCAATCTTCCATAAAGTCATTTTCTTCTTTATTATGACATGCTAAACATTTAGTTTTATTTGGTACAATCAGCGGTCCCCAAAAACCTCTATGTCTACCAACACCACCAGAAATCCAGGGTATATTTTTAGCTTTACAATAATCATCAATTATACATGGCAAATTTTTTGGTTGATCAGCTGCATTTACAAGAAAATCCACTTTGTGATTATCTAGTATTTCTAAATCTTTTGCAGAATGAATCACACTTTTATACGCATAAACAGTTGAATTATTATCCATATCCACAATATATTTCTTTGCTAAATCAACCTTAAATTCACCAATGTTTTCCTTTTTATAAATGAATTGTCGGTTAAAATTATCAATCTCAATAGTGTCTGGATCTATCAATATAAATTTTTTTATTCCCGCTCCAACCAGATGTTGTAGTACGACTGAACCTACTCCTCCTACTCCAATAATTGCAACACAACTTTTTTCCAGATTTTGTTGTGATAGATTTGCATTATCAACAAAATCATCTAAATAATTTATCTGATTTTGTACAATGGTCCCCTTATACTGTTGTCTATCATAATCAGAACGTAAAATTCCATTTTCTAATAACGATTTAAATAATTCCTTTATTTTTTCTTTTTCACTTTCACTTGAATTACTTATTAATTCCTCTAAAGAATAAGATTGATTTTTCAAAGAGATTAATGCCGTTCTCTGTGCATCTGATATTTTTTCAAGTTCAAAGATATCATCATCTACTAGAAAAACTCGACCATTTTTTAAAGTTATTATTTGGTATCTATCTGCAATTCTAAATTTCACTTCGATCTAACTCCTTTATTATATTTTTATATAAAGAAGAAACATACTTGAGTTCAAGTATGTTTCTTTCAAAGATTAAGTATTATTAAAAAGACATGGATGGAGTGTTATATTATGATCGGTTAACTATTAATCGTTTTGTTGTTGGTTTCACTTTTACAATACGCATTTTCAATCACCTCCATTAATTACCTTTATTAAGTTTAAGAGCGGTTAACTATTAATCGTTTTGTTGTTGGTTTTACTTTTACGATACGCATTTTTAATCACCTCCTTTCATTGCCTTTATTAATTTTAAGAACGGTTAACTATTAATCGTTTTGTTGTTGGTTTCACTTTTACGATACGCATTTTCAATCACCTCCCTTCATAGATTTATAAAAATTAAATTGTTGTATAAGGAATAGACTTTTCGTTAATATGCTGAACTATATTAAACACCATATTATCTACACACACTAAAATACCTAGGTCAATAAATAAAATGACCAATTCTTCAGTATATTCAGATATTAATTCATCTAATTTTTGAAATTCTTTTGTACAATTAAATAATTTTACTTCTAAATTTGTAATTAATTCATAAATTTGAGGTTCGTTTTGAATACGAGCATCTCTAATTTTTATATATTCTGGTCCTTGTCTATAGATAAGACTTTCCAGGGCGTAATTATTTTTCCAAGTAATCACTAAATTTTCATCCTCATTTTCACTTAAATACGGTGGTTGAAAATGAAATAATGGAGAAAAATCAATTACGTGTTTAGAATTTTGCTCCCATTGGAGAACGATATAATTTTCTTGACATTTTTTTAAAAAATGTAGCTCTTTAAGAGTTTGTTTACATTTTTTCTCATTTAACTCAAGAGTTGTGTATATTTTCTCTACTCCAAATTCTTTTAATTCCGTTATAAATTCTCCATTGAGGTTATCATTTGCCTGGCGGATAATCTCAATTTCTAATCCTAACTGTTTTTTATCACTGTTAATATTTTTTAACTTTGATAAAAATACATTTAATTTTGCATATTCTAACTTAATTGTCTGTGCTTTATCTCCAAAACAAGAAGCTGCAGCAATCGATTCATTTGAAATGTAATTAATAGTATCAATCATTGTAGTACCTCTTCTCTCATAAATTCCAAGTATCTATTTGAACGGATTCTTTGAGAATCATAAGGAATTGCTAAAGAGAGATATTTGTCATCTTCTTTATAGAAATAGCCTTCTTTTGATTTAGAATTTAAAAACTCTTCAAAATAACCATTGTTTATTCTGTCATCAGACAATTTTGCATTAAGCCTGTTTTTTAATGCTTTTATTGTTTTTACAGTATTTAGTTCTTTAAAAATTTCAATGTGTAGTGGATCTTTCCAATATGTTTCTTTTTCATCTTTAATTCCTCTAGTGTCAAAGAAATATAATTCTCCATTCATATTGTATCTATAATAGAATTCCGCGTTTGTATATAGCATTTGCCAATCATTGATAACATTTCTTAAAATATCTGCTTGATTCTCAGATAATCCAGCTTTATTCGACTCGAAAATATATGCCATATCCATAAGTTCTTTTTCAGGTAAGTCATAAACTAATTTATAAAATTTTGCTGGTTCTATAACTTTTAATCCCATCTCAGGTTTATTAAAATATGGACTAAATCTCTCTAAAGATATTCGGACTGCACCACCTGGTGGTTGAATATGATTTAAGAGTTTCATACTTTCTAAATCATAGAATTCCCATTTTTCACCAGGAAATCCGTATAATATATTCCAAGTAACAGTAATACTATATTGTTCACAAAACTTTAGTAATTGAACATTTTGAATTCCTGTAATTCCTTTATCCATAATTTTCAACACTTGACTACTTAAATTTTCTATACCTGGTTGAATTTTTTTAATTCCTGATTCATGAAACAATTTTATTTGATCTTCCATCAAATTAGCTTTTACTTCATAAAAAATATGTAAATTCCAGTCTAATTCCTTTATTTTTGGTAAAAGTTCTTTCATATATTTAATATCTAAAATATTATCCACCATAAAGATATCAACTGTTTTAAATTTTTTTACCATACTAGTTATCATATCGAATGCACGTTCGGCTGGTTGGCTTCTAAAACCAATATAAGAACCATTAAGTCCACAAAATGTACATTGATGTTTTGCTCCCCACCAACATCCCCTGGAAGTTTCTAAGATTAAAGATGGTCTTATATTTTCTGAAACATCTAGAGAATGAATTAATTCGAAGTAATTATCAAACCAAGGAAATGGAACACTATTAAAATCAATTGGCACAGATAACATTGGATTAAATTTTGAAACTCCATTTTCTCTATAACAAAGCCCATTTATATTTTTGTATTTTACTTTTTCTTGATTTGTTAGTAAGGCTTCGATTAACTGTGGAAATGAAACCTCTCCTTCTCCTCTCATTACAAAATCAATATAATGATAGTTTTTATGAAGAGCTTCACCTTGTTTACCATCACAATTTGCTCCACCAAATGCAATCTTAGTATTTGGATATTTCTCTTTAATAGATTTAACAACTGCTAAAGAAGGCATATTTTGCATAAACGAGCTTGTAAATCCAATTAAATCGTATTCTTGATTAATATGTTCATTCATTAACCATTCAATAAAATTTGGTGCCTCATCATACATCCACTCGATGATTTCCATTTCTTCTTTAGTAAGTGCTTTCTCTTCTAAAACAAATTGAACATACTCTTTACGTTTATACTCTTTTCCATAAAATGCTTTTGTAAAAATCCAATCTCCTACACCATAAGCAAAATCAGCTTCTGAAATTAACGCATAATTGTATGCTCTATCTATATCTCCATTACTTTTTTGATAAATATATTCTGCCCATAAAACATTCGCATACAAAATTTCACAAGATACATTTGAATTAGAATACTTTTCATCTACAACAGATTTTAATATCCCTAACTGAATTGAAGGCATATCTATTGAAGCCCACGGCATTGTTATTAATAATATTTTCATATACACACGCCCCCTATCCTTAATGTACAAATGGTAAATCTAGTGCTATAATTGTAAATAAAATTGAATTAATGTAGATAAATGGTAACATTTTTTTGATTTTCAAATAATTATATTTATTCATTTTTACACCTCTATATAATATATTAATTTTTTGAAAGGATAATTTTTATGTTTGATAATTCATTAGGCTCAGAAATAATGCGATTGCGTAAAGAAAAAAATTTAACACAAAAAGAACTAGGAGAAGAAATTTGTACACAAGCCACAATAAGTATGATTGAAAAAGGAGCTATTAAACCTGGACTTGATATTTTGTATTTAATCTCTTTAAAGTTAGATAAACCCATTTCATATTTTGCTAATATTATGTTAAATGAAGACTATCCTTTAATTAATTCAATTGTTCAAGAGTTAGAGTCATTGACTATCTCTCATAACTATCAATTAATTTATTCAATTATTAAACGAGAGCTATCATTTAAACCAAAAGATAAATGGTATGAATTATTTTTGCATTGGCATTATTTTTTAAGTGCATATTACTTAAATTTCATTTCCATCGACATTGCTATTGAACGATTAATAAATTTATTAAATAGTAAGCATAATTCTATTTTAAAAAAAGATTTTCTATACGATCGTATATGCAATTCAATTGCTATTTTATATTCCACTAACAAAAACTATGAAAAAGCACTTTTTTTCTATAACAAAATTAATTTAAATATCAATGATACAATGTCGCCTCGTTTAAACCATCAAGTATACAAACTTCGAATAATATACAATAAAGCCAAAACTTTATATGATATGAATTCTTTAGAAGAATCAAAAATACAAATAGAAATAGGAATTAAAAGTTCTATCAATTTGGAAAACATGTCTTTTATAGGTAGTTTTTATTATTACTTAGGTCTTATACAAGAAAAACTAAATTATAAAAAGGAAGATATATCTCATTCTTTTAATAAAGCTTATTTCTTCTTCAACATATTAGATAGAAAAATGTATAAGGAAATAATGGAAAAAGAACATCGCGTATTTCTTAATTTAGATTAGAACATTAATTCTATTCAACCTAATTTTAGTTGTTTTTATTTATTTCACAATAAAATATAAGTATCTTAATATTATTTAATTTTAAATTCTTAATATCCTAAAAAATGCATCATTTTAGAGCTTATAGCCCTAAAATGATGCATTTTTTAAATATATAATTTAAACTTTTTTTATTGTTTTTAAGTACTTTAAGTACAAGAAAATAGAAATGATTGTGACAGTACTTGCAAGAATCATAAACACCATATTTAATTCCACTACTTTATTTAAAACACCAATAATCATAGAAAATGCTGCCATTAAAAGACCTGTTAAAGCATTACAAATAGATAGTAATGATGTCCTTATTTTATTTGTAACAGTTTCATGTAATTCTATATTTAAACTTGTATCCCAAATTTCAAATAAAATATTTGTAATCATAAATATAGCCAAGATGATAAGCGCTACATTAATACTCATTGCTAAATACAAAATCACCGATATTAATAATGTTAAAAATATAATACGATACTTACCAATTTTCCCAATTAAATATTCAATTTTAAATGATGCCAAGGCACTTATGACAGAAAGAATAAAAATTGAAATAGAAATGGTTTGTATCCCAAATCCTACATCTTTTAACATAATAGCACCATATTGATACAAAATAGATACTAATCCCTGCATTAAAGCAATAACCATAATTAATAGTTTATACTCTTTCCTAGTAGCGACAAATATTTTTATTTCTTTTAAAATGTCACTAAATTTATTTCCTTCATCCTTTTCTTTTGTAGATTTAATTTCCTTCACCGTCATAATTAGTATTAATGCAATAAGTTGAGCAGCAATAGTTACGCTAAATATTAATAATTCATTTATTTTATACATAGTTCCTGATAACAATGCACTAATAGCTATTGCAATGATTGCAATAGCATTATATTTACCAATAAACTTAGTATATTCTCCCTCTTTATCATCTGATGAAATCCCCTCATATACAAGAGACTGATCTGATCCAGATATCAATGAAACGCCTATTCCATATAATACAAATCCAATTAATAAAATCGGATAATATTCATATGCAAAGAAAGTTAATAAGTATAAAATTATAAATATGTGTCCAAGTATAATAGATTTTTTTCTTCCAATTTTATCAGAAATAATACCTGATGGAATTTCAAATACTCCCATTATTATGTTTAATAATCCTTGTAGTAATCCAATCTCAATAAGTGAGTATCCTTTATTGGATAAAAATATCATCCATAAAGTTCGTTCAAAAAATAAACTTGCCCAAAAAATATAAAAGTACATTTTTTTCATTTGCTTATTCATCTGACTAACCTCTACATCCTATATATTTTTTTATATTTGAGTTTAGTATATGTACTTCATTTACACCATGAATTATAAGTATACTTATAATGTAAAACACCCATTTGCCCTCTCCCGCTTTATAGAGGCACACGATGTACTCGATCCGCAAAAAGACTATCCCATTGAGAAATATTTTATGGAATGGTACAAGACATAATCCCCCCTAATCTGCAAATAACAAAAAGAAACTTGAATCACTATCAGTATTTGTATCCTCAACTTGCAAATTATCAATTTTATTTTGTAACTGATCAATTTGTTTCATTAAGTTTTCATGGAACTGTGTTACGGTCAATAAATAACATAGTTCTTCATTGCACTAGGATTATTTGCTACAGATTCAAGTATGGATAATACAGGCTGATATACCTCATTAGGAATTAACCCATTTTCTGATAGATATATATTTCATTCATCTGTTGTTAGTTCAATACCCCTGACTTCAATTTTTGACACGTTCAATATTTAACATTTACGCACATCCTTTTTATAAAATAAAAAAAGTAGGATATTTTATTTACCCTACTTAATACCAACTGACTCTTTGCATATTCAAATCTATTATTTCCTGTTCAAGATAATTAAATCTATTTTTTAGTTCTTTTATTTCTTTTTCATTAAAATTATAATGTTTATTAGCGTATTTATACATAATAACTCACCACACTCAATTAATATTAAACGCCCATAGCATTGAAGGGTGTTAACTATTTAATCTTCTCTAATTGAAATCCCTGCCATATTTAAATACCGCTCATACTCATCGATAACTACTGTATAGGGCTTAGAATAATCATTCTATATCCATCAACTGCTGCAACACCATAAAAAGATTCGATTCTAGCCCCTTTAAAACATAAATTATATCTATTAAAATAACCCTTTTTATCAGGATAACAGTTCAACCATTCATTCTCATATGATTCATCAGGTTCTCTATCACTAACAATACTAATTCTAATATCATTTATATAGTTGTATCTACCTAGATCATCATCATATGTCCAATCAAACTTATCAGAGTTAATAATTTCATCTAAAAATTCTTTAAGTTTCATTCTAATTAGTTACCTTCCTTTTATCGTTATCATTCGACATAAAGGGAGAAATTTCCTTCTATTTTTAATAATACAAAGCAAAAAGAAATTTATCTGAAGATCCAACTTTTTATCCTTCCTCTCAAAGGTTAAAATGGTATGTGCTACGGTCTAGCTTTAGACCACTTCCATATATATAATTTGCAATCGACTCTTGAAATCGTTGTGGGAGTTAGGTTTATTAACTTTATAGGTTGGTGGTAATTGAAAATTTCCAATAGTGTACTCATAATCATAAGGATTCTAAGATTAGTACCACTAACTTTCATTTAACGTAAAATAATCTGCAAGGCAAGTTCGATAGTAAAACCATTATCTTTTTTCGTTTATTTTTCTGTTAAAAGAGTATAGACAAGGTATTTATAATTAGTAGGAAATAATCATAGTACTATACTCAATTTAAATTTTTTATATCCTCCGATTTTTTTGTTTCCGCCCATTTCTCAGAATCATTTTTCAAAAGTTCAACAAATACTTTCGAAAGTAACTCTGGGGGATATGGTTTAGTAAAGTATTTAACAATTTCATACTTATCCACTTTTTCTTTTGGCTCATCTAATGCAGAAGATATAACAATAGGGATACCACTTGTTTGTTTTGTTTCTTTTAGTTGGTGAACCAAATACCATCCATCTACGTCATCGGTAAGCACAAGGTCAATTACTATTCCAACTAAAGGCATTTTAAGCGCTTTTTCAAAAGCTCGTTCGGGATCATAATGATGAATAACTGTAAATCCTTTACTTTTTAGCTCTTCTGATAAAAGCCAAGCTAAACTCCAATCATCTTCTACGATCATTACATTTAAGCCTTGCTTCCCCTCATGAAAATCCTCAGGTTGTCCAATATTTTCAACCATCAATCTCTTACCCTCAACTGGCAATGTAAAATATACAGTTGTTCCTTTACCTTCTTCAGATTCTAACCAAATTTCCCCACCATGTTTTGTAATAATTTCTTGACAAATTGAAAGCCCTAATCCAGTACCACCTATTTTTCTTCTAGAACTATTATCAATCCTCTTAAACTTTTGAAATAACTGAGGAATACTCTGTTTAGGAATACCTATTCCATCATCTTTGATACTCACTTGAAGTAAGTTACTAGTATTTTTAAGCGTAATTGTTACATTTCCTCCATTCGGAGAGAATTTTATGGCATTGTCAATTAAGTTAATAAATACTTGAATTAACCTTTCTTGATCAGCTTTAACCTGGATATCAATTGCCTTATCAATTAAATGTACATTATGATTTTTCTCTTGACGATAGCGATTCAATAGCTCAAAAACAATTTCATTAAGCAATAGCGATTGCATATTATATTGTTGTTTGCCTGATTCCATACGCTGTAAATCTAGAAAATCATTAATAAGATTTTTTAAACGTATCGCTTCATTATTAATTGTTTCAATGTATTTTCGTTGTCTCTCAGGTTTTAAGTTTTTCGTTAAAAGTAATTCAGTAAATCCAAGTACACTAGACAATGGAGTACGCAGCTCATGGCTCACAGTACTAACTAATTCTGATTTCATTTGGTCAATTTCATATTCTTTTGTTATATCCCTATGAACAAATATTGTTCCTACTTTTTCAGAGCCTTCATATATGCTTGTAGCATATACTTCCACAAAAACTTCGACTTCTTTTGAAATAGAATAACGAAGTTTTCGAGTATCTTTAAAACTTTCTGTAACGGCTGTATCAAAAAATTCTATTAATTCTTCAGGATTTGTGCAAATGTTTCGGAAATGATTTAACCAAAATTTTTTTGATATATTTTCCCCTTCAAGTTTATTTTCACATTGAACTATTTTACAATACGCAACATTAATTAAGACTACATCACCTGTTGCAGAAACTAATTGAATTCCTTCATTTACATTATCAATAATATTTTGATTTAATTGTCTTGACCTTTCTACTTCTTCATACATCAAGATGCGCTCGAAAGCTATAGAAACACGGTTTAATAACCCATTTAAACTGTTAATTTCTTGATTGGAATATGAATATCCTTCTCGTGTAGCAATCATCACAGCTACTAAGTGTCCCTCGGAATTTAAGACGGAGGAATATAGATCATAGCAATAATAAGGTTCTTGAGCAATGCCATGTGCATTTGGTAGCACTTCACGTTTAATAATGAATGATTTTTCTTCTTCTAATCGTACACGTTTATCAATATCAATATTTTCAACAAGTATTATAGCGGATTCCTTGGATAAACCTTTCGTAGCATATACATTACCTTCTAACCAATATAAAACACTCATATCCAATTTATAAATGTCATTTAAATAATTATGTAGTTTTTCAATTAAATTTTGTTTATCTAATGTAAATGTTAATACATGATTAAGTTGATTAGATTTTTCTAACTGACTTACTGAGTTTTGCAATTGCCATTGATGTTCCTGCAGCTCATCCTGTTGAGCTAAAAGCTCTTCATTTTGTGTAGTTAATACTTCTTCTTTTTCTTGAATAGATTGAATCATTTTATAATAAGAATTAGCTAATACCCCAAATTCGTCTTCTCTCGAAACTAGACTCCCAAGTTCAAATGGCTTTCCATGAGCAAATGCATTAGTAGCTGCTGTCAATTGTTCAATTGGACGAATTATATTATTAAGCACTCGTCTCATTATTAAACCTATAAATAATAAAATTATTCCGCTGAGTATTAAAGAAATTAATGTAAACTCTTGCTCCCGTACTATTGTTTCTTTAAAAAGTTGATTCAATTCTCCATCCGTTTTTTTCTGGTATGATTTTGTATAATCTAAAAATTTATTAACCAATTCATTAGTTCCATTACTCGAAAGTTTTCTTAAAGATTTATAATCATTCTCTTTTACATACCCAATTGCCTTAGGTAAAATAACTTCCTTATAGTTTTTATTAAAATCGATTAATTCTTTGTATAATCCCTTTTCTTCTTTTGAAAGTGGTAATTGAGAATACTGATTCAAAAGAACCTCAAAATTTTTTAAATCTTTTTTAAGTAAATTTAGCTCCTGGGTATTTTGAAAAGCATAATACCCCCTAGCTCTGAAAAATATCCCATTAAAATTTTCTTGTAATTCATCTACCAATTCAGCTTTTTTAAATAGAAGCTCACGTTCATTTTGCAATTTTTTATTTTGTTCATTAACATATAGAAAGAAAGCGAGCATACTAGTTAAAAAAGTTGCTGTTAAAATTAATAGCATTTTTAAAAATTTACTACGAATGCCTTTCTTTAATAGAGGAATTAAATTAAACACTTAATATTTCCTCCACCAAATTTAATAGTTCAACTGGACTAAAAGGTTTAGACATAAAGTAATTTACACCCTTTTGGAATACTAATTGACGGTCAGATTCTTGTGCTTTAGCTGTAAGCATAAGTACAGGTAAATGAATATCTTTGGGTAACTGTTCTATCACTTCAATTCCAGACAAATTGGGCATCATATAATCTAAAATCATTAAATCGTATGATTGTTCACTAACTTTTTTTAAAGCCTCTTCCCCATCCTCTGCTTCATCAATTTCACAGTCTAAGTCTTCTAACGTATCACAAATAAGCATTCTTAATATTTCTTCATCGTCAACAACTAAAATACGTTTCATAATATGCCTCCTAAATAAACAAACGATTAATAAGACTTAATATCCTATTTGACACCTCTTTAATATCAAAAGGTTTTACAATATAATCATTAGCACCGTTTTCTAAAGCTTGTAAAACATATTCATCTTCTTTACGTCCTGTTAGCATAGAAACAATTACATCACTTGTGGAGTAATCTTGTCTTATAATTTTCAGTAACTCAATACCATCCATTTTTGGCATCACGATGTCTAGTAAAATGATATATTTGTAATCTGGTGAATACCAATTTGAATTTAGGAAACTATTGGCATCTTTAAATGCCATTACGTCAATATTAAACTTTTCACCTATCTCCCAACTCTTAAAGTAATTCGTTATTAGGTTTCTAATGATATAAACATCGTCTATCACAATAATTTTTATTTTTATAGTTTTTTTCACAATCTCTTCTAAACTATCAAACATAACTATCTGATTTCTTCCGGATTGCTTAGCATTGTAAAGGGCCTGATCAGCCTCTTCCAGAATCTTCTTAGGATGAAGATTTTTCGTAGCGGATTCAACAACACCAGCAGAGAAAGTCACTTGAAATCTATTTTCATTCGCAGTAAAAAATTTCTTCTCCATAGCTTTACGTAGTCTCTCCATTAATACATATGCCTCTTCCACTGAAGTTTGAGGCATAATAAGAACAAATTCTTCACCACCGTATCTACAAAAGAAATCTTGCTCACGTTTTAAACTAGATACTAAATTAGCAAATCCTTTTAAAACCTCATCTCCAATTAAATGACCATATGTATCATTTACTTTCTTAAAATAGTCTAAATCTGCTAACGCGATAGAAAAAGATTCTCTATTTCGTTCAAACTGTTTAATTAATTTTTCAATTTGGCTATCCATAAATTTACGGTTATATATTTGGGTTAGCTCATCTTTAATAATTGAATTCTCTAATTCTTTTTTATATGATAAACGATTATTAATATAAGAAATTAATAATTCTTCATCTACAGGTTTTGGAATAAAATCTAATGCACCCATATCATACGCACGAACTCTATTTTCTCTACAATCATTGCTACTAATAACAGTTACAATCATACTATCTTTTTTTATGTTTTTTAAATTTTTAATAATAGAAAAACCGCTTGTGTCTGGTAACATAATATCCACAAATACAATAGTAGGCTTTAAATCATATATCAACTCTAACCCACGTTTTCCATTGTTTGCAGCAATTACTGAAAATCCTTTTTTCTCTAATATATTCTTTATGTAGGAAATAAACTCGATATCATTATCAATTATTAATATAAATTCTTGCTCAGAAGGTATGTTATTTTGAGATTTTAAAACTATTTCCTCTATTTCTTGAATATTAATGTTTTTTTGATAAAAATTAATGCCCTCAATAAAAGGAGAAAGATAGCTTTTCCATTCAACTTTTGACCACTTTTTATCACTATTTTCTTTTAATTTTTCAATTTTATCACTAGCAATCATAGATAATTCATCTAGCCCAATGGAACCTGCTGTCCCTTTTAAATTATGTAAAAAAAAGTATATATCTTTTTCTGTAATCGAATCTTGTTTCTCCCAATTCTCAAAATTATCAAGTATTCGTTTGTAAATCATTTGTTGATATTGTTCGTTTCCCATATTCATTCTCCCCAATCATTAAATACATATATAAGCAGTATAACCTAATCCCTCAAATATATATGGGTATATTTTATGAATTTTTTTCGCGTAGATACTATTAATGTTAATTGATTAGTAAATATATACTAGTATCAAATACATAAACTACCTTTGTAACTGTTTGAAATTTATCAATAGTGTACTCATAATCATAAAGAGTTATAAGACTAGAACCACTTTCTTCTATTTAACGTAAAGTAATCCCCAAGGCAAGTTCGATAGTAAAGCCATTATCTTTTTTCGTTTATTTTTCTGTTAAAAGAGTATTGACAAGGTATTTACATTTACATCAAATATACCTTTTCTTTTAGTCACGAAAAAAGCACCCTACCTATAAGAGTTATTCCAAATCAGTCAAGTGACCGATACTTGAAATTACACTTATAAGCAAGAGTGCTTATTTATCAACCTTTTACGTTATAAAGTAGTATGTCCCAGGAGGGATTCGAACCCCCGACCAACGGCTTAGAAGGCCGTTGCTCTATCCAGCTGAGCTACTGAGACAGGATGTCTTACTGATGTAATATCAGTAGGACAATATTTATTATAGCACCATTGGTAAAAATGTCAACACTATTTTATCAATATAATAAAGTTTTTTCTGCAATCTTATTTTTTTCTTCTGAATAGAAAATGATATGCCAGCCATTCTCTATATTTTCAATGATTGCATAGCTTTTTTCTTTTCGCCCTCTTGGAAGTAAAAGGCTGCCCGGATTTACATATAGAATCTCGTCTACAAGTTCGACACCAAGAACATGGGAATGTCCAAAAAGGGCAACATCTGCTTGTACTTCTCTCGCTCTATAAGAGAGAGAAGTTAAGCTGGATTTTACGTTAAATAGGTGGCCATGGGTCATGAAAATTCTTTTTCCGTCAATCTCCTCCACTACTTCAGTTGGGAAGTTGACATCGTGATCACAGTTTCCTCTTACTTTATATATCCCTTGAAGTTCAGGTGCTGTAAATGGAAGTTCACTGTCTCCACAATGAAAAATAGCATCTACGCTTGGATTTTGTTCCATTACCCGGGTTATAACTGCTGCATCACTATGTGTATCACTCATTACAAGTATTTTCAACGGATTACCTCCTATTTAAACCAAGATGGTAACTCTTCTGCTAATTTGCGTAGTGCGTTACCACGGTGAGAAATGGCACCTTTTTCTTCAGCAGTCATTTCAGCCATTGTTCGTTTCATTGATGGTACATAGAAAATGGGATCATATCCGAAACCGTTTTCTCCATGTTTTTCTGTAAGGATTATTCCTTCGCATGTACCAAACACGCTTTCTGTTTTATGTACCGGCCCAGTTATAGCTAGGCAACAGCAGAAGCGAGCTGTACGTTTTTCTTCAGGTACACCTTCTAAGTTTTTTAATACTTTAATAATATTTGCCTCATCATCGTGATCTCCTGCATATCTTGCAGAATACACGCCTGGTTCGCCATTTAATGCATCTATTTGAAGTCCACTATCATCAGCAATAACAAATGTATTTAATCGTTTTGCAACGGCTTCAGCCTTCAATATTGCATTTTCTTCAAATGTTGTACCTGTTTCTTCAATATCCATATCAGGCGCTACATCAAATAATGTTAAGACTTCATAACCTAGTGGTGCAAAAATAGCCTCGAAGTCTTTCGCTTTTCCTTTGTTTTTTGTGGCGATTACAACTTGTTTCACTCAAAACCCCTCCTAATTATAGTTACTATTTTAACATTTTATACAAACAAAACTAAGCCCGAAATATTAAATTTCGGGCTTAACACTATAGTTTTATTCGTTTGACATGCACTTCATTTAAAGGTAACCAATTACTTGCGATTGATTGAAAAATAGGCACTGATCCTGATGTGTAAAAAAGGTATTCGGGAGGATTTTGATCTGTTCTAGAGATATTCTGGAACTGTAAAATTTCCTTCACGTGCTTCGCTGTTTCCTCTGCAGAAGAGACAACATGAACTTTATCGCCTACTACTTCTTCAATTAGTCCTTGAATAATTGGGTAATGTGTACATCCTAAAATCATTGTATCAAACTTCGTGTTTTTCAAAGGTGCTAGTGTTTCTTCTACTAGTTTTTTAGCAAACGCGCCTTCGTACTCACCACTTTCTACAAGTGGGACTAATCTTGGACATGCGAGTGCTGTTACGTTACTAGAAGAATATAAAGAATAAAGTGCATTTTCATATGCACCACTTTTGACTGTTCCTTGTGTAGCAATTACTGCAATATCATGTGATTTCGTTGCTTTTATGGCTGCTTGAGCACCAGCATTGATAACACCTACTACAGGAAATTTACAATGCTTTTGCAGCCCCTCTAGAGCTACAGCTGTAATGGTATTACAAGCAATCACGAGCATTTTAATATTCATTTTTGCAAGTTGATCGACTATTTGCCAAGTAAATTGAATCACCTGTTCCTTAGAACGGGGACCATATGGGCAACGAGCAGTGTCGCCTAAATAGGTTATCGATTCATTTGGTAAATAGCGAAGCATTTCCTTCACAACGGTTAGCCCACCGACTCCTGAATCAATTACTCCAATGGGAGCATTCACTTTAACCGCCTCTATCCTGGTTCATTTCTTTGTATAGTTTGCTTAGTAATATTGATAGAGTTTGAACTTCTTCGCTTTGGAAATCCTTTACGATATCTGCCAAATAATTTTGGCGTTGTTCAATAACTTCTTCAATAATGCGTTCTCCTTCTTTAAGCAAATGGATACGAACGACACGACGATCTTGATCATCTCGAATACGTTGTACCAAATCGTTTCTTTCCATACGATCAACTAAATCTGTTGTCGTACTGAACGCTAAATACATTTTATTCGAAAGATCACCAATTGTCATGTCCCCTAGCTCATGAAGCCATTGTAGAGCGATGAACTGTGGTGGTGTAATTGTATAATTACTAAGAATTTCTCTGCCTTTTTGTTTGATTAGAGCTGCAATATGACGAAGCTCTTTTTCTAAAAATGCTATTTGTTCTATATCATGCGTGTTATTCAAATGCTCCTGGTTTGACATGTAGCTTTCTCCACTCCTCAAAAGGATTACTTATTCCTATTGTGAAGTGTTTTTAAAAAAATGGCAAGTGTCCTTTTTACTCTAAAGTAAACTCGCCCAATCGGATTAACTCGAGCATTGCTTGCGCGCGACTAGATACGCCCAATTTCTGAATAGTATTCGAAATGTGATTACGAACAGTTTTTTCGCTTATACCTAGCTCCTTAGCAATTTCCTTTGTCGTATAATCCTTCATTAATAAAAGAAATATTTCGTGTTCTCTTTTCGTTAAAATTGAATGATGAAAACGACTCATTTACGTGCGCCCCTCCAATCCCCTCACACTGTAAAGTATGTAAGGAGGCGGATTGCGGTGACGGCATTTGCCCTATCTCTTTTAGAGATTTATGTTACTAAATAACTCAATTTATACTTGTTTTAATTGTTCTGCATCCCAAGGCACTGATTTACCTGTTTTAGGGTTCACTAGAACAACCGTACCTCTACCCGTAAAGCATACTTCATCTCGATTATTTACTCCTAAATAGTGCAGATCAATAGAAGAGTTACCAATGGTAGCAATTTTAACATACACTTTTAACTTTTCTTCAAAGAAAACTTGCTTCACATAATCACATTGTATGTCAGCGACTACTGGAATGTTATTTGTTCCACTTTCTACCCATTTTTGCATTAACCCCAAATGATTGAAAAATTCAGTTCTTGCTTGTTCAAAATAAATTAAAGGTACTGTATTATTCAAATGTCCAAACATATCCGTTTCAGAAAATCGCACTTGAATTGGTACATAAAATGAAAATTCTTGCTTCCACTCTTCAAAATTGTTTATATAATTTTTTTGCATCCCGATTTCCCCTTTGCTTTAAAATGAATAATCATTCATTTTGATTGTAACAGAAACTGGATAATAAAAGCTATCAGCTACAAAGTCTCTTTTTGAAAATACATGTAAGGCATGTAGAATCTCAACTTCTTCTCTAGTTAAAATTAAAACATAACTTTTTTAAACAAAGGAATTTAAAAAAAATTATTGAATAGATATATTCAATAAGCTACGGGGTACTAGGAGGAAAACGCTTGGAAATAAAACTTTTAAACGAAAATGAGGAATTTGTTGAGACTGTTTCGAAGATGATTTATAAGGAGTTTGTATTATCTTCCAGTAACAAAATGCCTTTTAATGATGTTGTAGATTTCTTTTCAAATACTCACGCGTTCAAGTTTCCAATAACATTCATCGCTATATTAGACAATCAGTGTGTTGGAACAGTATCTGTATTTGAAAATGATTACAAGAAACTCCCAAATTATAAACCTTGGTTAGCATCCCTTTATGTTGAACCAAACTACCGTGATAGAAAAATTGGTGTGCAACTTATTGAAGCATTATTAAAACATTTAGTCGTATTAGGTTTTAAAGAAGTTTATTTAAAAACTGAAAATGCATCAGAATATTACAAAAATCGATGCTGGAAATTAGTTGAATCTGTATTGAATGATCATAACGAGAACATCGATATTTTTAAATACTCTCTTGTTTAAATAAAGTTGAATGAATCAATTTCATAATGCAAAATTCAAATAAATATACAATCATTTAATGATATCAATCGTTCAACGCAACGCTTTCGACGGCGAGTCCGAAAATGCATTCGCATTTTCTTTATGCGATGTTCATTCAGTGGACCTCATTCATAAACCTACAGGAAAAGTTTGAGCTGAAAGCCCAGCAGAAACGTAGTGCAGGCACTGAAAAAGTAAAAGAAGATGTAAATTCATATAAAAATCTTATATAGCTATATTTGTTGATGTGGAATTAGCGAAGACTCCTGCGGGAAAGCGAGACAGGTGAGACCCCGCAGGGAACGAAGTGAGCGAGGAGGCTCAACGCTCGCCCGCGGAAAGCGAAGCTAATTCCACATCATGCAGAAGACAGATTAATACTATAAATATTTACATTTAAACATTTTTCATTACCCTAAAGGTAGAAGTGTTGAAATTTTCTATTTAAAATAGAAAATGAATTAAAGAATTAAATGAAGCTAATAATAAAAAAACTCCGTACCAATATAGTACGGAGTTTCATATTAAACAGATTACTAGTCAACCATGTGGTCAGAACCAAAGAAGTTCTTGAACATTTGAACTGATGTAGCACGGTTTAATGATGCAATAGAAGTTGTCAAAGGAATACCTTTTGGACAAGCAGCTACACAGTTTTGTGAGTTACCACAGTTTGCAAGACCGCCTTCACCCATAATTGCGTTTAAGCGTTCGTCTTTGTTCATAGAACCTGTTGGGTGTGCGTTAAATAGACGTACTTGTGAAAGTGGAGCTGGTCCGATGAAGTCTGAATGACTGTTTACATTCGGACAAGATTCTAAACATACACCACAAGTCATACATTTAGATAACTCATAAGCCCATTCACGTTTGCGTTCTGGCATACGTGGACCTTCACCTAAATCGTAAGAACCATCGATTGGAACCCATGCTTTAACTTTTTTCAATGAGTCAAACATACGGCTACGGTCGATTTGTAAGTCACGAATTACAGGGAAAGTTCTCATTGGTTGTATTTTCAATGGTTGTGTCAATTGATCAACTAATGATGAACATGATTGACGAGGACGACCATTGATAACCATTGAACATGCACCACAAACTTCTTCTAGACAGTTCATGTCCCATGAAACTGGTGTAGTTTGTTTACCTTCAACAGTTACAGGGTTTTCACGAATCCCCATAAGTACAGAGATTACGTTCATGTTTGGACGATACGGAACTCTGAATTTTTCCCAATAAGGGTTAGAGTTAGCATCATCTTGACGTTGTACTTCAACTTCAATATATTTTTGCGCTTCGTTTCCCATAATTAGTGAGCTCCTTTCGAATAGTCACGTTTACGAGGTTTGATAAGTGAAATATCAACTTCTTCGTAGCTGATTTTCGGATCAAATGAAGGCGTAAATTCAGCAATTGTTGTTTTAAGGAATTTTTCATCGTTACGTTCTGGGAAGTCAGGTTTGTAGTGAGCTCCACGAGATTCATCACGAAGTAAAGCACCTTTAGTAATAACATTTGCAAGAGCAAGCATGTTTTTCAATTGACGAGTGAATTGAACACCTTGGTTTGACCATTTAGATGTATCGTTAATATTAATATTGTTCCAACGTTCTTTTAATTCTTGTAATTTCACAAGAGTTTCTTCAAGTTTATCGTTGTAACGAACAACAGTAACGTTGTTAGTCATAACTTCACCAAGTTCTTTGTGAAGTAAGTATGCATTTTCGTTACCATCTAAGCGTAGAACTTCTTCCCATTTAGCTTGTTCTTCTTTAATAGCATTATCGTAAATAGAAGATGGAAGATCTTCAACATGCTTGTCTAATCCATGAATGTATTCAATAGCTTTAGGACCTGCTATAGAACCACCGTAAATAGCTGAAAGTAATGAGTTTGCTCCAAGACGGTTACCACCATGTTGAGAGTAATCACATTCACCAGCAGCAAATACACCAGGAATTGAAGTATGTTGATCGAAGTCAACCCATAAACCACCCATTGAGTAGTGAACTGCTGGGAAGATTTTCATTGGTACTTTATGAGGATCATCACCAACGAATTTTTGGTAGATTTCAATAATACCACCAAGTTTAACGTCAAGTTCGTGTGGATCTTTATGAGAAAGGTCCAAGTACACAACGTTTTCGCCGTTGACACCTAATTTTTGATTAATACATACATCAAAGATTTCACGTGTAGCAATATCACGAGGTACTAAGTTACCATATGCAGGATACTTTTCTTCTAAGAAGTACCAAGGTTTACCGTCTTTATATGTCCAAATACGGCCACCTTCACCACGAGCAGATTCTGACATTAAACGTAATTTGTCATCGCCAGGAATTGCTGTTGGGTGAATTTGAATCATTTCACCATTTGCATATTTAGCACCTTGTTGGTACACGATTGATGCAGCAGAACCAGTGTTAATCATTGAGTTTGTAGATTTACCGAAGATAATACCAGGACCACCACTAGCCATGATTACAGCGTCAGAACGGAATGCTTTGATTTCGTGAGTTGTAAGGTCTTGTGCTTTAATACCTTTACATACGCCTTCATCATCAAGAACTAAGCCTAGGAATTCCCAGCCTTCGTATTTTGTAACTAATCCTTCAACTTCCCAACGACGTACTTGTTCGTCAAGAGCGTAAAGAAGTTGTTGACCAGTAGTCGCACCAGCGAATGCTGTACGGTGATGTTGAGTACCACCGAAACGACGGAAATCAAGTAGACCTTCTGGTGTACGGTTGAACATAACACCCATACGGTCAAATAAATGAATGATACCAGGTGCAGCATCACACATTGCTTTTACTGGTGGTTGGTTTGCTAAGAAATCCCCACCATAAACTGTATCATCAAAGTGGATCCATGGAGAATCCCCTTCACCTTTTGTATTTACGGCACCGTTAATTCCGCCTTGCGCACATACAGAGTGTGAGCGTTTTACCGGAACTAATGAGAATAATTCTACTTCTGTGCCCATTTCAGCAGCTTTCATAGTAGCCATTAAGCCAGCTAAACCGCCACCAACGACTATCAATTTGCTTTTAGCCATGTTTTTTTCTCACTCCTCGTTCAATTTGTAATCAAGCGCTTACAAGTCTATACAAGACTTATTACACAAATGCAAGTAGAGCGCCAATACCGATTACAGATAACACTACAAAGAAAATCATAGTGATGTAAGTTGCAACTTTTTGAGATTTTGGAGATTGTGTGATTCCCCAGCTTACTAAGAATGACCAAATACCGTTAGCCAAATGGAAAGTAGCTGAAATAATACCTAATGCATAGAATGCAACCATGATTGGGTTTGATAAAACTTGAACCATCATGTCATAGTCAACTTCTGTACCAAGTGCTTTTTGGATACGTGTTTGGAAAATATGCCATGCAAGGAAAATTACAAGGAATACACCTGTGAAACGTTGTAAAACGAACATCCAGTTACGGAATGTACCAAAACGTTGTGTATTTGGTTGAGCAGTAAATGCAATGTACACACCATAAAATGCATGGAACATTAAAGGAATGTAAATTACGAACCATTCAAGGAACCATAAAAATGGTAAATTACCCATGAATTCACTTGCTTTGTTAAATGATTCTGCACCGTGTGTTGCTTGGAAGTTGATTAACAAGTGTTGCGTCACGAACAACCCTACTGGAATAATTCCAAGAAGAGAATGCAGACGACGCCAATAAAACTCTCGATCTTTCGACAAGACTGTTACCCCCCTAAGTACTTGGAAACAAGGTGTCAATTTTTTGCCATGCTTTTGTAACTTAGCATCTATTGACTGCTTGTTTCATAATGGTACAATATTATGACAAGTTTATTGTACTCTCATCCCTCAATAGCGTCAAGGTGACAGAGACTATTTCTTGAAGTTGTCCTAACCTCTATTATTCTCGAAAAGATACATATTTTCTCTTTCAAATCCAATACTTCTTTTCCGGACATAATTTAGACAAAAATATTATGAAAGAAGGATTTTCATGTCCACTCAACAAAAAAATGAAATTACTCAATTCGGTTATGAATTAATTCGAGATCACGTACTTTCTTCTATATTAGGAAAAAACGAAGAAGATATATTATATTGGTGCGGTAAGGAGTTAGCACGTAAATTCCCACTATTTGAATTCGAAGAAGCAATATCTTTCTTTAAAGAAGCTGGATGGGGTGATTTAACCATCGAAAAAGTTTCTGCAAGTGAAGCTTTTTGTAGTTTAACTGGTGATCCTGAAGTACTTAAATTTGATCAACGATGCTTTCGCTTAGAAGCAGGTTTTTTAGCACAGCACCAACAAAAGTGCTGTGGTTTCCTAACTGAATGTTACGAAGAAACGAAACCAAAACAATCACAAGTTAAATTTCATATTAAATGGGATTTAAAAGATAAAATTGAAAGCTAACCTACTAGCACACCATCTCTCACCGGTTATAACTGGTGAGAGTTTTTTTATAAATGAAAAATAAGAATGGCTTTGAAAATAATTTATTTCAATCAAATGAATCAATTTCAAAATTCGATTATATCTTATGGAATATTTTAATGTAGCGAAAGACGGCGACTCCTGCGGGAAAAGCAAGCCAATCAAGACCCCGCACGAACGTAGTGAGGAGGAGGCTTGATGCTTGCCCGCGGAAAGCGTCCGTCTGTAGCGGAAATGATGGGCTTATCATTAATACAACTAAGCATATAATGTTCGTATTTTTTGACTATAAAAGCCTTTATGAAATTGATTCAAATTGCAGACATTAAAAAGGATTCCCCATAAGTAAAATTCTACTCATGAGAAATCCTTTTATTCTAATCAAACATTGTATAATTATTATCCAAAGGAATTACTATTTCTCAAAACTTATATCGATTAATGCGTAATAACTTCTTGAACAGAGAGATCAAATTCATCGTGTAATGCATTCGCTGCTTTAAGCATATCTTCCTGCGGTACAACCACGGATACTTTAATTTCAGAAGTGCTGACCATTTTAACAGGAATACCTTCCCGATATAAACGATCAAACATAGTAGCCGCAACACCTGGATTTGAAACCATACCAGATCCTACAATTGAAACTTTTGACAATTCTGCTTCATGATCTACATGATGATAACCTAGTGTATCTTTATGTTCAGAAAGAACTTGTAAAGCTTCATTAAGATTTTCTTTTTTAACTGAGAAAGAAACGGATGGCTCTGTTCCTTCAATAATAGTTTGGACAATAATATCCACATTGACATGATTTTTTGCTAATGTTGTAAAAATATTTGCTAATGAGCCATTATAGGCTTCTTCATAATAAACTGTTAAACGAATAATCTCTGATTCAAACGCGACACCGCGTACAACTAAATCTTTTTCCACTTCAATTTCCTCCTTCAAGATGGTACCTTCTACATCCTCATAGCTCGAACGAACTGACATAGGGATGTTATGATTTTTTGCGACCTCTACAGATCGTGGGTGCAAGACGCCGGCTCCGAGATTAGCTAATTCAAGCATTTCATCATATGACATTTGCTGTAGCTTTCTTGCGCCTTTTACATAACGAGGATCACTTGTATAAACACCATCTACGTCGGTATATATATCACAACGTTCAGCATTCAACGCTACAGCAAGAGCAACAGCTGTTGTATCTGAACCGCCGCGACCAAGTGTTGTAATGTTGCCTTCATCATCAATTCCTTGGAATCCAGCGACGACACACACCTTACCGGCATCCAAAGCTTCTTTTACCGCTTTAGGTGCAATATCCTCTATGCGCGCATTACTTGGTACATGCTCTGTGACAATTCCTGCTTGCCAACCAGTAAATGATTGCGCCTCAATTCCTAGCTTATGCAAAGCCATTGATAACAATGAAATCGTTACTTGTTCCCCTGTTGTCAATAAGACATCCATTTCCCGCTTTGAAGGTGATTCGGAAATTTCGTGTGCCATATCTACAAGTTGATCTGTTGTTTTACCCATTGCAGATACGACGACGACAAGATTATAACCATTTTGTTTCTCACGCTGAATGCGCTGAGCTACATGCATGATTCTTTCTGTTGTTGCGACGGAAGTTCCTCCAAATTTAACGACTAAAGTACTCATCAAAACGCTCCCCTACTTAATAGTATGTGGGCGATTTTCACAATGATTTCTAATGAAAAAAGAGCAGCACTTCACACAGATGGTGAATAGGCTGCTCTTAGCATGCACGTTCAAAAGAACATTCATGTGAGATAGCCCTCCAGAATCAAAGTCAATTCTGACAATTCTACATTTCTTCAATGTAGAACCAGCAGCAAGATGGAATTAGCATTCTTGCAACTTCGGCGGCCTCCCCTTTCACCGACTTTCAATGGACCTATTCGTCCTCCAGTCGAGTACTTTTGAAACCCGCGCCTCTATCATCACTAAATCAGTGATTTTTATTTGGTTCCCTAAAGATACCATACGTTTTAATATCTAGCAATCATTTTTTCAAAAAATAGTCAATTATTGCACTACTTAGTTTTTTAGGAACACCCGCATCTTGCAATTCTTCAAAAGTTGCTTCTTTAATCTTCTTGATTGAACCAAAATGTTTTAATAATTGTTGTTTTCTTTTAGGACCCACTCCTGGAATTTCATCCAAAACAGAAGTAATCGCATTTTTTTCATGTAATTGTCTATGAAATGTAATTGCAAAGCGGTGAACTTCATCTTGAACCCGTTGCAATAGATAAAAAGCTTCACTCGTACGCTTTAACGGAATAATTTCAGGAGGATTACCATACAAAAGTTGTGACGTTTGGTGCTTATCATCCTTTGCTAATCCTGCAATTGGAATATCGAGTCCAAGCTCATCCTCTAAAATTTCTCTCGCTACTTCCATTTGCCCTTTTCCTCCATCTGTAACTAGTAAATCAGGTAAAGGAAGGCCTTCTTTTAATACACGTGTGTATCGACGACGAATAACTTCACGCATTGCGCCATAGTCATCATGAGCACCTGCATTTTGAATTTTAAATTTTCGATATTCCTTTTTACTTGGTTTTCCATCTATAAAAACAACCATTGCTGAAACCGTGTCTGATCCAAAGATATGGGAATTATCAAATGCTTCAATACGAAGCGGTGTAATAATATTCATCGCATCCCCAAGTTCTTCGCACGCTCCGATCGTTCTTTTCTCTTGTCTTTCGATTAATTGGAATTTCTCAGTAATCGCAATTTGTGCATTCTTTGAAGCTAAATCTAGTAATTCCTTTTTTCTACCTTTTTGTGGTTTTACTACTTTAATTTCTAACACTTGTTGAAGCATATCTCCATCAATTTCTTGAGGAATAAGGATTTCCTTTGGCTTTATATGGTCAGCTTTTTCATAGAATTGGCCAACATAAGTTAAAAATTCTTCTTCAGGCTCACCGTAAGAAGGGAAAAGGGATACGTCTCGCTCTATTAATTTCCCTTGCCTTACAAAGAAAACTTGAACACACATCCAGCCTTTATCAACTGTATACCCAAAGACATCACGATTGGTAAAATCAGTTGTTGTGATTTTTTGTTTTTCCATCACAGTTTCAATATGTGCAATTTGGTCTCTGTACTCTTTAGCACGTTCAAAATCTAACTGTTCAGAGGCAGCAAGCATTTTCTGCTGTAAGTCCTCTTTAACAGCTGCATGTCCACCATTTAGGAAACTTGTGATTTCCTGTACCATTTCGTCAAAAGTCTCTTTTTCAATATCTTTTACACATGGCGCTAAGCATTGCCCTAGATGGTAATACAAGCAAATACGATTTGGAAGTGTCTGACATTTACGTAAAGGATATAATCGATCCAGTAATTTTTTTGTTTCATTGGCTGCATACACATTAGGATATGGGCCAAAATATTTCCCCTTGTCTTTTTTTACTTTACGAACCGTAAGTAATCTCGGGTACTTTTCATTTGTAATCTTTATATAAGGATATGATTTATCATCCTTCAACATAATATTGTATTTTGGATCATGTAACTTAATCAAATTTAGCTCTAGTAAAAATGCTTCTATATTTGAGGATGTTACGATGTATTCGAAATCTTCTATTTCACTAACAAGACGTTGAGTTTTGCCGTTATGAGTTCCTGTGAAATAGGAGCGGACGCGATTTTTCAATACTTTTGCTTTTCCAACGTAAATAATTGTACCTTGACGATCTTTCATCAAATAACAACCTGGTTGATCAGGTAGGATTGCTAATTTTTGTTTTATTAAGTCATTCATCAAATCACCTCTAAAAAAAACCGGGCACCTTGTAGGGACCCGGTTTCGTTTATGAACCCAAAAATGATTAAGCGTGTTTTTGGATGAATTCAGCTAATGCTTCTTTTGGTTGGAAACCAACAGTTTTATCAACTTGTTCTCCATCTTTGAACAATAACAGAGTTGGGATTGACATAATACCAAATTGGCTAGCTGTTTCTTGGTTTTGGTCAACATCAACTTTGACGATGTTTACTTTACCTTCTAATTCTTGATCTAATTCTTCTAAAACTGGAGCAATCATTTTACATGGTCCGCACCAAGTTGCCCAGAAATCTACTAATACTAATCCGTTTGCAATATCATTTGAAAAAGTTGCATCTGTTGAATGTACAATTGCCATTTTACATTTCCTCCTTAAACTCTATGTATCGGTAGTGTAGCATAAAAAAAAATGTCAAGCGACTGTTCTGCTCACTTCACCGCTATTTTAACATAATATTAGATTTAAATTGAAACAAAAAGCTCTGCAATTAGCAGAGCTTTCTTTATTTTCTTAAGATTTAACTGCTACACTTTTAAATTCTTCAATTAACATAGGGACGACTTCAAATAAGTCTCCTACGATTCCATAATCTGCTACTTTGAAAATATTAGCTTCTGGATCTTTGTTAATTGCAACGATAATCTTAGAATTGGACATACCAGCTAAATGTTGGATTGCTCCTGAAATACCGCAAGCAATATATAAATCTGGTGTTACAACTTTACCTGTTTGTCCGATTTGTAGTGAATAATCGCAATAATCAGCATCACAAGCACCACGTGAAGCACCAACAGCGCCACCTAAAAGATTAGCTAACTCTTGTAATGGAGTAAAACCTTCAGCACTCTTCACACCACGTCCACCAGATACTACTACTTTTGCTTCTGATAAATCTACACCTTCTGCTGCCTTACGAACTACTTCTTTAATAACTGTACGTAAATTCGTAATCTCTACAGACTGGCTTGAAACTTCACCTGAGCGAGATTCATCTTTTTCAAGTGGAGCTATATTATTTGGACGAATTGTGATAAACACAATTCCTTCTTTTACTTTTACTTTCTCAAATGCTTTTCCTGAATAAATTGGACGGATAAATAGTGCATCGTCCCCTTCACCCTCTATTGCAGTAACATCTGAGATTAAACCACTTTGTAATTTACTAGCAATCTTAGGCGACAAGTCTTTACCCATTGCTGTATGACCAAATACGATAGCATCTGGATTTTCTGCATCTGCAACAGCTTTGAATGCTTGGCTAAAACCATCAGAAGTATATTGTTTTAAATGTGGATGTTCTACAGTCACTATGCGGTCTGCACCATATTGAATTAGCTCAGAGCTTAATATTTCAACAGCATCACCGATTAGAACGCCAACTACTTCACCATCTCCAGCAATTGTTTTTGCTGCTGCAATTGCTTCAAACGAAACATTTCTTAAAGTTCCTTCACGTACTTCACCTAATACTAATACTTTTTTTGTCATGTGATTCCCTCCTCAGCAATGTAAATCAGCTTAAATAACTTTCGCTTCTGAATGTAGTAATTGAACAAGTTCTTTTACTTGATCTTGTAATTCACCTTGTAGAACACGACCAGCTTCTTTTTGTGCTGGCAAGAAAATTTCTACTGTTTCTGTTTTCGCTTCTACATCATCTTCGTCAATATCTAGATCATCTAATTCTAGTTCTTCTAATGGTTTTTTCTTCGCTTTCATAATTCCAGGTAAAGAAGGATAACGTGGTTCATTTAATCCTTGTTGTGCTGTAACTAATAGAGGTAGAGACGCTTCAAGTACTTCTGAGTCCCCTTCTACATCACGCACGATTTTAACTGTATCACCATCAATTTCAAGCTTTGTAATGGTTGTTACATAATTTATATCTAGTAATTCAGCAACTCGTGGACCAACTTGACCAGAACCTCCGTCAATTGCTACATTACCACCTAAAATTAAATCTGCATCTTTATCTTTCAAGTATTCGGCTAAAATATATGCTACAGAATATTGATCTAACTCTTCAACATCATCTTCTGCATTGATTAGTACTGCTTTATCGGCACCCATAGCTAATGCTGTGCGAAGTTGTTTCTCAGCGTCTTCTCCGCCAATTGTTACAACTGTCACTTCGCCACCTTGTGCATCACGAATTTGAATGGCTTCTTCAATTGCATATTCATCATATGGATTGATGATAAATTCAGCACCATCTTCTTGAATAACGCCACCATTTAATACGATTTTCTCTTCAGTGTCAAAAGTTCGTTTAACTAATACATAAATGTTCATATTATTAACCTCCTAATACTTTTATTTTCCTTTGAAAACAGGCTCTCTTTTTTCGATAAATGCAGCGATTCCTTCTTTAGCATCTTCTGAAACAAAAACAGTTCCGAAACTTTCTGCTTCAGCTGAAATACCATCATAGAAAGAAGATGTTTTAGAAAATTGCAACATTTCAATTGCTGTTTTTAATGCAATCGGGCTTTTCTTTGCAATTTTCTTGGCAGTTTTTAATGACTCTTCTAATAAAACTTCCTCTGGTACTACACAATTTGCAAGACCCCATTTTACTGCATCTACTCCCGAAATAGGTTCACTTGTGAACATCATTTCAGCGGCTTTTGCAACACCAACATAGCGAGGGAGCCGTTGTGTACCACCAAATCCAGGAATTAAGCCAAGTTGTAATTCTGGTAAACCTAATTTTGCTGTTTCACTCACATAACGGAAGTGACAGCTCATAGCAAGCTCAAGTCCACCACCCAGAGCTGCACCATGGATCGCAGCAATTACTGGCTTTGAAAACTTCTCAAGTCTCTCAAAAACAACTTGTCCTTTAGTTGATAATTTTTCAAACTCATTGCTTGATGATACTTCAGTAAATTCTTTAATATCCGCACCAGCAGAAAAGAATCTACCTTCACCATGTAGCAATACAACGCGTACATCTGCATTATCTTCAACTGCATCTAGTAGCAGATTTACCTCTTCAATTAACGCTCGAGATAACGCATTTGCAGGTGGACGATTAATCGTTGCGACCGCTACCCCTTCGTCCACTATATAACTTAGATATTCCATTCCCCATATCCTCCCTTGTGAAAAAATATGTATGTGGCAAAGTTGTGAAACTTTGCTACCCCTTTAACCTTTTTGAATCCCTTTTAACAAAATCTGATGAACGCGTGGTGCCATTGTAACTAAATCATATTTTTGCTCTTTCATTACCCACGTTGTTGATACTTCATCAATCGTTCCAAAGATTACTTGTCTTACAAGACGCATATCAATGTCTTTCATAAACTCACCAGCTTCAATACCCATTTTTAAAATCTCATCAAGTAATTTTAGATATTCTTTTAATATGCTGTTGATTTTCAATCGAAGGTCTTTATTCGATTGACGAAGTTCTAATTGAGTAACGATTGCTAAATGATGATCTTCTGAGAGTACTTTAAAATGCCCCTCAATCATTCGGTAAAGCATTTCTGAAGCTGAAGTGCTCTCTTTTATTATATCTTGTAAATTATCTACAAATAAAGACATTTTTTCCTCAAACACTGAAATTAATATATCTTCTTTGTTTTTAAAATATAAATAAATGGTTCCATCAGCGACGCCAGCTTGTTTTGCAATTTTGGAAACTTGTGCTTGGTGATAACCATTTTCCGCAATTACGATGACAGCAGCGTCAATTATTTGTCTATATTTTGGTTTGTTTTTCTTCAATACGATCACCACCGGTTTATTATGAAAATATGAATGACTATTCATTCATATTTTCATAATATATTTTCAACCGTTCGTTGTCAAGTAAGGGTTTAACTTTTTCATATTGTTTGTTCTAGCTTTGTCTTTTCCTCTTCAACTAATGTTCTACGTAATATTTTGCCTACAGCTGTTTTTGGTAATTCAGAACGGAAATCATATATACGTGGCACCTTATATGCTGCCAAATTTGCTCTACAATACTTGTTTAATTCTTCTTCTGATACTTGATATCCATCTTTTAAAACTATATAAGCTTTTACAGTCTCTCCACGATAAGGATCTGGCACACCAGCAACTACGCATTCCTGAATAGCTTCATGCTCATATAAAACTTCTTCTACTTCTCTGGGATAGATATTAAAGCCACCTGCAATAATAATATCCTTTTTACGATCGACTACAAAGAAATACCCTTCTTCGTTCATATAGCCTAAATCTCCCGTTAATAACCAGCCGTCTCTTAATGTCATCTCGGTTTCTTCAGGACGATTCCAATAACCTTTCATTACTTGCGGCCCTTTCACAGCAATTTCACCAATTTCGCCAATTGGTAACGATTCTGTCGTATCTGTCTTGAAAATAGCAGCGTCTGTATCAGGCCAAGGTACACCGATTGACCCTTTCACACGTTCCCCATGCCAGATAAAATTTGAATGTGTTACCGGTGAAGATTCTGTTAAACCATATCCTTCAACGAGCTTTCCTCCAGTCACTTTTTCAAACCTTTCTTGTACTTCAACTGGTAAAGGAGCCGAGCCACTTATACACGCTTTTATCGAAGAAAGATCGTACTTATTAATTTCAGGATGATTCAACAAACCAATGTACAAAGTTGGAGCGCCTGGAAATAATGTCGTCTTATGTTTTTGAATCATTTTTAATGCATCAGTTGCATCGAATTTAGGCATTAACACCATCTTATCTCCCCGCATTACTGAAAGTAGTAATACGGTTGTCATTCCATATACATGGAAAAACGGCAATACTCCCATGATAACTTCTTTCCCAGGTATACACTCAGACATCCACGCACTACACATTTGTACGTTTGCGACTAAGTTTTTATGAGTTAGCATGACACCTTTTGGAAATCCTGTTGTACCTCCTGTATATTGCAGTAAAGCTATGTCCTCTTCATAATTTGAAGTAAATTTGATTACATTAACTTCACCAATCTTCATAATTTCTGTGAAAAGATGATTAGAACCACTGTGCTCAACTGTCACTTTAAAACCATATTCCTTTTTTTGCACAAACGGATACAATAGATTCTTTGGAAACGGTAAAAAGTCTTTAATACCTGTAATAATGATATTCTCTAAATCTGTATTCTTCCAAACTTTCATAATTCTAGGGTAAAGGATATCCAATGTGACGATTACTTTTGCCCCTGCATCCTTTAGCTGATACTCTACTTCGCGCTCTGTATAGAGTGGATTCGTCTGAACAACTATACCACCCGCATATAATACCCCATAATATGCAATAACACTTTGCGGACAATTCGGTAGCATTAGCGCTACACGATCATCCTTTTTAATCCCTATTTTCACTAGATAATTTGCAAATTTTAATGAGGAATCATATAACTCTTTATACGTAATATCTTTACCTAGAAAATGAATCGCAATTTTTTTAGGAGTTTTCTCTACAGCCCTCGTCAAATATTCTTGTAATGGAATTTCTTCGTATTCCATTGTTTTAGGAATATTAGGCGGATAGTTCTTTAACCAAATCTTTTCAGTCAATCGAAACGCCCCCCTTTTTACGAATTGTTAGAATATTTATAAGTTTAATTATAAGTAATAATGAGTGCGCTTTCAATTAATAATTATTATATTTGCGATTTTTCTAGATATAAATCAACTATTCGAGCATTATTCTACTTTTGTTTTTTTAATATTTAACCAGAGGTTGATTCTGTAGTTAAAGTAGATTGTATGGTTTGTTCACCCATATTCAGTTGATTGGAGTGGAGGTGACGGCTCCTGCGGGAAAAGCGGGAGGTCACTGAAAAACGATTGTATACCTAATTTATATAGTACAAACCTGCTATAACATGAAGTGGAATCAGCTTCGCTTTCCGCGGGCGAACCGACGAGCCTCCTCGCTTCGCTGCGGGGTCTCTCTGGCTCGCTTTCCCGCAGGAGTCTTCGCTGATTCCACTTCAACAAAAATTGCATCACAAAATTTTATTATTAAAATTCATGCATCTTGATTTTTTCAGTGGTCTCAAAAGCTGCTCGGCTCGACCCCACCCGTGGAAAGAGTCCACCTTAGCGGAAATCAAGGGTTATTTACCTTTATTTATTGTAATAGAAAAAACTGCAGTCAAACTCAAAATTCATCGAGTTTGACTACAGCAAGAGATTAGACATAAACCTAATCTTTAATCGTTATTCAGCTTCAAAATTAAACTGTTACTCTTTTAATCTAATGCATCATTAAATATATAATGCCTGTTATGACGAAGAGACCACAAACAACCATCAACACTTTTGCTAAAGTTTCCATACTTACTCTCCTAAACTGCTAAGAAATACTTGCTCCTATTACAAATGATAGTCCAACTGAAATCGTAAAGGAAATAAAACCCACGGATCTATTATCCTTTTCAATTTCATGGTCTATATTAAATGTAGGTGTCAAAAATTCAAAGAGAATATAAGCAAAAATTAGTAAAGTAAATCCAAACAATCCCCATCCAATCATTTCAATAAGCGAATTATGACGTTCAATGGAGTAGCGGAAAATATTACATACCCCTAATATTTTTCCACCAGTTGCTAAGGAAACTGCAACATTGCCATTCTTTATTTCTTGCCAATTTTTATATTTGGTAACAAGCTCAAATATTACCATGGCTAATACAAGACAAAGTACGACTACACTAAAATATCCTGTTGTTTGAACAATAGGATGCTGCCAAAAGCTACTCAGCAACATACAATCCCACCCCCAAATTTTTCTCTATTTTAACTCAACAACAGTCACGCCGTAACCACCTTCACCCGCTTCACCGAAACGGAATGATTTCACGCGTTTATGCCGTTTAAGTAGTGATTGTATACCTTGGCGCAATGCACCCGTGCCTTTACCGTGAATAATAGATACTCGGTTATAATTTGATAATAATGCGTCATCCAAGTATTTTTCCGTACGAACTATTGCGTCTTCATAGCGTTCACCACGTAAATCTAATTCAAGTTTAACATATGAATCTCGATTGCGAACATTTGCTACTGAAACAGTGTCTTTTACCTTCTCAGGTTTTACATATTCTAAGTCAGATTCATCAAGTTTCATTTTCAAAATACCAATTTGAACAATCCACTCTTGGTCAGATACTTTTTCAAGCAATGTTCCTTTTTGACCGTAACTTAATACTTTGACTTCATCACCTTTTTGAAGGTTAACAGCGCGTGCATTTGCTTGACGTTGTTTTTTCAAAATGCGATTTTCAGCAGGAGCAGCTTCTTCGAGTCGTTTACGAGCTTCAATAAGTTCATGCTCTTTTACAACTTTGTTTGCATTTAAACGCATTTTATGAAGCTCGTCAATGACTTCTTCGGCCTCTCTTTTTGCATCGTCAACAATTTTACGTGCTTTTTCTTTGGCCTTTTTCGCTAACTCTTCCTTGTTTTCTTCATAGTCTTTTAATTTTGCATCAAGCTCTGCTTGGAGTTTTTCTGCTTCTTCAAGAAGTTGATGCGAACGTTCTGCATCTGCTTCGGATTTACGACGACTTTCTTCAAGTGATGCAATCATTGATTCAACTTCATGACGATCTGTGCCAGTAAATGATTTTGCACTTTTAATAATATGTTCCGGTAAACCTAGGCGTGAAGAAATTTCAAAGGCATTACTACGTCCTGGAACACCAATTAATAAGCGATAAGTTGGACTTAGTGTTTCAACATCAAATTCAACACTTGCATTGACTACGCCTTGACGGTTATAGCCATATGCTTTTAGCTCAGGATAGTGGGTTGTCGCCATGACGCGAGCACCTCTGCCATGTGCTTCATCTAAAATAGAGATGGCAAGGGCAGCACCTTCTTGAGGGTCTGTTCCAGCACCCAGCTCATCAAATAAGACAAGTGACTGTTCATCAAATTGTTGTAGGATATCTACAATATTCACCATATGACTAGAGAATGTACTTAAACTTTGCTCGATTGATTGCTCATCACCAATATCCGCAAATAGTTGCGTAAAGACTGAAAGTTCTGAGCCATCTAGAGCCGGTATTGGAATACCCGCTTGTGCCATTAAAGTACATAAGCCTACTGTCTTTAATGTGACCGTTTTACCACCTGTATTTGGACCAGTAATAACGATTGCTGTAATATCACGGCCAAATTCAATATCGTTTGCTACTGCTATATCGATTGGTAATAGTGGGTGACGTGCTTTTCCTAAATTAATATAACCTTCATCATTCATTATTGGCATTGTGCATTTATTGGCTTGACCATATTTTGCTTTTGCTAAAATAATATCAATTTCTCCTAGTAATTGAACTAGTGAAAATAGTGAATGTGCCACTTCTTGCACTAAAGCTGAAAGATGAAGCAATATTTTTTGGATTTCTACTTTTTCCTTTGCTCTTAAACGGTGAATCTCGTTATTCGCTTGTACTACAGCATCTGGTTCAATATACAGTGTTTGACCTGAAGCAGACTGATCATGCACGATACCACCGTAATGACCACGGTATTCTTGTTTTACCGGAATAACAAAACGGTCGTTACGAATCGTAACAATAGAATCTGATAGCATTTTGGAAGCATTGCTACCACGTGTTAGACTTGCTAATTTTTCACGTACACGCCCTTCTTGTGCTCGAAGTTGTTGGCGGATTGAACGCAATTCAGAACTTGCTGAATCCATTACACTTGCATTCTCATCGATACAAGAATTGATTTCATGTTGTAGTCCCGTTAGAACTGGGATATCATTTTTCTTTTGGATAAAGTAAGGTATTTGAATATCACCTTCTGCTTCAATATCTTCGATGAATTCTCGGAATATTCGGCTAGCACGAATCGTACTTGAAATTTCCATCAATTCTTGTGGACTAAGCATGCCACCAATTTGTGCGCGTTTTGCATGTGGGCGAATATCGAAAATTCCTCCCATTGGTACATTTGCCT
Source organism: Rummeliibacillus pycnus (assembly GCF_044359855.1). GTDB lineage: Bacteria > Bacillota > Bacilli > Bacillales_A > Planococcaceae > Rummeliibacillus > Rummeliibacillus pycnus_A. The sequence goes on from NZ_CP132291.1 coordinate 1,432,293, forward strand.
TAACACGAAGTATCGATAGACCTTCATCCATCTCATCTAATAATGCTTTTACTTTTTCTAAATCTGTTTCAGGAACTAATTTATCAATTGCTGCTGTTCCAATTGAACACGTGCAATAAGTTGCTACTTGTGCTCGTACTTTATCAAACTCTAGTGTTTTTAGTGCGCGTTCTGCAATCACTAAAAAAACACCTCCTATTTATTCTCTATATACTTCACGAAGTCTTCTAGCGACCATGTGTTAACTATGTTTTCTTTTTTCAACCATGCTTTTTGAGCATATTTTGTTCCAATATCCATAAAACGAAGCTGTTCGATGGCGTGTGCGTCTGTATTAATTGCAATAGGAACACCTGCTTTGGCAGCCATTTCCAAATGTTCTACACAAAGATCAAGTCGATAAGGATTAGCATTTAACTCTAAAATTTTACCATATTCTTGCGCCCATGCAATAAGCTGAGCTATATCAGGATTATACCCATCTCTTTGACCAATAACACGACCTGTTGGATGTGCAATCATATCAACATGTGGATTTTTTATCGCATTATGTAGTCGTTCCATAATTTTCTCTTGTGGTTGTGAAAAACTAGAGTGAATAGATGCTGTAACAAAGTCTAGCTCTGCCATTACGTCATCTTCAAAATCAAGTGAACCATCTGGTAAAATATCCATCTCAGTTCCTGCTAACAAACGGAAGTTAGGGTGCTGTTCGTTAAAAGCCCAAATTTCTTTACGTTGTTCTACTAATCGTTCTGGCGTAAGTCCATTGGCTACTTTTAAATATTGAGAGTGATCAGTAATCACTGCATATTGATAGCCTTTAGCTATTAATGCCTCACCCATTTCATGAACTGCATGCGCACCATCAGACCAAGTTGTATGCATATGCAAATCTGATTTGATATCACTGAGATGCACGAGCTTTGGAATTTCATCTAAACGATCAAATTCATGTGTCCCTGCTCTTACAGTAGGTGGGATAAAGGGTAAATCAAAATGAGCAAAGAACTCTTTTTCGGAGCTAAATGTTAATACAGAACCATCCGTTTGCTCTACTCCATATTCACTAATTTTCTCACCACGCTCTTTTGCAATCTGTCTCATCCGTACGTTATGTTCTTTCGATCCAGTGAAATGATGAAGTGCTGTTGCATATTCATCAAGTGTGACTAAACGAAAATCAACATTTACATCGTCTGTTTGTAAGGTAACAGAAACTTTGGTATCTCCAGCTGCAATAATTTCTTTGATTATTAATTTTGATAGTAAAGCTTCTTTTACAGCCTCTGGATTACTTGTTGCAATGATAAAGTCAACGTCCTTACTTTGCTCTTTTACACGTCTAAAGCTTCCCGCAACAGATGATTGTTCAATTTCTGGTATTTCTTGCAATGTATTTTCAATGTCAGCTACCACTTCTTCTAATAGCCATACCGGATGAAACTCAGCTCTTTGTCCAAAACTCTCAAGTTCTTTTAAGATTTTTTCTTCTGTTTTCTTTCCAAAACCAGAAAGGGCCGATACCTTTCCTTCTTCACATGCTTTTTTTAGGCTTTCAGCTGAATCTACACCAAGTTCTTGATAAAGCTTAGCAATTTTCTTACCACCAAGACCAGGTAATTTTAGCAATGGTGGTAACCCCTTTGGAACTTCTTCCTCCAGTTGAATAAGCACTTCAGATCGACCATTTTCTAATAAGTCATGAATAACAGCTGCAGTTCCTTTACCAATTCCTTTGATTGCAGTAATATCTTCAATTTCACTCATGCTTCTAGTATCTGCCTCTAATGCAGCTGAAGCTTTACGAAATGCTGCTATTTTAAAAGGGTTAACGCCTTGAAGCTCTAAATAGATTGCAATTTTCTCAAGTGTTTGAATAATCTTCTTTTTATTCATCGTATTTCCTCCTTATCGACAAAAGACTTCCCTCTAAAGAGAGAAGTCTAATTCTACTTTTTTATTTCATATAAACAAACCATAAATCTTGGAATGTTTTTGATATAATCGGCGTGTATTCAAGCATTAACTTTGTTAAGAATGATGCATCTACATATTTTTGGACACCTTCAATTGGAATTAGTGCCAATACATATAGCACGATGAAAATAAGTAAATATGCCTCAATAAACCCAAGAACTCCGCCTAATATACGATTTAAGCCACCCAAGATTGGAATATGTCTTAAAAAATCAAATAATGATGCCACTATTTGTATTGCAAACTTGACAACAAAGAATATTAACGCAAACGCTAATAATTGATAGAATGTTTGGCTTATGTCTAATTGCTCTACAGCAAATTTTAATGTAGTATTTTGATCAACGGAAGGATATGGAATCCATAGAACCAATTTTTCCGCTAATGGTTTATAATAGAGATAAGCTACAATTATTGAGATTAAAAAGCCAACCATTTGGATTAGCTGAACTACTAAACCTCTTCTAGCACCACTCACTAATCCAGCAAATAATAAAATAATTATAATTAAATCAACCATTCACTTCATCCTTTAAATTTTTCAATTCTGTTTCTAGTATTTCTACTTGGTTTTTTAATTTCAAGTAATCGTTTACTGCATTACATGCAGTAAGGACGGCTAGCTTGGCACTGTCGAGGCTTGGATTTGCACGCTTAATCACACGCATTTGGTCGTCTACAGTTGCCGCTACAAATCGCATAAGTCCTGCTGATTCTGTCCCAACTATATTATAAGTTTGACCGAAGATTTCAACTGAAACCCGATTTTTTCGTTGCACAGACATTGCCTCAACCTCCTTTAAAGTCCTATTTCTTATGATAACATGAAGTGTTTAAGTTGTGAATTATTTAAGAAGAAAGGAATTATAAAATATGTCTAATATTGTAATTAAACTAACCCCAAAGGTTCAAAAAGATGTTATGAACTACTATTCTCAAAATATCGTAGAACGCAAAGCACCTGGTGTTATTTTTGCCGCAAAACTTGCTGACTGTGTGATCACTATCTATTCATCTGGTAAAGTAATGTTCCAAGGTGGCGGATGTGAACGCGAAGCCAAACAGTGGAAAAATCAAGCAGAAGATACGCCTACTATGACGTTATCAAAAGGAGATACGTTGCCTAAAAACCTATCCTCTTTATCTGTAATTGGCTCTGATGAAACAGGAACGGGCGATTATTTTGGTCCTATTACAGTTGCTGCCGTCTATGTACCACAAGACAAAATTGAATTGGTGAAAGAGTTAGGTGTCAAGGATTCTAAAATGTTATCAGATGATTATATGCTAAAAATCGCATCTGACCTAAAAGCTACTCTTCCTCACTGTGTGCTGACACTGCATAATGAAAAGTATAATCTTGTACAAGCCGCTGGCGCTTCTCAGGGTAAAATGAAAGCACAACTTCACAATCAAGCAATTGGCCGACTTTTAGAAAAGATTGAACCTGAAAAACCGGAATATGTTCTAATTGATCAATTTGCTGAAAGAAAAACTTACTATAATTATCTTAAAAATGAAAAAGAAATCGTTACAGAAAACGTGCTATTTGCCACAAAAGCAGAACAAATCCACCTTGCTGTAGCCGCTGCTTCTATTTTAGCTCGATGTGCCTTTTTATCGGAAATGGACAAACTAAGTAAATTAATCGGCGTCACACTACCGAAAGGTGCAAGTCATAAAGTAGATGAAATAGCCGCCCAAATTTTACTTGCGCAAGGCGAAGATGCTCTTCATAGTGTAACTAAGTGGCATTTTGCTAATACACAAAAAGCTTCTCACATTGCTTCTAAAAAGAGATTTAGATAGTATTTAACCTTTTCGAATTAGTCTTTGTTACTCTCAATTAGTATAGCTAACTATTATTGCAAAAATATAACCGTAATATTATTTTTCAAAAAAACATTTACAGTGTCAAAATCTTGAATTAGATCTTGACACTGTAAACCCATAGTTTCATAAAGTAATAAATAAAAAAATGCCAATGGGAATTGAACTATTCTCCATTGGCACTTTTAATTTTAGCTTTTAAATCATCTAATCTTCGTAGATTAAATTATTTGCTTGATTTTACTGGTTCTTCAGCAGTTATTTCAACGTTTTGAAGATTATCTTTTGTATCTTTCAAATAATCAATACTCCAATTTTTCACACGTTTGTTAATTGGAATCAATTCAGTACGGAAATACATTGGAATTACAGGAGCTTGTTCACTCATATAATTTTGCCAATTTTTGAATGCTTCCGCACGGTGAGCAGGATCTAAAGATGCTTCAGAATCGATATCATTTAACAAGGACGTTAAGTCATTAGAGACAAAGCGTGTATAGCTAAATGGAGCCTCTTTCGAGTAGATTCCCATTGGAGATGGATTGGTACCTGTACCCCAAGCAGCCATATACATATCGATGTCCTTATCATCAGCTTTAACTTTATCGTAGAAGCTATTAAATTCGATTGTACGACCAGTTGTTAGCTGAACATCTAAGCCAACCTTTTTCCAGTTTTGAAGGTAAAATTGAACAATTTTTTCATCTTTATCAGATCCAGCAATTGCCGCTAACTGAATTGTGAATTTTTTACCATTTGGATCTTCACGAAGACCATCTTTATTTGTATCTTTGTACCCTGCTTCATCAAGTAATGATTTTGCCTTCTCTGGATCATATTTATATCCAGCTAAAGAATCATCATAGTAGGATGCAAACACTGGTGGAATTAGTGAATTCGCACGAGTTCGAAGGCCTTCATAATATACCTTTCCTACTTCTTCAATATTCATTGCGTAAGCAACTGCTTGACGTAATTTAACATTATTCATTTTTGCATTTTCATTTGTTACGTTAACTTTTTCTTTTGTATCAAATTTACCTACTTTGAAACCAAGATAAGAATATGCTAATTCCGGACGACCCAATACATCGAGGTTATCTAAATCTTTAATAGATGCATAATCATTAGATGGATAGTTTGGTAATGTAACATCATACTTACCTGCTTTAAGTGCTGCTGCAATTGAAGTAGGTGGTACTACTTCAATAACTACTTTGTCTAATTTAGGCTTGCCTTTCCAGTAATTTTCATTTGCAACTAATTGAACAGATTCACCTTTTACAATTTTGTCAACTTTGAAAGCACCAAGTGTAACTGGATTTGTACGAACTGCATCAGATTTAACTAAATCTTTTACAGGAATGTCTTTTAATTGATGTTTTGGTGCTGCATAAGTCCATAGCCCATCACCACCAGAGTAGATTGCTGGTGAGATTTTTTTGAATGAAATTTCCATTGTGTAATCATCCACTTTTTTAATACCAGAAATATCTTTTGCTTTTCCGTTATGGTATTCAATTGCACCGATGATATTTTGTAAATCAGCATCATAACGAACCCCAGTATAGTCTTTATCCGCTATGATGTAGTATGGATAAATTACATCATCGATTGTTAAAGGTTTACCGTCAGACCATTTAACACCTTTTTTTATCGTAACTGTTGCTTTTTTTGCTTTTTCATCAACAGTTAATTTACCTAAGCCAGTATCTGAAATTAGGAAATCTTCTTTTGTTTCAAATATTGAGTTTGTAACGAAATTTAAGATTTCTGCATCATATTGATCTTCATAAAGCTCCCATGAGAAAACCCCTTGGAAAGGTGAACTAGTTTGTAAAGCTACTCTTAAAGTTCCTCCTTTAACTGGATTGCCATCATTTTTTGCCTCACTTTTAAGTAAACTTGTGTCTACTTTTTCTTTTTCGCCTTTTTTTCCACCTTCTTTAGTATCTGAACCTGAGCCACCACATGCAGCTAGCGCAAGTACTAATGCACAAACTAAAGAAAGTAAAAACCATTTCCTCTTCTTCATCCAATCTCCTCCTTTGTTATCCTAATCTTTGTTTTGCATCTGCTGAACGGCGTAAAGCCTGCCCAACATAATTTATGCCTAACATCAATACTAATATTAATAATGATGCTGGTAACCATACCCACCACTTTTCAGATAATACCATTGGATTACTTGCATAACTTACAAGTGTTCCTAAACTAGGTGTTGTAGGTGGTAATCCAAATCCAAGGAATGATAACCCCGTTTCAATTCCTACATTACCTGCAAAGTTTAAAGTCATTTCTACAATTAAAATTGAGCTTAAATTTGGCATAATACCCTTAAACATTATGACAAAATCACTTGTCCCCATTGTTTTAGAAGCATTCACATAATCTCGTCTAGATTCAGATAATGCTTTACTTCGGACAAGCCTTGCCGTCCCAACCCATAAGAATAAACTCATGATTAATATAAAAGTGATTACATTGTATTTCGGAACAATCGTTACGAAAACAATGATGATCATCAAAGTTGGTAGAGTCATAAAGAAATCAATCACACGCATAAATATATTATCAATCATACCGCCATAATAGCCGGTAATGATTCCAATTGCTATGCCTAGTATGCCAGTAATTATTGTGATGACTACAGCAATCGCCATGGAATTACGAGCACCGATGATTAGTTGTCCTAATACATCGCTTCCCCCTTGGTCAGCACCTAGGAGAAAACCATTTGTACCTGGTTCAGCGAATTCATCTAATAAACTAATTTCCATTAATTTTTCTTGATCAATGAATGGTGCCCATATGAATACGCCAATTATAATAAGTAATAATATGATTAGTGATAACATCGCAATTTTATCTTTTTTAAATTCACGCCAGATGACCTTAAAACCGGTTGCAGGCGTACTTTCAAGTTCAATTGTTCTTTCCTGTATTTTTTGCATTTCATGTCACCTCTCCTTAACAATTATTATGGTTTTTAATCTATTCGAATTCTTGGATCGACAATACTCATAATAATGTCGGATAATAGACTACCCAATAATGTTAAGAAGCCAAATAACAATACAAGTGTTGTGATAACACTATAATCTCGAGCCGAAATCGCTTGTATAAATAATTGGCCCATACCTGGATAACCAAAGATTGTCTCAATGAATACCGAACCGCCAAGTAACCCAGTAATCGTGAAACCTAAGAATGCTGCGATTGGCAAAAGTGAATTTCGGAATATGTGACGAGAATATACCTTGCGCATCGGAATACCTTTACTCCGCGCAGTTTTTACATAATCCTGTGTCTTTGCATCAATGATCTCTGAACGTAAGTATTGAATAACCCCTGTTGTACCAAGTAATGCATAAGTAATAGCTGGTAAAAGTAGATGATAAATCTTACTCCAGTAGTATCCGAAAGTTCCTGGATCGTATTTAACATCAACAGTCCCAGAGGTTGGGAACCAAGTAAATTGATATCCGAAAATAAATAAGAAAATTAATGATAGTACGAATGTTGGAACTGCGTAACTTATAAAGCTATAAAGTACAACTGATTTATCAAACAATGAGTTTTGATAGCGACCTGCCAAAACTCCTAGTGGAATAGCAATCAAATATACTAAGATAACGCTTAGTAAGGATAACCATAATGTGTTCAAACCACGTTCACCAATGAGTGAGGCAACACTCATTTTAAATGAGTAGCTATCGCCAAAATCTCCATGGAAAGCATTTGAAATCCAATGCCAATACTGTACATACCATGGATCATAAAATCCTGCTGCTTGCCGTAATTCTTCAATTCTGTTTGGGTCCGTTTGTGGTGTGATCAATCCAGTAAATGGATCCCCCGGCATGAATTTCGCCATGATAAATATAAGCAAACTAAGTACAAATAGCTGCGGAATCATAACTAATACCCGTCTAATAATCGTCTTCCACATACTACATTCCCCCTTTCTCAGTTGCCATCATTGCAACACTATGCCTAGAGGAAACTTCTTTTAGTGGATATACTTTACCATTTTCATCGTAATATTTGTGCTGATCTTCGCGATAAGCATCCTCAACTCTTTGTCGAACTTTTTTACGTTCTATTCTGGTCTCTGGTTCAATATTTGGAATCGCAGATAATAAACGATTCGTATAAATATGACGAGGATCTTGATAAATATCCTCTCTAGATCCAGTTTCAACAAAACGCCCCTTATACATTATGGAAATATGGTCACACATATGTCGTACTACACCTAAATCATGTGATATAAATAAGTAACTAAGACCGTACTCTGTTTGAATATCCTTCATGAAGTTTAGCACTTGAGCTTGTACAGATAAGTCAAGGGCTGATACAGGTTCATCCGCAATAATCATCTTCGGATTACATGCAACAGCTCTTGCAATACCTAGACGTTGACGTTGACCCCCTGAGAATTCATGGGGATACTTGTACATCGCTTCTTCTGACATACCGACAATTTCTAATAGTTCAATTATGCGTTTTCGCTCTTCCTTATCACTCATATTGGTAAAGTTACGAATAGGTTCAGCAATAATATCCATTACTCGTTTTCGTGGATTCATACTCGAAGAAGAATCTTGGAAAATCATTTGGATATCTCGGTTATAAGCACTATTTCGTTTTCGTCTTTGATTTGTTACATCTTCACCCTCATATATGATTTGACCAGATGTAATTTTTTCTAAACCGATAATAGCTTTACCTGTGGTTGATTTACCAGAACCAGATTCACCTACAAGTCCATATGTTTTACCCTTTTCAAATTCCATTGATACACCATCAACTGCGTACACATAATCAACAACTGAGTTAAAAAACCCTCCACGGATCGGATAGTGTACACATAGGTCTTTAATTTGCATAAAGCTCATTAGATGCACCCTCCTTTTTACCTTGAAAGTGGAAATGTTTCCAACAGGTACATCGAACAAAATGCCCCGGAGTAATTTCATGTAATTGTGGTTTTTCCTCATGTGCATCTTGAGAAATCCATGGAATACGAGCTGAAAAACGACAGCCAGTTCTAGGTAATTTCGTAAGCGATGGTACCATCCCATGAATTACTTCTAGACGCTCCATCTCACCATTAACTTGTGGAATAGAATTTAATAAAGAGCGTGTGTATGGATGTTTTGGATTTTTGAATAGCTCCTCAACTGGTGCTATTTCAATAATTTCTGCAGCATACATCACAGCTACACGATCCGCTACTTCTGCTACTACTCCTAAGTCATGCGTTATTAAAATAATACCTGCAGATGTTTCATCTTGTAATTCTTTAAGTAAATCTAATATTTGTGCTTGAATCGTAACATCAAGTGCGGTTGTTGGTTCATCTGCAATCATTATCTTTGGTTTACACGCTATTGCAATAGCAATCATTACACGCTGACGCATACCACCTGATAACTGGTGTGGGAATTGTTTAGCCACCAGTTCTGGTTTTGCAATACCTACTTGATTTAATAGTTCTAATACACGTTCTTTGCGTTGCTTTTCATTTAATTTTGTATGGTATACTAATGTTTCTTCAATTTGATCCCCAATTCTCATTAATGGATTTAACGCAGAAAGCGGATCTTGGAAGATGAAACCAATATCATTTCCTCGGATATCATTTAACTCATCTTCTTTAAAATTCACAATATTACGTCCGTTATATAAAATTTCACCTGTAACCTTTGTGTTTCCTGGAGGGTGTAGCCCAACAATCGAAGTTGCCAACGTGCTTTTTCCACATCCAGATTCCCCCACAATTGCAAGTACTTCATTTTCTTTTAATGTAAGTGATACATCTTCCACTGCGTCATAATAACGATCTTTAATTCTGAAACTAGTATGTAGATTATTAATGTTCAGTATATTATCAGATGTTTTCATATGTATGCTCCTTCCTAAACAAAATTGAAAATTTAGAATTTTTTGTTTAATATTCTGTGAGTCGTCACGCAGTCTGCAAATACGAGATATTTCGATTCTCTAAATTTATTATTTTTTATTAATATAACATAATTTACAAAATTGTCTATATTTTTTAACAAAATGTTTACAATTTTATTTACTTTCTAAATATATTAGTATTTTCCGTGAAGTCTGACAACTCTTTTTGACATTATAGCATATCGATATAATATAACAAACAATTAATTACTCATGTTTAATAAATTCCTAATATTAATATATATATTCATATTATGTGAGATTATATTACAAAATACAGAATTTGTATAAAAATAAGCAAAAAAGGTGGTAGCGAATAATCGCTACCACCTTAATTGATTTAGTTATTTTAACGAAGTTCTACACCGGATTCAGTAAGAGCTGCCACTACTTTGTCATGTGCAGCTACTACTTCTTCATCAGTAAGTGTTCGTTCTGGAGTGAAGTAAGTTAGTGTGAAGGCAACTGATTTTTTGCCTTGTGCCATTTTTTCTCCTTCATAAAGGTCGAATACACTTACATCTTTCAACAGTTTGCCGCCTGCTTTACGGATGATACTTTCTAAATCTGCCGCTTTTGTCGCACGATCAACAACTAATGCAATATCACGTGAAATAGATGGGAAACGAGGAACTGGAACATATACTAACGGTTCAATAGAAGCTGCAAGAATTACTTCTAGGCTTAATTCCATAACATACGTTTCTTTGATACCATTTGCTTTTTGTTCTGCAGGATGTAATTGACCTAAGAAACCGATACGAGCACCATCTAATAGGATATTCGCTGTACGGCCTGGATGTAAGCCATCTACTACTGCCGTTTCATATGCAACACGATCTGTTAAGTCAAGTTTTGCAAACAATGCTTCTAAGATTCCTTTTAATACAAAGAAATCAACTTTTTTGTGTTCGCCTTGCCAAGCATGATTAACCCAATCTCCAGTCATTACAGCTGCTATATGTTCTTCTTCACGCGGAAGACCTTCTTCTGTTTTACCTAAGAATACAGAACCTACCTCATATAGCGTTACAGAATCTTGTTGACGTGAAACATTGTAACTAGCTGCTTCGATTAGGTGTGGAAGAATACTTTGACGTAATGTACTCCGTTCTTCACTCATTGGCATTAACAGTCGAGTTGTTGATGCTGTTTCTAATGCATATTTTTGTGAAAGTTCATCAGAAGTAAGTGAATAAGTTAGGGCTTGGTATAGACCTGAACCTTGCAGTTGGTGATGAACAATACGACGTTTTGCTTGATATGGATTTAAACCACCTGCTTTTGCTTCACTTACAGGAAGTGTTGCCGGAATTTCATCATAGCCGTGTAAACGTGCAATTTCTTCTACGATATCCTCTTCGATTTTGATATCCTGACGTCGTGTAGGCGCATCAATATAAAGACGACCATTCGCTGTTTCGACATTAAAATTCAAACGATTTAAAATGGATACCATTTCATTTAAAGAAATTTTCATACCTAAACGTGCATTGACAAAGTCAGGTGACACAACAACTTTTGAAGGTGTTTTATCTAATTCATCAAAAACTACAGAACCTGATAATACTTCCCCACCTGCTAGTTCAGCTAACATTTGAGCGGCACGTTCTGCTGCAGGAATCACACGGTTTGGATCGATACCTTTTTCATAGCGAGCGCTCGCTTCACTACGTAAGCCAAGGTCCTTAGCCGTGTAGCGAACTGATAAACCATCGAAATAAGCTGACTCAATAACAACCGTTGTTGTTTTTTCAGTTACTTCAGAATCAAGTCCACCCATTACACCAGCTACTGCAACTGGCTCTTTACCATTTGTGATGACAAGGTTTTTTGTATTTAATACACGATCTTGATCATCTAATGTTTTAATTTGCTCGCCATCACTAGCTAAGCGAACAACGATTTCACCTGTGCCTAGTGCATCATAGTCAAATGCATGTAACGGTTGACCATATTCCATCAAAATGTAGTTTGTAATATCAACTACATTGTTGTGCGGACGAACACCTGCAGCCATTAAACGTTGTTGTAACCACATTGGAGATTCTGCAATTTTAACGTTTTTAACAACTTTTGCTGTGTACATTGGGTTTACTTCAGGTGCTTCAACACGTACCTTTAAGACATCTTCTGCTTTTTCAGTAGATTCTTCATGTGTTGTTTCTGGAAGTTTGATGTCTTCAGAAAGAATTGCTGCAACTTCATAAGCAACACCTAACATACTCATTGCATCTGAACGGTTTGGTGTTAAGCCTAATTCAAGGACAACATCATCTAATCCTAATGCTTCAATGGCATCAGTACCAACTGGTGTTTCTTCAGGTAATACATAAATTCCATCTGCGTATTTTTTAGCTACTACTTTACCATCGATGCCTAGTTCTTGTAGTGAGCAAATCATACCGTTTGATACTTCACCACGAAGTTTGCCTTTTTTAATCTTTTTACCACCAACGTAGCCATTTGGACGAACAGCAACGATTTTTTGACCTTCTGCAACATTTGGAGCACCACAAACAATTTGTGAAAGCTCTTCTTCAGCGAAATCTACTTGGCAAATATTTAAGTGGTCTGAATCAGGATGTTTTTTAATTTCTTTGATCTGACCGACCATTAATTTTTTAAGACCTTTTGAAAGGTGATGTACATCTTCTACTTCAATCCCTGAACGGGTAATTTTTTCTGCTAAAACTTCAGGTTCTAAACCCTGTAAATCGACATATTGTGACAACCATTTTAAAGATACTAGCATTCTTACTCCTCCTTACTCTTCTATACGGTGGAATTGTGATAAGAATCGGACATCATTTGTGTAGAAATGACGGATATCATCCACCCCATATTTCAACATTGCGATACGTTCTGGTCCCATACCAAATGCGAAACCAGATACTTTTTTAGGATCATAACCTGCCATTGAAAGAACGTTCGGATGTACCATACCAGCGCCAAGAATTTCAATCCATCCTGTATGTTTACATACGTTACATCCTTCACCACCACATTTGAAGCAAGAGATATCCATCTCAACAGATGGTTCTGTGAATGGGAAGAAACTTGGACGTAGACGGATTTCACGATCTTCACCGAACATTTTCTTTGCGAAGATATCTAATGTTCCTTTTAGGTCACTCATACGAATATTTTCACCTACAACAAGGCCTTCAATTTGAGTGAATTGATGTGAATGAGTAGCATCATCATTATCACGACGGAATACTTTCCCTGGGCAAATAATTTTAACAGATGCACCTTGTTTTTTCTCCATCGTACGTGCTTGAACAGGTGATGTATGAGTACGCAATAAAATTTCTTCTGAGATATAGAAAGTATCTTGCATATCACGCGCTGGGTGACCTTTTGGTAAGTTTAATGCTTCGAAGTTGTAGTAGTCTTTTTCAACTTCAGGTCCTTCTGCAATTTCGTAACCCATAGAAATGAATAAGTCTTCGATTTCTTCGATAACACGAGTTAATGGATGTGCGTTTGCCACTTTAACAGGGCGACCTGGTAATGTCACATCGATTGCTTCTTTTTCTAATTGTTCTTCGATTGCTTTTTCTTCGAGTTCTGCTTTACGTTCATCATGGATATGTTGGACTTCAGCACGTACTTCATTGACTAAAGCACCCATTTTAGGACGTTCCTCTGCAGGAAGTTTCCCCATTCCTTTTAATAAATCTGTAATTGGACCTTTTTTACCTAAATACGCTACTCGTACTTCATTTAGTTGCTTCAAATCTTCTGTTGATGCGATTTTTGAAACAACTTCTTCTTTTAGCTGTGTTAATTCCTCTACCATTGCCATTTGTAAAATCCTCCTTCCAAAATAAAACAAAAAAATCAGGTGACAAAGCTAAGTCTTTTTATGCGGCACTTATTTTTTAAACATAAAAAAACTCGCCCCCTATAAAAGGGACGAGGTTATATTCGCGTTACCACCCTAGTTATTGCATAAAAATACATGCAATCACTTCATTGACTTAACGGCGTTTCACCGGCACACCTTTACAGTAATTATTACTGGTCCCGATGGCTGCTAACGGGGTGAACTTCCATTAATCGACACAATATGCACGCTTTCAGTCTATGACGTGCACTCCCTATAAAGCTCGAAAAATGTACTTTTCCCGCTCATTGCATTTCATTTAATATTTATACAAATCCATTATACGCAATTCAGTTCTTTACTTCAAGTTTAGAATTCCTCATTTGCGAAATAATAAAGAACAATACCAGTTGCCACTGCTACGTTCAATGATTCTGCTTTTCCCATAATGGGAATAATCACATTTGCATCTGTTTTTGCCAATAATTGCGCATCAATACCGCTACCTTCATTGCCCATTACAAGTGCAAATTTACCTTCTTTTTTAACTTGATTGTAAAGAACAGCATTTTCTAAAGCAGTTCCGTAAACTCGCACACCTTTTTCTTTTAATGAATCGATCCAATCACTTAAATCGCCACGTACTACAGGAATGTGGAAAATAGAACCTTGTGTGGAGCGTACTGTTTTTGGATTAAATGGATCAGCAGAGCCTTTTCCAAGAATAACTGCATCAATTCCGGCAGCATCAGCTGTACGAATCATCGTACCAACATTACCTGGATCTTGGACTGCATCAACTAATAATAATTTTGCCCATTTATTTTGTTCTTCATCAGAAACTGTAGGTTGTTTCACTTGAGCGAATATTCCTTGTGAATGTTCGGTTTCTGCAAACTCATTTGCTACTTGAGCAGTTACCTCCACAACAAAGATATCATCTATATTCCAACTTGCCGGAATATCTACATCTTCACGCACAATTAAATTGAGTATTTCACTTTTGTTTTTTATAGCTTCTTCTACTAAGTGGAAACCTTCTATTAGAAACTCACCTGAACGATCACGTTCTTTGCGTGTTGTAGCTAGTTTTTTCCAATACTTCACAAGGGAATTTTGTGGAGATTCGATTCTTTTCATGTATTTCTTACCGCCTTTATATTATGAAATCGTTAAGACAATTTTGCCAAACTGATGATTTTCTTTTAAATAGTCAAGTGCAACTTGTGCTTCATCGATTGTAAAGCTACGATCTAGAATTGGATGCGTGTCAAACTCTTTTAAGTGTTCAATGCATGCGCGAAATTCTTCACGGCTCCCCAATGTTGTACCATAAAGTGTGTATTGACCATAGAAAAATTGTCGTAAGTCAAAATCTACAACGTCCTCAGTCGTTGCACCAAATACCACTATTCTACCACCCTTTTTCAAAACAGCCAAAGATCTATTAAAAGTAGCACGACCAACACTTTCAATTACAAGATCAATTTTTTCATGTTCGAGCTCTTTTTGCCAATCACTACTTGTATTAATTGCAATGTCTGCACCAATTTCTAATGCTGCTTTACGTTTTTCTTCAGAACGTGAAGTAACGATTACTCTGGCACCTATATTTTTTGCCATTTGAATTAAAAATGTTGCGACACCACTACCTGCTCCTGGTATAAATACGGTTTGGCGAGCCTTGATTTGCCCTTTAGTAAATAATGCACGATAACCCGTTAATGGCGAAATACCAATCACCGCAGCTTCTTCATCTGATAGATGGGATGGCTTTGGCTCAAGCTGTTCTGCAGAGATTGCAATTTTTTCAGCAAATGTACCGTTATCAGGTAAACTTAAAATTTCGAAGTCTTCAGGTGGAATATCAGATTCTTCATACCAACGTAGTGATGGGTTAATAATTACTTCATCACCTATTTTCCAATTAGCAACGCCTTCACCTAGTTCTTCAACAACTCCCACAGCATCTGAACCAAGTATTAATGCTTCACTTTCATCCCCTAATCTTCCTGGTGTATATAAATCACGTCGATTAAGTCCTGCAGCTTTGATTGCTACCAATACTTCTCCTGCTTTTGGCTTAGGTGTAACTACTTCTTTAACCAACAATTTCCCTTTCTCAAATACAACTGCTTTCATATAAAACCACTTCCCCTTTGTATGTAGTTTTTTACACGAAAAATGTTAATTCCAAAAATTCTTTTCTTTAATAAGTGTACCAAATGTATGTATAACAATCGAGTTGAACGGCAAAAATATCACTAGGAGGGATGTCGAATGAATTTTCAAATTCGCGATGCGATTAAGAAAAATGTCTCAGGAAATAGTCCAGATCAATTAAAGGATATTGTGGAAGATGCAATTACTCGCGGTGAAGAGCATTTACTTCCAGGTCTTGGGGTGTTTTTCGAAGCATGGTGGCAAAATGCAGACAAGAAAGAACAAGATCATTTTATGAGTGAATTATCTAGAGCATTAGCTTAAAGAATGCATGTAGTCCCTTCAATGGACTACATGCATTTTCTAATTCAAAATGTATTTTCTTATTTCTACGTAGTAAATTAGATTTTGAATAATAACCACCAATATAAGTAATAACGCTATCCAAATTTTAGGTAAAAAAACAGCAATCGTTAGTATCGGTATTGCACAACTTAAAAATGTATATACTTTACGTGTAGCATTATTTGTTACTTGTCTGAACATCTCATCATCTTCAATATATTCACCTGGTGTTAAAGAAAACATGTTCATTTTAAGATTTGGGTTTTCCTTATTAAACTGTATTGTTTTTAATATTACAAGAACACAAGTTACTACAAAAAGAAAAATTCCGCATAAACTAATCAAACCGAGTATATTGTCCATCTTAAGGGAAAAAATCAAATCTTTATCAAACCATCTAATTTCACTTAATAGCATTGGAATGATAATTGCCCCCAATCCAACAATTGCTGCAATATTCCATAAAGGCATTTGAACTCGTAAATCTTTTGTCATTCTTTTTCATCTCCCTCTAACCAAAATAATTCATCCACAGTTATTTTTAATTCTTTTGCAAGTTTCAGAGATAATGTTATGGATGGTGAAAAGCTTCCTTTTTCTATAAATCCTATTGTTTGCCGTGTTACATTAACACGAGCGCCAAGCTCTGATTGCGAAAAACCATGTCTTGCTCGAAGCTCTTTCACCCGATTATATAGCATATTCTACACCTTCTTTTATGTTAAGTATTCTAAGCTAAATGTAATGTATACTTAACTTTTTGTCAAATAAACATAACAATTAAAAATGGATCATTGAAATCTTCATTTCAATTTTACTTTGGCTGATCTATAATAATTAGAAAATATAGATTTTTCAAAAAGAAAGAGGCGAACACATATGTTAACAGTTGAAACAATCGTATCTGCATTGAAAGAAATATTAACTGATGAGCAAGTTTCAGTTAATGAAACTGTTCGTGAATTACATAGTAAAGATGAATCTTATCATGAAAGTCGATTACCTGATGTCGTTGTTTTTCCTTCTTCAGCAAAGCAAGTCAGTGACATATTAAAAGTGGCAAATGAATTTGAAATTGCGGTCATCCCTTTTGGTAGAGGTTCCAGTTTAGAAGGCCATATCATTCCTGTTAAGAGTAGCATTACCATTGATTTTTCATTAATGGATAAAATTCTAGAGATTCGACCAGAAGATTTACTTGTTCGAGTTCAACCAGGTGTAACAAGAACTCAATTGAACAAAGAATTAAAAAAATATGGATTATTCTTCTCTGTAGATCCTGGTGCTGATGCTTCACTTGGTGGAATGGCTGCTACAAATGCAAGTGGTACTACAGCTGTACATTATGGTATCATGCGAGACCAAGTTCGAGATTTAGAAGTAGTACTTGCAGATGGCGGTATTATTCATACAGGTAACTTAGCGGCGAAATCATCTTCTGGCTACCATCTAAACGGTCTTTTTGTCGGTTCGGAAGGTACACTTGGTTGCTTTACCGAACTAACTTTAAAAGTTTATGGTATCCCAGAATTCGAAACAGCAGCTCGCGCAGTATTCCCTACGGTAAAAAGTGCAGTAGATGCTGTTACTTCTATTCTCCAAGCCGGCATCCCAATTGCACGAGTTGAATTAGTCGATGAACAATCAATTGAACAAGTAAATCATTATAGTGAAACAAATTATCCTCTAAAACCTACACTATTTTTAGAGTTTCATGGTAACGAAGCTGGACTTGCACAAGATGTTGAATTCACAAAAGAAATTATGAACGACAATGGCTGTTTAGAAATTAAGTTTGAAACAGATACTGCAGCTCGAAACAAGCTTTGGGAGGCTCGTCATAACTTAGCGTATGCATTTATCCATGGCTTTAAAGGAAAAAAATTGATGTCCACAGATGTCTGCGTTTCTATTAAAGATTTAGCAGATGCCGTACTTTTTGCTCGCGCTGAATTAGAAAAGGCAGGATTACCAGGTGGAATAGTTGGTCATGTGGGTGATGGTAATTTCCACACATTAGTCATGATGGACATGAATGATGCTACAGAAATTGAAAGAGCAAAACGTTTTAATGAATCAATAGTACATTTTGCAATCGAACGTGGTGGTACTTGCACAGGCGAACATGGCGTTGGGATTGGTAAAATGCAATACCAAGAAAAAGAGCATGGAGCAGCTCTTGATGTTATGAGAACAATTAAACTAGCACTAGATCCTAAGAATATCATGAACCCTGGAAAGCTTATCGATCTCCATAAATAATTACGTAGTAATCAAACAAAAAAACCACCTTCCTATTATTTTTTACCTTTAATAGGAAGGTGGTTTGTTTTCAATTTGTACCAGTTCTAAAATCTTAACAACATTTAAGCTGAAGTAGATTTTCTTCCCAAATAAGCCTCCACAACACGTGGATCTCTTAAAAGATTAGAAGCTTTTCCTTCAATGATAATTTTACCCGTCTCCATTACATAACCGTAATCTGCGATTTTCAACGCTTGCTTCGCATTTTGCTCAACAAGAAGGACTGTTGTTCCTGCATCTTTAATTTCTTTAATAATTTTAAAAATATCAGCTACGATTAATGGAGCAAGTCCCATTGATGGTTCATCTAATAATAGAAGTTTTGGCTTCGACAACAAAGCACGTGCAATTGCTAGCATTTGTTGTTGACCACCAGATAAAGTTCCTGCAAGCTGAGACTTGCGTTCTTTTAAAATTGGAAAACGTTCCATCACTTCTTCAATTTCTTTCTCAACATTTTTATCTTTACGATGATATGCACCCATATCCAGATTTTCAATTACTGACATACTAGACAAAATAGCTCGACCTTCCGGAACTAAAGCAATCCCTTTTCGAAGTAATTGGTCAGGGCGTAATCCTGTCACATTTTCACCTAAAAATTCAACTGAACCATTTTTAGGCTTTAGTAAGCCCACAATGGACTTCATCGTTGTTGATTTACCTGCTCCGTTTGCCCCAAGAAGTGTAACAATTTTCCCCTCTTCTACATCTAAACTAATTCCTTTTAATGCTTGAATTTGCCCATAAAATGTTTCAATATTCGATACTTTAAGCAATATCATCTTCCTCCTCTTTTCCAAGGTAGGCTTCAATTACTGCATCATTGTCTTGAATTTCTAAAGGTGTACCTTCTGCTAACTTTTTACCGAAATTCAATACAGTGATTCGATCACATATCTTCATGATTAGCGGCATATCGTGTTCAATTATGAGTACAGTAATTCCTCTTGCTTGTACCTTTTTGATCAAGTCAAATAAACTATCCGTTTCCTTTTCATTCATGCCTGCTGCAGGTTCATCTAATAGCAATAATTTAGGGTCGCTTGCCAACGCACGGGCAATTTCTAATCTTCTTTGCTGACCATATGCTAAATTTTCAGCCAAAACATCCTTAAATTCTTTCAATCCCACTAACTCCAACAATCCCTCAGCTTTTTGCTTTAATTCTTGCTCTTCTTTACGTTGCAATTTTGTACGAAAGACTCCGCGCATGACGCCTGATCGGCTTCGACAATGCCCTCCTACCATTACATTTTCTAATGCTGACATTTGTGTGAAAAGGCGAATATTTTGATACGTGCGACAAATACCTTTTTCAGTTATTTTATGTGGTTTGATTCCCGTTATATTTTCTTCGTTAAAAGTAATTTCTCCAGCAGTAGGAGAGAAAATATTCGTAATTAAATTAAACATAGTTGTTTTCCCCGCACCATTTGGACCAATTAATCCATATATCTCCCCTTCTTTTATCGAAAAGGATACATCAGTCAAAGCGGAGATACCTCCAAAGTTTTTAGATACATTTTGAATCTTAAGAACCATGAACGTCTCCCCCTTTTGTTCTTTTCAACTTTTTAAACCAATTAAGAACATTTATATCGATTAGACCTTGAGGACGTATTGCCATTAATAAAACTAGTAGTAAACCATAAATGATATAACGATATTCATTTATAAATCGTAAAACCTCAGGCATTAAAGTTAAGAATGTTGCACCAAACACAGATCCTGAAATCACTTCACTACCACCAAACACAGTAAATATTAGTATTTCTACTGCACGATGATACGCAAAATCAGATGGTGATATATAACCCATTACGTGGGCAAATAATGCACCAGCTAAGCCAGCCAGCACTGCACCTTGAGCAAATGATAAAACTTTATAATACGTAATATTAATCCCCATTGACTCAGCTGCTTTTTCATCTAATTGAATAGCTGAAAAAGCTCTACCAACACGAGATTTTTTTTGTCGTGTGATAAACCAAATTATAAAAATTGTTAACACCAACAAAATAATGAATACACTTAAACTTGCAAACTGACTATTTTGCAATCCTAGAACTGTTGGATTAAAACCTTTATCTCTAGCAAAGTACAAAATCTCTCTACTAATTTGTGGAATACTAGAAATACCAACTGCACCATTTGTTAGGGATTCCCAGTTTACAAAAATAACCCTAATAACTTCACCTAATCCCAACGTTGCGATGGCTAAATAAACACCTGATAATCTTAATGCTGGAATTCCTATTAAAATGCCAAGAATCCCTGCAACAGCTGCACCAGCCAGAACACCTACTACTATCGGTAAATCGAAATGAATTGTCACCAATGCCGATGTATATGCACCAATTCCCATAAAGCCAGCGCTTCCTAAAGATAATTGCCCTGAGGACAACGTGACATACACACTAATTGCCAAGATAATATTAATGAGAATAAAAGACGCTATTTGTAATTGATATGGATTTAAAAGTTCCGCTAACATATGATTACCTTCCTTCTGCAGATGTCTTTGAACCAAAAAGGCCTTGTGGTTTTAATAGAAGAATGAAAATAATCATAATGAAGGCTATTGCGTCTCGATAACCTGAATCTCCATATGCAACAAGGACTGTTTCCGACAATCCAAGAATTAAACCACCTGCCATGGCTCCCTTTACATTTCCCATACCACCTAAAATAATGATTGCTAACCCTTTCAATCCTATTGTCAATCCCATTTGAGGACTTACAGAGTTAAACGCCATTCCTACTAAAATCCCTGCAATCCCCCCCATTGCCGAAGCGATAATAACAGTCATAGTAATAGTCCGCTTTGTATTAACACCTAGTATACTTGCTGTTTCTAAGTTTTCAGCTGTTGCACGCAACGCTTTTCCTGCTTTTGTTTTCGAAAGCCAGAATGAAAGCCCCATCATTAAGATAATCGAAATAACAAATATTACAATTTGCACTACATAGATTGTGATCGAACCTAGATGAATGCTGAGTTGTGCAAAAGGAGTTCGGAATGGTTGATTACCTGCACCAAATAAATGATGCGACATATTTTCTAGAAATATAGATACACCGATCGTACTAATTAAAGGAGCTAAATGTGAAACGCCTTTTTTACCTCGTAATGGACGCAACGTTAGACGTTCTAATAAATAACCCAATATCGCTGTAACTATGATCGAAGCTATAAATCCTAGCCATAATGGCCACCCTAACACGCTTGTAGTCATTACACCTACATAAGCACCTACCATAAAGATTTCACCATGTGCCATATTGATAATGCCCAATACGCCAAATACAAGAGTAAAACCGAGTGCTACAATTGCATAAATACTTCCTAACGTAATACCATTAACCAATTGCTCTAGTAACAAAATAAATCACCCTCTAAATCAGTTTTGTGTGACCGAATATGAATGAAAAAATAAAAATGATGATTAGCTTTTTGATCATTTCAATACGGAGAGGGGTTGTCCAGAAACTTATTAACCAATCATTTAATATTAGAGAGAATAGTAATTTTTTGTGGTACTTATCCGTTGATCGCAATGAAGGATGGATGCTTTCCGTGAGGCGTGAGTTGAGCCTCATACCTTCGTGCATAGTCTCCAGCTTCACGCAAATCCCACAGAAATCACCACCCGAAACGTAAATCAACTTTATATAAAATTTAAAGAAAATTGCTCTTCTTCATAAAAATCGGGAAGAGCAATTTTTCAACCAATTAAATAACTACTTTTCTTATTAAATTATACTTATTGGACAACCCTTCGTTTCGTTAATTATTTAAATTCAATGAATTTTCCGTCTTTTATTTCTACAACTTTAGGCTCCATTACTACGTCACCTTCTTTATCAAACGAGAACTTCCCTAAAATCCCTTCAAAATCTTTTGTCTCTGCTAAAGCTTTATGGAACGCTTCACGGTCTGCTTCTCCTGCTCTTTTCAATGCATCAGCATAAATATATAAAGCGTCATAAGCTTGTGCAGCGAATTGGTCCGGTAACTTACCGTAAGCTTCTTTGTATTTGTTGTTAAAATCAACAACTTTTTGTTCTTTTGAATCACCAAACCACGGTGTTGCAACGACTAAACCATTTGCAGCGTCTCCTGCGATTTTAATAACTTCTGGTGAGTTGAATCCGTTTCCTCCCACGAATGGTACGTCAATACCCATTTTACGAGCTTGGTCCATAATAACCGCACCTTCATTATATAAAGCTGAAGCTAAAATAAAATCAGGTTTTTTACTTTTGATTTTCGTTAACTGTGCATTGTAGTCACTTTGACCTTTTTGGAATGTTTCAGTTGTTACGATATCTAACCCCATTTTTTCCGCTTCTTTTTTCATGGTATCATAACCTGATTTTGTAAACACATCATCATTTCCATAAATAATTGCAACTTTTTTGGCACCAGTTTTAGATACTACTTTTTCCATAGACGCAGGGATTGCTAATGCTTCTGGAATAGAATTTCTGAAAACATAATCGCCAATTTGTGGAATGCCTTCCGCTGTTGTAGATGTCCCCATAATTGAAATTCCATTTATATCAGCTTCTTGGGCTACTACCTTAAACTCCGTACTTAAAGTCGGTCCTAAAAGAGCAACGATATTATTATCACTCATTAATTTTTGAGCAGAAGATAAAGCTTGTTCCTGTTTACCAGCTGAATCTTCAGTCACAAGTTCAATGTTTACATCACCTTGTTTATTGATCTCTTTTTGAGCCAGTTTAAATCCATTTGTAATGGCTTCCCCGTATGCTGCTCCTGCTCCTGTCATGTAAGCAATCACACCAAATTTAGCATTAATTTTTCCATTTGACTTTTCGCCACTTGTATTTCCAGTACTACTTGATTTTGCTCCACATCCTGCTAGTACAATCAACATCAATGCTGAAACAAATACTATTATTTTTCTTGTTACCTTATTCATATGCAACCTCCTAAAGTATGTTTTAAAGTAAATACTATTCTATTAAATTACATTTACACACATATGTAAATAGAAATTTCGTAATTGTTAGTATTTTCTGATATTTATTTTTATTAATAATTATTGATTATATATACAAAAAGAGGCAGTTCCAAAAGTGAATGAATAACTCACTATCGATCTGCCTTCTTACTTGAATTGAAAAACATTCTACTATTTTTTCTGCTAAGTACCCCGCTAAACATACAAACTGCATGAGCCAACTGTGTCTCACACATTTAAAAGCAAAACACGCCCGTTTAGCTTTATCAGTTCGATGTTCTAGTCGTGAAGAGGCGTTCTTTACCTCACGGCGGGAAGGTTCTGACCCGAAAAGCTAGCGCATGGAGCTGGACACAGTTCGTTCTCGTGCTTTATTCAATGTGAGAGTGCTAATATAATTTCTTCTACTATATTAAGGACTTACTAGACATTCCCTGTGACTTTTATTATTATTCGCCTAAAATAGAGGCAAGGACTGCTTTTTGTGCATGTAGGCGATTTTCTGCTTGTTCGAAAATAAAGGAATTTGGACCATCAATAACAGATGTAGCCACTTCTTCTTCACGATGAGCAGGTAAACAGTGAAGGAACATATAATTTGGTTTTGCATGTGATACAAGTGCATCATTAATTTGATATCCATGGAAATCTTGAAGACGTTTTGCTGTTTCTTCTTCTTGCCCCATTGATGTCCATACATCTGCATAAATAACATCTGCATCTTTTGCTGCTTCTACAGGATCATATGTGTGAGCAACTGTGCTTCCATTATTTAATGCGATTTCTGCTGCCTTTTTCATGATATCTGCACTTGGTTCATAATTTTGTGGTGTTGCAACAACAACATCGATACCCACATGAGCACAAGCAACAACAAGTGAATGGGCAACATTATTGCCATCGCCGATATAGGCAAGCTTTAATCCTTTTAGTTCCCCTTTTTCTTCAGCGATTGTTTCTAAATCTGCTAAAGCTTGACAAGGATGCGCTAGATCAGTTAAGCCATTAATGACAGGAATTGATGCATGCTCTGCAAGCTCTTTCACCATTTCATGTGAGTTTGCTCGAATCATAATCCCATCTAAGTAGCCTGATAATACGTGACCTGTATCATGAATCGATTCACCACGTCCAATTTGCAAGTCGCGAGCATTCATATACATTCCTTTACCACCTAGTTGATTCATTCCAACTTCAAATGAAATACGTGTACGAGTTGAATTCTTTTCGAAAATCATCCCTAAAGTTTTACCTTCTAATAATGGAGGGCAATTACCTTCCTTTGTAATAACTTTTAACTTCATAGCAAGATCAAGTAATCCTTGAACTTCCTCACTTGTGTAATCAGTAAGTGCAAGTAAATCCTTTTCTTTTAAAGTTGTTACCAGCTTAAGCTGAACAAGTTCTAATAATTTCATCAAAATCTCTCCTTACATTTCTTATTGATAATGACCATTATACATATGTATATTTATTAAATCAATTGTATTTTTATGTTTTTTCAAAAAAATTAAAATCCTTCATCTTATTAGATAAAGGATTTTAATATACGACTTAGTTTAATAGCACTGGTAACATTAATCTGCTACACACGGACGTTTTCCGCGTACTAACAGACGATTCCCCTTCGTTCGGTTAGCTCAAATAAATTGTATAGACTACTTTCACTGTATTTTCAAAAGTCATCACGATGCAAAATTTCTGCATATGATTGAATATTGTGCTAGCGTTAGCTATGCAAACTTCAACGAGGAGATTGAAGCAAAGTTGAAAGTGCCGTCTGTAGTGGAGCATACAAATCTGAATATGGAAAAGTAAATGTGTTAAAATGTTCGTATTAAAAAACTAAAAATGGATTTATGAAATTAATTCGTTTTAATATAAATTTAATTATTTAGTTATAACATACGAGTTTACAAGTAAATACAGTCAGTATATGATATTAAATGTGCTTATTTATATTGAAGAAATGAAAAGGAGTTGATTTTTTTTGGGTAGTCGAAGTTGTAACGATCCTGATCCCAGGGCGTGTAAAGAGGAAGTCATAATTGTACCACTCTTAAAAAGGTTGATTACTCACGTAAAAAATCAACTCTTTACTACGACTGGAACTATATCGATTTCCTCAGTATAAATGAGGAGGTTACTTTAATGTTGAACATGTATTTGACAAATGAAAATAGCAAATTGGAAGAAATAACAGAAATAACCAAAGGATGCTGGATTAATCTAGTATCGCCAACAGAAGAAGAGATTAACTATATTGCAGATAAAGTACAAATTCCATTAGACTTTTTAAGAGATCCATTGGACGAAGAGGAACGATCAAGGATTGAAAAAGACGATGATAATATATTGATAATCGTCAATGTGCCTTTAATGTCAAAGGACGATAGTGGTTTAGCTATATATGACACGATTCCTTTAGGAATGATTATCGCTAATGGTTGTTTTATAACAGTTTGTTTAAAAGACAATCCTATATTTCAAATGTTTGTACAGAATAAAGTAAAACAATTTTTCACTTATAAAAAAACAAGATTTGCTTTACAAATTCTTTATATAATAGCAACTTCGTTTCTTAAAAATTTAAAACTAATCAACAAAAAGACAGATGAAATTGAAAAAGAATTACATCAGTCTATGAAAAATAAAGAACTATTTACGTTATTAAATCTTGAAAAAAGTTTGGTCTATATTACTACTTCTTTAAAATCAAATAACATAGTCATGCAAAAAATGCTAAAGAGCAATTACCTAAAAATGTTTGAAGATGACAAGGAATTGTTAGAGGATGTAATTGTTGAAAATCAACAAGCTATTGAGATGGCTGAAACGCATTCATCAATTTTAAGTGGGATGATGGATGCTTTTGCATCCGTTATTTCAAATAATTTAAATATTGTAATGAAATTTTTGACATCCTTTACGATTATCTTATCTCTACCAACTATGGTGGCAAGTTTTTACGGTATGAACGTTCCTATTCCGTTTCAGCATTATAAACATGCATTTTGGATTGCAATGACTATTTCTATCTTTTTATCCAGTACAACTGCATTTATTTTCTGGAGAAAAAGGTTCTTTTAATAAATTTCAAAAGCCGAGGATTCTTCTATAAAGAATCCTCGGCTTTTACTTAATAAGTAACTACATTTCTTTTTATCAAAAATAAAAAACACGCTAATTTCTATTTAGCGTGTAAGTATATAAATAAGACTTTAGTTTTTTATAACTTATCAATCTAAGTAAAAAAATGAATTCCTACTAAGACACCATACCAAACAATTCGTCAATTTGATTAATTAACATCTCTAAGAAATCCTCATTTTCATACGAACCTAATAAATCCTTTTCATAAAGAATACTTATTGGCTTTTCTTCCCTAGATTTTGTTTGATACAACGGAGAATCAACAACAGACCACTCACCATCTAACCATATGGCAATCCGTTCAAAATTCCCTTCTAAAATAACTTCACGAAAGGCATCTTTTCCCTGTAATTCCAGGTCAATGTCCAAGTTTATCCCTCCAAATAAGAGCTCATAAATTATTATATATATAAATCATAAAAAAGCAACTTTATGGATTCATGATAATATATTGGACATACAAAAATTAAGTATTTGTTCTGAGCAGCTCCATTTTGGATTGTTCAATTTAATCGAAGTTTTGGCAGATACTTCTGCTACCGTACCTCTTCTTTTCCTTCAATAGGAGGATTACTTTTAATTCATTTACAACTTGTTTCTTTAGAAACACCATATTTCACTAGCTAATTGTATTGGTAATGTCTGATTACTTGTATTTTACAATTGATATGAAATGGAAAAAACAAAAAATCTTATCATTGTTTTTTCCACTTCTAATATAATTATATTCCTTATTATTCAAAAATGATCTTATTTACTGTTTCACGGTCTAATTTTTTAATGACTTCAATCACTAATTTTACTGTATTTTCAAAGTCATCGCGATGCAAGATTCCTGCATGTGAGTGAATATACCGTGTTGCGATACCGATAGATAGTGCGGGTACACCATTTGCTGTTAAATGGATGGAGCCTGCATCTGTACCGCCACCAGGGATTGCTTCAAATTGATATGGAATCTCGTTTTCTTCTGCAGTGTCCACAACAAGATCACGTAAACCTTTATGCGCCACCATTGAGCTGTCATAAATTATTATTTGTGGTCCAGCGCCCATTTTACTGTTTGATTCTTTTGAAGAGATTCCTGGAGTATCTCCTGCAATACCGACATCAACAGCAAAACCGATATCAGGATTAATCTTATGAGCAGCAGTTTTAGAACCACGTAGTCCCACTTCCTCTTGCACTACGCCACAACCATAAACGATGTTAGGGTGTTTTACATCTTTTAATCCTTTTAATACTTCGATAGCAATTGCACAGCCGATACGGTTATCCCATGCTTTTGCTAGTAAATGTTTTTCGTTTTTCATTACTGAAAATTCAAAATAAGGTGTTACCATATCACCAGGTGTTACACCCCAACTTTTTGCTTCTTCTTTAGAAGATGCACCGATATCGATGAACATATCTTTAATTTCATAAGGCTGTTTACGAGCAGCTGCAGGTAAAATATGAGGTGGTTTTGAACCAATAACACCTACAATTGTTTCACCAGAACGTGTCACGACTTGTACACGTTGAGCAAGCATCACTTGTGACCACCAGCCACCAACCGTTTGGAATTTCAAAAAACCTTTGTCATCAATTTGAGTGACCATAAATCCAACTTCATCTAAGTGACCAGCCACCATGATTTTCGGACCGTTTGGATCACCAACTTTTTCAGCAATGACAGCACCCAAGTTATCATTTTCTACCCTGTCTGCATATGGTGTAATATATTTTGTCATGACATCACGAGATTCTTTTTCATTACCAGCAATTGCACGTGCATCAGTTAAATCCTTTAACATCGTTAATGTTTCATCGTATTGAACCATTATTTCGACCCCCTAAATAATCAGTACTCGTTAATTATAATCCCAATTGTAAGTAAATTCAAAATAATATTTAGAATTTTCCTGATGAACCAAAACCTTGCGCTGAGCGAGTTGAATCAGAAACTTCTTCTACTTGTTCTACTTGTACTTGAAGAACTGGTGCAATAACCATTTGCGCAATTCGCATATGTTTTTCTACTAAGAAATCCTTTTTGCCATGATTAATTAATATGATTTTGATTTCGCCTCGATAACCTTCATCGACAGTTCCAGGGCTATTTAGTACTGTTACAGCATGTTTTAATGCTAGACCGCTTCTAGGACGCACCTGAGCTTCCGTGCCTTTAGGTAATTCAATGACGATACCAGTAGGAATTAAAGCCGATTCCCCTGCCTTGATCACTTGCTCTTCAACCGCATATAAATCTAATCCTGCATCCCCCGGATTAGCACGAAATGGCATTTTCGCATCTTCATGAATAAGTTGTACTTTTAATGTGTCGTTCATTGTTATACCTACCTTTAATCTAATTATAAATTTCTTCTTTCTCATCGTATCTGAAAAGGTAGCTATTGAAAAGAAATAATGTAGAAAATTAATACTAACAAGCAAAGAGAGCCAACATCACTGCCTGCTCTCTTCTCTAAATTTTATAAATAATAAACGCTTCTATAAACATTAGTATTGTAAAGCCATAAACAAATTGAAGATGTCGTGTTTTATGATGGAATACAATCATACCCAACCAAGTACCAGCTGCTCCACCAATCCAAGCGATTAACCATAATCGCTTTTCTGGTATACGCCATCGGTTATTAATCGCTTTCCATTTATCAACACCCATTGTGATAAAGCCTATTATGAACATTAGTAAAAAATAACTATTTAGTATAGTAGATAGATAAGTATACATAGCTCCTCCTGGAATCTTTTTCTCGCATTATCACTTTTTAGATAAAGGTTATGTTAATGGATCATACTGTCTTTTTTATTCAAAGTGCTGACACGCTAAGCGCTCAAACCACTACGCAATTCTTTTGACTCACATGGTTCGTTCTCGCACTTTCTTAAAGGCTTGCTGGCTAACTATTCCTTTCAAATGCCATAATAAAATTAACAGCGCTTAGATAAAAAAAGCATATAGAGAAAGAATTCTCTATATGCAAAGATCTGTGTTCCATAACACTTATTCAAAAACCACTTATCTTGCTACCACATAAGACTTATTTGCAGTAATATAGTTACCATTTGTTAATTTTAGTCTTGGTGTTCCAGCAGATGTAAATGAGATGGATTTCACAGTTAACTTTTTGCCTTTACCAAGTACTTTTCCTTTTGTTGCTGAGGTAAAGTTTGTACTGCTATATTGGTAAACACTTTTCTTTAATTGAACTGTACCAGGATTAACATAAATATAATTAGTAATCGATGGTGTAACGACTCTTACAAAGTCTTTACTTGCTGTAATGTATGATCCAGAAACGGTTTTTAAGCGAGGTGTACCACCTGAAGAATACGCAAGATCTTTAATACTCAATACTGTATTTTTCTTAACACCAACTAGTAACTTTTCTAAGTTTGCATTGTTATATGCATTTAAGTTTGATTTTACTAGAATTTTGCTTGGTGTTTTTGTGTAGTATTGATCAATATTAGAAGTTACTTTTACAACATAGTCACGATTTGCTGTTAAATACATGCCATTATCTAGTTTTAGTCTAGGGGTACCAGCAGATGTTTTTACAATACCCGCTACATCAATTAACGTATTTTTTGGAATGACTTTTCCTTTTGTAGCATTTATGAAACTTGTAGATGCATATTGATTCAATTGAACCTTGGTTGCAATTTTACCTGGGTTTGTTGTGTAATATCTCGGGTTACTTGCTGTTGTGACATCACTTTTACCTGTAAGATAACTCAAATTCACATTAGGATTTAGGCGGTTTAAATCAACATATGTACTAATTCCCGGTACTCGCCCTTGGTCTGTATATTGCCATAAATCATAGGGATGTGATGGAGCAGCTGTACTATTGTTGTATCTTGGAATCCATACAAAATCGAACTTAGATGTATCCAAGTTAAATTCGTCATATAAATGGTTAGCTATGTAAAGGCCAATCTTCTTATCCGTTTTTTTACGTAATTGATTTACATAAGCATTAATGATCGTGCGCATGCTTTCGCCTGATTTACTCGTATTTTGTTCTACATCGAGTACATAAAATTTCGCATCTTTACTAGCGCGATTATAAAAATTGTTTGCTTCTACTTTTGCATCACTTGATGATTCTGCCAAACTATATGAATACACACCAAATGGTACGCCATATTTCTTGGCTCCTGCCTCATATGTTGTATGCTTTGGATCTTCAAATGTACTACCATATTGTGTACGGATAATCACTAGATCTAATGCTGTACTAGCTTTACTCCAATCAATATCTTTTTGATAATAAGAAATATCCGCAATCGTTGGTTCTGACGAAGCTTTCTTTAATAAATTCCCTGTAATTGGTGCTGTTTCCCACTTTGTTGTATGGTCTGGGTTTGCAGGTGCAAGTTCTTCTGCAGATGCAGTATGCACCGTTACAAGACATGCTATAGACAAGCAAAGCATAACTGCTAAATTCCTAATAACTTTCACTATTCTCTTCTCCTTCTATGTATTTTTGCAAATTTTTGATGTATAATTCCCCATCAACTAAAGAATACCAAAAATTCAAGATAAAATATAAAACATCTTGCCTTCAAATATATTACGATAGTTACGCTTATTTTACATTATTCTAACAATTATCGTATTTTTATTTGAAACTTAATATAAAAACGCAGATTCAAGTCACGGAATCCGCGTTTCTAGTATTTAGTATGCGATTAAACAACTTCTATTTGCTGTAATGTATAAACCATTTGTAAGTTGAAGGCGCGGTGTACCTGATGATGTGAAACTTATGCTTTTTATATTCACTACCTTACCTTTTTTTAGAACAGAGCTTTTTGTGGCTGCTGTAAAGGAAGTACTACTGTATTGATTAATATCTTTTGTAAGTTTTACATAACTTGGTTTCTTTACTACATAGTCTTTAAACTTTGAAGTTAATGGATTTACATAAGATTTGTTTGCAGTAATATAACTACCAGATACCGTTTTAAATCTTGGAATACCTGTTGAAGTATATTCAATGTCTTTAATGGTTAAAATGGTGTTCTTTTTAACATTAAAAATTTTAGTTGAATTAGTAAAATTAGTAGAAGAATATGCACCTACATCTTTATTTAAAATCACATAAGATGGCTTTTTTGTATAATATGAATCAATTGTGGCTGATTGTTTAATCGCAACTGTTTTATCTGCTGTAATATATTGTCCATTTGTTAATTGTAATGCCTTTTTATCTTGCGTACTATTTACAAGTGCAACTGTTTCAAGTACTTGTCCCTTTTTTAAAGTGGCCGTTTTTGTAGATGCTTCTAAATTACTGTTGCTGTATTGAGCTGTATCCTTATTTAAGATGATCTGTTTAGGATTTGATGTATGATAATCTACATGCACACTTGCCGTCTCAGTTTCACTTTCATTTTCTTCTGAGTTTTCTTCTGAACTCTCACTATTATCCTCTTCTGGTGGTTCAGTATTTAAGAATTCATCTAATGTAAGATTTGGATTTAATCGATTCAAATCGACATTGGCATTAATTCCATCGATTCTTCCCTTGTCCGTATACTGCCATAGATCATAGTCATAATCTGGCTTAGATGTACTATAACGAGGAATCCATACAAAATCTGCATTTGATGTATCTAGATTAAAGCTTTTGTACAAATGATGTGCAATATATATCCCAATTTTCTTATCTGTTTTTGTACGAAGTTGTTTGATATATGCATTCGTAATTGTTCGCATACTTTCGCCTGATAGACTGGTATTCTGTTCTACATCAATTACATAAAATTGAGCATCTTTGTCTGCTCGGTTATAAAAATCATTTGCTTCTACCTTTGCATCCGCAGAAGAAACCGCCAAATTATAAGCATATACGCCAAATGGTACGCCGTATTTTTTGGCACCAGCTTCATTCTTCTTATGATATGTATCTTCATCCGTACTACCATGTTGTGTACGAATAATTGCTAAATCTATCATTTTACTAGCTTTCGCCCAATCGATATTTCCTTGCCATTTTGAAATATCTGCAATGATTGGTTCTGATTTCATTAAGCGTAGTTTATTGCTAGAAGTATCAACTACTTTAGGTGTTGTTTCCCACTTCGTCGTACTATCAGGATTCGCTGGCCCAAACTCTTCAGCATGAGCATGATGCATACTAACTGTACATACAATCATCGCTACAAATATTACTGCCAATACTTTGATATTCTTCATTATAACTACTCTCCTTTACTACTAACACATCTATATACCTAACTCTATACTAATAGAATAACAAATTTTTACTAGGTATAAAGATTCATATATAGAGAAATTAATAAAATGTTGGATTTTTTATTTGTTATGTTACGAAAAATTGAAGTTTTATTTAAAATCATTATAAAAAAAGTAGCTAGATTTGAATTCTAGCTACTTTTTGGGCTCTTCGCTATATTTTTTGTCTTCTTATGCGTTAACGTTAACTTTTAATTGCATTGCTGGACCAAAGAATTCGAAGTGAATTTGAGATTCTTTGAAACCAATTGCATATAAGTGGTTGATAATTGCTTCCATGAATACTGATGGTCCACAAACATAAACATCATTTTCAAGGCTAACGTTTTCTTGTAAGAATTCTTTTGTGATGTGCCCAACTTCATCTGTATTTAATGCGATATAGCTTGCATTTGGCATTTTTTCAAGGTTATTAGAAATTTCTTTGTCGAAAACATGTAATTTTGCTGTACGTGCGCTATGAATAAGTGTTGTTTTTCTGTTTGGATCAAGTGCAGCTAAAGTATCGAACATACTCATTAATGGAGTAATACCAACCCCACCTGCGATGAATGTTACTGGTGCTTTAGAAGCAAGGTCTAATTGGAAGTCCCCTGCAGGTGCACTAACTTGGATACGATCACCAATTCGAGCTTGGTCGTGTAGGTAAACGGATACTTTACCTTGTGGATCGTTTATATCTTCACGTTTTACAGAAATACGGAAGAATGCATCTTTTTCTGGAGCTCTTGATAAGCTATATTGACGGTTATGAACGAATTCTTCACCAGGGATTTGAACTTGAACTGTAATATATTGACCTGGTTTGTATTCAGGTAATTCTTTTCCAACAACTGGTCTTAAGTAGAATGAAGTGATTTCATCGTTTTCTTTAACTTTATCAGCGATTTCAAATTCTTTGAAGAATCTCCAGCCACCTTCTTGGCTTTCAGCTTCTTTGTACATTTCTTCTTCAGTTGCAATGAATGCATCAGCGATCACACCATATGCTTCTGCCCAAGCATTGATGATTTCATCAGTTGCTGCATCCCCAAGAACTTCCTTAATTGCTCCTAGTAAAAATTCTCCAACGATTGGATAATGTTCTGGTTTAATACCTAAGCTACGGTGTTTTTGTGCAATTTGGCGAACAACTGGCATAATTGCTCCTAGATTTTCAATATGAACTGCTGC
Source organism: Rummeliibacillus pycnus (assembly GCF_044359855.1). Lineage (GTDB taxonomy): Bacteria > Bacillota > Bacilli > Bacillales_A > Planococcaceae > Rummeliibacillus > Rummeliibacillus pycnus_A. The sequence continues at coordinate 1,466,311 of NZ_CP132291.1, forward strand.
TGCATAAACTGTGTTAGCTAATGCTGCTTGTTGACGACCTTTTGCTTGGTTTGCATGGTTGAAGATGTTTAATAATTCTGGATGTGCTTCGAACATATTTTTATAGAAAGTTTTTGTAATGGCTGTTCCGTGTACTTCTAATACTGGTGCGGTTGATTTTACAATATCCATAGTTTGTTGTGATAACATGATCAACACTCCTTTTCTTTTAACAACTCAAAGATACACCCGATTATTCTTTAAAGCAATATCAAAAATACATCTTTAACAAAAAAGACATATTTGAAATACATCTTTGGCTAAAAAGACACATTTAAATTACATCTTTTAAAAATGACAGGGATTTTACTTTACATGGTATAATAGATATAGAAATGGTGGTGTATCGGATGCGATTAACTTTATATACCGATTATTCTTTACGTGTCCTGCTCTATCTCGGTGCGATGGATCCTGAGAAGCTAGCCACGATTAAAGAAATATCGGATGCATATGGAATTTCAAAGAATCATTTGATGAAAGTAACGCATGAGCTTGGTAAGCTTGGATATATTGAAACAATTAGAGGCCGTGGTGGCGGCATTTGTCTTGCGATGAAGCCAGAGGATATTGTCATCGGTAAGGTCGTTCGACAAACTGAGGAAGATTTCTACTTAGTAGATTGTTTTAATCCTGAATCTGTAGGATGTATCATCTCTCCTGTATGCAGCTTGAAAGGTGCACTAAATAAAGCACTTCATGCTTATATAGCAGTTTTAGATGAATATCGACTAAGTGATTTTCTCCATTCAAAAGAGGAAATTGCTGCAATCCTATTTAAAGAATAGTTGCTATAATTGAAAAAACCTTTCGTTCTTATTGAACGAAAGGTTTTTCTTTTGAGTTTATGAAGTGAGGTGTGTCTAAATGGTGATTTTAGTAGACCTTTGTTTGGATTTTACTTTTTTGAGTTCATTAACTATTAGTGGCGCTTATTTTATTAGATGATTGGTCACTTGTCGATGATGGTTTTGAACGATTTTAGGAAATTTATATAGTTATGATTATTACCTATTAGTTTTCCTAAATCTAAATTGCTTGACTTGAATATTGGATTCACACTTTCCCTACTCGAGCTCTTTCTTGCACTACTCACGGCTTAACTTGCACTACTCAGACTCTTTCTTGCACCTCTCAAAGCTTAACTTGCACTACTCAGCTCAACTTGCACTACTCAGATCAACTTGCACTACTTAGATCAACTTGCACTACTCAGCTCAACTTGCACCACTCGTAACTTAACTTGGCACTACTCATACTCCTTCTGTTCCACTTACAGCTTAACTAGCTCATTTCACTCGATTGCAGAGGAAAATAGGCAATCTTCTATGTAACTCTGAACAAAATAACTCCATAAAAAAAGCCTATGAATGTATACATTCATAGGCTTGAAATATGCTAATAGCAATTAATTATTTAGCTACTGCTTTTTTAGCAGCGTCTGCTAATTGAGCGAATGCAGCTGCATCGTTTACTGCTAAATCAGCTAACATTTTACGGTTAACTTCGATTTCAGCAACTTTTAAACCGTGCATTAAACGGCTGTAAGAAAGACCGTTGATGCGAGCAGCAGCGTTGATACGAGTGATCCATAATTTACGGAAATCACGTTTCTTTTGACGACGGTCACGATATGCATATTGACCTGATTTCATTACTGCTTGGTTAGCAACTTTATATAATGTGTGTTTAGAGCCAAAGTAACCTTTAGCTAATTTTAAAACTTTTTTACGACGTGCGCGTGTTACAGTACCGCCTTTTACGCGTGGCATACTAATTACCTCCTGCTATTCACTTACATGAATATATTATTATTTTCGAATTATTTAATGTTAGCAAGTAAAGATTTGATGCGTTTGAAGTCACCTGAAGAAACGATGTTTGCTTTACGTAAGTGACGTTTTGCTTTTGTAGATTTGTTTGCGAATAAGTGGCTACCGAAAGCACGGTCATATTTTAATTTACCAGTACCCGTTTTTTTGAAACGTTTAGCTGCGCCACGGTGAGTTTTCATTTTTGGCATTTCGAATTCCTCCTAAACTGTTCGACTAAAACTTATTTTTTTTCGTTCTTAGGTTGTAGCACTAAGAACATGCTTCTGCCTTCCATTTTCGGTTTTTGTTCAACCGTTGCAACTTCAGCACAAGCTTCTGCGAAGCGATCTAATACTTTTTGGCCGATCTCTTTGTGCGTAATTGCACGACCTTTAAAGCGAATAGATGCTTTCACTTTGTCCCCTTTTTCAAGGAACTTAATTCCGTTACGCAATTTTGTTTGGAAATCGTGTTCGTCGATAGTAGGACTTAGTCTTACTTCTTTCATTACGATAACTTTTTGGTTTTTGCGTACTTCGCGATCTTTCTTTTGTTGCTCGAATTTGAATTTACCATAGTCCATGATACGAGCGACTGGTGGCTTGGCTTGAGGAGCCACAAGGACAAGATCCAAATTTGCACGTTCTGCAATAGTTAAGGCTTCATTGCGTGATTTTACTCCAAGCTGATCACCGTTATGATCGATTAGACGAAGTTCACGAGCGCGAATGCCTTCGTTTACATACATGTCTTTGCTAATAACAATCCACCTCCAAGTAGTGTCGCGAATACATGGTTTGGGCTAGTTGCCCGATGATCGGTACGGTTATTTCGCTGTCCACTAAAAAAGGGCGGACATAGTCGAAATGTCCGCCCGCAAGATATATGTACACGCCGAAATGCGTGATCCGTTCTATCATGTAACCTGTCAACACTAAGATTCTCAGATCGATCAGGTGAGAAGCGGGCAGCCTCTTCTTCAACCACAAACTTGTATTCATTAACCTTTATTACTTTATCATGTGATATAGTCTTTGTCAATCTTTTTTCTTTTTTTCTTATTTAATTAGATGGATCCCAATTTTAAATTGGCTGGTTAAAGGGTTATAGCAGATTTGTACTTTATAATTTTGGAATTAAATCATTTTTCAGTAGCCTCGACTCTATGGGTGTTGCTTATTATAATATTTAATAAATCATCAAGTAACTTTTTATCAACAAATTTATAATATTTATTCAATGTTTTATCGAGAAGTACAAAACCGTCATCCGATACATTAAATAAGAATGAACCGCCACTCCCACCAACAACTACTATATAAGTATCTTTTGTTTTTGGAGTCTTTAGAACTCGCTTTAATTCAACTTTTTTAAAAATTTGCATAATTTTCTCTGATTCATTTTTATCAAAATCTTGACTTTTATCAGTCTGTGTATCATATACAAATTTCGCTTTAACTTTATCAAAATTAACATCAACTAAAATATCATTAGATAAAGATTTTGTTTTTAAAGTATTAATCAAGTATAAAGATAACAATGCTAGACTAACGATTAATAAAGCTAATAAACCAATCTTAATTTTCTTCATTTACCAACACCCCTAAAGTCTCCTGTTCTTTAACTCAACTCGATGACTCCAATAAAAAAACACAAAAAAGAATACCGGTTTTTGTTTTGTAATACTATTTTAACCATCAAACGAGAGGGACGCTATAAGAAACTTCATCTAAAAATCTAAATAAGTAAACTCCATTTAAGTAACCCATTTGATTATATTCTTTATAAAAAATAATAATTGTTCTATAATCCATTAATACTATGATTAGCTTGAGGTATGGCCGTACTCTTCAAACTAATACAAGTTAGGTATTACTACATACTCTACATCTCCTAGCAATGAAAGTTCACTAAAAATTTCAATGAATACTTTCTCTTCTTTTGCACTTCTGTAGTCCAGCCACATTCTCAGTCACAAAGCAATACTTTTGCTGTTTGTGTAAGCCCTTTGTACAAAAAAAGCACATCCTTATCTTAAAAAAGGATGTGCTTTATCTTCTATTATAATTAGTTAACGAGCGTTCTCAGCTTTTAGCCTTTATCCAGATTCTGGCGCGCTTAACGAGCGCCATTCTCTTTAACCTTTATGAGCTACGTCTTCTTGAATTGCTTTTAAGAATTCGTCAAATGGTACTGTTTCAGAATCTTTTGAGCCGTAACGTCGAACATTTACGCTACCATCTTCTAATTCTTTGTCACCTAGTACAAGCATGTAAGGAATTTTCTTCATTTGTGATTCACGGATTTTGTAACCAAGTTTTTCGTCACGGTAATCCATTTCTACACGGAAGCCTGCAGCTTGTAGTTTTTCTTCTACTTGTTTAGCGTAGTCGAAATGAACATCATTAGATACAGGAATCACTTGTACTTGAACTGGTGCTAACCAAGTTGGGAATGCGCCTTTGTATTCCTCGATTAAGAAGGCTACGAAACGTTCCATAGTCGATACAACACCACGGTGAATAACAACTGGACGATGTTGTTTACCATCTTCCCCAACATAACCTAAATCGAAGCGTTCTGGTAATAAGAAGTCGAGTTGAACTGTAGATAAAGTTTCTTGTTTACCGATGGCAGTTTTAACTTGAACGTCAAGTTTTGGACCATAGAATGCTGCTTCGCCTTCAGCTTCGTAGTAATCTAAGCCAAGGTCATCCATTGCTTCTTTTAACATGCTTTGTGCTTTTTCCCACATTTCATCGTCATCGAAGTATTTTTCAGTATCTTGTGGGTCACGGTATGAAAGTCTAAATTCGTAATCGTTTAGTTCGAAATCTTTATAAACAGATAAGATTAATTCAACTACTTTTTTAAATTCTTCTTTAATTTGGTCTGGGCGTACAAAAAGGTGAGCGTCATTTAAAGTCATGCCTCGAACACGTTGTAAACCAGAAACAGCGCCACTCATTTCGTAACGGTGCATTGTACCAAGTTCTGCTACACGGAAAGGTAAATCACGGTATGAACGCATTCCTGATTTATAGACCATCATGTGGTGAGGGCAGTTCATTGGACGAAGCACTAGTGTTTCGTTGTCCATTTCCATTGGTGGGAACATATCTTCTTGGTAGTGATCCCAGTGACCTGATGTTACATAAAGTTCTTTAGATCCTAGTACTGGAGTGTAAACATGTTTGTAGCCAAGAGATACTTCTTTATCTACAATGTATCGTTCAATTGAACGGCGGATTGTAGCACCGTTTGGTAACCATAGTGGTAAACCTTGACCGACTAATTTATTTGTAGTGAACAGTTCAAGTTCTTTACCAATTTTACGATGGTCACGTTCTTTTGCCTCTTCAAGCATTTCAAGATGAGCTTTTAAATCTTTTTTATCGAAGAAAGCTGTACCGTAAATACGTTGTAGCATTTTGTTGTCTGAGTTACCTCTCCAATATGCACCAGCTATTGATAATAATTTGAATTCTTTAATTTTACCTGTAGAAGGTACGTGTACCCCACGGCATAGGTCGAAGAAATCACCTTGTTCGTAGATTGAAACTTGTTCGTCTTCTGGAATTGCTTCAAGTAGTTCTAGTTTATATTCATCGTCAATTTTCTCGAAACGTTTTTTAGCTTCTGCACGAGAAACGTCGTAACGTACGATTTCGATATTTTCTGCAACAATTTTTTTCATTTCTTTTTCGATGCGTGAGAAGTCTTCAGAAGTGATTGGTTCTGGAGAATCGATATCGTAGTAGAAACCACCTTCAATTACAGGACCAACACCAAGTTTTACACCTGGGAATAATCGTTTAACAGCCTGAGCTAAAAGGTGAGCTGTTGAGTGACGCATTACTTCAAGTGCTTCATCATCAGTTGGTGTAATAATAGCAATTGTACCGTCTGCTTCAAGTGGAGTTTTAGTATCAACTAAAACATCATTGAATTTACCAACGATTGCTTTTTTGCGAAGTCCTGGGCTAATAGATAGCGCTACTGCATCAGTAGTAATACCTTTTTCAAACTCTTTTACTGAACCATCAGGGAATGTTAATTTGATCATGTCTGCCATAATAATCTCTCTCCTTTTTTATATTCAAGAGCTTCGGGCCACAAGATGGGGGTCAGATAGTCGTTGCCGCAGGTCGCGGCAACGACTATCAACCTTAAGACAAGATCCCTCAGCACTTAAAAAAGTGCATAAAAAAACCCCGTCCGCAAAGGGACGAGATTGTACTCGTGGTTCCACCCTTCTTCCTTCTATGCAAACTAAAGATAGCCTTGCGTAGATGAAGCTCTAGATCGACTAACGGGCCGCTACCGTCGACAATTACTCACATTTCACTGTCGCTGCTCCAAGGCGGTAAATTTTATGCCGTTACTAAGAAGCTTTCAGCCATGGCTTCTCTCTCTTTGAGTCGTGCAAAAAAATTATTGTCCTTTTCCAAGCATTTCATATTTAGATTATGGTTGCAATTATATACTGAATTGTTTTGAAAATCAAGCATCAATTTACGGCTTAATCTGCTTGATAAAGCCTTCTATTTTCACCAATCATTTCAAAATCAGTTGTTAAAGATTTTATACGTTCCATAATTCTTGCTGCTTTTATAACATCTACTTCCCCTTTTTGAGTTGTGGCGAAATGATTTTCAAGCTGCTCATAATTAAAGTTAGATGTGATGAAAACCGGTAAGCCTTCATTCATACGATATTGCAAAATAGTCCCGATGATTTCATCTCTTGTCCATTGAGATAAATTTTCTGCACCTAAGTCATCCAACATGAGAACGGGTGCTTTTTTTACGAATTCAACCTTTTCTTGAAGTGATTGGTCTTGAATAGAACTTTTCAATTCACTTAGAAAATCAGGTACATAAACCATTACAGTTTTAATCTCCATCGTAGCAAGCTCATTTGCTATTGCACCCAACACAAAGGATTTGCCTACACCGAAATTACCATAAATATAGTAACCAGTTCTCGGTAAATTCCCTGTATTACGTACTTTTTGTATAAATAATTCCGCGAAAGTACGAATCGCTTTTTTTGACTCATTGCTCGTATCTAAATCACTAATCTTTGCCTTTAGAACATCTTTAGGCATATGCATACTAGAGATCATAGAAGCTGCTTTACGACGTGCATCTTCCATTCTTTTAGTTTGACAAGGAACATATTCTACATCTATTTGCCCTCGAATAACTGTTAGTTTCGGAACAAATCCGTTAATAGCTTTAATAGCATTTTTACAAGTAGCGACAGATTCACATTGGCTACAATCATGTTGTTGGTTGACGTATTCATAAAGCTTTCCTAATCCTCGTTCCACCATTTCACGATTTGCTACTTGATCGTTTTCTGCTAGGAATTTTTGAACCCCTCTATTTTCTAGGATTTCTCTTTGCATTTCATCGTAACGAGCTTGAAACTGTGAATCCATCATTTTTTTTAATTCATTGTTGATTGGTTCCATTATGAATCCACCTCTCCTTCATTCATACCTAGTTTTTTCAATATTTCTTGGCGTTTCTTTTCATAATCTGTTTGTTTTTCTTCTGATGGTTTTTCGTCTTTTTTCTTTTGTTGCTTTAATTTATTTTCATAGTACCAATCTGGCACATTTTGAGTTTTCGTAGTTTGTTTACCCTTTGGCATATATTGCTTGCGACTTTTCTGCACTTGGTATTCTTTTGCAAAATTTAAAGCTTGTTCAGCTGTTTGAATATTGTTTTTTTGCCAACTGGAAGCAATTGCTTGCAGGAAAGCACTATTTAAGTTGGCATTACTTAAATAATAAGCATAGTGAATGAGGACATTCACTACAGGTGTTGGTATATCATACTTCGTAGTAAAATCTTGTACCACTTTGACATCCTTTTCAAATGGCGTTTTTCCTTTTACAAGCATTGTTAATAAGTCAATTGATTTTACACTGTTAAAAATAGGTATTAACTCTTTATTTAGTTGCTCCATATTAGAATAATCCGAGTCCACAAACTGTGGCAGTTGATAAAACACCCCTGCTCCAGCTTTTAATATCTTGTATTCTTTTGAATAATCTTTTGTTTCTTTAGTTGCGACTGTTTTAGAATCCGTTACGTTATTTTCTTCAAATTCTCTTGCTAACTTCATCGCTTCCCTTGCTGTTTTCACGCCTGTATTGCGCCAATGCGATGCGATTGTTTCGATATATTTCCGGTTTAACTTCCCATTATTTCTTAAAAACACATAATGTATCAATACGTTCACTACCGGTGTTGGCATGCCATATTGCATCACTAAATCCTCTACTAACTGGCGATCATTAGGAAACGGTTCCTTTCCTCCTGCCACCGCAGTTAATACATCAATTGGGGAAGACGATTCAAACCATCGTATTAGCTCTGCTTCCATTGGATCAATATCTTCATCTACCATAGCTGTCTGCGTAAAGACTTCTTGTTTTTGTGGATTTTTCATGACAGTTTGCATCGCTGGTGGTTCTTTCGATACTGTCAGTTTATAATAGTCAGCCGCTTCTTTTTTTAAACGTAAATCACTTAAAATCATTTGATCATCGAGTGCTAATAGAACAATTTTCTGCATATCAAATGGTGTTAAATGATAAAGAAAAGCTAATTTTGCAATCGTTGCTTTTACTTCTGCTGTTAATATGGATGACGGAACTAGTTGCTCCGATAAACTCGTTCTTAAAAGATTAAAATCAAAATCCTCATAATTAAAAGGTAACTCTTTTGGCTTTTCTTGTAATCCTGTAAGTTGTATTTCATCAGATGGTAAATTATGCTGAACAGGTCGATAAACATCTGTAAATGTTCTAGATACTTCCTGATAGCCATAATTAGACAGTCCTTTTGAAACAAAACGTTGCCGTAAATTACGGTATGCTGATTCCCCAATTTTGCTAAACAAGAACATTGATAAAAGGGGGTCATCAAAGAAGGTAGCCGCATCAAGAGGTGGCATCGCATCATAGATGAAGCAACGCATTTCTTGCTGGTCTTTACGCCAAGTGCGTAATAAACCAATAGCCTCAAGTGCTATTCGTGATTCGAAAATTTTGCCAATTGGCATATCTAAAGCGTTCATCAAATGATAATGTGACATCGCACTATCGTCTACATTTTCTCCCTCAGCCCATAGCAAAAAATAGAGGCTAATTGGCTCTGCTCCAATAAGGGGTTGATACAAAAGAGTGATCAACTTTCGGTCATAACTAGATAGAGGGAAAGGTACGCGAATAGATAGGCGATCAACAGGTTGCAATTCTTTATATAAATTCACCAACGGTTCTCCCTCCAAAACATCCACTTACTGTTCTTTTTCACGTTCTTTGGATTGTTTTTCGATTAACTCTCTTAACTCATCGATAAATACATTAATATCCTTGAATTGACGGTATACAGATGCAAAACGAACATAGGAAACTTCATCAATTTTAGAAAGTCTGTCCATAACCATTTCCCCAACATCTTCTGTTTTTACTTCTGCGTTACCAATTCTTCGCAAATCTTGCTCAGTATTAAACACTAAATCCTCTAACACACTTAAAGCAACTGGACGCTTTTCACACGCACGAATAAGACCTCGAAGCACTTTTTCTCGACTAAATTCTTCACGTGAACCATCTTTTTTAATAACAATGAGTGGCATCTCTTCTACTTTTTCAAAAGTGGTAAAACGAAAACTACATGATTCACATTCTCTGCGCCTGCGAATGGCTTTATTATCATCCACAGGTCTACTATCAATGACTTTTGTTCCGTTATATTGACATGCTGGACATTTCATAATTTTTCTCTCCTGATTTCGAAACATATTAGTTTATCTATTATATCAAAAAATAATGATATAAATCGAAAAAAAGAGTAGAATTTCCCCTTTACATCAAAATAACTATATCAAAATCCTTCAAATTTCGATTCTTTAGTATATTTTGCGCAATTTCAGAAAAAAAAATCCTTCCAACTGAATCAGTTAGAAGGATTTAGCCAATCAATTAATTATGCATTTACTGTTTCTTTTAACTCAGCTACAACTTTTTTAGTAAGATCTACAACACGTGAAGAGTAACCCCATTCATTGTCATACCAAGCAAGTACTTTTACTTTACGAGAACCAATTGTCATTGTAGTAAGACCATCAATTGTTGCTGAAGCAGGATTTGTATTATAGTCACGAGATACAAGTGGTTCCATTGTGAAGTCTAAAATACCTTTTAATGGACCTGCAGCTGCTTTTTTGAATGCTTCATTTACTTCTTCAACTGTTACATCTCGTTGTAAATCTACAACTAAGTCTACTAATGAAACGTTAGGTGTTGGAACACGTAGAGCCATACCATGTAATTTACCTTGTAATTCAGGTAGTACAAGTGTTAATGCTTTCGCTGCACCTGTAGAAGTTGGAATAATAGATTCCGCACAAGCACGTGCACGTCGTAAATCTTTATGTGGATTGTCAATATTTTTTTGATCGTTTGTATATGAATGAACTGTCGTCATTAAACCGTTGTCGATTCCAAATGTATCATTTAGAACTTTTGCAACTGGTGCAAGGCAGTTTGTTGTGCAACTTGCATTTGAAATAACGTCATGTTTTGAAAGATCTAATTTATCATCATTAACACCCATTACGATTGTAACATCTTCGTTTTTACCAGGTGCTGTTAAAATAACCTTTTTCGCACCTGCTTCAAGATGTAATGCTGCTTTACTACGTTCATTAAATTTACCTGTTGCCTCAATAACGATATCAACGCCCATTTCTTTCCAAGGCAAGTTTTGAGGGTTACGATCATTTACAAGTTGAACGCGTTTACCATTTACAACTAATGCATCTTCTTCTGCTGTTACTTCACCATTAAATTTGCCATGAGTTGTGTCATACTTTATTAAATGAGCCAATGTTTCGGCTGGATAGTTTGCATTTATCGCTACAATATTTAAATCATCTTGCAGTATCGCTTGACGGAACACCATACGACCAATACGGCCAAATCCGTTAATAGCAATTGAAGCTGTCATGAATAAAATCCTCCCTGTTCACTACGTTATACTCAATTTGTTTTATTCTCGAATAGTATAGCACATTTCTCAGAAAGTAAAACATAATATAAACTATATTTTAATGTTTATATTTTCAGAATATTATACTCAATTATCAAATAGCGTCCCACAAATCCAGTGTTTTCAACAGTTGATCACGTGTATTTTCAAAATTCCCATTATTATAAATAACAGCATCAGCACCTTTTTCTTTTACAGAAAGAGGAAGTTGCGAGGCAATTCTTGCTTTCGCTTCTTTTTCTGATAAGTGATTTCGTTCCATTAATCTTGTTAATTGGATATCCTCTGTGACAGAAACGACTAGAATTTTTTCCACAAAATGTTGCAATCGACTTTCGAAAAGCAATGGAATATCCATTACTATATTTTTTTCTCCTTTTTCAATCCATTCATCCCTTTGTCGCAACATTTCTTTACGAATTGCAGGATGAATAATATCGTTTAATTCTTTTCTTTTTGCAGGATTATGGAAAATGATCTCTCCTAGTTTTGCCCGATTCAATCCACCGTTTTCCAGTAAAATATCTTCTCCAAATACTTCAACGATTTTGCCCAATGTTTCTGTTCCTGGTTCTACAACATCTCTTGCTACGATGTCAGCATCAACTATCTGTAAACCTAATTCCTGTAACATTTTAGCTACTGTACTTTTTCCGCTTGCAATACTTCCGGTTAAACCAATGATCATTACTTCACACACCTTTAATGTTGGCATTTAGGACAGTACACCGAATTCCTACCTGAAATTACCATTTGTTTTGTATTAGTATGACATATTGGGCACGCTTTCTTCCCATACATCTGCAAACGATTTTGCATACCGCCTGCTTCTCCATTTATATTTCGATAATCTGAAATACTGGAACCTCCAATATCGATACTTTCTTGCAAAATAGCTACAATTGTTCGGAATAGCTCTGTTTTTCGTTTTTCACTTATACGTGAAATTTTTCTGGCAGGGTGAATTTTCATACGGAACAATGACTCCGTTGCATAGATATTGCCGCAACCTGCAATGACATGACCATCCATAATCACTTCTTTGACAGGCTTATTTGCATACTTTGGCATATTTGATATTGTCAAAAAATGAGGCAATGCTTCTTCCGAAAAAGGCTCTGGCGCTATTTCTAGAAGCGGTGGAAACTCTTCAATAGAGTGTAAGAGACGCATTTCGCCAAAGCGGCGAATATCCGCATATACAAGAAATTCATCTTCTTCAAAAGTTAATACAATATGTATGTGCTTTTGAAACTTACTTTCAGTTATTTCATTTAACGAGTGAACGTGGAACCATGCACCAGTCATCCCTAAATGGTTGACTAGCACATAGTCTATATCGTTCTTGTTTAAATAGAAAAAGATGTATTTAGATCGTCTTTTGATCTCTTTAATTTTCATATTCCCTAATGCATCCGAAAAGATTTCTGGATCCATTCCTTTAATAATACATGCTTTTCCTTCGTTAATAGAGGTACAAATCGTATTAGAAACCTGTACGTGACGGATAACTTTCCCCGTCACGACAGGTTGAAGTGCACGCACAACTCCCTCTACTTCAGGTAATTCTGGCATGCGATCACTGCTCCTTTATTTGGTTTCATACCAAGTTTGCCCTGATGCAAAATCTGCTTTTAGTGGTACTTGTAATTGGATACAGTTTGCCATCACTTCCGGTACCAGTTTTTCCAATGTTGCAATTTCTTCTTCTGGCGCTTCGAAGATTAATTCATCATGTACTTGTAATAGCATTTTCGCTTGTAATTGATGTTCTTCTAATGCCTTTGCCATATCAATCATAGCCTTTTTGATGATATCTGCAGCGCTTCCTTGAATTGGCGTATTCATCGCAGTACGTTCAGCAAAGCTACGTAAGTTGAAGTTTGAACTATTTAAATCAGGTAAATAACGTCGACGGTTTAACATCGTCGTGACATATCCTTTTTTCTTTGCTTCTTCTACAATATTCTTCATATAGTCTTGAACACCAGGGAAGCTTTTGAAATAACGTTCGATAAAATCAGCTGCTTCCTTACGTGTAATATCTAAATTTTGGGATAATCCGTAATCACTAATACCATACACAATTCCAAAGTTTACTGCTTTGGCTGCACGTCTCATATTCGCAGTGACATCTTCAGCCTCTACATGGAAAACATCCATCGCTGTTTTCATATGAATATCCATACCATGATTAAAAGCATTGATCAGATTTTCATCATTTGACATATGTGCAAGCACGCGTAATTCAATTTGAGAATAATCGGCAGCGAACATTTTCCATCCTGCATGAGAAGGTACAAATGCTTGTCGGATTTTCCGACCTTCTTCTAATCGCACTGGGATGTTTTGAAGGTTAGGATCAGTTGAACTTAGGCGGCCAGTTGAAGTTAATGCTTGTTGATAGCGGGTATGAATTTTTTGATCATCTTCATGAATTACCTTCAATAATCCTTCAATATATGTTGATTGCAACTTTCCTAATTGACGGTATTGTAAAATATGTTGAATAATTTCATGTTCTGGCGCTAGTTTTTCTAGTACATCAGCAGCTGTTGAATAGCCTGTCTTTGTCTTTTTAATTACAGGTAATCCTAATTTATCAAATAAAATGACGCCCAATTGTTTAGGCGAATTAATATTAAATTTTTCCCCTGCAATTTGGTAAATATCTTCTTCAATGTCTTTCAGTTTAGCTGTTAGTTCAGCTCCCATTTCAACTAAACGGTTGCGGTCAACTGTAACGCCCTCACTTTCCATTTGGCTAAGGATTGCAGCAAGTGGTAATTCTAGATTACTATATAAATCATATTGCTCATTTTCTTTTAATCGTTGTTCTAGCTTAGATTGAAGACTAAAAACAGCTGTTGCTTTACGCCCTGCATGCTCTGCAATAACATTCTGCTCCGGAATTGCTTTTTTAGCACCTTTACCGTACACAACATCATTTGATTGAACATCCGTATAGCCAAATTCTTTTGCAACGACAGCTACATCATCAGATGACATCGCAGGATTAAGAATATATGCAGCTAATAAAAAGTCAAATTCAATTCCTTTTAATTTGATATCACTTCTTAATAATGCAGCTTGTGTTGCTTTTGAATCGAATAAGTACTTTTTCTTTGTATCATCTTCAAGCCATGAGATGAAGTCTTTGGACTCCAATGCTTTTTCAAATGGAATATATAAAGCTGTTTCCCCCGCTGTTAGAGCGATTCCAAATCTTTCACAAGTATGATAATGTTCATCTGCCAACTCTAAATGCATAGCCATAGAACTCGTTAATTGTTCCGCAGTTAGCTCTTCTACAACTTCAAATATTAATTCCGTTGTTTCTTTCGCTTCTGATTCATAACTGCTTTTTTCAATTAATGATTTGAATGAAAGATCTTGCCATAATGCAAATAATGTATCAACATCTGGTCCCTCATATGTTAATTCATCAATTGTTACTTCAATAGGTGCTTCACGGTTAATCGTCGCTAGTTGTTTACTCATTTTCGCTTGCTCTTCGTTATTCACAAGCTTTTCTTTTAGTTTTGCCCCACTTACTTCATCAATATGTTCATACACTTCTTCAACTGTTGGGAATTGTGTGAGTAGTTTAATCGCTGTTTTTTCTCCGACACCAGGTACGCCCGGGATATTATCTGACGAATCGCCCATTAATCCTTTCATGTCAATAATTTGATGTGGCGTAAGTCCATATTTTTCGTTTATATGAGCAGGTGTGTAGTGTTCAATATCCGTCATACCTTTTCGCGTAATATAGACAGTTGTATGATCAGATGCTAATTGAGTTAAGTCCTTATCTCCCGAAACGATGATTACCTCATGGCCTTGTTCATCAGCTTGTTTGCTCAATGTACCAATAATGTCATCTGCTTCATACATTTCTAACTCGTATTGTTTGATTTGATATGCATCTAGAAGTTTTCTTAAGTACGGGAATTGCTCCGATAATTCTGGCGGTGTCTTTTGTCTTCCACCTTTATATTCTGAATATGTTTTATGTCTGAAGGTTGTTTTCCCAGCATCGAATGCAACAAGCATTTTGGTTGGCTTTTCTTCCTCTAATATTTTTTGCAACATCGTCGTAAATCCATAAACTGCATTCGTATGGATGCCATGGTCATTTGTTAATAACGGTAGCGCAAAAAACGCTCGATACGCCAAACTATTACCATCTAATAAAAGCAATTTTTCCTTTGTCATATTGGCACACTCCTAAAATAATGAAATCGATTATTATTTAAATTCGTTTTTTACCTAATTTAGATATTTCATTAGTTATTTCTCATTATCTATTTTAACATGCTTGCTATTGGAAAGGAAAAGAGTGCTGTTCAATATACGAAGAAACGTTCGGTTTTAAGCAAAATTAAAAGAGAGCGCTATGAAACTGCGACTCTCTCTCAGGGAAATAATTTGAAGGGGGCTTCGATTAATAGTATAAAGCTAGTATTTGTATTTCATATAAAGTGATTGTAAAGATATTGTAAATAAATGATATGCAACCTTATTTTTATCTTATATTTGCTTTTAAGCAATTTTGGAATCCGCTTACTTAATACCAAATAATAAAGAACGAGGAATCCTTAGTTTTTTGGCTTTGTTTAAAACTGCTATTGATATTAGACTTTCGGGAAAATAAGACGCATCGTTGTCCCTTTTCCTACGACACTATCGACTTGAATTTTCCCATGATGCGCTTCTACTAAATGTTTTACAATTGCTAATCCTAAGCCGGTTCCACCAGAATTTCGACTCCGAGCTTTGTCTACACGGTAAAATCGTTCAAATACACGTGGAATCTCTTCCTCACTTATACCCATTCCTTCATCGGAAATTTCAAGAATGGCACTCTGACCTTTCTCATAAAGGTGAACAGTAATTTTGGTGTTTTCTAGTGAATAGTTAATCGCATTAACCATTAAATTCATAACCACTTGTACTAAGCGATTAGGATCACCATTAATATAAACTTCTTGATCAATCTTTGCTTCAAACTGCATATTTTTTTCTTCTATTTTTTGATGTGTCATTTCTATTGTGCTAATAATCACATCGCGTAAACTTGTTTTTCCCATATTAACAGTAAAGCCGGTCTTTTCAATCTTAGACAAATCCAGCAAATCATTTACAAGTATTTGCAGGCGATTGCTTTCTTTGTTCATAATCTCCAAAAAGCTAAGTAACGTTTCTTGATCCTTGTATGCGCCATCTAAAAGAGTTTCAGAAAAACCTTTAATCGATGTTATAGGTGTTCTAAGTTCATGGGAAACATTCGCAACAAAGTCTTTACGAACTTGTTCCAACATTTTTAGTTCAGTAATGTCATGCATAACAATAACGACACCAAGCCATAACCCATGTTCGCCAACTACAGGTGCACCATACACTTCCATATCACGATATTCATGTTGAAGTTTAATGTGTATTTGTTTTCTATATGGCACTTCCGTCATAAAGACATGATCCACAAATTCTTCTAACTCATGAGGCAACCCTAATTCACGAAAAAGCTGTCTTTGTACGTCTTCATATTGTTGATCGAATAACTCGGTAAAAACTCTATTGACAATCGTAATATCCCCTTCTCTACCAATCATGATTAGGGCACTACCCATATTTTCAATTAAAGTCTTCAATCGTTCTTGTTCAATTTCGCGAACGATCATGATATCTTGCAAATTTCTAGCAAGTGCATTTACCGCTTTACTCAACCGTAATGTTGGCGAGCCAGTTATTTCATAAGCCCGGGCAAGATAATTTCCCTTTGCAAGCTCAAATGCAGTCATCATGACATTATCAATCGGTTGAGACAAATTTTTGATAAGACGATATGTGACTACAATTAAAATGATAAAAGTAATGACAAAGATTATAGCCAGTAAGATCCATAATTGTATGCGAATATCCGATAAATCTTGGACCTTCGTATGAGATGTTATGGAATCTAGAATCGAATTCATTTGTGAATTAGTTAATTCAATATGCTGTTTTTCTATTGCATGCGTGATATTTTCTTTAGATTGTATAACATTTGTTCTAATCGAGTCTTGCACTAAGAGCGGGAAAAGCTGCCCCAGAGTAAAACCTAGGCCAGCTAAAGTAATTATATATAAAAATCCAAAGGAAAGTAATAAACGAAAACGTAATGATTGCATCAATTTTTTGGCTCCTCAAATTTATAGCCTAGTCCTCGAATTGTTTTGATAAACTTCGGTTTACGGCTATTTTCTTCAATTTGATCTCGCAAATGACTAATATGCACATCCACTATACGTGTATCGCCTGCAAAGTCATAATGCCATACAGCACTTAATAATTGATCACGTGTTAAAACTCGGTTTTTATTTTCTAAAAGGTACAACAGCAATTCAAATTCCTTAGGTGTAAACTCTAATAAATTGTCATCTAAAAACGCTTCAAACCGATCTGGGAAAACATTTAAATGACCTATATGATATGATTTCTCACTAGTAGATTGCTCCTCTTCTTGATGAGGTTGATCAACCACTTTTGAACGTCTTAATACAGCTTTGACACGTGCCATTACTTCTCTAGGGCTAAATGGTTTTGTCATATAATCATCGGCGCCTAGTTCAAGTCCCAGCACTTTATCAAACTCGTCATCCTTTGCTGTAAGCATAATAATAGGTGTATTGATTTTTTTCATACGTAATTCTTTACAAACTTCCATACCATCCAATTTTGGTAACATTAAATCTAACAAGATTAAATCAGGCTTTTCAGAAATTGCTTTATTTAATCCATCACGGCCATCGTTCGCTGTGACAACGTCATAACCTGCTTGTTTTAAATTGTATTGTAATAAGGTTGCAATCGAAATTTCATCTTCTACTACTAATATTTTATTTGTCATTTTATATGCCTCCGCAATTGATTTGAAACCCCCATCTCAAATCTTCTTGCTCATCGTTGTAAATTATTTTGGATGAATTGGTGGGATTGCTGTAACAGTACCCTCTAGCACAATCTCTTCATTACTATTTATACCTTCTACCTTTACCATTATTTCACGTTTAGATAAATTAATTTCCTCAACAACTAGTTGTATTTGAACGGTTTCATAGTGATACAATGGCTTGGGAAATTGAAATTTTTGTTCACGAATATACGACCCTGCACCAGGTAAATATTTTGAAATGGCTGATGTCACAATTCCTGTTAGCATAATAGGTGGTACAACTGGTTTTTCATAAGTGGTTTGAGCAGCATAGTCATGCTGTATGTACAGAGGATTATTGTCATTTGTTAGTCCCAAGTATAATAACAAATCCTTATCCTCAATTTTCTCTGTAAGCTGAATCGACTCCCCGACTGATAATTCTTCAAGCTGTTTGCCCAGCTTTCTTTTTTTATCAAGTAACACAGGATTCCCCCTTTGAAATATTCAGTAATTTTATAGTATCAATAATCCGAAGAAAAATCGAGTACGAAAGCGAAAAGAATGATTTTGAGTATATCCAGGTTCAGCTTTTACTATTTCCTAGTTGCAGAAGCTAGCTTTTTGGATCAGATAGCCATATAGCTTCCAATTTTTTTGCTAACCTACTACATGAAGAACAGCTGAATGAGTGTCCTCTTTTTCAAATATAATACCATCCAAATAAATAAAAAAACCGGATAGGCCAAAGCCTATCCGATATATGGGAGTGAAATTTTTAAGCTAGAACTTTCATAACGTTTTTAACCGCTTCAGCAGATTTATCTAAAGCTGATTTTTCTTCTTCAGTTAATTCTAATTCAATAATTTGTTCAATACCGTTACCACCTAGTACAGTTGGTACACCTAGGTAAATACCGTTGTAACCATATTCACCCTCTAAGTATGCGATTGTTGGTAATACACGACGTTGGTCTTTAAGCACTGCTTCAGCCATTTCTACAAGAGATGCTGCTGGAGCATAGTATGCAGAACCATTACCTAATAAGTTTACGATTTCACCACCGCCAGTACGAGTACGAGCTACGATTTCTTCTAAACGTTCTTTAGGGATTAATGTTTCTAGTGGAATACCACCAGCATAAGAGAAACGAGTAAGAGGTACCATAGTATCACCATGACCACCAAGTACGAAACCAGTTACATCTTTAACAGATAGATTTAATTCTTCTGCTACGAAAGCTCGGAAACGAGCTGTATCAAGTACACCAGATTGACCAATTACGCGGTTTTTAGGTAAACCAGATTCTTTGTAGACTGTGTAAGTCATCGCATCAACCGGGTTTGTTAATACGAGGATTGTTGTGTTTGGAGAATACTTAATAATTTCTCCAGTTACAGCTTTCATTACTTTTTGGTTGATTTGAACTAAATCATCGCGGCTCATACCAGGTTTACGAGCAACACCAGCAGTGATTATTACTACATCAGAATCTTTAGTATCTTCGTAGTTTGAAGTACCACTGATACGTGAATCAAAACCTTGCACTGGTGCAGCTTCAGCCATATCTAAAGCTTTACCTTTTGTTGGGTTTTCAGCTTGAGGGATATCAACTAAAACAACATCTCCAAGTTCTTTTTGTGCTAATAAGAAAGCAGATGTAGCACCAGTGAAGCCAGCACCGATTACTGAGATTTTTTTGCGATTAGAAACCATTATAAAACCTCTCCCTTTTATTAATATTAAAAAAAGGGAAAAGGGGTAATACCCTTTTCCCGTATTCAACCTATATTAATTAAAGATTTTTGATCAATTCGTTAGCGAATTCAGAACATTTTACTTCTGTAGCGCCATCCATTAGACGTGCAAAGTCATAAGTTACGACTTTAGAAGCAATTGTTTTTTCAACTGAAGCAGTGATCATGTCAGCAGCTTCTTTCCATCCTAAGTGTTCAAGCATAAGTACGCCTGAAAGAAGTACTGAAGATGGGTTTACTTTATCTAAACCAGTGTATTTAGGAGCTGTACCATGAGTAGCTTCGAAAATAGCATGTCCAGTTACGTAGTTAATATTAGCTCCTGGAGCAATACCGATACCACCAACTTGTGCAGCAAGTGCATCAGAGATATAGTCACCGTTTAAGTTCATTGTTGCAACAACATCGAACTCTTTTGGACGAGTTAAGATTTGTTGTAAGAAGATATCAGCGATTGAATCTTTTACTAAGATTTTGCCAGCAGCTAAAGCATCTGCTTGAGCTTTATCAGCAGCTTCTTGACCTTGTTCAGCTTTAATAGCATCATATTGGTTCCAAGTGAAAGTTTGATCAGCGAATTCGTTTTCAGCTACAGCATAACCCCAACCTTTGAATGCACCTTCAGTAAATTTCATAATGTTACCTTTGTGTACTAAAGTAAGTGATTCGCGACCTTCTTTGATTGCATAGTTGATAGCAGCACGTACAAGACGTTCTGTACCTTCTTTTGATACTGGTTTAATACCGATACCAGAAGTTTCTGGGAAGCGAATTTTGTTTACTCCCATTTCATTTTGAAGGAAGTTAAGAACTTTTTTCACATCATCTGAACCTTCTTGATACTCGATACCAGCATAGATATCTTCAGTGTTTTCACGGAAGATTACCATGTCAATATCATCTGGACGTTTAACTGGAGAAGGAACACCTTCAAAGTGACGCACTGGACGTAAGCAAACATATAAGTCAAGTTGTTGACGTAATGCTACGTTAAGTGAACGAATACCTCCACCGATTGGTGTTGTAAGAGGTCCTTTGATAGCGATTAAATATTCATTGATTTTATCTAAAGTTTCTTGTGGTAACCATTCGCCAGTTTTGTCGAATGCTTTTTGACCCGCTAAAACTTCAAGCCATTGAATTTTCTTTTCGCCATCATAAGCTTTCGCTACTGCTGCATCAATTACACGTGAAGCAGCTGCCCAGATATCAGGGCCGATTCCGTCACCTTCGATGAATGGAATAACTGGGTTGTTTGGTACGTTAAGTACACCATTTTCTACTACGATTTTCTCGTTAGTCATTTGTTCCTTGCCTCCTATATTCATACACGTAGGGCAGGAGCTTATTTAGCGCTGCCCTACGATTATTACCATTATAACAATTATCTTTCTTCAACTGGTACATATTTTTGCATACCAGGTCCAACATATTCTGCACGTGGGCGGATTAAGCGGTTATTAGCATATTGTTCTAAGATATGAGCTACCCAACCAGATACACGTGAAACTGCGAATACTGGAGTGAATAGGTCATGATCGATACCAAGTGAATCGTAAACTGATGCAGAGAAGAAGTCTACGTTTGCTGGTAAATGTTTTTGTTCTTGAATCATGTCATGGATTTTAACTGACATTTCGTAAAGTTCAGGTTTACCTGTTAGTTTAGTTAATTTTTCAGACATTAAACGTAAATGTTTTGCACGTGGGTCACCTTTACGGTATACACGGTGTCCGAAGCCCATGATTTTTTCTTTGTTATCCAATTTGTTTTGGATGTATGATTCTACGTTTTCGACAGAACCAATTTCAGATAACATTTTCATAACTTGTTCATTTGCGCCACCGTGAAGAGGTCCTTTAAGAGCACCAATTGCTGCAGTAACACCTGAATACATATCAGATAATGTTGCAACACATACACGTGCAGTGAATGTAGATGCATTTAATTCATGGTCAGCATGAAGAACTAATGCTTTGTTGAAAGCTTCTTCTTCAATCGCCTCTGGTTCTTTACCAGTAAGCATGTACAAGAAGTTAGCTGCATAAGATAAATCTTTTTTAGGTGCAACTGGTTCTTTACCAGCACGGATACGACCAAATGCTGTAACTACAGTTGCCATACGAGCTTGTAATTTAATAGCTTTACGGTAGTTAGCTTCAACTGACATATCTTCTGCATCTTCATCATATAAAGCTAATAGAGATACTACTGTACGTAGAGCTGCCATTGGGTGAACTGATTTAAGATCGTAAGTTTTGAAGTGATCTAATACTGCTTGTGGCACTGCCATGTTATCAGCTAGTTGTTGTTTTAACTCAGCTAATTCGTCTGCTTTCGGTAAGCGTGTGTGCCATAGTAAGTAAACTACCTCTTCAAAAGATGCGTTTTCTGCTAAATCATCAATGTTGTAGCCTACATATGTAAGAGTATCATCAATGATTGAGCTAATCTTAGTTTCTGCTGCTACAACGCCTTCTAAACCTTTAGTTGTTGCCATTATATCTCGCTCCTTTTTTCGGTTTTAAAGTAGTGTTTAAAAATCAAATTTATACACTTCAATAATCGATATGAACCTATAAGTAAATCGCTTACATTGCTATTATAATAAATTTTGACGGCTTTGTGAATGGAAAACCCTCTTTTCATAAAAAAACGAATTTATGAAGAATATTTCAGTATTTTATAGAATATATCGAAATTATTAAGAAAACATTAATTGGTAATTAAGGAAGCTGGTGACCACATTTTTAAGTTTTCGGATAAAAATATCACAAATAACATAAAATTATGGAGTTTCGTAATTTTTTTAATTCTTTTCGCATGGCTTATCCTCCCGGTAACATTAGCAATTATTTTAGCTTATTTTTTGTCTCCTTTGCTTCAATTATTCCATAAACGATTAAAACTACCTTCATTTATTTCTGCACTACTAATCGAAATATTAATTATTATAGGCTTAGCGGTGGGATTACTATTCATCGCTTCAATACTCATCGATACATTACCCAATTTAAAAGAAAATTTATCAGAAGCTTCTTCTTCCATTCATATTCCTTCAGCAATTATTATTCAAATCAGAGAACAATTATTTGAGCTATTCGATATAATCTTGAGCAAAATTTTTCAATCTATACATGATATAATGCAACATCTTGTCGAAGTTACTATTTTTGTCGTGGCTTTTTACTTTTCATTATACGAAACGAGCAGAAATAGATATTGGTTTTTTATCTATATTCCTGCCCGTTTCAGAAAGCCTATTCGAAATATTTTCGAAGAGGCTACAACATTATTTAGTTATTTTATCTCTGTTGAAGTTCGTCTATTACTAATAACCTTTGGGTTACTATCAATTGGCTTTTTTATTCTTGGCTTTTCAGAACCCGTTGGAAAAGCATTACTTGTTTCCGTTTGTGATTTTTTACCTTTTTTAGGTATAGGAATTTTCTTAATCCCTATTAGTATAGTCTTCATGACTACAGGGAAAATCGCACTAGGAATTCAATTACTAATTTTATATGTAGTGATTCAGCTTACAAGACAATTTGCTGAATCTATGATGTGGGCGTCTACCATGCAGATTCGCTCGGTACATGCCTTTATCTTAAGTGCGATTAGCCTGCTACTATTTGGAGTAGCAGGCATAATCATTAGTCCATTCGTATTATTGATTGCAGTTAAAATACAACGCCATCCTATTTTTGCATCAAAATAATTTGGCTTTTTTTCATTTTTTTTCTAAGCCAGTAATAGATAGCAGGCTTAAATAATTTTCTAGTTGTTGGTACCACTAATAAAACACCAATGATATCTGAGATAAACCCAGGTAGAATAAGTACGATGGAACCGATAAATGTCAACATTCCATCAATAATCGCATCTCCTGGTGCTTGTCCTCTTTCAATTGCAGTTTTTAATTGTTGGAATGATTTAAATCCTTGTGTTTTGGCCAGATATAGACCTAGCACACCTGTTACAACAATTAATAATAGAGTCGGAATGGTCCCTATTAATTTTCCAGATAATAAAACGACGGCTATTTCAATAATCGGAACTAATATTAAAAACATTAAAAATTTCCGCATTGTCTTCACCTCTTTTTAGAGTTCAAATAGACATAAAATCTATTTGAATGCGGTTTGTATTATAGAATTCTGGAAGCCCCGTAATAGATCACGCCTGATACGGCATCCATTGAAACTTCTTGACTATTCTTTATTAACTTAGTTGCATCTTTTACCCCAACAATAACTGGGATACCAAGACTTAACCCTACTACTGCGGCATGGCTTGTTAATCCGCCTTCTTCTGTGATCAAACCTGCACATTTCGAAATAGCAGGCATCATTTCGCGATCCGATCCAATTGTCACAATAATTCGGCCAGTAGTATCTTCTGCTAGTGCTTCTGCTGCATTACGAACAACAAGTGCCTTACCAATTGCAGTAGATTTACCGATACCTTGACCTTTTGTAAGCATATCTCCAATTACATGTAGTTTCATCAAGTTTGTTGTACCAGCTTCTCCTACTGGCACTCCTGCAGTAATAACGACTAAATCGCCATGCTTTACATAACCTTTATCTAAACTTTGTTGGACAACCTGTTCTAATACTTCATCAGTAGAAGTCACTTGAGGAGCTACAATAGGAATGACGCCCCACACAAGTGCAAGGTTTCGGCAGACTTCATCTGAAGATGTCATTGCAACGATTGGTACACCTGGGCGATATTTCGCAATCATTTTAGCTGTATTACCACTTTCAGTTGGTGCTAAAATAGCCGATACTTGTAAGTTCAAAGAGGTATGGGCAACAGCTTGGCTAATCGCTTCTGTCATGTTAGAACCTTTTTCTTTGCTACGTTCATTTACAATTCGTTTATGATTTAAAGTTTCTTCAATTCTGTTCGCTATCTTATCCATTGTTTTTACGGATTCTACTGGATAAAGTCCTGCTGCTGTTTCGCCTGATAGCATGATTGCATCCGTACCATCAAGAATAGCATTTGCTACGTCACTTGCTTCTGCACGTGTAGGACGAGGATTACGTTGCATTGAATCTAACATTTGAGTAGCTGTAATAACTGGTTTACCTGCTTTGTTGCATTTATGGATTAAACTTTTTTGAACGATTGGTACTTCTTCTGCCGGAATTTCTACGCCAAGGTCTCCACGAGCAACCATTAAACCGTCCGATACTTGAATAATTTCATCAATATTATCGACACCTTCTTGGTTTTCGATTTTTGGAATGATATGAATATGATTACCACCATTTTGTTCAAGTAATTCACGAATTTCCATGACATCTGATGGGCGACGTACAAATGATGCAGCAATAAAGTCTACCTTTTGTTCAATACCAAATAAGATATCTTGCGCATCTTTTTCTGTAATACCTGGTAGTTGAACAGAAACACCTGGTACGTTTACACCTTTTTTATTTTTTAATACACCAGTATTTTCAACTGAAGTATGAATTAAACCTGCTTGTTGATCAATACCAGTTACATGTAATTCGATTAACCCATCATCAAGCAAAATAACAGAGCCAACCTGTACATCTTCAATTAGTTTTTCATAAGTAATTGAAAAAACTTCTTTGTTGCCAAGTACTTCTGTCATTGAGATATCAATGCTTTGCCCTGTGACAAGTTCAATTGCTCCATCTTCCATATTATGCGTACGAATTTCAGGTCCTTTTGTATCGAGTAAAATGGCAACAACTTTGCCAGTCTTTTTTGCTGCTTCACGAATCGCTTGAATACGTGCTCCATGCTCCTCATGGCTACCATGCGAAAAGTTCAAACGAGCAACATTCATACCAGCTTCAATTAATTCAACTAATGTTTCTTGTGATTCACTTGCAGGTCCAATAGTACAGACAATTTTCGTTTTTCTCATTACTTTACCACTCCAATTTATTAGATCGATAATTCTTTCGATAATGTATACATTGATAAATCCGCTTTATGTTCCTTGTTAAAGACATCTTTCAAGTCATAGTCTACCACCATATGATTTCGAATGCCAATAGCTACACCTCCGCGGTTTTCCATTAAGACTTCAACCGCTTTTGCACCGAGTTGACTTGCAAGTACACGATCTCTAGCTGTTGGCGAACCTCCTCGTTGAATATGTCCTAAGACTGATACACGTGTTTCAATGTCGGCTTTTTCTAGTAGCAGTTTTGCTAATTCTCCAGCAGACATAACACCTTCTGCAACGATAATGATACTATGCTTTTTACCACGTTCATGCCCTTGTTCTAACCGTTTTACTAATCCATCTATATCATTAGGTACTTCAGGGATGATAATAGTTTCCGCTCCTCCTGCAAGCCCTGCCCAAAGCGCTAAGTCACCTGCATCACGTCCCATTACTTCAATAATAAACGAACGCTCATGAGAAGTAGCTGTATCACGAATTTTATCGATACATTCTATTACGGTGTTTAGAGCTGTATCAAAGCCAATTGTATAGTCTGTTCCAGGAATATCATTATCAATGGTTCCTGGAACGCCTATGCATGGGAATCCTTTTTCAGTTAGGGCAAGTGCGCCACGGTAAGAGCCATCTCCACCAATCACTACAAGTCCTTCAATCCCACGTTTTTTTAATTGTTCTATAGCTTTTTGTTGACCTGCATCTGTTTTAAATTCAGGACAACGAGCAGAATATAATGCCGTTCCGCCTCGCTGGATTATATCGCCTACATCTCCTGCCCCTAAATCTTCGATGTTTCCTTCGATCAAGCCTTGATAACCATGATAAATGCCAGCAACTTCAATTCCATGATAAAGTGCTTTTCTGACAACTGCTCGGACAGCAGCGTTCATGCCAGGAGCGTCTCCACCGCTTGTTAATACGCCTATTTTTTTCATCTTAATCAACCTCCTGCACATTCTTCACTGGAACATTGAACTTTAGGTACTAAATCAAATGTTTGGGTATGACTTCAAAATGTCTATTGAACCGTAATTTATAAAATCCTCAAATGTTCCATTGTCTGAAAGAAAGAGGCTGATTCAAACGATTGTAAACATTCGTTTAAAACAGCCTTTATCTTAATATAACATTATTTTAACTCGTCAGACCTCTTTTGAACACCATTTATTCTGAAAAAACGCCAATTTTTCTAAATTTGTTGTAGCGTTGATCAACTAATTCATCTTCTGATAGCTCTTTTAATTCATTTAGTGATTTTAGTAATACTTCTTTTAAGAATTGTGCTTGCTTTTTAACATCTTTGTGAGCTCCACCTAGCACTTCAGGTATAATTTCTTCTATTATTTCTTCTTCTTTTAAATTTGGAGCTGTAATTCTCATTGCCTCAGCAGCTTTTTGTGCAAGGGCAGCATCTTTCCACAAAATTGAAGCCGCTCCTTCAGGAGATATAACAGAGTAGGTTGAATTCTCTAGCATATGCACATGGTTTGCAACACCTAATGCTAATGCACCACCACTTCCACCTTCTCCAATTACTACACTGATGATTGGAACCTTTAAACCTGCCATTTCCAGTAGATTTCTAGCAATGGCTTCACTTTGACCTCGTTCCTCAGCTGCTTTACCAGGATAAGCACCTTTTGTATCGATGAAACAGATTATAGGGCGTTTAAATTTTTCTGCTTGTTTCATTAAGCGTAATGCTTTTCGATAACCTTCTGGATGAGGCATACCAAAATTACGACGAATATTCTCTTTTGTATCTTTTCCTCTTTGATGGCCAATAATTGTAAATGGTGTTCCTTCAAAAGAAGCAATACCGCCGACAATCGCTTCATCATCTCCGAAATTACGATCACCATGTAGTTCAATAAAATCATTGAAGATTTCACGAACATAATCAAGAGTAGTTGGCCGTTCTGGATGACGTGCAATTTGAACTCGGTCCCAAGGCTTTAAATTATGATAAATATCTTTTTCAAGTTTCGTAAAACGTTGCTCTAACTGATTTATTTCTTTGGATAAATCTACATCAGCATTTGATGTAAAGTCTTTTAACTCTGTTATTTTCGAGCGCAATTGAACAAGCGGCTCCTCAAAAGGTAATGTCTTTACCATTTAGATTGCCTCCTTTACATGCAATTTCACAATTGTACTAACCGTCTTACGCAAATCGTGACGATTTACAACAGCATCTAATTGACCATGTGCCAACAAAAATTCTGATGTTTGGAAATCATTTGGAAGTTTTTCTCTCACAGTTTGTTCAATCACACGGCGACCAGCAAAACCGATTAATGCTTGTGGTTCCGCTAAGTTAATATCACCTAGGGAAGCAAAACTTGCAGAGACACCACCAGTTGTTGGATGCGTCATAATTGAAATAAATAAATTTCCTTTTGCTCCATGGCGTTCGAGCGCAACACTTGTTTTTGCCATTTGCATTAGAGAAATGACACCTTCTTGCATTCTAGCTCCACCACTTGCAGTAAAGATAATAAATGGAACACCAAGCTCTGTAGCTTTTTCAATCGCTCTCGTAATTTTTTCCCCAACAACAGATCCCATAGACCCCATACGGAAAAATGAATCCATCACTGCAACAACAACTTGTTTCTCTTCTAATTCTCCTACTCCTGTTAAAACAGCCTCATTTAATCCAGTCTTTTTTATATCTGATTTAACTTTTTCAACATATCCTGGGAAATTCAGTGGATTCACTGTTTGTAAATGATCATCAAGTGAATGGAATGTTCCTTCATCTAAAAAGTCATCGATACGTTCTTTCGCATTCAATTTATGATGGTAATGACAATTTGGACAAACCTTTTGGTTTTTTTGTAAATCCTTTGTCAGCATGACATGATTACATTCTGGACATTTTGTCATGATACCTTCAGGTACATCATGTTGTTCACGTGTAATCGTTATATTCTTATTAGGTTTATTTTTTTTAAATAAATCTCGAATACTCATAACTATTCTCTCCCTTTATGTAGTAACTTTGTCCAATCTTCAAAGGCAATAATTGCCTTTTTGGTATGTCCAAGCATAATTTCACTTATTAAAGTTTGTAGTTGTGGCTGTTCTTCTTTAGTCGAAAGCCCACTATATGGTTCTTTGCCATATTGTTTTAAAAGTATCCAAATTTTAAGCACGAGTCGATTATTTGATGTAATAATAATTTCTCTCATCAAATCTTCACGTGCAATTCGTCCCTCTGCAATCACGTTTGTTAACAAACTCTCCCACACCGGTAAATTCCGAAGCGTCTCATCTTCCGCCACAATGCGGATTGCATCACGTTCTAAAATCATCCTTGTTCCGTGAACATTTCTTAAATCCTTTTCCTCTTGTAAAATAAAGGTCGATAACACTTCGACTAATTGATGATTATGGAAATCCGCTACAAAGGTTCCCCCACCTCTACGGGTTTCAATCAAGCCTAATAATTCTAGACTGCGTAGTGCTTCTCTAATAGAAGAACGGCCCACATTTAAACGCTCTGCAAGAACACGTTCTGACGGAATTTTACCCCCAGGTGGAATTTTCTCATCCTGAATAATCCCACGTAATTCACGTACAATCTGTATAAACATTTTCGAAGCCGGTTTTTCTACGCTCATACTTAGTCTCCTCAATGTTCAAAATATCGACAAAAAGTGGTCTGACCACTTTTGAGATATATAATACAGAATTTGTTATCATTAGTAAAGTGAAAAATAATAAAACTGTGCGATGGTCACACAGTTTAGACAAATTCCCTATTTATTTATAGTAATTTTCATGACGAAATAACTGTACATTTTTTTAATATAATTTGAGGCTGTCCATTTCTCATCTCTACGATCCCTTCAGCAAGCATCATTTGTTCTTCTTTTATCCATTCAACTATCGCTAAATATTCTTTTGGGAAAATAGTTACAGAGATACTCCCAGTCTCATCTTCTAATTCTACAAAACCCATTAATTCGCCTTTTTTAGTTCTTATTTGTTTAATAGAAGCTACTAGCCCTACCATTTTGACATATTGTCTACCTGTCATATGTCGAATCTTATCTGCAGTTACTGACTCAATTTGCTGCTCTCGCTTCACTTTTTGTACCGGATGTGTAGAAATGTAGAATCCTAACACTTCCTTTTCAAATTGTAATTTAATCTTTTCTGGAATTGGACTTGCTTTAGCATGCTTCGGTTTACCAAAGAAGAACGATAGATCATCTAAAAGTTGACCCTCTTCATTTGGTCGGTACAATTCAGCATGTTTAACTGCTGCATCAATCGTTGCTAGCAACTCCGCTCGATTTCTCCCAAATTCGTCAAGGGCACCAGCTTTAACTAATGGTTCTACAGATTTACGAGTGAAATGTACAGCAGTTAAGTCTAGAGCCATATCAAATATATCCTGCCACTTCTTGTAATCTGCTTTACGAATTTCCATTACTTTGTTCAAAAAGGTTTGTGGTACACCTTTAATTGCCGAAAGTGCAAATCGAATGGCACCATTTTGGACACGGAAGGATCGCCCACTTTCATTAATAGAAGGCGGTAAAATAGCAATGCCCTTTTGCTTTGCTTCCTGTAATATTTTATTGAACTTTTCACGGTTTCCCATGGTTGAAGTAAGCATCGCTGCATAAAAATAAGCAGGAAAGTGAGCTTTTAAGTAAGCCATTTGATAAGAAATCATACTATATGCAACGGCATGGCTTTTTGGGAAACCATAATTCGCAAATCGAACGATCAAATTATACACATTTACTGCAATTTGCTCAGAAAATCCATTGTCAATTGAATTTCTTACAAAATGTGCTCTTTCAGAATCAAGTACTTCTTTTTTCTTTTTACTTACAGCACGGCGCAGTATATCTGCTTCTCCCATTGTGAAGCCTGCCATACGTGAGGCAATGAGCATTATTTGTTCCTGATATACGATGACACCATATGTTTCACCTAAAATCGGCTCTAATACAGGATGGGGCATTTCTACTTTTTCTTGACCATGCTTCCGTCTACTGTAAACAGGTATGAAATCCATTGGACCCGGGCGATATAATGCATTTACTGCTACAATATCTTGAAAAACAGTTGGTCGTATTTCGCGCAACGCCTGTCTCATTCCATCTGATTCCAATTGAAACACACCTGTTGTATCGCCATTTTGAAGCAATTCAAATGTTTTTTGATCATGTAATGGAATTTTCTCAAATTGCAAAAATCTCTTTTGGTCATAATAAATCATCGAACGAATTCTTTCTAATATCGTTAAGTTACGTAAGCCTAAAAAGTCCATTTTCAATAAACCAATCGATTCCACTTCTTGCATTGGCCATTGTGTTAAATAAAGTCCTTCATTTCCTTTTTCAATCGGAGCAACATTTACTAACGGTTCGGGACATAAAACGACTCCAGCCGCATGGGTTGATGCATTTCGCGGTAACCCCTCTAAATTCATGGCCACTTGCATCCACTGTTGCCTAATCTCACTTGAATTAGTAAAACTTCTTAAAGTCTCTGATTGATCCACCGCTTCCTGTAATGTGATCCCAACTTTTCCAGGTATAAGTGTAGAAATGTGCGCGAGTTCTTCATTGTTAAAGCCAAATACTCTTGCAACATCACGTGCTACGGCTTTTGCTGATAATGTACCAAATGTAATAATTTGAGATGTGTAGTTTGCCCCATACTTTTCAGCTACGTAATCAATCACTTCTTGTCTTCGATAATCTGCAAAATCGACATCAATATCTGGCATCGTAATACGTTCTGGATTTAAAAATCGTTCAAATAACAAACCATATTTCAATGGATCTACCTCGGTAATACGAAGGACATACGCAACTAGTGAGCTCGCTGAAGAGCCACGTCCAGGACCAGTTAAAATGTGCTTTTTTCTTGCATATTGTATATAATCCGCAACGATTAGAAAGTAATCAGCATAGCCCATATTCGTAATAACATCTAATTCATAGGCCAATCTATCATGATATTCTGCTCCTGCATTGGGAATACGATCTTGTAATCCTTTTAAACAGTTTTTTTGCAAAATCCCAGCTGCTGTTTCGCCTTCTGGCAAAGGAAATTTTGGCATATAAAAACGGTCGTAGTCTAGCTCCACTTGACAAGATAATAGAATTTCCTCTGTTGCTTGCAACCATTCAGGGTGGTCATCAAACCATTCTTTGTAATTTTGTCGAGTAGGTAAAAACTGTTTACTTTCTCTTAAAGTAAGCTTTTCTTGATCTGCCATTTTAACTCCAGTTGAAATAGCCTTAGCAACTTCAAAAGTAAAGGCATGTTCTTCCTTAGCAAAAGTACTTAAATGAGTCGCACAAATTTTAATAGAGTGTTCACTACAAAATGTAACAACACTCTCTTCCGTATGACTTCTGATTCCTCCTGGTCGGTCGATTCCAATCACTAAATGCTCAACACCAAAGATATTCATAAGTTTTTCTATTGCTTGAAATGGAGCTTCTTGTTGCCAAGTATCACTCGTTACTGGCACTAAAGTGATACAGCCTTTATGATAACCTTCTAACCAGCGGAGAGGCAGCGTTTCACTATCTCGTAAAGAAATAGACGAGGTAATTTTCAATAGATTATGATAGCCATCCATATTTTTTGCATATAACACTACTGGTCTAATATCCTCTGTAGAGAATTCTACTTGTACTGTTAAACCGATTACAGGATGAATCGCTGTTTTTTTCAGAGCATGCCAAAAAGGCAGTAGCCCATAAAATTTTGAATTCGTAATGGCTACAGCCTTCGCATTTTCTTGTTGAAGGAAGGAAATGAGCTCACCTATGCGAATTGTACTTTTTAGCATGTCCGCAGCTGTTACAATTTGTGAGTATACGGGGTGCAACATCATCGCTTCCTTTCTTTTCTACGCTTCTTTACAAAGCGCTTGTATTTTACCAATCAATTCTTCTGCTTCAGCCCAATCAAAAATTTTAGCGCCTGAAGCCATTGGGTGACCACCACCACGATATTGTTTTGCCAAAGTATTAATCACTGGTCCTTTAGAACGTAAACGAACGCGGATTTGATCTTCTTCCTCTACGAACATAGCCCAAGCTTTAATCCCTTTAACATCTCCAAGTGATCCTACTAAAGCTGAAGTATCACTCGCTGTAACACCAAATTCTTCTAAAATATTGATAGGTAATTTAATAAAAGCTGCTCCATTTTCATCAATAGAGAAATTTTGATAAATGTAACCTTGTAAATGTAATAGAGAACGGTCTAGCTCATACATGCTATTGAATAGTGCTGTACGATCAAAATCATACTGAATAAGCTCTCCTACTACATTGAATGTAGTTTCAGTTGTACTTGGATAGATAAAACGACCTGTATCACCAACAATACCTGCAAATAGTAATCTTGCAGCTGTCGTATCCATTTTCCATCCGGCTGTTTCTTGACCTTCTTTAAATAATTCGTAAATCATTTCACTACATGAACTTGCAGCTGTATTTATCCATAATAAATCACCATAAGCATCATCATTTGGATGATGATCTATTTTGATCAAAAATTTACCCTTGTTATATCGTTGATCGTCTACTCGCTCTGTATTTGCTGTATCCGTACAAATAACCAATGCATTTTCAAAAACATCATCAGCAATACTTTCAGGGTGACCTAAATAGTCAAATGCTAAGTCATGCTCACCAACTGCATAAATCTTTTTTTCTGGATAAGTTGTTTTTAAAATTGCTTGCAATCCCAATTGTGAACCGTAAGCATCAGGGTCTGGACGCACATGGCGATGTAAGATAATCGTATCGTATGTTGCAATCGTTTCAATAATATCTTTTTTCAAGAAAAACCCTCCAATGATTCGTTTATTCTTATTAACAGTAATGTCTCCTTACTTTTCGACTATCTTTTTTTTACCAATTTCGTTAAAATAAAGACAGATTTGCTTTTTAGGAGGAACACCATGAGTGATATCTTAAATATTATTTTAGCATTTTTTATAGTTATTACATTTGTGTTTTACTTATATTTTAAAACCAAACAATTCCGCACAAACTTACCGATTCGTAAAAAATGGTATGCTAACCGTGCAGGCATTGCACTTGGTATCCTTTTAATCCTGTTCGGAATTAACCAGATTATTTTATATCATACTGTTCTTACATATGTAGTTTGCGCTATCATGATTGTATTTGGGGTATTTGCTTGTATCAATTATAATAAACGCGTTCGCCACTATGGTCAGTATATTACAGAAGAAGAAGAATTGAACAAAAAGTGATGCACAATATTGTGCATCACTTTTTTAGTGTTTGCATGTATTGCCTATTAACGTTCTAGTAATTGGAATGTAGCCATCGCTTTCCCCACTAACATATCTTCACTAAATACTTCAAAGTCCATTTTGGCGAACTTACGACTCATATCTAGTATTCGTGGTTTTACTGTTACTAAAGTTTCCATTTGAATCGGTTTGATAAAGTAAATGGACATATTCTCCAAAACACTTTCGCCGCGTTTTACTTTTTTCAATGTGAAGGAACCTGATTCGACTACTAGAGTCGTGAATGCCCCATATGAAATAGCACCAAATTGATTCGTCATTTGAGGTGTTACAGAGAAGTTAACAAGGATTTCTTCTTCTGATAAATTCATTGACATTTCATTTTTCACTAAATCATCAATTGTTTCACCATGTTGTGGTTGTCTTTGGGCCATCTGCAATGCTTTAAGTACATCTTGACGACTAACAACTCCTTGAAGTATTCCATGGTCATTTGCAACAGGTAATAGATCAATACCTTCCCAAATCATTCGGTGACCTGCTGTTGCAACACTTGTTTTCATTGTTACAGTAATTGGATTTCGTGTCATCAATCGGTCAATTTGATCGCTATCGTTTTTTCCAATTAAGTCACGTGAAGTGACAATCCCAACAATTTTCCCGTGTTTATCAACTACTGGGTAACCACCATGTGTAGTTTCAGAATTGAGCAAGTTATAATCTTTGACTGTGTCCGTTGATTTTAAATAAGATGTGTTTTTAATTGGAATCACTATATCTTCTATTAACAAGATTTCTTTTTTAATCAATTGGTCATAAATAGCGCGGTTAATCATCGTTGCAACTGTAAACGTATCATAACTTGTCGAAATAATAGGGAGCTCTAATTTGTCCGCTAATTTCTTTGTTTCTTCTGTTGTATCGAAACCACCAGTAATTAGTACGGCAGCTCCTTCTTTAAGTGCATATTCATGTGTACGTTCGCGATTTCCAACGATTAATAGACTACCTGCATCGGTATAGCGCATCATATCTTCAAGCTTCATTGCTCCAATAACAAATTTCGTCAATGTTTTATGAAGACCGCCTTTACCACCTAATACTTGACCATCA
This sequence comes from Rummeliibacillus pycnus, assembly GCF_044359855.1. Taxonomy (GTDB): domain Bacteria; phylum Bacillota; class Bacilli; order Bacillales_A; family Planococcaceae; genus Rummeliibacillus; species Rummeliibacillus pycnus_A. The sequence continues at coordinate 1,501,253 of NZ_CP132291.1, forward strand.
ACTATATTAACAATTTCTGCAAATGTAAGTCGTTCAATATTTTCTTTCTTCTTCTTTTCAATACGAATAGTACCTACGCGTTCAATAGTACTAACTAAACGTCTTGTTTCAGCTTCTTTAATCGCACGATAAGCTGTTCCTTCACTAACAGACATTTCTTTTGCAATTTGACGCACTGAAATTTTGTCCCCTACTGGTAATGATTCAATAAATTGAAGAATTTTTTCATGTTTTGTAGCCAAAAAATCACCTATTTCCCAACATCATTCTGGCTTAAGTGTAACATATTTCATCCATTTTCTTTAGTATTTTGACATTGCAAATAAAAATTCTTGCAACTATTTCAATTAAATGTAAAATTTATCTCCCGGGTTCATCACACGAACAGAAGTTGTTGAGACCATTTCAGCAAATTCTTGTGGGTCTTGTTCAATAGCAGGGAATGTATTGTAATGGATTGGCACAATTTCTTTCGGCTTCAAAAGTTGCGCTGCTCTAGTTGCATCTTCTAAACCCATTGTAAAGTTATCTCCTATTGGTAGGAATGCTACATCAATTGGATGATTTTCCCCTATTAGTTTCATATCGCTAAATAGTGCCGTATCTCCAGCGTGATAAATGGTTTTACCTTCTACAAATAGTAATATCCCTGAAGGCATACCTGTATAAATAATTTGTTGGTCATCAGTAATATAAGATGAACCGTGAAAAGCTTGTGTTAGTTTTACTTTACCAAAGTCAAATTGATGTGCACCGCCAATATGCATTGGATGCGTTTCAATACCTTGCCAAGAAAGGTATACGGCTAATTCATTAGGTGCTACAACGAGCGCTCCAGATTGTTTAGCAATTTCCACAGTATCTCCAACATGATCGTTATGACCATGTGTCAACAAAATAACATCCGGTTTTTGCTCATCAACTTTTAAATCTGTCAGACTATTACCTGTAATAAAGGGATCAAACAAAATCGTATAACCATCCGTTTCAACTTTTACAATTGAGTGCCCATGATAAGAAATTTGCATGTTGTACTCATCCTTTCAATATATCGTTTCATCATTTCTATTCGTTATTGTTACTTATTTTCCTCTTTTTTGATAGACTATAGTTGAAAAGAGTTACTTAAATGAAAGATTTATTTATTATCATTATTCAATAGCTCTGAATTTCTAAGGAGGATACTCATGAACAAAGTACAATTAATCCAAAACTATTTACAAGAAAAAGATATCGATGCTGCATTCATTACAACACCTGATAATGTGTTCTATCTTTCAGGTTTCAACAGTGATCCTCATGAGCGTCTACTTGGCGTAATGGTATTTAAAGAGGCAGAACCTTTTATGATTTGCCCTAAAATGGAAGTTCCTGATGCAAAAGCTGCAGGCTGGTCGTTCGAAACAGTAGGACATGAAGATACTGAAAATGCATGGGAAATTTTCCACAACACTGCAAAATCTCGTGGTGTTCAATTAAACACAATTGCAATTGAAAAAACTCACTTAACTGTTGAACGTTTAGAAGCACTGCAAGGCTTTTACCCAACTACAAAATTGGTTGGCCTAGACGAACAATTAAATAATATGCGTTTAGTAAAATCTGAAGATGAATTAGAGAAATTACGTGAAGCAGCTAGATTAGCTGACTATGCTATTGAAGTTGGTTGTAACGAATTAGCAGAAGGTAAAACTGAAATTGAAGTATTATCTGCTATCGAATCTGCAATGAAAGAAAAAGGCGTTTACATGTCATTCGACACAATTGTCCTAACTGGATTAAATGCCGCTTCACCACACGGTACTCCAGGAACTCAAAAAATTCAAAAAGGCGATTTAGTACTATTCGATCTAGGCGTTGTTTACGAAGGTTATTGCTCAGATATTACTCGTACAGTAGCATTTGGTGAACCTTCTGAAGCGCAAAAAGCTATTTACGAAGCTGTAAAAAATGCCAATGAATCTGCTATTGCAACAGTAAAACCAGGTGTACGCGCTATGGATTTAGATAAAGTTGCTCGCGATGTCATCAGTGAAGCTGGCTACGGCGAATACTTCACTCACCGTCTGGGTCATGGTCTTGGAATCTCAGTACATGAATTCCCATCTGTACATGGTGCTAACGAGATTGCAATGAAAGAAGGCATGGTCTTCACTATCGAACCAGGTATCTACAAGCACGACACTGCCGGCGTACGCATAGAAGACGATGTTTATGTGACTGCTTCAGGCGTAGAAGTACTAACAAGCTTCCCTAAGGAACTACAAATTATCGAACCAAAATAAGTAGATTAGTATATACCCCTAACCATATAGATTGGTTGGGGGTTTTTATTTATTGGTGCTTCATAATTTGAATGTATAGATATAGATTTTATCTATCCATTGCATCTGCAACATAAACGAATAAGGAAAACCTTCCGTCATTTGTAAAATCTAAGGATATTAAAAGCATCAAACGTTAATAGAATATTAAAAGTAGAGTGTAGTTGGTGAGAGAACGCGAGTAAATCATCCAAAAATATGAGTAAAAAGGCTCGAAACGAGAGCAAATAAAAACTCTGTTACCTTTCAAATGATTCTGCTAGTTTTTAACTAAAAGGCATAAAAATAGACCTCTCAAAATTTGAGAGGCCTACAAAATCAGTTTTTTCTCTAGCTATCTGCTGACTATAAAAGACTATCTGCTGATACGTATGGATAATCCAATGCTTCTGCTACAGCTTCGAATGTAACATTTCCTTCTAACGTATTTAGGCCTTTTTTCAAAGCTTCATTAGTTAAGCATGCTCTTCTATATCCTTTATTCGCAATTTCTACTGCGTATGGTACTGTATTATTTGTTAATGCGATTGTTGATGTACGAGGTACAGCACCTGGCATATTTGCAACTGCATAGTGGACAACACCATGTTTGATATAGGTCGGATCATCGTGAGTTGTAATACGATCAGAAGTTTCAAAAATACCACCTTGATCGATTGCAATATCTACAACTACAGAGCCTGGAGACATTGATTTAATCATTTCTTCAGTAACTAATTTTGGTGCTTTTGCTCCTGGAATTAACACTGCACCAATCACTAAATCAGAGTGTTTCACTGATTCAGCGATATTATATGGATTGGACATTAATGTTTGTACATCATTGCCAAATTGATCATCTAATTGACGTAAACGTTCATTGCTTAAATCAATAATTGTAACTTCAGCACCCATGCCAATTGCAACTTTTGCTGCATTAGCACCTGCCATGCCACCACCGATAATTGTTACCTTAGCACGTGGCACCCCTGACACGCCACCAAGTAAAATTCCTTTACCGCCTTCTTGTCTTTCTAAATATTGTGCACCAATCTGTGTAGACATACGACCTGCTACTTCACTCATTGGTGTTAATAATGGTAATGAACGGTTTGGTAATTGTACTGTTTCATAAGCAATTGCTACTACTTTTTTATCCAGCAGAGCTTGAGTTAATTCAGGCTCAGGAGCTAAATGTAAATAAGTGAATAGAATTTGTCCTTCGTAAAAATAATCAAACTCTGAAGAAATTGGTTCTTTCACTTTCATCACCATTTCTTGTTGCCAAGCTTCACCTGCTGTTGCAACAATTTGAGCACCTGAAGCTTTGTAATCTTCATCTGTAAAGCCCGAACCAAGACCAGCACCTGTCTCAATAAATACTTCGTGCCCAAACACTGTTAGGCTCACTACACCGGCTGGCGTCATCGCTACACGATTTTCGTTGTTTTTAATCTCCTTTGGAACACCGATCTTCATACCCCATCCTCCTAATTATAAAAAAGTAATTGTTTGATTTTTATGTATATATTTACACTTTACATAAAAACAAGTCCATTGTATCAGATTTTGAAATGTTTTTGTTAACTATTTAGAAAATTATATTTTTTTAGATAACACTATTAAAATGATGGAAATTATTTTAGCTAAATTATGTACGCAAACCCTCTATTTTATTAGTCTTATAGACTTTTTTACAAATTTTCAAACATGGAAGTAAAGGGATTTTTTTATAAATAAAAAATGTTATAATAGAGATATAAAAAAGGAGGAATCTATTATGGCATTAACTTATAACAACATCGTTGTGGCAGTCGACGGTTCAAAAGAGGCAGAATACGCGTTCAAAAAAGCAATTGCAGTAGCAAACCGTAATGAATCAACTCTTAACTTAGTTAACATTATTGATACTCGTTCATTTGCTGCAATTGAAGCTTATGATCGTTCAATTCAAGAACGTGCACAAGAGTTTGCTGAAGAATTACTAGAAGGGTACAAAAAAGAAGCTGAAGCTGCAGGCGTTAAAAACGTGAATGTATTAATCGAATATGGTTCACCTAAAACGATTATCACAAAAGATGTCTCTAAGAAAGTTGAAGCAGACCTAATTATCTGTGGTGCTACTGGTCTTAATGCTGTTGAAAGATTCTTAATAGGTAGTGTTTCAGAAAGTATTGTACGCTCTGCAAAATGTGATGTTCTTGTTGTTCGTACAGATTCAGTTATTAAAGATTAATTTGTTCGCCTTTAATTGCAAAAAGCTTACAGAGCATGTTAAATGTTCTGTAAGCTTTTTTGTTTTTATCCAGGTGAAGAGCGTCCTCCGCTTTTACTATCCCTTTTGTTCTTTTTTCCATTTTTGTACTTTTGCAAAGAATAATTCTAAAGCTTTCATATTTTTCATATTCGGAACTTTTGCAAGAAGTACTTCTTTTACCGGTTTATCTGTTTCATTTTTCTTCTGTACGATGAATAAGCTTTTCGCATGAGCTTTGTTTGAGAACAGTTCATCAGGTAATTGAATGACAGCTTGTATCCAAGCTTTCTGTGTGATTAATTTATTTAATAATGCGGATTGTTCCGATTCAAAAATATGATCTGGAACGAGGAAGAAAAGATAACCTCCATCTTTTACGTATTTTAGAGATTGTTCAATAAATAAATGATGAGCGTAAGTCATTCCTTCTTGTGCTTTTACCTCATATTCTTTCGCAATTTCATCGTTTGGATAATAGCCAACAGGTAAATCACAAATGACAGCATCTACTGGGTCAATCATTAGGTTTTCTAGTGCGTCCTGTCGATATAGTGCAATAGGTTGTTTTTCTAATTCTGCTGATGATGCTGCAATTTGAATTAGTAACTCATCAATTTCAACTCCGACACCTTTAATTTTATCTCCTACTAAATTCATCACAGTTAACAGTAAATTCCCTGTTCCAAGCGCTGGATCGAGTACAATCATTTTATTATTTGATTTAAACTCTTTTCCATAAAATTGTTCAACAAAATAACCTAGTAATAAGCCGAGTGAGTCGGGGGTCATTTGATGATTTGGTTGTGCGCTTTGTCGCATCCCTTTTAAAAGGGTAAGTTGGATTGCTTTTCTTATTTCTTCTTTAGATGGTTCGAATCCCACTGGTTTTACTTCACCATCTAACCATGTATTTAAAGTTTCTAGAACACTATCTAAGTATGTTAACTCATGCTCTTTTGCTATGTTTTCTGCATATTCATCTATAAATGAAAATAACTTTTCAATGTTTTCCATTTTGTTCTCCTTCAAAACGGAAACCCACTCTTCAGGTTCGAGTGGGTTTCCCATAGGTTTATTGGTTAATCATGCTTATTTTGTAAGTGATTTTACAGCTGATAATGCACTGTCATAATCTGGGTGCTGTGTACCTTCGGATACATATTCAACATAAGAGATTTTGCCATCTTGATCGACAACAAAAATTGAACGAGCAAGTAGTCGTAATTCTTGCATATGTACACCATATGCATCTCCAAATGATAAATCGCGATGATCTGATAAAGTATAAATATTTTCGATACCATTCGCGCCACACCAACGTTTTTGAGCAAATGGGAGGTCACAAGAGATAGTTAAAATGACTACATCTTCACCTAAACCTGTTGCTTCTTCGTTAAAGCGACGAGTTTGTGCATCACATACACCTGTATCTAATGAAGGAACGACACTGATTAAGACAGTTTTACCTGCAAAATCTGATAAGTGTTTTTCTTCTAAACTTGTTGACAATACTGTAAACTCAGGTGCTTTGTCACCTACTTTAATTTCTGGTCCTACTAATGTTACTGGGTTGTTAATAAATGTTACTTGTACCATTTCAACGCCTCCTCGTCTATTATATTACTCGAATCTTTCTGGCTCTTGCAACTGTGAAGGCTCATCATCATTTGAGCCTTTAGTTATTGATTTATTTTCCATATTTTCTTGCAACTTCTGATTTTCAGTTGTTTCAACTGCAATCACTTTTTCTGTTTTTTCAAAAGTTCCTTCATGAACAACTTTAGTATCTGCTATATAATCATGGATTGCTTTATGATTTGGTGTAAATGCTACAACAAGATACAGAAATTTAATTGTAACTGAAATAAATCGGCCTATCCATTCACGGAAAAGTACAGTTCCCCATGTTAATGGTTGCTCATTCTCTGAAATCACTCGAATACCAAGTGCCATCTTACCTACAGTTTGCCCACAGATTTTCGTCATAATAACAAAATATCCATAAAAAATGATTCCTGTAGTAAAGCCATAAGGTGAGATGTACATAATCTTAATATCTTCCCACCCTGTAAAGAAGAATAGAGGCTTTACTGTAATTGCGGTTAAGGATGCAATAACGATTAAGTCAATCATATATGCCCAAAATCTAGTCCAAAACCCTGCAGATTTCAAGTGATAATTTATAACCTTTTTAACTTGTATTGGCTCAGGGCTTAGTGTTCTGACATCAATTGCTTCTGACATAGTCCTAATCCCTCCTTATTCTTCACCATACAAGTACATCATACGTGGTGCACTATTTTTTAATAACAATTTACTTATTGCTTCTTTTTCAGCCGAACCACCTAGTAATGTATTCACTTTAGAAGAGAACAGCGATGTCCAATCTTGTGATGATGTATATTCATACACTTCTGCACCTTCAAGATTGTTGTCCTTTTTAAGAGCTGCAAGTGCATCTTCACTATAGCCTAACTTATCAACTAAGCCTGCCTTCACCGCTTGTGATCCATTCATAATACGACCATCCGCAATAGCTTTTACTTCTTTGACTGACATATGACGTCCATCGGCAACTACTTTAACAAAACGGTTATATGAATCATTCACCATATCTTGTAGAAGTTTTCGGTCTGCATCTGTCATTCCTCGTGAACCACTCATGATATCTTTGTACGGACCTGTCTTAATCGTGTTAAATTCTATTCCGTATTTTTTCGCTAATTTACTATAATCCATTCCTTGCATAATAACACCGATTGATCCAGTGATTGTTTCTTCATCTGCAAAGATTTTATCGGCTGGCGCAGATATATAGTAACCACCTGAAGCAGCCATCGATCCCATTGAAACATAGATTGGGATATTTCGTTCTTTTTTAATTTGCTTAATTTTTTCATAGATTTGTTTGGACTCATTGGTACCTCCACCAGGTGAATTTACTTTTAAAAGTACTCCTTTTACTTGGTGGTCATCTAATATATCATCTAATTGTCTAATAAAAAATTGATGATTATATGTTTGACTACTAAATAAAGATGTTGAATCCCCTGTATCTTGGATTGTGCCGTTAACAGTTAATACAGCGATTTTCTCTGCAGGATTTCCAGTGCCAATTACAGTTTTATCGTATGTACTACTCACATTAATCGCAGAATCAAAACTCCTCTTAAAATCTAATTTGGCAAATGACCACGCTATACTCGCAATGGTAGACACGACAAATAACAGTGTCGCAATTCCTAATGCAATCCATCGTTTTGATGTCATTGTATATCCTCCTTTTGTCCTTCTATTACATATACGATTCGAAACTTTAAATGTTTCATGCTTTTTGATGAATTCTATGTGACTTTCTCACTTCTGCAATAGTAGAAATAGAAAAAACAACTAAAGCAAGCCATATAAATGAGAACGATACTAACTCAGTTCCACCAAATGATTCATGGTAAACGATAACACCTAAAAGAAGAGTCATTGTTGGGGAAATATATTGAATAAAGCCAACTAAATACAACGGAATATTTTGAGCACCAGTTGCAAATAAAATAAGAGGAATTGCTGTTACGATACCAGTGCCAATTAAAAACAAATTAGTTTTCATATCGACATGTAAAAACGACATATTTCCCTGGAAATAAAGGTATACATAATAGATTAGAGCGACTGGTAAAATAAACATTGTTTCGATTACTAAACCTCTAGTTGCATCTATTACAATCTGTTTCTTCAATAAACCATAAATACCAAAGCTTAATGCTAAACCAATTGCTACCCATGGTATCTGTCCATATGAAACAAATAGAATAGTAACACCTATTGCAGCAAGCAAAAATGCAGCGATTTGTGATTTAGATAATCTTTCTTTTAAGAAAATAATCCCTAAAAGAACAGAAATAATCGGATTCATATAATATCCTAGACTTGTTTGGACGATATGATCATGATTAACTGCCCATATGTAAATAAACCAGTTCAATGAAACTAAATACGCGGCAAAGAATAATGACCAAAATGATTTTTTGTGATGCCATAATTCTTTAAAATCTGATATTAATGTTTTACCCTGTTTCAATAGCAAGACAAAAATCAATGTTAAAATAAATGACCAAATTACACGACTGGCCAATATCTCTTCACTCGAAACATACTGAATCATTTTCCAATAGAGTGGAAAGAGTCCCCATAACAAATATGCTCCTACAGATGCAAAAATGCCCTTTTTTTCATTATGCAAAGAATTCACCTCTTTTTCTTTTGCAACCATTCCTACTATTATAATTTTTTAACCAAAGAAAGTAAATATTACTAAAAAGAAAAGACCGCCATTTGATGGCAGCCCTATCGAAAATTCTGGTTAAATATGTTGTTTATTTTTTTCAAGCTCTCGTAATTCAATTCTACGAATTTTACCTGAGGATGTTTTTGGTAATTCCTTCACAAACTCAATTTCTCGTGGATATTTATAAGGAGCTGTTAGATTCTTAGTATGATCTTGTAATTCCTTCACTAATTCTTCCGATGCTTTGGAAGAATCTTTTAAAACAATGAAGGCCTTTACGATATTACCACGGACTTCATGTGGACTTGCAATAACTGCACATTCCTGAACTTTAGGATGTTTTACAAGCGCATCTTCTACTTCAAATGGTCCAATTGTATAGCCAGAGCTAATAATGATATCATCATTTCTACCTTCAAAGAAGAAATAACCATCCTCATCTTTTTTTGCGCGATCTCCCGTTACATAATAATCTCCACGGAATTGTCTTGTAGTGCGTTCAGGATCATTTAAATATTCTTTAAATAATGCTGGTGTAGAACGATGAACAGCAATATCTCCAACTACTCCAGCTGGACATGGTTGTCCGTCTTCATCAATTACATCAACAACATTACCTGGTGTAGGTTTTCCCATTGCACCTGGTTTTGTTGGTACTCCCTTTAAATTACCAATAAGTAGTGTATTTTCTGTTTGACCATAACCGTCTCTAACATCAAGATTAAATGCACGTTTGAAAATGTTAATTACTTCTTGGTTTAACGGTTCACCAGCTGATACAGCACTATGCAAAGCTGATAAGTCATACTTTGCTAAGTGATCAACTTTTGCCATAACCCGATATTCAGTTGGTGTACAGCATAATACTTGAACTTTGTATTTTTCAAGTAGTGATAAATATTTATCTGCATGGAATCTGCCATTATAGACAAATCCAGTTGCTCCACTCCCTAGAACTGATAGGAAAGGGCTCCAAATCCATTTTTGCCACCCTGGGCTTGCTGTGGCCCAAACGACATCTCCTTCATGGATTCCTAGCCAATGAGCTGCTGCAGTTTTTAAGTGGGCAAATGCCCAACCATGAGTATGAACAACGCCTTTTGGATTTCCTGTGGTACCACTTGTATAAGATAAGAAAGCCATGTCTTCACTTTTAGTTTTAGCATTTTCAAATTCTTCTGACTCTTTTTCTGCTTCTTGAATCATCGGAATCCAAGGTGTATGTGCTTGTCCAATTACGTATTGTTGCACATCCTTTAAATGCTGCACTTGATCAAATTGATCAATAAATGGCTCGTATGCAATAACGGCTTTTGCATTACTATGCACTAAACGATAGTCAATTTCCTTTGCTCTTAACATTTCAGAACTTGGAATTACAACTAAACCTGTTTTTAATGCCGCAACATATGTAATATAGGCATCGATTAAGCGTGGCACCATTATTAGTACCACATCCCCTTTTTGCAAACCATGATTTGCAAAAACATTTGCCACTTGGTTGGCTCTTCTTATTAAACCGTCATATGTGATGGAATCTGTGCTGCCAAGATCATTTTCAAAAAGAATAGCTAGTTTTTCTGGATTTTTTGCAAATTGCTCAATTTCTTCCACTAGGTTGTAATCTTCAGGTGCAATTAAATCCTCTCGTTTCATAAAAAATCCCCCTTGAATAACGAATTGGAATAGCAGATTAATTATATCGAATGTTTTTCTAGATTACAATCAAATACCAATATCAATTCTTAGTATCTGGTACTAAGACTTAATTTGCTTTTAATTAGTTTTTAATTTAGTTTTAGTTTAACAATATTTCATCAGTTTTCCTAAAGGAGGGCGTTTTCGTATAAAGCCTCTTTTTTCTTCTACCTCTATAAAAAAACCGAGGAAGAATTTTTTATTCTTCCCCGGCTTTTCTGTATAGCGTTTAGTATTTTATATATTCAGTTATTGTCCTTTATACCCAGTCATTTGTTGTTGGGCCATTGCAACTAAACGCTTTGTAATTTCTCCGCCAACGGATCCGTTAGCACGCGCTGATGCATCTGCGCCAAGGCTTACACCAAATTCTTGTGCAATTTCGTACTTCATTTGGTCTACTGCTTGTTTAGCGCCTCGTACTTCAAGTTGGTTTGAACTTCCTGAGTTGTTGTTTGCCATGTGTATCACCTCCTTTGTACATATAGAATGTGCCGGAGAGAAAAAATCATACACCAAGTTTAAAATAAATTATTTATGGAGATAAATAGTTGTTAACCAAAAAGATAAGTTTTCAAAGTTAATGTAAAATCCATAAAAATTTACGAACATTTAAGGATTCCACTTCATGTAGAATCATTTTTCAATTTCCTTAACGTTGTGACTACTGGGATTTATGAAATTGATTCAAATGAAAAACCGAGGAAGAATTCATTTTGAATTCCCCCTCGGTTTTTTTTACTACTTATGAGTATACTAAATACTCAAGATTTTTTATTTTGAATAACCATTCAGCTGTTGTTCAGCCATTGCAACTAAGCGCTTAGTGATTTCTCCGCCAACGGATCCGTTAGCACGCGCTGATGCATCTGCGCCTAGCTGTACACCAAATTCTTGTGCGATTTCGTACTTCATTTGGTCAATTGCTTGTTTTGCACCTCGAACTTCTAATTGATTAGAACTTCCTGAGTTGTTGTTTGCCATGTGAATCACCTCCTTGTGCATATAGAATGTGCGGGAGGGAAAAAAACATACAACAATAATTACAGGAAATATATTCTTCTATTAGAGTAAATCTAGAAATTCATCTGTTTTCTTTTTCGGGAATGAATGAATTTCACGGTTTTTTACTGCTCTTTCAATCATCTCATCAAAATCAGTGAAACTTTCGTAATAATTCATTTTTTCAACACGTGGTTTTGTTTTTGGATTTGCTGGCGTGAAAACTGTACAGCAATCTTCAAACGGACGAATTGAAATATCATAAGTACCAATTTTTTGAGCTACTTCAATAATTTCTAATTTATCAAAAGTAATTAATGGGCGCAAAATAGGTGTAGTTGTTACATCATTAATCGCAGCTAAGCTTTCTAATGTTTGGCTAGCGACTTGTCCTAAATTTTCACCTGTGACAATTGCTAATGCATCTATTTCTTTACGGACAACATCGGCTACTTTCATCATCATCCGTCGCGTTGAAGTCATTGTTACGTTTTCTGGAACACTACTTTGAATTTTTTGTTGAATTTCAGTAAAAGGTATAACATGAAGGCGAATATTGCCACCGAATCGGCTAATTTTTTCGCAAAGTTCCTTTACTTTACCTAATGATTGATCACTTGTAAATGGTGGGCTGAAGAAATGGATTGCTTCTACTCTTACGCCACGTTTCATCATATAATAAGCTGCGACTGGGCTATCGATCCCACCAGATAGAAGTAATAATGCTTTACCATTTGAACCAATTGGTAAACCTCCTGCACCCGCAATGACGTCAACCATCATGTAAACAGCTTTTTCACGAACTTCTACACGTAACTCAATATCAGGTTCCTTCATTTGAACTGTCATTCCTGGAAGTGAGCCCAATACATGGCTACCAAGAGTTTGTTGAAGTTCATATGTGTCCATAGGAAATTTTTTAAAGGATCTTTTTGCATTGACTTTAAATGTTTTTCCTTGATAATCCATACCTTTTACAATTTCAACAGCTAATTCCTTCATTGCTTCAATTGTAGGCTCGCATTGTGCTACTGGGCTAAATGAATGAATACCGAAAATATGTGGTAAACGTTCAATTAGTTCTTCCATTTCAGTATCTACATCACTACTTAAATACATGCGGTCTCGTTCGGATCGAATGCGAAGGTTTGGAATATCTGCAAATGTATATCGTAAATTTTCTTTTAATCGATTGATAAATAATTTACGGTTACGTCCTTTTGTTGTAATTTCTCCATAGCGAATTAAAATTTCATGCCATTTCATGTTGTTACATCTCCTTTACTTGATGCATCACTTTGCTAAAAGCTGTTTTAAAGAATGCAATGTCGGCTTCACAAATACCTTCACCTAGACTCATACGAATAACACCTTTTTCATAAGATGGATCAACCTTTATTGCGTGTACTACATGACTAACTGTATGATCTTTTGATGAGCATGCACTTGAAGTCGAAATAATAATTCCTTCGTGTTGCATAGCATTTACTAGTATTTCCCCTTTTAAGCCTTGAACGGCACAACTAACAATATGTGGTGCACCTTTACTACTTGAAAGTACATGTACGTATGGGAATTGTTCAAAGTATTCGTGTAAGTTATCACGCCATTTACTAAATTGCAACGCTTTTTGAGGTTGTTTTTCACTTGCTAAACGAGCTGCTTTTGCAAGTGCAACAACTTGTGGTACTGCAACAGTTCCACTTCGATATCCCATTTCTTGCCCGCCGCCATGGATAATTGGATTAATATTCACTTGTTTACGAAGAGCTAAAAATCCAGAACCTTTTAATGCATTAATTTTGTGTCCTGATATCGTAATCGCATCCGGTCCATTTTCTTTATTAAATTGAACAGGAATCTTACCGAAGCTTTGTACAGCATCCATATGATAGAATGCACGGCTGTATTGATGCACAATTTGTGCAATTTCTGTTATTGGTTGAACAGCTCCCATTTCATTATTCACATGCATAATGCTAACGACAACTGTATCTTTCGTAAGTTTTTTCTTTAAGTCTTCTATTAAAATAACGCCGTGTTCATCTACATCGACAATATCAACGGTAAATCCTTCTTTTTCTAAAGCTTTGGCACTTTCTAGTACAGATGCATGTTCAATTGCTGAAACAAGAATCTTCGTACCTCGATGTTTGTTTGCTCTTGCTAATCCTTTAATAGCAAAATTATTTGATTCAGAACCACCAGAAGTAAAGATAATTTGCTCTGGAGATGTATTTATAATATCGGCAATTTGTTCTCTTGCTCGAGTTAATAATGCATTTGCTTCGACACCCATTTGATGAAGTGATGCTGGATTTGCATAATAGCGTTCGCTTGCTTGGATAAATGTTTGCAAAACAGCTGGGTCCGGTTTAGTTGTTGCACTATGATCTAAGTAAATCATTGTTTCTCCTTCCTTCCAAAAGAAAACCACCAGCACAGTACCGTGCGGTGGCTTAATGCTTTTCTTATTATGAACGTCAAACCTCGTTTTTGGCAAGTACCTGAATTTTTTTCATGGCACCTGGTTCGACTGCTTCAACAGCCGTTGCGGCATATTCAAGCGCTTTTGTATAACGCATATCACGGAATGCATCTTCTGCTTCTAAAAGACGTTGATGCATTGCTGAATTTGAATTTCTGTAACGGTTACCATATTGAATAATACATTCAATTAATTGAACATTTTCAAGCATTTCAATCGCTGTATTATGTACATCTTCTATGCACTTTTCTGCAATTTCAAGATTTTTGTAAACCGTATCCATATTTAGTGGTATTTCTTGAAGATTATTGACCACGACGAATATTCTTTCTGCAGCTTCTTCCAATCGCGCATCCATTTCTTCAGGTATACCAGGTAAATTGGCTTTATGTAGCATTCGTTCAGTATCATGAAGTAATCTTTTCAAATTATCCAATGTTGCTCTCGCTTTATTTTCATCTATTCGTAAGTTTTTCATGCGATCTGCAAATTGATCTTGTTCTTCAAACAATTGTTCAATGGATACTTTTAATTCTTTTAAAGCTTCTTCCATACTAGAGTAAGCAGATTTCTCTTCTTGTACTTGAACTGCTAATAATTCATATCTTTGGCGTAAAGATAGTAGTTGTTGCTTACAATTTGTTGGCACTTCAGCTTCTTTTTCTGAAAGATGATAGCTTTTTTGCACAGCATTTGCTTCTTTGGCAGTTTTTTCAGTTGCTTCGATTGCTGATTCAAGTTGTTCACCAATTTCAACAAAATAATCATCAACGAATTTCTTGCCAATTACTTCTTTTTCTAGTGCATCGTAGAATGATTCAATTTCATCTTTGATTTCATTTACACGATGTTGCACTAAAGAAATATCTAATTCGGCTATTTTTTGTTTAAATTCAGCTAAATTTTCTTCTATTTGATTTAGCTTATCTAAAATTTCAAGATGCACTAGGAAATACGATTGGTCTTCCATTTCACGATGCCCATTTCGGATTTCATGAATATCAGAAGGGATTTTATGTTGAATTTCGGTCAATAACGTCGGGATTTCATTGATTAGCTTAAATATCGTTTGACCTTCATCGTTTAAATTCACTACGATTTCTCGTGCTTTTAAATAATTCCCAGACTCTGTCAATTGATCATATTCCTCGAATTGTGGGTTAAATGTTTCCAATCGTTTTTCTAATGGTTCTGCTGCAGGTCCATAAGAATATTGATGTGCCAATAACGTTTTACGAGCCGAACGATATTGTTCTTTAAGTTGTTCAATTTCAATTCGATTTTTCTCTTCACTACCTATTAGTTCATCTAATTCTTTTAAAATTTTTACCATTTCTTGATCGTACTCTGTAATTAGAGATTCAATTTCTCTTTCAATCTCTGTAGCTTTACCAAAATGAAATTTATCTACTTGTTCTTCTGCATCAAATAAAAGGACGTCGATTTTTGGCATTTCTATGTCCATTAACTCTGTCCATTTATTTCGCCAACGTTCGAACATTTCTTCAGTTTGTCCATTCATATTCAATGACTTTACCTTCATCAATTCTTCTAGCACTGGCTTATTTTGAATTTGTAGTTTCTTTTGGTCAAGTCTTTGAATTTCATTTTTATGTTTTTTACGAAAAACAAAGACAATTGCAATTATTACACATAGTACGATGATGGTAGGAATGATATACTTCATCGTAAGCCCCCTGTCCCAAAATCAGTTTTTCAGCTTCTAATTAAACTTAATAGTACCATGTTTTAGGGTATTTTGTTTACTCTTTAAGAGGATTTTCTCTTAAAAATATCTACTATTCAATCAAATTATAATAATTGGAGGGATTTTATTGAAACGTGATGCCCATATTCATACTCCATACTGTCCACATGGCACTAAAGACTCTTTAGAAAATTATATCAAAAAAGCTATAAAATGTGGATTCGAAGATATAACTTTCACTGAACATGCACCATTACCTACCAATTTTGTCGATCCAACTCCTGAAAAAGATAGTGGCATGGATCCTCACCTATTAGTAGCTTATTTAGATGAACTCAATACATTAAAGGAACAATACAAAGACGAGATACAAATTCGTATAGGGTTTGAAATCGATTATATTGTTGGATATGAAGTCGAAACAACTAGCTTTTTAAACCTTGTAGGTCCACAAATTGATGATGCCATTTTATCTGTTCATTTCTTAAAATATGACGATGTATACACATGTATCGACTATTCCAGTGATACATTTTTGACCTTCTCAAAAAAAATGGGTTCTGTTCAAGCTGTTTATGATTTATATTATGCAACATTGAAAAAATCAATTCTAGCTGACCTTGGTCAGTATAAACCAAAACGAATAGGGCATCCAACGCTTATACATAAATTCCAACTTGCTCATGGTGAGCAAATTGATGATGATGCCGACATTAAAGAAATACTTCAGCTTATGGCAGATCATCATAATGAACTCGATGTTAATAGTGCGGGCTATGCAAAAAAGTATTGCAAAGAATCTTATCCACCTTTACCATATATAAAACATGCAAAATCGTTAAATATTCCATTAGTTTTTGGTTCTGATGCCCATCAAGTTGAAGATTTACATCAGTCCTATGATAAAATATTTCCTATTGATTAAAACAAGGAGGTTATACCATGTTTCAAAAAACGAATTATAGCGATGATTTAGCTGCAGGATACAATTTATTAGCAAAACAATTAGATGCTTTACTTGAAGGAGAAATGGATACAGTTTCTAATCTAAGTAATGCTTCTGCACTACTCAATCAATTTCTTGAAAATATCAATTGGTGTGGATTTTATTTGTTGAAGAATAACGAATTATTATTAGGACCATTTCAAGGTTTGCCTGCATGTGTACATATCCCTATTGGAAAAGGAGTTTGTGGAACTGCTGCACAATCGAAGCAAACACTTATAGTTGATGACGTCAATACTTTTCCAGGGCATATAGCTTGTGATAGTGCTTCTGAATCTGAAATTGTTGTACCAATTGTTGTAAATGATGGACTGTATGGTGTACTTGATATCGATAGTCCCGAAAAAGGTCGTTTTACTAAAGAAGATCAAATTGGCCTCGAGCAATTTGTTGAAATATTAACCAAGCATATTCATCTTTAATATAAAATGGATGTCTTCTAAGTGTTTAAAACATTTAGAAGACATCCATTTTTATTTAATAGGGAATGTTAATAGATACTGTTGATATATTGACTAAAGTACCAAAACGCTAGGCGCTTAAACCTCTATTCATTAGCTTTTTCGTTTAATCATTCATTTGTTAAAACAGGCAATAACGATTTTTTCCGTTGTTTTTTGCTTCATATAACGCAACATCTGCATTTTGAAATAATCCTTGATATGTTAAATCGGAATCCTTTTTCCAAATCGCAATACCTGAAGATATAGTTACAGAAGGATCCGTTGTTTCAGGAATCATTTTAATAAGTCTATTAACAATTTCAATAGTATCGCATAATTCTTTGTTTGGCAGGTAGATGGCCATTTCCTCTCCACCCCAACGTGCACATATCCCTTCATATTGAATATTCTGTTGCAACCGTTCTGCAATCGTTTTTAAGATTAGGTCGCCAGTTTGATGTCCAAAAGTATCATTTACCTTTTTAAAATTATCAATATCACATAATACAAAGGCGCCAAATTCATCATCTTCCATTGATTTTTCAACATAGCGATCTAAATATTTACGAGCATACAACTTTGTTAAATGATCACGATCCACCATTTCTTGCAACTGTTCTCTTAGTAATATATTGGATATAGCTAGTGAAGAATGGCGAATAATAGATTGCATAAGCTTAAAGCTATCGAAAGAGAAATAATAAGGTTCTTCATGTAAGATAGCACAATATCCTTGTACATTTTCACTAATTACTATAGGAACTGCCATCATAGAATTGTATGTTACTTTTTGATCAACTAAATTATCAAAATCTGCTACAAATAAAGGATCTACAGATTTTTCAAAATGATTTGCAATATAGTTACTATATATATTCGAACCCTCATCATAGAAAAATGCAGAAGTGCCTTTTGCGTTTTGATACTCATTATTTTCAACCAACGCGAAACAAATTTCAGAAGGTGCAAATGATTTGTTCAATTGTTTGGTTAGAAAAGATAGTATTTCTTCTTTATTTAATTGCATATTCAGTCGCTGTGACGTTTCGTTAATAAGCTGCAAATCCGACACTAAACGATGAGACTGATGATAAAGTTTTGCATTTTCGAGCGCATTACCAGAAGTGTGCGCCAAATGTAGGATAAATTTCTTTTCCCTTGAGCTAAATAAATAATCTGTTGGAGCAAAAATTTGGAGTACACCATAAATACCCTGTTTCCCTTTAATAGGTGCATTTAATAGACGATGATCTATATCTGTTGCTTGTTCAATCGTCATTTCGCCTGATACAAACGCTTCGATCGTTGAAGGACGTTCTAATAGATAATCAAATACATATACATCTTCTATTTGTCTACGGTCTTGGTCATTCGATAAAATCAACTTCGATTGAAACTTAGGGAAAATACTTTTAACACCATGAATCATTGCTTCAAGTATATGATTGACATCCATTGTAGAATGAAATATCTCAGTCATTTCAAATAGTTCGCGATTTAACTTTTTCTCATAAGTATTATTTTGACTAGACTTTATTATCCTAACCGTATCTGATATAAGTTTTTCTAATTCCGTCTTATAAGGCGTTTGTGCAAAAGCTTTCCATATATGTGTTTCTTCTAGTACAAGAATCCCTAAAATTGGACTATTCTCCCCTTGCAACACAAGGACATCTCCGGCATATTCAAAATATTGTTTTAGTTTTTCTACTAGTAAATTTGGAGACTGATGTCTTTTTTCGAAATAAGGAGTAACAGATAAATAAGGAATTCCATTAGATAAATAATAGCCTTCGCTGGACGTTGTTAGTGGATAAAGCATATCATGTTCAAAATTTAGAAATTCTACATTCTCTATTTTAAATTCTTGGAAGACTATCCCTTTGAACAGTTCCAAATACTCATTTGCAGAAAGTGGCTTTTCAGCACAATCTATCCACAAATCAAGCAGTTGACACTTAATATTTTGCATTATTTCTAGACTTCGCAACGTTCCATCACCTTTTTCTTTGATACGATATATGTATATTTATTACTATTTCTAGTATACACTAAATAAGTCTTTTACACTATTAACATTTCGTTTTTTTCGTTTAATTGGCACAAAACACATTATAAATTACTATGAATTATATTTCTATAACATATCCTTATAAATAAAAAAGTAATTTAGCTTGACACTATTACTCCTACAAGATAGAATGTAGCTTGTGTAAAATAAACGCAGCGGTTGTATGGTTTTGTTGTTTCATTTTGTTCCTCTACTATTAGTAGACGGGGTATAAGTAATTCGTCGGCTGCATGAACGAACATACATGAAAACAAAATGACTGCTAAGCTAAATACATCTGGTTTTTATTTTATGCCAAATAAAAAACCAATAGGAGGGACTCTAAATGTCTCGTTATACAGGTCCATCTTGGAAACTATCTCGTCGTTTAGGCATTTCTTTAAGCGGTACTGGTAAAGAAATCGAAAAACGTCCATACGCTCCAGGACAACACGGCCCAACTCAACGTAAAAAATTATCTGAGTACGGCTTACAATTACAAGAAAAACAAAAACTTCGTCATATGTTTGGTATGAACGAACGCCAATTCCACAACTTATTCGTTAAAGCTGGTAAAATGAGCGGTGTTCATGGTGAAAACTTCATGATCCTTCTTGAAACTCGCTTAGACAACCTAGTTTACCGTCTTGGTTTAGCTCGCACTCGTCGCGCTGCTCGCCAATTAGTAAACCACGGTCATATCTTAGTTGATGGCAAACGCGTTGACATCCCTTCATACAGCGTAAAACCAGGCCAAGTGATTTCTCTTCGTGAAAAATCTCAAAACCTTGATGTTGTAGCTGAAGCTATCGAAGTTAACAACTTTGTACCAGAATATCTTTCATTAGATGCTGACAAAAAAGAAGGTACTTTTGTACGTCTTCCAGAACGCAGCGAATTATCTGCTGAAATCAACGAAGCATTCATCGTCGAATACTACTCTCGTTAGTCTTCGAGTATTTCAAAGGATATTTTTCAAAACCTTGTACCCGTTAAAAAACGGGTACAGGGTTTTTTGTGTTTTTATATCCATTAATAACTCCATTTAAATGATTTGCTTTTTTGGGATGAGTTAATATTTCAAAGAGAATAGGCACACAACTAGTCCTTCCCCCTAAAATCTCATATGTTATTAATGATATTACCCTTATTACAAAGGAGGTCATAAAATGTACAACAGACATTGGGGTCATCCTCACGGGGGCAAAGGTTGTCATGGCATGATGCCACACTGCTGCCCACCACAAGCATTCCCTGCACAATTTGATCCACCGAAAGTTTCACCAACAAGACAAATCGTAAAAACAAACGTATTTAATACGGTCGTTCCACATATTCATCCTACTCATACAACTACAGTTAACAAACACATGATTAATCATGAACATTACTTCCCACACACAGAATCTGTGATAAATGAATGTTGCGAAAACCATATAATGTGTGAAATGCCACATAAACCTTGTTGTCCTCCAAAACATCACGGAATGTGGAGATAAGTATTAGTCTCGTATCTTTTAAATTCGAACTGTAATATATCCCTAAATCGTCCATCCTCTCCCTTTATACACCTATCTAATAATGCTTATCCCCTCGCCAGGCTATTACTGCCTGGCCTTTATATTACCTTCATCTCAAGTAGATTCATATACATCTATATTTTCCCTAAGATTTATTATAAAATATATAGTTGGTACATAACTTAACGGGGAAGACTACTAATGAAAAAAAACATTAAACTATCAAAATTAAAAGACCATGCAAAAAAATTAAAACAATATTTATTTGTTCTTTATCTATCTTACAAAGATAAAAGAACTCCATGGTATGCAAAAATTGTGGCAATCTGTGTAGTTGCATATGCTTTTAGCCCAATTGATTTAATCCCTGATTTCATTCCTATTTTAGGCTATTTAGATGATCTTATTATTGTTCCTCTAGGAATTTATATTGCGCTAAAATTGATTCCATCTGAGGTTATAAAAGACAATATGATAGCTGCAAACGAAGTAAAACGAAATGGAAAACCAAAGAATTGGTTTGTTGGTATTCTTTTTATTATTATTTGGATCTTATTTGCTATTTGGATAAGTGAGACTATCATTGAAATTTTCTCAACAAAATTCTAATACATCGTTTCGTTAGGTTGCTTACTCAAATCAAAACTCCTCACCCAATTTGTAAAGCTGTTATATTAAAAGTGCAGCAAAAATCCATTGACGTTTTTGTTTGGATAATTTTTTTAATTTATGCGAAAACATATTGGCGCACCAATTAATCCAGTTATCGCTAAATAAATGGCTAAGTGGTAGTCAATTTATGCGAAAAGATTTTACTTACGTACCAGCCCCTAGTCAAAAGTTGAAAGCACCGTCACTTAGGAGCAGTTAGCACAAAACTTGGTTTGTCGGGCACTATCCGTTTATTGTTTAGCTAGCTTCTCGATCATCAATAAAAAACAAAAACGGAGTATGTCCTATAAAAAACATACTCCTCTTCTAAATCATATTATTCTATAAGACCTTCCCAGGCTAACATTCCGCCATTCATATTAACAGCTTGATAACCTTGCTCTTCTAAAAACATTGTTGCTTGTGCGCTACGTCCCCCTGAACGGCAAACCATAATATATTCTAAGTCTTTATCCAACTCATTCATTCGGAATTCAAGTAGTCCTAATGGAATATTTTGAGCAATGCTAATTTTGCCTGTGGCTACTTCTTCTGGTTGACGTACATCGATGATATTGATTTCTTTCCCTTCATCAATCATCTTTAATACTTCTTCTGGTGAAATAGTTTTGATCATTTCATTTTCTCCTTTATCGACTTTTCACAAGTAGATCAACAGCTTCTTTTATAAGCGTTTCTCTGTCCTTATCTTGAAGCTTTTGATCATCAGACATACAATGTACTAAATTAGTGCTCACTATAAGACCTATTGTACGATCGATAGCTGAACGTGAAGCCGATAATTGTGTTATTACATCTTTACAATCTTTTTCTTCATCAATCATTCGGATGACACCTTTTAACTGTCCTTCAATTCGTTTTAAGCGATTACGAATTTGATCATTGTATTCCATATACTTCACTCCTTTACATCCATAACTTATAACTCGTTACGATATTATACCCCTTAAGGTACCCTGTCAAGAATATCGGATAAAGTGAAACTGCTATCAATTGTTTTTTTCATCATCCCCACTAAAAAAGAACTTAGTTTAATTTCGCCACGTCATGTGGCAACAACTGAGTGTCCAATATCCTGTTGCAACCAACCAGTCTTTTACGGGCAGTTATCCCACTCCTTTCTTCTTCGTTCTCTCAATCTTGTGGTGGGGGTCTAACTGCCTGTTAATGCGGGATAAAAACAAATAACTTGAAATAATATACCCCTAGTAGTATATTATAAATACCTAATAGGGTATGCAAAAACCATATTAAAATTAGCTGATTTTACTAAAATTGATGCTAAGTTTATAAAATTATATTCCATTTATAAAAAAACGAGAGGAATTGAGATTAATGAGGGAAATAGATGTGACGATCTATTCAACTAATAACTGTGGATATTGTGAATTGATGAAGAATTTCTTGCATGAACAAAACATTGAATACAAGGTCATCAATATTCACCACAATCCCGATATGGCGCAATATTTAATGCAACAAACAGGACGCCTCGGGGCACCTCAAACATCGATTAATGGTGAATGGGTGCTTGGTTATGATCCAAATACAGCGATGAAAATAATTGAAAAATCTAAACGCTTTTCAACAATGAATGGAGACTAAAAAATGGAATGGATAGTTATATTACTTGTTGTTGTCGTCTTTTTCTACTTCCGTACGAAAACAGCAAAAGGTGTAAAAAATATTTCAACACAAGATTTAAAAGGAATGCTACAAAGTAAAGATAAACAATTCATTGATGTGCGCACACCTGGAGAATATAAAGCTCGGCATATTTCAGAATTTAAAAATATTCCACTTGATCAACTGCCAGCCAAAATAAGTACACTAAACAGTGATAAGGCTATCGTTGTTATTTGCCAAAGTGGTATGCGTAGCTCTCGTGCAGCAGGTATTTTAGCAAAAGCAGGCTTCCAGAACGTATATAATGTCAAAGGTGGCATGAGCCGCTGGTCATAAATTTCAATCCATAAGTTATGTTATAATGACGCATAACTTATGGATTTTTTTGTAGAGAGGAGTAATGCTTGTTGAAGCTAATATCTATATGCCCAAGTAATACTGAAATTTTAGCCTATTTAGGGCTTGAAGAAAGTATTATTGCGGTTGATGACTATTCTGATTGGCCTGCTAGTATTGAAGATTTGCCTAAATTAGGACCTGATTTATCAATTGATATGGATCAACTTGAAAAGTTGGAGCCCGATTTAGTCTTAGCCTCGTTAAGTGTACCAGGCATGGAGAAAAATGTGGCTGAATTAGAACGGAGAGGTATTCCTCATATCGTATTAAATCCCAATAGTTTAGCAGAAATTGCAGAGGATCTAAGAGTAGTGGCACAGGCCTGTCACATTCCAGACCAAGGTATGACGAGGGCTTCTCAATTTGAAGATTTTATCAACCATATGCGAACAATCGCAAAAGGCTGTACCGAGTTTCCTTCTTGTTATTGGGAATGGTGGCCAAATCCTATCTTTACCCCAGGACATGTAAATTGGCTGACAGAAATTAGTGCTATTGCTGGAGGTCGTAATCTATTTCAAGATGTAGAGCTTGCCAGTGTACAAACTGATTGGGAAGACATTCGTTTGCGCAATCCCGATTATATTTTTCTAGCATGGGTTGGAGTGCCATATGAACGAGTTAAACCTTCTCTAATTATGAAAAGACCAGGTTGGCCTGAGTTGTCTGCAATTGTAAATAGTCGCTTGCATGTAATGGAAGAGTGGCTCTATTGTCGACCATCCCCTCGCTTGTTAGAAGGGGCATTGAAATTAGCACAAATCTTACATCCTGACAAATACAATAATTTAGAGCTCCCTGAATGGATTGGTAAAATAAAATAGATTTCTTCAATATTAGAATAGATAAATCTGAAAAAGAAAAATGCCTATACCTGATTGAACAGGATAGGCATTTTTTAATTTGTTACTTTTTTACCTGGTTACACCTACCAGTACGGCGGCTAGCTTTGATCTGCTTCATAATAACTAAACTTATCGGCATCACGCAACTGGCGCGATTAGACGCTCATCTTGCTAAAAATCAGCTTCTAATTAAATTTGACCATGTGGTATTTTTTCTTACCTCGACGAATAATTGAGAATGCATCTTCCATGCGGTCTTTTGCATCGATTACGTATTCAAAATCTTTAACTTTTTCACCGTTTACTGAGATTGCACCATTCGTTACATCTTCACGTGCTTGACGTTTAGAAGATGAAATGTTCGCTTCTACTAATAGATCAACGATATTTTTGTCTTCTTTCGCTACTTCTACTGATGGAACACCTGAGAAAGCCACTTTCATTTCGTCTACTGAAAGTGATTTTAGGTCACCTGAGAATAAGGCAGAAGTGATACGGAGTGCTTGGTCTAAGCCTTCTTCACCATGAATTTGTTTTGTCATTTCAGCAGCTAATGTTTTTTGAGCTTCTCTTAAATGTGGTTCTGTTTCCACTTTTTCTTCTAAAGCTTCAATTTCAGAACGAGTTAAGAATGTGAAGATTTTCAAGTATTTCACAACATCTGCATCTGCAGTGTTTAACCAGAATTGGTAGAACTCGTATGGAGAAGTTTTTTCAGCGTCTAACCAAACTGCTCCACCAGCTGTTTTACCGAATTTCGTACCATCAGATTTTGTTACTAATGGAATTGTAATACCAAATGCTTTTGCATCTTCATCATGTGTTTTACGAATCACTTCAAGACCTGTTGTAATGTTACCCCATTGGTCAGAACCACCCACTTGAATACGTACATCGTAGTTATCGTATAAATGATTAAAATCCATCCCTTGAATTAATGTGTAAGTGAATTCAGTGAATGATAAACCTGATTCTAAACGAGATGAAATGGTATCTTTACTTAGCATGTAATTGATATTGATTAATTTACCGTAATCACGTAAAAATTCGATTGTACTTAGTTTCCCTACCCAATCATAGTTATTGACCAATTGTGCTCCGTTATTATCTTCTGAGAAATCAAAAATACGTTCAAGTTGTGCTTTGATACTTGCAACATTGTGATCGATTTGTTCAGCAGTTAATAGGTTTCGTTCTGTAGAGCGTCCTGATGGATCACCAATCATACCTGTTGCACCACCAACAAGAAGTATCGGACGATGGCCTGCTTGTTGGAAGCGGCGTAATGTTAACATTGGTACAATATGACCAATATGCATTGAATCTGCCGTTGGATCAACACCAACGTATAGAGAAACTTTCTCTTCATTCAATAATTTTTCCATACCTTCAGCATCAGTTTGTTGGTATAACAAACCACGCCATTGTAAATCTTCTAATAATGCATTTGTCATAATATTTCCCTCCTAAAATAGAAAAACGCCCCTGCACAATAAAATGCAGGGACGTTAATTACAAATTTAACGCGGTACCACCCAGCTTGAAGAATACATGATTCTTCCGCTTTAATCGCTTTAACGCAGCGGCTGCGTTCTCGCTCCAAATGTGTAATTCGCGTCCATACTGTGACTAGCTTGCACCAACCGCTAGCTCTCTAAACAGGGAATATGTTCACTACTGCGCATTCTTCTACGCCAGAAAACTATTATGACTATTGTACTTCATTTTAAATAGTTGTCAATAAGTATTATTATTGTGGTTTTGTATTATGGTATAATAGACAATATTTTAGAAGGTTATTAGTATCCGTATTGTTTTTATTTGAATCTAAAAGCCAATACTGCTGACTTTTTTTGAAAATAAGCAAAAACGCGGATAAAACTGCGAATAAATGGAATAAAATCCATAAAAAGAGGTAAAATTTAATCATATGACTATTCTATTTTTCAAATAGCTGTGCTTATTATTTTGTTACATACTCAATTTTGGATGCTTATTCTATTGTTCTTAGCAACAAGCTGACTACAATTTGAATAACCTTATACTCCATGATCTTAACTTAGACATAGTATGCTACTCCAAATAGTAGCCACATGGAAATAGACCATTGTCGGATGCAACAATGGTTATTTCTTCGAAAACATTTAAAGGAGGTAGGCCAACTGTCAAAAGCGCACCATCCTATCTTTATGATTATAGAGATATAGATTTTTGACATTGGTCGTGTATGATCGAAAAGATGAAAGAATGGATAGCCAATATAAATCAAAAGCTCGATGAATTATCAAGAACAACATGGATGAAATATTTCCGCATTTCATCTAGCGTTATCTGGAACTTATTATTAATCTTCATCATCTTTGTTGTAATGGGTACAGTATTTGTCGGCTCGATTGGTGCTGGTTACTTTGCTTCACTTGTAAAGGATGAACCTTTACGATCAAAAGCTGAAATGCGAAGTGCAATCTTCAATTACGATGAAACCAGTACACTCTATTTTGCTAGCAATAAGTATCTCGGGAAAATGCGTACAGACCTGGAGCGTCAAGAGACAACTTTGAAGCAAATTTCGCCAAATGTCATAAACGCCGTTCTTGCTACAGAGGATGAATATTTCTATCAACATAAGGGAATTGTCCCAAAAGCAGTATTTCGAGGTCTTTTGCAAGATGTTAGTAACTCAAACAACCAAACAGGCGGGTCAACCTTAACACAGCAATTGATCAAAAACCAAATCTTAACTAATGAAGTTTCTTATGAACGAAAAGCAAAAGAATTACTTCTAGCCATGCGTTTGGAACATTTTATGACAAAGGATGAAATTTTAGAGGCTTATCTAAATGTTATTCCATATGGTCGAAATTCAAGTGGTCGCAATATTGCTGGGGTTGAAACTGCTGCTGAAGGGATATTTAACAAAAGCGCTAAGGATTTAAACTTAGCTCAATCAGCATATATCGCAGGGATACCTCAATCTCCATATGCGTATACGCCATTTACACAAAAAGGTGTTCTAAAAGACAAAGAGAGTCTTCAACTCGGTATCAACAGAATGAAAACTGTTTTATATCGCATGCATGAAACAGGTTATATTTCAGATCAACAATATAAAAAAGCATTAAAATATAATATTACGAAAGATTTCCGAAAACCGGAAATTCGACCTGAAGAAAAATATCCATACGTAACATACGAAATTGAAAGCCGCGCAAAAGATATTATGGCAGAAATTTTAGCGAAGAAAGATGGCATCGACGCTGATCGCTTAAAAAATGAGCCGAAACTAAAAGGAAAGTATGTAATCCTGGCGGACCGTGAATTACGTTCTAAAGGATATAAAATTTATTCTACAATTGATAAACAAATGTATGACTCCATGCAAAAGGTGAAAGATAATTTCCCTTATTACGGTACAACCTTTACTAAACAGGTAACCGATCCAGAGACTGGAAAAGTAAGCACTGTCAATGATCCAGTTCAAGTTGGTAGTATTGTAATTGAGAACAAAACAGGTAAAATTTTAAGTTTCATTGGTGGTCGTGATTATAATTTAGAAGCAACGAATCATGCAACTCATGCTGAACGTTCCAATGGTTCTACAATGAAACCTTTACTTGTATATGCACCAGCTATTGAATATGGTGTTATTGGCGCTGGTAGTCCCGTAGCAGACGTGAAATTTAGTATACCTGGGTGGTCACCATCTAACTATACTGAAACAGATGAGAGAGGATTGATTTCAGCTCGTGAAGCATTAAAGGATTCACAAAACTTGCCAGCTATTCGTTTATATGCTCAAATCATCAATCGTCGACCAGCAAACTTACTAGTCAAGAATGGTTTTACGAGCTTAACTCCAGATGACTACACCAACTACGCTACTTCTATTGGTGCATTAAAAACTGGCGTTACTGTTGAAGAAAATACCAATGCATACGCAACATTTGCAAATGAAGGTAAATTCGTTGATTCCTATATGATTTCTAAAATTGTTGATAACAAAGGCCATATAGTATACCAACACAAGTCAAAAGCAAAACAAGTTTATAGTAAACAAACAGCGTATATTACAACAGATATGCTTAGAGATGTTTTAAAACAAGGTACAGGTACAACAGCTAATAGCAATTTAAAATTCCGTGCAGATTTTGCTGCTAAAACCGGTACTTCTCAACAATATAATGATGTATGGCTAGTCGGTTACAATCCAGATATCTCTTTAGGCGTTTGGATGGGATACGATCAACCTAAAACTTTGTATCAAGGTAATGGTATTTATGGTCAACCAAGTACTCGTATAAACCTAATGTGGGCTCGTTTGATGAATGCAGTATACGATACGAATCCAAAGCTAGCTACAGCAAATGGTAAAACCTTCAAACAGCCGTCTGGTGTTGTTAGCCGAACATTCTGCGGTATTACAGGTCATGCATATACAAGTGCATGTGCTGGAAATGCACGAACAGATTTATTTAACGCAAACGTCATGCTACCAGGTGCTGAAACAGCATTTGCTGGCGGTGGTTTAACTGATGCATTTAAGCAAAGTATGCTAAGTCCATTTGGTGGAGATTATTCAAAACTATTCGGTGCTAAAGCGAAAGCAGAAGAGGAAAAAAAGAAGGTAAAAGAACAGAAAAAGAAAGTAACTGAAAATAATACTAGAAACCCGAATACCAACAACAATTCGAATAACGCAAATAGCTCTGGTAATCCAACCAACTCGAATGGCTCAAATAATTCGAATAGTAATGCGGGTAATTCAAATTCAGGTAACAAGAACAATAATAATAATTCTAATAACAACTCGAATGGCTCAGGTAACTCAGGTAACTCAGGTAACTCGGGTAACTCAGGTAACTCGGGTAACTCGGGTAACTCAGGTAACTCGGGTAACTCGGGTAACTCGGGTAACTCGGGTAACTCGGGTAACTCGGGTAACTCGGGTAACTCAGGATCTGATGGTTCCAACAATAATGGAGGCCAAGGCAATGATACTGGTTCAAATGGTGAATAAAAATTAGAGAGTGAGATATCCATCTCACTCTTTTTTTGTTGGAAATTCATGAAAATTAAAGCTAAGATTCATGTGGATTCATAAAAGTAGACAACGAAAAAGGCATCTCAATAGTCTCCCCTCAACTTTGAGATGCCCTTTAATTATTCAGACATGTTGCTCAAAGAACATGTCTACTTTTTATAAGAAATATACCCCTTTATTTTTTATCCCCATTACACGCAAACAATAGCTAGTCCAATATTAGACTCTTAAAATACTATTAATCTTCCATTGTAGATAAATCACCTGTAGGTAGATCAAGTTCCCATGCTTTTAGAACACGGCGCATAATTTTGCCACTTCGTGTTTTAGGTAATTTATCTTTAAATTCAATCTCACGAGGTGCTGCATGTGCTGCTAAGCCTGTTTTGACAAATTGTTTAATCTCTTCTTCCAGTTCAACAGATGGTTCAATACCTTCTATTAATGCAATAAATGCTTTAATAATTTCTCCACGTACAGGATCTGGTTTACCAATTACACCAGCTTCAAGAATTAATGGATGTTCCAGTAATTTACTTTCCACTTCAAATGGGCCAACTCGTTCTCCAGCTGTCATGATAATATCATCTATACGTCCTTGGAACCAAAAGTAGCCATTATCATCCATATAAGCAGAATCACCTGAAACATACCATTCTCCTGCTAAGAAATAAGATTCATAGCGAGCGGGATTATTCCAAATTTGACGCATCATTGATGGCCACCCTTTTCTAAACGCTAAATTCCCCATTGTAAATGGTGGTAGTTCATTCCCTTGGTCATCTACGATTGCCGCTTCAATACCTGGGATTGGTTTACCCATCGAGCCCGGTTTAATTTCCATTGAAGGGTAATTACAAATCATTTGGGCACCAGTTTCAGTCATCCACCAAGTATCATGAATACGATGATGAAGTACTTGATATCCCCATTTAACAACTTCTGGATTTAGCGGTTCACCAACTGATACAACGTGACGTAAAGCAGATAAATCATAGTCTTTAAGAATATCATCACCAGCACCCATTAACATACGAAACGCAGTAGGCGCACTATACCAAACTGTAACTCCATAATTTTGTAAAGCCTTATACCATGATTGAGGTGAAAAACGACCTCCTATAACTACAACTGTAGTTCCAACTAACCATGGACCAAAAATGCCATATGCTGTTCCAGTAACCCAACCAGGATCTGCTGTACACCAGTAAATATCATCTTCTCTTAAATCAAGCACCCATTTTGCTGTTTGATATTGTTGAAGCATTGCATTGTGTACATGCAAGACCCCTTTAGGTTTTCCAGTAGAACCAGATGTATAATGGAGTACCATACCATCTTCACGGTCAACCCATTCAATTTCAGTTTCAACTGAAGCCTCTATTAAAAGCTTTTGAAGATCCTTGATCTGTTCGGTTTCTTCAATGTTTTCGCCTACAAGAAATACGGTCTTTAGTAGAGGAAGACGATCAAGCGGTACTCGTTTTAATAAAGATGGTGTTGTCACTAACGCACTTGCACCACTATCACTTAAACGATCATATACAGCACCTTCCATAAAGGCTTCAAAGAGTGGGCCAGCAATAATTCCTTTTTTAATACTACCTATTATTGAAAAATATAATTCTGGTGAGCGAGGCATAAAGACAAAAAGACGGTCCCCTTTTTCTAAACCTGCTTGTTGAAATACATTAGCAGCTTTATTTGTCCATTCCTTTACGTCCTGAAAAGTATAAGATTCTGTTCTTGTCCCATCTTCAAAGTAAAGAGCAACTTTGTTTCTTAGTTCAGATTCAGCGTGTCGGTCTACTGCTTCATAACCCATATTGACCAGACCTGTATGAGACCAACTAAATGCTTGTTCTGTTTCCTTCCAATCAAATGTTTCTTTCACTTCGTCATAGTCATGTAATTGATATTCACCTTTTGTTACCAGTAACGGTTCAATCCTCAATATCAATACCCCCTTATTTCAACTACTACCACCTATTATATAACAGTTCTACCCTATTGTATAACAAAAATTTTTAGAGAATTTTAATAATTTTATCGACAGTATAAATACACATAAATTTCTCATTTATGAGGTTTTTTTCTACTTTACTCATGTATAATAAATTAAAAAAGAAAAGCGAGGGGGTGAGTGTATGGAACATCTTCGAACATATTATTCAAAGAAAATAGAATCTTCTCTCGGAACGATTGTTGTGGAAGGTCCTATTGCTACTGAAAACCTTCAAAAGCTTAAGTTTCATGACGGTTTGACGGCTTTCCGGATACCTGAACAACAATTTGCTGCAATCGTAGAAATTTCGAAACTTCCTGAAGGTCGAATGATTATTGCTCGTTTAGATCAAACAATTATTGCATATGCAACTTTTCTTTATCCAGATCCTCTTGAACGTTGGTCAGAGGGGAAAATGGATAACTTAATAGAATTAGGAGCAATTGAAGTCGCACCTGAATTCCGTGGAACTGGAGTCGGGAAAAGCATACTGCAAGTATCAATGATGGACGATGCGATGGATGATTACATTGTAATCACAACAGAATATTACTGGCATTGGGATCTAAAAAGAACGGGTCTTAATGTATGGGAATATCGTAAAGTTATGGAGAAAATGATGCAAGCAGGCGGATTAGAAGTGGCAGCAACGGATGATCCTGAGATTTCCTCTCATCCCGCTAACTGTTTAATGGTAAGAATCGGAAGGCGAGTCAATCAAGATTCAATTGAAAAGTTTGATCAATTACGTTTTATGAATCGTTATATGTACTGATTATTAAAGAAGGGGTGATATGATGTTAGTTGAAGAAATAATGAATACCAATGTTATTACATTGCAGCCATCTCATACGATAAAAGATGCGGTCAAAATTATGAAAGAGCATAAAATTCGACATTTACCAATAACTGATAATCATAACAAATTAGTGGGACTTATTACAGAAAGAGATCTAAAAAATGCACTCCCCTCCTCTCTTTTAAAAAATAAAGATGAAAGTATATACGAACAAACATTAGAAACCGTGATGATTTCTCAACCAATTGTAGGACATCCACTTGATTTTATCGAAGAAGTAGCATTAATTTTATATGAACACCGCATTGGTTGCATGCCTATCGTAAGTGGCGGACAGTTAGTCGGTATAATTACAGGAACCGATTTATTGTATACATACATTGAAATTACAGGTGCCACAAAACCTAGTTCTCAAATTGAGATCCGAGTTTGCGATAAAATTGGTACACTTCATGAAATTGCCCAAATTTTCACAAACCATCATGCAAGTATTTTAAGTGTGTTAGTTTATCCTGATACACAAGATGAGAAACAAAAGATTCTATCAATTCGTGTAACAATCATGAATCCTCTACCAATCATTGATGATTTACGCAAGGAAGGATTTGATGTGCTATGGCCAAATATGCCGGGCATCAATCGCCAATAAAAAAAGCGATTTTTGTTTATTCAACTGATCAATTAGACTATAAATTTTCTGATACGCACCCATTTAACCAAAAAAGGCTTCAATTAACAGTAGACCTTCTTGAAAGTATTAAGGCACTAGTCGAAGATGATATTATCAAGCCTCGTACTGCGACCTTGGAAGAACTTCTTCTTGGGCATGATCTTCGTTACATAGAGGCTGTTAAAATGGCGGGACATGGCGAACTTACTCCTAAACAAGGTGAGGCTTTTGGAATCGGAACTGAAGATACTCCAATATTCCCCAATATGCATGAAGCGAGTGCAAAGATTGTCGGTGGTACACTCACAGCTTGTGATTATGTCATGCAAGGTAAGTCACAACATGCATTGAACCTCGGAGGAGGCCTCCATCACGGCTTCAAAGGTCGAGCGTCTGGATTTTGTATTTATAATGATAGTACTGTAGCAATTAAATATATGCAGAAGAAATATAATGCACGTGTTCTATATATTGATACAGATGCTCATCATGGTGATGGTGTACAATGGAGTTTTTATGACGATCCAAACGTTTGCACTGTCTCGATTCATGAAACAGGTCGTTATCTATTTCCTGGAACTGGAGCTGTTACAGAAAGAGGTAGTGGACAAGGTTATGGAACATCTTTTAATTTTCCAATTGACGCCTTCACAGAAGACGAATCCTTTTTAGATGTCTATAGAACTGCATTACGTGAAATTACAGCTTTCTTTAAACCTGATGTCATTCTATCTCAAAATGGTGCTGATGCTCATTATTTTGATCCCTTAACGCATCTTTATGGAACGATGAATATTTATAAGGAAATTCCTAAACTGGCTCATGAGCTGGCTCATGAATTTTGTGATGGCAAATGGATTGCAGTTGGAGGCGGAGGCTATGATATTTGGAGAGTAGTACCTCGTGCATGGTCACTAATATGGACAGAAATGACAGATCAACCATTGCCAACAGGTGAACTTCCTCAAATTTGGATTGATAAATGGCAAAAAGAATCACCTGTAAACCTGATTCCTACTTGGATGGACCCCGATAACCTTTATGAGCCTATACCTCGTAAAGCTGAAATCACGGAAAAAAACCATCAAGTTCTCGAAAAAGCGTTATATCAAATCCGATCCGAAAAAAGCAAATCTAACTAGTCACGCTAACTAGGTAGTCATTTCAACTAGTTTTTATAAATTATATTAATAGAGGCGATTATATGCTCAAACAGTCAACACTAAAGGAAGCCACAATTGCTGCAGAATTAGCATTACTACTTTGGCCAGGTCATTCTATAGAGGAATTTACACACGATATGCAAGGGTATATTTCTTCTGAAGATGTAGCAATTTTTTTGGCTTACTATAACGATGAGGCGATTGGCTTTGCACAATGTCAATTACGAAGGGATTATGTCGAGGGAACTGAATCTAATCCAGTTGGTTACTTAGAAGGACTTTTTGTTAAAGAATTATTTCGCCAACAAGGCTATGCAAGATTACTAGTAACTCACTGTGAACATTGGGCAAAACGAAAAGGATGTATGGAATTTGCAAGTGACTGTGAATTACATAATGAAGAAAGTCTATCCATGCACTTAAAATTGGGATTCACAGAGGCGAATCGTATAATATGCTTTACGAAAAAACTTTAAAATGGAAAAATTTGAACTTATAGATGTAGTATATATTTGAGATACCTAAACTTTAATTAATCTGGTTCCACACCTTTACCACTATAAATTAGCAAAATAAAAAAAGGCCTGTTTCTTTCTCTATTATTAAATAGAAAATGAAACAGCCTTTTTTGTTATTTCGTTGAATTTCTGTCTTCAATGCGGTGAGGCAAAATGAAATCCGCTTCGTCTACGTGCTCTTTGTTCATATATTTCGTTAGTAATCGCATTGACACTGCACCGATATCATAAAGTGGTAGTACAACACTTGTTAATTGAGGACGAACCATACGAGCCAATTTTGAATTTTCAAAACTAATTATTTCATAATCATCTGGAACTTTTTTGCCCAAATCTTGTGCACCATGAATAATACCGATTGCTAATTCATCACTTCCTACAAAAAATGCAGTTGGTGGATCTTGTAGACTACTTAAAGTATTAAAATCCTCTAAACCACTATCATATGAATCCTCAGAGGCAATGACTAAATCGTCATCTACTTCAATACCAGCTTCTTCTAATGCTTTTTTATAGCCCTCAAATTTATATTTCTTATTAATAGTAGATGTAAATGGTCCAGACACATATGCTATGCGTTTATGTCCATTATCGATAAATCGCTTAACAGCTTCATACGCAGCTTGTAAATAGTCAATATTAACAGAAGGCACTGACTTTGATTCATCGATAGATCCTGCCAAAACGATTGGAACAGGTGAATGGCTCATTTTATTTTGTAACTCATCAGTTACCTGATCACTCATCATCACGATACCATCAACTTGTTTTCCATACATATTGTCTAATAATTGCAATTCTTTTTCTTCTCGTTGGTCAGAGTTTGAAAGAATGATGTTATAGCGATACATTGTCGCAACATCTTCAATACCACGAGCTAATTCCGCGTAGAAAATATTTGAAATATCCGGAATAATAACGCCAACAGTTGTCGTCTTTTTACTTGCTAAGCCACGAGCGACCGCATTAGGTCTGTACTCTAATCGTGCAATAACATCGAGCACTTTTTTTCTTGTAGTTGGTTTAACGTTCGGATTTCCATTCACAACACGAGAAACCGTTGCCATTGAAACATTCGCTTCTCGTGCAACATCATAAATTGTTACGGTCACTTGATGACACCCCTTTTCGTATCTTATTTTAATGATACGATAAATTGGAAGCGATTTTCAAGAAAATAAAAGTGACGATTCTAGTAATTTGAATCGTCACATAATAAATTTATGCTTGTACTTGATAATTTTTCATGAAATTTTGAATTTGGTCATAAAAATCATCAAATTGTGGAATACTCATTTGTTGTTGAGCATCAGATAATGCAACTGCTGGATCTGGATGAACTTCTGCCATAACACCATCAGCACCAATTGCGATAGCCGCTTTGGCACAAGGTAGTAGTAAATCACGACGACCAGTTGAGTGGGTTACGTCCACAAAGACTGGTAAATGTGTTTCTTGTTTTAAAACTGGAACAGCGGAAATATCTAATGTATTACGTGTTGCTTTCTCATAAGTACGGATACCACGTTCACAAAGGATAATTTGGTCATTCCCCTTAGAAATAATGTATTCAGCCGCATTGATAAATTCATCAATTGTTGCAGCAATACCACGTTTTAAAAGCACTGGTTTTTTTGTTGCACCCGCTGCTTTTAACAACTCAAAGTTTTGCATATTACGTGCACCGATTTGAATTACATCAATGTAATCTAAGGCTTCTTCTAAGTGAGCTGGTGTAACGATTTCAGAAACAATACCTAATCCGTATTTTTGACCAACTTCTTTAAGAATCTTCAACCCTTCAAGACCTAGACCTTGGAAATCATATGGTGAAGTACGAGGTTTATAAGCTCCCCCACGCATTAATTTTAAGCCTTTTGCTTGAATAGATTCTGCAACAGCAGCAGTTTGTTCATAAGACTCTACAGCACATGGACCAAAGACAAATGAAGGTTTTCCCTTTCCGATTGGTTCACCGTTTACTGTAACAATCGTATCCTCTGGTTTACGTTTACGCGATACTAATAGTTCTTTTTTATGATTTGTTTCTTGTAGTTTTAAGGCTGATTTGAAAATCTCTTTAAAAATATGTTCAATTGTACCTTGACTTAACGGACCTTGATGATGCTCTTTCAATAGATTCAACATATGTCTCTCACGAAGAGGGTCATAACGGTTTACACCTTGTTTCTCTTTAACTTTCCCAATTTCTTGTACTACTTCAGCACGTTCATTGATTAAACGTAAAATTTCAAGGTTTAATTCATCCACGCTGTCACGTAAGTGATCTAAATTTTGATGACTCATTGCCGTTTCTCCTCTCTTCCTCGTATCAGGTACTTTCAGAAGTCTGAAAACTATGATACATTTTATGATATTAGGAACATTATAATCAATTCAACTAAGAATGTCACGCATTTTTTCTTTAGCGCTTCAACGCGATAAAGTTCGTATACTTATTTTATGCTAGAAAGGTTGTGTAAATGTGGCTTCAAAGCTTTTTGCATTAGACATTGGAACACGTTCTGTCGTTGGTATTATTTTAGAAGAACAAGATAACAGTTTCCATGTAGTCGATTTAATCGCAGAGGAACACAAAGAACGTGCCATGGTAGATGGCCAAATACATAATGTAATACATGTTGCAACAGTCATCCAACATATTAAAGAACAATTAGAGGAAAAACATGGCCCACTTCGCTCAGTAAGTGTAGCAGCTGCAGGACGAGCATTAAAAACCGAACAAGCATCGGTCACTCTAGATATTAAAAATCGTCCCGCTATGACAGAAGATGATATCAGCCGCTTAGAATTAGCAGCCGTACAAAAGGCGCAACAACAATTACTTGACCATAAAGAAAATAATAACGGTAGTCATTATTATTGCGTTGGTTATTCTGTTTTATACTACAGATTAGATAGTGAAGAAATTGGTAATTTAATGGATCAGCAAGGCGAGTCAGCAGAAGTAGAGGTAATTGCTACATTCTTGCCGAGAGTCGTCGTAGAATCACTGCTAGCAGCCTTAAAACGTGCAGATTTGGAAATGGAAGGATTAACTTTAGAACCAATCGCAGCAATTAATGCTTTAATTCCTACAACAATGCGACGTTTAAATATTGCACTCGTTGATATTGGTGCTGGAACATCCGATATTGCCATTACAAATAGAGGCACAGTTACAGCATATGGAATGGTGCCAACTGCTGGAGATGAAATTACAGAGGCATTAAGTGATCATTACTTGTTAGACTTCCCTGTTGCTGAAAAAGTAAAACGTGATATGTCCAAATATGATGAGATTATGATTTCAGACATTTTAGGTTTTGAGCAACTTTACTCAAAAAATGAAATAATGGATACTTTACGTCCTGCAGTCACATCCCTTGCAGCTGCGATTGGTAATGAAATTCTCCGTCTTAATAGCAATGTAGCTCCAAAAGCAGTATTACTTGTAGGTGGAGGAAGTTTAACACCAGAAATCACAGATGAATTATGTAAAGTTCTTGAAATTCCCAATAATCGTGTTGGCGTTCGAGGTATTGATGCCATCCAAAAACTAACTCGGGAAGATCATGTTCCAGCTTCACCTGAGCTTGTAACACCTATTGGCATTGCAATTTCCGCGAAAAGTTCACCGATTAAATATATGTCTGTAAAAGTAAATAATCAAATCATCCGTCTATTCGAATTAAAAGAAATGACTGTTGCAGATGCACTATTAGCGGCAAATGTTAGCATTAATAGATTATATGGAAAACCAGGATTGGCTATGTGCATAAAAGTGAACGGACAAGATATCTTCGTACCAGGTGGACACGGTAGCCCTACAGAGATTTTTGTAAACGGTGAAAAAACAACAACCAAACACCCTATTCAAAATAATGATGTAATCGAACTGATCGAAGGGATTAATGGTGAACCTGCCAAGGCAACCATTCAAGACATGATTGAATTTAACGAAAAACGTACCGTATACGTGGATAATCAGCCATTTTCAATCGAGCCAAGTTTTACATTAAATGGACAACCTGCTGAAATGAAAACAACGCTTCAAGATGGTGATGTATTAACAATAGAAACAGCTACGACTGTTGAACAAATTTTAAATTGGATAGAGAAAGAAGCTCTATTAAATCAACTTCGCCCATTTACCATCTCTATTGATGGTAAGACTTTACAATTACCAAGTTTTAATAATGTTATTCTTATAAACAATCAACCTGTGAAATCCTATTTCCAAATACAAGATGGAGATCATATTCGTATTCAAGATAAGAGTAATCCAACTGTGCTTGATATAGCTGAACACTTGAATATGCTAATAGAAAATCGTATTTTCGTTACATTCCAAGATGAACAATTAGAGTTGAAAAAAAAGTGCTTCGAAATATTAGTAAACGGGCAACCTGCGAATATAATGACCGATATTCGTAGTGGAGATACAATTCATTTTTTACCATCTGAATCTTCTAATTGGATTTATCAAGATGTCTTCCGCTATTCAAATTGGCAATTACCTACCAATTTCAAAGGAACCTTTGAAGTATTGCGAAATGATGAACCTTCTCAATTTGATGAAGAAATCTTTGGCGGGGATCAACTCAAGATTCATCTTATTCCAGCGACGGTAACTCACACACTACAAAAAAGCACTGCAGAGTAATTTCCGCAGTGCTTCATTTTATTATTTTGTTTCTTTTTCAGCTGTTTCAGTTAAAGCTTCTTCAATTGCAGCGCTGACTGTTGTATGTTCTTTGTTTTCAGCTTCGTATTCAGCAATTGTTTTTTCCATCGTTTCCATAATATCTAAAGGTTCTTCACCTTCATATGAAACAGTACCATCATCAAATGGTGGAGTTGCAGTTGATTTTAAAGATTTTACTTTACCGACTAATTGGCCAGATTGTGCTTGTACCATTTTAGAAAGTTCCACTGTTTTTTCTTTGGCTGAATTAGTAAATCCAGCACTTTTCTCTTTAAATTGACTTGCTTGAACAGCTACATCAGTGCGTAACTCTTTCCCTGCTTTAGGAGCCAAAAATAGTGCAGTTGCAGCACCAACTACGCCCCCAACAAAAGCACCAATGATAAAATCTTTTATATTAACGCTTCCATCATCATTCGTATATAAAGATTCAGAACGTCTTTCATATGTTTGCGGTAAATAAGTTTGACCATTTTCTTCATAGCCTACGTTTCTTACTTCACTGTAATTCGGTTTTTGCTCTACCATACTACTTATACCCCCTTATTATTTGCGCTTTCTTGTCTTTGGTGCATCTTCATAAATCGTTTCATTTTCAACGGGTTTTTGTTTTTTTATCTTTTCACGAATTCCGATAAAGGCATTTCCCCATTGGATTACTTGAGCGATTTGATCGCTGTTTTTTGTTACATTCGTGTTAATAGATGAAGTTACGTTTTTCACTGAATCGCTTAAACCACTAACAGAATCCCCAAAACCTTTAACAGCATTAACTACTGAGTTCAATTGTTGAGATTTTTCTTGAATATCTTCAGCAAGCATATTTGTCTTTTCTAATAGGCTTGTAGATTCTCGAGTGATTCCTTCCATTTGGCCTTCAATACCAGCCATTGTATTTGCAACATTATTCATTGTCTTTTTCAACGAATTCAATGTCATTGCTAAACTTACACATAGCACTAGAAAACCAATTGCGGCTACTAATGCTGCAATGTATAGAATAACGATCATTTTAATACCCCCCATTCTCTATATATGGATTTTTCCACAAAATAAGTGTATTTAAACATCACTTACCTAATTACATTCTACAAATTTTTTCTATATCCTGCCATAGAAATATTATCCCATTCATTCAGCTTGAATAAACAATTTTTTTTACTTTTAAAATATCTAGTTCATTACAACTATATTATGTATGCTCAAATGAATCAATTATGCAAAAATTTTCGGACAAAATCTGTTACCTGTAACAAAATAAAGATTAACCCCGGTTATAAAAAACTACGGAAAACAAACTATACCGTTTTCCGCAGTTTCATTTTAACATATCTAATACATGAACTCTGTCATTCTACTTTTCTTTTAATAATTCCTCAAATGCTTCTTGAAATTTGTGAATATCTCCTGCACCCATAAATAAGAATACGGAATTTTTATGTTCTAATAATTCTGGTACACAATCCATTGTTAATAAATTGCAGTCTTCGATTAGATCAGCTAAATCATTGATTGATAATGCCCCAGTTTTTTCACGTGCAGATCCGAAAATGTCACATAAATATACACAATCAGCTTGACTTAAGCTATTCGCAAAGTTTTGTAGGAATGCTTGCGTGCGAGTGAAAGTATGTGGTTGGAAAATAGCAACAAGTTCACGATCTGGATATTTTTGACGTGCAGATTGAATCGTTGCGCTAATTTCGGTCGGGTGATGTGCATAGTCATCGATTAATGTACGTTCACCAAAATCTGTTTCTGTAAAGCGACGTTTTACTCCATGATAAGTATGAAGGCGTTCTTGAATTAGATCTGCCGGAAGTCCTTCATAGTGACAAAGTGAGATAACAGCTAAAGTATTTAACACATTATGGTCACCGAACATTGGGATAAAGAATTTGCTATAAAACTCGTTACGAACATAAACTTCAAAAGAAGTACCTTTTGTCGTTTTTTCTACATTACGAGCTTCGAAATCATTTTCAGATCCGAAACCATAATATACAACCGGAACATTCGCTTTAATTTTTTGTAATTGTTCATCATCACCACATGCAACAATAGCTTTCTTCACTTGAAGTGCCATTGATTGGAATGCGTCAAAGACATCCTCTACGTCTTTGTAATAATCGGGATGATCAAAATCAATATTTGTCATAACTGCATAGTCTGGATGATAGGCAAGGAAATGGCGACGATATTCGCAAGCTTCCATAACAAGATTTTGTGCGTTTTTAGCACCGCCACCTGTTCCATCCCCAATTAAAAATGATGTTGGACTAGCACCCTCTAATACATGTGCCATTAAGCCCGTAGTTGAAGTCTTACCATGAGCACCTGTAATAGCTACTGATGTAAATTTCTCTAAATAGCTACCTAAGAATTCGTGATAACGAATTACTTCAACACCTAATTCTTTAGCGCGCACAATTTCTG
This sequence comes from Rummeliibacillus pycnus, assembly GCF_044359855.1. Taxonomy (GTDB): domain Bacteria; phylum Bacillota; class Bacilli; order Bacillales_A; family Planococcaceae; genus Rummeliibacillus; species Rummeliibacillus pycnus_A. The sequence continues at coordinate 1,542,892 of NZ_CP132291.1, forward strand.
GATGGCTGTCAGGAAAAGCATTTCCTGCAATAACAGTCATACCTGGTTTAATATTATCTTCATTAAATGGCAAAATTGTAATGTTACGTTTCCTAAGTGGTTCTTCAGTGAAAAAATACGTTTCTATATCTGAGCCTTGCACTTGTTCTCCTGAATCAAATAGGATTTGAGCAAGTGAGCTCATTCCTGAACCTTTAATACCTGTAAAATGATAAACTGTCATGTTGAAACCTCCCGGGAAAGTTTCCTAACCCTTGAATAATCAAATCTATGAACTGCTCACCGTAAAACGGTGGCTTCTTGGTTAGATTAGCCTTAAAAGCTCTTCCAATCAAGCAAAACCCTCTTGTTCCTCAAGTTTTTGAGTTGTCAATAGACTTTATCAATAGTCACTATCATCCATTGATTGGTTTACTCTAACCTATAAAACTTACCTTTGTTTTCAAAAATATGAATATAGTAAGTCCAATTTTATATATTCTAAATTAAAACATCTACCATTATAGCACGATTTTCCGCTGTTCAAAAATAAACACTAATTCCTTATTATTTTCTACTTAAATTAGAGAAAATATGCTTAAATCCATAAAATTTATGCGTGGTTAGAACCGAATATTTCATTTATATCAGGTTCTGTTAAAAATACGTCTCTTGGCTTTGTTCCTTTAGATTCTGAGATAAAGCCTTGAGCCTCCATCATATCCACTAATCTAGCTGCTCTATTATAACCAATACGATATTTTCGTTGAAGAGATGATGCTGATACTGATCCTTCACTACAAATAAAACGGCAAGCTTCTTCGAACAGTTCATCTTGATCTTCAATTGAATCTACTTTTTTGAGTAGCTCTTCTTGTTCAAAAATATAATCAGGTTCACCTAGTGTGCGAACAAAGTTTGTCACAGCTTCAATTTCCTCATCTGTGACGTAAGTACCTTGTACGCGAACTGGTGCAGACATACCATTACCTAAATATAGCATATCTCCTCTACCTAATAATCGTTCAGCACCTTGACTATCTAAAATCGTACGAGAATCCACATTTGATGATACAGAGAATGCAATTCGTGTTGGGATATTAGATTTAATCAGACCAGTAATAACATCAACAGAAGGACGTTGTGTTGCTAATACAAGATGAATACCACAAGCACGAGCTTTTTGTGCAATACGGCAAATAGACTCTTCTACTTCTTGTGGAGACATCATCATTAAATCTGCTAATTCATCTATCACAATTACAAGATAAGGCATTTTCAAAGAGAATTTACGATCCTTTTCTACCATTTTATTGTAGCGTGTAATATCACGTGCACCCACATGAGCAAACAGCTGATAACGACGATCCATTTCTTCTACAGCCCATTTAAGTGCAGCAGTCGCTGCCTTGACATCTGTAATAACCGGACTTACTAGATGTGGAATATGATTGAAAGGTGCAAGTTCCACCATTTTCGGATCGATTAACATCAATTTTACATCTTGCGGACTAGCTTTCAAGAGTAAACTAATTAAAAGTGAATTTATACACACAGATTTTCCTGAACCAGTAGCTCCAGCAATCATTCCATGTGGCATTTTACGTAAATCAATAGTAACAGGTTCCCCAGTTAAGTCTAAACCTAATGCCGCTTCAAGAGGCGATTTGGAATCAACAAAAGATTCACTGGTCACCACTTCTGAAAGTCTGACAGGTCGAGAAGTACGATTTGGTATCTCAATACCGATTGAACTTTTCCCTGGAATTGGTGCTTGAATACGAATGTCTTTTGCAGCAAGTGCTAATTTTAAGTCATCAGCTAAGTTTCGTATTTTACTTACCTTAACCCCGTGTCCAACAGTGATCTCAAATTGGGTTACTGCTGGCCCTTGAACGATTTGTACAATTTCCCCTTCAATTTGGAAATAAGATAATGCTTCAATCAGCTTTTCTCCTTGAGCATCCATCCACTCAAAGTCCTCTGTTTGTTCTTCAGGAGATTCAAGGTAAGAAAGAGCTTCTTCAAGGTGTTCATTTATAGCTGGTGGCTCTTGTTCTTCTATTATATTACTTTGTTGAACTAAAGCATCTTGAATTTGTACGGATTCTTTGTGTTCTTCTGACTCCCTTTGCATTGAAGGTATTTCCATCATGGTAACTGCTGAATCAGCTTTTGAAATCACATTCTCAATAAAACCTTGATCTGCAACGTCCGACTCTGTATCTTGATCATTTGAAGTACGGTCCTCTACTTTTGCTGAAGCACTAGAAACAGGCTTTGCATAAGATGCTCCCCAAGATTTTGCACCAGGTAATGGGATAGCTTGAGGAATAGATTGCTCCATTTTTTTCTTATCTGATTTAAGCATGACGACATTAAAAGGTACTCTGCTACCAGTTGTTATAGGTTCTTCTTGCTTTTCTATTTCTGCATTTTCAACTTCGTTCCCTGTTTCTTTTTCAATATCTGCAATTGTTGCATCATCTTCTGTCAGTCCTTCTAGTGAATGATCATTATCATGATCTACTAAGAAGTCTGTTTCTAAAGGTAATTTCTTTTCAATCGTTGCAACTTGTACTTCAATTTTTTCTTCTTCAGAAATTGTTTTAGTTATATTTTCTTTGAAAATTTCATTCTCTTTTTCTGTTTCAATAGTTTTTGAAATAAAGTTTGCAATTTCAACTTTTTCTTCTACATTGCTTTGCTCAATAAGTGAAGATGGTGTCAACGTATCTAATGGCTCTTCCTCGATAACGCTTTCTTCAATAGAAGTTTGAGACGGAAGATGAGTTTCAGCTGTTTCTTCAACTATATGTTGAACTTCGACATTTTGAACCTGTCCTTTGTTCTCTTCTATTTGTATATCTTTGTCCACTTCAAATTCCTTAATTTGTTCACTTATGCTCTCATAATCTTGTCCAGAAATAAGAGTGTCTTCTTCTACTTTAGGTACGCTCTCACTTGTTGATGGTGAAGTATTTAACAAACTTGTTGAATTTGTAGATGGCTCTTCAATCTTTTCTAGTTGTAGTGTTGTAGCAGCTACCTCTTCTAAAGCAGCTTTTTCTTGACTTTTTTGTTCACTACTTTGCTCTTTCCCATTCTCTTTTTCATCTAACAAATCATATATATTACTTTCACGTTTAGGTCGTTTTTGGAAGCCATAAATTGGTGAAGGGACATCTGTCGGCACAAATTTTTTCTTCTGTGGTGTATATGATTGTTTTACCAGTTCTTCAACAACTAGATTTTGCGGTTTCTTTTCTGGTTTCTTTTCTGGTATCTTTTCTGGTATCTTTTCTTTTCTTTGAGGTTTTGAATTTTTGATTCCACTAGGGTTAAATGGATTATAGTTTTCCCTACTTGTCTTTTCGACTACTCCTCTTAAGCCACGTGGTTCACGAGTAAATGGTGAATACTGTTCTGGTCGCTGGTTTGTAGGTTTTCGCGGTTCCTGATACTGAGCTTGGGTTGCTTGTTGTTTTTGAACAGGACGAGCTAGTTCTTCTGGTTGCATCCAATCAGGTAATTCTACTTTTCTATTTTGGATTTGCTTACTAGATGATTCAGTAGGTCTTGCACCTTGAAATGTTCTATTATTTTCATCAGGAATCATTGGGAAATTAAATGATTCTCTTCTACGTATAAAATTGGGTTCAGTACTTTGCACTTGTTGTCTAGGTTGTTGTTGATAATCATTTTCTATATATGGTGTTTCTTCTTCATACTCGTAGTTATTTTCATATTGATCAAATGATTTATATAGTTGTTCGTCGTTAATATTGTTATTATCATTATTCTTTATTGATGTTTCTTCGATCTCGTCTCCTAAAACTCGAGAGACAATTTTTTTGAACCAACTCATATTATGCACCACTCTTTTCTAAATCATTGCCTTCATTTTAGCAGTAATAAAGGCTCTCATGCAATGCGTTTGAAACGATTCAGTCAGATATCCTTATTTTTTTACTTGGAATTTGTTTATTCGAAAAAATCTGCGGTGATTTTTCCCTATTTTGAAATATTAATTTTATGTAAAATATTTTGGGAAGTGGAATCAGCTTCAATTTCCGAAGGCGAACCGAAGAGCCTCCTCACTTCGGGGTCTCTGGCTTTTTCCTGCAGGAGTCTTCGCTGATTCCACTCCTACAATAATTCCATCACAAAATTTTATTATTAAAAATTCATGCATTTTGACTTTTTCAGTCGCCTAGATAGCGATGCTCCTGCGATTACTCGTCGCAAAAATCCTTTCACTGCATGGTCTCAGCTGCCAGTTTTTCGGCAGGAGTGTCAGAGCATTCACCTCCACTTTTCTACAACTCTATACTAGATTGTGCGAACACCCTAACAAATAGTATAGATTAGAAAAACTGTTATAGAATTTTTTGAAAAGCACAAAAGTGCCTTACTCCATTTAAGAGGAAGGCACTTCTGTTAATAACATTATTTTATTTTTATTAGAATTTGAATGCTGAACCTACTTCTGCATTATCATCTAAAATCATAATCCCTTTAACTTGAGGAGCGTTTTGGATAGCTAATTCACGTGCTGAACACAACATACCGTAAGAATCAACGCCACGTAATGCAGATTCTTTGATTACCATACCTGATGGCATTACTGCCCCAATTTTTGCAACAACTACATGTTGTCCTTCTGCAACATTTGGAGCACCACATACAATTTGTAATGGTTGATCCTCGCCGACATCAACTTTACAAATATGTAGTTTGTCAGCATTTGGATGTTCTCCAACTTCTTTAACAAATCCCACTACAAATTTAGGTGATAAATCAACGTCTAAGCTTACAGTTGCACCGCTTTTTGCAATTACTTCTTCTAATTTTGCAACAAGTTCTTTTGTTACTTCAATGTTTCCTACTTCTTCAATCGCTAGATAATGGCTGGCATTAAAAAGGTTAAAACCTTTCACTTCACCTGTTGCGCCCTCTTTAAGTAATACTAAATCTCCATGTCTTTCTAATTCCGTTTTGACAATCGCTTCTGTAGCTAATTGGACGAGTAGAACGTCACCTACATGCGCTTTGTTGTACGATACGATCATTGTTTTTCTTGCTCCTTTTTTACTCTGTTTTTCGCTAAGATAAAGATGGGCTCTAAACGACCTTCTTCATAAACAAAGGACAGCGATGTAATTGGCACTGCTCCTACAGTAAAGAAGTGCATAGTCATTTGAGCTAATACATCATAACCTGTATTATTGCGAATGTCACCGATAATCAGTACATCTTGATGAGGTACCGAAACGGTCATTTCACCTTCAATTTTACCACGCATTTCTTTTAAAAAGGCATCATTTAAAATTCGACTTGCGTCATAGCCATCATTTTCATTTAAAAAGTAAAAGAAATTACCTGCTACTTCATCTCTCTTTACATTTGTTGGTAAATTACGCACTTGGAATCGGGCAGATTCTTTAATCTGTTCAGCCGGTATCTGTAGCTTGTTAACCATATCTTCATCGATTAATCGGTACGTATTGCCAAGATCTAATGCGTAGTAAATACGTGTTTCAGCAGTATGCTCTGTTGTGATAAAGGCATGTCCCTCTTTTGACTTTTTCGGAAAAGAACCTGAACGTATAACAGGGTATATATTCATTAATTCCTGAAAACCTTGTTCTTTTTCCTTTTTCATGGCATCAAAGGTTTGTTCAATCGTATATACCACTTCATCGATTGCCTTTTCTTTACGCGTATCATATTTTGTCAGTACATCTCCTAAAAAAAGATCCATACCTTTCCCAGTTTCAAGATGCTCTAACCGTAATTTATTTGTTTTAGAATCTAGCTTCCATTCAAAGTGAGCTTTGCCTAGACGCTCTTTTAAAATAACGACCAATTCTTGTGCTGTCATCTGGTGACTCACTCCTTTAATTGCAACTTATTGAGCTTGTAAAAATGTTTCAATTTCTTCTTGTGTTTTGCGATCTTTGGAAATAAAGCGACCAGTTTCTTCACCTTTGTTATATGCAACAAAACTTGGTATTCCATAAACATCAAGTTCTCCACATAAATCAATGAATTGATCACGATCTACAGAAATAAATGTGTATTCACTATATTTTTCTTCTACTTCAGGCATAAACGGTTCGATAAAATGGCAATCTGGGCACCATCCAGCTGTAAATAAGAAGACATGTTTTCCTTGTTCTTTTAATGCATTGTATTGTTCCACTGATTGTAAATTTTCCAATGTCGTAGCCTCACTTGTTTTTTAATTGTACAGAAAGAGCGATTGTCATCAGTTCAGGTATCGTTTTGCTTATGTCATCATCATTTGCAACCCCTGTGACCTTTACCCCGCCAGTACTAGCAATTACTTCATAGTTGTCATTATCTTTCTTTAAAACACTTGCAAAGCCAAAACGTCCATTCTTTTTATACGTTTGTTCTTTAATAATATCGTCTTTTAAGCTTTTATGAATTGCATTGTAAAAGCTTTGACTATCTTGTGACTCATTTGGATTGATAAAAAGCGAATACGTACCTTTGCCCTTCGATAAAATAATATTCGTTTCATCTGAAGAGGTTTTCACTTTGTAGCCATTAGGTAGATAAAATTTCAAATGTTCAGAAGACACCGTACTATCCTTTGGTTTCGAATTAAAAACTGTCTTTGCTTCTGAAAACCCTTTCGACATTTGAGAATCTACTGATTTACCACATGCTGCAAGATTCAGTAAGAACACACTTAAAACGAGTAGTTTGGTACATTGACGGAACATATGTAATTCCTCCATTCGTACTTAGACTAACTTTATTGTAAGATGCCTTATAGGCCGTTGCAACTATCATGCATTATCTTGCTTTTTCGTGTATTTTTGATAAAAAAAATATTGTCCAACTAATTGTTGCAGAATATGTTCGAACATTTCTTTCCGATTAATCATACCATCCGTAAAAATACCAATAGCCCCTTCATTTTGACTAGTATCTAATTGATGTACAAAATCGTCCATCACAGGGCCTAATTCACGACCATTCTCTATTTGCACTACTATTTCATTTGGTAATGGAATTTGAGCCCCAGCAGCAGTTAGGACTTGTCCATTTGATAGGGCCAATGCCCCCCAATTACATAAGTACATGATGTTACCAACCTTTGTGACACCACCCTCTAAACCAAAAGCCATATCAGCATTGGTTTCCGCCAAAGTCTTCTTAGCACGATTCATAGCACCCAGTCTAGTTTCTTCAGTTGATATTGGTTGTGCAGAAACACCTGAATCTACTGCAATATGTTCGAATGTCAATATATCATGAAAATGTTTAGTAACTACGGAAAGTACTGCGCCTACTTTTGCTTTATTTGTCGTACCAATTCCTACTTTCATCTTGACACTTCCTTCATTATAAATAAAAAGAGGTTCCAAATATGGAACCTCTTTTAGTATACCAAATTTTAGTTTACCGTATCTAGCAACACACATCAGCCTCGCAAGGGTTCAAACGATGTAACCCCATTAGCCGTTGCACGAAGTGAGCCACCTTCGCTTTTATTTGTTACGAATTGTATCTAAAGTTGAACGATCTGCATTTTTTACAAGTTGTACGATTAATTCTTTTGCAGCATCGATATCATCTGTGTGAATTACAGATGCGTGGGAATGGATATAGCGTGAGCAAATACCAATAACAGTACTTGGGACACCATCATTTGAAATGTGAACATTACCAGCATCTGTACCACCTGGTGATACAAAGTATTGATATGGAATATTATTTGATTCCGCTGTATCTAATACATATTCACGCATACCTTTATGCGTTACCATTGTACGGTCAAAAATACGAAGAAGTGGACCATTACCTAATTGGCCAAATTGATTTTTATCTCCAGAAACATCATTTGCAGGGCTTGCATCTAATGCAAAGAAAAGGTCTGGTTTAATCATATTCGCAGAAACCTTCGCACCACGTAGCCCTACCTCTTCCATGACGTTTGCTCCTGAATACAATGTATTTGGAAGTTTTTCATCTTTTAATTCTTTTAATAATTCAATTGCTAAGCCGCAACCATAGCGATTATCCCAAGCTTTTGCCATGATTTTCTTAGGATTTGCCATTGGTGTAAATGGACAAATTGGAATAATTGATTGGCCAGGACGAACTCCCATTCGAATGGCATCCTCTTTATCGTCAGCTCCAATATCAATTAACATATTGCTAATTTCCATAGGCTTTGCTTGCATTTCAGGTGTTAATAAATGTTTTGGCACAGATGCAATGACGCCTGGAATAGGACCATTTGATGTATACAGCTCAACGCGTTGAGCAAGCATTACTTGGTTCCACCACCCACCAAGAGTTTGGAAACGAATCATTCCATTGTCTGTAATTTGGGTAACCATAAACGCTACTTCATCCATATGACCTGCAACTAAAATGTGTGGGCCATTTTCGTCACCTTTTTTCAAACCAAAAATACCGCCTAAATTGTCTTGTACAATTTCGTCAGCATATTTCGATAATTCTTGACGCATATAAGCGCGAACCGCATGCTCATTACCTGGAGCACCTGGTAATTCTGTGAGTATCTTAAACATTTCTAACATATCTTGTTTCACTTAAAAGCCTCCCTTATGAGCCATTCCCTATTATTGTAGACAAAAAACTGGAAAAATTCCACCCTTATATTTCGAATATCGAAATGCTGTTTTTTTCAAGAAATCCCCTCTTAATGTCCATCTTATTGTCACACCATTAAATGTATATGGTACACTAATTGCATAAACAAAAGGGGGCGTATTTAATGAAATTGCGTGATTTCTTACTAGGAGTCGTAACAGGAATTGCTGCGACATATATCATTAAAGAAGTTAGTGAAAAGGTGAATCCATATAAAAATGCGAATAATGTTTTAGAAGATATTAAAGATGCTTTTAAAGCGCAAGGGCCAATCGATGGATCATGGATTTTCATGGAGCCTCAAACATTCCACAAAGAAGATATTGAAATCCCTATTTACAAAGGGGGTATCTCTCGCGTAGAAGAAGGAGAAACTGTGAATTTCGAATTTGCTGCTGATGCGAGAACAGGATCTGTTGTTGATTTGGTGAGAGTATAAGAGTTATTAATGCTATATTGATATTTTATATTCCCAGCTTATTCTTTGAATAGGTTGGGGATTTTTTATTTGAATTTACGACTTTTCAAGTCTGCTTTTAATTGGAATTATTGATGTGAACAGCAAAAAAATAACCCTCACATTATAGAGGGCACTGGAAAACTATTTTATTCCTAATTTTCATAGTATAAATCTGCTAAAACATGAAGTGGAATCAGCTTCGCTCCCCGTAGGAGAACCAACGAGCCTACTCGCTGTGCTGCGGGGTATCTCTGGGGCTCGTTTTCCCTCAGATAAAGATTGCTCCTGCTGAGCAAAAGAATTTTGGCTGATTCCACTTCAACAATAATTTCATCACAAATTTTATTATTAAAATTCCTGTATTTTGACTTTTTCAGTGTCCTCACATTATGCGGGGCATGAACATTCGATCTATAATGCTGTTGTATGGGATTCTCTTGTGCGAGGTAATTCTCCAAGAACTTCTTTTCCTGTTGGATCCCATTTGATTAAACGTTTGAAGGCATCATGATAGAAGCTAAACCAATAGCCATTATCAAGAGCTTCTTTTACTAATTTTTCTTTGGCAAAAATCGATGTCATTGGATAATCATCATACGCTAGTACCCATAAAGGATTTTGATGTGCATGCGTTGGCATTATATCTGCCATGTGCAAAATCGTTTCTCCTTTTTGTGTTAATCGAATGATACTATGTCCGTCGCTATGCCCCCCTGTATGTACCATTAAGATTCCTGGCAATACTTCTAATTGCTCATCAAATGGCTTCACTTGATCAACAATCGGCTTCCAATTAGCTTCCCAATAAGTATTTGCTGATCGAATATTCGGTTCACGTATTTCATCCCATTCAATCTGTGAAACAAAAATTTCAGCATTTGCAAATGTAGGCACTAGTTTTTCACCTTGCAATTTTGTTAATCCACAAGCGTGATCAAAATGTAAATGTGTCATTAATACATAATCAATATCATCTGTAGTTAATTCTAACTCTTGCAAACTATCATCAATTTTTGATTGTTCAGTAACTCCATAATTACGAAGCTGCTTGTCCGTAAATTTTCCATTTCCAACACCAGAATCGATTAGTAGATTCTTCCCTTGATATTGTATTAAAATTGGATCTGTTCGTAATTCAATTTGATTATTATCGTTTACTGGGTATTTTCGTGACCATAATGGCTTTGGTACCACACCAAACATTGCACCACCATCTAAAAAATTTACTCCCCCATTTAACCATGTTAACTTCATGTCATGAAATTGAAACGTATCCATACTAAAGATCCCCCTTTGTATAAATCTTTGCATCTTATATTTAATGAATGATGCTTCACATAATTGTAACATGTTTAAAAAATATTGTACTATTTTATACTACAAAAATACAAAATTTTCTATAATAGAATAAATTAGATACTTATATCCACAAAATTCCTTTTTATGTTTATTTAATTACAAAAAGGGCATAATAATAAAACGATACTTTATAACTAAGTGAGGAAAAGCCATGAGAACTCAAGATGATTATGAGAAAAAATGCATTCAGTATTTAGAATTACTTCATACATTAGAAGAATTAGAACATAATACAGATTTGTCTTTGGATTTCCAAAAGGATATCGGTAAGAGCTTACAACAATTAGAAAGAGAAATATTGGCACAACCATTGCGAAAAGATGCACTTAATTAAAGGCTCTATTATATGATATTTGCAGGGGTCACAGCGAGAAGGCTTGTTGATTCGCCCGCGGAAAACGTTTGCCTGTAGCAAAACTGAAGAAATATCAACAGTATTGTTAAACAAAACCAATTAATAAAGAGCGTCTGAAAAGTGTAGAAATCTACTTTTCAGACGCTCCTTCTTCCATTCAAGATACTATAAACGGCTTGTGTTTCTTCACCGTTTTACTAGCTTCGTGGCAAATGAGTTTTTTCATTAAAGAGCTCTAAAAAAACTCATTTGTTAGTCTTTCTTTGTTTGGAATTGTGATTCTAGGCGATAAATCGGCTGACCTTTGGAAGAGAATTTCTCTTCATATTCAGTCATCACATTATCTTCTGGCATTTCTACATGTAAATCAAGCGATACATAGTTTAGCTTCATGCCATAATGTGACATACTTACTAATGAAAATTCAAATAAGCCACGGTTATCTGTTTTGAAATGCACTTCTCCATTGTCTATTAATATTGCCTCGTATAGTTTTAAGAAGTTTTCATGTGTTAATCTGCGTTTTGCATGGCGTGATTTTGGCCATGGATCAGAAAAGTTTAAGTAAAGACGATCAACATCGTTTTTTGCAAAATACTTTTCTAAATCTGCACCATTTACGCATAGTAAACGTACGTTTTTAGGTGTTCCAGCTTCAATTACTTTTTCAGCAGCTGTCACAATGACACTATCAAACAACTCAATACCAATATAGTTGATATTTGGGTTTTGCAAGGCCATTCCTGTTATAAACTGCCCTTTACCTGAACCTACTTCTATATGCAATGGATTGTCGTTTCCAAAGAACGCTTTCCACTTACCTTTATGACTTTCTGGGTTAGGCTCGATAATTTCCGGGTGTGATTGGATAAAATCTCCTGCCCATGGTTTGTTACGAACTCTCAATGTATTTCCTCATTTCTATATTTATCGTACGATTCAACATTTAATTATTCAAGAAAGCAATGACTTAGTCAAGAAGACTTTCTAGCTAATCGCCAAGCACTTGACTTTACTCTGAAATGAATGGGCTGGTCTTTCTTTGATGCTCCTGCGTACTCACCATCAGTATGTGCAATGATATCTCCATCCATAATTATTTTAAAATCACTTGCTGTAAACTGTTTTACAGCTTTAATTTTTGTATGTTGACCAAAGAATACGGTTGTAAATAATAATAATAATTTCAACCTTGATACATCATTGACAATTGTTAATTCAAACTGTCCATCATTTGGAATCGAATTTGGAGAAATTTTCATCCCTCCCCCATAGTAGGGCTGATTACTAGCTACTACAAACCAAACATGCCGAAAAATTTGTTCTTGATTATTATGTATCAAACTTAATGTAAATCTGTTAAAAGTAAATAATGTTTTAATCAAATAATAGATGTAAGATAGCTTTCCTAATCCAATTTTGTTTAGATTTTTTTTGACTTTTGAATGATTGACATGCTTACTAATCACAGCGTCAAAACCAAAACCTGCACTATTCATGAAATATTTCTTGTCATCTGCTGTTTCTAAAATGCCAATATCCATTTTAGCCTTTGTTATAGGTTGTTGGAAGAACTGCTCGACTTCTTTTACTGTTTTAAAGTTTTCAAAGCCTCGACCAAAATCATTGCCAGAGCCCGCTGCAACGGCTCCAACTATGATATGAGGGAATTCAATGGCACCCTGAATTACTTCATGAATCGTGCCATCTCCTCCGATAGCTATTACTAAAAGCGGCTGCTGATCCTCTCTTGCTTGTTGCTTTACAATTTCCGTTGCATGACAAGGATAGTTTGTAAATATCGCTTTATATGGCATAGATAGTTCCGATTCCATTTTGCGCCATTTACGTTTAGCTACTCCGTTTCCTGCTTTATCATTTATGATAAAAAGTAGTTTCATGTACGTTCTTCCTCTAATGATTGCATTTTCTCGGAAGGAATATTGTTATTGTCATTCTCATCAAGTCTGTGATAAGAAGTTGTTTGAACTGAATTTAAAAGAAATTGTGCGGCTTTAAATTGCATATGTTTCATCGGAGAAGGATTCTTCTTCAAATGTGCAAACCAATCCGAATACTTTCGTTTATCGATGAACTCAACGTCATAACTAGAACCAGGATAGTCAATATACCCATTTCGAGATAGTACAACTTTACGAACGGGCAAATCGATTTCGTTTTGCTTGAAGATTTGCTTCACAATGGATTCCATACGATTTAATCCGATTAATGGACTTAATACTTTTTTATCAATCTTCCCAACTTTTTTCTTCCAGAACCGGCTACCATCTCCGACAAATACTGCTTGTACCTCTTCTTCTAACACTTGAATGCATATACAATCAGTAGGCGTAAGAATGATTATCCCCATTTCTACAGGCGCCTTTTTTACTTGAAAAATCGGATAATAGAACAACAGATAACTGTCTGGCAAACGCTGTGTAAATGCTCTTAACAGTGAATCACGATAGTATTTAGGATTCACATATGATTTTTCACGTAATGTTGAACTAGCCCATTTAAGTTGGAATTGGAAAAGTTGATCGATATACATTCTTTTTAATTCTTCAATGGTTTGTGGTTGATACAAAATTGTTGGTTGAAACGTGAATGTGTTCGACTCTTCCTGAAGGATCTCTTCGTCAGAATCTTGATCTTCAAGCTCTTCATTTATTTGATTAAAGAAATCCTCTTTATAATCGGAATCCGTATCTTCCTCTTCCCAAGGAGCCAATTTCTTTTTGCGAGTAAATGGCATTATTCGTTTTAGAAAACTTTTATGAGGCTTTTCTTCAACTTCTATTTCATCTTCATGTTCCCAATTAGTGATCTTTTCACCAGATTCCCAGTCTTCTTTCATACGAGCCCATTGTATTTTTTTTAGTCTTACGAATTGGGTTGGGTATCTTTTTAAATCTTTTTGATAACGTGAAACATAATCTTGAAGTTTAACTAGCTGTGCCATGTCCTTTCCCTCCCCCAATAATCATCTCAAAGTAGTGTTTATAAAAAGGCATATGTTCCTATTTTACCATGTTATTTAACAAAAAAAAGGGAGAAGTTGGTGACTTCTCCGCAAGATTATGTGTGAAATATACCTTCACTCTTATATTATTCCATAAATTATTCACAAATTTATTCAAAAAGGCATCCAAACCGGTGTTATCGGATTTGAATGCCTTTTGTTTTGCATGAGATAAATGGAAAGAGCCCTTTCAAATTGGAGCTTTCAATATTAATATACCCCCAAAAAAATCAAATAAAAATAGAATCAGTTTCTGATAAGTATAAAGTTATCAAATGTTGGAGATCTAATTTCTTCTGATATTAGAGTGTTCAAGTTACTTATTAAAACGTTCTTAAACCAAAAGTAACTGCTGTACTTTCTCTTCAAAAGTTTGTTGTATTTTACGTGTATAGATGCCCGGTTCACCAGATTTAATGACCGTATTTTCAATTTTAATTATTGGTGTGATTTCTGAAGATGTTGATGATAAGAAGACTTCATCCATTTGCAATGCTTGTTCTTTTGTGAAGGCTTCCTCAACAACAGATAAACCAATTTCTTTACAACATTTCATCACAACTTGTCGTGTAATACCGTTTAAAATATAGTTATTGATTGGATGGGTGTAAAGCACCCCATCTTTTATACCGTAAATATTCGAAGATGACCCTTCCGTTACCATTTCTCCTCTGTGTTGAATAGCTTCATAACAATGCGCTTCATGTGCTTGTTGCTTTGCAAGGACATTGCCTAGCAAATTTAAACTTTTAATATCACAACGGAGCCAACGAATATCCTCTACAAAAATCGCGCTCACGCCAAAGCGAAGATTATTTATAGGTCTCTCTGCTACTTGTGTATAAGCGATCAATGTCGGCTCTGTAAAATCTGTTGGGAAAGCATGATTTCTTGGTGCTATGCCTCTTGTAATTTGCAGATAGATATGACCAGTTGCTAATTCATTTTCTTCAACAAGGTCATAAAGCATTTTATGTAAAACATCCTTTGTATAAGGGATAACAAGTCGAATTTCATCCGCACTTCGATATAAACGATCTATATGTTCGGTTGCAGTAAACATGGATCCTTCATATACTTTAATCACTTCATATATCCCATCACCAAATTGATACCCTCTATCGTTTATTGAAAGTTTTGCATCTTCTATATCGATTAATCGATCATTATATAACATTTTTTCCATTCCATAATTCATCTCCTTATTTGCTTTCTATACATTATACATAATGAAAAGATGTGATGAACAAAAAGTTCATCACATCTTTTCTTTAGGCTCTATCATATGATATTGTTGATTTTTTTAATGCATCTTATGCATGAAATTCAAAATTATTGTTAAATAAAGCCTTTAGTTAGAATTGCTTGATCATTATTTTTTCGGGTTTGCTATATACTGCGTAAACAGATGAGATTCGAATGAAGGTTTCAGTTGTATTGTAAAGTTGATTTGTTTTCAATAATTCCTTTTCTTCATCTGTTAATACATCTTTTATTTCATCGTATTGTTCTCCTGGTCCACTGTTTTTCCACGCAATAAATTGGATTGCTCGTCCAACATTTGTAAAAGTGTTATTTCGGATTTTCGGATTGATTGCACCGCTAGAAAGAATGCCTCTCTTTATTGGATCATTGACTGCTACATTTCGTATGTCATTCTTTTCAATCGTTGGTGTTTTCCAGTTCATCACTCGAATTGCATCATTACGCGTTGTATCAATGGTGTTACCACGAATCACAACATTTGTATGAAGATGCCCTCCTGAATACTTATGAGTTCCAATAGCACGATCTAAATTCACAAATTTGTTGTTAATGATATTTACTCTATTGTTTGCCGTACAATCGAAATTACTCCATTTTGAACTCCAACCAAGTGTTGTTTTGTCCGGTGTATCAATATTAATCGCTTCTTTAATGTAACGATCTGATGGTTTTGAATCAACAAATTGGCTGTTTGTAATTGTTACGTCTTCAGATGCATCCATTTCGATAAAATGTCCTGCATTCATATTCCGGAATTGAATATTGGATATAAGGACATTTTTGTTATGTCCCATAATGATTGCAAAGCTACTCAATTTATAATTTAAATTGAAGATAACTTTACCTTTTCCAATAAAACTGATATTTTTTTCTCCTCCGTAACCACTAACAACTCGTTCTTTTTTGGAAAATGATGGACGGATTAATTGGAAAATGGAGCTAGATGGATCCATAGAAGGTGTACCTGTATCATCACCTTTGAAAATTTCTGTTCCATCTTCAAACTCTAAAGTAACGTTTGAAGGTACGTATAATACATTTGATATTGTATACACACCTTTGGTAAAAATAATTTTACCCCCGCCTTGTTTTTCAAGTTGTTCCATGTAAGAGCGTAATGCATAGTATTGCTTTGTTTGAGGCGTATAAGATGCACGTAGAAGGTATTCTTTATTAAGGGTGACTGATTCTGGTGTTACTTTATATTCCTCTTTTCCAAGATCATTCATATCAGTGAATTCAATTTTCTCAACAGGTTCAGCAGCTTTGTTTTCTATATGCATAAAGTATTCCTGTAAGTCTTTACCTTCATTTGATGCCAGTGCTTTTTTTACGCCTAATGTAACTGTATTTTCATTAAAAGGCTCGTTTGAACCAGTTTGTGCAGCCAATAAAACGGCATAATTCATATCCTTAAATTGGTTATGTTGAATAATTGGCTTATACGTACCTTTCACATAGATACCATAGTCACTACTTACAGATTCAATTTTGTTATTTTCAACTGTTGGTTGCTTCCAATTTTTCATAACGATCGCATTTGATTCAGTGTTTTTTATGCTATTATTCAATATCTTCACTTTTGATTGGTATGTGTCAACAGTGAAATTATTTGAACTTATGGCTTCAAATACTCCATCAAATTTATTTTTTTCAATCAATACTTGTGAATTCGGGGTTTCATCGTACATACTCCAATTCACTTTGTAAGTACCATATGAAAAATCAGCAGTTTCAATACTTATTGAAGGTTTTGAGAGAGAGGTTTCATTTGTAAAACTGTTATTTTGGATTTTAGTATTTTGCGTTGCAACTAGTTGAATAAAGTAACCATCATTTGCATTTTTGAACTGAATATTACTAATGGTTAGATTATTATTGTGTCCAGTTATGATCCCGTTTACTTTTTCGTTTTCTTTTAAATCGATCGTTGCTTTTCCGTTACTTGTGATTGTCACATTTTTGGAACCACTATAGCCATCCATCATATCTCCATTCTTTGCGATACTAGGTGCTACAAGTTGAAACATTGATTTTGAGGCAATTAATTCATTACCTGTGTCCATACTTTTTTCTAAAATTACACCATCATTTAATTGAATGGTGACATTTGAAGGTACAAATAATGTATTGGTTATCAAATACGTACCCTTTTTTAAAATAAGAGTACCACCACCATCCCTCTCCATTTTTTCTAGGTATGATCTTATCGTGTAATAATTTTTAGTTTCAGATGAATAAGTCATATAATTTTTCATCTTTTGATTTATAGGCGTAGTGTTTGTTGAAATAGTATAGGTTCCTTGCTTTGCAGATGCATGCAATAATGGATCTTTAATTGCCAATAAACTAAATAAAATTGTAAGAGCTACTATGTAGGTGCATATTTCACCAAATTTTCTCATGCGTCGGTCACTCCTCTTCTGGAAATTTTATTGAAATTATTAGTAGTAATAATTTTTACTTTATTTTCTTGTTGGAATGAAAGAATTTCAAAATCCTGTGATTTATGTTGCTGTATTTATAACAGGTAAGTATTTTTTTAGCATTCGTATAGTTACCAAATGATTCGTTGTAATACGTATAAAATTTAAACCAACTCGACTTACATTAGAAAATGGATTATGTTCAATAATAGTATTGGACCAATTTTCATCACCCTGATTGCAGTAGAACGCATAATTTTAATCGTAGTATTTCGAATAATTACTTTGTTGTGTAGTTTTTCCCCAGAATATTTGTGCGTTCAAACTGATCTATCTAGTTCGTTAAACGTATTATTTGCTATTAGCACATTGTTATTCGGTTGGTTATCAAATTTGCTACGCACTTGATTGTGACGCCATCTTCAAGTTGAATGATTATATTCGATGGCACATATAATGCATTGCTAGCGATTTATGACCTTGTTTAATATCAACTTACCTTCTCTTGTTTTCTCTAGCTTTTCAAGATACGATATACGATCGTAACATATAGTACTTAGTTTTACTTGCTATGTAGGATTTTTCTTTTGCCCGTGCTAAAGATTGGAGAAATGCTAATCAGCACAAAGGATGCTAATGCAAGTACAACAATCCATATGTTTTTTGTGTTGTTCACCTTCTATTCCTTTCTGATTATTTTCGTAACGAAAATGCATGAAAAACTGCTGTAAGCTTAACAGTGCCTAAATCAAAAAGCCCCCATATAATAATTTCATGGGGGCTGATACTCCTATATTACCAATTTTTAGTTGTTTCTTAAAGGGTAATTTTTATTTTTTTGTACCTAATTCGACAATTGCGTCAGCATAAATAGCTGCAGCTTTAACTAAGTTTTCAACAACAACATATTCGTCCGCTTGGTGAGCTAGGTCTGGTTCACCTGGGAATAACATACCAAATGCAACACCTGTTGGTAATTCACGAGCATAAGTACCGCCACCGATAGATAAAAGCTCTGCTTTTTCTCCTGTATTACGTTCATAAACTTTAGAAAGTTTTTGTATTAATTCTTCTTCTGGATCAACATAGTGAGGTTTAGAATCATCCACTACATCAAGTGCAAAGCCAAGTTTTGCTACAGCTAATCCAGCAGCAGTAATTTTTTCTTCGTATGGATATGATACTGAATAACGCATACTCACATCGATTTGTCCGCCTTTGCCTTCCTCAAATGAAACGACGCCAGCATTTAATGTAGTATCGCCTGAAATTTCATCCGAAAATGCTAAATCTAGTGCATGACCACGAGTTTCATTCGCAAAACCAGTTACCAAGAATTGAGTAAATTCTTTAGATTGTGCAGTTGTGAAGACAGTGTTCAAGTATTGAGCTAGTTTTACAGCTGCATTAATCCCTGCATTTGGTTCCATTGCATGTGCAGAACGTCCTTTAATAGATAGTTTATAACCGTTTGCATTATCTTCAATAGTACCTTCTAATTCAGCTACTTTTAAGTATGCTTTAAATGTCACTTCAAATTCTTCTGGAACATTACGTACGATTGCTTCAGCAAAATCAGGTACCATGTTGATACGATGTCCTGCGTTGAATGATACTAATTGTTCGTTTTCTGGGGATTTTGCTTGTTGGCGGAATGAAAGTTCAGCAATTCCTTTTTCCGCATTAATAATCGGGAAGTCTGCATCTGGAGCAAATCCTAGTGTTGGCATTTCTTCTTTTTCAACATAACATTTAACACAACGGAAGCCACTTTCTTCATCTGAACCGATAATCATACGTACTCTTCGATCTAATTTGATACCTGCATCTTTAACCATCTTCATTGCTAACCATGCGGCCATTGTTGGCCCTTTATCATCGATAGAACCACGGCCGAATAATTTGCCATCTTCTACGACAGCGCCAAATGGTGGGTGAACCCAGTCACTACCAGCTGGGACAACATCTACGTGACAAAGGATTCCTACTAATTCTTCTCCTTCACCCATTTCGATATATCCAACCATATTATCGATTATCTTTGTTTTTAATCCTTGGTCTTTACCTTGTTGAAGCATCCAATCTAAAGCTTTTTTAGGCCCCTCACCAAATGGAGCATCGACAGAAGCTGTGCTTTCATCTAACACACTATTAATTTGTACTAATTCTTGTAAGTTGCCGATTAACTCATCTTGGCGTTCTTGGGCTTGTTTCATCCAATCCATATTCTAAATTCCTCCTTAATAAATCTACTTATTATTTTACACCCTTTCCTACTTTTCACATAGAAATACCAAAAACACGTACATTAACTATATATTGATTATTTATCGTTCGCTTTTAAATGTAAACATATTGTTACAATCGTAAAAAGACGAACAAAAGTATGGAAATTCTAGAGCACTTTCGCTATAATAGAATTGTCAGATAATAAAAGTCTGCCAAACAAAATTGAAAAGGGGATGTCTAAGGCAAACTAAATTAGGAGCCTGAATACCTCGCAATTATTGTCGTCCGCTAGTCTTGAGAAATAAGATGAAGGAGTGGTTCACCAATGAAACCAACCACTGATCGGATGCTCAATCGAATAAAAGATGTGTATATGTACATTCATAGTAATGGGATTGTTACTACGCAAGATTTAGTCGATGAATTCGGCATCACTCCTCGCACCATTCAAAGAGATTTGAATGTGTTAGCCTTTAACGATTTGGTCGAAAGTCCAAGTCGGGGCAAATGGACAACGACGCGTAAGAAAGTGAAAATGACATCATAGAAAGGTTCAACGAGTTGGATCTCACGCTTTTCGTTGAATGGACGATCACCTCGCCATATGCTGGTGGCAACTTCGTCTAAACATGTTAATACACAAATTATGAAAGATATAAAAAAGAATGACCATGCTGCGTCGCTTGGTCATTCTTTTTGTTTTATCTTGCAGTAAGACTCCCACTAATTGAAGTTTACTTTATATTTTCAATTTCATTAGATGATAATTCTCGATATTCACCTAGCTTTAAGTTCTCATCTAGCTGTAAGTTCCCCATCGATAAACGTTTCAAATACGTTACCTTTTTGCCCACTGATTCGAACATTCTTTTAACTTGATGAAATTTCCCTTCTGAAATCATTAACTCTATTTCAGATGTTTCGCCTGATTTTAAGATTGTTAGTTTACCAGGTTTCGTGTGATAACCATCGTCCAAAATAACACCATGATTAAATGCTTCAATATCTTCTTCCGTTACCCTACCATCAATCTTCGCATAATAGACTTTTGGTACATGCTTCTTCGGTGATAACAAATTATGTGCTAACACACCGTCGTTTGTAATAAGTAAGAACCCTTCTGTATCTTTGTCTAATCGACCTACAGGAAACGGCTCAAAATGTGCATGGAAGGGATCAAGTAAATCAATCACTGTTTGATCATGCAAATCTTCTGTCGCCGAAATGACACCCGCAGGTTTGTTCATCATTAAATAGATGAATTCTTGATAATGGACTCTTTCACCTAGAACGGTGACATTTTGTTTTTCTGGATCAACATGAAGAGATACGTCTTTAACGATTACGCCATCTACAGAAACAGCTTTCATCTTCAAAAGTTGCTTAACTTCTTTACGTGAACCATACCCCATATTGGATAACAATTTATCTAAGCGCATAGAATCCTCCCTTCTACAAGCCAAATTTACTTGCAATTTTTTCAATCTTTGAGCCTAACAGTTTTTGAGCAAGTCCAATTCGGAATGATAAGAAAGCATAAACTGCAACACCAACTGAAATACAAACAACCATATAAAAAAGTGCAAGTATTTTAGAATGTGCAGGTCCGAACATCATCACTAATCCTTTATGTGCCACAATAACAAAAGCAGCCATTATAATCGTCAAAGCTATGATTAGAAGTGACCGTCTAATCACCAATTGGGATTTATAATTTAGCGCCTTTTTCAAGACAAACATATTAATGATGATTGAAATAGCGTAACCAATTGTTGTTGCTAAAATGGCACCCTTTGTTTGAAAAGCTTCTACCAAAGGAATATTAATCGCTAATTTTACTAAAATACCTGTTAATAGACTGAATACAATCCATTTTTGATAATCAATACCTTGCAATAAGGCTGCCGTTACTTGGAAGAATGCAAACAGAATAGCTACTGGTGCATATGTCGCCAAAATACTTGAGCCCATTGCACTTTCTGAATAGAGTAAATGGTAAATATCTGTTGATAAAAGTGAAATTCCCACAACTGCCGGT
Source organism: Rummeliibacillus pycnus (assembly GCF_044359855.1). GTDB lineage: Bacteria > Bacillota > Bacilli > Bacillales_A > Planococcaceae > Rummeliibacillus > Rummeliibacillus pycnus_A. The sequence continues at coordinate 1,564,687 of NZ_CP132291.1, forward strand.
AACGTGATAAACAATAGAATTTGATATGTTTTATCCATAGCATTAATCAATGCACCATGTTGCTTTTTCGTATAATAGTTTGTAATGGCAGGTACAAGTGCCATTGAAAATCCTGTCGCAAGCATCACAGGAATGATCACTATTTTCTGTGTAGTGAAGTTCAACATACCAAGATAATCATCAGAAACTTTTGCTAATCCGATGTTAGACATCGCTGTATTAAATGTTAACATGTCTACTAATTGAAATAATGGATTCGCAATCCCTACAAATACATAAGGGATTGAATACGTAATGACTTCTTTATAGATACTCTTATACGATAGTTGCCCAGATGATACACTATTTTGCAGCTTTAGGTTAAATTCTGGCTGCAGTTTTCGCCAGTAATACCAAAGGGATATCAACCCTGCTACACCACCGATAAATGCCGAGAATACTGCAAATGAAATGGCTGTTTGAGCTGTACCATTAAAGACACGCATTACTAAGAAAGAACCTATTAGTAAGACAATAATACGAATAATTTGCTCTACTAATTGTGAAATAGCTGTTGGCTCCATATGATCATAGCCTTGGAAAAATCCGCGAACTAAGCTCATAAAAGGTACAACAATTAATGCAAAACTTACCCACCGAATAACACTAGCAATTTGTGATACAGTAAAAGCTTGCTCTTTATCTGTAATAACTAAATGCGCAATCGGGTCTGCCAAAAGAAACAACACTAAAAAAGATAAAAAACCGGTAATTGTCATAATAAGCAAACCAGAACGTACAAGTTTACGTCCAGATTCATAATCACCGAGACTGTTATATTTTGCTACAAACTTTGATACCGCAATCGGTGCACCAGAGATGGCTACCGATAGCATAATCGTATATGGAACATAGGCATACGAATATAACGCCACGTTTTCTTGCCCAATGATGGCATAAAACGGGAATATGTAAACGAGGCCAAGTACTTTCGATAAAAACATGCCAACTGTTAGTATGGCAGTCCCTTTCATTAAAGATGACATAATACCCTTCCAATCCTTCCAAATCTAATAAAACTAATTTTTAGTTTACAACTCGTCGTTCAATTACTCAAATAGTTTCTGTACTTCGTGTATAATAAATTTAAAAACAGAAAGTGAGTTCCCCTAAATGTATGATGTAATCGTCATCGGCGGTGGTCCGTCCGGTCTAATGGCCGCAATCGCTGCTGGTACTGCAAAAAAGAAAGTCCTGCTTCTAGAGAAAGGGCAGAAATTAGGTCGCAAATTAGCAATTTCCGGAGGTGGACGCTGTAATGTTACAAATCGTCTACCAATTGATGAAATTGTCAAACATATACCTGGAAATGGTCGCTTTTTATATAGTCCTTTCACGGTTTATAATAATGAAGATATTATCACCTTTTTTGAAGGTCTGGGTGTTGCATTAAAAGAAGAAGATCATGGTCGCATGTTTCCCGTCTCAAATCGCGCACAAGATGTTGTGGATGCAATGCTACGTGAGCTTGATCGTTTAAAAGTAGAAATTCGCCAAAACACCCCTGTCGCTAAATTACTAATGAATGAAGAGAAAATCATAGGCGTTCGTCTAAATGATGGAAATGAAATCAAAGCGGGTGCTGTCGTAGTCGCAGTTGGTGGTAAAGCAGTTCCTCAAACAGGATCTACAGGTGATGGCTACCCTTGGGCTGAAAAAGCTGGACATACGATTACGGAACTTTTCCCAACCGAGGTTCCGTTACTTTCAAATGAGACGTTTATTCAACGCAAAGAGTTGCAAGGTTTAGCACTTCGAGATGCAGAAGTTTCAGTTCTAAATAAAAAAGGGAAAACAATCATCACTCATAAAATGGATATGCTATTCACACACTTTGGTTTGAGTGGCCCAGGAGTTTTGCGTTGTAGTCAATTCGTCGTAAAAGAGATGAAGAAAAACGGTGGCAACCCTGTAACTGTTCGAATTCAAGCATTAACAGATTATAATCCTGAATCTGCTTTCCAATTGATTTTCAAAATGGCAAAAGAGGAACCAAAAAAAGCTTTAAAAAATGTTTGGAAAGGGATTGTTCCTGAACGCTGGCTTCTATTCTTAATGGCTAGAGCTGATCTCGAAGAATCTCTGACAGGTGCAGACCTTTCAGCTGAAAAAGCACGTCATCTTGCAGTTGACCTCGTCGGTTTTGAAATGAAAGTAAACGGAACTCAACCACTTGAAAAAGCATTCGTCACAGGTGGTGGTGTTTCCATCAAAGAAATCGAACCAAAAACCATGGCCTCTAAAAAGAAAACCGGACTATATTTCTGCGGTGAAATTTTAGATATACATGGTTATACAGGGGGCTATAATATCACTTCTGCACTCGTCACAGGACGAATTGCAGGGATGAACGCTGCAGAAAACATCGGTAGTGACAAATAGTAGAATGATGTTGTCCAATAAGTATAATTTAATAAAAAATGTTGTTATTTAATTAGTTGAAAAATTGCTCTTCCCCATTTTGTGAAGAGCAATTTTTCTTTAAATTTTATGAGAACTATTTAATTTTAAATAAATGAAACCAAAAATTGATTTATGAAATTGATTCAAATAACAAAAAACGTTAATATTTTTCTTGCATAGCCTTTTGAAGAATTCGTGCAATAAATGGCTCTTTTTTCTGTGTATATGTAGGTCTATCAAATTGATACTTTTTTGCAAGTTCTGTTTTTAACAATGCATATTCCTCTGCTACTTTAGGGTGCATCCTAAGATAATCGCGAAACATTATTTTAGTATTCCATTCTTCACCCTTATATACACAGATGTGCAAATGGCAAGATCCTTTTCCCCATATACCTTTTCTGAAAAATTTCCTACCTTTTAACTCTGGCTTATGAACATATTCATATTCAATTTCCTTTAAGGACTCCGCAAATATCGTAATTTCTTCTAAATTTTGAACACCAACTAAAATATCAATAATTGGTTTTGCTTTTAGTCCCTTTACAGATGTACTTCCAATATGTTCAATTCCAATCATTTTGTCCCCTAAAGCATATTTGATTTTGCTTTTCTCATCATTAAATTTTACACTCCAATTAGCGTCATAGTCTTGAAGCTTTACAATAGTCTTTGTCATGACCGCTCACTCCAATTCATTGATAATAAAATGCATTAATTAACCCCTTCCATTATTATACCAATTTAATTCAATATATTTGTATTCCACCAAGACTTATCACCAAAAAATATGAAAAATCTTCCACTTCCTTTATCATTAATTAAAGCATATTATAATAATAGAATGTTATTTATGCTATATTATTACTATTTTCAGAAAGACGGTACTATCTTAAATGTAATAATAGCTGGTCGAGGTGTGGGTATTGCAGAACAAGGTTCAGGTTGAGGAAGAACCTCAAATTATTATAGAAAATGATATCAATTTTTATCGAAGCTTAGCTCAGCAAAATTTGGATCGAATGTATTTAATATCTAAGATATTCTTATGGATCATTCTATTTTTAGTATTATTAAATATTGGGAATATTATGTTTTTAAATGATCATACAACTTACCATAGAATTTACATAATTCCCTATGCACTTTTATTTTCAACAAATTGTTTAGTGCTTGTATTTGCTCATCCAAATAATTTTAAAGCAAATACATCAATTGAATATTATAAGAAGTTTGAGGAAAATGTAGCACTTTTTGTTTGTTGGATGCTTATGCTTAGCTTAGGCATATCAATGCTTGATCAAATATTCTACCAGCATACGATTATCTATTCAATTGCAGCCGTCATTTGTACATCTTTTTTTGTTATGCGTATTCGCTATTTTATTGCTCCATTTATCGTAGCAATTATAGGATTAGCACTCAATTTTTTTAATCAGCATGAAGATTTTTATCATTATAGTTTTGAAATGCAGTTAGTTATCATGCTTACACCAATTCTAATCATAGTTGCAAATATGAATTATCGGAGATTTGTAGAATCATATAAACAACAAAAATACTTATGTCGTGAAACAAATCGTGCCAATAAATTGGCAAGCGATCTTGCAAAAGCAAACACTGAACTAAAACGACTATCATATACAGATGAATTAACGCATATTGCGAATAGAAGAGGGTTTCAAAAGTACGTTGCTGAATTAAAGGAAAGAAGCTTATCCTTCAACCTTACTGTTTTAATGTTAGACATTGATTATTTCAAAAACTTTAATGATTACTATGGTCATGCATATGGAGATATGGTGCTTTCACGTGTTTCGACTGTCTTAGATAAAGTCGCATCATCTACCAATTGCTTCACAGCACGTTGGGGTGGTGAAGAATTTATCTTACTTGCTCCAGACAAAGAGCCTGAAGAAATAATCGTCATTTATAACCGCATCATCAGAGAAATTAATCACTACGAATTCACAAATGCCGCCTCTAGCATTTCCAACACGTTAACTTTTAGTATCGGAGCATATCGTGGCGAAGTAAAATCTCAAGATGACATTCAAGATTTTTTACATAAAGCAGATTCCCTCTTATACGAAATAAAAGAATCTGGCCGAAATGGATTCAAATTAATGGAAGGTGAAGAGGTTATATACAAATACCAACCAAACACATATCGAAGAAAGCCCTAGAGTGAGATCTTAGTCACTTCTAGGGCTTTTTAGGGTAATCTTCAAAAAGTATTTTCCACTTTCTCTTGTTTTTACAAAATTAATTCGTCTGATATTGCACTCTCAATTTTTGAGCTACTATTCTCCCTTTTACATTCGGTACCAAAGTCTTCTTGATGGTTCTCAGATGGCAAGTTCAAAAGTTTTTATTTCTCTAACATTTGAACTTGTCCTTTTCTTTTTAGAACACTTTTTGATCAAACTATTCTAATTATTCATCTGAATCTTGATGAGAAGCGTTTGAATTAGTCACAGAAGTAGTGGAATTATTTTCGTAAACTATTTTACCACCTAGGTGTCCAGTAACTGCTATTGATACAGCTCCAGCAATACTTAGAAGTACAATCAATACAGTAGCAACTCCACCTCTAAGAGCTTTACTTTGTAATACGTTCCATTTAAAAATATTATGTCTGAAAAGAATTTTGATAATCGCTAAAGCACTAAAGATAATCATTGAAAGATCTGCAAAGTTCTCATGTGGCCCTATTTTTCCCTCTACAGAATCCCCCCATTTATTTTCAGCAAAATGTTCTGCTCCATCACCTGTAGCAAGTGTAACAAATCCTGAAATTACCCCTAAAATAATTAGTAAGGTACCAAATTTATTTAATGATTCTTTTTTCATAACAACATTCACAATTTCGATTACCGCTCCTAGAATTAATAAAGCAATTGGAAAATGAACTATTAATGGATGTAATGGCATTTGTATTATGCTCCTCTCTTTCTTTCTATTTTCATCATACATACTGAATCTGAAAAAGCCCTGAAATTCTATATTAATTTATGTGATTCAATTTCATAAATTCTTTTCTAGGTGAAAAATACGGATATTTTTTAAATAAACAACTCAATAATTCGGATAATATTTCATTCCAGTATTTACTTAGTATACCGCTCCAGATGGCGCTTTCGTGCTGAGCGAGCGTTGAGCCTCCTCGGAAGCTAAAACATTGTGCTCCTGCATCGTTTCGCTAGCTTCGTCGCAGGACTATGAATGGACGTCTCTGAATCAACATCGCACGAAGGAAATGCGAATGCATTTTCGAGGACTCGCCATCTTCCGCTTCACAGACAATGTTCGAAAAGATATGGCATATAACAATGGTACATTTAATGTTCGTGTATTTTTTTATATCTTTGAATTATGAAATTAATTTATGTATTAGCCATTTAAAATCAACTGCATCTAAAGGTTTCGTGACATCTAAAGACAATTAACTGGAAGGATTAGAGGATATAAAAAGAGGCATCAATTCTTCTCATGTATTACATAAATTTATCCTTATAGGTGTTTTAGTAGGAAAAGGTTTTTCACCTGAGGAAGCATATCAAATTGTTGAAAATTAGGGGGAAACAGGAGAATCACAAATACTTCAAAGAAGTAAAATGGAGTAAAAAACTCAACACTTAGATTTTCAGATTATCCGCTGTATTACTGCTGGGTCCTCTGCGTTTCAAACTAATTAAATTAATCTCCAAGTTTCAATACAATTTCTTTATTCCAAAGAAATTACTTCTTCGATTAAGTAGCTGATTTCTCCTTTAATATATTGATCAAATGAATTTAATTTCTCTCCGTTTTTCATTTTCTTTTGTAATGAATATATAAACTGAAGATTTTCCTTGTCATTCATTTCATTTTTCAATAATGCATCTAACAAATGAACAAATATTGAATAGCGCTTTGCTTGCAATTCTTCATCTAATGCAACACCACTAACTTTTTCTAATTGAAATGGTCTTTTTTCATAGGAAATAGCTGTCAAATGATCAATCCCTTTAACTTCATTTGGATCTCCTACTAATAAGACGCCTGTTTTACCTATGTGTATTTCGAATTCACCTATAATTTTGTCATTGGCATCTTCAGAAATTAGAATAACTCGTTCTATTCTGTAATCTAAAGAATTAAAAAAATTTATTACAGTAGGGTGAACATTTAGCTCTACTTCTACAGTTGTTTCACCTTCAAAATCTATTAATCGCAAAGTTCCTTTTTCTATAGGAATTTCTGTTTCTCTTATTAAAACTTTATTTATATTCATTGTAAATCCTCACCTTTGTCAATTTGATATAGATAACAGACTTTATCGTATTCTGTAATCATCAAAATTTATCTCATGATTACTTAATTCAAACATCAAAATCAGTAAAGCAACTCTTATCTTTTAGTATTATGGGATTGATGGAAAATGATGTTTATTAACTGACATACAACCTTATTAATTTGGACGTGGAATTTTTTATAGATAATAATTACCGCGATAGTAATTAATAAAGTAATACCCCCGTCGATAAGATATGGTTTTAGTATTGAACTAACTTTTAGATATTGGGGTCCTAATAACTTCCCAGCACTAATAAAAACAGTTACCCATAGTAAAGAACCACTATATGCTAACATTGCAAACTTTATATACGGAAGTCGTGTAATCCCAGAAAAATATCCTGTCACATGTCTAACACCAGTTATAAAATAAGCAATTACCAATAATTTCCCACCATATTTTCCAAACCATTCAGATGTTTTTTTTATTCTCGCTGGTTTTAACAATAGAAACTTTCCGTATTTTTCAAAAAAAGGTGTTCCAAGTTTATAACCAACCCAATATGAAATCGTAATGCCAATCGATGAACCTAACCAAGCAATAAGTATGCTTAGGGTCCAATCTAACTGGCCTTGAAATACAAGAAATCCACAATAACTCATAATAACTTCACCTGGCAAGGGAACAGCAATCATTTCAAGCGCGAGTGAAATAAGTAGTACTAGGTATCCATACTGATTAAAATAGGCTATGATATCTCCCAAGGTAAATCCTCTCCTTATATGCCTCTTATACCCTAGCCACTTGTAGATGTATTGAAGGTTTAACTGAATATAAAGGAATGCTTGTTGAATTTTTGTTCAAAATCCAATTCATCACATCCACCATTTGTTCTGGTGTTTCCAATTCTAATCCTCTTTGAAAAAGATCAATTGATTTTTCCCATTGTTTCATTTTATTAGCATCCTTTAAAATCTTGTTTAGTTGACTTTCCAATGTATCTTTTTGGTTAAGTTCAAAAACAAGCTGCTGTTTTTTTAAGTAGGTCATATTAATTTCTTCTTGACCAGGTAGATATGCATGAACAAAAATCGGAAGTCTTTTTTTCAATACTTCACTTATTGTTACACCACCTGGTTTTGTAACAATTGCATCTACTTCATTATAAATTTTGTTCATTTCTACTCTTGATGAAATATAAGGTAACGGATTGATATGATCTAAATCCCAAGATAGAATTTCATCGTATAGTTTTTGATTGTTACCACAAAGTACAGTGAAATTAAATTGTTGTGATTTCTTCATTTCAGCAGATAATTTTAATATCCCACCTAGACCACTATTCCCTCCAGCTATCAATATTTGCGGCTTTTCTGCATTGAACTTTCTATGAGTAGTTTTAATAATTTCCTCATGGACCGGAATACCTGTGACAATAATCTTTTCACCAGGGATTTTATACATTTCAATTAAATTTTCTTTTACTTCTTGACTCGGTACAAAATGGAAATCTATTCCGTCTTTTGCCCAAACATTATTAATAAAAAAGTCTGTATAGACATTGATGACTGGAATATTACATTTTCCTTGCATTTTTAGTTGGCTTAAAAGATAAGAAGGGAATCCATGAGTACAAACAATTGCATCTGGTTTTTCCTCTTCAATCAATTTTTCCATTTTCTTTAGAAATAAGCCTTGATAAATTTTATAGGAACTTTTAGTTTGTTTTTGCGCGTAAAAGTGTTTTTTGTATACTACGTTATAAGTTGCTGGAGCATATCGTATCCATTTTAAATAACCGCTTGAAATAATTTTTTCTAATGATTTATTTGTATAGCTCAACAAATCTATTTTTTTTAATTCAATTTCTTCAGCTCTAGTTTTTAACATATCCATAATTGCATCTGCAACTTGATGATGCCCAGATTGCATTCGTAAGAGTGGAAAGAATAGTATCTTCTTCACTTTAGTTAACTCCTTTTCACTAAGAAAAGATTTTCAATTCCTAGTTGTTAATTTAAAAAATATTATTCTTAAACTTAACAATTAGACAATACCACTGATTTTGTAAAAATCTTCTCTTTTAATTTATTTTTAATCTAACTTTCAGCTTACATTTAGATGTGTGAATTAAAGACAATTTTTTGGTTTGTTATTTTAAAAAGTTTTCTTTGTAAAATGAATCCATTAAAAAAGACGTTCTCTACATAATTTGGTTACTTGATGAACGTCTTTTTGTGTTAGATATAATTATTTTTTTTGGAAACCATTTTCTTTATAAGAAGATAAATTAAAAATAGCACGAACAACACAACCCCAAAATAAGGTACATATTTTGGATTGATATTAATAGTTTCCGCAGTGAAATATCCCGCTAAAATAAACGGAACTGTCCAAAGTATACTGCCTAATAAAGACAATAGTAAAAAACGAAGAAATGGGATTTTGGCAACCCCTGCAAAATATGGACTCAATTGGCGAATCCCTGGTAAATAATAACCGAATGTTATTGTTTTGTAGGCACTTTTCTTATACTTGTTTTCTATAGTGGTCCACCTTTCATTTGTAAGGCCAATGTATTTTCCAAATTTGTTTATAAAAGGTGTCCCTAAATACTTTCCGCAAATATACGCTGTAAGCATCCCTACAAAAGCCCCTAAATCTGATATGACAATAGTTGGTCCCATTGAAAGCTGATGATGACTAATTAATATTCCTGTTAGAAACAGAAGGGATTCTTCTGGAGCAGGAATCCCTACAATTCCAAAGAATAAACAGATAAAAAGAATTAAATAGCCATATGAACCAATATATTGTGTAATTGTCTCTATACTCATAACACCCTCTATTCTTTTAGCTCTTTTAATGTTATAAATTGTACGTCTTTTTGTCTACATTCCTTAAGGAAAATTTCCAAATTCCGAATCATATAACCCGGTGCTTCTTCTTCAGCTCCCAATGTATCCCCATTATCATGGAGCACGAAAATTGCACCTTCCTTCTCCGAATTTCTTAATTCATTTAGCAAGCCATGTTTAGCCTTTTCTGCTTTCCAATCTCCGAAAATATTTGACCACATGATTTTATTGTATTTTTTACTTACAGCTAGAGTAAAAATATTAAAATGTCCCCATGGCGGTCTATAAAAAGAAACTTTTTCACCTGTGCATTCAGTTATTGCCATTTCAGTCATTTCTAATTGTTTCTTTAATCGAAATGGAGACATGATCCAGTTCGAAACATGGTCAAAATGATGAATGCCTACCATATGCCCTTCCTCCGCCATACGTTTAACGATTTCTGGATTCTTTTTAACATTGCTGCCCACAACAAAAAAAGTAGCTTTTACATCATACTTTTTTAATAAATCGAGCAATTGCGGTGTATATACAGCATGTGGTCCATCATCGAAAGTAATGGCCATACCATTTGCTTGTATTCTTTTTGAAATTCCCCGCTCAGATACTCGAATAAGTATAGTAGGCAAAGGACCATAGCAAAGGAATAATACTATTATAATTACACCACAAATTAATAAATATATCACTTATATAACAGCTCTTTTCAATAGATTTTTTGCTGACATCGGAATCAATTATTTGGCAAGAATAACTCCACCTCTGTTCCGACTCCTTCAATGCTATTTACTTTAATTTCCCCATTATGTTGTTTCATAATATTTTTTGCAATTGATAAACCTAATCCTGTACCACCTGTTTCTCTATTTCTCGCTTTATCAACTCGATAAAATCGCTCAAAGACATTATTTATTTCGTCCCCAGGTATACCTATTCCATAGTCCTTTACTCGAATAATTGTGTGATATTCTTGATTCTCTAAAAAAATATCAATTTTATCGGAACTATATTTGATTGCATTATCAAGAAGTATAATGATTATCTGTTTTAACTTTAACTCATCCGCTATTACCGTAATTGGTGTCTCTTCATAATGTAATACCAAATCCCTCTTATAAGTGCTATGAAGCTGTTTAACTATTTCCTGACTTAATGCTATTAGGTCTATTGATTTCTTTTCTAATGCATTTTCCACATCAGTATTAGCTAAATCTAAAAATTTCTCTGTCATTTGTTGTATTCTAGTTGCTTCCGAATAAATGACTTCGACTGCATCGAGTGCTACTTCTTCGTTTTGAATGCCACGTCTTCGTAAGAAATCTGCATAACTTTTAATAACAGTAATTGGAGTTTTCAGTTCATGAGAGGCATCTGAAATAAATTGCTGTTGTTTTTCTAAATTGATATCTAATCGATCCATCATGCGATTAAAGGTTACAGCTAGTTTCTGTAATTCGTCTTTAGGCCGCTGATCGATAACCATTCTTTTCGTAATACCACTTTGTTCAATTTCCTCCATTGTATCAATCATATTAGAGACGGGTCTAATGATGATATTCGCTAACCATCTTCCCCCAATGAGAGAAATTAGAGCTCCAAAAAAAGTACAAAAGATTAGAATAGATAATAATACGTCTTTGCCTAATTCTAAACCCACTAATTTTTCCCCAATTTCCAAGGTTTCAATGACTTGTCCATTAGATTCAATTGGTATTCTAACAACGAGAATTTGTTCTTCTACTTCTCCTAGATGAATTAAATAACGTTCTGAATTTGTTTTTCTAGTAAATTCCCCTTTTATTTTATTCGCCATCTTCTCGTTGTTTGTTACTTGATGTATGACTTTCGAATGATTATCTAGAATTCGAATATATGATCCACGTGTTAAATATTTTGATAATTTTTTTTCAATTACTGCATCCGAATCACCATTATTAATATCGTCTAATATTGCACTCGCATTTTGCAGCACTATCTTTTTTTCCACATTGACAGTGACACTCATAAAAGAATAAAACACTACGATATTAACGATGACAAGCAAACAAATGATCCATGCTGTTGTAATCAAATTTATTTTAGTATTAATTTTCATCTACTTAATTCTCCTTTATTATGTAACCCACTCCTCTTACGGTCTGAATGATGGCATTACTTTCGAATCCTTCGTCGATTTTCTTTCTCAAATGCCAAATGTAAACATCTATTACATTTGTATCGCCTTCATAATCGTAATCCCATACATCTTTAAGAATGTTATCTCTTGTTACTATTTTATTTTTTCGTGAAACCAAATAAACGAGTAGTTCGAATTCTTTTGGGGTTAATGATATAGAAGAATTACCTCTCATTACTTCTCTCGTATCATTATTAATAGTTAAATCTCTAACCGATACAATGGAATCATCATTATTTGAAACATTCGAGATAATTGTATTTTGACGAAGACAAGAACGCACTCTTGCTAGCAACTCTTCCATCTCAAAGGGCTTTGTTATATAATCATTCGCTCCTAGATCTAATCCAGTCACTTTATCCATCGTCATATTACGTGCTGTTAGTAGAATGACCGGCATAAGTTCATCTTCTTTTCTTATTCTTCTTAATACCTCAATTCCATTCATCTCAGGTAACATTATATCTAATAGTACTAAATCAATTTTCCCTTCCAGAGCTACTTCCAATCCGAATTTCCCATTATTAGCAACTACTACTTCATATCCTTCATATTCAAGCTCAAGTTTCAATATTTTCGCAATCTGAACTTCATCTTCAACTACCAAAACTCGTTTTACCATATTTGAACACTCCTTTTATTTTCCAATGTAAATGATATCCATCTTCTATCTATTGTGCACAATTAAAGAATTTTTTAAAATAATCAATATCACGCATGTTAATTATCCAGTTTTATCTATCAAAAAACCAGATATCAACTGATTAGCTATGAATTGCTTGCTTTCCTGTGAGCGAGCGCTGAGCCGCTTCCTACGAGCTCTAATCTAGTCCGTTTTCACACTGAAGTCTACGCTAATTCCACTTCAACTAATATGGCGATATAAGATTTTTGCCATTAAAATTCAGCTTTTTTACTATCGGGAGTCGAGTAAACCAATGAGATACAAGCACCTTGAAAGATAGATTACAGAAGAATGTTCTCCTATTTTATCCTAATTAACATACACTTGAATCAATATTTCATTAATTGAAGTAAGTAGAGGTATTGTAATTATTTTAAATAGATTTATAAAAAGTATCTCTAATTTAACACTGTTTTTCATGTTATTTCTTTTTTTAATAGAACTTTAAGAATAAATTTGGCAACTTCGTGGTTTTATCTATTTCTCAGAATATAAAAAGCGCAAATATCACCATGTAATTTTAAAAATAAGCATTCCCTTTTTAAGTAGTTAGATGAAAGTGAATTATAATTGTAAAAAAGCTGATTCAAGATTATGAATCAGCTTTTTTAGCATACACTTTTTATATCAATTTACTTTCTTTGAGTAAATCATATATTATTGTTTCCTTCGTTTTATGAATACCTAATTTACCTATTTGTTTTAAGATAAATGGAGCATCTATATCTGTTAATTTTTTACCATCAAGTAAGCGAGCAGTTGAAGCTAACAAAGTACGAATATCAAAAGTAGATGCAAACACTTCTGGAACGCCTCGATCAATATTTAATAATTGATAAACAGCTTCCATTGCTGTTCTTACTGAATATTCAGTTGTGAATACAGTGTCTCTTTCTGTTTCACTAAAATTCCCAATGAAGGCTAAGTTAACAGATCCATTAGGGACAACTAAAGGACGATCTCCCATTGCTCTAGGCATGAAGTAAGATGTTATATAAGGCATGTAACATGGAATTGTATTACAAGAATTTTGCGCTAAGTCCGGTATTTCATCTACAGGTACGCCCATATGGTACAACCACTCTTGTGCTATCTCAATTCCAGTACATTCGGTGATACTCTTTTTAATAAAATCACCTGGTTTATTAGATAGTAAACCATATATCCAAACTACTAATTGATCTTTTGGTTGATTTTTAAAATGAGGTTGTCGGTTCAACGTATAGCTTAGCATCCAATTAGAATCCGTAGCAGTTACAATACCACCAGTAACTACCTTTCCAGCGTATGGATCTCTTTTACTAATTTTTTCAATATAAGGAGCAACCCGATCATCCAATGTAGTTAGTGTTGCTGCAACATACCAACTTTCTTCCGGAAGATTATCGCAGAATTTTTCTGGTTTACCAAATTCAGAATCTTGGGAAGCGATGTTTTTCCAAAGTGACCAGCTTCCGCCTAAATCAGTGCTTATAGGGGCTGGCGTATAATTGTCACCATAAGTTGTACTCTCCGTGATACTACCATTTGTAACAAAAACTAATTTATTTTCTGTTAGCTCAATATTCTTTTTCTCACCATTTTGTCTTAACACTAAAGTATGAGCTACCTTTTTATCTCCAACTTTATCGACCAAAACATTCTCTACAACAGTATTATATTGGAAATTAACATTATGCTTTTCTAAATACTTAATCATAGGAAGTACTAAAGATTCATACTGGTTATACTTTGTAAATTTTAAAGCAGATAAATCAGGTAGACCCCCAATATGATGGATAAAACGCATAATATAACGACGCATTTCCATTGCTGAATGCCATTTTTCAAAAGCAAACATCGTAGACCAATATAGCCAGAAATTCGATTCAAAGAACGCTTCAGAGAAAACGTCTGTAATTTTCTTGTCCTCTAATTTCTCTTCAGGAGTAAAGAATAATTTAATCATTTCTTCAGATGATTTATCAGATAATGTAAACTTTCCATCATCTTCAAGTCTTTGTCCTCTATTTTCAATCAATCTACATTTTGAATAGTTAGGATCTTCTTTATTTAACCAATAAAATTCATCTAAAACAGAAGCATCTTCTATTTCTAAAGAAGGAATTGAACGGAATAAATCCCATAAGCATTCAAAATGATTTTCCATTTCCCGACCACCACGAATGATAAAACCTCTTGTCGGATTTAGAATACCATCAAGGCTACCTCCTGAGATATCTAGTTCTTCGAGAATATGAATATTCTCTCCCTTCATTTGTCCGTCACGAATTAAAAAACATGCAGCTGAAAGTGATGCTAGCCCCGAACCAACAAGGTACGCTGACTTTTCATCAACTCCTTCAGGTTTTTTAGGACGTGCGAAAGCCTCATAATTCCCATTACTATAATACATAAAAAAACACCTCCATCAAATATCACAATCGGATTATAGCATTTTTTTACATATCCACTTCAAAATGAACGAAAAATTAACAAAAAATACAAATATTCAATTCAACTTTAGCTTTTAAACGAAGATTTCTTAGAGTTACATTTAATTCTTATTAGTAACACTTACATCTACAGGAAGAATTACTCTGCAACTAAAGCAAAGCAACATAGCACTTCACACAATTAGCTAATAATAGGCATATATAAGATGATATTTACCCTTTTTTATTTAATGCTTGAGCTGTTGTTTTCATATATGAACCATATACTCGAAGAATGCTTGCAATAATGATAATGCTGCCTGTTAGAATATAAAATATTTCGATGATAGGGTTTGCACTGTCTGTACCGATGAACAGACCATGTAAGAAGATCAAAATCCATGCAGGAAGTACAAGAAAATGGATGGACTTCCAAAGCTTACGATTCATCTTACTAATCAAAAGATCAGATGTCATGATTACAATTAAAAATATAAATAAACCTAATGTTCCTAATGCTGACAAAATCGGTTTATAGTTAGCTGTAAAAGGTACAAGAATCTCTATGACACGATAAGGTTGATATCGATCAATTAAAAGTAGTAAAACATGCAATGCAAGAGCTAATAATCCCAGCCAACCAGCATTTAGATGTAAGTGAAATAATAAATTTTTTTGTTTGGTAATTGATGGTGTTTTTCGAAATAGACCAAAAATAACCGAAACGGTAAAGTAAAAATACGCGAGAAATCCGCATATGCGAATCCATTCCCAAGTATTAAACATATCTCCCATCTCCCATTTTAATCCATTTAGCCTTTTCATCTTGGTCGACTATAAATCGTGCCACACGCCATTCATTGTTTTCAAGCCATTTATTTAGCTGTAGTTCGTTCATCAAAAAGCATAACTTGGCACTAACTTCAGATTTGTAAAGACTATCTGTAATAACTGTTGCTTGTATTATATTACTCTCTGCAACTTTTCCTGTTTGTCCATTCAAAATATGATGCTTTTCTTGTTGTTGATAAGTCCAGCTTCTATATATTCTATTAGATGTAGCAATAGCACCATTTTGTATTTTAATACTTCCCATATCTGTTCCGTTAAAGGGGTTGGCAATGCCTATAGACCATTCTTTTTCTCCATCAGACCACATTGCCATATCACCTCCGCCGTCCACAATACCATAACTAAAGTCATGGATTTGTAGCCACTTTTTTATTTGTTCAACAGCATAGCCTTTTGCAAAACCACCAAGGTCAATTGGTTGATTCGAAGTTTTATAAATTTGTTGGTTCCCTAAAAAATGCAATGGATCTTTCACTATTGGATCTAACCTTTCTTCATGCATTTCAACTGAACTGAAAGGAAAAGATTGATTGTATCCCTGTTTTACTAATTGATTTTTTAAATAGGGTGAAAATAACCCATTTGTTTTCTCGTAAAAGTGATTTGCCTTTTTTAAACAGTCGTACAACGATGTATTTATTTTTAATGTTTTGCCAACAGGTAATTGATTGATCTGATCTAATTCATTATTTGGAATAAATCGCGACCATTCTTGTGCCACATAGTGAAGCCATTTTGAAACGGGTTCTTTCCAATTTTCAGAAGCCCCTGGTACTTCTATATAAAAATCGGTATTCATCATATTCAATGTTATGGATTCCATTTGTCTCACCTTTATGATCTTCTTGTTTGACGATCTTGTTTTACTGTGGTAGCTTTTGTTAATTCAAAATTTGTCCAATCAAGTTGAAGTACTTCTTTTTCTTTTTTACTTACCTTGGATTGGTCGATTATGACTTGTTGGTTATTAGTGGTGGTATTGTTTTCCGCAGTTCCTTTGACGTTCAGCTGAGTTAACAATCCAGCCGATAAAAGAACTGCAGACGAACCGATAAGCCACTTTGCTTTTTTTGTGTCTTTCATGTTCCGATTCCTCCTTATATGGTTTGACAAATAAATTGTTGTTGCTGTTCTTGCCAATCAATGGAATAGCCAAATGAATTTAAGATGACGCTTACTGGTACATAAATATCCTTACTAAAATGAAAAGCTTTTGCTGGCATTGGTGTTTTAAACATATTTTCATACACTACATTTGTATTGGCTCTGAAAATGAGCTGATGATCCTTAATCTTTGTAATCAAAATCTTCGACGTTTCGTAATATGTTGACTGTCCACCTAAAGCTTCCGTTAGTTTTTGGGCTGGGACAAATACTTCCCCGTTTTTAGGAATAACATAAAATCCAAGGGTTTTATTATCAATTTTAAAAGTTGCTTTTTTTGCCTCTTTAATGGGTAACGTATCCGTATTTTGAACTAAAGATCGGGTCCAAATATTCCATCCACCTTGTTCAGATGTATACGTATTATCTTCAGAATATCCATTATCGTAGTTGTTTTCATATTCTTTTTCATCGTCATCATGTTCTTTTTCATATTTATCATGCTCTTTTTCATCATGATTTTTATGTTCTTCGTTATATTCGTGGTGATCATCATCTGCATGTGCAATATAAGCACCACCCGATGTACCAAAAATCAGTATTAATAGAAATAATCCTATGCTTTTTTTCAACTTTATCCGCTCCCTTCATATACAGTGTAAATACACATTATGAAATGAGTCTGAATAAATACTGATAAATTCAAAATACATATCTCATCAGAGATTTTACTTAATAAATACAAATATTCCAATTAAACAACTCAATAATTCGTATAATATTTCATTTCCAGTATTTACTTAGTATTCCGCTCCAGATGGCGCTTTCCGCTTCATAGACAATGAGCTAATGGTGTATTTTAATAAATCTTTGAATTATAAAATTGATTTAATAATATTAAAAATATAAAAAAAAGTATTAGAGAACATCTGTCCTCTGATACCTTTTGTCGTATTGAGCTAATTCTTTTTATTTGAATCAATTTCATAAATCCACTTTCGGTTTTTAAATATGAACATTTCAACATACTAAGTTTTCAATATTCAGATTTGGATGTTCCGCTACAGGCGGCACTTTCCATGGGCTTGACTTCAATCTCCTTGTTGAAGTCTGCATCGCTAACGCTAGCTTCAGCCTAGTAGTACTAACGTTCCTGCGGGGCTCTCAGCTCAAGCTTTTCCCGTAGGACATTGAATTAGCTTCCTTGAATTAGCACCGCACGAAGAAAATACGAATGCATTTTCGAGGACTCGTCGTCGAAAGCGTTGCGATGAACAAAATTGACTATCATAATGGTCGTATATTTAATATGGATTTTGAATTATGAAATTGATTCATTAATTAAGATTTAATCTTTTTTATTTTGTATTGGCAAAGAAACAATAAATTTTGTTCCTTGACCTAACTTACTTTCTACGGAAATATGACCTTGATGTTGTAAAACGATGGCATGTGCAATGGCCAAGCCTAGACCTGTTCCCTCTTTTTGTTGATTTTTTGTAGCTTGATAAAACCGTTCAAAAATATGTTGTGTATCCTGTTCACTTATTCCTATTCCTGAATCTTCAACGATTAGTTCAATTTTATTATTAAAGCTTGAGAGAGACACATTAATAAATCCTTGCTCCGTAAATTTGGCCGCATTATCAAGTAAAATATAAAGCATTTCTCGAATTTTTGTTTCATCGCCAATAAAATGTATATTGCCATCTATTTTTGTTTTAAGTTTGATTGATTCGGGTAAAGTTCTTTCAAAGGACTTAGTCATATTTTTAACTATATCGGATAGCACAATTGAATCCTTCTTAATAGGCAACTTATTTTGGTCAAAACGTGCTAAAAATAATAGACCTTCTAGCAATGTTTCCATATGTTGTGCTTCGTCTTTTAAATCAGTTATTACTTCTTGTCCAAAAGTACTGAATCGATTCTCGTCATCACTTTCTAATACTTCCAAAGAGCTATAGAAAACTGTTAAAGGTGTTCGTAATTCATGTGACGCATCTGATACAAATTTGCGTTGACGATCAAAAGACTGTTTAATCGGTACCATTGCTTTGCCTGCAAGATAGTGACTAAGAAAAGCAATAATTATTATACCAATCAAAGTAAGAATAATAATTGCGTACATCATTCTCTCTAACAAATGAAATTCTTTCGTAACTGATTGTCCAATAATCATATAGTTTCCATTAGAGTTTAAAGGTTGATGATATTTTAACAGTAGTAAATGTTCCCCTTTCCACTCAATGGATTGTGGATCACCATCTTTTGCATGTACCATTAATTGATCAATATCTTTACTAAGTCCATGAATAGATTCGTCTCCGTGCACTAATTTGTGGCGATTTGTGAAAATATAGTAAAAATAAATTCTGTTTGCATCATATTCGATTTCTCTATCTTTTCTAATGTTATCCCCCATTAAATGATAGTGCTCCTTTTGATGGAATAATTTAAGCTCTTGTACTTGCTGTTGTTGTACAATCGCAATAATAGCAAAATAGAGAACAATCATTAGTAAAAACACAAATAATAAGAAAAAGGCTAAATATTGCACTGTCAGTTTTCGTTGAATTTGTTTAAACATAGGCATCTCTCAATTTATAACCAATCCCTCTTACCGTTTGAATAAGAGAAGGTTGTTCACCATCATCTATTTTTTTTCGAACTAATTTCACCAATGCATCCAGTGCATTATTCGATACTTCCTCGTCATATCCCCAAATTTGATCATAAATTTGTTCCCTTGTTAAAATACGTCCTTTATTTATAAATAGATATTCTAATAATAAAAACTCATTTTTTGTTAGTTCAATTTTCTCATGATTCTTGAAAAGTGCTCTTGCATCTACATGTAGTTCATATGATTGCAGTTGAATAATTTGTTCAATTGGTTTGTTTTTTCTACGCAAAATTGCACGGATTCTTGCTAATAGAACCTGCATCTTAAAAGGCTTAATCAGATAATCATCTGCACCCATGTCTAGGCCTTGAACCACATCTTGTGCATCATCTCTAGCAGTTAACATCAAAATGCCGCCTTCATATCCATTTTTTCGTAACTCCTGACATACAGTGATTCCGTCCATTTTGGGCATCATCCAATCTAAAATGATCAAATCATACTCCTCTATAAATGCTTGTTCCAATGCTTCAACACCGTTTTCTACACCATCAACTAAATATCGTTCTTTTTTTAACATAAAAACAATATTCTTCAACAACCTCATATCATCTTCAGCTATAAGAATTTTCATATTCTCACCCTCTAATTTGAAAATAGTACTTTAATATTACTACATAAAACTGAAATATATCTGAATCTTTGGTGAAGAAAAATGAATATTGTAATTGATGAAAAACCACTTTTTCTCTGGCAAGATAATAAAAAATAGTGAAAGCCATATGATTAGCTTTCACTATTTTTTAAATGATTAATCTTCATCCAGAATGTTTTTCAAATAGTAAACAAGTTTTAGTAACTCTGTGAATAGGTTGATGAAGTCTAAATATAGATTTAATGCAACAAGTGGAACTTCTTCATCACTTATATAGTTGCGGGCAATTTGATTCATATCATACAGTGTGTAGCCAACGAATAAGAGTACGCCAATGGCACTAGCAACTACCATAACAATATTGCTAAAACCAACAAATATAGTAATGATAGAGAAAATGAACAAACCGATTAATAAAATAAATAAAAATTTACCCCAGTTTCCCAAATTACGCTTTGTATTATAGCCAATTAAACCAGCAACAATAAAAATTGCTGCAGTTGTACCGAAAATTACAAGAACTAAATTGCCACCTAAAGCACCAATATAAAAGTTTAATAGGCTATATAAAGTAATACCTGTCAAGAAAGCAAATAAAATTGAAATGAATTTGCTTGCTTTTCTTGCTGCACGACTAAACATGACAATTATCAGTAAAACAACTGTTGCAATACTGATAGGCATAACAAGTGATTGAGGAACAAAAACCCCTGCAAATAACCCTACAGCCGTCACGGCCCATAGCAAGGTAAAGAACCGAAGAACCTTCGGAAATTGTGATTCCATTCTAAATAACCTCTTCTCCAATATTTCATTAATATTATATACGATTTAAGTCTTCGAAAGTTTCAATAGGATTTAAAAGATTTGCGGAAGGCGTTTAGCATATCACGAATTTAAGTATTCAATCCACGAAATTTCGAATTGTATCCACGTCGGGGATAATTTACATCTTAGTATCTCCATTTTCAGCAATATTCCCTACTAATAAATTTAAATGGAATAATAACGGCCAAATGATAATATATGTAAGCTAAAGACAAACTAATAAGAGGAGAAAAATATGAAGAAATATACTTGTATGAAATGCCTTATAGCACTTATTCTAATCATTGGTTTATTTGTAGTACAGCAACCAAAAGCACAAGCTGAAACAATGAATGGAGAAATAATCTATCCAACAAGTCTTTATAAAAATCCTAGTTCAAAATCCACTAAAATAGCGAAAGTTCAAAAAAATAATAAGGTCCTTCTGTATTCCATTAATTCTAACGGCTGGGCAAAGGTTAAATATGGACAAAAAATCGGATATATCTACAGCGTTAATTTAGAGATCATAAAAAGCCAAAAAGTAAGCTATGCTATGAATCCTAAAAAGGTTTATAAATATCATAATACCGGAGTTGCGCTTTTCACATATCCTAGTGAGTACGATTACATGTGGAGTAATGGAAAAACTTCTAGCCCCTTCTTACGATATTTTAATAAAAATTCATATGTTTGGTATCAAGGTAAAAAACTTTATCAGTATGATCCAAAAGGTTATGACCAACTACACATGATTGAAGAGGCACGTGGCCTTACGATGTACTCTGCTCATGCAGAGGGAATGACGGTACTTGAGTATCCCGTAATAAGCAATAAAAAATACTATTTTATGGGGCCAACTCCTGTACAAATGAACATTTTAATAAAACCTTTTACAGTAAAGGCAGGAACCTTCAAAAATGTTGTGCGTGTCAATTATGGTAATATAAAAATGTATCTCGCGCCTAAAGTAGGTATCATTAAAATATCAAAAGACGGAAAACCGACTAGAGAACTTTTTTCTTTAACAAATCGATAAATTTCAATAATGCTTAAAAATGCAACGAAAAAAGCTGTTCCTTATGGAGCAGCTTTTTTATGTTTATCATTTTATTATACAGAGATATCTATTTTATAAAAAATAGGTCCACTTTACACTATCAATTAATGCATCAACTTGTTTTTGATTGAGCTTAAACTTCACTTTGCTTTTAGAATTTTTTAATTCAACCTCTACAATACTGTTACTTGTAATGTTGTTTTTTAAAAATGCTATTTCTGATTTCGTGAGAGAAGCCCCATTATCCTTTAATTTTATAATTTTGCTTTTCTTATTAATTGTAAATTTAATTTGGCTAGGTTTTATTTTTGGATGTTCAGTAACTAAAAATAGATAGACATAGTTTTTATCCATCATTGGTATTAGAGCAATACTGTTTTTATAAATAAAATTCCACTTCTTATTAATAATGTTTTTGTGTCCGTACATAGTCCATCCATCAACAGAATCCTTATAAAAACTATCTTTCAATGCTCTTCTTACTTTAATAGTCCGATTTTTAGTTGTTTTATTCCCTGAAGAATCTACAACAATGTATGTTAATTTATAAGTACCTATTTTGTTACTATTTACTTTTCCACTGATTTTAATCCTATTTGTTACATTGCCATCATTCGTATCCTTTGCACTGATTCCT
Organism: Rummeliibacillus pycnus; assembly: GCF_044359855.1. GTDB lineage: Bacteria > Bacillota > Bacilli > Bacillales_A > Planococcaceae > Rummeliibacillus > Rummeliibacillus pycnus_A. Next base: position 1,587,282 of record NZ_CP132291.1, read on the forward strand.
TTCTTAGCATCAAATAATGTTCCTTTATAGATGGTCTTATTATCAACACCTGACAAAATAGGTGCTTTCGTATCAGTAACATTTATTTTAAAATTTCTAGAAATGTTGTTATATACAACATTTAAAACTATATTCCCTTTTTTTAAAGGAATAATTTTATTAGAATCAATCTTTGCTATAGATGAATCTGAACTCGTCCAAGTGATATTACTGTTAACTGTTGTTGATTGACCATTTGTTATTACCGTAATTGCTAAATCTTCTTTTTCTCCGACTTCTAAAGTTTCTAAATTACTAGGAATCAAAATCGTTGATGATTCTTCACCATCAAAAGCATTCACCTCATTGGAATGACCAAAAATAGCAAATGCAATCATTATTAATAGTACTAATCTTATGTTTTTCATATTTCCCTCCTGTTAAGTGAAAATTTGTATATATACTATTATATTAACAATTAATCAGTCAATCAATTGGATATTTTTAGTATTCTAAGTAAAAAGCTATTTTTTCTGATTTATCTTTTTCATGAAAAAACCTTCTCCTCAAATTGGTTTTGAGAAGAAGGTTTTTTATGACTTAAATTGTTTCTACATTGTATTCGGAAAATTTAAATTCGGTTTATTTTGCAACGATGTTTACAAGTTTACCAGGAACAGCAATAACTTTTTTGATGTCTTTGCCTTCGATATGTTCTTTTACGTGTTGATCAGCAAGTGCTACTTTTTCTAGATCTTCACGCGATGCATCTTTTGCAACCATAAGTTTAGCACGTACTTTTCCGTTAACTTGAACAACGACTTCGACTTCATCATCTACAAGTTTTGCTGGATCGAATGTTGGCCATTCAGCATAAGTGATTGTTTCCGTGTGACCAAGTTTTCCCCAAAGCTCTTCAGCAATGTGAGGAGCGATTGGTGCTAACATTTTGACGAATCCTTCTGCGTATGCTGTTGGTACAACTTCAGCTTTATAGCAATCGTTGATGAAGACCATCATTTGAGAAATTGAAGTATTGAAACGAATATGTTCGTTGTTATCTGTCACCTTTTGTACTGTTTGGTGATACACTTTTTCTAGAGTTGTATCATTTGATGCTTGGATTTTATCTGATAGTTCGCCATTCTCTTCGTTGATAAATAGACGCCAGATACGGTCTAAGAAACGACGTGCTCCATCTAATCCATTTGTAGACCAAGGAATAGAAGCCTCAAGTGGTCCCATGAACATTTCGTATAAACGAAGTGTATCTGCACCATGACTAGCTACGATATCGTCAGGGTTTACAACATTCCCTTTCGATTTAGACATTTTTTCGTTACCTTCACCTAGGATCATACCTTGGTTGAATAGTTTTTGGAATGGTTCTTTTGTTGGTACAACGCCCAAATCATAAAGAACTTTATGCCAGAATCGAGCATACAGCAAGTGAAGAACTGCGTGTTCTTGACCACCAATGTAAATATCAACTGGTAACCAACGTTTTAGTAGCTCTGGATCAGCGATTACTTCTTTGTTATGTGGATCGATATAGCGTAAGAAGTACCAGCTTGAGCCAGCCCATTGTGGCATTGTATTTGTTTCACGACGTCCTTTTTTACCTGTAACAGGATCTACAACATTTACCCATTCATCAATATTTGCAAGTGGTGATTCACCTGTACCACTTGGACGGATATCAGCAGTTTTTGGTAGAACTAATGGAAGTTCTTCTTCTGGAACTGTTGTGATTGTACCATCTTCCCAATGGATGACTGGAATCGGTTCACCCCAGTAGCGTTGACGAGAGAATAACCAGTCACGTAGACGGTAGGAAACTTTCTTTTCGCCGACTTTGTTTTCTTCAAGCCATGCGATTGCTTTCGTAATCCCTTCCGTTTTGCCTAGACCATTTAAGAAATCTGAGTTGATGTGTGGACCATCTTCTGTAAAGGCTTCTTTTTCAACATCTCCACCTTCAAGAACAGGGATGATCGGTAAATTGAATTGTTTTGCAAACTCATAGTCACGTTCATCATGTGCTGGCACGGCCATGATTGCACCTGTACCATAGCTAGCTAATACATAGTCTGCAATCCAAATCGGAATCTCTCTACCATTAATAGGATTCACAGCGTATGCACCAGTGAAGACACCTGTTTTTTCTTTTGCTAAATCAGTACGTTCAAGATCCGATTTCATCTTCACTTCATTTAAGTATGCTTCTACAGCTTCACGTTGAGAATCTGTCGTGATTTCTTTTACTAATGCATGTTCTGGAGCAAGTACTGTGTAAGTAGCACCAAACAATGTATCTGGGCGTGTAGTGAATACGCGGAAGTGTTTATCCGTATCTTTGATATTGAAATCGACTTCAGCACCTTCAGAACGACCAATCCAGTGACGTTGCATATCTTTAATATTTTCTGGCCAATCAACTTCTTCTAAATCATCAATTAGACGATCAGCATATGCAGTAATTTTAAGCATCCATTGTTTCATCGGACGACGTTCTACTGGATGACCACCACGTTCTGATTTACCATCGATTACTTCTTCGTTTGCTAGCACCGTACCAAGTGCTGGACACCAGTTAACAGCTACTTCGTCAATGTAAGCTAAACCTTTTTTATACAGTTGGATGAAGATCCATTGAGTCCATTTATAGTATTCAGGATCTGTTGTGTTAATTTCACGATCCCAATCATAACTAAAACCTAGTTCTTGGATTTGACGTTTAAATGTGCTGATGTTCTTTTGTGTAAATTCTGCAGGGTCATTTCCTGTATCAAGTGCATATTGTTCAGCAGGAAGACCAAATGCATCCCATCCCATTGGATGCATTACATTGTAGCCTTGCATACGTTTGAAGCGAGATAAGATATCTGTTGCAGTATAGCCTTCAGGGTGTCCTACATGAAGACCTGCACCTGATGGATACGGGAACATATCTAATGCAAAAAATTTAGGTTTTGAATCGTCATTTACTGTTTTGAATGTTTCGTGTTCAGCCCAGTAAGCTTGCCATTTTTTCTCGATTTCTTGATGATTGAAATTCAATGGTAACTCCTCCTTTTTGTGTAAAATAACGATAGTTAGTTTGCTTCTAATATGAAGAATGCCGTGAAATATAAAAACTCCCGTCCCTTGAAAAAGGGACGAGAGTATAAAATCTCCCGCGGTACCACCCAAATTAGTGTAAGCACTCAACTTGATTCCTTAACGCGGAAAACGACTTTGGCTATCATTCATTTCACCATTGTGACTCCTGGGCGAGTTCAATTTACTGATTTACTAACTTACACCAACCGTTAGCTCTCTACAAAATCCAGATAAACCTACTATTCCCTTTCACAGTCATATCATTATTGAATCTTATTCTAATCGAAGTAACGTAAATTGACAAGAGATTTAGTAAATTTATGAAAATTTCGGGATTAGATCAATATTCAACTGCACACCTGTATCACGAAGTACATCTTCAACTTCAAAACCATCCATCACTTCTTTTAATACGAGCCCATTATTTGTGACTTCAATTACCGCTTTTTCCGTAATGATTAAATCAACTACTGTTTTACCTGTTAACGGTAAATCACATGTCTTTTTAATCTTTGGAGACCCATCCTTTGCATTATGTTCCATGATGACAATTACTTTTTTTGCACCATGTACGAGATCCATTGCTCCGCCCATTCCTTTAATCATTTTTCCTGGAACCATCCAATTTGCAAGGTCTCCTTTTTCAGAAACCTCCATCCCACCTAGAATGGCAACATCAATATGCCCCCCTCTAATCATGGCAAAAGATTCTGCACTACTAAAAAAAGCTGCTCCTGGTACAGTTGTTATGGTTTCTTTTCCAGCATTGATTAAGTCTGGATCTACTTTATCTGAAGTTGGATAAGGTCCAATACCAAGAAGACCGTTTTCTGATTGTAAAATAACATTTTTTTCTTCTATATAATTAGCAACAAGTGTTGGCATTCCAATCCCTAGGTTCACGTAATTTCCGTCGGCTATTTCCTGCGAAGCCCTTTTTGCAATTTTTTCACGAATATTCATGTCTTCTCCTCCTATGAACGAGTCGTCACTTTTTCAATGCGCTTTTGTTGTTTTGCTTGAAGCATTCCTTGAACATAGATACTCGGCGTATGAATATAACCAGGATCGAGTTCGCCTATTGCAACAAATTCTTCCACTTCAGCTATTGTAATTTTCGCTGCGGTTGCCATAATTGGATTAAAGTTTTGTGCTGTTTTGTTATATTGTAAATTCCCTAGATGGTCTGCTTTATAAGCTCTTACCAATGCAAAATCAGCAACTAAAGATTCTTCTAGTAAATATTCTTTTCCACCAAAGTCGCGAATTTCTTTGTTTTCTGCAATCGGCGTACCAACCCCAGCAGGTGTATAAAAAGCAGGAATTCCCGCACCACCAGCACGTATCTTTTCTGCCAAAGTACCTTGTGGTATTAGTTCAACTTCTAATTCACCTGCTAATACTTGTCGTTCGAATTCTTTGTTTTCTCCAACATATGAAGCTATCACTTTTTTAATCTGTTTATTTCTTAATAGCAATCCAAGACCCCAATCATCAATACCACAGTTATTAGAGATGACTGTTAAATCCTTTACTCTACTCTGAGCAAGAGCCATTATAAGCTGCTCTGGAATACCTACAAGACCAAAGCCTCCTACCATAATAGTCATTCCGTCATTTACTTGTGATATGGCTTCTTCTGCAGACCGATAAATTATCTTCACTTTCCACTCCCCCTTTTCTATTATTTTCTCAAAGACGGAATATTCTTGCAAATTTAAATAGATTCATTCTTTTCTGATGCGCCTGCTAAATACTTTCTTTTAGATGATCATCCTCCACATATAAATCTATCCGGCTTCAGCATTTATATTAAAGGTTTTGTTTATCAATACTGCTGATATTTCATCAAGTTCGCTGACGAGCCTCTTCACAGGAATCGCCACTTCGCACAAGTAGGAATGCATTAAAAGAATCAACAATATCATATGCCAGAACCAAATAAAAAAGGAGCCTATTACAGCTCCTACAGCTCCTCTACATTTATATTTTCTTTTTCTTTTTGCTTTATAGGTCGATCATATAGCATATAAGGAATCAAAGCGATGACTAAAATACCCATCAACACATAAAACGTAATTTTCATCCCATATTGATCCGCTAATACTCCACCAAGGAATGGGCCAATCATTCTACCAATCGCACTAAAACTATTAATAAGCCCTTGGTAGAAACCATCTCTTCCTTTCGGTGCAAGTTTACTAGCAATTGTTGGTACAATCGGCCAAACAAACATTTCACCAAAAGTAAGTATCATAATGGCCACAAGAAACATATTAAAAGTGCTTGCAAAACTTACAACAAAGAATGAAATGAAAAAGATCGCAATTCCAATGAAAATTTGACCTTTGTAAAATTCACCCATTCTCTTAATAATTGGGTTAATAAGAGGTTGCCCCAAAACAATTAATAAACCATTTGCAGTCCATAGAAGACTATATTGATTCAACGAAATGCCGAGATCCTGTGTATAAGATGAAATGGTAGTCGTCCATTGAGTATAAACCATCCAACTTAATAGGTACCCTATTCCTAAAATAAATAGAGCATTAAAAGAAGAACGATCCTTCACTTTCGCACCTTCACTAAGAACAGAACTTGGTGCCATACCATTTTCTGATGAAATTCCTTTATATGATAAAGCAACAAAGAAAAATAGAACATACATTATTAAATTTGCAATAAACAAATAATCAAAGCTTTTATTGGCAACAACTCCCGCAAGTGCTGGGCCAATTGCTACGCCTAAGTTTTGTGCAAGATAAATTGCATTAAAGCCTTTTCTGCCGCCTTCTGGCCAAGCAGTTCCAACCATTGCGAACATACTTGGGAATACAATTCCCCCACTAAAACCAATTAAAGTTAAAAACCAAACATAATGTGGCCATCCATGCCAAAATACTAAGCATATTAAACCGATGATGGTAATAATTGTACCCAACATAATCGATTTAAAACCACCAAATTTGTCAAATACATAGCCACCTAAAAGGTTACCAACCACACCAGCTGCTGCGTTTCCCATGAGTACAAGCCCTGCCATTGAAAGCGATTGTCCTAGATGATCATGCATGTAAATTGTATTTAACGGCCATAAAAATGAATTACCTACCGTATTGACAAGCATCCCAATAATTAATAACCAAACACTTCTGGGCATTACTAAATCCTCCATTTAATTCGAATATCTAAGCAATCGTATCAACCTTTTTGAAAACTTACAACCATCTCCAACAAATTTCTAACTTTCTTCCTGTAACAGATAAAGTATTCGTCCACTTCTACAAGTCCGTGATAGAATAGGAAGTTGAGGAGTGAAACTATGACTGAAATTAAAAACAATGAATTCCCCTTTCCTTCTGATGGGAAACGTTATTATACATGGAACCGTTACTTACGAGATGAATTTGGTTGCAAGGTCTATAAAGTTGCCTTAGATGCAGGTTTTGACTGTCCAAACCGTGATGGCACTGTAGCTTTTGGTGGTTGCACTTTCTGTAGTGCCGCTGGATCAGGCGACTTTGCAGGAGATCGCGTAGACCCAATCCCTGTTCAATTCGAAAAAATCAAAGAAAAAATGCAACATAAATGGAAAGACGGCAAAACAATGGCATACTTCCAAGCTTATACAAATACGCATGCACCTCTCCCTGTTTTAAAAGAGAAATTCGAAGCAGCACTTGCTTGCGAGGGTGTAATGGGTCTAAGTATTGCTACCAGACCAGATTGTTTACCAGATGATGTTGTAGACTATTTAGCTGAATTAAATGAACGTACGTATTTATGGGTGGAACTTGGATTACAAACAGTTCATGAACGTACAGCCAACTTGATCAATCGTGCTCATGATTACGCTACTTATGTAGAAGGGTTAGAAAAACTTCGTAAACATGGCATTCGCGTCTGCACCCATATTATCAATGGCTTACCTCTAGAAGACTACAATATGATGATGGAAACAGCACGAGAAGTGGCAAAATTAGATGTCCAAGCCATCAAAATCCACTTACTACATTTATTAAAAGGCACACCACTCGTTAAGCAATACGAAAAAGGGAAGCTTGAATTAATGGACAAAGATGTCTATATCAATTTAGTAGCTGACCAATTAGAAGTGATTCCACCAGAAGTGGTAGTGCAACGTATTACTGGTGATGGCCCAATTGACTTAATGATTGGACCAATGTGGTCAGTCAACAAATGGGAAGTTTTAAATGGCATCGATGCTGAGCTTGAACGCCGTGGAAGCTGGCAAGGCAAGTTCTACAAAGCCGATGAAGTGAAGACACGATGAAACTACAACGCGTCTTACAATATGCACAATTCCTACTACAAGATACTGTTGAAGCTGGTGATGTTGTCGTAGATGCTACTGCTGGTAACGGCTATGATACGGCCTTTCTTGCTCAATTAGTTGGTGAACACGGTCATGTCTATGCATTTGATGTACAACAACAAGCTGTCGATTCCACGAAGAATCGTTTAGACGAAGAAGGATTAGCTAACCGTGTTTCAGTAATTTTAGATGGTCACGAAAACGTTGCCCAATATGTAAAAGAATCGATTAGTGCTGCTATTTTCAATTTAGGTTATTTACCAGGTAGCGAGCACGAAATCATTACAAAACCTAGCACTACTTTAAAAGCTATCGAAAATTTGTTAAGTCTTTTAAAAGTAGGCGGCATGATTGTATTAGTTGTTTATTACGGACATGAAGGGGGTAAAACGGAACGTGATCAAGTTATTGAATACGTCAGTAATTTACCTCAGAAAAAAGTTCATGTACTACGGTATGAATTTATCAATCAAAAAAATGATCCCCCATTTATCATTGCACTTGAGAAAATGAAGAATCTATAATATTTATTGTATGACACCTTAAATTATTGATTTAAGGTGTCATTTCATGTAATAGTCATTATTTTTTTGTCTTTAGTTTAATCGTCCCTTACTTAAGAAAACATTTCTGCATAACCACCCAAGTAATCCTAATATTAAATCCAGTAAACCAAAACTAATACATAAAAAGTATGTAGCTCCCGTATTCCCCTAGCACTATTTCAACCTTTAAATTTTCTATTGTATGCACGAACCTCTAACTCTACTTTTTCCGGCATATATGAACCCGTAATTGTATAGACTAATAACAACTTATTATACAAAGGAGCTTAAATCCAATATGCCAAAAATTCATGCAGTCAGTACATACACTCCTCCACATCAAATCCCCCAAGAGAAGGCAGAAGAATTTATACAGCAACTTTTCGCTGGTAGAATGGAAAGACTTGAACGTTATTTAAAAGTATTTAAGAATGCAGAAATCCATAATCGACAGCTCGCTATGCCAATAGAGTGGTATAAAGAAGATCATTCTTTTTCAGAAAGAAATGATCTATATATTGAATTGGCAACAGATTATGGTGTTCGTGTAATTCAAGATTGCTTAGCTAAATCTTCTATTGATGTTAAAGATATTAATGCGATTATTTTTGTATCGACTACAGGGATTTCAACACCTAGTATCGAAGCACGATTAATGAACCAACTATCATTTTCTGAAGATGTCGTACGTATTCCTATATGGGGACTTGGCTGTGGTGGTGGTGCTTCAGGAATAAGTCGTGCGAATGATTATTGTTTAGCACACCCTGAAGCGTTGGTATTAGTCATCTGTCTTGAATTATGTAGCCTAACATTTCAACCAGAGGATTTAAATAAAAGCAACTTAATTGGAACCTCATTGTTCGGAGATGGTGTTGCTTGTGCTTTGGTATGCGGCGATCAAGTAAAATTATCTAGTGGAAAAACATTACCTTCTATTAAAAACACCGCTTCTAGACTACTATCAAATTCAGAAGATGTTATGGGATGGCGTGTTGAAGATAACGGCCTACACGTAATTTTTTCTAAAAGCATTCCTATTATTATTGAAAAATGGCTTACACCATTTGTTAAAACTTTCCTTCAGGAAAATGGACAATCATTACAAAATATCAGCCAATTCATCGCACATCCTGGAGGTAAAAAAGTGCTTACCGCATATGAAACAGCTTTGGAACTTCCAAAAGAATTATTAGCAGCAAGTTCTTTCATCTTACAACAGCATGGCAATATGTCCTCGCCTACAGTACTATTTGTTTTAAAACATGTTATGGAGCAGCAACCCGCAATTGGTGAACTTGGAATTATGGCTTCACTCGGTCCTGGATTTAGCGGTGAACTAGTCTTACTAGAATGGGAGTGATGAACATTTTATTTTTCATTGTGTTTGCAATCATCTGTCTTCAAAGAATCGTAGAGTTACGTATTGCTAAAGCAAATGAGCATTATATGAAAGAACGTGGAGCTATTGAATTCGGACAATCACATTACCCATTTATTGTCTTACTACATGTATCATTCTTGTGCAGTCTATTCATTGAACACTACGTAAAAAATGCATCTCTTAATCCATTATGGATTTTGTTACTTGGATTCTTTTTGTTACTACAAATCGGTAGAGTGTGGGCTATCAAGTCATTAGGGCATTTTTGGAATACGAAAATTATTGTGTTGCCGGATGCAAACTTAGTGAAGAAAGGGCCGTATAAATGGCTACCCCACCCCAATTATTTGATTGTCGCATTAGAGATTGCAGTTATCCCATTAATTTTCCAAGCATATTATACTGCGGTTCTATTTACTATTTTAAATATGGTTATGATGTTTGTGAGAATATCCGCAGAGGAAGCAGCATTGAAGAGTGTCTATAAAGATGGAGGAAACTTAGAAAATTCATCATTGTAATTTCCAAGAGGTTTTTTTGTATTTTCTGTCTGATTCAGAGTTGTAATTTGCAAACTTCCAGATACAATTCTAAAATCCGTTTTTTATTTTGCGGATAATATAGAAGGATATCGAGAATAACACCTTTCAAAAATTTGTGTTAATAATAATTAAATACCATAGAAAAGGTGTCTGCAAATGAACTGTAGACACCTTTTCTCTTAAATATTATTTTTTAAGTCTTTCTTCCCAAAAAGTAGCATTTTTAATACCAAGTTTCACAGGATCAAACTCTGGATCTTTACCAGCTTTTTTCTGTTGTTCATAATCCTTAAGTGCAATAAGCGTCGGTTTTACTAAGAACACTAGGGATATAACATTTACCCAAACCATTATACCAAGACCGATATCACCAAGCGTCCATGCAGATTCAGAAGTTTTTACTGCACCGAAATATGTTGCTAAAATAATTAATATTTGAACGAAACGAATTCCAATTTTTTGTTTTTTTCCATCAAAGATATAAGAAACATTTGTTTCAGCAATATAGTAATAAGCCATTGTTGTCGTAAATGCGAAGAAGAATAATGCAATGGCAACAAAAGCTGCTCCAAAACCACCGATTGGAAATGCTGCATCTACAGCTGCCTGTGTATAAGCTGTACCTGCATCAATACCCGGTATATTTTCTACTAAAAATTTACCTTTTCCATTATCTAATTGTACATTGTACATACCTGTAAACAAAATCATGAATGCTGTAGCTGTACATACTAGGAATGTATCTAAATAGACTGAAGCAGCTTGTACTAAACCTTGTTTTACAGGATGAGATACTTCTGCAGCTGCAGATGAGTGAGGACCTGTACCTTGACCTGCCTCATTTGCATATATACCACGTTTAACTCCCCATGCAATTGCTGCACCCAAAATACCACTAAAGATTTGCTCTGCACCAAATGCACTGCGGAAAATTAGGCCAAATATTGCAGGTACTTGATTAATATTAATAATAATAATAATAGCTGCAACTAAAATATATCCTATTGCCATAAAAGGTACGATGACAGATGCTGCGTTAGCAATACGTTTAACCCCACCAACAATAATTGTCCCTAAGACTAGACAAACAACTAAACCTGATACCCAGTGTGGAATATTAAATGCTGTTTTCATCGCATCAGCAATTGCATTTGATTGTACAGTCGGTTGAAGAACTGACATTGCGATTAATGCCGCAATGGCAAAAATCATTCCCAACCATCTTTTACCAGTAAAATGATGAATGTAGTACGCGGGACCACCTCTATATTGTCCATTCTTTTCTTCTTTATAAATTTGAGCAAGTGTTGACTCTACATACGCGGTTGCTGCACCAATGAAAGCTGTCACCCACATCCAGAATATAGCACCAGGACCCCCAAAAGCAATTGCTGTAGCTGTACCAGCAATATTACCTGTACCAATACGGCCAGATAGCGCCATCGACATGGCTTGGAATGAAGAAACGCCTGCATCAGATTTTTTACCATGGAAAATTTGACCGAACATGTCTTTTAAGAATCTAACTTGTACACCCTTTGTTAAGATAGTAAATACTAATCCAACTAGTAAAATCCCATAAATCATCCACGGTCCCCATAAAAAGTTGTAAACAGCATCAATTATGGTTTTCATCTTGTTGTCTCCCATCATGTTGAATTTTGACAAAATATAAGCATATGAATTTCGGAAGAATTTAAATATTCTTTCAAAATATTATTCGTCAATTATATATCATTGATATTTATTTTAAAATAAAACTCTTATATTATGCACCCATTGAAACCGTTTACAAACAAAATAGACATAAAATCGTCACAATATGTACTCCCCATGTGGACATTGTGACGTTTTTATCGTTTTTATATTATTAAAATAAATTAATTCCACTAATTCTTTACTAATCAAAAAACACGAACATTCTATAACTTATTTGAGTGAATGATAAGTTTTTTTATTCAGACGGACTCTTTCTACAGGTAAGTAACCACCCCTCACTCTTTCATACTAAACTCTTAATATATTACTTTCCTAGAGAACCTTCCGTCTTCATCTATCAGAAATACTCCCATAGGATATGGAGACAAACAGAGTTCAATCAAAAGTGATATGTTCGTATTTTTGATTGAAAATTAAATTATGAAATTGATTCAATGAGCTTTAAATAGACATTTCAATTGAATCTTTCATATTAAAAGTTCACAATTTCAATTTTTGTCCACTGGTAACAACATATTAGCAAGTAAATTCAGCCTATTTCATCGAATGTTAAGATGGAAAATTAAACAATATAATGAATAATAATGTTGTTTTTATTCACTTAACTTATTAAATAAGTTTTAAGGAACATACGTATCTACTACCTAAAAGACAAAAAGGTTATGATAAGCAACTTATCGCTTATCATAACCTTTTTGAACTTTTTCTTATTCTATATAATATATCCAATATTTCGTAATGCATTAAAGATAAAAGATTCCATATACTGATAAATATCATCACGCTCTGGTTCTTGGTAAAGATCGTGATAGCATACCTTCCATTCTTTATATTGCATTTCCGATATATTTTGTTGTACGAGCCATTTTTTGCTATGAGTTTGGGAAACGATTTTATCACTTCCCCCGTTCATTAACAATACAGGGATATCTGGAAACCCTTCTTGCATCGTTGAAACAGCCTTCATAAATTGATGAAGTTCTCGATACCAATTTACAGTAATGACGGAATTATAATAAAAATCATCTTTTTCTTCTTTATAAAAATCATAACTTCGTGTTAGTTGTTTTACTGTAACATCGTGGTGAATCTTCATATTCCCCGTCAACTTGCTTAATCCAGTAAGAGCATTCGATAATTTTGAAGGTTGATGAATCAAGTGCAACCATGGTGATGTCAAGATCATACCTGCACATTCGTATTTATATTTTTGTTCGATTTGAATTGCAAGGGTTGCACCGAGTCCATGGCCAATGATGAATATCGGTAAATTATAGTTTAAGGCTATTTGCATCATTTGGCGGATAAATTTCCCATAATCCCTGAAATCTTCATCATGTGCCTTTTTACCTCTGCTCTCTTCCCCATGCCCAGGTAAATCCCCTGTAATTACGTGCATTCCAGACATTCTTAATTTTTCGATTAACCAAGCATAACGACGATGATGCTCATATGCACTATGTATAAATACCACAACTGCTTTAGCCTGACCTTCTGCTTCCCATTTCCACATATTAATTCTCTCCTCATTCTTTCCTGTCTATATTTTAACGCATTATATGAATTTCTGTTCCAATTAACTCATTGGTTTGTTACGATAATATTATAATCTTAGCTTGAAATGAGGCGTATTTTCGATGATTTATCCATTTAAAGATAAAAAACCATCTATTGACCCATCTGTTTTTATTGGTGATAACGTTGTTATTACTGGTGATGTGACAATAGGTCCAGATTCGTCTATTTTTTATAATACCGTTATTCGTGGTGATGTTTCACCTACAATTATCGGTCGAAAAGTAAATGTTCAAGATTTATGTTGTTTACATCAAAGCCCTACTGCTCCACTTATTTTAGAAGATGAAGTAACGGTTGGTCATCAAGTTACTCTTCATAGCTGCCATGTTAAGAAAGGTGCACTAATCGGTATGGCTTCCATCGTTTTAGATGGTGCTGAAATTGGTGAAGGTGCATTTATCGGAGCTGGTAGCCTCGTAACACAAGGAAAGAAAATCCCACCAAACACACTTGCGTTTGGCCGACCTGCAAAGGTAGTTCGAGAACTAAATGAGGAAGATAAAAAAGAAATGGATCGTATTATCAATGAATATTATGAAAAAGGGCAATTTTATAAATCTGTTCAAAATAGTCCATTACCTCGATAATTTTTTATGATTAGGCTTTGCAAAAGTAAGGTAGATTGTTTGTAAACTATCTATTTATTTTATCCATCTGCTGACGCTATTTGAACAATCGTCCTTTGCTTTAAATTTAGGGCTCGGAATTTCCCATTCCGAGCCCTTTTTAAAAATAAGCTGATTTGATTCTTTTTGTGTTTTAACAATTACATACTTTATAAAACGGAGATGCTTATATGAAAAAGATTCATTATAGTTGGATTATTTTAGTTATAACATTCTTTTCCATTATTGTTGCAGGTATTATTCGATCCTCTTCTGGCGTTTTTATAGAGCCATTTGAAACTGAGTTTAGCTGGAGCCGACCAGCTATTTCATTTGCTTTTGCAATTGGTTTATTTTTATATGGATTTTCAGGTCCTTTTATGGCTGCATTTGTCGAAAGATTCGGACTAAAAAATGTCATGTTAGCATCTATGCTTTTTTTATCATTTGGGTTAGGCTTAACATTTGTGATGACTCAAGAATGGCAACTCGTTCTAATATGGGGAGTCATAATTGGAATTGGTTCTAGTCTTTTTTTAACTGTACTCAGTACACAAATAGCTAATCGATGGTTTGTAAAGCACCGTGGTTTAGCTGTGGGAATATTAACTGCTGCAACTGCAACTGGGCAGCTTATCTTACTACCTGTACTTGCTACATTAATAGAAAACTATAGTTGGCATCATGCAATTGGCTTAATCTTTGGATTGAGCATCATCATGCTAATTCTTATTTTCCTATTTATGAAGGATTTCCCTGAACAAATTGGTACAACTGCTCTCGGATTAACGGAACAAGAGCCACCTACATTTTCTAATAATAAGTCTATAGAAAACCCTTTTAAAATTGTCTGGGATTCATTAATTGAAGGATGCAAGAGTAAAGCTTTTTGGCTGTTAGCTGGTAGTTTTTTCATATGCGGCTTGTCTACTACAGGATTAATAGGAACTCACTTTGTTGGTTATTGTATGAGTTTTGGTATTCCAATGGTACTTGCTGCATCCATGCTTAGTTTTATGGGAATATTTGATTTAGTTGGTACAACTTTATCTGGTTGGCTAAGTGATAAAATCGATAATCGATGGTTATTATTTTTCTATTATGGACTTCGTGGATTATCTTTATTATTTTTGCCAGTTGCATTGAATAACGGTTCTATTACTCTACTTATAATTTTCTCAGTTTTTTATGGACTCGATTGGATTGCTACTGTGCCTCCTACGATTGGGCTTGCTAGACGAGAGTTTGGTATAAAAAAAAGTGCTATGATGTATGGCTGGATGGTAGCATTCCATCAGGTCGGTGCAGCAGTAGCAGCTTACGGCGGTGGCCTAATCTATAATATCTTTGACTCTTATACTTGGGCTTTTATGTTATCTGGAGCATTTTGCGCATTAGGTAGCTTATTCGTTATATTATTGAAGAAACATAATCCTAAAGATGATGTTATTAAGCCTTAAGAAAAAGATTGAACTAAAAATAAAAAGAGCTTTGTAAAATTTTCAACAAAGCTCTTTTTTCGTTAAATTATTATTCAAAACTTTATAGTACAAATCCGCTATAATATGAAGTGGAATCAGCTTCGCTTTCCCGCAGGAGTCTTCGCTGATTCCACTTCAACAAAAATTGCATCACAAATTTTATTATTAAAATTCATGTATTTTGACTTTGTCAGTGACTTCGTACTATCGCAATTTCTTTTGATTGTCTATCAAGTAAAAGATTTTTAATCAGCCTTAGACTCAGGGAAATCATCTTGTATTTCTTGAGATTCATCACCGAATTGAAGTCTTTCATTGTGTTTATCAGTAAAATTTTGTCTATCGCGAATTTCCTTTGACAGAGCAAATGAAGTATACATTACGAAAATAATCCCCAACCAATAATAACCCTTTTCAACTAATGGCCACTCAGTATTCCAAATACTAATCATGCCAATACCAAAAGACGCAATCGCCGATAACCAACAAAGACCTAAATACTCTTTCGAAACTTTTATATTCTCTTGTTTATCCCGTATTGTTTTCACAAGAGAAAAAGAAGAAAAAGTAATCCACCCTAACACAATAGTGTAAAATCCTCGTTCAACAAGCATCCAATCTGTGTTCCAAATAGCAATAAGAACAAAAGAAAAACCCGTTATAAAGGCTGCCCACGTTAAAAAGAAAAACTCATTTGATTTCAGGGATACCTTCCTTTCATTTTAGAATAATTACTGATTAATTTTAGATTAACACTTAAATTTCTATCAATCAACACAATAGTTTAATATAGCGTAAAATACCATAATATTACTAATCAAAGAATTTAGAGAGGGCAATAGCTATTTTTTAATTTGTAAACTATCTTATTAAACAATCGACCATATAAAAATAGAATGACTTAGGATAACCTAAAAAAACTGCTGCCAATTATTTTTGAAAAGCAGTTTTTTTATTAGAAATTAAGACAAACTAAAAAGGTCGTTTCACTATTAAAGTGAACGACCTTTTATACTTATTGATTTGTGATTAACCGACTAAGCTTTTACTGCAAATTTAGCTTTTAGAGCTTCTGCTTTATCAGTAATTTCCCACGGAACATTCAAATCTGTGCGGCCAAAATGTCCATAAGCAGCA
Organism: Rummeliibacillus pycnus; assembly: GCF_044359855.1. Taxonomy (GTDB): domain Bacteria; phylum Bacillota; class Bacilli; order Bacillales_A; family Planococcaceae; genus Rummeliibacillus; species Rummeliibacillus pycnus_A. The sequence goes on from NZ_CP132291.1 coordinate 1,603,690, forward strand.
GTTTGTTTGTAAATAGGGCGACGAAGATCAAGCATTTTAATAATACCTGCTGGACGTAAGTCGAAGAATTCACGAATCGCTTCTACTAAGTCACTTTCTTTTACAATACCTGTGCCGAATGTATCAACTGCGATGGATACAGGTTGGGCAACGCCAATAGCATATGCAAGTTGAACTTCTGCACGTTCTGCAAGACCTGCTGCCACGATATTCTTCGCTACATAACGAGCTGCATATGCACCAGAACGGTCAACTTTTGTAGCGTCTTTACCTGAGAATGCACCACCACCATGACGAGCATAACCACCGTAAGTATCAACGATAATCTTACGTCCTGTAAGGCCTGCATCACCTTTAGGTCCACCAATTACGAAACGACCTGTAGGATTAATGAAGTATTTAGTGCTTTCATCAAGTAATTCAGCTGGTACAACTTTTGCGATTACTTCTGCTTTTAAATCTTTTTGGATTTGTTCTAATGTTACTTCTTCATCATGTTGAGTTGAAATAACGATCGTATCTACACGTACTGGATGATTGTTTTCATCATACTCAATTGTTACTTGTGTTTTACCATCAGGACGTAAGTAATTTAATTGACCTGATTTACGAACTTCTGTTAAGCGGCGCGATAATTTGTGCGCAAGGCTAATTGGAAGTGGCATTAATTCAGGTGTTTCGTTGCAAGCGTAACCAAACATTAAACCTTGGTCCCCTGCACCAATCGCTTCAATATCTGCATCTGTCATAGAGCCTTCACGAGCTTCTAAAGCTTGGTCAACACCTTGTGCGATATCAGGTGATTGTTCGCCAATCGCAACAAGCACTGCTAAGTTCTCAGCATCAAAACCGTATTTACCACGAGTGTAGCCAATTTCTGAAACAGTATCACGAACGATTCCTTTAATATCTACATATGTAGAAGTTGTAATTTCACCTGCTACAAGTACTAGACCTGTTGTAACAGTTGTTTCACACGCTACTCGTGCATTCGGATCTTTTGCAATAATGGCATCTAAAATTGCATCTGAGATTTGGTCACAGATTTTATCCGGGTGTCCTTCTGTTACGCTTTCTGAAGTAAATAATCTTCTGTTTGTCATTTGGTTTCCTCCTATTATCAACGAGATCCTCTCGAAAAAAGATACGGTACTCATTACCCATGCCCGTTTAAACTATTAAGCTAAACGCCAAGCCAGCTAAAAAGCTGCTTTTTAACACGAGGATATAGAAAGTGCCATTACATAATATAAATAGAATTCTACAAATCACATATAATAATGAAACAAATTAGATTTGCTTCTATTTTTTGAAAAAAAAAACCTCTCACTCATCGTAAACCAATGAGGAAAGGGTATGTTTCGTAAGCACCTTTCACTCTTATCGTTCAAGGAATCATCCTTGCATCAGATTAGCACCAACGCATCACGTGAAAGGTAATGCAGGTTGCCGGGTTTCATAGGGCCTGACCCTCCACCAGCTCGGGATAAGAGTATCCGTTCTAATGCATATAGTAAGTGATATTGATTTGAAAGTCAAACTATTTTATATTCATATTAAAAAAAGATAAATTTTAAAAATTAATTAGCTATTAGTATAGACTATTAATTTGAATGTGTTATACTAATTCTCGAAATGAAAATTAAAAACCCACAATACGGGAATAATATAAAAAGGATGGTACGAACAAAGATGAATTCAATAGAAATTGCGAATGAACTGAAGGATTTATTACAAGGTCAAAATATTTTGGAACAACTTTCAGTCCCACAATTAGTGGAGAAAGCAACTTCACGTGGTGAAGCAATCTTAACAGTTGATGGCGCTGTTCGTGCAGTAACAGGTAAATATACAGGACGTTCTCCTAAAGATAAATATATGGTAGAAGAAGCTTCAACTCAAGATAAAATTGATTGGGGTAAAATTAACCAACCAATTTCTTCAGAAGTATTCGATTCATTATATAACAAAGTTGTTAACTATTTAAAACAAAAAGAAGAAGTTTTTGTTTTTAAAGGTTTTGCAGGCGCAGATCCTGAATCACGCTTAGCAATCCGAGTTGTCAATGAATACGCTTGGCATAACCTATTTGCTCATCAGCTATTCATCCGACCTACTGAAGAAGAACTTAATACATTCCATGATGCTGACTTCACAATCGTATCTGCTCCAACATTTAAAGCAGATCCTGAAGTTGATGGTACATCTTCAGAAACATTCATCATTGTATCAATAGAAAAACGAATCATCTTAATTGGTGGAACAGAATACGCTGGTGAAATGAAAAAATCTATCTTCGGTATCATGAACTACCTATTACCACAACAAGGCATTCTTCCAATGCACTGTTCAGCAAACGTTGGAGAAAAAGGTGACGTTGCCCTATTCTTCGGCTTATCAGGTACTGGTAAAACAACTTTATCTGCTGATGGTAATCGCAAACTAATCGGTGATGACGAACACGGTTGGTCAGATAACGGTGTATTTAACATTGAAGGTGGTTGCTACGCTAAAACAATCAACCTTTCCGCTGAAAAAGAACCAGAAATTTATAACGCAATTAATTTCGGTACAGTTTTAGAAAACGTAGTCGTAGATCCTGAAACTCGTATTCCTGATTACGATGATGTAACTTTAACACAAAACACTCGTGTTGCGTACCCAATCCAAAATATCGAAAATATTGTTGATCCATCTGTTGCAGGTCACCCAAAAACAGTTATTTTCTTAACAGCTGATGCTTTTGGTGTTTTACCTCCAATCAGTAAATTAACAAAAGAACAAGCAATGTATCACTTCTTATCAGGCTTTACTTCTAAAACTCCTGGTACAGAACGTGGTGTTGTAGAACCAGAACCAGTATTCTCTACTTGCTTTGGTGCTCCATTCTTCCCATTACACGCAACAGTTTATGCAGAAATGTTAGGTAAGAAAATTGACGAACACCAAGTAAATGTATTCTTAGTAAACACTGGATGGACTGGTGGTAGCTACGGTGAAGGTAGCCGTATGAAGCTTTCTTACACTCGTACAATGGTACGCGCTGCAATCGATGGCAAACTAAACGATGTATTCACTGAAAAAGATCCAATCTTCGGTTTTGCAATGCCAACTGCAGTTGAAGGTGTTCCAACAGAACTTTTAAATCCACGTAACGTATGGGCTGATAAAGAAGCTTATGACAAAAAAGCAACTAAATTAGCTGGTATGTTCCATGAAAACTTCAAAAAATTCGGTGTTGTTTCCGAAGATTTCACTAAAAAAGGTGCACCAATCGCTTAATTAGTTTTGAACCTATAAGTAATCCATAACGGACGGATAAACCCCGAGCAGTTGTAATCGAGCTGCTCGGGGTTTTAGTTTTATTATCTACATGATTTAGGGATATTGATGGAGCTTACTTGCGACTTAACGACGTTTACTTGCGACTTTTTAAATTGTATTTGCGTTCTCAGCATTTTAAGTCTTCTCTAAAAAAATCAATACTCCCCTTTTTCGCGTTTTTAATTTTTATCCATTACGTCATTTTCTGTCGCAGACAACGGAGAATATTATGATTTTGGTTTACACTTGTTTTTAAGCCATTTACTCTCGGTTCTCAAAGCATTTACATGTATTACTGAATTACATAAAACTCTTTAAGTCCTGAATCCACTGTCCTTTCTCACAAAAAATCCTCATCCCAAAAACCAAATAAAAAACACCACAGCTCAAGTTGCAGTGCTTATTTAATCCATATCATCAGGAAAAAATTCAACTTCACATTTCAATTGTTCAAACATCTCGACTATAGGCTCTGCTTCTTCCTTTGTTACTTGGTTGAAGTAAACTTCTTCTCCATAATTATGAATCTCAATACCTTCAGTAAGCTCTCTATCATGGAAAACAATAGAAAACCATTTTAATTTTCCATTTAAAGAAGCTTGATTTTGAAAATAGGCTCGATTGTTCTCATCTAACATGACACGCTGAATTTTGACAAGTCCTTCAATACGTGAAATAAAGCTAATTTTTTCTAATTCTTCAATCGCCTGTTCTTCTTCTTTCCAATTTTGGATTTGAACCTCTGAAAAAGGTTCAGTATAATTGGACCAAAGTTCTTGCCAATAAGGATAGCGCTGTGAAAAATCCAAGTCTTTGTCATTTAACTTTATATCAATCTTTGCTTTAATATACCCCAATTCATCACCCCTTTACAATTGTTGTAATTTCATCCACTGACAAGCACTATCTACAACTTTTCGATTAACATCGCTCGGAAAAAAATGCGTATAATCAGGATAGTACCAAGTCTCTACATGCTTATTTAAAACCTTCAAGCCGTTTTCCAAAAGCTGAGCATGTTTAAAACCTACATTGTCATCTAACATGCCATGGATGATTAATACAGGAGCTTTAATCTCATCAACACGAGATAGTGGTTGCCGTTCTTCGTAACCGATTGGATTTTTTTGCGGAGAACCACCTAGTACTCTCTTCATCATTCTACGCATATCGACTCGTTCTTCATACGTAAATTTAATATCTGAAACGCCACCCCATGTAACAATTGAAGTAATATCATTGCGCAATATTCCCGTCCATAGCGCCATAATACCACCTCTTGAAAATGCAAAAAGATGAATACGTTTATTTAGACAAAAATGTTTTAACACATCGACTGCATTGATCGCATCAAAACGGTCCTCCCCCCCAAATTCATCTCTTCCTTCACCACCGCGTACCCCTCTGTAGTATGGGGCAAAAACAATAAATCCATGGGAAGCAAGTTGTGCAATACGTGCAGGTCGCACCATCCCAACGCCTTGCATGCCACCACGCAAATATAGTATCCCTTCATAATTTGCTTTAGCAATTGGTGTAGCAAGTAAACCTTTAACACGTAAACCTTCTGACCAATAAGTAATTTCTGTTAATTTTATTTTTGGATTTGGGGAAGGATACTCTCTTAAATTGTAGATTTCACCATTTGTCTTCACGTTCACTCACCTTCTCTAAAATTTTTTTCATTCCTAAGTCTTTCATGTAAAAACTTAATCGATTGTTGGCTGTTAGTTCTTCTTCAGTCATTAATACAGCACCGTTTGTCTCCATGTTTAGGTGATTTTGATCAAAGTTTTGGACAGTTGCTGTATAAACGGCTTTCGTAAATGGGACATTTTCTTGAACCATGTATGTCGCAAGCCATTCTACATTGACAATTTTTGCACCTGTTTCTTCAAATACTTCCCTTACTGCAGCTTCTTCTAATGTCTCGCCATCTTCTACTTTTCCACCAGGAAATTCATAGCCACGTTCCGGATGCTCTGTTAGCAACCATTTTCCTTCATACTTTGCTAAAACAAGTACATGCTTTGGAATAATACTGAAAGCATTCTTTTTAAAAGATAATTCACAACCGTTACCATTCAAATCTGTATATGTAAACATACCTTCGCTCACTCCTTATCGTATTTAGTGTAACGAAGGCATCGTCATCAATCAACTGTAGTAAGGCATTTGTTCGATGAATTTTTTTGTATCTTTATCTCCATATTCATGAATAAGTGCATAGACCTTTTTTAAACGCTTATCCACTTCATTATTTTGCTGGTCAAAATGGTATGGAACTGCCGGAATTTGCGCTCTCACAATACTGTTGTTGTCCCAACTTTTCATTTGTTCAAAGAGCTGATCAAATACTTTTAACATTCCTGGATCTACATTTATATGAAATTCCCATGGAGCATGATACGGTGAAAAATTATAATACTTGTGCATCACTGAAATATATACATCTACATTTGACATGTACATTCTCCTTTTTTATTAGCTATGTTAATGAATACTGTTGATAGTATTATCTAAAGTACCAGCTCACTAAGCGCACAAACCGCATGAGTATTCTTGCGTTGTCTTAAGCGGAACTATCCTTTAAGCTTTATCTTGCCCGAAAAGCTGACGTGTGTTGGCACAATAATTTATCTTTCATATTTCAATTTAACAACGCTTTTTTATTTATTAGTTTAGTTTTTAGGAGAAATTTTATACAAAAAAACATCAGATAGTTCATAGGAACAATCTGATGTCATTGGAGTTGTAAAGTCATGTCAATTTAAGTCGATAGCTTGTGGAGGCATTTCGATTAAACTTGTACGTCAATTACGGATCCTTTGTATGGATGTGTAGCTTGTGGTTGTTCAGGCATTTGATTTAATAACTGAACAGCAGCAGTCGTATTCATGTTCAATGCCTTTTGTAAAACGCTCATTTGAACCGTTTGTTGAAGATCCGATAGCTGCGTAGCCATAATGGAATTCAAATCCATTCGTATCACTCCTTTACAACCATATTATCGGGTGAAAATTGCTCGTTATTAATAATTTTATTTATAAATAAATTATTACCTTGATAACTTTTCGTTATCTTCTATTTAGAAATTTCCCATTTCATCACCATTAGCTCTCTTCCACTACGAATTTCTCGAGCTCCTGTATCAACAAATCCTATTTTTTCATACAAATTTTTCGCACTATCATTAAATAGATACACCGTTAGATAAATAGTCGTAATATATGGAAAGTGTTCATTTAAATAACTAGGCAAAGATTGCAAGGCTTTTTTGGCATAACCTTTACGTTGATGCATCGCATTTGTAGAAAATGCACGTAACAAAATTGTATCACCCGTTGTACTATAAGGAGCGACTCCTTCCTTTTCATGTAAATTGAAAAAGGTTACAATTTCTCCATCATCCTCTAAAACTACCGGATGTCGTGAAGCATCAACATTACATATCGCTACACTATCAAGTGGCATCATTGTTAAAGAATATTGTTCTTCGAGTAATGTATAGTGTTGCAACTTTGATAAATCACATTCTGAATAAGGTCTTAATACCATTTAAATCACTCCTCTAAAATGCTCGTATTTTTTTATAAATTTTGCATTATGAATTTGATACACATTACTCTCATTTAGATTACATTTCATTTGGTGCCTTAATACCAAGTATCCTTAATCCTTCACTTAAGACAATTGCGACACAAGATGCTAATGCGAGTTTTGCATTTTGAGCTGGTGATTCATCTATTATTTTTGTATTTGCATAGTATTTGTTAAATTGATGCGATAATTCCAAACAGTATTTCGCTATTTGTGATGGATCAGCATTTTCAAATGACTTCACAATAATCGTCGGGAAATCTTTTAAAGTTAAAATGGTTGACCATGCTTTTTCATTTAATCCATTTAAATTAATATTCTCTTTATGGTGGAACCCACCTTTTTTCAATAAAGAGGAAATTCTTGCATAAGTATATTGAACATACGGACCAGTTTCCCCTTCAAAATTCAACATTTCTTCTAATGAGAAATCGATATCATGCATACGATAGTTCTTTAAATCATTAAAAACCACTGCACCAATTCCTATCATTTTCGCTATTTCTTCTTTATTTGCAATGCTTGGATTTTTTTCTTCAATATTCTTTTTTGCCGCATCAATAGCTTCTGCAAGTACTTCTTCTAGCAAAACAATTTTCCCTTTTCTCGTTGACATCTTCTTGCCGTCCTTTAGCATCATTCCAAATGGGATATGTTGAAGTCCATTAGCCCATTCATGTCCCATCTTCTGAAGCACCAAAAATAATTGTGTAAAATGGAGGGACTGTTCATTTCCTACTACATAAAATGATTTCGTAGAACCGTATGTTTCATGACGATATATCGCAGCTGCCAGATCTCGAGTAACGTACAATGTTGTGCCATCTTTTTTCATGATTAAACTTGGTGGCATGTTCTCTAATTCAACAACTAATGCACCTTTAGATTCGACGAGTAGTTGCTTTTCCTTTAATTCTTCTACAACGTTTTCCATTTTGTCATTATAAAAAGCTTCACCAGAGTTCGAATCAAATGAAATTCCTAATAAATCATAAATCTTTTGAAACTCTTTTAGTGAAGCTTCTCTAAACCATTGCCATAGCTGTAAAGCCTCTTCATCGCCTTGTTCTAAACGTTTAAAAGCTGCTCGTGCTTCATCATTTAGCGTATCATCTAATTCAGCTTCTTCATGAAATTTCACATAAATTTTTAATAATTCTTTAACAGGAGACTGTTCAATTCTTGTTGGATCTCCCCATAATTTATAGGCAACAATGAGCTTTCCAAATTGCGTACCCCAGTCTCCTAAATGATTTATCTTAATCACTTCGTATCCATTCTTTTTTGATATTTTAGCCAATGCATTACCTATAACAGTTGAACGTAAATGACCCATTGAAAATGGTTTAGCAATATTAGGTGATGAGAAATCAATGGTAATGCTTTCGTTTGTCGATATTTGTTCTCCATATTTTGTTTGTTCTTTTATAATCGTTTCTATAACATTTTTCGTGATTATTTCTTTGTTTAAAAAAATATTGACATAACCACCTACAGCTTGGGTTTGATGAATCAATTGATGATCCAACTGACTAGCTATTTCACTTGCTATTTGATTGGGCGCTTTTCTTAATATTTTGGATAGTGTAAAACACGGAAAAGCCATATCGCCAAGATGTGCATGTTTAGGCTTTTCTAAAAGTGCGATTATTTGCTCACTTTCTATTTCGTAGTTGATAACCTTTTGTATCACCGTTGCTATTTGCTGTTTTTCACTCATCATCTTCTTTCCCCCCCTAATAAAAAAGCCCCCGTCTCTGTAATAAGAGACGAGAGCATAATTTCCCGTGGTACCACTCTAGTTGCCACATTTGTGACCGCTCACTATTGTTAACGAGGTGTCTCCCCGAGCTTTCCTACTGATTTCAAAAAGTTTCTCCAAAGTGCGTTTCATTTACAAGATCTGTATTAGGCTCACACTATCCCTAACTCGCTTGACATTCCTTTATAAACTACTCTCTTTTTCTTAGAATTTACATTATGAATTTTCATTATCATACATTGAATATTTAGAAAAATCAATATTTTATTCTAAAAATATCCTTAAGAAATTCAAACAAATCATCACTCATGCTATTTTCAGTAAAGTAACCTTACCTTTTTGTTCTAAGTGAGCTTAATTATTATACTTTTCCACTTAATTAAATGAATCAATAAACTCCCTGATAATCGGCAATTCAGGCGGACTGATGTTTGGTGGCAATTGTTGCATATCAAAAAAATGTAAGGCTTGTACTTCATCTTGATCCATCTTCAATTCTCCTGAAAAATCTGTACAAATATATGTAGAAATGACATTGTAAACTTCATCACCATGTGGATACTGATAATAGAATTCTTCTCCTGAAAAAACCTTAAATAAGGTTAATTCTTTAGCTTCTAGTCCTGTTTCTTCAAACAATTCTCTTTTTGCCGCTTCTTCCAACTTCTCACCAGGTTCCAATGCTCCTCCAGCCAAGCCCCAACAATTATTATCTTGTCTTAATTGCATTAATAATCGATTTTCCTTATCTAATACAATAACATTTGCACCAGCAAGGATCAGTGGACGGCTTCCTACTAGCTTTCTTAATTCCATGACGTATCCCATGTAAATACCTCTTTTCTTTTAATTTACTAATTTATTTTTCGACATTTTATTTAATATATCCTTTATTACAAATACCTTATTCTATAAGGATTTAATTGTTCTAATGTACAGTATTAAATGAAATATTTTAACAATCTCAACTAATTATTTATTGACTATTCAAACAATTATCTATAGAATAATAAAAACTATGAGGTGAATACACATGCTACTATACATGAAACTGAATTCTAAAACTTCATACCATCATCACTATTAGCCTTGCTATCCGATTTTAATATCGCGTATAGGAAGGCTAATTATAATGAACTGCATCGGTTGGGAATTATCCCTTTACGAATGCAGTTCTTTTTATTTTCTATTTTAGGAGGGTTATCAATGAAAAAAATGAATTATCAAAATGTGAAGGGTACACAGGATTATTTGCCCAATGTTGAAATGATTAGAAGTAAAATCCGTAGAACGCTGGAAGATACCTTTATCCAATATGGATGCAAACCACTAGAAACGCCTATTCTGAATTACTCATCGTTATTGTCTTCCAAATATGGTGGTGGAGCAGAAATTCTAAAAGAAATGTATACATTAACTGACCAGGGACAGAGGGAATTAGCACTGCGATATGATTTAACTATTCCTTTTGCAAAAGTAATAGCCATGAATCCAACTTTACGAATGCCATTTAAACGCTATGAAATTGGAAAAGTATTCCGAGATGGACCTATTAAAGCTGGAAGATTTCGTGAATTTACGCAATGTGATGTAGATATTGTTGGTGTCAGTACTCAGGCGGCAGAGGCTGAGTTAATGGGCATGGCTCTTTCTGCTTTTGAAAAATTACAATTACCAGTGATTATTCAATACAATAACCGAAAGCTTTTACAAGGCATGCTATCATATATTGGTGTACAAAATGATTCGATGAATAGTGTCATATTAACAATTGATAAATATGAAAAAGTAGGACTTTCAGGAATTGAAATAGAGTTATCGTCAAAAAATATAAGTGGAGATATCGTTCTCAAAATTATCTCTTTCTTGAAAACTTCAACTAGCAAAGGAATTAATTATTTTGAACAATTTACTGATAAAAATGAGGATATTTCACAAGGCGTTGCAGAACTAAAAGAATTAGAAGAATACTTATCCTACTTGAATATGAAAGAGCAATGTGTATTTAACCCTTATTTAGCTCGAGGTTTAGAAATGTATACTGGAACCATCTATGAAATCTTTTTAGAAGATGGCACTATTAACTCGAGTATTGGTAGTGGAGGAAGATATGATAATGCAATTGGTGGATTAATAGGAACCGAAGAAATTTTTTCTACAGTGGGGATTTCTTTTGGTTTAGATGTTATTACTACTGCCTATTCCATGAACCACTCACTCACATATTCATCCAACATCGATTTTTATATTATTCCTATTAAAGCAACAAAAGAGGGCTTACTGCTTGCAACCCAATTAAGAAAAAAGGGATATCTTGTAGAACTAGAGATGAAAATAAAAAATCTTCAAAAAGCACTAGATCGAGCAAATAAGGAAGGCCTCAAAAAAGTGATTATTATAGGTGAAAATGAAATTAAAAAGAATAGAATTCAAGTAAAAGATATGGAAACAGGAGAGATTTTAGAGGAATCATTTAATTTTGTATCTAAAAGGTAAATACCTACTAATAATGTTCGTCTAGATAGGTGAATATGCAAGAGTTTAAGAACATTATTAGTATAATAGAACCCTGCTCTTATTGGGAATTTTTCAATAAGAGCAGGGTCTCTAAGTTAATTGGATTTTTGAAATGCCATAAGGAAAGTTTTTATTTCTACCTAATTAGTGATGGTTCACGGTTTCTCCGCTTTCCAAATAGTCCATCTGTCTTCTTCAACTATTGATTCATCATTTTTTATTTTTAATTGATTATTAATATATACGACCAATTCTTGGAGTTGTAAATCATTCAATTCATGGAGAATTGAACGTCCGGTTCTACTTAAAATGTCTGCAGATAATTCTTCTATTGTTTTATAAATTTTTCTTGTTTCCCATAATTGATATTCGCAAGATTCTTGAAATCCTATATTTCGAAGAGTTTGCAATACCTTTTCTCCAGAATATCTTCTTGATATTTCTTTTTCAATCAAACTTGGGAATTTTTCAAAGAAGTATCCTCTTATATGATTTGAACTTCCTTTAAGTAGACAATCTTCTGGGGATCTATCCTGAATAAGATAGACCCCTCCCGGTTTTAAAATGCGAAAAGCTTCATTAAAAGATGTTTCTAAATCTGATATGTGGTGAATAACCGCTCTTTCAAGAACAATATCAAATTGCCCATTTTCCAATTTTGTATCTAACGCGTTACCTAGATGAAATCGAATGTTAGGATATCCATTACAGTTTTCTTTTGCAGCAGAAAGCATTTGTTCAGAGAAATCAAGTGCAGTAACAGTTGAAGCCCCCATTTCAGCTAATGCTTTCGTATAAATTCCTCCACCACATCCAATATCTAAAACTGTTTTACCTTTCACTTCACAAATTTCATTAATCCTTTGGATCCAACTTACATTTGCAATTCTTGAAGAATAGGAAGAATGATTATCTTGACTATGAAAATCGATTTCCATACTAAACCTCCTTGTGAATTAGGTGATAGGTTAATTTTACAATAAAAGTATTATAAGTAAATTTTATATATATTATGATTTGATATAATTTTTTTCTTATCAAACTCAGCCTTCTAATTGCATTAGTGCTCCAAAATATTGCGAAGCTGTTGTAAAACAAACAAATGCAAAAAGTTCACTAATTTCTTCTTCAGAAAAATAATCTTTTAATATATTTACAATGCTTGGGGATGTATGTCCTTTTGAAGCAAGAAATGCTTGTGCAAAGCCAACGCTTACCGCTATCTTTTCGTCATGATACCTTTCATCTGGTTTCCCCTTCGCTTTACAATATTCGCAACCATTCTCTTGAGCAAGTGTTCTTCGGACTTGTTCTTTTAGCTCTGCAGTTAAATGACCATCCTTCTCTAATTCACCACCTAAATCATTCCAAAATCCCATCACACTTCTGTTATGTCCTAATAGCTTTTGAAAAGGCGTTGAACCGTTTTTTGAATAAGCAATAAATGCCATATTACATCCCTCCTATCATTTATTGTAAAATGAAAAACAGGAAATTTACATTTAACATTGAAAGGAATATACCAAAATACTTTCAATAAGAAAGGAAAATAGACATGATTGATTTAATAGACAAATCTATATTACAGGAGTTATCTAAAGATAGTCGGTTATCAATGAGTGAATTAGGACGTCGAGTCCATTTATCAGCTCCCGCTGTAAAAGAAAGAGTAAAACAACTAGAAGAACAAGGAACTATTATGCAATATACAACACAAATTAATGACAATGTGCTAGGATACTCCATTCAATGTATTGTTGAAGCAACAATTAAAAATAATCGTTATAACGATTTTAAACTGCTAATCCAATCCTATTCTAATGTGGATTTCTGTTATCGTATTGCAGGAGATGCTTGTTTTATGTTGAAGATGAATTTTTCTTCTTTCCAAAGTGCGGAAGCTACAATTGACGAACTGCAGCTATATGCTCATACAAAAACTCATTTTATATTTTCAGAAGTAGAGACGATGAAAAATTATCTAAAATTATAATGACTTAATTGATGCTTTTCACCTCCATTTTTAACCAAAAACACTACTAATTTCACACTTTCTTCACAACTGTATTATTTTTATGTTTGAATATTTTGTGACAGCATACTTGTCATTAGAAATTCTAGATAAAGAGATATGAATAACCGATCGTAAGTATAATGATTTTTAACAAAAAAAGGATAGTATATTATAAATATCCATTGGGAAACAGCTAGTTAACACTGTTCATATAGTGTTAACTATGGATATATCGATATCGACACAATATGACCACAATTTCGTGACACTTTGTACTAATTTTGCTCTTCCAAAAAAAGAAACAGGTCGTATACTGTAAGGGAAGTTAAAAATCATTTGATTTTACTTAGGAGGAAGTTCATATGGAAATTTTAGATTTAGCTCGAATTCAATATGCAATCACTACTATTTTCCACTTCTTCTTCGTTCCAGTTTCAATTAGCATGATTTTCTTTGTTGCTATCTTTGAAACCATGTATGTGTGGAAGAAGAAAAAAATATATTTAGACATGGCTCTATTTTGGGGAAAAATATTCTTACTATCTTTTGCAATAGGTGTTGTAACTGGTATTTTACAAGAATTCCAATTTGGGATGAACTGGTCTGAATACTCTCGATTTATGGGAGATGTATTCGGTGCACCACTTGCTGTAGAAGCTTTACTTGCTTTCTTTATGGAATCTACATTCATCGGTATTTGGATGTTTGGTCGAAATAAACTACCTAAATGGGTTATTGCCTTATCCGCTTGGCTTGTAGCATTAGGAACAATGTTATCCGCACTTTGGATATTAGCTGCAAACTCTTTTATGCAAGAACCAGTTGGATTTAAAATTGAAAATGGGAAAGCTGTTTTAACAGACTTTATGGCATTATTAACGAACCCACAATTGCTAGTAGAGTTCCCACATACAATTTTTGGTGCACTTGCAACCGGTGGATTTATTATAGGTGGTATTAGCGCTTATAACTTACTGAAAAAACGTAATACTGAATTTTTCAAAAAATCATTTAACTATTCGATGGTTGTTGCTTGTATTGCTGGCTTTGGTATCATGTTTTCAGGTCATGATCAAGCACAACATTTAATGGAATCTCAACCAATGAAAATGGCTGCTTCCGAAGCACTATGGAATGACTCAGGCGATCCTGCAGCTTGGACATTATTAGCAGATATCGATACAAAAAATAAAGAAAATAAATGGGAAGTCAATATTCCTTACTTATTAAGCTATCTAGCTTATAGTGAGTTTGATGGTTCTGTTGAAGGTATGAAAACGCTTCAAGCAAAATACGAAAAGCTATATGGAGATAACGTCAATTACATTCCTCCAGTTAAAACCGTATTTTGGAGTTTCCGTATTATGGCTGGATTCGGTGGCTTAATGGTTCTTCTTTCATTATTAGGCTTATGGTTCGCAAATCGTGGAACAATTGTAAACAAAAAATGGTTCTTACGCTTAATGATTGGAGCAATTGCAATACCTTTTATCGCAAACACTACAGGATGGATTATGACAGAAATTGGCCGTCAACCTTGGACAGTTTTTGGTTATTACACAACTGCCCAATCTATCTCTCCAAATGTTTCTAAAGGACAAATCTTATTCTCAACGATTTCATTTAGTTCGGCTTATGTCATCCTAGCAGTGATTATGATTATGATGGTCGCTCGAGTAGCAAAACAAGGCCCGGATGCCATTCTTAAGAAAAAATTAGATACGAAAGTAGATTTGATGGACAAGGAGGCGTTTGAAGAATGAGTTTAGAAGCATTATGGTTCGTACTAATCGCAGTTCTCTTTGTCGGATTCTTCTTCCTAGAAGGATTTGACTTTGGGGTTGGTATGGCAACACGCTTACTTGCTAGAAACAAACACGAACGTGAACAATTACTCGGAACAATCGGACCTTTCTGGGATGCAAATGAAGTTTGGTTGATTACAGCTGGTGGCGCATTATTTGCAGCATTTCCTAACTGGTATGCTACCATGTTCTCAGGTTACTACACTTTATTCGTCATCCTACTACTTGCACTGATTGCACGTGGAGTAGGAATCGAATATAGTCATCATTCAAAAACAGACAAAGGCATAAACCTTTGCCATTGGTTAACCTTTATCGGAAGTCTTGTATCTCCTTTCTTACTAGGTATGCTATTCACTAGTCTTGTACACGGTATGCCGATTGATGGCGACATGCATCTATTTGGTTCATTCTCTGATTTCGTGAATGTTTACTCATTGGTTGGTGGCCTTGCAGTTGTATTACTTACACTCGTACACGGATTAACATTTATCGGTTTACGTACAACTGGTGATGTTCATAAAAGAGCAATCTCTCTGTTAAATAAAGTGTATATCCTATTATTTGTAGGTGAAGTTATCTTTGCAGTATTATCTTACTTCCAAACAGATCTATTTGATGTACGTCCAGTCGCAACACCAGTATTATTAGGATTAACAGTCCTTGCAACCGTTTTAGGCATGTTATTTGCAAATAAAGGTCGTGAAGGTTTCGCCTTTACATTCTCTGGTCTTGCTATAGCTTTTGTCGTAGCAATGCTGTTTATCGGATTGTTCCCACGTGTCATGATTAGCTCAATTGATCCATCCTTTAACTTAACGATTGAAAATGCAGCAAGTGGACATTACACATTAACCGTGATGACAAAAGTAGCTTGTACATTACTTCCATTCGTATTAGGTTATCAAATTTGGAGCTACTATGTATTCCGTAAACGTATTAGCCCTAAGAAATAGGTGACATAAATGATTGACAAAGCGCTATTTAAACTCAGTGGAATAAAAGGAACTCTTGTGTTCTTATTCGTGATGGCTGCTCTTCTTGGTACCTTCACTATTCTCCAAGCGATTTATTTAGCGACGACAATTACAAACTTATTCCATAAGGAGCAGCTGGCTGATCAGCTGCTCCCTATGTTATTATTTTTTGTTTGCTTCGTTGCGAAACATATCGTGATCTACTTTAGAGAAAAATATATGTCATGTTTTTCAATGAAAACAGGCTCTAATTTACGAAAACAACTAACAGCTAAATTATTTAATCTCGGCCCTAACATAACCGCAACAGAAGGTACAGGAAATATAGTGACAATGGCATTAGAAGGCATTTCAAACGTTGAACAATACATGAAATTATTTCTGCCAAAAGTAATGAATATGTTTGTCATTCCAGTCATGATTTTCATCTATACTTTAACAATCGATATTAAATCTGCTCTTATTCTCTTGCTCGTTCTTCCTATATTAATCTTCTTCTTAATTCTTCTAGGTATTGCAGCACGATCAAAGGCAGATAAACAATATGAATCTTATCAAGTATTGTCCAATCACTTTGTGGATTCACTTCGTGGTTTGCAAACTTTACGCTTTTTAGGATTAAGTAAAAAATACGATCGTAATATTCGCAATGTCAGTGAGCAATATCGTAAAGCTACAATGGGAACATTAGCAGTGGCTTTCTTATCAACATTTGCTCTAGAATTCTTCACAAGTATTTCGATTGCAATTGTTGCGTTATTTTTAGGTTTAGGTTTAATCAAAGGATCACTCGTGTTATTGCCATCGTTAATCATTTTAATATTGGCACCAGAATATTTCGCACCAATTCGCGAATTTGGTTCAGACTATCACGCAACATTGGATGGGAAAAACGCATTTACAGCCATTTCAGCTATATTAAATCGACCATCTACTAAAGAAGACACTACATCCATTTCAACATGGGATGGACAATCCACTGTTATGATTAAAAACATGACTGTTCAACATGAAGGATCAAATAAACCTTCATTGAATCAAGTATCATTTAACTTAAAAGGCAATCAAAGAGTAGGGATTATCGGAGCAAGTGGTTCTGGTAAATCTACTTTCATCAATGCATTAAGTGGCTTTGCAGAAGCGAATAGCGCCGAAATTCAAATAAACGGGAAGTCCGTCCATTCATTTGCAAATGTAGATTGGCAAAAACAAATTTACTACGTTCCACAACACCCTTATTTGTTTCATGATACCGTTCGTAATAATGTCGCCTTTTATACGAAGGATGCCACAGATGCGCAAATTAAGAATGCATGTGAACGTGCTGGTTTAACAGAAGTAATTGATTCACTACCAAATGGATATGATGAAATCATCGGTGAAACTGGCCGAGCTTTAAGTGGTGGACAAGAACAACGTATTGCACTTGCAAGGGCTTTCTTAGACGATTCTCGTAAAATTTTACTATTTGATGAACCAACAGCCCATTTAGATATTGAGACCGAATGGGAAATCAAACAACGTATGCTTCCGTTATTTGAAAATCGATTAATTTTCTTTGCAACGCATCGTCTTCACTGGATGATAGATATGGACATGATTCTTGTTATGCATAACGGTGAAATTGTAGAACAAGGAACACACAAAGAACTCCTTGCAAAACAAGGTTACTACTATGAATTAGTTCATCAACAAACGCATGGAACGGAGGCGTAGCATGATGACACCAAAACAATCAAACATCTTCAAACATGCATGGGTAAAACCTTATTTACAACAAAACAAAAAACTACTTTTGCTCGTTTTTTTATTAGGAACTATGACATTTATATGTGCAAGTGCATTAATGTTTACTTCAGGTTATTTGATTTCAAAATCAGCTACTCGCCCTGAAAATATTTTATTAGTATATGTACCGATTGTACTTGTGCGTACTTTTGGTATTTTCCGTCCTGTATTTAACTATGCTGAGCAACTAACCGGCCATTCATTTGTCTTAAAAATTCTTTCAAAAATGCGTGTCCGTTTATATCAAAAATTAGAAACACAGGCTTTAACACTTTCTAATCGTTTTTCAACTGGGAATTTACTTGGGGTTTTAGCAGATGATATAGAACATTTACAAAATTTATATTTAAAAACCATCTTTCCTAGTATCTTTGCCTTCATTTTATACATCATTGCAGTTGTCGCTTTAGGTTTCTTCTCCATTCCGTTTGCATTACTGATGGCTTTATTATTATTTGTACTAGTGGTTCTTATTCCACTTGTATCTTTATTAGCAAACCGCAAACGAATGATTCAAATGAAATCACTGCGAGGCGAATTATATGCGTCCCTTACTGATGCAGTCATGGGATTAAGTGATTGGAAAATCAGTGGTAAACAACAAACATTTTTAACAGCATATGAAAAGATTGAGCAGCATCAAGATGCATTCGAATATAAAATGGATTCTTTCAATCGTCGACGTAATTTATTATTTCAAATAGTCGTTGCTGTTGTAACTTTAGTGATGATTGCGTTTGCTGGAACAAGTGCGAATGCCGGGGAATTCGCACATATCTGGATTGCAGCCTTCGTGTTGGTTGTATTCCCATTAGCAGAAGCTTTTGCACCGGTTTCTGATGCTGTTAGTCACTTGCCAAATTATGATACTTCTTTAAAACGATTAGATGCGATTGAAGAAGCTAGCCCTGAAAGCTTACCATCTGCAAAAGAGCAAGTAATGAACTTGAAAAATCAACCTTTAACTATCACATTTAATGATGTTTCTTTTAAATATGACGCAACAAATCAAAATGTTTTACAACAAATTACCTTACAGTTCCAACAAGGTGAAAAAATTGCTATCTTAGGTAAAACCGGATCGGGTAAAAGTACATTAGCCAGACTAATTTTAGGTGCCCTAACTCCAACAGAAGGCTCCGTTCGATTGAATGAACAAGATACTGCTCTGATTCATGAAGATATTGCTGAAATCGTAGGTGTACTTGAACAAAAGCCTCATTTATTTGATACGACTGTTATGAATAATATTCGTTTAGGCAATGTTCATGCAACAGACGAGGAAGTTATTGAAGCAGCGAAAAAAGTACAAATGCATCATTATATTGAGTCTCTTCCTGATGGATACAATACTCGGATGCAAGAACTTGGCGAACGTTTCTCCGGAGGCGAACGACAACGAATTGCTTTAGCGCGCATTTTGCTACAAGATTCACCAATCGTTATTCTTGATGAACCTACAGTTGGCCTCGATTCGATTACTGAAAATCAATTAATTGATACAATTTTGAAGACATTAGAAGGCAAAACAATCATTTGGATTACACACCATTTAGCAGGTGTTGATCAAATGGATCAAGTGATTTTCATTGACCAAGGAATGGTCCATTTAAATGGTACACATAAAGAATTGCTTTCAAGAAGCACACGTTATAAACGGTTGTATTCTTTAGATCATCCAATGATATAAATAGTAAAAGCTCTCGATTTCTAAAAAATCGGGAGCTTTTTAAGTAGGCAATTGTACTAGTACTCCTAAAAAAACCCCTCATATAATAAAGTAATATCCAGAAAATTCAGGAAGTGGTGAGGATACGTGCATCTGTTTACTTATATGTATTTAGCTGGTTTACTGCTTGGGCTAGTTATTGATGCAATTACGTATTTAATTCCAATAAAATTAAGCCACGGTAACCGAATTTCAAGTAATTTTGTATTTGCCATTTTAGTATTTATCGTTAGCCTTTTAGTTGGTGGGTTTACAGGAATCGCTATTGGATTTTTTAGTGTTGGTATATATACGACTGCCCTACTATTAGGATTATTTGGTATTAAAGCTTCTTGGAAGAAACTTGTTTATATTGTTATTGTCATACTTGTTGCATGTGTATATTTGGTATATTTCATATAAAAACGAATGGAGATCTTCAAATCAAGATCTCTATTTTTCTGAAAATAAATCCCGGCAATAAATTTCAATTGCCGGGTATCTATATAAAATCTCCCCTGTATATGGTTAATACTTGGAGATATTGCATATAAAAATCATCTCAAATTTATAATGAACTATAGAAAAAAATTTATACTAAACAACTCAAGGAAATGAGGTCTCTTAGGAAAAAAATATTTTTTTGACACCATTTTTTTCGAGACTAAATCCACTCGATAATGATACAATATGGTTATCAATACTCCCCGACCTATTACACCATGTAATAAGTCCGAAGTCCTCTGTAATGAGAAATGTATACACAACTTCTCAATATGCTCTTCACCTTATTCCTCTTTTAAAGCTTGCTCCCTCTACATTCCTATTCATGCAAATGAATATTCTATTTAATGCTATAAATATCGTTTTTTTATTAAAATTATCATATTAGATTTCTTTTAAAGATCATATTTTGTACACTAGTGATTATTTATTCATAATATTTATACATTTTTTTCATTTATAAACATTACTTTTATTGTATTCTATAAATAGAATGACAATCTATTCTAAGGAGGATTTTTATTGGAAAAGAAAGTTATATTTTTTGAAGTGCAAGGCGGTAGCGACAAAGGTCCAGATGGCTACAGAAAAGATACGATGCCTATGGTTCAAGCTTTACAACAACGTGGTCAAGATGCGGAAGTGATTTTCTTTGATGTGGCAAAACAGCAAGAGATTTTAGATTACGTAAAAGTAAATGCCATTGCTTATGTCTCTCGTATTAATCCAGGAAATTTAAAAGACGAATCAGCTTATTTTTCTATGCTACGCCAGCTTTGCGAAGAAGGCATTATCGGTATGCCCCATCCTGATGCGATGATTGGTTACGGAGCGAAGGATGCTTTAGTAAAATTAACAGATACTTCTCTTGTACCTAGTGATACGTATGCTTACTATACAATTGAAGAATTCAAAAATACTTTTCCAAAATCATTAATGCATGGTATTCGTGTGCTAAAACAAAATCGTGGTTCAACAGGTGAAGGTATTTGGCGTGTCCAATTAATGGACGAGCTAGCACAAGACGCTACAGAAGTCCCTCTAACCGCAAAAATCAAATGCACAGAAGCAAAAGATAATCATGTGGAATATTTTGAATTAGCTACTTTTATGGATTTCTGCGAACAATATATTGTTGGTGATAATGGCATGCTCGTTGATATGCAATTTCTGCCACGTATTAAAGAAGGCGAAATTCGATTATTTATGTTACATGACAAACCAATTAACGTTGTACACAAAAAACCTGCTGATAGCGAAGATGCATTTAGTGCAACATTGTTCTCTGGTGCAAATTATCGATATGATAAACCCGAAGATTGGAAAGACTTAGTAAATACCTTTCTAAGTCAATTACCTGATGTAATGCAACGTTTAGGCGGCTATGATTTACCACTAATCTGGACGGCAGACTTTATCTTAGATACGGATGAACTGGGCAATGATCGTTATGTGCTCGGTGAAATGAACTGCTCATGCGTCGGCTTCACATCCGAATTAGAGTTAGCCCATAATGTAGCTGATGAAATCATCACTAAAATTAATGAAATCATTTTAAAAGCAATCTAGCTCCACCCAACTTTTTGGGGATGTACCACTTTTAAATAAATAAATAAATAAATAACGCGAATTCCAATACTGGAATTCGCGCTCGATTATTTGTTCATTGCTTTTAAGATAAGGCTTATAATTGCAATTAAAATAACCGCACCTATTAGAGCAGGGAATATATAGAAATGGCTTATTTGCGGTCCCCATGTGCCGAATAACATTCCACCAATCCAAGCACCAATGATACCTGCAATAATATTTCCAATTATACCACCTGGTATGTCCTTGCCCAGTATCAGGCCAGCAAACCAACCTAGAATACCTCCTATGATTAAATACCAAATGAAACTAAACATAATGGCATCTTCCTTTCTTTCAGTTCAACTTATCTTGTCACAATATAATAAAAATAAACTATGTATTTTTTATTATTTTCAAAAGAAAGATGTATGTATAATTCTCTATTTTACAGGTACATCAAGCGTAGGAAAATCGACATTGGTATCATTATAATGCCACCATTCAGAGCTAATCGTTGTAAAACCAGCTTCTAGCATGATCATAGTTAAAAAGTCCACATTTTGTTGGGCCTTTTTAGAGTTCTTTATATAACTACGACCTGCTTTTTCTGAAAAGGAATCAAACTTTGTTGGCATTTTCAATTCCTTGCCTTTTTTATCGACAAGCGTTACATCGACACTGACACCTTTACTGTGTTTTGAATCTTCTAATGGAAATGCTACATACATATGGTTTTGTATTTTGTACCACATCTCCCACTGAACACTCATTGGTCGGTATGCATCCCAAATCTTAATTTTGTAACCTTTTTTATTTGCTAATTTATTTGCTTTTTTTAATTTTTTTGCTGTAGATTTTGTCATCAATGCCTTCGCTTTTTTCGGATATAATCGATACTCCATAAAATTCTTTTTTGTTGCGTACCGCAAATCAATCACAAAACCATCTTTTTCAGTTAACTCAATTAATCCTGCTTCTTTGTAATTAGCAGGTGCTGCTTCTAAATATTTCCCTGGTGACCAGCCAGTTTTGCCATTATAACTTATTTTGTACCAACCTTTATAGAATTCAGTTGCTTTAACGAATATTCCTTGATCAATTTGACCAATTTTCGGGTATTTTACACCTGCACCTTTACGAACATTCATCTTTGCTGTTACTTGTAGCGTTTTATCGATTTTTTGAATAGTTGCAGCTTCTGCTGTTGTATATGAAACCATTTCCCTTGCAACTCCTTCCGTGTATTTTATTCTTTCAAATTACATACCCTATCAAAATCTTAATTTACCATAATTTACTTGTTTTAAATTATTTTACTTTTATCAGTAAATTGATGCAACTTCAGAATATAGAAATTTCAAAGCTCCTTTATATAATTTCTACTAAACTTTCTTTTTTAGCAGCTGTCATGAAACGTTCACAGTTCTTATCGTCCTGTGAGCACTATACTATAACTATCAATGAAATTTCGATAAAATATAGATGCAGGAAATAATGGAGTGAATAAAATGTCAATTGCTTGGACCGCTATTATCCCTGTTGTTATACTTACAGTGGTATTAGCAAGTGTTTTAATCTATTTTGTAGCAAAAAACAATAAAAAAGATTCCCATAAAACAATTGATCCAAAACCAAATCAGAATTTTGACAACTATACCAAGAAAGAAGAGTCGAAGTGAGAAAACTATTTATTTTACCTATTCGCTTCTACCAAAAAGTGATATCACCTCTAAAACCACCAAGCTGTCGGTTCTATCCTACATGCTCTAACTATGGTATTGAAGCAATAGAAAAGCATGGTGCTATAAAAGGTGGATACCTTACAATACGTCGGATTTTACGTTGCCAACCATTTTGTGAAGGCGGCTATGATCCTGTTCCTGAAGAAAAACCTCCGAAAAAGAAATAACTTTTGGAGGTTTTTCTATTGTTTTTTTTATTAAAATCTTGTATAGTAGTTATTGTTCGAATACAAACCGTAATGGTTACTATTTATGAGGTGTGAAAATGAAAAAAATCTTTTCCATTTTTCTTGTGGCATTATTAGCTGTTTTTACTTCAGCTTGTGGAGCAAACAAAGAAGCTGGATCAACCAAAGATAAAAACAACAAACTTAAAATTTATACGACTGTTTATCCACTTGAATACTTTGCAGAACGAATCGGTGGCAACCATGTAGAAGTATCTTCCATCTATCCTCCAGGATCAAACGAACATACTTTTGAGCCTACACAAAGAGATATGATGAATCTAGCTGATGCTGATTACTTTTTCTATATCGGATTAGGCCTTGAAGGGTTCGTTGAAAATGCAAAAAAATCCTTACAAAGCGATAATGTAAAATTCGTCGAAACAGCTGCGAATGTCTCGAAAGATAAATTGGCTGTCAGCACAGGACATGATGACGATGAGGACCATACTCATGCTACAGCTGGTCAACATAGTCAAGAAAATAACCATGTAGATCCACATGTTTGGATGTCTCCTATTATTAGTCAAGATTTAGCTCTTTCAATTAAAAATGCTCTAGTAAAAGCTCAACCTCAAAACAAAGCAGAGTTCGAGAAAAACTATCAATCTCTTGTTAAAGATTTAAAAGACTTAGATGGTGACTTTAAAGCAATGGCTGACAAAGTACCAAACAAAACATTCTTCGTCTCTCATGCAGCATTCGGCTATATTGCCGGAACATACGGCCTCAACCAAATTTCTGTTGCAGGTTTAAACTCACAAGATGAACCATCTCAAAAAGAGCTAACAAAAATCGTTGACCAAGCGAAAAAGGATCACATTCACTACATCCTATTTGAACAAAACGTAACATCAAATCTTGCTAAAGTCATCCAAAATGATGTAGGCGCACAACCACTAACATTACACAACTTAAGCGTGCTCACAAACGATGACATTAAGAATAAAGAAGATTACTTTACTTTGATGCATAGAGATATTAAAACGCTTGAGAAAGCTTTGGAGAAATAGTTTAAAGCCCTGCATACTTTGCAGGGCTTTTTCTTTTGGCTTTATATTAGACACAAGCTAATACGAGCTTTAGTTTAAGAATCTCTACTTTTCTAAGTCATCTATTGTTTCATTAAGAAATAAATGCTTTAAGCATCCACACATGCTTTTCTAAGCTTTGATTAATCGAATTCAGTAAATCCTCTGTCATATCATCATTCTCATTTGCCGCTTCAGACATTCCATTTTTTAAATTCTTCATCATTGTTTCGAAATCTTGAATCAATGTCTTTACCATTTGTTCGGCTGTTTCACTACCTACTGCCTCCTTAATCTCTGAAATCTCCAGATGCTCTTTTAAAGTGGCGATAGGTTGTCCATTAAGAGCTAAAATACGCTCGGCTATATTGTCCAAATGCATCGATGCCTCATTATAAAGCTCCTCAAATTTCAGGTGTAATGTAAAAAATGATGGTCCCTTAACATACCAATGAAAGTTATGAAGTTTCATGTATAATACCGACCATGAAGCTACAAGTTGGTTTAATTCTTTTTGTAAATTTGACATAAATGTACACGCTCCTATTCATTTTAATGCCACCACGCATTTACTATTCCACAATTCGAAGCGTGCTAAACAAAAAGAAAATAAAAAAACGCCACTCTTGTCACTCTAAATTTCAAATGACATAATCTATTCTTTCTTAAAACTAATTTTTGCATAAACCCATTCATCAACATACAAATTATCAAATAATATAATAAAGAAATTAATTATCGAAAAATTCTTTTAGGGAGGCATATGTATTCGATGGCATATATTTTACAAGTAGATTTTAAAATGAACGGTCCATTTAGAGAACAAATGGCAACAGAATTTGAAGGTCTTGCACATAGTATTAATGATGAGGACGGTACCGTTTGGAAGATTTGGACAGAGAATTCTGATACAAAAGAAGCTGGTGGTATTTATTTATTTGATACAAAAAATAACGCAGAAAAGTATCTTGAAATGCACTCTAACCGTCTTGCAAGCTTCGGAATCACTCAAATACGAGGTAAAATTTTTGAGATAAATAAGACTCTTACGAATATTAACCACGGTCCAATATATGTATTAGGTAAATAGCTCTTACAGTTGCAAGAGCTATTCCCTACTTAAATTAAACACTATCAATAGACATGTTGATATTTTTTGATTAAATAGAAATCTCAAAAATCCCAATAAAAATAAGGATCAAACCTGATATTACAGTTGAATACTTTCCAATAAACGTTTTTGAAAGTAGAAGACCAAAATGATCACCGATTGCAAACGTTAAGATTGAAAAGAAGCCAATCGAAATAACTGTCCAAATAGCTGAAATTCCATTTGCTCCGATGGCTATCCCACTACCTAAACAGTTTATAGATAAAATTAATCCTAACACTAACGCTTCTCTAAAAGTTATGATGTTATTACGATCTTTATCGATACCCTCTAAATTTTCTGCTGATGTTGTACAAGAAAACTTATACGATATGATTGTATATAGACCTATGGCACACAGCATAAGATTTCCTACAAATTTGGCTTTGTGTGGTGTTATGTAGTCTATAAGTGTACTCCCGATCATTATTGATAAATATGTAACAATCATCGATATTGCTGCAATTGTAAAATTTGAACTAAGAGGTACCTTGGTCTTTTTTACACCATAAGCAAGCCCAATTCCTAAATTATCTAAATTTGCAGCGATTCCAAAAAAAATAATTGTGATCCAATGCATAAAATCCTCCCTGTAACGATTCAGCTATTCATCTTATCATATGCAGGGATTCTTTTTTTGCTAAAACCAGTCTTGGCCTTATTTACAACAATACTATTTATTTTTCTTCCGTTTCAATACAGCCAGACACTTTCCCAAGTAGTAGCTGTCTTTCGTTCAAATAAAATGCGATAAAAAAGGTTCTAGAAATTGATTTTTCTAAATCCTTTCCTCTTATGTAATTAAATATTTCGTTCCCACCATATACACGACGTAAATCCCAAGAGCAATTAGTACTGCTTGACCTGGTTTAACCCAGTTGGTAAGGAAATATATTCCTCCAATCAAAACAACCATACCTACAGCCCCAACAATTCCATTACGTTGTGTAATGTGAAAACTTTCTGCTGTCATATTATGAATTTGTAAATTTAAATTGATCAAAGTCAAAATAGGTAAAAGAGTAATGACCCCCGATAAAAACAAATACTTCGACTTGCTCAACATAGCGGCAAGCATCATGACTGTGCCACCGATGATAAATTGGATTACATATCCCACAACTTTAGCTCCTAACAACAATATTGATTTGTTGCAAGTGTAATGGTATTTTATCCATAAGTAAATTAAATATTTTGCATGTCAAATATAGAAAATTTTTATAGATGGAGTTAATAATATGTCAATCAATAAAATAAAGGCTTTTATAACAGCTGTCGAATATGGCAGTCTGACAAAAGCTGCGGAAATACTTGAATACACACAACCAAGTATTAGTCACATGGTTAGTAGCTTAGAGGATGAATATGGATTTTCTTTATTAATAAGAGGGAAATCTGGAGTAGCGCCTACAGATAATGGACTTGTCTTATTACCAATAATGCAAGATATACTAAAACGTGATCAACTATTATCTGAAACCATAAATGAAATTAATGGAATGGAAATCGGGAGAATACGAATCGGTGCATATACTAGCGTTTGCGTGCATTGGATGCCTGCTGTATTAAGTCTATTTAACAAAAGCTACCCGAAAATTCAAATCCAATTATATGAAGGAAATTCACAAGAAATAAAGCAATGGCTTGAAGATGGTAAGATTGATTTTGGTATAGGTACGACACAAATCAATCAACACCCTAATTTTATACCTTTAAAAGAAGATCGAATGTTAGCCATATTACCAAGCAACCATCTATTAGCAAGTCATGATTCAGTAGAGCTGAAAATATTTACAACTGAACCATGTATCATGCCATATGAGGATTCACACCATGATGTACAATCCATCTTTAAAAAAGAAAAAATATCGCCCAATATTGCTTATCAAATTCGTGGAGATGAAGCAATTATTGCAATGGTAAGAAAAGGTTTAGGTATTAGTTTACTATCTGAATTGCTCATTAAAGATCATTTACCAGAGCTATGTACAAAACCAATTGAAGGAAACTATGTGCGCACAATTGGTATTCTAACGAATTCATCTGTGCAAAGTCTTTCCCCTCCTAGTAAAAAATTCATCCCGTTTTTACAGGAATGGTTGCAAAAAAATGGATAAAAAATATAAGAGGATATGCCCCTATTCACGAGGCATATCCTCTTCCGTTATTAGTTTGAAATTTCTTCCTTGTTCCTCTTACCTGTTTTACTCTTTTCAAACTGATACTTTACAGAAAAAATCGCGCTTACCGCAATAAGTACATAAGAAATCTCTATAATTGCACAAAATCGTATAAAGTAGACTATAGTTGGCTGGATTAGGTTCTCTGCAGTAGTTATAAATATTGGAATATATAAGAACCAAGTAAATAGTGTGAGAAACCATTGAATGTCATGATTTACCTGTGGACTTTCAGAATTAACCATTGTTAAACAAATGTATTGGACTGCCATTAAAAAAAGGATAGCTAATATCATTGCTATACTAATTTTTTGAGTCATTAATGTTGTAGCCAGTAAAATTACTTCTCCAGTAACTAGTGTATATACACTGTTTCTAATTTTGTTTGAGCCATTTCTATTGATAAAACTCCCCCCTTGATAGTTTGCCAATTATCTGTTTAGGTTTTAGCAACTCTTACAGTACTCTTGACCAAACACTATTCAACTTTTCCGCTATTATAGATGTATGGGACAAGCATGAAGCATATGACTACTATTTCTCCTATTTCACTATTTTGTATTAATGCACATAAGAAAACATTCTAAAAGTTAACAAATACTTTACGTTATTCATTCTAAAAGATGTTAAGATACTAAATAATCGTTACACGAAAGGTTGATTGATCCATAAATGAATGTAAAAAGTTTTTTGCAACTACCGATTACAAAGGATTTTTTAATTGTTGCAGGGATTCATGGATTATCTAATCCTGTAAATAGCGTTGAAATCCTTGATTTTGAATTTTCACCAGATATTCGAACAGTAAGAGAGACTATTTTTAATCCACATAGTGTTGTATTGAGTAGTTTGTTATTCGCAAGACAGAAACCAGAATATTTAATAGATACGATTAAAAGCCTTATTGAGCTTGGGGTTAGTGCTTTAGCTTATAAACCCGTTATATTTCAGAATTTACCTGATGAAGTGATTGCCTTTGCAAACGATCAAAACTTCCCCATACTACAATTTGGAGGGGATGAATTTTTTGAAGATATCATATTAGAGGTAGTCGCTTATACGAAAGAACAGGTTAAAGCACATAAATTAGAGACTATTATAAAGAAGCTTATTGAAAAGAAAGTTAATGAAGAACAGATACATTCCTTTCTACAACAAATGAATAAACCTTTCGAAAAGTATGTATTTGCTGCAAATCTTCAAATAGATACAACTGAAAATACTGAATGGATAAATTCTCTTTTTCAGTTAGAGCCATTACTAAAATCAGGCATTATATGTACCTATAAAAAAAGTATTTTTATCTTAATGACTAATCCATCTAAGTATTTCCAATTTGAAAAAATTCTAAATGAATGGATGACAATGTATGCCATTCCAAAAGAATCATTTATCATTGGATATAGCCAAGTGCAATGCACGCAAAAGACACTGCATCTTGCAGTTAGAGAAGCTTTCTTTGCACGTATATTGGCTGAAATTAACGTTCAGCCTATTTGCCATTATGAAAAACTTGCAACTGATACTTTACTTATTGAACTCTATCGAGAGAATACCCCATTTGCAATGAAATTTGTGCACAAGTATCTCAATCCACTTTTAGATGAGAAAGTAGATCCAGATTTAATCCAAACAGCCATTACTTATATCCTGAAAAAAGGAAATATAAAAGAAGTAGCCACTTCACACTTTTGTCATCCGAATACAATTCGATATCGAATGACAAAAATACGCCAGTTAATTGCACCCGCAGATAATGATTTTGTTTTTTATGAACAGTTATCAGCAGCGATTAAATTGCACTTGCTCCATAATCGCATCGAAAAATCTGCTATCGTTTTTGAATAAGTACAAAAATTCACCTAAAACTTTAGAATTGTATACAAATTTTTGTCTTTTATCTCATGTTATCCTTATGTAAGTTAGGAGGAAGAACGAAGATGAAACCATACATAGCGAACAGCCTACTACTCTTTACTGCCATCGTTTGGGGGAGTGGCTTTGTCGTTACTGATATTGCACTAAAGTATTTAACTGCTTATCAGGTAATGGCCGGTAGATTTTTATTAGCATCTATTATCCTGATCATCCTATTTGGTTACAAACTTAAAAAAATTACCAAGTCCGTTATTTGGAAAGGTGCTACGTTAGGAATTATTTTGTATATTGCCTTTGCCTTACAGACAGTAGGCTTACAATACACTACACCTTCCAAGAATGCTTTTTTAACGGCTGTAAACGTAATAATTGTACCAATCATTACGTATGCCATTTATAAACGCCGTATTGATGGGTATGAAATAATTGGTTCAATTCTTGCCATTATTGGGATTGGCTGTTTATCCTTACAAGACTCATTCACCATGAACATAGGTGATGCATTATCACTTGCTTGTGCTGTAGGATTTGCTTTTGATATCTTTTGTACAAATCTTTTTGTCAAAAAGGAAGATGCTATACTACTTACAATTATTCAATTCATAACAGCTGCCATAATTAGTAACTTAGTGGTGCTTATTCAAGGAGATGCACCTTTAACATTAGAAAAAGGGGGCTTGTACTCGGTTGTCTATTTAGCTATTTTCTCAACAACTATTGCTTATCTTTTCCAAAATATTGCAAACCAATATACAACCGCAACAAAAGCTGCCATTATTCTTTCAATGGAATCATTTTTTGGTATGGTGATGTCGGTATTATTTTTACATGAAATCCTAACAACTCGCATGATTATTGGTGCAGTGTTGATATTGGGTGCTATTCTTATTGCAGAAGTAAAACCAGCATACCCTAAAAAGAACATCATAAAAAACATACGATAGCAAATACTTTTTACAATATTTGTTTAACAACTATAAAAAAAGCTTCAGTTAATCTGAAGCTTTTTTATATAACTACTCATCCACCATTCGTTTTTTATATACAATCACTGTCGCAAATGTTGTTACAATTATCCATAATAATATACTTGTAAACGGCTGTACTAAATCCCCTACGCTAAATTTAGTTTCAAGCGATTCGGCAAGCATAATTAGTTGAGTACTTGGCAACCATTCAACTATTTTCAATATAGGATAATTATCAACAAATGCTATTGAAGTAGGACCTAACGAAAACAATACAATAACAGGTACGACAATAACTGATGATTCCATAACCGTTTTAGCAAACAAACCAAGTAATGTCCCTACAGCAATATAAAAAATGGTTGATAAGAGTAACGCTACGATCATAATAGATAAGTTACTAGGATTATATTCGGCTAAAAACATGCAGCCAGCAACAATTAGTGTCGTAACAATGAATGTTAGCATGCTTTTTCCTATTAATATTTCAGGAATTGTTGCTGGGGATAGCATTAAACTTCTTAAGGTGTTTTTTTCTTTTTCCTCAGCAATTAAACAACATTGAATATAGGTAGCAACAAGGGAAAATGTCATATTAATTGACATGAAATGCCCTTGCATAGTGTCAACTCCCATTCGGGAATAAACGGCTGCCAAGATTAAAGGTAAGAATACCATAGAAGATACTGCCATATTACGAGAGAATTCTTTATAGTCCTTTATTAAAATTGCCTGCATTCTTTTAATTGATAAGTTCATACTAATTCCCTCCCTGTTACTTGAACGAAAATTTCTCCTAAGCTTGGCTCATTTGTCCACACTCGCTCTATTAAATTTCCTTGCATCCATTCATACATTTTGTTCGCATCTTCTGTTCCTTTGCTAATAATTTCTTGATGCCCGTTTTTTAATTCAACTGTTAATGAATCATCAGCAAATTGCTGTTTTAGTTCTTTAGGTGTTCCTATAGCGCAAATTTTCCCTTTATTTAAAAATGCGATTCGATTGCAAAGGGTATCCGCTTCTGTCATATCATGTGTTGTAAGAAAAATAGTTGTACCCATTTCATTTAATCTTCGTAGACCTTCATATATATGATACTTATTTACAGGATCCAAAGCAGAAGTAGGTTCATCTAAAAAAAGAAGCTCTGGTTGGTGCAAAATTGTACGAGCTAGCATTACACGTTGCTTCATCCCTTTTGATAAAACACTAACACGCTTATTTCTTTCCTCATACAAGTTAACAAAATCGAGAGCTAATTTAACAGAATTTTCTTTCAAATTATATAACCTACTATATAAGAGAAGGTTTTCTTTTATCGTTAACCTTGAATATAGACCACTGTTATCAGTTAATATCCCAAATCG
This sequence comes from Rummeliibacillus pycnus, assembly GCF_044359855.1. Classification (GTDB taxonomy): domain Bacteria; phylum Bacillota; class Bacilli; order Bacillales_A; family Planococcaceae; genus Rummeliibacillus; species Rummeliibacillus pycnus_A. The sequence goes on from NZ_CP132291.1 coordinate 1,635,807, forward strand.
CTTTCGGGCTTCTGGTGATTTAAAACCACTTATGTCCTGATTAAAGACTTTAACATCACCACTTGTTGGTGTAAGCTGAGCTGTTAAAATTTTAATCGTAGTCGTTTTACCAGAACCACTCGGTCCAAGAAAGCCGAAGATTTCTCCTTTTTTAATTTCAAGGGAAACATCTTTTATTGCGTAATCCTTTTGAAATTCTTTTTGTAAGTTGTTAACTTTAATAATTGTCTCCATCCTAAAACCTCCTGTCGTTCTTGAATTAAGCATACGAAAGTATTAGAGTGGTCGCATTATTATTAGGATGAATGACGTTATATGTCGGTGAGCTGTACTATTTCCATGTCAGTAGGGTACATTTATTTCCTGAGAAATATTTATATTCCTATGATTCCTTTTAATTCGACTAATTTACTTCTAGATAGTGGTACATTCACTCTTTCTTTCCCTGATAAGATAAGGCTATAGCTGTTCTTTGTCCAAGTTATAATTTCTCTAACCTTTTGAAGATTTACAATGTAAGAACGGTGACATCTAAAAAAGCCAAAAGGTAATAATCGTTTTTCTAACTCATTTAATGTTAACGAACAAGGGTATGCATCTCCGTTAACGTATACATTGACTATTCCTTCAATACTTTCAATATAATCAATTTCAGGTGGATTGAATAAGATAAACTTGTCGTTCATCTTAGTAGGAATCTTCTCTAATTTAATATGCTGTTTTTCTTCATCTACATCTTTTTTCTCTGTTCCTTTTTCTTCTTGTAAATCAAATGGTTGTAAACCTTTTTCATCTACTCGAAATACATAATCTGAAGAAAGTATTAGATCTGCTAAGTTTGTCGTGAAAAGACATACTGCATATCCTTTATCTTTTAAAGTTCTCATAACAAGATTCACAATTTGCTTTGATTCATTATCCAAATTTTGGTACGGCTCCTCTAAAATATGTATAGGCTTTTCATGAATAAATAATTTCGCTAGTCTTATCCGCTGTAATTGAGAATGGGTTAAATCCTTAATCTTCATATGCTTTTTATCAAATAATCCCACCATTTTCAAAACTTCATCCATATCAATTTTCACATCATACAACGCGCATTCAAATTTAATACTTTCTAAAATGGACAATCTTTCATATTGACCATCCTGACGAAAATGTAGATTAATATTAGGATAAAGTTTTAGTTGTTTAACAGTATAATCGATTAGGCTCACATCAGAGTAAATCCCCGTGATTGTACCTGATTCTAATGATATATCGAATGACGGGCAACGCGTCACACCACCAATAATCAAAGATGGAATTGAAATTTGTTGTTGAAAATCTTTCATATTATTCGAATCACCTTCCTAAATAATAAAATTATATAATATTCTGGAAATAATTTCAGTGGTATTTTTGAAAGATAAAAATAAATAATAAAACCATCGATCTAAAAATATTATCGATGGTTTTGTTATTTAATAACATTTAAGGTTAATTTTTAAATTAATTCTTGCAATTTTCGGCGTAATAGTTTATTTGCTCCGTTACGAGGTAACTCTTCCACAATGTAAATTTTTTTCGGGACTTTATAGGCTGCTAAATGTTTCTTACAATATGCAATAAGCTCATTCGTTTCAATATTATTTTGCAAGACGACAAATGCATTCGGTACTTGGCCCCAATTTTCATCATCTACTCCACAAACCCCCGCTTCGCGAACAGATTGGTGGGATGTTAAGACGTTTTCAATCTCTGCAGGATAAATATTCTCTCCACCAGAAATAATTAAGTCAGAACGACGATCAACCACAAATAGGTATCCTTCGTCGTCCAAATAGCCAATATCGCCACTATGCAACCAACCATTTTCTTGAGAAGGCTTGTCTTCAAAACGACCGACATAACCCGGTGTCACATGTTTCCCACGTATTAATATTTCGCCTTGTTCAAATGGCTTATTAGTATCTGCTATTTGAATTTGATTGAAAAATAGTGGTTTCCCTGCTGAACCAATTTTTCTAAGTGCATCTTCACTTGATAATGTTGCAGTTTGTGATGAAGTTTCAGTCATTCCATATGTTTGCGAAACCTGTATACCTCGCTCAATTGCTCTTTTTAAATAATCAATCGGTACTGGACCGCCACCAGCAAGCATTGTTAAAAAACGTTTAGATACTTGTTGATTACGATTTTCAAGCTCTGATAAAATACGTTCTAATGTTACTGCAACAACAGACATACGTGTTACAGAGCCTTCTACGAGTTGATTTACGACCTTTTCAACATCAAATTTACTATATAAGTCTAAACGAACTCCATGCAAAAGGCATTTACATAACATAGAAAATCCACTGATATGGAATAGTGGTACAGTGCAAAGCCATGCATCATTTTCTACTAAGCCTGTGTTATACAATGAGGAGGTTGCAACCGACACATGATTGCTGATTGTTTGACGTACCCCTTTTGGAAATCCTGTTGTACCAGAAGTATACATAATTGTCATTGTATCTTCTTCAGCCCATTCAACCGCTGATGTGAAATCAGTAGGGAGTGTTTGCTTTACTTCTGAAAATGAGTGAATACGAGTAGCTGTCTCAGGTAACTTTCCAACTAAATCATCTTCAGCTATTATCGCAACAGCTTCAGCATCCTCAATTTGATAAGCTAATTCTGTTTTGCTTAAACGTAAATTTAATAACACCATTTCACATTGTAAATGCATGCAACCACAGATCATGAAAATGATTTGCGGAGTTGACGTCGCATATATAGCAACTCGATCATGTGGTTTAACCCCAAGTGCTATTAATTTTCGTGCTTGTTGTAAAGCTAAATCATTTATTTCGTTATATGTCCATGATTGACCTTCGAAACGTAATGCTATACGTTCCGGGGTCAATGTTGAACGTTGAATAATCCAGTTTGGAATCATGTATATGTCACCCTTAATATAATATCATCTCTTTTATCTTATCATTTTCATAAAAAAAATTGAAAAAACCCATACCACAATTGTGATACGAGTGAATGTGAACTAGGATTATTTATTGGTATTTAAAGCTTTTGCAATTTGAGCGCCAACTAGTGCGTTATTTTTCACAAGGGCAATATTTGCTTCAAGGCTACTACCTTCTGTTAGCTCTTTTACTTTACCAAGTAAGAATGGTGTCACTTCTTTACCATGAATATGCTTTTCTTCAGCTTCTGCTAAAGCTTTTTCGATTATATTAGTGATAAAATCATGATCTAACGCTTCTTTTTCAGGAATTGGGTTGGCAATAACAGCTCCACCTTGTAAATTTAAATTCCATTTTGTACGAAGCATTTCTGCTACTTCTTGTGGCGTATCTAATCGGAAATTGACATCGAATCCACTTTTACGAGTATAGAATGCTGGTAGTTCGCTTGTTCCATAACCAATTACCGGTACACCTTTTGTTTCAAGATATTCTAAAGTTAAACCGATATCTAAAATTGATTTTGCTCCTGCGCATACCACACCAACTTTTGTTGTTGCAAGTTCTTCTAAGTCAGCGGAAATGTCCATCGTTGTTTCTGCACCACGGTGAACACCACCAATTCCACCAGTTACGAATAACTCGATACCAGCAAGTTCAGCGGAAATCATCGTAGCTGCTACAGTTGTAGCACCTGTTTGCTTTGTTGCAAGTAAGTATCCGATATCACGACGTGAAGCTTTTGCTACATTTTTTGCATTACCGAACATTTCTAATTCTTCATCAGATAAGCCAATTTTAATCTTTCCGTCAATCAAAGCAATTGTCGCAGGAACACAGCCATTATCTCGCAGAATTTGTTCTACTTCACGAGCTGTTTGTACATTTTGTGGATAAGGCATACCGTGTGAGATGATTGTTGATTCAAGTGCTACGATTGGTAGTCCTTGTTCTTTCCCTTTTTGAACTTCTGCTGATAATTCGATATATTGTTGCATGATTAATCCTCCAACTCTTTTTTTAATAAGTCCTCTGTTAGCTCTGGTCTTACAGTAAATGGTGATTCCAATGTGCGTTTTGCATTCATTAAACCAGCTTCCACAGCCTGATCAATCGGCATATTAGCTATCCAGCCGTGAATAACCGCAGAAACAAATGCATCACCTGAACCAGTCACATCTTTTATTTCTTCTACTGCTTTTGCATTAAAATGTGTTGGTTTTAAATTTTTGCTTGCTACGTAAACACCATTAGCGCCAGCAGTTATGATGACATTTTCTGCACCTAACTGCATAATTTCAGGTAAAGCTTTTAAATAGTCAGCTGCAGTTTGAATTTGCTTATGAAGCAATGTTTCTGCTTCATCTGTATTACATATGAACCAAGTAACCCCATGTAAATTATCAGGTAAGCGATCCATCTTTGGAGATGATACCGGGACAATTACTAATGGGACATTTCTAGCAATCGCAAATTGTTGGACATACTCTACTGTTTCTTTTGGACAGTTTAAATCGACAATAATGCAAGGAGCTGTAGATAATAACACATCATGCTTCATCAAGATAATAGGTTTAAGCTCTTCATATACATCCATATTTGCTGTGGCTAGTATCAATTCTCCCGATTCATCCATAACGGCTGAGTAGGATCCTGTTGAAAAATCTTGAAGTAGCTCAACCTCTTTTAAATTTATAAATGCTTCTGATGCAGTCGCAATTGCTTGCCAGTCAGTATCTTTTCCTGCAGTAGTTATTAAACTAACTCTATTATTCAATCTCCCTAGGTTTTCCGCTATGTTACGAGCAACACCGCCTATACTTTGCATAGAAGAAACAGGGTTCGATGTACCAAATTGAACAGGTCCACGTATATGAAATTTTCTATCAATATTCGCACCGCCTATACAAACAATACTATTCTCTTCCGGTAATATGTATGCTCGTCCAATTATTTTCCTTTGTTTCACTAATCCAGAAATAAGATTTGCTAAGGCTGGACGTGACATATCCAGTTTCTCAGCCATTTCTTGCTGAGACATAAATGGATTACTGCGAATTAAACGTATTAATGCCTGTTCTCGATCCGTCATACCTTCACCTCTTTATTACTTTTGTTTAAATTATAAACATTTGTTTAGTTGGTGTCAAAAAAATTTTTTGGCTATTATTTTATAACGATCTATTATTTTGATTTTTACATTGAATTCCACAAAGAAATCTATTTTTGTAATAAAAAAAATCTACTCCCTGTTTAAAGCGAGTAGATTTAAGTTTATTAATATTTTAGAGCTTGAACAAACCGCTTCCGTTAGAGTTTATGGGAAACGTGGGAACTGGCCGAAGTCTGGCTTACGTTTTTCTTTGAATGCGTCGCGTCCTTCTTTTGCTTCATCAGTTGTGTAATAAAGTAAAGTTGCGTCGCCACCAAGTTGTTGTAGACCAGCAAGGCCGTCTGTATCTGCGTTGAATGATGCTTTTAAGAAGCGCAATGCTGTTGGTGATTTTTCTAGCATTTCTTCACACCATTGAACTGTTTCATCTTCAAGTTGTTCATAAGGCACAACAGTGTTTACAAGACCCATGTCTAGTGCTTCTTGTGCGTTATATTGACGGCATAGATACCAGATTTCACGAGCTTTTTTGTGACCTACGATACGTGCTAAATAGCCAGCACCGTAACCAGCATCAAATGAACCAACATTTGGTCCAGTTTGTCCAAAGCGAGCATTATCAGCAGCGATTGTTAAGTCACATACTATATGTAGTACATGTCCACCACCGATTGCATAACCTGCAACCATTGCTACTACTGGTTTTGGAATTTTGCGGATTAACGTTTGTAGATCAAGTACATTTAAGCGAGGAATATTATCTTCACCTACGTAACCACCGTTACCACGTACTTTTTGGTCTCCGCCTGAGCAGAATGCTTTTTCGCCTTCACCTGTTAAAATGATTGCACCAATTTTAGCATCATCGCGAGCACGAGTGAATGCATCAATCATTTCTGCAGTTGTTTTTGGGCGGAATGCATTTCTTACTTCTGGACGGTTAATTGTAATTTTAGCAATGCCATTATAAGATTCATATTTGATATCTTCATAGACATGTTCAGTTACCCAATCACGAGTCATTAAAAAGTCCTCCTAAATAAATTCTAGATGTTCCTCTATTATTGTAGCAAAAGTTTGTGGATTTTCCACATGTATTGCATGACCAACGTTTGGAACAATGACATTTTCGCAACATTGGAACCTTTTTTTCATGGCATAAGCCTTTTGTTCAAACTTTTCATCTAATTGACCAGTGATTATAAGTACTGGTTTTGTAAAACTTTGCAACTCTTCCCAATAAGAAGGCTGCTGACCTGTCCCCATACCACGCAAACTATTAGCTAATCCAATTTCACGTTGATCTAACCGTTCTTTTCGAATGGCTTGTTTAGTTGTATCTGGTAATCCTTTTTGAGAGTCAAATAATGGGATGTTCTCCCAATGATTTATGAAAGCTTCAATTCCATCTTTTTCAATATGATCTGCTAATAGATAATCACTTTTTCTTCTGTCGGCTCTTTCTTCTGTTGTTAGAAGACCTGGTGATGAACTTTCTAATATTAGCTGCTCCACCATATTCGCATATTTCATCGCAAAAGCAATTGCTACGCGTCCTCCCATCGAATAACCGATTAGCGTAAAAGAAGGAATCCGTCTTGCTTCGAAGAATTCACGTAATAATTCAACTTGTTCTTCCATCGAATAACGTTGGGCACTGTATGGTGCATCTGTTATACCATGTCCGATTAGATCCACAGTGATGATACGATAAGCTCCTTGAAATGACTGAATTACCGGATCCCAAGTTTTCGTGCTACCTGTAAATCCATGAAGAAAAACAAGCGTTTTTTCAGATTGAGGATTGATAATTTGGTAATGGACATTTATGCCTCTTATTGATGTCATTACGCTTGCCATTTTTCATCTAGCTCCTTGCCAATAGAGTCCCATAATTTGCGATGAGATTGAACATTTTCAGAACGATTTGTCATCACTTCAATTATGCGGAGAGGTTTTTCTTTAGGTGCATCCAACACTTGAATAAGTTCCTCTTTTGTAAATACTTCATTATATTGGGCATCATACATTTTTGCTAAATTAGCGAATTGTAATCCTGATGGTGTCCCAAATAATTCTTCATAATGTTCTTCAACAGTTGATTGAGAAAGATAAGAGAAAATACCGCCTCCATCATTATTCATCACTACAATTGTTATATCACAACGTTGATAACGTGTAGCAATCAATCCGTTTGAATCATGTAAGAATGCCAAATCTCCAATCAATAAATACGAATTACGTTTTGTTGCTAATTGCGTACCAATTGCAGTTGATACAACTCCATCTATTCCATTGGCACCACGATTTGCATATATGCGCACATCTTTTATCGTTTTATTGAAAAATGTATCAACATCACGTATAGGCATACTACTACTTGCGAACAAATCACTATGTTCTGGTAAATGTTCAAATAAAGTTGCAGCAAGTGCCCCTTCATCTGTAGCTTCCTGTAAATATGCCTCAACATGACGGGTTGCAATTTGATTTGCTTCTACCCAAGCTCGGACATATGTTTGATCAGTTGTAGCTGTAGTAATCGTTACATCATCTAACCATCTACTAATTGTTGCTTGGATATGATGTGTTGTGATGGCTAATGAATCACGGAACATAGGATCTTCATCAACAACTAAATAAGTTGGTGGTTGTATTTTTGTCAAAAATTGCATTAGTGGTTTGGAAACAGGTTGTGAACCAAAGCGAATAACTGTATCGCATTCTGCTACAGTTTTAAATGTTTCATTTTTCAATAATGCATCATATTGATCAATAATATAATCTACACAATCATTTGGTATGTTAGTGCGGAGATGGGATAAACTTTCCACTAATACTGGCCATTTAAGATGACGTATAAAGTTCCAAACTATTTCTAAATCTGCATTTTGTGCTATTTCTCCGACAATTACAATACCTTTTTTTGCATTTTCAATTATCGTTTCCAGAACATTCATAGCATGCTCACTTGGTCGTATTTCTTGCGCTATACTTTCAGCAAATGATCCTTCAGGTAACTGATTTTGAAGATCAATCAATAAAGGCTCACGGAATGGAACATTGACATGCACAGGTCCTGCTGGTGCAGTTACAGCAATAGCTACAGCACGAGCTATATGTCTTTCAACAAATGGTAAAGTATTTGGAAATTCATCGGGTATTGGAAAATCAACTGTCCATTTTACTTGATCACCATATAAATTTGGTTGTGTAATTGCTTGAGGCGCTCCTACTTCACGAAGTTCATGCGGGCGATCAGCCGTTAACACGATTAAAGGGATACGTGATAATTTTGCTTCCACAATCGCTGGGAAGTAATTAGCAGCCGCTGTACCTGATGTACACACAAGTACAACTGGGCGAGCACTTGCTTTGGCTAAACCTAAAGCTAAAAAGGCTGCTGAACGTTCATCTACTTGTCTGTACATTTGGAATTCTTTTGCATGTGCAAAGGCATATGCTAATGGCGTTGAGCGTGAACCTGGGCTAACAACAACATCTTTTACCCCTGCTTGATATAAAGATGCAACAAGTTTGTATACATAGCTCGTTAGAATTTCCTTATTAGTCATGTAATTGTCCTCCTAAAGCGCGAATCATCGGACGGAATTTCACAAGTGTTTCTTCGTACTCACTTTGTGGGTCTGAATCTGCAACGATTCCTCCACCAGCATACAAGAAGGCTTCGTCTTGATATAACAATGCAGACCGAATTGCGACAGCAAATTCCCCATTACCTTTCGCATCTAGCCAACCGATTGGTGCTGCATAATAACCGCGGTTCATCGGTTCATACTTCCGAATCACTTCCATTGCTCTTTTGCGAGGTACTCCTCCTAAAGCTGGTGTTGGATGTAATGTTTTCACTAATTGTAAAATCGTCGCATTGTTTTTCAGGTGACCTTCTACTGGTGTATATAAATGTTGAATATCTCTTATTTTTAGAAGCTTTGGCTGTGATGGAATATCGTAGTTTGAACAATTTTCTTTAAATGTATTACCAATCATATCTACAACATATTGATGTTCAGAACGATTTTTAGCGTCATTTAATAAACCCTGTCCCAATTTTTCATCTTCTTCTGCATTTTTCCCACGTTTCACAGATCCCGCAACACATGAAGAATAAGCATAAGACTTTTCAACTTTTACTAGACGTTCTGGTGACGCACCGAAAAATAGTTTGTCTTGAAGTTCTAAGCCAAATAAATAACTCTCCGGTTGCTCTAAAATAATTTGAGATAATACATTTGGTGAAGAAACGGATTCTTCAAATTGCAAAGCAAGTGAACGAGCAATTACGACTTTATCTGCTTCTTTTTGACGAATCAAAGATGTCACTTGTTTAATAGATTCCAAATATTCTTCCTTATATGGTTCAAAACTGCTTTTTACTTGCGGTTTTGCATAGGTTTTCAAAGCTTTTACTTGAGCAGTATGCATAAGCTCATCACGTTTTTTACAAAGTTGTTCAAATGCATGCGGATTTTCCTGCTCTGCAAAATAATTCGTACTAATATAAACATGGTCATTACGCATTACTAGTTGATAAGTAGCAACTGCAAAAAAGGCTTGTGGCATGCCCTCCCATTCACCTGATACTCCATTTTCAGGATCGAAAGTAAAACCACCAAACAGAATTGGTTGTATCGCTTGGTCATTTGTTACAACATTCCGCGTTAGCTTTTTCCATTGTTGTTCTACCTCGTCAAAGCGTTGTTCCTCTGACTGACTTGTAATCGTATACGCATGACCCAGGCCAACGAGTGTAAATGTTTTCTCACGATTTTGCCAATAATATCGTTGACCAGCAAAGGATTCTTCCCCTGCTTCAAAAAAGGCTAATGCCGATAATCGATTCACTTCAATTGTTTCTGAAAAAAATTGCAGTGTCGACTCTTCTGTCTCAATTTGGTCGCCGGTTGTTGTCGACAACTTACGATTCATGAAAATTCCCTCCGTCAGTAGATATAAATATTGTTAATCTACTCGTACCTACTCAATATCCTATACTATCATACATCTTTCTATCGAATTGAGCACTTATTTGCTTTATATTACTGATGACAAAAAAGCATGTAGAGAAAAATCATTCTACATGCTTTGACATTATTCTATATTTTTCACATAGTCCAAGAAATTTCTATTTGCTATCTTTTCTACTTCTTCTGTTGAAAATTGTTCTAATAATGTAGCGATTAAATTCTGTGATTGTGCTGCGTTCTGTAGTCCGACAACCGTTTTGTATATACCATCAAAATCAGAGCCTAGCCCTAAATGCTCGACACCTACTAAGTCTGCCAGATGTTTTACATGTCCTGCTAGGTCCATTAATGTTACATTCTCTGTATCCTTTTTTATAAAAGGTGGATAATAGACAACATGAATATGCCCACCATTCTTCACTAATGCCCTCACCTGATCATCAGTTAAATTGCGTGTATGGTCACATAATGCTCTAGCATTTGAGTGACTAGCAAGAATATGCTTTGCTAAAGGTATCACATCCCAAAATCCTTGTTCATTTAAATGAGATACATCAATAATAATATCTTTTTCGTTCAATAACTTAACAACTTCTTTTCCAAAAGGCTTTAATCCTTTATCAGGAGCTTCCTCTGCTCCATACGCTACACTATTTTCATAGTTCCAAGTAAGACCAACTAATTTCACACCTGCATTGATTAGCGCTTGCAATTTGAAAAGATCCTCACCAATTGCATCGCAACCTTCCAAACTTAAAAATGCACCTATTTGACCTTCTCTAAGTGACTCAAGCTGTTTCCAATCTGTAATATGAATAATTTCAGGATTTGGTTGTAATACATTTGTGTGAAAAAGCTCAATCTGACGCATAGCCTCTGTGAATTTTTCAGCTGGAGGAACATGCTCACTGATAAAAATAGCAAAGTTTTGCACAATTACATGCCCTGATTGAAGTTTATCCTTACTCGCTTGAAGTTGAGGGGCTAGAGAAAATTGAAGAGGTTCGCTACTCTTTGATAATTGGTATAACACGTCACAATGTAAGTCAATAATCTTCATACGCTTACCTACTTTTTTTACTCTATTATACAAGAATTGGAGGAATAAGGTTCATATGTTTGCATAAGAAAAAGCCAACATTTTTAGTTGGCTCTACTTTTTTTCTCGATGCACTAAAAGTTTTATCAGAAGGAACTTATCGTGTATTTCTAATTATGTCCCATATCAGATGGGGTATCAGAGGAACCATAATCCTCTACTACAAGAAAGCTATCTTCTCCATCAATTCGATAGTCCTTAAAATTACTTGGATCGGATGTTGTTGCATTTAGAATTCCTTCCTCTACTGGTCGCTCCTGTGTACCAGCTGTTTTTTCTGAATGCTCCACACAAGTTAGAGTACTTGGTATAGCTTCTAAACGCTCAAAAGGGATTTCTTCACCACAAACAGTACAATCCCCATATGTTCCTTCATCTATTGCTCTTAAAGCTTTCTCAATTTTCTCTATTTGAAATTCGTGAAATTTATCCATAGCAAGTTCCGTTGCCGAATCCATCATGTCTGTAGCTTGATCTGCTGGATGATTATCATAATTAGAAAGCTCAGTCGATATAAATGTTTCATCGTTTTCTGGTCTTTCTTTTATCCTTTTAAGCTCATCTTGTAATGCTTTTTTTTGTATCTGTAATTGTTGATCTGTCATTGTACAACCTCCATTCTGTCCTATTTATTCCCCAAAATCCTCATTTCAACGCACATAATTCAATACATTTATAAAAAAAATCTGTTTTAATGTATTTATATTTTTGAAAGAAAAAATAGGTTATGTACACTACATGGATGAGTCAATTGTTTTCAAATTGAAACGAATATATCCAATATCACTTTATTTTATCCTGTTAACAAAGACTTTACTTTGCACTAAATCAAAAGGAACCCCCTTATGAGAGTTCCTTACTAAACTTTAAACATTAGCATATATTGCATCTCTCAAAAATTGAGTCATGCCTTGTTGGTGTTGATCATAATATGCAGTAAATCGGACATCTGATACATACATATCAGCAAGCCCTCTGTGAGCTTCTTTAGAATAAGACGGCCAATATGCATTTAACCATTTTGTATGGTATTCTACAGCCTCCTGTGCCTCTTTACCGTGTATATCTCCTTGTTGCATTGCAATTTTTAATAAATCAATCATTGTTCTTTCCAGCAATTGATTTTCTTTGAATTGTTTTTCGGTCATCCCACGTAAGTTCGCATTTGAAGCGTCTACTACATCATCACCATACTTTGTACGAATTTCGTTCCCATATTGCTTTTCATTTTCCTTAATCATCTCATCCTTCAAGCCATCAAAGCGTTCAGCGTCTGTCATTTCATATTCCCCTTCCACTGATTTAATTGTTCTTTCAATATTGAGCAGCATTCTTTCTATTCTTGATTTCTCTTCAAACAATTTCTTTTGATGATCTAGTAAAGCTTTTTTAACATCAAAGTTTAAATTAGCTAAAATTTCTTTGATTTCTTCAAGCTTTAATCCTAACTCACGATAAAACAAAATTTGCTGTAATTGTTTAACTTCCAAATCCCCATAGATCCGATATCCTGCCTTATTTAGTTTTAGCGGCTTTAGCAAACCAATTTGATCATAATACCGCAGTGTTCTCGTAGTAACACCGGAAAGTTTGGCAAGTTGTTGAATTGTATATTCCATTTCAATCACCTCCATAACTTCACTATATAGATTGACCTAACGTAAAGGTCAACATTTTTTATTAATGTTTTTAAATTAACTTAATGCTCAATTACGATTCTATGTAAAATGCTGGGTTAGGACTTTGAAATATATATCTAACGAACCCGTTCCAGTGTTTGCTCCTGTGGTTATTTGTCGCAAAAAGATTGCCCCACCCTTTGCTAACTGCCGAGCTTCCTCATTTGCTAACGCTCGCTGTGGGGTCTCTGCTGCCGTATTTTCGACAGTAGTGCGAGCATTCCACCCCCAACAAATAGTATAGAACCAGTATTTAATGCAAAATCGGCAATAAAAAAATCCTTTAGAACTAATGTTCTAAAGGATTTTTAATATGACCCCTACGAGATTCGAACTCGTGTTACCGCCGTGAAAGGGCGGTGTCTTAACCGCTTGACCAAGGGGCCAATATATGGCGGAGAAGGAGGGATTTGAACCCTCGCGCCGGTTACCCGACCTACACCCTTAGCAGGGGCGCCTCTTCAGCCTCTTGAGTACTTCCCCATATGGCTCCGAAGGCAGGACTCGAACCTGCGACCCTCTGATTAACAGTCAGATGCTACTACCAACTGAGCTACTTCGGAATAATGAAATGGTGGGCCTAAATGGACTCGAACCATCGACCTCACGCTTATCAGGCGTGCGCTCTAACCAGCTGAGCTATAGGCCCATTTTGGAGCGGGTGAGGAGAATCGAACTCCCGACAACAGCTTGGAAGGCTGTGGTTTTACCACTAAACTACACCCGCATTATGGTGGGTCGGGACGGAATCGAACCGCCGACACTTAGAGCTTCAATCTAATGCTCTACCAACTGAGCTACCGACCCATGATAATGATAATTTTTATTCTTCTTTAAAAAATGGCGGTCCGGACGGGACTCGAACCCGCGACCTCCTGCGTGACAGGCAGGCATTCTAACCAGCTGAACTACCGGACCATTTTGGTTGCGGGGACAGGATTTGAACCTGCGACCTTCGGGTTATGAGCCCGACGAGCTACCGAACTGCTCCACCCCGCGATAGTAATATTAACTTGATTTCATTATTTAAAAATGGAGGAGGAAGAGGGATTCGAACCCCCGCGCGGTTTGACCCGCCTGTCGGTTTTCAAGACCGATCCCTTCAGCCAGACTTGGGTATTCCTCCGACATCATATAAATAAGTATGGTGGACCTTGCAGGACTCGAACCTGCGACCGGACGGTTATGAGCCGTCTGCTCTAACCAACTGAGCTAAAGGTCCTTTAGTATGGCGGCCGAGGGGATCGAACCCCCGACCTTACGGGTATGAACCGTACGCTCTAGCCAGCTGAGCTAGGCCGCCATGATACTAATAGTTGGTTTTAATTTAAAATTGGTGGAGCCTAGCGGGATCGAACCGCTGACCTCCTGCGTGCAAGGCAGGCGCTCTCCCAGCTGAGCTAAGGCCCCAATAATGTTATTTAAAATGGTCGGGAAGACAGGATTCGAACCTGCGACCCCTTGGTCCCAAACCAAGTGCTCTACCAAGCTGAGCTACTTCCCGATATGGTGCGCCCAGCAGAAGTCGAATCCACAACCTTCTGATCCGTAGTCAGACGCTCTATCCAGTTGAGCTATGGGCGCATATTATATATAAATCATCTAATTATATTCTATATTAAAATCAAAAAATGGTGCCGAGGGCCGGAATCGAACCGGCACGGTAGTCACCTACCGCAGGATTTTAAGTCCTGTGCGTCTGCCAGTTCCGCCACCCCGGCATATTTGGAGCGGAAGACGGGGTTCGAACCCGCGACCCCCACCTTGGCAAGGTGATGTTCTACCACTGAACTACTTCCGCATATGCATGTGTTATTTAATCTGGCAATTATTAAGTTTTATAATAAATGGTGCGGGTGAAGGGAGTCGAACCCCCACGCCTTGCGGCGCTAGATCCTAAGTCTAGTGCGTCTGCCAATTCCGCCACACCCGCAATATTTAATTAAAATGGTGAGTCATGCAGGATTCGAACCAGCGACCCTCTGATTAAAAGTCAGATGCTCTACCAACTGAGCTAATGACTCATTTTAAAAGAAATATGGTGCCGGCGAAAGGAGTCGAACCCTCGACCTACTGATTACAAGTCAGTTGCTCTACCAACTGAGCTACACCGGCAAGATTAATATATATGGTGGAGGATGACGGGATCGAACCGCCGACCCTCTGCTTGTAAGGCAGATGCTCTCCCAGCTGAGCTAATCCTCCATATGTATAGCCTAGCAACGTCCTACTCTCGCAGGGGGACAGCCCCCAACTACCATTGGCGCTAAAGAGCTTAACTTCTGTGTTCGGCATGGGAACAGGTGTGACCTCTTTGCCATCATTACTAGACTATTTTTTCTTAAGGACAAGAATAATTATATCACTTTTTTGTTAAAAGTCAAGAACTTTTTCTAAAAAGTTTTTCTTATTCTTTCAAAACTGGATAAACATTCATTGAAGTTCTTAAATCAACTTTTGGTTAAGTCCTCGATCTATTAGTATTCGTCAGCTCCATGTGTCACCACACTTCCACCTCGAACCTATCTACCTTGTCGTCTTCAAGGGATCTTACTTACTTGCGTAATGGGAAATCTCATCTTGAGGGGGGCTTCATGCTTAGATGCTTTCAGCACTTATCCCGTCCACACATAGCTACCCAGCGATGCTCTTGGCAGAACAACTGGTACACCAGCGGTGTGTCCATCCCGGTCCTCTCGTACTAAGGACAGCTCCTCTCAAATTTCCTACGCCCACGACGGATAGGGACCGAACTGTCTCACGACGTTCTGAACCCAGCTCGCGTACCGCTTTAATGGGCGAACAGCCCAACCCTTGGGACCGACTACAGCCCCAGGATGCGATGAGCCGACATCGAGGTGCCAAACCTCCCCGTCGATGTGGACTCTTGGGGGAGATAAGCCTGTTATCCCCGGGGTAGCTTTTATCCGTTGAGCGATGGCCCTTCCATGCGGAACCACCGGATCACTAAGCCCGTCTTTCGACCCTGCTCGACTTGTAGGTCTCGCAGTCAAGCTCCCTTGTGCCTTTACACTCTACGAATGATTTCCAACCATTCTGAGGGAACCTTTGGGCGCCTCCGTTACTCTTTAGGAGGCGACCGCCCCAGTCAAACTGTCCGCCTGACACTGTCTCCTACCCCGCTAAGGGGTACGGGTTAGAATTTCAATACAGCTGGGGTAGTATCCCAAGGACGCCTCCACCGAAGCTGGCGCTCCGGTCTCTCTGGCTCCTACCTATCCTGTACAAGCTGTACCAAAATTCAATATCAGGCTACAGTAAAGCTCCACGGGGTCTTTCCGTCCTGTCGCGGGTAACCTGCATCTTCACAGGTACTATAATTTCACCGAGTCTCTCGTTGAGACAGTGCCCAGATCGTTACGCCTTTCGTGCGGGTCGGAACTTACCCGACAAGGAATTTCGCTACCTTAGGACCGTTATAGTTACGGCCGCCGTTTACTGGGGCTTCGGTTCTCACCTTCGCTTACGCTAAGCAATCCCCTTAACCTTCCAGCACCGGGCAGGCGTCAGCCCCTATACGTCACCTTACGGTTTTGCAGAGACCTGTGTTTTTGCTAAACAGTCGCCTGGGCCTATTCACTGCGGCTCTCTCGGGCTTGCACCCTACTAGAGCACCCCTTCTCCCGAAGTTACGGGGTCATTTTGCCGAGTTCCTTAACGAGAGTTCTCTCGCTCACCTTAGGATTCTCTCCTCGACTACCTGTGTCGGTTTGCGGTACGGGCACCTCCTACCTCGCTAGAGGCTTTTCTTGACAGTGTGAAATCAGGAACTTCGCTCATACGAGCTCGCCATCATAGCTCAACGTTATAGAGAGCGGATTTGCCTACTCTCACGCCTTACTATTTAGACGCACATAACCAACAGTGCGCTTACCCTATCCTACTGTGTCCCCCCATTACTCAAATGGTAGGGAGGTGGTACAGGAATATCAACCTGTTATCCATCGCCTACGCCTATCGGCCTCGGCTTAGGTCCCGACTAACCCTGAGAGGACGAGCCTTCCTCAGGAAACCTTAGTCATTCGGTGGATGGGATTCTCACCCATCTTTCGCTACTCATACCGGCATTCTCACTTCTAAGCGCTCCACCAGTCCTTCCGGTCTGACTTCTCAGCACTTAGAACGCTCTCCTACCACAGACATCGTAGATGTCTATCCACAGCTTCGGTGAATTGTTTAGCCCCGATACATTTTCGGCGCAGCGTCACTCGACCAGTGAGCTATTACGCACTCTTTAAATGATGGCTGCTTCTGAGCCAACATCCTGGTTGTCTAAGCAACGCCACATCCTTTTCCACTTAACAATTACTTTGGGACCTTAGCTGGTGGTCTGGGCTGTTTCCCTTTTGACTACGGATCTTATCACTCGCAGTCTGACTCCCGTGCATAAATCACTGGCATTCGGAGTTTGTCTGAATTCGGTAATCCGGGATGGACCCCTAGTCCAAACAGTGCTCTACCTCCAGGATTCTCTATCACGAGGCTAGCCCTAAAGCTATTTCGGAGAGAACCAGCTATCTCCAGGTTCGATTGGAATTTCTCCGCTACCCACACCTCATCCCCGCACTTTTCAACGTGCGTGGGTTCGGGCCTCCAGTAAGTGTTACCTTACCTTCACCCTGGACATGGGTAGATCACCTGGTTTCGGGTCTACAACCACATACTCATTCGCCCTATTCAGACTCGCTTTCGCTACGGCTCCGTCTTTTCAACTTAACCTTGCATGTAATCGTAACTCGCCGGTTCATTCTACAAAAGGCACGCTATCACCCATTAACGGGCTCTAACTACTTGTAGGCACATGGTTTCAGGATCTCTTTCACTCCCCTCCCGGGGTGCTTTTCACCTTTCCCTCACGGTACTGGTTCACTATCGGTCACTAGAGAGTATTTAGCCTTGGGAGATGGTCCTCCCGGATTCCGACGGAATTTCACGTGTTCCGCCGTACTCAGGATCCACTCAGGAGAGAATGAACTTTTGACTACAGGACTGTTACCTTCTTTGGTGGGTCTTTCCAAACCGCTTCGTCTAACTCATTCCTTTGTAACTCCGTATTGAGTGTCCTACAACCCCAAGAGGCAAGCCTCTTGGTTTGGGCTCTTCCCGTTTCGCTCGCCGCTACTAAGGGAATCGAAATTTCTTTCTCTTCCTTCAGGTACTTAGATGTTTCAGTTCCCTGAGTCTGCCATCATGACGCTATGTATTCACGTCAAGATACTGTCCCATTACGAACAGTGGGTTCCCCCATTCGGAAATCTCCGGATCAAAGCTTACTTACAGCTCCCCGAAGCATATCGGTGTTAGTGCCGTCCTTCATCGGCTTCTAGTGCCAAGGCATCCGCCATGCGCCCTTAATAACTTAACCTATAAGTTATTAAGCCTAAAAAATTTAAAACTTAATATAAAAATGTGTTACTTAAGAATTTCTTCAATGTCGTTTTATCCAGTTTTCAAAGAACAAGTTTTGAAAGCAATGAGCCTTCAAAACTGAACAGCAAGCGTTAATCGTATAAGTTCCAAGAACTTATTTCCGAAATATTCCTTAGAAAGGAGGTGATCCAGCCGCACCTTCCGATACGGCTACCTTGTTACGACTTCACCCCAATCATCTATCCCACCTTCGGCGGCTGGCTCCAAAAGGTTACCTCACCGACTTCGGGTGTTACAAACTCTCGTGGTGTGACGGGCGGTGTGTACAAGGCCCGGGAACGTATTCACCGCGGCATGCTGATCCGCGATTACTAGCGATTCCGGCTTCATGTAGGCGAGTTGCAGCCTACAATCCGAACTGAGAACGGTTTTATGAGATTAGCGTACTCTCGCGAGTTAGCGACTCTTTGTACCGTCCATTGTAGCACGTGTGTAGCCCAGGTCATAAGGGGCATGATGATTTGACGTCATCCCCACCTTCCTCCGGTTTGTCACCGGCAGTCACCTTAGAGTGCCCAACTGAATGATGGCAACTAAGATTAAGGGTTGCGCTCGTTGCGGGACTTAACCCAACATCTCACGACACGAGCTGACGACAACCATGCACCACCTGTCACCAATGTCCCCGAAGGGAAAACTCTATCTCTAGAGCGGTCACTGGGATGTCAAGACCTGGTAAGGTTCTTCGCGTTGCTTCGAATTAAACCACATGCTCCACCGCTTGTGCGGGCCCCCGTCAATTCCTTTGAGTTTCAACCTTGCGGTCGTACTCCCCAGGCGGAGTGCTTAATGCGTTAGCTGCAGCACTAAGGGGCGGAAACCCCCTAACACTTAGCACTCATCGTTTACGGCGTGGACTACCAGGGTATCTAATCCTGTTTGCTCCCCACGCTTTCGCGCCTCAGTGTCAGTTACAGACCAGACAGTCGCCTTCGCCACTGGTGTTCCTCCAAATCTCTACGCATTTCACCGCTACACTTGGAATTCCACTATCCTCTTCTGCACTCAAGTTCCCCAGTTTCCAATGACCCTCCACGGTTGAGCCGTGGGCTTTCACATCAGACTTAAGAAACCACCTGCGCGCGCTTTACGCCCAATAAATCCGGACAACGCTTGCCACCTACGTATTACCGCGGCTGCTGGCACGTAGTTAGCCGTGGCTTTCTAATAAGGTACCGTCAAGGTACGTTCATTTCCTAACGTACTTGTTCTTCCCTTACAACAGAGTTTTACGATCCGAAAACCTTCATCACTCACGCGGCGTTGCTCCATCAGACTTTCGTCCATTGTGGAAGATTCCCTACTGCTGCCTCCCGTAGGAGTTTGGGCCGTGTCTCAGTCCCAATGTGGCCGATCACCCTCTCAGGTCGGCTATGCATCGTTGCCTTGGTAGGCCGTTACCCCACCAACTAGCTAATGCACCGCGGGCCCATCCTGTAGTGACGCCGAAGCGCCTTTCAACATTTCACCATGAGGTAAAATGGATTATCCGGTATTAGCTCCGGTTTCCCGAAGTTATCCCAGTCTACAGGGCAGGTTGCCCACGTGTTACTCACCCGTCCGCCGCTAAATCAGAGGAGCAAGCTCCTCATCATTCGCTCGACTTGCATGTATTAGGCACGCCGCCAGCGTTCGTCCTGAGCCAGGATCAAACTCTCCATAAAAGTAAAGTTTGAAAGCTCATTAGCTTTGCTAGCGTATCATCTATAAGATGATATCTATTGTTTGTCCTTGTTTCTAACAGAAGTTAGTAAACAAGGTTTATTGATTAACGTCTTGCTTGTTCAGTTTTCAAGGTTCATATCTCGTCGTTGTTTTGACGACTTAAACATCTTATCATTTTATTTTTTCTTTGTCAATAACTTTTCTGAAAAAGTTTTTTGAAGAAAAAAAGATGAGATATTAGTTTTTCAATCACGTCTTAGCGACATGTATTACTATACCTCATCTATTTTAATAAATCAATAGTTTTTCTGAAATAATTTTTTGATTTTTGATTCATCGATCACAAACAGTGTAATACCAACAATAACTATAACTCCCCCAATAACTTGGGTAGTAACTAAATGTTCATTGAAAATAAAGTAAGCAAGAATCGATGCCCCTACAGGTTCAAATAAAATGGCTATTGAAATTACATTAGCTGAAACCCATTTAAGCGCCCAATTAAATAAATTATGTCCTAAAAGATTTGGTACAATCGCTAATAATAAAAACCATATCCAATCCATCGTCGGATATGGACCAAACGATTCTCCTTTGAAAAGGATGTAAAAGAACAGCGTAATGGTGCTCGCTGTATAAACAATGATTGTATATGTAGTTAGTGATACCCTTTTTCTAACTTCTTGTCCAAATAACATATAACCTGTTACTAATGCACATGCGATTAGAGCTAGCATATCTCCATAGAATGCTAATCCCCCAACTTTAAAATCGCCCCAGCTAATTAGTACACTACCCGCAATTGCAATGATTCCTGAGAAGACGGTTTTAAAAGCAATCGGTTCTTTAAAGAAAACAAATGTACCAATAATAGCGAATAACGGTTGCAATGTTACAAGAACTGTTGAACTAGCAACGGACGTATAGCGTAAGGACTCAAACCATAATATAAAATGAAAGGCTAAGAAAATCCCTGCAATAATAGAAAAAATCCAATCTTTCTTTTCAATATCAATAAGTTCTTTTCGATAATACATTAAAAAAGTTGGTGCCATCAATAACACTGAAAACAACATTCTATAAAATGCAATCACGCCGGAATCTGCTTCTACTAATTTCACTAAAATAGCGGATGTCGAAACAGAAATGACCCCAATTAATATTGCAATTAACGGATGAATTTTTGGCCTATCCACCCTTTCACCTCCAAAATACGTGTAGCACATTTTTCCATGATAATTGTACAATAGGATCATGTTGTCTTTCATTTTGACACTTTAATTTTTTCGGCGCAAGCTGAATTTCGGAGGGAGGAGATTATTATCAATACTATAGTTGAAAATTCACTTACATATGAAACCATTTTTAAGCTTATTATTGCCGCACTTTTAAGTTTAGGTATTGGGATAGAACGGGAACTAAAAAGAAAGCCCGTCGGTTTAAAGACAAGTCTCGTTATTGCTACCTTTAGTTGTCTATTGACAATTATTTCAATCGAGTCCGTATTTCACGCAAAACCTGTACCTGGCATTACCATATCCATGGATCCTCTGCGTTTAGCAGCTCAAATCGTCAGCGGCATCGGTTTTTTGGGAGCTGGTGTCATTCTTAGGAAAGGTAATGATAGTATTAGCGGGCTAACGACTGCTGCAATGATTTGGGGAGCAGCAGGAATTGGGATTGCAGTCGGTGCTGGCTTTTATCTTCAAGCAATTACCACTGTTATCCTAGTACTTATTGGTGTAGAAATAATTGCCCCTCTCTTTTTTAAAATGGGACCGAAACGTCTTCGGACAAAAGATGTTTCACTAATGCTCTACTTAAAAGATGCAAACGATATAAAAAATATATTAAAATATCTTAATAGTCACCATATGGAAGTGGATCACATTCGTATAAAGGACGTTCGATTGTCAAACAATGAAATACAACATCAAGTAAATCTTCGTTTTTCAGCAGTATCGAAACAACTAGATACAATTTCTTTATATAATGAGATAAAAAAACTTCCTTATACAGAAGAAGTGGAAATCGAAATATTGTCTTAAAGGGGTTAAATGATGAAAGATTTATGGAAACTTTTAAAGCACGGAAATAAACCTTCCCTGCTCGCAGCTTTTGTTAACTTATTTTTAGGGATCATTAAAGCTGTTGCATTCTTTTTTACAGGGAATGTCGCAATGTTCGCAGAAATGATGCACTCTTTGGGCGATGCAGCAAATCAGTTCTTTGTCTATGTTGGTTCTGCTCTATCAAAAAAAGCACCAACTCTCCAGTTTCCAAAAGGATTTGGACGTGTCGTTAACTTAGTATGTTTAGGCGCTGTCCTTATTGTTGGAATTTTATCTTACGAGACAATCGTAGAAGGATGGCATCAAATTCAACACCCAGTGGAATCCTCTAAAATGTGGATCAGTTTATCAGTATTAGCAATCGGAATTATTATGGAAGGTTCTGTATTATTAAAAGCAGCCACAGAAATTTCCCATGATGCAGGGTTGAAAGCGAATCCGATTACAGCCCTACCAATAGCATTTACACATTTAGGTAGTGCAAAACCGGCTACAAAATTAGTATTTATGGAAGACTTAGTTGCAACATCTGGTGGTGTTCTAGCTTTTTTAGCGGTTCTAATCTCTCATTTCACAGGATTTTTACAGGCTGAAGGTATCGCTTCCATCCTTATCGGAGTAATGATGTTCTATGTAGTAGGTGTTGTATTTTTAGAAAATGCACGTGGTGTAATAGGTGAAACAGATGAAGAAATGCTTAATCACATTGCTCATTTAGTTATGGATGATCCGAATATCCATGATATAAAAAAATTGGTCGTTCTAAAAGAAGGAGAATATCTTCATGTTGAACTAATCGCTGAGGTTGATCCAACATTAAGTTTTGCCTATGTAGATGACATTCGCGATCATCTAGTCGAGTTAATATCTGCACAAAAAAATGTATCAACAGTTCATATATCATTTGATGAAGATAATGGAGTTCCGGAATGGCATCATGTTAGTGATCGACCTGATGAATTAGGATAATAAGGTAAAGTGCGAAGAGTTGCTTAAACTCTTCGCACTTTTATTTTCTATAATTGAATGATTTTCAGTATAAAACCACAAACTAGTTATGGAGGTGATTCAATGAGTGGATTACAGAGATTTGCTCTCTGCGTACTTGTTATCGGAGGACTCAATTGGGGACTATTAGGTATATTTCAATTCGACGTTGTTGCTACACTATTCCGTGATGGACAAGCAAGTTTTGGAGCACGCACATTATACACAATCATTGGGATTGCAGGCCTTATTAGTTTGAGTACATTATTTACTCCTTATAGAGTACCGCACCGTACATTGAAAAAGGATAATGTTCGTCCTTTGAAAAGTGTATAATATCCTTCTTCAAAAACTAGCTTTTTAAGTTTAACGAGAAAGTGCAACAATAAAAAACCGGAGAACAAAATTTCAATTGTTCTCCGGTTTTTTTATTTGCTATACCCAACCTCTGAAACGAGATGCTTCAGCAGTTTTACGAACCCCAACCATATATGCAGCTAAACGCATATCAATATTGCGAGTTGTTGCTACATTGTAGACATTGTCGAAGGCTTCTACCATTTTCTTCAACAATTTTTCATTTACTTCATCTTCTGACCAATAGTAACCTTGGTTATTTTGAACCCACTCGAAGTAAGAAACTGTAACGCCACCAGCACTCGCTAGTACGTCTGGTACCAATAAGATACCGCGGTCATAAAGGATCTTAGTAGCTTCTGATGTAGTTGGACCATTAGCTGCTTCTACTACAATTTTCGCACGAATATTATGTGCGTTTTCTGCAGTGATTTGATTTTCAATCGCAGCTGGAACAAGAATATCGCAATCTAGCTCAAGTAACTCTTGGTTTGAAATCGTATTTTCAAACAATGTTGTCACTGTGCCGAAGCTATCACGGCGATCTAGTAGATAATCGATATCCAACCCATCTGGATCATGTAATGCGCCATAAGCGTCCGAAATACCGATTACTTTTGCACCTAAATCATTCATAAATTTAGCTAAGAAGCTTCCTGCATTACCGAAACCTTGGATAACAACACGTGCACCTTTAATATCAATATTGCGACGTTTAGCAGCTTCTTCAATAATAATTGTTACACCTTGAGCAGTTGCACGGTCACGACCTTGCGAACCACCAAGAACGATTGGTTTTCCTGTGATGAAACCTGGTGAGTTGAATTCGTCAATACGACTGTATTCATCCATCATCCAAGCCATAATTTGAGAGTTTGTGAAAACATCAGGGGCTGGAATATCTTTTGTTGGTCCAACAATTTGACTAGTTGCACGAACATATCCACGACTTAAACGTTCAACTTCCCCCATTGACATTTGACGTGGGTCACAAATGACACCGCCTTTACCGCCACCATACGGTAGATCAACGATACCTGCTTTTAAAGTCATCCACATAGATAAAGCTTTTACTTCTTCCTCTGAAACTTGAGGGTGGAAGCGAACGCCACCTTTAGTAGGACCTACAGCATCATTATGTTGCGCACGGTAACCTGTAAATACTTTTACAGAACCATCATCCATTTTCACCGGAATACGTACTTCCAACATACGAAGCGGCTCTTTTAAAAGTTCATACATTGCTTCGTCATAGCCAAGTTTTTGAAGAGCTACCTTAATAACAGCTTGAGTAGATGTAAACAGGTTTAGATTTTCTGCCATTTGATTTTTTCGCCTCTTTTATTCTTAATAGTGGTTAAAAATAGTACTAAGTGCAAACATTGTAACATAGTTCAACGACTATGTTGACTATTTATATTTATTTTTTAAAGACTTCACGAATTTTATCCAATGCCCAGTCCAATTCTTCTTTTGAAATAACTAATGGAGGAGCAAATCGGATAACTGTATCATGTGTTTCTTTGCATAACAAACCATATTCCATTAACTTTTCACAGAATGGACGAGCTTCTGTATTTAGCTCCATTCCGATAAACAATCCACGACCTCGTACTTCTTTAATCGCTTCGTTCTCAATTTTATTTAATTCATCTACGAAATATTGACCTAGTTCCAATGAACGTTCTGCAAGTTTTTCATCGCGTAATACATTTAATGATGCAATCGATACTGCACAAGCCATCGGATTACCACCAAATGTTGAACCATGAGAACCAGGGTTGAAAACGCCAAGAATATCTCTACTCGATACAACACATGAAATTGGGAATACTCCACCACCTAGAGCTTTTCCTAAGATATACATATCAGGATTTACATCTTCCCATTCACAAGCAAACATTTTCCCAGTACGAGCAAGACCTGCTTGAATTTCATCAGCTATGAATAAGACATTGTTTTCGCGACAAAGCTCACGAGCTGCTTTTAAGTATCCAGCTGGTGGAATAACGATTCCAGCTTCGCCTTGAATTGGTTCAACGATGAATGCCGCTGTATTTGGTGTTATAGCAGCTTTTAATGCTTCTAAATCACCATAATCTACAAGTTTGATACCTGGCAGTAATGGTCCGAATCCACGACGGTATTCAGGGTCGGAAGTCAATGAAACCGCTAACATTGTACGGCCATGGAAGTTTCCGTTACAAGCAATTACTTCAGCTTTACCATCTTCTACACCTTTAATATCATATGCCCAACGACGAGCTGCTTTAAAGGCTGTTTCAACAGCTTCAGCACCTGTATTCATAGGTAGAACCATTTCTTTTCCTGTAATTTCACTTACTAATTCATACCATGGCCCAAGTTGATCACTATGGAATGCACGCGAAGTCAACGTTACACGATCCGCTTGATCTTTTAATGCTTGAATAATTTTAGGATGACGGTGACCTTGGTTTACAGCAGAATAGGCAGATAGCATATCCATATATTTATTTCCTTCTGGGTCTTTCACCCAAACGCCTTCAGCTTCAGAAATAACGATTGGAAGTGGCAAATAGTTTTTTGCACCATATTCATTTGTTTGAGCGATAATTTTTTCAGAACCTGTTAATACCATTTAAATTTCCCCCTTAAAATACCCTTCATTTATACAACTCTTCTATTCTTCTCAATTAATTTTCAATAGTAAGCAGACAAAAACATTCCCCTCTTTGCCTGCTTATTGAAATAGTAATCTATTAAAGCGTTTCTGAAACTGATTTAGATTGCATGTGTAATGTTAAGAAGTCTGGACCGCCTGCTTTAGAACAAGTACCTGACATATTATATCCACCGAATGGTTGGTAGCCTACAATTGCACCTGTACAGCCACGGTTAATATAAAGATTTCCAACGAAGAATTCTTCACGAGCTTTTTCAATATGGTCACGGTTTGTTGAGATAACTGCACCTGTTAAACCGTATTCTGTATTATTTGCTACCTCGATTGCTTCATCGAAATCTTTTGCTTTTGAAATCGCAACGATTGGGCCGAAGATTTCTTCTTGCATTAAACGAGCATCATGAGCAACGTCCGCAACTACTGTTGGTTTTACAAAGTAACCTACTGAATCGTCAGCAGTTCCACCAGCTACGATACGACCTTCCTCATTTGCCACTTCAAAATAGCTTGTTACTTTTTTGAATGCAGCTTCATCGATTACTGTTGCCATGAAGTTATTGAAATCGGCAGGATCTCCGACTGTTAATTCATTTGTTAGCTCAACCACACGATTCACTACTGTGTCGTAAACATCTTCCACGATTACTGCACGTGAACATGCTGAACATTTTTGACCACTGAAACCAAATGCTGATTTAACAATAGATTGAGCTGCTAATTCAAGATCTGCTTCCTTATCTACAACAATTGTGTCTTTACCGCCCATTTCAGCGATAACACGTTTAATCCAAATTTGTCCTTCGTTTTGAACAGATGCACGTTGATTGATACGAAGACCTACATCACGTGAACCCGTGAAACTTACAAAGCGAGTACGAGGATGATCGACTAAGTAATCACCAACTTCTGAACCTGAACCTGGTATGTAGTTCACAACACCAGCTGGAAGACCTGCTTCTTCAAGAATCTCCATAAATTTATAAGCAATAATAGGAGTTGTTGAAGCTGGTTTTAATAATACTGTGTTCCCTGTTACCACAGCAGCAACTGCAGTACCTGCCATGATGGCAAATGGGAAGTTCCATGGAGAGATGACAACACCTACACCTAATGGAATGTATCCAAATTTATTATATTCACCTGGACGACTTTGAACTGGTTTACCGTCTTTAAGTTCAAGCATTTGACGCGCATAATATTCCAAGAAATCAATAGCTTCTGCTGTATCTGCATCTGCCTCAATCCATGGTTTCCCCGCTTCCAAAGTCATAAGAGCTGACATTTCATGACGACGACGTTTTGTAATAGCTGCCGCCTTGAATAGAATATCAGCACGCACTTCAGGTTTCACTTTACTCCAAGTTTTAAATGTTTCATCAGCGATTTTCATTGCTTTTTCTGCAAGCTCCTGGTTCGCTTTTGAAACAGTACCTACTACCTCTGTTTTTTTTGCAGGATTGTAAGATACAATTTTGTCTTCAGTTGTAATTTTTTCCCCACCAATAATCAATGGATAATCTTGACCAAGCTCACTTTGTACTTTTTTCAAAGCCTCTTGATATGCTTGACGATTTTCCTCTTTCGAAAAATCTGTTAATGGTTCTGTTGTGTACGGAATCATTTCTTATCCTCCCTTGTGATCGAAGTGCAAAAAATATTTGCATTCATTTGTTGTTTACACTTATAATAATGCAAAATATAATTGCATTTTTCAAGTAAAAGTTTTAAAAAAAATCTAAAAATTTTTCAGGTGATAAAAATGGATATGCATAAAGAGGAATTATTGCCGTTTTATGAATTTGCGACAAAACATGTTTCAGTAGGCATACATGCAGTTGATACAAACGGTAAAACAGTTATTTATAATGAGAAAATGAGAGAAATTGAGGGGCTTCATTTAGCGGATATTCGTGATCGCTCGATATTGGAACTTTTCCAATTCGAAAAAGAAGATAGTACATTGCTGAAAGTATTACAAACAGCAGAACCTGTCCATAATGTTAAACAAACATATTGGAATCAGAATGGGCAAGAGATTACTACGATTAACGATACCTATCCAATAATAGAAAATAATAAGCTTCTAGGTGCTATTGAAATCGCTAGAGATATTACTACGTTAGAAAAGCTTGTCTACCAACCGCTACGTCGTTATGGTGAGCAGATTACATTTAATACCATTACAGCAGTATCTGAACCAATGCGTGAAGTGATTGAAACTGCCAAAAAGGCTGCAGCTGCAAGACTCCCTGTCTTACTTATTGGGGAATCCGGTACAGGGAAGGATTTAATAGCAGAAGCCATTCATAACGCATCAACACCAGCAAATGAAAATTTCATCACCTATTTCTGTAACCGTTCAGATACTTCAATGATTGAACGTTTAAAAAAACAATTACAAATTAGTGATAGTAGCACTATTTTCTGTGAACGCATTGAATATTTATCACTTGAGTTACAACAAGATTGTCTTACATTGCTAGAAGAACATAGACAAGATTCGCATTTATTTATCGCAAGTATAGGGGGAGATCCAATTGATTTGATCAGCTCAGGTGAATTATTGAAGGAGCTATACTATTTCTTTGCATCAGTTTCGATAATCGTACCTCCCCTTCGTAATCGGAGGGAAGATATTAAACCATTTATAAATGATTATTTAAAACGTTATGATAAGTTGTTCGGTAAAAGACTGAAAGGTATGTCTAAGGAAGTTGAACAATTATTTATGCACTATGATTGGCCAGGGAACTTAAAAGAATTAGAAATATTGCTTGATGATATGATGTCTATGGTGACTAACGAAGATTTGATTAACTATGATTTGTTACCACTTCACTTTAAATGGAAAGCGCAAGAGATTAATTCTTCAGAAAAAAGCCCAGATTATTTTGTCGTTCAAAATGATAAAGAGCTTTTACCACTCGATGATTATTTGCGTGAGGCAGAAGAATATTATTTAAATAAAGTACTTGATATGTATGACCATAATATTACCAAGGCATCAGAAGCACTTGGAATGAGTCGTCAAAATTTACAGTATCGTATTCGTAAAATGAAAAAGTAAAGTGAAACTTCACTCATTGGTTTTTCTTCATTCTCTACTTTATCCCCCTTTTCTTCACTTGAGACTTGAAGTGGGATCTTACTGACCGTTATTGGTGGTAAAACAAAAAGCTATTTCGCTTAATATTATGCGAAATAGCTTTTTGTTTATTACTTAATACCCGATTCTTCAATCCAATCACGTAATTTCACTTTTAGTGAGTTGAAGCCGACCGAATCACTTTCATCAACACGATCTTGAAGCGATTTGCGAGGTGTTAAGTCTTTTCGTTTCATTGGCGGACGTTCTTGCAGTGCACGGATTGATAAACTTATTTTTTTTGCATCTGCGTCAACTTCAAGTACCTTCACTTGAACTTCTTGACCAATGTTAATGAAATCAGTGATGCTTTTTACAAACCCGTACGTAATTTCCGAAATATGCACTAGACCTTGAGTTGTTTCATCCAATGCAACAAATGCGCCATATGGCTGGATACCAGTTACATTCCCTGTAAGCACATCTCCTACTTCATATTTTTTTGCCATTTGTCCTTCCTACTTTCCGTGACTTCTATATACATTTTTTCACGTAAATTATAGCATAGTCCTTTGAACTCGAGCAAAAAATCCTTATATTAAATGCGAATGGCGTGATTGATCAACATCAAAAACTGATATACAGCTTGGAAAATTAAATATTAAATATTGCGATAAGTACTTGGTAAATTGTGAATAAGAGTGATTTTTCATATTTGTTACACAATTCCTATACAACCAAGTCGAAGATTGTTGTAAAATAGAACAATCCTTATATAAAAGGAGGACATAAATAGTGTCAAACAGGGATCAATTTGCGTCAAAAATAGGCTTTATATTAGCCGCGGCAGGTAGCGCTATTGGATTAGGTGCTATCTGGAAGTTCCCATATATGGCAGGTACTAACGGCGGTAGTGTATTTATATTACTTTTTATTCTATGTACGTTAATCATAGGTCTGCCTATACTGGTAGCTGAATTTATGATTGGACGACGTGGACAAACAGATGCCGTAAACTCATTTAAAAAACAAGCACCTGGTACTGCGTGGTTCTTAACAGGATGGGCAGGCTTCATCTTTTCATCAATTATTTTATCTTTTTACAGTGTTGTTGGTGGTTGGATTTTAAGCTATATTGTGCGAGCAATCACATTTAATCTAACAAGTAATAGTCAAGATTATTATGGTGAGCTTTTCACTTCACTTACAAAAAGTCCTTGGGAAGTAGTTATTGCACAAGGAGCATTTATGTTTCTTACTGTGTGGATTGTCCAAGGCGGTGTAAAGAATGGTATTGAAAAAGCAAGTAAATGGATGATGCCTATACTTTTCATCTTCTTTATCGTACTTGCTATTCGTTCTCTAACCTTAGATGGGGCGATGGAAGGTATTAAATTCATGTTCGTACCAGATTGGTCTTATTTGAATGGTAAAACATTCTTATTAGCAATGGGACAAGCATTCTTCTCATTAAGTATTGGTGTTGCTGCTATGATGACATATGCATCTTATTTATCAAAAGAAGAAAAAATTGTCGGTTCTGCATTTAATGTTGCTTGGTTGAATATCGGGATTTCACTTCTTGCAGGTCTTGTTATCTTCCCTGCCGTCTTTGCATTAGGTTTTACACCCGATCAAGGTCCCGGTCTTGTATTCATTGTTTTACCAGCAGTTTTTCAACATATTCCATTTGGTTCATTCTTTATGATCATTTTCTTTATCTTATTGTTATTTGCAACTGTAACATCTGCAATTGCAATGTTAGAAATTGTTGTTGCTACAGCTATGGGTAACAAATACAACGAACGCAAGAAATACTCTTGGTTATGCGGTTTAGGTATTTTCATCATCGGGATCCCAAGTGCTTTATCCTTTGGTGTACTCTCCAAAGTACAAATTCTAGGGAAATCCATTTTTGATTTTGCTGATTTTATCACAAGTAATGTAGGTATGTTACTTGGCGCAATTCTAGTTTCTATTTTTGCTAGCTACAAAATTTCAAAGGTTGATGCTTCAAATGAATTAGCAACAAAACCTTGGCTATTCACCACTTGGCGAATTCTCGTACGTTATATCGCGCCAATTGCTATCATTATTGTATTTATCCAAGGTATGTACGCAAACTTTTTCAAATAATAAAATTTTCTAACTTTTATCACTGATACTTAATTTTTCTGCTTTAAAACGTGTTATAATAGATTTCACATTAATACGAAAATTAAGAGGGGTGCTTTATTTATGATGAAACAGAATCT
This sequence comes from Rummeliibacillus pycnus, assembly GCF_044359855.1. GTDB lineage: Bacteria > Bacillota > Bacilli > Bacillales_A > Planococcaceae > Rummeliibacillus > Rummeliibacillus pycnus_A. The sequence continues at coordinate 1,667,171 of NZ_CP132291.1, forward strand.
TCATACACAATTAGGCTTGTTACGTAAAGAACGTAATCTTACATTAGATGAGTTATCATTAAAAACTCGAGTAGGCGTTGAAAAACTAGCACACTACGAATCTGGTGAAGAAATACCTTCTGAACAAACATTATTAAAGCTATCGAATGCCCTTGAAGTACCAGTCTCCAACTTATTGGATGGTTTAGAAAAGAAATAACAAATTACTTAATAGAAAAGCCTATCCTTAAAACTAGTAAAATGTTTTAAAGATAGGCTTTTCACTTCTATTCAATAATAATGGCAAGATCTAATTTAATATAAATTTTTATAAAATGCATTTGGCTTCGAATTTTATCGCTAAAAGTTTATACGATATATTAATACATTCTTCAATTGGGATCCATTGTTCAAAGGATTGTTCATACACCCCTTGAATTACTTTTCCTAATTCTGAAGGATCATCAATATTTTGCAGTGCCGCAACTACATCTGCAGCCTCTGTATCATAAGTAAAATCATCCATTCCAAATGGATTCCAATCTTCTAAAGTGTGTATGGCTTTTCTATTCATTTCAATATTTTCCATCGAATTTCACCTAATTTACTTTTCTATGATACTGGTTATGATAACATAATTGTAAAAAAAGAAAAGAGGGATATGCTTGAACAGTTTAGATAGACTAGAAAATAGAACTCAAACAAACTCTATTAAATGGGATAAAATTGCCTCCATTTATCAATTAGAAGATGCATCAGATATACTTCCAATGTGGATTGCTGATATGGATTTTTCCGTACCTGATGTACTAATTAATGCGCTCAAAAAGCGCCTTGATCATCCTGTATTTGGCTATACTTTCGAAAGTGAAGATTGTACGAAAGCATTTACTTCTTGGGTAGAAAGGCGCCATAACCTACATATCGAACCAAAATGGGTTCTTTACCATCAAGGTGTCGTGCCGGCCATTGCTTCTATCGTTGAAACATTCACATCAGAAAATGATGCAGTACTTGTCACACCTCCAGTTTATCCACCATTTTTTTATGTGCCAAAACAATTAAACCGTACAGTGAAAGAGTGCCCATTAATTGAAAGAGAGGGAATCTATACTTTTGACTTTGTAAAATTTGATGAAATATCTTCAGCTGAAGACGTCAAATTATTTATTTTATGCCATCCTCATAATCCTGGTGGTATTGAATGGTCTGAAGAAGATTTACAAGAAATCATTCGTATTTGCGTTAAAAACGATGTTCTTATATTATCCGATGAAATTCATGCAGATTTGATGTTAGATGGAAATAAGCACACACCACTCGCAAAAATTGCTGGCGATTTACAAAATCACATTATTACATGTATGGCTCCTACAAAAACATTTAATATCGCAGGCATTCAAGCCGCTATGATGATTGTTCCAGATAATCAAAAGCGACGCACATTAAAAAAGAATGCGAATATGCATGCTCAAATGGGATTAAACATTTTCGCTACCACTGCTGTAGAGGCTGTCTATTCTACCGAAGGTGAGAAATGGCTAGATGAACTCTTGCCGTACATCTCGACAAATATGGACTTAGTCATTGAAAAGTTAACTGCTGCAATACCAGAAATCAAAATTCATAAATCTCAAGCTACCTACTTGTTATGGATAGATTACCGCAATACTGGACTTGAAGAGACTGAAGTGATGGAACGCTTACTTACAATTGGAAAATTAGCATTAGAACCAGGAACGAAATTTGGCGAACAAGGAAGAGGATTCTTACGTATGAACGTTAGTTGTCCAAGGGAAACAGTCCTAGATGGCATCGACCGTTTTATAAAAGCTTTTGAAAAATAAAAAAATCCTGTACTAGTTTCTAATAGCTAGTACGGGATTTTTTCATTTAGTGTTGATTTGAAGAAGACTGTTTTTCCTTTAAGATTTTTTCTTCTAATTCTCTAGTCTTTTCTAAGTCTTTTCTTGCTTTTTTTCTAAATAGATTAAAAACAAGGATACATAAAATAAGAATAATTGCCATCTCAATTACTGCAGGAATATATTCTGATTTATTTTCAGGAAAATATAGGAACTCGTTTAAAATCCAAAGATTCATGATAAATCCGTCTCCTTATTATTTTTCGATAACTTTAATCGATTTAATCACAACGTCTTCTACTGGTTTGTCTTGGAAACCTTTTTCAACATTAGCGATTTCATCAACAACATTCATACCTTCCACTACATGACCGAATACAGTGTGTTTTCCATCTAACCATGGAGTACCACCATTTTCTTTATAAGCATTGATTACTTCTTCTGGGAAGCCAGCATCTTGCATTTGGCCAATCATATTGGCAGGAACTTCTGACATTTGTACGATAAAGAATTGGCTACCGTTTGTGTTAGGACCAGCATTTGCCATTGAAAGAGCACCACGAAGGTTCATAAGTTCAGGAGCAAATTCATCCTCGAATGAATGACCATAAATACTTTCGCCGCCCATACCTGTTCCAGTTGGGTCGCCACCTTGAATCATGAAGTCTTTGATAACACGGTGGAAGATAATTCCTTCGTAATATCCATTTTTAGCATGAGTTAAAAAGTTTTCTACTGTTTTTGGTGCTTGTTCAGGGAATAATTTAATTTTGATGGCACCTAAAGTTGTGTTCATTTCTACTAATACTTCGTTTTCTGCTACTGCAGTTGTAAATTGTGGGTACATAATTACATCTCCTTTAAATAAAAAAATATTTGGTTTATCCAGAATTCCAGAAAAGTGATCGTATCGCTTTTAATAAATACTAAACACTCTTCGCACAAATTCTTTCTTTTTTACTATATCCTGTCCTAGTCTAACATAAATACAAGTATTTTTCAGTCTACAACTTTGAACTTCATTTTTTAGACATTTTATTTCATAAATAGTCTTATCAAAATCTTACTTCTTTTGTCCATCTCTTATTAGAAATGTGCTATTCTGTTAAATGGTAATGAAAAAATTCCATTTCTATACATAGAATTAAAGAGGAGGATATTTTTGAGAAAAGCAGTGGGCAGTTTTATTATTATTTGCAGTCTTCCTCTGCTATTTTTTCTTTTTGAGAAAATTTCAACTGAAATACAAACGGCGAAAGCCTTTGAGAAACAGTTTACATCAAATATTCAATTAGATGCACCTAATGCGCTCATCCCTACTATTCTCAAGGATCGTAACAGCAAGGTCTTTTCAGAAGAATACACAGAGTGGAGACAGCCACTAGGACTTGCCGATATCCCTGAATTTGTACAGCAACTATTTATCACTAGTGAAGACACGAACTTTTATCACCATATAGGCTTTGATTTGACTGGGATTGCTCGTGCCGTTATGGCAAATAGATCTAGCGGTGAAGCTTCACAAGGTGGTAGTACAATCACTCAGCAGCTTGTTCGTATGCGTTATTTGTCTCAAGAAAAAACATATGAACGAAAAATGCTCGAAATTTTTTATGCTTACGAACTTGAACGGAAGACCACGAAAGATGAAATTTTGAACATGTATTTAAATGAAATGTATTTTAGTAATGGTGCTTATGGTGTCAATGGTGCTGCAACTTACTATTTCAATAAACCAGTCTATAAATTATCTAAAGCACAAATGGCATTTATAGCAGCAATTCCAAATAACCCATCGCTATATGACCCATTAAGACATTTCAAAAATACAAAAAAAAGACAAGAGCGTCTACTAGATAAATTAGTAGAAAAAAATGTTTTATCAAAAAATGAAGCTGAAAAAATAAAAAAAGAAAAAATAGTTATCACGTTGAAAAAGAAAAAGCAATCATCCCCAGCTTATAGCACTTATGTGATGAATGAATTCCGTTCACTTATTGCTACAAAAGAAGGATATAAAGAACAGTTACAGGCTGCAAAAACGTCTCAACAAAGAAAAGCCATTAATACAAAACTTTCGAAACGTGTTAATAAGCTGTTAAATCAAGGCCTAACAATCGAAACAGCATTGTCACCTTCCAAGGAATCTGCTGATACAGAAAATATTAATCAGATTTTAGGAAATTACGGTAATTTACAAGCTTCTGCTGTTGTTATTGACAATACTAATCGTGAAATCATTAGTATTTATGCAGGTAAAGGATATAAAAAATATGATTTTAACAGAGCTTTCCAAGGCGCTCGCCAACCCGGTTCAGCCTTTAAACCGTTAATCGATTATGCTCCTTATTTTGAAGAGACAAATGCCACTCCAAATACATATGTCAGTGGTGCTCCTTTCTGTATAGGAAATTATTGTCCTCAAAACTATGGGGGGCAAGTGCTTGGAAATGTAACAATTCAACAGGGTTTCCGAAATAGTTATAATACAGTCGCAATGCGATTGTTCCATCAAATTGGTGTAAAAAAGGCCTTTTCTTACTTAAAACCCTTCCAATTTGATTCGTTGACGAAACAAGATCACATCTATTCTGCAGCAATTGGTGGATTAACTCATGGAGTAACGACAGCAGAATTAGCAGACGCTTATACAAGTTTTATCGATGGCGAATATCAACCTGCACATACAATACGAAGTGTAAAGGATAGTAATGGCAATGTACTTTACAAATGGGATAACAAACCAAAACAAGTTTGGTCGCCAAGTACTGTGTCTGATATACGATTCTTAATGTCAGATGTTGTTCAACATGGTACTGGTGTAGGGATTCATGTGAATGCTCCTTATGTAGGTGCTAAAACAGGAACAACCAATGATTATCGAGATTTCTGGCTTGCAGGATTAACTAACCGATATACATCTGCTGTATGGATTGGCTATGATCGACCTCAAAATATGGAAGGCCTTGAAAATGAGAAAATTCATCATCGTATTTTCTCAAGCATTATGAGTAACTAAAAAAGAGCTATTCGAAATGATCTTCACTTCGAATAGCTCTTTTTCTAAACAACTACGGACGCTAACTTTGCTTTACTCTGCTCTATTAAGAAAATGGTAAGCTAGAGACAATGCCGTTATAAAGTTTAAATACGACGTAAATAATTAATGTAAAAAAGACAAACCATATTACAATTTCAAAAAGCATAACACCAACCGTAGCGCTAAATGTCATATAATTACTTAATTTATATATAACATATACAAAATAAATAAAAGTTGTAGCTATAAAAATAGCTAATAAAATCCAGAATGATTGAATTCCAATAGCTGAAGCTAAAGAACCGAAGAAAAAGATAACATTCCCTCCACGTGCTTCATGAACTGTTTTTCCATCTAAATCTTTTGAGAAAAAGAGCATCGCAAGTTCATGAATCGTTTCTCCGATTAGTTTTAATGCTGAGAATATCATGAAATAGCATAATGCAAATACAACTAATAGAAATATTCGCATTTGTATTTCAGATAAAAACTCACGCATTCCCGTATAAACACCAACAGATTTGAATAGTACAATGGATTCTGTCACCGTAAATAAACCGAATGTTAAACTAAATAAAATAATCGTGATTAATGGCAAATATCCGTAGACATATGGATTCTTCATACCTAAATTCCTCTTTTTTTATTATTTATCCCTATATAATAATAGCTAAAAACGCCTTACTCTATCAAGGGGAATCAAGTAATATACTACTTAATAAGTAAACTGTTTGTAACATCGGATGATGAAATTGATATAAACTGAGTCAATTTCATAAATGCTTTTCTAGTTGAAAAATAAGAATATTTTCTAAATTAACAAATTAATAATTCGGATAATGTTTCACCTCTAGTATTTACTTAGTATGCCGCTCCAGATGGCGCTTTCGTGCTAAGCGATCGTTGAGCCTCCTCGGAAGCCCGTACCGTGCTTCACTGCGGGGTCTCACCTATCTCGCTTTCCCGCAGGACTATGAATGGACCTCTCTGAATCAACATCGCACGAAGGAAATGCGAATGCATTTTCGAGGACTCGCCATCTTCCGCTAAATAGATAATGTTCTAATAGATATGGCAAATAATAATGGCTCATTTAATGTTCGCGTTTTATATCTAATCTTTGAATTATGAAATTGATTCAAACTATATGAGAAAACAAAAAAACTTTTACCTACTAACTTTATGTAGGCAAAAGCTTTTTTCATTACCAGTAAGGTTTATATGGTGGATAATATGGTGGATAGTATGGTGGACAACAAAATGGTGGATAAGGTGGATAATTTGGACGAATTGATGATCCGACTAGTCCTCCTAAAAAGCCGCCAAAGAATGGTCCTCCTATTGTCCACAATCCTCCACCAAATGGAAATGGTCTAAAATAAGGTCGCATTTTCATCCTCCTCTCGCTCTATCATATGTAAAGCATAAGAGAAAGACTAGGAACCAGCCTAAGCTTGCTCAGCTATACGCTCGATGAATGTTGCAAGTGTTCGCACCATTACACCAGTACCACCTTTTGGGCCTAAATCATATGAACTCCTTGCATCTGATGTCCCTGCAATATCCAAATGAATCCACGGTGTATCTCCGACAAATTCTCCAATAAATCCTCCTCCAAAAATCATATGTCCATCACTACCTGGAGAGTTGTTAAGATCAGCTATATCACTTTTTCGAATACGTTTCTTATCATTTTCTGTTAAAGGTAATTGCCAAACAAATTCTCCTGTTTCACAAGATGCTTCAAGGAAGGATTCAAAGAATGCTTTATTATTCGTTAAAGCACCCGTTTTATCATAGCCAAGAGCTGTTATTACGCCACCAGTTAATGTTGCTATATCTATTAGATAATTGGCGCCCTGTTGTTTTGCATAGGAAACGGCATCCGCAAGCACTAAACGACCTTCAGCATCAGTATTTAGAATTTCAACTGTTTTACCACTAAATGTTGTAATGACATCATCCGGTTTAAAAGCATCACCAGAAATCATATTGTCTGTTGAGCCGATTACGCCAATAACATTTTTGTTCGGTCGCAATTCACCAATGATGCGCATTGCACCAAGAACAGCTGCTGCTCCCCCCATATCTCCTTTCATACCAACTATACCTGTTTTAGATTTGATGGAATAACCACCTGTATCAAATGTTACACCCTTACCCACAAACCCAACTACATCTTCCCATTTGTCGGTTGCTTGATATTTTATAGTAATCATACGCGGTTCTTCTTTTGAACCTTTATTGACTGCAAGAATAGCGCCCATTCCAAGCTCTTCAAGCTGTGCTTTATCAAGAATTTCAACTTCGAGATCATAATCCTTAGCAAGTTCTACTGCATAATCAGCAAGATTGGATGCTGTTAATATATTACCCGGCTTATTGATTAGCGTACGCGCTTCATTAACCGCAGTTGCATAGATTTCGCCTACTTCATAACCTGCTACAAGTTCAGCTATATCAGTATTAGAGATAAAGCTTACTTGTTCCAGTCGAACATCCGCTTCATTTGATGTTGTTTTGTAATTTTCGACAGTATAAGCACCCATACTCATACCTTCAGCAGCAAAAATGACTGCATCTGATGCAGGGATTTCATCTGTTTCAAATGAATCCATCCATAACGTAATTGAGGATGTTTTATGCTTACGAAGTGTTTTCCCTACTAAACCAAAAGCTTCACGTAAAGTATCCGGTGTTAGATCTTTACGATTCCCTAAGCCAACAAATACAACTCTTTTTACTTTTGCTTCCGCTGAAAAAACAGGGATTTTTGTTATCGCTTTTGCATTGGTTTGGATGTCCCCTTCCTTGATCCATTGCTCGATTGAGCCACCAAAGAATTCTATAAACTGTTCCCAATTAGCAACATTATTTTGATTTTTTGAAACTCCAACAACTAAAACATCTGTTGTTGCAGATTTGAAATTTTGGAGCTCTTTATTGATAAGCATATCTATACCTCATTTCAATTTATTATTTAATTATAACAAATTGATCCAATATACGAAATGTTCAAAAACTAGTTTAGCTTAATGGATGAACCTGAATTGTTTCTTATGTTATATTTACTTTAACAAGTAAAGGCTGAAAGGTGCTGATCATAATAGAACTTCTACACAACCTCCCTTTGATTGCTGCGTTACTCGGTATTTTGGTAGCACAACTTGTGAAAATACCGATTCATTTTATCGCAACAAAAGAAATTGATTGGGGACTTTTTACTTCAACTGGTGGAATGCCAAGCTCTCATTCAGCAGCGGTTTCAGCTTTAACAACGGCAATTGCCTTTGAATCTGGACTATCCTCACCACTTTTTGCGATCTCAGCCATATTTTCAGTAGTAGTGATGTTCGATGCAACAGGTATTCGTTATCAAGCAGGACAACAAGCCATAGTGATTAATCAAATGCGTAAAGATTTTCAAACATTTATCGTTAAAGCGAAGACCTTACCTGAAAAAAATAACGAGGAGAAAATTGAAGAACTAAAAACACTCCTTGGTCATCGCCCTATCGAAGTATTTTTTGGTTGCTTAACAGGTATTATTCTTTCAATACTAATCTGTACCCTATTCTAAAAAAAGCAGCGAGCTATTTATGCTCGCTGCTTTTATTTTAAAACATTTGATAACCCATTTTACGCAAAATCTTCATTACAATTCCTGAGACAATAGCTCCTACTAATCCACTAGCAAGAATAAGAATATCCGCAACTTGTAATGATACTAGTTTATGACCTAAAGCTGGAAATGCTGTTCCTGCCTTAAAGAAATAATCTAGGAAACTAACATCATCTACAATGAAAATCACGACGATAGGATAAAGAATAGCCATGAACCATGTAGAACGAAGTAACATATTCAATAAGAATCCAATACCAAAGAACATAACTAAGAAAATTAGCATGGATAGGATTAATTGGATAATAGAAAATCCACCTGTCATATGTTTGAAACCTCCATATTCTCTCACATAAGTGTAACTGATTGGAACAGTGCTTTCAATGACTAGGTATGATTTTCTACGTTTTGTCAAATTCCTGTCAATTAAAAGAACAATTTATACTCTGTATAGCCAAATATATTATCACGTTCTATTTCTTCTATCGTTGCCGGTCTTGTTTTTAAAGGTAAATCTACTAATTCTAATAGTAGCATAGAAGTTCGTTTATCTTCTTTCAATGCTTGAGGTGTCATCCATCTAGCTTCATATAATTCATCTAGTTGTACTGTAATTTGCTGTTCTTGTGTATTCGCTGTTAAGTAAAAAATCGCCATATTATCACTAATATCATTTCTTAAAACACCTGTCCGTATGCCTAGTAAACCTTGCATGGATGCTTTAATACCTGTCTCTTCTTGTAATTCACGATGACAAGCCTGGTCAATAGTTTCTCCTGGTTTGACAAATCCTGCTGGTAAAGACCACATACCATCTAGTCCCCCATAGCGCTTCATCACGACAAGCCATTCTCCACATTCATTTTCTACTAAGCCTGCTACACCAAGCCAGATTCTAGTACGATCGTCGCTGTCCAATCACATTACCTCCTCAAGACCTCATCCAGCTCCACATCCTAGCCTCTCGATGGATTATACACAGTAAACCCGTTAGCTGTTGTCACTGGGGATCTTCTTTTAAATATGCTGCTTCAACACTTAAATAAAAGGCTCCCTACAGTTATCATAACCGAAGGGAGTATGGACGGTACAACTATTTAAATAGATTTAACTTGCCTTTTTTCCATACTAAACGTGTACCACCAACCAAATATAAGGCGCGATTATCAATTAACTTTTTCAAAATTGACGCGGATTTACCAGTGATTTCTTTACCAAATAAATTACCAATTGCATCTGAATTACCTAATGAGCACACAGTACCTTTTAGATTAGGTACAAAAGGTTTTGTATCTTCACCCTTTACCAGTGCAACTAAGTTTTCTGCAACTGTCACAGCTTGTTGCATGGCAATTTGAGCAGTTGTTGGATATGGACGTTCTGTTTCTTTGTTCATCAAAAATGCACAATCTCCCACCATGAAAATATCAGGATAACCAGGCACACGTAAATCGTCCTCAACAGCTACTCTTGCACGTTTAGAGGGTAAATCTGATTCTTCTACTATTCGAGAGCCACGTACACCAGCAGCCCATACAACTGTACTAGCCTTGATGAACTCAAATTGATTTGGCCCCTTTTTAATTTTGACACCTTCTTCAGTAGCACGCACAACAGGAGTACCTACTGAAAACTCAATTCCTTTTTTTGTTAGGACGCCAATCGCGTAGTCCACAAGTTTAGGTGAATACATAGGTAAAACCGCTGGAGCTGCTTCTACACAAATAACACGTACTTTTTCTTTTGGTACATCATATTCTTTACATAGCTCCGGAATTTTATTGGCTAGCTCTCCTAAAAATTCGATACCTGTAAATCCTGCTCCCCCAACAACAATTGTTAATAAAGTATCATTTTTTTCGTCGTTTTCTTGAAAAGCCCATTCAGCAAATTGAGTATTAATGTGATCACGAATTTTCCGAGCATCATTAACATTTGTAATACCAAAAGCAAATTTGTCTAAGCCTTCAATACCAAAAGTTTCTCCCTCAAAGCCTAGACCAACGACTAAATAGTCATAAGTTAGCTCGCCTATATTTGTAACTACCTTTTTATTTTTAATATCAATTTTTTCAACAGTCTCTTGTACATAATGTACTTTGTTATTTAGTACATCTTTAATTTCATAGCGTACTTGTTCAGGCCTTAATGTTCCCGCAGATGCTTCATGTAGCCAAGTAGATTCATAATGGTAAGAGTTTTTGTTGACAAGCGTAATTTCAGCTTCATCAGAGCCCAATTTCTTTTGTAAATTAACGGCTGTTGTTAAGCCACCATACCCAGCACCTAATATCAATATATTTGGTCTTTTCAATAAAAACTAACCACCTTTTTAATAATTAAATATCCGCTTCATACATCCATTTTCGGTTTTTAAATACGAACATTTCAACCCATTAACTTTTCAATATTTATATTTGGATGTTCCGCCACAGACGGCGCTTTCCACGTTCTTGGCTCCATTCTCTCAGGTCAACACGCTGTTGGTCACGAAGCCGTTGCCACAGGACGTGGCGTTCTTAGGCTTTGTTCCTTATAAGATGTGCTCCTGCGATTACTCGTCGCAAGAAGAAACTGTGAATGCATTTCCGAGGACTCACTGTAGAAAGCGTTGCAATGAATAAGATTGGATATCATTAAATGTTCGTATATTTTTTATGAATTTTGCATTATGAAATGGATTCGCATAATAAATTAAACTTACGTGTATAGCTGACTGAAAAACGTTATGTATCATTTATTCTAAATTGCTTACAAAAAATCTATTTATCAGCAATATTATCTAATTACTATACTATCTGTTTTATACTTGTAATTCAAATTATTCTTTGATTTAAGACTTTTTCTAATCCTTAAAAAAACCCCCTTAGAACAAGTCAAATATGAATTGACTTTGCTAAGGAGATCTTATAACTGATCAATTTAGTTAGTTTTTTTAAATCAGCATTCTTCCGGTGTTCCAGCAACTTTCGCTGTGCGGAAGGAAGAACCACATCCACATGAAGCAATTGCATTTGGATTGTCGATTGTAAAGCCTCCACCCATTAAGGATTGTTTAAAATCGATTTTCGTTCCTTGAAGAATTGGGGCATCCTCACGGGATACAAGAATTCGTAAACCATGTTCTTCAAAAAGCTCGTCATTCTCTTGCTTTTCTTGTTCGAAGCCCATTGCATAAGAAAGACCACTACAACCGCCGCCTTTTACGGAAACGCGTAGATATGAACCCTCTTCCTTATTGTTTCGCATCATTTCTTGAATATGAAACGCTGCAGCCTCTGTAATATCAACAACTTGTGTCATCCGTGTCACCTCTTTCCTATATTCATCATATCAATTTTCTATTGCTGAGTAAAATATCAACCTCTCACAAAAATATCAATTTTATCATTAAATTTTTGTGATATAATCCTCCTATATTAGAGCTAAGAAATGAGGCTATAGATATGGAACTCTCTCCTTATTATGAAAAACAAATTGATTGCATTCATTGCAAAAATAAGTTTAAATCCACGAAAGTACGAACTAATTTTGTCAAAATAAAAGAAAGTGATAGTGATTTCCGACCAATATACGAAAATGACGTAAACCCTTTACTTTATAATGTATTCGTTTGTGAGCATTGTGGCTTTTCATTCACTGAAGATTTTACAAAGTATTTTGCACCAGGTGTAAAAGAAGTAATTGACGAGAACATTACATCACATTGGATACCTCATAGTTTTTCAGGAGAACGTACAATCTCTAGAGCTATACAAGCTTATAAACTAGCACTTGTCTGCGGAGATTTAAAAAAGGAAAAGCATATTGCATTGGCTGGACTTGCTCTTCGTACAGCGTGGCTATATCGTGCGATCGGCAACGAAGAACAGGAAACACGGTTCATGAAGATTTCACGAGAACAATATATCGATGCTTATTCTACTGAAGATTATGCGAATACATCCATGAGTGAAATACGTGTCATCTATTTAATCGCCGAACTGTCTCGTCGACTTGGTGATCGAGAACAAGCAATTCGATACTTTTCTCGGGTTATTGAAAAGCAAGGATCTTCAAACGAAACAAAAATAATTGAAATGGCAAAAGATCAATGGAAAGAAATGCGAACTGAAAAAGAGGCTACAGTAAATTAATCTCTTGTGTTAATCAATTTCGAATTGGAGAGTCGAAGTAATCCTGCCGAAAATGTAAAAAAAATAGGCTGCCCAGATTAATCGGTTTTCACCTAATTATGGGCAGCCTATAAATCATTTTAAAATACTTGTTCTACTTCTACAACGCCTGGTACTTCTTCTAGAAGTGCACGTTCAATCCCCGCTTTTAAAGTGATTGTTGAACTTGGGCAGCTACCACATGCACCTAATAAACGTAGTTTCACAACACCATCTTCTATATCTACTAATTGGCAATCTCCTCCGTCACGAAGAAGGAATGGTCGTAATTTATCTAATACTTCTTGTACTTGTGCTTGCATATCTGAAACATGTTCTGTCATTGCTATCGACTCCTTTCTCTAAAATTATTATAATGTCTATAAGATAAAAAATCCATTATAGAAATGCGAGGATCCTTGTTATGGAAAATAAATCCGTTGTAATTGAAATTTACGGGGCCAATGTACAGTGTGCAAGCTGTGTAAATGCACCATCCGCAAAAGATACGTATGAGTGGCTACAAGCCGCAATTGATCGCAAGTATTCAAACCCTGAATATACTATCACTTACATCGATATTGAGCGTCCAATTGAGAATGAGCACCATGCTAATTGGGCACAGCGCGTCATAAATGACGAGTTCTTTTATCCATTAGTCCTGATTAATGATGAAGTAATCGGGGAAGGCTACATACAGTTAAAGCCTGTGTTTCAAGCACTCGAACGTCATGGTTTTCAAGCACTTGCATAACCGAAAAAGCTATCCTATATTTTGTAGGGTAGCTTCTTTTATTCCACAAATAGGCAGTTACTGTACTCTGCTCATTGCTAAAAACGTGATGTATATTGCATTCCTTTTGTCATAAAAAAGGGCCAGAAACGTTATTAATTCAACGTTTCTGGCTTTCTTTTAACCGTTATGACGTTTGTACATCCATAATAAACCTGATTTCATCAAACGAGCAATACGACCTGTTACTGTCTTATCAGCAAGATAAACAAAACCTTGTTTTTTACCAAGAGCTCCCATAAAGCCTTTTAATTTTATCTCAGGCATTTTTTCTGGTAGCGGTTGATTGTTCCAACGTAATTTTAATACTTTTACAATATGTTCTGCTTGTTCTTCCGCTAGTTGTGCACTAGGGCCAAATTGTGAAGCAGCACAGTCACCAACAACATAGACATGTTCATCGTTTGGTACATGCATATATTGAGTAACTGCAACACGTCCACGATCTAATTCAAGACCAGTATCACGTACAACTTTTACTGGTTGAATACCTGCAGTCCACACAATTGCATCTACTTCAATTTTTTCTTCATGATTATAAAGAACTTTATCTTCTACTTTTGTAATATTCGATTGTGCGATTACTTCTACGTCGTGATTATCAAACCATTTTTTCACGTATTTACTTAGACGTTCTGGGAAGTCTTTTAAAATGCGAGGGCCACGGTCAAATAATTTAATTTTAAGATCTGCACGACTTTCACGTAATTCACTAGCTAATTCAATACCACTTAATCCTGCTCCAACAATACCCACAGTTGAACCTGATGGTAGTCCAGCTAGGGTATTATAAGTAATACGAGATTTTGCCATTGTTTGGATACTATACGTTAATTCATCCGCTCCTGGTACGCCGTGGTACGTATCCTCACAGCCTAGTCCAATAACTAAATCATCATATTCAACTTTTGTTCCATTATCAAGAAGTACCATTTTATTTTCTAGATCGATGCTTTCGACTTCTCCGTATACAGCTGAAAGTCTTTCGTGTTCAGGGAAATTAACACGGATTTCTTTTTCAGGTGTTGTTCCTGCAGCCAATGCATAAAATTCAGTTTTTAAACTATGGAATGGTGCACGATCAACTAGAGTAATTTGTACATCCTCAGGTAAATTGTTTGGTAATAAGCGAAGTAATACGCGCATATTGCCGTAGCCGCCGCCTAATAATACTAAGTTTCTCATAGTAATCTCCTTATTTAACAATTTCGTCACATTTAATCTGTCCTTAACGAGTATAGCTGATTGTGATAAGTTTCACAATATGTTTGTGATAGTTTTCACAAATAAAAGTAGATAATTGTTTTAAGTAGAAAAATTGACGTAGAAAAAAAATAATAGTAGGATTCGAAGGGTGAGGTGACGTGTGATGAATCCACTTGTTGAATTTTGCGTCAGCAATTTGGCAAATGGCTCCCAAGAAACATTTGAAGTGCTAGAAAAAGATCCAAATATAGATGTTCTAGAATATGGATGCTTAAGCTACTGTACTAGATGCTCCGATACATTATATGCACTTGTTAATGGTGAAATGGTTGAAGCTGAAACGCCAGAAGAGTTAACCAAAAGAATTTATCAGTTCATTGAAGAAAATCCTTTATTTTAAGGAGAAAAGGGATCTAATAAGTCTGTTTTTACTTATTAGGTCCCTAATTTTATAGATAAAGCAAAACGCTCTGAGTCCGCATTTATTTCATCATTTCAAGTAGGGTATCAACTGTATAAGTTGCAGGTTGCTCTTTCGCTTTCACGTCTTTTGTATGAGTAACACCTGTATTTACATGCAGTGTATCGATGCCATAATTGATTCCAGCAAGGATATCCGTATCGTAGTTGTCTCCAATCATCAACATATCTTCTTTTTGTAAATTAAATTCCTGACGAATGATTTCTAACATATGCGGAGCTGGCTTACCAATGTATATTGGTGCAACATCCGTTACATTGTGAATCAATTCAGCAAGAGCACCGTTACCTGGTGCAAATCCAAATTCACTTGGGTATTTGATGTCGCCATTTGTTGCTACAAATACCGCACCATTTTGAACATCGTAACATGCATCCGCCAACATTTGATATGTTAGTTCGGGATTCATTCCCTGGACCAATACATCTGGATTTTCATTTACAATCTTCATGCCCGCATCAACAAGTGCTTGACGAAGTCCATCTCCACCTAAAACTTTTACTAATTTATTTGGAAAATGATTGGCAATATACTTTGCAGTTGCTATTGCAGAAGTCATGATATGATTAGCTTTTGCTTCAATCCCCATTTTATACAATTTTTTTTGAACTTGAGCACCTGTCATTTTTGCGTTATTCGTCGCAAAAAAAGGTTCTATTCCCTGCTGTTGCAAGTAATGAATAAATTCTTTTGCTTCTACAATAGGATTTTCTCCTCTATATACTGTACCATCGAGATCAAAACAATAGGCTTTATACTTTTTCATCATTGTTCCTCTGGGATAAATGCAGAAACGGGGCCTAACTCATTAATTAAATAATCACTTACTTTTGGAGAAAATTCTTTAATTGCAGCTAAGTTTCCAGCTAAAACTTGAACGACTTCTTCATCATTCACTTCTAAAATATCACGAACAAGGCCACGACGAAGTCCGATTAATTTTTTCAATGGTTGATCCATATCTGTTGTAATGACTTTTTCATCCACTAAAATATCAATGATGTCTTCATAACTTCCTGGATCGCGCATAATAAAACCATCAATCATAGAGTTACCTACATCGATAATTGCTTCAATCAGAATATTTGCTATGCGTTCAACGGCCAATTTATGTACATCATCAACTAGCCAATTATCTGTTTGTTCAAACTTATTAATAAGAGAATCCATATATTCAAGGTTATTTGTAATTTTTTTTCGGTCAACAAAATACATTGTATTTCCTCCATTCAAATAGTAAAGGTTGATACCTCATTCTCTTCTATAGTACCATAATTTTAGTATCGGAAGGGGCTACGAAAAAATGGAAAGATTTTTCTTATATGATGATATAGAAGAAAACAAGACGCGATTCGTCAGTTTTATGGGTGAAAACCAACGTTATGATTTAGCAATTTTACAAAGTGTTCGTTTTTATGGCAAAGTCCTTGTATTAGACATGCAACACAATCGATTTGCTATTTTAGGATCAGATGACTTAGATGAGCCAGGCTACTTAGAACAGGTCTACAATCGACCTCCTGAAGAAGCTCAGGAAATCCGTGAATATTTATACGAATTAATCGGCTAAAGTGAAACTTCCATCAATGGGGGTTTCTTCCCCCCATTGATGGTTAGTTGAACCAATCGGGCATTTACGGGCAGTTATTCCACACCTATCTTCTTTGCTTTTCTCTCAATCTTGAGGTGGGGATTACTGCCCGTTATTGCGGGATAAAGTGAAACTTCCATCAGTGGGGGTTCTTCACCCTCCATTGATGGTTAGTTGAACCAATCGAAATTTTGCAACAAAAAAACATCGAAAGAGCTCAATAAAGCTCTTGCTCGATGTTTTTTGGTTGTTCTGATTGATCTAGTGTATTCGAATCTTCGAATGTGGCAGTTTCTGTTTCCTCTACTAATAGTGGATCTTCACTGTCTACTTCCGGTTCCTCTACAACTTCTAAAGATGATTCAACTACTTTTGGTGCTTTCCCAATCTTCTTTAATACGAAGTAAGAACATCCGAAATTACAATACTCATATATATAATCCTGTAATGTGCTAATTCTTGTGTCAAATGAAGCTTTTTGGTTTTTATCTTCATAAAAACCTTTTAAACGAAGCTGGCCATACCCCCAGTCCCCCACGATATAATCATATTTCGATAATATATCGCTAAAACGTAGGATAAAATCCTCTTGTTTAAATCCCTCTTTGACTTCATCTATTAGTTCATACATGAACTGATCTGCAATGATCATTTTATCACCATCCATTTGTTATTGGTGATTACGCATTTTCTCCAAGTGATTGTTTTTGCTTTGTTGCTGCATTTACTTGTTCATCAGCATGGTAACTACTACGTACTAATGGACCAGCTTCACAGTGTTTGAAGCCTTTAGACATCGCAATTTTACGAAGCTTACCAAATTCTAATGGTGAATAGTATTTCTTTACAGGTAAATGTTTTTTCGTTGGTTGTAGGTATTGACCAATTGTCATGATATCTACGTTATTTGCGCGTAAGTCATCCATTACTTCAATAATTTCTTCTTCCGTTTCACCAAGACCTATCATCAACGATGATTTTGTTGGAATCTCTGGTTGCATTTCTTTTGCAAGACGTAGAAATTCTAGAGAACGATCATATGTTGCACGTGCACGAACTCTTGGTGATAAACGACGTACTGTCTCGATATTGTGATTCAAAATATCTGGCTTAGCATCCATTAAAATTTGTAAGTTTTCTTTTACCCCACCCATATCTGAAGGTAATACTTCAATTGATGTAAATGGATTTTTGCGGCGAATTGCACGGACAGTTTCTGCTAGTACACTTGCTCCCCCATCTTTTAAATCATCACGTGCTACAACTGTAATAACGACATGCTTTAAATTCATAAGTTGTACTGAATCTGCTACTCGTTCTGGTTCTGCTAGATCAAGTTCGTTAGGAAGACCTGTTTTGACTGCACAAAAGCGGCACGCACGTGTACATACATCACCTAGAATCATAAAAGTGGCTGTACGACGTTCACCCCAGCATTCGTGAATGTTCGGACACTTTGCCTCCTCACAAACCGTATGTAAATTCTTTTCTCGCATTAGTTTTTTTAGGCCTTTATATTCTTCACTCGTGTTTAGTTTTATTTTAAGCCAATCCGGTTTTCTAATATACTCTTCTTTTTTTGTTGGTTTACATGATGTCACAATCAGTCCGCTCCCATCAATTAAGCAAATTATTAAATCTATTACTGTTGTCAATTTAACATATTCAAGGTTTTCTCACAACCTTGGATTCCTCTTACATAAAATATCTACTGATTGTTTCCAGCTGGTGGTGGTGAATTCGTTGATGATGAGGGTGGCCCTGTTGGTAATGGAACTTCCATCGCCGGCTGCGTTGGTGATTGACCTTTTGAATATATATAAGGAACATTTCCTTTTAGAAAACTGATGGCTACAGGAATTTTTTGTTCAACCGTTGTTGCTTTACTTGCAAAAGGAACGATTATTTGTACGTTAACTGTAGTTCGCACACTAACCTGTACATAGGCATTATTAATACCGAATTCTACAATTTCTTTTTCTGCATTAACTTGTACATTCCCAATAACATGAAAACGAATTGGGATTTTTGGGCCTAAATTTCCGAGCAATGGCATACCTGTCGACAATCCAATAGGTACATTAAATACAATTCCTCCATCTTGTTCCATGGCACTAGAATCATACTCTATCTCTTCATATTTTGGTAAATGGTCCAAATTCCCCTTTTCTGCTTGTTCTAAATGTGATTGTACTAAAGTCTGCGTTTCAGACATAATACGGTTAATTACTTCCGCATTCAATTTAGTATCTGCCATTCCTTGATTTTCTCCGCCATTTTCGATCACTTCATTACTTTCTAAAACATTAGTCGTTCTTGAATTTATTGCTTTACTTATGACATATGAAGCGATTTTATTTGTCTCAACTTCAGCATATCGCATAAGTGTAGGCGTCAGTTGGACATTGATGTAATAAAACAATAATACAATACATCCCATTACACTAACTAACACTACTGGTAAAAGCCGAGAGCGTTTTCGAGCAAACAGATGTTTTCTTTTTTTCATTAGTCGCAAAAAGATACCTCCTAACCATTAATATGATTAGGAGGTGGCCATTATTCGACTTGCTCTAGATATTCAACTTCGACTTTTTCAACTGAAATATCTAATTGTTCAGCAAGTAAGACTTCATATGTAGCTTTTAGCATTTCTCCATTTTCTTCAAAAATCCGAACCCACGGGAGTTCTGCATGTTCCCTATTTTGCTTACAAACAATCCCTCTACGGCCATCTGATAATAGCAGGCATGTTCCATTCGGATAATACGCTACGCAGCGTCTAAATGCATTTACAACCTTCTCATCATATAAGGTACCACTACCCTCTTTAATAATGTCCATCCCTCGTGATGGGAGCATCTTTTTTCGATAAACACGATTTGAAGTCACCGCATCAAATACATCTGCCACAGCAATAATCTTCGCATATGGATGAATTTCAAAATCAAGTAACCCTCTAGGGTAGCCACTACCATCTAATCGCTCATGATGTTGAAAAGCACAATGTGCAGATAATAGTGAAATTGTATGTAAGTTCCGCAGTAAATCAAAGCCATATTTCGTATGCAATTTCATTAATTCATATTCCTCATTCGTAAATCGATCTGGTTTTTTTAGAGTTTCTTGAGGAATCATTATTTTTCCTACATCATGCAATATGGCACCAATTCCTATTTGTCGGATTTCTGTAGCATTGTAATGCATCTCTTTAGCAATAGCAATGGAATAAACTGCAACTTGTAGTGAATGCGTATAGATATAATTATCATAAAGAAAGGCATCACTTAATACAGTCAAAATCTCTTTGTTATTCATAATATTGTCAAACAAATCATCAATTATTGCAGAAAAGTGCTTTGTTTGTTGATCCAGACAATATGTGACATCCTTTCCCTTTAGATTTTTTAACTTGTTAAAAGATGATGTAATTTGATCTACTGCGTGTTGACGTACAGCTCTAGGTATAGCTTCTTTAATCTCAATATTTGCGGAAATTTTATCATCAATATATACATATTGAATATTTAACTGTTGTAATCGCCGGATAATATGATCCGATACTTTTACACCCTTTTGCAACAATGGTCTCTCAGCTTCATTCCAAATGGTTCTACCTATAACCATGCCCGTTTGTAAAACTTTTGTTGATATCAACCGCATGCCTTTTTCCCCAATCATCTAAAGAATCAAAATGCCTATATAAATGTATTAATCTTTACTTTTATTATAACTTTGTCCATATGAACTCAGAATATCACGTAAAAATTGTGGTAACAAGTACGTTTTTGACAAATTTTTAAATTGGGGGAAGAAATATCCGAACGTGAACATATCTAATGTTACTAACTTGTAAACCTTAGATTCATTTCCTTTTTCGCCATTTACTAGTAGTTCTCCTTCTGAATTAATGGAGCAACCATAGGTCAAAATTTTACCAAGTACTACACCTCTAAATCCTAATCCTTTCAATTCAGTTCTAGGCCAATCCAAAGATTGTTGTGCAATTTCTAATACTTCCTTCAGCTCTTGACCTGTCAATGTAATCACACAAGCATTAATTGGATGTGGTAAGCATTGATGTACATCAAATGCTGTGACCGTTCCCTTGGGTAAATCTCTCAAAAAAATCCCAGCATTAAACATTGCACAATCCGCTTTTGAAAATTCTAATAGACCTTTTGCAAAGAATCGGGATAATGTAGAATGATGATACCATTCTTTATTTAAATAATAATCTGCTTCAAAAACCGGATGATCTAATAGCGCTTTTCCTTTTTCTATAAGTGCACGATCGAATTGTTCTTCATCTCTAACAATTGGCAATTCAGAAGTTCTATAAAGTTCAGTCTGTTTATCAACAACGCTCTTATTATTCACATCAAAATGAATTTCGGTATGCCCAACGAAAAAGCCAAATTTCCCTCCACCTGTTAACAAGGTGTTTCCAACTAATTTACCTTCATGTAGTACATGATGCGTATGGGAACCAAAAATCACATCAATTTCAGGGCAAAGCACAGCTAACTGTTCATCCATATGAATTCCTAAATGGGACATACATAAAAGAATATCGACTAAAGGATGAATTTCGGTTGCGATTTCTTGCAATACAGGTAATGGATCCTCTATTTCCCAACCTAATGGCTCATAATATGTTCGAAATTCCGCTGTAGCCGCAATAACTCCAATTTTCGTTCCTTGTACAGTTTTATAAATTCGAAATGGTTTCGCCCATTCAGGAATATTGTTTTCAGTTTTCAAATTTCCTACAATGACATCAAATTTGGCATCATTATACAACTCATTTAAATCCGCTTTTGATAATGTAATCCCTTCGTTATTACCAATAGTGACTGCATCATATAACCCATCATTTAACAATTGTGTATTTCCTTTACCAACTGTTGCTTCTGTATAAATATGTGAACGGTCTATAAAATCGCCAATATCGAAAATATAACAACTATCACCTACTTCTTCATGCCACTTTTTACGTTCGGTCAATAATTTCTGTATTCTTGGCCAATAAGTGAAATGACTATGAAGATCATTTGTATGATATAAATGAATTGTTTCTAACATGAAAACACCTCTCTAGGCTCAGAATAATCCTTCATATATGGAGCGTATTCCGAGTAACAATAATATAATTCGTAATATAAATACTAACGTATTTGATTTGAGTTTCTTATTCAACGCTGCTCCTAATTTTGCACCAAAATAAGCTCCTGGTATTACCGGAATTGTATATAACCAAGGTACATTACCAAGATAAATATGGCTCGCTGAATTTACGATCGACGATAAAAATACCATGTACATTGATGTTGCGATAGCCACATGAGGTGGAAATAAAAATAAAATGATCATTGCTGGTACAATCATCGATCCTCCACCGATCCCAAATAAACCAGAGGCACAACCAATTACAAAATTTAATAATAAAGCGAACCAAATTGGGTAGCCATATACATAACTTTTACCATCCTTTGGATCAATAAAAGTTTGTTTCTTACCATGTTTTACAAACCACTGCAACGGTTTAATATGATCACGAATAAGTAATATGATTGCTAAAATAATAAGTAATATACCAAAGTATAAGTTAAAAGATGGCAAATCTATTCCTTTATTAATATAAGCACCTAAAATTGTACCTGGTGCACTTCCTATAAAGAAGATAAATCCACTCTTATAATCGATGGTTTTCGATTTCATATACGATAGTGTAGAAGCTAAACCTGTTGCAATCATCATTACTACTGATAATCCTACAACTTTTTGAGGAGTTAAGTCAGGTATCATTCCAAGAGTTAGTCCAATAAACAAAGTTGCAGGGACTAAAATTACTCCTCCGCCTAGTCCAATAAGTGCACCAATTAATCCTGAGCATACTCCGATTAGTGCCAATAAAATATATTCCATCGTTATTCTGCTCCTTCAAAAAAGTCTAATTGTTTTGGAGATAAGTTGTGGTATTCAATACCAAGCATTTTCTGTAATGTCTTTGCATTCCCTGCTGCATGATAACCAGAGTTATTATTAAATAAAACATAGACTTCTTTTGCAGCATTTTGTAATCCGGTGACTGTTTCTCTCAAACCAGCTAGCTCTTCTCTTGAATAATCATATAGAAAGCGAACTTTTCTCCATTGCTCGTTATTTCCTGGATTGCGCCAACCATATACATTTCGCCCATGTATACGCAATAATACCTTTTCACCAGTTGAAATTGGCACAAGAGGTACAGACCCTTCTCCTGCTTGCGGTTCATCACAAACCGTATGAAAAAGCGATTGCTGTTTCAAAAAATTTAGTGTTCCATCCATAAATTGTTCACTATACCAAGTACGATTGCGAAATTCGATTGCGATAGGAAATTCAACCAGCTGTTGCTTAATATATCGGATATATTGAACGTTTTTTTGTTGACAATCAAACCAGGGCGGAAATTGAACAAGAACAAGTGCTAATTTACCCGCCTTCTTAAATATATGTAATGATTCTTTAAAAGTATCGAACATTTCTTGCATATTACCGTAAGGATTTTCATCACGCAAATGCCCCGTCATTCCTTGATACGCTTTAACCACAAACTGAAAGTGCTTTGGTGTTTCCGTAATCCATTTTTGCACATTGGCTATAGATGGTATGGAATAGAAAGACGTATCTAATTCAACAATTGGAAAATGGCTACTATAATCAAACAATTTATTTCTTGACGTAGAAGTTTGACTATATAAACTTGGATGATCTCCCCATCCTGTTAAGCCGATATGTATCATTTCTCTTCCCCCTATTCCCTATTTGCTAAGTATATCCATCATATCATAGCTACTAGAAGGAACTATATTAATTGTATCAAGTAATTATCTAGAACGTAAAAAAGAGATATAACTGCAAATAATACATTGCTGTGTATATCTCCTTCATCTTATGGGTTAATATTTGTACCAAAACCGATTAAATAGCCATCTAAATCACGAATTGCAAATTCTCTTAACCTTTCTCCTTCAACAACGCTTTCTTTTGGATAATAGGCAAAAAGAGCTCCATGTAATTTCGCTTCCTTAAATAAACTATCTAATCTTTCTGCATTTTCCACATAACTAAAAACATTCCACAAATTCCGATTCGGTTTTACATCTTCAATTTTTTCCGCTTGCACTAACTTTATGGCTAATCCACAATCTTCACGAAAAAGAATACCATCATGATCTTCACAGCTTAATACTGTATGATAGAAGAGTTTTGATAATTCAATATCTGAAACAAGTAGTACACTAACGGATGACATTAAATGCATTGGAAACACTACACCTCATTATACATAGTTGGCATCATAGTTCTGAATTATCAGAACACTATATCTAGTATAGATTACCATGATTCTGTTATTATTTGTACGTTTATTATTTAAATTTCTAAAAAAACTCGGAAATCATTCTTCACGATTTCCGAGTTTTAGCGAAATGTGGTTCTAAGGTTAACCGATAGAGCCTTCCATTTCAAATTTGATCAATCTGTTCATTTCTACCGCATATTCCATTGGAAGTTCTTTTGTGAATGGTTCGATGAAGCCCATTACAATCATTTCTGTTGCTTCTTGTTCAGAAACACCGCGGCTCATCAAGTAGAATAATTGTTCTTCAGACACTTTAGAAACTTTTGCTTCGTGTTCAAGAGCAATTTGGTCATTCAGCACTTCATTGTATGGAATTGTATCAGAAGTAGATTGGTTATCCATGATTAACGTATCACATTCAATATTTGCACGTGCATTAATTGCTTTTTTACCAAATTTCACTTGACCGCGGTATGTTACATTACCACCGTGTTTTGAAATTGATTTAGACACGATTGTTGAAGATGTGTTTGGAGCTAAGTGAATCATTTTTGCTCCTGTATCTTGGTTTTGACCTCGGCCAGCAATAGCGATTGTTAAAGTCATACCACGTGCACCTTCGCCTTTTAAGATACATGCAGGGTATTTCATTGTAAGTTTAGAACCAATATTACCATCAATCCATTCCATTGTAGCACGTTCTTCACATGTAGCACGTTTTGTAACTAAGTTATAAACGTTATTAGCCCAGTTTTGGATTGTTGTGTAACGGCAAGAAGCATCTTTTTTGATGATGATTTCTACAACAGCACTGTGTAGTGAGCTTGTTGTATAAACTGGTGCAGTACATCCTTCAACGTAATGTACACTTGCGCCTTCATCAACAATGATCAATGTACGTTCAAATTGACCCATGTTTTCTGAGTTAATACGGAAGTAAGCTTGAAGTGGAGTTTCAAGTTTCACACCTTTTGGAACATAGATAAATGAACCACCAGACCATACAGCTGAGTTTAATGCTGCAAATTTGTTGTCTTGTGGAGGAATCGATTTACCAAAGTATTCTTTGAATAAATCTTCATTTTCACGAAGAGCAGAATCAGTATCTTTAAACACAACACCTTGTGCTTCAAGTTCTTCTTTCATGTTATGGTAAACAACTTCTGATTCGTATTGCGCTGAAACACCAGCAAGGTATTTTTGTTCTGCTTCAGGAATACCTAGTTTATCGAATGTTGCTTTGATTTCTTCTGGTACTTCATCCCAAGATTTTTGAGTTGCTTCAGATGGTTTTACATAGTAAGTAATTTCATCGAAGTTAAGTGCAGTTAAATCGCCACCCCATTGTGGCATTGGTTTTGAATAGAAAATGTCCAATGATTTTAGACGGAAATCTAACATCCATTGTGGCTCATTTTTCATTTTAGAAATTTCTTTAACGATTTCAGGAGTTAGCCCACGTTCTGTACGGAAAATGGATACGTCTTTATCATGGAAGCCGTACTCGTAATCGCCAATTTCAGGCATTTTTTTAGCCATTTTTTCTCCTCCGTTCTAGAGTGTTTAATCTATTATAAGTTCGATTCTTTAATACCTTTTTCCATTGCTTTCCAAGAAAGTGTTGCACATTTAATACGTGCAGGGAATTGAGAAACACCTGAAAGTGCTTCTACATCTCCAAGGTCTAGTGAATCATCATGTTCGTGACCCAGCATCATTTCTGAGAAGACATGTGCTAATTCAACAGCTTCTTTTGTTGTTTTACCTTTAATCTCTTGTGTCATCATAGAAGCAGAAGACATGGAGATTGAGCAGCCTTCACCTTCAAATTTTGCATCTACCACAACACCATCTTCTACCTGTAATGACAAGTGTATGCGGTCCCCACACGTAGGGTTATTCATATCGATTGAAACATTAGAATCATCAATAACACCTTTGTTACGTGGTTTTTTATAATGATCCATAATGACAGAGCGATATAGTTGATCTAGTTTATTCATTGACATTAGCAAAATACTCCTTCGCAGTGCGCAACCCTTCAACAAGTCGATCAATATCAGCTTCAGTATTATATACGTAGAAGCTAGCACGAGCTGTCGCTGTACATTCAAGCCATTTCATCAATGGTTGAGCACAATGGTGTCCTGCACGAACAGCAATACCTTCCATATCCAGTATTGTTGCAACATCATGAGGATGAACGCCATCTATATTAAATGTCACAAGTCCAGAGCGTTTCGTTGGATCATGTGGACCATAGATAGATACTCCATCTATTGCGCTTAATTTCTCAATCGCGTAACGAGATAAATTATGCTCATGTTCGATGATATTGTCCATACCAATTTCTTCTAAGAAATCAATAGCTGCGCCTAAACCAATTGCTCCAGCAATATTAGGTGTGCCACCTTCAAATTTATAAGGAAGGTCAGCCCATGTTGATTCATATAAGCCGACAATACTGATCATTTCACCACCAAAATCAAGTGGTTCCATATTTTCTAGGTGCTCTTTTTTACCATATAATACACCAATACCAGTTGGTCCACACATTTTATGTCCAGAGAAAGCTAAGAAGTCACAATCTAAATCTTGAACATCTGTTTTAAAATGTGGTACACCTTGCGCTCCATCAACTACTATAACTGCACCATGTGCATGTGCAACAGCAGCAATTTCTTTAATTGGATTTACAGTTCCAAGAACGTTAGAAGCAAATGCAATTGAAACAATTTTTGTTTTATCTGTAATTGCTTCTTTTACTTTGTCCATCGATAATGTGCCATCTGGATTCATATCAATATATTTAAGTGTTGCATTTTTTTCCTTCGCTAATTGTTGCCATGGAATTAAGTTAGAGTGATGTTCCATGTAAGTGATGACGATTTCGTCGCCTTCGCCTACATTTGCACGACCGAAACTTGCAGCAACCATATTTAAACTATCAGTAGTACCTCTAGTAAAAATAATTTCTTCAGTTGACTTAGCATTGATAAATTTACGAACTTTTTCACGTGCTCCTTCATAAGAATCTGTTGCACGGTTTCCTAATGTATGCACACCACGGTGAACATTAGAGTTTTCATTTTCATAGTAATGTTTAATAGCTTCTATAACTTGTATAGGCTTTTGCGTTGTAGCGGCACTATCAAGATACACTAGTGGATGACCATTTATTTCTTGATCTAAAATTGGGAAATAGCTTCTAATATCTGTTTTTATCATTAGCGAACTTTCCTTTCAATGACCTCCGTCAGTTGTTTTCTAACACCTTCGATAGGTAATTTAGTAACAACTGGTGCAAGGAATCCATGGATTACTAAACGTTCTGCCTCTGCTTTAGAAATACCGCGACTCATTAAATAATACAATTGAACTGAATCAACGCGTCCTACTGAAGCAGCATGTCCTGCTGTTACATCATCTTCATCAATTAATAGAATTGGGTTAGCATCACCACGAGCATCTTTGCTTAACATAAGTACACGTGATTCTTGTTCAGCATCAGCTTTTGTAGCACCATGTTCAATTTTACCAATACCATTGAAAATAGCACGAGAGGAATCTTTCATAACAGCATGAGTTAGAATATAGCCGTTTGAAGCTTTACCCCAGTGTCTAACTTCAGTTGTGAAGTTTTGACTTTGTTCTCCACGACCTACCACTACAGATTTTGCATCTGCATAAGAGCCATCGCCTTTTAAGTATGTGATATTTTCTGAAATTGTATCGCTATCATTCATCAAACCAAGAGCCCACTCAACTTTTGCATCTCGGTGTAAAATACCACGGCGATTTACATAAGTAGTGAAACCTTTTGCAAGAACATCAACAGCTCCAAATGTGACTTGAGCATTATCATTAGCGATTACTTCTGCAATAATATTAGCTTGTCCTTTTGCTTCTTCAACAGTAGAAAGATAGTTTTCTACGTATGTGACTGAACTGTTTGCATCTGCAACAACTAATACGTGATTGTATAATGAAGCATCTGCATTGTCATGTAGGAAGACAGCTTGAATTGGTTCTTCTACAATAACGTTTTTAGGAATGTATACAAACACACCGCCATTTACTAATGCTGCATGTAAAGCTGTTAGTTTATGTTGGTCTACTTTTACGCCCTCAGTCATAAAATATTTTTGAACTAGTTCGCTATGTTCGCGTGCTGCAGTTAAAATATCAGTCATGATGACACCTTGTGAAGCTAATTCTTCAGAAAGTTGTAAAAAAGCTGGTGTGTTGTTGTGTTGAATATAAACATTTTGTTGACCTTCAGTATTGACAATTGCTTTTACTTCTACCGGAAGTTCTTCTAAAGAAGCGAAAGTTGTACTTTCAACTGAGTGTGTAGGAAATTCTGTGAAATTCCATTTATCAACATTTGTTTTATCTGGTTTTACCATTGGTAGCGTTTCTACGTCCGCTAATGCACGTTCACGAAGCTCAGTCAACCAGCTAGGTTCATTGTTAGCTTCAGAGAAAGAGCGTACATCCTGAGCGGTTACTGATAATTTTGTTTCAACCGTCATGTTTGCTCGTCCTCCTTATTATGCTTCTTGTCCTGTTGTTTCTTCGTCTTCGATACCTAATTCTTTTTTAATCCAATCGTAGCCTTCAGCTTCAAGTTTTTCTGCCAATTCGGCACCACCAGAACGAACGACTTTACCTTGCATCATGATATGAATATGATCCGGAGTGATATAGTTTAGTAAACGTTGATAGTGAGTGATCATTAGGCAACCAAAGCCTTCACCACGCATAGCATTGATCCCTTTTGATACGACTTTAAGTGCATCGATATCAAGACCAGAGTCAATTTCATCTAAAATCGCAAATTTAGGTTTTAGCATCATTAATTGAAGTATTTCGTTACGTTTCTTTTCCCCACCAGAAAATCCTTCGTTTAAGTAACGTTGACCCATTTCTTCTGGCATTTCTAAGAATTCCATTTTTTGGTCCAATTCACGAATGAATTTCATAAGAGAAACTTCGTTACCTTCGCCGCGACGAGCATTAATAGCTGAACGTAAGAAATCTGCATTTGTAACACCAGTAATTTCTGATGGATATTGCATAGCTAGGAATAATCCCGCTTTAGCACGTTCATCTACTTCCATTTCAAGCACATCTTCACCATCTAAAGTGATAGAACCTGAAGTAACTTCATATTTTGGGTGACCCATGATAGCTGAAGCTAAAGTAGATTTACCAGTACCATTTGGTCCCATGATTGCATGTATTTCGTTTGTATTGAGTGATAAGTTAACACCCTTTAAAATCTCTTTTCCGTCGATAGCGACGTGAAGATCTTTAATGACTAATGTTGACATTCTATTACCTCCATTTAATTTCAATGAAATGAATGCTTACCCATTTCTAATTTAATATCATTCTAATTTTAGCTTAAAAAAAAGTCCTTTGCAAATCATTTGAAAATGTTTCTCAATTTAATCTTAGAATGTTGGTATATATCTATTCTGAAACCTATTATACTCGCTATTTCCAGTGTTTATTGAAAATAGATTGATTTTCAATAATAGACTCGTAATTGAGAATAGATTTCACTACGGCTGACGTAATAACTTAATTTCTTTGTAAATCAGCGTATCTTTATTATCAATACGATGCAATATTCTTATTTAGTTTTTAGACAAATGGATCGCTAAAACATCAAAATAATACCTTTTATTTCAGACCGTAAGACAAATTCGAGGGATTTTAAGTTTACCTACAAAAGACCGTTAATTTCCACTGCGGGCGGACGCTTTCCGCGGGCGGGGCCGAGCCGCTTCCCTCGCGTTGCTCAGTCCAGGGTCTCGACTGTCCCGCTTTTCCCGCTGGAGTCGCCACCCTCCGTTCCAATCAACTGGATACTCAAATGAACAATATATTATACTAAAACTATAAAATCAACTATACTTTCGAGGTGATGAACCATGATGACGAAAAATCAAATCAATAAACGTATACTAACGCTAATCAATTACTAGCGTCAGACTATTTAGTGCGTAAACTGAATGCGCCAATTGATTACAAGTGATATTAAACATTAAGTTTGGCTCTTTGTGTAAAATTTGCTAGCACAAATTCAACTATCTATCTATCCATACATATTTATAGCGCCTTGCAAAAGAAAAAAGCTATCTCCAATCTATTTAAAAATGTCCTTATAAAAGGATGCATTTTAAACAGGAGATAGCTTTTCTTCCTATTAATATACTATTGAGCTATTTCTTTTGTAAGAAGATAAGCGTTCACGCTTTCAGCTACATTTCTACCTTCGTTAATAGCCCATACAATTAAACTTTGACCACGTCTTGCGTCACCTGCTGCAAAAACACCTTCTACATTTGTTGAATATGTTTTTCCATTGGCTTTAATTTTATTATTTGTGACTTGGACTCCAAATTGTTCTGCAACTCCATGCTCTGTACCTTCAAAACCAATTGCGACAAAGACATAATCTGCTGGCCAAACTTTTTCAGTACCTGGTAGTTCATTAAAGTATACATAGCCTTCATCGCTAATGATTTTTTCCATTTGAATTGTGTGCAATTCTTTCACTTTCCCATAGCTATCTGCAACGATTTTCTTCGTTTGAATGCAATATTCACGCGGATCACGACCATATTTTGCATCAGCTTCTGCATAAGCATAATCCAATTTATAAACGTGTGGATTTGATGGCCAAGGGTTATCTGAATCACGATTTTCAGGTAACTGTGGATGCTTACCAAATTGGAAGACAGTTTTACAGTTTTGACGAATAGCCGTTGCTACGCAGTCAGCACCTGTATCACCGCCACCAATAACAATGACATTCTTGCCTTTCATATCTAAGAATTGACCATCTTCAAAATTAGAATCAAGTAAACTTTTAGTTGTAGACGTTAAATAATCCATTGCAAGAACAACACCTTCTGATTCACTTCCTTCCATATGAAGGTGGCGTTGTTTTGTTGCTCCTGTGCAAAGAATGACTGCATCAAATTGAGACTTCAATTCATCCGCTGTTACGTCTTTACCGATTTCTGTATTTAAGATAAAGTGAATACCTTCATCTGATAGTAATTGTACACGTCTTGCTACAACTTCTTTTTCTAATTTCATATTCGGAATTCCATAAGTGAGTAGACCACCAGCGCGATCTGACCTTTCGTATACTGTTACGGAATGTCCTTGCCGATTAAGTTGGTCTGCTGCTGCTAAACCTGCAGGACCAGAACCAACCACAGCTACTTTTTTTCCTGTTCGATGTGCGGGAATACGAGGTGTAACCCAGCCATTTTCAAATCCTTTATCAATAATTGCACGCTCAATACTTTTAATTGCAACTGCAGGATCTGAAATAGCTAATGTACAGGAGCCTTCACAAGGTGCAGGGCAAACTCTTCCAGTAAACTCCGGGAAGTTATTTGTTAAAAGAAGACGATCAAGAGCTTCTTTCCATTTACCATGGTAGACTAAATCATTCCATTCAGGAATTACATTGTGAATAGGGCAGCCAGCAGCAGAGCCTCGAATCTCCATTCCCATATGGCAAAACGGTGTACCACAATCCATACAACGAGCACCTTGGATTTGAAGAGCTTCATCTGTCAAACGTGAAGCATATTCTTTCCAATTTTTTATACGCTCTAGTGGTGGCTGTTCTTTCCCTTTTTCTCGACTGTATTCCATAAATCCAGTAGGTTTCCCCATCTAGAACCCCTCCTTTTACTTATTGGAAAGCACTAAATCCTTTTTAGGTGAATTTGCTAAAAATGCTTTCATCGTTGCTTGGTCTTCTGATAATCCTTGTGCTTCATACTCGCTAATACGGTCTAACATTTTTTTATAATCTGTAGGAACTACTTTAATAAAGCGACCTACATATTGTGACCAGCTATTTAAAATTTGTTTCGCTTTTGTACTTTCTGTGTAGTGAACATGTTGTTCTAGGAGTTGGTGAAGAATTGCCTCATCCTCTTTAGAATGAACACCTTCGAAACCAATCATTTCTGTGTTACATTTTGCTTTAAATTCTTGAAGATTTTCTGGTAATACATAAGCAATACCACCGGACATACCAGCTCCAAAGTTTTTACCTACATCACCTAAGATAACAACACGACCACCTGTCATATATTCACAGCCATGATCTCCGATACCTTCAACTACTACATTTGCACCACTATTACGAACTGCAAAACGTTCTCCGGCACGACCATTAATATAAGCTTCACCACTTGTTGCACCATATAAGCATACATTCCCAGCAATAACATTTGTTTCTGCTTTTCCACGTAATGGTGAGCTAACAACGACTTTACCGCCCGATAAACCTTTTCCAAAGTAATCATTTGCATCTCCGTCAACATGCATTAACATTCCCCTTGGGATAAATGCTCCAAAACTTTGACCAGCAGAACCTGTAAAGTTCAATGTAATGGTATCGTCTGCAAGTCCTCTCGCACCATAACGTTTTGAAATTTCACTACCAACAATTGTTCCGACAACTCGGTCCGTATTTTTTATTGGATAATGCAATGAAATTGATTTTTCTTCGATAATCGATTCTTCGACTTTACCTAAGATTTCACGTAAATCTAGAGATTCGTCAATTTTATGATTTTGTTGCACTTGTTTTGTTCTTGGTCCTTCCACTTGATGTAGGATTGCTGCTAAATCTAATTGACCTGCCTTCCAATGATTTTTTGCACGATCACTTATTTCTAAGACATCTGTACGTCCAACCATTTCTTCAAAAGTTCTAAAACCAAGCATTGCCATATATTCTCTTACTTCTTCCGCTACAAACATCATAAAGTTCACGACATGGTCTGCTGTACCCATGAATTTTTTACGTAGTTCAGGGTTTTGTGTAGCAATACCTACTGGGCATGTATCTAAATGACAAGCACGCATCATAACACATCCAAGTACGATTAACGGAGCAGTTGCAAAGCCAAATTCTTCTGCTCCAAATAGCGCTGCCATGACAACATCTTTCCCTGTCATTAATTTGCCATCTGTTTCAAGTGTTACACGGTCGCGAAGTCCATTTAACATTAGCGTTTGGTGCGCTTCTGATAATCCTAATTCCCATGGTAGGCCTGTATGCTTAATACTTGTTTTTGGTGATGCTCCTGTACCACCATCATAACCACTAATAACAATCACATCTGCTGCACCCTTTGCTACACCTGCAGCAATTGTACCTACACCCGATTTTGCTACAAGTTTTACACTGATTCGAGCATCGCGATTTGCATTTTTTAAATCATGAATCAATTCAGCCATGTCTTCAATTGAGTAAATATCATGATGTGGTGGTGGTGAAATTAGACCAACACCCGTTGTTGAACCACGAACATCTGCTACCCAAGGATAAACCTTATTCCCTGGAAGTTGGCCACCTTCACCCGGTTTTGCTCCTTGTGCCATTTTAATTTGTAACTCATCTGCATTGACTAAATAGTGGCTATTCACACCAAATCGACCAGAAGCAATTTGCTTAATTGAGCTTCTACGATTATCGCCATTTTCATCTAGTACATAGCGATTTGGATGTTCTCCACCTTCACCGCTATTACTTTTACCACCAATTCGATTCATTGCAATTGCTAGTGTTTCATGAGCTTCTTGACTAATCGAACCGTAAGACATAGCCCCTGTTTTAAATCGCTTTACGATTGTTTCAGCTGGTTCTACTTCTTCTATAGGAATTTTATATTCAGACTTTTTAAAGGTTAATAGATTTCTTAAGAAACCGATTTGTTCTTCGTTAGCCATCTCAGAGAACTGATGGAATAACCCAAGTTCACCTTTACGAGTAGCTTGTTGCAATGTATGGATTGTTTTTGGATTGAATGCATGATGTTCTCCTGAGCTTCTCCATTGGAAATCACTACCTGCTGGTAATACACGATCAATCGATTTAACCGCTTCCCTATGTTTCTTCAAAGCTTCTGTAGCAATCGTTGGTAAATCAATACCCCCTAGTTTTGATACAGTTCCTGTAAAATATTTTTCAATCACTTCTTTACTAATACCGACTGCTTCAAAGATTTGAGCACCACGGTAACTTTGTACTGTTGAAATCCCCATTTTGGACATTACTTTTACAACGCCTTCTGAAGTTGCTTTTACATAACGTTTAACAGCTTCTTCATAGCTATAATTGATATGGCCGTCCTCAATGGCTTTTGCCAATGTAGCATACGCTAAATAAGGATAAATGGCATCAACGCCATAACCGATTAACGCTGCAAAGTGATGTACTTCTCTTGTTTCACCAGTTTCAACAATGATACTTACTTTTGTACGTTGACCTGTTTTCACAAGATATTGGTGTACACTACTTGCTGCAAGTAAAACAGGAATTGTTGGTGTATCTGCACTTAACAATCTGTCAGACAAAACAAGTAATTGAACTCCTTTTTCAATGGCTTGATCTGCTTCATTTGCTATTCGGACTAAGTCACTTTCCAAATCTTCTGACATTGAAATGTCGATGACAGTCATATTAAATTGATCCTGTGTTTTTAATTCTTGGAATTGACTATTCGTCAACACAGGTGTTTCTAAAAAGATTCGATGACTATTTTCTGCGCTTGGATAAAGTAAATCGCCTTCTGCACCAAGGAGAGTCATCGTCGAAGTCACAATATGCTCACGAATCGAGTCAATTGGTGGATTCGTCACTTGCGCAAACAATTGTTTAAAGTAATTAAATAGTGATTGTGGTTTATCAGATAAGACTGCTAACGGTGCGTCATTCCCCATTGAACCAAGCGGATCTTTTCCTCCAGCCACCATAGGAACTATATATTTCTGTACATCTTCATGTGTATAACCAAACACTTTTTGTTTAAATAGTAAGTCATCTATTGTTTCAGGTTTTTCTTTTGTAGGCTCAACCACAACTAGGTTTTCTTCTAACCATAGTGTATAAGGTTTTTCCTGTGCCATTTCAGATTTTAATTCGTCATCTGAAATAATCCGTCCTTGTTCTAAATCAACAAGCAACATTTTCCCCGGACTTAATCGTTCTTTGTAAACAATATTCTCTTCCTCTATATCAACTACACCAACTTCTGAAGAGAAGATAATGTAATCATCCTTTGTGACATAATAGCGTGCAGGTCGTAAACCATTACGATCTAATATCGCACCAATTTGTTTGCCATCTGTGAAGCAAATAGCTGTTGGTCCATCCCAAGGTTCCATTAAACAGCTTTGGTATTGATAAAACGCCTTTTTCTCATCCGAAATATGTGGATTCTCTGTCCACGGTTCCGGAATCATCATCATTGCTGTTTGTGCAGGCGTACGACCCGCTAATACGAAAAATTCAAACGCATTATCTAGCATTGATGAATCGCTACCGTTTTGGTCTATAATTGGCAACACTTTATCAAGGTCTTCCCCAAAGGCCTGAGAGATAAATTGTTGTTCACGTGCTTTCATCCAGTTAATATTTCCTCGTAATGTATTAATCTCACCATTGTGAATAATATAACGATTCGGATGTGCGCGTTCCCAAGAAGGGAATGTATTTGTACTGTAACGTGAGTGTACCATCGAAAAAGCAGAAGCGAATCGCTCATCTTGTAAATCTAGATAAAACTCAACCACTTCTTCTGGTGCCAATAACCCCTTAAACACCATTGTTCGACTTGACATGCTTGCACAGTAAAAGTCTTTGTCATTATTTTTTGCCCATAATTCTGTTTGTTTACGAATCAGATACAGTTTTCTTTCAAAAGCAAGAGAATCATTAGCATTCACAGCCTTGATAAACACTTGACGAACAACTGGTGCAGTTTCCTTCGCAATGTCGCTTAAAGGCTCAGGATTAGTCGGTACGGTACGCCATCCAAGTAATTCTTGACCTTCTGCTGCGATAAAATCGTTTAGTTTATTTTCAATTTCCTGTTGTACTTGATCATCCCTGTCGAAAAATAACATTCCTACTCCATATTGCCCTACAGCAGGTAATGTCCAATTTATGCAAACATCACGGAAAAAAGCATCTGGAATTTGGACCATTAACCCAGATCCATCTCCAGTTTTACCATCACTTCCGCGACCAGCTCTATGATCTAATCTACATAACATTTCCAAGCCTTTCATCACGATGTCATGTGTTGCTTTACCTTGCAATTGTGCGTAAAGACCGATACCGCATGCATCGTGTTCTAATTGTGGAGAGTATAAACCTTGCGCTGTTGGAATTTGGTGAAATGTCATATGATTCCCTCCTTTATAAATAAAAAAATGACTTAAATATATTTTAGATTTTCAAATTGATATTAACAATATATAATTTGGATAGTATTAATCTATAAATTAGATAAGTGGGAGATGACATGACGTGGAATTACGACAACTACGGTACTTTGTTGCTGTTGCGGAAAGAGAGCATATATCTGATGCTGCGGAAAATTTACATGTAGCACAATCAGCAATAAGCCGCCAAATTGCTAATTTAGAGGAAGAATTAGGAATTGAATTATTTGAAAGAGTCGGAAGGAACGTAAAACTGACACCGATTGGTAAAAATTTCCTCGAATATACAATTGCTGCTTTACAAGCAATTGATTTTGCAAAAAAACAAGTTAATGAATATTTGGATCCTGAAAAAGGAACAATTAAAATCGGGTTTCCAACAAGCCTTGCAAGTTTTCTTTTACCGACTGTCATTTCAGCATTTAAAAAAGAACACCCTAACGTTTCTTTTCATTTACGACAAGGTTCCTATCGTTATCTCATTAATGCCGTCAAGGAACGTGAATTGAACTTAGCATTCTTAGGCCCTGTTCCTACAAAAAATGATTACATTAATACGAAAGTTCTTTTTACAGAAAATATCGCGGCACTTGTGCCAGCTACTCACCCATTTGCAGACAGAGATGAAATCCAGTTAACTGAGTTGCGTAACGAAGGCTTCGTATTGTTCCCAGAAGGTTTCATTTTAAACAAAGTTGCGGTAGAAGCTTGTAAATCTGTTGGCTTCACACCAAAGATTAGCTCAGAAGGAGAAGATATGGATGCTCTAAAAGGGTTAGTAGCAGCGGGTATAGGGGTTAGTCTTTTACCAGAAAGTGCATTTTATGATGCCACACCTCGTCGTACATCAAAGTTAACATTAGTCGAACCGCCGTTAACACGTAACGTGGGTATTATTTATCCGATTAATCGCGAACTATCCCCTTCTGAACAAATTTTCTTGGACTTTGTTAGTACTTTCTTTTCTAGATTATCTCAATTTAAATAAAGCGGGTTTTGGGCATTCACCTCTACTTTATACACAGAAAAAGACGTTAGAGCAAACATCCACTCTAACGTCTTTTGTTTATAATTTTCAATTATTTTGAGACTGGAACGACTGAACCTTTCCATTCTTTGTTGATGAAATCTTGAATTTCTTTTGAGTGAAGAACATCAATTAATTTTTTCACAGCTTTGTTATCTTTGTTTTCTTTTTTAACTGCAACGACATTTACATAAGGAGAATTGCTATCTTCAAGAGCAATTGCATCTTTTGTTGGTGTTAGGCCTGCATCAATCGCGAAGTTAGAGTTGATTACAACTGCATCACCTTCTTTGTGTTCATA
Organism: Rummeliibacillus pycnus; assembly: GCF_044359855.1. GTDB lineage: Bacteria > Bacillota > Bacilli > Bacillales_A > Planococcaceae > Rummeliibacillus > Rummeliibacillus pycnus_A. The sequence continues at coordinate 1,704,857 of NZ_CP132291.1, forward strand.
CATTTGTACTAACATTTCAGGTGCAGTTTTTGCATCGATTTTTAAGTGTTTAGGGTTTTTGTCAATATCTTTGATTTCAGCTGCAGCTTTATCAACACCAGATTTTAATGTGATTAAGCCTTTTGCTTCTAACAATGTAAGGATACGACCTTGGTCAGATACAGAGTTACTAATTAGGATTGTTGCTCCATCTGGAAGTTTATCTAGAGATTTATATTTTTTAGAGTAGATACCGATTGGTTCGATATGGATTCCACCTGCACTAACGAAGTCATAGCCATTGTCTTTAATTTGTTGTTCTAGGTATGGTTTATGTTGGAAAAAGTTTGCATCTAAACGGTCCGATTCAAGGTCTTTGTTTGGTAATATATAATCTTGGTATTTTTCGACTTCTAAATCGACGCCTTCTTTTTCTAGAATTGGTTTTGCTTTTTCTAAGATTTCTGCGTGCGGTACATTAGAAGCACCTACTACTAATTTTGTTTCTTTTGAATCACCATTTGAAGATGATTTATCACCAGTTCCGCAAGCTGCTAAGCTTAATGCTAGTGATGCTGTTAGAATTCCTGCTACAAGTTTCTTCATGTCTTTTGCCCCTTTTCTATTCTTTATGTGAACGTTAATACGTAAACACCTAATTATCTTTTATCGGTTTTCGCTGTGATGAAATCTCCGATAATTTGAATGATAAATACAATAACTAACACTAATACTGTTGCGACAAATGTTACATCGTTACGACTTCGTTGGAAGCCATCCATGAACGCTAAGTTCCCTAAACCGCCTGCACCAATTACACCCGCCATAGCCGTGTAACCGACTAATGCAACAGCTGTTACGGTAATACCTGAGATTAAAGCTGGCAATGACTCTGGAATGAGTACCTTCCAAATGATTGTCCAAGTTTTAGCACCCATAGAGCGTGCTGCTTCAATAACACCTTTATCAATTTCGCGTAAAGCAATAAGAACCATTCGAGCATAGAATGGAGCAGCACCGATAATTAATGCTGGCAATGCTGCGTTTGCCCCACGAATAGAACCTAACACAAATTCTGTAAATGGAATTAAAAGAATAACTAAAATGATAAATGGAATTGATCGGAAAATATTCACAACGGAACCTGTTAATAAGTTGACAAGTTTATTGGCCCAAAGTTGTGTTGGACTTGTAAGGAATAACAAGATTCCTAGTAACAATCCAATGATAAATGTAAGAGCTGTTGAAACAGTTGTCATATAAATTGTTTCTCTGGTTGCTTCCCACATTAGTTCCCAATCTACATTAGGAAAGAGATCATTAAGCATTCTTGATCACCTCCGTTTTAATACCTTGCTCATCTAAAAATTGAACAGCCTTTGCAACATTTCCATCGCTTCCTTTAATTCGAACAATCAATGTACCGTATGGACCGCTTTTTGTAGGGGAGATATTCCCGTGAACGATATTAATATCTACACCAAACTGTCTAATGAGATGCGAAATAACAGGTTGTTCTGTTTTTGAACCGACAAAGAATAATTTAATTAGTTGATCATTTGGATAATTGTCAATCATCTGAGAAATTGACTCCTTATGCCCCGCTGTTTCTGTTACTTGAGAAACGAATTTCTTTGTAACATCTGCTCGTGGAGATTGAAAAACTTCTAAAACATTACCTTGTTCTACTATTTCCCCAGATTCCATCACTGCAACGCGATGACAAATTTTGCGAATTACATGCATTTCATGGGTAATTAAAACGATTGTTAGTCCAAGTTTTTCATTGATACTAACAAGTAAATCTAAAATGGCATCCGTTGTTTCGGGATCAAGCGCTGAAGTCGCTTCATCACAAAGTAACACTTCTGGGTTATTTGCTAATGCACGAGCAATCCCTACTCGTTGTTTTTGACCGCCTGAAAGTTGTGAAGGATACGCTTTTTCTCGTCCTTTCAAACCAACTAACTCTATTAATTCAAGCACTCGCTTTTCTCTTTCTGCTTTACCAATACCTGCAATTTCTAGTGGAAAAGCGATATTCTCCTCAACCGTTCTCGACCATAATAAGTTGAAGTGTTGGAATATCATACTGATCTTATGACGAGCATTTCTTAAGCTTTTTCCTTTAATCGCCGAAATATTCTGTCCATTAACCGTAACTGTACCTGATGAAGGTTTCTCTAAACCATTTAGTAAACGGATCATTGTACTTTTACCTGCACCACTGTAACCGATAATGCCAAAAATCTCGCCATCATTTATTGATAAATTAACATCATTAACTGCAGTTAGAGATCCATTAGCGGTTTTGTATTTTTTTACCACGTTTTCTAGTTGAATCATTGTCAAAACCACCTTCTATATTAAATTCTATGTCAACTTTGGGAATGAGATCATGAGATAGTACAAATCTGCTATAACACGAAGTGGAATCAGCTTCGCTTTCCCGGAGGAGTCTTCTCTGATTCCACTTCAACAAAATTTGCATAAAAAATTTTTATTATTATAATTCATGCATTTTGCTAAATTGTGTGAACACCACAACTACTTGTATCGAGCTTATTTTCACATCACTAGCAACCATAACTGCCTGCTACGAACAAAAGACCCTTCTGCAAGATTCGCAGAAGGGTCTAACGTACAATATACGAAAACCGTTCTCTCATCTTCCAAAGTTAAACTTTGCGTGAATTGGCACCGTGTCACACACTGTGACGGTTGCCGGGCTTCATAGGGCACTTCCCTCCACCTCTCTAAATAAGAGCGACTTAAATATTTATTTAATTTATGTTTGATACTTTACCACTCTATGTGAGTATCGTCAATCCTTTTTATGAAATTTTTCGAATAAATAAGAAACGGATTGAAATGCATAAATCTTATCTCGAACTTTTCCGTTTTCAGCAATCAGTAAACATGGGACGCTTTCAATTTTGTAATCATATGCTATTTGTTCAACATAATTTAAGTTAGCTTTTCCCATTGGAATATCCGGTAATGTCTGGTCCATTACTGCCATCATTTTGGAGGCAACCATACATGTACCACACATTGGGGTGTATAAATAGAATGCGCATAATTGCTCACTTTCCTTCATATTCTCCCATTGTTCTATTGTCCATTCTTGCATAAAATGTCATTCCTATTCTATAAGATACACTGGATGAATCTTGAAATCTGCAGCTAATAATATCCTAGCCAAATATTTTCTAGGTGTGGCCTCTACTTGCTTATACAAAGAAAGAGTGCGTAAATGACACGCTTCTGGATATTCTTTTTTCATTAAAGCACGTAAACAGTCACCCGAATAATCTTCGTCAAAAAATGCATATAAATCATATTCTTCGTAGGGGTAAATCAGCTCTTCTAATTTACTCGCACTAATTGTCCCATTCGTACAAAGGATTGGAATTTTTTCTGCTAATAAGGGCTGAATTTGTAATTTATCTTGCCTGCCTTCAACAATGAGCACTTTGTCAGACATGCCGATTCCTCCTTACAGTTTATCCCGAATTAACGGGCAGTAATACCCCCACTGATGGAAGTTTCACTTTATCCAAATCAAGGCATATATACATAAAAACGCCAACACAAAAGTGTGGCGCTTTTACTAGTATCATTATTCTTCGATTAGTTCTGCGTATTTTTCAGCTGTAAGTAATTTTTCAATTTGAGAAGCATCAGTAGGTTCAATAACGACCATCCAAGCTTTTTCATATGGAGATTCGTTTACGAATTCTGGGTTGTCTTCTAATTCTTCGTTGATTTCAACAACTTTACCTGAAACTGGTGCATAAAGTTCTGAAACTGTTTTTACAGATTCAACACTACCAAATGGTTGATCTGCTTCTAATTCGTCACCAACTTGAGGAAGTTCAACAAATACAATATCACCAAGTTCAGATTGTGCAAATTCAGTAATACCGATACGGACTTTACCGTCTTCTGTTTTAACCCATTCGTGTTCTTCTGAGTAACGTAATTCTGCTGGTATGCTCATCAAATAACCCTCCAAATATGTATTAATATACATTTCAATTTTGACATATTCTTAATATAAAAACAAGTCATTCAATTCTCTTATTTCCACGTATTTTCAAATTCATTTTCTTTAAATCCCAATGTTACTTTTTGGCCATCTGTGACAATCGGTCTTTTTATTAGCATGCCATCTGAAGCAAGTAAATCTAACTGTTCATCATCAGACATTTCATTTAGGCGATCTTTTAATTGTAGTTCACGATACTTCATTCCTGATGTATTAAAGAATTTTTTTAATGGTAGACCACTCATTTTCCAGTAACTTGTTAGTTCTTCTTTTGTAGGTGTTTCTTCTACAATATGCTGCGGTGTGAATTCAACGTCATTTTCTTTTAGCCAAGCTTGTGCTTTTCTACAAGTTGTACATTTCGGATAATGAATCATTTTGATCGTCATATAAAAGCTCCTTTTAAACTGGATTTCGTTCTCACTTTAATTGTAGAGAGTCTTCCATTTACACGCAAGAAATCCGATCATATTTTATAATGACCGGATTTCTCTTTTTTATACAATTTTTTTTGCACTAGACAGTATATTTTTCTGAAGCAATAAGCTTTACAGATGCTTGACGTTTTTTCGCAATCAAGTTGTATGGAGTGAAGCGTGTAAGTTTGCGTAATGCAGATAACAACATACGTGCATCGTCACCTTCTACCGAACCAATAATTGTTTCTTTCGCTTCTTTTTCAATTTCCGCAAATGCTTCTTGAACGAAGATTTCTGTATAAAGAACTTTTTGTGCCGATTTATCGAAACCATCACGAGCAATTGCTTTTTCTGTACGTAGAACTACTGACTCCATCGCGAATAATTGATTTGCAATATTAGCAATGTTGACTAAGATTTCTTGTTCTACTTCTAATTTTGGGCCAAATCGTTGTACAGCCGTTCCAGCTGCAAGTAACGCAATTTTCTTTGCCATTTTCACTAAATATTTTTCTTGTGCTAATGGCTCATCACTAATTTCTTCTGGCATCATCGATAACAATTCCGATTGTAAGCTTTGTGCTTGTTGTAGAAGTGGTAGCTCGCCTTTCATCGCTTTTTTCACGAAAGTACCTGGAACTATTAGACGGTTGATTTCATTTGTTCCTTCGAAAATACGGTTAATACGAGAATCACGATAAATACGTTCTACTTCGTATTCTTGCATATATCCATAACCACCGTGTAATTGTACTGCTTCGTCTGCGATATAATCTAATGTTTCAGAACCAAATACTTTGTTAATAGAGCATTCAATTGCGTACTCAGCGATTGATGCCGCAATTGCTTTGCCATCATTTTTGTCTTCTTCACTTAATTGACTCATGCGATCTTCAAAGTAACCAACTGTACGATAAATTAGTGATTCTGAAGCATATAATTTAGAAGCCATTGTCGCTAGTTTTTCTTTTGTTAAATTGAATGATGAAATTGGTGTATTAAATTGTTGACGTTGGTTTGAATAAGAAATAGCCAATTCAAGTGCACGTTTTGAAGCGCCGATTGAACCTACACCTAATTTGTAACGACCGATATTGAGAATATTGAAGGCAATGACATGGCCACGTCCTACTTCGCCCAATAAGTTTTCTGCAGGCACTGCTACATCTTCTAAAATTAGAGTACGTGTTGAAGATGATTTAATCCCCATTTTCTTCTCTTCTGCACCAGTTGATACACCTGGATATTCACGTTCAACGATAAATGCTGAGAATTTATCGCCATCGATTTTGGCATAGACTACAAAGACATCCGCAAACCCTGAGTTAGTAATCCATTGTTTTTCACCATTTAAAATATAGTGAGTACCCTCTGCATTCAGTTTTGCAGTTGTTTTAGCACCTAAAGCGTCAGATCCTGAACCTGGTTCTGTAAGAGCATAAGCTGCAATCAGTTCACCAGAAGCTAATTTTGGTAGGTATTTTTGTTTTTGATCTTCATTACCGAATAATACGATTGGTAATGAACCAATTCCTACATGTGCACCATGAGTGATCGAGAAGCCACCTGCTACAGACATTTTTTCAGCAATTAGAGCTGAAGAAATTTTGTCTAGACCAAGCCCTTCATATTCTTCTGGTACATCAGCTGCTAATAATCCAAGCTCACCTGCTTTTTTCAATAGACGAACGGAATTTTCAAATTCATGATTTTCTAATTTATCAACAACTGGTAAGACTTCGTTTTGTACATAATCTTCAGTCGTTTTCGCAATCATTTTATGTTCATCAGTGAAATCTTCTGGAGTAAATACGCGCCCAGGATTAATATCCTCTGTTAAAAAGCTACCACCTTTAATTAGATTCAATGTATTTTCTGTCATATTATTTTCTCCCCTTTGTTTGAATGATTATGAAAGAATTTCAAATACCCCTGCTGCACCCATGCCGCCACCGATACACATCGTGACAACTCCATACTTTTTACCTTGTCGTTTTAACTCATGAATCAGTTTTAATGTTAAGATTGTACCTGTTGCTCCTAATGGATGTCCTACAGCAATTGCTCCACCGTTGACATTTACTTTTTCTAAGTCAATGCCTAGTTCACGTACAACTTGGATTGATTGAGAAGCAAAGGCCTCATTAAGTTCCCATAAATCAATATCTTCAATAGATAGTCCGGCAATTTTCAACGCTTTTGGTACTGCAACAGTTGGTCCTATTCCCATAATTTCTGGGGGTACTCCACCTACTGCAAAGCCTAAGAATTTTGCCATTGGCTTCAACCCTTGTTTTTCCGCTTCTTCACGGTCCATAACAAGAACTGCACCTGCACCATCTGAAGTTTGCGAAGAATTCCCAGCTGTAACACTGCCAGTTACAGAAAAAGCTGGACGTAATTTAGCAAGTGTTTCTGTTGATGTACCTACTCTAACCCCTTCATCCATAGCAAAAGTAAATTTCTTCGTTTGTGGTTTATTGTTTTCATCAACATAGTGTCTTTCAATTTCCACAGGAACAATTTCATCGACAAATTTACCTTCTGCAATCGCTTTTGCAGCAAGCTCATGGGATCTTACAGCGAAAGCATCTTGCTCTTCACGACTGATTTCATATTTCTTTGCTACTTCTTCAGCTGTATGCCCCATACTCATGTAATATCGCGGCGCTTCTTCAGCAAGCTTTACATTTGGACGAATCACATTTCCCATCATTGGTACCATACTCATAGATTCGATACCACCTGCAATAATAGCTGTTGAATGGCCAAGCATTATTCGCTCTGCAGCGTAAGCAATTGATTGTAAACCAGATGAACAAAACCGGTTCACTGTAACAGCAGGAGTAGTATCTGGTAAACCAGCCAATGCACCAACAATACGCGCAACATTCATTCCCTGTTCAGCTTCTGGCATTGCACAGCCTAAGATTAAATCATCTATTGGACCTTCATAACCTGATCTTCTTAATGTTTCTTTTACGACTAAAGCACCCAAATCATCGGGTCTAACCGTCGCTAATGATCCTTTTTTCGCTTTTCCAATTGGTGTTCTTGCACCTGCTACGATTACGGCTTCACGCATATGATTTCCCCCTTTGTCGCTACATAATGATTAGTTACGTAACGGTTTTCCTTTCATAAGCATATGTTGCATTCTTGCCTGTGATTTTGGATGTCCAACAAGGCTAATGAATGCTTCTCTTTCAAGATTAAGAAGGTATTGTTCATCCACTAATGTGCCGTACGGAACATTCCCCCCGGCAATGACATAAGCCAATTTCTTCGCAATCAACAAATCATGTTCGCTAATAAAGCCAGATTGTAATAAGTTTTGCGCAGCTAGTAATAACATTGCATAGCCCGTTTCGCCTACAACTGGAACTTTTTCACGTACAGGAGGTTTGTATCCTGCTTCTGCCAATGCCAATACCGCCTGTTTTGCATCATATAGCTGATGATCTGGGTTAACACTAATTCCATCTGCAAAATCTAAGAAATTATTTTCTCTTGCTTCTTCACCAGATGTTGAAACTTTTGCCATTGCAATAGATTCAAATACTTTGTTTGCGACAGCTTGTAAATCAATTTCTACACCTTTTGGAAGACCTTTTAAATGTTTTATATAAAGTTCTTTGTTTCCTCCGCCGCCAGGTATTAACCCTACACCAGCTTCTACTAGGCCCATATAGGTTTCCATTGTTGCTTGAATATGTGCAGATGGTAAGCAAACCTCCGCACCACCTCCAAGTGTCATTGCAAATGGTGCTGTTACGATTGGTTTATCCGAATACTTGATACGAAGCGTTCCTTGTTGGAATGTCTTCACGATATAATCTAATTCAAATAAATTATCATCCTGCGCTTCCATTAAAATCATTGCTAGATTCGCACCAACTGAAAAGTTCTTAGCTTGGTTACCGATAACCATTCCTTTATAATCAGAATTACTCAATAAATCTAAAGCATGGTTTAAAATTTGCATAATATCTAAACCAAGTGCATTTGATTTTGAATGGAATTCTAATAACAGTACTTGATCACCAAAGTCTATTAAACTAGCACTAGCATTACTTTTTAAAACACCATGCTTTTTCTTATAACGTTTTAGGTCAATTGCTTTTTCATTGAATGCCACACGTCTATAATCAGTACCATCAAAATAAGCTAAATCCCCATCTATTTCTGAATAAAAGCTTGTAAAGCCTTTATCTAGTAAAGCTGTGACAAATGAAGGGATATCTAATCCTTCCGCTTGCATTTTTTCTACAGATTCTTTCACACCGATTGCATCCCAAATTTCGAATGGACCTTGAGCCCAACCGAATCCCCATTTCATCGCATGATCGATTGCGACAATGTCATCTGCGATTTCTCCAAGTAATTGTGCAGAATACAAAAGAGTTGGTGCGAATATACTCCATAGTAATTCGCCAGTACGGTCTTTTGCATAAGTTAATGTTTTCACTTTAGCAGCTAGACCTTTTTGTTGTTTTGCTATTTCAATAGATGGTGTTTTTAATTTTTTCACTGGTTCGTATTCAAAAGTATCCAAATTCAATTCGAATATTTCTTTTCCTTTTTTAACGAAGAATCCTTGGCCTGACTTCGCACCTAACCAGCCATTATCAACCATCTTTTGCAAGTAATCTGGCGTTTCAAATACCTCTTGCTCATCACCAGTCGTATTGTCATATACGTTTTTAGCTACGTGGACAAATGTATCTAATCCGACTACATCAAGTGTACGAAGTGTAGCTGATTTAGGTCTACCGATTAGAGGACCCGTTACAGAATCTACTTCACCAACTGAATAGCCTTTTTCTTTCATCACTTGTAATGTGATCAGTAATCCGTAAGTACCGATTCGGTTACCTACAAAATTTGGTGTATCTTTTGCCAGCACTACCCCTTTACCTAAACGGTTTTCACCGAACTGTTGCATGAATGCAACCACTTCAGGTAGTGTATCTTGTGCTGGGATTACTTCTAATAACTTCAAATAACGTGGTGGGTTAAAGAAATGCGTTCCTAAGAAATGATTTTTAAAATCTTCTGAACGACCTTCTGCCATTGCGTTAATACTAATTCCTGAAGTGTTTGAACTTACAATTGCTCCAGGCTTGCGAACTGCATCAATTTTTTCATATAAGTTTTTCTTAATATCTAAATTTTCAACGACTACTTCAATAATCCAATCAACGTCTGTTAACTTGTTTAAATCATCTTCTAAGTTCCCTACAGTTATTAAATTTAAGCTTTTTTTCGTCGTTAACGGAGCAGGTTTTTGTTTCAATAGTTTTTGCACTGCACCAGCTGCAAAGCGATTTCTCACACTAGAATCTTCTAGTGTTAATCCCTTTGCTTCCTCTTCTTTTGAAAGCTCCTTAGGAACGATATCTAAAAGTAAAGTTGGTATTCCGATATTTGCTAAATGTGCGGCAATGCCAGAACCCATAACCCCTGAACCAAGCACAGCTGCTTTTCTAATATGATAAGCCATGAGCAAATCCTCCCTTTCCCCTTTTGAATGAATGCTCATTCATTTTATAGTTAAAAAAAATAAAACTTCCTTATCTGGAATTAATTTTAGACTATTTGGTGAAATTCTGCAACGAAAAAATCTAATTTTTATAAGAAAATGTATAAAATAACTATATTAATAGAGAAATATGCTGGAACACACCATATCCACATTATTTTGCAAACAATTTACTAGCATCTAAACCAATAGAACGTGTAGACTATGTGGATAGGAGGGATTTATAAATGAAACCAATATTATCAGAAGAACATTTCAACGAAGTTATTTCATCTTCACAACCAGTAATTGTAAAATTCTTTGCTGGATGGTGCCCTGACTGTACACGCATGAATATGTTCATTGATCCAATTATCGAAGAATATAATCAATTCACTTGGTACGAAATCAATCGCGATGATTTCCCTGAGCTATCAGACAAATATCAAGTTATGGGGATTCCAAGTCTGTTAGTTTTCAAAGATGGAGAAAAACTTGCTCACTTACACAGTGCAAATGCAAAATCTCCTCAAGATGTAACAACTTTCTTGGATGCTCAAAAGTAATTTTTTAAAGGCATGCTAAAATTTTTTGGTAGGTCTCAGACTGTAAACAAACTCGAAGAAATTTGAGTTTATTTACGGTCTTTTTTTAAAAAATTATTTATGAGTCAGTTTCAAAAGTGCTTTACTAGTTGAAAAATACTAATACTTTCTAAATAAATAATTCAATAATTTGGATAATACTCTATTTACATTATTTGCTTAGTATACCGCTCCAGATGGCGCTTTCCGCGGGCGAGCGTTGAGCCTCCTCGGAAGCCCGTACCGCGCTTCACTGCGGGGTCTCACCTGTCTCGCTTTCCCGCAGGAGTCGCCATCTTCGCTCCAATCAACTACATGAGTAATCAAATAATTTATTGATTTTATTGAAAATAATTTACAATAAAAATAATCCTGAAAGAGATTAAGTTGAAATGATTACTTTAGATCAACTAGTCCCTCAAGAATCTTGTGAATAATTTACCCAGTTACTCCAAAACTAGATATACCACTTCCTATAAAAAATAACATTGTATTAACAAATATTTAGTTGAATCAATTTCATATTGCAAAATTCATATAAAATATACCAATATTTAATGATATCTAATTTTGTTCATTGTGGAGCGAAAGACGGCGAGTCCTCGAAAATGCATTCGCATTTCCTTCGTGCGAGGGTAATTCGGTGAGGTTTATTCAGAGTCCTACGGGAAAAGCTTGAGCTGAAAACCCCGCAGGAACGTAGTGACGAGGAGATTGAAGCCAAGCCCGTGGAAAGCGCCGTCTGTAGCGGAACATTCAAATCTGAATATGGACAAGTTTATGTATTGAAATGTTCGTATTTAAAATACCGAAAATGTGACTTATGAAATTGATTCAGTTAAGGAAATTTTTTTAGTGTTATAAAACTATATCAAATTAAATCATATTATTTCTTTAAAATAATTAAAGCTGAGTATATCAACTTTGTTCGCTTTTTTGAATAAATCTATTCTAAAATAAGCTGTAAATCGTCTCCAAATCCAACAAAATCGGAGGTCAATAATGCGAATCCTACTACCAGTAGAAGGCCAATCTCAGTACGCAACATCGGTTAATAAAAAATATCAAAACTCCGCATGCGGCCCCACAACAGCATATGTTTTACTCAATTACCTACAGCCAGAAAAACAGAAAAAAAGCATCAATCAACTCTATCAATTGCTCGGTTGCACAAGAATTGGACTGTTTTCACATCGCATGATTCGTAATATGAAAAAAATTTTAGGTCCATCTTATGAGATTCGCAATTGTAGTCTAAATGATGCTCTAAAAGAAATTGAGGCTGGTCGCCCTGTTGCTATGAAATTTGATCGATACTTCTCCCTTCACTTTTTCTTTAGAGGGGATTTCAACTATCACTGGGTACCACTTATCGGCTTTGAAAAAAAGGATGATGATATCCTCTTAATCATCCATGATAACGGTGGTCGTACGCGCGAAAGTCAAATTCGAGAAATTTCCTATTACAAAAATCGTAAAATACTAAGCTTTGTCAAAATTACACCTAAGTCCTTACAGCAATGAACGTGCATGACGAGAAATAAGTGAGTACCCATCCATTGTAAGTTGTTCAAGTTTGGCTTGATCCCAAATCGGTAGCTCACAATCATCGATGGTTGCATCAATTGGTACTTCTGTATTGATTCTTGCTAATTGTAAAGAAAGCTTAAGCATTTCTTCATTTTCTTGAATCTTTGTACGTTGACCTGGCTTTAACTCATCTAATGCTCCTAACACGCCATCAACTGAGCCATATGATTGGATCAGCTTCAATGCTGTCTTCGGTCCAATCCCCTTCACGCCTGGGTAGCCATCACTTGAATCCCCCATGAATGCTTTCACATCTGCAAATAGCGGTGGTTCGATTTCATACTCTTCTTTGAAACGTTGATCTGTATACACGTTATATTCGGTATAACCTTTTTTCGTCAAAGCAATCGTAGTAGATGGGTTGAGTAACTGAAGTAAATCTTTATCACCGCTTACTACAGTGATCTTCGCATCATCTTTCCATTTATCGATTATGGATCCGATTGTATCATCTGCTTCCATTCCAACGGTTCCAAAGTTCTTCCAGCCAATCATATCAGATACTTCTCGTGCCATATCAAATTGTGGCTTTAACTCATCAGGTGGTGCTGGTCGATTCGCTTTGTAACCATCAAAAAGCTCATTACGAAATGTATTAGCGCCCATATCCCAGCAAACAGCTAAATGTGTTGGTCGCATTAAAGCTTGTGCACTTAATACATGTCTAGCAAATCCTTGTACGCCATTTGTAGGAGTACCATCTTCTTTTCTAAAAAATTGATGCATAGGCGCTGTTGCAAAAAATGAACGAAAAAGAAGTGCCATACCATCAACTAGTAATATATGAGGTTGATTTTCCAAAATAAAACTCTCTCCATTCGTAAACTATTATCAGTTGTTAGGTTCATATTATACCAAAAATAGTTTAGGAGAGCTTTTTAACTCTATTTTATTTTTATCAATAGTTTTAGTTTCATTATGCTCCGTCCTTACGAAGAAGGACAAACTGTTGAAACTTCTTTATGGACATAAATAATCCGCCAACCGTTCAATATCTTGACTAAACATTCGATCTTTTTTTATACTCGGCACAACATTCCGAACATCCTGCCATTTGCCTCCTAGCTTAGGAGCCATAAACTCAACCCCTCTATATTCAACTGCCTGTGCAGCGCAAATCGCTTCTATCGCTAATACCTTTCGGCAATTCTTAACAATTTGATAAGCATGCCTAGCACCAATCGTTCCCATACTTACGTGGTCCTCCTGGTTCGCTGAGGATGGAATTGAATCGACTGAAGCAGGGTGTGCCAATGTCTTGTTTTCAGATACAAGACTTGCTGCCGCATATTGCAAAATCATCGCGCCTGATTGTAAGCCAGGTTCTGGGCTCAAAAACGGAGGCAGTCCATCATTTAAATGTGGATTCACCAATCTTTCGATTCTTCTTTCTGAAACATTTGCTAATTCTGCCACACCAATTTTCAAGAAATCCATTGCAAATGCAATCGGCTGTCCGTGAAAGTTACCTCCAGAAATAACAGTCTCCCCATCGTCAAAAATTAATGGGTTATCCGTTGCTGCATTCATTTCAATCTCTAGTTTTTCTTTCACATAATTCAATACTTGCCAGCTAGCACCATGAATTTGCGGAATACATCTTAGTGAATACGCATCTTGTACACGAAGTTCTCCTTGTTCCGTTGTTAACTCACTATCTTTTAACCATTCTCTCATTCGTTTTGCTACTTCAACTTGCTCTTTGTAGCCTCTTGCATCATGAACTGCAGGATGAAATGCATCCGTTATACCACGCAATGCTTCAATTGTCATAGCAGCAATCCATTCACTATCACATGCAAGATTCTCTGCTTCGATGTAAGCAACTACGCCTTGTGCAGTCATTGCCTGAGTACCATTAATAAGTGCCAATCCCTCTTTTGCTTCTAATTCAATCGGCTGTAATTGATGTTCACGCCAAATTTCTGTTGAAGCTGCTGATTTTCCCTCTTGCCATACAAATCCTTCCCCAACTAGTACTAATGCTAAATGCGAAAGAGGGGCAAGATCTCCTGATGCACCAAGTGATCCTTGTTGCGGAATAACAGGATGAATTCGGTGATTAACCATATAAGCTAAACGCTCAAGTACCTCTAAGCGAATGCCTGAAAACCCTTTCAATAATGCATTTAATCGTAACACGACCATTGCTCTTGAAATGATTTCGCTAAAAGGTTCTCCAACTCCACATGCATGTGATCGAATTAAATGGAGTTGTAAAAGTCGAGTATCTTCTCCTGCTATTTTTACATCGCTAAATTTGCCAAAGCCTGTATTAATGCCATAAACTGTCTTTTTATGCTGGACAATTTGTTCAACTGCGAGTCTACTTTTCTCAACTGCAGCACGAGCTGATTCAGCAATTTCAACTTTTTCATCTTCATATAAAATAGCTTTCATATCTGCTATCGTTAATTGATTGCCATCCAATTGAATCATTGATGTCTAACTCCCTTCGAGTCTTGCTTTTGAAAGTTTTTAAATTTTATTGATATTATCTATACGCCCATGTTAGCTGTACTTGTGAAGACTATTTTATTTCTAATTTTCACAGTACAAATATGCTAGAGCCTGATGTGGAATTAGCTTCGCTTTCCGCGGGCGAGCGTTGAGTCTCCTCGGCAGCTCCTAGCTGCCTGCGGGGTCTCAACTGTCTCGCTTTCCCGCAGGAGTCTTCGCTAATTCCACATCAACAAAGATAGCTAAACAAGATTTCCATAACAAATTTTCATCTTCTGCTGAGCAAAAAGTATTTTCACTGATTCGCTTCATCAAAAATAGCGATAAAGAACTAGCACTCTATTTCAGCACGAAATAACACTGTATCAAGAAACTACTCTTGATTTCCTGGGTAATTTACTCATGTATTCACTATATTCTGAATGATTTAGATGGAAATCATGATTAATCATCATAAGAGTTTTTGTAAAAGTGCTTATCCTATGACCTTTACACCTTTTTTCCAGACTTTTTGAACGTGATTGACGCCAAAAAGATATTGGAGCTTTTGATAGTTTTCCACATTCCATAGCACAATATCCGCTTGTTTTCCTATTTCAATTGAACCAATTTTATCGTCCATTTGAATGGCACATGCTGCATTAAATGTTGCGGCGCACAGACTTTCTGCAGGTGTTAATCTCATCGAAATACAAGCTAAATTCATTACAAGCGGCATCGATGTTGTTGGAGATGAACCTGGATTACAGTCTGTCGAAATAGCAACAGGAACTCCTTGGTCAATCATTTGGCGACCTTTTGCTGCTTCTTCTCTTAGATACAGTGCGGTTGCAGGAAGCAAACATGCAACGACTCCAGCTTCAGCCATTTTCGCAATGCCTATATCAGATGCTTTTAATAAATGCTCTGCCGAAATAGCACCTACTTTTGCTGCAAGTTCTGCACCACCATATGGTTTGATCTCATCCGCGTGAATTTTCGGTATCAATCCTAATCTCTTCCCTGCTTCTAAAATCCGCTCCGCTTGCTCAGGTGTAAACACATCTACTTCACAAAAAACATCATTAAATTTTGCTAATTTTTGGTCAGCAACTACTGGCAATACTTCTTCAATCAAAAATTCAACGTATTCTTCTTCTCTACCCTTATATTCCTGAGGTACAGCATGTGCTCCCATAAAAGTTGGCACAAGATCCACTACATGATGTTGCTGTAAATATTTTATTACACGTAATTGCTTTAATTCGTTTTCTAAATCTAAGCCGTATCCACTTTTTCCTTCAACCGTCGTAACGCCATGTGCTAAAAAAGAATTGAGGCGCTTTGCAGTTTGTTCGATCAGCTCTTCTTCTGTTGCTTCTCTTGTCATTCTGGTCGTAGCGTGAATACCCCCGCCTGCGTTCATAATGTCCATATAAGTGGCACCTTCTAAACGCATTTCGAATTCACGCTCCCGGCTCCCACCAAACGCTACATGAGTATGTGGATCGACTAGACCAGGCGTTACAAGATGACCTGTTGCATCCACTACATCTGCTTCATGGACCCTTGTTTGATATATTTTATGAAGTTCTGCCGTCGTACCTACTGCTTCAATAACACCGTTTTCTAGCCAAACACTTCCATCCTCGATAAGGCCTAATTCCGACATTGCCTCTTTTGAACGTGGGCCCACATGATGTGGAATGTGCATTGTAGCAAGTTGGGATGCATGTTGAATCCAAACTGGTTTTGTCATCATCTACTCATCCTTTTTCATCATTGGTATTTTAACGTCTTTTTCTTTCGCCGTTTTTTCTGCTAATTCATATCCTGCATCGACATGTCGCACAATTCCCATTCCTGGATCAGTTGTCAATACACGTTCAATTCTTTCGCCTGCCTCTTTTGTTCCATCTGCAACAATAACCATCCCAGCATGAAGTGAATAGCCCATTCCAACACCACCACCATGATGAACAGATACCCATGTTGCACCACCAACTGCATTAATCATGGCATTTAATATTGGCCAATCCGCTACAACATCTGAGCCATCTTTCATCGCTTCAGTTTCACGATTTGGTGATGCAACTGAACCAGAATCAAGATGATCACGACCAATTACAATTGGTGCTGAGATTTCACCAGATGCAACCATATCATTAATGATTTTTCCAAATCGTGCACGCTCGCCGTATCCTAGCCAGCAAATGCGCGAAGGCAACCCTTGAAATGCAATTTTTTCTTGTGCCATACGAATCCAATTACATAAATGTTCATTTTCTTTAAATTCGCGTAAAATGACTTCATCTAATTTATAGATATCTTGCGGGTCTCCTGAAAGTGCTACCCAACGGAATGGCCCTTTCCCTTCACAAAACTGTGGACGGATATACGCTGGTACAAATCCTGGGAAATCAAAAGCTCTATTGAAGCCTTCATCCGCAGCTACTTGGCGAATATTGTTGCCATAGTCAAAGGTAATAGATCCTTTGTCCATCATCTGAACCATTGCCTCTACATGCGTTTTCATTGAGTCTTTTGATTTTATTACATAATCAATCGGATTTTCTTTACGTAACTTGCTTGCTTCCTCCATCCCATAACCTACTGGTACATAACCATTAAGCGGGTCATGTGCAGAAGTTTGATCTGTTAAGACATCTGGAATATATCCTTGAGAGATCATAGCTGGCAAAATTTCTGCAGCATTCCCAAGTAAGCCAATTGAAAGTGCTTTTCCCTCAGCTTTTGCTTTTTCAGCCGTTTCGATGGCTTCATCAAGTGTATACACTTTAACATCTAAATAGCGTGTTTCTAGTCGTCGATCAATACGTGTTTCATCCACATCGATAGCGATACAAACTCCACCATTCATCGTTACTGCTAGAGGTTGAGCACCACCCATGCCGCCTAAGCCAGCCGTTACTGTAATGGTTTTTTGTAGTGAACCCCCAAAATGTTGTTTTGCAAGTTCAGCAAACGTTTCATATGTTCCTTGTACAATTCCTTGTGAACCTATATAAATCCAGCTACCTGCTGTCATTTGTCCATACATCATAAGCCCTTTTTGATCGAGCTCATGGAAAGTCTCCCAATTTGCAAATGCTGGAACAATATTCGAATTTGCAATTAAAACTCTTGGAGCATTCGTATGTGACTTAAAGATTGCCACAGGTTTGCCTGATTGTACGAGTAATGTCTCATCATTTTCTAATTCTTTCAGTGATTTAACTATGGCGTCAAAAGCATTCCAGTTGCGCGCCGCTTTACCGATTCCACCATATACAACAAGCTCATCTGGATGCTCTGCCACTTCTTTATCCAAGTTATTCATCAGCATTCTTAACGCAGCTTCTTGAAGCCACCCCTTTGTATTAAGCTCGCTACCACGATAGCGAATCACCTTTTCATCTGCCATTCCCATAACAAAACCCCCTTTGCCTTATTGACCTTATCATTACATATTTTTACGATATTTTTAAGTATTTTTGTACAAAAAGGAAAAATTTATAATATGCTAATAGACTGATTATTTAGCTCATTAAAGTAGAGAAATCTTGTTTTTTCTAGAATTTTTTTAATAAACCATCTTTTTGTTGTTATATAAAAATAGTAAGTTCACCTTTTAACATGAAAAAAAACCGATTACTCGGGTAAGGAGTAATCGGTCCATTTCAAATGTCTTTTCTATTCGTAATCTATTGTAATTTCTAATGCCATTTCTACATTTCCTTGAATAGCTTTACTAATCATACAAGTTTTCTCTGCTTTCTCAGCGAGTCGTACGATATGACGTTCATCTCTCTCTGTATATTCATGTGGAATGACGATTCTCGGTTTATGCGTAATTTTCACATACGTGAACACACCATTCGTTACATCAACAAGTCCTTCTGATGTCATTGTCAACTCAGTTGGCTCTAATTTAGCTCGTTCAAGCATTGCTGCAAGCGTAATGATGTAGCAAGTAGCCGCTGCACCAAGAAGCATTTCATCTGGATTTGTGCCAATCCCTGGCCCGTCCATTTCAGGAGGAATCGATACCTTCGTTTGAAGTTGTCCTGCTGCAATTTCTCCAACAGAATTGCGACCACCTGGCCATGTTGCAGTTAAAGTAAACGTATGTTCAGCCATATTAAAGCCCCTTTTCTAATTGGCAAATGTATAGTATTTTTCTGTATTTGGATCAAATGCAAAGCGTTCAAGCTTTCTATTCTTTTCCATTGTAATAATATATACCTCTTGTCCAGAATAATCTACAATGGTTCCTCCAAATTTACGATCTTTTACCACTTTGCCGCCTTCCGTACGCTCAATAATTTGCTTAGCATCATCCATATTAAAAGTTGGTACATGGCTCTTATATACAAGTGGAGCGATTACTAACAAAGCGTAAGCAACCGTAATTAATATATACTTCTTGCGAAAATTACCTCTTTCCACCAATAAGAAATAACTAATAAAAAAGAAGACATTTCCCACTACGATATAAATCATCATATCGTCTAATCCATTCACAAATAAATAATCTCTACCTATAAAATAAAAGCACAGGATTTCAATTACAGAAACGACCAAAATCCCTTGCAATAAACGTTTTCTTTTATTCAACTTTTTTTCACCTCTTAGTGCTTATCAATCTAAAGTAGCAATACTACTACTTTTCAGTCCTCGATGTATATAACAAATTATGCCATAACATCATCCAAAAATGCTATTTTCTAAATTGTTGATCACATAAAAGACGGTAAGCCTGATATATTGTTCCCGATGATTCTCCTAAAAACAACAACCAGATTATTAAGCATCTCATTTTCTGTTTATTTTTATTTATATATGGAAAATCCTTAACAGTAAGCCAATAGTATTACATTTGAATATAAAAATGCTATTTCTCAAATACTAAATGTACAAAATATTTTAGTCGGAGTGAAAGCCGTGTATAAAGATAAAGCGCATCATACCAAATTTCATTTATTTTTGTTATTCATTGTTCTTGCTGTATTAATCTGGTCTCTTATTAAACCAAAGACCTACTCGGACTGGTTAGCAGATGGAGGTCCTATCGTAGTTGGGTTAATTATCGTTATCGCAGTATATCCACGATTTAAATTTACTTCTCTTTCGTATGTGATTATCGCTATTTTATCGATTTTAGAGTTTATAGGCGCTCATTATACTTTTTCAGAGGTTCCGTTATTTGATTGGATAAAAGAAGAGTATGGTTTAAAAAGAAATGACTATGATCGATTAGGACATTTTATGAAAGGATTTTCTACGATAGTTATTCGTGAGGTATTGGTACGGAAAGCCCATATCCAGATAGGCGCTTGGTTAATTTTCTTTACCATGAGCATTATTATGGCGATTGCTGCCTTGTACGAAATTGCTGAAATGCTTACAAGCGTAATAACTAGTGGCTCACAATTTGCTCAAGATTTTACAGGTACTCAAAACGATCCATTTGATTCCGAATGGGATATGACGATGGCTTTAATCGGATCGATTGTTGGCTTACTTTTACTTTCAAAGTGGCATAATCAGATGTTAAAAAAATATAAACAATGAAACATATCATCTTAAGAAAATATAAGGCTGTTCTGATTATTGATACTTCATTGTTTACATGATTATTGTGGACAAGCAATTGAATTATGTATTGTTAGTTGCTGATTATTTTTTCGCATTCCAATCTTTACTTGAAGTATAATTAAGTTAAAGAAGGGAGTTATCCAATGAAACAAATTCAAATGAATTCTAAGGAATTGAAACGTGTCACAAAAAACCTACAGTTAGAAAACATGTCTTTACATCCTTCACTTCAGAGAAAAGCCGTTTCACTCGTTAACTCAGGGATTGATATTACACCATCCGTTATTAAGAAAGCCCTTCAAAATGGAAAAGTATAATACTGAAGATAATGAAGAATATCTTTTAAAAACGAATCTGTTAGGAATAAAAAATTTGGATCAACTCGAAGAAGCAGAAGCTTTTTCCTTCTCTATACGCGCTCTACAAATTGAACAAGGCTCTTATACAATTGGTGATTTCACATTAAATGCCTTTTTAGATCTTCACAAACACCTTTTTCAGGATATCTATGCATTTGCAGGTCAATTTCGCGATGTTCAATTAATGAAGGGAACAACACGCTTTTGTCAGTTTCAACACCTTCATTCTTATTCAACGGATTTGTTCCAACAAATTATTGATGAAACCCCATGGAATTCCCTTGATAACGCCGCAAAACGACTAGCTTTCTTTAAATCTGAACTCAATATGTTGCATCCATTTCGAGAAGGCAATGGCAGAACCATTCGGATTTTCTTACAAGCCTTTGCATTATCGAAAGGAGTAATTTGGAGTTATGATCACATAGATCGAGAATTTTATCTCAAAGCAATGATTCACGCTGTGACGAACAATGCTCTGTTAGAAGAGCTGTTTTTAAAAACCATTATATTCACAAAATAAAAAGGATTTGAATGAGCAGCATTTTGCTGATTCAAATCCTTTTTTTATTGTGTATTATTAAATTGAGAGATAGTAATCATTTCTCTTACTTTATGTTGTAAATTACAAAGGTTATTGGATATTTGTTCAAAAGATATTGGCTTACTAATTAAATAACCCTGGATAAAATCACACTCTTTTTTCATGAGGTAATTTAATTGCGTTACTTCCTCTACACCTTCTGCAACCACATTTAATTTCAAATGTTTTGCCATCGAAATAATCATATCTACTAATGGTTCACTACTTGTACTTTGTTGAATTTTCCTTACAAATGAGCAGTCGATTTTCAAACAATCTATCGGTAAATCCCCCAAATAAGATAATGAAGAATAACCTGTCCCAAAATCGTCAACTGCTAATGTAATACCTAGTGATTTTAAATCATGAAGAATCGGAATAAGGTGAGCCGTATTCATCGTCATGCTTTCCGTTAATTCCAATTGTAATGATTGTGGCGCCAATTCTGTTTTTTCAAGTATCTGTTGCACCGTTTGGACAAAATTCTCTTGAAATAGCTGACATAAAGATAAGTTGACAGCAATCTGGATTGGTTTACCTAATTGAACTTGTAGTTTTTTTGTTTGATAACACGCTGTTTCAAGAACCCATTCTCCGATTGGATTAATCAACCCCGACTCTTCAGCAACAGGTATAAATTCACCTGGGGAGATTAGTCCTCGTTTAGGATGCTGCCATCTAACTAACGCTTCCATTGAAATGACTTCGCCTGTAACCGAATCGACTTGAGGTTGATATTCTAAAAATAACTCGTTATTTTTTAGTGCGTTATATAGATCATTCTCTAATGTTACTTTTGCTGTTCGTACATCAGACATGGATGTTTCATAAAATGAAATATGATCTGGCGTATTTCTTGCTTCATATATCGCAATTTGAGCAAAATTAATTAATTCATTTTCTGACTCTGCATCTTTCGGATAAAATGAAATACCAATATTTAAACTATAATTCAATGAAGAGTACTGAATTTCAAATGGTGTTTCCATCATTTTCTGAAGCTGCTTACAAAAATTTAAAACATCATCGTGATTTTGATAATGATCGATTAATATAACAAACTGATCATTTCTTAACTTTCCAATGATAAATTGACTGGATAATTGATTTTGTAACCTCTGAGCAACCATGCTCAATAGGCGATCCGAATAAAGAGAGCCGAGTGAAGCCTTAATAGTGGCTAATCTATCAATTTCAAAGACTAATACCGCTTTATCAAATGAATTAACATGTAAATTTTCTTTTATTTTATCTAATAAATATCGTTCGTTTGGTAATTTCGTAATATCATCAAAATACGCTTCATACTTCATTTCTTTTTCGGAATCTAAAAGATTTTTTTCTGTATCCACAAGTCTCTTCACAATATCTTGATGAAGAAACTTAAAATAAATAGCTAACCCTACTTGTGCGATAAGCACAATGGAAAAAATGACAATATGGTTAGCTGTTAATTTGACAGTAAAAAGAGCGATTCCAAATAAAACGATTAAAATCAAACTAAAACTGACATATAAAAATTGACCTTTAAATAAGTAAAAATCACTATCACTTTTCCCCATTATTATAACCCCACCTTATAATACTAAATACATGGTAACAAAAATGATAATAAGCAATTAGCATCAATTAAATATCTTCTCTGTTATATATATTTAATCTTATAGAGAGGCAATAATAATTTTTTGTGTAGTATTTTATACGCTATTTTTTATTTGTAGCCAGCTTCTTTTTTAATAGATTGTCTAAGTCTTCTTTTAATTTTGTATAAAAATACTCGTTACCTAAAGTCTCAAATATATTCAAAGATTTATTGCATTTTTCAATTCCTTCTATTATAGAATCATCTATTATATTAATCATTCCTTCATAAAATAGCGATAATGATAGTTCGAAAAATTCTGTTTTCTTCGATGTATATGTTTTAGTAGCATTTAATAACATTTTAGCAGATTCAAACTCATTATTTTTTATACTTAATTCTAGAAGGTTAAATAATAAATAGCTTAATACTTTTGTATCTGAATTCAATTCCTTATATTTGTCTGCATATTTTAATAAATTTTTTGACATTAAAAAAGCAGTAGATGGAGGAAATAAAAATAAGAAATTATTTAATACAACCAACTCATGGTAGCACCAATCATCAATGCTTAATAAATAATCAGCCATTTCCTTAATATATTCTTTATTTATTTTATTTACATCCAAATCATTTTCCATACAATGACACAAAATATATAAATGTCTTAAAAAGATATCGGCATTTTCTTCATATTTCTTTTCCGCTTCATTTTTTATTTTTGAAATTTCTTCTAAATTCTTTTCATAGTATAATTTTATTACATCATTATAGTCATTCATTTTTGATGATTTTTTATAATCATTTTTAATATAGAAAAACTCATTGTAAGACACATTGCAATATTCCAATATTTCAGTAAGCTTATCTGATGAAATACTATTTTTTCCTGATTCGATTCGAGCAATATATGGCCGAGTCATGCCAATAGCATTAGCTAGTGATTGCTGTGTAATGTTTTTATTAGTACGTATTTTTTTAATTACTTGACCTATTTCCATTTTCTAACCCTCTTATTTCAAGAAATTTGTATCATTTTTTTTACACTTTATTAAAATTACATTTTATCCATTATAATTTCCTATATAACATAAAAGGAAGGAATGATAAGACGATGAAAAAGAAATCTACTTTCGTTAAGTTTTTAGTTGCAGCTTCTTTATTACTAACTTCATCAACTATTCAACTTTTCTGGTTTTTTGCAGAATACTAAGATTTTGTTTTTTTGATTACTATCTTTTCTTTTGTAACCCCAATCATAATAGTCCTTATTCAAATCCTCCACATTATTAAAGGAGGATTTTTTTATGAATCATTTATTTTTTCTAAACAGTCTAAAAATTTATTTTACAGTTAATTCTATCACATATATTCGTTTACTAATCATTTTAAAGTTATTTTGTACTATTCCAAAAGTAATAGCTGGAAAATATCAAATTTTATCCTAACAGCTAAGGTTATTACACTCTGTTGCAGTTTTGGTTGGGAAATAGAAAAGCACCTACTTTATTGATACGTTCATCGTACCAGGGGGTGCTGATCATTTATTTGCGTTGTTTGAATATGGGATTACAATGAGGAAAATATACAAGATTGTCCTAATCATTTCAAATGATTGTCAATCTTCTTTTCTACATACATACATACATACATGTTTTCTACAAATTCCGGTTGGTGACTGGCCCCCAAATTTATACTCTAAAAATTGTTTATTTTTGAATTTTTCTAAGTAAGTCAAGAAGCTGCTTTTTTCTCCTCTCGATTCAATTCGCAAAATTATGATGTCTGAAATCGTTCTTGTATCGGTATCAGAACCACTTTATGAAATAACTCTTTTCCTTTCTCATTCAATGAAAGATATTTTGTTTTCCATTCCTGTTCCCGTTTAATCCAGCCCAACTCTTTCATTTTGCTTAACAGTTGAGTGATTTGGTCAAATAGATTCTCTCCTTGTTTGAAATTACCTTTCATGATGCTATACTCTATCAGGTACGGGAAGTAATGGTAGAAATTATGTTTCCGATATAAATCGGTCCTATTTTTAAAAAGAAAGGATGATGGTGAATGTCTATTCGTATTTTTTCAGTAGATCAACAGGTAATGGGGGGATTTGATGGAGGAAAGCTTGTTGAACAAAAGCCCATTGGATTTCCAGGTGAAGGATCAGCTGTAGAGCGTATTGGAACGCTATTTTATTGGGCGTGGTTTCAGGCAAAGGAAGATGCTTTTCTTCCGCTTCATCCTCATCGAGGTTTTGAAATCATTTCATATCTTCTAAATGGTAGTGTGCATCATCAAGATACACAAGGAAATGAAAAAACTCTCAACACTGGTGATTTACAAGTCATGCAAACAGGGAGTGGGGTTCAACATTCTGAGAAATATAAAAAAGGTGCTTCTGGATTTCAAATATGGTTTGAGCCATTTATGGGCGAATCGAATTACGCTACTCCTAAATATACAGATTATGAGGAGCATGAACTTCCTATTATAAATAAGGATGGTTTCACTGTTAAAACCATTCTTGACGAGAATTCTCCCGTTCATTTAGTGGCTGACTCTAAAATGTGGGATGTCACGATTTCGGCTGGACAAAAGTTTGAACACGTTATACCTGAAGGTTATTCTATTGCAGGGCTTGTTGTGGAAGGACAATCACATTGGCATTTCGAAACTGAAACAAAATCCGTGATGCCACAAGTATTCGTAGTATGCGAAGCTGTTAAACTCTGTTCTTTAAAAATCGAAGCGGATGTCAACGAGGATACTCGTTTAATTCTCATTCAGGTGCCAAGTGTACTTCCTTATCCTTCGTATAAAGAGGTTAAATAAAAAAAGGTTAAGTAAATATGATTAGGTGGAATCAATTTACTTACACTATCATTAAATAAAGAAGGCACAGGACTTTTCGCTCTTTACTGCACATAGGCGGGGCATCAACAAAACGTGAATTTCGTATGAAATCCGCGTTTGTTAATGAGGATAATTAACTACATGTAAAGGGGTAACCATTACTAATTGAGTTATTTTACTTGCTAGAATCTCTTTGAGCTCCCATATAGCTTCCGATGACATTTTGATAACTAGGAAGATGTTTAGCAAGTAATGCTTCATAGCCTTCAACATCATTTCACCAGTCATGTTGTAATTCTGCTGCAACATTAAACCAGTTCATTAATTAGCCCCCCTGAACCATACGCATAAGGGCAGCATCTGCAACTTGTTTACTGAAAGTTCCTGATGCATCGGATACAACGAACACCTCATACTTTTATAATACTATAGTCCATTAGGGCAACAAAGGAGTGCTGAAAATGGAGGAAAAGAAAGTTACGTGGTTAGAACTCTTTTTTGACTTGCTATTTGTAGCAGCTGTTGCAACTACTACTCATGTTTTACTTCATGTTGAAAAAGGGTACATACATCCAGAATATTTATTGAAGTTTGCTCTAATGTTTATCCCAATATGGTGGTCTTGGGTTGGACAAACGTTGTTTATTAATCGCTTTGGACAAGATTTTTTGCATCAACGCTTATTAATGATTCTTCAAATGTTGTTTGTCCTTACTTTGATTTCCAGCTTATCGGTTGATTTTGATCAATACTATCTCTCTTTTCTTATTGGCTATATTGGAATAAGAACACTAACAGCGATTCAATATCTTGTTGTTCAAAGATTGGAAGAAGGGTATAGAAAAAAGGCAGCCTGGTTTTTAGGAACACGTTTTTGGATTGGGATTATCATTTCACTTCTCTCTATCTTTTTTGATTCATGGATTCGATACGCTGTGTTATATGCAGGAATTGCTGTCGATATTATTGTGCCTATTTACGGACGAAAGTATTTGGTTAAAGCCCCGACCAATATTGCTCATTTATTAGAACGTTTTGCATTGTTAACATTAATCCTTTTTGGAGAATCTGTCGTCAGCACGCTTTCTGTACTACAGCCACAAAAAGGTGATTGGGAATCAATCTCATTTTCCATTGTTTCATTTATCCTTATTATTTCGATGTGGTGGCAGTATTTTGATAATGTAGAAAAGAAGGTAAACAAGTCGATCCAAACAGCAGGTCAAACCATTATTTATGGTCATCTGTTTATTTTAATTTCTTTGAGCATGATTGCAGCTTCTATTAAGCTGTTGTATTTACATGAGGCCTATTATTCATTTATGTTATATTTTGTATTTAGTTCTGTACTGCTCTATTTCATCTCAACTACTATTGTTTTTCATCAATATAGGTATGAACAACACCGTTTGACAATTTACCATTTAGGGTTATTCTTAGGGATTTTAGCAGTCTTTTTTATTATTAATTCGATCATGGTTGTTCCAAACATTATCATAATGGGGGAATTATCCTTGTTTTTTATCATTTATGCTAAATTAACAACCACTTAAAAAATCCGGTAGTTTTATAATAGGATTCAACTCCGAAAAATAAAATTTTCAATTGTTAGCGGTAAGCTTCACAACTTTTTTTAAACATTGCAATTTTATTTCAAAGCAACAGTTAAGAAACCCAGCTAATCTTCGCATGTGAAGGTAGCTGGGTTTTAGTTAGTTTTGCAAAATAGTAGAACGATACGCCACACATTTTTGGTCTTAAATTATTTCTTGCTCATACTGTTTATCCATATCGGGTGGTGACTGGCAACCAAAATTAAAATCGCATATTTTAAGGTGCGACTTAGTTGTAATTAAGTGTAATTTCAAGCTTTTATCAAATGTTACACTTATCTAATTTTAAGTCGTATAGCAAAATGGTATGTTCTTAATTTCTTTGTATATATGTTTTGAGGTAATTGTTTAAGTGTATGAATTTCTAAATTTATGTGCATTAGATTTTATTAAGATACCAATAGAAACGCTGAATATTATGCTCTGTTAGTAAAATAAGCTCAACAAAAAAGGGCATCCATCCATTTTGGATCAACGCCCTCGATCATAGAATTTTATTCACTATTTAAGGTGCTTGTTTAACATCTTACATGTTTCCGTTTGAAGCCAATTCTACCTTTATCTACTTCCTTTTGAATACTTTCATAAGCGTGAAGGAAACTACTTTTTTCATTGTCCTTTTTGAGTTCTACAGTACCTACTTCTTTTGCAGTTTCGACCGCCTTGTCATGGAGCGGTAAATATGAAACTCCCACTGTGAATAGGAAATTGTTCATAGCAGATTTCGTTCGTTCAGGCGAATCGTGAATCGTATTTTTCACAATTTCAAGCATATTGGCAATCTTGCTTTCGGAAAATTCAACATCTGAGCGATTCCCCAAAAGCCAGCAGTAGCAACTCCAACCCGCTGACATTCTCAGTTCATCACCACTTGTGATCCATTTATCAGCAATTTCTTGTGCAATATCCGCTTCAGCTAAAGTTACTGCTACCACAAAATCAGACAACATATAAAAATATGCCGAATCCATCCAACGATCAAAATCTGACTCAGTCATTGCTTGTGGATCGGCAATAATGCCTGCAAAGTACATTGCATCGTAGTTCCCTGTGGCATAAAGCTCTTCAGCTAAAGGTTGATTGATTTTTATTTTCTTGGCTATTGGCTTCATCGCACTTGTAGCCACGCCAAAAAGTGGCTCATGTGCACCATTGGAAATGTATATTTTTTTAGTTCGTTCCTTGCCAAGAGCTTCAAGCTCCTGGAATTTATGTACCATTTATTGAGTTGAAGAAAATGTATAATCTTGATAACAAAAGTGTACTATTATTTATAAGATAAATAATAGTACACTTTTTGTTTTATACTTTAAGATTTTCGATTTCAATTATGTTTGCCATAAGTTCAAGATGATGCATAATAGTAAGTTTTTTTAATGTTGGTAATCCAGGAAAAGTACCTTCATCATTATGTTGCAATAATCTTCTTATAGCAAAAGTATTTATCCTTTCATCGTCTGAGTATCCTTCATACCAAACAATAAATTTAGATAAAGCTTCAGCAAACTTTCCAGCTGGGTCATCTATATCATCATTTGAATCCGAAACAAAATGTGCTACATTTAATTTATTTCCTTCAATAGGAAAGACTAAATGAAATGCAACTGCATACGGGGCAAATCCGCCTTCGATATAATCTTCACCAATAATCGAATAATCAGCAAAACCCACATATCCTTCTTGTCTATAAAAAAGATGTTCTTCGCTAAAGAATTCAATATCATTTTCTAAATAATCAGCATTCCTAGAGAGCTTGTGAAATTTATCTTCCAAGATTGCACAAGCAGATAAACTTAAATGTCTTTTAAAGTCTCTACCAATTGGCAACAAATTAAGTTTTGGTAATCCCCCATTAAATATCTCATTGTAAATAGGTAGTAAATTCAAATCTCTATGAATAATTACCAAGTCTTCCAATCCTGCTCCTGTCATTCTAATTAATTCTGGTATTTGTGTTCTCGATTCCTCATTAAGAATATGTCCAATAGTTATCTCTTCTTCTTGGAACAAATGATAAAATTGCGAAATAGTTGCTTCATCCTGTAGTTGGTTTCTTAAAACTCCAACTGTGGGATTAGATATTAATATCATTTGCTGATTGTTCTCAGTAAATGTTCTAACAGTTGATTCTAATGTACTGCTAAGCTTTGTAGGTTCTACGATAGGGATAATATTTTCATTTAATAAATCGTTTTGTAATAGTTCTCTTAGTGCTATTAAATCATATTGACCGCCTCTTAAATAAGGAAAATACATGTCGATGCCTCCATTATAAATGTTAAATATCGGAAAGTTTTTTATACTTTTCAACATTCAAATCCATCTGATAGACAAGCCATCTTATTTGAAATGGTGTCTTATTAATCATTTCGACACCAATTGCACTTTTCCTCCTTTTTAACTCAAAAAATGTATTTTTTTGTATCTCCAATAGATCTATAGTTTTAAACAATTTTAAACAAGCTTTATAATATTCGACAGGTTTTACTTTGGGAACAGAGCCAAAGTACTTTTTTATGATATTTTCGTACTCACTTTTCCTTAACAGTTTGAAAAGAGCATCATATTCTAATTTTGTATTATCTTGAACAGCTGATTTTTTCAAGCTTAATCTGCCATGTTTATTTAAAATGTAAATACCAACATTTGCATGTAGTTCTTTCACTAATTTATATACTGGGTAATAATTGTCTTCTGAAGTTAATACGTAAACTTCTGAAAAAGCTTTATAATAATCTTCTAACTGATAGCTCAATCGTTCAAGATTATCAAGATCTGTTTTTATTTCAAATACCATTCCCTTTAAATGATTTATTATAATAAAATCGGCCTTTGATTTCCCTATTCTAACTTCACTAAATGCTGCTGATGTATTTAAACTATATTTTCCTAGAACCATTTTGTTAAAAAGTGTATTTTTGTAAAAATATTCATTTCTATAATTTTTTGATAGATTTTCATAGTTAGTACTTATTTCTTCTATTATTCTTTCAAAACAATTATTCTTATTATTTTTCATTATTTCTATAATTTTCTTCTTAGAGAAATAATGATTTAAATATTGATATTGATTATTCACCATTTTTCTCCTTTTATTTAACTGTCTTATAATAATTATTTTATACTATTATATGTACCAAATAATAAATTTATTTATTATTTACTTTTCTATATAAAGTCGCTCTGCTTACATTGGTAATCTCAGCAATCTCATTCACGGTTAATTTGTTCTCATCACGATGATTAAATAGTTCGATAGCATGCTTTAAGCCCATATGTTTATCAGTATATTTTTCTGGTCTGCCTTTATACACACCTCGTTTTTTTGCAAATTCAATCCCTTCAAGCTGTCTTTCCTTTATCATATCAGCTTCAAACTCAGCAATACCACTTAATACAGTTATCATTAATTTACCGATAGCCGACGAAGTATCTACTTTGTCTCCCCCCATGTTAAGAACAATCAGGTTGACCGATTTAACATTTAACATTTCTATAGTAGAAAGTGCATCTTTTGTACTTCTAGCAAAGCGGTCTAATTTTGTTACAACAATTGTGTCATTAGTTTGAACAACATCTAGTAACTTTTGAAATTCTATTCTATTATTTTTTTGTCTTCCACTAACCTTTTCCTTAAAGATCTTATCACAGTCATTTTCCTTTAATTGTTTAATTTGCGCATCTAGGTGTTGGCCAGTTGAAGATACACGTGCATACCCATATTTCATATCAAAATCACTCTCTCCTATAAATTATTTTTGATATATGTATATGATACATTATGAACCCACATAAACATTGAGTCAACTATTCGTATCAAATGGGTACACTCAAATGATACACTCAAACAAAAAAAAAAAAAACGTATCCACAAAATTGGATACGTCTTTATACTATAGTTGCTCTTTTAATATTGATTTCAATAATTCAATTGCATCTTCGTCTGATGAATCATTTGTTCCAAGCTGTCCTTTAAATGCTTTAGAGAGTATAGACTGTTTTAAAATGTCTATCGTGTTTTCTAAGTTCAGAATTCTATTTATTTCTTCTTCATTATCAAACACTTTATCTAAAATTTTTACAATTTCATTTTGTTCTTCGATTGGAGGTAACGGGAAAACATAATTTTTTAAGAATTCTTTAGGAACCCTTTGTTGACCAACAGCACCTGTCATTTCGGCTTTAGCTTCATATCTGAATTTACTAGCTCTTAAAAAATAATGAACATAATTTTCATTTAACCATTTGGACGTCCTTAATACGTGAAACTCTGTTGAACCAAATCCAATGCCATTAATTAATCCTTTCGCAATTGCAAATTTACCATTTTCCATACATGGAGTTATTTTAGCAAACAAAATATCTTTTTCTATGAAAAATGTATAACCTTTTTTCACTTTTGAAAATGGTCTCTCCTCAATTTCTAGAATCTTTCCAATTACTTCATCAACTGCCGACATTGGGATAAATGAACATATTTGTGTATCTTCATATTCAACTTTTAATTTCTTTGGGTTAATTTCGACAACTTCGCCTAATCGAACATTTCTCCATGTACTAGGAATATTTCTATTTTCTTCAATTTCTACAATGCATGGTGACCCTTTTATTTTGGATAAAGAATCTAAAATTTCATTTATAGGTGTACTTCGATTACTAAAACGCCATTTTTTTGTTAACTTCCCATTGAATGCATTTATTAATACTGATTCTTTACGAAGATCAAACGTTTTCTTCGCTTCATCAATTAAAAGCTTCGCTTCATCAATTTTCCCTAGCAAACGTTCAACTTTTTCAACAATTCGTTGTTGTTCTTTTAACGGTAGTAAAGGAATTCTTTCATTTTTTACACTAGTTAAATTTAGTTCAATTTGATTTGTACTCCCACTCCATAAGTTTTCTAATATGTTTTGAATATACGGACCCGATAACCATCTGAATAAATATCTAGCATCCATTAATTTAGGATTAACTCTTATAACAGTAACATGAGAATCTGTAACAGTTGGGGTAATTAAATCTGAATCAATAATTGCTAATCTACCTATAGTTCCTGTACCTGTAGAATTCCAAAGAATATCATTTTTCCTTAGAAATCTCTCTTCTGTATATTTTTCTAAAGTCGTTTCATCAATATACCTAGCAACAGATAAATCAAAACCACTCCATTGTACACATTTTTGTGAAACAACCCTTGCATTTGAAAAATCTACATATTTCGGCGACTTACCTCTTTGTATATAATTACAAACTGATTCTAATTTCACCCAACAACTATTTTGTTTCAGTTCATATGGTATCTCACTGTCGATAATTGCATGAGATACTACTTCATCTAAGCTATGTTTCTTCTTAGGCATCCTTATCCACCTCAATTGCACGCAATTCATCTACTACTTCTGTTAAGAATCCCATTGCTTGCTGAAGTTTTGCAATCGCTTCTTGTGCTGATTCGATTGGATCTGGTAAGTTATCATAAGCTGACAATGAATCATCTGCAATTAACCCGATGTCTAAGCTATCATCTTTCTTCGCAATCTCTTCTCGTGAAAAACGGTTCCATCGGTCATCTGTTATAACATCTCGATCTTCTGCATGGTATGCTACGATGAAGTCTTCAAAGTGTTTTTCTGTTAATGGTGTACGCTTTCCGAAGTTTGGCATATTTGTACGTAAATCATATACCCAAACATCTTTTGTATTATCTTTATCTGATGTTCCACGAGTAAAGAACAATACATTTGTTTTAACACCTTGAGCATAGAAGATTCCTGTAGGTAGACGTAAGATCGTGTGTAAGTTACATTTATTCATCAAGTCACGACGAATGTCTGCTCCAACACCTGATTCGAATAATACGTTATCTGGTAGCACTACTGCTGCACGTGCTTTTCCGTCAGCTTTTAAACCATTGTAAATTAATTGTAGGAAGTTTAATTGTTTGTTGGATGTTTCATACGTTAAGTCATCACGTGTTGCACGCTCTCCGCCCTTTTTTGTGCCAAATGGTGGATTTGTTAAGATAACATCGTAGTTTTTCATCCATTTACCATTAGCAGATAATGTATCACCTTGAACTAGAGGACCTTCAATATCATGTAGTAATGCATTCATAAGAGCAAGTTTATGTGTTTCCTTCACTAGCTCCATACCAGAGAAAGCTTCTTTCTTTTGGAATTCTGCTTGTGCTGGTTCTAAATCGAAGTAATCATCTGTTTGGTCTTTTACATGACGATCTGCTGCAATCATAAAGCCAAATGTTCCTGCTGCTGGGTCTGCACAACGTTCTCCAGGCTGTGGATTAACTAAATCAACGATAACATCAATTAATACACGAGGTGTAAAGTATTGTCCTGCACCCGATTTCTTTTCATTTGCGTTCTTTTCAAGTAATCCTTCATATAGATTACCTAGGCCTTCTTCTTTAGCATTGTACCATTCTAATCCATCGATAGATTTTATGATTTTCTCCAAGTTCTTTGGCTCATCAATACTTGTTGAAGCACCATCATAAATTTGACGGATTCTTTCATTTTCAGATTCACCTAATTTTAGTAATAACTTTTGATAGAACTTTTTAAGTTCAATTCCTTCTTTTTCTACAAGGTTATCCCAACGATAGCCTTCTGTAATAATGCTTTCTGTATCTTGTTCTTTCATCATTTTCAAAAATAGTAAATATGTGAGTTCCGTTACATATTGTTGATATGTAATACCATCATCACGTAATACATTTGATAAGTTCCATAGTTTTGATACAATTTCTTGGTTATTCATTTTGTTCCTCCGATTATTCCATTGTCGTCTTTATTATATAGAAAAAATTTATTTTATCATAGATACGGCAGCACTATCTGTTACATGAAGAAGGCCCAGCAAATGCTGGACCCACTATTAAGCATATAAGTTATCATTTATCGTTTCAACGATACTATCAATTGATTCTCCAAATTCACGATGCATAATTTTATATCCGCCCTTACTTGCAAAAGGCTCTTCTTGAAAAGCTTCTTTTGGATTTAGCGCTAGTACTGGAACTTGGAGAAGTTGTTTTTCAATTCTATCTAGCCATTTTTTCTGTCTAGGGTTCCAATTATGCAGTGACATCACTTTATTCATCGCATTTTTAACTCTTGTTTCATGGTCTACTAATGCTTCACCTAGTGCCGCTTGTCTGATGAAACTAATAATATCTGCTGCAATATCCTCGTTTTTCGTCTGTTTCCAAGCTGTTTGTAAATGTGATTCTTTAAATCCCTTTGTTTCTAGTATAGTAACGAGAGAACGTAAATCGTCTCTAGTTAAATCCTTTGGCCGTGAACAGATAATTTGTAGTGCAGGTATTTTATTAATATTATTCTTGATATAATCTACAAAACCATTTAAAAAATCCTGTGGGCGTTCATTTCCTTTACCATATCCTCTTTCAACTGGCTTGACATAATCAACTTGATGGGATATATATTGTTTTTCTCCAGTTATACGATATTCACTTAAATACTGGAATAATAGACTATTATTTTGTGCTTGTTGAGGTGTATAGCTCTTAATATCCTGAGCCCAAGCATCAATTGTAATACCGTGGGATAATTCTTCAAATTTGCGTTTACCTTCATCATCTAATTTTTGCTTACGACGTTGAATTTTGGCCACTAGTTGTTCCCGAAAATAAGCCGCTTCCTCTTCAGTTTGTGCATTTTGGAAGTCATCGCTAAGTTGTTCAATTGTTTGATTTTGCTTCTTCACAACTGGTTTCATTTCTGTATAAGCCTGTAATTTATCATAAATTCCAACAGCATCAAAGATATTGAAATGTGTCTTTCCAATTTCGGGACATAATCTTGTAGCTCGACCTAACATTTGGTCGTACAGTATACGAGATTGAACACGTCGTAAAAATACTATATTACTAATTGCTGGTACATCGATACCCGTTGTTAGCAAATCGACAGTGACAACGATATTTGGCATATTTTCATTTTTAAATTTCTTTATCGCTTCATTTGGTTTATATATTGAACCTGTAATTTTAACAATAGCATCGTCATCCACGACATCACCACGTTCCTCATACGATTGTTTCAATAAACGTACAATTAAATCTGCATGATGATCTGTTGCAGCGAAAATAAGTGTTTTTTCTTTGCTCTCAGGGTCAATATAGTTCGTTAGCTCATCTAATATTGCCTTATTAAAGGATTCTGTTATAACTCGTTTGTTGAACTGTTCTACATCAAAGCGAAGATTATCCTCCATTTTTTCAAGAACAATTTGGCCAGTCGCTGCATCATAAGCTTCTACTTCTTCATTTTTCTTAAATGATATACCATCTTCAGATAGTTTTGTTTTGAATAGATACGGTGGCTCATGGTCTACAAGATAACCATCCATAACAGCTTCTGAATAAGAATATTTATAAATAGGCATACCAAAGATTTTTGTGGTATGCAATGCAGGTGTAGCTGTTAAACCCAAAACAGTTGCATCAAAGTAATCAATAACTCGACGATATTGACTTACATAATCATTTTGGTCAGTAAATAATAGCTCTTCCTCTGTCATTTCACGGTCACCTGTATAGCCCCTATGCGCTTCATCAACAATGATAAAGTCATATTGTCCAACTGTCGGCATATCTTCGCCATTATTGTAATAGACACGACGCACCATGCTTTGTACTGTAGCAATATGAACACGGGTTTCAACTTCTGGCGGCATATTAGCTAATTCACTTATATTATATATATCCGAGAATGCTAATCCTTCAATTTTTGTATCTTTTAATGAATCAATCGTTTGTTGGCCTAATGGATTACGGTCTACTAAAAATAGTATGCGACGAGCTTTTTTAGATGCAATTAAACGATACATTAAAGCAATTGCAGTACGTGTTTTACCTGTTCCAGTAGCCATCGCAATTAACATTTTACGCTGACCTACATTGATAGTTTGCTCTGCTGCTAATACGGCTTTTTGTTGATAGTAGCGTAATCCAAACTTATTAATGTCCATAGCATTCAGTAATTCTGTTGATTCTGAATCATCCTGGTCTAGCAATAATTGCAAGTCCGCTGGAGAATGCCACCCTTCCAGTGGATGTGCGTGCTTATGTGGGGTACGTGCATCCCAGAACCAGATACCTGATGCATCTGCTAACTGTTTTAGATACGGCCGACCATTTGTAGCATAGATAAAAGGTACTTGATACTCGCCTTTTACAGGTAAAAATTCCTCATCATCTACTTTAGACAAGTTTTTAGCATATACTTTCGCTTGACTATCTAAGGATGCAGGAATATTCTTACGCTGAGGTTTTGCTTCAATAATCCCTACTAGCTTTAGTCCAATGAACAAGGCATAGTCAGCACGTCCATGTTTTGTCGGCCATTCAGCAATCGCCATATTACGATTCTTTTGAGGGACTGTTTTATGTTTTTGATAGTTAAGTTGTTCTGTATCAACTTCCCATTTTGCAGCACGTAATTGTTCATCAATGATTGTTCGTGTTTCAGCTTCTGATAGTTGATGTTTATTAATAAATAATTTCGACTTACGTTTACGTTCTTTTTTGTTTTCAGGTGCTTCTGTTTCTGCATTAGAAGCGACTTTGACTAACTGTTGTTCTAATTCTTTTTCTTTCTCTGCATATTCCGCTTCAAGTGCTTTTAGCTGTAACTCAAATTGATGTCGTAGCTTTTCTTCATCAGGCACAGGATCTGGTTTATGATATGTAGGGGTTTGAAAATCCCAATCAACATAAACTTCCATAAACCATATCGATAAACGAAATGCAAGCTGTACAAGAGCTTCCGCTTCTATTGAAGAACCATAACCAGCTTCGTGCATAGCATAGTTTCCTTTTCTACGCAGTGTCTCAAAGATTTCAATTAGTTCTGCTTCAGCTATTCCTTCTCTTCGCATTATATTGATACGATCCACTTGTTTTGCTTGATAAGGCTCAGTCACATTTTCAGCTGCTAATATAAACTTTGCAATAGTTTCACCAAGCAGTCTCAATTTCATAATAGTTGTGTGTGGGTCTCTATAGATATTCTTTTCCGCACTCTCCCCTAAATTTTTAAGTACGGTCCATTGTCCTGTAAAGAACATAAAGTTACTATTCATCACATCACCCGATTTCAAATTATATGTTTATAGGTATATTATACAGTATTTACTTAGCATAATATCCTACATTTTGTAAAAGAGGTTTTCAGCAATAAAAATCTTTAATTAAAATGCAAAAGAAAAAAACCATCTACTAGATGGTTTTTAATAAATTTAATTTAGTAATCAAAGATAATGTAATAACATCCATTTAGATATTCTTTGTATATTGCTATTCGCTTCTATTCGATCTATTTAATAAAATCAATATTTTTTTACCGGTATTTTTCTTATAATCAGTGATATTTTTGAACATTTTTGCAAAGTTCAACATCGAAATAAAAAACATCGTGAAGAAAAAATTCTACTTCTAGAAAAAGGGTATATTTTCCTCTATAATTTGCCTTATTAAATCATACGCAGCTAAAGTGTTAGATTTTGCTATCAAGCGTGGTTATTTTCAAACAAATCCATTTGCTCTAAAAGAAAGAAAATTTTTATTCACGTGAACAACTAATTGAGTTTTATCATGTGTACAAAACCAAATACGATCCTAATATGATAATACATGGTTTACGACATACACACTGCTCCTTACTTTTTGAAGCGGGCGTAAGTATTAAAGAAGTGCAAGATCGGTTAGGACATAGTGATGTCAAGACAACGATGAACATCTATGCACACGTTACAGAAAAAGCCAAAGAAGTAGCTATTCAAAAATTTGAAAGCTATCTTAACATTTAAACTTGAATACGTTTTTGACTACGTTCAAATGAAATTCATTGAAATTCAATGAAATATAAAAAGTGCCAAAAACCTTATTTATCAAGGATTTTGACACTCATTGAAATCGTATGATTTCGTAATATGGAGACGGTGGGTGTTACTGATTCAAAATCCTAAAACCCTTTAATATCAATGTTTATAAGGCTTTTTTGACCATTAAAAAATGTTCTTACAAAGGAATTAATAAGGTTTTACTAATTTGCTTACGGAGACGAAAGATTAAATGTAAAAGATCTTGTATAAACAATTTTATTAGTACTTGAAAAAAATTCTACGAGTTTTAATATTAATCCTGTCCACAGTTAATTATTCACTATTGTATATTTTTAAATATTATTTAACAGAAGGCGAATATTTAACCTTCTTTTCTCAGCTTGTGTGGACCTTTTTTACACAGTTCTTGTTATTTAACCGGGATTCGGGTGCAGTTCACTTTATACAAGGCTTTTATTTAATATTATTTTCTTTCCTTTCTATCTCTCCCAACTTAATCATACAATAATGCCAACTATCACTTTCGTAGTTATCGGGATTTTGCCCTAGACTCTCGTCCAATAGCACAAAAATCTCTTTTAGTTTAGTTACATTATCTATACCTATTCTATCTTGGTTTTCATCGGTTAATATCCATCCTATATTATTTAGCAACATATGAAAGAAGTAAATAATCCGATAATTTATTGCTTCTTTACTTCCTACCACATGTTGATAAAGTGAATTTATTTGTGAAACAGCTTCCTCAGTATTTACAAACTCTCCGCTATATTCAAATTTTGCGTTTTTATTTATTGGTATATGATTTAACCTTTGCGAAATTCCCCTTATAAGAATAAGGATGGAAATATAAGTTTCAAGCTGCTCTTTAAAAAATTCATAACCTCTTTTTTCCAGATGATTATTTTTTATATTTTTTACAATCGTATTATCAATGATTATTAAAACTTCTTTTAGGTAGTCTAATGATCCTAGTTCATTTTTAGTTGAGCTAACTTCCACTATTTCAGATAGAAGCTCATTAAATTCTTTCAGCTTATTTATTCCGTTTAACGAATCTCTTAAGGAACCGAAAGAGAATTTCTTATCATCCATAAAATAAAGTGATAATATCATTAGCATAGGATGGGTCATTTTCGTCAAAAGTGATGACTTAATATTATCAAGATGATACTGGGCTAAGGTTTTAGCTTTTTTATTACTTAACTCTATTTTTTCCTCATCTAATATCATCTTAATTGCGTTAAAGAAAACTGGGCTTTCAAATAGTTTATTTCGATGGGAGTTACTAAATAGTTCGAATACCTGCTCAAACTTCATCTTTCCGTTCTCTAGTGATTGGACCATTAGTTCCGTAAAAATCTCAATCCTTTGTTTTTTTATATCTTCTTTCTTTTCATTAGTTGAATAATTTATTGCTTCCAAATAATCTACCAGTTGTTCAAAATCAACAGGAGCTTTAGAAAAGACATTCCTTGTATCAATTTCATCAATTAGCTTTTCATTCTTACTCTTAATCTTTAAAAATATTTCATCAGCTATTTCATCTGAAAAGATAATTTGATCATAAAAATTATACTCCACTGTTTTTTGAATATCCTTATTTCCAAATTTGTAATCAATTTGATCAGCACCAAAATATGTCTTTAAGAATAGATTATCGGTAACCTTTAGATATGTCCTTAAGCTTCCTTCCTTTATTACATCATCAAAATCCTCTTTGAATAATGTTTTAAAGATATTTAGCTTTAGGATAAGTTGATTTACAAGGATTTCATTATTTTCTACAATAATGTCCTTCTGCCCATTTTTGATATTGTCTTCAATAAAATCAAAGGTCTCTTTTATTTCGATAATTATTTTCTTAACATACCTAGCATTACTTAATTTAATGTTTAAATCATTGAGATAGACAGCAATATTCGAAATTGTTTCTCTTTCACTTTCTATAAATTTTTCACTTATCCCCTCTCCTTTTTCTTTCTTTTTTAATAACTCTTGCAATTGATCGTCTTTTCTTTTTAGTAAATCGTTTAAATTAGTATTTAATTCCTCAATATAATCCTTGTATTTTACTCTTAAAATCTCTATTTCATCATTTAGCATATCTGTTTTAAAAGTAGGTATTATAGCTTTTAAATAGTGCGTAGCAAGTTCGTAGGTTTTTATTTTTTTTAATTGAAATCTCGTATTAATAAATTTCTCTAAATATTCAATGGAAATATGCTCTGAAACTAAGTTTTCATAATCTACAAGAAAAATTACGGTAATTTTTTTAAAGTCTACTATCTCTTTGATAAATGTTAGCGTACTGTACACTGTTTCTATTTCCACTCTATCGAGATCATCAACAATAAGATAAATTCTCTTATTTTCTGATACCAACCTTTCAATGTGATTTTCTAAGTCTTCTTTCAACTCTCTAAGGTCTTCCTTTTTATCTTCAGGGAAAATATCAAAAAATGCAGAAAAATTAATAATCGTCTTATTATTAACAAAATTTAACAGAAGATTAAAATACTTTTTATAAGGGCTACCTTTACCTGTAAAGATGCCATTTTCAATTAACAAAGCTTCCAACCTACCAAACACATACTTTATTAAGCTTTCTCTTGTATCTATAACCATTGGCTGGATGTAAATTACCTTATTATTCTCTTGTTTAAATTTATTAATAATGGCATTCATAAAGCTTGTTTTTCCCTCGCCCCAAGAACCACTTATAGCAATAGCATAGGGATCATCTGTCCCTAAATCATTTAAGAATTTATATATTCTATTAAACTCTTTTTTTCTAGTTGGAAATAATTTATTGTATGATGATATAGGAACATCAGAGGTTTCATCCTGTTTTAGGGCAATAAAATCCCCACTTTCTTTCATATCTACTGCCTCTTCATATCTGCCAAGTGATCTGAATAGATATAGCAGAGGAAATAGGACAATATACCAAACTATCTCTCCGCCCACTGAAATTGCATAAAATAGTACTGTTAACAATAAAAAATAAACTGCATTACAATAATTACTTTTTATAGAATGATATGATTTTGTAAAGGTCAAAATCTCTTTAATTAATAAGCCCGTTAGTAATATAAACACTACTAGTGTAATCTTTCCATACCTATTAATTGCCTCTAACATTGCTTTGTTATCAATTAACCTAACGATATAGGCAAGTACAATTGTTATAAGTATTTGATATAAAAACTCTATGAAAATTGGCTTTTTCATTTTTATTCGTTTCATCATCTGATAAAACATACCAGTAATGGTTAGACTATATATTAAGTATAAAAACGATTGTTGTACTGTGTGGTTGATTAAATTCAGGCTAAGCATACATCTTACTCCTAACTGCTAAGTTATTTATTCAGGGTACTATATTGAACAGCAAATTATATATTTGTAATAATATTTTTCTCTAA
Source organism: Rummeliibacillus pycnus (assembly GCF_044359855.1). GTDB lineage: Bacteria > Bacillota > Bacilli > Bacillales_A > Planococcaceae > Rummeliibacillus > Rummeliibacillus pycnus_A. The sequence goes on from NZ_CP132291.1 coordinate 1,746,343, forward strand.
TTTTATTTTTGATTGGTTGGTTATTGAAATTATTATTAGATGACGAAAAGGACAAAACAAGTAATGCCAACGGTTTTTGGATAAAAACTATTAAATAGAGATTGGTTTTTTTGAAAACGAATGAAAAAATCTCGGGATCCATTGAGGAAAACCCGAGAACTGATTGGATCTAGATGCAAAATCGGAAATGTTTATTTTAACGGAAATTACTCCAGAATTGGAAATATTTTTTGTGTTACAGCTCTTTTTTCAACCACGCAACCACTTCAAACGCAGCAAAGTATTTTTCAACATATCGAATTTCACTAGTTTTGTTTGGCTTAAATCTTCAAATGATGAACTACCACTTGTTTTGAAAACATAGCATATATACATTTATACATTTCCTATTTTTGTATAATGCCCATTTTGAATTTATGAGCCTAAATACATTCGATCTCCAAGGACTATTTATGAGAAGATTAAGTTAAACTAATGCTTTACCAAATGCCTTAACAACATCTTCCCCATCTAAGTTTGAAATAGGTTTATCCATTGCATTACTTATCAAATTTACTAAGGATTTTACTCTTTTGATAAAATATTCATCGAAATTATCATTTTTTATATCCACAATGTTAATTAAATGGGACGAAAGATAACTGTTAAGATTTTCTTCAGTTACTCGATTATCATTTATAATTTTTTGAACATATTTGCTAGGTGCTGAACCACCAATACTTCGATTTGTTTTTGCAAATAAAGGAGTTTTATTCACAATAGAATTCCATTTTCTCTTTTCAATTTTTTTATCTTCACAATATTTACGTGGGAATATATGATGTATATCCGTACTTTCATCTAAAAATGTTGTAAAGTCCATTGCACTACCTGTAATGAAATCTAAACATCCTTCTTTAAGTATCAGTGCCATTACACCTTTATATGCTGCACTTAAACGAGATTGTAAAGATAGTAACCTGGTTGGTTGGAAGTATGCTCGTTGGACAGTATCTGGTTCTTTTCCTCCATCAATCCACTCCATCATTCCGGAAACATCCGTTGCAAATCTTGTTTCATTTGCTCCACCATACATTTCACCAAATACACCACACCAGTACCAGTTCATAATTTTCTGTTTCACTGTACTATCCTGTGCCTTATTTTTTAGTATGGCGAACATAACTGATAACGGTATTAATTGCGTACTATACGGTAAATCACGAGAAGTAAAAATCCGCTGTTCCTTCATAAATTTTGCAGCTTGAATAAAGCCTTCAGTTAAATCATCTGCATACTTTTGATAATTGTCTAATGTTAATTTTAATACATCACGCTTTTTACAGCTAATTGCTTCTCCACCATCTTTTCGAACATAATAACGATTTAATAATGTTATAGCAGTTAAAAAGTCAGATGATGAGACTTCTTTTAATAGCGCTTGATCGTGATTAGCATAAGACAAAGCAGAAGCATCAATCATTTTTTCTGAGCGTTTTTCCCAATCTTTTCTAAGTTCGAAGTTATCTGCAGCAAATGTAGCAGTTACCAATTCAAATACAGTTAGGGATACTCCACCAGTATTTACATTTTCAAAGACTTGGCATACAGCATCTTTAGGGGTATTTTTTGCTAATGTTATAACGGGTACTTTATAACTTTGGATTGGATTTAAAATATCTTTATTAAATTGAGAAAATTGTTGTGAAATTATTGGATCATAATTATGATACTTTTGATAACCATTTAACCAATCCATATATTCCATTAGGTCATAGACAATGTTTAATGGAAACATTTTATTAGCAAATTCTTTATCTCGTGTACTAACATCTAGTTCTATATCCCGACCAAAATTTGTTCGAATAATTTTATCTTCAGGAACTGAAATTACTGCATCTACACGATCCGTTGTACTATTTAGGCTTTTTTCAATATCCAAATAATAATAGCGTTGGATTTCTTTGTTTTTCTCAGTACGCGTTTGTACCGGTTTTCTTGAATATAAAGAATTAAAAATTGACGTCATCCTTTGCTGTCCATCCAAGACTAAGATTTCCGGACTATCTGTCGCAGTAGCGCCTGTAAATGGACGATATTTAAATCGAATTTCACCATTTTCACTAAACTCCAAAAACATCAACGCTCCAACAGGATATGCATTTGATATACTCGCAATCAATGCCTTAATACGATGATCATCCCAAACCCAACCACGCTGAAAATCTGGTAGCTGAATTTGCCCATGCTCTATATTCTTTAAAATATCTGCAATTGCCGTGTCATTTGACTTAAACGTACTACTCATCTTTAGTCTCCTTTTTAAGATACTTTATAATCGGAATTCAGATTAATGTATCTCTTCTAAAAACAACTTGATTTGCTAATTGAACTGATTGTGTTTTGTAACCAGATACGAATTCAAATCTTATTGATTAAATATTTGACAATATATCTTCGTTTTATCAAGATAGTGTAAATTTATGAATTAATCTGTTTGAGTGACTGTCACTTGTTGTTTTAGTTTAACTGTTCCTTTTATTTCCTATATTATATTTAATTTTGAGTGTTGCTCCTTTTCCTTTTGGCGGGGCATAAAGAATTTCATCACTTGGTTTCATGTATGAAGACATAGCCTCGCAGCAGGATGGCATTCGATGATTCTAAAAAGGATAACCACCTTCACTTTTATGTACTTCTCCTGGAGTTATGCCACATATGTAATCCTTGTTGTTTTGCTTCGTCTATAAATCTAGGAATTTCGATTTTAAAAATATCATTTTTCATATTTTCCCCTTCCTCTATAAATTAATATCTAATGTATTCTACTTTTGTGCCACCTTCTTTAAATCCTAGATATATTTGCAAACTTCATCCCAAATTAGAATTGATGCAGGTTGATCAAATCTTAAAGAAGTTACATTAAAGGGTCTTGTAAAAGACGGATCTGCCTTTTCTGCAATTAATCGAATTTTGTCATAAGGAATGGATTTAATATATTGATAGAAATCATCCAGATTTATAAAATACTCAGCATCTATTTCCCCTCTATCTTCTTTCTTTTTCACCTTTCCGTCTGCTACTCCCCTTGCTATAATTCCAATTTTATTGCTATATAACAACACTTTGTCACCCTTATGAATGGACTCAATTTCTCTTTTAGTAGATCGATATGCTGCACATTTTTGTTCTTGAATCATTTCTTGCTCATACCGTTTATCCGTAGACTTATTAGTATTTATGATAAATAGATTCATTTCGGTCACTCCTTAAATGGAATTTTTCGCCTATTATTTTCTCACAAAACTAGTTGTTGTAATAGTTCGAAACTAGATGTAATAAACCCCTGCTATACTTTCAAAGTAAATTCAAATAATCTTCATAAATAAATTTTAGTATCCAACAAAAGCCACCTTTTATTGTACGTTCCTCTACCAGAGGGTGCTGAATATTTATTTGTGTTAATAGTACGCCATATAACTCCAAGAATAATCACTTACTTTTTTGATGCAAATATTTCTTATATGTCACTCACATCATACAAGTCCTGAAATTTATATAATTTTTGCTATGTTTATTCCTGCTTCACACATCAAGCCTAGTACATTAAAATACGTTTCCTCAATTGTTCTATCGATAAATACACCCCATTTTCTTTGCGATGAAGCATTGAGTGGCAGTTCGGGCAAACAGGTATTAAATCTTTTATTGGATCTACGATGTAGCCCTGTTTTATTTCATGAAGTGGTTTAATATGATGTACATGGATAAAATCCTTCCCTACTTCTCCGTAGGTTTTCTCAAAATCCATATTACAAACTTGACATTGGATTCCATAATGATCTATACATTGTTTGCGGGCAAAAGGATTGCGTTCATAAACATTCACCATAACACTTTTACGCTTTCCTTCTTCTAATGTTTCGGGAACTTCATCAGGATAATAACCATTCGTTAAATCCCTTTCAAAGAATGACATAATATAATCTAGCAATATACCAGTTGTTAATTTCATCGAACCTTGAATATTACCCTTCAAACCATGCTCACGTAAATGTGCAAGAGATAGTTCTGGGGTATCAACTTCATCAACTAAGCGGATACGTGTACGACCCCATTCTTTGGATTGCTCGAATTTCTGTTCATCCATCCAAAACTTTTTATTATATTTAACATCATTGGTACGGACCAAACCTTCTACGACTTCAACTTTATATCGAACTTTTTTTATATTACCTGAAACATATATGTATAAAATATCGCCATTTTCATAATTGTAAGATCGTTTCCAGTCTAATGTATCATATCGGGGAAATGCACTCTCTATGTCATATTCATTCGGATTTGCTGGCACCAACCAAATTCTACGAGCATTTTTATGCTCTCTTTCTTCGAGTTCTTTACGTCGATTTGCAACGATTTCATCAGGTGCAACAAAACGATATTCATCTTCTTCAACAAAGAATGGTATGTTATATACATAGCCCCGTTCAATTGGATCATAACATTTATTTTTAGTTGTATTAAGATGTTCTGCAAGGAATCTCGCAGCCTCTTGAATATTTGTTGCTTTAAATAAAAGTACATTATTTTTGATTATTGTTATTGGGCTTGCCACATAATTTCCTCCTCACGTTTAATACCAATATTTTTCACCATATAGATAACCCTAGATCGTTAATTTGATAATCGTAAATACGGGAGATATTTAGTATTATCTGTAGTTCTTCTTTAATTTAGTACTCTCTCCATTAAGAACCTTTTGCGTTAAACGACATCCTTAAATTTCATGTTGGATGTATAAATAGTATCACAATGCTCCAAAACAACAATTTGCTGAAGCCAATAGTAATCATCTTTCTTCGAATCCATCTTATGAAACTCCCAAATATCATCTAACTACTCTGTAACTTAAAGAGAAGTCCATCAATAACCACGGTGATAAGATGGAAGCTAAAATTCTATGTTAGCCTCTAGCATTTAACCAATACTTTTTGGTATAAAACTCGACATACCACAAACCTCCCGATACTCCTATTGATTCAATAGTACCAAATTATCACAAAAATTAAAGTGTTTAAATAATAAGAAACTAAGATGGAAGATGAGTACCAACATACCACTGTATATTAGTCATTCTTATAACTCCTTTAATTACAAAGCTTTGCGAGCCATTTTATTTTTTTCTGTTTTTGGGCAAAAGTGCTTTTTCAAACCAAACTTTCGCTTACACCCATTTTCTTAATAAAGCGACTTATCGCTTCAACTGATTATTCTTGAGAATCACTCATCAAATGAGTGTACCCACCCATTCGTTGTTTCTACCTAAACATGACCAACCCGTGCTTGAACTTCTTTAAGTGGTACAGCTGGATCATTGCGCAGAACAGAAATGTGAATATGGCGAAAAACTATGAGGACCAGCATTTTTTGTCCATTCAAAACTATACTTTTCTTGACACTCTAATTGTAGCACCTTGTCATTTGCGACTAGCTACATAAATATTTTATAGTGGAGTTCGCAACCTCATGACAACTATCGAAGCGCTTCGAAGAGATAATTATGCCATCTTCTCTTTAATCTTGTGGGAGGGTCAAATTTGAGAATATATAAAAAGACCCTCGCACATTGCGAGAGCCTTTGTGATATGGAATTTTAGTCCTCAATTTTTGCATTTTCTTCTAGTAAATTTTCAAAAGCATATGTTTCTCATGAGTGGTCTTGATATGATTTCGATTATCTGCCCATTGTTCGTATTTTTCCTTAGTTCTTTTTGATGCTAAAGAATATATTAACTCACAGGGTTCTATCGAATTTGGGCGTAACTTTTACTTTAATCATCTCAGGCCTCAACTCTCTATTAATTGCACCATTTTTTCAAAGAAACAATCGGCAAGATAATAGCCTCGAGAGTTTATTGCATTATTATCAAAATTTTTTATTTCCCATTCAATGTTTCTTTTTTTCCTTGTTGTAAGAGCAAACTTGCGCTTATTTTTAAATAAGAGTTCTTTAACTTGAGGGTATTTAGAATCTTTATATGCAGGTAGTTTCTCTAATAATTTCCTGTCCCCCAAGTCATTATTTATTGGTTTTTCCAATACGGTTAAATTGCCAATACGATATTCGGAAGATTCTTCACTTGCAGTAGCATTTCCTTTGGGAAGAATATGCTCTATGGAATAATCATCATCATCTTTTGTTCGATACTGCTCGCCTGCGCCATGATTTACCGTATCAAGCCAATTATTGAGCGTATAAATAGCATATGTAGATAGTAATTTTTCTTCTCTGCGCCTATACCAATCTCCTTTATCTGCCCATCGTAGACTAGAGAATAGCTCTTCAAAATCTTCTTTTTCAGGTAGAAGTTCTGACATTATATTTTTTAGATTTTTAATTTCTTTTTTTATTTCTAAACCTGTAACACCAGTTGATGTAACTTTTTTGCTAAATTTGATATAAGCATCATCTAAATCAGAAAATTCATAATTTACCCCTAACCTTGACCAGCCTATCACTTCTTTTCCGATAACTGAGGGAGGAGGAGTAATTGCACGAGCAAATTCAAAAGCAGTTAATAATTCTAAGAGGCTAATCTTTCCATCAAAAGTTACATCTGCCATCGCAATGATAACGCTGAATACTTTTGAAGATGGAGTTATTTTCAGTAGCCAATTTAAATTTCTCCCTAGTCTATTATCACTCCCAGTATCATTTCTTCTCCAGCTTTCTATTTTGGTCGCCGTATTTAATAAACTATCTAAAAATGATAAATAATGAATTGGTTTTAGTTCTTTTTCAAAAGAATTGTACAAATTTTCTTCAGAAAGATCATATCTCGTTTCCCACCAAAGAGGTATAAATGATTCAATTGTCATATTAAAACTTGAAATAGCTTTTTGAATACTTCTCCATTTTTCTAATGCTTGATCATTATTAGTTGGACCTGAATTTCTTTCTGTTTCATAAAATATTTTGTGTTTAATTAAATCAACGTCATCTAGCCTAAGACCACGAGTATTTAATCGTCCAAAAAGAAGATTGCTTTCAATTTCGTCATCAATTACAACAATAGAAATTTGAGTATTATATATATGATTCAAAAGTTTTTCTGAATCCAGAGTATTATCAGAAATCATTTTTTCAAAATAAACCTTTGCTCGAGCTAAGCTGGAACGTTTTTCTTCCTGTTTCAACTTTTTACCTTGTGCTAATTTTATCCATAAATCATTTTTAGATTCAGTAAATTTCAAAGGAAGTTTTTCGTCTGCTTCATATTTCTTGCCAAGTGATAGGATGAACAATAAAATCGTAACAATACGTTGCTGTCCATCAACAATCTCATATTCATTCTTATCTTTGTTGTAAAAGACAAGAATATTACCCCAATAATCGGTATAAATACCATTTTTTCGAAAAGAATGTCTCACATCATCAATAAATTCTTTCCATTGCTCCTCCCGCCAAGAATACTCTCTTTGATATATTGGAATAGAAAATATTTTCCCATCATCAAGTAAGCTAGAAAAGATTTGTTTCATGGTTGTTTTTTGCGATACTTTTACTTCCATATTACAACTTCCTTATTTTAGAAATTACTTTATTCTCCATACGCTTCATGTACTGTTCCATAAATTCAAAATCAGGTTGGTTATTCTTAGAGGGAAGCATAAATTTTTCTGATTTGAATCGAACTAATGAATTAGCCCTCCCGTGATTAAATATTTCTTTATACTTTGACAAGATTCTAGAAATAAATAGTTGAGAGTACTTATTTGCATCAAATTTTGCATAAAGTACAAAAACGTGTGAGTCAACAGCAAATTTAAATTCTTGATAATAAGCTAGACCTGCTCCACCATCCCCATCTTTATTCCATGTAATCACATTAGCAGATTTAATTTTCTTTTCATCAGTTGTGACAAATCCTTTGAGCCCATTTCCCATCTTTTTTGCAGAAATCAAAGGCAGATTTCCTTTGGGAAGAGCATCCATATTGCTCTCGTTACCTCTTTCTTTGTTTACAACAAAGTAATCAGAAATAAGAAATGGTTGCCATTCCAGTTCATTCAACTCCCTCTCATCACTTATTTCGTGGAATTCAGGAAGTTTGTAGGTATCATTGATTTGATTTGATTTTTCACGGATATATTCTTCCATAAACCCCCAGTCAGGAGTACCCTCATCATTTACTGGAAGAACAACTTTTTTCTTTTTTAGACGTCCAAGAGTTGCTCCATTACCTCCCCAGTTCAAAACAGCAAGTTGTTTTTTGATTATTGGTATTAAGAAAAAAGCAATATTCTTAGTCAGATGTTCATTGTAAAGAATTTGCACGTTTTGCCCTGTATAAAAATCTGATTCTTGATAAAATACAGTCTGAGTATCAAGGCCAATAATAATTACATTTCCTTTATTGATGTCTTGAGGTTGTTCTGAAACAAACATATCTAAACCATTATTATTTTTACTTCTAGTTATATATGGATATTTCTTTTCACCATTATCAATGAGTTTGTTCTTATCAATCCCATTCAAAGTTGCATGGAGTGTGAAATATTTCTCATCTCCCAAACTAAAAGTTTTCCATTCTCTATTTTTCATCTGCCACCTCGTCAAACAAATATCCTCGCCCATGCGTGTACATATCAAATTGAAAAGTCAGATAATCTGCAATGGTCTTTTCGAAATCTTCGTCAGTTGGAATTTCGTCATTGAAGTAGAAAAAGCTGTGTAGCCATTCATCTTCGGCTTGAATGATTGATTTCACCATAAATTTCGTGGTGTAATCTTCGTTATCGCCATTGATAACATCAAAAAGAACTTTTCTCTTTTCATCAGCTGAACCATCATCAACTAAACCAATATGTTTACGCACAACAAATCCATCATCTTCAAAATTGATGAATTTGACTTTTTTATTTTCGGGGTGTGGCTTCCCAGCTTCAAAAACAGCGATAACTGGATTAGTCCCTACACCGTGAAAAGTTGCTTTATTTGCTGTGATAACCATTTCTAGAGTATGATTTTCTAGGATTTTTTTCTTGTATTCTTTTTCTTCTTTGGATTTACCTACCATTGTAGATTGAGGAACAATAACAGCAAGTTTACCACCAACGACAAGCATTTCTAGAGCATGCTTGATAAATGAAATTTCAGTCAGCGTTTTATCTGTTTTCCCTTGAGAGTATGGAGGGTTAAATAAAACCTTGTTGACTTTTTTATCTTGCATTTCTTGACCAGCCACAGTAAACATATCTGCGAGTTGAAGATTGCTTTTGCCGTCTCCTCTTAAAATCATGTTTGTAGTCGCAACTGTAAACATCTTCTCTTGCATTTCAATGCCTAAAAGTTGATGTCGCTTGATATGCTTGATTTCATCTGGTTTTTTTGCTTTTGAGGTCATGCGGTTCATGGCAGAAATCAGAAATGCACCACTTCCGCACGCAGGATCAAGCACATAATCACTTGGTAAAATATCAATTAACTCAGCCATGAGCGTAGTAATATGATAAGGTGTGAGGACGATTCCAAGCCCATTTCCATCACTTCCACCATATTTGACAAATTCGCCGTAAAAATTACCGAGAATATCATAATTTGTATTTTGCTTAAAATGATGAATAACTTTACTATTCAGCTTATTTGTAAAATAACGTAAGGGTGTCATTCCTAGAGAAGAATTGATTTCATTCAAACGTACATTTGTTTTTAAAAAAGCAAATTTATTCAGCAGAATATCTGTTTTGGCTTGAGGCATCACTCCCTCACGGTTGATGTAAGTTTCAACGGCTTCAATAATTCGCATACCGTCTTTTTTGGTGTCATCGCCTATTAAATCATTTGCTTTGAATGTTCTCTCGTTGAGTGCCAAAAGAATAGCAGAAATAACGGTTGCTTTATTTTCACCCTCAAGTGAGGCATAGTTTCGTAAATCCTCATGCAATTCTTTAGCGACATTTTGCAATTCAAAAATTCGCTTTTGTTCACTTGAAAATTCACCTAAAACGGTGATAGAATACCATTCATTGATATTATCAGGGTGTAGCTTTTGTAAATCAGTAATCTGTGGAAGAACTTTTTCAGAAATTTCATCATCTGTTTTATTGACAAGTACAGGTTGGATATAATGAGATTCTTCGTCTCCTGTTATACCAATAGCGATAACTTCATCAAATGAATCTGTTTTGTTGATAATGTGATGAGCATAATGTACTGCACCATTTACAGCATATCCACATAATGACGGTACATCTTTAGCTATTTCATGATTTTCAAAATTGATTAGTTTATCATTTTCTCTTTTATCTTCAATTACCAGAAGATAGTCTCCAATTTGCAAAACAAACTCAGGTTTTCCTATTCCTGTTCCACCTTGTTTGCTTGCTCCTTTGAGCGCCTTGGATATTTCAGGATTAGAAGAACCTTGTTCATCATATTTCACATTGAATTTTTCTATCTCACGTCTTACAAATTGGTCGGTAGCTGTTGCTTCATTTGCCATTCTATTTGCATTCCTTTTCTTTGCCTGATTTTAACTATTCCTATTATAGCAAAATCGTGGACATGTAACCATTCAAGAAATGTTTTGTACAGAGGTCCTATTCAAGATTTTTATTGGGCAAATTTTGGGGCAAAATATGATACTTATCGGTTATTATTTCCATATGATGTTGATTTTACAAAGTCTTACTTTCAGCAACAGAGAAATATGACATTGATTTGAATAAATAAAAAAAGCCCTTTATTTTCAACGGCTAAACGCTAATCATCATTCTATTTTTTATCTGTTTTCGACTTTGTGTTTTATTTTGGAGTTATTATTCAGGTCATTCAACCATTGAATTACCTTTCATTTCATTCAATACTAGCAAATTTCTAGAGTATATAAATATTATTGGATTAAAGGTAAAAGTGCCAGTTGTCGAAATTCAAGAATTAAGTGATAATTCTAAAGCAATGTTAATCGCTATTACACTCTGTCAACTTTTCAAACTAAATCGATGCGGAAACGATGAATTTATCTAAGCCCTATCACTAATGAATTTTTTACTGTTGATTAATTATTTTTTCCATATAGAATATGATAAGTTTATCCATGATTTCCAAGGTCTAAAAAATAATATTAATCCAAGAAAGGGATATTTAATTGTCCATATTTGTCCCATTGAATTCTTGTCCCTTAATGTTCAATTTATCGAGGTGTTCTAATGACCGTTAATAGGCATTGCATTTTATATAACCTCTCTCACTTTTATACTATCATTTTTATCCATCTCCATATTCCATGCAGTACTTCATTCCTCTATTCACAATAATTCTTCTTTTTCATTCTGTGATATGATGATCTTAATAGTCTTTTCTTGTAATCCGAAATGTTCACTCAGCTCAGGTATACTCATTCGCTTGTGTAACTTCATAATCTCTTGTGCAACCAACGCCTTTTTTTGCCTTCGTTTTATATTATTTCTTTCCAAAATCCGATATACTTCGGTTTTACTAATACCAAACTCCTTACCAATAGTCGGTGCGCCCAATTTTTCCATTACATACATTTGAATAACCTTTTTCTCTACTACTGTCCTTCCTAACTTCTGAATGCTATTCATCTATATCACCTTTTTTATATGCATTTGAAAGCTTTTTCCTTTTATTTTCTTTATATAATGCACTTCCATCACTATATAAGATATCGTTTAGCTCGTTGAGGTTTTCTCTCCCTCGAACATACACTCTAAATAGCCATGTTTGATTTGGTTTCTCAAGTTGCAATTTAGGATCCAGTTGATATTTTTGAAGTATATCATAGAATGATAAAGCAAAGGATTCACTAGCAGTTACAAAACCAGCTTCTCTTTTTGAAAAGTGTCCATCACCATCAAAAAGCCCTCTCAACGATGAGGGAATAAGTTCTTCAGGAATTTGTGGCATTTCCAATGTTTTTGATTTGTTAGGATGTAACTTAAAATTATCCATTAATGAACGGGCCATTTTTTTACTTCTAACGATTAGAGAAGGAACTCCATATTCATATTCATAAATAATATGTTCATCTGCCCCCATTTGATATGCTATCTTTTTTAGTAAATTATAATCCTTTTGTATGATAGAGAAACCTAAAAGATCTTTATGGATGGTTCCATCTGTTTGTATAAGCGCAACTATATACATAACTTCTGGGTTCAAAAAATTAAAGAAGTTCTCATTTACAATATGCTTTCTAGGTTGAGGTCTTATTTGAACACCATTCTCTCTTAATATACGCAGTACCGAATCACCTGATATATCTCCGAATTTCTTTCCCATTTCAACAGCTGTTACTTTTTGTGAGGCATTATACATTTTGATCATTTCATTAACCTTCTCATCCGATAGATTTATTCTAGGATTCCTACCCGGTGTGATATTGTTCTTCTTTAAAAATCGATATACCCCGCTTCTATCTTTATACTTAGAATATTTTACGATTTCTTTCATTGGCATACCACTCAAATACCAAGAAATAATTTCATTTTCGTTTAATAACTTGTCCATATTTTAAATTTTCCTTTGCCAGTAATTTTCAATATTAAATATTGGCAAAGAATTAAAAATATATACCTATTCAAGTTAAATCTAACGAATGATAAAAAATATATAATAATACCATTAAAGAATATTACTTGAATAAATGGTATAACATGGAGTTTATAGAGCAAATCGAGATTGGAAAAAGATTATGGATATGAAAAGATTTTCAAAAAAGTAATAAAAGAGATTTACTTTTATTCACATTAGGTAAACATTCACTACTAGAATCTGGCTAGGAGTAGCAGGGTTAGTTGAAAACGAAAGTGGAGAATGGCTTGTCGTGATGAAACGTTATGGTAGACTTAAAAGTATGTGGTCATTGCCTGCGGGCTTTGTCAAAACAGGAGAAACCATAGATCAAGCTTGTCATCGCGAATTATTTGAAGAAACAGGTATCAATGCATCCATGCAAGGATTACTTGGAATACGAACAGGCGTAATAAGAGATGAAATTAGCGATAATATGGCGATCTTTTACTTAACTACGAATACACACGATCAACTGATTAAAGTGCAATTAGATGAATTGTATGAAGTACGTTGGGTGACACCACAAGCATTAAAAGAAGACAAACGAACATCTATGCTACTTTTGGAAATAGTGGAAATACCTTTGAAAACTAAGCCTGCAGCATAGAGAGGATAGAACGAGATAATGTATTTGGTTATACAGAGTATAAATTGTTCTTTTAATTGAATAATTATGTCAAAACGCAGAAAACCATACCTAGTCATTGAAAGCCTTGCATCAATCAGCTACACTTATGTGAGAGAAAATGGAGGTTTCAAACATATGACAGGTGGATTTTCTATTATCCAATTAATCCTATCCATGCTAATTTTCTTAGTTATGTTCTTTGGAATTGGATTCTTATTGAATATGTTACTTCGTTCTACATGGTTCATGGCAATTCTATATCCAATTGTCGTAATTTTCATAGTAGATAATGTTAGTTTCCTAGATTATTTCTTCAAAGCAGGTACAGCTTTTCCAGCTTTGGGACATAAACTGGTATCATTACAACCAGCGGATATTCTTATTCTAGCTAGTGGATTGGTAGGGGCAATTGTCGCAGGGTTTGTAATGAAAATTTTACGTAAAATGGGTTATCAAATGTTTTAAAAGCAGCGAGCGATTTTGCTCGCTGCTTTTAACTTAGGTGCTGTTAAATCAATAGAAAATATTAACATTTCATTTTTAGATGATCCACATCCGATTATCAATTTTTTTACTTAAAAGTATAAATAAGAATGGATAAATTATGCCTGTTAAGCAACCGAAAAATACTTCAATAGGACGATGACCAAGTAGCGTTTTTAAGTCTTCAATTTTCTCATCACTATTTTTCTCAGGCAAAGCCTTTGCTTTTATAATAAGTGTTTGAAAATCTTTGTGCATTTGATTAATCACAATAGCCTGTTGTCCTGCTTGGTATCGAATACCAGATGCATCAAACATCACAACAATAGAAAATATTGCTGAAATGGCGAAAAGTGGTGAGGATAGTCCTGATTCAATGCCAATGGCCGTTGATAAAGCTGAAACGGCTGCTGAATGAGAGCTTGGCATTCCAAGAAAAACTTGCGTATACCACAGCTATAGTCGGAACAGATATTATCATCATTCAGGTTATGATAAATCATAGTTCTCCAGCAATTACTTTAAGGCATATTGGTATTACACATGATGAAAAAGATCGGGCTGTTCTATCACTAGATTTGTAATTTTACTTCTTAAATGAAAGATATATGATAGAAGAAACTCGTTAGATAAAAAGCATCCGTATTTCTTTCTAAATTAGTATGGTATGTATTTAAACAATAGAAGGGGAATCCAATCTATTGTTTATTGATAAATAATAATTCTGCTTCATATTTATATCCGTATTTTGCGAAAGACATCGACAAATCCAACTTCAAGATTTCATGATGTTATTCCCTCAATAACTCCTGTGTTTTCCCTTATAAGGTTTGATTTATATATTGCATTTTAAGTCCTCTTGTTTTCCTGTTTATTTAAATCGTGACATCATAGCTGCAAATACTAACTTCTATTATTTGGATTGCTATGATTAGGAAAGATATAAATAAATGAATGCAAATAAGTACTAATGGAATAATCTGTTTGATTCATGGTCTATTTCCTCCTTAGTTTATTTTGTAATTAAAAACACATCTTGAAATTCGAGGCCTAATTGATTTGATATTTTTTTTGCAACTGCTGGACTCGGGCTTTTTTTATGATTAATAATTTGGTTAAAATAATTCTCACTCAATCCAGTAAGTCTTGAAAACTCACGTTGAGAATAACCTTTTTCAATTAACATAGTTCGTAGTACATCTGGATCTTTTACAATAATTTTCATTTGTCATATAGCTCCTTTTTATCTATCGTTTTTATTTATTAACTCCAGCAAATATTATGCAAACATTTTTACTAATTAGACAGTTGGTGATAATTATGCAGCCAAAGGAATTTGGCGAATATTTACGTTCCTTGTGTAAACGAAAAGAACTTACAATAAAACAACTAGAACCATTGTCAGGCGCTAGTAATGCCTACATATTCCAGCTTGAAAATAGGAAACGTTGCATTCCCTCTCCGAGTGTCATTAAAGATATACATAAACATCTTGATGTTACATATGAACACTTAATGGAGACTGCTGGTTATGTTAACAATGTAGAACTTCACTCCTTTCAGGATTTAAACGATGTTTTAAAACGTAATGTATTCTACAAAGGGATCAAAATTTCTGAGCAGCAGTGTAAGTTATTACGTGAAATTTTAGATGAGTTTATAAAATCTTTGTCATCGAACAAATAAAAAAAGAAAACCACCATGAAAGACTGCAGCATGCTAAACATGCTGGCACTCTCCTAAAATGGGGTTTTCCCTTTTTTTATCTTGTATTCAATTGTTTCTTAACTGTTATAATTATATTTTAACAACGTATTTCTATATTTTAAGAGATTAAACACAACTTTTTTCATTTTATTTGAAAAACATTTCAGCTATTTTATCATTTTCCTGTTTAGCCAATAGCTCTCGAATACTTTCTTCAGGCATAATAACTGGAAATGTCATCTTTTCAATACGACTTTTTATTCTTCCAACAGGATATTTTTGCTGCAATAATGAAATAGGTATATTTGATGTAATGATTGTTGGTCTTTTATAACTCATTCGCTCGTCAATTATTTGTGTCAATACTTCCTCCGACCACTCCGTTGTTTTCTCCACTCCAAGATCATCCAAAACAAGTACCTGTGCTTGCTTAAAAGATTCCATTAGGCTATAGGAATTGACATTGGTTTCTTTATTACTAAATGAATTCTTCATCTCGTTCAGCATATTAACAACAGAAATATAAATTGGCTTTACTTTATGTTTAATAATTAGGTCGTTAATTATAGCAATAGATAGACGTGTTTTTCCAGAACCTTTTGTTTTGCTATACAAGTATAGCCCTTTACCCATATCCTCCATTTCATAGTATTGTTCCACATAACAAGAAGCTACCTTCTTAGCATATCTAGCTATACTTACACTTTCTTCTTTCTTATAGATTTCCGTTTGGAAGTCTTTAATTGTATTATCTACATGATCAGTTGGAATTCTAGCAGACTTTATTCTTCGTAACTGTTTTTTATATTCTCTGCATTTACACACTCTTGCTATCTCTTGACCATCTTCTTTAATAGAATAAATTAGCCCCGATCCGTCACATTCTCCATAAATGCATTTTGCTGTTGCTTCAGTCGATCTCCCCGGTTTCATACGAAACATTTGCTCTGAATCGTTGGAAATATTCGTCTTCAATAGTAAATCCTGAATCTTGTCCATCTTCAAAAACCTCCTGAGTATCTAATTTATATGCTTGATCAAAAATGTAATTAGCAACATATTGAAATGACCGAATATTATCTAGCTTATGTTGCGGTTTAAAATTATTGAAACAATCTTTTATCCAGCCAATTATTTGATGAGTATCCCAGTTTTCTTGAACTACTTCCATAATCACCTTATCATCATTAGATGATAGTTGCTTATGTTTACTGAGACTCAAGTAGGTTCTACAAATTAAATCAAATTGATTTGAATGATGTCGTTTTCCTTCATCTTCATTGAGTTTTTTAGAAGATGAAGTATCTGAAATAATATCTGTAGTAATCTCTGAAGTAATCTCTGGTATTGCACCGCAATTATTGAGGTCCGAATCACTAGATTTGAAACTCGATTCATCTAAATTTCTATTCGAAGTATTATATTTTGAGTTTCGTGGTAATAATTCATACCCCTTCAATACATAACCTATTTTCTGTAAGTCCCGCATTACTTTAACTAAATTGACACGATACTGAAAAGTCTTATCCCATTTATAATCAGGATTATTTCGTTTACTTATATAACCTTTATTGACTAGTTTATTTATATGTTTGCGAAGTGTATTTGCCGATATTCCCAGCATTACTTCATCAAGTAATTCTTCCGCTTTCTTATAAATCCATCCATGTGATAATGGAAAATCAACACTATCTCCGGTCACACCAGATCGTTTCTTTTCTTCTCGAATATACATATCAACGTCTCTCACACGATCAGACCAATAAATGAATTGATGTAATACGACCGCTTCTTCCATGCTACCTGTTAATTCTACCAATTCCTCTTTAATAACTGCTCTTTTTAATTTCCGTGTTTTAATATTCATCGCCTTCTTTATTACTTTTGTTATTTTTTGTTAACTATTGTAATTAAAAGTATCCACGTTTGAATACCTTTTGCAAAATATAACTATCATTATATTTTTTATCATCTTCTTTCCTAGTCTGCGATATATAGGAATTACCCAATAAAAAAAGGGAAAAACCAAAGATAGACGCAGCAAAATTCTTACACATTCAATGTGTACATTTCACTACTTCCTCTTGGGTTTTTCCCTTATTGTTGAGAAAGTCAAAACAAATATATATTTGAATTCTATTTTACAGCTATCTTTTTGTTTTGCAAGTCTTTTGACACTTTTTTGAAAATAACCACTGAATATTGAATGAGATTGTTTTCTTATAGTGGCTAGAAATATCAAAATTTGAAAGTAAACTATTTAAAAGAACACTTATTTTTCACTTTTAACTACTCAAATAATATAGTTCTAAAGCAAAAATGAGGTTAAACAAACCTTATTATTCAGGGAAAGTATATTACTCGCAGAACTAGTCTCTGTGTAATCAACTTTTTGTATAGCCGACAATAATAGTGAAAAATAAAATCCTAAATGTGTTCTGGTAAACAAATAACATTCACCCAGAAGGAAAGGAAAAACAAATGCAGGATAAAATAATATTAAAGAAAAATGCAAGACTACGGTTGGAACTGACAAAATCAGATTTACAGTTATTAGCATTCTTGGAACAGCAACGAATGTTAACAATACAACAATCCTATACGTATGCGAAAAAATTTTGCTACATGAATATGACGGATTATAGTTTTAAAAACCGTATCCGCAAATTTGAGGACTATAAACTTATTCGCGGCTATCATTATAGTGAGGGATTTGATGGAGAACGATTTAAATATATTTGCATTGGAAGCAAAGGCATTGATTTACTAATTGAGCAAAATTTATTGGACTCAACCTATAACAAGTCAAAAATTTATAAATTTGATAAAAAGAAAAATATCATACACTTTTTAATGACGCAGCAAGTAGTAATCAATCTGTTAACACAATTAGACGGTAAAATTATCCTTTATACTGACAGCAATAAGGGGAAATATCTACTATTTTATGATGAGCATGTATCATCTTATTCTCCAGCAGTTCTTCAATATACAGAATGGATAAGAAAAGAGAAAAATCTTCACCGTCAAAATAATGGATCATACCATGCAAAAATTGCAAAATACATGACACCAAACAACCGAACAACCGAGATAAATGGAACAACAATGACTATCGTGAAACCTGATTGGATTGTCAAAATTAAAGGGGAAAATGAAACAAGAGATGCTTTCATTAACATTGAGTTAGACATGGGAACAGAACCTATTGAAACAATAATAGAAAAGGTATTTAAATATGCGATTCAAGCTGAAAAGAACCCATATGAACTTCATATCATGAACATCGTAATAGCAGATAATAGTTTTTCTAATCGCTCAAGACTTAGTGATGGGATAAGAAGAGGGGAAAATATAGCTAAGCAACTTGTATCGGATCCTCAAGTTGTAAATAGAATAAAAGAGTCTGGTTTAAAAATAAAGATATCGCCTTTAAAATATAACAATGAAGCAGTGTATACTGCTCTACAAAAATATTCATAACTGTTTCTTTTACACAGTCATTCGTTTTGAATGGCTTGCATACATACCAAGTTAAACTGAAAAATGGATCTGTATCCCTCATACGTTACCGTTAATAGATACCATGACAAAAAGCTTAAATATCAACATCTTCCTCATCTTAACCTTCATTTCAATCCTTCTCTTTTTACTATTCGTTACGATGAATGGTAACCATAATCCGAAGTAATGAACTTATTTGATTATAATCCGCTCCCAATAGAACCCAATCGGTAGGCTGGTAACTACTAATAGATACCATAACGAACATTGATAAACTCTGGAATTCTTCGACTTATTTTTTCCATTCCCCCCTTTGTATCTAATATTAGGTACCGTTAATCGTTACTATATTTTTATTACACAGAACAATGTAGAATTAAAAATCACCACGGGATGTTTAGGAATTTCTTCCTAAACACACGGTATGTAATTCATCTACCAGTAATTTAGTTATCGCAAAGTAAGCAAACTTTTTAACAAAAAAAGATGACTCTCATTAAAAGCAGAGCCATCTTTTTTATTCTTCTTATTACTTACCACTTTTGAATTATTGTCATATCTCTTTTTGGAAATGCAATCCGATTGTTTTCATCAAATTCCAGATTTCCCTCCACTTCAAAGATGAAAAAAGTTTCTCCTTCTTCCATTGCGTCCTGATCGTCCTTATGCCGAACTTTGAAAATTGCATGTGCCTCATCCAGTGACATTGCATCAATCACTGTAAATTGTTCATCTTTCTCCTTTGTTCGTTTTACTACAAGATATTGCCCCATTTGATTCATTTGGTTTCCCTCCATATTGATTTTTTTATAAAAAAACATCGATAAGAATGTTCACGACTATTTTCGTCATACATCCTTACCGATGATTTTTAACCAATTTCTTAGACCCAATAGGTCTTGTTATTCTATTTTTATTTAAGTAAAAGTATATATAAATGATCTTATACTATTATTCTAACTTACACTTTTGCTCTTTTTAACATCTCCCATCGAATTTCTTCCTTGAAATAATAATTCCACTCCGAATAGTTTTTATCATGGTTAAACAAAACATTCATTACTAAGATCATCAAACATTCTCTCTTTATTAATTTCATTTTTGAATCAGAAAACATAATATCCAGTTGAATGTATACAGTAAATGCTATTTGGAAATTTTATTAATTAGTGATGATTAGAGTTCAGTTCAGTAAAAAAGAAAGGCTACTAACCTCTGAGTTGGGGACTAGCATATTGTCCTACACGAGGATTGAATAAACTATTTTCCATCTTTGTTGATTTTAAAAAGAATGTTTACCTTTGGTTAGGGTAAATTAATAATATACCAATACTAATAGATAATAGGTGGATGCTTAAAATGGACTTCTATAAATTAATTCTTTACGCTAATATTCTTGGCATATGCCTACCAGTAGCATTAACTTACTTGGTTATTGCCAATCTAATAACTGGACAACCAATTTATCCATCTACAATTGTTTGTCTAGCTTTGGGTTATGCTGTAATGATTAAACGTAATGTGTTGTTTCAGGAATTATGGGAGAAGTGGTTTAGAAAGAATAATAAATGAAAGGTCATACTCTTTAAAAATACCACCGAAAGGAATCTTCCTTGCCAGAAATAATGTGATCAAACAACTCTACTCCTATGATTTCACCAGGATCCTTTATTCTTACAGTGTCAGCTATAGCTTTAGGTGATAATGCTAAATCTTATCAAGAGTAAATCAGTAAAAATCCATTATCATCAACGCTTTCACTTTAAGGACATGTATTTAACGCATAAAAACCAAACGGAAAAATGAAATGTAATTGTTAGGTGATAATTGATACGGTCATTGTAGGTTTGAAATAAAGTTGGATTAAAAATACCTTGCAAACCCATATTTCACGATTAATTTAAAAAATCCCTTTTGAAAAAAGATTAATCAAAAGGGATTCTTATTCAACAAATTTAAGTTTGATCATTTTCTACCTAAGGTGTTCCACAATCGCGCCCGATTGTTGTAAACAAATAAATACTCGCTTTGTTTAAAATGCCACTTAATTCGCGTTTTAAGATTCACTTACAATTCTTTTATTGAAACTTCAAAATAGAGTTCATCTATAATACCTGCCAGTTCATAAATTATATCGCTATCTCTATTTAAAAATATATTTGTAAATGTATTAAACAATGGATTGATACTAACAATAATAAAAATAGCACCTATTGCAACTATTATAATTAAGTATTTTAAATCCTCATTTACAACAAGGCTTAATGAAAAAATAATTATTGATACAATCATCGCTAAATAGGGATTTAAATCATATTTTTTATATCTCTTTTTACTTATTTCTTTTAAAACAATCGATAAATCTTTAAATTGCTGTGAGCGAACAAAACCTAGCTCTTTTAAGTAACAGTTTACATATGCTTTTAACATATCCTCATTATCTAACCAACTAAATCTAAGTAAACCATCTACTTTTTTATTAATTATCCAAAAAAGAAATCCTAACATTATTTCTAGTAAACTAAACCATATGTTGATTTCGATAACAAGATATAGAGTTATAAATGTAAATAATAATAACCCGAAAAAGCATAATGTTAATGGCCAACCAATTATCTTATAACCTCTTTTTAATTTCTTTACCCGATAATTTTTATAATCCTCTATAGTTTTTTCTATCATTTTTTGACTCCTTTTCTTTTAATATACGGTACTAAATTAATATAAATTTACAATAATTATCCCCTCTAAAAAGTTAGACTTTATATCTTTATGAAATTAAAATTAACCATTATAATATAAAACTATTAAACTATTAATATTAAAATAGTTAATCAATTACCTTTTGCAAGGGAGATTTTTTTACGCTTATATAAATTATCACTTAATTATTTTCGGATATAAAAATTGAAATTAAAGTATAATTATTAGTTCAAATTAATTATATGTTAGGTATAATTATCTAAAAGGAGTGTGTGGATTGAAAAGAACAATAATAACAATCGTAATCACTGCTGCAGTAATTTTAAGTGGTGTATACTTTTATAACCAATACACAGTAAAAGCTAATAAAGAAAAAATAGAAAGTATCAAACAGGCAGAGAAAGAAAAAGAAGCTGAAATGAAAGAAGAACAAAAAAATCTTGCCCGAGAAAGAATAGAAAAGGCAGATAAAAGTGTGAAAGAAGATCCAAACGCTGTTATAGAAACTGCAGAAATGAGCAATGAAGGTATTGATAATACTGAAGCTATATCATATGGAGAATTAGATAAAGCTGCGGATCGATATAAGGATAAACCCTACTTTTTGAGCGGAGTAGTCGAGCAAGCTATTGAAGAAAATGGAGAAACTGTCTTAAGGGTTTCAGTATTAGGTACAAACAATGAGTTTTTGGTGCATTATCAAGGTATTACAGATGCAGTTGAGGGAAATGTTGTAAATATTGATAGTATTATATTAGGTAAAGAAAGTTATTCTAATGGTATGGGTGTTCAAGTTACATTGCCAGCATTGGAAGCTTACCATATTGAAGTTTATTTAGAGTAGTTAGGATAAAAAAAATTGCACAGCATTTAACAAGCGATATCCAAAAGGTGTAGCAAAATCTGCTAACACTAAAAATAAAGTTGTAAATCGAAAAACGAAAAAAACAACTTATAAAGCATTGTCTTATGGTACTAAGATTTCATCCAAAATATATAATAATGCTATTAAAAACAATGAAGATTTAGATCGAGATAATGATGGAATTGCATGTGAGAGATAGAAATTTAGCTAGAAGAAATTGAGGATTTAGCTAACGAATTATTCGAAGATTAATTTGAATTGTATCTATTTTAAATAAATCATAGAAATCCCCTCTTCCACATTAGGTTGAGGGGTTAAATATGTATTAATCATAACTTTTATTTTTCTTTCCCATTAGCACTACTGTTGCTCCTGTTAAATCTACAAATCGATCTGGTGTTACAACTAACAATCTCCTACCGTTCACTTCAATTTCTTTGCACTTTCTAAAATCTTTCTTCGATTGTAGTTTGATTGTATTTCTGCTTTCTGAGTATGTTGCTTGTAAAAAATATTTCTTCATCAAATCCCTCCTATAGAAAAGAGATTCAACAAATTATCCAAATAACCTTTAATCCTATTCCAAAGGTGTTATTACGATAACATTATCTAAATTAATTTATCCCTGGATATTCATAAAAGGATCACTGACTCCCTAGTATGCTAGTTGAAATGAGACTTTATAAACACACATAAAGAAACTAACTTGTAGTACCAGCAGCATTTAATCGAGGTTATACTTAAAATATCAATTTAAAAAGTAGTAGGAGTGAAAATAAATGAATAACAAAATGAAGCAAGTTATATTAGCTTTTGTTCTGGTTATTGCAGCAATATTAGGTTTGAACCACAAACAACTATCATTAATTACAGATGGAATTGACCTTTTAACAAGTAATAATGCAACTGCAAAATCGGAAGTTACGTTCGTCAAACACGTTGATGGTGATACTAGTAAGTTTAGAATCAATGGTAAAGTTAAAACTGTTAGGTACCTTTTGATAGACACTCCTGAGACTGTTAAACCAAACACACCAATTCAGCCTTATGGGAAAGAAGCAAGTAATTTTACAAAAAAGGCTTTAACTCATGCTCATAAGATTCAATTAGACTATGATAAGACAGGAAATAAAGGAGATAAATATAATCGAACTTTAGCATATGTCTATGTAGATGGAAAAGACCTTAATGAAGAATTAGTTAAAAAAGGATTAGCCCGAGTTGCTTATGTTTACAAGCCGAATACTAAGAATGAAGCTAAATATTTAGAGGCCCAGAAATACGCAAAATCACATCATCTAGGAATTTGGTCTAAAAAAGGTTATGTAACAAATCGCGGTTATAATCCTAATGTTTATAATCATTAGAAATAGGGCATTTCAATAGTACATAAGGGGATTTAAAACGAATTTCAAAAAAAGAGCTTTGCTACATCTATATTGTAGTAAGGCTCTTTATAAATAGTTACCTATATTTGTGCAAGTTTAAAGAAACATTCCCAAAGCATCGTTCGATAACCTTTCATGATAGAAAGATATTCAATAATATGGCCCTTAAATGAAAAACGAGCGCTTATCCTTATTTGAAGTAACCCCAAAAAGTTAGACATTATATTAAGTTAAGCAGCTATAGAGGATTGAATTCGGTATTGTACCGGACTCAATCCTTTTAATTTCCCTTTAATACGTTGGTGATTGTAGTATTCGATATACAAAGTGAACCATATTCTCAAATTCTTGTATATATAATAATTCAGATTTTAATAGACCAAAAAAATTTTCAATTACTGCATTATCTAAACAGTTAACTTTACGAGACATACTTTGGGTAATACCATTTTGTTTTAATGCATAAGATTATTGTTTCATTTGGTAATGCCAACCTTGATCCGAATGTAAGACAGGGGCATCTCCTTCGGATAAGAAAATAAAAGCTTTGTCTAACATTTTTGAAACAAGTTCGAAAGATATAATTTCTCACCAAATAAATGAAATTCTGTTACGTCCGTTACCTACTTTTCATTTGGTTTTGTCGCAACGAAGTCGCGTTTAAGAATGTTTGGTGCGTTTTTAAACCCAATTCCTTCATAAGTCGTTGAACGGTTTTATGATTGATCAGGAAGCCTTGATTACGTAATTCTAACGTTATTCGACGATAACCATATCTTCCCTTATGGTCGTGATATATAGTAGAAATCATCGATTTCATTTCGGCATATTTATCAGGTCGGTCAAGGCACCTTGTCTTTCGTTTTAATGTTTCCTTTTCTTGAACTAAGGCATTCAACTTTTTTAGAAATACATTCTCCATACGTAAACGTTCATTAACGTTCATTCTCTGCTTGTAATACCTCTATAGAACCTTCTTCGAAGATCTGTTTCTTAGCTTCTTTTTGGTTGTCTTTCTTCAACTTTGTATGCCCCTTTTTCTTAAGAACTAGGGAGTCTATACTTTCATTTCCAAGACTAATTCGCCATTTTCTAATTGTTCCTGGAGTAGGTAAATTAAACTGTACTGCAGTCTCTAAAGAAGACAACCCGTTCTCTTTCATATAATTGAGTATGTATAGTTTATCTTCAAAAGTATAACGTGTATAGCCTTTTTTAAGAGATTCTGGCCCATGAAATTGATATTTTTTAATCCAAAAATGTAGGGTTTCAGTATTAGTTAAATTGAGTGATTTAGCAATAGAATTAAGGCTTTCTTCACCGTTTTCATAACGAAAAATCGCATCTAATTTTTGTTCGAGAGTAATTCTTGCCATAAAAAAGGCACCTCCAAGTGTTAGATTCGTGTCTAACATTTGGGGTGCAGTTCAATTCAAGGATAGCGCCCGATTGTGGAATATCATTATAATGGTCATTATTGTTATCAGTGTGCTTTTTGTGTTTAAATAAGATCCAATACTAAAATTTGATTTTAACTTCACTTAAAAGCGATTCTTCCCAAACCGATGTAAACATTTTATCAATTAAGATTCTGTCTTTTTTACTTATTAATCTAAAGTAACTTGACCATTTTGAACCAATATCTTTTAATGAATGCCCCATTATAAAATACTCACATCCATTTAATACAACAAATCTATCGTGAATTTTATTACTAGTTCGGACTTCTACATCTTTAAATCCCATACTGACTAATTCATTTTTTCTACTACGATAATCAGACTCAAAATCTTCTTGAGTAATAATCTTTATACTTATCTCCCTATCTACTTTAGTTAATAGATTTTTAAAACTATTAACATCAAAATACTGGTCTATGATAATCAATTCTTTATTAGCTATTTCTAATAGTTGACGAATATCAGGAATTGAATCATTATTTTCTGGATCCACAACCCCAGCATCAATAGGATAAGATTTATGCGCATTAGGATTTAACAAGGGTCCTTCACCTTTCACGAAATTAAAGGTATGAGAGGAGATTTCTTGATTGTCCATAAATACGTCAATAATTAAATCTCCTGTTCTTTCTATTAGTAACTTTATATTAGGAAAAATAAAATTACCTACAACCCCTGATTTTGTAATAATTTTACCTATTTCATATATATCACCGTTATTAAAAAGCCCTATTTCACCGTCAGAATATATTATTTTCACCTTAAAACCTATTGTTTTTCCAATATACTCTTCAAGAACATTAAGCTCTATTCCAAGAGTAGATATAAATAAATATCTTTCAGTCGGAATACTTATCTCAGGTCCAGGGTTATATCCTATAAAATTCAATCTATTATAAGATCCCTCAGAAATTTCATCACAAAAGTAAATTCTAATATTTTCTTTCACCGTTACCCTCCTCTTAAAACTGAAAACTATGAATTATCCAACAAATTAATAAAGAATACTTATTTAAAGGAAAACGCTAGATTGTTAAAGTTTATCACTAATTTAAAGCCTTTGTTACCTGAATTGAAAGGTAAAGAACGATTAGTAATACCCCAGGTTACAACCGAAAGTTGTTCAGTTAATGTTTCAAAAACCATCTAACTATATATTAACATTATTATCTAATTGTTTATTGAAATATTCTGCTCCTAAAGTTTAAGCACTTAATCTAAAGTATAATTCAAATTTTTATAATAAACACTATATTTCAAAAAGAGGTTATTCAACAATATGGCCCTTTAATGAAAAATAAGCGCTTCTCCTTGTTACAGAAAAGCACCCGATTGTGGAAGATCATTTACTGTAACCTTATTCAAGAAAAGCCCCTCCATTAATTTAAGATGAAAAGTATTTTTACTAAAGAATCATATATACTTATAATACTGTTTACCGCGAGGTAGATATCAGCAAACTTTAAAGGCTAAAGCATTATTTTTATAAATTATTGCTCATTTAACGCAATATGCCGCATCAATTTCATCAAAAATAGATTATATACTTCAACAAAAATAAGAAACAGGCACATTCATACGAGCCTGTTCCCTATTTTGTATAAACATCTCCACAAAACATATTGAATCACAATATATTCCAACATATGGTTCATTATATAATATACCCCTATTTCTATGTAATAGTTTTTATTACATCAATAGCAAATGTAATCCATATCTTACATAGGTAATATGTAAATAGGATAGTTTCCATTAAGATGTGTGTCATGAACCATAAAATATATAAAACTAGTGGTAAGGTTAATATTATTCTCAATAAATTTCTGAAGATGTCTTTTAAAACAACTTTTAAAGGTAGCGGTTTAAATATTGAAAAAGTATTCCTTAACCTAAAATGCCATTTAATTCTTGGCAAAACATATCTATACCACTGTTCTTTTAACCATGATATTTCATATGGTAGTAATCGTTTACCCCATAATCTAATATAATTAAATTTATTTAATATTAAGTAATGAGTCTTATAAAACCTTATACCAAATAGTTTAAAATTATGCTTTTCATATTCTCCAGCCTTTAAATATTCAATAATAATATTAAACTCATTCCAATTTGTTTCTGATTCATTTATTTTGTCTTTACAAATCCTTTCTCCTCGATAGACTTCTATATCCGAAACGTCAAATGGGACCTGAAAAATTCTTTTTCTATCTTGAAAGAACTCTATTTTACCCTTTAACCGCTCTATTTTATCTCTTAATTCGTTAAATATTACAATCTCACGAGTATTGTCGGATTTTCTATAGTCCTCAATCACTCTTGTTTTTATTGGAAATGTATCTTTAGAATCCCAACTGTCAAATTCCGGGTAATGTTTCTCTAGCAATTTTTTAAATTCAGAATCACTTTTCTTTAATAAAAGATAAGTAATCGGTACTAATATAACAATAAATATTATTACATTTTTATTATTATTAATTAGTCCTATATTTAACAATACTGTGGATACTATAATTTGATATACTTCATTATTATTTTTTTTTATATAATAAACACCAACAAAAATTATAAATAAAGTGTATAATACTCTATATTTTTTTATATTATTATGCAATATTTTAATTAATTCAATCTCCATGTATTCAGTTCCCTTCAATTATCGCAAAAAATTAAAACTATCTTTACTATTGATGTAAAAGTGCTGTTCTTTTACCTCGAATATAGAAAGAACTCATTTCTTATGATACAGTTCACCTAAACTAATATTAAATTGTATAAATTTTTTAACCATTCCGCTCTTTTTATTTTAAATAATAAAACAAACAACTTATTCAATGTAGTGTAGTGCTTTAATTTAAAGCCTCATAATTGACTAAGAAGAAAAATGCCTACTTCAATATAAAATCGGGGATTTTTGTCGTTTTAAGGATATGTAAAAAAATAGGGGACCTTATTGAAGAAAAACTCCCTTTTAATGGCATAACAAAATATAAAAAAGCAATGCCTTTCCATTTAATTCAACAATGAGTTCCTCTACAATATGGCCCTTTTCATGAATAAAGACGCTTTCCTTAATTTCAGAAAAGCGCCCTTTAATTGAATAATACGATTAGTTTCTATAACCTGTTTAATTAAATAAGCCACTAAATAAGGTCATCTTTTCTGGGAACTCCTTTACATATATCACCCTATGAAAAACAAAACATCCTCCTTTCTTATAGGTTGAGGTTATAATGTTTATTTTTAACAAGCTATCGATTATCGTTTCACTTGAAATACTTTTTTTGCTTTTTCAATAAAAGATTTCACTATGTCAGGACTACCACATGTTTTTAACTTCATTAAGTGGCAACTTTCTCAGTTTATCTATTAATTGATTCATCTCTTCAGGAATTTGAATTTGATGATTTTTCAACTCATCATAATATCGATTAGCCAAGTTAGACAAATTAAATAACGCATCTAAATAGTCTTTATTTATGTCTGTAATTGCTATTTCATAAATATCCAAGCATTCTTGTAATGATGAGATGATTACATTTGTAAATTGAGATGTTAAGAACATTTCTCTAGTAATTATTGATGACAGATGTAAAAGAATTGAACGACTATTTTTAACATCCATATACTTTAGTGACTTAATAAGATCTAGTAATTCATCTTCAATCTCAATATCGTTATTTTTAAAATTCTTATATACAACTACAATATCTAAAGCAGTAAAAGCTTGTGATGTTGAATCCAAAGAACCTGACATAATTTGCTTCATAATATCTTTATAGACGTCTTTCCAATCATCAATGACAAGTTTCTCTATAATGCTAATACTTAATATTGATGTTTCTGTTTCCTTAAATATATCAATTATTTTGCTAACCAGATACTTGTCAATTTGATTAAAACAGTCAGAAATGGCAGCTTGAGTAATAATGTAAGCTACTAACTCGCTCAATTTTGAAAAATATTTCTGAGCTTGTTTTCCTTGCCCGAAAATATCATACTTATAATCAAGGATTAACCGCTTTTCATTTTCCAAGTAATCAAAAAGGTATTCTAATATTGTATTGATTAAATCGTTATTCCAATCAATTTTAGTGTAGTTCTTATCTTTAAAGCAGGATAATACATAAAAACTACTTTTATAGGATTGAATAACACTATCTACGTTAACGTAGCCATGTATTATCCCTCCGTCTACACACCGAGGAAATTCAGGATTCTTTAGATATGAAATATACATTTTATTGAAAGACACTTCTGATTGATGAGGTAACCTCTCCCACAATGTAACAGAGTAAATTTCTGACTTTGGAATACTAAACTTATCGACTTGTTGCCAAACTGCTTCAGAAACTTGCTCTTGATATTCTATCAATAGATTGTTTTCATTCAACAACATAAGCTTAGTTAAACCATTATCACGAATATTGATTTCTTTACTTTTTACTTCATCTAGAATCTTTAAAATTAACTCATGCGATACAAGGTCCTTCATATCATCAACCTTAATATCTTGGAAATAACCTGCTAGATGAATATCATTTGACGAAGACTGTTTTAAAATCTTATCAATATACTGCCTTAAAATATTTGAATTAAAATAGAAGGATATTCCATACATGGCGTTACTAATATCATTTTTATTTATATCATCTACTTTTGGTATATTTTCATAAATTTTATCCAGAAATTTTATAATCCTATCATCATCTAAGACGCTACATAATCTCGGTAAAACAACAAAGATTGCTTTCTGGGATATTATCTGCTTGAACTTATAACTATACCCCTTTTGTTGAAGAGCATCTAACAGCAATATTAGTTGGTCAAATAATCTACGAGTCCATTCAATACTAGCTGTTACAATTCTTTCTTTTGTAAAAAACATCTTAATCATGTTTTCATCTTCTGTTCTAATGATATAAGACCATTTCCATAGAGGATTTTCACTAGCTGAAATTAACTCGGTACATGCTTTCGCTATGAGTTGTCTATGATCACTAAATATAGGTAGACACAAATTATCTTGAATAAGCAAATAACGAAATGCATCAGTGAAAGCATCTGTTACTTCAGTTGGTGTGGTACCATAAGTATAAGTGTACGTATTTGGATTGAAAGCCTGGAACTCCCCTCTTTTTTTATGTTCCGCTGCAAACAAGCTATTAGTCAACTTCTCCTTACTCTCATTTATAATTTTCCTCACATTATATTTATTATCTGTAAATTCTTGATCAGAAAAGTCATTTAAGCTGTTTCCATATATATTTAGAGACCTTCCGCAAAGATTTATATAACTCATCAATGCAGCTGTTTTATTTTCTGAATATGATTTTTGTGCTACAGCGGCAGAACACTTTTTCAGTATATCTAGCGCATCATCAAACATTCGAAGCTGGCTTAATAGACATGCCTTTTTTACCTGTATTTCAAACGAAATATCTTCTTCAATCTTATTTACACACTCTAACGCCTGTGTATAATTAAATTCTGTAATATTATACTTACATATCTCTATAAAGTATTCAGCCTTTCTTTGTTTATCCATATGAATAATGTTTGACTTAAGCAATTTAATCACTTCATGATATTGGTCAAAGTTACTATCTACTCGATACATTTCCGCGAGATACATAACCAATTCAAACCACATTGATTTAAAGTTATTTGTCTCTGTATCTTTGGGCAGGTTCTCAAAAGGGTAATCTTTTAATAAATTTATAATCTGCTCAGCATCATGATCTATTAATGGCATATAACACTTTCTTAACAAAACTGCTATATTACTAGACAAAATAAATTTGTTTTGGTCATTTTCTTGTCTAAGTACATACTCAAAATGTTTATACAATTGTTTATGAAAATCACCTATTTCGTTAACTGGTAAAACTAAATATTTAGATACTTCGGTATTTACTTTATCTGTATACTTAAGCATTTCATTATAATATTCTTCTTTTTTAATTTCCCACAACGGGTCATATCTGAAAGGAATTTCTTTGAAGATATTTCTTTTCTCCCCATAATTCTTTAATAAATCCAAAAATTTATTAATTGCATCATAATGTTTATTCGTTGAATTATTTTCTATAAGGGATTCTAAATTTACAACAGTGATATTCTGACTTTCCAACATCTTTCTTTCAAATTCACTCATATCACTAAAAATTCCACAGAGATATATTTGAGGACAATTATCTCCCATATTGTCTCGTAACCAACCTAACCAATTAAGAAAATTAGGGTCATCCCCAGAGAACCCAAGTAAGCAAAGCTGAGTTTCAAGCATAGACTGCTGTACCGTATTTACTAATGGAGCATAATTCACCTGGTATGTTCTGTAATCTTCCTCACAAATAATATATGGCTTTGCAGTTGGAATACTGCCATGTAGTTTTATTATTCGTGGATGGGTACTACCTGGAAGGTCATTTTGTGAAGTTAAAATTTTATAATTTTTTCGAACCGAAATATTACCTATTGTCCTTTCTAGTAAAGTATCATAGTTAGTAGTAAAAACATCGTTCCAATTCAAATCTAGTAACTTTACATGTAAATCGCCAGGAATAAATTTATCATCCTCTATACTGTCTTCAATAAATTTATCAAGTTTATTCCTACCAAAAGCTACCTTATACTCTTCAGCCAACTTTAAAACGTTCTTCCCAGATGTTTTTTTCACCAATACTTTTTCCCATTTTTCTCTTTCATCCCTATTATCAGGGCAGGGATACAGTGATTCAAACATTGTTTTTGCTAGCTCTTCCCAGTTTGGTGAGACCGTATTCTCTGCTAAACTTATTGCATTTTTAGAAAATCCAGCTCCTACCATAACGGAAGTAGATCCATATTTATTCGGATCATGTAACCTTTTTGCAATATCATTTATATATGTATGAACTAACTCAGAACCCATAAATACACCTCTCCTCCATCGATTACTCCGCTTCACAAGCGTTTAACCCTATTGTAAAATCTTAAGTAAATTTTAACATTAACATCCACTTTTCCCCTGAGGCCCTTAATTGAAAAACGAGCGCTTATCCTTATTTCAGAAAAGCGCCCTATAATGGAATAACTAAAACATGATCTCAATCTGTTTGATATTGAGGGTGTGGAGGTTTTTTTTTAAAAGATTGATTAAAATCATTTTGATGCTGAAAAATCTTCTTTAATAAATTCATACGTTTTAAAGTTAATCTATTTGTTATATGTATTTTCTTCTACTTAAGAAACTCAATTAACAATTAACTTAGCCTCACTTAAAATTTTTAATAAGCGTATTAAAATATAAATCCCATATTGCTTCATCGTTATAGTTACTAAAATACTTTTCTTCTAAACTTTCAGCAATTCTCACAGCCCCATTTAAAGTAAATGCATAGTACAGAATCGCTTTTTCTTCTTCAGTAAGTGATTTAATATAATCTTCTTTGAAATATATATTGCTACCTTGTAAACCAATTTGATCAACTACAATTTGTAAAATCTCATTTATTTTTTTTTCGTTTTTATACTTCCTTAACAATTCAATAAATGCTTTCCCTTCTTCATAGGTACTTACCGTAATCCATGTTCCACCTTCTGATGGAAACACATTCATAAAAGCAAGAATGACAACATTATCCTCTATCTCAATATCAAAGCATTCACAAAAAACAAAAGGTAATTTTTCACCCTTTAATTCTAGAGAAAATGCAAACAAATCAGATGTATGATTATTTTCTATATCACTTACTAACTTATTTGAAATCTCGATGCTTTTTTTTAATTCTTTGATATAAGAAGCATAATCATTATGTAACCCTGTTTCAATCCATAGCTCTTCTAGTTCCACTAACATTTTTTGTGATAACATAATTTGTAAAATTAATCCATAGACTCTTAAAGCAGCTGCATTTAATGCTAATTGTAATTCTTGTAATGGCTCGCTTTTATAAATATTCCCATTCTCTATTTCTTTAAATAATTTCTTATCATGATTACCACAAAAAGTATTCACAATGCTTGCTTCTTTAGTTTTGATGGATACAAAATAATCATCTAAGCTATCGGATGGAAAATTCAAATACCTATTAAATGTAAAAAGATTTTTTTGATTTTCACTAAAAACTTTCAATACAGAGCTTTCAGCCAGGGTATGAGCATATCGAATCCCTTCATTTGAACAAGGTGTATTAGAATTACTTGCCAAACAAAATGCAACATTCTTTTTTTCTAAAGATTTTTTGTATAATTTAAAACTAGGTATATTTTTAACTTTTCTAGAATTCAAGTAGTTCCCGATTTTAGCATTTCTTTCTAATTGTTTATGTTCACTAGAATTATATATATTGAAAATTTCTTCGCGTTTATCCAAGCAGCAATCTTTATACTTTTCACCTTTACCACATGGACATAGGCTTTCCTCCTCTACAGTATAAATCCCATTTGAAAGGATATAGGAAGGTAAAACCCCTAAAATTTCTTCCAAACTAGCAATTTTCTCCACACAAACTCCTCCAGAATTTTATTTAGATTCAAGGAAATACTTTAACTTTGAAACTATCCTTTTACTATCATATTGCTTT
Organism: Rummeliibacillus pycnus; assembly: GCF_044359855.1. GTDB lineage: Bacteria > Bacillota > Bacilli > Bacillales_A > Planococcaceae > Rummeliibacillus > Rummeliibacillus pycnus_A. The sequence continues at coordinate 1,780,237 of NZ_CP132291.1, forward strand.
TCTACTTTTTGTAATCAAAATAAATAATTTTTTTGCTCTAGTTAGTGTATTTGGAAATCACTCATAAAGATAACCATTTTTCCATAAAAATACAAAAACTCTTACAGATATCATACACGAAGAGATTATTTTTTATCAAACTTTATTTAAAATTATCGAACTTTGTTATAAATTATCAATCTTTATAAAAAGGATACATATATACACGTTATTCAAGAATCTGGCCCTATTGTTGAATAAGAAAAAATCCTCCAGATCAACACAGGATTTTTAATCAAACTTTATTATAAATGATCCATCGGACATTCACTTATAAAACTTTTATTCAAGCACTGTTTATAACTGTTAGAACAAAATAACATTCTAAAAATATTTTTTACAAGCTTGTTCGAATTTCTGAAAACGCCTGCTAATATGTTTACAGCTTAGCTGAACTAGTGATTCAAGTTTTCTAAGTTTTATTGAAAAGCCCCTTAGTATATTTCAAGTAATTATGTTATCTAAGGGACTAATAATTACTATTTGAAAGGAGCAATTAGGATGCAACGTAAAAATACAGAAACAATAGAATTAAACAATTATATAAGCGAATGGATGGATTTAAAAACAGCGGCAGCTTATTTAAACGTTTCTTATAAATCATTGAGGGCATTTCAAACAATGGGGTTAGAAATTGTGGAAATCGGGAGAATACGTAGAGTTTCTAAGACCTCATTAGATGACTTTATGCATAAACACAGTATTTAATACAAAAATTTGGAGGCAAAATTAATATGACAATTAAATCAAAATATCACTCAGCAATTAAGGAATATAATTTAAAAGATGGATCTAAATATTACCGTTTCACCGTTTACTTAGGCGTCGATTCGTATTCCGGAAAAGATAAAATTGTGACTCGTAGCAAATTTTCGTCACAAAAAGCAGCTCAAGTTGAAATCGATAGACTAAAGTATGAGTTTAACAGCGGTCAAAAACCAGAAGACATGCGTAAAACGTTTTCGGGTGTATATGAAGAGTGGGATGTGAATTATAAAGATTCTGGGATTGTGATGAGTACGTATTCTAAAACTGAAGGCTATTTTAATAATCATATCCTACCATTCTTTGGACATATGAAAGTTTCTAAAATTACTGTTCGTCATTGTGAACAATTCGCTATACAACTTTCAAAAAAATTAAAGTATTTTCATCATATCATTAACTATGCATCTGATGTTATGAACACAGCTGTACGTTATGAATACATTAATTCAAATCCATTTAGTACTGCCAAAATCCCTAAAGAATCTGTACATGAAATTAGTGATAATTATCTCGATATTGAAGATTTCAAACTATTAATTTCTCATTTACCGTCTCTAGATTCAATGGCACGGACTGTATTACGCGTACTGATGTTTACAGGCATACGTAAAGGTGAATTATTCGTATTAACATGGTCAGATGTTGATTATAAAAAGAAAACACTAGCTATTCATGAAGCGTATTCTTATTCTAAGCATAATAATGGGAATAATGTTGGTCGCCCTAAAGGGAAACTTAGCCGTATCATTTTTCTTGACGATGTAACACTAGATATTCTAAAACAATGGCAACAAGAACAAGTTTTGCTATTAACTCAGCTTGGAATTTCACTTGATAAGCAAACTGATCAATTAATTTTTAATAACTCTGTTAATAACTATTTAAATTCATATTATCCAAACGAGCAACTTACAGAGGTAATTGAGGCATTGAATTTAAAGTTTATTACTGTGCATGGTTTACGTCACACTCATACAACACATTTAGCGGAAGCTAGTGCAGATTTTGTCGGTATTCAAAATCGACTTGGACATGTATTGTCCAAAAACACTACGACACAATTCTACTTACATGTAACAGATAAAATTAAACGGGACACTCTGGAATCTTTATTAGCCTATTATAAAGAGCATGGCATTTACTAATTCTAAGTGTACTATGGTAAATTTTAATAGATAGAATTGACGAATATTTAAAACCGCTTCAGAGTATCAAATCACTCCCTAGCGGTTATTTTTTTTGCCTATTCTCTCATTTGCCAAACTTAATTCCATCAAATAAACTTAAATTGTAGTAAATGTTACTACACCTCTACGTCTCCGTAAGCAAAAGACTGGAGGTATATATGACAAATATTAAAACTTACCAACTCAAAAACAAAGAAACGAGATATAAATTTCACGTGTACATCGGTGTAGACCCTTTAACTGGTAAAGAACAAACTACTACTCGAAGTGGTTTCAGAACAAAAAAAGAGGCTAAAGAAGCTCTTCTTCAAATTCAACAACAAATTCGTAATGGCACTTTTCGTAAACAGGCATTTGAAACATATCGCGACGTTTTCGAATTATGGATGGAACATTACGAAAATACAGTTGAAGACAGTACATTGCTAAAAACGAAGCGTATTTTTAAAAATCATATTTTACCGATGTTTGGTAACTATAAGATTGCTAAAATTGATGCAGCAATTTGTCAAAAGCACGTGAATCAATGGGCAAAAAAGCTCCAACGTTTCCGTATGGTAAAAAATTATGCTGCTTTAGTAATGAAATACGCAATCAAACATGGTTTAATCGATAAAAATCCATTCGATCTTGTAGAAATGCCCATTATCAAATCAAAAATCAGTTTAGAGGATGAAGATGAAGAGTTTGAAAACTTCTATTCACGTGAACAATTGATTCAATTTTTACATTGTCTAGAGCAAGATAACAATTTAAAACGAACTGCCCTATTTCATCTTCTTGGTTTTACAGGAATGCGTAAAAGTGAAGCTTTTGCACTTCAATGGAAAGACATTGATTTTGAGTTGGAAGAAATTCGCATCACTAAAGCTGTAAAACGTGGGGAATCAGGATTATATCTAGGGCCTACCAAAAACGGTGAATCCCGAACAATTAAAGCTGACAAAAAAACGATGAGTCTTTTTAAATTATGGAAGACTGAACAAGTGGAAATTTATAAAGAAAGAGGATTGAATACAAACACTAAAAAGCAACTAGTATTTTCAAACGAACAAAATGTGTTACTAGATCCAAATAAAACAGTCCAATGGCTTTCATCTTTTCTTCAAAAGTATGACCTTGATTACATTACAGCTCACGGATTACGCCATACTCACTGTTCCTTACTATTTGAAGCAGGGGCAACAATTAAAGAAGTACAATACAGACTTGGTCATAGAGATGTAAAAACAACATTAGATGTATATGCTCACGTTACGAAAAAAGCAAAAGCAGAGACAATCGATAAATTTACAAACTTTATTAATGAACCTGATAATGACTAATTTTCTAACAAAGGTTTAACAAAGGTTAATAAGGTTTTTAATAAGGATTCAGTCCAATTCAGGACAACTCAAAGGCATTAAAAAAGTGCCATAAACGTTGATAAATCAACATTTATGACACTCCATGAAATTCAGTACATTTCACTGTATGGAGACGGTGGGAGTCGAACCCACGTCCAGAAACTCTGATACTTCAGTTACTACGCGTGTAGTTTGTCTATTTAGGATTCGCGCAGCATTATGCCGACAAACAGGCGTCCTGTGCGCTAACTTGGAAATCTCTTGTTACTAGCTCAAGTGGCACTAGTAACCGTATCCCACTAAAGTTGAGCCTAGCTACGCTACATGGGCGATAGAGCAGTTAGGCAGTTTCGAGCTTACGCTGCGAAAGCTAAGTTGTTGTTTGTTTTGCCAGTTATTATATAACTTCCGTTGGTGACGAAGCCGAGACCTCCGACGCGCAACTCAAGCTCAGACCATCCCTGTCGAATCCGTAACGTCCCCTTAATATCGGATTTTTATACACGGCGCATTTCTTCGTCATCTTCTCTCAGTCGCATCCTCACGTACTTTAGTACGCTCCGGTGCTTCCTCGTTCGATTCCTCGAACTGCTTGTGTCTAAAAATCCTGCAGAGAGTAGTAATACATAGTGTATCATTCTCTAACAAATCGGATTTAGAAACACATCACACTTCTTCATCGTATTGACTCAGAAATTGCAAGCACGATATATGTCATCCATTAAGGTGCTGATTAACAGCGTTTCGGATCAGTATGGTTATCATACTGTGAACTGGCTTATTTGCTATACATAGAGTATATGACAAATTAGGTCATACTTCAAGTGGTAGATTTTAGAATTGATTTTTTGCTTTTAGGGCGCGGCCCATTTCGCGTTTTGCTTCTTTTTTCTTTATGTCTGCACGCTTGTCGTAGTTTTTCTTACCTTTACCTAGACCGATTAAGACTTTTGCGTATCCGTCTTTTATGTACATTTTAAGCGGTACAATTGAATATCCATCGCGTTTGACGTCTATTTTCAATTGCATGATTTGCTTTTTATGTAGCAATAGTTTGCGGACGCGAAGTGGGTCGTGGTTGAAGATGTTCCCTTGTTCATATGTGTTGATGTGCATATTGGAAATCCATGCTTCACCATTACGGATTAAGATAAAGGAGTCTTTTAATTGAACTTTCCCTTGGCGTACGGACTTGATTTCTGTACCGTTTAATACGAGCCCTGCTTCAATCGTTTCTTCGATGAAGTAATCGAATCCAGCCTTTTTATTTTGTGCTAAAACTCTTCCAGTACCTTTTGGCATATGGAGTCACCTCTATAAAATGGATTGAGAAGAGCGGCTAGCCCTTCTCTTATTTTTTCTTTCTACTACGGCGTTTTTGCTGTTTCTTTGCAATTCCTTCGTAGAAGCCTTTTTTATTCCCTTTGCTACTTGAATTACCAGAAGCTTTACGTTCTTGTTTACGTGTTCTTCCGTTAACTTTTGCTCCACTTGGTTTATATTTGCGAGTTTTGCCTTTGCCCTTTTCTCTACCCTGTTCACCGTCTTTTGACTTTGCACGAATGACAACTGGTGCTTGGCGGCGAGTACGGGCTTGCGCTTTTGGCATACCAACAATTTCAAAATCGATAGCAGATTCGTCAATATTCACTTCTAAAACGCTGATTTCTACTTCATCACCAATATGGAAGATACGTCCTGTTCTTTCCCCAATCATGACCATTTGACGATCGTCGAAGTTGTAATAGTCATCCGTCATATTGCTAATATGCACTAAGCCTTCTACTGTGTTTTCTAATTCGATAAACATACCGAAGTTCGTAATTGAGCTGACGATACCAGTGAACTTTTCGCCAATTTTGTCTGCCATGTATTGTGATTTTTTCAATGATTCCGTATCACGTTCAGCGTCTACTGCACGACGTTCACGACTTGATGTATGCTCAGCGATTTCATCCATATGAGCACCCCAATAGCTAACCGTTTCTCTGCTCTTATCACCATTGATTAAATAGGTACGAATTAGGCGGTGCACGATTAAGTCAGGGTAACGTCTAATTGGTGACGTAAAGTGTGTATAGAATTCTGTTGATAAACCAAAGTGTCCAAGACATTCTGGGCTATATTTTGCTTGTTGCATTGAGCGTAGCATCATGGTTGAAATAACAGGATACTCAGGTTCTTCTTTTACTGATTCTAATATTTCTTGTAATGCTCTAGGTTCAACTGTATTGCCTGTACCTCTAATAACTAAACCGAAGTTTGTTATAAATTCAAAGAATCGTTGTAGCTTTTCAGGTTTTGGATCTTCGTGAATACGATAGATGAATGGTAAATTCATGTGATTAATATGTTCGGCTACCGTTTCGTTTGCTACAAGCATAAATTCTTCAATTAATCGTTCGGCAACAGTACGTTCACGAAGAAGAATATCTGTTGGCCATCCGTCTTCATCGACAACTACATAAGATTCTTTAAAGTCAAAGTCTACTGCACCACGGTTCATACGGCGGTTGTTAAGAATTTTCGCTAAGTCTTTCATATTTTCAAACATTGGAACTAACGGTGCATAGCGTTCTTTTAGTTCTGCATCGTCTTCTTCTAAAATTTTAAAGACGTTTGTATATGTCATACGTTCTGTAGTACGAATAACACTTTGGAAAATTTCATGGTCGATGACTTCACCGCTTCCATTAATCGTCATTTCACATGAAAGCGTTAATCGATCTACTTGTGGGTTTAATGAGCAGATTCCATTTGAAAGACGATGTGGAATCATTGGTATAACGCGGTCTGTTAAGTACACACTTGTAGCACGATCATATGCTTCACGGTCTAAAGCAGAACCATCTGTCACATAATGACTAACGTCTGCGATATGCACGCCCAATTTATAGGTGCCATCATCATTTTTTGTAACCGTAACGGCATCGTCCAAGTCTTTTGCGGTTTCTCCGTCAATGGTCACAATCATTTCATCACGTAAATCACGACGACCTTCTCGATCTTTGTCTGAGATTGTATCTGGTACTGCACTTGCAGCGTCTAAGACCTCTTTCGGAAAATCAACTGTAATATCGTGTTTATGAATGATTGAAAGAATATCCACACCTGGGTCGTTTTTATGTCCTAAAATTTGTGTCACAATCCCAGTTGCAGAACGGTGCACTCCAGGCCATTCAATAATTTCTGCCACTACTTTATGGCCATCCATTGCACCTAATGTATTATCTTTTGCGATAAATAAATCCATCGATATTTTTTTATCATCGGGTACGACAAAACCAAATCCACGATTCGCTTGGAAAGTACCCACTACTTTTGTCGTTCCGCGTTCAATGATTTTAATGACAGCACCTTCACGACGATCTCCAGAAGATGTTTTGGATACACGAATAAGCACTGTATCTCCATTTACTGCACCATTTATATCCGTAGGAGGAATAAATACATCATCCATTCCTTCTTCTTCTGGCGCTACAAAGCCAAATCCTTTTGCATGACCGATAAAACGACCTTGTAAATAATTCATTCGTTCTGGCAATCCGTATCGATTTGTCCGAGTACGTACAATATCTCCTTGTTGCTCTAATTTCACGAGTGTTTTTACAAGTTGTTTGAATTCTTCAGCATCACGAAAGCCAAACTGCTCTTCAAACTCAGCGACTGTTAAAGGTTTATAGTCATCTTCCTTCATAAATTCCAATAATCTTAATTCTAATGTTGATTCTTGTTTATCCATCGTTCTTCCCTCCTTCTATTAGCATTTGCAATCATTACTTTTTTACTCATGCCAATCAAGTGACTCTAAAAAGTGTAAAATATCTTCATGCAATTGTTTTCGTTCTTTATCTAATGTAATAACATGACCTGATTCTTCATAGAATTTAATCTGTTTTTCATTAGACTCTACTTGTTCATAAATATAATTTGCAGATTTTATATCAATGACTTCATCTTTTCTTCCTTGTACAACAAAAATTGGTGCATAGATTTCATCGACATGTTCTCGAACCTCATATACTAATTCACGTAATTGTTGTAGTGAAGGCATGCCATGTTTTTTAATATTTTCTAAACTCGCTTCGGATTCTTCTTCACTTTTGCCAAAATGTTGATTAAACCGTTCCGCGTATTGAACTACACCTTCAAACATTAATTCTGTTGTCCGCATCGTCATTGGTGCACACATTGTTATGATTCCCTGAACTGGATAACAATAACCTAACTTCAATGAAAAAACGCCACCAAGAGATAGCCCTGCAACAGCAATTTCCTTGTATCCTGCATCTTTTAATTTTTGGTATCCATCAAGCACACTTTGCCACCATTGTTGTGGGTTTGTATGTATCAGCTCTTCTGGTGGTACTCCATGTCCTTTATATTGCGGAGCTAGTGAAGTATAACCATGCTTTTCTAAGAAACGCCCTAGCATACGTACATCTGCCGAATTCCCAGTAAATCCATGTAATAGTAAAACTGCTCTGGGTCCAACCTCAAAGAAAAAAGGTTCGGGTAAAGTAGGTTTCATGATGTAAACCTCCTAAGTATGAATTGAAGTCGATCTGCACGCCGAAGTTTAAAGGTTTACGATCGTGTCCCGCTTTCTTCATTATAATCTATATAATAGAAAACGCCTAACCATTAGCGGCCAGGCGGATTTAGTGTGCATTAGAATTTTGCGATCGCAATAGTTAATACGAAGAATAAGATTGATAGCACAACCGTAATGCGGTGTAATATTAAATCTACTCCACGAGCTTTTGCTTTTCCAAAAAGTTGTTCAGCTCCACCAGAGATGGCTCCTGAAAGACCAGCACTCTTACTAGATTGCATTAATACTACGATAATCAATGCAACAGACACGATAAGAAGTAACGTCATAATTGCTGCATGCATATGTTCCACCTCCTGATTCGAAACATCACAATAGTCTTATCTTACCAAAAACTGTACGTAATGACAACGAAGTTCTACTTTTAGTAGTAACTAAAACCAATAAAATACACACTTTTCTATTATTTTATCATTCCTTATATATTTTGACGATAAAAAAGTAAAAACGATAGCATCCACTAATACTCAAAAGGTTCTTCATAAAAAACGTTGTTTTTGTTCTTATTTTGAACTATACAGTCATAAACTGTATTTGAAAAAATCAAATTTTTATAAGGAGGAGCTACAATACAGGATGCTTACATGATGATCTGTGCTTTTGTGGACGATTATATCAATAAAAAATTAATCCCCTCCGATTCCACCCTTGAGCAAGTTCAGGAATCAAACAAGCAAGCAGGTCTACCAAATATTAATGTATCATCAACACATGGAAAACTTTTATATCTTTTAGCTAAACTAAAAGGTGCAGAAAATATATTAGAAATCGGAACTCTTGGTGGATATAGTAGTATATGGATGGCTCGTGCCCTTTCCGAAACTGGAAAACTATACACATTAGAATTTAATCCGGATTTTGCAAAAATCGCCGAACAAAATTTCCAGCTGGCAGGTTATCAAGATAAAGTGGAGGTTATTGTTGGAAACGCATTAGATACATTGCCAATCCTTGAAGAAAAAAAATTATTATTTGATTTAATTTTTATTGATGCTGATAAGGTGAATTACCCTCATTATCTAAAATGGTCCTTAAAATTAGCGAATCCCGGAGCACTCATTATAGCTGATAATGTTGTAAGAGATGGCAATATCATTGATGAATTAAGCGATGACGTGCATACAAAAGGACTACAACAATTTATGGACTTATTAGTAAACAATCCAGCCATTGATTCTACAGCGATTCAAACAGTTGGTAATAAGGGATATGACGGTTTTATGATAGGGATTGTAAAATAATCAGTGCAGTTTTCCAACTGGAATCACATATTTCAAATAAAAAACATAAAAAAATATGCTAAATAATTTTAATGAGAAAGCCGCTATCGTTCCATAAAGGAGATAGCGGCTTCAATATTTGTGTAAATTGTTAAATTATTTTACTCGTTGTCAAATTAGCGATTAATGTTGTAGAAAGATTTAATACCATTAAATTGAGCTGTTACAGACAATTGGTCTTCGATGCGAAGTAATTGGTTGTATTTTGCAACACGGTCTGTACGAGATGGTGCACCAGTTTTAATTTGGCCAGCATTTGTAGCAACTGCGATATCTGCAATTGTAGTGTCTTCTGATTCACCAGAACGGTGAGAGATGATTGCTGTGTAGCCAGCACGTTTAGCCATTTCGATAGCATCTAAAGTTTCTGTTAAAGTACCGATTTGGTTAACTTTGATTAGAATTGCATTACCAACGCCTTCTTCGATACCACGAGATAACTTTTTAGTATTTGTAACGAATAGATCGTCACCAACTAATTGTACGCGGTTTCCGATGCGTTCAGTAAGCATTTTGTGACCTGCCCAGTCGTTTTCATCAAGACCATCTTCAATTGAGATAATTGGGTATTTAGAAGTAAGTTCGTCATACCAAGCAACCATTTCTTCAGAAGTTTTTGCAACGCCTTCTCCATCTAAATGGTATTTTCCATCTTCATCTGAGTATAGTTCTGAAGATGCCACGTCCATTGCTAGCATTACTTCTTCACCTGGTTTGTAACCTGCACGTTCGATTGCAGTTACGATTGTAGATAATGCTTCTTCGTTAGAAGTTAAGTTTGGTGCAAAACCACCTTCATCACCTACTGCAGTGTTATGACCAGATTCTTTAAGTACTGCTTTTAATGAATGGAAGATTTCAGTACCCATGCGTAAAGCGTGGCGGAATGATTCAGCGCCTACAGGCATTACCATGAATTCTTGAATATCTACGTTATTATCAGCGTGTTCACCGCCGTTTAAGATGTTCATCATTGGAACTGGTAGTTGTTTTGCATTAATACCACCGATGTATTGATAAAGTGGTAGGTCAAGGTAGTCAGCACCTGCACGAGCCACTGCTAAAGAAACACCAAGAATCGCGTTTGCACCTAGTTTACCTTTGTTTTCTGTACCATCTAATTCGATCATCATGTTATCTACTGATACTTGATCAAGTACTGAATAGTTTCCGATTAGTTCTGGAGCAATGACGTTGTTTACATTATCAACTGCTTTTAAAACACCTTTTCCAAGGTAGCGAGCTTTGTCTCCATCGCGCAATTCTACCGCTTCATATTCCCCAGTAGATGCACCAGAAGGAACGATTGCACTACCAAAAGCACCTGATTCTGTGAATACTTCTACTTCTACTGTTGGGTTACCGCGTGAATCTAATACTTCACGGGCTTGTACGTCTGTAATAATTGGCATTGTTTAACTCTCCTCAGTTTTAAAATAATGGTTTTCCTGTCATTTCGAGTGGTTGTTCCACTCCTAATAATTTTAACATGGTCGGAGCTAAATCGGCTAAAATTCCGCCATTTCTTACAACAATATTTTCTTTTGTGATGATAACAGGCACAGGATTTGTTGTATGAGCTGTCATAGGTTCTCCTTCAAGTGTTACCACTTCATCGGAGTTACCATGGTCTGCAGTAATAATCGCCGCTCCACCTTTTGCAAGAAGCGCATCTACCACTCTACCTAAACATTCATCCACAGCTTCGATTGCTTTAATCGTTGGTTCAAGCATACCACTATGGCCTACCATATCAGGGTTTGCAAAGTTTAAAATGATCCCATCAAAACGGTCAGCTTCAATCGCTTCAACTAGTGCATCTGTTACTTCATAAGCACTCATTTCTGGTTTTAAATCATATGTTGCAACTTTTGGAGAATTGATTAGAATACGTTCTTCTCCTTCAAATGTTGCTTCACGACCACCACTCATGAAGAAAGTGACATGTGGGTATTTTTCTGTTTCTGCAATCCGTAATTGACGAAGATTATTGTCTGATAATACCTCACCAATGGTGTTTTTCAAATCGTCATCATGGAAAGCAATCTCACCAATTACTTTATCACTATATTTTTTAAAACAAATAAACTTCAAGTTTTGCGGATGGTTTTCGCTTCGCGTAAAACCATCAAATGATGGATTTGTAAAAGCAGTTGATAGTTCGATTGCACGGTCCGGACGGAAGTTAAAGAAAATCACGGCATCGTTTGATTGAATTGTTGCAACTGGTTTGCCATCATTTTTGATCACAAACGGTAAGACAAATTCATCTGTTACGTCATTTACATAAGATGCTTCAACACCTTCTGCCGCTGAAGTTGCTTCAATACCTTGTCCATCTACTAATACTTTATAAACTTTTTCTTCACGATCCCAGCGATTATCGCGGTCCATTGCATAATAACGACCACTGATAGAAGCAAATTGTCCGACTCCGATTTCAGCCATTTGACGTTCTGTTTCTTCGATATAGCCCACAGCTGTTTTTGGACCCACATCGCGACCATCTAGGAAGCCATGTACATATACTTCTTCTAAGCCTTGGTCTTTTGCTAATTTCAATAGAGCAAATAAATGCTCATAGTGACTATGTACGCCACCATCAGATAAAAGACCCATAATGTGTAATTTTGAATGATTTTGTTTTGCATGATTGACTGCATCTAATAGTGCTTCATTTGTAAAGAAATCACCATCTTTAATAGCCTTGTGAATTCTTGTTAAGCTTTGATAGACAATACGGCCAGCACCTATATTTAAGTGTCCGACTTCTGAGTTACCCATTTGCCCCGCTGGAAGTCCTACTGCTTCCCCTGATGCTGTCAGTGTGTTATGCGGAAAGGAATTCCAATAACGGTCCAAATTTGGTTTCTTCGCTTGCGCTACTGCATTACCAAATAGTTCGTCGCGTAAGCCTAAACCATCTAAAATAATTAATGCTACTGGTTTATTAGGCATTTGCCCCGGCCTCCAATAATTTTAAGAATGAGTCTGGTTTTAAACTTGCTCCACCAACTAGAGCACCATCGATATGCTCCATTGATAGTAATTCTACTACGTTTTCCGGTTTCACACTACCGCCGTATTGAATACGAATCATTTCTGCAGCAACTTCTCCTGCTACTTCTGCTACTGTTTTACGGATCGCTGCACATACTTCGTTGGCATCTTGAGCTGTCGCTGTTTTACCTGTGCCAATTGCCCAAATCGGTTCATATGCAATCACAGTTTTCGCAACTTGCTCAGGTGTTAAACCTTTTAGTGCTGCACCAACTTGAGAAGAAACCTTTACAACTGTATTACTTGCTTCTCGTTCTTCTAATGTTTCGCCTACACAGATAATCGGTGTTAAATTATGAGTAAATGCTGCATGTGCTTTTTTATTTACCCCTTCATCTGTTTCGTTATCATATTGACGACGTTCGGAGTGCCCCAAAATAACATATTGAACTTTGATATCTTCTAATTGAGTGGGGCTTACCTCACCAGTAAATGCACCTTCATTTTCATAGTGCATTGTTTGAGCACCGATTGCTAGATCTGTACCTTCTGCTTTACCTACAAGTGAAGGTAAAAATAGAGCTGGTGCACAAATAACTGAGTCCACTTTATCTGTTGCTGGAACAGATGATTTAACTGCTTCTACAAATTCAATTGCTTCCGATAATGTTTTATACATTTTCCAGTTACCTGCAATAATTGGTTTACGCATTGTGAACAACCTCCATTTATAAGTATTATTTGTCGTTTAATGCGACAACACCCGGTAATTCTTTACCTTCCATAAATTCAAGAGATGCACCGCCACCAGTTGAGATGTGATCCATTTTACCAGCTACTTGGAATTTTTCTACTGCTGCTGCTGAATCGCCACCACCAATAATTGTATAACCATTTGTTTCTGCCATTGCACTTGCTACAGCCTTTGTACCATTTGCAAATGCATCTATTTCAAATACACCCATAGGTCCATTCCAAATGATTAGTTTTGAGTTGTTAATCACATCTGCATATTCTGCAGCAGTTTTTGGCCCGATATCTAATCCCATCCAATCACTTGGAATTTGATCGATATCAACTACTTTTGTTTCTGCATCTTTCGAGAATTCGTTTGCTACAACAGCATCCACTGGCATATGTAATTTCACGCCTTTTTCAGCTGCTTTTTCGATAAATGATTTAGCTAATTCGATTTTATCTTCTTCTAATAATGATTTACCTATATCATAACCTTGTGCTTTTGAGAATGTATAAGACAAACCCCCACCAATGATTAAATGGTCCACTTTATCTAAAAGATTTTCGATTACACCGATTTTATCTTTAACTTTTGCACCACCGATAATTGCAGTGAATGGGCGTTCTGGGTTTGATAATGCTTTACCTAAAACATCAATTTCTTTTTCCATTAAAAGACCAGAAACTGCTGGTAAGTATTCTGCAATTCCTGCTGTTGTAGCATGTGCACGATGAGCGGCACCAAATGCATCATTGACATAAAGATCTGCTAATTTTGCGAAGCTTTCAGCAAGCGCAGGATCGTTCTTTTCTTCGCCTTTATGGAAACGAACGTTTTCTAATAGAACGATTTCACCATCATTCATGTTTCCTACAGCTTGTTCCACTGATTCACCGATAGATTCATCTAGTTTTGTTACAGGTTTACCCATAAGTTCAGAAAGACGTTCGCCTACAGCTGTTAATCGTAGTTCTTCTTTCACTTCACCTTTTGGACGTCCTAGATGGCTAGCTAAAATTACTTTTGCCCCTTTTTCTACTAAATATGAGATTGTAGGAAGCGCTGCTCGAATACGAGTGTCGTCGGTAATTTTGCCTTCTTCCATTGGTACATTGAAATCCACACGTACAAATACGCGTTTTCCTTTTACTTCGATATCATTCATTGTCTTTTTTTGATACATAATCGTGCCTCCTCCAATTGTCTATAACATTTTAATTATGATGAAAATAAGCATCATTCTTCGCTTATATTATGATGAACAAAAATAGCTTCTTCAACCGTTTCAATATAGATTATTGTGAAAAAAATAAGCCGAAATATTTTGTTTTTATCAATGAAGCGCTTACTTATTTCATAAAAAAAGGAGAAGTGCAAAACTGCTTCTCCTTTTTTACCCTAATTCATTATATACATATGGTAACTATATGGCTATCGTTTTTGAATTACAAACCTTGTTTCATCATGTATTCAGCTAAATCTACTACACGAGTAGAATAACCTGATTCGTTATCATACCAAGCCAATACTTTTACAAGGTTACCTTCAAGAACCATTGTAGATAGACTATCAACTGTAGATGAAGAAACATTGCCGTTGTAATCAATTGATACTAATGGTAATTCTGAGTATGCAAGAATACCTTTTAATTCATTTTCAGATGCTGCTTTTAATGCTGCATTAACATCTTCTGGAGTTACGTCTTTTTCTAATTCTACAACTAAGTCAACCAATGATACGTTTGGTGTTGGAACACGAATTGCCATACCATCTAGTTTACCTTCAAGTTGTGGTAAAACTTTTGCTACTGCAACTGCTGCGCCAGTAGTAGTTGGGATCATAGATTGTGCAGCTGCACGAGCACGGCGATAATCTTTATGTGGAAGATCTAAGATTTTTTGATCGTTTGTGTATGAGTGAACGGTAGTCATCATACCACGTTTGATACCGAATTGTTCATCCAACACTTTGGCAACTGGTGATAAGCAGTTTGTTGTACAAGATGCATTTGATACGACAATATCATTTGCTGCATCGTATTTTTCGTTGTTTACACCCATTACATAAGTTGGCATGTTCTTGCCTGGAGCAGATACGATTACTCTTTTAGCGCCTGCTTCAACGTGTTTATGCGCAGATTCATGGTCTGTAAAGCGACCTGTAGATTCTACTACGATATCAACACCTAATTCTCCCCAAGGAAGTTTTGCAGGATCTGTTTCAGCATAGACACGAACGTTTTTGCCATCTACTACAAGGTATTCACCTTCAGATGTTACTTCTGCATCGAATGTGCCGTGAACTGAATCATATTTTAAAAGATGAGCAAGCATTGCTGCGTCAGTTAAATCATTTACCGCTACAATTTCAATATCTTGTCGTTTAATTGCTGTTCGGAAAACTAATCGTCCAATACGTCCAAATCCATTAATCGCTAATTTTAAAGTCATAATCTTTTCCTCCATTAAATGAGTTTATTGTAGTAAGTGAAGCATTTCTTCCGCAGCAGCTGAATCAGTTATTAAAACTGATTGTTTTGCGCCGTGTTTGAAGTAAGAAAGAATGGCTTTAGCCTTATTCTTCCCACCAGCTACTGCAATAATACTTTTACATCTATTTACTTGCTCTAATTGGATTCCTACAGTACGAATTCTTTGTACTGCATTCCCCTGTTCATCGAAATAATAACCAAAGGCCTCACTGACAGCGCCACTTTCAAGTAAAGATTGTTTTTCTTCTTCACATGATTTGCGTCTTTCTGCCATTTCTAAAGCAGAGCCAATACCGTGAATGACGACATCTGTTTGATCATATAACTCCATCATTTCTTTCACGATTGGTTCTTGAATAATTGCATTATAAGCTGTTTCACTTAAATGTTCTGGTAAATACAAAGTACGATAAGTGTTGTCAGTATTCCCTGCAAATGTTGCTGCAATAGTGTTAGCTTGCAGTCTCATCTCAACTCCCATACCACCTCTAGCAGCGATAAAGTTTAGATCAGTTAGTTTTTCTGAAGGAGTAAGACTATCTGCTATGGCAGCTAATGTACTTCCACCTGTTACAGCGACGATTTTGCTAATACTCGCTACTAATTCTAATTGTTTTGCCGCTTCCAAACCGAGCAATGATTTAATCGATGGAAGTTCATCAAGATCCCCATCTACTATTATTACTTTTTTGATTCCAAGTATTCGTGTTAGCTGTTTTTCCATTGTGGAAATACCTGACCATTCATAAACGAGAGGCTTTAACACTTCTAATACTTCCATTCCTAATTCAGAAATCCTCATACCAGAACGACTAGCTACAATCAGCCCTTGCTCACGTAACAAATCCGTTTCCTTACGAGCTTCTCTTTCTGCTACAGAAAGATTATCCGCAAGTCCACGTCGACCAATGGGACCTAACATTTCAATCATTTGTAAAAAACGATATCGAGTATGAAGAAGCTCAGACACTTCAGGCATTATTTTCAATTGTGCTTCCGATAATGTAGTCATGTCGTTACCTCCTTAAGGGACATATTTTATCCCACCTTTTATCATTACGTCCCACTTACTACAAAAAAATTTATTTCTTGCTTAGAGTATACAATTTCATGTCATCATATGCAACTAAATTTCACCAAGAATTGAGTAGAATAGACAATATCACAATATCGCCTATCCTAGTCTGCACCGATTCCTTCCAACAGCGTTATATAATCCAGTACACCATACTGAATAATCTGCCCATCTTTTTCAACAACAGGTATCATCATCATATATTTTTCATGAAGTGTATCATCCTGTTCAATATTCACTTCTTTAACCTCAAAAGGAATATCTTCACGCACTAAATTCAGCATTCGTTTGCCATCTTCGCAAAGTCCGCAGTTCGGTCTACTGTAGTATGTAATTTCCATTATTTAATGCTCCTCACCTTTGATATTTCTTCAATTATATAAATAATTTCTTGTGTTGAATACTCATAGGATTGATGGGCTTACGAAGAGATTGAACGAAGTTTGAATCATGTGGTTGTAATTTTGCAAAAAATATCATATCAAATTCAAACGATATCCCGCTCCCCAAACTGTTTCAATGATTTTAGGATTATTACTATCTTCTTCTATTTTTTCACGAATCCGATTGATGTGTACGGTCACAGTAGAACTATCGCCTATATAGCCGTATCCCCAAATTTGTTCAACGATTTGTTCTTTAGAGAAAACGATGTTTGCATTTTCCGCTAAAAAAACAAGTACTTCAAATTCCTTATTAGGGAACTTAACTACTTCGCCATTCACATAAACTTTCCAACTCTTTTTTAGTATTTTCATGTGACCAATTTGAATGACGTCATCTGTTGTTTCATTTCTATGATGTATCAATCGTTCATAACGATTGATATGAGCTTTGACACGCGCTACAAGTTCTGCAGGATCAAACGGTTTTGATATATAATCATCTGCACCAAGCCCTAGGCCCCTTATTTTATCTATTGATTCTGTCTTGGCTGTCACCATTAATATTGGTATTTCAGATTCAGCTCGTATTTCTTTACAAAGTTCATAACCATTTTTGCCAGGTAGCATGATATCTAGAATCAACAAATCAAAACGCTCTTGATTCAACACTTGGATGACGGAATTACCATTCTGAATGATTCGTGTTTCAAATCCATTAATCTCAAGGTAATCTTCTTCTAACATTGCAATTTCGATATCATCTTCTGCAATTAAAATTTTATACATATTCTTCCCTCTTTTAAAAAATGCTCGGCAATGTAATGATTATTTTCAGTCCATCCTGATTTGCAGCTGAAATTGTGCCGCCATGTTCTTCGATTATATATTTAGACGTATATAATCCTAATCCATTTCCTTCGGTTTTACTATTTCGCGATTCATCACCACGATAAAATTGTTCAAATAGATGTGGCAGTTTGGCTTCATCTACACCTTTACCATTATCCTTTATTTCAAGTACTTCTAAACGATTGATTTTTATTAATGTAAAGGAAATTTGCAAATGGTCATTTTCTGCATATTTTAGACTGTTCTCAATTAAATTGATTAATACTCGCTTAATCAAGACTATGTCAATCGCCACGTTATGCTCTTCATTTGTTAACGATAATGTAACCTTAACCTGTTGAATTGCCAAGTCATCACGCACTTCTTCTACAAATTGCTCTAGAAACAGATCAAAAGCTAGTTTTTTCTTTACAAATGGCATATTACCTGTTTCTAATTTTGAAAAATCAAAGAGACGTTGAAGTAACAAATCCATATCGCCAGCTTTTTTGTATGCAATCATTAAATACTGATGCTGCTTTTCTGGTGTCTTAGCCACACCGTCTAATAAGCCTTTAATATAGCCTTTTACAGATGTAAGAGGTGTACGCAAATCATGGGAAATCCCTGAAATCATATCTGTTCTAGCCTTTTCATACTTTTCGTTGCGTTCTCTTTCTTCCAGTAAATGACTTTGCATTTGGTTAAATGTGCTACATAGCATTTCAAACTCTTCAATTCCTTGATAGACAATAGGTTCGTGAAGATTCCCTGCTTCAATACGTTTTTCTCCATCCATTAACTGACTGATTGGGGCTTTAACTTTCTTCACCAAACGTTTCGTAAACAATTGACTACTCAATATTATTATCATAATCCCAACTAGCGCAATGACAAAATACATCACCAAAAACATTTTAAATCCACCATGTTCAAGGATTGTCCAAAACGAATTTTTTTTGACATTAATGATAATTAGATCATAGTGATGCCTATTAGAATCAAACTCTTTGCGTACAATTGTTGCATAATCCCAATGATAGACTGCATTATTTTGACCTTTTTTTATTTTGGGGAAATCTTCAATATAACTAGATTCGTGTTTGTTTAAATTAGAATAGATTTTCGTTTGATCTTTTGCTACATATAAATGATAACCATATTTTGAAACATCTGTACTGATTTCATCCCAATCTGTATTAGGAGTTTTCATGTTGTTAAACATCGTTTGAATTTTATAGACATCTTTATTTAATTGAACTTTCTCAATACGATTATCAATATAATATTCATTAAAGGTACTTACAAGCGTTCCACCGACTATAAACAGTAGCATAAGGGGAAGTAGAACCATTATTGTATTTGAACGGAAAATCAACTTATTTATTTTCATTACATACTTCCCCTATCTATCTGTTTTTAATCTATACTTTTAATCCGTCTTCTTTGTCGATACACTCCAAAACTAAAGAGTACAATTGAAATAAATGCAACCCATAAGCATGCTGTCCAGTAAGGTGGTTTGTAGTCCAGTTCAATTTCATTTTCACCGTCCATTAATGGAATACCAATAAACGCATAGTTTACCTTCTCTATCGCTACTTTCTTCCCATTAATATGAGCTGTCCACCCTTTTTCATAAGGTATAGGTGTGACTAACATTTCGTGAGGTTGAGTTGTTTTTACTGCACCACTTGCATGATCATTTTGCCATTGTATATCTGCACCTTTACTATACTTCAATGCATCAGATAGGGTCGAATAGTCTTCTTCATATACATGAATATTATTTATGTGATACTCCCCTTTTGACAAACGAATATGAATGGTATTTGCTCGATTGATTGCAAACGTTAAATCATTATATCCTGTACGATAAATAGAATCTGATCTTTTTCGCATCGTTTGATCTTCATTCACTTGAAGATTAAATGATTCTTTTTGATGGATTCCTTCAACGTGAAATTGGACATAAAGGTCTTTTGTATTTTGAGAAGGAGCAATATGGAGATCAAATCCTCCGTTTTTCTTCTGTATATTTAAAACATCACCGTTCCACTTTGCATTGACTGTGCTTATTTTTTTAATGGCAGTCTCAGGAACCTTGGATTCCTTTGTGGTTTGTTCATTTTCTGTTATAACACCTTGTAGCATCGCATGTTCTTTCGCTAATATAGGCTGATTTTCTAAAGCTGTTGCAGAATATAAAGAATTCGTCACACGAAACGCAGGCAATAACTTTTTATTCTCATAAACATTATAATTTTTTGAGTGCTTTACTAAATGATAGTCATATGGAATCGATTGATTTGCATTTCCGCGCATATAGAACTGTGTTTGCCATATAGACATTAAGTTTGTTCTAGCACCCAAAGTCGCATATCTACTAACACTTTCCCTCCCCATATCAATTTGAAGGTCTTTTTGATACATATTTAATACATCACCGTTTAAAACACTGGAATAAACACTTTCCCCTTTAAAATCTTGTACGATAGGCGTGTTATTTCGATCATCCACCATCCAATCAATTCTTGCTCCATCATTAATTAAATGACGTTTCATGTATTGAATTAATCGTTTTTGTTCATTCGAATTGTATTTGTCTGATTCCATGAATTGGGTTGTTGAAGCATATGAGTTTTTATCCACTTCGGTTAAACGATTTGCTTGAAACACATTTGCATATCCTATCATAAAGATGATTACGAATAGAATAGCGGTATTTTGTGATTTTCGCTTTGTTAATACATAGCTAATCCCAATTATCCACAAAGCCGTCATTATGAAAATAACGCTATCTTTTCCCCACTTAAATGTTGGGTCTATAAAACTAACGATAAGCATGAAAATTAGAAAAACGGTCGATGTTCTTATAACATGTCTCGCCTTCCAATATTCAAAGTGATCTATAGCTACAGCAAATACACCTGCATAACCTAAAACCACAATGGCTTCCCATCGATTTTGTGGCGCTGAAAATCCATTAAACATGCTACCAACATACGGTATGAAATGCAGAACAGTTCCGCCAATGGCAACTATGGTAAAGAGTTGGAATGTCTTGTTTTGATATAACTTCTTGATACTTAATGCTACCACAACAAAGACCGGTAACCAGAGAATACGTGGATTAGAAAGTATATTATCTTGAATGTCTATCAATGGGATAGCATCTTTGTATGGTGGGCGGGAATTGTGTAGGTAACCCATAGCTGCTGGTATAAATGCAAAACAACCGATTCCTAATCCTAATAATCCACCACTTAAATAGTGTTTCAATTGCTTTTTTATGGAAAGCTCTTGCTGTGAACAATGAACAAACCAACGAATGATTATATAAAAGAAACCTATTAGTAAGTTCACATATGCTAAATAAAAATTGTTGATAAAAATAAGCGCAACAGCTACTACGAAAGTAGTTGATGATTCTTTTCGTATAATTTTCTCAATACCTATTAATAATAAAACAAGCCAAAATATTGCATCTGTTAAGATATCCCAATACATTTCATGTCTAAAAAAGAAGGGACTTAATCCATAAATAACTGCTCCAACGTACGAAGCTTTTTTGGATAATTTCATCGTTTTAAAATAACTGTATGCGACAACTAAAATAGCCGTTTGTTTTAAAATACTCATAGGCAAAATAAGCTGTACCCAAGTATTTAAATCCACATGATATTTTGTAATAGATTCCACTATAAACAATAAGGATGCGATAATTAAAAAGAAAATATTTGTTGAGAAATAATAAGCTAACTGAGAAAAAATCCCTCCACCAATTCCAAAATCATCTGCATAAAAAAAGTTTCCTTGGGAATAGTTTTTATAGATGAATTGCTTAAAAGGTAGCATTTGCGATAGACCATCGTTAATACCTTTCATTACAAGTCCATTCGACTGTTGCCAAATAAAAAAGCCATGTGCCACGATCGAAATGAGGAGCATGCTTGCTATTAGCAATCCTTTTTGTTTCCATCTAGATTGGTTTTGAAACACGAATAACCCTCCTAGTGACAAAAAATGTTATCGGCACACTGACTATTGCAGTTGCAAGTGGTGCAAGATAAGGAGACATATGCAATGTTTTGACAAATACAACAAGGCAAATCAATTGCACAACAGTGTTCGTTATCTGCGTAAGTGGAAATAGGAAAAATGACTTCCATGAAGGTCTTTCCTTATACGTAAAATAGACGTTAAGAAAATAGGAACCAAACATACTTAAAACAGTTGCAATAATATGACTGGGTAAATAGCTGATAAGGCATATTGAGTAGAACAATACATACCACGCATAATAGTGGGCTGTATTAATACCGCCCACTATTATAAATTTAAACCATTCCTTGTTCATCGTTGATCCTCTTTCGTTCTGTACGCAAAACCACTTTTTCTAAAGATTTCTTCAACATCTTTTGAAGATACAACGCGTGGTACAAATTTGGAGGGGCTAACCATATTTGATTCTTCAACAATATAATGAGGTCGATGTTTTGCTTCATTATAGATTCGTCCAATATATTCTCCGATAATCCCTAAACTTAAAAGCTGAACACCACCAAGTAATAGCACAGCTGAAATGATTGTAAAGTAGCCTGGCACTTTTATTCCTTCTGTAATAATGCCAACAAAAGTTGTTGCGATATACATTAATCCACAAAATAAAATGAAGACACCCATATACAAGCAAAGTCGAAGTGGTTTTGTGTTAAACGATAATACTCCGTCCAGCGCATAGGAAAATAAGTCAGAAAATGACCATTTACTTTCTCCATATTGACGTTCAACATTCTCATAAGAGAATGTTTTTTTAGACAAACCAATCCATTCATAAAGTCCTTTAGAAAAGCGATTATTTTCACTAAGCTGTAATAGTGAATCAACTGCTTTTCGACTTAACAGACGAAAGTCACCTGCTCCATTTTCTAACTGTACTTCACTTAACTTATTTACAGAACGATAAAATGCAC
The DNA here is from genome assembly GCF_044359855.1 of Rummeliibacillus pycnus. GTDB lineage: Bacteria > Bacillota > Bacilli > Bacillales_A > Planococcaceae > Rummeliibacillus > Rummeliibacillus pycnus_A. The sequence goes on from NZ_CP132291.1 coordinate 1,802,967, forward strand.
CTGTTAAAAGACGATGCAGTTTAGATTCACCTTTTCGATTTCGGCATGCTACAACTTGATGATATCCTTGCTCATAGCCTTTAATCATTTCTGTTACTAATGATGCTGGATGTTGTAAATCACTGTCCATTAATATGACTGCATCTCCTGTTGAATTCTGAAGTCCCGCATAGATCGCAGCCTCTTTTCCGAAATTACGGGAGAATGACACATACTTTACTTGTTTATCATGAATGGCTATTTCTTTTATTTTTTCTAATGTCCCATCTGTACTTCCATCATTCACTAGTAATATTTCATATATATAATCTACTGTGTTAAACTCACCCACAATTGAATCATATAATTTATCAATATTTTCCTCCTCATTAAAAGCAGGAAGAATGAATGTTATTTTTTTCACTGTTTTGCACCTCAGTTAGAATGTCATTATAAATTTTGTCCATTGATCATCAAAACCATACGAATGCATAAATCACCAACTGCTTTAGAAAGGAATTGGATTAGCTGAACATAAGCAATTGATTTGGTTTGGACAATAAAAATTGACCAAAGTTCCATCCGTTAATTCGTTCAACCATTTCCTTTATCTGCAATACACATTATTCTGATTTGACTATTCATTTGAACCATCTATTTGTTCATTCCCTTTGTGTACTTATCATTATAAAAAGCAAATCTTAACTGTTTAATGAAAAAAGATAAACAAATTATTAACAAATTGATAAATTCTTATAAATATCCATGCAACAGTGCGTTTATATTGAATTTTTTATATTCCATGTATTGAAGTCGACTCGAAGTCCATACTATCTCTGCGTGAACACAAGCGCCTAATTTTAAAGGAGGTTATATTTTGTCTCAACAACAATCACAAAATCAGATGAATAATGATCCAACGTATCATGTAGATTCAGCAAAATTCAATCATGGTGGACATGAAGTAATGGATATGCATGAAACTCTATCCACAATTGTTGGTGGATTAAACCAATGCGTATTATTACGTGACCACATCCAAGATACTGAATTACGAGATATATTAGACCGCCAGTACAAATTTAGCTTAGACGAATACAATACATTGGTGGAATCATTTAAAACAGGTCGTGATCCTTCTCGTCCAACTGGACATTATGAAATGACTGAAAACAACAAATTTACTTATGGTGTACAACCTGGACAACCCAAAAAACCAATTACTCAAGCTAGTGAATTAAGTGATGAAATAATTTCCGGTTTTCTCCTTGGATGTCACAAAGAAACCGCTACTGTTAAACTTGCTACAGCATTGGAAACAACAAATCCAGTTGTTCGTCGCGTATTAGCAGACTCAATTCCAAATTGCATTGAAATGGCATACGAAGTGTCAATTTATCAAAACAGAAAAGGATATTACCAAGTCCCTCAAATGTCCCCTCAAGATATGGCTACAATGACAAATAGTTATGGCGAAGCAACTATAAATACACATCTCAATTAAGTTAAAATAAAACAACAAAGCTCTCGACGTGGTCTTGTCGAGAGCTTTGTTGTTTGTTCTATATTATTTTTGTACTTGAGCTTCTTTATTTACTTTAACACGTTTTAGGAATAACGAAAGTATTAAAGCTACCCCTGAAATACATGTAGCTATCATAAACGTATAGTTAATGCCATCTAATAATGCAGTTTGAGTTATATGTGCTTTTAATTGAGCAAGTTGTTCTGCTGTTGGCGAAGATGGAGTTTGACCAGCTTGTGCAGCTGCATGCGCTGCTTGAACCGCTTTTGCTTTTGCATCAGCTGCTAATTCAGTTGCTCTTGTTTTAATATGATTATCCATCACAGTTACAAGAATCGCCGTACCTATTGCACCAGATACTTGTTGGGCCGTATTATTAATGGCTGTACCATGCGGGTTTTTATTCATTGGTAGTGCGTTTAAACCATTTGTCATGATTGGCATCGTCACCATAGACATACCGAACATACGAACAGTGTAAACCGAAATAATATAAGCATAACTTGAATCAACTTTTAATTTTGTTAAGAAATAAGTAGCAACCGTCATAATTGATAGACCGACAAATGCTAAAATACGAGGTCCAAATTTATCAAATAGTTTCCCAGTAATTGGCGACATGAAGGCCATCATAACTGCACCAGGTAACATTATTAATCCTGCGTGGAACGGAGAAATACCTCTTACATTTTGGACATATGCAGGTGTTAGAATCATACCCGAAAACATTGCTACTGATACAACGATTGAAATAACTGAACCTAATGCAAACATTGGATATTTATATATACTAATATCTAATAATGGTTCATCCATATTCAATTGTTTGATAATGAATATAACTAAAGCAATTGCACCTACAGAAATTGTGCCATATACCAATGGATCACTCCAACCTTTATCTCCAGCTGAACTGAAGCCATATAAAAGGCCACCAAAAGCAATTGTTGAAAGTAGTAATGATAAATAATCTAGTGAAACTTTACGAGTTTCCATGACATTTTGTAATTTCCAAATACCAAATAGTAGACTAAGTACGGCAAATGGAATAATCATTTCGAATAACATACGCCAATCATGGTGTTCAACAATATAACCAGACAATGTTGGTCCAATCGCAGGTGCTGCAATCATTACTAGACCAAACATCCCCATAGCAGCACCACGTTTTTCAATTGGGAAGCTTGTAAGCATAACATTCATTAATAATGGAGAGATTGCAGCTGCACCTGCCGCTTGAACCATTCGTCCAGCCAATAAGGTACCAAAGTTTGGAGCAAGTGCCGCGATAATTGTACCAATTGTAAAGATAGACATCGCTGTGATAAATAGATTACGGTTTTTAAATCGAACAACAAAGAATGCTGATGCAGGAATTAACACACCACTTACAAGCATATAGCCTGTTGTTATCCATTGTACTTGAGAATACGTAACATCAAAATCCTTCATAATTGTAGGTAAGGCAACGTTCATCAACGTATTATTTAAAAAAGCAACAAAAGCACCTATAAACAAAATGGCAATCATGCCATAAGGTGGCTTTTTCTGTATAGAGTCATTACTCATAATTTCCCCTCATTCTTTCTATCTTATTCTTGTTTTTGTGATGTTTTTTATTTTATACTGACAGTCTAATTTTTTCAACAAAAAAATTTCATTTAGCGTAAAACGTTGATATGTAAACGTTTTTTCTGTAGAATAAGAGTATAAATAATTTAAAAAGGTGAACTTATGAATACGCGTAAAAGAAAAGTACTCGACATTGCACGTAGTTTATTTATTGAAAAAGGCTTTAACGAAACCTCTATAATGGATATCATCCATGAAGCAAATATCTCAAAGGGAACTTTCTATAATTACTTCACTTCGAAAAACGAATGTTTAATTGCTATTTTGCAGGAAAGCCGTGAAGATGCGAGTAACCGTAGACATGAACTTATTTTTGGTCAAGATCCAAAAGATATTAATATACTTGCGAAGCAAATCGCCGTGCTCATGCATATTAATCGTGAACAAAACCTTTTGCAAATTTTTGAGTCTATTTACCATTCAAGAGATGTCGGTGTTAAAAAAGTGGTAATGATGCATCATTTACAAGAACTTGATTGGCTCTCTACTCGATTGGTTGAAGTTTATGGTAAAGAAATTAGTATTATGAGTTACGAATGTGCGGTTCAAGTAATCGCAATGATTCAACATACAATTCGGACATTACTAGTTGCTGAAGATCGTTGTGTGGACCCTGAAGCTGTTGTTAATATGGCGCTTCGTAACATTGATGCCATTATCCCCCGAATGTTAGAAACGAAAGAAGTTCTAATAGGTGCTGAAACGATTCATTTTATAAAAAATAGTGTTGACCATAAAGTGGTTAATAAAAACATGATCATAAACCAACTAAAGGGTTTTATCGAAGAACTTTCAAAAGATGACCCAAAAGATGGAATTGAATACGCAAATTGTTTACTGACAGAATTACAACAAACAGAACTCAAATTATTCGTCATTGAAGCACTTCTTACCCCTTTCCGTAAATCATTTATAAAAACAACTCATGCTTCAGAGGCAAGAGAAATTGCAAACTATATTTGGCGCTTAGTCAAAGATGAACATATTGATGAAAATTAACAAAAAGCAGCTCGCCCCCTAAAATAGAGGATGAACTGCTTTTCTTTACTATTTTTACATTATTTACTCTATCAAATATATTTCATCAGTATGTTATTCTTTATCTTCTAAGTGTTTCTTTAAAATTCTTTCTTCCTGAATTCACTAAAATATCTACCTTAATATTACGAATCGAATCCTCACGCAATTCAATCTTTCCGTTTTTTTGAAGTTTCTTCCACACCTTTACATCTTTACGAAATAGATTTTCAGATAGATGGTAGACATCGGCATCAATACTTAATCCTTCTTTAAAAGTATCTCTAATTTCTTTTTTAACTTCCTTTTCCACTTCTTTTTTAACTTTTTTCTCTTTTATGCTTCCTTGGAATCCCCCCAACTCTACTTCCATTTTTATATTTACATCAAAGGAAACCGAATTATTTTTAACAATTGGCGTAACTTTTACAGCATCCACTTTTCCGTTACCGGTAATATAACGCTTTCCCTCAGAGTCAAGCATAATTGACAATTCTGCTCTTTTGGTTTTCTTATCCATCCACGGTAATCCTTTTGCTTTATCCCCTGTGATATTCCCTTTAAAACCCTTTGGAGAAACTACACTTACTCCATTTATAGTAGTAATCATATTCTTTTGTTTTTCCGTTTCCCAATTATGAAGAAGTGACACGGAGGGGATAGCCACTTCATAACTCGGCTCGTCTAGTTTGAATATTAACTGTCGAACATTCAAAGGCTCAATCGTAGAATCTTGTCTAAATGAATTTAAAGGATCTGATAATTTAGATAATGATATTGCTTTATTAAGAATAGGTGTTACTAACATGACCTCTTTCAAAGGCTCATTCGTGCTATACACCCAAGTTAGATATCTTGTATTTAGAAATCGGATAAAGGGATTAATAAATGAATCCATCTTTCCGGATTTAAGTAAATCTTCAGAAAAAACTATATATGCAAGATGCCCCCAATAAAGTTCTTCATCCATTGATTTGTACAAATTATAAAACGCTTCTTGTTCTGTTTTACCAGACGAATGTCCCACTTCAGCCTGAATATTATTAGGGTTAGGAGGTTGTTCAGATTTTGCTATGTTGGCAAAATCAATAATTTGAGTATATATTTCGATTTTTCCATCTTTATAACCCACACCTACTCCGTAAATATAGAGCATTCGCTCTGGTTCTTTTGTATCCCAACATCCTGAGATTAGCGTTATGAGCATTATAAGTATTATCAGTATTTTCTTATTCATTTTTTTCCTCTTGAGTCTTAGTTTGATCTTGAGTATTTGTTTGATCCTGAGTATTTATTTGACTTTGATTATTTGTCTGACCTTGAGCATTTGTTTGATCCTGAGTATTTATTTGACTTTGATTATTTATCTGACCTTGAGCATTTGTTTGATCCTGATTATTTGTTTGACTTTGATAATTTGTCTGACCTTGAGTATTTGTTTGATCCTGATTATTTGTTTGACTTTGATAATTTGTCTGACCTTGAGTATTTGTTTGATCCTGATTATTTGTTTGACTTTGATAATTTGTCTGACCTTGAGTATTTGTTTGATCCTGATTATTTGTTTGACTTTGATAATTTGTCTGACCCTGAGCATTTGTCTGATCCTGATTATTTGTTTGACCTTGCGTATTTGTTTGATCCTGATTATTTATTTGACTTTGATAATTTGTTTGACCTTGAGCATTTGTCTGATCCTGATTATTTGTTTGACCTTGCGTATTTGTTTGATCCTGATTATTTGTTTGACTTTGATAATTTGTCTGACCTTGAGTATTTGTTTGATCCTGATTATTTGTTTGACTTTGATAATTTGTCTGACCTTGAGTATTTGTTTGATCCTGATTATTTGTCTGACCTTGAGTATTTGTTTGATCCTGATAATTTGTTTGACTTTGATAATTTGTCTGACCTTGAGTATTTGTTTGATCCTGATTATTTGTTTGATCCTGATTATTTGTTTGACCTTGCGTATTTGTTTGATCCTGAGTATTTGTTTGATCCTGATTATTTGTTTGACCTTGCGTATTTGTTTGATCCTGAGTATTTGTCTGACCTTGAGTATTTGTTTGACCTTGAGTATTTGTCTGACCCTGAGTATTTGTTTGGCCTTGAGTATTTGTCTGACCCTGAGTATTTGTTTGGCCTTGAGTATTTGTTTGACCTTGAGTATTTGTTTGACCTTGAGTCCCTGTTTGATCTTGAGTCTTTGTTTGATCTTGAGTCCTTGTATTATCTAGAGTATTTAAAGATTCTGGACGCTTTTTATATTTCTTTGCGGGTAATCGAAATAAAGACTTAGTTATGGTTGACCAACTTAGATCTGCTGCAATATTCATATAAGGAACTCCAAATATCCTTATACTTGATAAAAAAGCAAGTGTAAAGAATAGTGATAAAAAAAAGCCAAAGAACCCGAATAATGCAGATACTAAAATAAATAAAACACGTAATGCACTGACCGCTGTTACTAGTGATTGGTTAACGAGTGTAAATGTTGCAATGGTCGAAGTAGCTATAATCACAACCATCGCAGGACTTGTAATACCTGCTCGAATAGCTGCATCTCCAATAATTAACCCACCTACAACACCAATCGTACCACCTAGGACAATTGGAAGACGTAAGCCCGCCTCACGAAAGAGCTCAAACATGGCCAGCATAACGAGCATTTCAAGCGCTGCAGGGAAAGGAAGTCCTGTACTTGCTTGAACAACGGTTGCTAAAAGTTGGAATGGCAATTGATTTTGATGAAAAGTTGTTAAGCAAAGCCAAAATGCTGGTAGAAGTGAACCAACTAATAGCCCAACAATTCGCATTACTCGTTGAACTGAACCAAAGACTACTGGATATTCATTATCCTCACTTGTCTTTAATAATAAAAATAGATTGACTGGGGTAACCATTGCATATGATGTTCCATCAACAAATATAATGAACCTTCCTCTAACAAGAGATTGAACAGCATAATCTGGTCTCCCCGAATATTCATGTCTTGGGAACATAAGGGCACCATTATTTATACGTTCCATAAATAAATCAGCACTCCATACAGCATCTGTGTCAACTTTACTAATCTGCTCTTTTATTCCATTTAATATATCTTTATTTGCAATATCATCAAAATATAGAATGGCAACTTTCGTTTTTGAACGTTTTCCCGCTTCTAATTTTTCGACGCACAAGGAATTGGTTGGCAAGCGTTTTCTTACTAAAGCAATATTTACAGCGATATCTTCTATAAAGTTATCCCTTGGTCCTTTTATGGTTACTTCTGTACGTGTCTCTTCAGGATTACGATTTGGTTTTTTGGCAATATTACTGGAAAAAAGGAGCTTTCCTTCTTCGAAATAAAGTAGAACAAAACCTGTATATACTAGTAATATCGCTTCTTGTTCATCCTTCACTTTTTTTAAATCTGGGACATACAATTGCGATTCCACTTGTTTTTCTAGTGATTCATCCGTCAAATTACTACATAAGAACCCAACACGTGGGACAATGACTTCATTTAATAACTGCAGATCAATCATTGATTCACATGTGATGAGATGTATTGTATGATTATCAAATTTATACTGTTGGAATTTAACATCTGCAGATTTCTGAAATAACTGCTGCAAGACATTCAAATTCATTGAGTTTTCACTTGGTTCGATTGTTCTTCACCACCTTTCTTGTCATTTTTATCTTTTTTGGATGACTTTCCCGATGCTAATGCAACAATCGAAAGGAATAACGATAATATGATAAAGAAGAGAAAAGTACTTATTAAAAAATATTTTCCATTAATATCTAAAAAAACATTATCTCTCAAAAGAATTAACGATAAACAGATGAAAAAAAACGGCGGCGCAAGCTTAGTCCAAATTTGTTTTTTATCTTCAGACATATTCAATATGTCTGAACAAATATATAAGATAAGACTTACTCTTAGGAATGTCCCAGTTAGCCACTGATAAATAGAGAAGAAATCTATATGTTCAATAAAACGCCCAATTGTTGCTAGACCCCATTCTTCATAAGCTGGATACCTCTGCTTTGCTGCTTCCGAAGGTCCAAACTCTGTAATAGCACCAAGGAGTGGACCTGTTGTTAAGCCCACTAATATGAGGAGCATTATTGCAAAATGATACCATCGCATACGATTTTGTATTTGATGCTGAAGAAATAGAAGCAGCAGTAACTCAACAAATCCAGATGCAGGGTAAACAGATCCCATTAAAACTGGTTCTAACCCATGTTCGAAAAACGGTCGTAATAGCTCATAATCCTTCACTTTTATATTGACAAATGCCACAAAAAACCCAAAAATAACTACACCCGTTAATACAAATACGTTTACTATGACAATAGTTTGCAAACCCAATGAAGCAAGAAAAATAATAAGCGCTGCATAAATGACTAATAAAATAACAACTGGCGTCTTCTGTAAAAAGGTTGTAGAAACCCAAAGTAATGTTTCTCTCATCGTAAACGCTGCAAGTAAGAGTAAATAGAAAGCTGTACTATATAAGACAATCGATGATCCAACTTTTCCTATTTTTTGTTTTAACCAATCTTTAATCGGCTCTTGGTTAGATTTATTATGGACATAAACTATAAGAAACAACCATATAAAGGTTACAAATGCTCCAAGTAAAACAGATGCCCACCCATCTCTTCCAGCAGACTTTAATATTGATGGAATAACGGTTACATGATTTTTCAAACCAATAAACGTCATCGTCAAGAATACAACATGTAATATACTAATTGTTCCCGAGTTCTTCATTTATTTACCTTCCATCGTTTATTGATAAACGATAGTTTTGACAAAAATACATAATATTATAAGTAAGTATGTGTAAAACTTTTTGAAATGTACCAAATTCATAGCTCAATTTCTTTTCTACTTTCTCCCATCATTTTGAGCAAAAATATCTACACTTATAATATTTGGGTATAAAAAAATCCTCCAATCAAAAAAAATTGATTAGAGGATGATATTATTAGGGAAAATTTGGTTATAATTACTAACAGTTCTACTCCCTTATATACACAAGCCCTTATATCATAAGGGTTTGTGCCTTGTTTTAGTACGCCCACGGAGGGAATCGAACCCCCAGCCTAAGAACCGGAATCTTATGTTTTATCCGTTAAACTACGTGGGCAAAAAAGTATTTGCGACTTATCTATTATACAAATTAAATAGGAACAATTCAATACGGTAAAAAAATAATCGTAACATTTGACCTTTATTGACCATAATGTGTATGATAAGGTTACAGCTGAAATATATACAGAATTTCAGCATATTGAAGACGAAATTACCTTATTTAATTGAGGAGGCTATTCACATGAACTTAATACCTACAGTTATTGAACAAACAAACCGCGGTGAACGTGCTTATGACATCTACTCTCGTTTACTAAAAGACCGCATCATTATGCTTGGAAGTGCCATTGATGACAACGTTGCGAATGCAGTTGTATCTCAATTGTTATTCCTTGAAGCGGAAAATCCTGAAAAGGACATTTTCCTTTACATCAACTCTCCTGGCGGTAGCGTAACAGCTGGTATGGCTATTTACGATACAATGCAATTCATCAAACCAGATGTACAAACAGTTGGTATGGGTATGTGTGCATCAATGGGATCATTCTTACTTACAGCAGGTACAAAAGGTAAACGCTATGCTTTACCAAACTGTGAAGTTATGATTCACCAACCTCTAGGTGGTGCACAAGGTCAAGCAACTGAAATCGAAATCGCTGCAAAACATATCTTAAAAACACGCGAAAAATTAAACGGTATCCTATCTGAACGTACTGGTCAACCTATCGAAGTCATCGCTCGAGATACAGATCGTGATAACTACATGACTGCCGAACAAGCAAAAGAATACGGTTTAATCGACCATATTATGGAACGTAATGAATTGAAAAAATAAGCACTAATAGAGGGGACGGCAAGGCTCAAATAGAGTCTTGTCGTTTTTCTGTTACTAACCGGTGAAATTTTGGATGCTATCCACGATTCTGGCCCTCTAATCAATCAAAAAAGCGGTGTAGAACAACTGAATTGTTCTACACCGCGCTTTTTTGAATTACATTAGTCTTCGTCTTCAATTATTTTAACAAGTTTTTCTAATGCTTTCTCTTCGTCATTACCTTCTGCAATTAATGTTACTGATGTTCCTCTAGCAATGGCTAAGCTCATAATTCCCATGATACTTTTGGCATTTACCTTTTTATCGTCTTTTTGTAGGAAGACATCGGCAGTGTGACGATTTGCTTCTTGGACAAATAATGCCGCTTGTCTTGCTTGTAAGCCTGATTTAAGTTTTACTACTAATTGTTTTTCTACCACAATTGCTCCCCCTTTTTTAATAAGTACATTTTACATTACTTTTACATTATCTCAAATAATAGGAATTTTTAAGTTTTTGATTTACTTATACTTTTTAGCATAGCTGTTTATAAAAGCTAGCGATTCCTTCATATTGTAGATTGGTGGAATGATGTCACTAAACTTTTAGCTTTTCTCCACGTCTTAGCGCTTCAGCAATTTCGTCAATTTTGCGTAGACGATGATTTACACCTGATTTACTAACGACACCTGTCGATACCATTTCACCCAGTTCTTTTAATGTTACGTCTTGATATTCTACCCGTAATCTTGCAATTTCACGCAGTTTTTCCGGTAGTTGTTCAATACCAATCATGTTATCGATATAGCGTATATTATCCACTTGGCGAATTGCTGCTCCAATTGTTTTGTTTAAGTTGGCTGTCTCGCAATTGACTAGTCTATTGACACTATTACGCATGTCACGAACAATCCGTACATCTTCAAATTTTAGCATGGCTTGGTGCGCACCTACAAGACTTAGAAAATCTGAAATCTTCTCTGCTTCTTTTAAATAGGTAATAAAACCTTTTTTACGCTCAATTGTTTTTGCATTGAGTTCAAAATGATTCATCAAGTCCATCAACGCTTCCCCGTGTTCCTTATATAAAGAATACACTTCTAAATGATAGGAAGACGTTTCAGGGTTATTGACAGAGCCTCCCGCTAAAAATGCTCCACGCAAATAGGCTCTTTTATTTTCTTCAGTGTGGATTAACTCTTTTGAAATCGTATGATTAAAAAGAAAATTACCCGAGAGAATATGTAGCTCTTCTAGTAACTCTTTTGCACCTTCACGTACCCGACAAATATAAACATTATTTTTCTTAAGTCGCATTTTCTTACGGACTAAGAGCTCGATTCGATAGTTATATAATTTTTTCAAAATGGTGTACATTCTACGAGCAATTGCTGCATTTTCAGTTTGCACGTCAAGACTCAATTGACGATTAGCAAATGACAGAGAACCATTCATTCGGATAAGGGCAGATAGTTCTGCTTTTAAGCTTGTATCTTCTGCTTCAACTTGAGTTAGTTCTTTTTTAGTTTCCGAAGCAAATGACATATCGACTCCCCCTCTCTATCAATAATTTATTTTACGCTAATTCGACAACTTTTGCTTGTTTTGTTGATAATTTGTCGCATATTCTACTAACCATGCAGCAACACGGTTCGTTTCATGGCGCACAACACCATCATGAATATTTGCAATATCCTTTTTCACGACTTCTAGTCCCATACTTTCTAGGCGCTCTACATCGAATTGTACAGGCTCTGCAGACTCTTTAATATAAGCTTCCCTAATTGCTTTTGGTACCTCTTCATCGTTAATTAAAATGGTTTGAATGAAATTCTTACCAACATGGTCATACAGCGCTTGCACATGATCTCCTGCAGTATAGTTAGATGTCTCACCAGATTGAGTCATTAAATTACAAATATAAATCTTATGACCTTTTGATTTCAATACTGCCTTTTTAATTCCCTCAACTAAAAGATTTGGGAGAATGCTAGTATACAAACTTCCAGGACCAATAATAATAATATCTGCATTCTCGATGGCATTAACTGCTTCTTGTAATGGCAATACATCTGGAGGTGACAAATAAACGCGTTTAATCCGTGTATTGAACGTTGGAATTTTTGATTCACCTTTTACGATTGTCCCATCTATTAATTCAGCCATTAGTGTAATTCGTTGATTGGCTGCTGGTAAAACTTTACCATGTACATTTAATACTCGACTCATTTCGCGAATAGCATGCGAAAAATCCCCCGTTATTTCTGTTAATGCCGTAAGCATTAAATTACCGAGAGAATGACCACCTAATTCTTCTTTCCCTTTAAAACGATATTGGAACATTTCTTCAACTAACGGTTCCACTTCAGATAATGCTGCAATAACATTTCGAACATCACCGGGTGGCGGAATCGCGAAGTCATCACGCAGTCTCCCTGAACTTCCACCATCATCTGCAACAGTTACAATGGCAGTCAAATCTACAGGAAATTTCTTTAACCCACGAAGTAATGTAGACAGACCCGTGCCACCACCGATGAGAACAATCCGCGTTTGTTTTTTTTGCATAAGGTTATCCCTTTCTCTTTGCAATATCGCGATGGGTAATCACTGTCGGAGCATGCTGATCAAGGTGGCTGCCAAAGTATTCTGCTAAAGTAACCGAACGATGTTGTCCACCCGTGCATCCAAAGGCAATGATTAATTGCGTTTTCCCTTCTTTTTTATAAAGCGGTATCATAAATTCAAACAAATCCATTAATTTTTCTATTAATGTGTTTGTTTCCTCATACTTTAATACATATGATGAAACTTCCTCATCTAACCCCGTTTTAGGTCGTAGTTCCTCTATATAATATGGGTTTGGTAAAAAACGGATGTCAAAAACCAAATCTGCATCGATTGGCATGCCATATTTGAATCCAAAAGACATAACATTCACTGTGAATTTTCGAGAATCTACACCTGAAAATTGCGCAATAATCCGTTGACGTAATTCTCTTGGTTTCATACTTGACGTATTATAAATATATTGAGCACGTTCTTTTACATCCGCTAAAAGCTCACGTTCATGATGAATTCCGGTTAGTGGTAAACCATTTTCGGATAATGGATGTGAGCGACGCGTTTCCTTGTATCGACTCACTAACGTTTCATCATCTGCATCCAGAAATAATATCTTGGTTGCAACAAGGTCTTCTCGTTCAATACGATCCAATGCCTCAATTAATGATGAGAAGAAATCACCACCACGCAGGTCCATTACAGCCGCAATACGAGAAATTTCTTTTTTAGATTCTTTCATTAAATTTAAAAAAGTCGGTAATAAAGCTGGTGGTAAATTATCGATACAATAATAACCCAAGTCTTCAAAACTTCGAATAGCTACTGATTTTCCTGCACCAGACATTCCCGTTATAATAATTAACTCGTTTACTGACTGTGGACTAGGCATTCCATCCATCCCCTTCACACGATATCTGTATTTTTTCTTCTAACAATTGGAATTCTTCTGTATATGTAAAAGTTCCATATTGTGTACCAGATTGTTCAACTGCAAATAATAAGTTCGTGCGATCTCCTTCTGCCATTGGTAAATGCTTGAGATCCTCTATAGGGTGCCATTCTAACACACCTTCACGTGTTTCTTTATATGGTATTCCTTCTAAATTCTCTGCTACAAAAGTGAAAAGCATCCACTCATTCACTACTTCTTCTCCACGTCTAATGACCATTGTGTAAACGCCTTTTAGATGTGGTTTCATCGCAGTAGTGCCTGTCTCTTCTCGAAACTCACGACTTGCTGCTTCGAAAATAGACTCTCCACTTTCAATTTTCCCTCCAGGTGCAACATACCAACCGCGTCGTGGCTTCTTTAATAAAAGTACTTTGTCGTCTTTTTTTACTAATAAATTGGCGATTCTTTGCACACACGACACCTCATTTCTAACAATTCTTATAATCTTTATTATACATTTTTCCACTGTCCGAGTACAAAGGAATAATCTAAATACACAATTTCAGGTGATTTTATTCAAACAGTCACTGGAATGTTAGCATTACTTAACTAATATGTTTATCACCACTTAGACTGGCATTGACACTACTCGGCCGGCCGACACATTATCTAATACCTGTGGCTACCCTGCTTACCACATATAAAGCTTCAAAGTATCGCACGATAAGGTTACAATAACTATTTCCTTACTGCTCAGCTCAAGTAAAAAAAAGAGGCTGTTTCTGTCAGTCGAGGGAACCGATAGAAACAGCCACAACAATATTCTTATAAAAAGGGGTTATTACCTTATTTACTATACACAATCATTATTTCAGCTATATGACAAGTGTATTAAGAACACATTAAAAAGATTATTTGATTGCAAATTTCTCTTTTAGTTCTTCAACGTAATGTTGAACAACTTGAGCAGCAATACTTCCATCACCAGTTGCCGTAACGATTTGTCGTAATGTTTTGTCACGTACATCACCAGCAGCATAAATACCTGGTATGGATGTTTCCATTTCTGCATTCGTTTTGATGTAGCCGGCTTCGTTTAGAATTCCTAAGTTTTCGAATGGTTTTGTAAGTGGCAACATTCCGATATAAATGAATACACCGTCAGCCTGTACTTCTTGTTCAGTACCATCAATAGTAGAAACAAGTGTTACGCTACCTACTTTACCGTCTTTTTCATTTACTTCTTTAACAGTATTATTCCAGATAAAATCTATTTTCTCATTTGCAAATGCACGATCTTGAATAATCTTTTGTGCACGTAATTTATCGCGACGATGTACGATTGTTACTTTGTCAGCAAAACGAGTTAAGTACATGCCTTCCTCTACTGCAGAGTCCCCGCCGCCTACAACGATCAGGTTTTTATTCTTAAAGAATGCACCATCACATACTGCACAATAGCTGACTCCACGGCCACCAAGTTCTTTTTCACCAGGTACACCCATTTTTTTGTATTCTGCACCTGTTGTAATAATGATTGTACGTGTTTTATATTCTTTTGAACCTGCTTTGATGGTTTTGTACTCTTCTCCATCGATGATTTCAGTGACATCACCATAAGCATATTCTGCTCCGAATCTTTTGGCATGTTCAAACATTTTAGTAGATAATTCAGGTCCTAAAATAGATTCAAAACCTGGGTAGTTTTCAACTTCTTCTGTGTTGGCCATTTGTCCACCTGGGATTCCTCGTTCTAACATTAAAGTAGAAAGGTTGCCACGTGAAGTATAAACTGCTGCAGTCATACCTGCAGGACCAGCACCTATTATCACAACATCATAAATTTTTTCTTCGGACATGTCTGTTCCTCCTAAGTTGTTCCTATTTCATTAGTTTTAATCTTAGAGTATAGCCATTGTTTATGACAAGATATCTGCCTTAGATAAAGTGAAACTTCCATCAGTGAGGGTTTTTTTCATCCCTCACTGATGGTTAGTTGAACCAATCGGGCTTTTACGGGCAGTTATCCCCCACCTATCTTCTTTGCTTCTCTCTCAATCTTGAGGTGGGGGTATTACTGCCCGTTAATGCGGGATAAAGGAATTACTTATCGAAAAGAGGTAAATACTGTATTAATTCGTTCACATATTTTGTTAATGTAGCTGGAGAAATACCATAATATGTTGCGATAGACTTTTTGGTAACATTTTTCATGCGAGATGATTTATACATATATTCAGTAGCGGCCGCTAGCGCATTAGGATTCTTAAATGCATAGCCATCCTCTAAAGCACGTTCACATAATACAAACCACATTTGGAATAAAAATGAGTCATTTAATTTTAACGGTTTTACGTCATTGTATAAGATTTCTAAAACTTCTATAGAGCGCAAAAACGGCTTTAATGTGCTATCATCTTCAAGAAAATTATGGTCTAGTGTATAGGCTAAAAACAGCTTTTCAATCGCTGAATAATTATCGATCCGAATCCAACTTGGATGTGCGAGAATTTCTTGTTGATGTGGTGATTTTCCGACTAAAAATATCCCCAATAAACGTTCACTTCTATATTCACTCTCTAATTTCCCTACGATAAAATCACGATCTACCTCAATCGAATCAGAATCAAACACTTCGTCTTCGTCTTGCATAGACCAAGGTTCATACCCTACTTTTTCGGGGTCAATTTCTATTAATTTAGCCCAAGTTAATCTTGCTTCTTTTTCATATCCAGAAAAATAAGCTGCATGAGAAAGCCAAAAATAATAGCCCGGATCTCCTTCAAAGCCCTGTCGCTTCATACTTTGCAACCATTTGTAAGCATCCTCATAACAACCAATCAGGGCAAGAGTTGCACCAAGCTTATATCGTTGTTCAAAAGAAAAAGGACTAAGTTTCACAAGTAATTCTGTTAATACTTGTAATTCCTCTTCATCTTTTTCGTAATAAGCCATTACCGTTAAATTACATAGAGCATGTAAATTCCCATAATCCCCTTGTAATACTTCATGTAATAATGCTCTCGCTTGCTCAGAATCACCTTTATAAAAAAACGCAAGCGATAAATTATTATACGCTGCCCAGAAGTCGGGTTGATCTGTTATAATGTTTTCTAAAATCTCAATCGCTTCATCAAGCTTCCCTTGCTCCATTAATTTTCTTGCCTTTTCTTGTAAGTACATAGCTTCACGATTCAATGAATTTCCAGTGACTGTACTTTCCTCCATTGATGTGGCAAAATCGATTATTTCTATTGCCTCATCTGCATACTCTCCCATTTCATCGAGGCGTAAATATTCTTCAGCAAAATACTTTGCATCCTCAGTCAAACCTACTTGTGCAGATGCTTCCGCTAAAAACAATAATATTTCAGGTTCATTCGGATCAAGCTCATTTGCTTTTCTTAATAATTCTAGTGCGTGATCAATACGACCAGCTTCCATCTCGACGATAGCATATTGTAGTAATATTAAGGAATCCTCTGGGCTAAGTTCAACTGCTCTGCGCAAATATTTTAGAGCTTTTTCTTCTTGATCACGATTTAATGCTTGTACTGCTTTTTTATAATAAAATTCACCATTTGGAATAAAGGACACAACATTTTTTCGAGTATTTTTTTCACTTTTCATATCCTAAAATTTTCCTCCGAAAAACAATAAGGAACGTTATTATACGCTCCTTAGACATAGTATCCTATATTATAACATAGTTTAGTGTTTTTCATGGCGTTTTTGAAGAACTCCTAAAACTTCGTATATATCTAATTTTTGCTCTTGTAGTAGCACTAATAAATGATAAATTAAATCCGCTGCTTCCCATTTTAATTCTTCAGGGTCGCGATTTTTTGAAGCAATTACGACCTCTGTAGCTTCTTCTCCAACTTTTTTACAAATTTTATCAACGCCTTCATTAAATAAATATGTAGTATATGCGCCTTCAGGCATTTCTTTTTCGCGGCCTCTAATGACATTTTTCAATGTTTCTAAAATATCTAATGAGCCGATTGAAGGATCTTTTTCCTTAATAACTTCAGTGAAACAAGATACTGTTCCGTTATGGCAAGCTGGTCCTTTTGGTAAAACTTCCACAATTAAAGCATCTAGATCACAATCTGCACGCATTGCAACTACTTTTTGAGTGTTACCACTTGTTTCACCTTTATGCCAAAGTTCTTGTCTTGAACGACTGAAGAACCAAGTTTCACCTGTTTCGATTGTTTTTTCTAGTGATTCCTTATTCATATATGCTACTGTTAATACTTCTTTTGTTTGTACATCTTGAACAACAACTGTGATTAAACCTTTATCATCAAATTTAAGATTTTCAATCATCTTACTGCCACTCCTTTTTGTTTTAAGCTGCTTTTCACTTCTGCAACACTTGTCTCTTTATAATGAAAAATCGAAGCGGCTAATGCTGCATCAGCATCAACGTCATGTAGTACTTCATAGAAATCATTCGCTTTCCCCGCGCCACCACTTGCGATAATTGGTACATTTACAGCATCACGAATTGCTTTTGTTAATGGTAAATCGAATCCTTTCTTTTCTCCGTCCTGATCCATACTTGTTACAAGTAACTCACCTGCGCCAAGTGCTACAGCTTCCTTAGCCCAAGCTACTGCTTCTTTATCAGTCTTATTTCGTCCACCATGCGTATAGACCATCCAAGTATCATCTTCTTCGCTCCATTTAGCATCAATGGCAACAACAATACATTGTGCACCGAAATAATCAGCGCCTTCTTTTATCAGTTCAGGGTGATTAATCGCTGAGGAATTAATCGATACTTTGTCTGCACCAGCACGTAGCAAACGTTTCATATCTTCTAGCGTTCTGATACCTCCACCTACTGTAAATGGAATCGCAAGAGCTGACGCTGTTTTACGGACTACGTCGACCATCGTTTCACGGCCCTCATGTGAAGCAGAAATATCTAGGAATACTAGTTCATCAGCACCTTGTTCGTTATAAAATTTTGCTAATTCAACTGGATCTCCAGCATCACGAAGCGAAACAAATTTAACACCTTTAACAACGCGGCCCTCTTTGACATCTAGACACGGTATAATTCGTTTCGTAAGCATT
The DNA here is from genome assembly GCF_044359855.1 of Rummeliibacillus pycnus. Lineage (GTDB taxonomy): Bacteria > Bacillota > Bacilli > Bacillales_A > Planococcaceae > Rummeliibacillus > Rummeliibacillus pycnus_A. The sequence goes on from NZ_CP132291.1 coordinate 1,821,577, forward strand.
ATTCAGCCTCCTTCAACGCCTCTTGTAGAGTAAAGCGTCCTGCATATAAAGCTTTACCTATAATAACGCCACTAACTGTCGAATTTTGTGCTGCAGTCTTAACCTTCGCAATATCTTCTAATGCACTAATACCACCAGACACAATGATTTCAGCGCCTGTTTTTTGTGCTAATTGAATATTTGCTTCAATGTTAGGACCCGCTAGTGTACCATCTGTTGCAATATCAGTGAAAATAAAATACTTTGCGCCTGCTTTAGCAAAATTTTGACCGACTTCAATAGCTGATTGATCCGAGGTTTCAATCCAACCATGAGTTGCGACCATACCATCTTTTGCATCTAAACCAATCACAATTCGTTCTTGCCCAAATTCTTTGACAAAGCCTTTTACTAGTTTCGGCTCACGGATAGCTAAGCTTCCGATAATCACACGATCCACACCATTTTCCAGGTAATAACGAACATCTTCTTCGGAACGTATACCGCCACCAATTTGAACCTTTAGCGGTAACTCTTTTGCCACACGAATAACTTCTGCAGCGTGTGCACGTTTTCCATTTTTCGCACCATCTAGATCCACCATATGTACAAAACTTGCACCTGCTTCTGCAAAACTCTTTGCCATTTCGAATGGAGAGTCTGCATAAACAGTTTCTCGTTCATAATCTCCTTTAAATAGTCGTACACATTTTCCACCTCTCATATCGATGGCTGGAAATATTTGAATTGAACTCATGATACGGCAACCCCTTTCGCTACTGAACGAAGCCATTGTTGTAATAAATAAACGCCACATTCACCTGATTTTTCAGGATGGAATTGCATACCTGTCACGAATCCTTTTTGCACGATACCAGGAACTTTACTATCTCCATACTCCGAAAAAGCAACTAGATTTTCCTCGTCCATATCTGTTGCGAAATATGAATGCACGAAATAGACATAGCGTTCCTTTGGTAATTGCTCTAACCAAGTTGGGGCTTTAGCAAATTGCAAATCATTCCATCCCATATGAGGTACTCGATATGATTTTCCTGAAGCATCTTTACCTGAAAACTGTTTAATGCACCCATTAAAAATACCTAGCCCTTGCCAAAATCCATTTTCTTCACTTTTCTCAAATAAAAGCTGCATTCCTAAACAAATACCAAGGAGTGGTTTTTTCGTTGCGATTACTTCTTTAAATAGTGACACAAGACCCGTATCTTGCAATTTCTTCATAGCATCCTGAAATGCACCAACACCAGGAAGTATAAGTGCATCACATTGCAATAAGCTTTTTTGATCTGCAGAAATAACAACTTCACATCCTAAACGCTTAATCGCTTGTTCAACGCTAAAAAGATTCCCCATTCCATAATCGATCACACCGATTTTCATGTTAACACCCCCTTCGTTGATGGTACCCCTTTAACACGTGGATCAATTTGAACAGCATTATCAAGGGCTCTCGCTAATGCTTTGAAAACAGCTTCAATAATATGGTGCGAATTATGCCCATAAGGAACGATAACATGTACATTCATACGAGCTTCTAATGCAAATTTCCATAGGAATTCATGTACAAGTTCAGTATCAAATGTGCCAACTTTCTGAGCTGGAATTTCTGCACGGAATTCTAAATGTGGACGATTTGAACAATCAATTACCACTTGTGCAAGTGCATCATCCATTGGTACAAATGCATTACCGTAACGTTTTATTCCTTTTTTATCACCTAGTGCTTGTTTAATTGCTTGGCCAAGCACAATACCTAAGTCTTCCGTAGTATGGTGATCATCAATTTCTGTATCGCCATGCGCTTCGATTTTGCCATTAAAAAGGCCATGCTTCATGAAAAGGTCAAGCATATGGTCCATAAAAGGTACACCTGTTTCGACTGTGGCTTTTCCTTCACCGTCTAAATCGATTTCAACAGCTATCTGAGTTTCGTTTGTCTTACGTTCTATTTTTGCGTAGCGCGCCATCCTATTCCTCTCCTTTTCCCCATCCGCGAGATTCTACTGCTCTTGCATGTCCTTCTAATCCTTCCAAACGAGCTAGTCTTGCAATTTTCGGCGAATTTTCGGCCCATGTTTTTTCTGTATAATACACAACGCTTGTTTTTTTGATAAAATCATCCACATTTAACCCACTTGCAAAACGTGCAGTACTATTTGTTGGTAATACGTGGTTAGTACCCGCAAAATAATCACCGACTGGCTCTGAGCTATATCTTCCTAAGAAAATGGCACCTGCATTTTGAATTTGTTCACTCACTTTTTGTGCATCCACAGTGACAATTTCTAAATGTTCAGGTGCTAATTGATTGATCGCTTGTATTGCTTGTTGCATTGATTCTGCAATATAGATTCGTCCAAAGTTTTCAACAGATTGTTTTGCAATAGCCATACGTGGTAATGATTGTAACTGTTCTTCCACTTGGGCTTGTACGTTCTCAGCAAGATGTTCACATGTTGTCACAAGAATTGGACATGCCATTGCGTCATGCTCTGCTTGTGAAAGTAGATCTGCAGCGATTTCATCTGCATAAGCTGATTCATCCGCAATAATGGCAATTTCACTTGGTCCTGCGATCATATCGATTGCAACTTCGCCGAATACTTCTCTTTTTGCTAATGCTACGAAAATATTCCCTGGTCCAGTAATTTTATCTACTGCTTGAATCGTTTCGGTACCATATGCAAGTGCTCCTATCGCTTGAGCTCCACCCATTTTATAGATTTCTTCAATTCCTAAAATAGAAGCTGCTGTCAAGACCGCAGCTGGAAGCTTACCATCCTGATTACAAGGTGTCGCTAAAACGATTCGTTCAACCCCTGCAACTTGGGCTGGAATAACATTCATTAAAACAGAGGAAGGGTAAGCTGCTGAACCACCAGGAACATATAGGCCTACAGAAGCGATTGGTAAAATACGTTGACCTAGCCATGATCCATTTGCGAGATTTAATTGATAACCATTACGTTTTTGTTGTTCATGATATAAACGAATATTTGAAGCTGCTTCTGTTAAATCTTGTACTAACTGAGAATCTAATGATGCGACAGCTTCTTTAATTTCTTGCTCGGTTACACGTAAGGAATCAAGTGCGATACCATCCCATTTTTTACTATACGCTTTAACTGCTGCATCTCCCTTTTCCCTTACATCGGCTAACACTTGACGAACTGTTTCTAACTGTTCTTCGTTACCACCTTCTAATGGTCTTTTTAATGAAATAGTATCTGTTAATGCTTCAATTTTCATAGCAAATCCTTCTCTCATTTCACACATTTTTTGAGTCGTTTCACTAAATCTAGAATCCGTTCATTTTTCATACGATAACTTACTGGATTAGCAATTAATCTTGATGAAACATCTGTGATAAATTCATATTCGACAAGTCCATTTTCCTTTAATGTTTGGCCTGTAGATACAATATCTACGATGCGATCTGCGAGACCAATCATAGGAGCTAATTCAATAGAACCGTTTAACTCAATGATTTCTACTTGTTCCCCTTTTTCACGATAGTAATCCGAAGCCACAGTTGGATATTTTGTCGCAATGCGCGGTGCAATTTCATTCAATGTTGTATCAGGTAATCCAGCAGAAGCAATATGACATTTACTAATATTCAAATCAAGTAATTCATGTACTTCTCGATGTTGTTCTAGTAAAACATCTTTTCCTGCTATCCCAATATCCGCTACACCATGTTCTACATAAGTGGGAACATCCATCGGTTTGGCTAATATAAAGCGTATTTTTTCTTGCGGTATTTCAATCACTAACTTGCGTGACATTTCTACATTTTCAGGTAATTCAAAACCTGCCTCTATTAACATTTCATAGGCTTCCTCGAAAATACGTCCTTTTGGCATGGCAATCGTTAACTCATTCATGAATGATTCCTCCTTGCCCAATTCGTACAACTTCTGAAAAATGATTTTCAAATGCCGTTAAATTATCTAAGCCTTCCATCGATTGTAATGTTGTACGTTTCCCTTGTGCACGTAGTTTTTTAGCTGTGGCAAGTGCTTCAGAGAGTTGTGGTGCTACAAATAATACAAGAACTTCATCGTTGTCTTCCTCTTTCTGAGAAATCACTTCCAATAAATGATCTACTCGAAGACCAAATCCAATGGCTCCAACTTCTGTGCCGAATTCCTGTAGTAATCCGTCATATCTTCCACCGTTTCCAAGTGGGAAGCCTGACCCAGTTGCGAATACTTCGAAAAGCATACCTGTGTAATAATTCATATGACTCGCTAATGTAAAGTCAAAAGCAATATATGAAGTAGCATCCGCTATTTCTAAAATGGATGCTAATTGTTCCATATAAATAAATGCATCTTTTTCATATACATATTTTGCAATCTCTCGAATGCTTTTCATCTCTGAAGCATCTTCGATAAAGGATAATAATGTTTGCTCATTTTCAGTCGGTAAGTTATAGGATACAACTGCTTCCTCAAAACCTACGACATTTTTGTATACAAGCAAGCTATGTAATTCTGCAAACTGTTTTTCGTTTTGTACATTCTTTTTGATAATGGCATTCAAAATACCTGCATTTCCAATTGTTAGCTTAAATTCTTCTACTCCTAATGATTTTAATAAATGGATAGCAGTTAAGATAACTTCAGCATCTGCATATACAGATGAATCGCCTATAATTTCAATTCCCATTTGTTCAAATTCTGCAGGACGTCCACCTTCTAATTGCTGTGCACGGAAGACATTGGCAAAATAAGAAAGACGTAATGGAATTTTCTCTTTTAATAACTTAGAAGAAGCGACACGTGCAATAGGTGTCGTCATATCTGGCCGAAGTACTAATGTATTACCTTGACTATCTACTAGTTTAAAGAGTGAAGGATCCATAATTGCCGAAGCTTTACCAACTGTATCGTAATACTCAAGTGTTGGTGTTTGTATAAAGTCGAATCCTCTTAAACGAAGAAATTCACGACCAGTTTGTCGAATAACTTCTTTCTTTTCAAAAATCTTTGGAAATGTATCGCGCATTCCAAGCGGTTTTTCAAACTTTCGAATTGGTGACATTTTTACACTTCCTAATCCATATACTTTAACTTACTAGAGTGTTAGAGTGTTGACGTATGAAAGTATTCTATAATAAGAAAAACACGAAGTCAAGTACCTATGACGGATTTGTCCATAAGTTATGACTTTTTTGAATTGACTGATTCTTTCAAAGCCATTTCTTCTTTTGTATAGATAATACGCATTGGATTACCACCAGCAAATGCACCTGGAGGTACATCTTTGTTCACTAATGTCATGGCAGAAATAATGGCATCATCTCCAATCACAACACCTGGCAGAATTGTAGAATTTGCTCCTATCATGACACGGTCCCCAATTACTACATCTCCTAATCGATATTCATTTACCAAGTATTCATGAGCTAGAATTGTTGTATTAAAACCGATAATCGTATCACTTCCCACTTTAATTCGTTCGGGGAACATGGTATCTGGCGTTACCTTTAAAGCAAATGCTGTCTTTTCTCCCACTTCCATATTTAAAAAAGTACGATACAACCAGTTCTTTACAGATAGAAATGGTGTATAACGGGCCATTTCTATAACAATGAAACATTTAACTACTTTCCAAAAAGATACTGTTTTATAAATTTGCCATAATGACGTACATCCTGACACTGAATACCTTTCTGTTCTACGCATTAGTTTGCTCCTCTACGATTGTTATTAAATCAGTCATGCGATGCAACATATAATCCGGTTTGAATTGCATTAAGAATTCTTCCCCTTTCATGGACCAGGCCACTCCAGCTGTTCTAACTCTAGCATTTTGACCACCAACTATATCATGTGAGTTATCTCCAATCATCAAAACATTATCTTTTTCTAAATGCATTTTTTTTAGAGCTAAAAGTATAGGTTCTGGATCAGGTTTGACATGTTTCACATCATCCATACTCACTACAACTTCAAATAAGTCTTCAATACCTAATAGACGAATTCCTTTTGATAAAGAGTCTAAACCTTTAGTCGAAACAATCGCTAATCGAATCCCTTTTTCTCGTAAAACGAATAATGTTGATTTCACGCCTTCGAATTCTTTTGCTAATTCATCATGGTGTTCGTCGTTCCATCGGCGATATTGTCGAACCCATTCCTCTGCTCTCATGGAATCAATTGTAGAAAATGATTCCATTAATGATGGCCCAATAAACGGAATCATGTCCTCTCTTGTAAATTTCCCGGGAAATTCCGGTTCTAGCACATGCAAAAAAGTTTGTATAATTAGTTCATTTGTGTCTAATAATGTACCGTCAAAGTCAAACAATAATCCTTTTATGTTTTTAGTTGTCATCAGATACAACCCCTTCTTTGTCGAATAGAATATGGAAATATTATTACAAAGATAAAAACTTATTTCCATTAAATTGACTGATACTTTACTTGGATTTCCGATAAATATTTCCCTAGACAAACAAAATGCCGCATCACTACGGAGACCCTAAATCCTTGGAATCAAGGAAATTAGAGATATTACCCATAGCAATATCGGCGAATGTTTCATCTATGATTTTTATCCCGCATTAACGGGCAGTAATACCTCCAACCTCAAGATTGAGAGAAAAGCAAAGAAGATAGGTGGGGGTTAACTACCCGTAAAAGCCCGATTGGTTCGGTCCAACAGGATGTTGGACACTCAGTTGTTGCCACAGGACGTGGCGAAATTAAACTGAGTTCTTTTTTAGTGGGGGTGAAGAAAACCCCCACTGATGGAAGTTTCACTTTATTGATCCTTATATCGAACTGGTGGTTTGATAGTTAGTCTGCGATAGATGATTAAAACAACACCTACTACTATACCAACTAATGAAACGATTTGTGCTATACGTAAATTACCGATTAGTAAACTATCTGTTCTCAAACCTTCGATAAAGAAACGGCCAAATGAATACCAAATAATATATGTTAGGAATATTTCTCCACGACGTAAGTTCGCTTTACGAAGTAGTAGTAAAATAATTAAACCAACTAAATTCCATGTAGATTCATATAAAAATGTTGGGTGATGATAGAAACCATTGACATTCATTTGCTCGATAAGCCAGTTTGGTAAATGAAGTCCTTCTAAAAATGAGCGATCTACTACACGGCCGTATGCTTCTTGGTTCATAAAATTACCCCAACGCCCAATAATTTGACCAATGATTAGGGATGGAGCTAATATATCAACGATTTTCCAGAAGCTAATACCTCGTTTTTTAGTGAAAATAAAAGCGGTAATTAATGCACCGATAATAGCACCATGTATTGCTATACCGCCATGCCAAATCTTAATAATTTCACTTGGGTTCGAAGAATAATATGGCCATTCAAACGAAACATAATATATACGAGCGCAAATAATTGAAATTGGTACTGCCCAAATAAGTAGATCTGTTAAAAGATCTTCTCCAAAACCTCTCTTCACCATTTCTCTTTGTCCTACAAAGTAGGCAATAATAATCCCGCAGGCAATGATGACACCATACCAGCGTACTGAGATTGGACCAAGTTGCAGTGCAACTGGATTAATAACCATTAAAATTGAATCCATAATAATCTGTTACTCCTTTCAGCCCTACTAGCAAAACAAATCTAGTTATACTTCATCGTTTGCTTCAATAACACTATCTAATCTACGTGAAAATTCTTCTGCTGCATTGATACCTAAATTCTTTAAGCGATGGTTCATTGCGGCAACTTCTATAATAACAGATAAGTTTCGTCCAGGTCGCACCGGAACTGTTAACTTAGGTAGCTCTGTATCAATAATTTTCATCGTTTCAGTCTCTAAACCTAATCGGTCATACGTTTTGTCAGAATCCCATGTTTCTAAATCGATTACTAATGATATTCTCTTATGTTTTCTAACTGCACTAGCTCCGAACAACGTCATAATATCGATGATGCCGATCCCACGTATTTCGAGTAAATGAGCGATTAACGGCGGTGCATTTCCGACTAATGTATTTTCTCCTTCTTGGCGAATTTCTACACAGTCATCTGCAACAAGGCGATGCCCTTTTTTTACAAGCTCAAGCGCTGTTTCACTTTTCCCTACTCCACTTTTACCTGTGATTAAGACACCAATTCCATAGATATCGACTAACACACCATGAACAGCTGTTGTTGGTGCTAAACGACTTTCTAAATAATTTGTCAACATACTTGAGAAACGAGTTGTTGGCAATTTTGTCGATAATACAGGTACATGATGTTCTTCAGAAGCTATTACTAAAGCTTCTGGTACTTCCATATCATGTGAGATAATAATTGCAGGCGTATCTTGAGAACATAGCTTATTCATTCGATCAAATTGAACTTCCCGGGATAACATATCAAAAAACGATAGTTCTGTTTTCCCTAAAAGTTGCACACGTTTGGCAGGATAATGGGTAAAATAACCCGCCATTTCAAGACCTGGACGTGAGATATCGCTCGTTAAAATATGTCGACCGATTCCTTCCTCACCACTAATAAGCTTCAGATTCAATACTTCCATTATATCTTTCGTACAAACCTGATCCAAAGCCATCATCACTCCACCTTCCGAATAACCATAAATAGAAACAACATGAACATATTTTAGCATATATTTAAAAGCGAAACACCGTTTAGCTTTGTCGTTCAAATGTTATTCACAAGCTGTCGACGCTTGCAAAGCAAGTGGAAAGGTTATAGGAAGATAGCCTAAGTTCGCCACATCGTGTGACAACGGCTATCGGGTCCACATCCTATGGACCCCAAGGAGCTGGCGTGTTAGCTGGAATAAATTAAAAGCGGAACACGCCTGTTTGGCTCCGCACCCCACTATCTCTTTAATCACAATATCAAAAAAAGCCGGATAAGTTTCTCCTTACCCGACTTATCAGTATTCATAATAATAAAAAAACTAGCTTTCCCCTCAATGAAAGCTAGTTAAAAATATCTTATTTTTTTTCAGAAAGCCATTTAGCTACTGCGTCTAATTCAGCGCCAGAAACTAAACCAGCAGGCATATTACCTTTACCATTTTTCAAAACATCTTTGATTTGACTTTCTGATAAGGTAGAACCGATTTTTCTCAAATCTGGACCTACAGAGCCTTCTAGATTGTTACCGTGACAAGAGATACATTTTTGTTTTGCCACTGCTTCGGCATCAACTTTTGTCGTTTCGGTAGTTGGTGTATTTGCTGTCTGATCCTTTGTAGTTGTAGTCTCGTTCGTTGTGGTTTTATTAGTAGTACCACAAGCGCCTAATACTAATGCAGAACCGAGTAACATTGCAAGTAGTGCTTTTTTCATGAAGAACCCTCCTATAAAAATTTGAAATAACTTACGTAGTAAGTATACCAAATTCAAGTATAAATTAAACCTGACTAATTTATGTATTTGTGTCTCTTTTATGCCGATGGAACTATCAAGAAAGTCTACCCGCAATATATTTTACACTTTCAAAGGTTTCCTCACCCTTAATATTGGAAAATACATATAAGTATACACCTTATATATATACATTTTTTGTATTCATATCGTGACAAATTGTTGTTTTATTTTTGAATCTAATTTCTCTAGCAAATTGTATTTGACCACTTATTTGCTGCTTTTGATATTTCTAAGACATCATCAATATTAATTTCCAAATCTTTAGCAATTTCATTAACTATTTTAATATCCATACGCTCTAATGCAATCGTTAATTGAAGATAAGGTTGCATGATTGAGCTACTTCCTGATATGGTTTCTACCACTTCATCTGATAATGGTAACTCCATCAGAATATTATTCATTGGTCTTTGCAACAGCGCATCTATCAATGAAAACATTCCAACTAAAAAATACTCTGACGTATTTCGTTTTCTGTTATATTTCGCCAATAATCCACACAATTTCGCACGGCATAAAGAAGTTTTCATTAGCTCATCAAACGTACCAGCTGAATTGTATTTTTGAGATTCACGAAACGTCAAAATGTATATCCATTTCTTTAAATCCTCTAATCCTAAATGCAATATTGCTTGCTTAATCGATCGAATTTTAGATTTCGAACGTTTTGATGAAGAATTGATTAATTGCATGAGTTTATAGGACAAAGCTATGTCGTGCTCAATTCCCTCAGCGATTTGATCAATATCAGGGTCTTCCATACGAAGCAACGCAATAACTCGGTAATATTGCAATAAATTCGCAGGAATTTCATTACCACGAATAATTTGTGGTTGCATAAAGAAATAACCTTGGAATAATTTATAACCTATTTGAATTGCCTCTTGATATTGTTCCCTAGTTTCAACTTTTTCTGCAAGCAATGCAATATGGGGAAATTCCTTCTTTACTCGTTCTTCAATTTGATGTCTTTCTTCTTTAGTAGAAATAAAAAAGTCGACTTTAATAATATCTGTATATTTAAATAATTCCTGATAATATTTGACATCATCTTGCATAATAAAATCATCTAAAGCAATTCGATAGCCTTTTGCTTTTAGTTCTTTCACACGTCGTATTAACTTTTCCGTAATTGGTACATCTTCAAGAATTTCAACGACAACTTGCGAAGGATTAAGCTGATCGAAAATATCACTCATTAATAGATTTTCAGTAAAATTGATAAAGCATGGTCTACCATTTGCCAATTCCTCAAAGCCAATTGAAAAGAATGAATTGATGATGACATCAACAGTTGCTAGATCTGAATCAATGTCTGGAAATTCATTTTTTCCATTCCCATTTCTATATAACAATTCATATGAATAGACTTGTTCTAGGGTGTTGAAAATTGGTTGTCTGCCAATGAAAACCTCCATCGATTTTCTCCTTCACTACATTTTTACTACTATTATAGCATTTTTTTCAAGGCAGTTGATTAACTTATTTATTCAGTTATATAATTTCCATTTAATTCTAAAACAAATCAATTTTATAAACCCATATTCTATGTTGCGGGCATCTATGTTGCGGGCACTAAAAAACTATAGTACATATCTGCTATAACATGAAGTGGAATCAGCTTCGCTTTCCGCAGGAGTCTTCGCTGATTCCACTTCAACTAAATTTGTATAACAATATTTTATTATTATAATTCATGCATTTTGACTTTTCCGGTGACCTACTATGCTCCTGCGTGGCTTTCAGCTCAAGCTTTTCCCGCAGGATTCTGAATGCACCTCTTTGAATTAACCTCGCACGAAGGAAATGCGAATACATTTTCGAGGACTCGTAGTCGGAAGCGTTGCAATGAACAAGATTGGATATCATTAAATATTCGTATATTTCATTTTGAATTTTGCATTATGAAATTGATTCAAATAAATAAAAAAAACATCTCTTTGCTAATATTTTGGAAACTAGTACCTAAATATTAGTAAGGGATGTTTAATTTATTTATGATTTTTTTATTTTTGTGCGTAGGATACCAATAATAGCTGGTAATATTGATACAAAAATAATAGCTAAAATAACTGTTGAAAAGTTCTCTTTGACAAATTTAATATTACCGAAGAAATATCCACTAAATACTCCGACTAACACCCATAAGAATGCGCCCGTAATATTATATACAATAAAATGTCGATAGCGCATTTTACTTGCACCTGCAATAAATGGTATGAAAGTCCGAATGACAGGCATAAATCTTGCTATCACAATTGTTTTACCACCATGTTTGTCAAAGAAATCTTGTGCTTTTTGCATACGTTCTTTATTAATAAGGCGTCCTAAAAAGCTATTTTCTGGAATGGACTTACCTACCTTATGTCCAATTTCATAGTTTAAAGAATCACCTAAAACTGCTGCTACAAAAAATACAGCTAGTGAAATCCATAAATTTAATGCACCAAAAGCTGCTAGAGCACCACTTGCAAATAACAGCGAATCACCAGGTAAAAACGGCAAGATGACTACACCAGTTTCGATAAATACGATTAAAAATTCAATTCCGTATACCCAACCATGATATTGGGTAACTATGTCTTTTAAATGCACATCAATATGCATAATAAAATCAAACAGATTTCGTATCAGATCAAACATTACTTCCACTCACAATCCTTAATATTCTTATACATCATACAGTTATATCTATTTCCTGTCACGGTTTACAAACCTATTTACTTTAATAGTAACGATTGAGTAGAAGGAAAGTTGCTAAATCCAAATCAACTTTACACTAAATTTACAATTAAATTATTAAAGATATTTTTTAAACCAATTTACGATTTGCTCTAATCGTTGTTGTCTTAAGTTTGGAATTCCTACTCTAGATAAGTTATGATCAGCATTTGGGAAACGCACAAATTGAGTTTCTTTCCCCATAGATTTCAGCGTGATATATAACTGTTCAGCTTGTTCTATTGGACAACGGTCATCTTTTTCACCATGTAAAATGAGTAAAGGAGTTTCAATGTTCTTTACATACTTCAACGGTGAATGTTTCCATAATGTCTCTACATCATTCATGTCTTTACCAATTTGCCACTCTGTAAAATAGTATCCAATATCAGACACACCAAAGAAACTAATCCAGTTCGAAATAGAACGTTGTGTGACAGCTGCTTTGAACCGATTTGTATGCCCTACAATCCAGTTTGTCATAAAGCCACCATAACTACCGCCGGTAACGCCCAAACGTGATTCATCGATCCAATCATTTTGTTCAAGAACATAATCTAATCCTGCCATAATATCTTCATAATCACCGCCACCATAATCATTACGACATGCGTCAACAAATTGTTGGCTATAACTATGACTACCACGCGGATTTACATACAATACGCCATATCCTTGTGCCGCTAATACCTGTAATTCATGGAAGAATGTATTGGCATACATTGTATGTGGTCCACCATGAATTTCAACAATCAATGGATATTTTTCACCTTCTACATAATTAGCAGGTTTCATCAACCAACCTTGAATTGTCCAACCATTATATCCTTCATAAGTAATCGGTTGTGGTTTGACAACGTTCACTTCTTCTAACCAAGCATCATTAAAACGTGTAATTTGATGTCTTTCTCCAAATGCAATATCATATTTAAATAATTCACCAGGGAAAACTGGATTACTTATAGCTAGTAAGGCTGTCTTTCCGTCTCTTGACACATCATAACCATAGATATGTTCATCTTCAGGACTTGCAGGATAAATAGCACCTTCTAATGTAGCATAATATAAACGCACATCACCTGAAGTTGATAACTGGAAGTATAGATCATTTGCTTCAGTCCAAACTAAACTTGGAGCTGCCACACCTTGTTGTAGATCTCCCACTGAATAATCACCTATTGGTAAATCTAGTGATTCAGTTAAATTCCAGTAGTATTGTTGATCCACATTGTAAATGTAAAGTGATGCTTGGCCAGCATTTCTATATGTAAAGTTACTACCTTGAAATGCAATATAACGACCATCTAAAGAAAAAGTAGCACCACCGAAATATCCTTCTTCATTAGCAATTACTATTTCTTTCTTTGTTTCGATATCAATTAAAATTATTGGTGAATGCCAATCATTATCTTTATCTTCTGCACGATTAACACCTACTACAAGAAATCGACCATCATAAGAAATAGTTTGCAAACTATAATCATATGTATCTGTTATAAAACGTGATACATGATTATCTACAAGGTTTACATTTCCAATTTGACTATAACTTTTTTGCGAAATCAAGCCAACGCCATTACTTTTATATTTCATACCCTCTACAACATATGCTGTTGGAAACTCATCTTTTTTCTCTACTTTTTCATCTGTGAATTCCTTGCCCTCTTGAACATTTGCAGTGAACCAAACTTTTTCATTATTTGGATCCCATAGATATGAATTTACACCATCCGTAAACTTGGTAATTTGTTTTGCCTCTCCTCCATTTTTTGAAAGAATAAATAGTTGTTTTTGCTTATTTCTTGTAGATAGAAATGCAATTGATTTTCCATCTGGTGACCAAGTAAGTGATGAAATTCGTTCTTCGCTGAATGTCCATTGAGTTACTTCATTTGAATCAACATCAATATGAATCAAATAGGATAGGTATTTATTTTTTTCTTGATTCATAATTGTGCGAATAGCAATTGCTTCCTTACCATTTGGTGACAATACAGGTGATGATACTGAAGTTAAATTGTATAAATCTTCTTTTTTAATCATTCTTTTCATTCCATTTACTCCCTTTCTATTATTTTACTGGATACTGTAATTTCACTATAACTCATGCATATATATAACGTAAAATGTTATCATTTAAATATTAAACAATCATTCAGAATATTTCTTTCATTTAGTACCACATGTCCATTTTTATTATTTGGATTTTGTGGTACGATTATGAAGTTACAATTTTATAGCATCGAAGGAGTTTTATTTATGAACAAAAAACCACAGCTCCAACGAGGTTTGGAGTCGCGACATATCACGCTAATGTCGCTCGGTGCTGCCATAGGAGTCGGTTTATTTCTAGGTTCTGCAGGCGCTATTCAATTAGCTGGTCCTGCTATTTTAATCGCTTATGCCCTTGGTGGTATCGTAATTTTCATTATTATGCGTGCACTTGGTGAAATGGCGGTTGAAAATCCTGTCGCCGGATCCTTTAGTCGCTATGCCAAAGACTATTTAGGACCACTTGCGGGATTTATAACCGGATGGAACTATTGGTTTTTGTGGATTGTGACATGTATGGCTGAAATTACAGCAGTCGGAATATACATGCAATTATGGTTTCCTGGTTCACCTAAATGGTTATGGGCACTCGCTGCACTTGTTATTATGACGATTGTCAACTTAATTGCAGTAAAAACATTTGGAGAATTTGAATTTTGGTTTGCTTTCATTAAAATCTTTGCAATAATTGCAATGATTATCATTGGTTTAGGGATTATCCTATTTGGAATAGGTAATGATGGTGTAGCTGTTGGCTTTAGTAATTTATGGAGTCATAGCGGTTTTATGCCAAATGGTATTAAAGGAATATTCATGTCATTACCGATTGTTATGTTTGCATATCTAGGGGTCGAAATGATCGGGATTACTGCAGGTGAAGCAAAAAATCCTAAAAAAGTAATTCCTCATGCAATCGATACTGTGCTATGGAGAATTTTAATCTTCTATATTGGTGCATTAACGGTTATTATGTCCATTTATCCATGGAATGAAATCAGTCCCGACAATAGTCCATTTGTGTTAATGTTCAATCAAGTAGGATTACGTTATGCAGCAGGTATTATCAACTTTGTCGTTCTAACTGCCGCTCTATCAAGCTGTAATAGTGGTATTTTTAGTACAGGACGTATGTTATTTAACCTGGCTGAACAAAATCAAGCACCTGCTATCTTTAAAAAGGTTGGACGAGGTGGAGTACCAACAGTAGCAATTCTAGCATCTACATTTGTACTTTTAATAGGTGTCGTATTAAACTACTTTGTAGCAGAAAAAGTATTTACTTGGTTAACAAGCATCTCCACATTTGGTGCTATATGGACATGGATGATTATTTTATTTAGTCAATTCAAATTCCGTAAATCTTTATCTAAAACTCAAGTTTCTAAGCTTACTTATAAAGCATTTTGGTATCCATTTGGCTCATACTTCGCAATTGCTTTTCTACTTTTAGTAATTGGGCTAATGGGAACTTTCCCAGATACACAAATTGCATTAATTGTTGGTCCAATTTGGATACTAGCGTTAGTCATTTTATATTTTGCAAAATATAAAAAATGATAAAAAGTCTATTCACCTAATAAAAGGTGAATAGGCTTTTTTTGCATACAAAAAAGGAGATGTTCAAAAATATATAGTGGACATCTCCTTGTTATTCTATAAAACTCTTTATACGCGAGAAAGAGCCTGGTCTTTCAAATTACGGCGCAAAATCTTACCAGTAGTATTCTTTGGTATTTCATCAAGTAATATAATTTCTTTTGGACATTTATATTTTACTAAGTGTTTTTTACAAAATTCATGCAAATTTTCTACAGTAATCGATTTATCTTTCAGTACAACGTATGCCAATACTTCCTCACCAAGGTTTGGATCAGGAATACCAACTACTGCTGCTTCAAGAACGCCTGGATTGGAATAAAATACTTCTTCAACTTCACGTGGATACACATTATAGCCGCCTACAATAATCATATCTTTTTTACGATCCACAATGAAGAAATAGCCTTCCTCATCCATTCGAGCTAAATCCCCTGTGTATAGCCACCCATCACGAATTGTTACTGCCGTTTCTTCAGGCATTTTATAGTACCCCTTCATAACGTTAGGACCTTTTACTACAAGTTCCCCAACTTCACCTGCAGGTACCTCTTCTCCAAACTCGTTAAACACTTTGTTTTCCACGTTTACAATGTTCGTACCAATTGATCCTGCTTTTCTCCCACGGTCTAATGGATTGAAACAAGTAACCGGCGAAGCTTCTGATAGCCCATAACCTTCTGACACTTGAACTTTAAACTTCTCTTCAAAATTATGAAGTAATGCCACTGGCATAGAAGATCCTCCTGAAATAGCTAAACGCAATGATTTTAAATCATCAGGATCCCCTTCAGAAAATTGATACAAGAAATTGTACATTGTTGGAACACCTGCAAAAACAGTTGGTTGAAATTCTCTACCAATTCTAAAAATTTCTTTTGGGCTAAAGCTTGGTACAATAATTAGTTGAGCTGAAGTTAACAATGGTGCATTTACAACCACTGTTAAAGCAAATACGTGAAATACAGGTAATGTTGTAATCACTCGATCATTCGCATTAAATTGTAGGTAATCAGAAATATCTCGCGCATTTGAATAAAGGTTCTTATGCGTTAACATTGCACCTTTTGGATGGCCTGTGGTGCCTGATGTGTACAATATAATTGCTGTATCATCATCATCTATTTCGTCTGGTTTTACATTTGGTTCAGATTTTGCAAGCAATTGTGTAAACGAATATACTTTTTCTTTTACACTTTGTGGTAGCGCTTGCATTTTCTCAACTGTATCAGGTTTTGTTTCGCAAACAACATACGAGTGAACATCAGGAAATACCTGTACACATGCTTCTACTAATGGAAGTAAGGCATCTAAGGCAATCACTGCTTTAACATCACCATTACGTAAAATATATGTAATTTCGTCTGGTGTATAAAGCGGGTTGACAGGTATAGCCGTTGCTCCAATTCGCATTGTTGCATATAAAGAAATGATAAAATGAGGAGTATTGCCCAATAAGAACGCCACATGATCCCCTTTTTCTACCCCTAATTCCTTTAATGCAGCTGCCAATCTAGAAACTGAATCTTCAAATTCTGCGTAAGTCGTATCTTTTCCCCCAAAATGATATGCAACTTTTTCTGCTTGTTCTGTAGATGTCTTATAAACCTCTGATACTAAATTCATCTCCTCATCCCCTTTTGTAAGAATAAAATGAATAGTGATTCATTTTCCACCCAAATCTATTATATAGAATTCAGAAAAATAAAACAACAGACAGCCATTTTTAGCCATCTGTTGTCTTTAAATTATATTGCACGAATATGAGATAAGTAACGCCAACGTATTAAATAGAAATAACATAGTTGTACACTTGTAATTGCTGCTAGTACGAGGAATGCTTCTTTTAGTATAGATAAATCTGCAATTCCTTTCCAGAATACTTGGAGCGCCATAAAAGCAAATGTACTATGGAACATCGCTAGCCCCCACGGCAAAAAGAACTGTGGTATTAACTGACTATTGACAATCTTACGTAATTCTTTATCTGTTATCCCCATTCTACGTAATGCATCAAATTGCTTTTTATCTTCTTCAAGCCCTGTGTATAGTTTGAAATATATGAAACTTCCTGAAGCAAGGAAAAAGACTGTCGCAGCCAATAGACCGATAAATAATAACAAAGCAAACGTCGAACGTAAGAATGAATAATCTAGTCCTGGATTTTCAAAGTAAAAAGGCAAATCATTTTCGTGGTTAGTCATATATGCTTCTGTCATAATTGCATCTAAATTTGTGCCAATATCTTTTGTTTCAGTCCATTGTGGTACATAGAATACAAATATGTGGTTGGTAGACTGCTTTGCATTCGCACCTACCATAGGCTCTTTGATCAAACGAAAATCCTCATCACTAACAACAATAACGTTCGTACCAAGCTCTGTTGGTGAAAATAGTACCTTTGGATACACTTTATCGATATAGAGTGGCACATTATTTTCTTGTAAAATGGTTTCTACTTTTTTATTTTGAAGTTCATTTATGGAATCCTCTGAATACGGTAAAAACATTGCTTCTCCCGGTTTTAAACGAACTACTGGATATCCAAAAACAAGTGCTAATCTGTTTATATCTGACTGCGTAATAATTTTAACAGGTTTTTTTGTGTTGGAAGAAGTTTGACGCTTGATATCAAATTTATTGAGATGATAACTAAGCCCTTTCTCCTGTAATTCATCTATTAATCCTGTGATATGTTCTTTTTCATAAGGATTGTTTAATTTACTTGAATAGACTAATCCTAATGGATTCAATTGGTGATATTGATGCGTAAATGTAGACATAGAGCTTAATGTACCGATGGCTAAAAAGGCTAATGTTGATACCATACAAGAGATAAAGAACATTCTTGCATTTTCTCGCATAATTGATGAAATCTTAGCCATTGAAACTATATGATATTTATTCCAATACCATTTTTTATGTTTTCGAATACGAGATATTATAAATGGTACGGAATCTGTAAAAAACAGATATGTCCCTATTATTGCAAATGGAGGTGTCAAAGTTGCGAAAATAACAAGATATTCCTTTTGAATATTTGAAGCCATCACATACGCAGCAACTAAAAAGAGAAGACCTGTAATCCCTTTCCACGCAGAATACTTTGCAATTAGTTCATTTCGCCAATAACCACGCAATAAACTTACTAAATTAGTATCCTTGATAAACATTACACTGATTAATGAAATAATGATAAATAGACTAGTAAAAGTGCCAATTGTCAATGCAAATGGCTTCCATGAAAAATAGAGAGGTAGACTATCAATTTGTAAAATTTCTCGTACAATCATAAAGAAAAACTTTGAAAATGCATATCCGAAAACGATTCCGACAACAATCGAAGTAAACCCTATAATCATAGTTTCAAACAATATAAGCTTATTGAGTTGTCTTTTCTCCATACCTAAATGCAGTAATATACCAAATTCCTTCGAACGCGCTTCCAAAAAAGCTCGCATAGAATAAAACAAGAAAAACAATGTGAATAGGACAAGAATAACTTCTGCTAAAAACATTCCTTGAAAGGCAATCTCGCGTAAAAATTCATCCTCAACTTTTGGGTGAAACATCAACATAGAATAGATAAAAAACACCATAACAGATGACACACTTGATAAGAAAAAAGCCGCATAGACACGGGTATTTCTTATTACGTTACGGAAAGCGAACTGTCGAAAAGTCACCGACATGACCTCCCAGTAAGCTCAACACATTTAAAATGGCTTGAAAAAATGTTTGGCGATGATTATCTTTATAAATTTCATTAAAATATTCTCCGTCTTTTATAAACAACACACGATCACAATAACTAGCTGCAATCGGATCATGTGTTACCATTACAATCGTTGTGTTATCTTGCTTATTAATACGCCCTAGAAGTTCTAGCACATCTTTTGATGAATTAGAATCTAAATTTCCTGTTGGTTCATCTGCTAACAACAATGAGGGCTTATGAATAATGGCACGTCCAATCGCTGTTTTTTGAGCTTGTCCACCAGAAATCTCATTTGGACGTTTATCAAGGATATTTTCGATACATAATTGCTTCGTAACGTCCTTTAACCGAGTTTGCATTGTTTCAAGGTCTTGGTCATCAAGCGTTAAGGGTAATACGATATTTTCTTCAACCGTTAACATTTGTAATAAATTGAAATCTTGAAAAACAAAGCCTAGTTGACGTCTTCTAAAATAAGCTAAGTCGTTTTTCTTTAAGTCATGAGGCTTTACATCATTTACGATAATCTCACCTGATGTTGGTGTATCAATAGTGGAAATCATATTAAGAAGTGTTGTTTTCCCACTTCCTGATGGCCCCATCACTGCTAGAAACTCACCTTTTTCTACTTCGAAGCTTAGTTGATTGACCGCACGATGCGTAACTTTTCCTTCGTATACTTTTGTTACATCTTGGATTTTCAAAATCGACATATACGATTACCTCAATTCTTTTACGAATGCTGGAAGTACACTAGAATCGATGTACCTCTACCTACTTCAGAGTCAATTTTCAATTGATGACCAAGCTTATCGCAAACCTCTTTTGCCAAATATAAGCCCATCCCAGTAGATTCGCCTGTTTTACGTCCATTTTCACCCGTAAAGAACGCTTTTGTAACACGTTTCAAATCGGATGGAGGAATCCCTATCCCCTCATCTCTAATAGTTAGAATAATTTGCGAATCCTTAATTGTCGCAGATAAATACAATTTCTTGCCATCTTCGAAAGTATATTTCACTGCATTGGTGATAAATTGACCGATAATAAACTTTATCCATTTTGGATCGGTTGGTACGATACAATCCTCTGCGATATCAATATTAGGGTACACATGATTTGTGATAAATAATCGTTTATTTTCATTCACTAATGAGCTAACCAATGGACGTAATGCTACTTGCTCAATTTTCATATCCTCTTCAAAAGTATCTAGACGCGCATTCATCAAAACGGTTTCAAGTCCATGCTTCAAACGGTCCACTTCTTCTTGAACACTGACCTTATCTAGCTCACCATCTTCTTGTAAAAGCAATTCCAAAACGCTAATCGGTGTTTTCATCTGATGTACCCATTGATTCATAAATTGAAGATGGCGATTTTGCTGCGCATACAATGCTTGTGCTTCTAATTGATAAATTTTATAAAGTTCATGAATATATGTTTCTGTTGCAATATGTTCTGGGGTTTTCGCATTATGTTGTAATACATCTTCCATTTTTTTAGGCAGTTGAAGTACTTTTTTATAGAATGATTGTCGCATTATATAACGCGCACATAAAAAGGTTACTGTTAGTACGAGTGAAATAATAATGGAATATATGGCTGTATCCATATTGCGAAAGCCATCTAACCGATATATTAAGAGGATAAATAGTACGAGCAATATATCAAAGAATATATAGCCAAAATGATCTTTTACAAATAGTTTTATAGACTCCATTCGTTAATGCTCCTCTTCACATAGAACAAAGCGATATCCAGCACCACGTACCGTTTCAATAGTCGATTGAACATCATAATCCGAAAGCTTTTTGCGTACTCGCGTCATATTTACATTCAGTGTGTTTTCGTCTACAAAAGCTTGGTCATCCCATAATTCTTCCAATAGCTTCTCTCTTGATACAACTTTTGGAGCTTGTCCCATTAACAATTCCAAAATAATACATTCTTTTTTCTGAAGAGGTATTTCCGCATTCTTCGTTTGTAATTCCATACGTTCTAAAAATAACTTTAGCTGGCCTTGCTTGATCGTTCTTTCTTCTTGCTTTGTTGCATATTCTCCATAGGACCTGCGTAAATGACTTTTGATTTTCGCTAAGACGATTTCATAGTTAAATGGCTTGGTGATAAAATCATCGCCACCATTTTCTAAAGCAAAAATTTGGTCCATCTCGCCTGATCTTGCTGAGATAAATATTATTGGGCAGGTCGTCAGCTGTCTTAGCTGGCGACACCAATAATAACCATCAAATGAAGGCAAGTTAATATCAAGCAAAACAAGATGAGGATTGAACGCTTTAAAGTCATCAAGTATATTGTCAAAAGATTCAACTGCTATTACATCATAGTGATACTTACGTAGCGTATCTGCTAATAATGTAGCAATTTTCAAATCATCTTCTACGATTAATATTCGATGTGTATTCATTTAGTCTCCCCTCCATCTTTTAGGTGCATTCGCACAGAAAATTAATAAATAAGTTTTAAAAATTCTTCTTTTGAAACGCCACCAAAGTATTTTGGAATATCAATGCCTTCTAAGGCATCCAAAATTGTATGTGGTTCATATTTTTTTCCATTAAGTGCATTTTCGATATCTTCCATATCTCCGACACCAAAGAAGTCGCCGAAAATATGAACTTCTTCCATGATACCTTTGTTTACTTCTAAACGTAAATCAATAAATCCAGAAGAGAATTTTTTTGTACGTTGAATATTGAATTTAGGTGATTGACCATAGTTCCAATCCCATTGTTGATAGCGTTCTTCAGAGAGTTTATATATATTTTTCCAATCTTCTTCTGTCAGTTCGTAATATTGAATGTTTTCTTCTCCGCCAAAAATAGATTTTAAAATCTCCATTCTGAATTCCTCTACTGAGATTGGGTTTTCCATAAAATCTACAATATTAGCAACACGAGAGCGGACTGATTTTATACCTTTTGACTCAATTTTTTCTTTCTTCACTTTTAGCGCTGATACAACAGCATCTATATTGCAATTATACATGAGTGTTCCATGACTGAACATGCGGCCTTTTGTTGAGAACATTGCATTTCCAGAGATTTTACGTCCTTCTGCAAGGATATCATTACGACCAGATAATTCCGAATCAATGCCTAATTTTTTCATAGCATCTACGACAGGTTGTGTGAACTTTTTAAAATTTTGAAATGACTCACCGTCATCCTTTGTCAAAAAGCTGAAGTTTAAATTGCCAAGATCATGATACACAGCACCACCACCAGATAGTCGGCGCACTACGATAACACCATTTTCTTCTACGTAGTCTGTGTTAATTTCTTCAATTGTATTTTGATTTCTTCCAATAATAATTGAAGGCTGATTAATATAAAACAGTAAAAATGAATCTTTTTCAACATCCATTGTTTTTAACGCATATTCCTCTATCGCTAAGTTAATGCGTGGATCATTAATTCCTTTGTTATCAATAAAATACATACTTTTCACTCCTTATATATTGTCATAAATTATTTTAACTTAATTTTAAACTTTTGTATTGACACAAACATCTGTGTTATAATACAATACATAATAACAAAACAGTAATATAACAGTATTGATAAGGAGGAGATTTTCAATGTTAGAAAACGTTGTTGAATTTTTTAAGAACTTACCAGATAAACACTGTGTAGAATGTGGCGAAAAAATTGAAGAACAAAGCGAGTGCTATACAAACACTTGTGAACATTGCAACACTCTTTAATTCTTTACTAGTTTTTTATATTACGTACTAAACGCTTCCCCAAAAACGTTTAGTAACTCACTTTCTCGTCTTTTGTCTGAACCGCAGAAGATGAACTTATAAGTAAATCGCTTACGTAAAAAGCGTAAAGAGCCTGAACAACTCTTTACGCTTTTTTTATTTATTTGAGTCAATTTCATAATTCCATTTTGGGTTTTTAAATACGAACATTTCAACACATTAACTTTTCAATATTGGGATGTTCCGCTACAGACGGCGCTTTCCACGGGCTTGGCTTCAATCTCCTCGTCACTACGTTCCTGCGGGGCTTTCAGCTCAAGCTTTTCCCGTAGGAGTCGCCGTCTTTCGCTCCACAATTTCCAAAATTGGATACCATTAAATGTTCGTATATTTTATATGAATAATGCATTATGAAATTGATTCATTAATCTTTAATATATTGATTGACTTTAGGCATGATTTTTGTTGCTAATAGTTCAATAGAGTGCGCAACTGTTTCAAAAGGTTGACCTCCAATATCTAACTGTGCCAAAAATCTCGTATGACCAAATAATTCGTGTTGCTTCAAAATCTTCTCAACAACTTCATCTGGGCTTCCGACAAATAATGCTGTGTTAGGGCCCGTCATCTTTTCAAAGCCTTCACGATCCAAACGGAAAGTCATACCGCGTTGTTTATTGACATAGCCCCAATAGTTTTTGTAGTATCCATAAAACTCATCTCGAGCTTTCTGACCATCCTCTGCAAAGTAGCCATGACCAGTAACAGCCACTTTATATTGTTCTTTTGGATGTCCTGCTGCGATAAATTTACGTTTATACGCTTCTACCAGCGGAACAAAGTAATGTGGATCTCCGCCAAGTATTGCAAGTGCTAACCCCGTACCAAAGCGCCCGGCTCTCATAGCACTCTCTGGTGTACCGCCAACACCAATCCATGTTGGAATCTCTGTTGATGCACGAGGGGAAATTTCTGCATTTTTTAGCGGTGCCCGTAAATTACCATGCCAACTTAATCGTTCTTCCTTATTTAATCGTAGCCATAGCTCCAGATGCTCTTCGAATAACTCATTGTACTGTTCTAAGTTATATCCGAATAATGGGAAGGATTCGATAAATGCACCTCTACCTGCAATTATTTCTGCACGTCCATCTGATAGTAAATCCAATGTCGCAAAATCTTCATATAATCGAACAGGATCAACTGTACTTAATACTGTTGTAGTACTTGTTAGATGAATATTCTTTGTTTGTTGAGCAATCGCACTTAACACAACCGGTACAGATGAAACAGCATAATCTAAACGGTGGTGCTCTCCAACGCCAAATATTTGTAGCCCTAATTCATCAGCTAATTTTGCTGCTGCCATTACTTCTTTAATTCGTTCCTTTGCCGATATAGTTTGACCAGTGTATGGGTTTGGGCCGATATCAGCTAATGTGTATACGCCAAATTCCATTGTCTTCTTCTCCTTATTTTCCAACAATTATACGATTGCCAAATGGATCAACTGTAATAAAACCATTTTCTATTATTTCAACGGAAGCGCCTATTGTAGTTAATCGTTTCATGATATCTTCATCACGTTCATCTAATTGCACTGTAAAGCTTTGCAAACCGACTTGCTTTTCAGCAGGCTTTGGTGCACCTTCGCCATTCCATGTATTTAATCCGATATGATGGTGATAATCCCCCGTAGAGATAAATAGTGCTTGTCTGCCGTATTTTAGCACTACTTGGTAGCCTAATGCCGAGTAAAATTCTTTTGCTTTTTCGAGATTTCCTACATGTAAATGAATATGTCCCATCACAGTATTAACGGGTAGCCCATTCCATTCACCTTGTTCACTTTGCATTAAATCTTTAAAATTCAAAGGTTCTGTTTTCATGAATACTTGGTCACCATTCCATGTCCATTCTTCAGGTACACGGTCTGCATAAATTTCAATACCATTGTTGTCCGGATCGCTTAAATAAAGTGCTTCACTCACATCATGATCGGATGCTCCAAAATAGATACCTCTTTGTTGTAGGTGCTTAACAATATTAGCTAATTCTCTACGACTAGGTAGAAGGATAGCAAAATGATATAGACCTGTTGTTTTTTGAGGTGATTGATACGCACCTTCTGGTTGAATAATTGATAAAATGCTTGATTGACCATCTGTTGTGAAAGTTACACGGTCTGCGGTTTGCTGTAAAATTTGAAATCCAATTATCTCTGTATAATATTTTATAGATCGGTCTAAATCAGCTACTTTTATTTCAACATGTTTCACATACATATTCGGTTTTTCATGATACTTCATGACAGTCCCTCTTTTCTCTTAACTTACTTTTCGTAACTTACTATATTTTAGTTATTAAATTATGTCAAGTAACTTTATTTTTTTCAGAGGACAAATTCATTATTATTCATAAACGTTTTTCAGTTGATTGCAACGGAGAGTAGCGACTCCTGCCGGAAAAGCCGGATGCCATTGAAAAGGTGTAGTAATACAAATATTTATAGTATATATCTGCTATTAAATGAAGTGGAATTAGCTCCGCTTTCCGTGGGCGAACTGACGAGCCTCCTCGCTACGCTGTGGGGTCTCGTCTAGCTCGTTTTCCCACAGGAGTCTCCGCTAATTCCACTTCAATAAAGATAGTTATACCAGATTTTTATCATAAATTTACATCTATTTTTACTTTTTCAGTGCCCTCGAATAACACGAAGGAAGCGGCTCGGGCCCGCCTGCGGAAAGCACCACCCGCAGTGGAAATCAACGGTCTTTTTAGTGTAAAAGAAAAAGGCTGTAGACAAACTCGAAATTTCTTGAGTTTATCTACAGCCTAAGACCAGAAGAATACCTGATCTCAAATTTATAAGCTAATTTAATTTTTATTAACTACTCAGCAGCTGCTTCTTTTGAATAACGTTTTGAAAATAGTAAAGCAAAGAATCCACATGTGATCGCTAAGAAGACTACCATGTATAACAATAAGATTCCGCTATTAAATCCGAAGAAGCCCATGTCTCCTGTTGAAATAGCTGCTTTAAAGCCTTGTACTGAATATGTCATTGGTAAAATTGGATTGAAAATATGCAATGCTTTTGGTACTAATTCTAATGGGAATGTACCTGCACTAGTTGTTAATTGAAGAATAAGGACAATAATAGCTAAGAAACGTCCTGGATCTCCTAATATTGTAACGAGCATTTGAACTAAAGCTATAAAGGCATAACTTGTGATCAATGCCATTAATATAAATGCTCCAACATTGGCAATTTCAATTTTCAAACCAAACATAGCGATTGCTACAACAATTAAGGATTGGATTAAACCAACTACTGCTAATACAACTGTCTTACTTGCGAACCATGAGAAACCATTCTTAGGTTTGATTGCTGGTTCTACTAATGGGAACACAATTGAAATCAGTAATGCCCCAACAAATAAGCCAAGTGATATGAAGTAAGGAGCAAAACCTGTACCATAGTTTGGTACTTTGTTGATTTCTTGTTTTTCAACATCAACTGGTTCTCCGACCATATCATATGTTTTTTGAGTCGCATTGACACTTGAAGCTGTCTTATGTGCATCTGCAAGGCTTGATTGTAATGTACCTGCTCCACCTTTCAGTTCAGTTGTACCATCTGCAAGTTTTTGTGATCCATCTGCAAGTTGTACTGCTCCACTTACGAGTGATTGTGTACCATTACTTAATGTCCCTAAGCCACTTGCTAATTGACCTGATCCTGTTTGTAATTGACCCATACCACTTACAAGTGATTGTGTACCATTACTTAATGTTCCTAAACCACTTACTAACTTTCCTGATCCTGTTTGCAATTGACCAAGTCCATTATTAAGAGAAGTAATACCAGTATTTAGTTGACCAGCACCAGCATCTAATTTTTTTGCACCTGCAATTGAAGTGCTCCAATTAGAGGCAAGTTTATCTGTACCCGCTGCTAATTGTTTTGTTCCTGGAGCTAATTCGCTGCTGACAGATTTGTTCATCTTATCTAAACCAGCTGATACTTGTGCAGCACCTTGTTTTAACGCAGTTAAATCATTTGTTGTTGGTGCTTTAATACCTGCAACACTGTTATTAAGTTGTGTCGTACCTGCACTTAATTTTCCCGCACCATCATTTACATCAGATGCACCTTTTTTAATTACATTAGCAGTTGCAAGTAGCGCATTTTCTTGCTCTGCAGGAAGATTCATCGCTTTTATTTGAGCGATTAATTGTGTTGTACCTGCAGCAAGTGATTGTGTTCCTGCTGTTAAATCTGATGCACCTTTATTAAGAGTTGCTACACCTGACTGTAATGAAGAAATTTGTCCAGGCATTTCACCTAAACCTGTAACAAGTTGTGAAACACCATTCGATACATTTTGTGCACCAGGAGCTAATTGTGCTAAACCTGAGCTTAATGTACCCACTCCATCATTTACTTTTTTTGCTCCATTATTTAAAGCATTGATATTAGATGTATTACCTTCTAAACCTGAAACTAAAGATTCAGTTCCTTTTTTTAGATCAGTTGATCCACTTTGTAATTGGCTTGATCCATCTTTTGCTGAATCAATACCACTTTTTAATTCAGTCGATCCACTTGCTGCGGATTTGGCACCATTATTTAATTGGTTAGCACCATTTGCTGCTGAATCAATACCACTTTTTAAATCGTTTGAGCCAACTGCTGCGGATTTGGCACCATCAGCTAATTGTGTTGCACCGTCTTTTGCAGACTGGATACCATCATTCAATTGATTAGCGCCTTTACCAAGTTCACCGGCACCTTTTTCTAATTTACCAGCACCGTCTGCTGCATCTCCAAAACCATTGCCCATTTTTTTAATATTAGCATATAGTGTTTTGGCATAAGTAGCTGAAACTTGTTTGTTTACTTCTTTACGAACTAATTCCACCGCTGAATTACCAATTTGTCCGCCTAAGAAGTTAAAACCTTCATTTGGTTTATAAATAATTTTCATTTGTTCAGGGTCATCTTCTAAAATTGAACCTGCATTTTTTGAAAAATCTTTTGGAATAACAATTTCCAAATAGTAATCTCGATTTTTTAATCCCTTACTTCCTTGGGATTCTGACGTTTCAGTAAACTTAAAATTTTTACTCTTAATCAGATTATCGACGAGTTCTTTGCCGAATTGCTCTTCCTTGCCTTCAATAGTAGCGCCTTCATCATTATTAACGATAGCCACTGGCAGGTCTTCTAAGTGTGCATAAGGATCCCAAAATGCCCAAAGAAACATACCTGCATACAGAACAGGGACAAATAAAACGGCAATTATAGCAACTAGAACTTTTCTAGAATGAAAAATCTTACTCCATTCTGCTTTAATCACAAATTTTTCCTCCTCAAAAACCAATTGACTGATTTCCTCACTCGGTCATTTTCCTGAAAAAAAAGAGTCTCACGGTAAGAGACCTCTGAAAATAGTATCTCGAAACAATGCTACGATCTTCTTTTCAGATAATTCCGAATCATGTGTAGCACCCCAGTCAGCTACAAATCCAATATATGCTTTAAATAAAAGATATGCCACTAATTCAGAATCACATGGACGTAGTTCTTTTTTTCCAACCGCTATATCTATTTTTTCAGCAATATAAGAAACAATTTCTTTTTCTATACGAACTAACATCATCTTAACAGTTGGTGTTCGCAGTTCTTTTTCTTCTTCTACCAATTTTGCATAGAGTTGATGTACTTCTCTAAACTGCAAAATTTTCATTAAAACATTATGTGCATTTTCTTGAAATGGACGATCTGGTTTAATTTCTTCTTCTGCTGTCAATTTCATTTCTGAAATCATTTTAACGACAATCTCTTGAAAAAGTATTTCTTTATTTTCAAAAAAAGTATAAATTGTACCTTTCCCTACATTTGCAATTTTCGCCACTTGATCCATTGTCGTTGCTTTGTATCCAAAAAGAGAAAAGGATTTGGAAGCTGCTTCTAGAATTTCTTGTCTCCGATCCATCTTGTTTCTCACCTACTTTCTTCCTTCAAAAATGACCAGAAAACATTTTTGGTCATCTGGTCATTTATTTTACACTTATAGTTATTTAGTTTCAAGTCATTTTTTAAAAAAATTAATGATCGTCTGCAGAAGAATCATTCATGTCCATTCCCATGCTTCCATCATCTTTATCTTCTTTTACTTTGCTCATATCAGGATTTCCTACAACAATTTTTTGTTTAGGCATCGCGTGTAAACCACGTGCAGTTGTATGTGCGTACATATAGTAAACTCCATCATGGTCAAATTTAGTTGAAGCTTTATATATGCCATCCTTATCCAATTTTCCTTCTAGCATTTGGCCTTGATCGCGATTACCTGATTCCCATACTTCAAACTTCACTTCGTCTGCATCATCGACATTCTTACCACCTTGGGTAACATGTGCAACTAACTCTATATCTTTTCCTACTTTTTCTTTTTCTGGTGTTTGGATATCCACTTTTACTTCAACTGCAGTTCCTTCATTATGTGAAGTAGAATTGTCTGTTTTTGATGTATCAGCATTATTACAGCCCGCCAGTACAACTGCGATCAACGCTAGACTAATTAACATTTTCTTCATAATTATAACTCCTCTATTAATGGTATTTGTATCGTTACGATTGTTCCAATACCTAATTCGCTAGTAATATGCCAAGTTCCTTTATGATATTTTACGAGTTGATCTACAATAGAAAGCCCTAAGCCACTACCACCATCACTTCTACTGCGTGCTTTATTGACTCGATAAAATCTTTCGGCAATATGTGGCATGTCTTCTTCTGGAATCCCAATGCCATGGTCTTGTATGGTAAGGATAGCAAGATTCCCTTCTCTTTTGGCACTCATGATAATTTCCGTCTTTTCTTCTGAATAACGAAGAGCGTTTTCAAGTAAATTGATCAAAATTTGCTGTACTTTTTCTTCATCAGCATTTATGATAATTTCTTCATCTATATCTGTGCGTAAAGTGATTGCCTTTTGATTCACTTGTTGCTCTGTAATATGAACCACTTCGCGCATAGTTTCAGCTAATGGTAAGGGATATAAAGTAACAGTATCAGTTTGATTGACAGCTCTTGATAATTGTAGAAGCTCGTTCGTCAATTTTTCCAAGCGATTTGCTTCACGTACGATTAAAGCTAATGTTTCTTGTCTTTGTGACTCTTCGATATAACCATGTTCTAATGCCTCACCATAGCCTTTTACATAACTAATCGGTGTCCGTAATTCATGGGAAACTGTAGCCAAGAATAGCTTTTGCTCCTCGTCCTCTTGCTGAATCGATGTAGCCATCTTATTAAAGGTTTGAGCAAGCTGACCAATTTCATTTTTAGAATTCACTTCAACGCGCGTTTCATAATCACCCACTGCCATTTTTTCTGCTGCATTTTGTAAATCTTTTAATGGTTTCATAATATGTTTTATTCCTTTAAATACGCCAATACCAATTAAAAATATGAAAATTACTGCACTACCTAATAAAATTAAGACTTCTTTTGAAGCCATTTCTGTTATTTTAGCAAGTGGAAAAT
Organism: Rummeliibacillus pycnus; assembly: GCF_044359855.1. Lineage (GTDB taxonomy): Bacteria > Bacillota > Bacilli > Bacillales_A > Planococcaceae > Rummeliibacillus > Rummeliibacillus pycnus_A. The sequence continues at coordinate 1,852,349 of NZ_CP132291.1, forward strand.
AAATATAGATAATTCCTTCTAGTCGATTATGATCTGTTAAAGGGATGATAGCTGAAATCACTTGACGATCAAAGCGCTTTTCATACCCTTTTTTTGTAATCGTCTTTCCTTTTAAAAGTTGCTCTCTTTCATCTGGCCCAATTAAAGTATCATAATCGATATCAAATGGTACGCAAGCACTTAACTCTCTAGGATTCCGAACCGCAAATACATTGACGTTTGAATAGGAATTATAGTGGTCAATTTTGTTGATAAAATCATCCGTTACTTTTCCACCATCATACATTGTTGACAACTTTTCACCAATTTCAACCATCGAATTTTCAGCATCTTTTACATAAAGTCCTTCGTAAAGGAAATTTGTAAGAACATACATGAATACTACAGTGATAGCCAAAAATGCTACAATTATCACCCAAATTCTTGTAGATAATTTCGTCATTCCGGAACCTCGAAGCGATAGCCTAGTCCCCAAACCGTGTGTATAAATTGACCAGCCTCATGACCTAGTTTTAATCTCAATGTTTTAATATGTGTATCTACTGTTCTAGTACCGCCACTGTAATGTAAACTCCAAATTGTTTCTAATAACTGTTCCCTCGTATAGACAACATTTTCATTGTCCATAAATAAATGTAATAACTCAAATTCCTTTAATGTTAATGGAATGACTTTGCCAGATACATACACTTTTCGAGAAATTTCATCTAACTCAATTGAATCTTTTACGAGCAGTTTGTTTGTGACTTCTACGACTTCGCCTCTGGTTCTTCTAAGTACAGCTTGAATACGTGCTACTAATTCATTTGAAGTAAATGGTTTTACAACATAATCATCAGCACCAATTGTTAATCCTTTTACTTTATCCTCATTGGCATCCCTTGCAGTTAAGAAAATAATAGGTACATCTGATGTTTTTCTAATTTCCGTACACACTTCAAATCCATTCATATGTGGCATCATAATATCCAAAATAATTAAGTCTATTTGATGCTCTATTAATGATTTTATTGCTTCAAATCCACCATTTGCTTGGAGTGTTTGAAATCCCGATTGGCGTAACATAACATTGATCAGATTTCTCATATCTTGTTCATCATCTACAATAAGTATTGTCGTCATTCTTCTGTCTCCCTTACTAGCAATTGGAATGGACCTTTCCCAACATTAATTGTTTTAGCTATCTTCCCATTTTGTAAAAAATATAAGTGATGGTCATCATAGCCTGCAACTACGACATAGTGTTTAAATAGATCCAAAGTAAACGGATTAGCTCCAACCTCTAGTTCACGTTTTACTTTTCCATCCAAGGTCACTTCAGAAATTGTACTTTCGCCATGGCTGATCACATAAACACGATTATCACTTTTCACAAGTCCAACTGGCATCATAGGTAGCTGTATTTGAGATATTTTCTTCCCTGTTCTAAGATCAAATATATCAACTGTTGAATTTGGTTTTATACCTTCCCCATGACCGCCAAGCCAAAGCTGATCATCCTTTACCACGACCATTCCGTTAGATGACTTTTCAATGGTCCATTCCTTAAGTGGTTTTAAACTCTTCGTTTGCAAAATGGAGAGCTTTGTATCTTTATAATTCACGACAATTAGCTGACCATTATGAATCAACATTGACATTGGATAATTGCCGACTTTTTGTTTAGCCATTAACTTTCCTTGTTCATTATAAGCAGTTACACGATTGGTTTTACCATTAGCTAGATAGATTTGTTTATGTACTTTATCATAGATAGCATTTGTAACACCCACTCCAGTATCAATGGAAAATTCCTGCTTACCCGTTGTTAAATTATAAACAGTTGCTTTTTTGAGCTGAAAACCATATAACAACATTTGCTGCTGGTTAATCAAAGTAGCACCCGTATATCCTTCATCTAGTTTCCAAGTTTCGAACACTTTACCTTGTTCGTTGATAAAACTGATAGATGGTGCTTGTATATTAACCGATGCGATAAAATCCTGATTCTTCGGAATGGAAGGGTAAGCCGTCTTCCCGCAACCTCCCAAAATAATTGCAAAACTCAAAAGAAAGATCATCCAAAACTTTTGCCATCTCACAAGCATCACCCCCTTATCCTATTTTACAGTGAATTTGTGAAAAATAAATGAAGTACAATTAGGAAGATTGTGAACAATTGGACTTAGTTTTTTGATCTAAATACACCATAAAGACGATCAATCATAAACCTTTGAATAGTTGACTAGATGTTGTTTAGCGCTACTCGGAAGCTTATTAGCACTACCCAAACTGGCATTGGCACTACTTAGGGTTTCATCAGCACCACTCAACCTAGCATCGGCGCTATCCTTTTAATATAAAAACTCCATCTCTTGCTAGAGATAGAGTTCTGTTTGAAATATAGAGGCTAATACTTCTGTTGCTGCTTTTTCTCCTTGTACGATACAATCATTCAGGCTGATGCCTTCATAGGAATTCCCTGCTAGTCGAATAGTTGGATAAGCTGCATGTAATTCTTTTTTTGCTTGTTCCACCCTTTTCCAATGTCCGATTGTATACTGCGGCATCGAATCTTTGAAGCGAGATACAATTGTATTAATTGGTTTCTCATCTATTTTCAACATACCTTGTAAATCTTGTAATACTACTTTTTCAATCTCATTGTCTGATAATTCAACGATGGATTCATCTCCCGAACGACCTACATAACTTTTCAGCACAGCGCAATCTTCTGGTATAGCATGGGGCCATTTACGATGGGTAAGAGAACATGCTGTAATCGAATAATCACTATTACGTGAGACAACAAATCCATCACCATCAAACTTTTTCTTTATGGCACTATCTGAAAAGATCATCGATACAGCCGCAACCGTCTTGACAGGTATATCAAGCAAGCTTTTCAAAAGTCCTTCATGTCTAAATAGCTTTGTAGCTACATGATGAGGAGTAGCTACAATGACACCATCAACAGGAATGGAGTTTTGATTGTTTAATAGTAAGATAATTTTATCCTGCACTTTTGAAATACTTTCAACTCGAACGCCTTTATAAATGACCGCCATTTCTAACGACTTTTCTAAAGCGAAAATTAAACTTTCTAAACCATGTTTAAATGTTCTAGAAGTACTTTCAAGCGTGCCTTCTTTTAGTTGTGAATTTTCCTTTTGAATTCCCCTGATTACACTACGATGCTTTAGACAGGCTTCAGCAAGATTTGGGAGTGTTTCATGCAAGCTTAATTGATCGATATCACCTGAATAAACACCTGATACAACAGGTTCGATTAAGTTTTCAACGACTTCCTCTCCAAATCGTTTGCGCAAAAATCCCCCTAATGATTGATCTTCTTTTACGTTGGATGGAGGTAATAATAAGTCACAAGCGGCCCTTACTTTGCCACTCCAAGAAATAATATCTGATTTAGCAAAGGGTATAATTTCAGTAGGTATACCTAAAATTGAGCCATCCGGAATTGGAGATAGTTGCTTATTAATAGCTACATAAGTTTTACCAGGCACTTTACTGATAATCTGATCTTCCATTCCTAGCTGCTTTGCTAATTCCTCAATTACTCGCTCTTGATCGAGAAAAGAGTCAGGTCCACGTTCGATGATTAAATTGTCTTTACGTAATGTTTGTATTTTGCCACCTAATCTATGAGTTGCTTCGATCAGGACAATTTCAAGCGGTAGCTTCTGATCCTTTGCCTGTTGTTGCAAATAGAACGCAGCTGTTAAGCCCGTAATCCCTCCACCGATAACGGCAACCCTTCGCTTTTGTTCAGTCACATCAATCATCACTTTCTATTAGGCATGGGCTAAAGCTTTTTGTACAACATCTGCCAAAGCGTCTATAAATAATGGATTGTCATTTGGCATTTTCGGACGGTGGTATTTTGCACCTAATTCTTCACATACTGTTTTACATTCATAATCGTTATCGTAAAGTACTTCTAAATGTTCTGCTACGAACCCTACTGGTGTGTAAACAAATGAACGATAGCCTTTGTTGTTATATAGGTCACGTGTTAAATCTTGAACATCTGGTCCAAGCCAAGGGTCTTTTGTTTGCCCTGCAGATTGCCAGCCAAATTCCATGTTTTTTACACCTGTACGTTGTTGAAGAATTTCAGCTGTTTCGTGTAATTGATCTGCATATGGATCTCCCATAGCAATAATTTTTTCAGGAAGAGAATGGGCACAAACAATTAGACAAGCTGTTTCACGCTCTTCATCAGACATAGCTTCAAATTCTGCATTAATCTTCTCTGTCCAATATTGAAGGAATTTCTCTTCTTTATACCAGCTATCAATTGTGTTGATTGTTAAGTTGCCAAGTTCAGCAGCTTTATCTGTAGCACGAGTGTTATAAGATTTAGTTGAGAATGAAGAGAAATGTGGAGCTAAAACAAGTGATACTGCTTCTGTAATGCCGTCTTTATGCATTTGTTCTACGGCATCTTCAATGAATGGAGCGATATGTTTTAGACCAATATATACTTTATATTCCACTTCATCTTGTACTTCGTTTAGACGAACTTCTAAAGCTTTGGCTTGCTTTTCTGTTGTTTCAGCAAGAGGTGAAATTCCTCCAATTGCTTGATAACGACTACGTAAGTCTTCAATATGTTCATCACTTGGACGGTGCCCATGGCGAATATGTGTATAGTAAGGAATTAAATCTGCATCCGTTTTAGGCGTACCATATGCCATAACTAATAAGCCTATTTGTTTTTTCATTTTCATGTCACCTCAAAGTATTATGAATGCGCTTTTATTTTCTGCGCACTATATTCATGTATTAATGCTGTCAATCGTTTTAAGACATCTGGATCTACAGATGGGAATACGCCATGACCTAAATTGAAAATATGACCAGGTACTTGCAATCCTAGATCAATAATTTCTTTTGTACGTGCTTCAAGTATTGACCAATCTGCTAGTAATAGCGTAGGATCTAAATTTCCTTGTACGGGCTTAGTTATCCCCATTGCACGTGCTTCATTGATAGGTAAACGCCAATCTAAACCAACTACATCTACAGGTAGATCTTGCCAATCTAATGCTAGGTGACTTGCACCAACACCAAATAAGATCATCGGTACACCTTCATCTTTTAACTCATTGAAAATGCGTGCCATAACAGGTTTGATAAAGATATTGTAATCACGCTGACTTAGTGCGCCTACCCAAGAATCGAAAATTTGGAACGCTTTTGCACCAGCTTTAATTTGAGCTTTCAAATCTGTAATAATCATATCGCCAAGTTTATCCATTAAAACAAACCAAGCCTCAGGTTGAGATACCATAAATGATTTTGTTAAAGCATAGTTTTTAGAAGGGCCGCCTTCAATCATATAACTTGCTAACGTAAACGGTGCACCTGCAAAGCCAATTAGAGGTACATCTAATTGTTCTTCGGTTAAAAGTTTGATGGTATCAAGTACGAAAGGTACGTGCTCTTCTGGGTTAAATTCTCTTAGATTTTTTACATCATTTGCTGAGCGAATTGGATTAGATATTACTGGACCTATCCCGCCCTTGATTTTAACGTCAACACCCATGCCTGGCAGTGGTGTTACGATATCTTTGTATAAAATGGCTGCATCTACACCATAGTTTTGCACTGGTAAATGTGTTACATAAGCACATAATTCAGGTTGATGTGTAATTTCTTCTAATGAATATTTTTCTTTTATCTTACGATATTCAGGTTGTGAACGACCTGCTTGTCGCATATACCAAACTGGTGTATAGGCTGTCCTTTCACCTCGTGCTGCGCGTAATAGCGTATCATTAAATGTTCCCATGAACAGTAAACCGTCCTTTCATCAATTCAGTAACTACTTAATTCGACATTCATATCCATTTTTCATGATAGACGTTTCTTTCTGCGTTGTATAGTTCAACGGACTGATTGTCAAAAAAATGTATAAAATGATGACATCTTTTTGACAAAGAATCTAATTATGATTTTTTCAAATTTAAGAGATATACTATTATTAACTTTCATAGGCAAACTTTATACTTTTGGTTATTCAAGAATATACTGTGATACAATCCCTGATTTTACCTACAAAAGATGTTATTATAGGAGGAATTTATATGTTCATATATTTAACTTCAGGAACTCCTGAATTTATGCTGAGCCTACAAAAGAAATATTCAAAAGAGAAAATGGTTGTATTATACGGTCAAAGTAGCGCTATTTTACTTCATGAATCGGCAAAAAAAAGTGTGTTTTCTACTCCACGAAGCTTTGAAATCATTAGAGAAATCAATGAGTTAGATGAACATGGATTTTTTGTTTTAAATCATATTCCTGTTAAAAGTGAAAGTCGTAAATTATTTGAAGATCGTTTTTATGATCGAATTCATACAATTGAAGACGAACCAGGCTTTATCGCTTTTCGATTACTACGCCCATTACATGACGAAACCTATATTTCACTTACTGAGTGGAGTGGACCTCATTCATATGAGGCATGGAAAGCATCCGGCACATATAAGGAAATTTATGAGAATGATACTAATGGTGTTGATCAGAGTAATATTTTCACAAGTGCTCCTTATGCTAAAACGTTTATAACAAGTCGTCCCGAAGAAGAAGAGCTATAATAAATTATAAGTCGAGTGTTTTACTCGGCTTTTTTGTTATACTTGAATTATTCTTTAGTACAATTATTCCCTATTAAATTTTTAAAATTTTCAAATAGGAGTGATTAATATGTCAGTACAGTTATTACAAGCAATTTATAAAGAACTTGAAGATTCGTTTGAGGAAATGCAAGAAATTCGTCGTTACTTACATATGCACCCTGAAGCTTCTTTTCACGAGTATGAAACGGCAGCATATATTCAGAATTTCTACACAGAATTAGATATTCCTTTTGAAGCAAATGTTGGTGGTAATGGCGTTGTAGCTCGTCTTACAGGAGGGAAATCCGGAAAAACAGTTGCACTTAGAGCCGATTTTGATGCTTTAGCTATTCAAGATGAGAAGAAAGTTTCGTATAAATCAACTGTCACTGGCATATCTCATGCTTGCGGTCATGACGGGCATACTGCAACATTACTTGTGTTAGCAAAAACCTTATGCAAACACCGTTCAGAACTTCCTGGCACATACATTTTCATCCATCAATTTGCTGAAGAAATCGCTCCTGGAGGCGCTAAACCAATGATTGAAGCTGGTTGCCTAAATGGTGTGGATGCTATTTTCGGTACTCATTTATGGTCACAATTTGACTTAGGCTCCATCCATTATCGAAGTGGTCCTATGATGGCAGGAGCAGACAAATTTGATATTAAAATTATAGGAAATGGTGGACATGGCGGTGCGCCACATACAACCGTTGATGCCGTTACTGTTGGAGCAGATTTAGTCGTCCAATTGCAGCAAATTATTGCTAGACGAATTAACCCAACAGATCCTGCTGTACTAACCATAGGTTCATTCCACTCAGGAAGTGCGTTTAATATTATTGCCGGAGAAGCGGCTCTTACCGGTACTGTTCGAACATTTGATATTGCCATTCGCGAACAAATTATTGAAGAAATGGAACGAGTGATTAAAGGAGTCTGCCTTGCAGCAAATGCAGATTATGAGTTTAATTTTTTAAGAGGCTATATCCCACTAATTAATCATGAAAAAGAAACGGCATTCGTTACTCGTATAGCAAAAACAATTCCGGGTGTAACAGAAATAACTGAAATGGATGCTGTTATGGTAGGGGAAGATTTTGCTTACTATGTTGAGAAAATCCCCGGTACGTTCTTCTTTACGGGAGCTAAACCGAAAGAAGGTACTGTATACCCTCATCATCATGCAAAATTTGATTTTGCCGAAGAAGCCATGCTAGTTGCTGCTAAAACACTTGGTACAGCTGCAATCCTTTATCATAATAAAGACGAATGAAAAACAATAAGCTATGCATGATAATTTAATCACGCATAGCTTATTTTCTATTGTCTATTAATAATAAAAATACTTAGTAATATTAGGATCAAACCAACAACTAGAGACCACGTAAAGGGTTCTCCTAAAAAGATTGTTCCAATTGCTACTGCCATAAGTGGTACTAAAAACGTTGCTGCTCCTACTTTACTAGCATCTCCAGAGCCCATCAATTTAAAGTAAAGTGCTGTTGCAACCGTTACAGCTAAAACACATGCAAATGCAAGGCAAAGAATAAAAGTACCGTTCCATTCAATGGCAGAAATATCTTCTGTTACTAAACCTGCCGCTCCTAAAGCTAAACCACCAATAATATTTTGAATAGCTACTAACCATAAACCATGTACTAGATTAGCAGTTTTTCGAACATAGACTACTCCAAGCGCCCAACCAATTGATGTAATCAAAGCTAAAAATACACCTAAGAGTGAGATATGTCCTGTAAAACTTTCAAAACTAACAACTACAACTCCTAAAAAGCCGAGCAACATCCCTGAAATTTTTGATTTCGTTAATGATTCTTTTAACCACAGCCATGCAAGTAAAACAACAAGAACTGGCTGTAAATAGACAATGACCGAAAATAGCCCAGAAGGTAAAAATTGTAATCCTATAATCTGAACTCCTTGGAATATAACTGTATTAAATAAAGCTACGATAAAGTATATGTACCAATTTCGCTTCCATTCGATTTGTTTCCATTGTGGTAATAGAAAAAGGGATAGCAATATTCCCCCAATAAAAGCTCGCAATCCTCCAAATAGTAAGGGAGGCGTATAATTTAAAGCTATTTTATAAATTGGCCAACTAAAACCCCATATTGCTACTACAGCAATAATGTATACAAGCGTTTTCTTTTTTGACATCTTCTCCATAAAGTATCCCCTTTGTTGTTAAATGTGTGATTATTATTTATCCTTCTTTTATTGCTGAAGATAAAATTTCATATGAACGTATACGAGCCTCGGGATCATAGATATGTGAGCAAGCCATAATCTCATCAACACCTGTTTCTGCTACAAATTCATCCAAATCATGTGCAATCGTATGTTGATCACCAATAAATGAATAATGGAGAGATTGCATAACCGCTCTCTTTTCAGATTGTGACCAATAGTTGTCTAAATCTTCAACTGGTGGTTGTAACTGATTTTTTGCACCACGAACTACATTCAAAAAGTACAGATATAAACTTGTCGCTGTTTTTTGTGCTTCCTCATTCGTATCAGCAGCAATTACATTAACACAAGCAATCGTATAAGGTTCTTTCAACTGTTCAGATGGTTGGAAAGAATCACGATACATACGGAGGGCATCTTGCAAATACGTTGGTGCAAAATGACTCGCAAATGCATATGGTAATCCGAGCATTCCTGCAAGTCTAGCACTAAATAAGCTTGATCCAAGTAGGTAAAGCGGAACATTTGAACCTTCACCTGGATATGCATGTACATGTCCATCTGGATTGTCACTTAAATATTGTTGCAATTCTAATACATTTTGCGGAAAATCTTCACCTGAACCTTGTAAGTTACGACGAAGTGCTTGAGCTGTAATTGGATCTGTTCCAGGTGCTCGCCCTAATCCTAAATCAATACGCCCAGGATATAGAGCATCCAATGTACCAAATTGTTCTGCAATCACTAGAGGTACATGATTGGGAAGCATAACCCCGCCTGAACCTACTCGAATTTTCTCTGTCCCCTGTGCAATATGGCTGATTAAAAGAGATGTAGCTGAACTAGCAATACTCGGACTATTATGATGTTCTGCAAACCAATAACGTTTATAACCAATCTTTTCTACATTTTGTGCAAGCTCCAAACTATTTTGAAACGAATAAGATGCGTCACGACCTTTTAATACTGCAACTAAATCCAATACAGAAAGTTCGATATTCTTCAAATTTTTTTGATTCCCCATATTTCTTACTCTCCTTTAATAAATCGTTATATCTAAATATATAGATACGATAGTTTGAGAAAAAGGCGGAAAAACATTTACAAACCGCCTATAAATCCTTTTGAATATACTCACTAAATTCCTTAATGACTTTTTCATTTCTTCTATAATATGTCCATTTACCGATACGCTTTGTCTCCAGCAATCCAGCATTTTGCATCATGTTCAAATAGCTTGAGATCACAGACTGAACAAGCTCTGCTTTATCACGAATACTACCCACGCATACACCTCCATCAAAATGATCACTCTCTGACAGATGCTGTTGATGGACAAAATGTTGCTCAGGATCTTTGAGCCACTCCAAAATCATCAATCTTTTTTCATTTGATAACGCCTTAAAAATTAGTATAGGTTCCATAATGCCATTATATCTATTTTTCTAGATGTATCAATCATTTTGCTTTTCTATGTTTTTTAATAAGGTTCTAGCTCAAATGTCGGGCTAAGACTTTCAAATATAAAAAACCGACTAATCTCGTTAAGAAATTAGTCGATTCATGATTATTTACTTAAACGTAGCGTTAACTCCCCTACGATTAATACAATTAAACCTTGTACATAGAAGTATGGTGTTCCAATACCAGCAAGCAACACAATCACCGCTTGGACAATTATAGTGTAGCGAACAACTTTCACTGTTGCTTTTTTACGCGAATTCTCAGGCAAAGGATATAGCATGTCCATTCGGAAATCAGTTGATGTTGTTAATGCTTGCTTCAATTGAATGGCTGTTGCAAATGCAAGAGCTGCTGCAACCACACCAATAGCAACTGGAATATGGATAAATGCTGCCGCTAATGCAGAAATAATTGTTAAACGTAGCCATAAATAAAAATGGTCATCCGTACGAACAAAAGAACGAAAAACTAAGTATTCTTGTGTATTTTGTTTTGCATAAGGGATTAATTTATAAACCCAATCTAGCCATACTCGGCGTTTAATACTACCATGAATATTCGGAACATCTGTAAAATAATTAGCAAATCGATAAATTCCCATCATTCGATTTTCTTCTAATCGAACAAAATGGTCGTAAGGGAATGGTGTTTCTTGTAATTTCTTTTTCCAGAACATTGGATAAGAAAAGATAATTAATATCATAATAATGATTGGAATGAATTGCACATACAAAATAGATGCAATAAGCACAAACGAACATACCATTCGAACAATACGGTCCATCCATACATTATGGCCCTTATAAGCCCATCTGTACGAAAATTCACTATGAATATTCCACCATTTAAGTAAGATTGCAGCGACCAATCCAACCATTATGGTTGATGGCTGAAGCCCCGCTACTTGACGAAGCATTGGCCACGTCACCATATAAAGTAAAATAACTATTATAATTTGGGAACCAAAAGTATATTTTAATGCTTTATTAAAATACTCAGGTAATTTCGTTTCAAGGGGAAGCAAATATACCTCGTCCGGTTTTCGAACAAGTGTAACAGGACGACTGAAGCCTAGAAAAATACCGATTATGGCCGCCGTTAACCAAATTGCTGGAAAATCACTTGATGCAATTTTTAGCCATTGACTATATTGATAACCAGCTGCTCCAAGAACAAACATGATCACAATGGCTAAATGTCCCGTAAAGACGAAGCGCATATATTTTTGAACTTCGCCCATATAATGGGTAAACCTCGTACGCCAAACATCATGCAGGCTATTCATCGTCTTGCTCCTTTGTCATCGCAATATATAAATCATCAAGGGTTGCATTTGGCATGTTGAATGTTCGGCGTAAATCATCCATCGTACCATATGCACGCAAACGACCATTATGCAATAAAAGGATTTTATCGCAATGCTTTTCCGCTGTTGCTAAAACATGCGTTGACATTAAAATAGATGCGCCTTCTTTTTTCTTTTCATCCATTTGATCTAATAATGATTGAATCGCTAATGGATCTAGCCCTAAAAACGGCTCGTCTATAATATATAAAGAAGGATTTACTAAGAAGGCACACATAATCATTACTTTTTGGCGCATCCCTTTTGAAAAATGAGATGGAAACCAATTTAAACGTTTTTCCATTCTAAATTCTTTCAATAAAGGTGTTACTCGTTCTTCCAATGTTCCTAGATCAATTCCATAAGCCATTGCTGTTAACTCTAAATGTTCCTTTAGTGTAAGTTCATCATAAAGCACTGGCGTTTCTGGTATATAGGAGAAAGAAGATCGATATTGATCCATATTGTCCTTGATTGACACACCATTTAGTAAAATCTCTCCTTTTTGGGGTGTCATTAATCCAATAATATGTTTGATTGTGGTACTTTTACCGGCACCGTTTAAGCCAATTAATCCTACTAACTCCCCTGGTTCAATAGCAAAAGATAGATCATGAATAACAGGTTTTCGTGTATAACCACCTGTTATCGATTGTAATTCTAATACCGTCATCCGAAGTCAACTCCTCTTCTTCTTACATTTTATCAAAAATTCCTCTTTCTAGCAGTTCCTATGTGGTAAAATGAATAGCAAAATAGTGAAAGGTGTGTTTTTTCATGAGCGATTGTTTATTTTGCAAAATTATCGACGGCTCTATTCCAAGTACAAAAATCTATGAAGATGAGTATGTCTATGCTTTTATGGATATCGGTCCATTAACAAAAGGGCATACGTTATTAATCCCAAAAGAGCATGTAGCGAATGTTTTTGAAATGTCCGAAGAAACAGCTGCTAATCTTTTTAAAGTCGCTCCTCGCATCGCGAATGCAATAAAAGATACATTCAAACCAGCTGGTATGAATCTATTAAATAACAATGGTGCACCAGCCGGTCAAAGTGTATTCCATTTCCATTTGCACTTTATCCCAAGATATGATGAAACAGATGGATATAAACCTACTTGGGTGACAAAACAAGACGAATTTACACCAGATATTTTAAATACTTTATCAGAAAAAATAAAAGCACAACTAAATAATTAACGGTGATTATTTCTTAAATTAACCTAGATTATTCACAATTTATTCAGAAAGGTATTCAAATCCGGTGTTATCGGATTTGAATGCCTTTTGTTCTGTATGAGATAAATGAAAGAGCTCTTTCAACAATAAGTATAATATCCGGTAGAATCCACTCGCTTTCAGCAGACGAACCATCGAGTCTTCTAGCTCGCTTAGCTAAAGGACACTGAAAAACTATTTGATTACTAATGTTTTTATTACAAATTTGCTATTGCATGAAGTGTAATCAGCTTCGCTTTCCGCGGGCGAACGAAGTGAGTAAGGAGGCTTTCTTGCTTGTCCGCGGAAAGGGAGCAGTTTCTATCCACAACCAATGATAAACAGAAACTCATAAATTTATAGAATTCATGCCACATTAATATAAAATACGGTTAATTTAAGTATAAATGATTAGTTCAATCTGTAATCATGAATAGTTTAGGTTTAGTAATATTTAGCAATAGCTTTGTTTAGATTAAACCCTCTTGCCTTTCAAACAATTAAACTGTAAAATCATTATAAGTTTTCGCTTTCGATCATGAGGATACGGAAGGAGAACAATAGTCGAGCTTAGGCAACTGAATAGGAGAGATGAGAAATGAATACGAAAAACTTAGTATTAATGGCATTACTTGTTGGTGTTGGAGCAGCACTATACGTTGTTATTCCAGGGATTAACGGAGGTATGAAGCCAGACTTCATGTTAACTATGATGTTTATCGGAATCCTACTATTCCCTAGAGTAAAAGAAGTATTTTTGCTTGCTATAACTACCGGAGTAATTTCAGGACTGTTTTCTACATTCCCAGGTGGATTTGTACCAAATATTATCGATAAATTTGTCACAGCATTTGTTTTTTACGCAATCGTTGTTTTATTGAAAAAAGCATCTCAAAAAGTGGCAGTATCAGCAGTCCTTGCTGGTATCGGTACAATAATCTCAGGAAGTGTATTTTTAGGTTCTGTAATATTAGTAACAGGTGCTGATATTCCTTTCGGCGCATTATTCTTAACAGTAGTATTACCTGCTGTAGCCATTAATATCGTAGCATTCATAATTATTTACCCAATTATTATGAATCTCGTAAAACGCTCTAAATTTACAACAGCTTTGAATCAGGCATAAAGAACGGAGAAGTTGGCCCTAAAAGCTACTTTGGGTCAACTCTTTCACTTCATATAATTAAATATCAAGAGATATCTCATAGATTGTTTCTCTAAATATGAGATATCTCATTTTATTTTTTTAAAAACATGTTTTAATATAGTAAATAGAGGAAATACATATAGTAAAAGGAGACTGAATATTATGAAACCATCTGCATTTTTACTTGGTCTAACTTCCGGACTTCTAGGTGCTGCTGCTACAGTATTATTGACAACACCACAATCAGGAAAAGAGTTACGATCATCCATAAAAACTACGAAAAACAAGGCAAATAACCAGATACAAGATTTAAAAAACCAATTTACAAATATTAAAAATTCCGTTAACAACATTAAAGTTGAAGTAAAAGAAACAATTCCTAAGTTTGTAGATGATGCTAAATTATCTGTAACCAACTGGCAGGAAGAAACAGCTCCTATACAAGAACAACTACAACAAGAAATCGAAGCTTTACAAAACTCTGTAGAGGAAATCCAACAACAAATGAATGCTTTTCAAAACAGAAAAGTAAAAAGCGAATAGATTCTTTACAATATTAATATTATTACACTAAACTTTCCCTCTATAACATTTCTTTATTCTATTGTATATTTTTGTAAGGCAATGATATAATATTAAGAAATTACGAAAGCGGTGATAGTTATGTCCGAAGAATTAATTGCGGCTAAAGAAGCCATGCTCTATTCACAACGTATTGCTCAATTATCTAAAGCTCTCTGGAAAGCCGTAGAAAAAGATTGGCAATCATGGATTAAGCCATATGATTTGAATATAAACGAACACCATGTATTACTTATTGCCAATAATTTAAAGGGTGCTTCCATCTCTGATATTGCCAAGTTCGGAGTGATGCATGTATCAACAGCTTTTAATTTTTCAAAAAATTTAGAAGAACGCGGCTTGCTATCATTCTCTAAGCGTGATGATGATAAAAGAAATACATACGTTGAGCTCACCGAGAAAGGTCAATCATTACTTTTAGAGCTTTATGAAAACTTTAACCAAACTAAACATAGTGTTGTTGAGGGTTCTGTACCTTTAAGAGAAATGTATGGCAGATTCCCACAATTTTTAGAATTAATCGCATTAATCCGGAATATATATGGTGATGATTTTATGGATATTTTTGAAGATTCCCTACGAAATATAGAAGACTAGTTAGACGTATCAACTCCAAATACTGCCCTAATGCATTTTTGGTGTTGATACGTCTTTTATTTTGACTATGTTAAGGTACTGTTAAATTTTTTTAACCAAATTGATGGCATGCAAAGTGCAAAATGACTATTTCCTTTCAATACAATAATCCAATTTAATAGGTCAATTTTTTTAAAGAAAAAGGCGGCTCGTTCAAGAAAAAATTAAGCTTGATTTTCCATTCAAAAAGCTTTATCGTTATGTATCGATGATTTTATTTTATTTTAGAAATTGGAGATGCTAAAGTTGCATTGCTGGAAAACCATTAATGTACAGAAACAATACGGCCATGATCGTATTTTTTTATTTTCCACCATCTTTGTAATGATGGTATTTTCTTTCTTTTATATTTCAATGACTGCTTATAAAGATAGCCCAGTATCTGATCAATTATTCCCACTATTTGTTTTAGTGTTTTTAATGATCTATCCGGCTCATAAGCTTTTGCATTTTTTGCCGGTAATGCGTTATCGCAAAAGATTAAGATTTTCTATAGAAAAACAATTTAAGGTATTGCCTGTATTAGCTATGCGTATTCATGAACCTATTTTAAAATCACGCTATATTATAGCTCTAGTGGTACCATTTATTATATTGAACAGTATACTTATTATAGGGGCAATTATTTTTCCGGCTTTTAGACACTATTTTTCTATATTGCTAGCATACCATTGTGGATTATGCTTAATAGATTTGCTTTATGTAAAACATTTGATTCGCTCACCCAAAAAAGCATTAATAGAAGAGACAGAAAAAGGATTTGAGATCCTTATTCCTGTTACAAGCAAATGATGACAAACTTGTCATTACTGGATCTCTTTTGTTATGCTATAGGGGTAAAATAGAGGGGAGGAAAAGACTTGATCATTGCCATTGTCGTCCTATTCTCGGTATTCTATCTGTTCCAAATAAATCGGATGACGTACGCTCTATGC
The DNA here is from genome assembly GCF_044359855.1 of Rummeliibacillus pycnus. Taxonomy (GTDB): domain Bacteria; phylum Bacillota; class Bacilli; order Bacillales_A; family Planococcaceae; genus Rummeliibacillus; species Rummeliibacillus pycnus_A. Next base: position 1,868,519 of record NZ_CP132291.1, read on the forward strand.
GCTCAGAAAGAGATTCCCGAGGAAAAACAACCTAAAATTTATCGCACTATTAATGTGCTTATAACAATTTTATTGATTTCATTTTACTTAGAAATGATGTTTACTCTATAAAATAGGCTGCTCATGGTCATGATGCTTTCTCGTGCCCTATAAGACTAAAAGGAAAAAGACCATTTACCAGTCGGTAAATGGTCTTTCCATTTTATTAGCAACCTCCGTAACTGCTGTAACCCATAAATGCTGCACCAACGATGATCAATAAGATGAATAGAACAACGACTAGTGCAAAGCTATTGTTTGAACCATAGTTACCGCCTTGATAGCCTCCACTCATGTCTTACACCCCCTTTCTTAACTATCGTATGCACTAAAGAAAAACATCTATAGGCACTTTATGTTGCAACCTTTTCCATTTTTTTTCGTTGTATGTTATAGTTACATTTGCATAAGTTGAAGTGACTTAAGTTGGGAGAGATAAGGAAAATGAAAAAAACAGTTCTATCATTAACACTTGCAGCGTCTGTACTTGCATTGTCTGCTTGCGGCAACGCTGGAAACGAAAAAGTTGCTACTTCAAAAGTAGGCGACGTCACAAAAGATCAACTATACAACGAAATGAAAGACTCAGTTGGTGATTCAGCATTACAACTAATCATTATCGAAAAAGTATTGAACGATAAATACAAAGTATCCGATAAAGAAGTTGACGCTGAATTCAACAAACAAAAAGAACAAATGGGTAGTAATTTTGAACAAACTCTAGCTGCTCAAAACATGACTGAAAAATCATTTAAACGTAGCATCAAATTGAATCTTTTACAAGAAGCTGCTTTAGCTGACGGTGTAAAAGTATCTGATGCAGAAATGAAAGCTTATTACGAAGAAATGAAAAAAGAAGTAAAAGCTAGCCATATTCTTGTTGCTGATGAAAAAACAGCAAAAGAAATTAAAGCTAAGTTAGATAAAGGCGAAGACTTCGCTACACTTGCTAAAAAATATTCAACTGACACAGGTTCACAAGCTGCCGGTGGTGAACTAGGTTGGTTTGGTCCAGATAAAATGGTCCCTGAATTTACAAAAGCTGCGTATTCACTTAAAAAAGGTGAAATCAGCGAACCTGTAAAAACTTCATACGGTTACCACATCATCAAAGTAGAAGATATTCGTGATGCTAAAGTTAAAGGTACTTATGAAGATAACAAAGCAGCAATTAAGAAAAAATTACAACTTCAAAAAGCTGATCAATCACAATTACTTTCTAAAGTATCTAAATTGATCAAAGATGCTGACGTGAAAATTGAAGATAAAGACTTAAAAGATGCTCTAGCTCAATTTACAGGCTCAACTGCAACACCATCTAAATAATATATCTAAAAAAACCTCGGACAAACTATTGTCCGAGGTTTTTTCACCTTCAACTTCAACGTTTCACAATTAAGCGTGAAGGCTATTTTAAAATTAATCAATTGTAGGTTTATAGAACGAGCGATTATCAAGCGGGAATAATCGTTCAGTGAATTCTCCAGGTTGTGTTTTGCCTAGTGCTCGTTTTAATGTGTTCATCTTCGCATCAATATTATCAATATAATGTAACATTTCAGCTTCTTGAAGCATTGGTTTTTTTGGACTGCCCCATTCTTCTTTACCATGGTGAGATAAAACCATATGTTGAAGAAGCATTACTTCTTCCCCTTCAATATTTAGTGCATCTGCTGCTCGAGCAATTTCAGTCACCATAATTGAAATATGCCCAAGCATATTTCCTGTTACTGTATAACTTGTTGAAACTGGGCCTGATAATTCTACTACCTTACCAATATCATGTAAGATTATACCTGCATATAGTAAATCTCTGTTTAACGTTGGATATAAATCCGCAATCGCCTTTCCAAGCTTTAACATAGACACCACATGATCTAATAATCCTGAAGCATAATCATGGTGATTTTTAGTGGCTGCCGGGAAAGTCATCAGCGCTTGCTGTTTTTCCATTATTAGGTATCGTGTAAGACGAGAAATATTTGGATTTTCAATTTCGAAGAAAAACTCCATTAATTGGTCGAATAATTCCTCTTTTGGCGTTTCAGCAGATTGTACTAAATCTGTTACTGAGATATTCTCATCTTGATTCACTGGGCGAATTGTTTTAATTCGCAATTGTAATTTTCCGCGATAATCATGAATTTCTCCACCAAGGCGTACAATACCACCTGCTTGGTACATTTTCTCTTGCTCTTCACCAGTATCCCAAAGTTTTGCTTCAACGCTACCACTTTTATCTTGTAAAATGAGTGTCATAAATGGCTTCCCCATAGTTGTAACACCTTTTGTCGCTTGTTTAATAAGTAAATATTGATCGACTGGTGCTCCTGCTTGTAATGTTGCAACCCCATTCATACCGAAGTCAATCCCCTTTCATTTTTGAGTTCTGCCACATGGATGATATTTGCTTTATCCCATTGCCCCTGCATATCTTCATGACAGGTAAAATAAAGTATTTGATGTTCGACTGCAATACTTTGTATTAATTGTACCATGTAAGTAATTCGTAAACGATCAAAATGGACAAATGGATCATCCATAATAATTGGAAATGGCGCAGATTGTTTCAATGAATTCGCTAATGCATAGCGAAGTGCAATATAAGACTGTTCTTTTGCAGCTTGGGATAATTCTGCAATTGAATAGCGAATTCCCTCTACTGATAATACTTCAAATCTTCCTTCTGTATTCATATAAAGTGTTTCATATCGATTATTTGTTAACATTTTAAAGAAAGATTCAGCTTGAAGTAATACTGTTGGAAGCTTCTCTTCTTTTAGTTGATGCAAAGTTTCTTGAATCGCTGATGAAATAAGCTTCGTAATCGCCCATTCTTTTGCATTTTCATTTAATGCAGCTTTTTTCTGTTCGAATTTTTGTAATTCATGCCCATAATGATAATCCTGTAAAAGTTGTTCTGTTTTTGCCTGAAGAGTTGCTTGCTCTTTTAAAAGAACATTTTTGTGTTGTTGAAGCTCTAGCTCTTGTTCTTTGTATTGATTTAATTGATTATTTGCATCCTGGATTGTCCAATTAAGCAAGAGCACTTTATTGTCGAACATTTGAAGTTGTGCATCGATTTGCCTTATCTCGAGCGTTGTGTTCATAAATTGTGCATATTGATCAGCAGCTTCATAATAAGCATCCGAAGTTTGGACACCAGCTTCTTTTAATAACTTCAATAGTTCACCATTATACGTATCATCTAGTAGCTGTAGCTCTTCTAATTGCTGTTGTAATTGTTGCTTTCGTACCATTGAGTTATCCATAGCATGTTTTTGTTCCAACATCTGTTGATAACCTTGCTGTACAACAGTAGACAAATTCTCTGGTGTACAAGCCATACTACAGGCATTTGTTGCTTCTTGTAACCGTTCTTCGATAAAAATGAGAAGTTGTGTCCTTTGTTCTGATTTCGTTATCATACGGCTATTAGATTGCTGAAGTTCACGAACATTTCTAAATAACTCCGATAATAATTCTGGTTGTAGATTTCCTTTAATTTGAAATTTAGCTAAAAATAAATTCAATTGTTCTTTACTTTGCACCACATACATTTTAAGCTTACTCAACGCTTTAGCTGCCTGTTGTTGTTCCATTTCTTTATCTTCTAGCTGTTCCTCTACTAAAGCTATTCGATCATCATATTGACGAATTGATTGTTCTAGACGATCCATTTCAGCCGTTTTAGAACTTGCTCTCTGTATTTTTCTTTCATATTTTTCTTGTTGGCTTCTGTTTTTCGAATTCTTATTTTGACGTCCAAATAACGAAAAGATAATAATCGCAGCAACTATTCCTATAATTGAAACCATCATTTTCTCTTGCGTTATACCAAGAATGATAGAAATCACTGCTAGTATGATACTTAGTAGCTTTGCTAATTGCTCTGGCCCTTTTTCGCTTTGCTGTTGTAAAATAGCTTTTGCTTCAAGTGCTTCTTCTTTTTCTTTATACCATTCGTTCAAACGTTCTTTATCTTTCTCGGTAGGCATACCCTCATATAACTCATCAAGTTTTAATGATAATGATTGAATTTCTTCCTGTAATCGGTCTGCTGTACGTTGTTGGAATCGATACTGTTCTTCTTGTTCTTCCAGTTGTTTAAGTAGTCTCTTAAACTGATCTTCTTGTTGTAAAGAAACTTCTGCTTGTATGACTGCCTGCTGCTCGTTTGCATGAATAATACCTAAAAGTTGAAATTGGGTTTTCATATCTTGCTGTATTGCTTGTATTTCTCTTTCTATCTGACGAATTTGGATTTGCCATTCTCGCCATTCTCCATCACGATCAACGAGTTCTTTTAATACATTCAAACGGTTTCCATCAAATTCTGCACGTAAATTAGACAATAACAACTCATAATCATATTGAACTTTTTTTAATGTTGCTTCATTTGTTAACTTTCGATCTTGCAATTGTTCATACCGATTAATGCCATTTGCAGGAAACGATGTATACGAAATAGAAGAGATTTTCAATTCTAATTTACGTTTTTCATCCAGTAATGGTGCAAGCTGACGATACTCGTTTAACTGATGCATGTCAATTTGTAGTTGTTGTTCTTGTTCTTGTAAATGTACTAATATTGTTTGAATTTCATTAATTCTTTCCATTGACGGTTCATAGCTATCTAACTTTTTACGCTCCTCTTTTAGTTGCTGGTCTTGTTTTACTAAACTAGCTATCTGTTGATTCAAAAGAGGGACTTTGCCTGATTTTTTAAATAACTCTTGCTGCCTTTTTTCCAATTGTTCTTTAACATTTGATAACTGGTCTGCTCCGGTAGTACCTGATGCTAGTAAAACACGACTTAATTCTTCTTCAGATAGATTTTCGATTTGTTGTAATTGATGTACTGAAAAAGAGAAAACGGCTTCAAAACTTTGACGATTATAGCCCCTTAATATTTTCGCTAATAACTCTTCATGGCCTTGTTCACCATTTGACAGGTATACGGTTACATCACCTGCGGCCTTTCCTTTTACACGCTCAATGGTGCAATCCCCAAATTCTTGATCGGTTAAATGAATTTGACCACCGTATTTCCCACCTTTTTTCGGTTCATAACGAAGTTGTTGCTGATTTTTCTGCGGGAATCCAAAAAGTATTTGCAATATAAATTGTTGAATCGTCGTTTTCCCCACTTCGTTTAGACCATAAAATACATTGATTCCTTTTGATAGTTCCACAGTTATATCTTCATGTTGCCCAAAACCATAAATTACCAACTTCCGAATAATCAACACAACACCCCCCTATCCTTTTTTCACACTCATATATTGCTTAAATAATTGCTTAGCCTCTGAAACAAGATTATTCAATTCTTCACTTGTTAGTTCTTCTAAATAACGGCTACCTTTCGGGTGTTGATACAAATCTTTAACAACCTCTTTCAGTTGCTGCTGATTCCACTCATTTAACACTTGTATGACAGATTCAGTTGCAAGTGTTGGTTCATATTTATTAATCGTTTGAGTGTCGATTTCAAGAGCTTGAACCCATATAAACGGCGCGATTTCTTCCTCTTGTTCACGAATGACCTCAAGCCATTCTAAAGCACTCGAATTTTCAAATAGTGACATACCTTTTTCATCAATATTCTTTAACTGAAGCCAGACAACACCAGCTCCATAATGCTCACGAAAATCGCCTAATGCTTCTCCACAAGCACGTAGTACTTCATTGGCATGAATTAGGTTTTCACAGTCTACTTCAACCTTTTCATAAACTATCGCTGAAGTTGGCACAAAAGTACAATCTGCAGCAAAGTTTGTCATCGTTACATCATAAAATCCTTTTAAGCCCAGTTCTTTACGATGTCTACTTTGAATATTTCCAGGATATATAATGGGTGGATCCGTATGCAAAACTTGACGCTTATGAATATGCCCGAGAGCCCAATAATCGTAGTTTTTCGAAAGTAATTCCTCAATTGTAAAAGGTGCATACACATCATGAGAGGTATTACCTTGCAAACTTCCATGCAACATCCCGATATGCACAGCATTCTGTTCAGTAGCTATTGGATATGTATCAATCATAGATTGTGGAACATGACGTTCTGGATAACTAAAACCATATATATTGACCTCTGTTTCTCGAATATTCAGTACCAATTTTGTTGTTTCTTTTGGCATAACAAACACATTTTCAGGTAAAGAAAAGCGTGTCCACTTTCCTTTTAGATGGTCATGATTACCGTAGCTTATAATGACAGGAATTTGATGTGCAGATAGCTGTTCCATACCATTTTGAAAGATCTTTTGTGCTCGAAGGCTTCGTTCTTCCCCATCATAAATATCTCCTACAATAAGAACGAAATCTGGTTTTACTTCAATCGCTTTTTGAATGAATGTTGAAAAAGCTTCAAATGTACTATTTCGTAATTTTTCAAATCCGTTTTCAGGAAGTTCGGACATTCCTTTAAAAGGACTATCTAAGTGCAAATCAGCTGTATGAAAAAATCGAATCGAAGACATTCAATCCCTCATTTCTTAATACGAATATTTGTTCTTATTTTATCATAAATTTATAAGCATTTATAGCGTTTTATGCTCGCTCATAGCAATTTTTTATATACAAATAGATGGCTATTTTTGTATACTGAATACATATTCATTATAAGGGGTGGAAATTAATGCAAACATTTCGTTTTACAGCTTTCGAAAAGTCTGGAAAAATTATCAGAGATGAAGCATGGGAATTCTCAGATGAGGCAACAGCTAAATCACAAGGGGCAGAGAAAATCGAACAACTTGGTTTATCAGAAAATACACATCGCTTAGTGAATCCAAGTGGTAAGTTAATTTTATTTCATGTATAAAACTATAAAAAAAAGAGACAGAGATGTCTCTTTTTATCATTCGAAATTCAATTTTATTTACCTTCAAAGTTCGCAGGACGTTTTTCTACAAATGATTTGATTCCTTCCAAATGATCAACAGTTTTACGCATTCTTGTTTGAGTTTCTGCTTCCATTTCTAGAATATTACTTAGCTCAGCTTGTTTTTGAGTATGTAATATTTTCTTGGTTTCAATCATTGCTACGAGCGGTGAATGTAGTAGTTTTTGAGCTAATTGCCCTGCTTGTTCGACTGCTGTTCCATTCTCCACTACTTCATCTACTAATCCTAATTTTTTTGCAGCAGATCCATTTAACACTTCTCCAGCCCAAATCATTTGTTGAGCCTTTGGAACTCCTAATCTTTCTTTCATAAAGAAATGGCCTGCCCCATCTGGAATAAGGCCAATCCCAATAAAGTTCATTGCTATCTTACTATCTTCTTCTACAAGTATAATATCAGTTGCTAATGCTAAACTAAATCCAAGCCCTGCAGCAGATCCATGAACTGCTGCAATCGTAACCATAGGCAATGAATATAATGCCTTGACCATTCGTGAAATATTTGCCATGACCTCTTCAATATCAAAACTTACTTCTCCACCGGTACCGAGCATCGCTTTAATATCTCCTCCAGCAGAAAATACTTTGCCGCTCCCCTTTAAAATGAGTACCTGTATAGTCGATTCATTTTGTAATGCTTCAAAACAATTTGCTAATTCATTAAGCATTACACCATCCATTGCATTCATTGATTGTGGTCGATTTAAACTGACAATCGCTAATCTACCATTTCTTTCGACCGTAATCGTTTCAAACCCCATTCTTAAGCACCCCTTTGCATTCTTATGTTTGAATTATCTGTTTTCATACTAAACAAATTCGATTTCAAATAATAAATACCTTCATTTTGACTGTTTAATTTTTGTTTTTACATAAGAATAACATTCCCCTTTGGCATCGCAAATCACGAACAATCTTTTATTATTAAAATAATTTCAATATATTAATGTTAAGAGTTTTCACCTTAAGTTGATGCTTGAATTTTAATCGTCAATTTAATTATTTTAAATATTCAAAACCAACTTTAAACTATGATTGGCTCTACTTTTGTAATTGCTTTCATAAACATTACAACGACATTATTGTCCTCCTCAAAAAGACGTACGTTTATTTTATTTGAATTATAAAAAGTTCGTATTCTACTATGTTTTATTAGCATACAAAACAATAATTTTAAGAAATTTCGAAAATAAGGTTGACATTCGATGATTTTGGCTTTAATATTGGATTAAATTTAATACGACGAAAAAATACGACGACGAAGACATGCTTAACGATTTGAAAATCCCCCAGCGAGCTGATGGTAGGTGGAAATCAGTGATTTCAACGGTAAGTTCCACTTCTGAGTAGGTATTCTGAACATTCCAAAGTAGGTTTACCCGGTCCATGCACGTTAAGCATATAGCAAAGACTGTCCACTATAAAAGGACAGTAAACAAGGGTGGTACCGCGATTGTTCATACAAGCTTTTCGCCCCTTACGACGGTAAGGGTGTGGAAGGCTTTTTATTTTTGGCATAAGTGGCTCGTTTATTCTAATAAGCTAGTCAATTATGCTAAATCAATTTTCCAAAAACGAGAGGAGCAATTATTCATGTTACAAGATTACCAACTATTACGTATTCCAGGACCAACACCAATTCCACCAAGCGTTGAGCGTGCAATGGCTAAGCCAATGATCGGGCATCGTGGCAACGAAACTAGTCAGATGATTCAAAATATTAAACCTAGACTGAAAAAAGTATTTGGTACAACTGAGGATGTCATGATGTTAACAGGCAGTGGTACTTCAGGTCTTGAAGCTGCAATCGTAAACGTTGTGAAGCCAGAAGATAAAGTGTTAGTTGTTGCTACAGGTGTATTCGGTAACCGTTTCACAAAAATCTGTGAAGCATACCAAATTAACGTAGAAGAATACAAAGTAGAATGGGGTACTGCATTAAAACCAGCTGAAATTGCTGAATATGTTAAAGCTAACCCAGATATCAAAGCCGTATTTTCTACTTACTGCGAAACGTCAACAGGTGTTCTTAACCCAGTTGGTGAATTAGCTCAAGCAATTCACGCGGTAAATAACGAAACTTTAGTCATCATTGATGGTGTATCTTGCATGGCAGGCGTTGAAACAAAAATGGATGAATGGGGCATTGATGTTGTTGTAACTGGATCTCAAAAAGCATTTATGCTACCTGCTGGCTTAAACTTTATCGCCGCTAGCGAACGTGCTTGGAAAGTAATCGAAACAAATCCCCAAAAAGGTTTCTATTTAGATCTTACAAAATATCGTGATAACTTAGCGAAAGACACTACTCCTTTCACACCAGCATTATCACTATTATTCGGTTTAGAACAAGTACTTGAAAACTTCGAACAAGAAGGTCTTGAAAATGTATATGCTCGTCATCAATTAATGCGTGATATGACTCGTGCAGCTTTCAAAGCTTTAGATCTTCCTTTATTCGCATCAGACGAAGATGGGTCTCCAACAGTTACTTCTGTTAAACCAGTAGACTTCGATTCTGAAGCATTCCGAAAAGTGTTAAAAACAGACTTCAACTTATCAGTTGCTGGTGGTCAAGCAGATCTTAAAGGGAAAATCTTCCGTGTTGGCCATATGGGCTACTGTGCACCAACAGATGTCCTTCAATATGTAGCAGCTATGGAAATTGCACTTGTAAAAGTTGGAAAAGAAATTCAACTTGGTGCTGGTATAGCAGCTGCTCAGCAAGTTTACTTACAAAATACAACAGAAAAAGTTGCACAATAAGGAGAGAATGTAGAGATGGCTATTAACATTTTAATCAGTGACCCACTAAGCGAAGATGGTATTTACCCTCTTCGTCAAGAACAAGAACTAGATTTGAATATTGTGATTAACACTGGCCTTCAACCAGAGGAATTAAAAGCAATTATTAAAGATTTCGATGTGTTACTTGTACGCAGTCAAACAAAAGTAACGCGTGAAATTATCGAAGCTGCAGATAACTTAAAACTAATCGGCCGTGCAGGTGTTGGTGTTGATAACATCGATCTTGATGCTGCTACTGAAAAAGGGATTATCGTTGTGAACGCTCCAGATGGTAATACAAACTCAGCTGCTGAACATACAACTGCGATGATTATGTCTCTTGCTCGCCACATTCCACATGCTTTCTTATCTTTAAAAGAAGGTCGCTGGGATCGTAAAAAATTCGTCGGAGTTGAACTTAAAAACAAAACTTTAGGTGTAATCGGCTTTGGTCGAATTGGTCAAGAAGTTGCTCATCGTGCAAAAGGTAATCGTATGAATGTTATTGCATATGATCCATTTCTAACTGCTGAAAAAGCTGAAAAAGCAGGTGTTGATTTTGGTACTGTAGAAGATGTAGCTCGCGTTGCAGACTTTGTCACAGTACACACACCACTTCTAGATTCTACTCGTCATATGATTAATGAAGAAGTTTTTAACGTGATGAAAGACGGCGTTCGCATTATTAACTGTGCACGTGGCGGTATCATTGACGAAGAAGCTCTTTACAATGCCATTGAATCAGGTAAAGTGGCTGGCGCTGCTCTAGACGTAATGGAAGATGAACCATTCGTAGGAAACCGTCTGCTAGACTTACCACAAGTAATCGCTACACCTCACCTTGGTGCATCTACTATTGAAGCACAAGAATCTGTAGCCGTAGATGTAAGTAACGACATCTTAAGCTACTTTAAAGTCGGAACAGTTCGTAATCCTGTGAACATGCCATCAGTTCCGAAAGATATGGTCGCAAAAGTAGAACCATTCTTCGATCTTGGTGATAAAATCGGTGCATTCGTTTCTAACCTTACAGAAGAAGCTGTAGAAGAAATCAACGTTTACTATTCTGGCGAGCTTGCAAGTTTCGATGTTCGACCATTAACAAACAACACTGTGAAAGGTGTACTTACTCGTAACCTTGGTAATCACGTAAACAACGTAAATGCTCGTTACTTAGCTGAACGTAACGCAATCAAAATTAACGAACATAAATCTACAACTGCGAAAGCATTCTTAAACTCGATCTCTGTTGAACTTGTAACAAAAAATGAAACTCATAAAGTCAAAGGAACACTATTGAACGGCCTTGGTGCTCGTATTGTTCAAGTAGATGAATATGTAGTTGACGTCGTTCCACAAGGTCACTTAATCTTCATCAAACATACCGACAAACCAGGAGCAATCGGCCGTGTTGGTACACTCCTTGCCGAAAAAGATATCAACATTGCAACAATGCAAGTTGGTCGCTCAAACCAAGGTGGAAATGCTATTATGATGCTTTCTGTGGATAATACAGTGGACAACGTAGAATTTTTAACAACTCAAGATAATGTCTTTGAAGCAAAAGCAATTAATCTATAATAATTGAAACGCTTATTCTATATAAATAACATGAAGCAGCCTCATTTTACGGAGGCTGCTTCGTTATTGGTGCATCATATTAATCCAAATGTTTTGTAGAATTTAGAAAATGAATAAAAATATCTTGTTCTTTAAACTCTATTAAGTGGATTCCCGTGTCGTCAGTAAAAGTCTTGATACTGTTAGCTAAAGATATGTTCATCGCACAGTTTAGCAGATTCATTATAGTACCTCCATGAGCAACAATTGCTATACACTCATCTTCTTTATACCCCGATTGAATCTTACTTAAAATACGTTCCACTCGATAACGAAAATCAATTTCCGATTCCCCGCCTTCAATTGCTACATGCATCGCTCTTCCTTCTTTTGGATAAGGATATTTTATAGCAGCTTCCTTTCTGGACATTCCAGCTAAGACGCCATTATTATATTCCATTAAATCAGGTTCTACTTTCAATTCACAATTACACTTGTCCCGAAGAATTTCAGCTGTCTTTTGAGCTCTTTGCAATGGGCTCGCTATAATAAATTCCACATTAAAATGAGCAGAAATATAATTCGCCATTTTCTTTGCTTGATCCAAACCTGTTTCAGTTAATGGATAGTCTGCACGCCCTTCATGTACGTCCAATAAATCTGCTTGTGATTCTCCATGTCGAATAATTAATAATTTCAATTTCAAATCTCCTTTTTATGTATATTGTCTGAATAGCTAAACCCTTAACGTATATAAAAAAAGAGTAGCCAACTAGCTACTCTGTAAATTCAGTTTAATCGATAAAGCACTACTGCCAATGTTAAAATACATGCAACAATAGTCATAGGATCTTTCAATAATTTTTTCATAGTCTTCATTTCCTTCCCCTCGGTATGAATGAACGACTTTTTTCTTTTAAAGTTTCATATTTTATCTATTTAATATCGTCTAAAACTTTACCAAGCTCATGAAGTGAATGTATTTCGTAAGTAGGTGTAATTCCTTCAATTGGCTGTTTTTCTTCACGATTAATCCAAGCAGAACGCATTTGAACACGAGAAGAACCAAGAATATCAGTCATTAAATTATCTCCTACCATAATAGCTTCATCTGCATGTACTTTTGCCAGTTCTAAAACATGTTGGAAAATTGAAGCGGCTGGCTTTCCTTCGCCAAAATCTCCTGAAATAATAATATGATCAAAATAAGGTACGATTTCCGGAGTAATTTGCAATTTTGTATTTTGTAAACTTGGAGCACCGTTAGTGAGTAAAATGAGCTGATACTTTCCTTTTAAAGTATCCAAGACTTCAAAAGTTTCTTCATAGACAAAGGGACTTTGTTTTCTAGCTTCTACAAAGTATTCACCAAGGTCAGCTCCAAGCGCCTCATCATTTATACCAAGCTTTGCTAAACCTCCAGTCCAAGCATCCTTACGATAGTCTGGTACAATCTTTTTCAACTCTTGAAATTGAGGTGTAGGATCATCAAATGTCCCCCATAATCCTTCAAATGGGTTAATTCCAATCATTTGTGTGTAATCAAATGTAGGATATGAACTATATAAATCACGTGCAGTTTGTCGTACAGCTTCTTCTAATTGCTCGACATCGATATCAACAACGGAAGCAGCTTTCTCACATGTTAATGAAAATGCTGTGGCAATGCTTTTTTTATCCCATAATAATGTATCATCTAAATCAAATATTACAGTTGAAATTGTCATTCGTATATTCGCTCCCTACCTACTTTTTATGCTATTAAAGATATCGTAGCATACTTTTAAATCAAAAAAACGGAATTTTCTATAACTTTTATTTTTTTATTTACAATTGTGAAATACATAACTTTTTTGGCTCTCTTATTATTTTATTATTAAGATTTTTGATATATACGAATTCTATGCACATTCATTTATAAATAAAATAATCATGAGCTTTGGCTCCCAACCCATTCAATAAAAAAACTCCTGCCGAAAAAAATTCGACAAGAGATTCTTTTGTATATTATAATTTTTCGAATTTGAAATTACACTATTTTTCCACTTTCGAATTACTCTGCTCGCCATTTCGTGATTTGATCGTCTGTACCATACACAAAATGCCCTTCAACTACTTCATGCAACGTTTGCTCACCGTCGACTTCTTCCTCTTTATAGGGAATTCGTGTACGCTTACTTTCTGAAATAGGATCAGGAAGTGGAATTGCAGATAATAGTGATTTCGTATATGGATGTATTGGATGTCGGTAAATATCTTCTGATGTACCAATTTCGAGGATTTTACCGGCACGCATTACCGCTATACGATCACTTATATATTTCACCATTGAAAGGTCATGTGCGATAAATAAATAGGTCAAACCATGTTTCTTTTGTAGCTCTTTCAACAAGTTTACAACTTGGGCTTGAATAGAAACGTCAAGTGCTGAGATTGGCTCATCCGCAATGATAAAGCTTGGATTTAAGCTTAGAGCTCTGGCAATTCCAATACGTTGGCGCTGACCACCAGAAAACTCATGGGCATAGCGATTCATATGCTCACGGTTTAGTCCAACTGCTTCGAGCAATTTGCCAATGCGTTCTTTTCGTTCTTTTTTGTCTTTGTATAAGCCATGAATATTGAAACCTTCTGCAATGATTTCACCAGCAGTCATTCGTGGATTTAAAGATGCATAGGGATCCTGGAAAATCATTTGCATTTCCTTATTAAATGATTTTAAATCCTTATGATTCTTTTTATCATGCACATTACGTCCTTTAAAGATAATTTCGCCATCTGTAATGTCATATAAGCGAATAATGGATCGCCCAGTAGTTGATTTTCCACATCCAGATTCCCCTACAAGCCCTAGTGTTTCGCCTTTAAAGACATCGAAACTAATACCATCTACGGCTTTGATAGAACCAAAATACTGTTTTAAATTTTTAACTTCTAATATTTTCTCAGCCATTTCGAGCATCCTCCTTCACAAGATAGCCGTCTATTCGCTTACGCACTTCTTCTGGAACAGGAATTTCTGGTGCATCTGGATGTAGTAGCCATGTCTTCGCAAAATGTGTTTCACTCACTTGGAACATCGGTGGCTCTTCTTCATAATCAATTTGCATCGCAAACTCATTACGTGGTGCAAAGGCATCTCCTATTGGAGGATGAATTAGATCTGGTGGTGAGCCTGGAATTGTACGCAACAATTCATCAGTATTGTTATCTAAGTCCGGCATTGAACCTAGTAAGCCCCATGTATATGGATGCTTTGGATCATAGAAAATTTCATTTACTGTACCGTATTCAACAATTTGTCCAGCGTACATAACAGCCACATGATCCGCAACATTCGCAACTACTCCAAGGTCATGCGTGATGAAAATAATGGATGTATCACTATTACGTTGTATATCCTTCATCAACTCTAAAATTTGAGCTTGAATTGTAACATCTAGTGCTGTTGTAGGTTCATCAGCTATGAGTAGCTTTGGTTCTGCTGCAAGTGCAATAGCTATCACAACCCGTTGACGCATACCACCCGAAAATTCATGAGGGTATTGTTTGAATCGTTTTTCCGGGAATGGAATCCCTACTTCAACAAGTAACTCAATTGCACGTTTTTTCGCAAATTCACGTGTTGCTTTTTTGTTGTGTTTTAAAATAACTTCCATGATTTGCTTACCAACTTTCATCGTTGGGTTTAAAGCAGTCATTGGATCTTGGAAAATCATCGCAATATCGTTTCCTCGGATTTTCGTCATCTCTTTTTCTGTGCACTTTATTAGATCCTTGCCATTAAATAATATTTCTCCGCTTGCATAAATTCCTGGTGGCTGTGGTACGAGCTTCATTAATGCATTACTCGTTACTGATTTACCTGAACCCGATTCACCAACGATCGCTAGCGTTTGACCCTTTTCTAAAGAAAAGTTAACGCCGCGAACAGCATGAACGAGTCCTGCATAAGTTTTGAAATTAATTCGTAAATCTTTTACTTCAATTATCTTTTCGCCCATTCTATTCACCCTTTTCTATTTACGTAATTTTGGATCAAGCGCATCACGAAGACCATCACCTACTGCATTAAAAGCGAAAATTGTCAGTGAGATAAATAATGCAGGGAAAATTAATCGCCAAGGTGCTGTTTCTAAAGCGTTGTTTCCTTCAGATGCCATTGTTCCCCAACTAGCCATTGGTGCTGGAACTCCTAGCCCTAAATAACTTAAGAATGCCTCTGTGAAAATCGCATTTGGAATTGTCAATGTCATCGTTACTAAAATCGCGCCAAGTGCATTTGGCACTAGATGCTTTAGAATTATATGTTTGGTACCTGCTCCAAGTGTTCTAGCGGCAAGTACGTATTCTTGATTCTTAATTGAAAGTACCTCTCCTCGGACGATTCGTGCCATGTTTACCCAACCTGTAATGGAAAGAGCAATAATCATTGGCAACAACCCTGGTTGTAATACTACTAAAAGGATGATTACAACAAGTAAATATGGAACAGCTGTTAAAACGTCGGCAATACGCATCATGATATCGTCTAGACGACCACCCACTAAGCCTGAAATTGCACCCCATGCAACACCAATGATTAAATCAATAACTGCTGCTGTAATCCCGATAAATAATGAAATACGAGCACCAAACCAAACACGGACGAATACATCACGTCCCAGATCATCAGTACCGAACCAATGTTTCAAAGATGGCGCTTTATTATATACACCTAGCTGCTCACGATAACTGTATGGAGATAACAATGGAACAAGGACAGCCATTAAAATCACGATTACTAAAATAATCAACCCAACAATCGCTAGCTTATTATGCGAAAAACGGTACATTACTTCCTTCCAGAAGGAAACGGACTTTTCAGCAAGTTTATCTGTTTCTGCATGATTTCCACCAACGATTTTAAATTTATCCTTTTCAATATTTGGCAGCTGCTGTGTCATGATTTTTTCGCTCCTTTCAGCTTAATTCGCGGATCGATGAATCCATATAAAATATCAACGATTAATACTGCAAATAACAAGATAATTGAGTAGAATACGGTTGTCCCCATAATGACTGTGTAATCTCGATTCGTGATACTTGTCACAAAGTATTTACCTAAACCAGGTATCGCGAAAATTTGCTCTACAATAAAACTACCTGTAACAACACCAGCAGCTAGTGGCCCTATATACGTAATAACTGGCAAAAGTGCATTTCGTAAAGTATGCTTGAACACAGTAGTCCATTTACCAATTCCTTTAGCTCTTGCCATTTTTACATATTCACTATGATTTTGCTCAAGCATACTTGAACGAGTTAGTTTTGCGATAAAGCCCATATGTGATATAGCAATTGCTAGTGCTGGTAAAATACTATAGTTAAATCCATCCCATCCACTTATAGGGAATAACTGTAATTTCAACCCTAAAAAGTATTGTAGTAAACCTGCTAAGATAAATGATGGTACTGAAATACCCAATACCGCAAAGGTTGTTGCTAGATAATCTGGGAATTTGTTATGGTATAGCGCAGCAATAACTCCGATTAATACTCCAAATCCGACAGCTAATAGCATTGCCTCAATACCTAATGTCATGGAAATCGGGAAACTTTCATTAATCATATCGTTTGTTGAACGACCTTTATATTTCATCGATTCACCAAAGTCAAATTTTGCTGTCGAAACTAAATAATCTTTATATTGCACATACCAGGGGTTATTTAAGCCGTAAGATTCATTCAGCTGTTCTTGTATAGCTGGGGGGAAATTCTTTTCAGATGCAAATGGGCTACCAGGGGCAAGTCGCATTAAGAAGAATGTAATGGAAACGATTACAAATAATGCGATGAAAATATACGCACATCTTTTTAAGATGTATTTGATCATAAAAAATCCTCCTTTGTGAAATATTTGAAGAACAAAAGGTTGCTATATAATCGATTGACTCGACTATAAGCAACCCAATTGTCTCCAACAGAAATAACATACATATTAGCTAATACTAGCTGCTAGCTTTATTTTTGAATATCTACAGATTTAAGGTCAATTTCGCCCAATTTGTTTGGTTCCATGTTTTTCACATAATCTTTTTGTACGTAGTTGTTCACATAGAAGTAGATTGGTGCTACAGGGAATTCTTGAGTAAGGATTTTGTTACCTTCTTTTAAGTACGCAAGACGTTTTGCTTCGTCAGTTTCTTTTACTGCTTTTTCCATAAGCGATTTGTACTGTGAATTTTCCCAACCAGTATCATTGTTACCGTTTTTAGCAGTATCATATCGTTCTAGGAATGTGTAAGCATCGTTGAAATCTGCAATCCAGCCCATACGAGCTACATCATAATCAAACGTATCTACTTTATCAAGATATACTTGCCACTCAGAGTTATCGATTTTAGCTTCGATTCCTAAGTTTTTCACCCAGCCCTCTTGAATATATTGAGCGATTGCTTGGTGAGCTTCACTTGTGTTAATCGAAATACCAATCTTAATATCACTTGCTTTTTTAATACCTAATTCTTTCATACCTGCTTCAAGTGCTTTTTTAGCACCATCGATATCGTTATCTTTGAAACCATTATTTTCATTTTCAAAACCAGCGATTGCTACAGGAACATCGCTAAGCGCTGCTGGCTGTCCACCTTTAAGAATGTCTTTTGATAAACCTTCGCGATTAATTGCAAGCGTTAAAGCTTTACGAATGTTCGCGTTATTAGTAAATTTGCGTTTTGTATTGAATTTGTATTCATATACTGCAGCGTAATCTTTATTTTTAAGTGTACCGTCTTTTTTGTATCCATCCATTGCATCAAGTGGAACAACTTGGAATGGAGAACCTAAGTAATCGATGTCCCCATTTTGGAACATACGGTTTGCTGTTGCTTCAGATTCAACCATTTTCATGTTGATTGTATTTAAAGCTACATTGTCTTTATCCCAGTATTCATCACTCTTTTTAAGAGTAATAGAATCACTGTGTTTCCATTCATCCAATTTAAATGGACCATTTGTTACGTAAGTGTCGCCTGCTTCAGCAGCCCACTTTTTATTGTCTTTAACTACTTTTTCATTAACTGGCAAGTAAGTATAGAAGGCAGTTAATTCCAAAAAGTATGGTGTTGGATTTTCAAGCTTTACTTCTAAAGTTTTATCATCAACGACTTTAATACCTATAGCATCTTCTTTACCTTTACCTTCATTGTAAGCTTGAGCACCTTTGATTGGGTAAAGAATTGAAGCGTATTCTGAAGCGTTTTTAGGGTTTAACGCCCATTTCCAAGCGTAAGCAAAGTCTCCAGCTACAACTTGATCGCCGTTTGACCATTTTTGATCACGCAAAGTAAATGTGTAAGTTAATTTGTCGTCACTTACTTTTACATCTTCAGCAGCAGCGTTTTGTACTTTGCCATCTTTGTCAACACGAGTTAAACCTTCAAATATACTGCGAAGAATTGCACCAGAAATATTATCATTTGCAAGTTGCGGATTCATACTTGGTGGTTCTGACGCAATAGTTAGATTTAATGTTTTATCTTTAGATTTAGTTTCTGTAGCTGGTTTTGATGAATCATCTGTTTTATCTTTTGATCCACCAAAGTTACATGCTGCTAATACAAGCATTAAAGCTGATAAAAGCACCAGTGATAAAAACTTTTTCTTCATAATAATCCCCCTTATTTGGTTAAAATAATTATTTATAGCTACTAACTAAAAGTAACTACCTATTACTATAGCAGAGGATAAAATATAAAAAAACAAATTATCTAAATTTTCTAAAATACCTAAATTATATAAAATTAATGTCATATAAATGATTTATGAATAAATATTATTCTATTATCAATAATGTATTGATTTTAAATACGCTTTATGAATTTTTATACATTCTGTGAATTTAGCAACCTAGAGACCTCTCAAAAATTTCTTACGCTTTAAAGCGTTAAAGTATTTGTTTGAGTTAAAAAAAGCCCTCATCAAGAAAATTGATGAGGGGCATTGAATATTTTAAATTACCAAGCTATCTCTTATTAATTTCTAAAAGACTAAGAGACTTTGTTATTTATACCATTTGGCAATTTGTTGATCTGTGCCATAAACAAAGTGTCCTGGGAATACTTCATGAGTTGAAGCATTATCCCCTGTTTCTTCATGTTCATAAGGTATACGAGTACGCTTGCTTTCAGAAATTGGGTCTGGTAGTGGAATCGCTGAAAGTAGAGATTTCGTATAAGGATGTACCGGGTGTTGATAAATATCTTCTGAAGAACCAAGCTCTAAAATTTTCCCCCGACGCATTACAGCGATACGATCGCTTATATATTTAACCATTGAAAGGTCATGTGCGATAAATAAATAGGTTAAACCATGCTTTTTTTGTAGCTCTTTCAGCAAGTTTACTACTTGGGCTTGAATGGAAACATCAAGTGCTGAAATAGGTTCATCAGCAATGATAAAACTTGGATTTAAACTTAACGCACGTGCAATACCTATACGTTGGCGTTGACCACCCGAGAATTCGTGAGCATATCGGCTCGCATGTTCTCGGTTTAGCCCTACTGCTTCAAGCAATGAGCCAATCTTCTCTTTACGTTCTGCTTTGTTTTTATATAATCCGTGAATATCAAAGCCTTCTGCAATGATTTCTCCTGCTGTCATACGTGGGTTAAGTGATGCATATGGATCTTGGAAGATCATTTGCATTTCACGGTTAAAGTCTTTTAATTCTTTTCGAGACTTTTTGCCATGGATATCTTTCCCTTTGAATTTAATCTCACCGTCTGAAATATCATATAGGCGGATAATGGAACGACCAGTCGTAGATTTACCACAGCCTGATTCGCCAACTAATCCAAGTGTTTCACCTTTGTAAACATCGAAGCTGATACCATCTACAGCTTTGATTGAACCGAAATGCTGCTTTAAATTTTTAACTTCTAAAATTTTCTCAGCCATTTTGAGCACCGTCCTTCGCTAAATATCCATCGATTCGTTTTTGAACCGCTTCTGGTACGGGAACTTCCGGTGCATCTGGATGTAGTAGCCAAGTTTTTGCGTAGTGCGTATCACTTACTTTAAACATTGGTGGTTCTTGTTCGTAATCAATTTGCATTGCATACTCATTACGTGGTGCGAATGCATCACCTTTTGGTGGATGGATTAGGTCTGGTGGTGAACCTGGAATTGTACGCAACAATTCATCTGTACTGTTATCAAGATCTGGCATTGAGCCAAGTAATCCCCAAGTATATGGGTGTCTTGGATTATAGAAAATCTCATTAACTGTGCCGTATTCCACGATTTGTCCAGCATACATAACTGCTACGCGGTCTGCAATATTCGCTACGACACCAAGGTCATGCGTAATGAAAATAATTGAGGTATTACTTTTTCTTTGAATTTCCTTCATCAATTCAATAATTTGTGCTTGAATTGTTACGTCAAGTGCAGTTGTTGGTTCATCCGCAATTAGAAGCTTTGGATTAGCTGCAAGTGCGATGGCAATAACTACACGTTGGCGCATACCGCCTGAAAATTCATGTGGGTATTGTTTGAAGCGTTGCTCAGGATATGGAATCCCTACTTCATCAAGTAATTCAATTGCACGTTTTTTCGCAGATTCACGGGTAGCTTTTTTGTTGTGTTTTAAAATAACCTCCATGATTTGCTTCCCAACTTTCATCGTCGGGTTTAAAGCAGTCATTGGATCTTGGAAAATCATCGCAATATCGTTACCGCGGATTTTCGTCATTTCTTTTTCAGATAAAGGAATGAGGTCTCGTCCTTCGAATAGGATTTGACCATGATCATAAATGCCTGGTGGTTGAGGAATGAGTTTCATCAAAGCGTTACTTGTAACACTTTTACCAGAACCTGATTCACCAACGATGGCAAGTGTTTCTCCTTGTTTAAGGTCGAAACTAACACCACGAACCGCGTGAACAATACCTGCATACGTTTTAAAGTTAATTTTTAAATCTTTTACTTCTAATAATGTTTCACTCATTTTCTCACCTACTTCTCTACTTGATTATTTACGTAATTTTGGATCTAATGCATCGCGAAGACCATCGCCGACTGCGTTAAATGCAAAGATTGTGATTGAAATAAATGCTGCAGGGAAAATCAGACGCCAAGGTGCTGTTTCTAAAGCGTTATTCCCTTCAGATGCCATTGTTCCCCAGCTTGCCATTGGTGCTGGAACACCTAGCCCTAAATAACTTAAGAAAGACTCTGTGAAAATAGCATTTGGGATTGTTAATGTCATTGTTACTAAGATTGCACCCAGTGCGTTTGGTACCAAATGTTTCAAAATTATATGCTTTGTACCGGCACCTAGTGTTCTTGCCGCAAGTACGTATTCTTGGTTTTTAATCGCTAATACTTCACCACGAACGATACGAGCCATGTTCACCCATCCTGTGATAGAAAGTGCAATGATCATTGGTATTAATCCTGGTTGTAGAACAACAAGTAAGATGATTACTACTAATAGATAAGGAACTGCTGTTAATACATCAGCAATACGCATCATAATATCATCAATACGACCACCTACTAAACCTGAAATTGCACCCCATGCAACACCGATGATTAAATCAATTACCGCTGCAGTTAAACCGATAAAGAGTGAAATTCGAGCCCCTACCCATACACGTACAAATACATCACGGCCAAGGTCATCTGTACCAAACCAATGCTTTGCAGATGGAGGAGCATTATATACACCTAATTGTTCCCGATAGCTATATGGAGAAAATACAGGAACGAAAATGGCAAGTAGCATAACGATTGCTAAAATAATCAAACCTACAATTGCTAATTTGTTTTGAGAGAAGCGAAGCATTACTTCCTTCCAGAAGGACACTGATTTTTCAGAAAGTTTTTCTGTATCTGCGTGATTTCCGCCAACTATTTTGAACTTGTCATTTGAAATCTTAGGGATTTCCTTTACAGATTGTGTCATTATTTTTTCGCTCCTTTCAATTTAATACGTGGATCAATTAGTCCATATAGAATATCTACTAGTAATACCGCGAATAGTAGAATAATTGAATAGAATACTGTAGTACCCATAATTACTGTATAGTCACGATTTGTAATACTAGTAACAAAATATTTACCTAGACCAGGAATAGCAAAGATTTGTTCGACGATGAAACTACCTGTAACAACGCCGGCAGCTAATGGTCCTAGATAAGTAACAACTGGTAGAAGAGCATTTCGTAGGGTGTGTTTGAAGACGGTTGTCCATTTACCAATCCCTTTAGCGCGTGCCATTTTCACATATTCACTATGATTTTGCTCAAGCATACTTGAACGAGTTAGTTTTGCGATAAAACCCATATGTGTAATCGCGATTGCAAGTGCAGGCAAAATACTATACATAAAGCCATTCCAACCACTAATAGGTAGCAGCTGCCATTTTAGACCTACAAAGTATTGTAATAATCCCGCTAAAATAAAGGATGGAACAGATATACCTAGGACTGCAAATGTAGTCCCTAAATAATCGGGGAATTTATTGTGATAAAGCGCTGATACAGTA
Organism: Rummeliibacillus pycnus; assembly: GCF_044359855.1. GTDB lineage: Bacteria > Bacillota > Bacilli > Bacillales_A > Planococcaceae > Rummeliibacillus > Rummeliibacillus pycnus_A. The sequence continues at coordinate 1,891,348 of NZ_CP132291.1, forward strand.
CCTATTAAAATACCGAAACCAACTGCAAGAATCATCGCTTCAATACCCAAAGTCAATGAAATTGGAAAACTTTCAGTGATCATATCATTTGTAGAACGACCTTTGTATTTCATTGATTCACCAAAATCGAATTTTGCAGTTGAAATTAAATAGTCTTTATATTGAACATACCATGGATTATTTAATCCATATTCCTTATCAAGAGCTTGCTGAATTTCAGGTGGCACACTCTTTTCACTTGCAAATGGGCTACCAGGGGCAATTCTCATAAGGAAGAATGTAACAGTTACAATTACAAATAGTGCAATCAGTATATATCCAAGTCTTTTTAAAATATACTTAACCATTCTTATAGCCTCCTCAATCTTTCATAATATAGAATGGGTTGCCGAGTACTCACCGAAGTGATGCCTGGCAACCCTAATTGTCATTACTTACCAGAAGGCTAGTAATACAAAATGTTATGAATTATTTTTCGATTTTAACATTTTTAAGGTTAATGTTTCCTAGTAGGTCAGGAGCCATATTTTTAACGTAATCTTTTGCAACATATAGATTTGTATAATCATAAATTGGTGCTACTGGATATTCAGACATAAATACTTGTTCAGCTTTTTGAAGAAGTTCTAAACGTTTTGCTTCATCAGTTTCTTTTGTAGCTTTAGCCATTAAGTCTGTATATTTTGGATTTTCCCAACCAGTCATATTGTTACCGTTAGCAGCAGTTGTATACGTATCTAAGAATGTGTTTGCATCATTATAGTCACCAGTCCAACCCATTCGAGCGACTTGGTAGTCTAATTTTTTCACTTTGTCTAGGTAAACTTGCCATTCAGAAGTATCAATTGTTACGTCAATACCTAAGTTTTTATGCCATCCTTCTTGGATGTATTGAGCGATAGCTTGGTGAGCTTCGTCAGTGTTAATAGAAAGTTTGATCTTAATATCACTAGCTTTAGAAATACCTAATTCTTTCATACCTTGGTTAAGAGCAGCTTTTGCACCTTCAACATCGTTGTCTTTGAAGAATTGTTTTTGAGTATCCCAACCAGAGATTGATTTAGGAACGATACCATTAGCAGGTTTTTGTTCACCTTTTGTAATGTTATCAATTAAGCCTTGACGGTCAATTGCAAGAGTTAGTGCTTTACGAATATTTTCGTTTTTCATTACTTTATCTTTTGTGTTGAATTTGTAAACATAGCTTGATGCTAAATCTGAAATGTGTAGTGATTTGTCTTTCTTATAAGTATCAATTTTATCAAGTGATACTGATTGGAATGGAGCACCGATAAAATCAAGATCACCACTTTGGAACATACGGTCAGCTGTAGCAGCAGATTCAACCATTGAAATTTTGACTGTATCAAGATCTACATTGTTTTTATCCCAATAGTTTTTAGATTTTTTAAGAGTTACTGATTCGTTGTGTTTCCATTCAGATAATTCGTATGGTCCGTTTGTTACGTAGTTTGCACCAGCATCAGCGGCCCAGTCTTTTTTACCTTCAACTACTTTTTTATCAACTGGGAAGTAAGAGTAGAATGCAGTTAATTTTAAGAAGTAAGGTGTTGGATTGTTTAATTTTACTTCTAATGTTTTGTCATCGATAACTTTTATACCAACATCTTCAACTTTACCTTTACCAGTGTTGTAAGCTTCTGCACCTTTGATAGGGTATAAGATGTAAGAATATTGTGAAGCATTTTTAGGGTTTAATGCCCATTTCCATGCATATTCGAAATCACCAGCTACTACTGGGTCTCCATTTGACCATTTTGCATCACGTAAAGTGAAAGTATAAGTTAATTTATCATCGCTAACTTTTATATCTTTAGCCATAGCATTCTCAACTTGATCTTTATCATTAACACGAGTTAAACCTTCGAATATCCCGTTTAAAATTGATCCAGATTGATTGTCCGTTGCTAATTGTGGGTTCAAGCTTGGTGGTTCTGAAGCGATTGCAAGGTTAAGTGCTTTTTCACCTGAACCGTTTGAAGAATCGTCTTTAGACTTGTCTCCGCCAAAGCCACATGCCCCTAATACTAAAGTAAGAGCAGCAAGGATTGATAACCACATAAAGTTTTTCTTCATGTTGAAAATCCCCCTATTATTAATATTGAATTTTTGCTATTTTTAAATAGCTGTTATTACTATATCAAACAAATAAACAGAATAAAAGAAGTTGATAGAATATTTTTAAATTCGGGATAATTGAATGAATTCTAAACTATCATCGATTTCTAAATTAATAGTTACATTTTGCATTTTTATTTAAAAACAATGATCGAAATAGTCAAATAAATAATAAATATGTTACCTTATTTATATTTATTAATTACTGTATATTCAGTCTATTGTCACAATTTAAAAAAATATTAGCGTACTAATTTGATAAAGTGTAATACAAATAATGTAAATTAAGTGATTTATATAGACCTATTCATATTAATAATTTATTCTTCAGTATTTTGCGAATTTTTAATATTTTTTACATCTCTTACACTTTCAAAAGCAAAAAGGCCCTGCATTTACATTTGAGTAAATACAGAAGCCTATTTGCAGAATTACTTTTCTGATAAAGTATTCAGGACATCTTTCGAGCTTATTGCAGGTTAAATTTCATCTAAACAACGACCTATTCGTTGTTGTATCAAAGTCCACTTTTCGTTTGAGCTTGTACGGATGTAAAAACTTTTTAAAAAGCTTTTACAGTTGGCATAAAGCCTCCAATATTTTTCCTCATCAATCTTTTCCTTTTGTTGTTTTAAAAAGGAAGGAATTTTCGTGAATAATTCTTCAACAATTTCAGGAGGTAACCCTATTTCAAGCATTTTCATAATTGGTGTCAATAGGCGTTCATCTTCTTCTGCAACATACACGTCAGCAAAAGTGAATACTTTATTTACAAGTGCTTGATAAATAGCTGGAAAATGTTGCACGTTCAATTTAGGGTTTTTGACTACTTCGTCAATTGCATCTGCGGTATGTGCAACGCTATGAGCCCATCCTTTTTCAGGCACATAGCCTCTCAAATCCTGTTCTAAATCTAAATATAGGAGCAGCTCAGCTCTTACTTTTTCCAATAATGGTAAAGAAATAAATGAGCGTTCTAAGTCTTTACTCAATATTAATGCAATTAATAAAACTGAAAAAGAACGTTTAAATATGTTATCCGTTCCAACGTCTCCTATTTCATAAAACAAATACTCGTCCCCTAATGCTTTTGTAAGCAATTCGATGAGGACGTCATCTGATAGTTGATCATCATATTGAATAATTTGACTGAACTGACGATAAATTAATTCATCCCTAAGCTCAGGATCTGGTGAACCAATATGCTCCATCATTGCGTCAAGAAACTCTTGCTGATCATAGTCCTTCCATGCGCTTTCTTCATTTTGAATATCAAGCAGCTGTTTTTTTAATGTTATTTCATCCATATAAGAAACCTCCAATACGAATATTTCATCGACTGAATCGATATTTGAGCAGTATTTTTTTGTCGATTACTCTGTATTGACTTTATTATTATAGCATTCTAGTCTGATGCTTAGCATGTTCCATCGTATGTAATCTATGCTTCACTTATGCATTAGTTTCTTACCATAAGATAAATTTTCATATCAGTTCTTAATCGCTATGCTTTCGTCGCAAAGCATAGTTTTCCGGGCATTTTGTTTAAGTCGCGCTGACACAGTAAACAACTTAATAATTTGGATAATATTCCATTTCAAATATTCACTTAGTATGCCGCTCCAGATGGCGCTTTCGTGCTAAGCGATCGTTGAGCCTCATCGGAAGCTAAAACATTGTGCTCCTATATCGCTTCGCTAGCTTCGTCGCAGAAAATTGGGGCAAAAAGAATTTTTGCTTCACTGTGTGGTCTCACCTGTCTCGCTTTCCCGCAGGACTTTGAATGTACCTCCCTGAATTAACATCGCACGAAGGAAATACGAATGCATTTTCTTCCGCTCTATAGATAATGTTCTAAAATGATATGACATACAATAATACCCATTTAATAGTCGTGTTTTTTATTAAATCTTTGAATTATGAAATTGATTCAGTACCTTAAATAAAAAAACTAATGCATTAGTATGCACTAGTCTCTCACGAATTAAATTATACATACAGTCCCCAATTATCATTTACCTTGAAGTGAGGTTGCCATTGTTTGAGCTTTATAAGCATCTGTTACTTTTATGCCGCTAAATTAAGTGACTACCCAGAAGAAACTATTGCTTACGCAGCTGACAATCATTGCTCCTGTACCAAGTACCGTAACAACCCTATAAATTTAATAGCCTTTGAACCGTTTCATAAGTTCTTTGCTTCAAATGAAATGCAGCATTCGCAATGGATTCTTCACTTGAAACTTGTTTGTTGGCTACACTAGCAATCTCGATAAAATAATTTGCTAGCTGTTTTCTACTTTCCCCCTCTACATATCCAGAAATCAACACGGCTGGTACATGATGTTTTGCTGCTAATTTTGCAATGCCAATTGGTGCTTTTCCAGATAATGTTTGTAAATCTGATTTCCCTTCCCCCGTTAACACATACGATGCTGATTGCAGATGCCCTTCAAAATCAATTGCCGTCATGACAACATCAATTCCTGGTTTTAAATGTACTGGGAAGAAAGCTAAGAAAGCTCCCCCTATACCTCCAGCAGCTCCTGCTCCTGCCTTTTGATGTAGTGCAATACCTGTTTCTTTTTCAATAAGATCTGCTAGGTGATTTAAATTGGCATCAATAGCTTTTACCATTTCCTCAGTAGCACCTTTCTGAGGACCGAAAACTGTCGTTGCTCCATTTGGACCTACAAGTGGATTATTTACATCACAAGCTATTACAAACTGTGATGCTTTTATCCGTTCATCAAAGTTGCTTGTATCAATTTTTTCTAAGCATTGTAATGCTTCTGCACCTTCTGCTAATTCCATCCCTTGAGTATCTAAAAACTTCATACCCAGTGCACGCAGCATTCCCGTACCTCCATCATTTGTAGCACTTCCCCCAATGCCAATGACAAATTTCCGATAACCTGCATTTAACGCATGAAGAATTATTTCCCCTGTGCCATATGTTGAAGCAGTTAAAGGATTACGTTCACCTTGTGATAATAGTGTTAAACCTGAGGATTTAGCCATCTCAATCATGCAAGTTTCTTCATCACCAAGAATACCGTACTCTGCAGAAATCATTCTGCCTAATGGGTCCTGAACTCGAACCAATTTAATCTTCCCATTCGTTGCATTCACAAGTGAATTAAGGGTTCCTTCGCCACCATCTGCTACAGGTAATAGTACAGTTTCAATTGTTTCATCTACATTATGGATAGCTTCTGCCATAACTTTTGCCGCATCTGTTGCAGATAATGATCCTTTAAAAGAATCTGGGCTGACAATGATTTTCATGGCAACACCTCCTGTAAGTAAAGCGTTTACAAAGAATTATAGTGATAATTCTTTGTTTTTACATTATACTTAGTGTATAAAATTTCTGTCTTATAACAGCTATTTTCTAGACATAGAGGAGTATAGAATGATTTCAAAACAATTGGCTAATCAAATAGTCGAGCAAACCATGTTAAGGCTCCATCGTAATATCAATGTAATGAATACAAATGGTATGATCTTAGCTTCTGGCGACCAATTACGTGTTGAAAGCATTCATGAAGGCGCAAAAATTGTTGCAGAGTCTGAAAAGCCACTAATCATTACAGAACAAAACATGCATTTATTTCCGAAAACAAAGCCTGGGATTAATCAACCAATCTATTTTCAAAATGAATTAGTAGGTGTAGTTGGTATTACTGGGGATCCAAATGAAATTTTAGAAATTGCCACACTCGTACAACTTACAACAGAGATGATGGTCCATCAAGCATTGATTGCCTCTCAATCTGAATGGAAGCGTAAAATGCGTGAACAAATCTTTGAAGATTTGTTAAATCAAGAACCATTAGATAAAGTGATGATTGAACGTTTATCTAAAGTTTCTTTTATTCCAGAGCCACCATTTTACCTGATTATTATTAAAGCAACGCCTAAACAACATGCCTATCAATCATTTGTAGAATACTTAGAGGATTTCTATAAACATGAATCTGTTTTAGTTGGAAAATATCAATCAGATGAACATTTTATATTAACTTCTGGAATCGATGGGAAAGTTGTGAGGAAAAACCTAACTTCTTTCATTAACCGAACTAAAAAATATGTTCATGTAAAAATAGGAGTAGGACAGACAGTAGATCAATTGTGTAAGATTCGTTACGCTTATGATACTGCTAAAACAGCAATTGAATACAGTAAACCTACACAAGTAACTACATTCTATGAACATGTCGAGCTCTATTCATTACTAAAAAAGAAGGATTCACCCGAAGCGCAACATTTTACAAATCGAATTTTAAAAAACCTGAACAATAAGTTGATACATACATTAGAAGAATACTTACATTGTAATCAACAGCTTTTATTAGCTGCTGAAGTTCTAGACATACATAGACATACATTGTCCTACAGGCTCAACCAAATTCATGAGCAAACAGGATATAACCCAATCGTTTTTCAAGATGCCATTGTATTGCAAATTGCATTATGGCTGAATAATAAATATAAAAAGAAAGAGAGACATTGACGTCTCTCTTATCTGGATTGCTTTAGATCAAATTAAATTGTAATTATTTACTTACTTTAAAGCCATATAATTCATCCAATGCTTGAATTTTTTTATGAATTGCATCTTCAAAAGTAAGGATATATGCTGCAGGGTCTTTCGGGTTATGATATTGAGTAATCTTACCTGTGTCAGCATTCACAAGTTTTGTTGAAGCACCACACCCCAAACCAATAATCGTTTGGACTTCCTCCATAATGACGATATTATAAATACTTTCTTCACCCGGAATTGAATAACCAACATTCTCCAAGTTTCCCAAAATATTCTTTTGTCTATATAGATAATACGGTGTATACCCATGTTCAGCTGTCCAATCGTGTGCGCGATGCATCATTGCTTCTGCTGTTTTACGATCTGCCACTTTATATTTATCCTTGTTGTGTGTCATTTCTGATGCACGTTTAAATGAAAGTGTATGAACTGTCAATGATTCTGGCATCATTTTTTCGGATTCACTAAGTGAATGCTCAAATTCATCTATTCCTTCATTCGGAAGCCCTATGATAAGATCCATATTAATATTATTCATGCCGGCTTCTCTTGCCATCCAGAATTTATCAATTGTTTCTTGAACCGTATGATGGCGACCTATTGCCTTCAAAGTTTCATCTGTATAAGATTGTGGATTAACACTGATTCGATCAATTCCCCATTTTTTCAACACCGCTAATTTTTCTGGAGTGATGGTATCTGGTCTTCCTGCTTCCACTGTTATTTCTCGAATCGTTTCTGTATGTGGGAATGAATCAAACATTGTTTTATATAAAGCATCCATTTCATCTGCTTCAATTGATGTAGGAGTACCTCCACCCCAATATACAGATGTGATTTTCATATCATGCTCCGTTAACCATTTACCCATTTCTTCGATTTCATAATGCAATCCATCTAAAAATGTAGCAACTTTCCCTTGTTTGCGGTTACTTTGAATGGCATATGCTGGGAATGTACAGTATGCACATTTTGTTGGACAAAATGGAATGCCGATATAAATACTTACTTCATTACCAATTGTGTCTAAGTCAGGAATTGTCTTTAGCTGGTTTTTCACAATACTATTTAACATACTAATTTTTTCATCAGTTAAGCTAAATTCATCTGTCAGCTTATCATGGATTTCATCATCTGATAATCCAGCTTTTCTAAATTTATGATAAAGCTTTGTCGGACGAATCCCTGTTAGAATTCCCCATTGTTGTTTAATTTCTGTCATTTGTTCAAGCGTATCAAGCAAAACATGTGATAATGCACGTTTCAATCGAATTTTTTGCTCTTTATCAGTTCCTTCAGTTTCAAACTTTTGCTCAAAATGACTTTTATAGAGTTGCTCATTTACTTGAAGTGTAGCGTCTGCAATAATTGTAAAATGCTCATCAGTATAATGATTGAAATGAACCACTAAATCTGAGGTCATGTCTTTTTTCGCAAGCTTTGTATCTTCGAAAAACAAATTCGTTATATCAAGAAATACACGCATAAAATCTTGTGGGTATTCTTGGTCTATTTTTAATACTTTCATTCAATTTTTCACTTCTCTCTGTAAAGCTTTTTGATAATACATATATATTTTGCTGATTTTATCTTCTCTAAATAAAATGATTGTACTTTTCAAAACATAATCTATTGTAGCAAATTTTTGTATAAATCTCGAAAGAAATCATAATTTAAGGAGTATTCGTACATATAAAAAGCCCTCAAGCATTTTTGCCTGAGAGCATTTTGATGTTACTTACTAGTTATCCAATTCTTGATATAACCCTTGAACAGGTTTGACAAGTACTCGATTGATCTCTTCGATTAGACCACTTAAAGCCATTTCGGCTTGTAGCATCTTGCCGATTTTTTCATTTTGTTGAGATAGTTGAGCTGTTTTTTGAGCATATTGTAGTTCATCTTCTCCAATTTGTTCGCCTTTCATTTGTTTTTCTTGTAATGAAAGTTGTACTTTACGGAAGTTTTGGAAAAGTGCTTTTGCATCTGCATCAGCCTTTACAGAAGCAATTGCTTCTTCTAAAGCTTTAAACTCACTTGTTTTACGGAATGACCCTTCCAAAGCATTAATTTCGTTATAAATATTGATCAATTCATTTCCCTACTTTCTTTTTTATTTGGCACTGTTAAATATGATCGTTGATATTTGAAAAGAATAGATATTTTGCCAGCACGCCGATCGTAAAGCGTGTAAAAGCTTTACTTGCGACGAAAACGTAACGCGTGAACCAAACCGGTGAGACGACAGAGTTACGCTGGGGTTTGGGCACTTAGCGTACTGGCACTTTGTATAAAAATTTAACAGTAGCCTTTAACATAGCCTATTATTTAAGCTAGCTAATTTAGAATATGGTTACAATGATACCTTGTATGACACCAATCGCTCCACCAAGAACATAACCTAGTACAGTAATCATTTTGAATTCGCGTTTTGAAATCCCTAACACTAAATCCTCTAATACTTGTACTGGGAAAGTATCCACTTGTTCCTTTACAATTTCTTGTAGGTTCAGGCGGTTGATTGCGTCTTCTAGTTTATCTTCAGCCATTACAAATGCTTTTTCTACTAGTTGTGGTACGACATTTTGGGCTATCCAGTCTGCACCATCTTTCCAATAGTACACAAGTGGCTTGTCTAAACGGTTCTCTAATTGTAGTTCCTCTTTTACATAGGTTTGGATTCTAGCTGTTGTTGAAGTGAAATCCAATTCTCCTACTAATTGTGTAACAGATTGTACTTTTATCTTTTTCCATTCAGATGTCAATAAGTTCGTTAATAATACCATTGTACCCGGTGCGTTTAAAAACTTATTAATTTCTTTTTGTAATCGTCCAACAAGTGAAGTTGAATCTCCCAAGAACATCTGAATCATTCCACCAAGTGTCCCTTTTGAATCTAAAAAGTCATCGATTAAACGTTTAATCGTTTGATAACCTTCCTCTGATTCGAAATAATCTTCGCCTTTTTGCAAAATATAACGAGAAATATCAGGAATCTTTGTTGTGGCTTTTTCCTGCCATGATTCTGGTAGCAAAGCTTCAATTGAATTGGTTGATAAAACATTTTTCAAATGGGCAACTTGATTTACAACAATATTGTCAATCTTACCTTCAATTGTTTGTGGTAAATTTGTTACACCAATTTGCTGTACCCACTCATTAATTGTTTTTTCTTCGGTAAATACATTTTCTTTGATTTTATCATTCAACCATTGTGCTACTATTCGTTTGTTACTTTCAGTGAACAGCTTTTTGCGGAACATTTCTGGAGTCAATAAATAGTTAACAACTGTTTTCCCAAGCTGTTTGGCTAATTCATCACGTCTTCTAGGAATTAAACCAGGTGTAAATGGCAATCGCCAAGAACCTAGATAAATTGGATAATATGGTCTGAATAGCATTTTAATCGCAATATAATTGGTGAGCCCACCAATTACTGCTCCTACAACGGTCATAAATAAAATCGATAATAGCGTATGCATCTGATTCACCCATTTCTTCAAAACTAAGCTATATTATAGCAGACAGTTCATTGTTATAAAAATGAATAGGTATTTTTCGACATATACTTAGGTTTTACTTTGAATAATTCCATTGGCAATTTATACTAAATGAAATGAGATTTCCACTTTGAAAGGAGCCCTACATATGATTCAACATTTTAGCTTCAGGCCACTGTACGAAAATCAACAACTACCAGGCTGGACAATCAGTTTCTTTTATAAACAAAATCGCTACGAAGGAATATACGAAAAAGATGGGGTGATTAAGTGGACTAGTGAAACACCACGTAATGAGGAACAAATTAAAAAGATGGTACATGAATTGATGCTGTTTCATGTTTATGATTAAAGGGATTAGATTGCTCTTTTTATTCGCGCCTACTATGCTGGACAAAGCACTACTTTCTGCTGCGGATTAGGACGAGCATTTATTAATTGTTTCAATTGCCACCACTCGATTGTTGTTTGACCCTACGCTCCAATAATTTTACACAAGTGCAGTACTCAACCTTATGAAAAAAGAGTAAGCCTCGTGGACTTACTCTTTCCCATCTAAATACTCTTCGCGCCATTTTAGCAATTCTTTTTCTGTAAGTAACTTTTCTAATGTTTCATCCCAATGTTCTGTTAATGTATTCCATACTCGGACATAGAGCAAATCCTTTTCCTTGTTATAAATAACAAATTGCATGCATGGGATGTCATTGAATTGTATCGTTTCTTTGGATTCAATCGAAGTGATGAAGGTTTGTACTGCTTTCTCATCAGGTTCTTCATCATCTGAATCAGGGCGATTTTCTTGCAGTGCACTGATGATCACTTCATCATCCACATCCATCGGTTCTTCTGAAGCATAGGCAAAGGCATCTGGCAATTCATCGAAATCATCCAATTGTTCAATATCACCTGACAAAAAATCTTTATGATTTGAACTAAAAAGTAGTTGTTGTATTTCCTCTTTCTGTGCTTCTTCAAAAATACCGTTTTCTAACTGTTTCTTTCCTCTTGCAGTTAACTGATAATACTCAGTTTTTTCCACCAAACCCGTATTTTGAAGATTTTGGAGTAAATCGCGGATAAATAATTCTTCCACTAACAATAAATCACTAAGTTCCTTTGGTTCTGCAATTTCTGCTTGTTGACAACTAAGTAAAATCATCTTCATCAAGATATCCATTGTTAGTCTTTTTACTGGTTGATATTTAAACTCGATTGTTTGTATAGGAAAGCACCAGCTTGAAGTAGTTAAAATTTCCACCTTGGGGTCTTGTTTAATTTTATTTGTTAGCTTTTTCTCTAATGCTTTCAAGATAAGTGCCTCCCTTCAAATAACGAGGGCACTGAAAAAATGTAGTAATTCAAATATTTATAGTATATATCCGCTATTGAATGAAGTGGAATTAGCTCCGCTTTCCGTGGGCGAACTGACGAGCCTCCTCGCTGCTCTCCGGGGTCTCGTCTAGCTCGTTTTCCCACAGGAGTCTCCGCTAATTCTACTTCAAAGAAAATAGATATACCAGATTTTCATCATAAATTTACATCTATTTTTACTTTTCCAGTGCCCTTCAAATAACTATTTTGGATTTCCTTCTTCATCACGAAGACCATTTTGAGATTTGACAACTTCAAGTAAATGAGCATACATTTCACGTGATTCTTTTTTCTTAGCACGTTTTGTAAACATTTCTGTACTTCCGACTAGAATGAGTAATTCTCTAGCACGTGATAATGCTACATTTAATCGGCGATAATCATTGGCAAATCCGATGTCTCCACCTTTATGTTCTGTATTGCGGACCATACTGACGATGATGACATCCATTTCCATCCCTTGGAATCGGTCAACAGTTCCTGTACGAAGTTGCAAATGATTTAGTTTTAATTCTTGTTGCACGAGATGGTCAATTTTCTTCACTTGTTCTCCATAGAAGCTGATAACTCCTACACTTTTTTTCGTGCTTTCTGGTAAATTTCCACTTGCAATGGCCATTGCCGTTGCATGATCCAGATCCAATAAAGTGTGACGAATGGTATCTAACTCTCCTGGATTAAAGCGGCTCTTACCATTTTTCATCTGTTCTTCAAAATATGGTTTTCTACTTGGCATATCTAGCCAGATTAAGTGATCTTGACGTTTTACATAATGACCTTCCAAGAAATGATCACGTACCTTATCCGAATTCTCTAAGCCACAGCGCAAATGGTCATCTTCATTTTCATAAAATGGTGTGATAGTTTTCATAATATTTTCATGCATACGATATTGAATCGCTAGCATTTGTTTATTACTTTTCGGTAAGTTTTTAAATAAGCGTTCAAATAAAGATTCTTTTAGTAGTTTTTTCAATTCGTTGATTTCTTGTAAATCATCACTTTCATCGATAATTGCTTTAAGTGTTTCTTCCAACGTATCATCTCCGATTAACGGTGGTAATTGATGGTGGTCACCTACCAAGATGATTTTCTTACCTTTTAACATTGGAAGAAGCAACTCGGGTGGTGTTGCTTTTGATACTTCATCGATAATAACAACATCGAATGTTGGATAGTTGTCCATAAATTCTTTTCTTGCAGAGGCTACACAAGTTGTCCCAATGACATTGGCATGATTAACATAAAGTTTTCGAATTTCGTCTAAATCATGTTCGCTGGCATTTAACAATAATTGATGCCATTGTTGTTGTAATTTCTGTTTGATTGGTAATTGTTGTTTATCGTGATGCAGCTTTTCAATTGCATTTTGTACACCTTTAATCGTTTCTTCTGTATATTGCTTTTGTCTTGTTAAATCTTGTTGCAAAATTTGTTCTAATTCTTTTAGTCTCTTTTCTTGAATCAGGCCATTAGCATTGATTTCTTTTACTTGCGCTTCTTTTTGCGCAAGTTGTTCTAATGCTTCTGCTTCTTCTTGAACAATTAAATCGAACTCAGGTTGCATTTGTTGGAGCTTTGGCAAAGTACTGGCTACAATTTGTCTTTGCTCTGTAAGCTGCTCCAATTCTTTTTCATCAATCATCATCTGCTCTTGCAATTCACCAAGTGTTACAGTCATTTCTTCCTCATGAATCGAAACATGTAATTTATCAATCTTCTGCTTTAATTGTTCGACTTCCGCATTCCAACGGTTTCCTACGTTCAATAACCCACTTTCATGTTGCTTGGATGTATTCAAAATATAAGAAACTTGGGCTTTTACTTCCTGTTTCATCATTTGAAATAAGCGCATAATTTCTAGTCGTTGATTTTCGAGCATACCAAATTGTTCTTCAACAAAAAGGCGGCGATTGTACAAACGTTCTAGATAACTATATAGCTGATTCACAAAGAGATCTGGTGTATCAAGAAGGAATTTTTTAAAATGATCGATTGCTTGGTCGATTTCCCGAATGGAATAAGATGAATATCCGTTAGATGCTTGTTCCTCTACTTTTTGCAAAATCTGTTGACTCTGTCCCATACCAATTTTCTCTTCTAAAAATCCAATTGCACCATTTAAGCGATTTCGTACATCTTTCCATTCGTTATAGCCAAACATTTGCGCTTTTATGCGTTCAAAGGAATTACGTTGCCACTCGATTTTCGTATTTGCTTGAATATGATGTTCTTCCATAAATACATTCAAATCTTGAATCTTTTTGCATTCTTCTATGGCTTCTTTTGAAACTTGCAATTTTTCATGATTTTCAAGCCATTCAGTATAAGATGTTCTTGCATTTTTCAGAGCAACTTCTGCTTTTTCCAGTTCACCTTTTGCGATAAAATATGAAACCTGCTGTCGTAGCTTCACAACTTCTTCTTGTTTTTGTTGCTCTGCCTCTTCTATTTTTTCTATTGAACCGTATTTAGATAATAGTTCTTCCAACTGCTTGATTTGTTCTTCAACAGTTGTTTTTTTAGCTGTTAATGCTGTTGATTGTTCTTCTAATAGTCGTAGCTCTTTACGCGATGCACCTAAAGATTTCTTTAGATTTTTAATATCTTCTTCTACAAGGACATAATCTTTTTCAGCTTGCTCTTGTTCAGTAATTTTCTCTTCAAGTACTTTTAGCTGTTCCTGTAAGCCTTGCATTTCTGCTTCTTTTTTATCAATTGCTAAATCTAACTCTGTCGTACGATCTCTGTGGATTGCTAGTTCTGCTTCTAAATCGTGTAACGTTTGTTCACGCCAAAAGAGTGCAACATTATCTTCAATGAATTTTTTGCCTTCTTCTTCGATACTTTCCGTACGACCATATCGAAGAATACGGATATCTTTGTTTGCGAGTAATCTGCTCAATGCATTATCAACAGCTAAATTGGATTGTGAAGCGACTAATGTTTTCAAACCCGCTCTTGCATTTTGCTGACAGATTTCAGAAATAACAGTCGTTTTCCCAGTACCAGGAGGACCTTGAATCACATATAAATCCTCAGCTGACATGGCGCCAATGACTGCTTCCCTTTGAAATTCATTTAGACGATTATCAAATTGTAGTTCCGCTCTTTTTTTAGGCTGTGTGATACGTGGGCGTTCTTCAAAGAGAATTTTTTCTAAATTGGCATTGGCAGCTAGCCCTTTTTCTAAGTCACTGAAGCCTTTTCGTAATCGACGGATTTGGCTTAATGTCGCAAAGTTACTAAATACCAGTTCTTTTACTTTTGGATGCCATTTATTTTTTCTTATTTGTTCTTGGATAAATGGGCGTAAATCGATTTCAACGGTCTTTTTTGAAGGCTGTGCTTTTAATATAGCACCTAGCTCATCTTTTGAGCCTTGAATTTTGGCACTTAATCCTTTTACCTTTTTCCATTCGCTTTCCTTTAAACCATTAATTTTGACGGTCATTCTGGTAAAATCTTCGTTAAATTCATAATGAGAAAAAGAGGCCGTCATATCATCAATCGTTGCGTCTCGTTCTTGGATTTTCAAATAGCCTTCCCAGCTTGAAATACGCTTTTGAACATATTTTGAACGTTCTTCTGCAATCGGTAACTCGCGAATTTTACTATGTAATTCAAGAGGTAAACCAACTGTATTGCGTGCATTTGTTGCAAATTCCATTTTCGTTTTAAATCGTCTATTGGTATGGACAGGTACTCGCTTACTTAACACA
The DNA here is from genome assembly GCF_044359855.1 of Rummeliibacillus pycnus. Lineage (GTDB taxonomy): Bacteria > Bacillota > Bacilli > Bacillales_A > Planococcaceae > Rummeliibacillus > Rummeliibacillus pycnus_A. The sequence continues at coordinate 1,906,631 of NZ_CP132291.1, forward strand.
CGGAAGTTCGTTGCGAGTAACCCTTCATATTTTACAATGCAATTCATAACTGCTACTTGCTCATCCAGTTTTTCAGAAAGCACCGTATTTTCTACGTTATCGAAATAGAGCGTAATAGCCATTTCGTCCTGAGATGTATTTTGAACATGCTCAACATGCACAACAAATGATTTTTGTAGATGAAAAAAAGCATGTTCATCCTTTCCCCATGCTAATATGCCTTCTCGTGCTTTGTTCGTAAGTATCAAATTTGTGCGCATCACTGCAGGCTTATCTATCACTTGTGCCATGAACATAACTTCCTTTCTTATTATTAATACAGAATAAAAAAACGCTAATATCTATCATACCAGTTTTCTCGTCTGAGATGGAGTGATGAAGTTCTTAAAAAAGAAAAAATCCAACTAGGAACGAAGATGTTCATAGTTGGACTTCTGAATCATTATTAGTGAATTTTTACTTGAATCCATTTCATAATTCAAAGATTTAATAATAAATACGAACATTAAATGGGGCATTGTTATATTCGATATCTATTAGAACATTGTCTATGGAGCGGAAGATGGCGACTCCTGCGGGAAAGTGAGGAGGGCACTGAAAAACCATTCCCCCCTAATTTTTATAGTACAAATCCGCTATAGCATGAAGTGGAATCAGCTTCGCTTTCCGCGGGAGTCTTCGCTGATTCCACTTCAATAAAAATCGCATCACAAAATTTTATCATTAAAATTTATGCATTTTGACTTTTTCAGTTGCCACAAAGTGAGACAGGTGAGTCCAACTAGAAAAGCACTTATGAAATTGACTCACTCAGGTGAACTTTTAAATTATTTCATTTCGCCAGACTGGAGTTTATACATTTGATTATACTTGCCTCCTAAAGAAAGAAGCTCCTCATGCGTACCTTGTTCAACTATTTCTCCACGATCGAGCACTAAAATACGATCTGCGTTTTTAATAGTAGAAAGTCGGTGTGCAATGATAAATGTTGTACGGCCTTTTTTCAATACTTCCATTGCATGTTGAATAATCTCTTCTGTTTCCGTATCAATATTAGATGTCGCCTCATCCAATATTAATATGGCTGGATTGAATGCAAGAGCTCTCGCAAAGGAAATAAGTTGACGTTGACCTGATGATAGTGTACTCCCCTTTTCAATAACCGGTTCATCCACTCCACCAGGTAAATTCTCTAATACACGTTCACCGCCAACTGCATTCAACGCTTTTTCAACCGTTTCACGCGAAATCTCCGGATCATCCAAGCTTACATTGGAGCAAATAGTACCTGTAAATAGATAAGGATCTTGTAATACGATGCCCATGTGCTCTCGAATTGTTTGACGGGAATAGTCTTGAATATTTATCCCATCAATTGTTATTGAACCCTTTGTAACATCATAAAAACGGAATAGTAGATTCATAATCGAACTTTTCCCAGATCCTGTATGTCCTACAAGTGCGATTGTTTCACCTTGTTTTGCCTCAAAGCTAATATCTTTTAGCACATATTCCTCTTCTTTATAAGCAAACCAAACATGATTAAACGATACGTTTCCATGATATCGGTTAATTCTCGTATCATCCACAGCCTCTCCTGGCTGATCTAATAAATCGAAAATACGTTCAGAAGCAACATTCGCTCTTTCTAGTCGAGCTAACTGGTTCACTATATTAGTAACGGGATTGAACAAACGTGTAATATAATCAACAAATGCATATAACATACCAATTGAAATTACACGATTTCCAGTTAACTCAGCACCACCAAAATACCAAATAAACATGATAAATGTAAGAGAACGAATGACACCAACTAAGTTATGTGAAGTAGCGGAATCCAATAAAACAAGTTTATTTTGATATTTATAATATTCATCATTTAATTCATTAAATTCATCAGCCATTTGCTTTTCGCGTCCAAAAGCTTGAATAATGGTCATACCATTAATAGACTCGTTAATCATACCGTTCATATCAGAAAGCTTTCCTCGTACGATATGATTGTATTTTGCTGCATATTTGCGATAAAGAATAGCCCAAATGATGAGTAATGGAATCACGAGCAATGCAATACAAGCCATTTTCCAATCTAGGAAGAATAATGTGATATAAATCCCGAATATTGTCATAAAACTTGCTGCAAATTGTGATACGACCGTCACAAACAGGTCATGAATTGCTTCCGTATCATTTGTCACTCTTGATACAACTTTCCCTGCTGGTAATCGATCGAAATATCGAATCGGTAATGTTTGTATATGCTGATATACATCATTTCGCATTTTTTGAATAATACGATTTGCTCCCATTTGTAATAGAATGTACTGACCATAGCGGAAAATCGCTGTAATGATGGCTAAACCAAAGAATACAGCTAGTAATATTGCCATTGGTTTAAAATCTAGACCTGCAGTTGTTGCTTTTGCTATATGATCATCAATAATTTTCTTAGCAACTAATGGACCTGCTAAGTCTGCTGCTACTGCAATTGCTAAGAGGAAAAGCCCTGTAGCTAATGTTTTTTTGTAAAGTAGTGCATATTGCCAAAGTCTTTTTGTTGTACTCATTATTTCGCCCCCTCAATCTGTTGGCGATCATGTTGTTCTTTGTACCAACCATCTTGTGAGATGAGTTGCTCATGTGTACCTTCTTCAACGATTTTGCCGTTTTCTAAAACGATAATCCAATCTGCATGCATAATGGCTGATAATCGATGCGTTACGATTATCGTTGTTTTATTTGTGCGGATTTGTTGAATATTCTTGATAATGTTACTTTCTGTCTTTGCGTCAACTGCTGACAACGAATCATCCAATATTAAAATCTCCGGATCACGTATCAATGCACGTGCAATCGATATCCGTTGTTTTTGACCACCAGATAATGATATCCCTTTTTCACCTACTAAAGTATTTAACCCTAAAGGTAGCATTTCTAAATCTTTTTCAAAGCATGAAACTCGAATAGCTTCTTGTAATTCTTCTTCAGTAGCATTTGGTTTACCAAATAAAATATTTTCTCTAATGGTGCGAGAAAATAGCACATGATCTTGAGGTACATAGCCAATCCAATTACGTACTTGTTCTTTTGTTTGCGCCTCTATCAATTCCCCAGACAATTTCAAATTACCTTCGCCAGTAGGATATTCTCGTAATAATTGTTTCACGATTGTTGTTTTACCACTGCCAGTTTTACCTACAATCCCTAATGTTTGACCTTTTTTTAGAGATACTTCTAAATGAGATAAATTAATAGATTGTGATTGTGGATATTGGAACGTCACATCATGAAATACGATTGAGTTCGGTTTTTCAATAACCATTGGCGCATGTGGATTTTCTACATCTTCTTTTTCATTCAACGTTTCTTGAACGCGATCAAGAGATGCATTGCCTCGTTGCATAACATTAATTAATTCACCAATTGCGAACATTGGCCATACGACCATACCAAGATATACGTTAAAGGTTACTAAGTTCCCTAAAGTCATATCTCCAATTGAAACTAAATATGCTCCATAGCCAAGACCAATCATATAGCTTAATCCTGTTAATACCCTCGTAATTGGCGTAAATAAAGCATCGATTTTTTCAACGCTCATGTTTTTTTGATATACGTCTTCCGTCATATTCGCAAATTGTTGTTCTGTTTCTCGCTCATGTACATATGCACGCACAACACGAACACCTTCAACAGCTTCTAGTACACGATCATTCATCTGACCAAAAGCATCTTGCGCAGTCATATAACGTTCATGAATCTTCTTACCTAATACTTGCATCGTAATTGCTAATATTGGTAATGGAATAATAGCCGCAAGTGTTAACTTCCAAGAGACTGAAAAGCCCATCATCAACACAATCGTCGCCAAATATAAAGTAGAATCTAAAAGCGTCATGATACCAAATCCAGCAGTTTCAGAAACGGCACGCAAATCGTTGGTAGCACGAGCCATTAAATCTCCTGTTCGATTTCGTTCATAAAATGGTGGTGACATTTTTAGAAACTGATTCATTAAATTTTTTCGTAATTTGCGCTCAATAACATTTGAGCCGCCAAACAATTGATATTGCCAAACAAAATTTACAATATACGCTACAACCAATACCGCTGCTAATGCTCCAACAAATTGTAACAATAGCGTACTGGTCAACGTCTCCCGATGAATAGCATCAATAGATTCGCCAATCAACCATGGTGGTATTACTTCAAGAATATTCGCTATGATTAATAACACTACTGCAATTGTATATCTCTTCCAGTTTTCTTTAAAAAACCACTGAAGCTTTATTAGTACATCGAACATAAATTATTTCCTTCCCTTCTCTTTGTAAGTCTAGCTAGCCATCATCAATCGAATCCTTGTTTAAATGTCTTGTCATTTTCTGAATATACATAACGCTCTCTCCCTTTTTGTTTTTACACTAGCCATTTGTGATTAAAGGCAACAAAAAAGCGCATACCCCTAAAAGAGCATGCGCCAATTTAAAAGAGTACGGGAGCACACCCGTACCATCCATTAATTCAAATGATAAAGAAAACAGGATTGGGTGTGGATTCATTATGAAATTCTTTATTCATTAAACTAATTTGTAACATTTTCATGATCCATACCTCCATTTCCTTTTATTATTTAGTGTTCCTCAATATTAGCATCCCGAATTTCCAATTGTCAATACTTTTTGAAAATTTTGTACAATAATACTATAATTACGCATTTACTCATAATATTCCTTCAAAGTACTTATAATTAGGCAGAAAATGTGAGAAATATTGACAAAAACATCTAGATGATTTGTTTTTTTTCGATAAATATCTTATGATTATCATACTTAAATATTTTTATTATCACAGGAGGTGTACACTTTGTTCTCCCCCTCATTTGGGTCTTGGAACAAAGGAAGTCTTTGGACATAGCCATACGATTGACAGCATTTGCTGTCTTGATCGCATGTTCAGCAGTTTTCGTAGCAACAGAGTTTGCTATCGTAAAGGTTAGAACAACTCGAATTGATCAGCTTATCGCTGAAGGTAACAAAAAAGCTTTAAAAGCAAAAAAGGTAGTCACAAATTTAGATGAATATTTATCTGCCTGCCAACTAGGGATTACCATTACATCTTTAGGTTTAGGTTGGTTAGGGGAAGGCACAGTTGCAATACTACTAGAACCATTATTTGACCTACTAAACTTAAATGACAGTATTACTACAATCCTATCATTTATCCTATCATTCTCTATTGTGACATTTGTACACGTAGTTATGGGTGAGTTAGCACCAAAAACATTAGCGATTCAAAAGGCAGAAAGTGTAGCACTTAATATATCTGGCTTTTTAATCATATTCCATAATGTAATGTACTTATTCATCAAAATCTTAAACTCATCAGCCAATGGCTTAGCTGCCTTATTTGGCTTAAAAGGAATGAAAGATTCTGAAGTCGCAATGAGTGAAGAAGAATTACGACTCATCTTATCTGATAGTTTAAAAGGCGGCGAGATTAATCAGTCTGAATATAAATATGTTAATAGCATTTTTGAATTCGACGATCGTATTGCCAAAGAAATCATGGTACCTCGTACTGAAATCATTGGTATTGAAAAAGAATTAACATTAAAAGAAGTATTTGAAGTAATGGGTGTAGAACAATATACTCGTTACCCAATTATTGATGGCGATAAAGACCATATTATTGGACTGGTCAATATGAAGAATCTTCTAACTGCTTATATTAAAGATCCAGAAAACGGTTCAAAACCGGTTACTGAATATATGCAACCTATTATTCGTGTATTTGAAACAATGCCAATAAGTGATTTACTTCTAAAAATACAACGTGAACGTATCCATATGGCAATTTTAATGGATGAATACGGTGGTACTTCTGGTCTTGTTACGATTGAAGATATTATCGAGGAAATTGTCGGTGATATCCGAGATGAATTCGACCAAGATGAAATCCCTGAAATTCGTAAAATTAAAGAAGACCACTTTATTTTAGATGCCAAAATGTTAATCGAAAATGTTAATGACTTCTTAGGTATTAATATCGAAGAAGATGACATCGATACAATTGGTGGCTGGTTCATGACAAAAGATTTCGATGCTGTAAAAGGCGAAAAAATCACTGACCAAGGTTATGAATTCATCATCAAAGAATTAGATGGTCACCATATTCTTTATCTAGAAGTCATTAAGCTTCCAGGGGAATCAGAAGAAAACGTTCAAGATAACGCCCCTACCGATTCAACTGAATTTTAAATATCACCTTAACTAAACAACGAACGACGCACACTTAAAATAAAGTGTGCGTCGTTTTCGCTTGTCTGAAACTTTTGCAAGGGGGAAACATTGTGGACTTATATAAAAATTTAAGACAAGGGGAAAAAGGTGCCTGGCTCAGTATTTTCACCTATCTTATTCTCAGTTCTGTCAAATTAGCCATTGGTTTTATCGGACATTCTACTGCTCTGAAAGCAGATGGATTAAATAATACAACAGATATTATCGCATCTGTAGCTGTTCTAATCGGATTAAGAATTTCTCAAAAGCCACCAGATAAAGACCATCACTACGGTCATTTACGTGCTGAAACGATATCTTCACTTATTGCTTCCTTTATCATGGCTGTTGTAGGTTTTCAAGTACTCTTTAATGCTGGAAAAAGCTTTATCGATCACAACCACCCAGCTCCTTCATTATTGACAGCGTTTGTTGCACTGGGTAGTGGCGTTGTGATGTATTTGGTGTACCTTTTCAATATTAGATTAGCAAACCGTATTGAAAGTTCTGCAGTAAAGGCAACGGCTTATGATAATCGTTCAGATGCTTGGGTAAGTTTTGGTACTTCAATTGGTATTTTCGGTGCCATTTTTGGTTTTCCTATTATCGATTCCATTACTGCTTTTGCTGTAGGATGTCTAATCATAAAAACAGCTTATGATATTTTCTTTGATGCTGTACATACGTTAACAGATGGGTTTGATGAAGAAGAGTTGGAGACCCTTTCTGTGCTGGTTAAAAACGTAGACGGTGTCATTCAGTTAGTTGATTTTAAAGGACGGAATCACGGTAATTTGATTTTCGCTGATCTAACTGTCACAGTAGATCCAGCACTTAATGTATGGCAAAGTCATCATATTACTGAAGAAATCGAAAAAACAATTCGTCGTGCCAAACCTTTTGCTGTTGTACTTGTCCATATTGAACCAGAAGGTTTAACACGCGAACATGAGCACAATCTTTTTTAGTATCAATTAATAATACAATAAAATTATTTAGGTGAAATAAAAGTCGATTTCTTGATTATCAGGAAATCGACTTTTCATTTATTTTTATCGCTCTTTTATTATATTTTATACCCATGTAAACCATCTTGCATGCCCATCTGTTTTCCCCAGTATACGTTCTGAATGGATTTTATTAGCTACGATGTAATCTTGATGAAGATTAGTATCGTACATGTTGTTGTAGCAATGATATAGAGGACGTTTTGTACTAATCCCCTTCAGTTTTTCAATAAGTTCAATTTTAGCTGCTGGTGGAATTTGATTGGCAACATGAGTATGGAATATCACAATTAGTTGATTTTGTGGAATTTGTTCACAAATTGCTTGAATTTGTTCCACAGCATCACCTCGAATAAAATGGATATCTAAATTTTTTATTATTGTAGCAGCCTTATTAAATAAGCTTCTTCTTTCATGTTGTTCTGGCCAAATAAGTGCTTGTAGCCATTTCAAATCATTGGTATTTTTCAAATCAATAGGATTTAAATCCATGCCAATACGTGTTTGAACTACAGGATTTCTCGTAATAAAAGCTGGTAACTCTTCACCTCGATTTTGAGAGTTGATGGTTAACAAGCTTTGTTGATTACCAGCTTGTATTTCATTGTTATAAAGATAGTGATATTGCTCCACACCTAACTGTAAGCCTGCACTTGTACCAATTTCTATAAGCGCTAAAGGCATTTGATGTTTTTCATAAATGTCTGCAAACATTGGGTATAAATAAGCACAACGTCTTACTTCATTTGTTTGCACAAGTTTTGTTCGAAATAACTGTTTAAGCTCCTCCTGATTGGCTAGAACAAAATTTTTAAAGTAAGGAAAGACTCCATTTATTGAAAATGAGTTTTCTGTAAAGGAAGCATAGAAATTTTTTAAATAGTCTTGTGAATCTATTAATAAATATTGAGTTGCTGCAAAAAATAGATTTGGTACTGGCTGTCCTTCAGGAATAAAGCTAGCTAGCTGAATTAGATCAACATCCTCTGCAATTTGATAAGAAAGTGATTCATATAATTCACTTGAGTTTTCACATTCATTTTTTGCGAAACGACGGAAAGTTTCACTTAGATTTGGAACCATACATTTCACCCTTCCATTATTTATCAGATGCACATCTTATATAACACTATAAAATTATTGTATAATTTAGTAAATTAAATAAATTTAAATAGTTTAATTAAGATTTTTAATCAAGTAGGTCAAAAGATGAGTTATTATTTACATTGTTGTTTCGGAAAAATTAGATTTAAAACCATTGACAATTATGTTAAGTGCTGGTATTATGTTATCAACTTATTGAAAAAGAAAGAGGTGAGGTATTATGACAATTTTATCAAGCATTGAAATTATGCAAATTGGTTTGTTACAGTACGCTCACTTTTCGTATACTATCTAAGTATGCTTTCTTTTATTGTGCGTATAACCTGTAGCTGCCAATTTGCAGTTACAGGTTTTTTTATTTAAAAGCGGAACACCCGCATACACACAATAGGAGGAAGAAAAATGAATTTAACAAATTTCGGTTGGAATAATAATTGGCAAGACCAATATGATATGTATCAAATAGCAAGTCCAAATAAAAATGTAACGATTGGTCGAGTTTTATTAGAACATAAACATTCTTATCGGGTAATAACTGAATTTGGGGAATGGCTTGCTACGCCATCAGGTCATTTCCAATATAATGCTCAAATGCGTCGTGACTTTCCTGCAGTAGGTGATTGGGTCGTTTTAGAACAGCTACCAGGAGAAGAAAAAGGTATTATCCATTCAATCCTTCCGCGCACTTCGCTGTTCTCACGTAAAGTAGCTGGATTTACAGTTGAAGAACAGATCATTGCAGTTAATGTTGATCATGTTTTTTTAACTATGAGCTTGAACAAGGATTTTAACTTACGACGATTAGAAAGGTATTTAATCGCCGCATACGACTCAGGTGCAAACCCCATCATTGTCTTAACAAAGAAGGATTTATGTGATGATGTATCAAGTTATTTAAGTCAAGTTGAAACGATTTGCTTTGGCGTTCCTGTTTATACTGTTAGTAGCTTTACAGGTGAGGGAATTGACGAATTACATCAATTGCTAGCAGATGGCAAAACAGCTGCTCTACTAGGTTCTTCAGGGGTTGGCAAATCTTCATTGACCAATGCACTTTGTGGGCAGGATGTGATGGCTGTCCAAATTATTCGGGAGGATGATGACAAAGGGCGCCACACGACTACACATCGTGAACTCTTCCAATTACCTCATGGGGGTTTACTCATAGATACACCCGGAATGCGGGAATTCCAATTATGGAATAATACAGATAGCCTCGACAGTAGCTTTAGCGATATCGAATCACTCGCAACACAATGTCGCTTTCGAGATTGTGAACATAAAAAAGAGCCTGGATGTGCTGTACTTGCAGCTATTGAAAAAGGGACACTCGAGCAAGAAAGATACGACAACTATTTTAAGTTAAAACGTGAACTCGCTTATATCGAAAGAAAAACAAATGCGCAGGCTCAAGCAGCTGAGAGAAATAAATGGAAGCAAGTTACGAAGCAAACCAGAAATAAGAGTGGCAAAAAAAGATAGTGTAAACAATGCTTTTTATCCTTTTTCTACATTCTAAAGAGTATTGTATGTTTCAATTAATTTTACGAGTAAAATTAGATATTTTTGCACGTCACTTGCTCTCACTTGCAACCTAATTGACACCTCTAAAAAAGGCAACCCGTATTATACGAGTTGCCTTTTACTTATATTTCACTTGTCTCAGTCAATCCGTGCTTTACAGCATATAACGCTGCTTGCGTACGATCTTGTACTTCAAGTTTTGCAAAGATATTCGAGATATGCGTCTTCACTGTTTTTTCCGTCACAAATAGTGATGATGCAATTTCTTTATTGCTCTTCCCCTTCGTTAACTCTGCTAATACATCTTGCTCTCTAGGAGTAAGTGGATGTTTAACATGTGGAAGTTCTTCCATCATTTCGCGATTACGAATAAGCTGAGTTGTTGCTTGAGGATGAATAATATTTTCCCCTGCTATGATACGACGAATAGCTAAAACAAGTTCATCTGGCTCGATATCTTTTAATTGATATCCTGCTGCTCCTGCTTCAATCGCTGGTACAACATGATCTCTGTCAGAGAAGCTTGTCAGCATCAATATTTGTATCTCAGGAAATTTAGCCTTAATTCGTTTTGTTGCTTGAATACCATCCATTTCTGGCATTACTAAATCCATTAACACGATGTCAGGATGTAATTCAGTTGTTAGCTCAACAGCTTCCTTGCCATTACTTGCTTCCCCAATTACCTCAATATCCTTCTGAGTTTTAAGGAAAAATAGCAATCCTCTTCTAACAACATGATGATCATCCGCTATTAATACTTTAATCATTCACATATTCCCCTTTAATAAGGTAGGCGGATTAAGATTTCCGTACCCTTTCCTAAATTACTCACCCAATCAACTGTTCCCCCCAAAGCGTTTGTACGATCACGCATACTTTGCAAACCAATTGATGGTAACTTTACTAGAGAGTCAACTTGGAATCCTCTACCTTCATCTTTTATAACAAGTAATACATCTGTTTGTGTAATTGTGATAAAAATTTCTGCTTCTTTTACACCTGCATGTTTTCTTACATTATTGAGTGCTTCCTGTGTTAGTCGGAAAAGCGTTTCTTCAATACGCGAAGGCAATTGTAGTACACCGGAAACTTTTACTTTTAGTTGCAACCCCAACATTTCTGCATATCCTTTTATCGCTTCCATCAAACCACTTTCAAGTCCTTTTGGACGAAGCTGCCAGATTAGTGCCCGCATTTCGGTTAATGCTTCCTGTGTTAGATTTTGAATTTCTTTAAACGTTTCTTTAATGTCAGGTTGCTCTGACATTTCAATTCCAGCTCTAGATGTTAAAGTAACAGAGAATAATAACTGATTAACTGAATCATGTAAATCTCTTGCAAGCCGATTTCGTTCTTGAACAAGTGCCATTTCCTGCGCCTGTTTTGTTAACAGAATTCGTTTAATCGCTGAACCCATTTGGAAAGCAACCGATTCGAGTAAAGCAAGCTCATCATCTGAAAAACGTACAGTATTGGGGGAGGCAACATTGAGCAAACCAAAACGCTCTTGTCCAGATTGTAGAGGTACAGTTGCATGATGCGTAATCCCTGCACAATCTCCAATACAAGTTGTAGTTGCATTTTCAATCCGTTGGCATTCGATTATGTTAGATGCCTTTAATAATTCCTGATTACGATATTTGGATATGCACCAACAACCACCTTTGCTCAAAAACTGGCAATTATTCTGTTCTAACGCACGTGGTAAATTTTCATGTGCAATCATTTCATGTCGCCCTCTACCATTCACAAAAAAAATCCAGCCAGTTTCAAAATTGGTACCTTCCAAAAACTTGCGTAGTGCTCCTAGCAGCATAGGTTGCATTTCAGTTTCTTCATTTAATAATTCTGCAATTTCTTTTAATAAACTAATATTTGAGTGATCTGTAGGTTGCATCAAAAAGCCTCCATTCTCGGATGCCATTCTTTCTATTGTTCCTTCTATCATACCACTGCCCTCCATCACTTCCCATAATTTACATCTCAGTAATTTGACCGAGAAGGAATTATACTTTTGCTTTGAAATAAGCTATGATAGAATGGGAATAAAATCCACTTTCGAGTATAAATAATTTACAACGATTTGTATTACATCTATAATCGGAAAAGAAATATACTAATACTAGGAGATTTCATATGTCAAAAAAACTGGAGAATAGCCTTCTATTTATGTGGGTTGTATCACTAATCGCTATGATGGGTTCTCTATTTTTCTCTGAAGTTCAGCATTTTGAACCGTGTAAGTTATGTTGGTTCCAACGCATCTTAATGTATCCACTTGTCATCATTTTAGCAGTCGCATATGTTCAAAAGAATGCCCGTATTGCAGTAACAAGCGCCATATTCTCTTGTCTAGGTGTATGCATAGCATTGTATCATTATGGCATTCAAAAAATACCAGCTTTACAAGAGTCGGCTATTTCATGTGGACGAGTACCTTGTACATCTGATTATATTAACTGGTTTGGTTTTATAACAATCCCATTCCTCTCACTCGTGGCATTTATTTTAATAGCAGGTACAAGCTTTTACATGTTAAAAGCACTCAAGGAGGAAAAATAATTGGCAAATTCAAATAAATCCACTGCACAAAAAAAGGATAATAAGCTTACAATATTATTAATCATTGGGTTTATTATTATTGCAGCTTTTGGAGTCCTATACTTTATAACCAAGTCTAATGAAGACAAGCTAGCAAACAATCCTTATGGTAAAACAGATTTAAACCCAGCAACAATTGATATCTTAAAGGATAAAAACTATCAAAATATAATTTTACCTGATGAATTAGAAAAGAAAATCGCAAGCGGGAAAGAAACAATGGTTTACTTCTTTAAATCCGATTGTATACACTGTCATAAAATCACACCAATCTTAATGCCTCTTGCAAAAGATATGGGTGTACATATTGATCAGTTTAACCTTCTTGAATTTGAACAAGGATGGGATCAATATAGTATCGAAGGTACACCAACACTGGTTTACTACAAAGACGGAAAAGAACAGTTACGTGTAGTTGGTGAGCAGACCGAAGATACATTTAAAAAGTTCTTTGAGGCAACCATTCTGAAGGGTAAATAAATTTAGTCTTAAATGTCTCATATTTATAATAAGTACATTGCTTTTTAATGGGCAATGTACTTTTTTATTACAATAATTTTCTCAAGTTCATATTTCTAGCATCTCATTGAATTGGTATACCCCAACAGATAGTATAGAACCAAACTAACTAGATATAACGAGCAAAAAGAGGCTACCTTAAAAGTGTAGACAATCACTTTTAAGATAGCCCTTAGATTTTATTAAGGCGAAGGCAATAGCTTTTTAATACTTCTCTTGTACCCACTGACAGAACAATGTGTAATCATATTTCACTTGCTCTTTATAATTAACAGCAGCATATGTAATATCACGAACAAACTGATCGACATTGCCAATAGCTTTTATAATTTCAACTTCACTATGATGTGTTAATAGTACAGATTCAATGTCCGCATCAGCTCGAGCATGAATTTTTGCAGTAACCCGTCCCATCGTTTTTAGTGTTTGGTCATAGTCTTTTAATGTAACAAGCTTATCTGCTTTTACTTTCTTTTTATATGGTGAGCGTTCACGAATGTAAAAATGTTTATCTTCTATAGTCACATAACCTAGATAAGGATCTTCTAAATGATGCATAGCTTTTTGAGTTGCAACTACACGCTCTCCTTGATGTGCATGTTTTTTCCAGAATACATCACTATATGGTAAGAAATAAGCAGGAATGGAAGTACGCACTTCTTTCATTTCTAATACTAAATCATCCGTACCACCCGCTTCTTGTCCACCTTCAATAAGAATATAAAAACGATTTAGCCCAATTGAAGCGGTGCCTGTACCATATTTGCGTGCAACGTCTTTTACTTGATAATATGAAGGATTCTGCTTGTTCTCTGGATCAATCGTCAAGAAATATTGCTTCATAACTGCTTGAATTTCCTTTAGTTCTTCATCTGTTACAGGCTGGATTTCATCATTCCAGTTAAAAACACGCTTTCCTTCTTCATTGATATATGTGATGTCTGTTAATAAATGATCGTGTTGTCTTTTTCCAAGTTTCTTCAATACTTTTTTTACAGGGCCTTTTGTATTCTCTTGCGTAAAAGTTAACGTCAATGGATCATCTATCTTGTCTTTAAAGCGCTGCAATTGTTTGTAATAACTATGTAAATAGTGAGCAATACGTGCTTTTTGTTCATCCTCACTTAGCCCTTCCGCATCTGTATATAAAGCGATACTGACCGCCATTCTAAATACATCATACAAATAAGATCCAACATAGCCTTCATCAAAATCATTCACATCATAAACAATTTCGCCTGCTTCATTTTGAAAACAACCAAAGTTATCCATATGTAAATCCCCTTGAATCCAAGCTGGCTTATCTATTGGTGTATGATAAGGAAATGGAATTTTAGTTACATCATAATAAAACAAATAGGCACTGCCTCGGAAGAAACGAAATGGGCTTTCTATCATTTCCCCATATTTCACTTTACGTTTGTCATCATCTAATCCCATACATTCCACATCAAATTCATTGAATATTGTTTCTAACATATGCTCACGTAGTGCGCGTCTCGTATGCTGTACACGATCTACTAATAACTTCATCGTTCTCTCTCCTTTTTATTCACTCACTACCTTTATCTTACAACGAAATATCTAGTATCACTACTAAAAATATCCATGTAAAGAGAATGAAAAAAGACGACTTCTCGTTCTAATTTGAACAAAAAGCCATCTTTATATATCTGAGTTAATTTCATAAATCCATTTTCGTTTTTTTAATACGAACATTTCAACACATTACTTTTCACTAATCAGATTTGGATGTTCCGCTACAGACGGCGCTTTCCACGGGCTTGGCTTCAATCTCCTCGGGCCAACACGAAGTTGGTCACGAAGCCGTTGCCACAGGACGTGGCGTTCTTAGGCTTTGTTCCTTAAAAGATGTGCTCCTGCATCGCTTCGATAGCTTCGTCGCAAGAAATTCTTTTTAACAAAAGAATTTCTTCCTGCGGGGCTTTCAGCTCAAGCTTATTCCGTAGGACTTTGAATGAACTTCACTGAATTTACATCGCACGAAGGAAATGCGAATGCATTTTCGAGGACTCGCCGGCTTTCGCTTCACAATGAACAAAATTGGATATCCTAAATGTTCGGATATTTTGTATAAATTTTGCATTATGATATTGATATATCTTGAAAATTTCATAGAAAAGTTTCCCTATTAATACTTAAAATGATCTGGATGTGACCCAAATCGCTCATTGTGATTAATGTTATCAATTGTTGCCATATCTTCAGAAGTTAATTCAAAATCAAATACATTTGCATTTTCTTCAATACGGCTTGGTGTCACTGATTTTGGTATAACAATATGATCACTTTGTAGATGCCAACGAATAATTATTTGTGCAATAGATTTACCGTATTTGGAGCCGATTTCTGCAATTGTCTCATCATGTAGTACGTGACCACGACCTAGTGGTGACCATGCAGTGATGACGATATCATTTTCTTTACAGTAATTGCGCAATTCCACTTGTGAAAGGTATGGATGCAATTCTACTTGATTGACCATTGGTTTGATGTTAGCTGTAGCAAATAATTTCTCGAGATGATGTATTTCATGATTTGAAACGCCTGTTGCTCTGATTAGTTTCTCATCATAAAGTCTTTCAATCGCACGATAAGTTTCTGTAAATTTCTCTGGAACAGGCCAATGTGTTAAATATAAATCCAAATAATCTGTATTAAGTTCAGTCAATGTTTTCTCAAACGCTCTTAATGTTTCATCATAGCCTTGGTCGGTATTCCAAACTTTTGAAGTGATGAATATATCTTCTCTTTTCTTATTTGATGTACGAAGAGCTTCTCCAACTTGTTGTTCATTTTTATAGAAAGCTGCTGTATCTACTGCGACATAGCCAGTGTCTAGTGCTTTTTTTATTGAATTAAATGCTTCCTCTGGATCATCCATTTTGTATACACCTAATCCGAATCGAGGCATTTCAATACCATTATGTAATTTTTTTGTTGATGTTATTGAGTACATGTTGTTACCTCCTTTTGGGTAATCTTATTATACAAACATTGTCAAAGTATTTCGAGAATAACGACTTTTTTTAAAGGGTTGCAATCTTATATAAAAGCGAATATTATATTAAATGTTGTTCAAAATGTTCGGATTTTAGAAAGAAGGTATTTCATTGTTTCACCTGAAAGAAAATGGTACAAACGTCAAAACTGAAATTATTGCTGGTATTACAACGTTTCTTACCATGGTATATATTATTATCGTGAATCCTGCTATTTTATCAGCTGCAGGAGTTCCTGTAGACCAAGTATTTATGGCAACCATTATCTCTGCTGTTGTCGGTACTTTATGGATGGCATTATGTGCTAACTATCCGATTGCGATTGCTCCAGGTATGGGCTTAAACGCATATTTCACCTCTGTTGTTTTAACTTCTGAAGGTAAGATTGATTACATGACTGCCTTTTCTTCTGTATTTGTTGCAGGTATTATTTTCATAATTTTATCGGTAACTCCGCTTCGTGCAAAGCTTATTACTGCTATTCCCGAAAACTTAAAACGTGCGATTACCGCCGGTATCGGTTTATTTATTGCTTTTTTAGGTTTACGAATGGGCAGCGTAATTGTTGCAAATGAAAGTAATTTAGTAGCTCTAGGAGATCTAACCGCCCCAGGCGTTATGTTAACTTTATTTGGTTTAATCATTACGGTTATTTTGATGGTCCGTAATGTTAGAGGTGCTTTATTTATCGGTATGGTTATTACAGGAATTGTCGCTGCAATTACTGGTCAACTAAAAATTGATAAAGTCGTAGCTAAGCCTCATTTACCAAATGATATTTTGATCTGGAATCCACTTGATGCTCTTGGTGATGTCATTCATTACGGCTTATATGGAGTTGTTTTTTCATTCATCTTAGTCACTTTATTTGATACAACTGGTACACTTGTTGGGATTATGAAGCAAGCTGGTTTGATGAAAGGAAATGAATTACCACGTGCACGTAAAGCTCTATTAGCTGATTCACTTGGCACAACAATCGGGGCGATGTTTGGTACTAGCCCAACATCAGCATTTGTTGAATCTTCTGCAGGTGTTGCTGCAGGGGGGCGTACTGGTTTAACTACTCTAACGGTTGCTATCCTATTTATCATCGCTTCCTTCTTTGGTCCTTTGGTAGGATCTGTTTCTGGTGTTTCTGCAATTACATCACCAACACTTGTGATTGTCGGTACATTAATGATTTCTTCAGTAAAAGAAATTGAGTGGCATCAGTTCGATGAGGCTTTTCCTGCTTTCCTAATACTTTTAATCATGCCTTTAACATCAAGTATTTCAACTGGGATTGCCTTTGGTTTTATAGCCTATCCTATTTTAAAAATCGTTAAAGGTGAAGCAAAGAAAGTTCATCCATTGTTATATATCTTTGCAATCTTATTTGCGATTCAACTAATTTTCTTACAACATTAATACAGAAAGAGTTGTCCAAAATCATTTTTTGGACAACTCTTTTCTATTTATCATCAAATTGTTCGGGGTCTTGATCACGCCCAACTCTTTCTAATTCAGCTTCCTCACGTCTTTTTTCCATCTGCTTTCCTAGTGCTTGAACGTCTTCAAATGAAGTTGCCATCGACCCATTTTCAATTTGTTTTTCATCTTTACTCATTGTCATCAATCTCCTTTATCACTAGTCTGTCATTATCTATTCCCTGTTATCATAAGGGTTATGCATCATAAAACATGTACGAACAATGAGCGATTTCCGCCATATTTAAAATACAATTGAAGTATCATTTCCCTATAAATTAGGATATACTTGAAGAGAACTTTTTCATTATCATTAGGAGGGTACTTCCATGAAATTAATTTTAATTCTTGGTGTGATTTTGTCATTCTTAGTTGCAATTTTTACTGCTGGTTATGAAGACAAACAAGGTGCTTCTAACAAATAATTTTTTTCATATAAAAAGAGGACAACCTATAATGGTTGCCCTCTTTTTATATATAGAAGCTGTTAAATAATTGTTGATATTTGCTATAGCGCTGGTACTTTCAACAATAAAATAATTAGTGCATTCCTTTGAAACCTTGTTGACGTAAGGCTTCGAAAATAACAATCGCTGCTGTATTTGATAAATTTAATGAACGCACATTTTCACTTTGTGGAATTCTTAAGCATTTATCTTGATGATCTTGGATTAATTCTTTCGGAATACCTGTTGTTTCTTTCCCAAACATAAAGTAAATTTCTTCTTCAGGATTACTAAAGTCAAAGTCAGAATAAGGTTTCGTACCGAAAGTTTCAATATAGTAGATTGAACCATCAGTATTCTTTTCGTAAAATTCTTCTACTGAGTCATAATATTTGATATTGACGCTATTCCAGTAATCTAAACCTGCTCTTTTTAACATTTTATCATCTGTTGAAAATCCTAATGGACGAATTAGATGTAGATGTGTATTCGTTCCTGCACAAGTTCTTGCAATATTCCCTGTGTTTGCTGGAATTTCTGGTTGATATAATACGATGTGTAAAGACACTTCGAGACACTTCCTTTATTTTTTTGCTAAAAATGTTAAACCTTTTTGAATTTCGATTTGAACTTCTTCATCTTCTTCGTGAAGTAAGCCTTCTTGTAATACTTCTTTTGCACCTTCTCCACCGATTTTGCCAATTGCCCATGCAGCAGTACCTCGAATAACTGGACGCTCGTCTTTTTGGAAAACTTCTATTAAAGAAGGTAAAGCTGACGCTTCTTTAAAATGTGCCAGTGCAATAATCGCATTGCGTTGAATTGGCTTTTTCCCTCTCCACGAGCCTGAAATATGGCCATAGATTTCTTTAAATTCACGATTAGAAATTGTCAGTAGGGGTTCTAATAACGGCTTTGCAATTTCTGGTTCTGGTTTAAGCGCATCATGGATCCAATTAAGTTTCCCTTTATTCTTCGGACAAACGGTTTGGCAAGTATCACAGCCATAAATACGGTTTCCTATTTTAGCACGGTATTCATCTGGTAAAAAGCCCTTCGTCTGGGTTAAATAAGCGACGCATTTCTGTGAATTAAGTTGACCACCTTGTACAAGTGCACCAGTTGGGCAGACATCTATGCAAAGGCGACAATCTCCACATTGATCTTCCATCGGTTCATCTGATTCAAATGGCAAGTCGGTAATTATCTCTCCCAGATAGACATAAGATCCAAATTCAGGTGTAATGATGGCGCAGTTTTTTGCACTCCATCCAATCCCTGCACGTTCAGCAACAGCTCGGTCTGATAATTCACCTGTATCAACCATTGAACGTAGACGACAACCAGGTACCTTTTCCTGAAGAAAAGCTTCTAGTAAGGCGAGTTTTTCACGTAAAACTGTATGATAATCTGTCCCCCATGATGCACGACAGAAAATCCCTCTTCTTGCACCTTTTTTCCCTTGAGGAGCATCCTTCATTCTAGATGGATAAGCAATTGCAATTGCAATGATGCTTTCCGCTTCTTCTAACAACAACTGCGGCTCTGTACGTTTTGGAATATCTGATTCTTCAAAACCAGATTGATAACCTAACTCTTGTTGGCGGCGTAAACGATTTTTTAGTTCGCTAAATGGTGAAGCAGAAGTAAAACCAATTTTATCGATACCAATGCTTTTTGCATAGGCCAATACTTGATGCTTTAGTTCGATGATGTTCATTTGGTTTCACTCCCTCTCTATGATAAACTGGAAAAAAATATATGATTAGGTGATGTATAGTGACTAAAATTACATTGGACTCATCCATAACAAATAAAGTACCTACATTTAAAATCGGCATTATTCATTATACCAAAATTGTCGTATCAGAATCTCCTCAAATGATTAAAGGTCGAACACAGTTGTATCAAGAAAACCTATATTTGGAATTACAAGAACAACCAGTTACCGAAAGACCTGGCATTAAAGAATGGCGTACTACCTGGAAAGCATTAGGTGCTGATCAAAATCGATATCGCCATTCTACAGAAAGCTTAATGCGCCGTGTATCGAAGCAAAATTATTTAACGCCTTTCCATTCAGCTGTTGATTTAAATAATTTCTTTTCACTTCAATACGAAATTCCAATTGGTATTTACGATGGCAGTTTAATAGATGGTGATATTACGATTGCACTTGGAGATGAAAAAACAGGCTATGAAGGATTAAATGGCCGTTATAATTCATTGAAGAATATCGCCTACTCAAGAGATACTGAAGGACCATTTGGTAGTCCGTTTGTCGATTCAAAACGCACCTCAGTTACGGAAAACACCACTGATGCTATTCAATTATTCTATCTTCGCCCATCTGTATCCAAAGAGGAATGTACAAAGCTATTGAATGCTGCCGGTAAGATGTTTTCCCAAATCCATGGTGGAGACTATACAACAGCAATACTAACCAATGAACAAGCACATGTGGAAATATAGCTGATTTTAATATTCTTCTTCAGCTAATAGGGATTTTAGTTAAAAAACAGAGTTGATTCTACACGTGTTGTAGATCAAGCTCTGTTTTTATTTGTAACCATATAAGCAACAATCTTTGAGAAAACGGCCTAAATTAATGATCATACATTTTTCAAATGACAAGATTAATTTACAAGAAACTTTATACTTAATAAGTGTTATATTAATATTTAGGTGTTTATTCATAACAAGTATGTTGTCTTCTACTTTTTAGTTTGCTAAGGGTTAAATAATTCTTTCCAAAACTTTAGCAACACCATCATTATCGTTTGTATCTGTTACCTCGTTCGCTATATCCTTTAGTTCACTAACTGCATTTGACATTGCAACGGCATACCCAGACAATCTAAACATCTCTATATCATTATAGTCATCCCCAAAGACAATAACTTCAGAAGGATTTACACCATAATAGCTACATAATCTTAGTACCCCAGTTTTCTTAGAAATATCTTTATTCATTATTTGAATCAGTTTACCATTATCAGTTACGGTTAAATTAACTTCTTCTCCCAAAATTAATTGTAGCTTTTCAAGCTTATCCTTATCGAAATCAGATAGAAGTATTTTAGTTGCTTTAATTTCTTTTAATTGTTCAGTTGGCAATATATTGGGACTAAACTTTAGATTGTATATTGAAGAATCAGATATTTCCTGATTGGAATACCATTTGTCCTTTTCCTCAATACTAATTTTACATTGTGGTAAAAATTCATTACAATATGCTAGAATCTTTGTTGAATTTTCTTTCGGTATTGAATTGTGTTCTTCTAATCCTAACTTTTTATCTAATATGAATGCCCCGTTATAGAAAACAAAAGATGAAACCTCTAAAATTTCCTTTGGTAAGAAAGTTTTAACTGACCTTGGAGGTCTTGCGGTAGCTATTATTATTCTCTTCCCACTCTTATAACAGTTTAACACCGCATTAAGATTTCTATTAGATACCTGCTTATTACTATTTAATAATGTCCCATCAAGGTCTAATACAATCACCGAGGCTACCAACAATAATCACTCCTAATCCATCTAAAATATCTACTAAATAATTATAATAATACCTTAAATTGGTTCGAAAAGTAATAATACTTATTAGTAGACTAATTTACTCTGTTAGTTGGATAACAGAAAATGATAATTAAATATATTTTACAAATATTCCTAAAACACTTTATTTAACTCTACTGAACTGCTTAAAAGTATTTTTTTAGTTGGTACTCTGTATCTGTATATAATAAACAAGAGGGGCTATGCGTTCACCAATAACTGCATCAATTTCCTCAGCTTTTACACGACCTTTTTGGGTGTGAAATTGGTCGTTTTTTAATACGGATTCTAGATTGATCTAAGGGGCTGTTCAACCTTCCTTCACTTCTACTATTAATGTTAGTATGTTTTTACTATTTTACACTTCTGTCGTAGAAGCTTCTTTCTCTGCTTTCATCACATCATCATCATATAAATGACAGGCAACAAAATGTCCTGGCTCCTTTTCTTTCCATCTTGGTTCAATATGCTTACAAACTTCATGTGCCATTGGACAACGAGTATGGAATACGCAGCCTGATGGTGGATTAATAGGGCTTGGTAATTCCCCTTTTAATATAATACGTTCCCTTTGTTCTTCTATATCCGGGTCTGGAATAGGAATTGCAGATAATAATGCTTGTGTATATGGGTGGAGCGGCTCATGATAAAGTTGCTCTGAAGTCGTCAATTCTACCATCTGACCTAAATACATAACCCCAATACGACTAGAAATATATTTGACCATCGACAAATCATGAGCGATAAACAAATAAGTTAGTTCTTTTTCCTTTTGTAAACGTTGTAATAGTTTAACAACAGATGCTTGAACTGACACATCCAATGCTGAAATCGGTTCATCAGCAATGATAAATTCCGGATCTAACGCAAGAGCTCTAGCAATACCAATTCGTTGCCGTTGCCCGCCTGAAAACTCATGCGGATAACGATTGGCATGCTCTCTATTTAAACCTACATCCTCCAATAGTTCGTAAACACGATTACGTAACTCGCTTTTATCTTTGTACAATCCATGGACTTCCATCGGTTCTGCGATAATTTCAAAAACAGTGGATCTTGGGTTTAGAGAAGCATATGGATCTTGGAAAATCATCTGCATATTTTTCAACATTCGATCGCGTTCTTTGCCAGATTGTTCATGAACATCTTTGCCTTCAAATAATACTTTACCTTCAGTACGATTATATAGACCTAAAATAGTTCGACCTGCTGTTGACTTCCCACATCCAGATTCGCCAACAAGCCCAAATGTCTCCCCTTTTAAGATATCAAAACTGATGCCATTAACAGCTTTTAATGTACTGCCTTTTCCTAGATCGAAATGTTTTTTTAAATTTTCTACTGATAATATTACTTCCTTCGTCATGATGTCTTCACCCCAGTTCTGCTTGATATCGACTTACTCCACAAAGCTCCTCTTCGAACTTTGTGCCAGATAAATGAATGATTTCGACAGTCTTCCCGGTTTGTGGAGAATGAATCATTTTCCCACCCCCGAAGTAAAATCCTACATGTCGCACAGGTGCTCTACCAAAGTCGTTTGCAAAAAATAGTAAGTCACCAATTCGCCATTCATCTGGATTTCCTTTGTCAATTGCTTGACCGGCTTCTTTTTGTTCCCCTGCATCTCTTGGAATAATGATTCCTGATGCCTTTGCCATGTTATATGTAAAACCTGAGCAATCATAACCGTATGATGACATGCCTCCCCAGAAGTAAGGTAAATCCAGGAATGCTGTGCCTTTAATAACAGCTTGCTCCATGGTCGTAGGATTTCCAGTTGCTCTACTAGATGTTATCTCTACCCCATTTTTACTTAAATATGCTTTACCATTTGGTGTATCAACATGATAGTACTTTAAACTCTCGTCTCGTAATGGAAGAATTGTATTAAAAGGTAGTACCAGTAATGGCATTTCATCCTCTGTCCATAATTGAACTTTATCAGCTGTAATGATGGCAAATTTATTTGATTCTGAACCATTACTCTCAATTAATTGTGTTAAAGGGACCCATCCCGGATATCCCCTTTGATCTTTGGCAGATGGTTGATGAATTGCAACAATTTTTGCCCAATCTTTAATAATCTCATCAACAATCACTTCTTCTCCATAAAGTAGTTGTGTTTGCACACGATTCTCCTCACATAGGTCTAACCTTTCCTTATACTGCAAGGCTTCAAGCCATTTTACAAGGTTTACAGGATTTCCAGTACCCGCCACATCAATATCACGTGCAGATGCTGGTGATGTCCATACTGTAGCTACTGGCACTGCACAACGCCAAAGGTTATTTAAAACTGTCATATTAATTTCCCCCTTTGTTTATCCGTTCAATCCCTAATCCAGGTGCAGTATCAAATGTAATTTTAGAACCTTCATATTGTATACCACCTTTAAGCAAATCCTCTTTTAACATCAATGGTGCATCAAAATCATAGTGAATGATATTCGATTGACTCGCTGCAAAATGAGCAGCTGCTCCAACCCCTAACTTCGTTTCTATCATACTCCCTGTCATACATTTCATATCATGACTTGCAGCCAAAGAAGCAATTTTCAATGCTTGATATATGCCACCAGCTTTCATCAATTTAATATTAATCAAATCAGCTGCTCTCATTTCAATAACTCGTTTTGCATCATATATAGAAAACACACTTTCATCAGCCATAATTGGTGTCAATGTATGGTCTGTTACATACTTTAATCCCTCGATGTCATGGGCTAATACAGGCTGTTCAATAAATTCAATATTCAGTAGTTCGTCTTCAATTTGCCCGATTGCTCTAACAGCTTCTTTTGCTGTCCATCCTTGGTTTGCATCTAAGCGAAGTTTTATATCCAAGCCAACAGCTTTGCGAATTGCTTTTATTCGCTTAATATCTTCTTCAATTTCGCCAATACCAACTTTTATCTTTAAAATATGAAAGCCATCACGTACATAGCGTGTTGCATCCTCGGCCATTTCAATTGGCGTATTCACACTAACCGTATAGTCTGTTATTAATTCGGATCTTGCACCACCTAAATATTGATAAAGAGGTAAGCCAGCCTCTTGTGCCAATAAATCGTATAATGCCATATCAATAGCTGCCTTTGCGCTCGTATTATGAACCATCGAACGATGAAGTGATTGGAAAAGTTGCTCATGATAACGTAAATCTTTTCCTATCAACAAAGGTTTGAAAACTTCTTCAATTGCAAATTGAATACTTGCCATCGATTCCCCTGTAATAACATGTGTTGGTGGCGCTTCCCCAAATCCTTCTCTACCATTATCTAATTGAATACGAATATAGATTGCTTCTGCGACAGTAACCGTGCGTAATGCTGTTTTAAAAGCTTTCTTCAAAGGAACTGCTACTTGAAACGTTTCGATTGAACGAATGATCATTTTTTCCCACCCCGTTTTGTTATTGAACTCCTGGTTGTATTGTGATTGTTTTTTCATCCGCATCTAAAAATGCATTTGCTCCAAGTGGCACTGCAAAATGGGGCTGACAATGCCCAATCTTGACATCTCTCACAATTGGAACTGAAAGCTTACCAAAGTAATGTTCAAATACTTCATCTAATGTCAATGAAACCTTTCGTTTTGCTGGTTCTGCATGGCTAAAGTCAGCAATAATAACACCTGCAACATTATCAAATTTCCCTGCTTGTCTGAGCTGATTTAGCATACAATCAACTCGATATGGTTCCTCGTCTATATCTTCAATAATAAGAATTTTACCTTTTGTATCCACTTCATATTTTGTACCAATTCCATTTGATAACAGGCTAAGATTCCCCCCTGTTAACTCCCCTTGGCATTGTCCTGGACGAAACATTTCAATAGATGCAAAAGACTCATTATATTGGAGTACTGTTGGCTCAAATAATTGCTCGAACATCTTTGCGGATTTTTCCTTGAATGAATCTTTTCCGACATCTGAAGCGAGCATTGGACCATGAAATGTTATGAAATCAGAATATTTCCCAATGGCCGTATGTAGAAATGTAATATCTGAATATCCCCAAAATACTTTTGGATTATGTGCGATTAAATCAAAATTAATGCGATCTGTATAGCGAGCCGCTCCGTATCCCCCACAGGCACAAATAATCCCTGCAATACTCGGATCTGCGAACATTTGATGTAGGTCGTTTAATCGTTCATCATCTGTCCCAGCTAGATAGCCCTTTACTTGGAACAGCGATTCTCCAAACTTATAATTAAGACCTAGTTTTTGTAAAAAATCCAATGAATGCTCTAAACTCTTTAAATTCGGTGGACTTGAAGGTGCAATAATACCGATTGTATCCCCAGGCTGTAATTTCTTTGGTTGACGTTTCATTTTATTACCTCCCTTTCTTTCATAAATAAAACGATAAGGTAGTACTCATGAAAAATTATCATCTTATTTAAGAGAGAAAGAGCAGTGCCACAGAGTGACACCGCAATATTGTTATTTTTTATCTGCCCATTTAAGCTCTAAGTAACCTACTGGATGACGAACAACACCAGTTACAGACGGTTTTTGCAACGTTAATTGATTGTAGAAATAAAGTGGAACAATTGGCGCTTCATCGATTAATATTTTTTCTGCGTCTTGAAGCATTTTCCAACGTTTATCATTATCCTTTTCTTTTTTAGAATCAGCGATTAATTTATCGAATTGTTTATTTGACCAGTTTGTCCGGTTCATAGAAGAACCTGTGATAAAGCTTTCAATTGCATTCACTGGATCTGCATAGTCAAATAAGAATGATGAACGTGATAATTGGTGTTTCAACTCTTTTTGTTCTGTCATAAATACGCCAGATTCAACATTTTTGAGTTTAATATCTACACCAAGATTTTCTTTAAATTGACTTTGAAGTGCTACAGCAATTTTCTGATTATCCGGGCTAGTAGAATAAGTAAGAGTAACGGCTGGTAATTTTGACCAACCTTCTTCTTTCATACCTTCTTTAAGTAGTTTTTTCGCTTCGTCTTTGTTGAAAGTGATTAGATCGCCAGTTGCTTCACGGAAATCTTCACCTTTTGAATTCGAGATGCCATAACTTACGAAACCATGTGCAGCTTTTTGACCTTGTTTTGTTATATAGTCCACAATATTTTGTTGGTCTACAGCTAAAGCAAATGCTTTACGAACTTTTTCATTTGTAAATGGTTTTTTGTCTACATTAAATCGATAGAAAGCAATGCCTGCTTGGTCTTCAATCTTAAGTTCTTTATTGTCTTTCAATTCTGCAGCAAGTTCTGATGGTACAGATGAAATATCCAACTCATCATTTTGATACATTTGATATTCAGTGTTTGTATCATTAACCATTGCCCATTCAACTTTGTCTAATTTCACAGTATCTTTATCCCAATATTGATCATTCTTTGTAAATTCCATTTTAGAATCGTGTTCCCAAGATGCTAATTTGAAAGGACCATTACCAACAAATGAATCTGCTTCTGCAAACCATTTTGGATTTTCAGTCGCCACCTTTTCATTTACTGGGAAGAAACTTGGATTTGAAATAATGTTCAAGAAAGCTTCAGTAGGCGCGTTTAATTTTACGACAAACGTTTTATCGTCTTTTGCTTTGATTGCAATATTTTCAGCTTTACCTTTACCAGTGTTGTATGCTTCAGCACCATCAATAACATAGGCTAAAAATGCCGCGGGAGAAGCTGTCTTTGGATCTAGCATATGTTTCCATCCGTAAACAAAATCACTAGCAGTTACTTTATCACCATTTGACCATTTTGCATTATCTCGAAGTGTAAATGTATACGTTAATCCATCATTTGAAATATCAATTTTCTCTGCTGTTGCTGGTTCAGGCGTGTTTTTGTCATTTAAACGAACTAGACCTTCCATTAAGTTATTTAATGGGGCCCATGACACTGCATCAAACGCTACAGAAGGATCAAATGAGTTTGGTTCAACACTGTTATTTAATCGTAAAACCTTTTCTCCTTTTTTCCCATCACTTGATGTGTCTTTTGATTTACCTGCGTCTTTGGTTGCTGTACATGCTGCTAATACAAGAATCAGCATCGAAATGAATACTAACGGAAGCCATTTTTTCTTCATACATTTCCCCTCTTTCCCCTTTTTATATTTATGTGAAGCACTAAGTGCCCATCACCTATTTATCAAATAACCCCTTTGATCGTGCATCTTGCAGCCAACAATCTGTATAGTGACTTGTAGATAGATAAGTTGTCCCCGGTTGTACATAATCACACACTTCCATCGCAAATGGACAACGTGCTACAAAGGCACATCCTTTTGGTGGTGCAAATAAGTCTGGAGGTGTTCCTTCTATAGGTTCTAGTTCTTCTTCCAACAAGTCTAGTCGTGGTACTGAATTTAATAAGCCCTTTGTATATGGATGAGTCGGCTGATAAAAGATTTCACGTTTCGTACCGATTTCTATAATCTTGCCTGCATACATAACAGCAATACGATCTGCGATTTTCGCTACTACTCCTAAATCATGTGTGATTAAAATAATAGAGACCCCGGTTTTTTGTTGAATTTCTTCAAATATCTCAAGAATTTGTGCTTGAATTGTTACATCGAGAGCAGTTGTTGGTTCATCTGCGATTAATAATGTCGGTTCGCAAATTAATGCTATTGCAATAACAATTCGCTGTCTCATCCCACCTGAAAATTGATGGGGAAATTGTTTTAGGCGCTCTTTCGGATTTGAAATGCCTACTAAATCTAATATTTCTATCGCCTTTTTATCGGCTTCAGTTTTGCTAATCGATTTATGGGTTCTAAGACCATCTGTTAGCTGCTCCCCAATTGTTAAAGTTGGATTCAACGCCGTCATAGGATCTTGGAAAATCATTGAAATATCTACCCCTTGGATTTTCCGTAATCCCTTTTTATCTAACTTCGCTAAATCTTTACCCTTAAAAAATACTTTGCCATTTGATATTTTGCCTGGAGGCTGAGGAATCAGTCCCATAATGGCATTAGATGTTACACTTTTCCCACAACCAGATTCTCCTACTATAGCGAGCGTTTCTCCTTCATGCAGATCAAAGGTTACGCCCCGGACAGCATGAACTTCACCACCATAAGTTTTAAAGGTTACGTGTAAATCTTGAACCTCTAGAATCTTCTTACCAACTGCTGTAGAGAGATTTTGAAGTTGTTCATCACTTTGTTGCGTTTTACTTGTCATCCCTCTCACCCCCTAAGTTTTGGATCCAGTGCATCTTGCAACCCATCACCTAAAACGTTAAATGCAAACATCGTAATCGCTATAAATAATGCAGGGAAGAATAATCTCCACCAGTAACCTGATAAAATAACTGGCAATGCATCATTTGCCATTACCCCCCAACTAGCATAGGGTGCTTGAATACCTAAACCTAAAAAACTTAAGAATGCTTCTGCAAAGATTGCACTAGGTACTGTTAATGTCATTTGAACAATAATAGGCCCCATTGTATTTGGAAGTAAATTTTTTCTGATAATTCTGAATGTTTTAGCCCCAAATGATTTAGAAGCCGTTACAAACTCATAATTTTTAATCTGTAATACTTGACCACGTACAATTCGAGCCATACCAACCCAACCGGTAATCGTTAATGCGACAATTATCGTTGTTAAGCTTGGTTCCATGACTACCAAAAGTAAGATCACGACTAATAAATGTGGTAAACCATATAAAATCTCAATTATACGCATCATAAATAAGTCTACTTTGCCGCCTTTATAACCGCTGATTCCTCCATAGATAATACCAATCGTAACATCAATAATAGCGGCCATTAATCCAACAAATAATGAAATACGTGCCCCATACCATGTTCTCGTAAATACATCTCGTCCCAACTCATCTGTACCAAACCAATTATTCATTGAAGGCGCTTTGTTTTGATTTGGAAAATCAGTAGTTGTTACTGAATGTGGAGAAAACATTGGTACAAAAATAGCTGCTAGTCCTAAGAAAATTAAAAAGAATAAGCCAAACATTGCTAATTTATTCTTCTTTAAACGTCTCCATGCATCTGCCCAATATGAAAGTGATGGACGGACAACTTTCTCTGCTTTTTCTATATCTTTTTCCTTGGGTTTAAACCATTCGTCTTTTACTTCAATATCGTGCACATTCGTCATGATGCATCACCTGCTTTTTTATGCAATTTGATACGTGGATCTAAAATACCGTAAACAATATCCACTAAGAACAACATAAAAACTAAAAACGCACTATAGAACACCGTAGTTCCCATAATTACTGGGTAATCACGATTATTAATACTTTCTACGAAATATTTCCCCATACCAGGAATGGCGAAAATCTTCTCAATAACAAACGTTCCTGTTAAAATTCCGGCTAACATCGTTCCCATTATCGTTACAACCGGCATCATTGCATTACGCAATGCATAGCGTACAATAATTCTCCACGGCTTTAGTCCCTTTGCTTTTGCCATTTTAATATAATCCTGCGTCAATACTTCTAGCATACTGGCTCTTGTTAGCCTCGCTATAATAGCCATTGGACCTGTTGCTAATGCGAGTGTTGGTAGCACCATATGCTTTGGACTTTCCCAAGTTGCTGCTGGGAACCAGCCCAGCTCTCCTGCAAACACCTTAATTAGTAATGTAGCCAAGATAAAGTTTGGTAATGATATCCCTATTACAGCAAACGTCATGGCAAAATAATCGATTACACCATTATGGCGAAGTGCTGCTAAAGTTCCTAATATCACCCCAGATATAACGGCGACTAATATCGTAACCATTCCAAGTTCGAATGATATTGGAAAACCTCGGCTGATCAAACTGTTCACAGTCTCATTTGGCTTTTTAATCGAAGGACCAAAATCAAATGTTACAATGGCCTCTAAATAACTTAAATATTGCTTTGAAAGTGGTTGATCTAGCTTATAAAATTTTTCTAAGTTTGCTTGAATTGTTGGATTCGTCGTACGATCACTGTCTAAGGGTGACCCAGGAATGGCATGCATTAAAAAGAATGTTAAAGTTGCAATAATTAAAACTGTCACGACCATCATCAAAAATCGTTTGATGATATATTTCACCATACAAATCTCCCCTTTGATCTTTCTATGATGTCATTAACAATATTTTGCTTGATAAGCAAGCTCCGCCATGACCAACATTGCTCGATATGCTTCTAGAATATCTTTTGCACAAAATTCTACGATAGTTGTACCTTCAATAATTCTTGTTCCTGGCATTAATGCCGCCCATTCTGCTTGTCCATAATTGGTGAATTCAATTTTTAAAATTGGATTTTCCGGTGGTGTTAATGGTTTGATTTCACCCTTTTTAGCAATTGCCTCAGCTA
Source organism: Rummeliibacillus pycnus (assembly GCF_044359855.1). Lineage (GTDB taxonomy): Bacteria > Bacillota > Bacilli > Bacillales_A > Planococcaceae > Rummeliibacillus > Rummeliibacillus pycnus_A. The sequence continues at coordinate 1,937,493 of NZ_CP132291.1, forward strand.
CTTTTTCAGCAACTAACGTGCGAGCTTTTTTCGGATGCAGCGTTTTAACACAAGATCTTGAAATGGATTCTTTTACAGCTGCTGTGACAACACCAGGAATTAACGCTTCGATTTCTTTGCATGCACAATCATCACCTGCTAAGAAAATAACAGGTACCCCATAATATCCTGCTACGTATGCATTGAATCCAATTTCTCCAATCTCTACATCATTGATGAACATCGTTCTGAAACTAAATGTCATTGAGTGGCTCATAACCCCTGGCTGACCAGCTCTTGCATGGTAGCCATCGAACATAACGCCATCAAATGTTTCATCTACATTATGTACCATCGAGAATTGCTTGAAGTCCCCAGATATTAGTGTTGCATCTTCATGCAATTCTTCAACTAATAAATTATTCATCTTCGAGTGGCTATCATTTACTAATACTTCTGTTGCCCCATTATGAAATGCTGATTCGATTATGGCATTTGCTTCTTGTGTCATAATTCTTCGCGAATTTTCATAATTGTGTTCTGAAGATGTTACAAACGTATAATCTGGTAACCCTGTAATGCCTTCCATGTCTACTGAAAGAAAATATTTCATCCTTGTTCCCCCTATCAATCTCCTGTTGCTTATTGATAGGTTACCAGAAATATTCTGAATATTCAATTATTTATAAGTAATAAAATGTTACATTATTTTATTTTTACATAAAGTATTAATAAACCCTAAAAGAAAAAGATCCAATTTCTATTTGGAATTGGATCTTTTATTATCTTATTCCACTCCTGGTAAAACGGCTAATTCTTTATGCTCTGCATCTAAAATCACATCGACACCTAATGGAATTCCAACGTTTGGTTCGCAATGACCAATTTTAAAACCACTTACAACTGGAATATTTAAATCGATGAAATAGGATTCAAATAAATCATTTAAACTTGGTGAATCTTGATATTCACGTGGATCAGCATTGGTAAAATCACCAATCAATATACCAACTACGTGTTCAAATTTACGTGCTTGTCTTAGTTGATTTAGCAATCCATCAATTTGTGCAGGTTCTAATCCTATATCTTCAATGAGTAGGATTTTACCTTTTGTATCAATTTCAAATTTAGTGCCTAAACTATTTGCAATTAATGTTAAGTTACCACCAGTGATTTCTCCACGTGCTACGCCACCACAAATAGTTGTAAGTGGTGAAATACTTTCATCATAGTGAATCTCAGCTGGTTGGAATAATTGCTCAAACATATGCTTCGTACGCTCTGTTACATCATCACGTCCAATACTTGATAATGTTGGGCCATGGAAAGTAACAATATCTGAGAACATGCCAATTGCAGTATGCAAGAATGTAATATCAGAAAAACCCCAGAAAATTTTCGGATTTTCTTCTAATAATAAGTAATCGATTTTGTCTGCAATTCTCGCAGCACCAAACCCAGCACTTGCACAGAAAATCGCCTTAATAGTTGGATCTTCAATCATTTCTTGCAAATCTTCAGCACGTTCTTCATCTGTTCCTGCTAAATAATTGTTATGAAGTTGCACAGTCTTTCCTAACACATAACGTAAACCTAATTCTTCTAAAAAGTTGAGTGATTTTGTTAATCTTTCTATATTTGGAGGACTAGATGGAGCAATAATCCCAACTGTATCCCCTTTTTGTAATCTTGGTGGACGTCTTTTCATATTCAAAACTCCTATGTTAATTTATATAACTATCCTTTACTTTACCACCTATTCTATTGAAAAAGCGAGTAGACATCATCATATTTCTGTTTGAGCAATAAAGAAAGACATCTACTTAACATTTTTTATATCTTCTATATAGCTAGGTTCAATTCTCCATTTTTTGTTGCTAATTTAACCGAAGTCTCAATCTTTTCTTTAAATATCCCTGTATTATTTAAAGTTAGAGAAATAAAATCCATTTTATTATACATAATTCGTGTTACCTTAGGAAAAAAATAAAAAGCTCTAACAAATTGCTAGAGCTTCATTAATGAAATTATTAAAGTTTCTAATATGTTATCGAAAAGAATCTAACGCGCTTTGTAATTTACTTTAGAATCTTCAAATCGCACATTAGCATTTGTTTGCGGTAAATTTACACCTATCCCATGCTCTTTGTTATAGTCAATCCATTTTTGCTTCTCACGTTCAACTGCTCTATTCTGCCATTCCAGCCAACCACACTCTGCACAATGACTTTCTACATAACTGTTACCATGTGTATCTCGATGATGATAGATGGTATTTAATTTACAATTATAACAATAGATGATTTTATGATCACTCTGCATATGCATAAGGCAACCTCCTCTATTCATGGTCTACTAAAACCATAATTTACAAATTGCCATTACTTTATACAGGCACATACCATGAAAATATTATTTTTTCACGAGCTCAAATAATTTAAGAAATGTTTCATAATGCACTTGAACTTCCATCTGTACAATAAAAAAGAACTAACTTATTAAAGCTAGTCCCTTTCAATAACTTATATCATTTTGCATAGCTTTCAACGATTTTTTATTGTCTTTTATTCTACTTGAATGTTTTCGCCTCTTTTTTTATACCAAACATAAAAGTCTGCTGAGTACACAAGAGGCATATCAGAAATGGTAGTCACTTCTACAGGATTTGCTCGATTGCTCACGTAAATTGTTGATGCTTTAAATGTCCTTTGAATTGGTGATGTTCTTACCTTTGCTTCAATGATATTTTTTCGTTTTGAAATTAGCATTTTTCTAACAAAGCCACCTGATTGCATTTGTATAAATTCTTTTTGTATAGAAAAATGACTATTACGAAAGTCTACATACGTTATTGTTACTAACGTCAATAGAAGAATGAGTGAAAGCCACCAAAACTTTGGAATCCATATAAAAAGTGCAATAGATAAAATAATACATATAATACTTGCTCTACATAGCTTTAACCAAAGTACATGTTTATCAAGCTTTCTTGGATTCAAATCAATTTCATATTCCGGTAAAACCTCCGTAATAATGTGATATGCTTTTCTTTTTGGTAGAAATGGGTATAGCGTACTTATCTCATCATCATCCTCATAATTACTAGATGTCACCAACTCTACTTCTACTAAACCTAAAATTTGTTTGAATAACCCTTGTTTAATATTGAGAGCTTGAACACGAGATTTTTGAATCGAAAATTGAGATTCACTGAACAAACCTCTTTTAATATATATTTTCGTGTCATCACTTGAAAGTGTATAATTCCAATATCTAGAAAGCGTATAGCAAATCGACAAAACTAATGAAACAATTAGAATTCCTACTAGCACAATTATATCAATCCATAAATAAGCCATAATCAAATCAATGGATACCGTTTTTTTAACAAATTGATATGCATCTTTATCTTTAATCATTATTCCAATAGCGAATGTTGGTACTACCAGCAAAAACTTCACAGAAGCAAATGAAGCTTTTAATAGCTCAGTTATTGTGGCTTGATAATGAATTCTTTGTATACTTTGATGCGTAGAAACAGACTCTTCTCTATATCCATCTAATGGCGCATCTGAATTCTTTTTGTTAAATACCAAATCCTCCAATAAATTCGCCTCTTGCAGTGAAAGCATATCGAAAATTACATCTTCATCTGTTGCAGATGCAGTTGAAAAGACAATGTGCGTTTTACGAAAAAGTTTATGGATAATCTTTCTTTTCCGCTGAATATTTTGTATCCGGTTAAAAGGTATGACTTGTTTATTCTTGGTGAAAATACCGGAGTGAATATAAAAAGCACTTTCATCATATCCATAGCGATAGGTAAACCAGCTTAAAAATATATATAAAAACATTAATATCAGGATAAAAGGATAGGCAATCCAAAATAAATGCCAAATTCTATTCGTTGAGGTGTCATTTAAAACAAATAAAACTAAAGTCGGTATGAGCAAATTCTTTATTAGCTTCAGGTAATTTAATACTAGCTTGATAGACGAGATCCTTTTCATAGGTGAAACTACTTCTATCATTCACTCACTTCCCTAATTTTCGCAAAGACCGCAATTTGATCCCGTAGTATGTATGCTTCATCTGCTGAAATACCAGGAATTTCATGCATGGTCCCCATCGTGTTGATCTCAATATTATAGAGTCCAAACCATCTTAAAATAGGGCCCTGTTCTAATAAGACGGATTGAACTTTGGTCATGGGTATTAACTCGCTTGACTCAAACAGTCTCCCATACTTTAATTTAATAAATTCATCGTCAATATCATATCTCCAATGTTTTTGTATTAAATAAGGGCTTAAGGTTACATCCCATAGTGTATACATAACCCCTAGAACTACTAAAATCAGTAATAACCATTGCAACCATTGCCACCAATCAAAGTAACCTGCTACAACATTTAATATTATAAGAATAACCAACATTATAATATTAGAAATAATATTGCTTATGCGCCAAGCCATTTTCGCTTTTTTTGGTAATTTTGTCTTTGGTTGTTCAATCAAACCATGCATTTTAACATCTCCTTTTCACTTTAGATTAAGAGGGACTAAAATAGTTTATTCATTACTATTTTACTATAGATTGAATAACCTAATAAATATTTTACGTTTCGGCCATCAGCACAGCTAATGTTACACTAGAAGAAACAAAATAAATGCAAATTAATATTGTCATATAGATTAGGAACTACAAGTATCTTTTTCAACTGGAAAGAAGGATTCGATGTTAAAAGTAAATGTAGAAAATACAAGTTTAATATTAGAGGGAGGCACTTTTCGTACACTGTTTACTGGCGGTGTATTAGATACCTTTTTAGATCAAGAGATCATGATGCCTTATATTGTAGGGATTTCGGCAGGTGCAATTAACGCATCAGCTTATGTTGCACAACAAAAAGAGCGGATGCTATATACATTATTAAACTATCGCCATGACAAACGATATATGGGCATTCGAAACTTCTTCTCTGAGCGCAGCTTATTCGGCTTAGACTTTAGCTACAATACGATTCCTAATGAGTTGTATCCATTCGATTGGGACACCTATCAACAATACAACGGTCAATTATTATTCGGTGTAACAAATGCCCATACAGGACAAGTTGAATATAAGAACGCCATCGACATGGACCGAAAATGTATGATGTTACAAGCTACATGTGCCATCCCTGTACTTTTCCCAGAGATTAAGTTAGAAGGTATTCCTTATTATGATGGAGGACTAGCTGAACCGATTCCAATTCACCATACCGTTGAACAAGGTTTCCAAAAGCATGTCATTATCCTTACTCGCCCAAAAGGTTATCGAAAAAAGCTGGATCGTCAAAGTAAAATTGCCATGAAACTCCTAAAAAACCGATATCCAGCTATCGTCAAAAGTATGGAAAAACGCGTTGATCACTATAACGCATCATTGGACTACTGCGAACAACTAGAAGCAGAAGGTAAAGCCTTCATTTTCCGCCCAACCTTCGCACTTAATAGTTTTGAAAAAAATTTGAACCAAATTCGTTCAAATTATCAAATGGGCTATGAACAAGGAGTACAACGAATGACGGATTTGAATAGATTTCTACTAAGATAAAAATAAAAAGAAGGGTTATTTAGCTCAATACAGAAAACTTACAAAAGATGGGAAGTCACTCAAAAACGAAATATATGGATTGAAATACAGGTAGAACTAGGTTGGTAAGATAACTATTACTGTTAAAAAACAAGATTTAAATAACGGGTAAAAAAACGTAAAAAAAGAAACTATCTTAAATAGTTTCTTTTTTTAGTGATGCAATAGCTATATTTATATGTTTGTAGAAATATATTTTGTTTCTAGGTACGGTTCGATGCCTTCAAGGCCACCTTCACGTCCAATGCCACTTTCCTTCATTCCACCGAATGGGATATGTGCCCCAGATGGTGCACCATCGTTCCAGCCTACAATACCAAATTCAAGGTTTTCACTTAAGTACACACCCGTTTTATAACTTTCTGTAAAGAAGTAAGCTGCTAGGCCATATGGTGTACCATTGGCAATTTCGACTGCTTCCTCTAATGTATGGAAACGTGTAATTGGTGCTACGGGTCCAAATGTTTCTTCTTGCATGATTTTCATTGTATCATTTACATCCATAACAACTGTTGGTTGAATGAAATAATATCCTTTTTCATCATCATAATTATATTCATTTCCACACGCGATATCGGCACCTTTTGATACAGCATCTTCTAACTGATCAACAATTTTATCGAACCCTTTTTTATTAATAATTGGGCCTACTGTTACGTCCTTGTCTAATCCATTACCTAATTTTAATTGTTTCACCGCTGCTACAAATTTTTCTGTAAACGCGTCCACTACACTATCTTGCACAAGTAAGCGGTTTGGACAAACACAAGTTTGACCTGCATTACGGAATTTCGCATTAATTGTTTGTTGTACAGCCAAATCAAGGTCTGCATCCTCTGCAACGATCAAAGGTGCATGACCACCAAGTTCCATCGTTGCATGTTTTATCGTATCAGCACAATTCCGCAAAAGTTCCTTACCAACTGGCGTTGATCCTGTAAACGTAATTTTGCGTACGTATGGGCTATCTGTAAATAATTTACCGATACGTGGTCCATCACCATTGACACATTGCACAACATCTTTTGGAATACCTGCTTCATGTGCCAATTCAATTAAACGAATTGTTGTAAGCGGCGTTTCCTCTGCTGGTTTAACAATAAATGTACAACCTGCTGCAAGTGCTGGTGCAGCTTTTCGTGTCATCATCGCTGCCGGGAAGTTCCAGGGAGTAATCGCTGCTACTTGTCCAATTGGTTGTTTAATAACTGTTAAGCGTTTGGACTCTTGATGACCTGGGATTGTACGACCATAAATACGCTTTGCTTCTTCTGCGTACCAATCGATATAGCTTACTGCATAATCAACTTCTCCTAGACCTTCTGCAAGTGGCTTACCATTTTCACGTGTAATTAATTCACCAATTTCGGCACGATGTGCACGAACTAAATCAGCCCACTTTGATAAAAGTGCTGAACGTTTATGTGCATTTACTTTTGACCATGTTTTAAAAGCAGTATGACCTGCTTTAAGTGCAGTTAGAACTTCTTCATTACTTGAAACAATTACTTCTTGTAAATCTTCACCTGTTGCTGGGTTGGTTACTATAAATGTAGACATTAACGACTTCCTCCTTAGCTATTCGCAAAAGCGTCTTCTAAAATAGCAAAGCCTTTTTCTAATTCTTCATCCGTGATCACTAGTGGGGGCAAGAAGCGAATCACATTCCCTTTAATACCAGCCGTTAATAATAATAATCCATGTTGATTTGTATAATTTGCGATATCAGTTACACGATATTTATCTGCTTCACGAGTCACTGGATCTTTAACAATTTCCATCGCTACCATCGCACCTAAACGACGAATATCTCCGATTTCGGGATATTTTGCTTGTAATGCTTTTATTTTGTTTTCAATTTTTTGACCAATAATTTCAGCACGCTCTGGTAATTTTTCCTCTTTCATAATTTCGATTACCGCTAACGCCGCTGCATTGGCTGTTGGACTACCAGCATATGTACCACCCAATTGACCTGGTTCGGAAACTTCCATGATTTCTTTACGTCCAATTACACCTGAAAGTGGCATACCAGCTGCTAAAGATTTCGATACAGTAATTAAATCTGGCACAACGTCAAAATGCTCGATGGCAAATAATTTACCTGTACGTCCAAATCCTGTTTGAATTTCATCCGCTATGAAGACGATGTTGTTTTCGTTACAGAATTTCGCGATTTCTTGTACGAATTTTTTCGGTGGTACGATGAATCCACCTTCCCCTTGTAATGGTTCCATTACGACACAAGCTACCATTTCAGGAGATACTGTTGTTAAGAAGAAGTCTTTAAATTCAGCAATAATACGATCTACGTATTCTTCTTCTGTTTCACCAGCTGGTTTTTGATATAAGTATGGATATGGTGCTTTATATATTTCAGGTGCAAATGGACCAAAGCCCTCTTTGTATGGTTTAACTTTACTTGTCATGCCCATTGTTAAATTTGTACGACCGTGATAGCCACGTGTAAACGATACGACACCTGATTTTTTCGTATAACGACGGGCAATTTTCACAGCATTTTCAACTGCCTCTGCACCAGAGTTTAATAAAATAACTTGTTTGTCATGTGTACCTGGTGTAACTTCACAAAGCTTTTCTGCTAATTCAACATAGTTTTCATACATGATAACATTGAATCCTGGATGAATAACGTGATCCACTTGTGCTTTTATAGCCTCCACTACTTTTGGATGATTGTGGCCTACATTAATCATACCGATACCTGCTGCAAAATCAATCCATTCATTTCCCTCTACATCAATAACTGTTGCCCCTTTTGCCTCTCTTGCAAAATTTAATGAGCCATTGCTTACAGCTCGAACAACATATTTTTGTCGTTTTTCTAGTAATTCCTCTGTTTTAGTAGTGACTTTCATTTTTATTCCTCCTCGTGTTGTGATTACAGAAAATTATGTCATCTTCTGGTGAAAAGAAAAGAACCAATTTTCAGCTTTTTTAGGATCCAGATAAACTAAATAATAATAGTTATATGTATCAAATAGATACTCGTCTTATCTAAATAACATCAAGTATATGCTTATTACAAATATAACTATCTTCATAACTCTTCATCATTCTGAAGTATAATTTTCGCTTTTCTCAAAAATATTTTCTGATACTTTCATAGAGTTTAAAGAATATAATCCAAAGCCAATTAAGCACCAAACACCTAGAATAACCCATTCCATAGGCCATACTAATGCAGACGGCATACCAGGTAAGTAGAATGAAATAAATAAAATACTTAAAACAATCGCCGTAATACCAGTGAATTTCCAATACTTAATTCTGTATGGGCGATGTAATTCTGACTCTGTTTTACGTAGCTTGATAAATGCAATTGAAACAAGTAAATAACCAACTACAATCCCTACACCACCTGCATCTACTAACCATACCAATGCTGGACGGCCTAAAAATGGTGCAATTGCCGCTAAAATCCCTAAGAAGATAATCGCGTTTGTAGGCGTTTGATATTTAGGATGCATGTATGAAAACCATTTTGGAATCATATTATTTTCAGACATTGCATAAAGAATTCGGCTACCACCGATAATGAAAGCATTCCAGCTCGTAATAATTCCTGCAATACCACCGATTACTAAAATATAGCCCCAAATTGGACTACCAAACAAAGCAACCATTGCATCTGCTGTTGCAAGTTGACTCTTTAATAGCTGATCATCTGGAAGTGCTACAGCTACACCAAATACAACAAATAAATAAAAACATACAGCGCTTATAATAGAAACGATAATAATGTGACCTATTGACTTACCAGGTGCATTAATTTCCGCGGCTACTTGCGGAATAACATCGAAGCCAACAAATAAAAATGGAATCATAACAAGGACGGAAAGCGTACCACCAATACCATCAGTGAACATTGGATCTAGATTCTTTAAATCACCGTGAGCAATGGCACCATACACTATTAACCCTGCCACTAATACAATCGCTACTGTAAAAATGTTTTGGAAAACTGCAGCTGGCTTTATTCCAAAGAAATTGAGCGCTGTTAAAGCAATCGAACCAACTGTACCAATCAACGCCCAAGTTAAAAAGACTTCCCAACCACCTAAAGTCCAAAGACTCACTTTATGCTCTACTGGCATTACATAATCAATTACAGTTGGTAAAGCAACTGCTTCAAATGTAACAACTGATACATAACCAAATAGTACTCCCCAAGCTGTTACAAATGCACTTTTCTTACCAAATGCTCGCTTTACAAAGACAAGTCCCCCGCCTGTTTCTGGCATCGCAGATGAAAGCTCTGCATATGTTAGACCAATGAAAATAACTAATAGACCGCCCAATATAAAGGCAATAACTGCTCCTAGAAAACCTGCACTTGCTACCCATTCTCCTGAAAGAACAACCCAACCCCATCCAAGCATTGCTCCAAGAGATAAGAATAGTACATCAATCTTCGACATAGATTTCGTAAAATCTTTTTTATTATTGTTATTACTCATATGTATTTCCCCCTTTGTGTTTGGCTCTTTCCGATAAAGTAACTCTTATCGTTTAGGTAAAGTGAATCACTTGTGTTTTTACAGCTTCCACTACTTTTGGATGATTGTCCTACATAATCATTCCGATACCTGCTGCAAAATCAATCCATTCCCCTTAAAATCAATGACTCTTACACCTTTTGCAAAATTTAATGAGCCATTGCTTACAGCTCGAAAACATATTTTCGCTGTTATCGTAGTAATTTTTCTGCCTTAGTTGTGACATTCACTTTTCAATTCCCCCTTGTCTAGCGTTTACAGAAGATTATGAACAGCTTATCATTAAAAGAAAAGAACCAATTTTTTTATTTTTTAAGAACCAGATGATTGAAAGGAAGATTTCAAATGATAGCAAACCGAAATGCAGAGAGAGAATATAAATACAAACAAATTTATCAGCAAATAAAAAATCAAATTTTATCTGGTATCTATAAGCCACAAGAAAAGCTTCCATCAAAACGGCAATTAGCGGAGCAATCAGGGGTCAGCACTAACTCTGTTATCGTTGCATTAGATCAGTTACTTGCTGAAGGCTATATTTATAGCGTAGAGCGAAAGGGATATTTTGTGGAGGATATTACGCTTTATGTAGCAGATGAAAAAGAAGTTAAACCTTTACCAAAACATTTGAAAGAAACAAGGATATTGTCTTCAGATATTATTTCATTTTCACATATGAGTGCAAATATGGATTTATTTCCATCCAAAGAATGGTTGAAGTGTGAGCAGAAGGCGTTGAAAACATTTCATCATGAACTTTCGTTTATGTCGCACAATCAAGGACCAATTGAAGTTCGTCAAACTTTAGCACAATACATAAGCTTTAATCGAGGGGTACGCTGTGAACCGGAACAAATTATTTTTCATTCCTCAAGTCAAGCGCTCGTTTCGCAATTATTAGAATTATGCGGTGACAACAAATCCATTGCATTAGAAAATCCTGGGTATGCTCGCTATTATGAGTTGATTCAACGAAAAGGATGGAAAGTTCATACTGTACCACTCGACGAAAGTGGATTCCAAATTGAAGCCATTCAACATAAAGACATTGGACTACTTTACACAACGCCGTCACATCAATTTCCTACTGGTATTATTATGCCTGTATCACGTCGCTTTGAATTATTAAATTGGGCAAATGGAAAAGAGGGGCGCTACATAATCGAGGATGACTACGATAGTGAGTTCAAATACGGAACAAGTAATATCCCTTCCCTTCAAAGTCTTGATCGTAATAATCGTACAATCTATACAGGAACATTCTCTAAGACGTTATTCCCAGGTATTCGTATTAGTTACATGGTGTTGCCACCAGAATTATTAGAGGTCTATCGTGAAAAATTCGATTACTTACTTCCACAATGCAATACATTAAACTTATATACGTTACTTTATTTTATTAAAGATGGCTACTACCAAAAGCATCTTCGCAAAATGACACATCATTTTGAAGCGATGCGACAAAAGCTTATTAAAGAACTAAAAAGAACATTCCAAAATGACATAAACATATTAGATGTTCCAGCTGGCTTACATTTTCTCGTTAAAATCAAAACGACACGAGATTATGAAGAAATTACCGCGCGAGCAGAGAAAGCTCGTATTCATTTTTTTAATATTAAAAGATTTTCATTAAGTGAAATACAAGAACCTGCTGATGAACATAGCTTTATTATCGGCTTTGCAAGCTTGAAGGAAGAAGAAATGAAAGAAGCCGTTCAACGACTCTTTACAACTATTAAAGGATCGTAAAATGAAAAATAGATAGTCTTAATGTCTTAATAATGTAAAATGCTCAGAAATATTGTTATATCAACATTTCTGAGCATTTCTGAACACTATTTCCATTAATGATACCGATGTAGGATTTTAATCTAAAAAATGGGAAGACTTTCAAACATCAAAATACTGTCACTAACACTTAATTAGAAAGTTTTTTTGATTATCCATTATCAATGCGTTGAAATTTTTACTTTCCTTTCTTCACCTCATTCAACAAGTCCGGGAAGTTTGTAAACATTCCTGTTACACCCCAGTCAATTAGCTGCTGCATTCTTTCTTTGTCATTTACTGTATATGGGTGTATTTCAAGTCCACTATTGACTACCTTTTGTATATATTCTTGATTTAAATACGTATGGTTTGGTCCCACTCCAATCGCATATTCTTTAATCTTTGCAATGTCAGTATCTGTTATCACTGCATTCCCTTTATAAGATAACAATTGAATTAGTTTCAGTGATGGATCCAATTCCTTCATTATTTTCAGGCTATCAGCACTAAATGATTGAAGAAGTAATTTCTGTTTATTGATGTCATACTTATCTATAAGACGTAAAAGCTCTTTTTCCATCCCAGGGTATATGTCAGGTGACTTCGTTTCGATATAATAGCTAGCATTCTTGCCGAACTTTCGAAAAATCTCTTCAAGAGATGGTACTTGTAATCCTACATACTCTGACTTAGCATATTGTGGATATGCTTCATTAAACCAACTTCCAGCATCCAGATGTTTGATTTCATCTAGTGTATAGTTTTTCACAGGACCTGTTCCATCTGTTGTCCGATTCAACGTTTCGTCGTGCATAGCAATTAATTGACCATCCTTTGTCATCTGTAAATCGATTTCAATATAGTTACCATGCATTTTTTCTCCCATTTGATAGGAAGTAATTGTATGTTCTGGAGCATAACCAGAAGCTCCACGATGTGAGACATTTTCGATATCCTTATATTTTTCTTTAGCCATAGCCGTTCCTCCATCTGTCGCAATGCCCACTACTAATACAAGAGCTCCAAGAGCAGATAACCATCTTCTTTTCAATTCCAGCATCTCCTATCTATTCTAATAGACTTCTATTCAAGAATAACAGGAGAATATTAATCTCTTTTAATTCCCTTGTAAATGTTGGTAAATAATATATAGAGAGAGAAAATGATAGTTTTATAGTAATTCTAATTACACTTAATTTAAACCGTGAGAAACGATTAAAGGAACACGATTTCTGCTAAATATGATCCAAGTTCAAAACAACAAAAAAGACCCTAGTGCATTGCACTAGAGCCTTAATATATACGTTATAGGATACCGGTGGTCGGGGTCGAACCGACACTCCAAAGGAACACGATTTTGAGTCGTGCGCGTCTGCCAATTCCGCCACACCGGCATATTATTATTAGAGTTGTTATTTTTTAATTTAATGGAGGCGGCAACCGGATTTGAACCGGTGATAAAGGTGTTGCAGACCTGTGCCTTACCACTTGGCTATGCCGCCTTATTATTAATTTAAATGGAGCGGAAGACGGGGTTCGAACCCGCGACCCCCACCTTGGCAAGGTGATGTTCTACCACTGAACTACTTCCGCATATTTAACTGGGGTACCTGGATTCGAACCAGGGCATGACGGAATCAAAATCCGTTGCCTTACCGCTTGGCTATACCCCAATAATGGGGCGACTGAAGGGGATCGAACCCTCGAATGCCGGAACCACAATCCGGTGTGTTAACCACTTCACCACAATCGCCATTATATAATTTTAAATACATTGTTTATTTAATGAAAATAAATGGGGCGACTGAAGGGGATCGAACCCTCGAATGCCGGAACCACAATCCGGTGTGTTAACCACTTCACCACAATCGCCATTATATTGGTTTTTTCATTAAATTTATAATTGGCAGGGGCAGTAGGAATCGAACCCACATCAAAGGTTTTGGAGACCTCTATTCTACCGTTAAACTATGCCCCTATATAATAAGTATTAAATATGGTGGAGGGGGGCAGATTCGAACTGCCGAACCCGAAGGAGCGGATTTACAGTCCGCCGCGTTTAGCCTCTTCGCTACCCCTCCGAAAATGGTGCCGGCGAAAGGAGTCGAACCCTCGACCTACTGATTACAAGTCAGTTGCTCTACCAACTGAGCTACACCGGCATATCATGGTGGGTCGGGACGGAATCGAACCGCCGACACTTAGAGCTTCAATCTAATGCTCTACCAACTGAGCTACCGACCCATGATAATTTTAAAACATATTTTTTTAAATAAAATGGCGGTCCGGACGGGACTCGAACCCGCGACCTCCTGCGTGACAGGCAGGCATTCTAACCAGCTGAACTACCGGACCATTTTGGTTGCGGGGACAGGATTTGAACCTGCGACCTTCGGGTTATGAGCCCGACGAGCTACCGAACTGCTCCACCCCGCGATAATGGTATTTATAATTTTAAATGGTGGAGGATGACGGGATCGAACCGCCGACCCTCTGCTTGTAAGGCAGATGCTCTCCCAGCTGAGCTAATCCTCCATATATGATAAGAAATGGTGACCCCTACGAGATTCGAACTCGTGTTACCGCCGTGAAAGGGCGGTGTCTTAACCGCTTGACCAAGGGGCCATTTTTATAAGTTGGCTTTTAGGATTTTATGGCGGAGAGTAAGGGATTTGAACCCTTGAGACAGGGTTACCCGCCTACACGATTTCCAATCGTGCTCCTTCGGCCACTCGGACAACTCTCCATTAAAATGGCTCCGAAGGCAGGACTCGAACCTGCGACCCTCTGATTAACAGTCAGATGCTGCTACCAACTGAGCTACTTCGGAATAATAATATCAACAGCCTAGCAACTTCCTACTCTCGCAGGAGGACAGCCTCCAACTACAATCGGCGTTAAAGAGCTTAACTTCTGTGTTCGGCATGGGAACAGGTGTGACCTCTTTGCCATCATCACTAGACTATTTTGTTAAGGACAAGAATTATTATACCATGTTAGGAGAAAAAATCAAGTGTTTTTTCTATTTCAGAAAAGTTTTTTTCTTGATTCTGTGATTACTCATCACAGAAAATTCTTGTTCTTTCAAAACTGGATAAACTCTCATTGAAGTTCTTAAGAACTTTTGGTTAAGTCCTCGATCTATTAGTATTCGTCAGCTCCATGTGTCACCACACTTCCACCTCGAACCTATCTACCTTGTCGTCTTCAAGGGATCTTACTTACTTGCGTAATGGGAAATCTCATCTTGAGGGGGGCTTCATGCTTAGATGCTTTCAGCACTTATCCCGTCCACACATAGCTACCCAGCGATGCTCTTGGCAGAACAACTGGTACACCAGCGGTGTGTCCATCCCGGTCCTCTCGTACTAAGGACAGCTCCTCTCAAATTTCCTACGCCCACGACGGATAGGGACCGAACTGTCTCACGACGTTCTGAACCCAGCTCGCGTACCGCTTTAATGGGCGAACAGCCCAACCCTTGGGACCGACTACAGCCCCAGGATGCGATGAGCCGACATCGAGGTGCCAAACCTCCCCGTCGATGTGGACTCTTGGGGGAGATAAGCCTGTTATCCCCGGGGTAGCTTTTATCCGTTGAGCGATGGCCCTTCCATGCGGAACCACCGGATCACTAAGCCCGTCTTTCGACCCTGCTCGACTTGTAGGTCTCGCAGTCAAGCTCCCTTGTGCCTTTACACTCTACGAATGATTTCCAACCATTCTGAGGGAACCTTTGGGCGCCTCCGTTACTCTTTAGGAGGCGACCGCCCCAGTCAAACTGTCCGCCTGACACTGTCTCCTACCCCGCTAAGGGGTACGGGTTAGAATTTCAATACAGCTGGGGTAGTATCCCAAGGACGCCTCCACCGAAGCTGGCGCTCCGGTCTCTCTGGCTCCTACCTATCCTGTACAAGCTGTACCAAAATTCAATATCAGGCTACAGTAAAGCTCCACGGGGTCTTTCCGTCCTGTCGCGGGTAACCTGCATCTTCACAGGTACTATAATTTCACCGAGTCTCTCGTTGAGACAGTGCCCAGATCGTTACGCCTTTCGTGCGGGTCGGAACTTACCCGACAAGGAATTTCGCTACCTTAGGACCGTTATAGTTACGGCCGCCGTTTACTGGGGCTTCGGTTCTCACCTTCGCTTACGCTAAGCAATCCCCTTAACCTTCCAGCACCGGGCAGGCGTCAGCCCCTATACGTCACCTTACGGTTTTGCAGAGACCTGTGTTTTTGCTAAACAGTCGCCTGGGCCTATTCACTGCGGCTCTCTCGGGCTTGCACCCTACTAGAGCACCCCTTCTCCCGAAGTTACGGGGTCATTTTGCCGAGTTCCTTAACGAGAGTTCTCTCGCTCACCTTAGGATTCTCTCCTCGACTACCTGTGTCGGTTTGCGGTACGGGCACCTCCTACCTCGCTAGAGGCTTTTCTTGACAGTGTGAAATCAGGAACTTCGCTCATTCGAGCTCGCCATCATAGCTCAACGTTATAGAGAGCGGATTTGCCTACTCTCACGCCTTACTATTTAGACGCACATAACCAACAGTGCGCTTACCCTATCCTACTGTGTCCCCCCATTACTCAAATGGTAGGGAGGTGGTACAGGAATATCAACCTGTTATCCATCGCCTACGCCTATCGGCCTCGGCTTAGGTCCCGACTAACCCTGAGAGGACGAGCCTTCCTCAGGAAACCTTAGTCATTCGGTGGATGGGATTCTCACCCATCTTTCGCTACTCATACCGGCATTCTCACTTCTAAGCGCTCCACCAGTCCTTCCGGTCTGACTTCTCAGCACTTAGAACGCTCTCCTACCACAGACATCGTAGATGTCTATCCACAGCTTCGGTGAATTGTTTAGCCCCGATACATTTTCGGCGCAGCGTCACTCGACCAGTGAGCTATTACGCACTCTTTAAATGATGGCTGCTTCTGAGCCAACATCCTGGTTGTCTAAGCAACGCCACATCCTTTTCCACTTAACAATTACTTTGGGACCTTAGCTGGTGGTCTGGGCTGTTTCCCTTTTGACTACGGATCTTATCACTCGCAGTCTGACTCCCGTGCATAAATCACTGGCATTCGGAGTTTGTCTGAATTCGGTAATCCGGGATGGACCCCTAGTCCAAACAGTGCTCTACCTCCAGGATTCTCTATCACGAGGCTAGCCCTAAAGCTATTTCGGAGAGAACCAGCTATCTCCAGGTTCGATTGGAATTTCTCCGCTACCCACACCTCATCCCCGCACTTTTCAACGTGCGTGGGTTCGGGCCTCCAGTAAGTGTTACCTTACCTTCACCCTGGACATGGGTAGATCACCTGGTTTCGGGTCTACAACCACATACTCATTCGCCCTATTCAGACTCGCTTTCGCTACGGCTCCGTCTTTTCAACTTAACCTTGCATGTAATCGTAACTCGCCGGTTCATTCTACAAAAGGCACGCTATCACCCATTAACGGGCTCTAACTACTTGTAGGCACATGGTTTCAGGATCTCTTTCACTCCCCTCCCGGGGTGCTTTTCACCTTTCCCTCACGGTACTGGTTCACTATCGGTCACTAGAGAGTATTTAGCCTTGGGAGATGGTCCTCCCAGATTCCGACGGAATTTCACGTGTTCCGCCGTACTCAGGATCCACTCAGGAGAGAATGAACTTTTGACTACAGGACTGTTACCTTCTTTGGTGGGTCTTTCCAAACCGCTTCGTCTAACTCATTCCTTTGTAACTCCGTATTGAGTGTCCTACAACCCCAAGAGGCAAGCCTCTTGGTTTGGGCTCTTCCCGTTTCGCTCGCCGCTACTAAGGGAATCGAAATTTCTTTCTCTTCCTTCAGGTACTTAGATGTTTCAGTTCCCTGAGTCTGCCATCATGACGCTATGTATTCACGTCAAGATACTGTCCCATTACGAACAGTGGGTTCCCCCATTCGGAAATCTCCGGATCAAAGCTTACTTACAGCTCCCCGAAGCATATCGGTGTTAGTGCCGTCCTTCATCGGCTTCTAGTGCCAAGGCATCCGCCATGCGCCCTTAATAACTTAACCTATAAGTTATTAAGCCTAAAAAAATTAAAACTTAATATAAAAAATGTGTTACTTAAGAATTTCTTCAATGTCGTTTTATCCAGTTTTCAAAGAACAATTGGTGGAGCCTAGCGGGATCGAACCGCTGACCTCCTGCGTGCAAGGCAGGCGCTCTCCCAGCTGAGCTAAGGCCCCAAAAGAGAAATAAATGGTGGGCCTAAATGGACTCGAACCATCGACCTCACGCTTATCAGGCGTGCGCTCTAA
Source organism: Rummeliibacillus pycnus (assembly GCF_044359855.1). GTDB lineage: Bacteria > Bacillota > Bacilli > Bacillales_A > Planococcaceae > Rummeliibacillus > Rummeliibacillus pycnus_A. Next base: position 1,955,700 of record NZ_CP132291.1, read on the forward strand.
CCAGCTGAGCTATAGGCCCCTTTTGAGATTTATATAAAATTTTGAAAGCGATGAGCCTTCAAAACTGAACAGCAAGCGTTAATCGTATAAGTTCCAAGAACTTATTTCCGAAATATTCCTTAGAAAGGAGGTGATCCAGCCGCACCTTCCGATACGGCTACCTTGTTACGACTTCACCCCAATCATCTATCCCACCTTCGGCGGCTGGCTCCAAAAGGTTACCTCACCGACTTCGGGTGTTACAAACTCTCGTGGTGTGACGGGCGGTGTGTACAAGGCCCGGGAACGTATTCACCGCGGCATGCTGATCCGCGATTACTAGCGATTCCGGCTTCATGTAGGCGAGTTGCAGCCTACAATCCGAACTGAGAACGGTTTTATGAGATTAGCGTACTCTCGCGAGTTAGCGACTCTTTGTACCGTCCATTGTAGCACGTGTGTAGCCCAGGTCATAAGGGGCATGATGATTTGACGTCATCCCCACCTTCCTCCGGTTTGTCACCGGCAGTCACCTTAGAGTGCCCAACTGAATGATGGCAACTAAGATTAAGGGTTGCGCTCGTTGCGGGACTTAACCCAACATCTCACGACACGAGCTGACGACAACCATGCACCACCTGTCACCAATGTCCCCGAAGGGAAAACTCTATCTCTAGAGCGGTCACTGGGATGTCAAGACCTGGTAAGGTTCTTCGCGTTGCTTCGAATTAAACCACATGCTCCACCGCTTGTGCGGGCCCCCGTCAATTCCTTTGAGTTTCAACCTTGCGGTCGTACTCCCCAGGCGGAGTGCTTAATGCGTTAGCTGCAGCACTAAGGGGCGGAAACCCCCTAACACTTAGCACTCATCGTTTACGGCGTGGACTACCAGGGTATCTAATCCTGTTTGCTCCCCACGCTTTCGCGCCTCAGTGTCAGTTACAGACCAGACAGTCGCCTTCGCCACTGGTGTTCCTCCAAATCTCTACGCATTTCACCGCTACACTTGGAATTCCACTATCCTCTTCTGCACTCAAGTTCCCCAGTTTCCAATGACCCTCCACGGTTGAGCCGTGGGCTTTCACATCAGACTTAAGAAACCACCTGCGCGCGCTTTACGCCCAATAAATCCGGACAACGCTTGCCACCTACGTATTACCGCGGCTGCTGGCACGTAGTTAGCCGTGGCTTTCTAATAAGGTACCGTCAAGGTACGTTCATTTCCTAACGCACTTGTTCTTCCCTTACAACAGAGTTTTACGATCCGAAAACCTTCATCACTCACGCGGCGTTGCTCCATCAGACTTTCGTCCATTGTGGAAGATTCCCTACTGCTGCCTCCCGTAGGAGTTTGGGCCGTGTCTCAGTCCCAATGTGGCCGATCACCCTCTCAGGTCGGCTATGCATCGTTGCCTTGGTAGGCCGTTACCCCACCAACTAGCTAATGCACCGCGGGCCCATCCTGTAGTGACGCCCGAAAGCGCCTTTCAACATTTCACCATGAGGTAAAATGGATTATCCGGTATTAGCTCCGGTTTCCCGAAGTTATCCCAGTCTACAGGGCAGGTTGCCCACGTGTTACTCACCCGTCCGCCGCTAAATCAGAGGAGCAAGCTCCTCATCATTCGCTCGACTTGCATGTATTAGGCACGCCGCCAGCGTTCGTCCTGAGCCAGGATCAAACTCTCCATAAAAGTAAAGTTTGAAAGCTCATTAGCTTTGCTAGCGTATCATCTGTAAGATGATATCTATTTTTGCCCTTGTTACTAACTGAAGTTAGTAAACAAAGTTTATTGATTAACGTCTTGCTTGTTCAGTTTTCAAGGTTCATATCTCGTCGTCATCTTAACGACTTTTATATCTTATCACTTTCATTTCTTACTGTCAAGAACTTTTTTAAAAAAGTTTTTTAGTAGAAAATTTAGCGATTTACTTAGTACGTCTTAGCGACATTTAATATAATACAATAATTTATTTATGAATGTCAACACTTTTTGCGAAATAATTTCATCACCCATAAAAGCGCTGTAATCAATATACAACTATTTTGTAGATTGTTCAATTTTATAATGTCTATGGAAGATTTGATTACTCTTTGTTTCTACGCTTTCGGCTTGAATATATCCCTTACTAATTAGAAACTCAACGAACACTTCCAAATCCACAGAGTAGTTTTTCAATTCTTCTTGTTCATGCAACTCTTGAATTGTCCAATATTCCTTTTCAGACATTACTTTTAATATATGACGAGCTCCATCTGCCGTGCGTGAATGAATCAAGAACTCACTAGCTAAGAATAAAAGTTCTAATCTTTTATTAATAGGTTCTTCACTTGAAATCAGCTCTTCATATAATTTGTAAATCTCTGGATCAATTTGCTTTACTTGAGACCATACAGTAACTTCTGGATATAACCCCTTATCCAACACTGCTAATCGAGCTAAGTGATGTAATGACTCTACCACATGATTATAGGCATCTAAATAATTTGTTTCTTCAAAGCATACTTTACCTTCCAAATAATGACGAATTAGCTTTGCAAATTCAATGCCCATTTTGACGTTCCTACCATAGAAGGGAAAGTCCTTTAGATTTTGTTTTAGATTACTTACATACTCATTTCGATCAAATAATATTCTCCCAAATAAAAGCCAATCGATTAGTTTCTTATTTGTACCTATAAGTAACCATTTATGTAATTGCTTTTCAGTTATAATATGCATTGCTGCTTTTTGATCTTCAAATGTATAGTGTTTTGTATAGACTGGTACACGATTATCTTTTGTTATGATCAATAGGATTGTATCGAATGTATCAGTAATTGGACTGACATCTTCTCTTTTTTCTATAATAATAACCCCTAGTGTATTGGGCTGGCTTGCTCGTTCTTGGTATATTGGACGAAGTAATTGCTCCATTAGAATCCTCCTAGAATAAAATCTCTATATAATAATCTTTCGACAGTAAAATATGGATTCCTCTTTGAAGTTTCAAATCGTATTGCCTAACTATACTGTTTTTAGTATCCTGTAGTTTAGGAGGCTTACAAATGAAATCCAATAAGAAACCTTATAAAAGTAAAATTAACAAAATCCGTACTTTTGCTTTATCACTTATTTTTATCGGCTTTATCATCATGTATGGCGCCATTATCTTTAGGGAACATAAATGGTTGGTAGTTATTTTCATGACTCTTGGTGTGCTATGTATTATCGGTAGCACAATGGTTTATGCTTGGATTGGTTTTTTATCAACACAAGCCGTTCTAGTCGAATGTCCAAACTGTCATAAACACACAAAGGTGTTAGGCCGTGTAGATATGTGTATGTTTTGTAGCGAACCTTTAACATTGGACAAGTCATTAGAAGGAAAAGAATTCAATCAAGATTATAACAAAAACCTTAAGCATAAAGAATTATAAAGTGAAACATCCTGTTAATCAGAACGAATCGAGTTTTTACGGGCAGTTTTTTTATCAGAATATTCTCGTTTCCATTTATAACTACACTGCCCGTTCATACGGGGTATGAACCTCATTTCTACCTGAGGCGGGGTTTTTCAATACAAAATAACATAAGATAGTCTACCATAAAATTCTTAATAGAAAAAAGCTATACATCGGTATAATCACCATGTATAGCTTTTTTGCATTACATTATTGAAGCTTCGTTGCTTTTTCTGCACATTCAGGACATGTTCCGTATACTTCCAAACGGTGAGAGTTGACTTTAAAGCCTGTAACATGAGCCGCGAGATGTTCTACTTCATCAAGTCCAGGGTAATGGAAGTCTACGATTTTACCACATGATTCACAAATAATATGATAATGCTTGCTTGTTACAAAATCAAAACGGCTAGCGTTATCTCCATAAGTCAATTCTTTTACAAGACCTGATTCACGGAAAACACGTAAATTATTGTATACAGTAGCAACGCTCATATTAGGAAATTTATGCTCTAATGCTTTATAAATATCATCAGCAGTAGGATGTGACATTGATTCGATCAAGTATTCTAAAATCGCATGACGTTGAGGAGTAATCCTTACGCCAGTTGTCTTTAGCGTGTCAAGTGCACTTTTCAATTGCATTTCGGACATCGCCATGCACCTCACTTCATAAGTATTATTTATTTATAATCGTTATAATTAGTTTACTTAATAAGTGGTACAAATGTCAATAATTCTACCTATCGTTCGAGTGTTTTGTTCGCTTTTGAGCTATTGCTTCTTATTTCCAATTGAAAAACGACCGTAATTTGCCCTGTAAACGAATCATATTCTCATTAATTTTCTCAATTAAAGGGAAGTTAATGATAGTTTAGCCACTTAACAATAGAAAATAATTAGTATCCTTTTTGAGGATTGATGATATTTTCGAGTTGCTTGTCCCCTTTTAGCCATTTTTTCAAGTTTGGTTTAAACATATCGAAACTTCGTTCTAAATAACGAGAGGAATGACTAGAAACATGTGGTGACACTGTTATATTATCCATTGTCCAAAATGGATGATCTTTAGGCAAAGGCTCTTCTTCAAACACATCACATACTGCATATGCTATATCCTTTTGCAAAAGTGCTTCTTGTAATACATCTGTTGCTACCAAGTCACCCCGGCCAAAATTCATAAAGATCGCACTGTCTTTCATCACTTTAAAATGCTCAGCACCCAATAAATGATGTGTTTCTTTTGTGCTTGGTAATACTGAAATTACAATATCCGCTTCTGGTAAAACAGTCGTCAATTCATCAAACTTTATCATACCATTCATATAATCTGCGTTCTTACCAGAGCGATTACAACCAATTGTTTTAACACCAAAGCATTGGAGTATACGACCAATTTCTCCCCCAATAGCTCCCGGACCTAAAATCAGTGCTGTTGAATCCCGTAATTCTTTGGATTTAGATTTGCGATTCCATTCTGCATTTCTTTCCTTTTCATAAATCCATTGTAGTGAACGATTATATGCTAGAATATGTGCTATTACGGATTCTGCCATTGGTACTTTGTGAATGCCACGTACGTTTGAAACTGTAATCCCACGGTTTGCTATTTCACTTAATGGCATTTTTTCAAGTCCTGCTGAGAAAACCATAATCCATTGTAGCTGATTAGCAATTTCAATATGTCTTTCTGTCAAATCTTCACCATACGTGACTAAAATGTCTGCTGTTTTTAATATGTCTTCTTCTACTGAATTACGAAAGATAAAATCTTGCTCCGGAAACTCGTGTAATAGATCTTCTTTTAAATCAGGGCGAGGATCGAATGTAAAATAAATTCTCATGCTTTATTCCCCTTTTCTACGCAGATAATTTAACACTTCTTCGATATGATTTTTGACACGTACTTTACGCCATTCTTTTTCTACAATTCCCTCTTTGTTAATCAAAAAAGTAGAGCGTTCAATTCCCATATATTCGCGACCATACATTTTCTTTAATTTCCAAACGTCGTAAGCTTCTGCTACTTCGTGATTTGTATCAACCAGTAAAGAAAAAGGTAGTCCATGTTTTTCGATAAACTTAGCATGTTTGTTTTCATCATCGGGGCTTACACCCAAAATTACAGCATCTAAATCGGAAAAATCCTGATGAGCATCACGGAAATCACATGCTTCTGTTGTGCAGCCAGGAGTCATATCTTTAGGATAAAAATAGAGTACAACTGATTCCTTCCCATTAAAATCGGCTAATGAAACTGTTTCCCCCTTTTCATTGAGCAATGTAAACTTGGGTGCTTCTAATCCTTCTAACATTGTCATGATAAATCCTCCATTTCATATACTTACTAATATTGTAACAATTTATTTGATGTTCGGATGAATTTTTAACTACAATAAAGTCATACAATCTTTAGGTGCTCTTTTTTCCTGAGAAATAGTTAATCTAGTGAGATATTTTGATAGTTTTATCAACATCTAACCTATTTTCAATACGGAATGGATAAATATAAACAATATAGAGATATTGACCAATGATGCTTTATCGTTTAAAGTACCAGAATACAATATATAGAAAGTGAGGTTACCCATTTTCACATGAAATTAGGTGCCCGAATATTAAAAACGGGAGTCGCCATTGTATTGGCTTTATTTTTAGCAAAGGCATTACATTGCCCATCTCCTATATTTGCAGGAATCGCTGCTATTTTTGCAATGCAGCCTTCACTTTATCGATCGTATCGAACAATAATTGAACAAATTCAAGGGAATATCATTGGAGCAATTGTTGCCGTTGCTTTTGGTTCCATTTTTGGACATGAATATGTAGCTGTTGGATTAGCAGCAATTGTCACACTATCTGTAATGATTAAATTTAAACTTGAAGATAGTATATCGCTAGCCCTCGTTACGATGATTGTTATTATGGAAGTACAAGGCGAACAGTTTATGATGTTCGGCCTTATCCGTTTTGCTACAGTGATGATTGGTGTACTTGCGGCCTTTGCCGTCAATCTATTATTCCTTCCACCTCGATATGAAACGCGTCTTTATGCATCCATAAATATTTTACAGGACGATATTATTCGGTGGATTCGCTTGGCAGCTCGTCAAGCATCAGAGCATACTTCTACTAAACAATCGTTACGAACATTGAAACAGCGATACGAACGTATCAAGATTTTGTATAATCTGTACAAAGAAGAACGTGCATATTTTGGTAATAAGAAATTTGTAAAGGCTCGCAAACTAGTTGTTTATCGTCAAATGATCTTAACGACTAAAAAGAGTATTGAAGTATTAAATCGACTACATTTACATGAAAATGAAATGACCCATTTACCTGAACGTTTTCGTATTATGATACAAGAACGCTTAGATTATCTACTAACTTATCATGAACAGTTATTTTTGAAATATACCGGTAAATTAAAGCATGAGCATACAACCTGGGTTGGGAAAGAGGAATATTTACAACGCAATGAAGTAATGGATATATTCGCTCAACACATTGTATTAGCACATGAAGATGAAAATGAAGAAGAATTCTCAAGCTATCATCTACTGCATATTCTTTCTCGAATATTAGATTATGAAGAAAATCTAGAACATTTGGATACTTTGATAAAGGCATATCAAAGCCGTCATTCACATGAAATTTTAAAAGTAGAAATAGATGATCGTATTATGTAAGAAAAAACCTCCAATCGTCCTTAAGTTAGACGTATTGGAGGTTTTCTTCATTAGTTTTTCATTTTCGGGTCAAGGGCATCACGCAAACCATCACCCATTAGGTTGAAACCTAGTACTGTTAACATTATTGCTAAACCTGGGAAGATCATCGTCCATGGTGCATTGACTAAATAAATTCTAGCATCTGCCAGCATTTTGCCCCATTCTGGTTGAGGTGCCTGGGCCCCTAGTCCAAGGAAGCCAAGTGCTGCTGCTTCAATGATTGCAGATGCAATTGCAAGTGTGCCTTGTACAATAACCGGCGTCATGGAGTTTGGCAAAATATGCGAGAACAATATACGAAAATCCTTCATACCAATTGCCTTAGCTGCTGTAATATATTCCTCTTGTTTAATACTCAATACTTTTGAACGTATCAGTCTTCCGAAATTCGGAATGTTAATCACCGCAATTGCAATCAGAGCATTTGTTAAAGAAGGACCTAATACAGAAACAATTGCAATAGCTAAAAGAATGCTTGGAAACGCTAGTAAGATATCAAAAATACGTGAAATAATCGTGTCTACCCAGCGACCATAGTAACCCGCTATAATTCCTAAAATGCTACCAACTACAACAGAACCTATTACAGAAAAGAAACCGACCATTAAGGAAATTCTAGCTCCATGCACTACTCGAGAAAATATATCTCGACCAAAGTCATCTGTACCAAACCAATGATCAGTAGATGGTGCTTTTAAGCGATTACTTAATTGTTGCTCATTGATACCTTGCGGTGCAATGAGTGGACCAAATATTGCTAGTAAAATGAAGAAAGCCACAATACATGTTCCAATAAGCGCAATTTTATTTTTCTTAAAACTACGCCACGCTTCTTTCCATGGACCAGCCGCTTGTTCCTTTTGCGTCGTAAGATTTGATGGTACATTCGGTGCCATTTGAGACATATTGGACTCCTCCTTTTAGTTGTATTTAATCCTTGGATCAATAATGCTGTATAAAATATCGACAATTAAATTTATTAGTATGAAGATAAATGCTATAACTAAAATGCCTGATTGGATAACTGGATAATCGCGGAAACCAATCGCATCATAAATATACCGTCCGATTCCAGGCCAGCTGAAGATTGTTTCTGTTAATATAGCACCACCCAGTAACAAACCCATTTGCAAACCAATAACTGTTAACACAGGAATTATTGCATTTTTCAATGCATGTTTGTAAACTACCCAAAACATTTTTTGTCCCTTCGCACGAGCTGTACGAACATAATCTGAACGCATTACTTCAAGCATACTTGACCGTGTCATACGTGCGATAATAGCCATCGGAATCGTTGCTAAAGCAAGCGCTGGTAAAATTAAATGCTGAATGACCACGACTAGTTGATCAAAATGACCTTGGAGAATAGTATCTAATACATATAAGTATGTTATTGGATTAATAGGATTTCGTGCATCCTCACGTCCTGATGTAGGTAACATATCTAACTGAATTCCAAACACCCATTGTTCCATCAGTCCTAACCAGAAAATAGGCATCGATACTCCAATTAATGCAATAATCATTGCCGCATAGTCGAACCATGAATTTTGGAACCAAGCCGAAATGATCCCTGCATTTACCCCAATAATTACAGCTAAAATAATTGCACATAATGATAATTCTAATGTTGCCGCTAAATACGGCCAAAGCTCACTTGTAATCGGTACTTTTGTACGCATAGATTCCCCTAAATCACCTGTCAATAGATCTCCTAGATAGTGAAAATACTGCACGTACCACGGATTATCTAATCCTAGACTTGCTCGCATTGCTGCGACGGCTTCTTTCGTTGCCTGCTGACCTAAAATAACTTGCGCAGGATCTCCCGGAATTGCACGGATAATCAAAAACACGATAAACGTCATTCCGAGCAAAACAGGGATCAACTGTAATAACCTTCTACCGATATAGTGAAGCATACTCTCCACCTCTCCATCCTCTTGGTGTAAAATCATACTTTATAAAAACTCGCCTTCTACTAATGAAAGTAAAAGGCGATTATAATCCCCCATAAAGTAAGGTCAATCCTCACTATTTGAAGTTTCAATTTCGACTATGTTTAAATAGTAAGCTCTTCCTATTTAATATCTACTTTTGATAAAATATCAGAACCTGTTGGGTGTGGTAAGAAATCTACAATACCTTTTTTCCCTGCTAACAATGGTGTAGAGTAAGCAAGAGGTACCCATGGAGCTTCCTCTGAAAGGATGACTTGAGCTTTTTGGTATAGCTCATTACGTTTCTCCTTATCTACTTCAGTTTGTGCTTTCAATAATAATTTATGAGTTTCTTTGTTTTTAAAGAAAGTATAGTTATTACTTCCGATATTACTCTCATCTAATAATGTGTATAAGAAGTTATCCGCATCACCATTATCACCCGTCCATCCAAGTAAGAATGCATCCGCTTCTCCTTTAGCTGCTTTATCAAGATAAGTAGCCCATTCATATGAAACAATTTTCGCCTTCATACCTACATCAGCTAAATTCTTTTGAATTGCTTCTGCAATTTTTTGTCCATCCGGCATATATGGTCGTGGTACTGGCATTGCCCAAAGCTCAATTTGCTTACCATCATAGCCAGCTTCTTTCAATAAAGCTTTTGCTTTTTCGGGATTATATTCATAACCTTTTACCTCATCGTTGTATCCTTCAACTACTGGAGGCATTGGATTTTTCGCTATTTCTGCTTTTCCTTCATAGAATGCATCGATAATAGCTTGTTTATCAATTGCATAATTTACAGCTTGACGAACTTTTACATTATCAAATGGTGGGCGTGTAACTGTTAAACCTAGGTAACCAACATTCAAAGAAGGACGTTCGAAAATTTGTAATTTGTCATTACTTTTTATTGAAGCTACATCTGAAGGATTAACACCATCTGCTAAGTCAATTTCTCCAGTATTTAGCGCGTTTAGTCGAGCTGAGTTGTCTGGGATTGAACGGAATACAATTTTATCTAACTTTGGTAGTCCCTCTTTCCAGTAATCTGTATTCTTCTCAATCGTTACTGAATCATTACGTTTCCAAGATACAAATTTGAATGGACCAGTACCTACTGGATTATCCCCAAACTTGTCTCCTTCTTTTTCAAATGCAGTTGGACTTGCAATACCAAATGGGCTCATAGCAAGGTTTTTCAAAAATGGTGCTTGTGGTCGATTTAGAGTCATCACTATTTTGTAATCGCCATCTGCTTTCACGTCTTTAATAACGGCCTCTTTATCTCCTTTGAAGCCCCCAAACATCGAAGCAAAGTAAGGGAATTTTTTAGCATTTCCACTCATCCAACGATCGAAGTTTTTTACAACAGCTTCTGCATTAAAGTCTGTTCCATCTTGGAATTTAACACCTTCTTGTAGATCGAATGTGTATGTTAATCCATCCTTGGAACCTTCCCATTTTGTCGCAAGACCAGGCTGTAAAGTTGTATCTTGCTCGCCAAAGTTAATTAATGTTTCGAAAATGTTTTGTGTTACTTTAAATGATTCACCATCGGTTACTGTGATAGGATCAAGTGATACCGAGTCTCCCCCACGCCCGAATACTAAAGTCTTTTCTTTTTTACTATCACCAGTGTTCGTGTTACTTTCTGTGCCATCTTTTTTATCAGATGAACAAGCAGCAAGTAATGTTGACAATACAAGAACTAGCAATAAACCTACTGACAATAACCTCTTTTTCTTCATTCAATAACCCCCATGTTTGAATTTTTATTTATCATTGTTGTACTGCTCATCATAGAGATGGCAGGCAACAGAATGACCTTTCTCCACTTCTACTAACTGCGGTACAACAGATGCACAAACCTCCGTTTTAAACGGGCATCTTGTATGGAATGTACAACCTGTAGGAGGATTCGATGGACTAGGAATATCCCCCGTCAGTAGAATCTGTTCCCTTGTGAAATCTGGATCTGGCACAGGTACTGCTGAGAGCAATGCCTTCGCATAAGGATGCAGAGGATTGCGATAAAGTTGTTCACTTTCAGCAAGTTCAACTATTTTCCCTAAATACATGACCCCTACGCGATCACTAATATGTCGTACTACCCCTAGATCATGTGCAATAAAGATATATGTGAGTTTTAAATCCTTTTGCAAGTCTTGCATCAGATTTAAAACTTGTGCTTGAATTGATACATCTAAAGCAGATACAGGTTCATCAGCAATGATTAGTTTCGGATTTGTCATTAGCGCTCGAGCAATTCCGACCCGTTGTCTTTGTCCGCCACTGAATTGATGAGGGTAACGTTTAGCATGGTAACTTGACAACCCTACAATTTCTAACAATTCATTTACTCTTCTTTTACGCTCCTTTGCATCCCCTATCCCGTGTACAATCAATGGTTCTTCTAGGATTTTCCCTATTGAATGTCGCGGATTCAAAGAAGCATATGGATCTTGAAAGACCATTTGTATTTCTCTTCGTGCTTTACGCATCTCCACATTAGATAATTTAGCTAAATCTTTTCCTTCAAATTCGATCGAGCCCTCTGTTGGATCTAACAATCGCATAATCATTCGGCCAGTTGTCGATTTTCCGCAGCCGGACTCACCAACAATACCTAGCGTTTCTCCTTCATTCACATAGAAAGACACATCATCTACTGCCTTTACGCTACCTTGCTCTTTGCCAAGAACACCTTTACGGATAGGAAAGTATTTCTTTAAATTATTTACTTTCAATAGCGGTTCTGTCATCGATAGATGCCTCCTTTCCTTCATGTAAGAAGCATCGGGTTTTATGTACATCAGATGTCTGATACAATTCTGGGGTTTCTTGTGTACAACGATCAAATGCAAATTCACAACGTGCAGCAAAACGGCAACCTTGCTTTATTGTACCTGGCTTTGGTACATTTCCTGGAATTGAATAAAGTCGTTGTTTTTTATATCTCATATCAGGGACAGATTGGATCAGTCCTTTTGTATAAGGATGCTCGGGGTTTTTGAAAATAACATCAACAGGACCTTCTTCTACAATTTGTCCACTATACATCACTACAACTCTTTCACATGTTTCTGCAACAACACCTAAATCATGCGTGATCAGCATAACTGCTGTATTTAGTCGCTCATTTAAATCCTTCATCAATTGTAAAATTTGTGCTTGAATCGTTACATCAAGAGCTGTAGTAGGCTCATCCGCTATTAAAATTTTAGGATCGCATACTAAAGCCATTGCAATCATGACACGTTGACGCATTCCTCCAGATAATTGATGTGGATATTCTTTTAATAACTCTTCCGCTCTTGGGAGCCCTACTAATTTCATCATTTCTACAGCACGTGCAGAAGCCTTTTTCTTTGACCAGCCTTTGCGATGAATTAAAATAGCTTCTGTTAACTGATTACCAATGGTAAACAACGGATTCAATGAAGTCATAGGCTCTTGGAAAATCATTGCAATTTCTTTCCCTCTAATTTTCCGCAAATCTTTTTGTGAATATTCCGTTAAATCTACTCCTTCTAATAGTATACGTCCATTTGTAATTTTCCCTGGTGGAGATGGTACCAGCCCCATAATGGAAAGTGAGGTTACACTTTTACCACAACCAGATTCACCTACAATCCCAAGAATCTCTCCCTCTTTTAGAGAAAAATCGATATGATCGACAGCTGAAATAGCCCCATCATCCGTAAAAAACGTTGTCTCAAGTCCTTTAACCTGCAAAAGGTCTTTTCGATGATTCATTGTTTTCACTCCTTTAAGAGCCATATTTTCTATTTAATTCACCTTTCTTAATTCTATTATTATTTATATATGAATTGCAACATATTTCAGATTATTCAATAAATTGTTTATGTTATAGAAAAAATATAAGACTTCTCTTTAATAGAGAAGTCTTATAACTTTACTTACATAATATGTTAGGATTAATCTAACTTTTGAACTTGGAACAAATCATGATAAATACCATTTTGATTCATCAACGAATCATGTGTACCCTGTTCTTTCAATTCACCATGATCAATGACCAAAATCTGATCTGCATGTGTAATAGTAGATAAACGGTGTGCTACAATCACCGTCGTTCGATTATGTGCAAGACGTTCAAGGGATTCTTGAATCAATGCTTCACTTTCTAAATCTAATGCAGATGTTGCTTCGTCTAAAATGAGAATTGGTGGATTCTTCAAGAACACACGAGCTATAGCAACACGTTGTTTTTGACCACCGGAAAGTTTGACTCCACGTTCCCCTACCTTTGTATCATAGCCTTCAGGTAATGACATGATAAAGTCATGCGCATTGGCAGCCTTTGCAGCAACAATTACCTCATCATCTGAAGCTTGTGGATTCCCCATCATTATATTGGATTTCACTGAATCACTAAATAAAATATTATCCTGTAATACTATCCCAATCTGTGAACGTAACGATTCAATTGTTGCATTTCGAACATCAACGCCATCTACTTTGACTGCACCTTCAATTACATCATAGAATCGAGGAATCAAACTAATAATAGTAGATTTACCTCCCCCACTCATTCCGACAAGTGCTACTGTTTGTCCAGAAGAAATGTTGAAGTTGATGTTTTTTAGAACATCTCTGCCTTCTTCTCCATAATGGAATGTCACATTTTCAAAATCAATTTTCCCTTTTACCTGAGATAATGACTTCGCATCTGGAACATCTTCAATATCATATTTTTCATCAAACAATTCAAACATACGATCCATTGAAGCAACTGCTTGAGTCAAGGTCGTAGATGCATTAACAAGACGACGTAAGGGGTTATATAAACTGTCGATATAAGCGACAAAAGCAGCCATTGTCCCTACTGAAAGATGGCCATTAATAACTTGGTATCCTGCATATCCAACTACCACTAACGGTGCAATACCCGTAATTGTATTAACTACAGCAAATGTTTTTGCATTCCAACGTGTTTGTTCCAATGCTTTATCCAAGAATTTCCCATTAGTTTCAGCAAATATTTGTTGCTCATGAGTTTCAAGTGTAAAACTTTTTATAATACTCATACCTTGCACACGTTCATGTAAATAGCTTTGTACACCTGCAAGTGCTTTCGAACGTTCTCTTGTTAATGATCTTAAACGAGCAAAAAAATAGCGTACACTAATCGCATAAAATGGAAATGCGATTAATGAAACCAATGTTAACTTCACATCTAATTTCAGCATAATGCCAATTGCTATTAAAATCGTACATAAGTCAATCCAAACATTCATCAACCCTGTCATAACAAACTCTTTTGTTTGCTCAACATCATTGATCACACGAGATATTACATCTCCTACACGATTATTTGCGTAGAATTTCAAACCTAGTCTTTGTAAATGCGCATATAGTTTTTGACGGATGTCGTACAGAATTTTATTGCTCAATCTTTGCGCAAAATATTGACGATAGTATTCAACTGGTGGTCGGATGATAAAGAATAATACCACTGTTCCTCCGAGCCAGTAAAATAATTCTTTTGTTTTCTGATCATTTGATAGATGATCTGCACCGATAATATCATCAATTACTATTTTAATCAGTACTGGTGTAAAAAGTGGAATGGCAAATTTAATAACACCAAGAATGAAAGTAAGAAAAATGTCAAATCGATAAGGTTTAACGAAGCGCAAATAGCGTTTCATACTCCCCATTTCAAATCACGTTCCTTTCCAAGTGAAAGGAGCTGCCCAAAGCTACTTTCGGGCAACTCCTTTGCGATTTCCGATAAGTGTGAAGGGATGTCCCATAAGTGCATTTACGCACTTGTGAGGCATCCCAAGTTACTCATCGTTTTCGTGTAGCTGTCTTTGGAATTCATAACGACTTGTCCATGCTTCGATAAAATCAGGAGCAAATGGACCTCTCCGTTGTTGAATCCAACTGATTAGTTTATCTACATTAGACTTTAGGATATTGTCAATTACAGGTGGATAACCCATAGCCTTTTTATGTTGCTCATACTCATCTTCATCAAGTAATGTGTAAGACATATCTGGAAAGACTTTGATATCTAAATCATAGTCAATATATTTTACTGCATTATGATCAAATACAAATGGTGAACTCATATTACAGTAGTAATATACTCCGTCTTCTCTTAACATACAAATAATATTGAACCAGTGCTCTGCGTGAAAATAACAAATTGATGGTTCTCGTGTAACCCAAGTACGTCCATCTGACTCTATAACGAGCGTTCTTTCATTCGCACCGATTACTATATTTTTGGTAGCCTTTAAAACCATTGTTTCCTGCCAAACTCGGTGGATATTGCCGTTGTGCTTGTAACTATGTATTTGTATGATTTCCCCTTCTAACGGAATTGCCATTCAAAAGCCCACCTTTTTAACAAACACTCCTAAATGAGCGTTCTTTTGTAACATTATAACAATCCTAGCGGAAAACTTGTAGCAAAAAATTGGTGAAGGTACAAATCCTTCACCAATTAGGGAATTTCTTAATTAAAAATTGTTTTGTTGATTTTGTTGAGCATATTTACCTGAAGCTTGAGCTTTATTTTGCTCTGCTTGTTGGATTTGTTTTTTTACCTCATTTAAACTTGTTTCAGAACCAAACTCTTCAGCAGCTGATTGACCAAATTGACCAGAAGCTTGTTGTTTGTTTTTTTCAGCTTGTTGGTTTTGTTTTGCTACTTCTTGCAAGTTTGTCTCTGAACCAAATTCTGTACTAGCGTTTTTTGAATTGGAAAAATTCTTCTTCATTGAATATCACCTCCACGCAATATAATTTGTGCATCGAGGCTTTTTTTATACTCTGTGATTTAAAATTCTTCTTTGTAGTACTGCCAAACCTTTTGCATCGGTACTGGCATAGGTAATTCTTTCATTTCTTCAATTGAAAACCAGGCACTGTTTTCAGGTGTATCTCCTTTTTGTTTTACACCAATAATATAACTGTCCATATGCCAAACAAGGTGTGAGAAAACATGTTTGAATGTTAAAAGTTTTTCACGATTAATAAGTTCCACTTGATAAGTAGTTGCAAGTAGTGATTCATTTGTATGTGTTTCTTTGCTATTTTGTTCAATCATTGGAAATTGCCACATATTCGCAAGTAACCCTTTATCAGGTCTTTTTTCTAATAGGAATTGGCCTTTCTCATTCTGTACCACAAACATATCATAATAGAGACTTTTTGTTTTTACTTTTTTCGTTTTGATTGGCAGTTCTTCAGGATTTCCTTCATTGTATGCTGTACAAAATTCTCTTACTGGACAGAGCAAACATTTTGGAGAAGTAGGCGTACACACTAATGCGCCTAATTCCATTAATCCTTGGTTAAACTCTGATGGGTGCTCTGTATCAATTAGCTCCATTACAGCATTTTCAAATATTTTTTTGGTTTTGGGTAATGCGATATCTTCGCCTATTAATAGTACTCGACTAAGCACTCTCATAACATTGCCATCAACTGCATGTTCAGCCCTATTATAGGCAATACTTAATACTGCACCTGCAGTATATGGACCGACTCCTTTAAGTTTTGAAATTTCAGGACGGTTATCTGGAACTTTACCACCATAGTTTTCGACTACTTCACGAACACCAGCTTGTAAATTACGTGCTCTTGAATAATATCCAAGACCTTCCCATTGCTTTAATAATTTTTCTTCAGGAGCTTCAGCTAATATCTCAGGTGTTGGAAACTCTTTCATAAATCGATTATAGTATGGTATTACCGTATCTACTCTAGTTTGTTGAAGCATTACTTCTGATACCCAAATCTTATAAGGGTCTTTAGTCTTTCTCCAAGGTAAATCTCTTTTTTCTTTTTGAAACCATTCGACTAATGCTTGTTGAAATTGTTTTTTATATTGATAGTACATCGATTTTCTCCTAATTTATTTCGATTTTATTTCACATAAAAAATGGGTATTATAGTGTAAACTAGTCCATATAGGAACTTTCATAAATATTTTATTTTTTCTGTCTCCCTACAAATTAAGGAGTTGATCATCTTGGATTCTGGCACACATCTAGTTATGGGGATTGCTCTGGGTGGCCTAGCTTTGGTTGACCCAGTTGTTGCTCATAATTCACCTACCACAGTTGCAGTCATTACAGGCATGATTGTGGGTTCTCAAGCTCCAGATATTGATACAATTTTGAAATTACGTGGCAATGCCACTTATATTCGGCACCATAGAGGAATTACACACTCAATTCCAGCAGTTATATTATGGCCTATTTTGATTACCGGTTTTCTTTCTATTATATTCTCTAATGCGAATGTTTTACATCTTTGGCTTTGGACGTTTTTTGCTGTATTCTTACATGTCTTTGTAGATATCTTTAATGCATATGGAACACAAGCCTTAAGACCATTTTCAAAACAATGGATTGCACTCGGGTGGATTAATACGTTTGATCCGATCATTTTTTCACTCCATGTTATTGCTCTAATGTTTTGGGCTTTTGGCGCGGATCCCGTTTCGACGATGTTTACTTTGTATGGAATCATTTTCATCTATTATATAATTCGGTATTTGCTTCAAAAGTCCGTGAAGAATGCTGTTCGCAATACAATTCCTGATGCCGAGCTTATCATATTGTCACCAACATCACACTTTTTCCAATATCGTGTAGCAGCAAACTCTGCTACACATCATTATGTCGGACGGGCATATGGGCGTTCAATTACGATTTATGATAAGTTTCTAATCGAGCCCTTGCCTGATACTCCTGAATTTAAAGCAGTTATGGAGGATCCTAATTTTATATCTTTTGTTTCCTTTTCTCCTCTATACAGATGGGAAGTTGCTGATATTGAAGACGATTTAATCGAAGTTAGGCTGATTGATTTACGTTATCGTAGTAATAATCGCTATCCATTTGTTGCAATTGCTCACTTAACTCAAGACTACGAAATCGTAAACTCCTTTACCGGGTGGATTTTTAGTGAGGATAAATTGCAGAAGAAATTAGTTGTTTAAATGAATACAGAGGGTGTTCTCCTACCTCAAAAGATCAACGACCGCTCCAATATAAGGAACGGTCGTTTTTTTATTCTACTTCATCTAATAAATGAGCATATTTTGGATTACGTCCTGCAAACTCATGTAACTGAGCACCGTAGCTTTCAATCCATTGTAAAATGATTTTTTCTGTCATCTCGGCACCACGATAATCATAACCTGCCTTGGCATACGTGGATTCAAAATCCGACCACAGTAATTCAATCCAAACACGTGCTTTTTGTTCAGAAACACTAGTATTTTCAGCTCGCAATTTAGAAATTAGCTCGTTAATTTTTTGCTCCACTAAAATGCCTCCTTGACAGGTGTTAACATTGAAATAGGGAGTGCTTCTTCATAATGATTTCCACCTAAACGATATCCCCAAGCATAAACACCTTTTAAATAATCTACTTGGAAGAACATACCTGGATCATTTTCGATGCGGTAAATTTCTCCTGGTTTAAAGTCATCTGGATTTAATAAGTATGCTTGCGCTAATAACGCTTTACGTTCGTAAACTGCAAACTCATTTAAAATACCAAGTTGTTCAGCTTTACGCGCTTTTTCTTTTAATGTTGCAATTATTTCACGTAATTCATTGGGTTTCATTTCACTATATTTTTTATCCATTGTCTTGCTCCTTCTGTTCTATATACATTTCAATTTTTTCAATAGGAAAACCTTTTTGATAAAGCGCCTGTTTCACTCGCATCTTCAACTCATAATCACTATATTTTGAAGCATACTTATTCCAAACTTTATCCCCTTGTTGAGCGATCATTTCTGTCCATTCATCTTCATCTTTAGATAATTCTATTTGGTCTAAGACTTGTTCAACAATTGCAAAAGAGTATCCTTTTCGTACAAGCATTTCTTGTATCTTCTGCTTCATTTGGCTAGGCGTTTTACGATTTTCATTGCGTACAGCTTTTTCGGCTAATTGCAATGCTATTTCTAATTGTTCATCTTCAGAAAACGAATGTAAAACCTGCTGTTGGAGGTTTTTATCTATACCCTTTTTCTCCAAATCCTTCTGAATAGCTCTAGGACCTTTTTTTGCCGTTTTCTTTTTTGTTTCTAATAATGCTTTTGAATAGCTTTCATCATTTAAAAAGCCTAGCTTCTTCAATTTTTGTAATGCTTCTTGAATGACTGCTTCACCAAATTCCAAGTCTTTCAGTTTTTGATGAACTTCATATTCACTTCTCATTTGATAACTTAAAAAGGATAGTGCACGATTGAATGCTCTTTGAATCTCATCGTCAAAAGCAATTTCATCTACTGTTAAGTCGTCTATCGTCTTCCCTTTTGTTAGACTATACTGAATTAAAATAGCCTCATCAATACTAAATGCATATTCTTCATTTAAGTAAATATTATAACGTTCCTGATTTCGTTTTTGACGGCTAATTTTCGTAATAACTCGCGACATCCAATCCCTCCTTTACTATGCTTAGTATACAACTTTTCCATCCTAACATCATGGAAAGTGTCATATATAGCATATCTTTGATTCAAGTAAGTACAAACATCACTTTGTTTTTATTAGATGAATCAATTTCATTTTTGGTTTTTAAAATACGAATATTTTAACCCATTAACTTTTCAATAATCAGATTTGAATGTTTCGCTACAGACGGCGCTTTCCACGGGCTTGGCTTCAATCTCCTCGGGCCAACACGATGTTGGTCACGAAGCCGTTGCCACAGGATGTGGCGTTCTTAGGCTTTGTCCCTTAAAATCGTTCCTGCGGGGCTTTCAGCTCAAGCTTTTCCCGTAGGAGTCGCCGTCTTTCGCTCCACAATGACCAAAATCGAATATTATTAAATATTCGTATATTCTATATAAATTTTGCATTATGAAATTGATTTAATTCATAAAAGATTTGAACTTAATACTGATTAAGGAGGACTTGTTATGAAAATTGCGATTACAGGTGGTTCAGGATTTGTTGGTCAAGAACTAGTTAAACACTTACAACAACATGGACATGAGATTGTTATATTAACTAGAAAGAGTAATCATTTAGCTAATGGCATTCAATACATTCAATGGTTGTCCAAAAACGCCGCTCCAGAAAACTATTTAGAGGGAGTTGAAGCAATCGTTAATTTAGCTGGTACTTCCTTGAATAAAGGGCGTTGGACCGAAAAACAAAAAAGAGAGATTTATGACAGTCGAATATCTGCTACAAATGAAATCATTCGAATCCTAAAGACACTAAAAACACCGCCTAGAGTATTACTGAATGCTAGTGCAATTGGTATTTATCCTGCTTCTAAAACAACAACATATACCGAAACGTCACGGGATATCGCCAATGATTTTCTTGCAAAAACAGTTCACGATTGGGAGCAATCAGCTAAAGTAGCAAAAGATTTAGGTGTACGGGTTGTCTTAGCTCGATTTGGTGTGATTCTTGGAAAAAATTCAGGAGCTCTTCCAATGATGGTAGTGCCATATAAACTTTACATAGGTGGAACAGTCGGCACAGGCTCCCAATGGGTGTCATGGGTTCATGTCGAGGATGTTGCTAATGCTATAACCTTTGCAATCAGCAATGAAAACTTACAGGGTATTATAAATGTCACTTCTCCAAATCCCGTTCGCATGAAAAATTTCGGTGAAACAATTGCAGCAGTAATGCACCGTCCTCATTGGTTCCCTGTACCCGCACTTTTAATGAAACTGGCACTAGGTAAGAAAAGCCAACTTGTTTTAGAAGGTCAGCAAGTCTTACCAAAAGTTTTATTGACTTCAAATTTTCAATTTCAATATCCAACTCTTTATAGTGCACTAGAAAATTTATTGTAATTGCATAATTCCATTTAAACAACGCAACCTATCTAAAAAAAGAAAGGTTGCGTTGAACATGATTAAACAGCATGCAACTGGTATTGTTTTAGCTATGGTCATTATCATTACGGGTATAATTGTGAATCCGTTCACTGCGTTTGCTCAAGAATTTAGTTGGGGCTTTAAGAAGGCACAAAATGAAGTGCCTCCAGAGGCTGGCGCTAATTTTGATCAGATGCTTGAAAAATACGGTGCCGTATATAAGGGAAAAGATGATGAAAAAGTGATGTATCTTACCTTCGATTGTGGGTATGAAAATGGCTATACTGAATCGATTTTAAACACTTTGAAAAAAGAGAAGATTCAAGCTACCTTTTTCTTAACTGGACATTATTTGACTAGTGCTACTCCATTAGTAAAGCGCATGGTAAAAGAAGGGCATGAAATCGGAAACCATTCAGATAAACATCCGAATATGGCACGACTTACTGAACAACAAATGCTAGATGAATGGAAACGCTTTGATCAAAAACTAGCTGAAGTAACCGATGTGGAAAGAACAGTATTTGCAAGACCTCCAGAGGGCGTTTTCAGCGAAGAGTTATTACGAGTTGGTCAAAAAGCAGGGTATCGCCATATATTCTGGTCTGTTGCATTTAAAGACTGGCTTAGAGATAAACCGCAAGGCTGGGAATACGCATATAACAACTTAATGTCTCAAATGCATCCAGGCGCAATCATTTTAATGCATACCGTATCTCCTGATAATGCAGAAGCACTTCCTCGATTTATTAAAGATGCAAAGAAAAAAGGCTATCGGTTTGATTCCATTAATAATTTAGTCAATGATATTCCTTTTGTATCTAATTCTTAGTTGGGCGCTGATTCTTCCCTTACACGTTGCTGTTCGCTATAATGAAAAGATGAAGTGAAAAAGGACGTGTAAGTTTTGGTGCAACAACCTACAATGACAATGGGACAAAAAATCCCGCTTACAATCAAACGATTAGGCATTAATGGAGAAGGGATCGGTTACTATAAACGTAATGTTGTTTTTGTAAAAGGTGCTCTTCCTGGAGAAGAAGTTTATGTTGAATTAACGAAGATTAATCACAACTTCGCTGAAGCGAAAGTGTTAAAAATTCAGAAAAAGTCAAAAGCTCGTCAAATCCCCCCCTGCCCTGTTTATGAGGAATGTGGTGGTTGTCAATTACAGCATATGAAGTATTCATATCAACTTACAGCAAAACGCGATGTAATTGTCCAAGCTTTAAATAAATATGTTAAATCCGAAGCAAAAAATATTCAAATCCGCCAAACAATAGGAATGGATGATCCATGGCATTACCGTAACAAAAGTCAATTCCAAGTTCGACAACCTGGTAAACATGTACTAGCAGGTCTTTATGCAGCAAATAGCCATAAACTTTTGAATATTGACGAATGCCTTGTACAAAATCCGATGACTACTAAAATTACAAATGCTACGAAAAAGGTTATTGATGATTTACAAATTCCAATTTATGATGGCCGTTCTATGAAAGGGATCATCCGTACAATTGTTGTACGTGTTGGGATACAAACTGGTGAAGTTCAACTTGTACTAATAACAACTCGTAAAAACTTCGCTAAAAAAGAATTGCTCGTAGAAAAATTAAAACAAATTGATTCATCCATCGTATCAATTGTCCAAAATATTAATGCTGATAAAACTTCACTTATTTTTGGAGAGCAATCCATTACTCTTACAGGTAAGGATACTATCCACGAAGAACTTGGGGAACTTGCATTTGATTTATCAGCTCGAGCATTTTTTCAATTGAATCCACAACAAACTGTTCATCTATATGACCAGATTAAAAATGCTTCTGCTTTGACAGGTAAAGAAACAGTAGTCGATGCATATTGTGGTGTTGGAACAATTGGTCTTTGGCTTGCAAAAGACGCTAAAGAAGTGCGCGGTATGGATATTATTCCTGAGAGCATTCATGATGCAAAGCAAAATGCAAAAAAACATAGATTCAAGCACACTCAATACGTAACAGGTACAGCCGAAAAATGGTTGGATATATGGCAGAAAGAAGGATTTGTCCCAGATGTTCTAACAGTCGATCCTCCACGCACAGGCCTTGCGCCTAGCCTGATCAAAACCATCTTGCAAGTAAAACCAAAGCGAGTGGTTTACACATCATGTAATCCCTCAACACTTGCAAAAGATTTACAAGAATTGACGAAAATTTATCATGTTGAATATATTCAACCGATGGATATGTTCCCTCAAACATCTCATGTAGAATCAGTCTCATTATTAACATTAAAATAGTAAAAATAGACGGTTTCCACTTTAGGAAGCCGTCTATTTTATTAAACGAATAAATTCCTTAAGTATTTTCATCCTAATTAATAAAAAATTCTATCAAATGTACAATTTTCTATTTACAGTAAATGAAAACGCATACATAATAGTTATAAAATACTGAATAAATGGGGGTAATATATGAAAAAGATACTACATTCAATTCAATGGAAACTAATGCTGAACTGTTTATTACTAATGATCATTCCCTGCTTTATCATTGGCATTTCAAGTTTTTTTAATGCAAAACAAAGCATGGATGATTTAGGTAAAACAATTGTGAAAAACAGTGTTTTAGCAACATTACAGCAAATTGATTCATTAAATAAAGAGGTTAAAAACGGCACCATATCTATAGAAGATGCACAAGAGGAAGTAAAAGAGCAAATCCTAGGCAAAAAGAATAGTGATGGTAAACGTGAAATTTCCAATAAAGTTGACTTAGGAGAAAGCGGCTATCTTTTCATCTTACAAAAAGACGGTTATATGCTCGCACATCCGAATATAGAGAATAAACAGTCTTGGGGATTAAAAGATAGTAATGGTCATTATTATATTCAATCTGTCATTAAAAACGCACAAAAAGGTGGAGGATATGCCGAATACCAATTCCCTCTTCCTGACAACCCTGATAAGTTAGCAGACAAGATTACTTATTCAGAAATGGATCCAAACTGGGGATGGATTGTTTCTGCAGGTACATACAAAAAAGATTTCAACCAATCAGCAAATAATTTACTTATTGTCCTATTTATTGCATTAGCTATATCACTTGTGATTGGAGCAATCGCAATGTACTTATTAGCAAAACATATTGGTGTCCCAATTAAAAAATTAACAGGTAATTTAAAGCATATTTCTTCAGGTGATTTAACTGTACAGCTTGATGAAACAAAACGTGGTGATGAAATTGGTCAATTAAACAACCACTTCAACGTAATGGTAACGAATATTAAATCGTTAATCACTGAAGTAGATGGCACGATTAAGGAAGTTCGAGAATCGTCCACAAATCTTGCAGCTGTTTCTGAGGAAGTAACCGCTTCAACAGTTGAAATTACAAAAGCTGCCGAAGAGGTTTCAGTAGGAACGACAACACAAGTCAATGATGCAGAACACGCAAAAGAGGCAGTGACCAAAGTTTCTCAGCACATCCAATTACTCAACCAAAAAAACAATCATATGTTACAAGCTTCAGAAGGAATGCAGAAGTCATATGAAGAAGGCTTACACAATTTAGTTATTCTAAAAGAAAAATCTTCAAAATCAACTGATTTAGTAGAACATGTTCAACAAGTATTTGTTTCTCTATCATTAAAAATGAAAGATATTGAAACTATTATTTCTTCTATTAACGATATTTCAGCCCAAACTAATTTATTGGCTTTAAATGCGAGCATTGAAGCCGCTCGTGCAGGTGAACACGGCAAAGGCTTTGCAGTAGTTGCTGAAGAAGTTAGAAAATTAGCTGAGCAAACCAAAAACTCAACACAAAGTGTTCAGCATACGTTAAGAGGCATTGAAGAAGAAACAATGCTCGCTAACGACGAAATTTCTAAAACATCCTTCATTGTTCAACAACAAAATGAGGCTGTTCATAATACTGGACTATCATTTGACCATATTAAAGAAAACGTGCAAACAATTTTAATAGCTATCGAAGATGTATCCTCTAATTTTAATATTTTATTGACTTCAAAGGATGAAATTATGGATTCAATGAATAGCATTATGAGTGTTAGTGAACAAAACGCTGGTGCCACTCAAGAAGTATTTGCATCACTAGCTGAACAGCAAAAAGTCATTCAGGTTGTAGCAGAATCAGCTACAGACTTATCTGATGAAATTCAATCTTTAAAAGCTTCAATCGAACAATTCAAAATTAAGTAATATAAAGTGAAACTTCCATCAATGGGGGTTCTTCATCCCCCCTGATGGTTAGTTGAACCAATCGGGCTTTTACGGGCAGTTATCCCCCAGTTATCTTCTTTGCTTCTCTCTCAATCTTGAGGTGGAGGTATTACTGCCCGTTAATGCGGGATAAAAGGGAAGCCTAAAGTCTATTTTGACAGTTAGGACTTCCCTTTTCTTTTTATAATATTTGCTTATTACTTTGTCTTCCGAAGATGAGACTAATCGCAAATACAACAAACAAAATAATCGATACTAACAATAAGAAACTATAATTGTGTACATATTGTAAATATAGACCGCCTAATAGTGGTCCTGATAAGCTACCAAAACTAAAGAAAATACTACACATTAAATTCCCCGTTGGTAGCAACTCTCTTGGGGTCAAATCACTCATATACGAAATTCCTAGTGAGAATAATGAACCGCAGAACATTCCTGCAAACAAAAAGCTAGCAGCTACTAAAATTTCATATGATTCTATGATGCTTCCTATTCCAAAGAAAATTGCTCCTCCTAATAGTGAACTTAATACAATTTTCCGACGTCCAATTTTATCGCCCAAAGTTCCAAGTGGAATTTGCGTTATTATCCCACCTATTGAAAATGCCGCTAAAATAATCGATACCATTGAAACTTCGAAATGATTTCTTAGGGCATATACAGGGAACAACGAATTTAATGAGGATTCTAAAAAACCATAACAAAGGGCTGGTAAACAGCCGATCCATGCAAATTTTAAAGTGACTGCATAACGTTTAAGTATATTTTCCCCTACACTTTTCGTTTGTATCGGTTCTGGCTTTTCATTCTTCAAAAAGAATACTAGTGACCAAGCTAATAAGCAAAGTAGCGAAGAAAGGATAAATGGAAAGGCTTCGGAAATCTTTGTCAATGGGACCAATAGCGGGCCAACAGCGAAACCTGTACCAAATGATAATCCATAAATCGCAATATTTTTGCCAAGACGATGTTGAGGTGATGTACTTGTAATCCAAGTTTGAGTTGAATAATGCAAGGAGTGATCCCCAATACCAATCAGTAATCGAAGGATAAACCAAAATAATACATTCTTCCATAACGGAAATAAAAGAAGGGATGTAAAGACTATTGCTCCACCCACCAAAATAATTGGTTTATAACCAAATTTCCGTAATGGTTGCTCGATAAATGGGGATATAAGTAATGTTCCAACATAAAGCCCCGTCGCATTTAAACCATTAAGCGACGATGCTACACCATCTTGTTCGAAAATGACTGATATAAGTGGCATTAACATACCTTGTGAGAATCCTGAAATGGATACTATAATGACTAAAATCCAAAATCTTTTTTGCTCTAATCGCTGATTTATTTCCACTGCAACCTCCAATTTTTACTAATCATTAATTTCGCATGTACCGAAAGTATGAGATTATCTTATATGAAACTTTATATATGTATTTTTTGGATACTTGAACAATTTTATCATAATCTTACACAGCATGTGAATTACTTTCAAATACACTAAAAAGACTCAGTCCACATAAATTAATTGTGTACTGAGTCTACTAATATTCACTTATTATCATTCGTTGTTACATTAAACCCATTTTCGGCCTAAGCTCGGACCGAGAATCTGTTTAACTCCCTCCTTCGTATTGCGAATCTATAGGCGCCTGTTCCGTACCCATTGCAGCGGTAAATCATATCACATTCCTTACGAATTGCTTCCTTATTAGAGAGGACTCATTTTCAGAAAACATATTCCATAAATCTCAAGGGAATAAATACATTACCAGCTTTTTTCATATATATATGCTGCATTTGTGGGCATCATTATAAGGAAGAGGACTTCTCCTACGAACGGATTGCCATTTCAGTGAATTCTCACTTTTTCCTCCTTCCTTTTATGTTAAACTCATATTAACATTTTACATTAGTTTTGTAAATTTTCTTAACTTACTAAATATTAAAATATTTCTTTCGACCTATAATTTTGGATTTAGAATTGAAAAAATTGATAAAATCGTTTACGATGGTGATGATGAAATGAGGTGTAACGATGAGCAAATCAATTACGGATAAAGAACAACAAGTAACTTATTTGAAAGAACGTCTGCAAATCTTCGTAGAGGTATTAGATGCTATTGATCCTGAAACTGCAGACTTACAAGATATCGATCGCCTTATTGATATGATGGACGATTTAGAAGACAAAATGGAACAATTCAAAAACCGTCCAGAAAATTAAATCTCAAATTATTAATGTTTTTCTTATTACTATTGAAATTTCGACAAGAGCGTATATATACGCTCTTTTTTTCGTGTTTTGGACAGGTTATAATAGGATTGGTTTAAAAATTACCTTTTTGGAGGGCTATTACTATGAATCTAGAGACACTAGAACAAAGCATTTACGATTTAGTGACTGAAACTTCTACAAATTTACCAAAAGACGTTCGTCGTGCAATTAAAAAAGCAAAGGACGCAGAAAACGCGGGTACTCGTGCTGCAATGAGCTTAGATACAATCGCGAATAACATTTTCATGGCAGATGATAACGTTTCACCTATTTGCCAAGACACTGGTCTTCCTACTTTCAAAATTAAAACTCCTGTTGGCGTAAACCAACTTGAAATCAAAGAAGTAATTAAACAAGCAATCGTTCGAGCTACAAAAGATGCAAAATTACGTCCAAACTCAGTGGACTCTTTAACTGGCAAAAACAGTGGAGACAACTTAGGCGCAGGCGTTCCTGTTATGAAATTTGAACAATGGGAAAATGATTTTATCGAAATCAAGCTAATTCTAAAAGGTGGCGGCTGTGAGAACAAAAATATCCAATATAGCTTACCTTGCGAACTTGAAGGACTTGGTCGTGCAGGTCGTGATCTAGATGGCATTCGAAAATGTATCCTGCATTCTGTTTATCAAGCACAAGGTCAAGGCTGTTCAGCCGGCTTTATCGGCGTTGGTATTGGTGGAGATCGTTCTTCTGGATACGATTTGGCAAAAGAACAATTATTCCGTAATGTAGATGATATCAATCCAAATTCAGATCTTGCTAAATTAGAGGATTACATATTAGAAAAAGCAAATACATTGGGCATTGGCACAATGGGATTTGGTGGTGAAGCAACACTACTTGGTTGTAAAATCGGTGTGATGAACCGTATTCCAGCTTCTTTCTATGTTTCTGTCGCATATAATTGTTGGGCTTACCGCAGAATGGCTGTAGATATTGATGCGACTACAGGTGAAATCAAAAATTGGCATTATCAAGAAGGCGAAAAAATTGCATTTGAAGATGCTGCTCAAAATGCAGATAAAGAAGATAAAAAAGAAGTTATTGAACTTCGTGCACCAATTACAGAAGAACAAATTCGCTCTCTTCACGTAGGTGACGTAGTGAAAATCACTGGCCGTATGTACACTGGTCGTGACGCAATTCATCATCATTTAATGAGCCATGATGCTCCTGTAGATCTAAACGGTCAAATTGTATATCACTGCGGACCTGTAATGGCAAAAGATGAAAATGATAACTGGACTGTTAAAGCAGCAGGTCCTACAACTTCCATTCGTGAAGAACCATATCAAGGCGATATTATGAAAAAATTCGGTATCCGTGCAGTTATGGGAAAAGGCGGAATGGGACCAAAAACATTAAAAGCTCTTGAAGAACATGGTGGTGTCTACTTAAACGCAATCGGTGGTGCAGCGCAATATTATGCTGACTGCATTAAATCAGTTGATGGAGTAGATTTAATGGAATTCGGTATTCCAGAAGCAATGTGGCACTTAGGTGTAGAAGACTTCACTGCCGTTGTTACGATGGATTCACACGGTAACTCATTACACGCTGATGTTCAAAAATCTTCACTAGAAAAATTAGCAGAACACGCTGATCGCGTATTTTAATAAAACCCTGAACCTCTCTAAAAGAAATTTTGGAGAGGTTTTTTCTTTAACCTTTTTTCACACTCCCCTTCTCTTTTCAATAAGATGCCATAAATCCATTTAAAATAAATTAAAACATTAATATCGCACTTTTCACCCTCCAAACCATATGTTATAATAATTCTAAATTAAAAATGACTCCAAAATCATTTTTTAATTAAAGAAAGTTGTAGAAAACACCTATATATAAGGGTTTTGATATTGATTTTCATTATCAGGAGGGATTATAGATGGAATTAGTAAAAGAGAATAGTTATCATCTAATTGAGAAAACTAAGGAGCACTCAGAACTTATAGCAGCGCTATTTTCTGGTGTTTTAATCTTAATTGCATGGTTACTAGGTAAAAATGATGAAACTACCGCTTCAATTATCTTCTATTTATTAGCATTCATTATTGGTGGGTTTGCAAAAGCTAAAGAAGGCGTTGAAGAAACAATTGCCAATAAAGAACTAAATGTTGAGTTTTTAATGATATTAGCAGCTATTGGTTCTGCTATCATCGGTTACTGGACTGAAGGCGCTATTCTTATCTTTATATTTGCAGTTAGTGGCGCATTAGAAACTTATGCGATGAATAAAAGCCATAAGGAAATCTCAGCTTTAATGGATTTACAACCAGAGGAAGCATGGCTAGTAAAAGAAAATGGTGAAATCGAACGTGTGGCTGTTAGCTCACTCCAATTGGGAGATCACTTACTAATCAAACCTGGTGAAAGAGTACCAACAGATGGTGTTATTATAGAGGGTGCTACCTCAATCGATGAAGCCGCTATTACTGGTGAATCGATCCCTGTTACAAAATTAGTTGGTGCAGATGTATTTGCAGGCACTGTCAATATGACAGGTGCTGTTACAATGGAAATGACTAAACCAAACTCTGAATCATTATTCCAAAAGATTATTGATCTTGTTCAATCTGCCCAAAGCGAAAAATCCCCTTCACAACAATTTATCGAACGTTTTGAAGGTACGTATGTAAAATGTGTTTTAGCTGTAGTTGCTCTTATGATGTTTGTCCCTCACTTCCTTCTTGATTGGAGCTGGACAACAACATTCTATCGTGCAATGGTCTTATTAGTTGTAGCTTCACCTTGTGCGCTTGTTGCTTCTATAATGCCTGCTACATTATCAGCAATTTCAAACGGAGCACGTAACGGTGTCTTATTTAAAGGTGGTTTACACATTGAAAATTTAAGTGTATTAAAAGCAATCGCTTTTGATAAAACAGGTACACTTACAAAAGGTAAACCAGTTGTTACTGACTTTATCGTACGTGAAGCTGAAGATGAACAACAAATGCTATCAATTATTGCTGGAATTGAAGCAAAATCAAACCATCCTCTTGCCCAAGCAATTACTTCTTACGCTAAAGTACGTGGTCTTGATTCATTCGATCAAGCACAAATTGAAGATGTACCTGGTTGGGGTTTAAAAGCAACTGTGAACGGTAATGCATACAAAGTTGGTAAATCCGAGTTTGTAGGGAGAGATGATGCTTTTGCTTTCGCTGAAGGAATTGCCCCTAAACTTGCTGAAGAAGGTAAAACAGTAGTCTTTTTAGCAGATAATGATGGCATTGTTGCTCTTGCTGCCATGAAAGATACGGTACGTGAAGAATCCAAAAAAGCTATCGCTCTATTGAAAAGTTTAGGAATTCATACTGTTATGTTGACAGGTGATAATGAAAAAACTGCAAAGGTAATCGCAAAAGAAGCTGGTGTTGATGCTTATATTGCTGAATGCCTACCTGAAACAAAAGTTAATCATATTAAAGATTTAATGAAAACATACAATAATGTCGGAATGGTAGGCGACGGTATCAATGATGCACCAGCCCTAGCTACATCAACAACAGGTATTGCTATGGGAGAAGGTACTGACGTTGCACTCGAAACAGCAGATGTTGTTTTAATGAAAAACGACCTTTCTAAAATTGCTTATGCTGTAAAACTTTCACGCAAAATGCAAACAATCGTAAAACAAAATATCATATTCTCAATTTCTGTGATTGTTTTGCTTATCATTTCCAACTTCTTACAAGCAGTAGATTTACCACTTGGTGTTGTCGGACATGAAGGCAGTACGATTTTAGTTATTTTAAACAGTATAAGATTGTTAAAGAAGATTTAATTCTTCAAATATGAACGTCTATTGATGAGCAAGATCAATAATCAAATTAAACAGAGCCTTACAAAAAAGACTTCTCGCAAATTGAGAAGTCTTTTTATCTATTTTTTTTCTTCTTTTCTAATAGTTCTCTTCGCTGTTGCATAATGGCGTTCAGTTGACCACCCACCATTAATATTATTCCTGTCACATATAGCCATAACATGAGAATGATAATCCCACCTATACTACCATATGTAGCTGAGTAATTTGCAAAATTATTTATATAATAAGAAAAGACATATGATACGAAAAGCCATGCGAACGTAGAAAATAATGCTCCTATTATCACACTTCTTAAATACAACTTTATATTCGGCATAATCCAATACATCAATGTCAGAACAATAAAGATTACTATAGGAGGCAAGATCAATCGGAACTTATTCCATACTACTAAAAAGTCTGCCTCGAATCCAAACACTGAAAATAAAAATAGACCAATTTGTTTCCCGAATACGGGAAGGACAAGCGCTACTACAATTAATACAATTAACATTAAAGTAAACACAATAGACATAAATCTGGCAATTATAAAAGGTCTTGTTTCAACTTGGTTATAAGAACGATTCAATGATTTCGCCAAAGCATTTACGCCATTGGATGCGGACCAAATCGTACCAATCACCCCAATTGATAACAGCCCCCCATTACGATTTCCAAGTACCTCTGCAAGCGTTCCTTCAATCATTGTGTACACTTGTCTCGGCAGAACTTTCTCTATAATTTTATAAATTAGATCTGTAGGAAGATCTAAAAAAGGTAATAATGTCATTAAGAAGATTAACAAAGGAAATAATGATAACAAAAAGAAATATGCTAATTGTGCGCCAAAACCAGTAATATCCGCATCTATCAATCGTTGAAAAAATGCCAATATAAACCCCTTTGTCCTCGTGACATCATATTCCTGATTTAGCTTATCCTTTTTTCCTACATGCATAAGTTTCATCTTATTAAAGATTTCAGAAGATTGATTTCCTCTATTAGTTGACATCGTTTTGGAGTTTCTAGAAAGCTTATATCTATAATGCTTTTTACGTTTTCTATGTTTCTCCATAAGGGATCCCCCCTTTGTATGAGTAACTTATAGATGGATAACTGATTCAGAAGCGGGAGTGTTTTTTTCTTTTTCAATCCCAGCAGCGAATACCTCTTTTGTCTCGATAACTATATCTTTAACTTGTGGAGTAAGTTCTTGAATTTCGTTTATTTTTTCCAAATAAAAATCTTTGTCATGCATAAAAGTTTTATACATAGATTGGGCTCTGCTTGTTGTAGACTGGATTTTATCAATTAATTCTTCAGGATTATATGCAAAATACTGCACATCAATTACAAAATGCTTAACCTTTTTCGTTGTAGTTTCACGAGTACTTCTATCCAACATACTTAACGCTGCTCCCGCAACTGCTCCTAATGCAATACCTTTAACTAATTTGTTAGACATATTTATCCTCCTCCAAACATCTATATATATTATTATACCCCACTACTTTACATGTAAAACAGTTTCATTATGATATACTACTCTTTAAAATTTTTAGCAAATGGGAATTGACATTCATAAGCCATCGTGAAATGATACTGTAGTAAAAGAATGGAATAAAGGTAGGAGGAATCCCTTTGAATCTTACACAACCATCTACAGAGAATGTAACTTTCATGATCGAAGGAATTAAAGATAAACTTCGTATGGTTAATGCAGATGCGATGAAACCAGAACATTTTAATACAGATAGCTACGAAGATTTAGTTTTCTTGTATGAAATGGTAATGAAACGCGAAGCTTTTAGTCCAAGTGAAATGCAAGCGATTGTAGCTGAACTTGGTTCTTTACGTAAAGATTAATAGCGGAACACGCTCTTTCAGCTTTGTGGTCAGATGTTCTTTACGCGAAGAAGCACTTTTTGCCTCACAACGGAAAGGTTATCTGGCTCGAAAAGCTAGCGCGTGGAGCTGGATAGTTTAAATCTGAACGCTATCGTTTCAAGTGAAATGCATAAATAAGCATATAAAAAGGTATATCTCTCTAGATATACCTTTTTATTATTATTTTGTTGTTGTCTTTTCTTTATTATCTGTTTTGTTTAATGCATCCGCCTGGTTAGAAGGACTTGTTGGTGTACCGTCTTTTTTCACTAATGGTTGAATTAGTACTTCTACTCGACGGTTCTTTGCACGTCCTTCATCTGTATTATTTGAGGCAATTGGTTTATTTTCTCCATAACCTTTTGCACTAAAATAAGCTGAATCTAATTTTGGATTATTATCTACGATTAGTTTCAAGAAATTTACCGCTCGCATTACACTTAGCTCCCAGTTAGATGCAAACTCACCATTGCGCTCTGGAACATTATCTGTGTACCCTGTGATCACTACATTTCTTTTAGGATCAAATACTAGAAGTTTTGACAATTCCTTTGCTGTAGCCTTGTGTTCTTCTTTCACATCTGCTTTACCAGGATCGAATAACACACTATCTCGAATAGTAACAAGAAGACCCTCATCAGTTAACTTTGTTTCAAATTGTTTTTCCAACTCGTTTACAGCTATAAAATCGTCGACTTTCCCTTTAATTTTCGAAAGTGATTTTTGATCCTCTAAATAGGCTGAGTTTTTGCTATTTGATATACTTTTTGGGTCTGTTGGATCTACTGGGGAAGGATATTCCATTACCCCACTACCTCCATCAAACATAGCATTAAACGCTGCAGATAATTGACTTAACTTTTGAGCATCTACTGAGCTAGATGCAAATAATACAATAAATAATGCCAATAATAGTGTAAGAAGGTCGGAATAGGGAAGCAACCATGCCTCTGACATTTCTTCATCATGTTTTTTTCTTCTTTTAGTCTTCTTTGCCAAGGCCGCTCGCCCCGCTTTCATCCATAATTTGTTGGCGTTCTTCTTTTGTTAAGTATGAAGCAAGTTTTTGTTCAATTACGCGAGGAGCCTCCCCTTCTAAAACTGAAAGAATCCCTTCAATCATCATCATTTTTTGACGCGCTTCAATACTAGATTTACGTCTAAGCTTATTAGCAAACGGATGCCATAAAACGTAACCTGTAAAAATCCCTAGCAATGTTGCAATAAAGGCTGCAGAAATGGCGTGCGCTAATTTGTCTATGTCACTCATATCTTTCAGCGCTGCAATTAAACCAACAACTGCCCCCAGGACACCTAATGTTGGAGCATATGTACCTGCTTGAGAGAAAATCTGTGCACCACTTGTATGACGATCTTCCAACGCTTCCACTTCTTCAGTTAATACATCGCGAATATAATCGGCATTTTGACCATCAATGGCTAAAGTTAAACCATTTTTTAAGAAAGGATCATCAATTTCAGAAACTTTACCTTCTAAAGCTAGTAATCCTTCACGACGTGCTAAATCAGCCCATCCAGAAAACATTTTGATGATTTCTACATCACTCACTAGCTTTTGCTCCGTGAATATGATTTTGAATAGTTTTGGTATTCTTTTCAATTCACTCTTAGGAAACCCAATTGTTATTGTTGCCATTGTCCCTAAGATAATAATTAAGATTGCTGCTGGGTTAAGCAACGCATCTGGAGTCACACCTTTAAAGTACATACCCACAACTACTGCTACGACGCCCATTATTAGACCCACAACTGATGATAAATCCATTTTAGTACCTCCAAAGTCGTCATTCTTGTTATTATTTCGGTTATTTTTTCCCAATGTTAATATTCTACTTTGAACAATAGCTGATATTTGACGAAAATCTGTAAAAAAAGTAGAAATGTATATCAATTTGTCATATTTGCTTAATTTTTTGAAATTGCTACAATTATCTTAGTATTCAAAAGGGGGCATTTTTTAATGAAAACATTTCAAGAAAAGTTAAATAGTTACGCTGAATTAGTCGTTAAAGTAGGTGTGAATATCCAACCTGACCAATACTTATTTATCCAAGCTACTGTGGATAATGTAGAATTCGTTCGTCTTGTTACTAAAAGAGCGTATGAAGCTGGTGCAAGAGAAGTATTTGTACATTACTCTGATGATGTATTAAGTCGCATGCATTATGACTTTGCTCCAGAAGAGGCTTTTGAATTTTTCGCACCTTGGCATGCAGAAGAAAAAAATTGGCTAGCCGACCACGGAGCTGCATTTATAACGATTAAATCTCAAAGTCCAGATTTACTAAAAGGTGTTGATGCAAATCGTATCGCTAAACAACAAAAGGCATCTGGAAAAGCTTTAAGTCTTTTCCGCCAAGCCACTCAGTCGAACAAAGTAAGTTGGACAGTTATTGGCGCTCCATCACCTGAATGGGCAGCAAAGGTCTATCCTCAACTTCCACAAGTAGAACAAGTACCCGCTTTATGGGAAGCCATCTTTAAAACTGTACGTGCAGACATAGATGAACCATTAAAGGCATGGGAAAAGCATCACAAAACATTGCATGAAAAAGTTCAATATTTAAATGATAAAAAATATCTCAAGCTTCACTACACAGCTCCAGGTACTGATTTAACAATCGAATTGCCTAAAGGTCATATATGGAGTGGCGGTGGTAGTGTTAACCAATCTGGCAAAGCTTTTATGGCAAATATCCCTACGGAAGAAGTTTTCACTGCCCCCTATAAAGAAGGTGTAAATGGCTATATATCTTGCACTAAACCACTAAGCTATGGTGGTAATATTATTGATCATTTTACAATTACCTTTGAAAACGGACGAATCGTCAAAATCGAAGCACAAGAAGGCGAAGAAGTTTTAAAAAATCTCGTAGCTTCTGATGAAGGTGCTCATTATTTGGGAGAAGTTGCACTAGTACCACATCAATCTCCTATTTCAGCATCCGGTCTATTATTCTATAACACTTTATTTGATGAAAATGCATCCAACCATTTAGCAATCGGAAGTGCATACGCCTTCTGTATTGAAGATGGCACGAACATGACGCAAGAAGAATTATTAAATAAAGGTTTAAATCGTAGTATTACCCATGTAGATTTCATGGTAGGTTCTGGTGAAATGAATATCGACGGTATTACTGAAGATGGTAAAATTGAGGCTGTGTTCCGCAATGGTAACTGGGCATTTTAACATCAATAAATGTTGCTATAAATAACCATTTTCTTTTTCATAAAACGTGTTATGATGATAGTGTTCTATAATTCATATAAAGATTTTATAGAATTCATATTTTAGCCTTATTTAAAGTGCTAAAATCATGTATACTATTAAATAACGAATATTTTTAATTTTAGGGAGGTTTATCGATAATGGCTTCATTTATTGCCACAGTAGGTGGAATGTTTGGTTTACTCCTAGTATCAGGTGCATTATTAATTCATTATTTAAGAGTTGGTCTTGACTCTTCTACTTCTCATATCGTCGATCCAAAACCAAAAACTAAATTTTAATATGAAAGAGCTACTTGCAAAATGCAAGTAGCTCTTTTTTAAATTTCCCTCACAATTATTTAACATTCCTATAACATTCAATGCCTTTTCTACTATATTCTTTCCATTATTTAATGTTTTATCTCAACTATCTATTCATTTTATTATGTAATGATTGTTATATACCATAAAATAACATACTTTAATAGAAAGATATAATTTATACTTATATAACCTGAGGTATTTAGAGGAGGAATTTTTACGTATGTTTTCGACAACAGCAATCGGAATCGATCTTGGCACAGCCAATACGTTAGTATATACAAAAAGTAAAGGAATTGTTTTAAATGAACCATCAGTTGTTGCGTTCAATATAAACACAAATGAAATCATCGCTACTGGATTAGAAGCAAAAGAAATGGTTGGTAAAACACCAGTATCTATTAAAGCAATTCGTCCATTAAAAGACGGCGTTATCGCGGACTTTAATATGACAACAGCAATGATTAAAGCCATGATGGAAAAAGCCTCAAAAAAAATGGGCACTTCCCTACGCAAGCCTAATGTGGTCGTATGTACACCATCTGGCGCGACTTCTGTAGAGCGTCTTGCTATTCAAGATGCGGTTAAACAATGCGGTGCAAAAGAAGTTTACTTAATCGATGAACCTGTCGCTGCTGCAATCGGTGCAGAACTCCCTGTCAGTGATCCAATAGCAAGCGTTATCGTAGATATAGGTGGCGGTACAACAGAAGTCGGAATTATTTCTTTTGGAGGAATCGTTACTTCTAATACAATGAAACTTGGTGGCGACCACATGAATGAAGAAATTATTCAATTCGCTCGTAAAGCATTTAACGTATTAATCGGTGAACCTACTGCTGAGAGAATTAAACAAGAAATCGGCTATGCACTAATTGAACATTCATCAGAAACATTGGAAGTTCGTGGGCGTGATATTGTTACTGGTCTACCAAAAACAATTACAGTGTCTTCTCTTGAAATTCAGAATTGTTTAAAGGAAAGTCTATTATCTATTTTAGAATTGATTGGTAGAACATTAGAAACTTGCCCTCCAGAATTATCTGGTGATATCGTAGATCGTGGTGTAGTTCTAACTGGTGGTGGCTCTCTTTTAAAAGGTATGACAGAGTGGCTTTCAATTGAATTAGCGGTACCTGTACATTTAGCTACTGACCCACTGGAATCAGTAGCAGTAGGTACAGGAAAAGCATTAGATACAATTCATTTACTAAAAAAATAAAAAATTCAATATTTGCTTTTGGGGATAGTTATCTTACAATTAGTAATGTAAGGAAAGGGGAATTGGGAAAGGAGAAGTGATAGCGTGTCTATAATAAATGATATTCTTACATTCAATGAATCCTTTGTGGATGAAAAAAAATATGAACCTTACATTACTAGTAAATATCCTGATAAACGTTTTGTAATTTTAACTTGTATGGATACCCGTCTTGTCGAATTACTACCTAAGGCCATGAATCTTCGTAATGGTGATGTGAAAATGATCAAGAGTGCTGGTGCAATTTTAAACCATCCATTCGGAGGAATTATGCGAAGTTTACTTGTCGCAATTTATGAGCTACAAGCAGATGAAGTTTTTGTAGTAGGTCACTACGACTGCGGTATGAGTGCAGTTGATCCGAATAAAATGCTGCAAAATATGGTAGAGCGTGGTATTAAACAAGAAACACTAGATGTACTTAATTATTCCGGAGTAGATTTAAATCAATGGTTACACGGTTTTGATGACGTACAATCTAATGTTCGTAATAGTGTTGAAATGATCAAAAACCATCCATTAGTATTAGACTCTATTCCTGTTCATGGTTTAGTTATTGACCCAAAAACAGGTCATTTAGATGTCGTAGTAGACGGTTCTAAATAATGCAAGCTATTGTGCACGGCTTGATGTAGCAAAAAGCGATTTTCTCAACTTACGAGAAAATCGCTTTTAATTATTTATCGACATATTTCCTGGGAAATTCGACAACTTTTCTCTACATTCCATTGAAAAGTTTGCGAAAATTACTTTTCCATCTCCGCCAAGCGGCCTTTCCCTTTCAATAATCTTCCTCCATTAAGGCATATAAATAATGATCTTGCCATTTACCGTTAATATACAGTAACTTTCGTAATAATCCTTCTCTTATGAATCCTGCTTTCTCTAATACACGTACAGAAGCTACATTTTTGGGAGAAACATATGCTTCTAAACGATGAATACATAAATCTTCAAAAGCAAATTTTGAAACGAGTGAAAGTGCATCGGAAACGATTCCCTTTCCAGTATGCGCTTCATCCATTGAATAACCGACAAATGCACTTGAGAATGGTAGACGTCTAATAGAATATACTGAAATATGCCCAATGATTTCAGTCGTTCCAGAAGCAAAAATACCAAAACTATACTCACGATTTGCATGCATCTGTCTAATAGATTCTTGAATTTTCTTCGTTTGTATTTTTTCCGTGTAATATTCAGGCGGATGTAATGGCTCATGAATAGACCAGTATCGCATATTACGAGTAACCATTTCTGTATATGACATTACATCCGCTATTTCTAATGTACGTAAATAACAACGCTGCCCCTCTAAAAAAACCATACTAACCATACCCACCCTTTGTGATAGCATTGTGAAGCTATTTGAGTTACTTCATACAGCTATATGATGTTTATTATTACACTTCTTGTGTTATAGCCTCAGCAGGATCTGTAACTTGTAAACCGCGACGTTCACATTCTTTTTTTACATGTTTAATCGTTTCCTTTAACACTTGAATACGCGCATATTTTTTATCATTGCCTTCTATTAAGATCCAAGGTGCATTTTTTTTATCTGTTTTGTCAAACATATCATTAGCTGCTTCAATATAAAGTGGCCATTTATCACGATTACGCCAATCTTCATCTGTCAGTTTCCACATTTTATATGGATCCTCTTGACGTTCTTTAAATCGATTTAACTGTTCCTCATTTGAAACATGAATCCAAAACTTCATCAGGATGAAATGATCATCCGTTAATAATTTCTCGAATTGATTGATTTCTTCGTAAGCACGTCCCCATTCAACCTTAGAAGCAAATCCCTCAATACGTTCTACAAGAACCCTTCCATACCATGTGCGGTCAAAAATTCCGATTTGACCACGAGCAGGAAGTTGTCTCCAAAAACGATATAAATGATTATATTTTAATTCATCTTGAGTTGGTGCAGCAATTGGATGTACCACATATCCACGTGGATCTAAACGTTGCGTTAAACGTTTAATAGCTCCACCTTTTCCCGCTGCATCCATACCTTCAAATCCAATGATTAAGCCAATATTATGATTAAATAAAAATTGTTGAATGTTGAGCATTTCGAATTGTAGCTCTTTTAGCTCTTTTTTGTAGGAAATCTTTTCATCTAACTGTTGATCTAAATTCATATTTTCTATGTGCTTGGTCATCTTTATCTTCTCCCTTTTTTCTTCCATATTACTATATTACTGCAAAGTTCACTAAAATGGTATTTGTTGTTGGAGCAAAACGATTGTATACTTAAGAATGACTGATTTTATATAATGATTTTAGTTTTTAACAACTTGTAATCGATCATTAGATTTGTTTAGAAATCTAATCTAAAGGAGGAGATTTTATTGGGCAGACTGTTAGTCGTTACAATTGTTTACATCGCAATGATTGTATTTAGCACAGCTGCTAATATAATTCCACTAAATGGTCATACAACAAGTGAAATCTCCAACAGCTATACTGTCCTATTTAGTCCAGCAGGGTATGTTTATATTATTAGGGTATTTATTTATATTATTTTGGCTTATTGGATTTATCTATTATGGAAAAATCCCCATAGTGAATATCATATTAGTTTAACGCAAATAGTCTTATTTGTAGCAAGTTCGATATTTAATATGTTATGGATTTACTTGTGGCATTATGAATATTTCACATGGTCAATTGTGGCAATCATTTTTATGCTCCTGTCATTAACAGGTTTGTATTTTACATATCCTGCTTGGCATCGTTCATGGGGCGGACGATTACCAATTTCGATGTATCTTGCTTGGGTTAGTATTGTAACTTTTATGAATATTGCCTTTCTATTTACTCATAATCATTGGAACGTCTTAGGGCTTAGTGATCCACTATGGGCCGTTATTATGCTTACATGTGGAACAGCGATTGCATTGCATATACGATTCCATTACGATGATATACTATTCCCTATCGTTTATATTTGGGCTTATATTGGAATTGCATTTAAAAATGGCTTTGAAGAATTGCTTGTTACGACTGCTGCTCTGTTCTTAAGTGGTGTATTAGTGGTCGGTATTATTTTTATTAAAAAACAAAAGCCCTCTGAATAAGTACGTTCAGAGAGCTTCCCGCACCCTGCTAATTAGCAGGGTGTTTTTTAATCAATTTTTGTTGTAATAATTGGTTCACCATTTGTTACAATGATTGTATGTTCAAGTTGTGCTACAAGTGATTTATCTGGAGTGATAAAAGTCCACCCATCACCTGCTTCTACAATGTGTTCTGCTTTTTGTGAGATAAATGGTTCTACAGCTAAAACCATTCCTTCTTTAAGAATTGTACGTTCCCAGGCATCAAAATAATTTAACACGTATTGTGGTTCTTCATGTAGTGAACGGCCAACACCATGTCCAGTTAAGTTCATAATCACCGCTAAGCCATGATCATGTGCTTCACGTTCTACAGCTTTACCGATTTGGTTTAGACGAGAACCTGCTTTTACTTTTGTCATCGCACGATCAAATGCACTTTGAGCGACGTTACAGATTTTTTGAACTTCCGGTAAATCAACTTCTCCTACGATAAATGAAATACCCGTATCTGCATAATAACCGTCAACATGACCTGATACATCAATATTAATCAAGTCACCGGCTTTTAGTTTATGATGATTTGGGATACCATGTGCAACTTGTTCATTTACACTGATACAAGTGTATCCTGGAAAATCATATTCTGCTTTAGGTCCTGATACAGCACCTTTTTCTTCAAATAGGCGACCAGCTAGGTCATCTAATTCTTTTGTAGTTACACCTGGTTTTGTTGCGGCTTTCATTGCATCTCGAATTTCAGCCATTGCACGACCAGCTTTCAATAAAGCATCTATTTCTGCTTGCGTTTTTGCAATCATTTCTAACGATCCCTTCTAATTAAATATCTACACTTAACTATACCACAATTTTACGTTAAGCCGTTCTTATAAAACCTTTGCTTACGGATTCTATTGCTATCATATTATACTTTTTGGAAATGTTTACGATTACCATATTATTTAGAAATTTAATAATACACTTATGACTTTGTGACTCAGATTTATTCTTGAAAAAATTTAATGAAAAAGCCTAGCCCCATATTTTGGTGGCTAGACTTTTAGTTCTATCGTTTTTGTTCCAATAATCGAGGTGCAGATGTAAATAGTAGTGCTGCAACAATAATCGTTAAAATGATTGCAGGAATCATATATGAACCGTTATAGATAATGGAATACCAATAGACATTTTGTTTGCCAGCATACTCTGCAAAAAAGACAATACCTGATACAGTATGTGCAATATAACGTAACATTCCCCCGATAAATGTTCCAATTGAAATATATAATACCATTTGCTTTTTGCTTTCCTTTTTGCTCGCATTGATTATTTTATTTCTCATCACTCCTGCTAAACCAACTGCTGTAAAGGCAAAGAAATAATCAATAAAACCTTGTAGAGGTGTAAAAATATAGCCCCCCATTATTGCTTGTAACCCTCCCACTAGAAGCCCTGTTATAAGACCTGCTATTGTGCCCCAACGAAATGCCATCAACACAATTGGCACCATTACAAGGCTAATGGAACCACCTTGTGGCCATAGTTTAAAGGATACTTGGTCTAAAACTAGACCGATCGCTGCAAAAACAGCAATCTCAACCATCATTAATAATCGTTTGTTGTTCAATTTTCAAATCCTCCTTAGTTCCGATGTAGATCACATAAGCCCAAAGCCTATTCTAGAAAACTTACCGTTAGAGATTTCACCATAAAAAAACGACATCAGGATAGCCCTGACATCGATATAAGTCGGTTTCTATCCACATTCCTACGCAAGTATTAACTCACAGGTTCAAAGGGTTAGAACTTCGGGTTCACTCTCAGCCGTCCATTACGGCTCCCCTTGTGGTCGATACATCATTAAATTTTATTGAACACATTTATTTTACTTAACTAAATATCGTATTTCAATGTTAATTATCCAAAAATTAGATAATTAGTTTATATGTAAAAAGGTATTACGTTTTAATATTCGGCACATTAAAGATGAGAAGAAATACTTTAAGGGATTGATTTTAAAAATTTTACTATGATTAATGTTTAAATATTGATTTAAAACGATAAAATAAATTAAGTATAACTCGAATCTTTTGCCCATTATTATACGTATGTATAGTAAATGGAGGTGTCAATATTGGATAATAATCGCGTACTGTCATCCCTTTGTTATTTCAGTATATTTTTTGCCGGATTTATATTACCATTAATCGTCTATTTTGTATCTACAGATCAAGATGTAAAAAGGCATGCAAAACGTGCATTTATCTCTCATCTACTGCTAATTATTCCTACTATTTTTGGAGTAATATTATTTATTGCTACCATAGCAGCAAGTCCTTTCAGCTATGAAATGAACATTATGAATGAGTCATCTGGTAACGGTACATTCTTAGTAATTTTATGGTTTGTTTTTGTGATTGTAGAAGTAGTAATATCACTTGTAGTTTTTATTTGGAATGTTATTCAAGGAATTAAAGTACTTAGAGCTTAAGCGTTCAATTTTATGGGTATAGTATGAAATAGAAAAATTTCTGGAATGGAGTGCTACTATATGCAAGTAAGAAAAGTTGTAAAAGCAGCTATTAAGCTAGCTCCAATTGTTTATCCAATCATCATAAAAGCAATTGATTCTAAAAAGAAGAAGACTCCTATAAAGAAATAATTTGATGATAAATCGCCCTGGGGTTTAATCCCTACGGCGATTTTTTTGTTTTTAGTACCACTTAGAGTTTCTTTAGCGCCAATCAGACATTCTTTGGCACCAATCAGTGTTATTCTCATAATCAGTTGATAAGATTCCTCTGCTTTCAGTCAAATTAACTTTAAAAAATAAAAACTCCACTCATTTCATTGTGAGCGGAGTTTTAGATTGTTATTTAAAATGCCCAACTACCTTTACGGAAGATTGGTTCTACTGTTCCATCTGGCAAGATACCATCTATGTCCATTTCGCCACTACCGACCATGAAGTCTTCGTGTGTAATGGATGTGTTGATGCCTTTTTCTTCAAGTTGTTCTCTTGTAAGTGTGCTGCCACCTTCGTAGCATGTTGGGTACGCTTCTCCAATTGCTAAGTGATTGGATGCATTTTCATCGAACAAAGTATTGTAATATAAAACATTAGAAGCTGAAATTGGTGATTCGTGCGGTACTAATGCTACTTCACCAAGATATTGAGACCCTTCATCAGCTTTTGTTAGTTCTTGCAGTAATTCTGCACCTACACCTGCTTCCGTTTGAACAATTTTGCCATTCTCGAATGTGATTTTGAATTGATCAATAATATTACCTTGGAATACCAATGGTTTTGTATTTGAAACATAACCATTTACGCCATATTTTGAAGGCATTGTATAAACTTCTTCAGTAGGCATATTCGCAACAAATGAATTACCATCTGGAGTATAGCTAGCACCTGTACACCAGATGTGCTTATCTGGTAATTCGATTGTTAGGTCTGTGCCTGGTGCTGTGTAATGTAATTTTGCATAGCGTTTTTTGTTTAGTAGGTCAGCACGTGCATCTAAGTTTTTCAAATGTTGTTCCCAGTTATCAATGACATTCCCTTCACCGATATGTACTGTTTTGAAGATGGCTTCCCATAATGCTAATACTTGTT
The DNA here is from genome assembly GCF_044359855.1 of Rummeliibacillus pycnus. Taxonomy (GTDB): domain Bacteria; phylum Bacillota; class Bacilli; order Bacillales_A; family Planococcaceae; genus Rummeliibacillus; species Rummeliibacillus pycnus_A. The sequence goes on from NZ_CP132291.1 coordinate 2,000,368, forward strand.
CTTCTTCTTTCAAATTAGGGAATACTTTCGCAGCCCATTTTTTTGAAGGAACCGCAATGATTGACCATGCAATTTTATCGTTCATAACAGCATCGCGATAATTTTCTAAAGCTTTTCCAGATGCCTTTTGATGAGCGGATAATTTTTCTACAGGAACACCTGTTAAATTATCTGGATCTGCAGCATCAATCCATAGTAATGCACCTTTACGTTCGATAAGTTCATCTCGTTGTTCGCTAATCCAGCGGGGGAATTTTGCAAATTCATCGTCTGGTGCATGATCAAAATAAGCACGATTGATTACATCATCAGAGAAATTTACTGTTACACGAGCAGCGCCTGCTTCATATGCTTTTTTTACGACTAGACGTGTGAATTCAATAGTATCTGTCGTTGTATTGATCAATAAAGTTTGACCTTTTTGCATATTAGCTCCAACTTTTACTGCTAACTCAGCAAATTGTTCTAGCTTTTCTTTAAATGTCATCATTAATTACCTCGCTTCTTATTATTTTTTCTTAGATTTCTTTGCAAAGTACTTTTTCTTTCCAGAATCTTTGAAAGAAGCTCCAAATGAGCTACTTTCATTTCTTTTTTTAGATGTTTTATGCGCATCTGAATTACCATTTGGCTTTGTTTGTTTTCGAACTTGTTTAATTTCTGCGTGTCCTTCTACAAGTTGACCATTAGACCATATTTTTTCAACTGGTTTAATTGATAATTCACGAACGCGTTTATGGTAAGCTTGTTCTTCGTGATATGCAAGTAATGTAATAACCTCACCGTCTGCTCCTGCACGTCCTGTACGTCCTGAACGATGAACATATTGTTCTCTAGTATAGGGAACATCCACGTGTATAACATGCGTTAGTCCATCTATATCTAGGCCTCTTGCTGCTACATCTGTTGCAATTAGAATACGAGCTTCCCCTTTACGGAAACTATCTAATGAAGCTTTTCTTTCTTCCTTTTTCATCTCAGAATGTAGTGCCACAATTGGTGCATTACGGAATTCAAGCTTAGACTTTTTCATTAAGACTTGGTCTAAATTGTTCATAAATGCAAGTCCTCGAACTCCTGACACATGTGATAATTTACGTAGAAATTCCGTTTTATCACGTTCTTGTAGTTTCACAAAAGAATGTACGACCTTACTTCCTGTTAATGTTTCATCTACTTTTACTTGAAAACGTATGGGATCATGGAGCATACGTTTTGCCACTAATTCAATTTCATCGGTAATCGTTGCTGATACGACTGCGACTTGACGTTCATGATCTGCACCGTCGATAAATGATTTTACAATGACACGGTAATCGCGGCTTAGTAGTTGATCTCCTTCATCTAAAACGATTGTAGTCAACTCATGTAGTTTCAATTTCTTCTCTTTAACTAGCTCGTTTAGACGTCCTGGTGTACCAACTGCAATGGTTGGTTTTTTCTTTAATTTTTCGATTTGGCGTTGTGGGTTTGCCCCACCAATTAACGGAACAACCGTAATATTTGTACCGGCAATCCATGTACGAATAACTTCTACAATTTGCATACATAATTCTTGGGATGGAGCAACGATTAGTGCTTGCGTTGCTTTTTTTGCACCATCAACTTTTTGTAGAATCGGTAATAGATAGGCTAATGTTTTACCTGTACCTGTTGGGGATTCAGCTACTACGTCTTTTCCTTCTAATAGTGCCGGAATCATTTGATCTTGGATTGGCATTGTGGATGGGAAAGTCCACTTTTTTTGTAAATCTTCATTCAATAAAGTTAAGAATGACATTGTTTCCCACACCTTCTCTCTTTTATATTAAATAATTTACATTATGTAAAAACCTGTCCCTTATAGAAAGGACAGGTCTTTCAATGATTAGTCTAATAATTCGTAACCACAACTAGTAATCGCACAATCCGCTAATACAATAAGTGCATCAATATACGAATCATCTAACGATAACTCTCTATTCACAACAGATAGCTCTGTACAGCCTAAAATAATGTGGTCACATCCCGCATTTTTCATTGCTGCTTCGATTGGTTGCCATTGTGCTGACGTTATCTTTTTGCCTGCTTTTACATAGTCATATATCACTGTCATAATGTCTTGTTGCATCACTTCATCTGGAATAACAGGTTCTATCCCTTCATCCATCAAAGCCTCTTGATACAAATTGGAAGTTAATGTACCGATCGTAGCAAGTACACCAACACGATTTGCATTTAATTGGCGTGCTTTTTTCGCTGTTTCTCGAATCATATGCAATACGGGAACTTTCGAATTTGACTGTAAATCATCGTAAAAATTATGCGCAGTGTTGCAAGGGATTACAATCATATCTGCTCCTGCATCGGCTAGCTTATTTGCATCCTCAACCATTACTGGGAGAGGATTTGGTTTAGAATGATCTAAAATATATGCCGTTCTATCGGGGATACGTGTATCATTATCAATGATAAAATGCATATGTTCCTGATCACTAAATGCTTTCGTTCTACGGACAATCGATTCGCCAAGTAGCATTGTTGCTAGCGGTCCAACACCACCAATAATACCAAGTACTTTCTTTTCCATTCTAAGACAGACCTTTATTGTTAAAATATTTTTTGTATTTACGGTAATAATTCAAGCTATTCAATGTTAGTTTGCACCAACGTTTGAAGTTCATGTCCTCTTTGTAGAACAATGAGTTCGTTGCTTTACCTTCTTTGATTAATTTACGAGCTTTTGCTTTAAGCTCATTGTTTTGTGCGTATTTGAACAATACACCATTTGGAATGATACTCCACAAGTGTTCATTATCCGCATAAGTTAGTTCTTGTTGCAAATGCAACATACGGTCATCTGCAACATATTGCATTAGGTTATAGCCTGCAGCAGTTACATAATAACTACTACGCCCATTACGTAGGTTAATCTCAAATAGTTTATATTTACCATCACGATAATCGTATTTCATATCAAAGTTTGCAATACCTGTAAAACCAATATCTTCTAAGAAGTAACGCACTTGGTCCATCAAGTCTTTATCATATGTAGTTATGATTGCTGCATAACTACCAATACCTTCTGGAGAATGTTCTTCAAGAATTGGGTTACCTAAACACATTAGCTTCACTTTACCATCAGTAGCAACATATGCATTCAATACGCGCATATATGAATCATCACCAGGGATGAATTCTTGGATGATTAAGTGATCTTTATAAGACGAGCTATAAATTGCTTTTAAGATGGCATTCTTTTCAGCCTCATCATGTGCAATGAATACTTTTTTCTTACCAGGAAATTCACATGCCCAATAAGCCACTGAATTGGATGCTTTAATTATGATTGGGTATTCAACTTTCACTTGGAAGTTCTCATATGTTTCGTACGTACAAGTATCCGTTTTTGGATAACTGAAGTTATATTTTTCACACATTTTATAGAAGTTTTCTTTCAGTAAAATGCGATCCATTAAAGATTCATCGATGTAAGGAACAGTGAAATATTGTTCAAGAGCTGGTTTGTTTTTAATAATGAGTTTGACATAATCATCGCCACACCCCATTAGTAGTAAGTCTTTTTGCTCGTACTCTTTTGCTAATTTTTTCATTTCTTCTACAAAGTTTTCTTTTAAGTTTGAAACTTGTTTGAAATGTAGAATATGACTATTTTGTGTTGGTGTTAAATGTGCTCGGCCGACTACTATTGCTTTGATTCCATATGCTTCATAAAAAGCACGTGCCATACCATATGCATTCATATCTGATCCGATTAATATTGGTAAAAATGGTTGTTCTGCCATCTCTTATCATCTCACTTATTTTGTACTTATTTTAATGCCATTAGTTTATCATATTTTATCTTTATAAACGAATAATGTCTTATTTTGATGAGGTTATTTCTCGATTGCAATAGCTTGCGATCCTAAATCCTTGTAACTAGAGAAGAATTTTGTCGCATCATGTGAAACATAGCCATGTAATGGATCCATTACAATGACTTTGCTATCTTCATATCCTGTTAGGACAACGACATGTAAATTGAGATACATTTCAGGTTTCTTATTGGTGTTCTCAATATACCAACCTTCTTTTTTCTTAGGTTTTGATAAATCGAGCGTTACCCACATCATAACAGGAATACCTTGTTGCACTTTATCTATTATATTCTTTTCACTTGCACCTGTAAGATTGGTCACTTTTAAATTGGTTTTATAGTCATGTGCTACTTTTTTTGCTGCTTTTGTAATAACAGGGGCAAAGGCATATGTACCAGTTAGTTCATTTGCAGGATCTCCTGCATAAGCTTTATTTGGATCTGGACCAATTCTCTTTCCATCTTTATCGATGACTTCTTCCGTTGGTAAATACTTTTTTGCCATCTTTGTTTTTTTTAGATTTAGACCATAGTAGTTGAATGCGGCCGTCATCGCTGTAATTTCACATCCATGAGGAAGCTGTGGATTTTGTAAAATTACAGGTACATCAAGTCGTTGATTTTCCTTTTGATAGTATGTTTCAAGGACGACATACGAAGTATCTTCTTTAACATTAACAACCTTCGCTACATTAGTTGGCTTTTTTGTAACATCAGAATTATCTTCAGGTGATGGGACAAATAAATAACGATGACCTGTCTTTAAACCATTTAGCGTGACTTTTCCCTCAGAATCACCTGTTGCAGTTGTAACGAGTTTGTCCGTGTCCAAATCACGTACACTAACTTTCATGTCCGGAATAGGTTCTCTGCTTCCAAACGCAACAATAAGTACTTTGATGCCTTCGTCCATTTCCTCTTCTTTTGCTGGTAGAATACTAGAACAGCCACTTGTAATAGTTGAAAAAAGCATTATAAAGCAAAAGAGGAGCAAATGCCGAGGCATTTTACTTCTCTTAAACACCGCTGACAATCCCCTTTTAAGCTAAAGGATTAATTAGCCAAAATATTTTTTGTACCATACTAAGAACATGTAAATTGTCCAAACTTTACGTTGGTTTTTCGCTTTACCTTCGTAGTGATCTGTTAACAAATTCACAATTGCTTGTTGGTCAAAGAATTGTGCAGCTTCAGGTGATTCAAATGTTTCTTTAATTTGATTGTAATATTTATCTTCTTTTAACCAAAGACGAATTGGTACTGGGAAACCGATTTTCTTACGGTGCGCCCATTCATCTGGTAGTGCACGTTGTGAAGCTTGACGGAATGCATATTTTGTATCTTTTTCATTCACACGATAGTGAGAAGGAACTTTTGAAGCAACCTTCATCACTTCACGGTCAAGGAATGGTACACGTAACTCAATTGAATGAGCCATACTCATTTTATCCGCTTTTAAATTGATATCGTCCACGAGCCATAGTTGTAAGTCCAACAATTGTTTCTTCGTTAAATCATCTTCACCAGCTGCTTTTTTGTACACTGGCATAACGATATCTGCAACAGATGGAGCATGGTTATATTTATCTGTAAGAATAGCAGTTGATTCTTCTTCTTCGAAAATATGCGCTTGTCCAATAAATGTTTGTTCAACAGGCAGACCTCCACGCATTAAGAAGTGCTTACCTCGCATTTCAGGAAGAGCTTTGGCCACTTCTGCAATAGGGCGACGTATAAATTGCGGTACTTTTTTATATTTACGCATTGTAGGTGTTTCATCGTATTCTGCATAGCCACCAAATAATTCGTCAGCACCTTCACCAGAAAGAACAACTGTAACATGTTTTCTAGCAAGCTCTGCTAAGAAATATAAAGGAACAATTGATGGGTTAGAGTGTGGTTCATCCATCATATATTGAATTTCATCAAGTTTATTGAAGCAAACTTCAGGGTCTAATACTTCGTTGACATTTTCAATACCTAGTTCATTTGATAATGCTTTTGCGTTATCCACTTCAGAGAATTTTTCTGCTGCGAAACCAACAGAGAAAGTTTTATCTGGCTTTAATACAGAAGCAACGTAACTTGAGTCCACACCAGAAGATAGGAATGAACCTACTAGAACATCTGGGTCTGAAAATTTATGAGCTTCAATCGATTCACGAACAGTTGAATCGATTTCTTCTACAATCTCATTAAGTGGACGTTCTTCTGGATTGAATTTTGGTTCCCAATAGCGTGTGATTTCTAATTTACCATCTTCAAATGTTAAGTAGTGAGCTGCTGGTAATTTGAAAACACCTTTAAAGAAAGTTTCTTTTAATACTGGGAATTGGAATGTTAAGTATGGTTTTAGTGCTTTTTCGTTAAGTACTTTTTCGAAGTGTGGGTGTGGTAAGAAACTTTTAATTTCTGAACCGAATAGTAATGTACCATTCATATGTGCATAGTAGAATGGTTTAATTCCGAACATATCACGCGCTGCAAATAAGCGTTTTTTGTTGCGGTCCCAAATAACGAATGCGAACATACCACGTAATTTTTGCACTAATTTTGTGCCGTATTCCTCATAGCCATGAATTAATACTTCACTATCTGTATCTGTATCGAAAATATGGCCTGCTGCAATAAGGTCATCTCTAATTTCTTTATAGTTATAAATTTCACCGTTGAAGATTAATACTAATGATTGATCTTCGTTATAAAGAGGCTGGCTACCATTGGCTACGTCAATAATACTTAAGCGGCGGAACCCAAGTGCTGCTTGATCATCCGTAAACTGCCCTGAAGAGTCTGGTCCACGGTGAATAATTTGGTTCATCATATTCTCTAACACAACGTCAGAGTTTGAAACCTCACCGATAAATCCTGTAAATCCACACATATAATTTTATTCTCCTATCTATTCCATTCAATCTATTTAATTTAGCACGTATTTGAATGCACTATACTGCATTCGACATCTTTTGATTATACTCTATTTTTCACTTGACTTATACCGAAAAAGATTGCCACATAGTAGCAACCTGTTAGCTTGTATGCTTTTTGTATTCTTTCATCAATACTTCCAATGGTACTTGATAAAGCTGTTTATCGTTAATTTTAAACACGCCAAGTTCCATTAAATGATTCATTACATGATTCTTTTTTCGTTCTTCGGCTGTTATCTTCTGGTTATTCATGTTGTATCCCTTCTTACCTTACTGTTTTATGACATTTTCCCAAAAAATTCGCGTTCTAAACGAAAACTTTGAATTTCTCTTTTAGTTTAGGGATTCGCTTAGCAAACTGTTTATAGATGCAAAATCCTAATATGGCTCCAAGTGTATTTAACCATAAATCATCTACATCAGTGCTTCTATATTGGGGAAGCTGCATTGTCTCGATAAACAAAGACAATCCTAGTCCAGTAAAAAAAACAAAGAAGAACTTCTCCATCTTCCGCCAAAGTAATGGTAGTAGAAAACCAATCGGCATAAAGATTGCGATGTTACCAAGAAAGTTAATGAAAAACGGTTGCCATAAGTTTAAATAATGAATGGCATTATATACATCTGTAAAAACACGAAATAGATGAAAATTAATACCAAGTACGTCTTGATTCTGAATTCGCATTTCTGCATATTGAAGACTAACACCATTTTTGGGAACAATGGTTTCATAAAATAAACCAATTAAATAAACCCAAAATGTCATAATCCCAACTTCATGCCAACGATTTACTAGACCAATATCACGTTTTTTTTGTGATTTATAGCGTATATACACAACAAATGGAGTTGCAATAATCATCACAATCATCATATCGAGTGTATATTGAAGTATATAAGACAACTTCGTCACTCATTTCTTTCTTTCTTCATAACAGGACAAATTATATAACAATAAGTTGCAAAAAAACATTAAATTTCATTAACAATCTTTTCTTTTATATAATTTCCCTTTATACTTCTACGATACCATATTCAGTAGGTCTTCGTACAAAGACTATTTTACCTTTTCGCAAAAATACTGTGCTATAAAAGCATTTATTTTAAAGCGATTTTACTATAGCACATTTTGATTTTCATTTGGAATAATTTTGGAATAAATTTTGAATACCTTCTATTATAATTGAGACGGTTCTTTTGAAATTTCAAGTTCCTAAATATCCGTCGATAAATTCCTGAATCATTTGAGTACACTTAACAACTAAAATCCATGCCTCCTCAAAAGAAAACACTCCATTGGTTTAAATGGAGTGTTCATTTTTAGATTAATGAATTTAATACATCCGCATTTTTAGATTAAACATCGAATTATGTTATGGAATTGATTCACTTTAATACATATATGGCTCTTTGCTTGCAATGATGATTTCTCGTAATTTCGTAAGTTTATCAATCACAATTTTTGAGCTTTTTTCTACTTCTACTAGATATTCCTCTGCTAATTCATAGTTACCATCATTGTAGGCTTGTACTGCTTGTCGCGCTACTTCATGGACACGTGCATGGGGTTGCTCTAGTTCTTTAAATATCGGTTCATTACCTAGCAATTCTTTACCTTGCCCATAATACCATTCTCCAAGACGAGATTCTCTATGTGACTTTACGTCATCAACTGTCATTTGTTCGAATCCTAATAATAGGTTATAAATATGCCAACGCCATAAAAGATGATCAGTAATCGTTAGGGCAACAATATCTTCCTGACTAATGATGAAGTTTTTTGAAATTGTTTTCGTGCGATAGTCATCAATCATCTTACTTAAAGTGTAAATGGCTTCACCCGTATCATTTGAGATTCCTTTACTTTTTATGGCATGCTCTGCAATATTACGATTTCTCACAGTGATATCGTTAGCTGCCGCTGCTTGTTGTTGGGTCGCAGTAGCAATCTCTTCAATACTAGATCCTTGGTGTTGCAAAGTATCATTTAATGTAGATAATGCTGTTGTAATGTTGGATGTTTCAGTTACACCCTTATGTAAGTCTTCGGCAGATTGTTTTGTTAGTATACTAATATTCTTTGTAATTTCGAGAAGCTCTTGTATATCTCCATGTATCGATTGTACAGATGATTTGGTATTGTCAGCTAATTTTCTAACTTCTTCTGCCACTACAGCAAATCCCTTACCTGCTGCTCCTGCACGAGCTGCTTCAATCGATGCATTTAATGCCAACAGATTTGTTTGTTCAGCAATACCTTGGATAAATTCCACCAATTTTGTAACGTTATTCACCCTATTTTCTAATTCACTAACATTTTCTCTGACACTTTCTTGTCCATGATCAGTTGTTCTTAATAATTCATTTACGTTTCGAAGTAACTGAATTCCTTTACTTAACTCTTCTAATGAGCTTTGTGTATCATTTGATACATCAACAATCGATGAAGAAACTTCCTCAATACTAGCATCTAATTGCTCCATTGAAGAATTGGCCGAAATAACATCTTTCTTTTGCATTTCCTGAAACTGAATAAGTTTTTTTATCTGATCTAGTTGGGTATTAAATGCAATGATTTCCCCTAACCCATTAACAATTGAACCTGCTTGAATTTCTATATATGTCTCCACAATAAGTTGTTGATCTATACTCACAAGGGTTTCATATGCCAAAAGAACGTCCATCATTTTCTTACGGTCACGACTATATTTCTCCAATATTAACGGGATAATTATTTGGTTAATTAAGGTATAGGCAGAAATCATCCAATCAGGTAAGACGCCCAGTTTCGCATGAGTGTGAGCTATTTTTCTACGATTGAAAATATATTGTAAATCTAGTTGATCTTCAAATAAGCTTCTGAAATGCTTATCAAATGATATTTTTAAACGTTCAACAGAGGAATGGTTTTCTATTATTTCTCTAAACTCTGGAAAAGATATTAAATGCTCATAAAAACCATCCAAAATTTCATTATGATGTACATCATACAATTCTCTTAAACCTTGGACAGAAGCCCTTCTGATCGAAGATAACCCCAAAAAATCCAATTTAATTTGAAATCTTTTGTTAGCATTTATATCAGAGCCTGGAGTTGCAGAAAAATATTGATAATGTTTCTTAGGTTTTGCAAACATAGCGTTTCTCCTTTTTCTTTTAATTGCATTAGATTATTTCATTAAACTGTTGAGTTCTTGCACACTGAAAATCACTTACACCCGAATTTAAAATGGTATTTTAAGACTATTATAATGTAATTATTTTGATTTTTATATATATTTTTTCATAAATATTTTTCACTATCAATATAGTATTATAGGTAAAAACCCTTATTATAATTATTTACAAATACATTATATGTACCATTTTGCGTATTTTTATGAACAGGCTATGTTAAAGAATGTTTTTATCCTAAGTACCAGCACGCTAAGCGTAACAAAACAAAGATTTTCTTCTTTTGTGTGAAGAACACTGGCACAATGACTACTCCCTTCAAATAACAACCGCATTAAATAAAAAAAGAACCCTCTATTTAGAAGGCTCTCCATTTAATATCATTATAATTATTGCGCTAAAAATAATACGGACGGTATGAAAGATACAGCAAAAAATAATGCATACCAGAAAGAAACTCGTTTTAATGAAAAGGATTTACTCTTTTTCTCTGCGTAGAATGCATCAAAGAAAATTGCACAAATCAATGGAATACTCATACAAGCAACCGCGATTAAAATAATATCAGTATAATTCATTTTGCATCCCCCTCGTATTTTCGTATATAAATGTGACAACTTTATGTCATAATCATACAACCTCCGGACACAATTTGTCAACAATTCATTCACATTTTGGACAAAAAAATTTCCAACAAATTCATAAATAAGAAATTCTTATACTGAAAACATAATATCTACGATGAAAAACTACAGAACAATAAAAAAAGGCTGCCTCATATGAGACAGCCCTCTCGTATTTATTTTGCTTTCCAATAACGATCCATATCGTGATCTAGATATACCCATCCTTTCCAACCAATATGAATAGTATCGGTAATGAAATGAGGATCATACTCATGTGAAGAGTAATCGATTAATGGATAATTTGCGTCTTTAATAATTGTTCGTATTTTTTGGTAGTATGCTTGGCGTTTTTCTTTTGGATAACCAGCATAATCATACCATTTACCATTCATTGGAATTGAAATGAATAGCGGTTTCGCTCCAGCATCTTTTAACACATCGATGACAAGGTTAAAATCTTCATACTCAGGTGATTTAGAATAGTCAACATCTTTTCTAAAGTTTTTTAACTGCTTATATTTTGGTGCGATATTACGGTTATAGTATCTATCGTTGACATTTAAATTATTATTTGTAATACGCTTTTCACCAAATGCATCCGCATTTTGTATTTGTTGTTCAAATGTCTGATTTCTAATAAGAGAAGGGTTTGCATGTAACTTTTTATTCTGCTCATTAATCAATGAATAATACAAGTCCTTCTTCTCAAGAAGTGCTCGATTCATATAACCCAATGCCATTGTTATGCGTCCGAATATCGGCTTTTTATCTTTTGCTAATTCATATTTGTACATTGAAACTAATAAATGATCTCGCTTAACAGTATCAAATTGTAGTAAACGACGCATAGCTATTTCCTTTAACTTAGGATTCATCTCATGATTGAAAGCCAAGTCATAAGCATGAAGCATTGAATAGTTAGGTGAAAAATGGAAATCATCCATTCCCTGAGCTGTAAACCATTGTGGAGAAATGATAAATATAATCTTTTTCCCCTTTAAATTTTTCTCTTGCTCAGCGAAATTCAAGAAATGTGTAATACTTTGACTCCCACCACGTCCTACCATAAAAGTAGAATAGGGTGTTTTTGCTGCTTTTGTGTAATTATATGGATGGAAAGGATCAAAATGCTCTAACTCAGATGAACCATAAATTGGCAAAGCGTTTTTATCTTTTAGCATTTGACTTTGCAAATATTCCCCCTGAAACATAAGAGGATTTAACTCAATCTTTGCTTCTTCTACTCTTTGATCCGTAACCCAGCTCTTCAACCAACGATTAGGGAAAAATAAAAAGGTGAAAAATAACACTACCGCAATCGCTAGCGGAAGGAAAGTATACTTCTTCATGCTAATTCAACTAATTTCTCCGCAATATGATTTGGTGTATTCCACTCCTCGCGGGAGAATTCTGTGATTGGTACACTAATACCTAATTTTTCTTCTATCTCAACTAGTAATGTAATTGTACCAAATGAATCAAGTAATCCCTCTTCAAATAGTTCAATATCTGGATTTTCCAAAATAACATCATCTTCACATACAGCAGCTAATACTTTAAATACTTCTTGTTTTTCCATTATAATAAACTCCTTTTAACTAAATAATTTTCCTGAAAAAATATAAAAACCGAAACAAACGAAATGGAAAGTAATTACAATCGAAATTGCATTTGTCCATTTATTTTTTGGCCAGAATTTATGCACTTTATTCCATCTTTCAAACTTATCAAAGCAAACAATAAGTAATGCATGATACAAGCCATAGACGATAAAATGCCATTCTAGACCATGCCATATGCCCATTAATAGGAATAGGACAAAGTATCCTATATAGGAAACTGTATAACGGTTTTTAATCCATTTCTTTTTCGTCATCCAAAATACAAAACGCATATACACATAGTCTCGGAACCAGAATGACAAACTCATATGCCAACGATTCCAGAAATCTTTAATATTCTTACTTAAGAATGGTAAATTGAAATTCTCTGGAGTTTTAATCCCCATGATTTTACTTACACCAATAGCAAATGCACTGTAGCCAGCAAAATCAAAGAATAGGTAAAGACTGTAAAAATACATATCAGCAAGTCGACCTTCGAAAGGTGTTAAGTAATTATACGTATGATTTGGCAGATACAAAAGGATTTTATTATAAATTAAAAATGCAATAATAAATTTGTATAAAAATCCTTGGAAAATTTTATTAATACCATTAAATAATAACTCACGATATTCGTCACGATCTGGGACATGATTCAAATCTTTTTCAAATCGTCTCCAACGGTCAATTGGACCAGATGAAATCGATGGGAAAAATAAAAGGAAATAGATAAGCTCCACGATAGAAATCGGCTTTTTGATCATGCCATCACGTGTTTCCATAATCATTTGTACAGCTTTAAACGTAATATAAGAAACACCTAAAAAACCAAAGAGATGGTGAAGCCCTAAAAATGGCAGTATCTTCACCAATATAAGCGGTAGAATTGCTAGTAAAACAGCAATTACAAAAACGGTACCATTATTGTTCTTTGATCGATACGCTTGATATCCTTTAATTAATAGTACTTGGAAAATCGTAAATAGTATCAACGAAAGTATACTCTTGACTGATGAACTAAAAATAATCGCCAAGATGATAACTGAAATAAACATGTTATACTTTTTGGATGATTTTCCTTTAAGCCCTAAAATAATTGTAGGTATCAATAAAATACCGATGATAAAGAAGAATGTAAAATCACCATAAGGTATCATAACGTTACTTCTACCGCCAATCTTTTACGGTCCACTTTACCATTTGCATTCAAAGGAAGTTGATCTACATATATAAATTTCTTTGGCACCATATAACTTGGAACAACTTCAGACAATGCGTTTTTTAATCGTTTTGTAGTTTGGAATGGTTTTTCATCGGTCTTTTGAGTTAGTACGACGAATGCAGTTAAAGACACTACTTCCTCTTGTACTTTTACTGGCTGCACGATACAACCACTTACTTCATTTAATGATTCAATCTTTTTCTCAATTTCCTCAATTTCTAGACGATAGCCATGAAGCTTCACTTGGAAATCAGAACGACCTGAATAGAAGATATAGCCATTTTGGTAATAACCAACATCACCTGTATAATACACATCTTCATCGCGCCAAAGTTTAAATACTTTTTCGGTTTGCTCCGGTGCACCAAGATAACCTTTACTTACAGTAGGACCAGTAATCACTAATTGTCCTTTTTGTCCTTCGCTCACAATATCGCCGGCTTCATTAAGTAAAATCAAATGATCAGCGTCAGCCTTTGCAATTGGCAAAACATTAAAATCATCAAGAAGACTATTCGTTACTTCAACAGCAGTTACTGCAACAGTTGTTTCAGTTGGACCATACAAATTAATAATTTTTGCATTTGGGAATCTAACCTGTAAATTTTTTGCAAGTTCATGTGGTAATACTTCTCCACAAAACAGGAACTTTTCAATTGTAGGCATCATTTCTGCATTCCACAGTGGATTCATCATGCAAATTTTCACAAATGAAGGTGTAGAAGTCCAAACAGTAACATTTGATTGTTGCAATGCTTCAAAAAGCATGGCTGGTTGATTAATCTGAGATTTTGTCAGTGCATATAATGCCCGACCTTTTGTCAACGCTGGATATAAATCCATTACTGATAAATCAAACGAATAGGGCGCTTGGTTAAGATATACACCATCTTGCAGATGGGCATCCTCTTCTAGCCATAGTACAAATGCTTCTAGATTGCTGGCTGTAATTTGCACGCCTTTTGGATTCCCTGTACTTCCAGAAGTATAAATAATATAAAATACATCTTCGCCTTCTACCCAGTTACTTTGCGAAATTGTTTTTGAATGAGTTGATTCTAAAACTGAATTAACTTCATAAGTAGGTATTGAAAGGTCTAAATCCATTTTTTCTGTTGTTAACAACAGAGCCGCGTTCGAAACAGCTAGAATATGCTGAACACGTTCATTTGGAATTGAAGTATCTAATGGAATGTACGGATGTCCTGCCTTGACTACTCCTAAAAAGGCAATGATTTGCTTCGGCGACATATGACCGTAAACTGCAATTGGCGCTGCATCATTCAATCCTCCCTGTACTAAAAATTCTGCTACAAGATCAGATTGTCTCCACAACTCTTCATAAGTTAATGTTTCGTCATCAACTTGATACGCTATACGTTGTGGATATAACAAAGACATCTCACGAATCATATGCAGTACACTCATAAGTAACACTCACTTTCTTTTAAAATTCGGTATAAATAAACGGTCCCGCATTCATATCATGGAATCCGTAAATTAAAACGAGTAACACTAAAATGACAAAATAAAACAATGTATAACCAATTAAACGAAGTCCTTCGTGTTCTCTTAATTTTTGCAAGACTCCACTTCCTCTCTATCACATTACTATAAAACGAATGAAACATTTAAAAGTTTCAGTTTGATCATCTATATATTAAGTTTTCGTTAAAAATATTACTTTTTAGCTAAGATTAAGTAAAGTTTGTAAAACTTTATTAATGTTAATTAGTTAATGTGATTTTTTTAATTAACAAATAGACAATACCACCGATTTCGTCTGATTCTTCAATTTTAATTTATTTTTAATAGAACTTACAGCTTATATTTATATGTCAGACTTTTTTGGAAAATATTTAGGAGGATTTTTATTGAAAAAATGCTTTTTTTAATATCTTTTTTAATTCCCCTATCTAATATGTGGTAAAATTTTACTAATTAGTCAAATCAAGGATCATCAATTTGTTTTCACAATTAAAAACTCAACCATTTAGGAAGAGTTTTAATATGATATATATTCTTATAAAGTAAAAATCCCTCTTTGGCAGTTTTCTTCATCTTCCTATTATACATCTAATGCGAGGTGAAATTAATCAACACCTCATTAAATTTTTCTCGTTCTTCCCAAAAAGGGCCGTGCCCACTATATTGAAATGCTACAAGTCTTGAACCTTCTATTTTGTCATTTAAGATTTTTGCTTGTGAGAATGGAATAACTTGATCATGGGTGCCATGAATAATTAAGGTAGGAACACTAATCATTTGAAGCTCTATTTCTATTTTTTCATCTCTAAGTGTTTTGATGATTGCAGCCGTGGACCAACTTGCTGCTTGTAATCCCATTTGGAAAAACCATTCTGAAAAAGGCTTTGATATATATTGAAAAAAGAAGGTATCCGTCACATCTCTTAACATATTCGGACGATCATTATACGTTTCATTTAGAAGTTTTGTTGCGGTTTCTTGTGTAAAGCCGGTTGGTGCTGCCGCGTCAATTAATACTAAATTACGAACGCCGTAACCTCTATACCGTGCAACATAACGAAGTGCTATTGCTCCTCCAGTGGAATGTCCAGCTAGCGTGAAATTGTTCAACTGAAGCGTAGTGGTGACTGTGGCAATATCATCTGCTAACCTATTATAATCATAGCCTGCCATTGGTTTATCAGAACGACCGAATCCCCTCCAGTCAATACCGATACATCGATACCCCTCTGAAGGTAGGACATTAAATTGATATTCAAATTGTTTATGATTTAATGGCCATCCATGTATGAATACGATTGTCTTTTTGCCTGTTGGGTTTATATCTTCTACAAATAGTTTGACGCCTGACTCTACAGGCACAAAATACCCCACAACTTTCCTCCATTCGTATATGATTATCTAATATACGATATTCAACTGAAGAAAAATTGGTGAACCTCTCCTATTTCTCATAAGTTCATGCAAACCAAAAAGGACTACCCTGAATTCTAAGGGCACTCCTTAATAGTGTACTATACTACATTCCTTTATTAATGTGAACTTATTTTATAAGATAGATCGTCATTTTTAAGATCTAGATCCTTTTGCCAGCCTTTACATACATCAACCCATTCTTGTCCATTAGCATATGTAAATATTTCATCGCACGTAAGCTCGATCGCACTATTACTACTACCACACGCCGGGTATACCATTAATGGGCAAACACCTCCTACTGCATGCCCAACCTTTGCAAGTACTTCATCTGGTGTAAGCATTTTAGCCTTCATCCGAAATTTATGTTTAAACTTTGCATTATCAATTTTCGCATCTCCTGCTGCTACTACTAAAATACAGCCGTCATCATTTCTAAAGGAAAGTGTTTTTGCCATACGTTCCGGTTCTACTCCTAAGGCCCGTGCTGCAAGATCTACTGTTGCACTTGATGCCTCATATTCCATAATTTTATAATCCAAGCCATATTTTTTGAAATGTTCTCTTACTAGTTCGATTGCCATTTCATTCACCTCAATAATTTTCATTATTTTAACCAATACAGATTATTCAGATAATTTCATTGTGCATCAAAAGCAATAGAATTAATTATCTATATAAGTTTAATCTTTTCTTCAATGTTACAAATAAAAATACATTCTATTTATCCCCTAACAGGAAAATGCCTATTCTCCATTTCAATGAAACCCTATATGGAGAAAAGACATTTTCTTTTGGAATATCTTTTTATTTATCTTGATTTCGACAAAAAAACTAGTGAACTATGCCCCCTCGCTACTTTTTTTGAGAAACCATTATAATAAGCTACTCTATATGCGAAGCCATTCATGCACTTCTCGACTCAGCGAGTTTTGTTAGGTAATATTGTTCCTCCCTTGACATGTGATCAGCCATCGAGGCAGTAAAAGTTCCTAATACTTCAGCTCTTAACTCCATTTCCTCTAATTCATGTAAAAATATTCTAAATAAATTCATCTCAACTTCAACTTCATTATTAAATCGATTTAATGCTGGGAATGACTGAATATTAGCCCGTAAATATCCCGTTAATTCCACTGCCTTTAAATAAAATTGTTCAAAGTGTTGCGTAAAAGTGGAACTCTTATCTTTTAATCTTTTTTCTACGCTATCCATATCATCATTTATGATTCCAGCATGGCCATAAGCGTCACTTAACCACAGTAAATGATGATGCAATTCATGAAAAATGGGTGGTACTTCACCTTTCTTTAAGTAACTTAATACTTTTTGGTATTCTTCTAATTCATTAACCATGTGATTTATAAAAGTCGGAGAAAGATGAATCTTGATATCACCAGACAATTGGCGTTTAAGAATTGAAAATTTAAATTGCTTTAATTGTTCTGCTGCTTCATCTGCAGTTATAGCAAATGGAATTGCATTTGAAACATTTAACGGACTTACTTGCTTATGAAGGTCAGAAAAGCGATGAATAAATGTCTTTGCCTCTTCAATATCCTCCTTCTCAGATGGATATAGCGAATCTCGGATAAATTGCCCGTGATTCATTAGAATTTCGAGCCAAAATTGATGTTCAAAAATTGCGCTCTTCAAATATTCAGGCAAAAATTTTACATCTCCTTTATTCTTTTCATCACTTAAATGTATTCAAGTAAAGTTTGTACTAGTCGTAACTTTTCTAACATAAAAAAATGCAGGACAATGTACCAATATTTTGTACAGTCCTGCATTTTTACATTTAGTTAAATGAAGCAATTTAATAAATACATTTTTGGTTTTTTAATACGAACATATTAACACTTGATTCAAATGATTGTAACATTATTTAAATCCGCTTTTCCTGCTTTTAAAAAATTGTATGTTAATTTATCCATTGTAGATCCACTAAAATCAACTTTCTTTACTTTTAATAAACGAAACTGAACATTTTTGAGAGTTGTATTTCTAAAAGAAGCTTTTTTTAATGTACATGCTTCAAAAACTGTTTCTTCAAAATACTAACCATCAAAGTCTATTCCTGCTAAATTACAGGATTTAAACTCACTATCCGTTAAATCTGAATTCGTAAAATCCGATCCTTTTAAATCGCTACTATGACTGTCAAGGTAATGTGATAGCCATAAACAAAAACCTTTTTTATTTTAGATAACACCCAAATTAATCGTTCAAAAGTTTTTTTAACATACAAAAAGGAGGATAGATTATTTCATATCTATCCTCCTTTTTTATTTTATAATACTGATGCCAGTCTCTTAATGCCTTCATCTATCGTTGCTGGGTCTGAATTCGTATAATTTAGTCGCAATGTGCTCGCACCTTTCACATCTGTATAGAATGGATCCCCAGGTACAAATGCTACTTTATTTTCAATTGCACGATTAAAGACTTCTACTGACGAAACCCCTTCTCCTAAATCTGCCCATAAGAACATTCCGCCCTCTGGTTTTGTAAATGTAACGTGTGCTGGTAAATGTTTTTCCATTGATGCAATCATCGCATCACATTGTTTTTTATACAATTCCGTAATTTGATTAATATGCTTTTCATAATCATTATTTACTAAATAATCATAGATTGCATATTGAGAAATCACATTTGTATGCAAATCTGAAGATTGTTTTGCCGCAATCAAGTGACCCATTAATTCTTTATTCTTTGTACATAGGTAACCTATACGCATTCCTGGTGATAATGTTTTTGAGAATGAACCAAATAATACACTGTTCTCAGATTTTCCACCTGCGATATATGGTAATGATTCTCCCTCATAGCGAAGTTCACCATATGGGTCGTCTTCGATTAAAATCGTGTTGGTTTTCTTGAGAATTTCATAAATAGCTTCACGTTTCTCTTTAGAATACGTTAAACCAGTAGGATTTTGGAAATTAGGAACAGTATATAATAGCTTCACATTTTCGTTACTTAGTGCTGCTTCTAGTTCTTCTAAATTCAAGCCATCATCTTCAAGGCTAACTGGCAAAAAGTGCGGTTCAAAAAGTGAAAAAGTTTGAATAGCAGCAAGATAACATGGGCTTTCAACAGCTACGTTATCCCCTTTATTGATCAATACTTTCCCCATCAAATCTAATCCTTGTTGAGAGCCTGTTGTGATCAAAATATCATTTGCTGTAACATCTATATCAAATCGTTTTTTATACCGGTCTGCAATCCATTGACGTAATGGCAAATAGCCTTGTGTACCTGAATATTGGAATACTCTTTCACCTGATTCATGTAAAACTCGACTCATCGATTCTTGGAATTCCGCTACTGGGAAAGAAATTGGATTTGGTAATCCTCCTGCGAAAGAAATAATATCTTTTGTCTCAGTTAATCGCATAACTTGAGAAATAAAAGAGCTATCTGTTTTTAACATTCTATCTGAAAAAATTTGCACCATAATCGATTCTCCTTCTGAACTACATATTCTATTTATTTTTTATATTATAACAAATCACGAAACATTAGGAATTATCAATGTTTTCGTGAAAATTAAAGTGAAAAAGAAACATAAATTCTAAATATGATTGTTGATTTGTCTAGTTATCTAATAGAAAGTAATATATTTATTCAAATATACTAGTTTCAGTATACTATAAGTTAGTCATTTACTTAACGTGATTATGTTGATCATTCATTGAGGCTGCGCCTTTTCTCAATGAGTATGACAGTATATGGGACCACAACATCACAATCTAAGTCGTGCATATTATCAACACCCCTTTTTTTATTTCCTTTCTATGAATAAGATTCCATAAAATTGATTAATAATATACTAAATGTTCATTTTTAATCTTTCACTTAATTACTTGAATCAATATATCAAAAAGCTATTGTCTTTTCCTATAAAACGATGATATACTTTACTAACTTGATAATGTGTTAACGCACTAGTGAACTAAAGTGTAATAAAACAAATTAAATATAATAAAGATAAAAGGTGGTTTTCAACATGAAACGTTTTGCAATAATGACAATGTTCATCGTAGCAATCTTCAGCGTTATGGCTGGATGTTCATCTAACTCTGCTTCAAAGGATGACAAAACACTAATAATTGGTGTTGATGATACGTTTGCTCCAATGGGCTTCCGCGATGAAAAAAATAACATTGTAGGTTTTGATATCGACTATGCCAAAGCTGCAGCAAAAGAAATGGGTTATAAAGTAAAAATTCAACCAATTGATTGGAAAACGAAAGAATCCGAACTAAACAGTGGTCGAATCGATTTAATTTGGAATGGATATACAATTACGGACACACGTAAAAAACAAGTTAACTTTACAAAACCATATTTAAAAAATGCTCAAGTAGTTGTGACACTTGCCAATTCCAAACTCAATAAATTAAATGATTTAAATGGCAAAGTTGTAGGCTTACAAGCACAATCTTCAGCAGCAGATGCATTAGATGCAAGTTCTATTAAATCAAAAATAAAAAATGTCAGTGAGTATTCTGATAATGTAATGGCATTGAATGACTTAAAAAGTGGCCGTACAGATGCAGTAGTAATTGATAAAGTTGTAATTGATTATTATATGTCAAAACAAAAAGGCACCTTCAAAGTTCTTAATGAGTCACTTGCACCTGAAGAATACGGTGTAGGTGTTAAAAAAGGTAATGAAGAGTTATTAAACAAATTACAAAAAGCACTTGATAAAATGAATACAGACGGTACAGCCACTGAAATTTCAAAAAAATGGTTTGGCGAAAATAAAGTATTAAAGTAAAATAGTAAAAGGCAAAACGGGGTTTCCTTTTTGGAAACCTGTTTTGTTTTTATCATTTAAGAATGAAAAATACTATTTTCCTGTTACCGATAATTCATTATCGGATTCGTCAATCCGCAAGTTTCATTTAGGAGGAACACTTGTATGAACTTCGATTATCTCATTACGATCCTTAAACCAATGCTTCAAGGATCACAAATGACCATTCTATTATTTCTAATCGCCATTGTCTTATCCATACCACTTGGTTTCTTATTAACTTTGGCGGTGAAAAGTAGCTTTAAACTACTCTCATGGTTAGCTCAAGCATATATTTATGTAATGCGTGGTACGCCACTATTACTTCAATTATTAGTTATTTGCTTCGGTCTACCAATGATTCCTGGTATTGGTCAATATTTAGTATTAGATCGCTTTACTGCAGCATGCATCGGATTTGTTCTTAACTATGCTGCTTATTTTGCAGAAATCTTCCGTGGTGGTTTGTTAGCAATTGATAAAGGTCAATATGAAGCAGCACAAGTCCTTGGATTAAATAAATTCCAAACAACAACACGAGTGATTCTGCCACAAATGTTCCGTATCGCCATTCCATCATTGGCAAACGAATCTGTCACACTTGTAAAAGATACAGCACTACTCTATGCAGTAGCTGTTCCTGAATTATTACACTTTGCAGAAGCTGCAGTAAACCGTGATTTTACTATCGTTCCATTCTTTGTAGCAGGTGTTATGTACCTTATCATGACCCTAATACTTACATTAATCTTTAAATGGATTGAACGCCGGTTTACATTTGAATAGAGAGGAGTGGTCGTTTTGGCTATTATTGAAGTATCAAAATTAAAAAAATCATTTGGAAATCTTGATGTATTAAAACAAATTACATTTGATGTAAATAAAAATGATGTAGTAGCGGTCATCGGACCCTCTGGATCTGGTAAAAGTACGATGTTGAGAAGTCTTGTTCATCTCGAAGAAATAAATGGTGGAAGTATTGCAGTAGCGGGTGATTATCTTGTAAAAGATGGCGTTTATGCAAAACCACAAGAAATTAAACGCGTCACTTCTAGAATGGGTATGGTATTTCAACATTTTAATCTTTTCCCACATCTTACTGTCAAAGAGAATCTCGAAATGGCACCACGTTTAATAAAGAAAGAATCCTCCCAAAATATTAGTAATCGTAGCATGGAGCTTTTAAAGAAAGTAGGACTTGCTGATAAAGCTTCTGCATACCCAGCAAAACTTTCGGGTGGACAAAAACAACGTGTAGCCATTGCTCGAGCATTGATGATGGATCCAGAAATCTTGCTATTTGATGAACCAACTTCTGCACTTGACCCTGAGTTGACTGGTGAAGTACTTCAAGTTATGAAGGATCTAGCAGAAGAACATATGACGATGATCGTCGTAACACATGAAATGGGATTCGCAAGAGAAGTTGCCAACCGTGTTGTCTTCATGGATAATGGTGAAATCCTTGAATCTGGCACTCCACAAGAATTGTTTGACAACCCACAATTTGATCGAACAAAAGCCTTCCTTAACCGTAGCTTAAAATAGTGATCGAATTATAGCAAGACTTCAAGAAATAAGGCTGACCAAAGATATAAAATTCTTTGGTCAGCCTTTTTATAATTATCTAGTTTCACTTGTTTAGAGCCTACGTAACTCACTCTTTTTAGTTTAGCATCCATTTCAATTTTTCTTCTGCAAAATTTATGGTTCTACATTTTTAACACAGGCATATTATAACCTTGTTGCAAAATGTCTCTACTCAAATATACTCTGCTCCAAATTCATACAAATTGATCTTTATTATGGGCGGACGACTAGTACATCACAATCAGCTGAGCGAATGATACCTGTTGTTACACTACCTACTAAAAAGCGTTCAACAGCATTAAGGCCCGTTGCACCACAAATGATTAAGTCAGCTTCCACTTTTTTAGCAATATCTTGTGTAATGACTGATTTAGGAGAACCATATTGGACGATTATATTGACATTTTCAATACCAGCAGTTTCAGCTTTTTTGTAGTCTTCTAACAAACTTGTAGCAAACTCTTCTGCACGCTTTTCTTCTTCTGAGAAATTATAAGCTTCAAGCGCAGAATAGATACGAGAATCAATAATATTTACCAAATGTAACGTAGCATCGTTTCTTTTTGCAATTTCCACAGCTTTTTTAAATGCAGCTTCAGCTTCTTTTGAACCATCAATACCAACAATAATGTTTTTATAAGTTAATGACATAACTTTATACCTCCCTTTAATAAGTCAATTATAGCACTTAAAGTGGTGGCATCATACGAACTATATTATGAACATTTATTCCTAATTCACCTTCTAATTGTCTCTTTTATATGATAAATTTTACATTTTATTTACATTTTTTATATATTTGTTAAAAAATTTCTAATTATCTATATATTTATATGAATTTATAAACTATAATGGTATATATTAACATTATAGGGACGCTATATTTATCAAAGTATAGTAGTTTCATTAAGGGGGAATCTTGTGAATTCGTTTACAAAAAAATTTGCAGCAGCTGGGTTAAGTTGTGCCTTAGCGCTTACACCTATCACTAGCTTCACTGCAAACGCAAAAACAGGCTCTGCAACAACAATGCTACAAAAACTCGGTAAAACTGATCAGACAGAAACAGGTAAGAAAACAGCAAATTATAGTGATGATACGATTATTATTAAATATTCAAGTAAGCTATCTAATGATGAGCTTGCTGGAAATATTGTAGTAAGCCATATTGAAAGTCTTAAGTATTTAGTTGTTAAAGTCAAAAATAAAAAGAACCTACAACAGACAATCCAAAAATTTCAAAAGAATAAGAAAGTGATATCTGTAGGTCTAAGTCCAAAATATCAACTTTCAGGTACTGTGGATCCTAAGGTAAGCGAGCAATATATGCATAGCCTATTAAAAACGGCAGATGCACAAAAGCTTGCTGGGAAAAGTCAAGTAAAAGTAGCTGTCATTGATACAGGCATTGATCATAATCATCCCGAACTAAAAGGATCTATTATAAAAAGAACAAACATCATCAATCCAATGAATTCATCTACACCTGATATACATGGAACTCATGTTGCAGGGATTATCGCTGGGAAAAAGGATAATGGTATCGGTGGTTACGGTATAGATCCAGCTGCTAAAATTCTTTCTTTAGACGTATTTGATGGTGGATTTTGGACTTTTGATTATACAATTGCAAATGCGATTCTTGAGGCAGTGGATGAAGGTGCAGATGTTATTAATATGAGTTTGGGTGGTTCCGTGCCTTCAGAAGTTCTAAAAGAGGCAATAGATAAAGCAATTAGTAAAGGTGTTGTAGTCGTTGCCGCTGCTGGAAATGAAGCATCTGATATGGCTGTCTATCCAGCTAAATATGAAGGTGTCATTAGCGTTGGCTCTATTAATAAAGAGAAAAAACTAAGTGACTATTCATCATATGGCCCATCAACTGACGTAGTAGCACCTGGTGAAGATGTATATTCTACCTTCTACGATCCTCAAAAAGGATCCACCTTTACAAAATTAAGTGGGACATCCATGGCTTCTCCAGTTGTTGCTGGAACAGCAGCATTGCTATTATCTAAGCATCCAAATCTTAAGCCTGCTGAAGTGGAATATATTCTTAAAAAAACGGCAACAGATCTAGGTGCAAAAGGATTTGATAATAAATATGGTAACGGACTGATTAACCCTGTTGCAGCATTAAAATTTGACGTCAAGAAAATCCCTTCCCTAGTAACAGCAAAATGGGGAGAAAAGGAAATCTTAAATAATGCAGAGAAAGTTGTAGCACCTGCAGAAATCAAACATAACTTTACTAAACCATCTGAACAAAAATGGGTTAAACTTTCTGTAGAAAAGGGCCAATATATTCAAACTTCTCTATCTGGTGCATCTCAATATGATTACAAAATGATGATTCAATTCTATGGTGACAATGAGCAACAAAAAATCGAAGTCAATGATGTAGCAGAAGGCAAAACAGAAGGTAAACTAATCCAAGCTCCTTTTAGTGGAACAGTTGCTATTGGTATTAAAGATGTGAATGGAAGCTATGATGATTCAAATGCGAAACAATCACATGCTACATTAAAAGTTGAGAAATTAGATCAACTTCCTGAAGATGAATCTACACTAGAATCACCTATTAAAATTGAAAACTGGCCATATAAAAAAGATGGTCTCTTTATGACAGGTGAAAAGAATGATGAAGATTATTTCCACTTCACTTCAAAAGAAGCACAATTAATGAAATTTAGTGTAACTGGAATCCCAGGCGTGGATTTAAGTCTCTCTGTTTATGAAAAAGAACAGCTATTCCCTTCAATGTCAGATGAAGGTGGCAAAGAAATTCCTTCAGAGGGAATTCCTAGAGAAGAGGTATATCCTCTATTTTCAAGTAATAATGGTGGCACGAGCGTTGGGGAAACACTGATGTTCCAAACAGAACCTAATAAGGAGTATTACCTAAAAGTAACAAACGCCTCTTTATTTTCAGATATTAACATCCTTCAATTGCTATTCGGTAATTTTGGTGGCATTGGGAATAAAGGACCTGCTGCTTCAGCAATTCCTTATAGCGTAAACTTGGAAGGAAAGGCAATTCCTGAAGATGAAGATGGCCTCGACGAATCAACACTATATAGTAAAGAAGGAATGACCATCTTTGGTGGTAATTTCATGTCCGCATTCTCTGAAATGGGACCAAGTGATTCTTCAAAGCAAATTGAATTATTGGAGTCCGGTGCTCGTTCATATCAATTAGGTGGATCTGCAATGGGATATCTTCAAAATACTTCAGACCAAGATTGGTTTAAACTAACACCAACTAGTGATGGTATTTATCAATTTAACTTACCTACTCCATCAAAGAATGTTCCTAATGTTAGTTTATACGAGGTTGTTACTGAAAAAGGTGAAGATGGAAAAACACACCAAAACCTTTCTACTGTTGCAACAAATGAGGACTGGAATTCAGAAGATTGGATAAAAGATAATTTTGTTGCAAGTTTAAAAGTAAATAAAAAATATTATCTTTCAGTAAGTCCAAATTATAATGTATTCCAAATCCCATATGATGGATACCAAATTACATCGAAATTACTTGTTAGTAATCCAAGTGACAAGTATGAAGAAAATGATAAACCAGAACAAGCAAAAACTTTCCCTACAACAGGTGTAACAGCAAACTTTGCTACAGCAAATGATATTGACTCTTATTATTTTACTGCGCCAAAAGATTCTATATATGGTGTCAAATTCTCTAGAACGGAACTAACATCTTCACTTAAAGCAAAGTATCCGAAAGAATTATTAGCTCCATTTTTCGGATTGATACAAATTTCAGAAGATGTAAATAAAAACCATAAGCTGGATGAACAAGATATTGATCGCTCATCATACATCTTGAACATAACAGAAGATGGAACAAACACTGGCTCCTTTGAAGCGAAAAAAGGCAAATCTTATTTCGTAATTGCACATAGTTTTGTCGATTCAGCGGCTGGCATTACCTTATGGCCATATCAGCTAAAAATTAATGCTGTAAATAAAATAGATGAAGACGCAAAATCGAAGGTAACGAAAAACAAACCATCTAAGCCACTTAAGTTTAAGAAAAACAGCAGTAAATTATATTCTGCAACAGGTTTCTTCAACTCAGGATATGAAAACGGCGATTCTGATTGGTACGTTTACGATTCTAAGAAAGCAAATCAAGTAACACTTTCACTTGATGCTGGTAAAGAAATAGATGGTGTAATCGAAGTCTATCGCAACGGTAAAAGAGTAGTAAAATCTGATATTTATGAACAAAGCGACACAGAAATCGTATCCTTGAAGATGAAAAAAGGAACATACTATGTAAAGGTTCGTGATTCCAAAGGACGCAGTTCAATCGATCCGTACAAATTATCATTAAAAATTAAGTAATAAAAATAGATGACCTTAAAAGACGCTAAAGAGTGGCTTTATAAGGTCATCTTTTTTATTTCAATAGATTTATTACTACAAGAATTGTTCATTAACTCTCCCCTCCCCTTCTGCATAAAATACTAAGGAGATTTTGAGGTAATTACATTGATTCATAAAGTTAAATCAGGAGAATCACTTTACAAAATTGCAAATGGCTTCAGCATGCAACTTTCCATTAAACACAAATGCCTCCCATCAATTTATACAAATATCCTTTTCATAGGTCAGCCAATATATTAGAACTTTCGTCACCATATTTACTTTCTAACTACGACAGTCCTTCTTACAGCTTAAGCTTTTAAATAACTAATTGTTTTTTCTAGGCAACAAAACAATCTCCTTAAAAGTCCATTTACAACTCGTCAAGTATAGGAAGAAGAACTACTAGCTATACTATGGAAAAATACAATTTTTCTGCTGGAAATCGGAATTGAAGAGTAGGAGGAAATACTTTTGACTAAAAATAAGAATTTGTTATCCATATACGCCTTAGGTGGTATAAACGAAATTGGCAAAAATATGTATGCAATTCAATATGCAGACGATATTATCATTGTTGACTGTGGTGGGAAATTTCCTGATGAAAGTTTATTAGGAATTGATTTAATCATTCCCGATATTACTTATTTGCTAGAAAATAAGGATAAGGTTCGTGCTTTAATTGTTACACATGGACATGAGGATCATATTGGTGGAATCCCCTACTTCTTAAAAAAATTAAATGTGCCTATTTATGCAACTCGATTTACTCTTGGATTAATTGAAATAAAACTAAAAGAGCATAAAATCATTAGGGAAACGGAGTTGATACAAATTGACTCTAATTCAGATTTAGATTTTGGTAATATTACCGTAACCTTTTTCAAAACAAGTCATAGTATTCCTGATTGCCTTGGTATTGTCTTTCATACACCTGAAGGAGTTGTCGTTCATACGGGTGACTTCAAATTCGATTTAACTCCTGTGAATGATCAATGTTCTGACATTCATAAAATGGCAGAAATCGGTGAGAATGGCGTATTAGTTCTCATCTCTGAAAGTACAAATGCAGAACGCCCTGGTTCAACACCATCTGAGATGTTAGTTGGAAAACATATTGATGAAGCTTTTTTAGGAGCTA
Organism: Rummeliibacillus pycnus; assembly: GCF_044359855.1. Taxonomy (GTDB): domain Bacteria; phylum Bacillota; class Bacilli; order Bacillales_A; family Planococcaceae; genus Rummeliibacillus; species Rummeliibacillus pycnus_A. Next base: position 2,028,614 of record NZ_CP132291.1, read on the forward strand.
AAAGAAAAATTATTATCTCTACATTTGCTTCTAACGTCAATCGTGTTCAACAAATAGTTGATGCAACAAAAATGACAAGTCGAAAACTTGCTTTACTTGGGCGAAGTATGGTTAATGTAGTATCCGTAGCCATTGAACGCGGTTATTTAAATGTTCCACCTGGTATGCTGATTGATGCCCGTAAAGCAATGAAGCTTCCTCCTGAAGAAGTTGTAGTCCTTTGCACTGGTAGCCAGGGTGAACCACTTGCCGCTCTTTCTCGTATGTCCAATTCAGATAACCGAGATGTACAAATTTTACCTGACGACACCGTCATTTTATCCGCTTCTCCTATCCCTGGAAATGAAAAAGACGTTTCACGTATCGTGGACAACCTATTCCAACTAGGTGCAAAAGTAATTTACGGTTCTTCAAGTATTACCGGTATGCATGTTTCTGGACATGGCTATCAAGAAGATTTAAAACTCATGCTTACTTTAATGAAACCGAAATACTTTATCCCTATACATGGGGAATTTAGAATGTTATATATTCATCGTGAATTAGCTGCATCTGTTGGTGTTGCAAGAGAAAATACATTCATTATTAAAAATGGGGATGTAGTTGATATTGAAAACGCGGAAGCTCGCCAAACACGTAAAATTCCGGCTGGCGATACGTATGTTGATAGTGTTGATATTGGTGAAGTTGGAGAAATCGTATTACGTGACCGTAAACAGCTTTCCGAAGATGGGATGCTCGTTATTGTTTTAACTATAAGTAAAACAGATGGATCTATTATTTCTGAACCAGATACGATTTCACGTGGATTTGTCTATGCAAAGGACTTCGAAAATCTCTTAAGAAATGTTAATCGTTTAGTCGTAGCAACCGTTAATGACATACAAGAAGAGGAGGCAAAACAATGGAATATAGTCAAAAGAAAAGTAAAAAAAGCAGTTGGTCAATATTTGTTCACTCAAACGAGAAGAAAACCAATGATCTTACCAATTATCATTGAAATATAATAAAGTAAAACTTCAATCAGTGGTTTTTCCCACTTATTGTTAGTTGAACCTATCGGGCTTTTACGGGCAGTTATTCCCAACCTATACTTCTTCGATTTTCCTAAAACAGTGAGGTGGGGGTTACTGCCCTGTTTATTCGCTCTATGTTTCTATTTATTCGCCCTTTTACTCTGTTTATTCGCTGTTTCTATCCATTTATTCGCTTTTTTTTGAATTGTATTCGCTCTCTCAGCAATTTACGTCCACATTGCTGGAAAAAATGCTCTTCATTATTCTGTGCATAACGAATAATGAAGAGCATTTGATATTTATAACTCACTATTTATTATCAAATAAAGTATTTTTATTCTACCCCTAAAGTAACGCCAAGCTTTTTCAAGTATTGTCTGTAAGCAATACTTAATCGATCAAATCTTAAAGATAGTTCAACTTGTAGATCCAGTGGTAATTCTTCAGGTTTTTGATTTTCAACAATAGGCTTGTCCTGTGCGAAAATCATATCTTGAAATTCAACGATTTCTTCATCTGTTTGACCAGTTTCATAATCGAAAGAAAGGATACCATATGCAATTGATTTGCATTCTTCAATAGGTAAAATTGTTAGCAAGATTGTCATCTTCATGTCGTTCTCAGGTTCACGTTTTGTGAAGCGAACCGTCATTGGACGAAGTACTTCATACGTATAAAGAACATCCTTTGCCACACCAGTACCATCTGGATCTGGTTGGTAAATAATAATTTCATCAGTATAAATTCTTTCACCGTCAGTATTGACTTTATAATCATTAATTTCTGGCTTTTCTTGAATACCAAGATATCCTTCATGAACAAATGCTAGATGGCTAACATCTAAGAAATTTTCTACTATACGAGGAGGATTTGCATTGACCTCTTGTGGTCCCCAAAGGACATTGCGGAAATTAGAATCATTATATTCAGGATATTCGAAGAAATCTGGATTATTATTATTTAAATTTACCCATACAAAGCCATAAGCAACTTTACAACCAAACTTAAAGACTTTTGCTTTTGGGGTAATAGATTTGCCGTCAGGAAGTTGCGGAATCTTCGTACATTTCCCTTCAGAGTTGTATTCCCAACCATGATAAGGACATACGAGATTTCCATCTTTTACACAGCCTAATGAAAGAGCAGCACCTCGATGAATACATAAATCCTTAAAAGCATGGATACCTTGTTCGTTTTTATATAGAACAACTCTTTCACCTAAGATCATCACTTGTAATGGTTTTTCTTCAACTTCCTCTTCCTTACAAGCAACGATCCAATCACTGCGTAACACTTGATCTTCTATCATATCTTCACTTCTCTCTTGTTTATTCTTTAGTTATATTTTATAAAGTTTAAAAAACAAAATCAATAAAAATACGAACAATTTTTATATTTAATTTTAAATTATACGCATTTTAGGTATTTACATAGGATTTATAGTTCATTATAATTCAAGTATGGTTTTTAAACCGAACAATCAAAAAGAAGAAAACTCTAATATTTCAAGCTCTATAGATTAAATTTAATAGGCGGCATTTATTTTTTTTATAACTGGAGGAGAAAATACCCGTGAAACAGCATAATGAAAATCCGAACATTATGATTGGTATCGATGAGAAGATCAATTGGAGAAAGGCATTTCTATTAGGTTTGCAGCATGTACTAGCAATGGATTTATACATCGCTCCAATTATTATCGCAGGACTTTTATCATTGAGTACATCTAATACAACTTTCTTTATTCAAATGTGTTTTTTAGCAGCAGGAGTTGCAACACTTATTCAAACAATTGGTGGACTTAAATTGCCAGTTGTACAAGGCCCCTCCTATGTTCCGATTGGTGCATTAGCAGCTATTGGTGGAAAACTTGGACTGGGTGCAGTTTTTGGTAGTCTTCTTCCAGGAGCATTAATCATCGCACTTCTTGGTTATCCTTTAAAATGGTTTGCAAAAGCTGTGAATAAGTTCATCCCGCCTTTAGTAGGTGGAACTGTTATTGTTATTGTAGGAATATCTTTAATGCCAAGTGCATTTAAAAGTATTTATACAGCACCCGGAAATGTAGGTCATAATGTTTTAATTGCCTTTGTCTCTGCAGCAGTTTTAGTTACTTTCATGCTATTAGGACGAAAAGCAAAAGCCTTGGGTACATTTTTCCGTCTGACTTCTGTAATCTTAGCTATTGTTATTGGAACAATTACAGCATCATTTTTTGGCGAGGTAGATTTCTCCTCTGTAAAAGATGCCGCTTGGTTTTCTCTACCTAGCTTTTTCCCATTTGGAAAACCTGTTTTTGATTTACAAGCTATTTTAACGATGACTTTCATTTATTTAGTTATATTAGTTGAAACAACAGGAACTTGGTTCGTGGTATCAACTGTTACTGATAGTAAGTTAGATAAAAAGAGATTGAATCGTGGAGCTGTTGGTGAAGGAATCGGTTGTTTCGTAGGATCACTATTTGGTGGTACTCCTATGACTGGTTATTCTTCTAATGCAGGTATTATAGCTATCACAAAAGTGGCAAGTAAAAGAGCTATCATCAGTGCGGGTATTATCCTAATCATTTTAGGCTTAATACCTAAATTATCAGCAATCATAACATGTGTTCCTATCACAGTTATTAATGGTATTTTTGGTATCGTTTGTGTCGCTATTGTTATGAATGGATTAAAAGTAATCCAAAATATTGTCATCAATGATCGTAATATGATGGTCATTGGATTACCGATCTTATTAACAATCGGTACAATCGTTCTTCCAGCAGAAATTCTTAACAGTGTACCACCGTTTGTGAATTATATCTTGTCTTCAGGTACAGCTGTAGGTGCTCTTGCTGCGTTAATTCTAAATCTGGTAATTCCTGAACAGGATGCTAAAGTACCAAAGATGAAAGAATCCCACAATTAATGAAAAATAAGCGTCTTTAATAATGAAAAAGGTTGATTCAAAAATAAATTTGAATCAACCTTTTATTATTTTTAGTCATTTAAGCTAAGCTCTCGCAAGCACAGTTATTCATTATTCTAACTCTATGTTGGATTTCTTTTTCAAAAACAAATAAACGATTATCGTTATAATCAGAACTATTACTAAAAGTGGGTATACATGATATTTTGAAAGATAAAATCCAATTTTATGCCATTCTTCACCAAGAATTTTACCTAAAGTGATAAATGTAATGCTCCATAAAAGTGCACCTGTATAGGCATAACCTACGAATTTTTTAAATGGGTATTTATCTATAGCAGCTATATAGGCAGTAAGATGACGCACTCCAGGGATAAAATAGCCGATTAATAATAAAACCGGTCCGATTTTATTGAACAACGCACCCGTTTTATCAATTTTAGCTTCTGTAATGTGGAATTTAGGGCCAAACTTTTTCAATAATGGCAATCCAAATTTATAGCCAATAAAATAACTAATCGAAATTCCTCCCGTTGCCCCTATAAAGGCACTAGTCAATGAAATTATGTACGATAGTTTGCCTTGGAACACATTATATCCTACATATGTTAAAAGAACTTCATCAGGTATAGGAACTCCAATAATTCCCCCAATAAGTACGATGATGATGCCAAAGTACCCGTAATGTTCTATTAAATAATCCAAATGCTGCTCCACTTAACATCCCACCCGAATCCATATTCTTACTTTCTAATCAGTCGATTGAATTTTAGCATCCTTTATTTAATTTAGATTGTAAAATACATAATGTAAAGTAAATGCTTTTATTACGTATGATGAATGCAATAATTTTTTTAATGCATTCTTATCTGAGTAAACGACATCGGCTGACCTTAAGTAATCAAAGGCGAACGAAGAGCTTCTTCGATTTGACTGGTGCAAACGTAATCTTGTATAGAAACTGATATTCATCAATTGTTATACAAAGCCTAAAATAAAGAAACTCATCAAAAATTGATGAGTTTCTTGTGCTCCTTTTTATACATCTCTTACTTAATAGGAATCCATATTTCCGAATAATAATCATCACTTGATGGATTTCCTTCTCCATAAACTTCTAACTCAGGTGTTTCAGCTAATTCATACGGATGAGAAGGAAGCCATTCTTGGAATATCTTTTGCCACATGATCGGCATGGCATCTGGCATTGCACCATGTACTTCGAAAATTGCCCATTTAGATGCAGGTACTGTATAGGTTTCGAAATCCCCAGTATATTCACTGTCGTGACTAGCGGCAATCCAATAATCCATAATATCTTTTGAGGTTACTTCGCAAATACCTATTAATCCTTGGACTGTTCCATCAATTAACACTGCTAATTGACCGCTCGTACCATCTTGGTTTACATCTTGCCAAAATCGAGCTATCTTTGGAGACTGCTCCCCATTTACACATGAAAAAGTACGTTTTACGCCTACCACCTGAAAACTGTCCTTTTCGATAATCTTATAATTCATCGGTTCTGCCCCTTTCAACTGTATTTGTATCACAAGTTTATTATAGGAATGAATCATATTGGAGTGATTTCTTGCATCTGTTGGCTTTATACCATGTTGCTTTCGAAAAGCTTTAGCAAATGCTTCTGGTGTCTCGTAGCCATACTTGTATGCTATATCGATTATTCGGCAATCCGTTTCTGCTATTTCTTGAGCTGCCAATGTTAATCGTCTCCCTCTTATATACTCTCCTAAAGTAATTCCCGTTAAAAGTGAAAATGCTCGTTGAAAATGGAAAGAGGAAGAATGTGCAACACTTGCCACTTGTTCAAACTGTAAATCTCTTGTCAAATTCACCTCGATATAATCAATTGCTTGCTGAATGGATTGTAGCCACATGTTATGATTTCACTCCCTATACGTATATTAAAGATTCTAGATGAAATATGCTGGTCATTTATTGCTTTGTTTGGACAGTAATTAATTTACTCTCTATAATTTCCAATGCAATTTTGACAAATACAATATTTCCCCTTCAGTTCTTTAGGAACCAATTCAATAACTTCTTTTGGAATATTTTCTTTCATGCACCAACATTGATATTGTTCATCTGTACCAACCATACAATGGCTTTCCTCACCACATATCGGACAATTCTTTTTATCCAGTTGCAAATTTTACACTCCTTTCAACAGCAGCAAACTTCCTTTTCTAATCAATTTATCCATACATAAATTCTACCAAAACTTAGAATTCCCTTTTAATAAATTCTAATTATAAAAAAGAGACAAAAACACTTTATCCGTTAGCCCTATCTCCTCAGAAAAAATCTATATATCACTACTTTGTATGTAAAGATAGCACCTCTTTTAATGAAGCATATTAATAACACTTCTCTCATATGATGAAATGCATCACTTATAATTTCACCTTTTACATAGCGAATTCCAAGGATTTTCATTGGATAGTAAGAAAGGTACGAAACCTATAAATAAACAAAACAAAAAAGCCTAATTTCTTTAGAAATTGGCCCTTTTATGGTTATCGGCTAATCCAACACTAATGCACTTCTTAATTGGTAGACCCCAAATTCTAGATATCCTTTTAAGCAGGTCAACATATATACCCAGCCCTCTTTATTTTCTAGTATTCGGTTTACAAAATCATCATCGTTTTCTTCAAAGCCTTCTTCAATTATTTCAATAATTGTACTCATTTGATTTATTTTATCGAGAGTAATGGTTACAATATGCCCTTCTCTATCTTCGCCCCATTGAAAAACAATTTTTTCATTTTCTATAATTTCTAGTATCTTCAATTCTAGTTGAGCATTGTACTCATCATATCTTACCGTAATGATCTTGCCCTGTTCCCATCTTTCAGAGCTCGATGAGAACCAAAATCCCCCTATTTTTGATGGGTCTACAAATGCTTCAAAAACTTCATTTGCTGGTTTTAATATTTTCATTTTCGTAAGGTTATTCATCCACTAAACTCCTCACTTTCAATAATGTAAATAATTTTACAATAGAAATGATTTTATAAGCAAATTCATAGGATCGCTCGATAAATTGGAAAAACATGATAAAATATATATAAATTAGTTAAAATGGAGGCGATTAAATTATGCAGTTGCAAAAAATTATAGAGGGGCAAGAGAGACAACCTAACTGTGATTTAACACTAGGATTAGAACTTAAAGAGGCAAAAGACGGTAAATCATTATGTATATGGAAAGCTGATGAACAATTACTTAATGGAAACCAAGTTATTATGGGTGGCTTTATAACCTCTGCAGCAGATATTGCAATGGCATATGCCATCGTATCCTTATTAAAAGATACACAATCGTTCTCGTCTATATCAATTAATTCAACATTCCATCGGCCTGCTTTTGTAGGGGAGATTACTGTGACAGCAAATATAAAAAAATTCGGGCGTAAAGTAGCATATGCAGATGCTACTCTTTCTCAAAATAATAAGGTTATTGCAGATGTTACTTCTTCGATTATGATTCATGACTAAATCCATATACCCTACAGGAGTGATCGTATTATGAAAAACGATCACTTCTCTATTGTGAAAAATCTATTATTCTTCATCATTAGCTATAGCATATGGATGGTATCCTGCATCATAAGCTTTGTCTTTTTTATGCATATCATTGTCTTTTTCAAAAATACTTTCAAAAAATCTACTAGCAGGTCCCGCAAGTATTTTATAGTATTGGCTAAATAACAGCGCGGCATGGTTCCCACTCCACATTTGAGGCAATAATTCATTGGGAAGCCCTGGATCGATAAATAGAAACTTTCGATACTTATGAACAAGTTTCGTTCTTTCAACGAAGCACTCTGCATCAGACATCATCCCTTGTGAAATGACACTCTGATGAATTATATATTGCTTACTATATAAATCTATAAATTCCTCATAGCGTTGTTCTATGCCATCCAAATCCCAGCTTTTTGCAATCAATTCTTGATTATCTGTTGGTCCAACATGGTCTGACAGAAATAACTCTACGTGATTTTCAATATTATATTTTTGGATCAGGGTTTTTACTTCATCCTCCATCTTGTTTGGTGAAATCCAGCAACCATTTGTAAAAGAACCAAAACCACTCCACTGCAATTCTCTCCGTAGCTCATCTCGAATATGTCTTTCTTCTTCAGGAATCGTATATAGGAAAATTCTCCACTTTCCATCCCATTTACATGGCTTTAGTTTAAAAATCCGATTCCCTGCTTCGTTAATTCTTTGTTCTCCTTGGTGTGTTAAGTAGTAATAGCTTTTGTTTCCCTTTTTTTCCGACTGCAACCAGCCTTGCTTCACCATTCGAGAAACAGCTACTCTCACACTTTGTTCATTATGGCCAAATTCCTTTAGTAATTGTATCAGGCTACCAATCCATATTTTTGAGCCATAATGGCAAATATAATCTCCATATAAAGTAAATATCATTGATTGTGTATTAGCAGTCATAAATGATCACTCCTTCAACCTTAACTGCAAAATTATCAAAAATTATGTAATCTTTATGACTTCCCATACAGTGAAACAGTATCGCTAAAAGATTAGACTTATTGAAAAGCCTAATCTCGATAGTAGTTTAGTCTTTTAAATAATGCCATATTTTATCCTCTTTATCTATAATGCACTATACATTTTCTACAGAGTATTCAGATAGTCTTTTGATACAGTTCAAACATTCTTCCATTATACTTTCCAATAGTTCTTGCACTGTTGGTAAATCATTGATTAATCCTGCTATTTGACCACTATTCATAAATCCTTGATCAGAGTTTCCTTCAATAGCACCCTTCACATGAAATACTTCGCTTGTATGATTATTGTACTCTTCCAAAGATATACCGTTCTTTTCTGCTAGACTTATTTTTTCTGCATAAGGATTTCTTAAAACTCGTCTCACTTGTCCTACAGATCTTCCAAGTATCATCGTTTCTTGATCTGTTGCATCTATGATTCGCTTTTTGTAAGCATCGTGGACAGTCATTTCTTGTGTTGCTATAAAACGTGTACCCATTTGTACTCCTGAAGCTCCTAAAGCTAAAGCTGCAGCCACTCCGTTTCCATTTGCAATTCCCCCTGCTGCTACTACAGGAACTTTCACAGCATTTGTAATTTGTGGAATCAATGTCAATGTTGTTAGTTCTAAATGCGAATTTATACCTGCTGCCTCAAATCCTTCTGCTACCAATACATCTGCACCCGCTGCTTCTGCCTTTAATGCATGCTTAACAGCTGCAACAACAACAATTACTTTTATACCTGCCTCATGTAATTTCAATATGAAAGGAGCAGGGTTACCAGCAGATAAGGAAACAATGGGTACTTCGTGTTTAATAACGAGCTTTAATAACTCTTCTGAATACTCATTTACGTTAATAGGAATATTTATGGAAAACGGCATTGTTGTTCGTTTTTTCATATCAATAATTAATTTTTCCACTTCAAATGGTGTCATCGTACCACACCCAATTGTTCCTAAACCACCTGCATTACTCACTGCGCTTGCCAAGATTGGGCTACTAATATTCCCCATTCCACCTTGAATAATTGGATATTTTATTTTTAATAGTTTGCATAAATCTCTCAAAAAATCCACCTCAATTTTATTCTATTATTCTATTTCATGTTATAATAAAATTCTAAAAATTAAAAATTTTATTATTATGGGGGATTGTTGCATGATCATTAATTATTTGAGTAAAAAACCTGATATTCATGATTCCGTATTTTTGGCGCCTGGCGCATATATAATTGGCGACGTGTCAATAGGTGAACAATCCACAATATGGTTTAATGCTGTATTACGCGGAGATGAAGACAGCATTACAATCGGTAACAAATGTAGTATTCAGGACAATGCAACGATTCATCTGTATGAAGGAGCACCTGTTGTAGTAGAAGATGAAGTAACAGTAGGACATCAAGTTGTCTTACATGGCTGCAAAGTTGGAAAGCGATCAATTGTTGGCATGGGCTCTGTAATATTAGATCATGTTGAAATTGGAGAAGAATGTATCATTGGTGCCAATACCCTTATTACACAAGGTACAAAAATTCCCCCTAGATCTTTGGTTGTTGGTTCTCCAGGTAAAGTTGTACGCGAACTGAATGAAAAGGATTTTGAACTAATTCAACTTTCTATTGATACGTATGTTCAAAAGGGAATTGAATTTAAAAAGGAACTAGATTCATAAAGTGAAACTTTAATCAGTGGGGGGTTTTCTTCATCCCCCACTGAAATATAGGAACTCAGGTTAAAAACGCCACGTCCTGTGGCAACACCTGAGTGACCAACATCCTGTTGGCCCGAACCTATCGGGCTTTTACGGGCAGTTTATCTTCCACCTAACTTCTTTGCTTTCGCAAAATTTTGAGGTGGGAGTATTACTGCCCGTTAATGCGGGATAAAAAGGAGAATGCCTCTATGTTAGTCTGTTTAGAGGCATTCTTTATATCATTTAAAGTGTTATCAACATTAATAAAAAACAACTTTATAAGAATATTTCCTTACAGTCCTTTAAATATAGGTTCACGTTTTTCACTAAATGCATTCAATGCTTCAATTCTATCTGTCGTTGGAATGACTACTTCATAAGCCTCAGTTTCAATTGACAAGGCTGATTCTAAGTCTGTATTAATCCCCTTTGTGATAGCGTATTTTGCTTGGCGGATTGCAATTGGACCATTTTTTGAAATTGAAGCTGCTAGTTCTAAACTTTTTGGTAACACATCTGCAACTGGAACAGCTTTTAAAATAATGCCTAACTCCACAGCTTCAATAGCTGATATTTTTTTAGCAGTAAAAATCATTTCTTTTGCTTTCATCTCACCAATTAAACGTGGTAATCGTTGTGTACCACCCGCTCCTGGAATAATAGCCCAACTTGTCTCTGTTAATCCTAATAATGCATTCTCTGAAGCTATTGAAAAATCACATGCTAGAAGCCACTCAAAACCTCCTCCTAATGCATGTCCATTCACTGCCGCAATAGTAGGTTGTGGTAAATTTCCTATGCTATAAAATACATCGCGAATTGCTTTCACATTTCGTTTTACTTCTTGCTCATCTAATGTTTTACGTTCTTTTAAATCCGCTCCAGCACTAAAGGCCTTTTCTCCTGCACCTGTAAAAATAACAATACGTACATCTGGGCTTGCTGCGATTTGATCTACTACTTCTTGTAAACGAACAAGTACTTCATAATTAAAACAATTTAGTACATCTGGACGATTAACCGTTACAATTGCAGTATGATTAATTACTTCATAAAGAACAACAGACATAGGATTCCCTCCTTATTCATTATGATTATTACTCTATATTTTCTACAATGGTTGCAATTCCTTGACCTACGCCAATACACATTGTTGCTAATCCATAATGAGCATTTCTCTTTTTCATTTCATGAATAAGTGTTGTTAGAATTCGAGCTCCGCTTGCCCCTAATGGATGTCCAAAAGCAATAGCCCCGCCATTTACATTTACTTTGGCAGAATCCAATTCTAATTGTTTGATACATTCGATAGATTGCGATGCGAATGCTTCGTTTAACTCCACTATATCCATATTCTCAATGGACAAATCTGCACGATTTAATGCTTTCTTTGTTGCATTAATGGGCCCTAATCCCATAACTTCTGGTTCAAGCCCAGCAATTGCACCCGTTACATATCGTGCAAGTGGTCTAATGCCTAGCTCTTTCGCTTTTTCTGCACTCATTAACAACAATGCCGAAGCACCATCATTTACACCAGAAGCGTTCCCAGCTGTTACTGTTCCATTTTCGAAAAGTGGTCGTAATTGACTTAACTTTTCTCTAGATGTATCTGGTCTAGGGTGTTCATCCTTATCAAAGATGGTAACGTTCCCCTTACGATCAGTTATCTCAACAGGAATAATCTCTTCTTTAAAACGGTCGCTTTCCATTGCTTTTTTAGCACGTTGTTGGCTTTCATATGCAAAATCATCTTGTTCTTCACGACCGATATTGTATCGTTGTGCAACATTTTCTGCCGTTTGCGGCATAGAATCTGAGCCAAACATTTTATGTAGCTTTGGGTTGGTGAAACGCCAGCCAATAGTTGTATCAAATAGCTTTTGATCTCCTCTTGGATAATCTATTTCAGGCTTCCCCATTACTAATGGAGCACGAGTCATACTTTCAGTACCACCAGCAATGAAAATATCTCCTTCTCCACTTTTAATAGCACGTGCTGCATAATGTACTGCATCCATTCCAGAACCACATAAACGATTTAATGTAGTGCCACCGATTTCAATCGGCAATCTTGCTAATAATACAGCCATTCTAGCTACATTTCGATTATCCTCTCCAGCCTGGTTAGCATTACCAAAAATAACATCTTCAATTTGATCAACAGGTACTTCGGGATTCCGCTCAACTAAGCTTTTAATTACGATAGCACCTAGATCATCTGGTCTAACTGATTTTAAAGCCCCTTTATATCTACCAATTGGTGTCCTTACAGCATCTACAATAACTACTTCTGTCATTTTTTCACCAATTCCTTCCCTTCAGAATAATCATATACGCCACATCCTGTTTTACGACCAAGACGGCCAGCCTTTACATATTGTTCAAGTAATGGTGCAGGGCGATACTTTTCGCCGAGTTTTTCATGCAAATAGCGTAAATTATTTAAACGTGTATCAAGTCCAACTAAATCCACCAGTTCGAATGGTCCCATAGGATAATTTAAACCTAATTTAATAGCTTTATCGATATCCTCTGGTGTACCTAGCCCTTCCTGTAGCATATAAAATGCTTCGTTTCCAACAAGTGCACTAATACGGCTTGTTACAAAGCCAGGAAATTCATGAATTACAACTGTTTCTTTTCCCATTTGTTGTGCTACTTTGGCAATTATTTCAGCCGTTTCATCGGTAGTTTCAAGTCCACGTACAATTTCAACTAATTCCATTTTATGGACAGGGTTGAAAAAATGCATGGCGATTGTTTTCTCAGGTCTCCCTGCATATGAAGCGATTTCTGTTGGGCTCATTGTAGACGTATTTGAGGCAAATAAGCATGTAGCTGGTGCAAATTGCTCCATTTGTTCAAATACACCCTTTTTAATCTCCGACTTTTCAGGAACAGCTTCAATGATTAGATCTGCATTTGCGATTCCTGCAGGTAAATCTGTTGTGTAGGATAAATTTTTTAACCCTTGTTCCTTTTGTTGTTCTGTTATTTTGTTGTATTTTATTGATTTATCAAAAATTATTGAAATTTCTTTTTTGGCACTCGTTAAAGCAGCTTCATTTACATCCACTAAAGTTGTATCAAACCCACCTAAAGAACTAACATATGCAATGCCTCTTCCCATTACTCCAGAACCGATTACAGTTATATTCTTCATCTTTATTCCCCCTTAATAAACAAATAGGGGGAAATACCCCTATTTGTTTTTTATCCCTCATTAACTTGTAGTTAAACCTATTGATGAAGTTTCACTCTATAATCCAAGGGGATTTAATGGACGATTTCCATAGTAGGAAATGATACTTTTTGTTTCTGTATATAAATCTAGTGTTTCGATACATAGTTCACGACCGAACCCAGATTGTTTATAACCTCCAAATGGTGTACCTGGCATTGCAGAAAATGGACAGTTCACCATAACAATTCCAGCTTGAATTTCATTTGCAACACGAGTTGCACGTGCTCCGTCTTTTGACCATACAGCAGAACCTAGGCCAAACTCAGTATCATTAGCTAACTGAATAGCTTCTTTTTCATCTTTGAATTTCATAATGACTACGACTGGTCCGAAAATTTCTTCATTTACCACTTTCATCGAATGATTAACATTTGCAATGACTGTTGGTTCATACCAGAATCCATTTTCAAACCCTTCTACTTGGGCTACTTTACCACCTGACAAAACTTCTGCTCCGTCTTGAATAGCTGATTGAACATAACCATCTATAACATCTAATTGAGTTTGGTCAATAATCGCGCCCATATGTGTTTCTTTATCAAAAGGATTACCTAATTTTATTTGTTTTGCTTTCGATACAAATTTTTCAACAAATTGTTCGTAAATATTTTCATGCACATATAAACGAGAACGAGCTTCACATGATTGGCCGGAATTATAAAAAATACCGTACAAGGAACCATCCACTGCAGCATCAAGATCTGCATCTTCAAATACTATGTTTGGTGATTTCCCACCTAATTCAAGTGTTACACGTTTTAATGTGTTAGAAGCCTTGTTCATAATGTCTTTACCAATTGGCGTTGAGCCTGTAAATGCCACTTTATCAACTTGTTTATGTTCAACAAGATAGTTTCCTACTTCAGCGCCAGATCCAGGGATGATATTAACTACACCTGCTGGTACACCTGCTTCTAAGCAAATCTCACCTAAGATGATTGCTGTTATTGGCGTTAAAGAAGCTGGTTTCACAATAACTGAGCAACCAACTGCAATTGCTGGTGCAATTTTCCATGCTGCCATCATGATTGGATAATTCCAAGGGATAATTTGAGCGCATACGCCAACAGGCTCTTTTTCAGTGTAGTTGTGGAACTGCCCTGGCATGTTGTTGACAACACCACGATGACCTACGATAGCACCTGCATAAAATTCAAAATCTTCAATCGCCTGATTTACTTGCCCTTGCGCGGTGCTTAATGATTTCCCAGTATCTAAGATTTCTAGTTCTACAATTTCATTGAAACGAGAACGCATGATAGATGCGATTTTATTTAATACCTGTGCACGACGACCTACTGGATACTTTCTCCATTTTCCGTGATCAAATGCTTCACGAGCAGCTTGTACGGCACGTTCTGCATCTTCTTTACTCGCTTTTGCAACTTGTGCAACTAATTCACCTGTTGCTGGATTGTATGTGCTAATTGTTTGCCCATTGTTGCTTTCTACTTTTTCACCGTTAATAATTAGATGATAAAATTCGCGTTTCAATGAGTTTTGTTCTACTAATGTTTGAGATGTTGACATTTGATTTCCCCCTTTTAGTTACCTATGAAGACAGGTTTTCTTTTTTCCATGAAAGCTTTAATTCCCTCTTGATGATCTGCTGTGAGACCCGCAATCCTTTGTCCTTGCGCTTCATATTCCAAAAAATCAGATAATTTAAGCTCATCCGCAGCACGTAATGCCCGTTTTGTTAAGGCGACTGCTTTTGTTGGTAGAACGGCAAGCTTTGTGGCGTAATTTAATACTTCCTCTTCGAAACTTTCATTCGGAACTACTTTTGTGGCAATCCCTAATTTTAAAGCATCATGTGATAGAATTCTTTCGCCAAATAGTGAAATTTCAAGCGCTTTAGCATCACCAACTAATCGACGTAAATAATATAAATTTCCCGAATCAGGAATTAGCCCTACTTGTATAAACGCATTCATAAAGAATGATTTTTCTGCCATAATCCGAAAATCGCATGCTAGTGCTAGACTAAAGCCAGCTCCTGCTGCTGCACCATGTATCGCAGCAACAATTGGCTTTTCACACTCGCGAATTTTCTTAACCATCGGACCATATAAAGAGCGTAAGATTTCACCGTGATCCATTGAATTATCTACTTCTGATAGATCCTGTCCTGAACAAAATCCCTTTCCTGCACCTTTAATCACAATGCAGCGCACCTCATCTGAACCTTCAGCAGTTTTAATGGCTTTTGTAATTTCTTTGTTCATCGTAGAGGTAAAGGCATTTAATGCTTCTGGACGATTTAATGTAATCACACAAACTGTATCATTTACTTCATATTTAATAGACTCATACATATTATCGCCCCTTAAATTGAGGAGTGCGTTTTTCTACGAACGCCTTCATTCCTTCTTTTTGATCCTCTGATG
The DNA here is from genome assembly GCF_044359855.1 of Rummeliibacillus pycnus. Taxonomy (GTDB): domain Bacteria; phylum Bacillota; class Bacilli; order Bacillales_A; family Planococcaceae; genus Rummeliibacillus; species Rummeliibacillus pycnus_A. The sequence goes on from NZ_CP132291.1 coordinate 2,044,427, forward strand.
AGAACAATAAGTAGAAATTTTTTCGTTCATATTGCATTCCTTCATATAATGAATAGTCAACTGCCTTCGTAACAGATTCTTTTATAAGTCTGATCGCTAAAGGCGGCTTCTTGCTTATCGTATCTGCAAATTTCAACGCTTCTTCAAGCAAAAGTTCTGGTTGAACTACTCTGTTTACAACACCATATTGTAGAGCCTCATTTACTGGAATACATTTTGCACTCCAAATCCATTCTAGAGCTTTTGTACGTCCTACTAATTTCGTTAAACGTTGGGTTCCGCCTGCGCCTGGCATAACTCCTAAATTAACTTCTGGAAAGCAAAATTCTGTACCTTCTGCCGCAATAAGAACATCACAGCTTAAAGCTAATTCGAAGCCTCCACCAAATACATAACCGTGCACCGCACCAATAATTGGTTTCTTTAATAAAGCAACTCGGTCCCAATCAGCAAATTGATTTAATAATTCTAATCGAATTGAGTCATCCGAAGCCATTTCATTAATATCTGCACCAGATGAGAAAGCCTTCCCTCTTCCACTAATAATCATTACCCTAACATTCTCATCACGCTCAAACGCTTCAAGTGCCTCCACTATTTCACGAACCATTTGGCGATTTAATGAGTTATATTGTTTTGGGCGGTTGAGTTCAACAATCCCAATTTCTTTTTGAATAGATGTTGTAATGAACCGAAGTTCTGTCATTAGTCATCATCACCAATCATTAACGTTACGAGATCCCCTGCAAAACTCATCAAGTCTTTTCCTGATGCCTTTCCTTCTGCTGAACGAAGGCCATTCTTCAAATCTTCTTGGCTATCATAAATCATTTCACACATTAGATAGTAAGGTGCTTCTTTTCCCATAGGTGTTACACTGAACTTTGTTACTTTCATTTCACGCAAGCCTGGAATTTTCTCTGTAATCGGAACATGAACCTCGTTATAGTGTTTATCAAAAGCAATTTGATCCTCTGGTTTTTTATACAACGCAATCAATTTAGCCATTTTATCGTCTCCTTTTACATTAATGTTGAAACTGGTTTCATCGCTTCAAATGGATTTTTGCAGCTCTTGCAATATAAAATACTTCTGCAAGCTGTTGGACCAAAAATATTATCTAAGGTTACATATATAGAGCCACAATACGGGCAATCTACATGCCACGAACCATCTTCCTCGATAAATTCTGGTGGTGCTGCAATACCAAATTCCTTTAATCCCTTTTTCCCCTTATCAGTGATTCGTTCAGACGTCCATGGTGGAGTATGAATAAACTCTACCTCAACCGATTCGACTTCTTCGATATTTTGAATCGCCTGTATAACTCGATCTTGTATAATGTTTAATGCAGGGCAACCCGAAAAAGTCGGAAGCATTTGTACATGAACATGATGGTCTTTCACTACAATTTGCTCCACCATTCCCAGATCAATCACACTGACCGTATCAATCTCTGGATCCTTTACGCTATCAAGTACCTCATAGACTTGACTTGTTAATGTATGCTTAACAAACATCCCCCATCACTCTCCCGTATTACCAAGTTGCTTCAAGGTTTGAAGAATACACTTCAGACATCGTAGTAATCGCTTGCTGCAATTCTTCTGAATGATCACCATTTCTACCGTTTAATGATGGTGCTTTCAACTGTGGCAATGGCATGTTAATCGTTTCAAAAACTGGCTTTAACAGCGTTAACCATTTACCGTGTAATACATCACTTGCTTCGATTAGCCCACTTTCTACAATATCTTTTTCACTCATTCCCAATGAGAAGATGTCATTGCTATCTGCTAATACTCGATCCAATGCGTCTTGCATTCGTCGCTGCGCATCTTCTGTGGATGTAAATAATTGAACAAACCACGTTTTCCAATGTAATAAATGATAATAGAGCTCCATACTTATCTTCACAGCAACTTCTGCTATTTTTTCATTAGAACTCGATTTCAATGAATCGATTTTCACTTTTTTTGCAACAGTGTAAAGATAATTCCGCACTACTGCATATGCCCAATCATATGTTGGGTTTTCCAAATAGGTACCTTCCCCATTTTTGCGTTCTACTAAAATGCTATTTCTGCGTTCTGTAATAGGTCTTAAATGCGCCAATGCATCTGCATTCCCTATGTTCAATGATTCTAGCAAGCGATAAAACATTGTCGCATGCCCCATCGTATCCTGAGTTATAGAAGAAAAGGCCACATCTTCTTCTATATGTGGTGCTAATCCAAGCCACTCAGACCCACGATAAGAGAAAATATAATCATCATCTGCTAATTGGAAAAGGAGTTCTACTTCTGGTGATTGTAAATTCATCGTCATTTAGTCTTCCCTTCTGCCCAGGATAGGATTTCTTTTTCATCAAGCATTTGCTGTTCATAGTGGCGCCATTTCTTTTTCAAATACCCATACCCTTTTGTTGTTCGATAATCTTTGTTATCTAATCGTTGTAGCATTTGTTTCTCTTCTTGGTTTAAACTACGAATATCTTCGCGATTGACTACCCAAATATCTACAACAGGTTCACGTCTCATAAAATTCTCTTGCGCCATTAAAATCGCAATTTCCTTATTTGGTGCAAGTAAGCTAAATTGATGTTGAAATGCAGCTGTTGGTGTACGCTTACTGAAGACTTCATATTCTTTGTAAAATGTCTCTTTTTGCATAACTGTCCCTCCTAGACTACTTTTGAACGTAATGCATCTCGAACCCATGCACTATTTTCGTAAGAAGTTCTTCGAAGCGCTAGACGCTCTTGAGATTTCGGCCCCTCATTGCGTTGCACTTTTTTAAAGTTCTCCCAATTCGGTTGTTCATATATCCACAATTTTTGATCTTTGTCGTAGGACATAGTTGGATCTGGCAGCTCTAAGCCAAGTGATAAAATGCGTGGCACATACTTATCAAAAAAACTTTGACGTAGTTCTTCATTTGTATTGATGCGAATTTTATATTTAATCGTAATATCTTGTTTACTTGTGCCTGTTGTTTTACTAGAAGCTGGACCAAAGAAGAATAACAATGGTTCCCACCAACGATTTAATGCATCTTGCACCATTGCACGTTGCTCATCTGTTCCTTCTGCAAGTGCCATAATAATTGCTTCACCATGTTGCGCATGGAAAACTTCTTCAGCACAAATTCTTTGTAATGCTCTTGCATATGGACCGTAGGAAGCACCAAGCATATTCGTTTGAGAGATAATTGCTGCTCCATCTACCAACCAACCAATGAGTCCAGCATCGCCCCAAGTCTTTGTCTCCATATGGAAGACATTATGGAATTTTAGTCGACCCTCAAATAAATCTTGCATTAAATCATCTCGATTTTTGCCATACGGTTTTAATAAATCTTCCGCAACTCTCAACAATAATTGTCCGTGCCCCATTTCATCTTGCACTTTAGCCATAATTCCTAGCTTGCGAAAAAGTGAAGGTGCTTTAGGAACCCATTCTTTCTCCGGTAACGCGCCCATAATTTCACTAATTCCATGCATAGAGATTAACTTAATTAATGCATTGCGATATTCCTCTGGCATCCAATCATCGGCTTCAATTTTCTCCCCAGCCTTAATACGTGCTTCAAATTGTGCTTGCAACTGTTCTTGACTTAACTCTTCTATTAACATTCCGCAACCTCCTTATATAACAACTAATTAGATAAACGTAACTTTATTGTTATATTGAATCTCAAAAAAAATAGTCCCTTACTAGTTTTCAACTAACTCAATTGGTTGAGATGATACGATTATAGAGTCAGTTGGGCACCCATCAACTGCATCTTCTAAATCATCATATAAATCCTCTGGTACTTCACCGATTCCTTCATTATCATCTAAAAGTACAAAGGAAATTCCTTCGTCATTGTAATCAAAAATATCTGGAGCACATGCACCACATGCACCACATGCTATACATGTTGTTTGATCAATTCGGGTAAACTTCGCCATTTACACTATCTCCCTTCATATAATCTATTACACCGTTTGGCTTGATTCGGCCATTATACTAGTACTATGAAGTGGTTGAACTTTTGAAGTTGGATCAACATACACTTTTGCATTACTAATTGCTACTGGTGCTTCTCCAAATCCACTTGCTATTAATTTGACTTTTCCGTCATATGTGCAAATATCCCCGGCAGCATAGATTCCTTCTATATTTGTTTCCATTTTTGAATTAACTACAATTGAATTCTTTTCAATAGCTAATTTCCAATTCTTAATTGGACCTAATGTGGAAAGAAATCCAAAATTGACTATGATATCATCAACTTCTTGCACTATTGTTACGCTTTCATCTTTGGCATGTTGCAACAATACATGTTCTACATGTTGACTGCCAATCAATTCTTTTGGTATATAAGGTGTTACAATATTTATGGTTGAATTCATAAGCTGTTCAACACTATGCTCATGTGCTCGGAATTTGTCACGACGATGTACTAGTGTTATATTTTTTGCGATTGGTTCTAACATTAATGCCCAATCTACTGCTGAGTCTCCTCCACCAAATATCGTGACACTTTTGCCCTTGAAACGTTCTAAATCATTTATAAAATAATGGATATTTTTATCTTTATACTTTTCTTCATTCTCTAAACCGAGTACTCGTGGATTAAACGCACCATTACCAGCAGTAATCAAAATTGTTTTTGAATAATACTTATTTTTATTAGTTTGAATGCCAAAGATTCCCTCATCATTCTTCTCAACTACTTCTACTACTTCACCTAGGAATACATCTGTTGGGAAATTGTCCATTTGTTGTTTTAAGTTTCCGATTAACTCTTGTGCTTTAACTTTTGGAAATCCTGCAATATCATAGATATACTTTTCAGGATAGAGGGCAGACAACTGTCCACCCAATTGAGGTAAGCTTTCAATAATTTGTGCACTCATCCCGCGTAAACCCGCATAGAAAGCAGAAAACATCCCTACTGGTCCGCCACCTATAATGGTTATATCCTTTACAGCCGCTTCATTCACTATTTAACAACTTCCTCTCTTTGCTCGTTTCTACGATCAACCAATCGTATTGCTTTACTCTCAAATCGTGGTAGTTCCATAGGTGCTTTAATAGCAACATCTACTGAGATCAAACAAGCATTTTTGATTGCATGTAGAATTTGTTTCTTCAATTGAAGTACTATTGGATGTTGTAGATTACTACCAACTTCTTCATATAGACTAGAATTGACTTCAACTTGTAATTCCACCGCATCCATATTTCCCTTTTTCAGAAGATGTATTTGGTAAAACGGCGCTAATTTATCAATCTTCAACAACTCGCGTTCTATTTCAGACGGGAATACATTCACGCCTCGGATAATCATCATGTCATCTGTCCGCCCTTTTACACGAGCCATCCTTGCCATTGTGCGTCCGCAAACACACTTTGCTCGGTTGAGAGAAGTAATATCACCTGTACGATAACGAATAACCGGAAGTGCTTCTTTCGTTAAAGTGGTAATAACTAATTCACCATCTTCTCCATCCGGGACAAGTTCTAATGTTTCCGGATCAATAATTTCTACAAGGAAGTGATCCTCTGCAATATGTAGCCCTTGTTGTGCTTCATGGCACTCAATAGCGACACCTGGTCCCATAACTTCACTTAGCCCATATATATCTACAGCTTTAATCTTTAGTTTATCTTCAATTGTTTTACGCATTTCCTCTGTCCAAGGCTCTGCTCCGAAAATTCCGTACTCAATACCATTTGTTTCTGGCTTAATTTTCAACTTCTCCATTTGTTCTGCAACATTTAATATATATGAGGGTGTACCAGCGATGCCTCTTGGTTTAAAATCCTGAATTAATGTTACTTGGCGATCCGTGTTGCCTCCTGAAACTGGTATTACTGCTGCACCTAATTTTTCAGCTCCATAGTGAAGACCAACTCCACCTGTAAACAAACCATATCCATATGCATTATGGAAAATATCCTCCGAAGAACCCCCAGCAGCAGTAATAGCTCGCGCTACAATTTCTGACCATATTTCAATATCTTTTTTCGTATAGCCTACAATTGTTGGCTTACCACTAGTTCCAGAAGAACCATGAATACGTACCACATCCGACATTGGGACCGCAAATAATCCAGTTGGATAGTTGTCACGTAAGTCTTTCTTTTTCGTAAATGGTAGTTTCCTTAAATCTTCTAAACTTTTAATATCTGAAGGCTTTACATTCAGCTCATCAAATTTCTCTTTATAAAAAGGAACATTATTGTAAACCCTTTCAACAGTTTCTATAAGACGTTGCAATTGTATCTCTTGAATTTCCCCTTGTGATTTTGTTTCAATTTCTGGATGATACATCCAAAGCCCCCCTTGCTTTAGAAATCAAAAACAGATTAAATATAACGATTTATCACGAAACGTTTTAATTTCGTAATTTAATATTATGATAGTTAATATGTTCAGAATTGTCAATAAACTTATTTTATTCTATTTAATGCTTGTTTTTTCTTTTTTAATTAACTATTTTCAAAAAACAAATTAATAACATCCAGTAATAAATAAAATATTATTTATATACACACTTCCGTATTTATTTTGTAATATATTTTTGGAAATAAATTTACATACGAATACTCCATGTGATAAATTATGAATATTCACAATATTTTAAAACCAAGTATTACAGGAAATAAAAAAATAATTCTACAAAGGGGCTTAATCGTGTCAAAACAAAATAGCAAAACGATGGAATCACAATCTGCTTTTCAAGTATTAAAAAATGAACCATTTGCAAATTACTTAGGAATTAAACTGACCTCTATGGATGAAGGAACAGCTACTGCAGAATTATTTGCTACCGAAACTATGTTGAATTCCCATGGAAGTGTACACGGTGGAGTTATTTTCTCTCTTGCGGATTTTGCATTTGCTGCTGCTAGTAATTCTTATGGGCAAGTTGCCGTCGGAGTCAATAATTCCATTAATTATTTTGCTGCAGGACATGTAAATACCAAACTTGTTGCTACTGCAACTGAAATCAAGCGAACAAGAAAACTTGCTTGGTATAACATCCAAGTACATAATGAAGAAAACTTAATTGCTTTGATGGAAGCTATGGTTTACTTAAAAAATCAAAATTTTTTAAGTGAATAAAATGAAACTTCATAAAAAAATGAGCCTCGAAATAGCGGTCACTTAAAAAGTGATCTTATTCGAGGCTCATTTCATTTTTTTGAGGATCTAATTTTTAACATCATTAAATGTACATTATAAGAGACTTTTAACTGATGTTTTTAATTACTGTTTCTGTAACTGTGAACCAATATTATCTCTTCACAATTACTTTCTTAGCTTTACTTGTATTTCCAGCTTTATCTTTAGCTGTTACATACAATGAAGTTCCTGCTTTTTGTTTATTAATTTTGACTGCGAAGTTGCCTTTATTGTCTACTTTTGCTTTTCCAAGTGTTTTACTTTTCACTTTTACTGTCACGGTTGAACCTTTTTCTGCTTTACCTTTGACAGTTGTTGTTTTACTTGTCACTGCATGTACTACTGGTGCTACAGGTGCAATTTTATCTTTCACGACAACTTTAACAGCTTTACTTGAACGTTTTGCTGAATCTACGCTTGTAATATATAGCTTAGTACCAGCTTTTTGTTTCTTGATTTTAATTTTGAATTGACCTTTGCTATTCACTTTTCCTTGAGCAATGACTTTTTTAGAAGCGTTCTTAATCACTACATTTTGTTTTGCCTTTGCTTTTCCGGTAACATAAGTCGTTTTATTACTAATTGTATTTACTTTAGGAGCTGCTGGTGACTTGTCTTTTTCAACGTATACAGTAAGTGTTGATTTTGCAAGACCAGTAGAATCAGCAATAGTAACTCGAAGTTTTTGATTTATTTTTTGTGCTGGAATTTTCACTGAGAAAGTTCCTTTTGAAGAAGCTGTTGCTTTTCCAATTACTTTTGATCCCTTTTTAACTTCAACTTTAGCACCTTTTAAAGCGTTTCCTGTTACTGAAGTTTTCTTCTCAATAATAGGATTTACTTTCACTTTTAAATCAGCAGTACTTACAGCACTAAATGCATTTAGTCTTCCATAACCTGAAACAAGATCGCTACCTATAGGAAGATCAAAATCTTCAGGAACCATACCACTGCTTCCACTGCCAATCATATCAATAATACTACTATTTTCTTCTTGATTATCCTTCTCTTCAAATGCAACATTATCGGATGATTCGTGTAAAATTTTACGAATATCTGCTACTTTTAATTTTGGATTTTCTGATAAAAGTAACCCTGCTACAGCAGCTACATGTGGTGTAGCCATTGATGTTCCACTCATATAAGTTACATTTCCGTTAGGTACAATACTAGGAATCTTAGTTCCAGGTGCAACTAAATCTAATTTCTCTCCATAGTTTGAATAATCGGAGACAATATCTAAAGTATTTGTTGCGCCTACAGAAATAGCATATTGTGAAGATCCTGGATAAGAGATTCCATATTGTCCATCATTTCCACTAGCAGCTACAACAACGACATTTTTTGATGCAGCATATTTTAGCGCATATTCTAGTACTCGACTATATTTTCCACCTAGACTTAAGTTAATAACTTTTGCTCCATGATCAACAGCATATTTTATACCATAAGCAATTTGTTCTGTATCACCTGAACCACTTGCATTCAGAACTTTAACAGGCATAATCTTTGCCTTTTGGTTAATTCCTTCCATGGAATAGCCATTGTTAGATTGTGCAGCAATAATTCCTGAAACATGCGTACCATGTCCATTATCATCTAATGGTGGCTGATCTTTATCTACAAAGTTTTTACCGAGATCAGTACGTACACGATTTTTTAAATCAGCAAGTGTATAGTCAACACCTGTATCGACAACCGCGATCAATGTGTCTTTTACATTTTGTTTACTTATTAGACTTTGTAGCTTATCGTTACGGATATCCGCACCTTTTAAGCCTTCATCTTCACCAGGGTTTTTCAAAGACCATTGATAGGATGATTGAATATCATTTGAAAGAGAGTGATATGTTTGAACAGGTTCAACAAATTCAACCTCTGGAAGTTTCTTCACTTGTGAAACAGTAGTTTGAAGTGAAGCTGCTTGTGCCTTAGCACTCATTCCTGAGTTTTGATTGTTCAACTTAACAACATACATATTATCAAAAAGTTCATCTTGTTTATCTACAGCTGATAACGTTGATAACGTGCTACTTGCTTTGATTTTTGATTGAACAGAACTTAATGTTTTACCATCTTTTAACTTCACAATATATTTACCACTAGAAGTTTGAGGTAATTTAATGCCTAATCGATTAGCAACGTCTACTACACTTTCACCTGCAAGGTTTGTAAGATTTGCTTTTTTCGATAGACTTTCCATTTCTGTTTTTAATTTAGTTGGTACTGCTTCGTTCGTAATTTTATATAATGCATTGATAGCTTTTGCTTCACTTTTGCTAATTATATGTGAGCTACTGACACCATTTGTGTTTAGATCATTAATCATCGGTTGAAGAACAACTAAATTATCATAAAGATCTTCTTTAATATTTTTGTTGAATGCTAACTTCACAAGCACGAATGGTGCCGCTTTATAGTACAAGGATGATAATTGACGACCTTGTTCCGTTTTTGAAAGAATTCCATCACGGAATAAACGAATATCCTTTAACATTTCCTTTGCACTACTCTTACCGTTTACACTAGATTCAACTGGACATGATGCTCCTGCTGAGTCCTCTGTACTCGGTGGTAATTTTACAGAACTTGTTTTTAAAGTATAACTAGCATTTCCAAAATCAGCACTATCAAGTGGTGGTGCAACTGAAGTTACTGTTTGGCTTCCTTTTCCATCTTGAAATCCTGTTGCATCCATATTTTCTGTTAGGCCATAATACTCAACCTTTATATAGTAAGTATTGTCCCAAGCATATGGAAATTGAATGATTGCAGGTGTACCAGGAATTGTTCCTGCAGAATATTGTTCAAAAGTTTGATCTTTCTCAGCATTTTCTTTACTAGAGTAGACAGATACATTCACTACTTGATCACTATTTACTTCTATTTTTAGATGAGAATATTTAGTGATTTCATCTTTAGTTGGCGTGATTTTATACCATTTAACACCAGGCTGTTCAAAAGCACCATCAATTACTTTTCCATCCGTAATAGTAGTTGCCTCACCAACCCCAGTCGCCGGAATTGTTTCTGCATGAGATGTTTGTGGAATTATGAATCCAAATACCAAAGCAAAAATAAGTAACCAGCTTGTTAATTTACTTAATTTGTTAAAATTCACATAATTGCCCCCTTATATAGTTTTTAAGGAAAAAACTTCCTCTCTTATAATATCTATTATTATCGAATACTTCAAAACAATATTTTTTTTATTCTATAAATTAAACTATTTTCTTAGGTACTAATTAAAACATATTACATATTTTCTTAATATATAAAACTTATTACCCATTATATATTACCTATACGAATAATCCCTCAGATATAGCCCCATTCAGTACTACTCGTCTAGGGATTGGCACCACTCACGGATTTCCTATCCCACGAAACGAGAATATATCATTAAATTTATTTCATTCCACAACAAAGCCCATGAATTCAACCATTCATGAGCTAACTTTTTCATATTTACCTTTATAAAAATTTCTTAGAATTCTTTTTACCGTCATACGAATAGAGAACAAATTTATCTTCCACAACTGTTCTAACATGAACAGGCCGTCCCCACAATTGATAGATATAAGGTAGAACCTGTTCTAAATAGCGAGGATCAAGTTCCATTCCTTCATAGCCGTGTACTAAATACAATTCGCCGTTTCGTAAATAGTCACCGTTTTCCACAACAATGTAAGGGAATCCACCATTTACTCTCATCGATACAAGTTGATCACGTATCGCTTCATAATCTTTGTCTGTAATACGATAGTCTGATCCCTTTTTCTCAAATAAATAAAGGTCTTCTTGTTTTACCAAGTCTTTGGTCAAATAGTTTCGGATAAAGGACATATCCGATTCTACTTCTCGTACCTCAAACATTTTCTCACGACCAGAATTCGGTTTAACACCTAATCTCTTCATTTCTTCTGTCGGATTGTCATATCGCTTTTCAATATCTTCATAAATTTTTATGCCTAAGTAATATGGATTAATCGAAGTTTTAGACGGCTGAACAACGCCCGCATTTAACTTCGCATAATCAATCGTTTCAGTCGTTGTTAAATTTAGTTCTCTCATAATACGTTGATGCCAGTACGAAGCCCAGCCCTCATTCATAATTTTGGTTTCTAGTTGTGGCCAAAAATAAAGCATTTCTTCTCGCATCATTGTCAATACATCTCGTTGCCACTCTTCCAGCTCACGACTATACATCTCAATGAATAGTAACAAATCCTTTTCCGCTTTTAAAGGAAACTTTTTCCGTTTATAACGTATTGTATTTTGTTCTTTTTCCGGTCGATCTAAACTCCAAAGATCATCGTATGGTGTTTTTGATGCAATCAGTTCTTCATCTTCTTCGTCATCACAATCGCTCTTTAATATCTTTGGACGCAAGATAGAGGGATCAATATGTTCTTGAATAGCTAAGACTGCATCTAGAAACTGTTCTACCTCTTCTTTTCCATAGAGCATTTCATAATGGGAAATACGCTCAGCAGTTGCTGTCATGCTCTCTACCATGTCTCTTCTAGTATTTGTGAAGCGAACATTGTTTTTGAAAAAGTCACAGTGTGCTAAAACATGAGCAATAATCAGCTTATTTTGAGTTAATGAATTTGTATCAAGTAAAAACGCATAACAAGGATTAGAATTAATCACAAGTTCATAAATTTGACTTAAACCTAAATCGTATTGCAGCTTCATTTTATGGAACTGTTTTCCGAAGCTCCAATGGGAAAAACGAGTTGGCATGCCATATGCTCCAAATGTATATATTATATCTGCTGGACAGATCTCATATCGCATTGGATAAAAATCCAAACCAAACCCTATCGCAATTTCCGTAATTTCATCAATAGCCTGATGAAGCTCCTTTTCCATCTATTGAATCCCTCCGCGCATATTATTAGGAAATGAAACTTTTACCATCTAGTTCAATCTTCAGGCTGCTCTTTTTGGAAAAAGCATTTTAATGCTTCATAAACATCATTTTTTGTTTTTAATACATATTGCCGAAACTTTGGATTCTCTATTTTTTTATAGTTATACATTAAGGTTGAAAAGCGATTATGTTGATTAACTTCACCGTAACCGAACATGCTTGAAACTTTCATTAATTCCTGAATTAATCTAACGCAAGATTCATTATCTGTTGACATATTTTCTCCATCAGAAAAATGAACAGGATAGATATTATATCGCGCTGGATTATATTTCTGATTAATAAGTTCCAATGATTTTAAATAGGCGGAAGAACAAATCGTACCGCCACTTTCTCCCTTTGTGAAAAATTCTTCCTCTGTCACAACTTTTGCAATCGTATGATGAGCGATAAATTCAATTTCCACAGTTTCATACTTAGAACGTAAAAACCTTGTCATCCAGAAGAAAAAGCTTCGAGCACAATATTTTTCAAAACTCCCCATCGAACCACTTGTATCCATCATTGCAAGGACAACTGCTTTCGATTCAGGTTTTACAACTTCATCCCATGTTTTAAATCGTAAATCATCATTGTGAATAGGGGAAATCTCTGCCTTTCCTTTCATAGCATTACGTTTAATAGCATTTAAAATTGTTCGTTTTTTATCGATATTGCCCATAAGCCCTTTTTTTCGGATATCGTTAAATTCAATCTTTTCTGTCGTAATATCTGCCATGTCTTTCTCTTGCAAATTAGGTAGCTCTAACTCTTTAAATAAAACATTCTGGATTTCTTCAATACTTATTTCTGCCTCATAGTAATCTTCACCAGCCGTGTCCCCTGCCTCTTTCCCTTTCCCAGGACCTTTGCTTTCCCCACTTGAATCGCGGGCTACTACATCTCCTACCTTACTGTCACCTTTTCCTTGACCAACATGCTTTGATTTTCCATAGTTGTATCGAATTTTATACTCATCTAGAGAACGAATAGGAATTTTAATAACATCTCGACCGTTTGACATTATGATGCTCTCTTCACTTACTAGATCTGGTAAATTATTTTGGATAGCTTCTTTTACTTTTTCCATATGACGTTGTTGATCTTGGTGTCCTTTACGATGGAGAGACCAATTTTCCTGAGAGATGACAAAATGTTTATTCGAATTTTCAGTCATTTTCACCCTCACCCATCTATTATTAAAAAGTTTTTAACACGAGTATCAATTCCTTAAGAGCCCACATTATATAAAGCTTTGTCGTGGAAAAAAATCTCTTTCTTTATACTATGCTAACTTTTACGATAATTTAACTTTTTAAGATATAAAAATGGAGTGTCCTTAAAAATATTTGGACACTCCTATTTCTGATTCTTAACGATTCAATAAGCTACCTACGTATTGTAACAATTCATTTGCAGAAGTTGAGTTATAACCATGTTCGTCTATCAATGTTGCAACAACTTCGTTAATCTTCTTAAGTTGAGATTCATCTGGCGTTTTAGAAGACGTTGTTATTTTCACGATATCTTTTAAATCAGCAAACAATTTCTTTTGAATGGCTTCTCGTAATCTTTCGTGAGAATTATATTCAAAGCGCTTTCCTTTTCTTGCATAAGCAGATATGCGGATTAAAATTTCTTCACGGAATGCTTTTTTCGCATTTTCAGAAATACCAATTTGTTCTTCTATAGATCGCATAAGTTTTTCATCTGGATTCATTTCTTCACCAGTAAGAGGATCTCGAAGTTTGTTTTTATTACAAAAGGCTTCTACATTATCGAGATAATTATTCATTAGCGTTTTCGCAGATTCTTCATACGAATACACAAATGCTTTTTGCACTTCGTTTTTCGCAATTTCATCGTATTCTCTTCTTGCCACTGCGATATAGTTCATATATTTTTCTTTATCTTCCTGACTGATTGAAGCATGTTGATCGAGTCCGTCTTTAAGAGCAAGTAACACGTCTAATGCATTAATAGACGGTACTTTCTTGCGTATAATAGCTGAAGAAATTCGGTTAATAATATAACGAGGATCGATACCATTCATGCCTTCGTTTGGATATTCTTTTTTCAAGTCTTCCACATCAACTGAATTAAATCCTTCTACACTTTCTCCGTCATAAAGACGCATTTTCTTTACTAAATCAATACCTTGTTTTTTCGGTATTTCAAGCCTTGTTAAAACGGAGAAGATTGCAGCAGCTTTTAATGCATGTGGTGCAATATGAATATGTGACATGTCACTTTCATTTATCATTTTCTCGTAAATGCGTTCTTCCTGACTTACTTTTAAATTATAAGGAATTGGCATGACGATAATTCTTGAGTGAAGTGCTTCATTCTTTTTATTTGAGATAAAGGATCGATATTCCGTTTCGTTCGTATGAGCAACAATTAGCTCATCTGCACTAATTAACGCAAATCTGCCTGCCTTAAAGTTTCCTTCTTGCGTTAATGACAAGAGGTTCCATAGAAATTTCTCATCTAGTTTAAGCATTTCCTGAAATTCCATCATACCTCTATTTGCTTTGTTTAGCTCTCCATCAAAACGGTAAGCACGTGGGTCTGATTCAGAACCAAATTCTGCAATAGTAGAAAAATCGATACTACCCGTTAAATCTGCAATATCTTGTGATTTCGGATCAGATGGAGTAAATGTACCAATTCCAACACGTTTATCTTCTGAGAAGAAAATACGCTCAATCATTACATTTTCAATGTGTCCATCATATTCTTGTTCAAGTCGCATCGTGTTTAAAGGAGATAAATTCCCCTCTACTCGTATACCATATTCTTCAAAGAAATCGTTTCGGAGATGATGTGGAATTAGATGGAGTGGATCCTCATGCATTGGGCAACCTTTTATGGCATACACTGCACCTTCTTCGGTTCTCGAATATTGCTCAAGCCCTCGCTTCAGTAATGTTACAATGGTCGATTTACCACCACTCACCGGTCCCATCAATAATAAGATTCGCTTACGAACATCTAGTCTTCTTGCTGCAGGGTGGAAATATTCTTCCACCAGTCTTTCAATGGCTGTTTCAAGGCCAAAAATTTCTCTCCCAAAAAAGTGGTACAAATTTTTATTGTCTCGTTCTTCTAATCCAGAACTTTTTATCATATTGTACACCCGAGAATGGGCTGTTTGAGCAACTTCTGGTCTTTCCTTCACAATACTTAAGTAATCTGCAAAAGTTCCTTCCCATTTTAGCCTGTTTTCTTCTTCACGGTAACTCTTAAACTTATTTAAAATGTCTATAGTTTTCCCTCCATTCAGGCCTGTTTTATAACATAGTATGAAGTTAGAGAATTATTGATAACCACTACAATTACATTGTCGAATATTCTTCTTACATAAAATCATGCAATAGCTACAATTTAGACATCTTATTGAAGCGGAAAAAACTTTTTATTAAAAGACCTTCAAATTATTCAAGTGCATAAAATTATTTTTTGCTGTGCAATCTAAGTTGAAATGTTTTAGATATATGTTTTTTCAATTAATATTTATGACATTGTTTCGTTAGCTTTAACAAATAAATTTACTTTATGTAAGCTGCACTTATGGAATATTAAAATTCGGTTATTCTATGTAGGATGGAAAGGAGGATTTTTTTATTGGTTCGTTATTTTATTTCCTTATTTGCAATTACCCTATTCTGTAGTACGATATTTTCTGCCGCTGCATCTGCAAAGGAGGAAACTCCCTCAAGAGAAGAGATTCTGAAGCAGCGTATGTCCTATTATGTACAGTATGAAAAGTTACTTGTTCCTTGGTATTTTTTAGCAGCTATTGATCAATATGAACGCAATATACAATCAGTTCGTAAAGACATCCCGAAGCGTGATAGCGTTATTGCCATCAAGTTCTCTGATGAATTTTGGGCAGGGGCATTAAATCCTTACAGTCAGGATACAACACCTTCAACAATAGACTATTTTGGCGGTATGGGTCTTGATGGAGACAAAGATGGGATTGCCAATTCAGAGGATGACGAGGATATAATGTATACAATGGCAAGGTATCTTAGCCGATTTGGTCCAACTGAAAATGATTTTAAGTTAGCCTTATGGGAGTATTACAATAGCGAGCCCGTGGTCAATCAAATCATGACTATTTCTACTCTTTATAAACATTTCAACACAACAGATCTTAATACACATGTGTTTCCATTACCTTTACGCTACGATTACAGCTATAGAAGTACTTGGGGGGACAATAGAGGCTGGGGCGGTAGAAGAATTCATGAAGGAACAGACCTTTTTGCTAGCTACGGTACACCTGTCCTTTCAGCATCCTATGGGGTAGTCGAGATAAAAGGTTGGAATCGGTTCGGTGGCTGGCGCATAGGCATAAGAGATCAGAATAATTCATACCATTATTACGCCCATCTTTCTTCTTTTAGTAAGGACATTAATGTTGGTGACGTTGTGGAACCTGGTAAAGTACTTGGGTTTGTTGGTAGTTCTGGATATGGGAAAGAAGGAACATCCGGCAAATTCCCACCCCACCTCCATTATGGTATTTATAAATTCAATGGACGAACAGAATGGGCATTTGACCCTTACCCATCACTCCTACTTTGGGAACGACAAACAAAAAATGCAAAAAATAATGTGGATTAATTCAAATGAACCAGTACCTTTTTGAAGGGACTGGTTCTTGTGATTTTAAAGAAATTAATGATTGCTTGTTATTTATTTTTTCTTTTTGTTTTATCATCTGCTTTTTATTTGTCTAGTATTTTTCGTATTCTAATAATTTGTTCATTACATATTTCAATTAACTAGAATAAATCTTAGATTTTTTAGACATACTAGTAAAAAGATAATATGAAAGGAAGATAAATAATGAATCATTTAGAGCAAAATCTTACAAGTAACCTAGAAATAGTAGACTTCAGAAATAAGATCACTTCTATTATTTACAGTCTCCACTTTGACTGCTGCTATCATGTTGAAGATTGTATTATCGATTTACACAAATTACTTTTAACTTTAGACGACTTGGAAATATCTTAGTAGTTGAGGAAATGGGAATTGAATACAGTTATAAATATAAACGTAGAAGAAGGCAGGGGTTTGACCCAATCGAACCCAAACTATCAGCTTCCAACAGAAGTTAAAAATATAACTATTTTTTAGACAAGCTCTTTAATGGGTTTGTCTATTTTTTATAAAAGAAAGTTTGCATGTTTGCATATTAAATGATTTTTATTTAAAGTAATGTCTTCTCAGGAACTTCAACATCTGTTAGTCTTCCATTCTCCTTATCAATAAATAAATTTGTTATCTTTACATCTGGAGGCATCAATGGATGGTTTCGGATAATTTCAGTATTCTTCTGTACACTAGTAGTTACAGTCTTGCCACCTTCTAACCATTCACTGATAGTACTCTCGGGAAATTCTGGTGCGCAATTTTTCAATAGATAATCTACTATTTGTATTTTCTCTTGTAATTCTTTATTTTCATATATTTTGCAAAATAGATCCCTTGAATTTTTTTTATCTATCTTTGTATCAATCACAAATATTTCCTCAATATTTTCCTGATAAACGGCAAGAATAATTTCTCTCATAAAATCGTCGAAGGGTTGCAAAATTCCTTGTCCATGACTTTGTAGAATTACGATATTCTCCCGATTAATACGATTCATCTGACTTAGTATTTTTTCTAGTTCGTGCCCTCTCCCCGTCACGAATAGTATCTTTTTCTTTCCATCTATATGCATCAAATCTACCCCATTAATTTCTTTAATTTACAATCAATTTCATAAATCCGTTTTCGGTTTATAAATACGAACATTTCAACATATTAACTTTTCACTATTCAAATTTGGATGTTCCGCTACAGACGGCGCTTTCCACGGGCTTGGCTTCAATCTCATCGGGCCAACACGATGTTGGTCACGAAGTCGTTGCCACAGGACGTGGCGTTCTTAGGTTTTGTTCCTTAAAAGATGTGCTCCTGCATCGCTTCGCTAGCTTCGTCGCAAGAAATTCTTTTTAACAAAAGAATTTCTTCCTGCGGGGCTTTCAGCTCAAGCTTTTCCCGTAGGACTTTGAATGAGCCTCACTGAATTAGCTTCGCACGAAGGAAATGCGAAGCATTTTCGAGGACTCGCCGTCTTTCGCTCCACAGTGAACAAAATTGGATATCATATCCTTAAATGTTCGTATATTTTGTATGAATTTTGCATTATGAAATTGATTCATACAGTGAAATAATAATGTTTTGGGTATATCCAGTTTTTTTATCATAATTTGCTTTGTAAATCACTTGAAAGTTTAAAAAGTATAACTCGTTCTCCTGTTTGTGTACTTAGATCCGTATGAAAACTTACTACTTCTTCACCTGTTAATTCTAGAATAATTTTCTTTAGTTCATCTAAACCCGATTCCACCAAACTATTCCGATGCTCTTTTACTGACAACAGTCCCTCTTTATTTTTACAGACTGAATATTCAGCTGGTGTCAATATCCCGCGCAATACTACGATAATCATATCGCGTAAGATGTCAGATTTTACTGAAACCGAGCCGCGACCAAGATAGCTCTTCTCCCAATGAGTTAAAGCTTTACTTATTTCTGATTCAATATTGCCTTTTGTTTTATCCATAATTCCTATCCCCTATTAATTGTTTCTTATGTGAACAAATATTAATTCCTTTTTTCCTTATTAAATAATATGTTATCACCAAACTAGAATGGTTAAGACCAGCTTTTCCACTGTCCCTCAGGATCAATCGATGCTAATCGAATCCAACCATGTTGTACTTTTTGAAGAAATACTGGATCAAGGTCCAATAGCCGTTCAATATGCTTTATTGGAGCTTGAATCACTACTAATAAGCGCAATGGTTCATGGTAAGCCTCTTGATCCGATTGCATAACAGACTGCCACGGAAGTCCGGACAATAAATCACTAGCGTTTCCCTGCATGACACCAATCCCAGCTGTTATTGTTTGAGTAGTCTTATTTCCACTACCATAATAATGTGGTGCTACGGTAGATGCATAATATTGGAGGTTAATCCATTGGGCAACCTTAGCTGGTCCAGCGATAATTTTGGCAAGTATATCACCATTAACATCATTCTTCCACTGGTAGTTATGGAGAAATGCTCGACCTTCTAAATTACACTCTTTAGTAAGCTTACGTTCACCAATGATAAATGTCGCATTACGAGCCAACCCCCATTCTGGACGTACTTCACTCCAATCCTCTGCAAAACGTTGAACTTCCGCTTTTGGATTTTTATAATGGCAGTCTAAAGTTGGTAACTGTACAATTCGTTCTGCATTTGCTTCATCACGAACTTTTGACAATTTTGTTTGTATACAATCAAATGACTCCTGTGCTTCTTCCGAAAGTTCAGGAACATATAGGAACCGAAGCTCATCCAATGTTGTGATATGCTCAGCAGCCACAAATATTGTTTCTTTCGGTATGAGAATTCCTTCTTTTTCTAACTCTTCTCTTACTTTTGGAAAGTTGCACAAAGTTGCCAATACTCGTGCATTAAATCCACTAGAGGCCCCTCCGCATGCACCACAATCTAGCGCTGAGGAATACGGGTTGTTCGTACTGTGACTGCCGTGACCACAAATAACAACCAATGGAGCAAAATGATCTGTCAGCCCCATCATTTTCAACGCTTGTCGAGCATAAAACACTTGCTCTTTTTCAGAAAAACCTACTGGTAACTCTGAATCTAGTGTGTGTAAATGATCAAGTGAAAGTTTGGTAGACGGTTTGTGCAGCCATTTTTTTCGCATTTTGCGCATAGTATAACCTGCTTTTTGTGGCACAAAGCTACGAGCTAAAGTTTGCAAACTAAGCCAAGGACCGCTAATCTCCGGCAGTAACAGGTTTGAAAGCATGTTATGTTTCATCGTCTTAAATGTGTGACTTAATGAATTAGCGGTGTTTTCACGTTGCTTATATAGTTTCAAGTCCGCATCAGATGTTGCCTCAATTACTTTGTATTCAGGCTTGAACATTACAGGCAAGGATTCATGGCAGTGCGCACTTCCAAGCTCCGTTGTTTCTATCGGCAATCCAAAAAAGCCAGCCGTTCCAAATGTTTCGAAAGGACCCACTTTTTCTAATTGGCGACGAAAAGGTTCTGAACGTACATCAATACAAAAGGCAAATTGCGCCATTACAGACTTTGTTTGTTGAACTGATATGAGCTGTTTTGATGTAATCATCTCTCGTAACTGAACTTCATATGTTTTTTCCCATGCTTCTAACCAAAGACGATTACGAACAAATTGATCAAAACGATCAGCCAGTAACAAGCGTGCTTTTGCTTCTGTTGAAGAGAGCTTTGCCCAATCACTAAGCAACATATTCCCCCATTGAGTCCAACATAATAATAGCGGTTCAATTAGCACCTGCTCCTCTACTTTTGGGTCAGGTAATGGAAGATATGATTTGACTAGAGCACACTCCAAAGAAATTCGAACTGCTAGATATTCTAAAAGTAGTTTTTCTTCTTGTGTTGCTTGTTGTGAGCGCCAAAGTATCATTCCCGCCCAACCTGGTAATGCGAGTAAATGTGCTTCAAGATAATCTTGTAATTTAGATTTAGGTATTTCTAATTCTATCAATGCCTCTGATAAAGCATGTTCCGCATCTTCTGGTAATAATTTTAGTTGTTTACGTATGTTATGGTTCAGTGCTGGATCATATTGAATCATTGCCTTCCATGCCAGATAGAGTCCTTCTTCACGATTAGGCATTGACCAAACTGCTTGTGACTCATCTAAGTACAATTTACACCATTTAATGATATGAAGATTTAACTCCTCGGAAATATTCTCTTTTCCCATTTGTTCAATACGTTGACTGTATGTGAGAACTGTATAATTCTTAGGGATTTCTAGCATATAATGACTTAGTTTTTTAGCTAGTTGTTTTAATCCAAGTCCTTCTGAAGTATCAAAAGATTGTTTATCTAGCTCAAGTGCATTACGACAAAACTGCTCAGCTATATTTCTTGGTATAACCAGACCTTGTATATCAAGCCATTTGGTCATTCCTTCTTCTAAAAATTTTTTATTAACCTCACCTTTTTTATTTGCAGATTTTAATATTGTATTATTCGGATATATATCTACATCACAAGTATCTTTTAATCGACGTGCTACTTGTTCAAATGTTTGATGTTCCAATCCCGCCCAAGGACTACGAGCTGCAAATGAGTTGATGTGTCCAAGAGGTACTATGACCTCACTTGCTGATTTCACCAAATCATTAATATTAAAACTAAGGTTATCAGATTCTTTTTCAAAGTTTAATGTGAATGCTGTACTCAATGTACATTGCCCCCTCGAGATAACAATTGTGTCAGATACTTTGGATGGCTTTCTACTAAACTTCTTTTTGGCTCACCTAATTGAATAAACCATAGATAGATAGCCAATGAAGCTTGTGAATTTTTACGAATTAACCATGTTCCAATTACACTAGCAACCAATAATATCACTAACAGTAAAATGCCCATTGAAATAGATTGTTGAATTCCACTTGGCATTGCATCATTCAATAGCTTATGAAATACAGTGTGCACTACTTGGAACACAATAGCTGCTCCTACGAAAAATATAATTCCAGCAATGCGTCCAATATGGCCCACTCCGAAAGCAACGAGCTGTGTCCAAGCAAGTGCAACAGACCATCCCAAGATTAAAGCACTTACCAGTTGGTACCCTTCATCCGGAGAAGTCAGCCAAAAGGCAATTCCTAACAGTAATCCTAAACCTCCACCAATAACCATCCATACGAATGAGGAGCGTTGAGATTTATGAGAAACTGGTTCATGTTGCTGAGCAGCAGAGCCTGCTTGTAAGAATAATGTAGATTTAAACAGACCATGTAACACTGCGTGTGTAATAGCTGCTAAATATGCTCCTAACGCACATTCGATTAACATGAAACCCATTTGTGCAATTGTAGAGCCTACAAGTTGACGCTTATAGTCAACTTGTACAAGCATTATTCCTGTTCCAACTAATACTGATACACTAGATAAAACAAGTAGAACAACTTGTACTGCATCACCATTATAAAAAGGAGCAAATCGCGTCAGCATAATACTACCAGCATTCACAATACCTGCATGCATGACTGCTGATATAGGCGTAGGTGCAACTACTGAGTCTAACAACCAACGTTGGAATGGCCATTGTGCAGCTGGAATAATAACTGATAAAAGCAGCAATAGATTAATACACGTTTTCTCCCATGCATTTAATTGTGCAAGGTTGTCCACGCTAATAACTTGAGATAGTTGCCACTGTCCTGTAATTTGAAAAATCCATACAACTGCGATTAATAATATGAGCCAACTGATTGTAAAATAACGACCGGAAATCTTAGAAGCACGGCGAGCCACTTTCCATTCTTTTCTCAAACCTATAAGCAGTGTTAATCCTAGAAGTGTAAATCCCCAACCGATTAAAAGCAGGCGTAAATCATCACTAATCCAAGCAAGTGAATCAGCAACCGTAGTAACTGTTAAAAGTGGAAAATATTTTCGATAGGAACGATCACCAAGTAAATAATGAACTGAATAACGTTGTACAATTAAACCTATTGTTAAAACAAATGTTGACCAGAGCCATGATAAAGAATCAAAATGCCAAGGACCTATAATCACGCTCCCATTGTTAGAAACTAATGCTAATAAAGCAACAATCGGTGGTAACGCAATGATTCCTATATGAACACGGATATAATTTACAGGAATTCTTGGTATTAGCATCAAAAAAGCACTACATACAGAAATCCCTAATACTATAAAAAAAACTGTCGACCATGAAAAATAATCTAAGAAATTCAATATTCAACATCCTCTCAATGAAATGAATGAAAGGTAAAATCAAATTTTTATCATTTAATTCTACATAATTAGCTTTAAAATAGTTTTCTATTAAAATCAAAATTAATTATTAAAACAAAAAACCGATAATCTCTAAATTCAATGGTCTTTTACCATTAAAATCCGGAAATTATCGGTTTACTTTTAACTAGCCCATTCGGGTTTTAAATAGCCTACCTCATTATATAACAGGCTTCCTAATAACATGGAAGCATTTTAAATTTACTGTAATGTTAGTATATAGATATACTTTTTCAAATAGCCATATTACATATAACTCTTTGCTAAAGCACACTATATTTGATAAATATTCTCTAGTAAAATATTTCTTGATAATTATTTTACTGTTTATGAAAGATACTGTCAAGTTGTTAAAGAAACAGTTGATCAAAATACGATTTGTTATAATACAGATATTCAACTTCAAATTCTGTTAATATTCTTGAATACCACTTTCATCAGTTCCGATGAATCCCTGACTTCCACCGACCGAGGATACTGTAAAAGTGTCTTAATACAAATGTTTATAGTATTAATCTGTTTTCTGCATGATGTGGAATTAGCTTCGCTTTCCGCGGGCGAGCGTTGAGCCTCCTCGGAAGCCCGTACCGTGCTTCACTGCGGGGTCTCACCTGTCTCGCTTTCCCGCAGGAGTCTTCTCTAATTCCACATCAACAAAGATAGCCATACAAGATTATTATTATGAATTTTCATCTTTTTTTACTTTTAGTACCTTCTCTTACGCTACTTCCAATGTCTTGGTAATCGGTTTTTCGGCAGTAGTCTCGGGCGTTCACCTTCATTTTTTCTTCCCACAAGTAGGTTAGAGACACTTGTATACTCAATTGTAGACTAATGGATTAAGTCCAGAACACGTTTTGGTGTTGAACCGTACTGAAGTAACTATTTATCTTACATTAATCTTAACCTGGGCATTTTGCTTTAATTGTAATTTAGGAAGCTTCCCTGATTTAATAATGACTTTACCTTTTCTAGGAGGTATATAGGAAAGCTTATAATGATTTTTTGATAAAGCATTTGGTTGTTCAGTTATTAAGTTATTCCCGGATTCATCTTCTATAGCTAGACGATTTGGTGTAAAATCATTACTAAAAGGAAAAGAACTTGTAGAGTGGAAATATAGTACATTCTTTTCTTTTTTCTTTTCAAGTTTAGTAACCACAATTTCGCCCATTTCACCTTGGGAAAGTACAAGTGGTAGATGCTCTTTATGAAGAGTTGCCTTAACTCCTTTTATCTGAATTGTTGTAGGAATAGAATATGGGCTAATTGTTACATTTTTTATATTATCTCCTAATGGGTCCAAATAATATTCCATCATCGTTCCTGATTCAGTACCTGTTCCACTCATATGATTGATTGATAACGGTTGCCCATTCTGATCTAAAACATGTAGCATAAGCGACCTTTTTTCATTTAGTAATTCTTCCATTTCAGCATCGAATTCTAACTGTAAATGTACTCCTGTATCTGCAACTTCAAACTTTTTCACTTTATATTTGATTCCATCTATTGTAGCCTTTTGTCCATTGGCTAATTCCATATTATGATTATTCGATTTTTTCATGTCTGTTTCAAACTGCCAGTCACCTTTTGTCTTCCCTATTTGATGAATCTTTACTACCATATGAAACTTATTTGGAAGTTTCTCCTCTGGAAATGCCTGAATCAGCCCTTCAAATTCTCCATTATCTATTGCCTTCCCTTTGTAGCTCTCTGAGAAATTAATCACTTTATTATCTATTTCAATTTGTAACGGGGCAATTTCGGATTCTTGGTCTTGAGTAAAGCTAAAAGCAATTCGGGAACCATCGTATATTATATCTTTAATAGTTATAGATACCCCATTACTTGTGATTGTTTTGTTTAAATTAACTCTATTATCATCTTCCAAAGCAACTCGTAATCCTGGTTCACCTGAAGAGTTAAAAATTGAATCAAGTAAAGGTACTTTTGCTAATACATTGGCCATCGTTGGTGATATGAAACCAGATCCAATGATTAATACAATCATGGCAACGCAAGATAAAATTACAGGCCATACACGTTTTTTAGATTCACGGAATAATTTCCCCTCTTTTATACCACTTTCTATTGCTGCATCTAATTTTCCCATAGGTACTTCAATAGAATCCAACGAACGCTTAATATCCTTGTCCATGTATTTCGCTCCCTTCATAAATTCTCTTTAATCTCTGAATCCCCCGGTGTAGATTTGTTTTCACAGTACCTTCTGGACAATTTAAAAATTCGGCGATATCCTTTACAGCTAAATCCTGATAAAACCTAAGCAAAATGACTGTTTTGTATTTTTCCTCAAGCTGCTCAATTGCCTGAATTAAATCTAATTTATCCTCTAAGTGTAATCTTTCAATTTCTTTTCCCACAAATTCATCCTCTAACAAAATTACTTTAGAGTTTTTACGTAGTAGTTCAATTGCTGTATTAATAAGAATTTTAGTAAGCCATGTACCAAAGTATTTCTCTTCTCGGACAGATTCAAGTTTGATATAGGCTCTTGTAATCGTTTCTTGTACTACATCTAATGCATCGCTCTCATTTTTCATATACACAAAGGCAATCTTATATAGCTTTTCTTTTTCTGCTGAAACCAGCTGAAGAAATGCTTTTTGACTACCATTCTGTGCTTTTTTCAATAGACTTTGATTAAACAATTCCTACCCTCCCTTTTCTTTACATTTGTTAGATGAATGAAATCCATTTTTCGTTTCAAACTTTCATGTATTAAATATACTATTTTTAGTAAATAAGGATACTAATCCTAAATAAACTTATATTGGATAAAATTATATAATCTCAAACATTTTTAATTAGCCAATAATATTTAAAGTAAAAAAACCGTATGAAAATGATAATTATTATCAATACTATACATAACAAAAGGATAACCTGAAATAGGTTATCCTGATGTATGGAAACATTATTTTCTTGGTTCAAATGTTTTACAATCTGTTTCTTCAGTAGTAGAGGCTTGCGTCCCCCTATTGCTGACTACATAAATTTCGTGCGCAGTACATTGATTCCCTTTTTGCCAAAATGTACAGTTACTTACCTCACAAAGAACATCCTTTGCCATCATACAGCACCTCCTTTATGACTAGTATTGACAGGAATCATAAAGTTGATACTGTGCTTAAATCAAATGAGATCTTGTCTTCTTGAAATAGACCTGCAAAATGCTGCTTTGGGCTGAAATGAACCTATCTTACATACCTGGAATCCAACCAGGTCTATGTAACATCTTCCACATTGGATCTGGAATTACAAGTTCTTTTTGTTTTGACTTATCGATCTTTGTAGGGATATTATGATCTCCTGCTTCAGCTTTTTGTACCCAATTTGGTTCAATTAAAAGTTCGCGGCCTAATGCAAGTAAATCGACTCCTGATTGGCTAGCCTTTTCAGCATCTTCTAATGAATAAATGGAACCAACACCGATTAATGGCGTACGTCCTTGGATTGTATCCAATAAAATTTCAACACGTGTCTTATTTTTGTCCCCGCTGAAACGATGAGGCTTTGTATAGAAGTCTCCTTGGGATACGTGTAAATAGGTTAACCCCTTATCGGCAAGTGCATCAATAAGTTGCACAGTTTGATCCATTGTAATCCCTGTTTCTTCTTCCTCTTCAGGGGAAAAACGATAGCCTACGATAAATGGTTTTATGGCATGTTTTGCTACTACATTTTTCACTTCATCTACAAGTTCCAATGGGAAGCGCATACGATTTTCAATTGAACCACCATATTCATCTGTACGTCGATTTGTATAGCCTGAGAAAAATTGTTGTAGTAAATAAGTATTCGCACCATGAATTTCAACGCCATCGAAACCCGCTTCAATCGCCCGACGACTTGTTTCACCGTACGCTTTAATAATTTCTTTTATTTCTTCTATTGTTAAAGGACGTGGTGTCACATTTCCTGGAAAAGCTACATCACTAGCACTTACAATTTCACCGTTAGGTACTTCTTCTGGAATTGAACGTCTACCACCATGATATATTTGTAGCACCGCTTTAGCTCCACCCTCATGAATAGCATCTGCCACTCTTTTTAAGCTCGGAATAAATTGATCTTCATATCCTGCAAACTGACCTGGAAAGCCTTTCCCATTCTCTGTCACATGTGTACAAGCAGTCACAACCACACCGACACCTTTCGAACGGTGTGCATAATATTCTACTTCTGCATCTGATACCGTACCATCTTCATTACCTGAATAAGTTGTCATCGGCGCCATAACAAGTCGATTTCGTAGTGATAATCCGTTTGGTAATGTATAGTTCTCAAACAAATTTGTCATTTTTCTGCCTCCCTGTTTGTTACTTGGAAATTGTTTACTTATATCGTATTCGTCTGAAAAGTTTGTG
This sequence comes from Rummeliibacillus pycnus, assembly GCF_044359855.1. GTDB lineage: Bacteria > Bacillota > Bacilli > Bacillales_A > Planococcaceae > Rummeliibacillus > Rummeliibacillus pycnus_A. Next base: position 2,071,843 of record NZ_CP132291.1, read on the forward strand.
TCAAAGAATTGGATTGAATCATCCTGATGTTCAAAAATAAAAAGCGAGTTTCATATTAGCCTCTCACATTACTAATCGTTCACTTTTAATTAGATACCTTCCAATTATATTAATTACTTAATGCTGACACCATTTCGCTGAGCTTCATGATTGTTTTCCAATTTCTTATTGTTATTGGAACCCCTAATTTTTGAATATGAATTGGTATCTTAGCATTTCTAAAACTTTGTCGTAGAAATAGATAGACTTCCTTACCCTGTATGAAACATTCTTCATTTTCGCTTTTAAACTCAAGTAAATAATTGACACTTTCCTTTGTAGGTTCTTTTTCCAACAATGCTACGTGTACACTCTCTCCTTCTACTAAGGAATTTTGTGGATAAGGACAATTATTAATCAATGCTTCCCATTCTAGCTCTGTTCGTAGAATCACAGGTACAAAAAAGCCAAATCTATTATTAATTTCTTGTTCAATTTGATTTTGTAATCGATCCATATTTTCATCAGACTGAAAGATAATGTTCCCACTTTGAATGTATGTTTTTACTTGATCTAAACCTAAATTTTCTAACGTGCTTCTCAAATCTTGCATCTTTACAATATTATGTCCACCTACATTAATTCCTCTTAATAATGCGATATAGATTGTCATTCAAGCACCTGCCTTATTTATTAATTTCTATAGTTTGGTTAATATCTTAAATGGTGATTGATGCTACTCAAATGGGATGCCATTAGCCCACTCAACTCAATTAGCACCACTCACCAAATTATCTAACCTTTAATCTCTCTGTATGCTCTAAGCCTTCGCATCTTCTATAATCCAATCAACAGCGCTTAATAAGTCCGGGAAAACAGCATCTGCAAGCGGGTCACTCTTCCCTAAAAAAACTCCCTTTGTACCTGCCTTCTTCCCTGCAATAATATCTGTATCGGTATCTCCAACCATATAAGATTTAGATAAATCGATATCATATTTTTTACTTAGTTCTAATATTAATTTTGGTTTTGGCTTACGACATGCACAACCTGCTTTTGGCTTATGCGGGCAATAAGCCACATCATGGATAATGGCGCCTTCTTTCTTTAATTCAGCAATCATGTGATCATGTATTTTATTGAGTTGCGATTCGTTCATAAATCCCAATCCAACACCACCTTGATTTGTCACTACAAATATGTAGTCAAAGAAAGCGTTCAACTTTTTAATGGCTTCAGGAACACCTGATAAGAAGTACAGATCATTTGGTCTATTCACAAATTTAACTCGATCCGTTAATACTTCATTTATTACTCCGTCACGATCTAAAAATACAGCTTTCTTCATTCACGTCACACCTTTATTAATAATTAGATTTAAATATTAATTTTCCTCGTTAGTTATTATTATTTCCAACTTCATTCGGACTTATCACGTTTGTATGAAAAGGCAATTTAACTAAATAATAACTAAAAGCGAGTCAACTGACTAGCTTCCATTGATTCTTCTCGAGTAATCTATTGAAGGTGAGAACTTCTAAAACAAGCTTGGGTGAAAGGAAAACAGGAAATACTGAAGATTAATTTGATAAAATGTGATTATAAATAAGTAGTTGAAGGAAGAGAAAAATGAGCCAATTACATACCCCATTATTTGAAGCATTAGAGAATTTCTATAAACAAAACAAAGTTTCCTATCATGTTCCAGGTCATAAAAATGGACAAATATTTTTAGAAAAAGCGAAATTTTTATATGAACCTTTACTTTCAATTGATGCTACGGAGTTGTCTGGACTAGACGACTTGCATGCTCCAGAAGGTCCTATACGGGATGCAGAGTCACTTCTAGCAGAGTTATATGGAGTAATGAACAGCTACTTCCTTGTAAATGGATCGACAGTAGGCAATCTGGCAATGATTTTAGCAGCATGTGGGGAAGGAGATACGGTTCTTGTTCAACGAAATTGTCACAAGTCTGTTCTTCATGGACTTATGTTAGCTAACGTAAAACCAGTTTTTTTAGCTCCTGGCTTTCATAAAGAGTGGGGCGTTGCTGGAGGCGTTGATTCTAAGATTGTGTTAGAGGCATTAGAATTATATCCCGATTCTAAGGCAATCATTTTGACATATCCCGATTATTATGGGCTTGCTCATGATTTAACGGATATAATAACATTCGCTCATAGAAAGAACATACCCGTTCTTGTAGATGAGGCACATGGAGCACATTTTAAGTTAAGTTCACCCTTTCCTAAGAGTTCACTTGATATGGGAGCAGATGTAGTCATTCATTCCGCTCATAAAACGTTGCCTGCAATGACGATGGGCTCTTATCTGCATATAAACAGTTCATTAGTTGATGTGAATCGGGTTGAATTTTACTTACAAATGCTTCAATCAAGCAGCCCTTCCTATCCAATAATGGGCTCACTTGATTTGGCCCGAGCTTATTTATCTTCATACTCACAAGCCGACAAAGATTCACTTATAAAGGAAATTTCTCAATTTAAAGTTGGGTTATCCTCAATTTCAGAAATTGAAGTATTGGAGCCCTCTGAAGATATATGGATAGATCCTTTAAAGATTAGTATCCGTTCTAAATGTGGTTTAAGCGGCTATGAGCTACAGGCACTGCTTGAGGAGAAAGGCATCTATTCCGAATTAGCAGATCCTCAAAATGTTTTATTCGTATTACCTTTATTAAAAAAAGGAGAATTCTATCCATTTGATAAGACAATTACTCTGATTAAGTCTGCTGTAAAGAATCAAAAGGGAAAGCAAGATAAAGAATCTAATTATTATTGGTTAGAAACAGATAAAATTACAGCCTTATCCTTGTCTTACTCCAAGATGAAACAAACAAAGATAATGCAAGTTACATTTAACGAAGCAATTGGTAAGATTTCTGGTGAAATGGTTATACCCTATCCCCCAGGAATTCCTCTAATCATGTCTGGGGAGAAGATTACTGCAGAAAAAATAGCTATATTAGAAAACTTATTATCCCTTCATTCCCGTTTTCATGGTGGAACAGCATTAGCTAATCGAGAGCTTGTTGTTTATGAAGAAAATTAATTCCATTATAAAGTGAAACTTCCATCAGTGGGGGTTCTTCATCCTACTGAAAAAAGAACTCAGTTTAATTTCGCCACGTCCTGTGGCAACAACTGAGTGTCCAACATCCTGTTGGACCGAACCAATCGGGCTGTTATGGGCTGTTATCCCCCCACCTATCTTCTTTGCTTCTCTCTCAATCTTGAGGTGGGGAGATTACTGCCCGTTAATGCGGGATAAAAAACACAAAGTCCCTAATCTTCAGAAATGAAGACTAGGGACTTTATCGTGCTGTCACCATTAACTATTTTAAGTTACCAGGTACAGATTTCATGATTCGTCCAGATTTTACTTTTTGAACTGGAGATGCTGCAGGACTAAGAACGCGCATTCATCTCACCCCCTTTCTTTCCAATTTACTAATTTAAAGCTGAAATAAACAACAGCTATATATAATACTAGCACTAATACTATTATTTAGAGAAGCTCTCTACTACTTCATAGAGTCTTATTATACTTCTTCTTTTTGTAAGCTATTTCTCCAAACAAGATTTAAAACTTTTTTAATATTTTTCTTTTCAGATGGACAAGGTCTTTCTCCAGATACCACGCGATACCATGGGCAATGATTCCCTTGACATGCAGGACGGTAGAAGCATGATTGGCAAACAGAGTCTGTTTCTTCTCCAGACATTACCCAAGAGGCGATTTTATCATAATCGAGATCCATTGTACCATCAGCATTGATATGGCCAACTTTATTTACTTCTTCATCTAAAACAGTTGTACATTTGTATAACTGACCATCTGAGCCAATTACCATAGCATTAGGCTTAGCCGCATAGCAAACTGATGCAGTTGGCATCATAGAACCAGTGACCATATTACTCATGCTAATTCCTTTATCCATAGCTGTCTCTGTAAATTCCCAGATCTTTTTATTGGCTGTAATGTGGGTACATGTAGGGATTTCATCATTATGTTCCCCACCCCATCTACCAACAGGACGGAAGAATACACCAAAGCGTTTATCATCAGCAAAGTGTTCTTTTAAGAACTCAATCAATTCGCCAGTTTCTTCTAAATTGTCTTCATCGAAGTTGACACGAATGGTCATATCGAACTGACCAGTACTTTCTTTCACAGCTTTTAGATTTTCGATAATTCGTTCAAATGTTCCTTGACCGCCTGCCATATGTCTACGACTGTCATGTACTGCTTGCACACCGTCAATTGTCACCATATATTGACGTACTTCCCAAGATAATAATTTTTCTAAAACTTCTCTTGTTAAGAAGAATCCATTTGTTACGATGTCAGCTGAATAATCGATTTTATTTTCTTTTGCTTCTGCCATAAATGAATTAGACAATTCTTCGATAATTCCTAATTCAAGTAGTGGCTCACCGCCGAACCAGCTAATATGTAAATTATTTAGAGTGTTAGCTTGTTCTTTTACTAATGCTTTTACACCGCTTTTTGTATCGTCTGTCATTTTGCCACGTGCAAATGTTTCATAACAATACGTACAACGGAAATTACATTGCTCTGTTGTCATAAGAATAAGGTGCAACATATCTGTACGGTGCATAGATTGGTGCAGATATTCTGCTCTTTTCATCTCATCTACATTTCCAGGAACAATAAACCCATTATCAAATAAAGCTTTTTTTACATCACTATCTAAAGCAGCTGCCCCCGTTCTTTTTAAAGAACCCATGACTTCTGCTTTTTCTTCTTCTGAAAAATCAACAATGGCACCTGTATAACTATTGTATAAAATGACGCCGCCATCATCCGTTTTAGATAAGGCGTTAAACTTTGATGGAACATAATTATTTTTATTCTCCAAAATTCATAAACCTCCCTTTTAACTCATTTCTATTCTTTTATTTTCATTTCTATTCCCAACAATCATCATATTATATTTCTTCTAAAAAAATATCAATATAGCAATCTTAAAACGTTCAATTTTGAAATTGTAACTGATTTCTAGTTGTATTTAATAAAAATGAACAGTATATGTAGAAACGACTCCTAAAAATAGTTGAACCAATTAATAATACCATAATCTAAAAATAAATCGCAAGGTCACATGGTTTTGTGATACATAACACAAAGAACCTTTTTATAAAACATTAGAATTTATACCTGAGGCTTTGTCGATAAATATATATAATATAGAAAACAGTTGCAAAAACTTAAGGCTTTTACTACCAGTTTGTTTCGTTTTTATTAAAATTCCATCTTGGATTCAACCATTGCTCCAGCTAAATCATCGATTAATCTCGCCTTCTTGTATTTAACTCTATTACACTCCATAATCATCCATTTAATAGATAATTCAATATCCCTGAAACTTTCACTTAAATCATTGCAATTCTCTAAAAAAAATGGTATTATTAAATTAATTAAATATTCACTTATTTCAATTTTTATTTGAAGTAAGGATAGAGGAGCAAAAACCATCAGTACACAATTAGAGGATAATGAGGTCCGTTGATAATTGTGAAAAGGGGGATTTGCCGAAGTGGAGAGAATCTCATTTTCTCGAAGCTGGTTCTGTTGTTGAATAAATACAGAACTGTCATGTAGGAAACTATATGGAGGGCTATCATACGCACAGAAATGATACTGTTTCTACTGCAACAACGTAGCCTCGTTGTTGCTTTTTTGCGTTATCTTACTAATTGCCCTTCTCCCTCTATTTTATTTATATAAAATAATTAAGGATGTGGAGAAGTAATGAATCTTGGACAAATTTTGACTGCTATGGTGACACCATTTGATCAGAATGGAGAAATTGATTTTCCAGCTACAAAAAACTTAATAAATTATTTAATCGCTAACGGAACAGACGGTATCGTAGTTGCTGGAACAACTGGGGAATCCCCTACGTTAGCAACAGAAGAAAAAGTAGAATTATTTAAATTTGTAGTAGAAGTTGTGGATGGAAGAGTTCCTGTTGTTGCAGGTACTGGATCTAATAATACAAAAGCTTCAATCGAATTGACAAAACTAGCAGAAAACGCTGGAGTAGATGCAATTATGCTTGTCGTTCCTTACTATAACAAACCATCTCAAGAAGGACTATACCAACACTTCAAAACAATTGCTGAAGCAACAACACTTCCAATTGTACTTTACAATATACCAGGTCGAAGCGTAATCAACATGTCTGTAGAAACCATCGTTCGTCTTGCACAAATTCCGAACATCACTGCTATTAAAGACGCAAGCGGTAATTTAGATGCTATGGCTAAAACGATTAGCCAAACACCTGAGAATTTTTCAGTATACACTGGTGAAGATAATTTAACATTACCTGCATTATCAATTGGTGCTACTGGAGTAATCTCCGTTGCATCCCACATTATTGGGAACGAAATGCAAGCAATGATTGCGAAATTTAAAAATGGCAACACGCAAGAAGCTGCTCAAGATCATCGCCGATTACTTCCAATTTTCAATGGACTATTCGCTGCACCAAACCCATCACCTGTCAAAGCAGCATTAAATCTAAAAGGTATTCCTGTCGGTGGTGTTCGCTTACCGATTATTCCTTTAAACGATAAAGAAATAAATGAATTACAAGAAGTATTGCAAGTAGTAAATGAAAAAAAAGAAGTTGTTTTATAAAAATTCTATTGAATCATCTACTCGATAAATACATTTCTATAGAAAATCCCCGTGCATTTATCATTACTGCACGGGGATTTTTCTCTTCCTCTTTCATCACGCCAAAATATAAATAACCCAGTCCTTAGACTGGGCATCATTATATCATTATCTTACATCATCAAGAGTTTTTACCACTACGTGAACGATTAGTCGACACAATTAAATTATACTTTAAAATTACTTAGGATATTTTCCAATTCCTTCGCTAAATTATTTAAAGCAATAGCCTCATCTGAAACATTATCCATAGATGCTTGTTGCTCCTCTGTAACAGCTGAAATATGTTGCATAGTTCCGGCAAATTGTCCTGAAATTGAGGATATTTCCTCCATACGATTAACCATATTTTTAGTTTTTATACTAACGTCAGCTACAATAGAAGAAACATCATTTGTTTCATGCGTGGAATTCCTAACAGCATTTACAATATCTTTGAATGACTCTTCTGTTTGATTTACCATAATAATTCCTTCTTTTAATACCTCTAATCCTTGATTCATCGATAGAGCAACTTCATCTGTTTCTTTTCTTATCTTATCGGTTATTTCTTTTATTTGCATGACTGCTTGCTCTGACTGATCTGATAGTTTTCTGACCTCTTGTGCAACAACAGCGAATCCCTTTCCATGTTCACCTGCACGTGCCGCTTCAATCGTTGCATTTAATGATAGAAGATTAGTTAAGGTAGATATTTCACTTATTAAATTTAGAATTTGATCGATATCCTTTGATTTTAACTGTAATGATTCAAGCATTGCTGCTGTGTTTTCAACGGTTCTTTCAACTAAAGATATTTGTTCAACTGTATTATTAACTAGTTTATTTCCTGAATCTGCTATTCCTAGAGCCTTATTCACTGAATTTTCGACACTATGAATGCATTGGCCAGCATCATTCATTCCAATCGAGATATCAGAAACCTGTCTTGAAGCTAGTGTAGCAGATTCTACTTGCACTTCTGTTCCACCCGCTACTTCTTCAATTGCCATTGATATTTGTTCTATAGCCTGTCTAGATTCTGAAGATGTTATTTTTAGTCTGTCAGATGATTGAGTTACCTGCTTCGCACTCAATTCTAAATGAGTCATTAAAGATTGAAGACGATCTACCATCTGGTTAAAACCAACAGATAATGAATAGATTTCCTTACTAGATTGACCAATTTTTATTCTTGTTTGAAAATCACCTTCAGAAACTTTATCCATTAATTTTTTTAAAGAATGAACTGGTTTGGTCACTTTACTAATCATAATAAATCCTATTATGCTTGCTATTAAGACCGTAAGAAAAGTAATACCAATCAGTATATTCCGATAATTGTATACAGGTTTTAAATACTCTTCGTCGTTTAATGCAATTACATATACCGATTCATCTAGTTCCATTTGAAAAGCCAGAGCATAAGTTACCCCGTTATAATGTACAATTCCATTCTTTTGTTGGTAAAGTTTTTTGATGAATTCATTTGAAATTTTCGGGATATTGTTCTTGAATTCATTAAATGGCTCTACCTTCCCTTCCTTTGCTATCTTAAATTGCATCGGTGTTAATTCTGATGATTTAAAGCTATTTCTAGTTTGAGTTAATGCATAAGATAATTTATGATCAAACTGTTCTTTGGTAGTCGTAGATTTTAACATTGTGATTTTTTGATTAATAACTTCGGCAGAAGAAAGCATTTGCTGTTCAACAGAATGAATAATTACTTTCTTATTTTTATCATAACTTACATATGCAATAATGGCAGAGGATAAAATAATAATTAAAATAATTGGAGCCATCAACATTGTTCGAAAGCTTACATTATGTTTTCTCGACATGGATTCAATTCCCTCTTTTATTAGTCAATTTCATTTCTTTTAATAAATCATTTCATTATTAAATATCCCTAGTTACTAAAGATCAAACGGAAAAGTATTTGAGTCAATTTCATAAATGCTTTTCTAGTTAAAAAAACGAATATCTTCTTAAGCTGAAAAAGTGTAGTAATACAAATATTTATAGTATATATCTGCTATTGAATGAAGTGGAATTAGCTCCGCTTTCCGTGGGCGAACTGACGAGCCTCCTCGCTGCACTCCGGGGTCTCGTCTAGCTCGTTTTCCCACAGGAGTCTCCGCTAATTCCACTTCAACGAAGATAGCTATACTAGATTTTTATCATAAATTTACATCTATTTTTACTTTTTCAATGCCCTCCTCACTTTCCCGCAGGACTATGAATAGACCTCTCTGAATTAACATCGCAAGAAGGAAATACGAATGCATTGCATTTTCGAGGACTCGCCATCTTCCGCTTCATAGACAATGTTTTAATAGATATGCATATAACAATTGCCCATTCAATGTTCTTGTTTTTTATTAAATCTTTGAATTATGAAATTGATTCATTTAGGAAATGATTCAATTTTAAAAATTTATTAAAACCTCTTACTCATTACTCATCTTGAAAACTTTTATATGTAATTTTAAATGTTTCAAATACCTACATTAAATGTAGACTTAAAATTAGACTACTTTACAACCGAAGAATTCGGGAGTATAGCAGTCTAGTATAAGTGTGTTTTATATTTGTATCTTTTGTTAATCAACTTATTAGTTTACTTTTTACTTTTTTCTGTTTTCCACCTACAGAACCCTTAAAGTGTTTATCCAAAGCTTTGGCAATTAAACGTGCTGCTATATTAAATACGAAAACCATAATGATTAGTATTGCTGCTGATTTTGTTGCGATTTCATGAGCATCAGGAACAATACCTTCAGAATTTAATTTCCAAATGTGCACTGCCAGCGTTTCAGCAGGTCTAAATATATTAAAAGGATTAACAGGACTATTAAGATCAGCCGCAGTATTTAGTGTTGGTGTTGTTAAGCCAGCAGTGTAAATAAGTGCTGCTGCTTCACCAAATACTCTACCTGCAGTTAAAATGACACCAGTAACAATTTCTTGAATTGCAGTTGGAATTGATACTCTTATGATGGTTTGCCACTTTGTTGCGCCTAATCCAAGACTTGCTTCCTTCACGCTTGCTGGAACTGAACTAATAGCCATTTCACATATTCTCGTTAAGTTTGGAAGATTTAAAATCGTGAGAACTAACGCACCACCGATTAATGTATATCCCCAATTTGCATATGTTACAAATACTAGCAAACCAAAAAGACCCACGACAATTGATGGTAGTGATGCCATTGTTTCAATACAAAGTCGAATAAAGTTTAGAAATTTTCCTTTTTTCGCATATTCAGCTAGATATATCCCAGCTCCTAATCCTAATGGAACAGATATGATTAACGCAATGATTAGTAAATAGAAGGAATTGAATAACTGTGGTCCAATCCCCCCGCCAGCCATTATGTTACTTGGGCGTCCAAAAAGGAAATCTGGTTTCCAAAATCCCCAACCCATTGTGACAATTTTTTCAGCCATAAACACTAATAGCGCTATTACTAAAATAGCTATTGCATAGAAGATAGCTGTCCAGATATTGTTTACTATTCGTGCTTGATTGTTTTTATTGTTCATTTTGTATACCCCTCTTACCAATCATTCTAATGATTAAAATAAACAAGAATGAAATGATCAATAGGATCATCGCTAAGCTCCAAAGAGCATCATTCCACGCGGTACCATTTAGGGTATTAGACATATCCATAGTAAGTATGCCTGTTAAAGTGGATGTTGGACTATACAAGCTGTCCGGTAATTTGACTGTGTTACCAATAACCATTTGGACTGCCAATGCTTCACCAAATGCTCTGGCTAATCCTAATACCACGGCAGTTAAAATGCCATTTTTTGCTGCTGGGATGATAATACGTCTAATTGCTTGCCAACGAGTAGAGCCTAGTCCATAAGATGCTTCCAAAAAGTCAAATGGGACTCCTTTAACGGCGTCATCAGCAATACTAGCTATTGTAGGTAGAATCATAACGCTTAGAACGATAATCCCTGCTAGTAAACTAAAGCCTACTCCGCCCATTTGATTCCGTAAAAGTGGGACAAGGATTGTAACTCCCAAAAATCCATATACAACTGAGGGAATTCCTAAAAATAATTCAAGAACAGGTTTTACAAACGTAGATCCAAACTTTGGAGAAATATAATTATTGAAGATAGCAATCCCTATTGCAATTGGTGTACTAATAATCGCTGCACCAAATGACACCAGAGTTGAACCTACGATAAAAATCAATGCACCGTACGATTTTTTCTCTGGATCATTTGGGCTCCAATTCGTGGATGTAAGCATCTCCCAGAATGAAACATTACCATGTAAGAAAGACTGAAGACCCTTACCACAAATGAAAGCAATAATTGAGATAGTTGCTACAACAATTAGCAATCCACAAATTGTTACAATGGTTTTGCCGATGTACTCACTTACAAAATAATTTATAGATTTTTGCCCCTTCATCTTATTACCACCTTACAGAAAAATAAAAGGAAAAGGCTGGCCAGTAGCCAGCCTCATCTTTTCATTCATTATTATTTTATCGATACTAATTATTTTAGGTCTGACATTGGGATATAACCCATTTTCTTCACTGTGTCAGCAAAATCAGCACCTGATACATAGTCGATAAACCCTTTAACAGCATCTTTAGGTTCACCATTTGTAATCATATATTCATATGACCAGAATGGATATTTTTTAGCTACGACATTTTCAGTAGTTGGTTCAACATTATTAATATTTAATACTTTTAGAGCATCCTTTTTATCGCCTACTAAATAAGACATAGCAAGATAGCTAATAGAACCTGGTGTTGAGTTAACTGATTGTTCAACAGCGCCATTTGAATCTTGTGCTGTTCCAAGGCTATCATCAATTTTAGCGTTTTTCATAATTGTTGATTCGAATGTTGCACGTGTACCAGAAGATGCTGGACGATTAATGATATTAATTTTTTCATCGTTTCCGCCAACTTCTTTCCAGTTTTTCACTTTTCCTGAGAAAATGTCTTGAATTTGTTTTTCAGTTAAAGAATCAACTTTAACATCTTTATTTACAGCCATTGCAAAGGCAATTCCTGCTACTTTATTATCAACAAGCTTGTCCGCTTTTGTTTTATCTTCTAATTTATCTGCTGAAGGAACATCAGAGTTACCAATATCAATAGCACCAGAAGCTACTTGGTTAACACCAGTTCCACTTCCCCCACCTTGTACAGTAACTGTAAGATTTGGGTTAGTACCTTGAATTTCATTTGCAGCTTCATCAGCTAGAGGTTGAAGAGCAGTTGATCCTGCAGCTGTTACTGATCCAGACAATGTCGCCTCTGTCTTCTTTGAAGTATCAGAACCGCTAGTACTATCACTACTAGTTTGAGCATTTCCACATCCAGCTAAAACACCTGCTAAAATTAAGCCAACCATTGACACTTTTAAACCTGAAAATTTCACTTTCTTTTCCTCCCTTTATCAAGTCCATCTTTTTTCTCTTCACTTCAACTTACAACTTAATAATAAAGGTCAATTGTTATCCTACTGTGTATGCAATATTAATTTAAAGTAAATGTATTTAATAAAATGTAAATGATATTTTTTGCTTTTACAAAAAACGCTAGTAAGCCCCAACGCTTTTCGCTATTTTCTTTGTAAAGAGATTTACATTCTATTTACATTATTAGAATTGTACACAAAGGTATTGGATTTTTATTATTCTTAACGATTAAAGAAAACACCAGCTAATAACGTTAAAAACATGAGAAGCAATCGTTTCCTACTATTCTTTATTAAGCTTTCTTTGAACTACCCTGTTTCATAAGTTGAATTAGGAAATGAATCACATTTTTCAGATGTGAGAATACAATGTTGGAAGAAGCCTAAGCAAAGGAATGAGACATATGTATAATTCGTGTTCATGTCCATATTGCGTTTCCCAAATGCAACACGGCAGTAATATGTACAATGATTATGGTTTCTCCCCATATCCGTACTTTACTCCACCCTACAATCCGCAATTTTCAGGACAGTTTGCTACACAAGATATGAATTATGAATCAAGATTTAATTATCCGCAATTCAAAAACGATGATGGTTCAATTGTATTGAAGGATTATGGTCCAAAGCCTTTTGTAGTTAATATTGAGAAAGCTACTTTGCAAAATAATTCCTATCGTACAGCTTTATGGACAGGGAATCATTTACAACTTACTTTGATGAGTATCGATGTTGGAGATGACATAGGTTTGGAGGTTCACCCTCATCTGGATCAATTCTTACGTATTGAAGAGGGGCAAGGTATTATGAAAATGGGGAATAGTAAAAATAATTTATATTACCAAAGAAGAGTTAAGGACGGTTTTGCTATCTTCGTACCTGCTGGTACATGGCACGATTTAATCAATACGGGTAATAAACCGATTAAATTGTATTCCATTTATGCACCACCCAACCATCCACGTGGTACAGTTCAACAAACTAAGGCAATTGCACAAGCTGAGGAAAAGGACTGATTTTTGTTTTAAAAAGAACTTTAATTACAAAAAGATTAGGTATCTTATAAAGAAATTAAGATCTTCTCTTTACTTAGCAATGCGAATATCCTTAACAAAAATTCTATGTTCACTAGCCTGACCTCCAATTAAAAAGTCGCCATCAAAAGATAAGGACCTCCAATATAAGTTGGAAGTCCTTTCTTTTTATTGCTTGAAATCTACTAAATTAAAGTATCTCTTCGGTTTCCACTTCCCATCGATCAATTTCAGCTTTTACGATTGGTGCGACTTCTGATCCTAATAGCTCAATCGCTCTTAACACATCTTCATGCGGCATTGAACCGACTGGTACGTGAAGCATGAAACGTGTGATACCAACATTTTTGCGCAGAAAAATGATCTTTTCAGCTACTGTTGCTACGTCACCTACATACAAAGCACCCTTTAAACTACTTGCATCATCGAAGGTTTTTCGCGTATACGGTCCCCAACCACGTTCTTTTGCTAAAACATTCATCACATGCGCTGTTGGTGGGTAAAATTTTTCTTTTGCAATAGCTGTAGTTTCGGCAACAAAACCATGAGAATGAGAAGCGATTTTTAATTTCGAAACGTCATGCCCCGCTTGTTTCGCTACTCGCTTATACAATTCCACTACTGGCTCAAACTGTAGTGGACTTCCACCAATAATCGCTAAAACGAGTGGCAATCCAAGAATTCCTGCACGAATGGCTGATTTTGGTGTTCCACCACTAGCAATCCAGACTGGTAAAGGATTTTGAACAGCGCGAGGATAAACGCCTCGATTGTTAATGGATGGGCGATGTCTACCGCTCCATGTCACTTTTTCAGATTCTCTAATTTTCAGTAATAAATCTAATTTCTCATCGAATAATTCATCATAATCTTGTAAGTCATATCCAAATAGAGGAAATGACTCAATAAACGAACCTCGTCCTGCCATGATTTCTGCACGTCCATTTGAAATCGCATCAAGCGTTGAAAACTCTTGGTATACACGTACTGGATCATCAGAGGATAATACTGAAACTGCGCTAGTAAGTCGTATATTCTTTGTCTGTGATGCAGCCGCTGCAAGCAGAACGGCTGGTGCAGAACACGCAAAGTCTTCTCGATGATGCTCACCCACACCAAAAACATCCAATCCTACCTGATCCGCTAACACAATTTCCTCAACAACCTCACGTATCCGCTCAGCGTGACTCATCACTTTACCATTTTGCACATCTGGTGTTGTTTCTACAAATGTTGTTATACCAATTTCCATCATTAGTTCCTTCCTATTCTTATGTGTCGTATTTAATGCAATAAGTATAATCCATAAAATGCAAAAAAGCCCTTTCCGAAGAAAAAGGCTTTTTAAAACACATTGATTTGGTACTTCCTAATCTCTATAGCTCACAGTTAGTCCTTTTAAAAACTTACGCGCAAAATTATCTCCACACTCTTTATAATTTCGATGGTCCGCTTTTCTTAGGATAGCACCTAATTCGCCTTTTGATACTGCTATACCACCATCATCAAGAATATCTAGCATATCTTCCGTTTTTAATTGAAGTGCTACTTTTAATTTCTTAAGAAGCATATTATTTACATGATCTTTGCTTTGTTTAGACGGTTCCTGACTTTTAGGTTGTCCAGGTTTTGGTTGTTGCGGTCCTCTTTTAAATGTTATGAAGCCATTTAAAAAGGACTCTAACATCTTATCATTGCATTTGATTCGGTCTTCAGATTCCTCAACATCCACCTCATCATCGTACTCATCTCTTGATTTTGTAAGGATCTTAAGTACCTCATCTTTTGTTACTTCTACACCACCTAGTTTAAAAATCTCTACCATATCTTGATTTTTAATATCTAGCGCATATCTTAGTCTAATCAATATATCGTTGTTTTCCATTAAATAGCCTCCTAATAATATTGCTCTTTTGTATAGTTGCTTTAGTTTTTATTGTCTTTTATGAACCAATACTTATCTTCACAACTATATAAACTACCAGCTTTTTCTCCTGAATCCTATTTTTATTCACCAATTTCTTCAATTGTAAGTCCTTTATTATTATAGTCAATATCTTCATTGAACTAACTATAATTGCTGCAATAATAAAGTGTTATCACGCCGTAGTGGAAATAAGCCCCAATATAGGGTTGTGAAAATAAAAATGACACAAGTAGAAGTTTACCATTACAACGCCTTTACTACAAAACCTGGTCACGGAAATCCAGCTGGCATTGTACTAGATTCTAAAATGTTAACAACAGAACATAGTATTTTTATCCTTATTTTCTGACCTCTGAAATTCGGCTCCCCAAAATATCCTTCAGTTCAAAAATGATATCTAAAAAATAGTAAGGAATCATTTCCCCATTTTCAACCATATGCATTAATTCGACTTTATCTACCCATTTAACGGCCTGTACTTCATCTTCTTGTAAATGCAGTTCTTCAATATTCACATCTTGGGTAATCATATAATAATCATCAAATCCTTCGGGAAAATTGATGGTGAATCGCGGTCTTTCTTTTGATAAATCGAGTTCTAACCCAAGTTCTTCTTTTGTTTCTCTTTCCGCTGCAGTTACACTATTATCCCCTGCTAAAGCAGAACCTCCAACTGTTAAGTCCCACATATTAGGCCAGCCTTTTTTCCATGGCTGTCTCTGTTGAATCAAAAGCTGATTGTTGCTATTGAAAACGCATACATGTACCACCAGATGATAGTCTCCCTCTAGCAATTTGTCTCCTCTTCTATGTAATCTTCCAGTCACCCTTCGATCCTTATCATAAATATCCCATAATTCATCCTCATTTTCGCCTCTTACCATTTTGCATCCCCCTTTTGAACTTTTTTATTCTCTAAATGATAATATTAATTAATTCAATATAAAAACCCTTCCTATAATCATAATTATTAGTATAGGAAGATTTCAAATACAAAAAGAAAGCGAAGCCATATAAACACATACCTTCCAGTGAAATATATCTACCTGTTTTTAAAACAAAAAGGCTATTTGTTGAATTGGTTTTCAAGATTAGTATACACACTCAATCTAATTCACTAAAATATACATAAGTATCATCAATGTTAGAGCGCTTTTAGGAGGAGATTGAATGCATTCATTAATAGATATTGGTCTTAATTTGACAGAAAAACAATTTGCAAAAGATCGAGAGGAGGTCATCGAAAGAGCCATTCAAAACGGTGTTGCTCAAATGATTCTCACAGGTTCAAGTGTAGAAGGAAGTAAGGAGAGTCACAAAATTGCCCAACAATATCCCCAAATTCTTTTTTCAACGGCAGGGATTCATCCACATGATGCTAGCGAATTTCATCAAGGTTCCATCCATGAATTACGACAATTAGCTAAACAGAAAGAAGTTGTAGCCATCGGGGAATGTGGATTAGATTTTAATCGGATGTACTCTCCTCAAAAAATACAAGAAGAATGTTTTGAAGCACAATTGGATTTGGCAAAAGAAATGGACATGCCCCTCTTCTTGCACGTAAGAGATGCCCAAGCAAGATTTGTTGATATCATGAAAAATCATCCGGATCAGATAGAAAAATCCGTTGTTCATTGTTTTACAGGAAATAAAACAGAAGTAAAAGAATTAGTATCCATGGGTTTTCACATTGGTATTACAGGATGGATTTGTGACGAGAGACGAGGCAAGGAATTACAAGAAGCTGTACAATATATTCCCCTTGATCAATTAATGATCGAAACAGATGCCCCTTATCTAACACCTCGAACTTTAAAACCAAAACCTAAACACGGACGAAACGAACCCGCTTTCCTACCACATATAGTAAGTGAAATTGCGAAATATATGGACTGTTCCGTTGAAGAAGTAACAAGACATTCTGCTGAAAATACGAAACGTTTTTTTCAATTGGAAATGAACTAAAAAAGCCTTTTAATTAAGGGCTTTTTTGTTGTGCTAGCTTTGAGTATCATCTAACTTTTATTTTATTTGGTTCAGGATATGCAACGAGTACCAGCTTAGAATTATTTTTCTTTCTACACTTTCATATTACTCCTTTTTCAATATGTTATGATTAACAATAAGTTAACCAATCAAAACATAAAGTTAACTAAAACAAATATTATCTCTAGGGGGAGAATTATGTATCGGCTACGGGGTCATCATATTTTTTGTCTACTTGGCTATCGAGGAATGGGTTATTCCAAAGAATACGTTGAAAACATGACTCATTTACATCAAACCTTGAGAGCCAATCCAAAGACGTTGGTTCAGCTAGTAAATGGACCTGATCAATTGTGTGAAAAGTATCCAAACTCTGGTGAATACCATTGTCAAGATAACGACATCTATCAAATGGATGCGGTGATTTTAGAGAAAATCGGTTTAAAAATCGGACAAATATTAACATGGGCGGACATTGAATCTCAAATCCAAAAACATGTCATTCCTTCAGATATTCAAACCGTTTGCGGAACTTGTTCTTGGCGGTCTTACGGAGTTTGTGAAGAAGGGATTCAAATGATTCTTCAAGGAAAAGGTTTAAGGGAAGTTAAATAAATCCCTCCCTTCTGTTCAAGTAGATTCTAAACTCTTCTTTCACTTGGAAAAATAAGTGCCTGATACATATTGATATTACAAAATTCAATGACAGGCACCTCTATTTAAATATCATAAGTAAAATCTATCCTGATAAAAAAGAAATATTGTTATTACGATATAAAGTTTAAGCTTTTTTTGATTGCAGCTATTCCCCTTGCCTTTCCTCCAACAATAATCACATTTTATTATCCCCCTCTTAGTTTTAGCGATATTTTGTATCGATTCCTCTATCAAAAATTGATATTTTATCATTTCTACAGATTTTTTATAACTTCATTCAAACTTCACACTCATTTTATAGAATAATAATGTTCTTTTAAATTTTTAAATAATTAGGAGGAAGAAAGTGAAAAAGCAACTCTACAATCGCTTTTGGCGATGGCATTTTTATGCTGCATTATTTATCACGCCATTATTACTTACTTTAACACTTAGTGGTATTGGCTATTTGTTCTACACGAATGTAGAAAATAAAGCTTATGATCATTATTTCTTTGGTCAAAGTGAACATACTGAAAAATTATCGATTGATGAAGGAATAGAAAAAGCCAAAGAGCAATTTAAAGGCTTTTCAGTATCGAAAGTTATTGTACTTAACGATCCATATAACACCCGCTTAACAATGGATAACAACAATGGTGATGAAAAATATGTATTTTTAGATGACAATTATCAAATTGTCGGAAGCCAAAATGCAAAATATACATTTTCTAACGTCATGAGAAATCTTCATAGTTCTTTATTTGTTGGAGGAACAGTTGTTAATTATCTAGTAGAATTAGCTGCTTGTTGGGCTATATTCCTACTATTATCAGGGGTTTACATGACTTTTAAAGGAAAAGCATTAAAGAAGAAACACAATACTTCCCAACATCAAAAAAATAAGAAATGGCATGCCCTTGTTGGAACAATTATTACTATTCCAATGATTGTTATAATTTTTACAGGTCTACCTTGGTCAGCATTTATGGGGAATTTTATTTATACAGCTGCGCAAGAGCACCCATCCATTGGTATGCCTAAATTACAACAAACCCCACCAACTTCTGATATGAGTGAAGTTCCATGGGCTACTCGTAAAAATGAAGCCCCTTCTTCTAAAGAAGGTGGACATGCACATCATGGTGGTATGAGTATGCCTGGTATGGATATGACTAACAGCAATATGATAAGCGTTCAGCAGTTGATGACAAAAGTAGAAGATGCGAAAATTTCTAAGCCATATTCTATTATTTATCCTTCAAGTGAAGATGGTGTTTATACTGTTGCTAAAAGCAGTAACACAGGTGTAACAGGGCTAGATGTTAGTCCCTACGACGAAATCACAACTTATTTTGATCAATATAGTGGTAATCTAATTTCTAAAGTAGGTTACGATGAATACGGTATATTAGGAAAATGGTTTACATGGGGTATTCCATTACATGAAGGTCACTTATTTGGATGGCCAAATAAAATCATCAACCTACTCGTATGTCTTGCCTTTATCTTCGTAATTTTCTTGGGAATCAAAACTTGGTTTTCACGTAAAAAGAAAGGCCAATTTTCAGCTCCTCCTAATACGTCAAAAGGTATTTCTGTAGGATTTGGTATCATAATGGTTGTCCTTGGAATTATTATGCCATTATTCGGTATTTCATTATTTGTAGTAGCACTGATTGAAATTTGTATTTGGTTATTTAGAAAAAAAACAATACAAGCTTAGAAGAAATCAAAAATTATCTATTAATAGAAGCACAAAAAAAGACCGTCTAAGAACGGTCTTTTTGGTGCTTATTAATATAACACATATTTTCATAGAAACGCATTGATAAACCTTCTAACTAAGATTAGCAAATGCTACGGTAGAACCTTTATCGCAAGATTGGAAATCATTCTTTTCATAAAAATGTCTTACATCAGGTGCTTCTTCAGTTAATAGAACTTTTTGACGAACTTTACTATACTTTCCCAGAATTTGTTGCATTAGTTGAGTAGCAATTCCTTGATTCTGATAAGCATTTAATACAAGTATATCTTGAATATAAATGATTGTTAATCCATCACCTACAACACGAATTAGACCAACTAATTCCTCTCCATCCCAAGCAGATATAACGTCTAACGACTGTGATATAGCTTGTTGTAGTACTATTAAATCATTTGTATAAGCATACCATTGTACATCATTATATAATTTTTCCAATTGTTCTATGTTTATATTTTTACTATTATTAAAATTTATTTCCATCTTATTTTTCCTCCTCAAAATGTTATTTTGAAGAGTTATTCCATAATTTAACCACTGTCTTATACCTCCTTTCAAACTCTAAAAAAGTAATATATTTTTCTCTATAATAAAAACTATTGATTTGAGTCAATTTTATAAGTGCTTTTTTAGTTAGAATTTTCGAATATTTTCTAAATAAACAATCCAATAATTCGGATAATATTTCATTTCCAGTATTCACTAAATATACCGCTCCAGATGGCGCTTTCCGCGGGCGAGCGGTGAGCCTCCTCGTTCGCTTCGCTACCTGCGGGGTCTCACCTGTCTCGCTTTCCCGCAGGAGTCGCCATCTTCCGCTTATTGGACAAAGTTCTAACAAATATGGCTTATGGCAATGGTCCATTTAATGTTCGTGTTTATTATCAAATCCTTGAATTATGAAATTGATTCATTTATCAGTAAATTAAGAAAGTTCTATTCCGACAATATCATAAATGACCAATAAACTCCACATTGAAAATTAATAATCTCTTTTAACATATGAAATAACAAAGTAAGAACATTTATTCTCAGCCCGTTAATTGTTTACAATTTGATATGCAGATTTAGTTATCAAAATAACAAAAAACTTGATATCCCTATAAAAATATAGGGTACGAAATCATATGCGATTTCACACCCTATTTGTATTACTATTTGTAATTTTGCACCCAAAAAGAGGACCAGTTATAATTTTGAACTGTGCTTTGTTAGTATGGGTAAATCTATAGATTTAATCAACTACTAAAGTAAAGGTTTTAATCGGTTCATACTTTGGTGTCTTCTCAAGGTTCGTTTTATATAACACGATTTTATCGGCTAAAAAAGATAAAGGCTTTTCATGAAAAGGATTATACTTTTCTAATAACTCCATATTAAATTCATCATTGCCGTTCCACTTCCGTGCCAATGTTATATGTGGATGATATGGACGCGTTTCCAAGGTAAATCCCGCTTCCTGGCATTTTTCATGGACAATTGTTTGAAGTTGAAATAATGTACTTTCGTGATTGACTGCACCCCAAAATATTCGTGGTGATTTCTGATTTCCAAAAATATTGATTCCTTGAATCTGCAACTTAAAGGCTTTTTCATCTTTTATGTTGTTACTTACTAAATCAATTACAGCATGTTGCCTTTGCTCATCCATCGATCCCAGAAATGCAAGGGTGATATGATAATCGCTCATATGTACCCAACGCTGAAACTGAAATATTTGATTGAGATTCTTCATCTCTTCATGAATATCTTGTTTAATACTTGCCGGTAATTGAACTGCCCAAAAGTAATGTGCGTTGTGATCCATGTTAGCCCTCATTTCATTTTGTGATGAAAGTTACCCACAAAATACTCAGTTTATTAAAACCATAACTATTCTTCTTGTATAAATACTACCTTATCATATCCACAATTATGACAGACCATTAAGTGGGGACAGATCTGATCTTTAGCCGTATTTGGATATCCATCACCCATTTTCACAGTCTCTTCATCCTCATAATGACTATAAGGGTCCAAAAAATCAGCTACTTTTCCGTCGTTTTCCAACAGAATACCACAGTTAGGACAATTTATTTCTAATACTTTTAATGAATTACATACAGGACAAATAGCCATATCTATCACTCCTATTTCTTTCTATATTAGAATACGTAAATTTCACAGCATTTTTCGGCTCCGAGCCGGCACAATAAATTACTAAAAACTTTTTTCTCCTGTTTAATAATACTTTCCTCATTATTATTAAACTAAACTGTCCATTGGCTACAAGATTGAATTAATAGCATAAAAAAAACGAATCCCGAGTAGAGGATTCGTTCTATTATATACTTTAACGGCTTTCTTCTTCATCGCCCCAACAATTAACTTCGCCAATATCTGGTACGTCTTTCTTATAGAACACTGGGTCTTTACCTTGTTTGCGCTGGGTTAAATAATCGTTAATAATTGGTTTTGCTACTTTCCAAAGCATCAGAATAGCGACTAAGTTAATCATCGCCATTATGGCCATAAATAGATCTGCTAAATCCCATACAACTTGGACTTTTGCTACTGAACCAAACATGACAAAAGCTACTACAAAAATACGGAATACCATTAAGGCAGTTTTTGATTTTTTAATAAAACCAATATTTGTTTCTCCATAATAGTAGTTACCAATAACCGTACTAAATGCAAAAAGAAATACTGCTACTGCTAAAAATATTCCGGCCCAATCACCTAGATTTCCAACTAATGATGCTTGGGTTAAATTTACTGAAGCTGCGTCCGTTTGAAGATATGCATCGCTTAATAATACGATCGCTGCAGTTGAAGTACAAACTAGTAATGTATCGATAAATACACCTAATGTTTGAATTAAGCCTTGCTTTACTGGGTGAGTAACTGCCGCTGTTGCAGCTGCATTCGGTGCAGAACCCATACCAGCTTCGTTGGAGAATAAACCACGTTTAATCCCATTCATGATTGCTGCCCCTAACATTCCGGCAAAAGCCTCTTTCAATCCAAAGGCAGATTTAATAATAAGGATAAACACATTTGGGAGTTCTTTAATATTTAAAATCACAACAAGCAGTGCAATGGCAATATAAGCAATAGCCATAACCGGAACAATAATTTGAGTGACACTTACAATGCGTTTTAAACCACCAAAGACAATAATTGCAGTTAAAGCGGATAATATCACACCAACAACAACGCGATTTGTACCAAAGCTTTCCTTAAAAGCAATTGAAATTGTGTTTGCTTGTACAGCATTAAAAACGAAGCCATAAGTTAACGTAATAACAACTGCAAAAAGAACACCCATCCATCTTTTATTTAAACCCTTTTCCATATAATAAGCAGGGCCACCACGATACATGCCCGTACTTTGATCTTTAACTTTATAAACCTGTGCTAGTGTACTTTCAATTAGTGCGGATGCGCCACCAATTAACGCAACTAACCACATCCAAAATACAGCACCCGGTCCTCCAATGGCGATTGCTGTTGCAACCCCTGCAATATTACCAGTCCCTATACGAGAAGCAGCAGAGACTGTAAAGGCTTGGAAAGAGGATATCCCTTTTTTCCCCGATTTATCTTTTGGAGCTTTTTCCGTAAGAAGTTTAAACATATCCGGGAGTAATCGGAATTGAATAAACTTTGTTTTAATGCTAAAAAAAAGACCCGCTCCTATTAACAATATAATTAATACATACGAATATAAAAACGTATTTACTTCCTTTAATATACTATCAAACCAATCCATAGATTCCCCTCCTATTTTAATTTTCACACTCAATAACTACCTAAAAGTAAATTTAGAGTTATCCACTCTATTACGAAATTAGGTATGATAAACAAAATAAAAGCACCCTTCATGACCTTCTATTTTCATCTTGCACAATTATATCACTATAACCATAGTGTTAAATATTATTAGATAAGTCACTTAATACACAAGATTATGAACTCTTCTTTTTTTAAAAATATTCGTATATTTTTTTATAGAAAGTAAATTTCTCGAAAAACTCTTTAAAATATATCAATGAAATATTAAGTAAGTAGAGAAACTTACTTTCACAAAAGTAAGTACGGCCTCACTGAGGATACAAACACATGAAATAGAAAAAGAACAGATTCCTCAATTAAGGATCCGTTCTTATTTTCACTAGAATATTCTTCCTATTTTATCCTAATCAACACGCTTGACCACAATATAACTAGCTGGGCATTATTTGTCGCTTACTTTTGATGAATTCGAACAGATTAAAGCATTTTAGCTTCATTTAATAAATTGCGAGCATATTTTAAAGTATGCTTAAGCTCGTTTCCTTTATATCTGTAATTAGCATATGACCTGGTGCATGCGTAATCATAATAGAAGGTTTGCTTTCCATTGCAACTGCTTGAGGTGTTACACCACAAGCCCAAAATACTGGTATTTCCCCTGGCTTAATGGACACTTTATCACCGAAATCTGGCTTTGAAATGTCATTAATACCTATTTGTTCTGGACTACCGATATGAATAGGTGCACCATGTACATTTGGAAAGCGTGAGGTAATTTGGATTGCACGAATCGCATCCTCTGGTTTCATAGGACGCATGCTGACAACAGTTGGTCCTTCAAACAAGCCTGCCTTTTCGCATGGGATATTCGTCTTATACATTGGTACATTACAGTTTTCTTGAATATGTCTGATTGGAATCCCTGCTTCAAGAAGCGGTGTTTCAAATGTAAAGCTACAACCTATTAAAAATCCTACCATATCCTCTTCCCAATAATCTGTTATATCTAATACTTCTCCTGTAAAAATACCATCACGATATATACGGTATTTCGGAATGTCCTTGCGAATATCTGCATTTTTTGCAATTTTAGACGGTTTAAATGATCCAGGTTCTGTCACGTCTAATAGCGGGCATGGCTTTGGGTTTCTCTGACAAAAAAGTAGAAAATCAAAAGCATGCTCCTTCTTTAAAATCACTAAATTTGCTTGCGTAAAGCCGATTGACATTCCAGAAGTCGGCCCAGAAATTTCTTGATTTCGAATAAGTTTTCGAATTTCGTTTGGCTCTAGAGTGCTATATATAGTCATAGTCAATTCACTCCTTGTAAACTAACAATCCACGAGAAAGATACTCGTGGATTGTTGCTAGATTAACTAAATAATTTTGGAATCTGTTCAATTAGTGTGATAATGCTAAGATATCCCATAAGAACAACTACGATTGCTCCAGTTACAGTTAACCAAAGTGGATGCTTATACATACCAACAACCTCTTTTTTGTGTGCAGCAACTAATAGAGTACCAAGTGCTACTGGTAAGATCAGTGCATTTAATGCCCCTACCAAAATTAACACATTAACAGGCTGTCCGATGAAAGCAAAAGTCGTTGTTGAAATAACTATAAATGCAATGATCACCCAATTATGGTGTTTCTCAATCCAAGGGTGGAATGAACGAATAAAAGAAACGGATGTATAAGCCGCACCTACAACAGAAGTAATCGCTGCTGCCCACATAATCACACCAAACATGCGATAACCAATATTGCCCGCTGCAAGTTGGAAAACAGATGCAGGTGGATTATCCATATTAATTGCTAAACCTTGTGAAACAACACCAAGAACAGCTAAAAATAACGCAACACGCATTACGCCTGTAATCAAAATCCCTGTCACAGAGCTTTTTGTTACTTCTGGTAAGGATTCTTGTCCTTTAATACCCGCATCTAAAAGGCGGTGGCCACCAGCAAATGTAATATAGCCTCCAACTGATCCACCAACCAAAGTCACAATTGCAAACCAGCTAATTTTCCCAGGAATAATGCTGTTAACAATCGCTTCGCCTACCGGTGGTGAAGTTTTAAAAGCAACGAATAGCATGAGCAGAATCATGACACCACCAGCAATTTGCGCAACCTTGTCCATTGCCTTCCCAGCTTCTTTATAGACAAAAATAAAAATGGCAAACAGTGCACTTAAAACGGCCCCGGTAATTGGATCTAAGCCAAGCATTGCATTTAACCCAAGACCAGCACCAGCTACGTTTCCAATATTGAATGCTAAACCACCTATAACAATCATGATTGCAAGGATAACACCTAATCCAGGCAAAACCTTATTGGCAATCTCTTGCCCCCGTAAGCCAGAAACAGCAATGATTCGCCAAACGTTAACCTGTACGACAACATCAAGAATCAATGAAATTAAAATTACAAACCCAAAGCTAGCAGCTAACTGCTGTGTAAATACCGTTGTTTGTGTTAAAAAACCTGGTCCGATAGATGAGGTAGCCATTAAAAAGGCTGCTCCTAGTAATACACTTTTACTTGCTGTTTTCTTAACGAACTTACTTTTTTTCTTTTGCTCTATTCCTTCTACACTAACATCGATTTTATTTGCTCCCATTGGATCACCCCTCCATAATTGCACGTACAGATATTTGATTTTCTGTTAACTTTGCATGAATATATTTTGCAAATTCTACAGCATGTTCTCCATCCCCATGAATACAAACTGTATCTACCTGTAATAGCACTTCTATTTGCTGCTGTGACAGCACCTTTCCTTCTTTCACCATTTTCACAACCTGATGAATAGCTTGTTCCTTATCCGTAATCAATGCATCCGGTTGTTTGCGAGATGTTAAAGAACCATCCAACTGATAGGTACGATCTGCAAACACTTCATGAACTGTTTTAATACCTATTTTTTCTCCGGCTTTTGTTAATTCACTTCCAGAGAGACCAAATAACACAAGTGAAGGTGAGATATCATAAATAGCTTGTGCGATTGCCTCGGCAATGGCTGGATTTTTAGCAGCCATATTATAAAGTGCTCCATGTGGCTTAACATGTTGCATAGTCTCATTGAAGATTGTTAGAAACCCTTGCAATGCCCCAACTTGATAAATGACCATATCATAGGCTTCCTGAGGTGTAATGTTCATCTCTCGTCGCCCAAATCCATTTAAATCTGGTAATCCTGGATGTGCCCCAATTTTCACACCATTGGCAATGGCTAGCTTGACTGTTTCTCGCATAACCGTTGGATCCCCACTATGGAAACCACAAGCAATATTAGCAGATGTTACATATTTTAAAATTTCCTCTTGCTCTCCAAGTCGATAACGACCAAAACTTTCCCCTAAATCACAGTTTAAATCAACACGAAACATCTTCTTCCCCCTTCTTCTTTCCCCTAAAGTTAAACTAAATTCATTCACAAATATTTTTGTACCGATATTCGGAATTAAAGTTTTGAAATTTAAAAATAATTTAAAAATATTTTAGCATAATTTAATATTGCTGGAAAGATTGAATTTTAATTTTTTAGAAAAAATATATTTTTTATAATTTTCGTTTAAATTAAACTTGTTTTTGCTTATTGTTAAATTATAATGATAATAATCCGTTATTTAAAACTTAAATACCGAATTTTGAAACTTCAGGAGATGGTTTTCATGCTGAATTTAAAAGAGAATGTACAGATAAGACCTTTGGGCGATTCTGCACTTGTCATTCAAGTGGGTGAAGGGATTAATGAGGCAATACAAAAAAAAGTGCAAAATATATTGAATTTACTAGAAATTCATCCATTTCAAGGATTCATTGAGGCAGTACCTGCCTATAATAGTGTGACCGTTTATTACAATCCAATTGATGTATACTTTTCAAATTTAGAAAAAGGAGTCGAAATACCTTACGAAAATGTGAAAACAAAAATTCTTTCTTTAATGAACCAATCTCACATAATTGAAATGCCAAAGGAACGTGTTGTAAAGATTCCTGTAGTTTATGGTGGTGAAATGGGACCAGATTTAGAATTTGTAGCATCTTATAATGGTTTAACACCTAGTGAAGTCATTAAAATTCACTCTTCTGCGGAATATCTTGTTTACATGATAGGTTTTGCTCCAGGCTTTCCTTTTATGGGGGGAATGAACAAACAAATTGCAACACCGCGCAAAGAAACTCCACGTTTAGCAATTGCTCCTGGATCTGTTGGAATTGCGGGAAATCAAACAGGGATTTACCCTTTAGAAACTCCAGGTGGATGGCAAATTATCGGACGAACACCTTCTCAATTGTTTCTACCTGATCAATCTCCTCCAACCTTATTACAACCAGGCGATCGAATTCAATTTGTACCAATTTCAATGGAACGTTATAAGATGGATTAGGAGATGGAATCATGGGAATAAAGGTATTACAGCCAGGTATGTTGGCAACCATTCAAGACCTAGGAAGATACGGACTACAGAAGTTTGGTGTTATCGTAGGGGGAGCGATGGATTCAATTTCCTTACGAATTGCGAATTTACTTGTTGGAAATTCGGAAGGAGAAGGAGCGCTTGAGGTGACACTTTATGGAACTACCCTTTTATTTGAAAGTGATGAACTGATTGCGATTACAGGTGGTAATTTACAACCTTCAATAGATGGAATTCAAGTACCAATGTGGCGACCACTTTTGATTCGAAAAGGATCCGTTTTAAAATTTAATGCCGCGATTAGTGGCTGCCGGGCATATGTATCATTTGGTGGTGGAATTCAAGTACCAAAAGTGATGAGCAGTAAAAGCACCTACTTACGTGCTGGGATTGGTGGCTTTCAAGGAAGAAAATTGCAAAAGAATGATGTCTTTGAATGTGAGAAACGAACAGAATTAGGAGAGGATCTTTTTAATCAATTACAAGAGGAGACAACAAACCTTCCCTGGTCAGTTTATTACCCATCTTTTGTTACATTTAAGAAAACTCAAACAATCCGTATAATACGAGGTTCTGAATATCAGCATTTTAATGAGGAAAATTTTAAAAAATTCTTTTCAACTCCTTACACCATCACAACACACGCAGATCGAATGGGCTATCGATTGGAAGGAGAGGCAATCCAATTAAAAGAGCCATTTGAATTATTATCTGAAGGGGTTACATTTGGAACGATTCAAATGCCCTCCAATGGACAACCAATTATTTTGATGGCGGATCGACAAACCACTGGTGGATACCCTAAAATTGGCCAAGTAATTTCCGCAGATTTACCTTCATTAGCTCAAATGCAAGCAAATGATCGTGTATATTTTAAAGAGGTCACTCTTGAAGAAGCTCAATGTGCATTAATTCATCAAGATAAAGAACTAAATGAGTTGGCATTTGGACTCCGTTTAAAAAGGTTACAACAAATGTGAGTAAAAAAGAGGCACCATTCTGACAAGAGGCGCCTCTTTCTTAATGCTGTTCATAGCCCATCTGTTTAGAAATCTCTGCTGTAGCCTTCTTTAGTTTCTCAACCAAGATTTCAACATTTCCCCCTTGATAATTGGCCTCCAGTCCTGCGATACTCATACCTGCAATGACTTCTCCTTTATGATCGAAAATCGGTGCAGCAATAGCAGATGTATAGTTTTCTAATTCTGAATGGCTGATTGTATAACCAAGTTCTCTCGCCTGCACAATAGTTTCATAAAGTTTATCCTTATCAGTAATGGTCCCCGTGGCAAACGATGTAAGTTCTATCGATTCGAGATATTTTTTTATTTCAGTATCCGGTAAAAAGGATAAGATAGCACGAGAACATGCCCCTGCATAAAGAGGACTTTTTCTACCGATTGCTGTATAGAGTCGAACTTTTTGCTTCGTATCCACTTTCTCGATATAAATAGCTTCGTGACCATCTCGAACAATTAAATTAATCGCTTCTTTTATATCATTATGTAACTCATTCATAATTGGATATGCAATTTTCCGCACATCCAGGCGCATTGAAACTAGATGTCCAAATTTAAGGAAGAGAATACCCAACCGATATTTTGCATCAGTTCCCTTTTCTAAAAATTCCATCTCCTCTAAAGATTTTAACATGCGGAAAACAGAGGTTTTAGGAATTCCTGATAACTCAATTATTTCTTGAAATGACAGTTCAGTATAATCGATAAATAGATTTAATATGTCCATTGAACGGACAACCGTTTTATTTTTATTTGTCAATTCAGGTTTGTCTTCCTTTCGTTACAAGCTTTAATCAATCTAATCATAATCTATCTTATCCCAAATATACATTAATTTTAAAAAAAGAAACTCGAACAATGAAAAATTGAATCCGAAAGCGGAGAAATTTCATATTACTATGCCTTTGAAAATTCTCTTCAAATGCAAAAGAAAACAACAACCTTGTAGGATGTTGCCTTCTTAAATAAGCATTAGTTATCTTCTTTTAAAATAAGTTGAGAGACACACTCAACATGTGCCGTATGCGGAAACATATCCACAGGCTGAACTTCCTGTGTCTTATATCCGCCATCTTCAAGAATCCGTAAATCCCTCGCTAGTGTAGCGGGATTACATGATACATAAACAATTCGTTTTGGACGTTGTTCTAAAATCGTCTTTAACAACGCTTCGTCGCAGCCTTTTCTCGGTGGGTCTACCATGAGGACGTCTGCTGTTTTGCCTTCTTTGTACCAGCGTGGGATAACTTCTTCTGCTGGCCCTGCTTCGAAGTATGTGTTGTTTAGGCTGTTTAGTTTAGCGTTGCGCTTCGCATCTTCTATTGCTTGTGGGACAATTTCGACGCCCATTACGTATTTCGCTTTTTTCGCCATGAATAGTGAGATAGTACCGATACCGCAATAAGCATCGATGACTGTTTCTTTACCTGTAAGTTGTGCATAGTCTAATGCTTGTTTGTACAAAACTTCAGTTTGAATTGGGTTTACTTGATAGAATGAACGAGCTGAAATTTCAAAACGTACGTCACCAATATGATCTTCAATTGTATCTTGTCCCCATAGGTTGATGGTTTCATTGCCGAAGATCACGTTTGTTGTTTCGGTATTAATGTTTTGCATAATGGATTTTACATTCGGGACAAGCTTGCGGATGAGTGCAATCGCTTCTTCTGCTTGTGGGAATTTACGTTTTTTTGTAACGAGTACAATCATCACTTCATCTGTTGCCCGTGCTTTACGAACGACAACGTGACGTAGCATCCCTTGTTTTGTTTCTTCGTTATATGGTTTAATGCCCAGTTTCCAAAGTTGTGGTTTTAATCCTTCCAAAATTGCATCTGCTTCTGGTGTTTGAATGAGGCAACGTTCTGTATCAACAATAGCGTGTGATTTTGTTTTATAAAATCCTGCAATTGGCACATCACCGTTTAAACCAAATGGGATTTGAGCTTTGTTTCGATAATTCCATGGGTTATCCATCCCTTTTACTGGATGAACCGGTACATCGATTTTGCCGATTCGCTTCATAACATCACGAACCATCTTTTCTTTCCATTTCATTTGTCCTTCATAAGAAAGGTGTTGTAGTTGGCAACCACCACATTGTGAAAATATGGGACATGGTGCTTCTACTCGATCTGGTGAAGATTCTTCAATATGGATGATTTTTGCAAAGCCATAGTTTTTTAATGTTTTTAAAACATGAACTTCTGCTTTTTCATCAGGAAGTCCGCCTTGGATAAAGAGCGGATAGCCATCTACTTTTGCGACGCCTGCCCCGTCATGTGTTAAATCTTCTATATAAACCGATAATCGGTCATTTTTCTTTACTGGTGCTGTCATTCGTGCATCCTCCGTTTCAGTTCTTCTATTGTAACATGACACAAGCAAAGAAAAAATCCAAGAGCATATGATTGCCCTTGGACTCCTTTTTATTTTTCATCTTTGGTTACTGCTCCATCTTTTGAAGCAACGTAAAAGCCAATGACAATTGCGACAATTACTACAATAAATGGTCCATAGAAAATAAGAAAGTGTTCCATTTGGCTTTTCCCCCTTTAAGCATGGTGATCTCCTTTACCTCGTACATAATCCTTATCGAATAAAAACAATTTCAGTACTAAATACAATGATGGAATTAGTAACAAGAGCCCTAGAACAAATACAACTACTAAAGAAATTGCCATCGCCTGATTTGTAAATGAATCGTATAAAGTAAGGAATGGATAAAGCAAGTATGGATAATGTGATATGCCATAGCCAAAGAATGCAAATGCAAATTGCCCAATCAAAAGCCATACTGCAAGGCCATAATTGCGTTTTATACTTAAACACCCAACAGTAATAACAAACATAACGGCTGAAATGGCAAATAAGTACCAAAAATCAATCATTCTGTTAAAATGTTCTATATTATGCTTTCGTAGCTCTACCATAATCCCAACTACCGAAATAGCTAATGGTACAGCCCAAATAAGTGCATATTTCCGTAATAACTCCGTTGCTTCTCTATCCCCTGCTGCATTTGCATACCAAGTAAGAAATGTAGCGGAGATATAAAGAACGGCTGCTAACGCTAGCACAACAATACTCCATGTCAATGAACTCGTAAATAATGCCCCATAATCGAGTACAGGCTGATTATCGGTAATTGTCACAAAACCACCTTCAGAAATTGTCAATACTACAGATAATGATGCCGGTATTAACAGTCCTGCCATGCCATACATGAAGGAATAACCTTTATGCCCCCTTGAACCATATGATTCAAATGCATAGTAGCTTCCTCGAATAGCTAGTAATACAAGTGCTATACTTGCGGGTACCAGTAAAGTTGTGCCATAGAAGTAAGCTGTTTTAGGGAAGAACCCGACAACCCCAACAAAGAAGAATACTAAAAATACATTGGTAATTTCCCATACTGGTGATAAATAACGTTGGATAATATTTGTTAAAATATGTTTTTTACCAATTAGCAAGCTATATGCATTAAAGAATCCTGCACCAAAATCAATTGAACCGATAATCAAATAACCGAATAAAAATAACCACAATACGGAGATACCAAGTACTTCTAAACTCATGAAATACCACCATCCTTTTCAGCATGACGATCTGCAATTTCCCGTTCAATCGGATTCTTTTTGAACATACGCCGTAATACCACAACACTGCCGATTCCAAGGATCAGATACACCAGGCAGAATAGCAGTAACATTAAATCGACGTGCTGACTAGAAGTAGCCGCTTCTGCTACTTTCATATAATGCACTAAAATCCACGGTTGTCGCCCAACTTCTGCTAACCACCAGCCCGCTTCAATCGCAATAACAGATAATGGGCCACCAACAACCACGATCCATCGGAACCATCTTGAATGGATAAAACGCCATCTTCTTAACTTACCAATCACATATACAGCTGAAACGCCAACCATGAAGAAGCCAATTGTAACCATTAAGTCAAATAAGAAATGTATATAAAGTGGCGGTGTTTCATCTTTTGGGAACTCATTTAACCCTGTCACCTCTGAAAATGGGTTGTAATGTGCTAAAAAACTTAAAGCGTATGGAATTCGGATAGCATATTTTACTTCTTCCCCATCCCGAATACCGAACACCAGTAGCGACGCACCTTCTTCTGTTTCAAAATGCCATTCGGCAGCCGCTAATTTTTCTGGTTGATACTCTACTAAATATTTTGCAGAGAAATCCCCGACCACAGCAGTTCCAATTGAAAACACTAAACCGAGTTTCATGAATAAGTACAATGATTTTTTGTGATACACATGATTAGAGCCTTTTAACATTCTGAATGCAGCAATAGCTGCTAACACAAATGCCGTAGTCATATAAGCTGTAAGTAACACGTGACCCACTTTTGTCGGCATAGCTGGGGTGAACATCGCTACAAGCGGTTGAATGTTTACTAACTGCCCATCGACTATTTCAAATCCTCGTGGCGCATTCATGAAAGCATTGACCATTGTGATAAAGATAGCTGACATAGAAGCACCAACAGCGACGGGGATTAATAATAAGAAATGTTTCTTTTGATTTTCGAAGCGATCCCAAGTATATAAGTAAATACCTAAGAAAATGGCTTCAAAGAAGAAGGCGAAAGTTTCCATAAAGAGTGGTAAAGCAATTACATTACCAGCCAACTGCATAAAATTTGGCCATAAAAGAGATAATTGTAATCCAATCGCTGTACCTGTAACGACACCGACCGCTACAGTAATGACAAAACCTCTTGCAATACGTCTAGCTAGCAAAATATAGTGTTCATCCTTCTTTTTGATACCGATCCACTGAGCAATCATTATCATTAACGGAACACCGACACCAATTGTGGCGTAAATAATATGAAATGTTAAAGTAGCCTCTGTTAAAAGGCGGCTAAAAAAAACCGCATGATCATTAATCATTCTTAAACCTCCTTAATGTCCAAAAATTCTCCCTAAGATCGATATCAGCATAATGCCCGCAACAATAAAACTAGTCCAAATCAACTTTTTCTCGTGTTGTTTATACATGATTCTCTCCTTCACTTCGTAATATACGCACGAAAAAATACTTTCTTACCTCTATTCTTGACAAATTAAGGACGTATTCACGATTAAGATATGGGGAAAATATAAAAATCATGAACGCTGTGAAATCTACTCAAAAAATTACGTTATTTATAATTAATAAATGTCTACCTCACCATATTCAAAAAGGAAAATATAAAAACCCACAGCAGCTACAAGACCATGTTGTTCTAGAACAAGACGAGGCTATTTTAGAATTTAGTTCTTCAATTTTTAAAGAAGGGTTTTTATCTAAAAGGAAAAAGAAATTATTGTTGTTGTCGTTGCACATGTTACGAAATGCCCTTACTGCATTGATAAACATACAAATAACGCTAAATACTTACCTAGACACTTCACTTCAAGAATTAATGGAAGCTGCTTATGTAACACTGTAGTAGAAGCTGGTAGTGGAGTAACACATAGTACTAATATGTGCAATGCACTCAAAGATAATTCAGATGAGGATTTATATAAGCGTTCAAATTTAAAATATCTTGCACAACTTGGCAAAGATGCTGAAGCCTTTAAGAATTATGCTCACTTTAGCAACAACGCTTTAAAAGAGGGACCTCTATCAGTTAAATTGAAAAAACCATCGCAGTTGCTACTGCAGGCGCCTCTTATACACATTCGGCAATATGATTCTAGCTACAACGAATAAGGTTAAAAATGAAAATGCAAAAAGGCTAGAAAGTGTTTCATACACTTTCTAGCCTTTTGTATCTTACATTTAATCCTCTATTCGATCGATTTCACGAATTTCATTAATTGGCACAAACAATTCAATATGACGTTTTAGGTTTATAAAATCTGCTGGTGCATCACCACCGTATTCACCATCTAAGTTTAGTTGTATTTTTTCATCCGATGTGATCTTCAGTTCCTTTGCCTTCGCATAAATGATATGAGAATCTTTCATATGTTCTCCTCTACTTGCAAGCGTAACGATTTTCACAAAATCTGCTACATTACATTTTTTCAAGATAAACACAGAAAATAATCCATCATTAAGACTCGCATCCGGAGCAAGTTTTTCAAATCCACCAACTGAATTCGTTAAAGCGATTAGCACCATCATTGCTTCATCGTCAAAAACTTTTCCGTCATATTCAATACGCATCTTAGTTGCTTTGATGGATGGTAACATTTCAATACCCTTTAAATAATATGCAAGTTGGCCTAATACCGTTTTTAGTTTACTTGGCACTTCGTAAGTTAGTTCGGTAATGCGCCCCCCACCAGCAATATTGATAAAATAGCGATCATTTACACGACCAACATCTACAGGAATGCTATCGCCCGCAATAATAATATCAACCGCTTTGTCAATGTCGCGTGGAATACGTACTGCACGGGCAAAATCATTTGTAGTTCCCATCGGAATTAATCCGATTTTTGGTCTATCTTCAAATTCACTAACACCTGCGACGACTTCATTTAAAGTACCGTCACCACCTACAGCGATGATGATATCAAATTCTCTTTCGACTGCATCTTTAGCAGCAGTAGTTGCATCGCCTTCACATGTTGTCGCATGACAAGATGTTTCGTAGCCTGCAACTTCTAATTTTGCTAATACTTCAGGTAAGTGTTTTTTGAAAACTTCGCGACCTGAAGTTGGATTATAAATGATACGTGCTCGCTTCATAGTTATACCTTCCTACTCTCGATATTTCTAATATATATGTTAACGAACTCTTTAAGAAATTGTTCCCTTACTATAAAATGCAGAAAACAGGCTGTCTCGTTTCGTATAAGTTTAGAGGCAGCCGTTCTGTGGAATTCGTTTTAATTATGGACCTTCATATATTTTATACCGAAGTAGACATGTACTGCAAATCTCCATGTTACGAAAGCGCTAAAATAAGTGCTCTACTAATATCTTCATAGACCCATCCCCAGAATTGTTCATTTGTTGCATTTTCTTCTGTAATACCTGCAAATAATGCCTTTTGCTTATCTGCAAATGTTGGATCATCCTGTGCTGGCAGTTCGCTTTTCTTTTTTAATACATATTCTTGCAACTGCGGTGCACGAGGTCCCCATTTACCAATAACATTTCCTTCATCATTTAAAAAGAGATAGACTGGAATAGAACGGCCACCATTCGTTAAATATTGATCAATCAGTTCTAAATTTTGATCGCGGAATACTGCTCTTACCTCCAAATCTGCCTCTTCAGCAATGCGACGAATTATCGGGTTGTTCATCATCGCATCTCCACACCAATCTTCTGTAATGGCTAATATATGTGGCTTTTTTTCGTTCAATAAAGATAGAAAATGTTCATCCTGTGGCAATTGGAAATTACTATAAACATTAAAGCTTTCTTCTTTTAATGCTGTCATTTGTTCCATGTAATCTTTGATGGGAAGACCTTCTTTAAAATATTGCTGCTCTGTTTTCATATTAAATCCCTCCTTCTATCAGTGTAATAGGTTCTCATTTTTTTCGCAAAGCTACAAGCTTAAGAGTTTGAAAATTCCATCATTTGTTTGTGAACAAATATTTCTGTAGTATTATTCAAAGATATCAAGAAAGGAATGAAATCCGTTGAATGTTCAAAGTCTTTTAAAAGGACATAACTTTTTGTTTTTTGGTTTATTAGCTCTTTTCATTCCATTCTTACCTTTATTTTTAAAAGGACAAGGATTGTCTACAAGTGAAGTTGGTCTGATTATTGGAGCAGGTGGTTTTGTCACAATTATTGCGCAACCTTTATGGGGAATGATTAGTGATAAAACGAAAACATTGCGAAAGGTTATGCTCTTATTAATCTTCATGACTGCTATTTGTGGTTTTCTATTATTTAATATGAGTAGCTTTTGGGGGCTAGTCGCTGCTGCTATGCTCGTTTACTTTTTCTTAATGCCGTTAGATCCTTTAACAGAAAGTTTGAACTATACAATGACCGAAGCTGCAGGTACTAGTTATGGATCTGTACGTACATATGGTGCACTTGGCTATGCTGTTTTATCATTAATCGTTGGCTATGTTATGAAATGGTTTGGTATGAATAGCATTTCTATTCTTTTCGTTCTCCTTGGTGTCATATGTTTTATCATTATGTGGAAGCTTCCTGATGCACCTACCTCATCTACACCTGTCACAATTGATGGTTTGAAGAAAGTTTTAACGAATAAAGAAATGATATTATTTTTAATATTAATCTTTATTAGCTCAATTCCTGCACGTATGAATGATACTTTTTTAGGTATACATATGGATACATTAGGTGGCGATACTTCACTTGTTGGAATTTCATTTTTCATCTCTGCGGCTAGTGAGATTGTCGTATTTGCACTTAGCTATTGGTGGTTACGTAAGGGAAAAGAATTGCTTATTATAACATTTGCGATTTTCTGTTATGCATTGCGATTCTTCTTATCCGGATTAGTGGATAGTCCAATTTTACTTGCTACGATTCAATCGCTTCAAATGTTAACATTCCCAATCTATTACACAGCGGCAATTCAATATTTATATCAAATTGTCCCTCGCGAATGGCGTGCAACGGGACAAACAGTATTAGCATTATTGTTCTTTGGAATCTCAGGCATTATTTCTTCATCTGTTGGTGGATTTCTTTATAATGCTTATGGTGGTCATATTTTCTATTACACCATTGCGGGAATTTCATTTATAGCAGGGGTCTTTGGAGTGGGATTATTACTTCGAAATAAGAAAAGTATTTCTGAATAGCTAGGTATACTAAATTTGATTGTTTGAAGTTATTGTTTCATCATGCCTTTCACAAAGCTAAACTCTTTAGATAACTTTATTTCGCAAAACAAGCTTAATGTCAAAAAGACCAATTTTAGATAAATCCGCGAGTATATTGGATAAAAAACGAAACTTACTTGTCAAAGTAAGCAATAAATAAGGGTCTGTTTGAAAAATCGGTAAACGACTTTTCAAAACAGGCCCGCTTTTTTATATTTGATAAGAAGACATAAATAGCATTATTCGTTGAATACAATTCCCGAATCCGCGAGTATTTTCCACAAAAAGCGAGTAAAAAGGTTAAAAAATAGAGCCAACAAAAAATTGTTGGCTCTAACTCTAAATAGCTGTTGATTAGCGTTTTTGGATTTCTTCTAATAAAAGTTTGTTAATCATTTGTGGGTTAGCTTGTCCACGAGAAGCCTTCATAATTTGACCTACTAAGAAGCCAATTGCACGGTCTTTACCGTTTTTGAAGTCTTCGATTGATTGAGCGTTGTTATCAAGAACTTCTGTAACCATTTTAAGAAGTGCGCCTTCATCAGAGATTTGAACAAGGCCTTTTTCTTTAACGATTTTCTCAGCGTCGCCGCCATTTGTAACAAGTTCTTTGAATACTTTTTTAGCGATTTTAGAAGAGATTGTGCCAGCAGTGATTAATTTCACCATGCCAGCAAGTCCTTCTGGAGTAAGTGCTGTTTCTGAAAGTTCTTTTTGTTCAGCATTTAAATAAGCCGAAACTTCACCCATTAACCAGTTAGATGAAAGTTTTGCATCCGCACCTGCAGCTACAGTTCCTTCAAAGAAATCAGCTGTTTCTTTAGAAAGTGTTAATACATGTGCATCGTAAGCTGGTAGGCCAAATTCAGATACATAACGTTCTTTACGCGCATCTGGAAGCTCAGGAATCATCGCTTTTTCACGTTCTAACCATGCATCGTCGATTACGATATCAACTAAGTCTGGTTCTGGGAAGTAACGGTAATCGTCTGTTCCTTCTTTAACACGCATTAAGATTGTTTTACCTGTTTTTTCATCAAAACGACGAGTTTCTTGTTTGATTTCGCCGCCAGCATTTAATACTGCAGCTTGACGTTGTTCTTCATATTCAAGACCTTTACGTACAAAGCTGAATGAGTTTAAGTTTTTCAATTCAGCTTTTGTACCGAATTCATCTTGACCATAAGGACGAATTGAGATGTTGGCATCACAACGTAGTGAGCCTTCTTCCATACGTACGTCTGAAACACCTGTGTATTGGATAATGGCTTTTAGTTTTTCAAGGTAAGCATAAGCTTCTTCAGGAGTACGCATATCTGGTTCAGATACGATTTCAACTAAAGGAGTACCTTGACGGTTGTAATCGACTAATGAAGAATTTTTGCCGTGAGTTAATTTACCAGCATCTTCTTCCATGTGGATACGAGTGATTCCGATACGTTTTTTCTCGCCACCTACTTCAATTTCGATCCAACCATTTTCACCGATTGGTTTATCGAATTGTGAAATTTGGTAAGCTTTCGGATTATCAGGATAGAAGTAGTTTTTACGGTCAAATTTTGTATGTTGGTTGATATCCATATTTAGTGCAAGAGCAGCACGCATCGCAAAATTGACAACTTCTTTGTTTACGACAGGTAGTACACCTGGGTAACCAAGGTCGATTACAGAAGTATTAGTGTTTGGTTCTGAACCGAATTTATTTGGTGATGGTGAGAAGATTTTAGATTGAGTTTTTAACTCAACGTGTACTTCTAAACCAATGACTGTTTCGTAGTTCATATTATTTTACCTCCCAAGTTTGAGGCGTTTTTTCGTTGAAGTCTGTAGCACGTTCGAATGCATCTGCCACGCGGTAAACTGTGCCTTCTTCGAAGTATTTACCAATAATTTGTAAACCTAATGGAAGACCATTGTCAAAACCACATGGGATTGAGATAGCAGGTACACCAGCAAGGTTAATAGGAACAGTTAAAATATCGTTAGCGTACACTGTCATCGGATCATCGAGGTTTTCACCAAGTTTGAATGCAGGTGTTGGAGATGTTGGTCCAACGATTACATCATACTCTTCGAATACTTTATCGAAGTCTTGTTTGATTAATGTACGAACTTGTTGTGCTTTTTTGTAATAAGCATCATAAGTACCTGCTGATAATGAGTAAGTACCAAGCATGATACGACGTTTTACTTCATCTCCGAAGCCTTCAGCACGAGTTTTCGTGTAAAGTTCATCTAAGTTATCTGCTTCAGCACGATAACCATAACGGATACCATCGAAACGAGAAAGGTTAGAAGATGCTTCAGAAGAAGATAAGATATAGTAAGCAGCTAGTGCATATTTTGAGTGCGGAAGTGATACTTCATCAACTGTAGCACCTAGTTCTTTTAATTTTTCGATTGCATTTAATACTGATTGACGTGAAGCATCGCTAACACCTTCAGCTAAGTATTCTTTTGGTACAGCAATTTTAAGTCCTTTAATGTCACCAGTTAATTGGTCAACATAGTGAGGTACCTCTACATTTGCTGAAGTTGAATCATGTTCGTCAACGCCTGCGATTGCTTCAAGTAATAAAGCATTGTCACGTACATTACGAGTAATTGGTCCAATTTGGTCTAAAGAAGATGCAAATGCAACTAATCCAAAACGAGATACGCGACCATATGTTGGCTTCATACCTACAACACCACAGTATGCTGCTGGTTGACGAATTGAACCACCTGTATCAGAACCAAGTGAGAATGGTACTTCTCCTGCTGCTACAGCGGCTGCTGAACCACCTGAAGAACCACCTGGTACATGAGCAAAGTTCCAAGGGTTGTGAACTGGTTTGATCGCAGAGTTTTCATTTGCAGAACCCATTGCAAACTCATCCATGTTCAATTTACCGATTGTTACCATACCAGCTTCTTTTAATTTGTTAACAACTGTTGCATTGTAAATTGGGTTGAAGCCTTCTAGGATTTTAGAAGCACAAGTTGTTTCTAATCCTTCTGTAACGATATTATCTTTTACCCCGATTGGTAAACCGTAAAGTGGTCCACGATTTTCAAATGGCACTGCATCCATTTCTTTTGCTTGTGCTAATGCGTTTTCTTTATCTAGTGCTAAAAATGCACCTACTTCGCCATCAACTGCATCGATGCGGTTGTATGCTTCTTGTGCTAAGTCAGCGATTGTGATTTCTTTGCTATGTAATAGCTCTTGTAATTCTACCGCTGATTTTTTGAATAGTGACATTCTTGTCCCTCCTTACTAGAGTCTTATTCTGTAATGATTGGTGGTACTTTGACTAAGCCATCTTGTTGTTCTTTGACGTTTTTCATCATAACTTCGCGATCTAAGCCTTTAGCTGCTACGTCTTCTCGTAATACGTTGACTAAAGGTAATACGTGAGTTGTAGGTTCTACATTTGTTGTATCTAATTCATTTAATTGCTCAGCAAAGTCAGTAATTGCACCCAGTTGAGCAGCAAATTTTTCTGCTTCTTCTTCTGTGATTGCTAGACGAGCAAGATTTGCTACGTGCTTAACCTCTTCTTTTGAAAGTTTTGCCATTTTTCACACCTCCGAAATCGATAACCATACCGATAATAATATCATTATTCTAAAGAAATGTGCAAGACACTTCCTTCAACTAAAGTGCGTTTGAATGCTTGAAAATAAAGGGTTTGATTCCCTTAGTGGTCATGTGCATTGTTCAAATTTCATTATTTCCATATTTATTTGAAAAATTGACCCATTTAAAATTATACATTTAATTGGCACAAAGAAAAGTTAGTTCTTTATAAAGTGTTAAATACAGGAATGTCGGAGCAGTCATCTCCACTTTTCTACTGCTTCTCGCTAAATTATGTGAACGCCTCAACAAATAGCATAGAACCTAATAGTTTTACTATTTATTAACACTTATTCATTCTTAAAAAAAGAGGTTGTTCCCTACAAGTATTGCTTTAGGGTCAACCTCTCTTTATTATTTAGTCATTGTAAATATGGATATATGGTTGGTCTGAATTTGCTTCTTTGACCACTAATGCTTCTGGTCCATTAATAGATGTAACATTCACTTCTACTTGTAAACCTTTAGGGAATTGATCCATTACTTCCCCAGACATATATTGTGTGAAACCAATAATTTCTGATGATCCATAGAATTTTATAGGAATTTGGATTTCTAGCTTTTGAATCTTATTATTTTGATAGAATCCAGTACCAACGATATTGGTATAGTTAGAGAAATACTTATCAATGTCTTGTTTGAAATAGTTAAAGTTTTCGTTAATATCTCGGTAATTATTGTTTGCATCACTTGTTGGGAAGAGAACATATTGCTCATTGATTTTTTTCCAATCTTTAATTTGAGCGCTCCCTTGATCAACATTTGTGTAAGCAAAGTATGTTCCTGGTACGATTGCAGATCGGCTTTGTTGTTTAAATAGACCAACAGTAATCGGAACTTCTGATAGTCCATCTATTTGACGTAAACGTTTTACTACTTGAGCTGCAATTTTCTTACCTTGTGCATCTAGAATAGATTGTGGTATGGGTTCCTCATAGGTTGCACCATATTGTTCTTTTTGGTAGTAGTAAACAGAATTCAATGCAAGTCCAATCGATACGCCTGCTAGTTTTACTTTGTTCTTACCTGTTTTTTGTAAGTAGTTTTGTTCTACAATATGTGCCAAGTAAATTGGTGCAGTTTTTGCACGTTCTGTTGGAGACATATTTTTTGTCGTTTTTGGATTTAAACCAGCAGGATCTTGGGAACTACGCGCAAGCCATGAATTCACAGTATTCTTATCTAAATATTGTCCTTCTTGGAAGAAATATTTATCTGGATCAAATGCTTGCTGAGATAAGCGTAATAGACCACTTTCTGCCTCTTTTATATCATATTTTGTATTAATATTTGAAACAATCAAACCTCTACTTGCACTTTCTTTATAAGGTAAAAGTGTACGGTAGTATTGGTTATCAATTTGCATACTAGGAATGATTGTTGTTTCTTCTTTATCTTTTGAATTGTTTGATTGCACAACGGTTGAATCTTTTGTT
This sequence comes from Rummeliibacillus pycnus, assembly GCF_044359855.1. Lineage (GTDB taxonomy): Bacteria > Bacillota > Bacilli > Bacillales_A > Planococcaceae > Rummeliibacillus > Rummeliibacillus pycnus_A. The sequence goes on from NZ_CP132291.1 coordinate 2,114,437, forward strand.
AAAGAAGGTAAACTACAGCCTGCTAGCATAGCTGTTACAACCATAGCTGGTATCCAGCGAAGTCGGTTCATTGTCTTGAAAGCTCCTTTACTCAGTTAATTCTTCAATGAGACGGTCTTCATTCCACACTTCAATGCCTAATTGTTCAGCTTTTGTGAGTTTTGAGCCTGCCTCTGCTCCGGCAATAACGAGGTCCGTTTTTTTACTTACGCTACCTGTTACTTTTCCACCTAGCTCTTCTATTTTCTCTTTTGCATCCTGGCGTGTCAATTGTTCCAATTTACCAGTTAACACTATTATTTTCCCTGAAAATGCACTTTCTATTTCTTCTGCGTTTACTTTTTTACCTAAGTATGTCATGTTAACGCCAGCTTCACGTAAACGTATGATTAATGCTTGTACATCTTCACTTTCAAAATATGAAACAATAGAGTCCGCCATTTTTTCTCCAATTTCAAAAACATTGACTAATTCTTCATCAGTAACAGTCATTAATCGGTCCATTGTTTCAAACTCTTCAGCTATTAATTTTGCCGCTTTTGCACCCACATGACGTATACCTAGTCCAAATAATAATCGCTCTAGTGAGTTCTTTTTAGACTCTGCAACGGCATCGACTAAATTGGTTGCAGATTTCTCCCCCATACGATCAAGCTGAACCAGCTCTTCTACTTGTAGATGATATAAATCAGACACGTCTTTTACAAGCTCAGATTTTAATAATTGTTCTACAACTTTTTCACCACAGCCATCAATATTCATTGCATTACGTGATACGAAATGCGCCATACCTTCTGATATTTGCGCAAAACATTGTGGATTAACGCAACGTAGAGCGACTTCATCTTCAATGCGGACTAATTCACTTTCGCATACAGGGCAATGAGATGGCATCGCAAAAGGTTCGATATCTTCACCTCGTTGGTCGAATAATACAGACACAACTTCTGGGATAATATCGCCAGCCTTACGAATAATGACTTTATCTCCGATACGAACATCCTTTTCACGGATAATATCTTCATTATGCAAAGTAGCACGTTGTACCGTAGTTCCTGCAACTAGTACAGGCTCTAAAATAGCAGTAGGAGTAACAACACCAGTACGTCCAACTGTTAAATCGATATCTAGCACAGTAGTTACAACTTCTTCTGCAGGGAATTTATACGCGATTGACCACCTTGGAACTTTCACAGTGTTCCCTAATTCAGCTTGTTGCGCATAGTGATCTACTTTTATAACAATACCATCAATTTCGTATGGTAATGTTGATCGCTTTTCTGTCCACTCTTCAATATAAGCCATCACTTCTTGTATGTCTTTGCAATTGCGTCGTTCATGATTTGTTTGGAAGCCTAGCTGATCCATATAATTTAGCGCTTCACTATGACTTGTTAAACCATAGGCTTCACCGCTACCTCCAATTGCATAGATAAATGTAGCTAAGTTACGACTTGCCGCAATTTTAGGATCTAGTTGACGTAAAGAGCCTGCTGCCGCATTACGAGGATTAGCAAATAGTTCTTCACCTTTTTCGGCTCGAGCTTTGTTTAGATTAGTAAATGAACGTTTAGGCATATAACATTCACCACGTGCCTCAATTGTGATTGGCTCTTTTAAACGAAGTGGTACAGAGTGGACTGTTTTTAGATTTTCAGTAATATCTTCACCAATTGTACCATTACCTCGGGTTGCCCCTTGGATGAAAACTCCATCTTCATAACGTAATGAAATAGCTAAACCATCAATTTTCAATTCACATACATAAGAGAAATGATCTCCAATTACAGATCGAACGCGACGGTCAAAATCATTCAAATCGCTTTCGTTAAATGTATTACCTAAACTTAGCATTGGATATTGGTGCGTCACTTTTTGGAAACCAGATAATATTTCCCCACCCACGCGTTGAGTTGGTGAATCTGGATAGATTAAATCAGGATTTTTTTTTTCTAATGCAATTAGTTCATGTAGAAGTTGGTCATAAATTGCATCCGGTACAACCGGGTTATCTAATACATAATAGGCATGTCCATATTCATGAAGAAGCTGATTTAACTCTGCTACACGCTTTTCCAATTGAATTCTATCCATTCTTTTTCCTCCATATATGCTTAGACTTTTTCGATTGGTGCGAATTTCGCTAATAATCGTTTAATACCAGTTGGGCTTGGGAATGCAATATCTAATTCGGTATTTTCGCCTTCACCACGTACTCCAACAACAGTACCGATTCCCCATTTTTTGTGTGAGGCTTTATCGCCAGCTTTCCAGCCTATTTGGTCTCCACCAGTTTGTTTATAAGTTGGTGTAATAATCGTTTTACGTGTTTGTGGTGCAGTATAACTTGATGGGCGACGTTTGGACGAACCAAAGCTATTGTTCATACTTGAAGAATGTTCATTCGTTGAAACTTCTTCGAGTATTTCCATTCCGATTTCTTGTAAGAAACGTGATGGACGATTATAGCTACTACGGCCAAAAATTGTACGAGATTGTGCACAAGTTAAGTATAGACGTTGTTCTGCACGAGTTATTCCTACATAGGCTAAACGGCGTTCTTCTTCCATTTCATCTTCATCTTGCAATGATCGTGAGTGTGGGAAAATGTTTTCTTCCATTCCGATGATGAAGACTACTGGGAACTCTAGACCTTTTGCAGAGTGCATCGTCATTAATACGATTGAACCTTTTGACTCGTCTTCCTTATCAAGTGAATCAATATCTGCAATCAATGCTAAATCTGTTAAGAATGCTACTAATGATTTATCATCGCTTTGATCTTCAAAAGCCTTTGTAACAGATAGAAATTCATTGATATTTTCTAAACGACTTTCCGCTTCAATTGTTTTTTCATTTCTCAGCATGTCACGATATCCTGATTTATCAAGAACTTCTTCTACTAATTCTGATACAGACATAAATTCTTGCATTTTAGTAAAGTTCGAAATCATTGTGTGGAAAGCAATTGCTGCATTTGTAGCTTTTGCCGATAATCCCATAAAATCAACTTCTTTTAATGCGTCGAAAATAGAACGATCTTGATCAATTGCATATTGTGCCATGCGTTCAAATGATGTTGCACCAATGCTACGTTTCGGTTCGTTAATAATACGTGCTAAAGATAAATCATCATCATTATTAGCAATTAAACGTAGATATGCGAGTAAGTCCTTGATTTCTTTACGATCATAGAACTTTGTGCCACCGACAATGGTATATTCCATATTCGATTTCACTAGCATTTCTTCCATTACACGAGATTGTGCATTTGTACGATACAAAATAGCAAAATCATCTAATGAGCGATTTTCTTTTTCCATTAACTCTTGAATAGTTTTAACGACAAATTGAGCTTCTTGCTTTTCGTCATATGAGCGACAGAGCGAAATTTTCTCGCCTTCCTCGTTATCTGTACGAAGTTTTTTTGGATAACGACTGGCGTTATTTTTTATGACGTCATTAGCCGCTTGTAAGATGCGAGAAGTAGAACGATAATTTTGCTCAAGCATAATTGCTTTAGCAGTCGGATAATCTTTTTCGAAAGATAAAATGTTCTGTATATCCGCACCACGCCAACGATAAATGGATTGGTCAGAATCTCCTACTACACAAATATTTTGGAATTTCTTTGCTAGCATTTGCACTAAACGGTATTGTGAATGGTTGGTATCTTGATATTCATCCACATGGATATATTGGAAACGATTTTGATAATGTTCCAATACATCAGGTACTTCTTCAAATAAACGAATCGTTTGCATGATCAAATCATCGAAATCGAGTGATTGATTTTTGCGCAAACGTTTTTGGTAATTTTCATATACTTGCGCTACTGTGCGTTCGTAAGGATTAGATTCGTTTACTTGTGCTTGATATGCTTGAACATCAATACATTCATTTTTTGCTGAGCTAATAGCATTTAACATTGAACGTGGGTCAAATCGTTTCGAGTCTATATTTAGTTCCTTTAAAGCATTTTTAATCACTGTGAGTTGATCAGATGTATCAAGAATTGAGAAGTTTTTGTTGAAGCCAATTCGATCGATATCTCTTCTTAAGATACGTACGCACATAGAGTGGAAAGTTGAAACCCACATGCGTTCTCCAGTGCCGTTACCAAGTAGTCCATCAATTCTTTCTCTCATTTCACGTGCTGCTTTATTAGTAAATGTAATCGCTAAGATTTTAGAGGGATATACTTGTTTTTCAATAACTAAATATGCGATACGATGAGTTAGCACGCGCGTTTTACCAGAGCCAGCACCCGCCATTATAAGTAGCGGTCCCTCTGTCGTTTTGACAGCTTCTTCTTGTTCATTATTCATACCTTTTATTAAGTTCTTCGTTAGCTGTTCCATAACGCACCACCTTTACACAAACATTTGTTCTTAATTATACTATATTATTTTTTATCTTTCACTGCTTTTACTGTTTGTAATGCACTTTTTAAATCGTCATAAATGATATTTCCTACAACAATTGTATCTGCGAATTCTGCCATTTCTTCCGCTTGAGCTGCAGAAGTAATGCCACCACCATAAATTAATTGGGTTTGTTGTAATTCTTGGCTAATTATTTCCACTAATTGTGGGTCTCCATATGCGCCACTATACTCCATATAAAAAACAGGAAGTCTAAAGTAGTTTTCGGCCATTCTTGCATATGCAACCACATCATCTTGATCTAAGTCTGTTTTGGCACTGGATAATTTCGCTGCTTTACAATTACTATTTAAGATACAATATCCTTCAGCTATTAGCTCGTCCCACATCATTACATCGCCGTATGCTTTTATCGCTTCATGATGTAAATCTTTTACCCAAGTTGTGTCCGTGCTATTTAAAACTGTAGGAATTAAATAATAATCATAACCTGGTGTTACTGATTCTAAGTTAGATATTTCTAAAGCTACTGGAACTGTAAAACGACGAATGCGAGCAAGTAAATCTAACACGCTATCAATTGTTACATCGTCAGATCCTCCTACAATTATGGCATCTGTACCTGATTCACATAATGCTTCTAATGCTTCATCTGTTATATTTTTTGCTGGATCCACCTTGAACACATGCTGCCAGTTTTTTATCTCCATGAATTACCCACCTATCTAAATTTCTTTCTATGAACAGTATACACAAAACAAGCCTTTCGCTACTATCTGCGAAAGGCGGGTAGAAGAATTTTCATCATCTAGTTAGCAACCGGCTTAAAAAGGAAAAAACTGAACAGAATCTGTTCAGTTATTTAATCCATGTTAAACGGTAATGCACCTTATTTAGGTGCTTGAAAGGGTTTTTCGTCAGGATAAAGACGACCTAACATTTCGTCATACGTATCATTACCATAATCAAAACATCTGCGCACGCGGGATATTGTCGCAGTAGATGCTCCTGTTTCTTTTTTTATGGTTTCATACGTTTTTTTCAAGCGTAAAAGATGAGCAACTTCAAAACGTTGTGCTAATGATTGGATTTCACTAATTGTGCATAAATCATCAAAAAACTTATAGCACTCTTCAATATTATTTAACTCTAAAACGGCTTTGAACAATTGGTCTGTTTGATGGCCTTTAATTTTCTCGATTTGCATAAATAATTTTCCTCCTCCCTATTCGGGTGCCTAACGATATTTTCTCGTCCAGGATTGGAAGGTTTAGGGTGATCCCATGATGGACAAAACATACATGATTGTAACACGTCTACGAGTTCGCCGCTACCCTATAACAACTAACTATTATCATTTATATTTTACCATCATGTAGTCACCGATTTCAATTTAACGCTTTAAAGCACTACTATCTCATAACTGATGGAAATAATACTTTTTTCTTCATTACATCGAAAATACCTCGCTGCGTGATTCTAATATAAGGTAAGTGTGTCGATTGCAAGAATAATAGAGTATAGATTGCATCTCCATGATGATAACCTCGTTCTGCTAAGGCTGTTTTCAATGCTTTTTCTTGCTCAATTAGCTTTTCTACTGGCTCTACAGACAAACAACCACCAAGTGGTAATGGCAAGCTTTCTACTACTTCACCATTTTCTACAATGACAATTCCACCATCCATCTTTTTCATAACATGGAATGCATGAAGCATTGCTTGAACATCTTTACCGATTAAAATAATATCTCCTGTGCAAGAATAAGAAGAAGCGAATCCTTGAAGTTTGTTTGCAAAACCTTTAATCAATGTATTCACACGCCATTTACCTTGACGATCGACAAGCATTAAATAGCATTCATCATGTTCCTCACTTAAATGTCCATCATTTGTATGGACAGATACTTTATATGGTTTTGTGATAACATCATTGACCATCTCAATACCAAATGGCATTGAAAACTGGCAATCTTCTTCTGATAAATCAAAATCTAAATCTAAAGAACCTAATGTTGAAAAATCAGTACCTTCTAAAGAGAGAACCTTTTGTCCATCACGTTTGAGCCATACGCCTTTTGACAAGACGCTCACAGGTATAGGATGATATTCATCTTGTAAAATATTCAATGTTGCATAGCGACCAGTCGCTATAAAGCCATGTACATCGGTCATATTATAATATCGCGCTACATTATAAGAAGCCATTTGATATGCATCAATTGGATCTACACCTGCATCGAGCGCAACTTGAATACATTTATCCATAATACCGTCTTCATAAAATGATGGTGTCGCTCCATCTGTTGTCATCATTAGGTGATCAAAGATATCTAATTTCTTGTCTAAAATATCCTTTAATAAATTTGGCAAATCTGGGCGAATAGATGAATGTCTCAATGTTACTGCATAACCATGTAGAATTCGGTTCTCCACTTCTTCAACAGTCATTGACTCATGGTCACCATCTGCACCAAATAGTTTCAATCGTGATAAAGTCCGAGAAGATGCTCCTGGTAAATGCGTTTCAATTTTTTTGCAATAAGCTTTTGCAGCTTGTAACCAATAAAGCATTTGGTCATCACCAGCTACTAATCTTGGCCAACCAGTTAATTCGCCTCCTAGTAACACATCTCGGCGTTCCAGCCATTCATGAATAGTGGTTGTTGTAAATAAATCATGTTCATGAAATAATTCTGTTTGCGAATCAAAACGAACCCACCAATAAAATGAAAATGGTAGTTGCTTTAGTTGATCTAAAATTGAAAACGCTTTCTTGTTACTGAGTTCTAAAAAGAACGTCATATTATCTGATAGGAATGTAGTAGTTCCCAATTGTGTAGAATAATCTGCTAATGTTTGGGGATTATAAAGTTGAAATGGATGTACATGTGGTTCGATATAGCCTGGAACAATTGTTTGTCCCTTCGCATCTACGATTTCTGTCCCCTTTATATTAACTGGCATTTTAGGACCTGCATAAATAATGCGATCCCCTAAAATCCAAATATTTCCCTGCATCCATCGTTTATACATGCTATGTAAATAACGTGCGTTGGTTATTACAATGCTGGGTGCTACCTTACCATCTATTACAGCTACTTGCTGTCTTATTTCCCCAATTTTCCATGCTGGTTCTAGCATTGCATCCATCTCCTTTCTGTAAAGTGTGTGCTTTTTTGCCATGATTATTTTGTAAATGAAATTCAATTTGAATTTTTTGTATTATAAGGTAATCGTATCATAGCACTTTAGGAAAGCAAAGCATTATGATTTGAATAATTACTTTTCAACTGGAGGTTAAAATGATGGCATTAGATGAAAATTTAAGTACTCGGAATGCTTTTTGTCGATTCGCATGGGGTGCTAGTTTGACAGCATTTGGTGTAGCTAAACTTTCTCGTAAACCTGATTGTATGCGTGGTAGAGCAATGGTTGTTTTGGGAGCTATGAAAATGGCAGAAGGAATTCTAAAATATTGTCCTACAAAGGCGATTTTAAACAATTCATTAACTTCTATAATGAACGAATTTCAATCAAGCAATTCTAACGCCTCTTCAGGTGGTTCAGGATTAGGTGCCGCTGCTTCGAGTGCTATGGGTGGTATGAGCGGAGGCTCTTCATCTGGTTCTTCTTCATCTGGTTCTTCTTCAGCTGGGTCAGGATTAGGTGCCGTTGCTTCAGCTGTTATGGGAAATATGGGTGGAAGCTCTTCATCGAGCTCTTCATCGGGCTCCTCTTCAACTGGGTCAGGATTAGGTGCCGTTGCTTCAGCTGTTATGGGAAGTATGGGTGGTGGTTCTTCATCTGGTACAGGATCAGATTCTAACACGAATCCTATAGATGTTGCTCAATTGATGAAAGACTTTGCTGGTACTTCGACGTCAAACACATCAAATAACCAGCAACAAAACACCCAAAATAATCAGCAAGCTAATGCTAATCAGCCAGCCGGCTCAAATAATCAGTCTAACTCTAACCAACAGCCAAATTCAAATCAGCAAACGAATAAGCAACAATCGAATTCGAATCAGCAAACGAACAAGCAACAATCGAAACCTAAAGGTACGACAGGACAATCATGATGCAAACTGCCCGAACATCATTCGGGCAGTTTTTTGCTGTGCGTCACTTTTATATTAGTCAACTCCACATGCCATGTATTACATCGTTCTCCAACCAATATCTCTCCGGTAGAAAAAGCCGTTCCATTCTTCTTTTGCCAACCCTTGATATACTTTTTCTTGTGCTTCTTTTAATGATGGTGCTTTTGCGGCTACTAATAAAACACGTCCACCATTGCCTACATATTGTTCATCTATACGTTTGGTTCCTGCATGAAATACTTCGAAATGTCGTGAAAGCTGCTTTAAAGGAGGTAATGGATTCCCTTTTGTAACATCGCCAGGATAATCATCAGAAGCAATGACGACACCTAACATCGATTCGTCAGACCATGTAAGATTAAATGGCTCTCCATTCATTAGTGCCATCATAAATTCCCCAAAATCTGAAGTCATTCTTGGTAGCACTACTTGAGTTTCAGGATCACCGAAACGGGCGTTAAACTCAATTACCTTTGGACCATCATGCGTCAAGATTAATCCTGCATATAAAATACCCGTAAAAGGCTTTCCTTCTGCAGACATTGCTTGTACTGTTGGTCCAACAATCTCATTATATGCACGTGTCACCATTTCTTCAGAAATTTGCGGTACTGGAGAATACGCACCCATTCCACCTGTATTCGGACCTTTATCTCCGTCATAAGCTCGTTTATGATCTTGTGCAATAACCATTGGATAAATTTGTCCATTATGAACAAATGACATATAGGAGAATTCCTCACCGTCTAAAAATTCTTCAATAACAACTTTGGAGGAAGAATCACCGAATCGTTGATTACCAATCATATCATGAACCGCATCGATTGCTTCTTGTTCACTCATTGCAACAATAACGCCTTTCCCAGCAGCAAGGCCATCTGCTTTTACAACAATCGGAGCACCCATTTTTTGAATGTATGCTACTGCTTGATCAGCATCTGTGAAAGTAGCATAAGCAGCTGTTGGAATATTATATTTCTGCATTAATTCTTTCGCAAAGGATTTACTTCCTTCAATTTGAGCTGCTGCTTTAGTTGGTCCAAAGATAAGTAAATCTTGTCCATTGAATGCATCAACAATTCCTTCTGCAAGTGGTTGTTCAGGACCAACAAATGTTAAATCAATTTCATTTTCTTTTGCAAATTTGATTAATGCTTCAAAATCTGTTGTTGCGATGTTCACACATATTACATCTTGCTCCATACCATCATTTCCTGGTGCGACAAATACCTTTTCAACAGATGGTGATTGTGCAAATTGCTTGGCAATAGCATGTTCACGACCTCCACCGCCTATAACTAAAATATTCAACGGGAATCCTCCTTATGTAAAGAAAACACGCTCAACTTGCGGGCGTGTTCTTTTTATGAAATATTTGTTAACATTTTCAGTAAAATGTTCTAACTACAGTCTCCCTGCGTAGCTTTACTTGAAGTCTGCATTACTTCGTTACTTCGTACCAACGGCTTTTGAGGGGACTACATCCCCTCAAAGCCGCTAGTGTTTAGTGTTTAAAATGTCTTACTCCAGTAGTTACCATTGTGATACCGTATTTGTTTGCAACATCGATTGAATCTTGGTCGCGTTTTGAGCCTCCTGGATGGATGATAGCAGTAATACCTGCTTTTGCAGCTTCTTCTACTGTATCTGGCATTGGGAAGAATGCGTCTGATGCTAATGCTGCTCCTTTTGCCTTTTCACCTGCTTGTTCTAAAGCAATTTTAGCAGAACCTACACGATTCATTTGACCAGCACCTACGCCAAGTGTCATTTTATCATCTGTTACAACAATAGCATTTGATTTTACATGCTTAACTACGGACCAGCCAAGTTTTAATGCTTCCCATTCTTTTTCAGTTGGTTCGCGGTCTGTCGTTACTTGGATATCTGCTTCGTCAAAGCCTTTACGGTCTGGTTCTTGAATTAGTAAACCACCTTCAACAGATACTGTATTGAATTGATCGCGTTTTTGTTGTTCGAAAGAGATTTTAAGTAGACGAATGTTTTTCTTCACTGTTAATTTTTCGATTGCTTCGTCTGTATATGCAGGAGCAATAATAATTTCCAGGAAAATCCCAGAAAGTTTTTCAGCTGTTTCTGCATCTACTTCACGGTTCAGTGCAACGATACCACCAAAAATTGATGTTGAATCTGCTTCGTACGCTTCGTTAAATGCTTCCGCAATCGTTTCACCGATACCAACACCACATGGATTCATATGTTTAACTGCAACTGCTGCTGGTTGTTTGAACTCTTTAATGATTTGAAGTGCTGCATTTGCATCTTGAATATTGTTGTAGGAAAGTTCTTTACCATGTAATTGTTCGGCATATGCGATAGAGAAATCAGATGCTAAACGTTTTTGATAGAATGCTGCTTTTTGGTGAGGATTTTCACCGTAGCGAAGAGGTTGTTTTAATTCATAAGTTAGTGTTAGTTGATCTGGGAACTCTTCACCAACGTAGTTTGTTAAGTAATTTGAAATATATGAATCATACGCTGCTGTATGACGGAATACTTTTGCTGCTAAACGACGACGTGTTTCAAGCGTTGTATGACCTTCTGCTTTTAACTCTGCAAGTACAGCATCGTAGTCATTTGAATCTACGATTACTGTTACGTAGTTTTGGTTTTTCGCAGCTGAGCGTAGCATTGTAGGACCACCGATATCGATATTTTCAATCGCATCAGAAAATTCAACGTTTGGTTTTGAAATCGTTTCAACGAATGGATAAAGGTTTACACATACAATTTCGATTGGTTCGATGCCATGTTCTTGCATTTGTGCTTGATGCTCAGGATCATCATATTTTGCAAGAAGGCCACCGTGAATCATTGGGTTCAATGTTTTAACACGTCCACCTAAGATTTCAGGGAATTTTGTTACTTCATCTACAGATGTAACAGTTACTCCGTTTTCTTGTAAATGTTTTTTCGTACCACCAGTTGATAAAATTTCGTAGTCCAATGCCTCTAATTCTTTCGCAAATTCTAAGATGCCTGATTTATCAGAGACACTGATTAATGCACGTTTCGTCACAATAATTTCCTCCTTAGTTGTAAAGCCAACAGTTGTTTGTGTTGGTATGTAAGTTCCGGTGACATTCGTCACCATTGTTAAACTAATAATGATTGCAATGCAGCTGGATAAATCTCATGTTCTACTTCATGAATTGTTCTCTCTGTCTTCTCACGATCACCGTCAATCACATTCACGGCTCTTTGCATAATAATCGTACCAGTATCCATACCTTCATCTACATAATGAACTGTGACTCCAGTAATTTTCACACCATGAGCCATTGCTTGACCAATGGCATCTTTTCCAGGAAATGCTGGTAGTAAAGATGGATGGATATTAACTATTTTTGAAGGATAGGCAGAGAGTAACGTATCACCAATTAATCGCATATAACCTGCAAGCACTAGCCATTCAACCTGATTCTCTTTCAAAGCATTTAACACTTCATATTCATAAGCTTCTTTCGAATCAAAGTCTTTCGGATTCAATGCTAAGACAGGAATACCTTTTTCAGCAGCTCGTTTTGCCACATATGCACCTGGTTGATCTGTAACCACTAATTCAATTTTTGCATTTAGCTGACCACGTTCGATAGTATTTTGAATAGCTTGGAAGTTTGTTCCACTCCCAGAAGCAAATACTGCGATTGATACGTGCTTTTTCATTACGCTAAGCTCCCATCATGTTCACCTTTGAAAATAACACCTTCACCTTTAACGACACGACCAATTGTATAAGCTTTTTCACCATATTGTTCAGCGATTGTGATTAAACGTCCAGCTTCAGAAGCGGGAACGGCTAATACAAACCCAATCCCCATGTTGAATACATTATATAAATCACGTTGTTGTAAATTACCTTGTAGTTTTAAAAATTCAAAGATTGGCAATACCGGCCATGTACCTAAGTCAATTTCAGTTGCAAGTCCTTCTGGCATCATACGTGGAAGGTTTTCATAGAAGCCACCTCCTGTTACATGTGCCATACCATGTATATCAGACTCTTTTAGCATTTCAAGTACTGGCTTTGCATAAATCTTCGTTGGTGTAAGAAGCGCTTCGCCAATTGGGCCAAGATCTTCGAATCCCGCTACAATTGCATCTGGTGTTATACCAGCATCTGCAAATACAATTTTACGAACAAGTGAGTACCCATTTGAATGAACACCGCTAGAAGCAAGACCAACTAAAACATCACCTTCAGTAATACGTTCACCTGTTACGATATTTGCCTTTTCAGTAGCACCTACTGCAAAACCTGCTAAATCATATTCATTCTCTTCATAAAGGCCCGGCATCTCTGCAGTTTCTCCACCAATTAAAGCAGCTCCAGATTGCACACAACCATCTGCCACACCTTTTACAATCTGTTCGATTTTCGCTGGTTCTGCTTTACCAACTGCCACATAATCCAAGAAATAAAGTGGTTCAGCCCCTTGTGCTACAATGTCATTAACGCACATAGCTACACAGTCAATCCCGATCGTATCGTGTTTATCTGTCATAAAGGCCAATTTTAATTTTGTACCAACACCATCTGTTCCAGAAATCAGAACTGGTTCTTTTAAGTTTAGTTCGGACAAATCAAACATGCCACCAAAGCCACCAAATGTACCTAGGATGCCTTTTCTTGCTGTACGCTCAACATGAGATTTCATACGTTGTACAGCTTCATAGCCTGCTTCGATGTTTACGCCTGCTTGTTCATATGCTTTTGACATGATTCTTCCTCCTCAAATTAATGTACCAATTCTTTTTCGTGTGGCAAGATAGTATCTGGGAATATTTCTGTAGGATACTTACCAGTGAAGCACGCTAGACAATGTCCACAATTTTGGCCCTCATCCGTTCTTCCAATGGCTTGAACCATTCCTTCCACAGATAAGTAAGTTAACGAATCTGCTCCAATTGCTTCACAAATTTCTTGTACGTTGTGACTAGAAGCAATCAATTCTTCGTGAGTTGATGTATCAATACCGTAAAAGCAAGGATTTGTCATTGGCGGTGAACTAATGACAACATGTACCTCTTTGGCACCTGCTTCCTTCAGCATATTAACTATTCTTTTAGAAGTCGTACCTCGAACGATTGAGTCATCCACCATTATCACTCTCTTGCCCTGAACAACTTGTCTCACAGGAGAAAGCTTCATCTTAACGCCTCGTTCTCGCATTTCTTGAGAAGGCTGGATAAAAGTACGGCCAACATAGCGGTTTTTAATTAAACCTAATTCATAAGGAATACCACTTTCTTCAGAGAAACCAATCGCAGCCGAAATACTAGAGTCTGGAACACCTGTTACAACATCCGCTTCAATATTCACTTCTTTCGCAAGCTGTTTCCCTAAACGTTTACGAGCCATATGGATATTGATGCCATCAATATCTGAGTCAGGACGAGAGAAATAAACGTATTCCATTGTACAAATTGCACGTTCTGCAGGGTATGCAAACTTCTCTGATTTCAATCCTTCATCATTGATTGTGATTAATTCACCTGGTTCTACAGCACGAACAAACTCTGCTCCAATGATATCGAAGGCACAAGTTTCGGAAGCAACTACCCAAGCACCATCAAGTTTTCCAAGTGATAAAGGACGTAAACCATGAGGATCTAAAGCAACTAACATTTCATCCTCCGTCATGATTAAAAAAGCATACGCACCTTTTAATAAAGTCAAAGCATTTTTTGCACGATCATTCATAGAGCCAAAACCACTTCGTTTCAATAAATGCGCCAATGCTTCTGTATCAGAAGTTGTTTGGAAAATACTTCCTTGTCGTTCCAAGTGCTTTTTCAGATGATTCGCATTTACCAAATTTCCGTTATGTGCAATTGAAAGACTGCCTGTCGATGAGTGGAAAAGTAATGGTTGTACGTTTTCAATACCTCCACCACCGGCAGTTGCATAGCGAACATGTGCGATTGCTGCTTTTCCTTGAAGCTTATCTAGCTTATCGCCAGTAAAGACCTCGTTAACTAAGCCTTCACCTTTCACAGCTTGTAAGTTTTCGCCATCTGTTACAACAATGCCAGCACCTTCTTGACCACGATGTTGAAGAGCATGTAAGCCATAATAACTCATTTGTGCAGGATTTGGATGTCCCCAAATCCCGAACACTCCACATTCTTCATTTAAACCTCTGATTTCACCAAGCATGGTATAGCCCCTTTCCAAGCATCTTGGAATTCCGAAACTGAACCTTCAATTAAGATTTCGCTATTTTCGTCACGAATAACTAATTGTGGATTAGTTAACACATTTCCAATTTTAGCTGCATCTTCAACAATTGCTTCGAATGCATCCGCATTTTCTTTTTTCACTGAAACTAAGAAACGAGATTGAGATTCACTAAATAACGCAGTAACTGCAGAACCTTTTAAAGTTACTTCTGCACCAAATTCTGTACCAAAAGCTTTTTCTGTTAAGGCAACAGCAAGTCCACCCTCAGAGATATCATGTGCTGACTCGACTAGGCCGAGTTGGATTGCTTTTAATAATGCTTCTTGTCTAGTAGCTTCAATTGTTAGATCAATTGAAGGCGCTAAACCAAAAATTTGTCCATTATTTTGTAATTTTTGAAGCTCTGATCCGCCAAATTCCGTTTTTGTTTCACCGATAAGATAGATCAAATCGCCTTCTGCTTTTAGGCTTTGTGTTGTTGTATGTGCTAAGTCTTCAACTAAACCAACCATACCAATTGTAGGAGTTGGATAAATTGCAACACCACTACGTTCATTGTAAAGTGATACATTCCCACCAATAACAGGTGATTGTAAAGCTTCACATGCTGCAGAAATACCATCTGCTGATTTTTCAATTTGCCAGAAGATCTCTGGTTTTTCTGGATTTCCAAAGTTTAGGCAGTCTGTAATTGCAAGTGGCTTACCACCCGAGCAGACAATATTACGAGCTGCTTCAGCTACTGCAATTTTGCCTCCTACTTCTGGATTTAGATAAATATAACGAGAGTTACAGTCGGTTGTCATCGCAAGCCCTTTGTTTGTACCACGAACACGAACAACAGCTGCATCAGATCCTGGAGCTACGACTGTTGATGTACGCACTTGGTAATCATATTGGTCATAAACCCATTCTTTTGATGCAATGGTTGATTGCTTCAAAAGTGCAAGTAATGTTTCTTTGTAGTTTTCTACAGTTGGTTCTTCATTTTTCATTTGTTGGAATTCAGTGAAGTATGCTGGTACTGCAAATGGTTTGTGATACACAGGTGCATCTTCAGCTAAAGCATCTGCTGGTACATTTGCTACTACTTCACCTTTATGAATAAGACGAAGCATTTTATCTTCTGTCACATGCCCGATTGCTACAGCATCTAAACCGTATTTTACAAATAGGTCGATGATTTCTTGTTCATACCCTTTTTTCACAACAATTAGCATACGTTCTTGTGATTCTGAAAGCATCATTTCATAAGGTGTCATGTTTGTTTCACGTTGTGGTACTAAGTCTAAATCCATCTCTATACCAAAACCTGCTTTAGAAGCCATTTCTGCCGAAGATGATGTAAGGCCAGCAGCACCCATATCTTGAATACCTACAAGTGAGTCAAACTTTACAAGTTCTAAGCAAGCTTCCAATAGCAGTTTTTCCATAAATGGATCGCCTACTTGGACAGCTGGACGTTTTTCTTCTGAAGATTCACTTAATTCTTCTGATGCAAATGTTGCACCGTGAATACCATCTCTACCTGTTTTAGCGCCAACATACATAACCGTGTTGCCTACACCAGAAGCAATCCCTTTTTGAATATCCTTATGGTCAATTAAACCAACGCACATTGCATTCACAAGTGGATTTCCCTCATAGCAAGGGTCAAATTGGATTTCTCCACCAACTGTCGGAATTCCGATACAGTTACCGTAGCCTGCAATCCCTGCTACGACTTCTTCAAATAAATATTTGACACGTTTTGATGCATCTAGTTCACCAAAACGTAGAGAGTTTAACATAGCAATGGGACGAGCTCCCATTGAAAATACGTCGCGAATAATACCGCCTACACCTGTAGCAGCACCTTGATAAGGTTCAATTGCTGAAGGATGGTTGTGTGATTCCATCTTGAAAACAACCGCTTGCTCATCGCCAATATCAACAATTCCTGCCCCTTCACCAGGTCCCTGTAATACACGAGGCCCTTTTGTTGGGAATTTACGAAGGACAGGCTTGGAGTTTTTATAAGAGCAATGTTCAGACCACATAACAGAGAAAAGTCCTGTCTCTGTCCAGTTTGGTGTGCGTCCTAGAATATTCTCTACTAAGGCAAATTCTTCGTCTGACAAGCCCATTTGTGCGTATAGCTTTTGCTCTTTAATTTGCTCTGTTGTTGGTTCAAGCTTGGTTGACATATGATTCCCTCCACTGTTTGACAATTGATTTGAATAAGGCTAGGCCATCTGCGCCACCGATTAATTCATTCACTGCACGTTCTGGATGAGGCATCATACCAAGAACATTCCCTTTTTCGTTGATAATTCCAGCGATGTCTTCAATACTACCATTTGGATTTTCACCTTCATACGTAAAGACGATTTGATTGTTGTCTTTTAGTTGCTGTAAGGTTTCTTCATCACAATAGTAGTTACCTTCACCGTGTGCAATTGGTATTTGAATAACTTCATCTTGATCATATTGGTTTGTAAATAATGTGTTATTGTTCACTACTTTTAAATCTACTGTACGGCACATGAATTTAAGATTTTTGTTTCGTAACAAAGCTCCTGGAAGTAACCCTGCTTCTGTTAAAATTTGAAATCCATTACATACACCAAGTACTGGCTTACCAGCTTCTGCAGCTTTTACGACTTCAGCCATTACATTTGAGAAACGAGCAATTGCACCACAGCGAAGAGAATCTCCATAAGAGAACCCCCCTGGCAATAAAATACCGTCATACCCGCTTAAATCTGTTGCATCATGCCAAACGTATTCTGCTTCTTCACCGAGTTCGTCTTGAATCGCGTGATACATATCTAAATCACAGTTCGATCCTGGGAATACGAGTACTGCGAATTTCATCTTTAGTTAGCCTCCTCGACTTCGTAACGGTAATCTTCAATTACTGTATTCGCTAGTAGTTTTTCACTCATTTCTTTTACAATGCCATCGATGTCTCGTTCAGAAGGCTCGATAAGTAATTCTAAATATTTACCAATGCGAACATCTGCTACTTCGTTATATCCCATTGTGTGCAGGGATCCTTTTACTGCTGAGCCTTGTGGGTCTAACACGCTTTCGCGAAGTGTTACGTAGATTTTCACTTTTTTCATTTAGAAACTCCTCCTAGACGGGATAATATGATTTCATATACTTCAGTTAAGTCACCAAGATCACGGCGGAATACGTCCTTATCAAGATGTTGCTTTGTTTTAGCATCCCACAAACGACATGTATCAGGTGAAATTTCATCTGCTAAAAGCACCTGACCGTTTTCATCACGACCAAATTCTAGTTTAAAATCTACTAATATTACATCAATATCATAGAAAAATGGACGTAGAATTTCATTTATCTTCAAACCATTGTCGTAAAGGGCCATCACTTCTTCTTTAGAAGCGATGCCCATTACGTCAATATGTTCTTCCGAGATAAACGGGTCTCCAAGGTCATCATTTTTGTAATAAAATTCTACGATTGGACGTTTAAGAGGTGTTCCTTCTTCTATTCCTAATCGTTTCGCAAGGCTACCAGCTACGATATTACGTACTACCAATTCAATAGGAATAATATCTACTTTTTTGACAAGTTGTTCGTTGTCTGAAATTTTCTCAACGAAGTGTGAGTCAATACCAGCTGCTTTTAATTTGTCAAAGATCAATGATGTAATGCTGTTATTTAAAACACCTTTACCTGCAATTTCTGCTTTCTTTTCACCGTTGAATGCTGTAGCACTATCTTTGTATTCAACAAACAAAATATGTTCATCTTCTGTTGTATACAATTTTTTTGCTTTTCCTTCATACAAAAGTTGACCTTTTTCCACTGTTTATTCCCCCGGTTTAGGTTTAGTTATTTAGTTTAATCCTAGACGTTCGAAAATCATGTCCACTTGTTTTAGGTGGTGATGGTAATCGAAGCAATCATCTAGTTCTTCTTTTGAAAGATAAGAAGTAATTTTTTCATCAGCATCGACAAGTTCGCGGAATTGAATTTGTTCATCCCATGCTTTTGCAGTCAATGGTTGAACAGTATCATATGCTTCCTCACGTACAAGACCCTTGTCGATTAAAGCAAGTAACACCCGTTGTGAGTAAATCAAACCAAAAGTACGTCCCATGTTACGTTTCATGTTTTCTGGGAAGACTGTTAGGTTTTTCACGATATTGCTAAAACGAGTTAACATATAATTTAAGCCGATTGTTGTATCAGGTAGGATGATACGCTCTGCAGATGAATGTGAAATATCACGTTCATGCCATAAAGAAACGTTTTCGAATGCAGTTACCATATGACCACGGATGACGCGAGCCATACCAACCATATTTTCAGAACCGATTGGATTACGTTTGTGAGGCATTGCAGAAGATCCTTTTTGACCTTTTGCAAAAAATTCTTCTACTTCACGAGTTTCTGATTTTTGAAGTCCGCGGATTTCAGTTGCAAATTTCTCAATAGAAGTAGCAACCAATGCAAGAGCTGCAATATATTCTGCATGGCGATCACGTTGCAATGTTTGTGTAGAAATTGGTGCAGCTTGTAGTCCTAGTTTTTCACAAACGTATTGTTCAACAAATGGCTCAATATTTGCGTAAGTACCTACAGCACCAGAAATTTTTCCTGTTTCAATTGTTTTAGCTGCTGCTTCAAAACGCTCTAGGTTACGTTTCATTTCTTCATACCAAAGGGCAAGTTTTAGACCGAATGTAGTTGGTTCAGCGTGAACACCATGAGTACGTCCCATCATAACTGTAAATTTATGTTCTTTTGCTTTTTCAGCAATAATATCGATAAAATTACGAATATCTTTTCTTAGGATTTCATTTGCTTGTTTTAATTGGTAAGAAAGTGCTGTATCAACAACATCTGTTGAAGTTAAGCCATAATGTACCCATTTACGTTCTTCACCAAGTGATTCAGATACTGCACGTGTAAATGCTACTACATCGTGGCGAGTCTCTTTTTCAATTTCTAAAATACGATCGATATCAAAAGTTGCGTTTTCGCGAATCTTCGCAACATCTTCTTTTGGAATTTCGCCAAGTTCTGACCATGCTTCACAGGCTAAAATCTCAACTTCTAACCATGCTTGGTATCTGTTTTGTTCTGTCCAAATTGCGCCCATCTCAGGACGAGTATAACGTGCTATCATTATTGTCTCCTTCTATTCTGCCCAGATGGCAGAATCTTCAATTTCTCTAATAGTATGATCAAGATCATCCGTCATTATTGTAACATGTCCCATCTTCCGATTCTTCTTTGCTTGTTGTTTTCCATAAAGATGAATAGACCAATCTGGATATTTTAGTAAAGAGTTCGTAACAGGCATGACATGTTGCCCAAGAATATTCACCATAACAGATGGGCTCCAAAGTTTGGGCTTACGTAAAGGCCAGCCGCAGATTGCTCGAATGTGTTGATGAAATTGCGAAATGTTACAAGCTTCGATTGAGTAATGACCAGAATTATGAGGTCGTGGTGCTAATTCATTGATCAAAATCGTTCCATCTTCAAGGACGAACATTTCAACAGCTAATGTACCAATTAGTTGAAGATAATCTGCAATTCTTTCCGCAGCCTCGATGGCTAATACCGCTGTCTTTTCTTCAATTCTTGCAGGTACAATTGTTTCATGAAGAATATGGTTGACATGAATATTTTCTCCGATTGGTAAACAATACGTTTCGCCTTGCTTATTTCGTTGAACAATAACGGAAACTTCTTTTATGAATGGAACAAACGCTTCTGCTACACAAGCCGAATGTTCAAATAATGGCCCTGCTAGTTCTAATTCAGAAGATGAATGAATCGTCTGCTGACCTTTTCCATCATAACCACCACGAGCTGTTTTTACGATACAAGGATAACCAACTTTTTCAATGTTTTTCACTAGTTCATTAAAATTTTGACATGCAACGTAATTTGCAACGGGACAGCCTGATTCACTAATGGCTGATTTTTCTTGAATGCGGTCTTGTGTAATCTTGATTAACTCAGCGCCTTGTGGTACATAAGCAATTTCTGTTAATTGTTTTAATCCTTCATAATCGATATTTTCAAATTCAAACGTAATGACGTCACTTACTTCTGCTAATTCTTCAAGTGCCGTTTGATCATTGTAAGGTGCAACAATTCGAATGTCTGCAACTTGACCACATGGCGAATCCATCGTTGGTTCTAATACAGCAATTTTAAATCCAGCTTCTTTTGCAGCAAGTGCCATCATACGTCCAAGCTGCCCCCCACCAATAATACCAATGGTTTGACCAGGAAAAATCGTTTTCATCACTGTAATTCACCTGTGCTTTCTAAAGCTTTCATCTTCATCTCTTGTCGTCTTGCTTCTATTTTTTCAGTAATAACTGTATTGGTTGTTGATAATATTTGAGCTGCTAACAATCCTGCGTTAGTAGCTCCGGCTTTCCCAATCGCCACGGTTGCTACAGGAACACCTCCTGGCATTTGCACGATTGATAATAATGAATCGATTCCATTTAACGCCTTAGATTGAACTGGTACGCCAATAACGGGTAATGTAGTTTTGGCTGCTACCATTCCTGGTAAATGAGCTGCACCGCCAGCGCCAGCTATTATGACTTGCAATCCCCTGCTACGAGCTTCCTGCGCATATTCAAACATCAAGTCAGGTGTACGATGAGCAGAGACTACTTTTTTTTCATATGGAATTTCTAATTCATCTAAAATGTCACAAGCATATTTCATAGTTTCCCAATCACTTGAACTTCCCATGATTACGCCAATTTTCGGATTCATGTATGTAAGCCTCCTATCAATTACGCCTCGGGGTAACTGGTCCAAATTTTGAATCTCGCTCAAAATTTATTTCATCCGCCGAAGGCTCTAACTTCTAACAGCGAGTGTTTATGGCACCTGTTAAAAGAAGTTAAACAAATAAAATATCCTCAGATACCCCAATTCACACATTATTACCATGCGCGAAAAGCAGATACCTGAGGATTTTGAAATGACAGGACTATAAAAGATAGAATATCCCCTGTACATTATTCCTAAAGTTGCTTTCCCGCATAGTCCAGCATTTACGGTGCTGGGTAGAGACACTAGAGCCAATCCTCTAGCATATATGGGGATTCGATGTTTTTCTTCTCACATTTTAACAATAGAAAGTATACAAGTCAACAATAAAATACGAACAATAAAATAAATTAAAAAGTTCATTGTTCGTATTTTAATCAGATTTCTTTCTATTCTTCTATTAACATGCCTTTAAATTTGATAATTTGACGAATTGGAACAGGCTCTCCATTCACCATTTGAAAAAGGGGTTCCTCTTTTCTCCCTACCGGCATATAGCCTTCTTTCTTCATTCTTTCCAAACATGCGTCAATTGTTTCGGTTTCTTCTACTTCAAACCATACTTGTTTTTTAGCCAAAGTGTCACTTCCTTACATAGATCTTCTCTTATTATAACTGCTAGGACATCTTTCATTATAAAATGAAACTTCACTCAGTGGGGATTTTCTTCATCCAAATCCAACACTGATTGTTAGTTGAACAAATCAGCTTTTAATCTCAGTTGATCTTCCACCTATCCTCTTTTCTCCTACCTGAGCCTTAAAGTGGAAGCTTAACATTCCGTTAATGAGAAATAAAAAAATACACAGGATTCCATATCCTGTGTAAAATTCTATAATCCATTAAATTTCTATTCCCTTTTCTTGTGGTTGGATACGTGCAACACCAGTAGATATTGCCGCAAGTCTTACCGCTCTTGCGACAGTATCTGTTACACTTGCATCGAAAATCTCCGGTACAATTCGTCCATCTTTCAAATCTTGTTCAGTGATAAGAGAAGCAATTGCACTAACTGCAGCTAGTTTCATTTCTTCATTGATATCTGATGCACGTACATCTAATGCCCCTCTAAAAATACCAGGAAATGCCAGCATATTGTTAATTTGGTTTGGATAATCTGATCTTCCTGTTGCAATTATTCTTACTCCCCACTCATTAGCATGGTCATATGAAATCTCTGGGTTTGGATTTGCTAATGCAAATACAATCGGATTATTATTCATGGACTGAATCATTTGCTTAGTTAAAACATTTGCTACAGACACACCTATAAAAATATCCGCACCTGTTAAAGCATCTTCAAGTGAACCTTGTACCCCATCTAAATTACTAAACTTTGCAATGCGCTCTTTCATTGAATTCATACCTATTTTACGATCTTTATGAATAATCCCTTTAGTATCACATACAATCATATGCTCAAAGCCTAAGTTACGTAATAAGCGTAAAATCGATATTCCAGCTGCACCAGCGCCATTAATAACAACTCGTACATTTTTAATATCTTTATTGACAATTTTCAATGCATTTAATATTCCGGCACCAACAACGATTGCTGTCCCATGTTGATCATCATGAAAAACAGGTACATTGCATTCTTCCCGAAGACGCTCTTCAATAACAAAGCAACGGGGTGCTGAAATATCTTCTAGATTAATAGCGCCAAAGGTTGGACTAATGGCTTTCACAGCTTGTATAATTTCTTCTGTATCTTTTGTATCTAAACAAATTGGAAAGGCATCTACATTTGCAAAACGTTTTAATAAAAGTGCTTTCCCCTCCATCACTGGTAATGCAGCTTCTGGCCCAATATCTCCTAATCCAAGTACAGCTGTGCCATCCGTTACGACCGCCACTAAATTTCCCTTCATTGTATAGTCATAAACAGCATTCGGATTTTTTTCAATTTCAATACAAGGCTCTGCAACTCCTGGTGAATAGGCTAAACTCAAATCCTCGATCGATTCTACTGGCAACTTAATCTGTACATCTAACTTACCGTTCAAATTTTTGTGCAAATCTAAAGCTCGTTCTCGTAAACTCTTCAATAGTTACACAACCCCTTTTTAGTAATAAACCATTTTCCAATTCAAGTTTTGGGAATTGAATTAGATCACCAATCAAGTGCTTTATGTTCGATTTTTACTCGAAAAAATTATAAAACTCATTACTGCTATAGAGATATATACTAGTGTACTATTAACTAATTGTCAATATTATTTGAATATTCATTTTATTTTAGTTATTTAATTAACTAAAGTGTTTTTTATAACATCTTATATAATATTTTATAAAGTGTAATTTTATAACTCGGCAATTTCTGAGGTTATTTGAAAAATGTAAACGATACGCAATTTATAGAGTGGCTTTTTATTATTATGGAAATGAGGGAAATTTATCAAAAAATAGACACCGTTAAAGAATATTGTTGATTTTTATAGGTTTGGCTACAGGCAGATACTTTCCGCGGGCAAACAACGAGCCGCATGGTCTCTCTTTGCTTTCTTCTGCTGCTTAGGTTGCCGCTTTTCGCTCAATAAAAACTTTTTCAATATCAACAATTAAGTATAACAGGACCAAAAAATAAAAAAGGTACTACCGATAAAATCAGCAGTACCTTAGTAAGCCTAGCAACGTCCTACTCTCGCAGGGGGACAGCCCCCAACTACCATTGGCGCTAAAGAGCTTAACTTCTGTGTTCGGCATGGGAACAGGTGTGACCTCTTTGCCATCATTACTAGACTATTGAGATTGTTCTCTCAAAACTGGATAAACATTCATTGAAGTTCTTAAATCAACTTTTGGTTAAGTCCTCGATCTATTAGTATTCGTCAGCTCCATGTGTCACCACACTTCCACCTCGAACCTATCTACCTTGTCGTCTTCAAGGGATCTTACTTACTTGCGTAATGGGAAATCTCATCTTGAGGGGGGCTTCATGCTTAGATGCTTTCAGCACTTATCCCGTCCACACATAGCTACCCAGCGATGCTCTTGGCAGAACAACTGGTACACCAGCGGTGTGTCCATCCCGGTCCTCTCGTACTAAGGACAGCTCCTCTCAAATTTCCTACGCCCACGACGGATAGGGACCGAACTGTCTCACGACGTTCTGAACCCAGCTCGCGTACCGCTTTAATGGGCGAACAGCCCAACCCTTGGGACCGACTACAGCCCCAGGATGCGATGAGCCGACATCGAGGTGCCAAACCTCCCCGTCGATGTGGACTCTTGGGGGAGATAAGCCTGTTATCCCCGGGGTAGCTTTTATCCGTTGAGCGATGGCCCTTCCATGCGGAACCACCGGATCACTAAGCCCGTCTTTCGACCCTGCTCGACTTGTAGGTCTCGCAGTCAAGCTCCCTTGTGCCTTTACACTCTACGAATGATTTCCAACCATTCTGAGGGAACCTTTGGGCGCCTCCGTTACTCTTTAGGAGGCGACCGCCCCAGTCAAACTGTCCGCCTGACACTGTCTCCTACCCCGCTAAGGGGTACGGGTTAGAATTTCAATACAGCTGGGGTAGTATCCCAAGGACGCCTCCACCGAAGCTGGCGCTCCGGTCTCTCTGGCTCCTACCTATCCTGTACAAGCTGTACCAAAATTCAATATCAGGCTACAGTAAAGCTCCACGGGGTCTTTCCGTCCTGTCGCGGGTAACCTGCATCTTCACAGGTACTATAATTTCACCGAGTCTCTCGTTGAGACAGTGCCCAGATCGTTACGCCTTTCGTGCGGGTCGGAACTTACCCGACAAGGAATTTCGCTACCTTAGGACCGTTATAGTTACGGCCGCCGTTTACTGGGGCTTCGGTTCTCACCTTCGCTTACGCTAAGCAATCCCCTTAACCTTCCAGCACCGGGCAGGCGTCAGCCCCTATACGTCACCTTACGGTTTTGCAGAGACCTGTGTTTTTGCTAAACAGTCGCCTGGGCCTATTCACTGCGGCTCTCTCGGGCTTGCACCCTACTAGAGCACCCCTTCTCCCGAAGTTACGGGGTCATTTTGCCGAGTTCCTTAACGAGAGTTCTCTCGCTCACCTTAGGATTCTCTCCTCGACTACCTGTGTCGGTTTGCGGTACGGGCACCTCCTACCTCGCTAGAGGCTTTTCTTGACAGTGTGAAATCAGGAACTTCGCTCATACGAGCTCGCCATCATAGCTCAACGTTATAGAGAGCGGATTTGCCTACTCTCACGCCTTACTATTTAGACGCACATAACCAACAGTGCGCTTACCCTATCCTACTGTGTCCCCCCATTACTCAAATGGTAGGGAGGTGGTACAGGAATATCAACCTGTTATCCATCGCCTACGCCTATCGGCCTCGGCTTAGGTCCCGACTAACCCTGAGAGGACGAGCCTTCCTCAGGAAACCTTAGTCATTCGGTGGATGGGATTCTCACCCATCTTTCGCTACTCATACCGGCATTCTCACTTCTAAGCGCTCCACCAGTCCTTCCGGTCTGACTTCTCAGCACTTAGAACGCTCTCCTACCACAGACATCGTAGATGTCTATCCACAGCTTCGGTGAATTGTTTAGCCCCGATACATTTTCGGCGCAGCGTCACTCGACCAGTGAGCTATTACGCACTCTTTAAATGATGGCTGCTTCTGAGCCAACATCCTGGTTGTCTAAGCAACGCCACATCCTTTTCCACTTAACAATTACTTTGGGACCTTAGCTGGTGGTCTGGGCTGTTTCCCTTTGACTACGGATCTTATCACTCGCAGTCTGACTCCCGTGTATAAATCACTGGCATTCGGAGTTTGTCTGAATTCGGTAATCCGGGATGGACCCCTAGTCCAAACAGTGCTCTACCTCCAGGATTCTCTATCACGAGGCTAGCCCTAAAGCTATTTCGGAGAGAACCAGCTATCTCCAGGTTCGATTGGAATTTCTCCGCTACCCACACCTCATCCCCGCACTTTTCAACGTGCGTGGGTTCGGGCCTCCAGTAAGTGTTACCTTACCTTCACCCTGGACATGGGTAGATCACCTGGTTTCGGGTCTACAACCACATACTCATTCGCCCTATTCAGACTCGCTTTCGCTACGGCTCCGTCTTTTCAACTTAACCTTGCATGTAATCGTAACTCGCCGGTTCATTCTACAAAAGGCACGCTATCACCCATTAACGGGCTCTAACTACTTGTAGGCACATGGTTTCAGGATCTCTTTCACTCCCCTCCCGGGGTGCTTTTCACCTTTCCCTCACGGTACTGGTTCACTATCGGTCACTAGAGAGTATTTAGCCTTGGGAGATGGTCCTCCCAGATTCCGACGGAATTTCACGTGTTCCGCCGTACTCAGGATCCACTCAGGAGAGAATGAACTTTTGACTACAGGACTGTTACCTTCTTTGGTGGGTCTTTCCAAACCGCTTCGTCTAACTCATTCCTTTGTAACTCCGTATTGAGTGTCCTACAACCCCAAGAGGCAAGCCTCTTGGTTTGGGCTCTTCCCGTTTCGCTCGCCGCTACTAAGGGAATCGAAATTTCTTTCTCTTCCTTCAGGTACTTAGATGTTTCAGTTCCCTGAGTCTGCCATCATGACGCTATGTATTCACGTCAAGATACTGTCCCATTACGAACAGTGGGTTCCCCCATTCGGAAATCTCCGGATCAAAGCTTACTTACAGCTCCCCGAAGCATATCGGTGTTAGTGCCGTCCTTCATCGGCTTCTAGTGCCAAGGCATCCGCCATGCGCCCTTAATAACTTAACCTATAAGTTATTAAGCCTAAAAAATTTAAAACTTAATATAAAAAATGTGTTACTTAAGAATTTCTTCAATGTCGTTTTATCCAGTTTTCAAAGAACAAGTTTTGAAAGCGATGAGCCTTCAAAACTGAACAGCAAGCGTTAATCGTATAAGTTCCAAGAACTTATTTCCGAAATATTCCTTAGAAAGGAGGTGATCCAGCCGCACCTTCCGATACGGCTACCTTGTTACGACTTCACCCCAATCATCTATCCCACCTTCGGCGGCTGGCTCCAAAAGGTTACCTCACCGACTTCGGGTGTTACAAACTCTCGTGGTGTGACGGGCGGTGTGTACAAGGCCCGGGAACGTATTCACCGCGGCATGCTGATCCGCGATTACTAGCGATTCCGGCTTCATGTAGGCGAGTTGCAGCCTACAATCCGAACTGAGAACGGTTTTATGAGATTAGCGTACTCTCGCGAGTTAGCGACTCTTTGTACCGTCCATTGTAGCACGTGTGTAGCCCAGGTCATAAGGGGCATGATGATTTGACGTCATCCCCACCTTCCTCCGGTTTGTCACCGGCAGTCACCTTAGAGTGCCCAACTAAATGATGGCAACTAAGATTAAGGGTTGCGCTCGTTGCGGGACTTAACCCAACATCTCACGACACGAGCTGACGACAACCATGCACCACCTGTCACCAATGTCCCCGAAGGGAAAACTCTATCTCTAGAGCGGTCACTGGGATGTCAAGACCTGGTAAGGTTCTTCGCGTTGCTTCGAATTAAACCACATGCTCCACCGCTTGTGCGGGCCCCCGTCAATTCCTTTGAGTTTCAACCTTGCGGTCGTACTCCCCAGGCGGAGTGCTTAATGCGTTAGCTGCAGCACTAAGGGGCGGAAACCCCCTAACACTTAGCACTCATCGTTTACGGCGTGGACTACCAGGGTATCTAATCCTGTTTGCTCCCCACGCTTTCGCGCCTCAGTGTCAGTTACAGACCAGACAGTCGCCTTCGCCACTGGTGTTCCTCCAAATCTCTACGCATTTCACCGCTACACTTGGAATTCCACTATCCTCTTCTGCACTCAAGTTCCCCAGTTTCCAATGACCCTCCACGGTTGAGCCGTGGGCTTTCACATCAGACTTAAGAAACCACCTGCGCGCGCTTTACGCCCAATAAATCCGGACAACGCTTGCCACCTACGTATTACCGCGGCTGCTGGCACGTAGTTAGCCGTGGCTTTCTAATAAGGTACCGTCAAGGTACGTTCATTTCCTAACGTACTTGTTCTTCCCTTACAACAGAGTTTTACGATCCGAAAACCTTCATCACTCACGCGGCGTTGCTCCATCAGACTTTCGTCCATTGTGGAAGATTCCCTACTGCTGCCTCCCGTAGGAGTTTGGGCCGTGTCTCAGTCCCAATGTGGCCGATCACCCTCTCAGGTCGGCTATGCATCGTTGCCTTGGTAGGCCGTTACCCCACCAACTAGCTAATGCACCGCGGGCCCATCCTGTAGTGACGCCGAAGCGCCTTTCAACATCTTCACATGAGAGAAGATGGATTATCCGGTATTAGCTCCGGTTTCCCGAAGTTATCCCAGTCTACAGGGCAGGTTGCCCACGTGTTACTCACCCGTCCGCCGCTAAATCAGAGGAGCAAGCTCCTCATCATTCGCTCGACTTGCATGTATTAGGCACGCCGCCAGCGTTCGTCCTGAGCCAGGATCAAACTCTCCATAAAAGTAAAGTTTGAAAGCTCATTAGCTTTGCTAGCGTATCATCTATAAGATGATATCTATTGTTTGTCCTTGTTACTAACAGAAGTTAGTGAACAAAGTTTATTGATTAACGTCTTGCTTGTTCAGTTTTCAAGGTTCATGTTCAGTTCGCTCATTAACGAACTTTTATATCTTATCAAACTCTCATTGTTTTGTCAACATTTTTTATTAAAATATTCAACACAACTTCGTTACATTTAACAGCAACTTAATCATTATATCATATCGTTTTAGAATGTCAACAAAAAATTTATCTATTTTAGAAGATTGATATCATTTTTTGTCGTTTTATTTCAGCGACTTAATCATATTAACATTTAAATGCATAGCAGTCAATGGTTTCTCTTCTTTTCTTATAAAAATTAATGGAAATTTAAATCTAGCCTTTTATTTATAGAATTCCACTTCTATTTTTATTGATTACTTTGTATAAGCTAATGAGGAACTTGATACATTAACTAATCAAAATCATTGCCGAAATTTCGTGCTATATCAACTAGCTACCTCTCAGACAAATCTAGCAGACCAATAAATTTAGCATGGTCTGCCATAATTCTTAAAAAGAAGACATTTTCTTTAATAATGGCATCCGGTTGCGGTTTCGTTTTATCTTCATTTTATTCAATTAATCGTTTTCTAAATCTTAAATTGAGCGAGGCGAATACTTTTCTCAATAACTTCAAGCATTACTCTTCTTGGATAAATATATTAAATGATATGAATGAAAATTTATGGACTAAGTCTATATCCAAAGGCAAATGGTCTGTAAGTGAAATAATTGCACATATTATAAATTAGGATCACCATCTTTTAACTGAGGTTCTCCCCAGTACGAAACGAAAAAGGATGGAATTCCCCTGATTTTGATACACATAATAAAGTAGCATTTGATTATGTAAAGCAGGCATATCAAAATCAGAACTTCTTAAGAAAACAAAAGATATTAGAGAGTTACTTGTAAAAGAACTTAAAGAAATACAAATAGAAAAATTAAATAAACCATTACCATGGAGTGATTCATTGCCCACATACAGGAATGCCTTATTCCCTTATATACATTATTAAGGAATTTATAGATCATGATGACCACCACAAAAAACTAGTCATACATTTTTAAAATAAAACAACTTGAGCTAATATCAAGTTGTTAAGGAAAGAAATAAGAATTTCCCTCATAAACATTTATGAGGGATAAGAATGTTGTTATTCTAATACATCTATCGATGTATTTTCTTTGTTTAATCACTACAACAGAACATTTTGCAATAAAAAAAATGAGAAGAAAACTTATAGTTTTCTTCTCATTTCTATTGATTTGCCTAGCAACGTCCTACTCTCGCAGGGGGACAGCCCCCAACTACCATTGGCGCTAAAGAGCTTAACTTCTGTGTTCGGCATGGGAACAGGTGTGACCTCTTTGCCATCATTACTAGACTATTGAGATTGTTCTCTCAAAACTGGATAAACATTCATTGAAGTTCTTAAATCAACTTTTGGTTAAGTCCTCGATCTATTAGTATTCGTCAGCTCCATGTGTCACCACACTTCCACCTCGAACCTATCTACCTTGTCGTCTTCAAGGGATCTTACTTACTTGCGTAATGGGAAATCTCATCTTGAGGGGGGCTTCATGCTTAGATGCTTTCAGCACTTATCCCGTCCACACATAGCTACCCAGCGATGCTCTTGGCAGAACAACTGGTACACCAGCGGTGTGTCCATCCCGGTCCTCTCGTACTAAGGACAGCTCCTCTCAAATTTCCTACGCCCACGACGGATAGGGACCGAACTGTCTCACGACGTTCTGAACCCAGCTCGCGTACCGCTTTAATGGGCGAACAGCCCAACCCTTGGGACCGACTACAGCCCCAGGATGCGATGAGCCGACATCGAGGTGCCAAACCTCCCCGTCGATGTGGACTCTTGGGGGAGATAAGCCTGTTATCCCCGGGGTAGCTTTTATCCGTTGAGCGATGGCCCTTCCATGCGGAACCACCGGATCACTAAGCCCGTCTTTCGACCCTGCTCGACTTGTAGGTCTCGCAGTCAAGCTCCCTTGTGCCTTTACACTCTACGAATGATTTCCAACCATTCTGAGGGAACCTTTGGGCGCCTCCGTTACTCTTTAGGAGGCGACCGCCCCAGTCAAACTGTCCGCCTGACACTGTCTCCTACCCCGCTAAGGGGTACGGGTTAGAATTTCAATACAGCTGGGGTAGTATCCCAAGGACGCCTCCACCGAAGCTGGCGCTCCGGTCTCTCTGGCTCCTACCTATCCTGTACAAGCTGTACCAAAATTCAATATCAGGCTACAGTAAAGCTCCACGGGGTCTTTCCGTCCTGTCGCGGGTAACCTGCATCTTCACAGGTACTATAATTTCACCGAGTCTCTCGTTGAGACAGTGCCCAGATCGTTACGCCTTTCGTGCGGGTCGGAACTTACCCGACAAGGAATTTCGCTACCTTAGGACCGTTATAGTTACGGCCGCCGTTTACTGGGGCTTCGGTTCTCACCTTCGCTTACGCTAAGCAATCCCCTTAACCTTCCAGCACCGGGCAGGCGTCAGCCCCTATACGTCACCTTACGGTTTTGCAGAGACCTGTGTTTTTGCTAAACAGTCGCCTGGGCCTATTCACTGCGGCTCTCTCGGGCTTGCACCCTACTAGAGCACCCCTTCTCCCGAAGTTACGGGGTCATTTTGCCGAGTTCCTTAACGAGAGTTCTCTCGCTCACCTTAGGATTCTCTCCTCGACTACCTGTGTCGGTTTGCGGTACGGGCACCTCCTACCTCGCTAGAGGCTTTTCTTGACAGTGTGAAATCAGGAACTTCGCTCATACGAGCTCGCCATCATAGCTCAACGTTATAGAGAGCGGATTTGCCTACTCTCACGCCTTACTATTTAGACGCACATAACCAACAGTGCGCTTACCCTATCCTACTGTGTCCCCCCATTACTCAAATGGTAGGAAGGTGGTACAGGAATATCAACCTGTTATCCATCGCCTACGCCTATCGGCCTCGGCTTAGGTCCCGACTAACCCTGAGAGGACGAGCCTTCCTCAGGAAACCTTAGTCATTCGGTGGATGGGATTCTCACCCATCTTTCGCTACTCATACCGGCATTCTCACTTCTAAGCGCTCCACCAGTCCTTCCGGTCTGACTTCTCAGCACTTAGAACGCTCTCCTACCACAGACATCGTAGATGTCTATCCACAGCTTCGGTGAATTGTTTAGCCCCGATACATTTTCGGCGCAGCGTCACTCGACCAGTGAGCTATTACGCACTCTTTAAATGATGGCTGCTTCTGAGCCAACATCCTGGTTGTCTAAGCAACGCCACATCCTTTTCCACTTAACAATTACTTTGGGACCTTAGCTGGTGGTCTGGGCTGTTTCCCTTTGACTACGGATCTTATCACTCGCAGTCTGACTCCCGTGCATAAATCACTGGCATTCGGAGTTTGTCTGAATTCGGTAATCCGGGATGGACCCCTAGTCCAAACAGTGCTCTACCTCCAGGATTCTCTATCACGAGGCTAGCCCTAAAGCTATTTCGGAGAGAACCAGCTATCTCCAGGTTCGATTGGAATTTCTCCGCTACCCACACCTCATCCCCGCACTTTTCAACGTGCGTGGGTTCGGGCCTCCAGTAAGTGTTACCTTACCTTCACCCTGGACATGGGTAGATCACCTGGTTTCGGGTCTACAACCACATACTCATTCGCCCTATTCAGACTCGCTTTCGCTACGGCTCCGTCTTTTCAACTTAACCTTGCATGTAATCGTAACTCGCCGGTTCATTCTACAAAAGGCACGCTATCACCCATTAACGGGCTCTAACTACTTGTAGGCACATGGTTTCAGGATCTCTTTCACTCCCCTCCCGGGGTGCTTTTCACCTTTCCCTCACGGTACTGGTTCACTATCGGTCACTAGAGAGTATTTAGCCTTGGGAGATGGTCCTCCCAGATTCCGACGGAATTTCACGTGTTCCGCCGTACTCAGGATCCACTCAGGAGAGAATGAACTTTTGACTACAGGACTGTTACCTTCTTTGGTGGGTCTTTCCAAACCGCTTCGTCTAACTCATTCCTTTGTAACTCCGTATTGAGTGTCCTACAACCCCAAGAGGCAAGCCTCTTGGTTTGGGCTCTTCCCGTTTCGCTCGCCGCTACTAAGGGAATCGAAATTTCTTTCTCTTCCTTCAGGTACTTAGATGTTTCAGTTCCCTGAGTCTGCCATCATGACGCCATGTATTCACGTCAAGATACTGTCCCATTACGAACAGTGGGTTCCCCCATTCGGAAATCTCCGGATCAAAGCTTACTTACAGCTCCCCGAAGCATATCGGTGTTAGTGCCGTCCTTCATCGGCTTCTAGTGCCAAGGCATCCGCCATGCGCCCTTAATAACTTAACCTATAAGTTATTAAGCCTAAAAAATTTAAAACTTAATATAAAAAATGTGTTACTTAAGAATTTCTTCAATGTCGTTTTATCCAGTTTTCAAAGAACAAGTTTTGAAAGCGATGAGCCTTCAAAACTGAACAGCAAGCGTTAATCGTATAAGTTCCAAGAACTTATTTCCGAAATATTCCTTAGAAAGGAGGTGATCCAGCCGCACCTTCCGATACGGCTACCTTGTTACGACTTCACCCCAATCATCTATCCCACCTTCGGCGGCTGGCTCCAAAAGGTTACCTCACCGACTTCGGGTGTTACAAACTCTCGTGGTGTGACGGGCGGTGTGTACAAGGCCCGGGAACGTATTCACCGCGGCATGCTGATCCGCGATTACTAGCGATTCCGGCTTCATGTAGGCGAGTTGCAGCCTACAATCCGAACTGAGAACGGTTTTATGAGATTAGCGTACTCTCGCGAGTTAGCGACTCTTTGTACCGTCCATTGTAGCACGTGTGTAGCCCAGGTCATAAGGGGCATGATGATTTGACGTCATCCCCACCTTCCTCCGGTTTGTCACCGGCAGTCACCTTAGAGTGCCCAACTAAATGATGGCAACTAAGATTAAGGGTTGCGCTCGTTGCGGGACTTAACCCAACATCTCACGACACGAGCTGACGACAACCATGCACCACCTGTCACCAATGTCCCCGAAGGGAAAACTCTATCTCTAGAGCGGTCACTGGGATGTCAAGACCTGGTAAGGTTCTTCGCGTTGCTTCGAATTAAACCACATGCTCCACCGCTTGTGCGGGCCCCCGTCAATTCCTTTGAGTTTCAACCTTGCGGTCGTACTCCCCAGGCGGAGTGCTTAATGCGTTAGCTGCAGCACTAAGGGGCGGAAACCCCCTAACACTTAGCACTCATCGTTTACGGCGTGGACTACCAGGGTATCTAATCCTGTTTGCTCCCCACGCTTTCGCGCCTCAGTGTCAGTTACAGACCAGACAGTCGCCTTCGCCACTGGTGTTCCTCCAAATCTCTACGCATTTCACCGCTACACTTGGAATTCCACTATCCTCTTCTGCACTCAAGTTCCCCAGTTTCCAATGACCCTCCACGGTTGAGCCGTGGGCTTTCACATCAGACTTAAGAAACCACCTGCGCGCGCTTTACGCCCAATAAATCCGGACAACGCTTGCCACCTACGTATTACCGCGGCTGCTGGCACGTAGTTAGCCGTGGCTTTCTAATAAGGTACCGTCAAGGTACGTTCATTTCCTAACGTACTTGTTCTTCCCTTACAACAGAGTTTTACGATCCGAAAACCTTCATCACTCACGCGGCGTTGCTCCATCAGACTTTCGTCCATTGTGGAAGATTCCCTACTGCTGCCTCCCGTAGGAGTTTGGGCCGTGTCTCAGTCCCAATGTGGCCGATCACCCTCTCAGGTCGGCTATGCATCGTTGCCTTGGTAGGCCGTTACCCCACCAACTAGCTAATGCACCGCGGGCCCATCCTGTAGTGACGCCGAAGCGCCTTTCAACATCTTCACATGAGAGAAGATGGATTATCCGGTATTAGCTCCGGTTTCCCGAAGTTATCCCAGTCTACAAGGCAGGTTGCCCACGTGTTACTCACCCGTCCGCCGCTAAATCAGAGGAGCAAGCTCCTCATCATTCGCTCGACTTGCATGTATTAGGCACGCCGCCAGCGTTCGTCCTGAGCCAGGATCAAACTCTCCATAAAAGTAAAGTTTGAAAGCTCATTAGCTTTGCTAGCGTATCATCTATAAGATGATATCTATTGTTTGTCCTTGTTACTAACAGAAGTTAGTGAACAAAGTTTATTGATTAACGTCTTGCTTGTTCAGTTTTCAAGGTTCATATCTCGTCGTCATCTTAACGACTTTTATATCTTATCACATCTGTTTCACAAAGTCAATAACTTTTTTATCAGAAGTTTTAAGTCATAATTTGTTGTTTGCTTCCTCGTAACGAGTCAACGTCATTTACTATACTCCCCTATTAGCTAGTTGTCAACGTTTTAATTGAAAATAATAATGATTTTATTAAAACTTTTACTCTCCTTCTATAGTAAACACAAAAAAGCAGCTTCCCTTAAAAGGAAAGCTGCTAAATTATTATTGGAATTATCTTACCCAAATGAAGTATGCAAGGAATACGAAGAATAAAACATACATTAATGGATGTACTTCTTTTTTACGTCCTGCAAGTAACATTGTAATTGGATAGAAAATGAACCCAACTGCTATACCAGAAGCAATACTATAACCCATTGGCATCATGAACATTGTCATAAACGCTGGTACTGCAATTTCGAATTTATCCCATTCAATTAATCGTAATGAAGACGCCATCATTACCCCAACAATTACAAGTGCAGGAGTTGTTACTGCTGTTGTTACGACACTTAGTAATGGCGAGAAGAATAATGCTAGTAAGAAAAGCACACCGACTACAACTGCCGTAAAACCAGATCGTGCACCTGCACCAACACCAGCAGTAGATTCAACATATGCAGTAGTAGTTGAAGTCCCAAAGATAGAACCAACTGTTGTACCTAATGCATCTGCTAATAAAGCTTTACCAGCTCGTGGTAATTTATTGTCTTTTACTAATCCAGCTTGGTTTGCTACGGCCATTAATGTACCTGCTGTATCAAAGAAGTCTACGAATAAGAATGTTAAAACAACTACAAGAAATTTAACGTTAAATAATGATGCGGGATCATGAATAATAGGATCTAATGCAACACCAAATGTTGGTGCAACACTCGGAATCGATGAAACAACTGCTTTTGGTACGTCTACTAAACCAAAGATCATACCGAGTATTGCAGTGATTACCATACCGTAGAAAATACCTGCTTTTACTTTACGTGCTAATAAAATAACCGTTATAAAAATACCAGCGATTGCTAGCAATACATTACCATCTGTGAAATCACCTAAAGTAACAAATGTGCTTTTATTTGCTACCACAATACCTGCATTTTTTAAACCAACAAAAGTTATAAATAAACCAATACCTGCAGAAACAGCATATTTTAGCTGAACCGGAATAGCATTGATAATTGTTTCACGAATACCTGTTAATGAAAGAATAATAAAGATAACACCTGAGAAGAATACGCCTGTTAAACCTGTTTGCCATGGGATATGGTAAGTTAAGATAACAGTATAAGCAAAGAATGCATTAAGTCCCATCCCCGGAGCTAAACCGATTGGATATTTTGCGATGAAGCCCATAATGAATGAACCGACTGCTGCTGCTAAAGCTGTTGCCACAAAAACAGAACCATAATCCATACGCATTGCGTCAGGTAAATCTTTTACATCTGCTAACGTTAAAATAAGTGGATTTAACGCTAAAATATATGCCATTGCTAAGAATGTTGTAACTCCACCAATTATCTCTCGGCGGTAATTGGTGCCAAGTTCTTCAAATTGGAAATACTTTTTCATGATTAATCCTCCGTATGCCGTCTTATACGTCTGAGAGAATAAAAAAGACAATCAACTTCAATTTCAAGTTGACTGCCTACGATTCTTTACAAGTTCTTCAAATCTCGCAAAGATATAATAGAAGATATTTTCCTTCTTCTTATAAATCGTAGTCAAGTCATTTACGGTAACTCGGTAGAAACTTTCGGGCCATATTCCCGACATTATACGACGACGTTATTTAATTTACTTTGATAATATATCATGCTTTTATTACTATTTCAACACCTTTTCCGAACGTTTTTTAATTTTATTTATTAATAGTTCGTGAATTAGACTAACATTAACGTAACTGTGTTATGCTACCAATAATAATTATTTACTTTTCCAAACAATATGTGACAATATATTTACTAAATAACAACTAGCGAGGTAGGCGATTTAATGGACAAAATCATAGAACCTTCAAAAAATTACACACAAACCATCCAAAATGATTCTATTATGCTCGAAGAAATTGAAGAAAATACACACTTAATTGATTGTGAAGTTGATTGTCGTTTTGGAAGAAAACAATTACAAGAAGTGCAGTTTGAAAATTGCCGATTCTTAACAAGCGATTATACTCAAACGGAATTCTTAGATATCATTTTCAAAAAATGTGATTTATCTAACTTTGAATTTAATAAATCTATATTTTACCGCTGCCAGTTTCAAGCTTGTAAATTAATAGGCTCACAATTTATCGGCAGTAAATTCAAAAATGTATTTTGGCAAGATAGTTTGATGAATTATTCTATTTTCTCCGAAAGCAAGATGAATCAAGTTTGCTTCGAGGGAAATCAATTAGAAGAAACTTTCTTTCAGAATGTTCATTTTGATAAAGTAGAACTTCTAAAGTGCAATTTACAACTAGCAGATTTTACAGAGAGTAATTTAAATCGTTTAGATTTTTCAACTTGTGATTTTATTGATATTAAATTATCACCTGCCTTAGCAAATGGCTTATCAATTCGATTTGATCAATCCGCTGCAATTGCTATAATGCTTGGTGTTACGATTAAAGACTAGAAAGAAGCTCACTTATCACATAAAGATAAGTGAGCTTCTTTACACTATTGGATTCTCTACATAACGAATTTTACGTAACATTTGCAAATACAGATACAAATACAAAAAAGCTTGGAAGAAACCTTATTAGATAAGGCTCTCCAAGCTCTTTTTAGTTGCTATTTCTTTGTGCTCCTGCAGTACAGTTGCTCCTCGTCGCAAACATCAGCCTTGCTGTCGCAAGAAATTTCTGCGGGGCTAACGCTCCTCGAAATTTAGCTGATGTTTATTCCCACTCAATAGTAGCTGGTGGCTTAGAAGTAATGTCATACAGTACGCGGTTAACGTGATCTACTTCGTTTACGATACGTACAGAGATTTTCTCTAGTACGTCATATGGGATACGTGCCCAGTCAGAAGTCATACCATCAATTGATGTTACGCCGCGGATACCGATTGCGTAGTCATAAGTACGACCATCACCCATAACACCGACTGAACGGATGTCTGGTAGTACGCAGAAGTATTGCCAGATGTCGCGGTCAAGACCAGCTTTTTTGATTTCTTCACGTAGGATGAAGTCTGCATTACGTACGATTTCTAATTTATCTTCTGTTACTTCGCCAAGTACACGGATACCTAGACCAGGACCTGGGAATGGTTGACGCCATACTACTGCTTCAGGAAGACCAAGTTCTAAACCAAGCGCACGTACTTCGTCTTTGAATAATGTGTTAAGTGGTTCGATAAGTTCGAATTTCATGTCTTCTGGAAGACCGCCAACGTTGTGGTGAGATTTAATTGTTTGTGCAGTTGCTGTACCAGATTCGATGATATCAGTGTAAAGAGTACCTTGAGCTAAGAAGTCCATGTCAGTAAGTTTAGCTGATTCTTCGTCAAATACGTAAATGAATTCGTTACCGATGATTTTACGTTTTTGTTCTGGGTCAGATACGCCTTTCAGTTTGTTCATGAAGCGTTCACGAGCATCGATTTTAATAAGTTTCATATCGAAGTCTTCAGTGAAAGTTTTCATTACTTGTTCAACTTCACCTTTACGGTTTAAGTTGTGGTCTACGAACATACAAGTTAATTGGTCACCGATTGCTTTGTGGATTAAAACCGCTACAACTGATGAGTCTACGCCACCTGAAAGTGCGCAAAGAACTTGTTTGTCACCAACGATGTTACGGATTTTTTCTGTTTCAATTTCGATGAAGTTCGCCATTGACCAGTCGCCTTTACAGCCACAGATGTCTAATGCGAAGTGACGAAGTAAGTCGTTACCGTATACAGAGTGACGTACTTCTGGGTGGAATTGTACAGCGTAGAATTTACGTTCTGTGTTTGCCATTGCAGCGATTGGGCAAGAGTCGCTTGTAGCGATTGTAGTAAAGCCTTCTGGAGTAGCTGTTACTAAGTCACCGTGACTCATCCAAACAACTTGTTCTTCTGGTGTATCAGCAAATAATTTGTTTGCTTCAAGCACTTTAACTTCTGCTTTACCGTATTCACGGTGAGACGCAGCTTCTACTTTACCACCTAGAGTATGAGCCATTAATTGCATACCGTAGCAAATACCTAAGATTGGTAAGCCTAATTCAAAGATTTCTTCGTCGATTTTGAATGCATTGTCGTCATAAACAGAGTTTGGACCACCTGAGAAGATGATACCTGTAGCATTCATATCTTTTAATTCTTGTGCTGTGATTGTATGTGGGTGTAACTCACTGTAAACACCGAATTCACGAATACGACGTGTAATTAATTGATTATATTGACTACCGAAATCAAGAACGATGATTTTTTCTTGATTTATTAGTTGTGTACTAGCTGACAACAGTTCCACCTCTTCTATATTTTATAAATGACTACGTCTCTTATATAGTCGCATTATGAAAAGAACGCGTTGAAAGTATTGCTCTTCCTACGCGTTCAGTTTCTCCAAAAGGCAAATAAACTATGTCTAAAACATAGCTATATTTGCCTTCATAGTCAAACTATTTACGGTAGCTTGGTAGAAACATTCGAACCATATTTCCGAACATATACGAGGGTAGTTCAATTATTAATAATTTTTCTCAATTTTACAGGTTATATGAGGCAAAATCAACCGGTTAAATGATTGATTAAATATTTCCAACATTCTTTAATTTTATCATTATCGATTATAGAAGTCTCTTTACTATAGATTTTTTGCTCATATGCTTGAGTTAAAATGCTCATGTGATCCGTTCCAAAATG
The DNA here is from genome assembly GCF_044359855.1 of Rummeliibacillus pycnus. Classification (GTDB taxonomy): domain Bacteria; phylum Bacillota; class Bacilli; order Bacillales_A; family Planococcaceae; genus Rummeliibacillus; species Rummeliibacillus pycnus_A. The sequence continues at coordinate 2,154,618 of NZ_CP132291.1, forward strand.
AGCATCTACTTGTTTCGCAAAATCTCCTAAGGTTTGTCCTTGTGCTTTCGACAATCCGATTAAAGAAAGCTGCTTCAATAAATCTTCATACATTTTATCTATTGGAATATTTTTATGTCCTCTTAAGCGATATTTCATCAATAACCATTTCGGCATCCATTTTCGGCGAGTAAAGTATATTAGCATTGTAAGTGCTATGATAATGATGACTGGTATGATAATCGCTTTGTTCACTTGATTATTCGTAGCTTGTTTCAGATTGCTTTTTTTCTTTTCTTCTGTTTTTGCTTTTTCTTGTTTGTACTTTTTCTTTTGCTCTGCTTTCTTTTTCTTTTTCTTTTCTGCTTTTGCTTGATCATTTTCTTTTTGCTTTGGATTAATGGTACCTTCCGTTTGATTGTCTTTTACATCATCCAATACATTATCAAATCCATTGAAGCCGATTGTAGGTTCAAATGCCATCCAACCAACTCCTGGTAAATATGCTTCTACCCATGAATGAGCATTATTGTTTGTTACAATAAAATGATGTGTATCATCATTGGAAATGACCTCATCTCCTTCTGAGAAGCCTTTAACCCAACGCGCTGGAATTCCTAATGTACGGAGCATGACAACCATAGAAGTTGAAAAGTTATCACAATAACCTGATTTTGTTTCAAAAAGGAATTGGTCAACATAATCTTGCTTTTCTGAAGGAATCGCTACATCATTACGTGAATACTTATAACCGTTATATTGAAAATATGAAACAATTGCATTTGCTTTATCGTATAAGTTTGTCTCATCTTTCGTTATTTCAACAGCTAGTTTCTTTACTCGCTTCGGTAAAGAGGCAGGAAGCTGCAAATATTGATTATAGTCCTTCGAAAGTTTCTTTAAATCAGACTCTCTTGTTTTTTCTAATGCCTTCAAGCTATATTCAGGTGTTGAATAGGTCATTGAATAATGTGGCAAAAGAACCCTTTTTTCATTTATGGTTGGGCGGATTTTTTCACCATCAATTTCAATATAAAAAGATTTCTCATCATTTGGTTGATCAATGGTTTTTAACCCATAAGGTTGTAATATAAATTTATAATTTTTCTTTAAAGTAATCGTAGCTTCATCTATGTTCTTCTTTTTACCAGGTTTCATCGACATTGGAATTTCATCACCATAGCCAAAGGTATGAACATAAACGTCGCCTTTCTTACGTTCCCATCCTTTTCCGGTATAGATATTCTTTGTTTCCACACGCCAATATTGATTTTTCTTTGCAGTCGCTTCAAATACAGGACGATTATCTTCTTCGAATGGGCCACCCAGTTTACGATCGTCTTCAACATAACCAATTTTACCAATACCGCTATTTTGACCATTTTGCCAATTTACGAGTCTTTCTATAGGCTCAGGGACATTAACCATTGCTGGCCTTTTAGGCATTATATACGCAAATGCTGCACTACCAATAATCATGACAATAAGCGGAATCATTAACATAGCATAATGCTTTGGTTTCCATTTAACCTGGCTATTTGTAAATAAGCGATTGATATATAAGACACCCATAAGTAATATCCCTAGTACCATCACACGAATCATCGCATATTTTGCATCGTAATTTGTCAGTGTATCTAACAAGCTTAAGAATATGATGGTTGTTAAAAAGAAATAGAGTACAGAATGCTTTACTGTTAGCCAGTGATGAATCAGATAGATTGTCATCCATAACAATACAAAAAATAATATACTGCGAAATGAATCTGTCACTCCATCCCAATTTCCGTCAACGAGAGCTTGAATACTAATAACAAATTCATCTGCAATTTTCATAAAACTCTCTACAGAAAATACTTTCGTCCCCATATACACATACATTAAAAACCATATTACATAAAGAATTTTAATAATAAACGACAGCACACCATTTAGATTGAGAATATTACTACCTAAACAAATTAATACGAAGATAAGAAATAAACCGAGATGCCCTGTATTTGTAAGATGTACTACTGGTACAAGCCATTCTACTAACATTAAAAAAATAATGAGATAAAGACCGATTAAGCTTGTCCATTTCATCACAGGTGAATTCGTCATTTCAACACCTCCGTAAAGGCGCTTGCAAATTGTTTACGCGTTATAGGGAATACAAGAATACCATTTTCTTTTGCGATTGTTTCTAATTTCTGCTCTTGCTCCGAGATACTTTGTGCAGGAGTTCGAACAATAAAACAAATTGCACCTTGTGACTTTCCAGAAACCTTTTTCAAAATATTAAGCCACTCAGATGTCAATGAATTCGTAACAAAATAGATCATTGCCGCATTTATCAAGGCACGGTTTTGTCCAAATTTATGTTCAACTTTTTCAATCGGCTGAGGCTGTATACCCGCCAATTGATACATTACCTGCTGCAATTGTTCTTCTGTTTGAATCAGATCAAAATAGAACTGCTTTTCGCCTGCAGATAGAAAAGACATCGTTAAATGTTGACTTACAACAGCAGATAAAATCGAAGCACATAACTCAACTTTTTCTTCGAATATCTCTGATGGTGAACCATCTAGTACAAGACAAATTTCTTGAGATTGTTGATCTTCAAATTCCTTCGTTTGTAAATTTTGCGTTTTCGCAAATGTTTTCCAATGAATCCATGTCATACGATCCCCTGGTTGATATTCACGAATACCCGACACCATTGTCGTATCACGGACAGCGTTATTGCGTGCTGTCCCTGCACCGCTACTTTTGGTTAAACGCAATGGCGTATAGGTAAGTTTTTCTACCTTTGGATAAACAACAACTGATCGTTTCGCAGGAATTAAAGCTGTTTTTTTGACCCATCCAAAGAAATCAGTAATTGTTAGTTCAATGCCTTCTAGTTGATGATGACCACGTGGCATATTAGGAATTTCATAGTTCCAAGATAATTGTTTTTTCATACCCATCATGAAGAAATGCCGTGTCTGATCAGCTGCTTCTTCATCGAAAATCTCACTCGGCATGCTTTCTTGAATAACCGTATAAAGTAATGGAAAACGTGATTTTCTAGTTAATGTCATCCTCATCCGAAGGGGATCTCCATGTTCCAAATGCCCAGTAAGCATCGTTCTTTCAACCGAAAATTGTTTTAATGGTACAAAAAACAGCATGATAGAATACAGTGCAAATGGGAAAAACATGAAAAAGATAAACCAACTAACAAATCCCCCCTGCATCAATGCAAAGCAAATCGTAATAGCTAACAGTAATACAACCATTACAAGACGTGTAATAGCTTGTGATAGCCATCGGATTTTATATCTCTTCATCATTTCGAAGCCCTTTTAATTGGTACAGTTGTATTAATCATAACGCGTCCAATAATTTCTTCAGGTGTAATCCCATCATATCGTGCTTCTGGCTTCAATATTAGACGATGAGAAAAGACGAATGGCGCCAAAAATTGCACATCATCTGGTGTCACATATCGACGACCTTTCAATAATGCATAAGCTTGCGATGCCTTCATCAAAGCAATTGAGCCACGAGGACTTGCACCAAGATAAACATATTGATGTTCTCTAGTCGCCCTTGCAAGATCAACAATATAACCTTTAACCAACTCATCAACATGAACAGTTTTCACTTCTTGTTGTAATTCCTTTAATTCTTCTAAAGAAACAACTGCCTTTAGTGATTCAATTGGACGTGTACCTTCTGCTCTACGCAAAACTTCAATTTCATCATCATGGCTTGGGTAACCCATCTTCAATTTCAATAAAAAACGATCTAACTGAGCTTCAGGCAGAGGATATGTCCCTTCATGCTCAATTGGATTTTGAGTGGCCATTACAAAAAATGGTTTTGGAATTTGCAATGTTTCACCATCGATGGTTACAGCTGCTTCTTCCATCCCTTCTAGTAGGGCAGATTGTGTTTTGGGAGATGTTCGGTTAATTTCATCCGCCAATACGATGTTCCCCATAATTGGACCCGGGCGGAAGTGGAATTCCATATCTTTGGGATTATAAATGGATACACCTATTACATCTGAAGGGAGTAAGTCTGGTGTGAACTGAATGCGTTTAAAATTAGCACTTACTGACTTTGAAAGTGCACGTACCATCATTGTTTTCCCTACACCAGGTACATCTTCAAGCAAAACATGACCTTCTGCCAATAATGCTACAACACTTAATTCAGCAATATGTTTTTTACCAATCATTACTTTTTCTATATTTTTGATAATGGATTGTAGCTTTTCCTGTGTCTCCATTCGTTGTCCTCCTGTAAATTTCTCGTCTATGCGTTTTCTCTTTTATTTCCTCAATTAACATTATTATAACATGACTATTTTCGACACTTACAAAAAACACGACTTAATGATTAGCCGTGTTTTTTAAACGATATTACACTTATTCCTTTTTTGAACTGATTTCATGCATAAAAAGTTCCTCTAAATGTATTGTTTTTGATTCTTGTAAAACAGATTTAATATTACCATGTTTTAAAACCCTTCCTTCATGTAATAAAAGAACATCATCTGCAAGTTCTTCCGCAAAGGAAAGTAGATGAGTAGAAAATAAAATAGTTTTCCCTGCATCCTTTTGTTCCTGTAATATATTCTTCAGCTCAGCAATCCAACGAATATCTAATCCATTTGTTGGTTCATCTAAAATAAGTAACTGTTCGTCTCCTAAAAGAGCTTGTGCTAAGTTTAATCGTTGTCTCATCCCTTTAGAAAATTGACGAACACGTTGCTTCCTATATTCCCATAATCCAACTCGTTTAAGTACTGTTTCAATCTCGCCTGATGGAATCTTCTTTAAACCAGCAAGTAACTGCAAAATCTCAAGTGCTGTCAAAGTTGGCGGAAAGTTCACATCATCTGGCATATATCGAATGGAAGGTTTAATAGCCCAATTTAATACCCCACTATTTAGCTTTTCTTCTCCAATTAGAAGGCGGATTAACGTACTTTTCCCAGCACCATTTCCACCTGCTAAAGCTATTATTCTCCCCTCTTGTAAGGTAAACGAAACATCTAGTAATCCTTGCTCTTTTGAATATTTTTTTACTAGTTTTTCCCCTTCTACAATCATGCTTGACGCCCCCTTTTCTCCAATAACCATTTTGCTAATAAAATCGGGAACACTATCCATAAGATTGTAATGATTGCATAAAGTAAGTAACCTACTGGAGAACTGTAAAACTCAGTAAAACTATAAAATGATGGTCCTAATACGGATGCTTGATCAGAGAAAAGAAAATAACCAAATCGAATCCATTCAGCTGGATTAATATGAATCATTACTATGGTTAATTTTTGCAAAACATGACCAGCTACTACAGTACCAACAGCCATCAACGCATACGATATTAACAATAATGCCAAAGCCCAAACAACTAATGATACAGCTAAAGCATGTAAACGGTTCTTAGCTAAGATTCCACATAGTATAGCAATAGATGAAAAAATAAGCATCGTCAAAATGGATAAACCTAAAAAAATAGTAGGAAAATGAGTTTGCCCGGAAATTCCGTTCATAGTTAATACAACACCAAAAGCTAGCAATAAAATGAGCGTAAAGGATAACAGCAACGCAATGTATTTTCCGATAATATATTGAATAACGCTCAATGGATAGGTTTTTAATAACGAAAACCAACCAGACTCTAAATCACTCGCGACGCCCATACTACCTATTGTTAAGATAAATAAAGGGAGTAGGAATAGTAGTAGATTTAGAAAACTTGCGGTTTGTCTTGTAAATCCTAGATCATTGGGTAAAGCAATTTGCTGAATAAGGGATATAGATGCAAAGACGAAGACAAATAGCAATGCTACCGACTGCATCCATCGACTCCTTAACATCTGTCTCCATTCTAAACGAATAAATAGGTGATTTCTCAATGTTGCACACCCCATTTAAAAGTTTTTAAATCTGCAAAACTTAATAGTTCTCCCTTACCTGATTTTTTTATATAGTTCTTTGCGCTATCTTTTGTTTTAAATGCAATTACGCCATATGACATGGGTGTCCAAATATCTTTGTCATAAACGTAGGTTGCTGTTTTAACATTTAGCCATTCCTTACCACTTTGATCTTTGATAAAGGCTTCTCCTAAATCTTTCTCATTCATATTTTTCATATATTCTATTAAACAACCAATATCATCAAACACTTCATAATCACCGTTTGTTAAGGCAATTTCACCAGCAAAATCTTTATAGACAATACTCATATTGCAAACTTTACAAACATCCGTTTCGCTTACAATTTCTTTCGGTTTGTATTCTTTATTGCCACAAGCTTGTAGTAGTAATACCGCAGTGAAAATACCTATTAAAAATCTTTTTTTCATGATCGTATTTCCTTTCTCCAAAACCATAGTATTGATAGCATAACAACTATTCCTATAAAGACTTTTCCTATATTTACTGTATTTTCTTGTTCCATGTTAATTGCACTATGCATCATTGGTGCTTTGTCGACTAGTTGTTTTTTCTCAATTGCATTTGTTTGTCGGTCCATTTCATTTAACAAAACGACACTTGGTGATTCGATAAAATATTGATAAGCTGGTTGCCTTACCATCCATTGTCCAAAACTTTGTAGTGCAACATAAGAACGATCACCAATATCATCACCATTTACATCAATCCCTGAATAATCATCATAATAATTTCGAGCTATATGACTGTTTGTCCCATCTGAGCGAAGATTCACTATATTACCAATAAAATCGTTTTCCTTCACATTGTTCTTTTCATTGGAACGAATTAATTCTACTGCCGTTTGGTTCATTAAAAAGGTATTCTTTTGTATCGTTGAATTTGTTAAACTTTGAGCAGAAATGGCGGTACGATTATATTGAAATTTGTTCTCTTTACTTTTAATATTTTTGGATTGAAACAAAGTCATTCCAGATGCATTCAATCCACTTTGATCAATTATATTATTTGTTGACAGTATTACATTTTCTGACATCATCAACATAATCCCAGTTACATTTCTTTTAAATGTATTGTTATTTGCTTGACCATTTTTCACAAACATAAAATGGATTCCATATCGACCATTTTGAATGTTATTAGAAACTAGTTTGATATCATTTACATTTTCTAAATAAATACCGTCTTGAACATGATCAATTTTGTTATGCTTTACTATCACATTCCTACTATTAAAAAAAGCAATTCCATTTCCTTTTTTGGAATAATGTCCATGAATCCCTTTGATCGAAAGATTCTGCAGCATAACACCTTTTGAGTTGTAAAGCTGAATCCCACTCCAACTATTTTTTAGAGTTACTCCCTCACATTGAAGATTTTGTACATTCTTCGCCACAATTCCTACATGAGCATTTTGAATAGTGAGATTTTCTATTTTTACGTTATTTACACCTTCTATTTTGATTACAGCTTCTTGGGTATTACTTTCTATTACAGTTTGCTTTGATCCCTTAATCGTAATAGATTTATGAATAATAACATTTTCTTTATACTTTCTTCCTTGTAGATGCAATACGCCCCCCTCAGGTGTTTGGTCAATTAGCTGCTGCAAAGTTTCTGCTTTCGCATGACCTTGTGGCATCAAACAAAAAGAAGTGATAAAAAAAGCGATTAGTATCAAAAGACGTTTCAATTTTGCCCACCTCCATTCAATGACAAAAAGGCCAGAGTCCCCTCCAGCCCTTCCATAGGATTATTATTATTTATGACTATCAGTATTGTTATCATCAGAATGCATATCCATCTTTTTATCGGAATCACTTTTTTTCATATCTTGCATTTTCTTCATTTTCATCTTGTATCGTTCAAGAGCTATTTTATCGATATCAGATACTTTAGCAATCTGAGCACCTTTATTTTTTTCTATAAATGCATCTGCACTTTTTTGATCTTTGAAAAATGCATAGCCATAGTTCATCGGTGTTTTAATATCTGCTTTTACAATAATGGCATCATCTAATTTCAACCACTCTTTCGAATTATAGTCACGAACATATTTTTCATATGTTTCTTTATCTTTTCGCTCTTGGTTTAATATACAGCCTATATCATCCAAGAACATAGTTGAGCCATCTTTCTTGATTGCTTGAGCAGTAAAAGCACCCATTTCTTGTTTTGCATCAAATACCTTCATATCACAAAATGCACATTTATCATCTTTTGTTGGTTCTTTTAAACGTTCATCTACTGTATTACTTGCTTTAGTTGTTTGTTCTGTTGAATTATGCTGGTGAGTCGTTTTTTCATCATTCTGATTACAAGCTCCTAATAATGATGCAGTTAGAATTATAACTATAGATAATTTCTTTTTCATATGTTTACTCCCCTTTCAATCAATTACTACTTTACCGTGTAATTGTGAAAGAAGTGGAAAATCTATGTGACTAATTTTCGACTAAATAAACAAAAGAAAAACCGATGCCTTAAATTGAGCACCGGTTTGAAAAAACTTATTTCTTTATTCAAAAATTTCATTTCCAAAAGTCATCGAAAATTGTAATTGGTAGATGACGTTTATGTTCAGAACGTAAATAATGTCCTTCGATTTTTTTACGAGCCTCTTCCTCAATTTCTTTGCCTTCTAAATAGTCATCGATTTGGTCATACGTAACACCAAGTGCCACTTCATCTGGTAATGATGGACGATCTTCTTCTAAGTCTGCAGTTGGAGTTTTTTCATATAAATGCTTTGGACAATTTAGTTCATCAAGCATTGCCTTACCTTGACGTTTGTTTAAACGGAAGATTGGTGTAAGGTCTGCAGCACCATCGCCAAATTTTGTATAGAAACCTGTAATTGCTTCAGCCGCATGATCGGTACCAAGTACGACGGCACCGTGGTGAGCTGCAATCGCAAATTGAACTTTCATACGTTCACGTGCTTTTTCGTTTCCTTTTAGAAAATCAGAAAGTTCTACACCTACTTCTTTTAATGATTGAACCCCTGCATCTACAGCAGGTTTTATATTTACCGTATATACTAATGTAGGTTTGATAAATTCAATAGCATCTTGGCAATCTTGTTCATCAGCTTGTATACCATAAGGTAGACGAACTGCCCAATAGGAATATTTATCTTCTCCAGCTTCTTCATTTAACTCATCTACTGCAAGCTGTGTTAGTTTGCCTGTTAAAGTAGAGTCTTGACCACCTGATAAACCAAGTACAAATCCCTTTAAGAAAGTGTTCTTTTTAGCATAGGCTTTTAAAAAGTTAATTGATTTGCGAATTTCTTCTTTCGCATTAATTTGTGGAAGTACATGTAATTCTTCAATAATTCGTTGTTGTAAAGTCATTAAAAATCCCCCCCTGATCCAGCAACAATGTCGCGAACCATATCCTTTACATCTTCGATATTTCGCATTTTGTTGTCCCAACATTTTTGGCTAAGGTCAACTGGATAGGCTTCTGGGTTCAATGAACGTTTATACTCATCCCATAGTAAGTTTAGATTGTCTTTTGCGTATCCTTTCATTTCTTGTACCGATGGACTTTTATAAATTATAATGCCATCTTCAATGACTTTTGTGTGAAGATTTTTCGCAGCAAAGTTGGTTACGAATTTTGAAATAAATGTATGGACAGGATGGAACATTTTAATACGTTCTTGTGATTCAGGATCTTCATCATGCATTGTAATATAATCACCTTCTGCTTTACCGTTTTCAAGATCGATTATGCGATACAATTTTTTTAATCCTGGTGTTGTTACCTTTTCAGCATTTGCAGAAATTTTAATACGATCTTGCATTTTACCATTGGCGTTTTCAAGTGATACAAGCTTGTATACCGCTCCTAGTGCTGGTTGATCATATGCTGTAATTAATTTTGTACCAATTCCCCACTGATCAACCTTTGCACCTTGCGCAAGTAAGTTTAAAATTGTATATTCATCTAAATCATTGGATGCAACAATTTTCACATCCGTGAAACCTGCTTCATCTAACATTTTACGAGCAGCTTTTGATAAAAAGGAAATGTCTCCACTATCTAAGCGAATACCTAGGAAGTTAATCTTATCCCCTAATTCTTTTGCTACTTTAATCGCAGTTGGTACACCGGACTTTAAAGTATCGTAGGTATCAACTAGGAAAACACAGTCTTTGTGACGGCGTGCATAGGCATGAAAAGCTTCGTAATCACTTTTGTATGCTTGTACTAATGAATGAGCATGTGTACCAGCAACAGGAATATCGAATAGTTTCCCAGCTCTAACATTACTAGTTGAATCAAAGCCACCAATAATTGCTGCTCTCGTTCCCCAAATAGCTGCATCCATCTCTTGTGCTCGACGTGTACCAAACTCCATCACCACATCATCTTTTACGATTTGTTTAATTCGACTCGCTTTTGTTGCGATTAAAGTTTGGTAGTTCACAATATTAAGCAACGCTGTTTCGATTAGTTGAGCTTCTACTAAAGGTGCCTCAATACGCACAATTGGTTCATTGCCAAAAACAAGCTCTCCCTCTGTCATTGAGTAGACATTCCCAGTAAAACGTAGTTCTCTTAAGTATTCAATAAAATCCTTGTCGTATCCTACTTCCTCTTGGAGGTATTCTAAGTCAGATTCACTGAAGTGAAAATCACGTAAATATTCCAGCATTCTTTCTAAGCCAGCGAATACAGCATAACCGTTACCGAATGGTAATCTTCGGAAATATAATTCAAATACTGCTTTTCGATTATGTATTCCATCTGCCCAATAAGTTTCCGCCATATTTATTTGATATAAATCTGTATGTAGCGCTAGGCTATCGTCTGGATATTTTGATTTCATACTTAGTCCCCTTTTCCACAATATTAATAACACATAGTATACACTATTTAACTTTAAATATGTCTTGATAACAATATTGTTGTCATGACAACTGTATAATCACCGAATCCTCTCTACATAATTTCACAATAAGTAGATTTATAAATTAATCTTTATAAGATACATTTTCTAATCCCAACAGCACTTTTTTTAAAGGAATACCACTTCTGAATCCTGTTAACTTTCCATTTTTGCCTATAATACGATGACATGGGACGACAATCAAGATTGGATTTGCACCAATCGCTCCTCCAACTGCTCTTACAGCCTTTGGATTATGGATCATATTCGCAATTTCTGAATAACTAGTTGTCACACCGTATGGAATTTGTAATAATGCTTGCCATACTTGTTGTTGAAATGCAGTTCCTTGTAAATCTAAAGGTACGTCAAAGGTCGATCTTTCCCCTGCAAAGTATTCCTGAAATTGTTTTTTGTATTCTACCATTTTCAAATGGTTTTCTACTAGTAGCGCATCCTTATAATGCTTCTGGTACCAGCTTTCTAACTCATTCATAGAAGTACCAACATAGCTTAATCCTTCATCAGAAGCTGCGATGATTATTGCCCATTCTTTTTCATTGAATGAGGTCCAATATATATTTTTCATTTTTCTATACCTCCATTTATAAACCGATATTTTCTTGGCGTTAAACCGGTTATCTTTTTAAATAATGTAATAAAGTACGGTGTATTTGAAAATCCTACAGCCTGTCCAATTTGTTCTATTTTTTGTTGAGTTGTTTTAAGTAACACCTTTGCTTCTTCCACTCTAATATGTTGAATATAATCAATTGGGGCATAACCTGTTACCTTTTTATAAATTTTTTGCAAATGATAAGGGCTTCCATGACATGCATCTGCCAATATATCTAATGTTAAATGTTCGTGAAAATGATGTTCGATATAATAATTTATTTGCAATACCCATTCTTCAGCAGGTATCCGTAAACTACTTGGTTTACATCGTTTACAAGGCCGGAATCCAGCTTGAATTGCTGCCTCTATATTTTGAAAAATACGTATGTTTTCAAATTTGGGGTTACGTGATTGACAAGATGGTCTACAGCAAATGCCTGTAGAAGTGACTGCATAAATAAACTCCCCATCATAGCTTTTATTATTTGTCGTTAATGCTGTCCACTCCTCCTGAGTTGGTGTTTTGCCAAATTGCCGTTTCATTTTACACACCCCTTAATTGATTCTGTATAGTTGTAGTATACCTGTCTCAAATTACTTGATAATACTTTTTTGATGTAATCGCAACATATCGTAATTTTTCTCTTATACAATCAACATTGAAAGGAGTGAGATTATGTATAATCCACTGAAAATTACATTACCAATAGAATTTAGTTTTCAAGAAAATCTAAGATATTTACAAAGAAATGATAAAGAATGCATGTTTGAAGTCTATGGAGAAGTAGTACGTAAAGTTATTCCAATTCCACCTAGTTTTCCACTTGTAGAAATTAGCTGTCAAGAACAGCTGCTCTCTGTTCAAATACTCTATTCTACAGTTCCCTGTAGTTCAAAAGATTATGAAGCCATCATACACTATATTCGTGAGTGGTTTGATCTTGATACAGATCTTCTACCGTTTTATAAAATGGCTAAAAAAGATAGCTTACTATGTTCAGCAGTTCAAGATTATTATGGCTTACGTACTATTGGTATTCCAGATTTGTTCGAGGCGATTAGTTGGGGAATTTTAGGTCAACAAATTAATTTGTCTTTTGCCTATACTTTAAAGAAGAATCTTGTCGAAAAATATGGGAATTGTGTCACGTGGAACAATCGACATTATTGGCTATTTCCCGACGCTTCAACAATTGCCAACCTATCTATAGAAGATTTAATGCCGTTAAAATTAACAACTAAAAAATGTGAATATCTCTTACTAGCTGCACAACTTATTGCTACGGGGAAATTGTCAAAAAACACCTTAAAACAAATGGTTTCTTTAAAAAAAGCTGAACAGCAGTTAACATCTATCCGAGGAATTGGTCCCTGGACTGCAAATTATGTATTAATGCGCTGTTTACGATACCCTGATGCTTTTCCAATAGCAGATGTTGGCTTACATAATGCTATTAAATATATAACAAAAGCTGATCGCAAACCCACAAAAGAAGAAATACTTGTTTATGCAAAAGACTGGCGTGGATTTGAATCATATGCAACGTTCTATTTATGGCGTTACTTATACTAATATATTCACCTTTTCTAGAAAATCCTCAGATTATGTTACATTAAGATTAAGAAAATTGTTCGCAGGAGTGTTATGTATGAATACAATTTATCAACCTGCTATTCACTTTCATAACGTCGATTTTGAAGTGAATGGACAGAAAATTTTGCAACAAGTTACAGGTTCTTTCCCTACAGGGGAAATCACAACACTTGTAGGTCCATCTGGAGCTGGTAAAACAACTTTACTTAAACTATGTAACGGTTTAATCTCTCCTACTACGGGTGAAATTTATATTGATAATGAACCCATTACCTCTTTAAACCCAGTTTCATTACGTCGCCATGTTGGAATGGCATTACAATCTGCACCAATGATTAAAGGTACCGTTTATACCAATTTATCTTTACCTAAAACATTACAAGGCTTGTCATTATCTTGTTCGGAAGCCATTTCATTCTTAGAGGATGTTGGATTAGATGCATCATTTCTTAATAAGGATGCTTCAGACTTATCAGGTGGCCAACGCCAACGTGTTTCCATTGCAAGAACGCTGGTCAATAAATCAGATATTCTATTGTTAGATGAAATTACTTCTGCTTTAGATCGAACGTCCATTAAAGAAGTGGAAGAACTGATTATTAAAATCAATCAGAAATACAATGTCACAATTATTTGGATTACCCATAATTTAGAGCAAGCAATTAAAATTGGTCACTACACCTGGGTTATGATAAACGGTCAAGTGATTGAAACCGGTGAAAGTACTCTTTTAACTAATCCAACAAAAGAAATTGTGAAACGTTTTGTAGAGGGGGTAATGGAATGAGTTACGCCACTCTTTCTTTAACATTATTATTTGTCTTAATACCACTAATACTGTCCAAAACTTTACATCTTGGTTTAGAAAAAGATACGCTAATTGCTACGATTCGTTCTATTATTCAATTACTAACGGTTGGATATATTTTAAAATTTGTTTTTGAATCGGATAACATTCTTTACATATTCACGATGATTACATTAATGATTGTGGCGGCTACAGCTAACGCTCGAAAAAAAGGAAAAAAAATTAGTGGAATCACATGGAAAGTTGCTATCACAATGATTACAGTCGAAATCATCGTTCAATCGATTTTGCTAGGATTTCATATTGTTCCCGCTACAGCACAATATATTATTCCTATTAGCGGAATGGCAATCGGGAACTCTATGGTACTCTCTATTCTCTTTTTAAATCGATTCCAAGCAGAGTTAGAGGCTTACAGAGATGAGACAGAACTGATTTTGTCGCTTGGTGGTACCCCAAAACAAGCAATCCACAGACAACTAATTAATGCGATAAAAGCAAGTATGATTCCAACAATCGAAAGTCAAAAAACGATTGGTCTTGTTCAATTGCCTGGTATGATGAGTGGCCAAATCATTGCAGGTGCTGATCCCGTACAGGCAGTTCAATTTCAACTTTTAATATTATTTGTATTGTTAACAACAGCAGCTATCTCTAGTATTTTATTAGGATTTTTATCTTACCCTTCTCTTTTCAATAATCGCATGCAAATGTTGAAAGATAAATTTTAGAAAACGCAAAAAAACGTCTTCCCCATTCCATGTAGGGAAAACGTTTTTTGCGTCATAATATTAATTTTGTACCTCATTACTAAATTACAGATATTATTTAGTTAATGCAACTTGTTTTTCATAAAAAGCAACAAAAATCGACAAAAAAGAGCCTTTAAACGCATGTTACCTTTATAGTTCAATTGTGTTTGAACAATAAATAGCATATACCCTAATCTTAGGACATTCAATGTTTTTGCTTTTTCACAAAAAAAATTCTTAATAGAGCATTTATATTTATCTATTAAGAAATATATGAATAGAATGACTTTTCCCTTAACTATGATATAATCGAGAAAATACAACTTCACAACAAGGGGAAATGGCATATGTCACTTAAAGATTTCTTTATCGCATTATCAGAAAACCAATTTTTAAATAACAATGCTAAAAAGTATGGGTTAAAGATGGGTGCTGCGAGCGTAGTAGCTGGTACAAACATCGAGGAAGTAATCAAAAGCATTAAAGAACTAAACTCACATGGAATCTCATGTACAGTGGACAATTTAGGGGAATTTGTTCATGAAAGATCAGAAGCAACCGCTGCAAAGGAACAAATTTTAGCAGTCATAGAAGCAATCCATCAAAATGGTGTTGACGCTCATATTTCTTTAAAACCTTCTCAATTAGGTTTAGATATTAACTATGATTTTTGCTATGAAAATTTAAAAGAAATAGTAGCTTTAGCAGACGACTATGATATTTTTGTTAATTTTGATATGGAAAATTATGATCGTTTACAACCATCATTTGATTTGCTTGAAGAATTATCTGTAGATCATGATAATATCGGCACAGTTATTCAAGCATACTTCTTCCGTGCAAAAGAAGACATCGAAAAATTCAAAAATTACCGTTTGCGTATTGTTAAAGGTGCTTATAAAGAACCTGGCGAAGTTGCTTACCAAACAAAAGAAGATATCGATCGTAATTACATAGAATTATTAGAGTATCACTTACTAAATGGTAAATTTACTTCAATTGCAACACATGATCACAATATTATTAATCATATGAAGCAGTTTATCGCAGTTCATGATATTCCCAAAGAAAAATACGAATTCCAAATGCTTTACGGCTTCCGTCGCGATATGCAGCTTGAACTAGCCAAAGAAGGATATAACTTCTGCACATATGTACCATTTGGGCAAGATTGGTATGGTTACTTTATGCGCCGTTTAGCAGAACGTCCACAAAATATAGAACTTGTCGTAAAACAAGTATTCAATAAGAGAACAAATACAATCATCGGGGTAGCAGCTGCAGGTTTTGCAATTGGCCGCTTAACGAAACGTAAATAAATTTATCCAGCTTCAGCAAAAAAAATCCGGATCAGCCACTTCAGAAAGCTAATCCGGATTTTTTATATTATTTATTCCAACCTTTTTCCTTAAATCTCGCTATCGCTTCAATACGATTACTTACACCTAATTTATCAAAAATAGTAGAGATATAGTTACGAACAGTTCCAGGAGACAAAAACAATTCATTTGCGATTTCTTTCGTCGTTCTTCCTTTTGCCACAAGATCCAATACTTCACTCTCTCGATCTGTTAAAGGATTTTCACTCTCTTCTTCATAAACAATATCAATAAGCTCAGGTGCATAAATTCTGCGACCATCTATGATGATTCGAATGGCATTAACTAATTCCTCAATAGGACTATCTTTTAACAAATATCCTCTGACACCTGCTTTTCTAGCTCTCTCAAAATAACCCGGTCTTGCAAAGGTTGTTAAAATAATCACCTTACAGCCTTTTTCCTTTAGCTCTTCTGCAGCGTCTAAACCTGTTTTTTCAGGCATTTCAATATCCATAATGGCGATATCCGGTTGATATTGATCAACAAGCTTTAATGCTTCTACGCCATTGTGCCCTACCCCTACAACTTCCATATCATCTTCCATATTAATCAATGATTTCAAAGCCCCGAGAAGCATTCCTTGGTCTTCGGCAATAACTATTTTAATCATCTTGTTTCACTTCCTTTGACTATCCACTCATTTAACTACTATTATAACAAATAAGAAGGAAAGAAGTGGCAGTTCAACTATTGCAAAAAACATTTAACCCCTGCAATTATTACTTTACAGGGGTTATAACTTTTAGAAATTCTATACCTAATTGAATCAATTTCATAAATTCATTTTCGGATTATAAATATAAACATTTCAACACATTTTCTTTTCCTCACTACTTTGAGGGAACTGAAAAAGTGGTTAAATACAAATACTAATAGTATTAATCTGCTTGCTAAATGATGTGGAATTAGCTTCGCTTCCCGCGGGGCTTTCAGCTCAAGCTTTTCCCGTAGGACTTTGAATGAACCTCACTGAATTAGCCTCGCTCGAAGGAAATGCGAATGCATTTTCGAGGACTCGCCGTCTTTCGCTTCACAATTAACAAGAAAATCAAATATTTTCTGAAATAGATTGATATATTATTTTAATTGCTTCTTCTAGTTCGCTCTGACTCATCGCTAGTACAGGCATGAATGTTAATACTTGATCTAACTGGCGGATGATGAGCCCTTTTTCGCGTGCAGTCAAGACAATGCTATCAAGTTTGTTTTCTTGTGCTTCGAAAATACCTTTTGACACTTTGTCTTTAACGATCTCAATTCCAATCATTAATCCCCGTTGACGAATATCTCCGACAATATCTAGATTATGTAATTCTTCTAACTTTTCCTTTACAATTAAAGCATTTGCTTGAACTTTTTCGATTAATGCAGTTTCCTCCATCAATTGAATATTCCTTAATGCTACAGCACAACTTAATTGGTTACCCGTATATGTGTGACCATGGTAAAACGTTTTATGCTCTTCTTTTTCCCCTAAAAAAGCATCAAAAACCTTTTGATTTGTAACAGTTGCTGCTAGAGGCATGTAGCCACCTGTAATCCCTTTTCCTACACAAATAATATCAGGGACAACCCCTTCTTGCTCGCAAGCAAACATGGTTCCTGTTCTACCAAAGCCAACTGCCACCTCATCACAAATAAGAAGAATGTTATATTTTCTGCAAAGTTTTTCTACCCCTTTTAAGAAGCCTTCAGGATGGGTGATAATTCCTGCTGCTCCTTGCACTAAAGGTTCCATGATTAAGCCAGCTACTTCATCAGCTTTTTCTTGAAGTAAACTTTCTAATTTCTGTAGGCAGAAATTTTTTACAGCTTCTTCGTCTCCATCTTCCGACATTCGATACGTATGAGGTGATGGTAAAGAAATACGCTTAAATAGTAATGGTTTAAAAATCCGGTGATATAAATCCATGCCACCTACACTAACAGACCCAATTGTATCACCATGATAAGCATCATCTAATGAGATAAATGTACTTTTTCTTTTATATTTCTCTGAATCGATATTTTGCCAATATTGATACGCCATTTTCAGTGCAATTTCTACAGAAGCAGAGCCTGTATCTGAATAGAATACTTTACATAAGTCTCCTGGTGTAATTTCTGCTAACTTTTTAGCCAATAAGATTGAAGGAACATTAGCAGAACCCAATAAAGTAGAATGTGCAACTTTATGTACTTGATTTGTCAGTGCTTCATTTAGCTCAGGGATATTATGCCCATGAACGTTAACCCAAAGAGAGGCATAACCATCTAAATATTTTTTTCCTTCAATATCATATAAATAGCTTCCTTCCCCTTTTTCAATAATAAGTGGTTTCGATTTCTGGTATTGCTTCATCTGAGTAAAAGGATGCCATACATGTTCTTTGTCCCAATTTTCTAGGTCTTGATTTTTATATTGTTTCATAAAGAAAAACCTCCTTCATTTTTTCTTCGAATTGTTCTGATTGGATACATTCTTCTGAGTATTTTTCTAATTCTTCTTTTACATTTTTGAAATCCGGAATAGTAAAAGTAGGTAGTTTTAGCATTTTTTCAATAGTATGAATATTATCTTGTTGAATTACATTATCTTTCTCAAACTTGTTGAAAATCACTGAATGGATAGGGATTTCATATGTTTGAGCGTATAAATTTGTTGTAATAACATTGTGTATTGAACCAAGTCCGCTTAAACTAACCAGAATAGCAGGTATATTCAGTTCTTTAATAAAATCCTTTGTCATATAAAAGTTATCCTCTTGCTCTATTAAAGGTACAGCTAACCCTCCAGCTCCCTCTATTAAAACAAGATCATTTGTTTGTTCTAATTCCATCTTTCTTTGTAGAGCAGCTTCAATTTTCACTTCTTTTGGTTGCATCTTAATGGCTAAATGTGGTGAAGTCTCTGGTTCGAAAACAAAACATCCAGTATTTTTTACACCAAGTACCGATTCATACCACCCTAAATCAGGATAAGTTTGTGTTTGCTCAATCAGTCCAGTTTGAAAAGGTTTAAATACTGTCGTTTTAATTCCTAGCTTATTTAATGTGAAATATAAAAAACCAGTAGCAATAGTTTTTCCTATATCTGTTCCAGTTCCAGTGATAAAAAGTGATTTTCCCATCCTATACAGCTCCTTCTTTTCATTTGAATCCATTTCATAAATCCATTTTCAATTTATAAATACGAACATTTCAACACATTAACTTTTCAATATTCTGATTTAAATGTTCCGCTACAGACGGTGCTTTCCACGGGCTTGGCTTCAATCTCCTCGTGCCAACACGATGTTGGTCACGAAGCTGTTGCCACAGGACGTGGCGCTCTTAGGCTTTGTTCCTTAAAAACGTTCCTGCGGGGCTTTCAGCTCAAGCTTATTCCGTAGGAGTCGCCGTCTTTCGCTCCACAATGAACAAAATTGGGTATCACTAAATCTTCGTATATTTCATATAAGTTTTGCATTATGAAATTGATTCATTTAAATGAATTTTTTTATTCTTGGACGAACTTTATGTATTATGACGGCACTTATAGCAGCTAAAATAATATCCCCAGGAACGGGTAAATAAAAACCAAATAATAATGTTTGATGAATAGACAATGGTTTTTCAACAACCCACTTCATTGCTCCGTAAAGCCAAATACACCCAAAAAAGTACACAATAAGTAGCGTAACTAAATTCGCGCAGAAAATAGAATAAATTTTATTCAGGTTAAACTTTTGAATAAGCCACCCATTTGCAAATGCACCTAATACAAAACCAATTAGATAACCAAATGTTGGTTTAAAAATATAACTAGGACCGCCTCCTTCAGTAAAAACTGGCACTCCCAATAATCCAATTAATACATAGCTTAATTGACTAATGAATCCAATTTTTGGTCCTAATAGTGCACCAGCTAAGTAGACAAATAGAATTTGTAGTGTAAAAGGAATATAAGGAATTGGAATTTTAATAAATGCACCTACTGATGTCAAAGCAGCAAAAAGCGCAGCAAAGGCGATTGTTTTACTTTTCAAAATATCACCTCTCTTCATTTTTTTAATTGTGATTATTGTGTATCATTTCGAATTATATGTCAACCTAAAATAAAAATAGGTTAACGCATTTTATGTTATATAAAAAAAGAGTAATAATGATTGATTGTCTTGAAAAGAGAAGTATCCGTTCATATAACAAAAAAACGCACATCACTAATTTCTTAGTAATGTACGTTTTTCTATATTTTATATAACATTATCAATAAGTTATGACACAATCTAACATAGTATTTTCCCAAGGTAAATTATTTGTTATATAACATTTTTACTAGACTTAGGCTGATTGACTGTCTTTTTGATTGTTTCTATAGATTGTTTTATTTTACCGTCATGTGTTACCACAAGACTTTTAACATCCTTAAATGTAACGAATGTTTTATTTGGAGTATCATATAATTTATAACGTAATGATTCAAAGCTAGTTTTAAGTGTAATGGTTGTTGCTTGTTGCAATGGTGGTGTCATTTTATGTGCTTCTTCTAATTTATAATTAGGTACTCGTGGTGCTAAATGATGCACATGATGGAAGCCAATGTTCCCTGTTACCCATTGTAAAATAAGCGGTAATTTATAATAAGAACTACCCTCTACAGCAGCTTTTACATAATCCCATTCAGATTCATTCTCAAAGTAAGAATCTTCAAATGTATGCTGAATGAAAAATAACCAAATGCCTAGTGCCCCTGCAACAAACATTGTTGTCCCTTGTACAATTAAAACTGATTGTACGCTTGTCAATAAGATGACACCTGCGAAAAGAGCAACAATGATCGCATTGGATAAATACGTATTGAAACGTTCTTTTTTTCTTGCATCTTTGTGATTAAATCTACTAGAAACCAGTACCAAATATAAAGGCCCTAAACCAAACATTACAAGTGGATTTCGATAAGCTCTGTAGCAAAATCGTTGCCATTTTGATGCCTTTACATATTCATCAACTGTCATGACCCAAATGTCGCCGACACCGCGTTTATCTAAATTGGAACTTGAAGCATGGTGAATCATATGCTCCTTTTTCCATTTTTCATATGAAAATAATGTAAGAACCCCTGTTATTAAACCAACGATATCATTGGCTTTTTTGTTTTTAAAGAAAGAGCCATGTGTGCAGTCATGGAAAATTATAAATGTACGAACAACAAAACCTGCCGCAATCACACTTAGTCCAACAGCTCCCCATACAGTGTAAGGTAAAATCATATATGCAGCTATCCACAATGCAATCATTGGTGGAATAGTATTCATTATTTGCATTACACTCTTTTTCGTATCAGATGTTGAATACGGTATAACAGCTTTTTTTAGCTGTTTTGTCTTTTCACGATCTGTCAAAAAAATCCCCTCCAGCCTTTGTACTGCTGAGTTCATCATACGTCTCTATTTGCATTTGCCATAGACATAGATGTCACAATGATAATATGACATCTATCATATACCTGGTACTAATAATAGGTTGCAAAATTATCAATCATATCCTATATATCCCTCATTTTAAATAATCTATAATACTAATACCCATAGAATTACTATAGTTAAATACCACACTTCAGTGGGAAGCTTTTAGCACCGAACTGGTTTTTTCATTTAATTCTTTAACGTGATTAGTGAATATCAGTATAAAAAACTACCTTTTCAATCTACTTTAAATGAATCAAATGACAATTACTATTTGAATAAACGAATACTTAAAGTATAATATTTTATACATATACCAGATTTTTTTAACATTTTAGACTAATAATCATGTTTTAAGGATAAGAGATTGGTTAGGAGGATTTTGTTATGGAACTTATGATGCAACAACGTCAAGAATTAAAACTTTTAATGACAGCTCAACTTCGGCAGTCCATTGAATTACTCCAATATTCAACTGATGATTTAGAACAATTTATCCGGCAACAAGAGTTAGAAAATCCATTAATTGAACTTCAAGACTCTTCAATTACAACACAAGTTGAAAGGCTTCCGTCTTTTAAGAAATTAAAACGTACAGCTCTGCAACCAACAGATATATCAAAACCTATTGAAGAAAATTTTAGAGATCAATTGATGCAAATGGTCAAATTAAATTTCAAAGATGACTCTACAAAGAAATTACTAACATATATGATTCACAATTTAAATGACAATGGATATTTAGAAATAGAAGGAACAGGTTCAAACTATTCAACAGAATATATTACGGAAGGTATAGAACTTCTTCAACAAATAGGACCTATCGGAATTGGAGCAAGAAATCTTGAAGAATGCCTTTTATTACAAAGTCAATATCGCTATCCTGAATACCCAATGCTAGAAGAAATAATTCAACATTATTTGCCTTTGCTTGCTGAAAAAAAATGGTCGCTCATTGCTAAAAATCTAAAATGTTCCGTTTCACAAGTTGGACAGCTAAGTGAGCTCATCCTAACGCTCAATCCAAGACCATGCTCCCTTATGCAAATCGGAAGTACAGAATATTTACGACCTGATATTATTGTGGAAGAACATCAAAATGAACTAATTTTCTATTTAAATGATTACTATCTACCAAGCATTAAATTGAATGAGTATTATTTAACGGTTCCCAAAACAAATCGCGACGATCAACAATATATTCATACGCACTACAAAAACTACCAGTGGCTTATGAACAGTATTGAACAACGCCGTAATACAATTATTAAAATAATGCATGTTTTAATGAAAAGACAATTACCTTTCTTTAGTAAAGGACTATCTGAATTAATTCCCTTAACTTTAAAAGAAGTGGCAGATGAAATCGAAATGCACGAATCTACTGTGAGTCGAGCAACCTCAAATAAATTTATTCAAACACCTATTGGTACGTTTGAGTTAAAATCATTATTCACTTCTAAAGTTGCAACAAATGATGGTGGCAATATTTCTCAAGAAAAAGTAAAAACACTATTAAAGCAATTTATCCAAAAAGAAGATAAACTTAAACCTTTTTCAGATCAGAAAATTGCTGAGTATTTTAATACAGAACACGCGATTCAAATCGCTAGAAGAACTATTAGTAAATATCGAGATGAACTTAATATTCCTTCGGCAAGCATGCGTAAAAAGTGGAAATGAAAGCGATACCAATTCAATAATAGAAAAAGAGCGTATCCAATGAAATTTGGATACGCTCTTTAGGAATGTTTATTCAACATTAAAGTATCTTGCATCTGGGTGCGCAAAGACGATAGCTGAAACAGATGCTTCTGGAGACATCATATAACCATCTGTCAGTTGTACCCCAATATCTTCCGGCTTAATAAGCTTGAATAATTTCTCTTGATCTTCCAAGTTTGGACAAGCTGGGTAGCCAAATGAAAAACGTTGGCCCTGATATTTTGCTGCGAATCGATCACGCATTGTGAAATCGGTTGCGTCGGGGAAACCCCAATGATCACGCATTTCTTGATGTATACGTTCTGCAAAGCCTTCAGCAAGCTCTAATGCGGTTGCTTGAAGTGCGTGGCTTTCTAAGAATTTCCCTTGTTCTTTCAAACGAGTCGCTGCTTCACGAACACCATGTCCTGCAGTCACCTGCATGAAGCCCACATAATCCATTTCTCCACTATCCACTGATTTTAAGAAATCTGCTAAGCATAAAAACGGCTCCTTACTTTGACGAGGGAATGTGAATCGTTCAATCTCCGTTTTTGCGTCACGAGGATCATATATAATGACATCATCTCCATTTGATTGTGCTGGGAAGAATTGATACATTCCAGAAGGGCTCAATATGTCTGATTGCAAAAATTCTGTTACTAATTCGTATAAATGAACAGCGCGTTCATCACCTTTTTCAAGCATTGCTTCATTATAACCTTTTAGACCTAGATGATGTCCAATTAGCGTTCGCATATTTACATAAGGTTGTAAATGAGCAACTGAATAGTCTTTGATTACATGTCTTATTAAGTCTTGTGGAACAAATACAGGGAAATCTGCTCGTACAGTTTTCACTGGCTTTGGTACAACCGCAACCGCCGTTCTTCCAGCGCGTTTTGCTTCTTGAGCTAAACGTTTTTCTTGAGATGCTTGCAATTCATGTATTAAAATTTCTTTTTCATCACTTTGTAATCGGTTAGCCAGTTCAAGGCCTTGCATTGCATCTTTTGCATAAAGTACTGGCCCATTATATTCTACTGCAATTTTCGTGTCGGTAAATTTGCGAGATAATGCTGCACCCCCTACTAATATTGGTGTATCAATCTGTGCTTCTTTAAAATCTTGTGCTGTAATCAACATTTGTTGTGCTGATTTTACAAGTAAACCGGATAAACCTATGATATCTGGCTTTTCAGTACGAATAGCATCAATAAGGTCTTGTGGTGATACTTTAATTCCTAAGTCGATTACTTTATAGCCATTATTACTTAAAATAATATCAACAAGGTTTTTCCCAATATCATGTACATCACCTTTTACAGTAGCTAGCAACACCTTACCTTTCCCTGTATCATCTTCATTTTTCTCCATAAAGTCTTCAAGGAATGACACTGCGGCCTTCATCACACCTGCAGATTGTAGAACTTCCGCAACTATTAGTTGGTTATCATTGAAAAGCTTACCGACCGTAGCCATGCCTTCCATTAAAGGCCCATTAATAATATCTAGTGGTATATCGTACTGCTCTAATGCTACTTGTAAGTCTGGAATTAGTCCCTCTTTTGTACCTTCCACAACATAATAGGCCAATCGTTCGGGGACAGTTTTTGGAATATCAGCTTCTGTCTTTTCTTTCTTTTTATCACGGTAGAAATCTGTAAAATCAGCTAATGTCTGATCTGTTGTATTAAACAATAGATCATTTGCTTGTTTAATCTCATTTTCTGGAATAGAAGCATATCTTTCAATCTTTTCTGTATTTACAATCGCATAATCAAGTCCTGCTAGAGTACAGTTATAAAGATAGACAGCATTTAATACTTCACGTCCTACTGGTGGTAAACCAAAAGAAACATTGCTTACACCAAGAATCGTTAAAGATCTGGGCAATTTTTCTTTAATTAAGCGGATTCCTTCAATGGTTTCTACAGCTGAACCAATATATTGTTCGTCACCTGTTCCTACTGGGAATACAAGTGGATCGAATATGATATCTTCTGGTGCAATCCCCCATTTATGAACAAGTAAATCATAAGAGCGCTCTGCAATTTCTAATTTTCGTTTTCGATCTACTGCCATCCCTTTTTCATCAATAGTACCAACAACAATAGATGCTCCGTATTTCTTTACGATTGGTAGAACAGCTTCAAAACGTTCTTCGCCATCTTCAAGGTTAATCGAGTTGATAATGGCTTTACCTTGTGAATATTTCAACGCTTCTTCAATAACTTTTTCATCTGTTGAGTCAATGACAAGAGGAACTTTTACTTTCTTCACTACTTCTTGCATGAAGTTTCTCATATCTTCTAACTCATTACGATCTGGGTTGGCTAGACAAATATCAATAACATGCGCGCCATTCTTTACTTGTGCACGTGCTATTTCTGAAGCTTCTTCATATTTCCCTTCAACTATTAGACGTTTAAATTTGCGTGAACCAATAACATTCGTCCGTTCTCCGACAAATAGTGGTCGCATGGAATCATCATAAACTAATGGGTCAATACCAGAAACCACATGACCATGCTCGTGATCTGGCTTTTGACGTGGTTTACAATCCTTCACCACTTCACGTATTGCTCGAATATGATCAGGAGTTGTGCCACAACATCCTCCTACAAAGTTTAGCCATCCTTTATCCGCAAAACCGGCAAGCTTTTTAGATAATGATTCGGGTGATTCGTGATAATGCCCTTCTTCATCCGGTAATCCTGCATTTGGATAACAACTAATATAACTTGTAGCAATTTCTGATAATGAACGTAAGTGGTCTGTCATAAATTCAGGACCTGTTGCACAGTTCAAACCTACCGATAGAGGTTTAATATGCTCAATGGAAATATAGAAAGCTTCAATACCTTGACCAGCAAGTGTTGTTCCCATCGGTTCAATTGTTCCAGAAATCATGACTGGTATTGTTTTATGCAACTCATCGAAAGCTTGTTTAATACCGAGCGTGCCTGCTTTGACATTTAACATATCTTGGCTCGTTTCCAGTAATAAAACATCCGCGCCGCCTTCAATTAATCCTTTCGCCTGTACGTAGAAATCACGTTTTAATTCATCAAAGGTAATTCCACCAGTAACAGATAAAGTTTTTGTAGTTGGTCCGATTGCTCCTGCAACAAAACGCGGCCACTCAGGTGTAGAATATTCACTTGCAACTTTTTTTGCAATTTCAACAGCTTTTTTATTTATTTCCTCTGCGCTACTCCCAAGATTATATTCATTTAAAACAATAGGTGTACCGCCAAATGAATTCGTACTAATGACATCTGAACCTGCTTCGAGGTACGCACGGTGAATAGCTTCAACAACATCCGGACGTGTAACATTCAAATACTCATTACATCCCTCATACTCTTCTCCACCAAAATCATCTGCAGTCAAATTTGCATTTTGTAACATTGTCCCCATGGCACCATCTAGCACTAATATATGATTTTCAAGTCGTTCTTCAATGAGATGCTTTGGCATAGTTGGTTTCTTCCTCTCTCTTGTGGTCTAATTCACGAATATACTCGATCAATTCAATCGACATATCATAACGCATAAATGGCGTGATTAAGTAAATACCATTGAACAATTCAGCAGCTGTAGCGATTAACTCTTTCGCAATAGTTAGCCCTTCTGCTTTTGCGGACTCTTTATCTTCGCCTGTCGCTCGCATACGTTCTAATACATCTTCTGAAAGCTTGATACCCGGTACTTCATGATGCAAAAATTCAGAATTACGCAAGCTAGTTAGTGGCATAATGCCGATGAAAATAGGTGTTTCTAAATGTTTCGTTGCTTCATAAACTTCGATAATTTTTTCCTTACTATAAACTGGCTGTGTGATAAAGTAGTCTGCTCCAGCTTCTATTTTTTTCTCTAAACGACCTACAGCACGTTCTACTACTCGTACATTCGGATTGAATGCGGCTGCTACGGAGAAGTTAGCCTTTTTTCGTAGGTGCTTTCCTGAGAAAGATATACCTTCGTTTAATTTTTTTATTAGTTGTAGAAGTTCAAGGCTTGAAACATCATAGACACTTGTTGCACCTGGAAAATCCCCTACTTTTGTTGGATCACCCGTGACAGCTAAAATATCGTGGATACCCAGCGCGCTTAAGCCCATCAAATGCGATTGTAAACCAATTAAATTCCGATCACGGCAAGTAATGTGAGCAAGTGTTCGAACATGATGATCTAACTTTAAAATGGATCCCATCGCCATATTACTTATACGCGGTGAAGCAAGTGAGTTATCCGCCATTGTAACTGCATCAGCGCCGGCTTCATATAGAACTTTTGAGCCTTCTATAAATTTCTCAATTTCTAGATGTCTTGGAGTATCTAGCTCTACAATAATAGAGCGCTCTTTTTTTGCCTTTTCATGAAGGGGTTCATAGCTGTCCTTTGCTGCCTCTTTAATCTTGATAACTTCTTTATGTTTGACCACTTTATGCTGAATTGGTGGTAAATCCGCTAAGCGTTTTTTCACAGCTTCGATGTGCTTTGGTGTCGTGCCACAACAACCACCGATTAATCGAACTCCTTGATCTCGCAATAGGACAGCTGAACGGCCAAAGTAGTCTGCTTCTGATTCATAAAAAATTTTTCCATCCTCAACATCTAGTAAACTAGCGTTTGGGTATGCAGAAAGGAATGCCTTTGTTGGGAGTTCAACATCTTCAAAAGCTTGGATTGTGTGGTGAGGACCTAGCCGGCAATTGACACCAACGATATCTGCACCAATCGTTTCTAATTGATGAAGGGCATCATTTAATAGCAAGCCATTTTGTAAAATACCCGGTTCATGCATTGATACTTGAGAAATAATCGGTATATCCGTTATTTTACGTAAATGCTTCACAGCTGCAGTTAATTCTTCAAAGTCATAATAGGTCTCTAGAAGCAGACCGTCTGGATTACCAGCTAGCAAATATCCTGCCTGCTGATCCAATGACTGAATGATTTCTTCTAATGTCGCATCACTTTTACGTACACCGCGAATGCCTCCAATAGTTCCTAGTACAAACTGTCCCTCTTTTGAAGCAACTTTTTTAGCAATTTGAATGGCACTTTCGTTTAATACCTTTACCGAATTTTCTAAACCATATCGTTCAAGCTTGATGGCATTCGCCGTATAAGTATTTGTTTGAATAATATCTGCCCCAGCATCAATGTATTGTTGATGTATATTTTCGATAACTTCAGGCTTTTTGACATTTAACTCCTCATAGCAATAATCAATCCCATACGAATATAATAATGTCCCCATTGCACCATCAGCTGTTAACACTTGTGATTTAAGTTTCTCTAAAAATCCCATACAGTCCATCCTTTCTGTTTCTAAGTAGCACAGCGGACGCTTTCCCGCTGGAATCGCCGCCTTTCGTTCATGTAAGATGCATTAAAAAAATAAAAATAGCCTATAACATAGCCAAATAAAAAAACCTTCTTACAAAAAAATAAGAAGGTTTTCGGTTCATGATATATGCTCCTTCTTATCTACAGGATTACTCCTCTGGAATTAGCACCTGACCATTTGGCTGGTTGCTGAAGCGTCATCGGGCCAGTCCCTCGACTTCTCTTGATAAGAATCACTATTAAATTGTTAGAATAATTAAAAGAATCATACTCCTTTACGGAGTTTGCGTCAAGGCAATTTTAAAAAATAGTTTGAAAACTTTTTCAATAAACTCTTATAATAAAAAAAACGAAATTCATATGAATTTCGTTTTTTTATTGTTAGGCGCTTGCGGAAAGCGAGGCCACTTTCACGTTTATCAACAGTGTAATTTAACTTAACATAGGCTATTGTTAAAATAAGTCCTAAAATTATTTACTTATCTTAAAATAGTTTTTGTTGTCTGAATAGGCGAGTTTTTTAACGAACTTCCCACGAACAATCATGCGTTTCTCACCATTATAGTTGCAAGTTACAAGTGTGATTAGCTTTTCATCTGCTTGGTCTTGAATTACTTCAACTTGTGTTGGCTTAACGATAAACATGTCTAAAATTTTATATTCATATATATTTTTGAAATCCGTTATATATATTTTCATACCTTTTTTTGCTCTTGTTAATGGGCTAAACAATGTTTTATCGTTGTTCATATTATGTCCTGCTAAAGCGTAGTTACCCTGCCCCATCGTTTGGTCTGCTTTCATCGTTCCTGCACCGATTGTTAAGTTTACATTTGAAATACCATAGACAATCGGAAGTTGCATAGTAACATCTGGTACACTTATTGCACCAATTGCATGGACATCTTTCTTTTTGGTTTGTGCATTGATCACATCTTGTAAACTAATATTCTTCACTTCTTTAAAATCGAAAGTTGTATCAGTGGCTGCTTTGGCTTTTTCAATATTAGGCTTTTGAATGGTTTCCTCAGACA
This sequence comes from Rummeliibacillus pycnus, assembly GCF_044359855.1. GTDB lineage: Bacteria > Bacillota > Bacilli > Bacillales_A > Planococcaceae > Rummeliibacillus > Rummeliibacillus pycnus_A. The sequence goes on from NZ_CP132291.1 coordinate 2,184,120, forward strand.
TATTGGCAACAAGATAGCCCATTATCGGTTTCTGAAAAATTAATACGAGTCCAGTAAATAGAAATAAGATACCTAGTACTAGACTTAATTTTCTCATCATCTTATTAACCTCTTTCATATTCTCTTGTCTTCTCATCTTACATAGCTACAACTGTTTTGACAAATTTAAAACCAAGAGAAGCCGATTCCCCCTCTTGGTTATTTAGATTTTTCATTACTATTTAATGTATTACTTTCATAGATTTCTTCAAATAGGCGAATTAAACTGATATTATAGGCTTTATCTGTCATTCGCTTTATATCAAATACAAAACCATTTCTATTTTTTTCTCTTCAAGAACATCTGCTAAAAATTGCTTAGATGAATCAATCTCATAAATCCATATCCTGCTTTTAAATACGAACATTTCAACATATTTACTTTTCCAAATTCAGATTTTCCTGTTCCGCTACAGACGGCGCTTTCCACGGGCTTGGCTGCAATCTCCTCGGGCCAACACGATGTTGGTCACGAAGCCGTTGCCACAGGACGTGGCGTTCCTAGGCTTTGTTCATTAAAATCGTTCCTGCGGGGCTTTCAGCTCAAGCTTTTCCCGTAGGACTCTGAATGCACTTCACTGAATTACCCTCGCACGAAGGAAATGCGAATGCATTTTCGAGGACTCGCCGTCTTTCGCTCCACAATAAGCAAAATTGGTTATCATTAGATGTTTGGATAAATCATATGAATTCTGCATTATGGAATTGATTCAGATTGATCAAGTATTAATAATTCAACACTATTATAATTGCTTTATAATTTTCTCTGCTGTATCTTGACCATTTTGAATACAGTTACCAATACCAACGCCATAGTATGAGCAACCTGCTAAAATAAGATTTGGATACTTTTCCTCTAGTTGTTGATTTAGAGATTTTACTATATCAGCATGTCCCATGCCATAGACCGGCATCAAGTCATTCCATTTGGTTATATTAACAGTAGCTGGTTCCCCTTCCACATTCAATGATTTTTTTATATCATCTAATGCGATTGCTGTTAACTCTTCTTCGCTTAGTTTCTGTAACTTATTAAACAATGGATTTGTATTCTTATAGAACATGCGCACCAGTAAGTTGCCCGATTTAGATGTATGTTTCCATTTCCGACTGGTCCATGTGCAAGCATTACATATCACATCACTATTTTCAGAAACAATATAGCCAGTGCCATCTGCTGGTAAGTTATCATCAGGTATATTAAATCCTACATAGATGGTAATAATAGATGCGTTATGAATTGTATTTAGTTCTTTTTCGACTGCTTCGTCTTCTAAAATGTTACTCGTCACAGCATGAGGAGTTGATAGCACAACAAAATCAGCTGTAATATCTTCATGGTTATCAAATGAACAAATGAAATGATCGCCTTGCTTTGCTACATTTGTTGTTGCTACACCTTTAATAATCTCTACATCTGTCAATGTTTCTTCTAAACGGTCAATTAGTTGTGATAAGCCATTTCTAAAAGAAATGAATTTTTTATCTGCTGACTTTTGGAATTGCTTTCGATTGGCTCCGAAACCTTTAATAATACTGCCATATTGTTCTTTATAATCAAGTAAATATGGTAATGTAGACGCCATCGTTAATTTGTATAGATCACCTGAATAAACACCTGATAGTACAGGAGCAATTTGTTTTTCAACTAACTCTTTGCCTAAGAAATATTCAAGAAAATCACCTATCGAACTTTCTTTAGTAAAGTGGTCATTTGGTAAGTCTAAATCTTTTAATGCTTCTTGTTTTCCTTGCGATGATACAAGTGTACTGCTATTTAGTGATTCTATACTTGTTGGAATACCAAATACGCTATCTACTGGAATCGCATGCAACGTATTATTTGTATATATATAAGAAATACCTGTTCCATTGTAAACTAGGTCATCTTCTAGGCCTAATTCTTGAACGAGTGGCATAACACTTTTATGTCGTGCCACAATCGAATCAGCACCTGTTTCCAGAGTAAATCCGCTATCGTATGCTGAGTGGATTTTACCACCGAGAAATTCATTTTTTTCAACTAGTACAAGTTGTATATCTAAATTTTTTTCATTTTTTTGTTTTTGTAAATAGTGCATGGTGCAAAGACCTGTAATGCCTCCACCAATCACAACAACTGTTTTCAAGTTGCTCATCTCCTTCTTTATTACGAACTATATAGGTTTTTGTCATGTTCTAGTATAAACTTTCAAAGAAATGGATGTCATGATTTTGGTCACATCTGTTATTAGAATCCACGCAATTTATTTAATATAGTAACAACTTCGTCAAATTTACTGTATTCCCCTTAAAAAGGAGCTATTATTTGTAGAAATTATTTTGATATCTTATTATTTTTCTTATATAAAGGTAAAACATTCTATTTTACTCTAATTGATGGTGAGGATGATGTTATGGATTTATTGATGATTGTTTTATTGTTAATAGGTTGTTTACTTTTTTCGAATATTATAAGTCACTACATACCTTCGATTCCGACAGCTCTGATTCAAATTGCCTTAGGAATTATTATTGCACTTGTGTTTAGTGATGTTTCTTTAGAACTTGAAACAGAATGGTTCCTATTATTATTTGTAGCACCTCTCTTATATAACGATGGGCGAAATTTCCCACGCGATGAGTTATGGAATATGCGAATGCCTATTTTAGGAAACGCCATTGTTTTAGTACTTATTACCACATTAGCTGGTGGCTATTTTATCCATTGGTTAATTCCTTCTATACCCTTAGCTGCTGCATTTGCACTAGCTGCCATTCTTTCTCCAACTGACCCTGTAGCAGTAAATGGAATAGCAAAACGTATTCAAATCCCTGAGAAAATTTTAAATGTTGTTCGTGGGGAATCGCTAATCAATGATGCATCTGGTCTTGTTGCATTCAAATATGCAGTTGCTACTGTAGTCACTGGATATTTCTCTATTAAAGAGGCATTATTAAACTTCTCATATACTTTTATTGTTGGTGCTATTTTAGGTTTAGTTGTTGGTACGATTTTAACTCAAATTCGTTTTTCTTTAAGAAGAACTGGAATTCGTGATGTTGTGTTCCATACGCTTTTACAATTATTAACACCTTTTATCGTCTATTTAGTAGCAGAAGATATTTTCCATGCTTCAGGTGTTATAGCTGTCGTGGTTGCCGGTATTGCACAAGCATTAGTAAAAGACAAAACAGAGACTGTTTTAGCGGAAGAGCAATTACTTACTGAAAATACATGGTCAATTGTTTTATTTATCCTAAACGGGGTTGTGTTCTTATTACTTGGTTTGAATATTCCATCAACAATGAAAGAATCGATTGAAAACACAAGTATTAATAATTGGAAGTTAATGGGGTATGCTATTGCAATTGGTTTTGTCATTTTGGGCATACGGTTTGTTTGGTCACACCTTACTGCTATGTATGAATTTAAAAATAACCGAGATGAAAAACCTACATTGAAGACGAGTTTACTGAGCAGTTTAACAGGGGTACGTGGTGCCGTAACAATGGCCGGTGTATTGTCATTACCACTTATTACAGATAGCGGGGATGTATTCCCAGAACGTTCACTGATACTATTTTTAGCTTCAGCTGTGATCTTATTCACATTAATTGTTGCAACCATTTTCCTTCCTTTACTAATCGATTCAGACGAATTAAGAGAAGAAAGCGACGAACAGTTAAATTTCAACGAAGCGAAAAAGCAAATTTTACTTGCTTCTATTAAACAAATTCACCGTGAAATGAATGATGATAATCGAAATGTCGCTTATCAGTTAATTGGTGAATATCAGCAGATGTTCCGTCAAATTCAGTTGGATGGAAATGCCGCAAAAGCTGGAGAACCAGAACATCAGAATGAGATTACAAATGTACGTTTAAAAGCACTCGAAATTGAAGAACAATATATAAAGGAATTATATGATGGCCATCATTTAGATCCAGATATGTATGTTGCCTTTCAAAGTACCTTCTCAGAAAGAAAACGCGTCATTCAGCACAATATGCAAAAAGGATTTACGTATATATTCTATAGATTTCTACGTGAATGGCGAATTGCTCGAAAAAAATATCGACTCGATAAAGAACAATTTGTCTCTTATGTTCGGATGAAACAAGAGGTACGAAAAAATGCATTCAAGCAGGCTCTAACATTTTTAAAAGAGCAAGCGCAGATTGCTCAAAATCCTGACATTTATTATATGATTTCCTTTGAATATGAAAGAGCACTTGATCAAATAAGAAAGCCCGTTACAACCGATTCTAGTAGACAAGAAGAATTAAAAGATGAATTACGTGCAGTCATCACAGAAACAGAACGGGCAGAAATTCATAAGATGTACGAAGCTGGTGAGATTAATCGGGAACAAGAAAGAGATTTGCGAAGATTTGTCAACTATATCGAAAGTGTAAACTTATACGAACACGTAGAATAACAAAAAGCATGCAGGAATTATTGATTCATTTCCTGCATGCTTTTTCATTATTTTTCACCTTTTGCAATTTTACTACTAATTAATGCTGTATAATAGGCTCCACCTTCTTGATTTGGATGAATATGATCATCATAGAACAAATCATACTGTCCCTCTGTCGCACTATACCAATCAATTAGTTTCACGTTTTTATGCTCTTTTACAGCAATGTTAATTTTGCGGTTCACATTATCTTGCCAGTTACGTGGAACGCGTGTATTTACGAGATAAACGTGATGGTTATTACCAATTTCATCCAACAAATTATTCATTTGAGCTTCACTGAAATCTCCATTGGAACCTAAGCCTAAGACAACAACTTTCCCTAATCTACCTTCTTGTTTTAAGCGATTTACAACTTCTATTGAATCATATGCTTGGCGTCCAACTTTTGCATCCACTACTATTTGTGGAATTTGTTCTTTCAATGCAGATGCTGCACTCAGCATAACAGAATCACCAATTGCTGTTACACTAATGGATGATGGTACTTCCATTGCCGCGATTTTCTTACTATTTGTCTCTTGTTTAGCTTCTACTTCTACTGTTGATTTTTTATGGTTTACTTCTGTTTTCTCTTTAGTAACATCTTTTTGGGTAATTGTTTTTTCTTTGTTTTGTGGTTTTTCTGTTTTTACTTCCTCTAACTTTTTCTGTTCTTCTTTTAAATGTTGTTCTAATGCTTCGTTATTTGTTTGCTTCTGTTCTGGAGTAAAAATCATCCCCATCACAAAAACAATAATAATACATCCTACAAATGCTGAGCCAATTCGATATGGTAATGTCCATTCTTTCCAATTTAAAGACCATTCATGTGTTTGAAACTTATGTATCCATATTTTCCATTCACCTTTACGAACAGGATCTTCCACAAAGCGCCAAGAAAGTTCAGCAAATAAAAGTGTTAGTGCAATAATTAAAAGCACTTTCCAAAGTGGTACATCTACGCCATCTATTCCAACCCCCATCAAAACAACTAATGGGAAATGCCAAATATAAATACCATATGATCGAACCCCAACCCAAATTAATGGTTTAAAACTCAATACATCACCAACATGACTTGCTGGGTGTACAATTGTTGCGATTAATACTGCTGTTACAATAGATGCTAAAAACATACCACCGTAGTATAAAAACGGTCCTTCTTCATGCATGAAAAAAAACATCAAGAGAAGAACAAAGAAACTAACTAATCCCGCACCATCTAATAATTTTTTCGCTCCATTTGTTACATTTGCCTTTAGTTTTCTACTTGGCCAAATAAATGCTAAGGTAGCCCCTATTAATAGAGAAAACGCTCTAGTATCAGTACCGTAGTAAACACGACTTGGATCTTCTCCTGGTGTAAACATAATTGCCATTGCAATAGCTGATACCAATGCTACCACCAGAGTACCCAACGCCATTTTTTCTTTATATCGAACAAAGCTCAAAGAAATGATTATGACAATTGGCCAAATAATATAAAACTGTTCCTCTACCGCTAGTGACCACATATGTAGAAGAGGCGATGGAGGTGAAAATTTCGTAAAGTACGAATGATCTTGCAAAACATAAAACCAGTTACTAACATAAAATATCGCTGCTAGTATCTCTGAACGTAATCCAACTAAAAATGATCTTTGAAATAACGTAATCCAAAATCCTACTAAAATCAGCATGATGATTAAAGCTGGGATTAACCTTCTAAATCTACGTATCCAAAAATTTTTTAAATTGATTGTTCCGTATTTTTCCCATTCATTCACTAGTAAATCTGTGATTAAGTAGCCTGATAACACAAAGAAAATGGTAACGCCCAAATAACCGCCTACAATTCCACTTACATGGAGGTGGTATAAAATAACTGCTATTACCGATATCGCTCTCAGACCGTCTAAACCACTAATGTATCTGTGATTTTTCCTTACCGGTTCTGGCATGAACGTACCCCCTACCTACAAATCAATCCTCACAATATCGATTTATTAACTAGACGCTAAAAACTCTGATTTAGTTTTAAAAATCTTTTATTAAATGATAAAACAGATTAAAAGACGAAATCTCGATATTTTCTGAGCTAAATAAGTTACATTGTATATCCTTATGCCCAATTAAGCAAAAAAATATAGGTTACTTTTGACAAGGTTCGTCAAATGACCTATATAAAGTATTGTGCAATAATTACGAAGTAATCTCAATGTACCAAAAGATTTATATACCAAAAAAATAAACGTGCAATTTTATCTATTCTCTATTAGTTTTTGTGTCCCAAACTATTTTAGAATGTCGAATTTAAAAAGTCGAGAACAATTAAATGATTGTTCTCGACTTAAAAATTATTCTAACACAGATGCTGAACGAGCCCCTCAGCTTTTATTTTTTATACGAATATCCACTTATTTAGGCTTAATATGCTGAACAAGATTTTAGTGTACCATTTGGATAATCTGTTTGATATTCCGCTTATTTACTAGCAAAATTTCTATCTTTTACTCTTGTCTAGCAAGATCTACTATATAGTCAAAAAGAGTTTCCCTCTCTACATCATATATAAGATTAACTTTTCGACCGTTAGAAATAGTCTCGGTCCTTCCTTGATTTGGTCCGTCAATATGAACAATACTTGGAACTTCTTTTCTCTTAACCAATTTCGTATCAAAAACAGTAAGTGTTGTTAATACCTCTCCCAAAAAGTAGGTTGAGCTCTCATTATTCCGCAATAGTTTTGGGACTATAGCATAACATTGCCCTAAAAATTCGATACCAAAATCTTGACGATTTCTCGCCCAGGAAGCTCTTATTTCTGTTGTTAATGGTACTTTATTGATACTTTCTAGTGCTACCAAATCTATTTCTATAGAAGATTCCCAAACCCTCGCAGTAGCAGATGGATCCCAAAAAGCATTCCATTCTGCAGTCCCATTATGTTGCGATTCCTCTACATTCCCTTTATCCGAAAATGTCCCACCCATCCATATCAGCTTTTCAATTTTCTCCTCGATATCAGGTGCTTCATCCAACGCTCTTGCTAAATCCGATAATGGCCCTGTAAATATAAGCGTTATTTTCTCCTGACTATTTCTTAAGTTATCTACTAAATGAAGATGAGCCGGTCTTTCAATGATCATTGGCTTCGTAATATCAAATTCATTTAATATTGGCAATGCATCTACATAAAATACATCTACATGCCAATCTTTTGGAAATGGATTTTTCCCTTTTGAATTGGACTTTGCCACTTCTACCGTGATTCCGTGACCGAAACGATTGATAATCTTTTCAGTTGCAAATAGGGCAGATTCTATATACGGATTAGCTTGAATTACACCAACTCCTACTAACTCTACATCCTCCATTTGCAATAATAAAAACAGTGAAATTAAATCATCTATTCCACCATCATGATTCAAATAAACCTTCTTCGACATATCAATCACCTCACCTATCATTAATAGTTACTACTCATCTATAATGCTACCAAATATTATTAATATTTTCCATTTTTATTCTGAATCATTTTAACTTTAAAATATTACCTGAATTTTCAATTCATCTATACTACTATTACTTTTAGCTCAAACCAATAAAGGAGATCACATGAAATTTTCTCAACTCCCACAAAATTTGAAAATGCGGCTCATTTCCTCTTTCTTTAATCGTGTTTCAATTCATGCTGTACTCCCTTTTATCCCGCATTAACATGCAGTAATATCCCCACCACAAGACTGAGAGAGAAGCGAAGAAGATAAGTGGGGAATAACTGCCCATAAATTTTTTCTAGTGACTTTGGAATGCCAGCAATGTAAGCTATCTTACTCGATCCAACAACATATGAAAATCGAAAGGCTTTTTATGCATAGTATTGGTTGGTCAATATGTCCTTTAGTATTGGGTCTGCGCTTGGTGGGATTCTATATGTTAAACAACAGTTCGCATTGTTTATCGTATTAGCGGTAATACCTGGGGCTTAGCACTAATCATTGGCACTTTCTTACTTCCGTGGCACATGTCAATGATACTTGCTACTGTGGTTCTTTTAGGTATTTGTTGTATTTATTTTGCACTTTATAAAAAAAGGAAAGGAATGTCGTCTTTAGCAACATTCCTTTGGTTACTCTACTCTGATTTTATTTTTCCATACGTTCCTCCACCACCGACCGATAACGAGAGTCTACCATTTCTCCCCTTATCAATTAATTCTGCAATTTTTAATGGGACGACCTTTTCTAAATCTTCTTTACTCACCTCATGAAGAATAGCCATTTCCGTTCCAAAACTAATAAGCAATTTTTCCATTGTTTTCTTACCAATGCCAGGAATAAAATCTAATGGGATTTGGTGAATATAAGGTGGACGTTCACGCAAAGTTTCATCTGTGTCCGTTAATTCTTTAATCCGTACTGCTACTCCCTTTACAAGATGTTTCCCTCCACAATTCGGACAAGGGACTTCTGTGGTTCGATAGCCACAATCAGAACATGCTGTTTCATGGTATTTCCCCAAGAGAGGATTAAGACCATAATTTGCAATAATTTCTCGCCCATCTTCTTCTTTCAATGCTTTTTGAAATTCATCGAAAGTTGGTTCTTGCATACGAATCTTTTGATACTCACGTGCCATTTTGCCAAGAGAATGTGCATCTGAATTTGTGACAAACGTATAATTTGCTAGTTCACTAATGCCCTTTACCATATCTGTATCCGAGCTCAGTCCTAATTCAATTGCATCAATTTGATCCATATCAAAAACCTCAGCAAGGCTCTTTTTTACGCCTTTACCATACGCACTTTTGAATGGCGTAAAGACATGTGCCGGGATAAATAAACCACCTAGTTCATGGACCGTATTTTGCAAAGTAACTGCATCACACGCAATACGCTGTGTGCTCAAGTTTATATTCGTAATATAATGTTGCATCCATGTAGAAAACTCTCGCATTACCTGCCACGATTTGAAAAACGCAAGCACATGTAGTGGACCTAAGCAATTTTCATCGTTTACTTCAATTTCTACTCCTGGAATAAGCGTCGTATCTTGATAGCGTAAACCACCACCAGGTAGTTCTACCAATTTATTTTCTTTTATTAGCGCTGCCATTTCTTCTAACACTTCTGGAGAATGACAATCAATAACCCCAACAATATCTAGACCTTTTTTCATTGTCGCAGTATGCAGAATATTTTCGAGTGTAAGTGATTTACTCCCAGTAATCTTCACTGGTTTTCCTTTCCACGTACGGCCAATATGGATATGTAGATCTGCATAAAATTCCGATAACATATGAATCACATCCTTTAGAATTATAATACCTTTGAAATTAGCAAAACCTCATTTACATTAAAGCTGACGAACCTACTCCACATTTAAAAAACCTTGCATTCCTGCAAGGTAAGATATTTTTATTACGAATTCGTTTCACTAACCCTAGGTTGATCACCTTTAAAGGCACCTGCCTCATAAGCAACCAGTGTATAACCAAATTCTTCTTCCAAGTCTTTTAACTCTTTTAGCTTTTCATCATTAAGTGATGCATATTTGTTTTCTTCCATTTATCATCCATCCTTTCTTTCAAAATTAGTTTATCCATGAGAAGTCGAATTATGTAAAAAGAATGAATGAAGCAATTATTGATTTCATATAGATGGAATGATGCAAAAACTACTGAAAGGAGGTTTATATGTTTACACAATTCAAATATTGGAATCCTTATGTCAGCCCTTTTGATCCTTGTAAACCGATACGGGTGAAGAGCTACTCTACTCCACCACAACTCTACATTCCATTCCAACCACCTGGACTGCCACAATACCCAACCGCAAAACAAGCGTTACACTGTGGCACGCTTTGGCCAGATCTTTTTAGCCCTTATCCTAATCCACAAACAAAGGAGAATTAAAAATGACGAAAGAAATGCCTCCTGAGTTTTATACGATGCTTGAGGAAATTCAAGCAAATGATTTTGTAATTCTTGAATTAAATCTTTACTTAAATACTCATCCAAATGATTTTGCAGCTATTCAACAATTTAATGAGGCTTCACTTAAAAGTATGGAAATGAAGATTGAGTTTGAAAAAGAATTCGGTCCGCTTATGAATTATGGTAAAAGCTTTTCTGGATATCCTTGGAATTGGAAGGACACACCTTGGCCTTGGCAGGTTTAAGCTTTTTGATGCGAATGACTGATAGGAGGAATTAGTGCATGTGGTATTACGAAAAGAAGCTGCAATATCCCGTAAAGGTAAGGGAGTGTAATCCTCGATTAGCTAAATTTTTGATTGAACAATATGGTGGTGCAGATGGTGAATTAGCAGCTGCACTCAGATACTTAAATCAACGCTATACAATTCCGGATAAGGTGATTGGCCTCTTAAATGACATTGGGACAGAAGAATTTGCCCATCTTGAAATGATTGCAACAATGGTTTATAAACTTACAAAAGACGCTACACCAGAACAATTAAAAGCAGCTGGTCTTGGCGAAAACTTTGTAAATCATGATCATGCGCTTTTTTACAGTAATGCTGCAGGAAATCCTTTTACAACTACTTATATTCAAGCTAAAGGAGACCCAATTGCTGACTTATACGAGGATATTGCTGCTGAGGAAAAAGCACGTGCTACTTACCAATGGATTATAGATATGTCAGATGATCCGGATATAAACGATAGCTTAAAATTCCTTCGAGAAAGAGAAATTATACATTCGCTCCGTTTTAGAGAAGCTGTTGAGATTTTAAAAGAGGATCGAAATACGAAGAAATTCTTTTAAATTAAAATTGGCGTTAGTTACTGATTGTTTCCATCATGTAACTAACGCCAAAACTTTTTAATGCATTAATCCTTCATTTAATTTACCTGTTATTTTATCAATTTGTACTTCAAAAAGTTCAATTTTTGGAAGAATGGGATATCCTTCTCTTTCAAACGTCCAATCAGGATTACCATACTTTTCTAACAAACAATCAAAAAACCATGCTTTTTTTTCATCTGCTTCAATGCGGTTGATCTTCCCAAATAGAACAACGCTTGTATAGACAAGAGCTGATTGGCATGCGTACTTTTTGCCAGGATGTAAGTCCCCCATCTCACTTACCTCAATGCAAACATTCGGGTTCTTTTTTATATTTTCCCAAAAGTGGCTTTCACGGATATTGCCAATATGAAGATATACCTTGCCTTCTTCAAAAATATAGATAAGTGGAATTACATATGGAAATCCCTCTTCATCTACAGTTGCTACATGTGCTACTTTAGCCATTTTCAAAAAGTGCTTTGCTTCTTCATCAGATATTTCTACTCTCTTATTTTGAATATGTCCTCGCATCATTTCTCCACACTCCCCTTTTAGACCAAATAAGCCTCTTACAGGAATTCGGTATTAATGTCCATTTCTTACCAACTCTCTGTAATTTGTCCTCATTTTAACATATATTTTAAATGCATGATATATTCGAAGTTAAATTTTTCTATACCTCATTAAAATGCTTACCTAGATAGGGACCCAAAACTATAAATAAAGAATGAAATAAATTGAATGTGGACATAATTAATTAAACCTAGATTACACATGGGGTTAATTCAAGTGAAATATACACATTTAAAAACGGCTGCAACTCTGAAAAATAACTAAGGAGAATTTTCTTTAATCATGCTGTATATAACCTTTAAGCTGTTAGCAGGATTTATCATTTTATTTATCATTATTTCTTTTGTAGGTCGGAAAATTATCAATCAAATTACACCTTTTACGTTTATAGGTTCCATTGTTATTGGAGAGTTTTTAGGAACTGCTGTATATGAAGAACATGTTCGTATATTAGAAATTATTTATACGATTAGCTTTTGGGGACTACTACTCTTTATAGTCGAATATTTAGATAGAAAGTTTTTACCGTTTCGGAGGATTTTCCAAGGGGAACCAAGCGCTCTCATTAAAAACGGAGTAATTGATCGGGAAGAATTAAAAAAATGCCGTATGAATATAAATCAATTACAAAGCTTACTTAGGCAAAACGGGACTTTTTCAGCTCGAGAAGTGGCCTACTGTTTTTTGGAGTCAAATGGTTCACTTAGTATTTTAAAGAAACCAAAGTATCAGCAGACAATAATAGAAGACTTCAACCTTCCTGAAAAACCCGTTTACGTTCCTGTTACGCTTATTAGTGATGGTAAAGTATTAAAAAATGAATTAAAGAATATTGGATTTGACGAAACTTGGTTAAAAAAACAATTAGCAATGCATAACATTTCGAAATATACAGATGTCTTTTTAGCTGAATGGCTTGAGGGTGATGGGATTTTTATTCAGAAATGTTGATTATCCCAAATAAGGCAGCTACTGTTTTATCGTTAATTCAATCTAACGTTATCGATAGGCCTACATATTATTCTCATCTTTGGACATACTTAAAGTATAAAGGAGGGATAAGATGCCTATGTTAGAAAACTGGCAACAATGGACATCTTTTTTAGGGCAAAATGTAGCGCAAGCTGAGCATGCTGGTATGCCCAATCAAGTAATCCAACAAGCTGCAGTGCAAATTGGAGAGTACTTGGCGCAAAATGTTGATCCAAAAAATGAACAACAACGCGTACTTTCTGATATGTGGAGTGTTGCATCAGAAAATGAAAAAGAAGCATTAGCAAATTGCGTACTTAAACTCGTGCAAAATAAGAATCTACAGTAAACTATACACTCCCCCTCCCATTGTCAGCTACGCTAACAATAGGAGGGATTTTTAATGTGCAAAAGATTTTTTGTTTTTGAATGATATTCATTTTTTTGTTAAGAATAGTAATAGTAAATTCTAACAGGGGTGAATAATCATGATACAATTCGAATCACGAATTGAAGGTAAAAAAACAGAATTTGGCTATATTCGAGAAATATTCGAACCTTTCGGCTGTAATTTCTGCTCTAATTTTGAATACCATGAAGGGATGTTTGATTCGATTCTTTATCGAGAAGATGGTGAAACCATTTACCTTCGGATGCCTTTTAGGGTTATAGAAGGTGAGTTAGATCACTACTCTGCTTATATTCAATTTGGAAAACCTTATGTAATCAAACATGTAGTAAATCTTGGATTAGACTATGATGAAAACTCATTATTAACTGCTACAGGTGGACTTAGTCAATTTCAAGATCCTTTAGATAGGGATGGTGAAATTAAAGATAAAAGTAGATGGGTAAAAGCTGGTAAAGAGAAAATTAATCAAATGCTGAATTCGTTTGAGGATGAATTAGTTTCGTGAAAAGTTAAAAGCAAAAATATCTAGCCTAATTATTATAATTGAAAAGGGAAGGGTAATTTCCCTTCCCTTTTGAATCCATTAGCGACGATGCTCGACTAAATCAATTGCACCTAATACAATATGAGCTAATCCAAAGCCAATAATCGAACCTCTAATCCACGGGGTAATGCTTTTATTATTCCGTAATGCCACTCCTGTGGTTGTTACAGCTGTTCCGAGAACTGCGGGGATTAATCCTTCTCGTACGTTATCCATAAAAACACTCCTCTCGTTTGTTGCTAAGATTCTTTTGCTTTAAAATTCGCATGGCTGTTGGAAGAAAACCGGCTTAATCTTTCTTCTTTTTATCTTTTTTAACATCTGTAAAATCGGCTTCCTCACCAAATTCAGTAGACAAATCAGAATTTCTTCTGAATTCACGGTCTGTTTCATACTCTTCATCTTCATCTTCTAGAGGGACAAACAAAAGGGCTATACAAGCTAATCCACTTATACCTACAAGACCAAAAATAACTCTAGATATAAATGCAGTTTCTCCTCCAAACATTGTTGATATTAAGTCAAATCGGAAAAAACCAATCAGCCCCCAGTTAATAGCACCAATAATGACCAGAGTTAAAGCAATACGATTTAGTACTGACATGAAAGTACACCTCCTTTATTTAGCTGCTAAGATTCCCTCTTATCTTTTGCATTTAAAGAATTTTAATACTAAGTGAAGGAATACGCTCATAAATAAATTTTACTTTCATGTGCAATACTAACTAAGGTGAATGGAAAAATTAGCTTTCTCTCAAATAGATGCATAAAAAAATTCAACAATATCATATTGAAAAGCCTTCATAAATGAAATATAAAAAGAGACCTCCCACCAATTCAGTGAATTGATTGAACGTCTCCTAAGTTGACGAAATTGTTGATTAACAGAAATTGTAACATCTACTCTCTACACTAACTACATGTGCGGAGTATAGGTGGTACACACAAAATGTTGGTGGGTTTAATTATACATGCTCCATTCCAATTTAATGGAATCCAACCTATTTTTTATTTAGCATCACTCAGTTTCTTATTGATTTACAAAATTAGAATGCCTTGTCAGATTCCCTGGACCTAATGGTAAATGGTACTAATAGAACAGTTCTAATCATATTCTTGAAAAAGAAAACAGTTAGAAGGAGTGTAAAGTTAGTTGAGAAAAGTTAAGGTTAATTTACAGCCCATTGTAAGTAAGATAAATTTACCCACTGTTTTGAAAACAGCAATACTTCCGGGTGACTCAATTGAAAGATTATTTATTGCAACTCAGGTAGGAGAAATTTTTTACATAGGAAATGGAGTTATAAATACTTTTTTAGATATTCGCCCGCAAATCTTAAAACTAGGTACCTCTGAACAAGGTGTTTCGGGTAGTGGATATGATGAACGGGGATTACTAGGACTAGCGTTTCATCCTCTATTTTATTATAACGGTCTGTTTTATCTTCATTATTCAGTAGCTGGAACACAAGGTCCGGGTGCTCTTCCTAAACCTTTTAAACCTACCCCATGTGATCCCACAACTTTAAACTTAAAATGGATAAATAGAGAAACTCAATATGATCATATTGATACAGTTGAAGAATGGATTTTACAATCGAATGGTCAATCTCAAAAACGACGGACATTACTTAACATAAGAAGACCATTTTTTAATCATAATGGTGTCAATAGCTTAAACTTTTCACCTGAAACAGGAAAACTTGTTTTAACAACCGGAGATGGTGGATCAGGCTATGATCCATTTAACTTAAGCCAGGATGATATGGAAATTGCCGGTAAAATTATTGAAATTGATGTAGTTAAAAATACATTTATCTATAATCCTCCCGTAGTCACACGCTTTAATGAACTTCCCGTACCTATACAGGAAACACTTACAGTAATTGCCAAAGGGGTACGCAATATACCAGGCATCTCATTTCAAAGGTTTTATAATCAGTATATCAAATATGTGGGAATTGTCGGACAGGATTTGGTAGAGTCGATTTTTTCATTCGTTCAGTATAAACCGATACCAGTTACTCAGCTTATTCAAGCTTCCTTAATGAAATCTGAACCTGACCAAGAAGGGTTTATTAACTTTGGCTGGCGTGGGTGGGAAGGTGCTTTTCCTACTTCGATTATACAGGGATGCACTAAAAATCCAACTTTGAATGAGAAAACCATTGCTTACTACAATGAAGCAATAAAAACTTCATTTACGAGTCTTCAGCCTTTAACTAGTTATTTTCATAAAGATCCAAGGCCCGATAAGTTTGGAGGAACTGCACTAACAGGAGTGCAAGCTTATATGGGGCATGAAATCCCCAATTTAACGGGAACTGTTGTGTTTACCGATCTTGCCTGGAAAGAAGAATCGGGGCCTCCAGTTAGAGGGGTTTTAGCTTATACCAATGTAAGAACAGATTATAAACTAAATGATTTTAGTATTATTGAAACAGACTATGATTTTGGGGCCCAATCAGCTTATTATGTTAGCTTGGGAACGAATCTGGATCAAACCAGATTATATTTAGGAGTTCATGGCTCTATGAAAGTGACTGATTTTAACCAAGGTACTGTTTTTGAAATTGTTCCATGATTCATCATTTCTTTCTTGGATTGATGATCTTTAATTTTTTAAAAAAGAATAAAGCTATCTCTACCCATAACCAGCTATATAGGAAAGAAAATAAAAATATACTTCCTGCTGTACGAAATGAAAACGAATCGGATATGGCTGGACCAAGAACGGGAAAGTCGAAAACATATAGTAGACTCATAATTCCTATTGTTAAAAGAATGGCACCAAGAGAAATAATGCTTAACCTCTTCTTGAAAAAGGAAAAAGCTGCACCTATACCAATCCCTAACAACCCTGTTGTAAAAGGAAAAACCACTAGTTCACTTGGAAACAGAATGAATAGCAACAGGATGGTAATAAAATAAGACATTACTCCCATTTGAAGGGAAAACATGGCACCAATCAGAATGGGTAAAGTGGCAAATGGGCTGATAAAATATCCGATTCCTAGTAAAAAGCCACCTGCTGATTGAAGTACAGCAGCTATACAGGCGAGAAAGCATCCTAAAACAAGCTTCTTCGCTTTTGTATGTTTCCGAAATTCTAATTGGGCAAATCTAACATCATCTGAAATTGGTTTTAACACATCAATCCACCTCATTCAAAACGTTTTTTATATACAATACAACGCTACCGCCTTCCAACAAACATAAAAGTTCCTTTTTTCATCAGAACTAGTATATGTCGTAAATAAAACAACTGTAATGATATTTGGTAAGCTTTCTAAAGATAAAGAATGTTTATTTATGGTGTAGTTCCACACTGACATGAAAAATAATTCTAGTTCAGTTGGAGCCTCGTTAAAAACTACAAATGCTATTAATACTTTAGATGATTATTGTAAAAAAACACATTTTGATAGTATTGCTAGTAGGCAATGCAAGATAATTCCCAGGATATTTTATAACCTTAGCATAATCGAGAGTTCAACTAAATTGCGCCTCTAGCCATCTATAAAGTGCCAAACACACACAGTTTAGTAATAAAAAACTGCACCCCCATAGTTGCGTCTGACTATAGGAGTGCAGTTCAAACGATATATCAACAACTGCTACTCTTTATTAAATTAAATAACCAAACCAACAATTATAGCCGTTAAGATACTAACAAGTGTGGCTCCATACAACAACTTTAAGCCAAAACGAGCAACTACATCCCCTTGCTTTGCATTCAACGCTTTTACTGCTCCTGAAATAATACCGATAGATGAAAAGTTTGCAAAGGATACAAGAAATACAGAAATAATGCCCAGTGTATGTGCACTCATAGACTTAGCTACTTCTCCAAGGCTCATCATTGCAACAAATTCATTCGTTACTAATTTGGTTGCCATAATTCCTCCGGCAGAAATAGCTTCTGCCCATGGTACACCCATTAGGAAAGCTATTGGTGCAAAGATATATCCCAATATTTCTTGGAAAGATATACCGATAACCATTTCAAATAGTGAATTGATTAAATCCATTAATGCTACGAAACCAATAAGCATAGCTCCAACAATGATGGCTACTTTAAATCCATCCATGATGTATTCTCCAACCATTTGAAAGAAAGTTTGCTTATGCTCATCTTCAATCGTTAAGATATCTTCGCTTTCTTCTACTGTATAGGGATTAATGATTGAAACAATAATAAATCCACCAAACAGGTTCAATACAATCGCCGTTACAACATATTTTGGCTCAATCATAGTCATATATGCTCCAACAACTGACATAGAAACAGTCGACATTGCTGATGCGCATAATGTATACATTCGCTGCGGTGTAATCTTATCTAATTGTTTTTTTACAGTAATGAATACTTCAGATTGACCTACCATTGCAGAAGCAACAGCATTATATGATTCCAATTTCCCCATACCACTCACTTTACTTAAAAGTAAACCTATCCATTTCATGAGGAAAGGGAGAATTTTAAAATGCTGTAAGATCCCTATTAATACTGATATAAAAACAATCGGTAATAATACATTTAGAAAGAAGGAATACTCTCCTTTATTCGCTAAACCACCAAAAACAAATGTTACGCCCTTATTTGCATTAGACAATAAATGATCAAATATATTTGTTATTCCTTTGATTAAATCATAACCGAACTTTGTATTTAGCAGCAATGCTGCCAATAAAAATTGGATGATTAACATCATAATTATATTCTTATATTTTATTTCTTTTTTGTTTTTACTCATTAACAGAGCTAAGCCAAAAACAAGTAGCAATCCACAAAAAGCTATTAAGTATCTCATAAGTTCCTCCATAAATATATTTGATAATTTTTGGGCGTTTGATAACCAAAACTACAAAGCCAATCTTTCGTTCATTATGTTCCAATAACGAAACTTGAAGAACAGCCATAGATATCTTCACTAGAAAATAAGTAGTCAGACGTCAGACAAACAATCTCACTATAACAGTTTTTTTACTAGCAATTCAATAGTTAATAGAAAAAAATTATGCTAGAAGGCATACGAGTACGACAAATACAGTATGCCCTATTTTGTACAACTAAAACTTAAAGACATTTCCAGAAGGTAATATCAAGATATGAACGTTTTAAAAGACCAAGGATATTCTGATAGTACACGGGAAGGAATACATCGAACTGGGAGGATGATTTTTCGAAAAGCATTAGGATTAGAGCTTATCGAGAAGGACTCCAGCGAATTTGCCTATCTTAATAAAGATAAAAACAGCTGGAGGAAGAAAAAGTCCCTAAGTATTTGGAAAAGGAAGGACTTGCACTGTTCTTAAAACAGCTAAGAATGGAGGATTGGCGCTAGACTACTTGATGTTCCTTATCCTATACAGGAATTCGTGTTGGTGAACTTATAGCAAAATCATGGATAGACTTGGCCATTCAGATGATCAAATCACCAAGAATATCTATCTCCACGTGACAAAAGAAATAAAAAAAGAAGCTTCCCAAAAGTTTGCACAACTAATGAGAAGCCTCGATTATAATCCTTTATGTTAGCAAAATGTTAGCATTTCACTTTCACCTTACATACAACCCCTTATATATCAAAGGTTAAAGCGGTTTATTACATCATACCGCCCATGCCGCCCATATCAGGCATACCGCCCATTGGAGCTGGAGTTGGTTCTGGTATATCAGCAACAACTGCTTCTGTAGTTAAGAATAGAGCTGCTACAGATGCTGCGTTTTGAAGAGCTGAACGAGTTACTTTAGTTGGGTCAACGATACCAGCGTCAATCATGTTCACCCATTCGCCGTTAGCAGCATTGAAGCCTGTGCCAACTTCTTCGCGTTTCAAACGGTCAACAATAATTGAGCCTTCAAGACCTGCATTGTTTGCGATTTGACGTACTGGTTCTTCTAGAGCACGTAATACGATTTTAACGCCTGTTGCTACGTCGCCAGCTTCAGCAGCTTCAACTTCAGCAACTTTGTTGTAGATACTTACTAATGCAACACCACCACCTGCAACAATTCCTTCTTCTACTGCTGCACGAGTTGAGTTAAGAGCATCTTCAATACGTAGTTTGCGTTCTTTTAATTCTGTTTCAGTTGCAGCACCAACTTTGATAACTGCTACGCCACCTGCAAGTTTTGCAAGACGTTCTTGTAATTTTTCTTTATCGAATTCAGATGTTGAATCTTCATATTGAGCACGGATTTGTGCAACACGAGCTTCGATGACATCTGCGTTACCAGAACCTTCAACTACTGTAGTGTGGTCTTTTGTAACAACTACTTTACCAGCATGACCTAGCATTTCGATTGTAGCTTGTTTTAAGTCTAAACCGATATCTTCAGTGATTACTTGACCACCAGTTAAGATTGCGATATCTTCTAACATCGCTTTACGACGATCACCAAAGCCAGGAGCTTTAACAGCTACGGCATTGAAAGTACCACGAAGTTTGTTTACTACCAAAGTAGCTAATGCTTCGCCTTCTACGTCTTCAGCAATGATTAAAAGTGGTTTACCTTGTTGAACAACTTGTTCAAGTACTGGTAAGATTTCTTGGATGTTAGAGATTTTTTTATCTGTGATTAAGATATATGGGTTGTCTAAAACAGCTTCCATTTTATCTGTATCAGATACCATGTAGTGTGATAGGTAACCACGATCGAATTGCATACCTTCAACTACATCTAATTCAGTAGTGAAACCTTTAGATTCTTCGATTGTAATAACACCATCGTTACCAACGCGTTCCATAGCTTCTGCAATTAGTTCGCCCACTTCATCATCAGCTGCAGAGATTGCTGCTACTTGAGCGATTGCTTCTTTGTTTTCTACTGGTTTAGAAATTGATTGTAATTCAGTGATTGCAGTTGCAACTGCTTTATCAATACCTTTACGAATGCCGACTGGGTTAGCACCAGCTGTAACGTTTTTCAAGCCTTCACGAATCATTGCTTGAGCTAATACAGTTGCAGTAGTAGTACCGTCACCAGCGATTTCGTTTGTTTTAGATGCAACTTCTGATACAAGTTTTGCACCCATGTTTTCGTATGGATCTTCTAGCTCGATTTCTTTTGCAATTGTAACACCATCATTAGTAATTAGTGGTGAACCGAATTTTTTTTCAAGAACAACGTTACGTCCTTTAGGTCCTAATGTTACTTTTACTGCATTAGCTAATTTATCTACACCTTTTAACATAGCGCTACGAGCGTCTTCACTAAAACGAATATCTTTTGCCATTTTGAAATACCTCCCAATATTTTATCTATCTTTTTTATTAACTTTTTAAGTTATTATTATTCAACGATTGCTAGAACGTCCGATTCACGTAGAATTAAGAATTCTTTACCTTCGTATTTTACCTCTGTTCCTGAATATTTAGAGAAGATGATGTTGTCCCCTTCTTTTACATTAAGTGGAACTACATTACCACCATCAGTTAAGAATCCAGTACCAACTGCAACAACTTTACCTTCTTGAGGTTTCTCTTTTGCAGAGTCTGGTAATACGATGCCAAATGCAGATTTTTCTTCAACTTCGACAACTTCGATAATGATACGATCGCCTAATGGTTTTAACAATTGAAACAACCTCCTAGAATTTGAATAAATATATATTACATTATTAGCACTCCTCTGTATCGAGTGCTAACACAATTATTATATTAATGAATTCTATTTCTTTTTGCAAGCGAGAAGCATAAAAAATTTTGTTTTTATTCGCTTATATTTTACAATGAAGGAAACTAAGTAATTAGAGAGGATTCTGAAATTGAAATCTAAAAAAACAGCATTATATATTTTATTGATTTACATTGCGATGCAATTATCCTCTTTCCTTTTTTTACGTCCTTTATTCCACTTTATTAAGGGCCGTTACCCGGAAATGAGTAAAAACGAGCTTATTTTAACAACTCAAGGTTGGTACATTTTTATTAGTATGGCTATTACCCTTATTATCTTCCTTATATTAGTTTCCCGTGATCAAAACTTTTGGAAGATTTATAGAGGTAGCAAAGCTCCCCTACCTTTATCTATTTTATGGGGAATCATTGGTTTCTTTATGGTGTTTATGGGTCAATCTATTGGTTCAATGATTGAAAGTACCTTAGGGATTCATCAAGGTTCTCAGAACACTGCTAATCTTGTATCAATAGCTGATGTTGCCCCAATTGCAATACTAGCAATTGTATTCATCGGGCCAATTCTAGAAGAGTTTGTATTCCGACGTGTTATATTTGGTTCACTCGTACAAACTACTAATTTCTTTGTTGCAGCTTCAGTTAGTTCGATTGTATTTGCGCTTATTCACCTTGACTTGCCGCACATCATAATATATGCAATCTCAGGCTTTATATTCGCATTCCTCTATCACAAAACGAAACGAATAATTACATCTATTATTGCTCATATGATGCTTAATGGTTTCGTAACGGTCATCCAGTTATACCAAGAACCTATTAAAAAGTTTTTAGAACAATATCAATAATTGAAGTGAAACGTGCTAATTCAAATGCGAACATTGTTGGAGTCATCCTGCGACCTTCAAGTACTAGCCCATGAAACTGGATATTGATACAAAAAAGTAAGCTAATATATTATTCTCTATATAATTAAAAAATCCTTCTACCTTATTTGGTAGAAGGATTTTCTTCTATAGAACTTGCTGCAAGTTCTATTTGTCGTTGTTGCTCAGCTTTCAAATATTTGCGGTAGCCGATACGTGATACAAGAATACTTATCTCGTATAAAATACATAATGGTAAAGTTACGAACATATGAGACATAATATCCGGTGGTGTTATAATTGCAGCAATTACCAACAAGATGAAAAACGCATATTTTCGTACTTTCGTCATCATCATTGGTGTTAAAATTCCTAAACGTGTTAAGAATAATACCACTATCGGTAATTGGAATATAATCCCGAAAGGTAATGTAATTTGCGTTAAAAATTGGAAATACTCACTAATCCCAATCGTTTGTTGAACATTTAATTCATTCGACATTTGCATCATAAATTTTATGATGTATGGAAAAAGAATTTCATAAGAAAATACTACACCACCGATAAATAAAAGAATCATATAAGGAATATAGCTTAATGTAACTCTTCTTTCTTTTTCCTGTAGACCTGGGCTAATAAAAGCCCATAGTTGATATAGAATTATCGGTGATATCATCACTACAGATAAGATAAAGATTACTTGAAAGTAAACTTTTACAGGATCTGTTACCTTAAATGAGTGAAGCTGTAATTGCTTAGCATCCTCGTTATATTGCAAAAAGTGAATGAGCGGTTCTGCTAAAAAGAAGCTTCCGATCACAGCAATCACAAAGAAAACGGCAACAATATATAGCCGTTTTCTTAATTCTTCTATATGTTCCACTATCGTTAGTTCATTATTGTTCATACAACTAACATCCTAACTTATTTATCTTCAGTTTTTGTAGATTCAGATACTTTTTTTGTATCATCGTCATCTGCTAAACCTTTTGTAGCATTTTTAAATTCGCGGAGAGTAGAACCCATTGCTTTACCTAGCTCAGGTAATTTCTTCGGTCCGAAAATTAGTAGGGCCACAATCCCGATAATTAAAGCACTCCCAGGACCAATTCCCATTACAGACACCTCCTCTTAATATGTCTTATTTTAACTCATAAATAGTCTTTTTGCTATTTCTATTAATAGCCTATTTGTGAATATTTTTGTCATGGCTTGTCATTTCTAATAAAGTAACTTAGTGTTTGTAATTCAATTGTTAGGTCAATTGTATGCACTCGAATGTTATCTGGAACATTTAATCGTACAGGTGAAAAGTTTAATATACCTTTTACCCCCATTTTAACTAGACGATCTGTCATAAATTGTGCTGAACGTGCAGGTACCGTTAATATCGGTAATTCTGCACCATATTCTGCAAATTTCTCCTCTAATAGATCTGGTGAGAAAACTGGAATATCATTTATATATGTACCTTCTGGGGTACCGCTTGTATCAAATGCCACAACAATTTTCATATTATGGCTTTTTTGAAAATTATAATTTAGTAAAGCACTGCCAAGGTTCCCTACTCCGATTATCGCTACATTCATTCGTTCATCTTGGTCTAATATATGTCTAAAAAAATCAAGTAAATATTGTACATCATAACCGTAACCCTTTTTACCAAGGGCTCCAAAATGTGAAAAATCGCGGCGAATGGTCGCTGAGTCAATCTTCATTGCTTCACTTAGTTCCTTCGAAGATATTCTTCCTTGTCCAGCTTCTGCAAAACTTAGGATGAAGCGATAGTAGAGAGGAAGCCTTTTTGTTGTAGCTTGTGGAATATTATTATTAGTAGCTTTCACAATGTTTCCTCCTGCAATCAATCCGAAATCGTTTCAATCTTACATGACGATTGACTATATGTAAAGCTATCCCGTTGCACACATGAGTATCTTCCTATAAACTAGGATTGAACTGAGGTGTCTAATATGATCGTTTTACAGGTCAATCAATTATATAAATCTTATATTGCCGATGAAATTTTAAGTGGCGTTAAACTTGAAGTACAGCACCGAGATCGCGTAGCACTTGTAGGTCGTAATGGTGCCGGTAAATCTACATTATTAAAAATAATTGCAGGAAAGCTATCGTATGATTCTGGTGATATCATCATGCCAAAAGATATTCGCTTAGGTTATCTAGACCAACATGCTGGACTAGAATCTACTCTTTCAATTTGGGAAGAAATGATGACTATTTTCGAACCGTTGAAAAAACAAGAACAGCAGCTTCGAAAATTAGAACAGAAAATGGCCGATCCTGCAATATATGAAAATACAGAAGCTTATGCGAAAATTATGACTGAATATGATCAGCTACAACATGATTTTAAA
Source organism: Rummeliibacillus pycnus (assembly GCF_044359855.1). Classification (GTDB taxonomy): domain Bacteria; phylum Bacillota; class Bacilli; order Bacillales_A; family Planococcaceae; genus Rummeliibacillus; species Rummeliibacillus pycnus_A. Next base: position 2,208,784 of record NZ_CP132291.1, read on the forward strand.
GAGCATGGAGGCTATCAATTTGAAGCTGATACGCGCTCAGTGTTACACGGAATGCAATTCTATCCAGAAAGTTATGACCAGAAAATCTCTTCACTATCCGGTGGTCAAAGAACTCGTCTTGCACTTGCTAAGTTGCTATTAAGCAAACCTGAGTTACTCATTCTCGATGAACCTACTAACCACCTAGATATCGAAACATTAAGTTGGCTCGAAAACTTCTTAAAGAATTATGATGGTGCAATACTAATCGTATCACATGACCGCTATTTCTTGGACCAAGTTGTTTCTATTGTATACGAAGTTTCTCGTCATCATGTCTCAAAATTCACAGGCAACTATAGCAATTATTTAGATGAGAAAGCAAAGAACTATGAACGAGACCGTAAAATATTCGAAAAACAACAAGGAGAAAAGGCAAAGCTTGAAGCCTTTATCCAAAAGAATATTGCTCGTGCATCTACTACGAAGATGGCACAAAGCCGTCGTAAAATCCTTGAAAGAACTGAGTGGATGGATGCACCAGATGGGGATGAGAAATCAGCTACCTTCACTTTCGGCATTGATCGCCAAAGTGGAAATGACGTTCTCTCTATCAATGAATTAGCGATTGGCTATGAAGGAAATGAAATATCAAAGAACATTCAAATGCGTGTTTATCGTCAAGACCGCATTGCGCTTGTCGGACCAAATGGTGTCGGTAAATCTACATTATTAAAAACAATTGTCAAGGATAAACAAGCACTTGCTGGTGAAATCAATTATGGAACGAATGTACAAATTGGCTACTATGATCAAGAACTAGCAAAGTTAGCAAGCAATAAAACCGTCTTGAAAGAACTTTGGGATGAATGGCCATTAATGAGCGAAAAAGATATTCGGACTGTACTTGGCCGCTTTCTCTTCTCTGGTGAAGATGTGGATAAAATTGTGCACGACTTATCTGGTGGTGAAAAAGCTCGTTTATCATTAGCAAAATTAATGCTCCAAAAATCAAATTTGCTTATTCTCGATGAACCAACAAACCATTTAGACTTAGATAGTAAAGAGGTATTAGAAAATGCTCTTATAGACTATCCAGGTACATTACTTTTCGTATCACATGACCGTTACTTCATCAACCGTATAGCCACAAAGGTGATCGAACTTTCCAATGATGGTACTACAGAATATCTTGGGGATTACGACTACTATATTGAAAAGAAAAAAGAAATTGAAGAAATTGCAGCAGAAAAATTAGCAGCATTACCTCAAGCCCAAGAAACAATACTAAAAAAACAAAAGAATACGCATATTGATAAAGAAGCGAAGAAAAAAGAACGAAAAATACGCCGTCGTATTGAAGAAATTGAGGATACATTAAGCGTTTTTGATAACCAGATAAAAGAAATTGAAGAAAAGCTTTGTGATCCTGCAATCTTCCAAGACCATGAAAAAGTGATAGTACTTCAAACCGAACTAGATCGTATTAAAGAACAACGTGAAGAAATTGAATTCGAATGGATCGAATTAAACGAACAGCTAGAAGAATTTGAATAACTTTTGAAACCTGTGGGCTTTCTAAAAAGTATAGAAAATACTTTTTAGAAAGCCTTGTTTATTAAGCAAAATAATATTATAAAAGGCTTTTGGCTCCTACGACTCGCAAGAAAGGAAATGTCGAAAGATTATTTTTCGACAAACTCTTTGTCGTTTAAAGGGGGTTCTTGTCTATATATTGGTCAATAATAAATTTTTATCCTATTTCTTTCCACAGATTTATACACACTTAATATCCTTTTATTTCAATGAACAAATACACTTTTCCACATTATCCACAGATTGAGGAGAAGTTACGAACAGGAAAATGTGCAAAAGTCACCACTATATATAGAAAACACACATTTTATCCACATCTTATCCACAAACTGTGGATTATTTTCGAATTTTCTTATTATTTTGCTAATAAAAAAAGACTTTCATCCATAAATGAAAGTCTTTTTGTGAATTATTCAGTCGTTCCAAGAAATAAGTTCCATTCCTGGACGTCCGTTTAATGTTAAATCACTGCGTTTCCCAACTTTGAGCATAGATGTACCCGCGGCTGCAATCATTGCTGCATTGTCTGTACATAATTTTAAAGGTGGCACATAGAAAGGTATGCCTTCTTTTTTGAAAGTGTCCTCTAATGAAGAACGTAAACCTTTATTTGCTGAAACTCCACCTGCCGCGATTACTTGTTTGACGTTAAATTCACGTGCTGCACGCAAAGTTTTTGTAGTTAAAACTTCTACCACACTATCTTGGAATCCTTTTGCAACATGCATTGGATTAATCGCTTCTCCTCGTTGGTCAGCATTATGTTTGTAATTAATGACTGCTGATTTTAATCCACTAAAGCTAAAATCATATGAATCATGCTCTAACCAAACACGTGGAAAATCAACTGCATCATCACTTTCATGTGCTAAACGATCAATTTGTGGACCACCTGGGTAAGATATATTCAACACCCGTGCAACTTTATCATAAGCTTCACCAGCCGCATCATCACGTGTTTCACCAATTAATTCAAACGATCCATCAGCCTTCATTAAAACAAGCTCTGTATGTCCACCTGATACAACTAGTGCTAACAATGGAAATTCCATTGGTTGGATTAGTGCATTTGCATAAATATGACCTGCAATATGGTGTACACCGACTAATGGTAAATTATTAGCGAATGCAAATGCCTTTGCAGCATTAATTCCTATTAATAATGCTCCAACAAGACCAGGACCTTCCGTAACACAAACTGCATCTAAATCTTCTGGTTTCATATTGGCTTGTTGTAAAGCTTCTTCAATAACGATTGTTACTTGCTCTACATGATGACGAGAAGCGATTTCAGGTACAACTCCTCCAAATCGTTTATGACTTTCTATTTGAGATGCAACCACATTGGAAACAATCTCGTGTCCATTTTTTACAATAGAAGCAGCCGTTTCATCACAACTACTTTCAATGCCTAATATATATAGATCTTTTTCCATTATAAATTCACCCACATGACAAGAGCGTCCTCTTGATTATCAGTATAGTAGCCTTTACGAATTCCGCCTTCTTGGAATCCAAGTTTTCGATACAAGTTTTGTGCGACAGTATTTGTTACACGTACTTCTAAGCTCATCACGACAACATTGCGTTCCTTTGCAATGCGAATTGCTTCACACATCAGTCCTTCACCAGTACCTTTTCCTCTACCTGTAGGAAGTACGGCTACATTCGTAATTTGGCTTTCATCTAACACAATCCACATTCCACAAAAGCCGATTATTGCATCTGTTTCGTCCACAGCAACGACATAGGTGGCTTGGGTATTGGTTGTCATTTCATGATAAAAGGCATCAAGTGTCCAAGGGGTAGCAAATACGTCTTCCTCGATACTATGTACTGCCTCAACATCTGCAATAGTCATTTGTCGATACTTAATCATCGGCTCACCTATTGTTTTTCCTTTTGATCTTTTAACCAGTTTGCTTCAGCTTCTGCTATGCGGCAATATTTTGGAACGAAAGTATGAGTAGCCTCTATAGCTGGTAACTCTTGTTGTTCCGCTAGATGAATAAGCTGTGCTGCATTTGGCAGATCTAGTGTATATGATGCTCTTAATGCTTGTTCACCTAATTCTTGTTGGATTAGTGCCCAGAAATTATCCACATCATGTCCCACAAACAATACTGGTTGTCTTAGTTCTTTTAATTGTGCTAACAACCCTACCATACTGTAGTGTCCATCTTCTACTACAGGAGCAAGTCCATTGGTTGCATCATACGCCGCAGCATAAACATTTTGACGTCTAGCATCGATTAATGAACAAATAACGCCTTCGTACATCTCTGCATTCGCAGCAAGTACTTGTAAGCTCGAAATACCAACTAACGGTACTTGTAATGTCCAAGATAATGTTTTTGCAATCGTCACTCCTATACGCACACCTGTATATGAACCAGGTCCTTGGCTTACTGCAATCGCATCAATATCTTTTGGAGACATATTCACTTTTTTGAAAATATGCTCAATCGCTGGCATCACACCAGCTGAATGATTTACTTTGATATTCGTTACTTCAGCTGTAATGATTTGTCCATCTTTTACTATGGCAACAGCTAAAGGAGAATTTGCTGTATCTATCCCTAACCAGATCATTTCATTAACTCCTCACACAATCGTTCATAGCGCTGTCCGATTGGTTTCAATAAGAATCTTCTTGTATTTTCATCAACTCGTTGTATTTCAATTGCTAAACGTGCAGCAGGAAGATCTTGTTCTATTAAGTGTGCCCATTCAACAACCGAAATTGCATCACCATAGAAAATTTCATCCCAACCAAGATCTTCATCGCTATCTGCTAAACGATAGACATCTAAGTGATTAAAAGGTAATCGCCCTTCATATTGCTTTAAAATCGTGAACGTTGGGCTATTGACTGTACGAGTAATACCAAGCCCCCTTGCTAAGCCTTGCGTAAACGTTGTCTTACCTGCGCCAAGATCTCCTTCCAGAGTAATTGTATCTTGTGCCTCAAGTAAATTAGCCAATTTCAACGCTAATTGGTTTGTTTCCTCTAAAGAACCAACCATTATTTCAATTGTCATTGTCTTCGTCCTCTCAAATTCACATTATCTATAGTTTACCTAAAGCTTTACAAATGTTCAAAGTGAACGAGTTGAAACATCTAGACATAAAAAAATAACACAGCCTCTTTAGCTGTGTTTGAATTTACATTAAATAAAAAATGGCGGTTCGGACGGGACTCGAACCCGCGACCTCCTGCGTGACAGGCAGGCATTCTAACCAGCTGAACTACCGAACCATTTCATTTACAAGATTTATTCTATCAAATATATCTATTTTTAACAATACTTTTATTATATAAAAATATTTTTCGAAAAGTTATTAATTTCAATTTCGTATCTGGTAACTAATATGGTTTATTATCTTTTGGTTGAAAGTAAAAAGATCGAATAAAACTACCTAGCATTAAGGTACATGATCTAATATTTACTAATACATATTTTCCGAAAAGAGATTCGAAAAGAAGTTTAAAAACTGATGGAGACAAAAGAAACAGTTTCGTTGTAATAAAAAAGATACTACCAATAAAATTAGTAGTACCTTAGTGTGCCTAGCAACGTCCTACTCTCGCAGGGGGACAGCCCCCAACTACCATTGGCGCTAAAGAGCTTAACTTCTGTGTTCGGCATGGGAACAGGTGTGACCTCTTTGCCATCATTACTAGACTTCGATTTACAATATACTTCGCATTACTTCGTCAACTTCACTCTTTCGAATCCTCATGTACATAAGTACACTCCGGTTCTCAATCATTCGTTTCCTCGTACTGCTCGCATCTTGAAAATCTTTATATAGAAAGATTTGTTCTCTCAAAACTGGATAAACACTCATTGAAGTTCTTAAGAACTTTTGGTTAAGTCCTCGATCTATTAGTATTCGTCAGCTCCATGTGTCACCACACTTCCACCTCGAACCTATCTACCTTGTCGTCTTCAAGGGATCTTACTTACTTGCGTAATGGGAAATCTCATCTTGAGGGGGGCTTCATGCTTAGATGCTTTCAGCACTTATCCCGTCCACACATAGCTACCCAGCGATGCTCTTGGCAGAACAACTGGTACACCAGCGGTGTGTCCATCCCGGTCCTCTCGTACTAAGGACAGCTCCTCTCAAATTTCCTACGCCCACGACGGATAGGGACCGAACTGTCTCACGACGTTCTGAACCCAGCTCGCGTACCGCTTTAATGGGCGAACAGCCCAACCCTTGGGACCGACTACAGCCCCAGGATGCGATGAGCCGACATCGAGGTGCCAAACCTCCCCGTCGATGTGGACTCTTGGGGGAGATAAGCCTGTTATCCCCGGGGTAGCTTTTATCCGTTGAGCGATGGCCCTTCCATGCGGAACCACCGGATCACTAAGCCCGTCTTTCGACCCTGCTCGACTTGTAGGTCTCGCAGTCAAGCTCCCTTGTGCCTTTACACTCTACGAATGATTTCCAACCATTCTGAGGGAACCTTTGGGCGCCTCCGTTACTCTTTAGGAGGCGACCGCCCCAGTCAAACTGTCCGCCTGACACTGTCTCCTACCCCGCTAAGGGGTACGGGTTAGAATTTCAATACAGCTGGGGTAGTATCCCAAGGACGCCTCCACCGAAGCTGGCGCTCCGGTCTCTCTGGCTCCTACCTATCCTGTACAAGCTGTACCAAAATTCAATATCAGGCTACAGTAAAGCTCCACGGGGTCTTTCCGTCCTGTCGCGGGTAACCTGCATCTTCACAGGTACTATAATTTCACCGAGTCTCTCGTTGAGACAGTGCCCAGATCGTTACGCCTTTCGTGCGGGTCGGAACTTACCCGACAAGGAATTTCGCTACCTTAGGACCGTTATAGTTACGGCCGCCGTTTACTGGGGCTTCGGTTCTCACCTTCGCTTACGCTAAGCAATCCCCTTAACCTTCCAGCACCGGGCAGGCGTCAGCCCCTATACGTCACCTTACGGTTTTGCAGAGACCTGTGTTTTTGCTAAACAGTCGCCTGGGCCTATTCACTGCGGCTCTCTCGGGCTTGCACCCTACTAGAGCACCCCTTCTCCCGAAGTTACGGGGTCATTTTGCCGAGTTCCTTAACGAGAGTTCTCTCGCTCACCTTAGGATTCTCTCCTCGACTACCTGTGTCGGTTTGCGGTACGGGCACCTCCTACCTCGCTAGAGGCTTTTCTTGACAGTGTGAAATCAGGAACTTCGCTCATACGAGCTCGCCATCATAGCTCAACGTTATAGAGAGCGGATTTGCCTACTCTCACGCCTTACTATTTAGACGCACATAACCAACAGTGCGCTTACCCTATCCTACTGTGTCCCCCCATTACTCAAATGGTAGGGAGGTGGTACAGGAATATCAACCTGTTATCCATCGCCTACGCCTATCGGCCTCGGCTTAGGTCCCGACTAACCCTGAGAGGACGAGCCTTCCTCAGGAAACCTTAGTCATTCGGTGGATGGGATTCTCACCCATCTTTCGCTACTCATACCGGCATTCTCACTTCTAAGCGCTCCACCAGTCCTTCCGGTCTGACTTCTCAGCACTTAGAACGCTCTCCTACCACAGACATCGTAGATGTCTATCCACAGCTTCGGTGAATTGTTTAGCCCCGATACATTTTCGGCGCAGCGTCACTCGACCAGTGAGCTATTACGCACTCTTTAAATGATGGCTGCTTCTGAGCCAACATCCTGGTTGTCTAAGCAACGCCACATCCTTTTCCACTTAACAATTACTTTGGGACCTTAGCTGGTGGTCTGGGCTGTTTCCCTTTTGACTACGGATCTTATCACTCGCAGTCTGACTCCCGTGCATAAATCACTGGCATTCGGAGTTTGTCTGAATTCGGTAATCCGGGATGGACCCCTAGTCCAAACAGTGCTCTACCTCCAGGATTCTCTATCACGAGGCTAGCCCTAAAGCTATTTCGGAGAGAACCAGCTATCTCCAGGTTCGATTGGAATTTCTCCGCTACCCACACCTCATCCCCGCACTTTTCAACGTGCGTGGGTTCGGGCCTCCAGTAAGTGTTACCTTACCTTCACCCTGGACATGGGTAGATCACCTGGTTTCGGGTCTACAACCACATACTCATTCGCCCTATTCAGACTCGCTTTCGCTACGGCTCCGTCTTTTCAACTTAACCTTGCATGTAATCGTAACTCGCCGGTTCATTCTACAAAAGGCACGCTATCACCCATTAACGGGCTCTAACTACTTGTAGGCACATGGTTTCAGGATCTCTTTCACTCCCCTTCCGGGGTGCTTTTCACCTTTCCCTCACGGTACTGGTTCACTATCGGTCACTAGAGAGTATTTAGCCTTGGGAGATGGTCCTCCCAGATTCCGACGGAATTTCACGTGTTCCGCCGTACTCAGGATCCACTCAGGAGAGAATGAACTTTTGACTACAGGACTGTTACCTTCTTTGGTGGGTCTTTCCAAACCGCTTCGTCTAACTCATTCCTTTGTAACTCCGTATTGAGTGTCCTACAACCCCAAGAGGCAAGCCTCTTGGTTTGGGCTCTTCCCGTTTCGCTCGCCGCTACTAAGGGAATCGAAATTTCTTTCTCTTCCTTCAGGTACTTAGATGTTTCAGTTCCCTGAGTCTGCCATCATGACGCTATGTATTCACGTCAAGATACTGTCCCATTACGAACAGTGGGTTCCCCCATTCGGAAATCTCCGGATCAAAGCTTACTTACAGCTCCCCGAAGCATATCGGTGTTAGTGCCGTCCTTCATCGGCTTCTAGTGCCAAGGCATCCGCCATGCGCCCTTAATAACTTAACCTATAAGTTATTAAGCCTAAAAAATTTAAAACTTAATATAAAAAATGTGTTACTTAAGAATTTCTTCAATGTCGTTTTATCCAGTTTTCAAAGAACAAGTTTTGAAAGCAATGAGCCTTCAAAACTGAACAGCAAGCGTTAATCGTATAAGTTCCAAGAACTTATTTCCGAAATATTCCTTAGAAAGGAGGTGATCCAGCCGCACCTTCCGATACGGCTACCTTGTTACGACTTCACCCCAATCATCTATCCCACCTTCGGCGGCTGGCTCCAAAAGGTTACCTCACCGACTTCGGGTGTTACAAACTCTCGTGGTGTGACGGGCGGTGTGTACAAGGCCCGGGAACGTATTCACCGCGGCATGCTGATCCGCGATTACTAGCGATTCCGGCTTCATGTAGGCGAGTTGCAGCCTACAATCCGAACTGAGAACGGTTTTATGAGATTAGCGTACTCTCGCGAGTTAGCGACTCTTTGTACCGTCCATTGTAGCACGTGTGTAGCCCAGGTCATAAGGGGCATGATGATTTGACGTCATCCCCACCTTCCTCCGGTTTGTCACCGGCAGTCACCTTAGAGTGCCCAACTAAATGATGGCAACTAAGATTAAGGGTTGCGCTCGTTGCGGGACTTAACCCAACATCTCACGACACGAGCTGACGACAACCATGCACCACCTGTCACCAATGTCCCCGAAGGGAAAACTCTATCTCTAGAGCGGTCACTGGGATGTCAAGACCTGGTAAGGTTCTTCGCGTTGCTTCGAATTAAACCACATGCTCCACCGCTTGTGCGGGCCCCCGTCAATTCCTTTGAGTTTCAACCTTGCGGTCGTACTCCCCAGGCGGAGTGCTTAATGCGTTAGCTGCAGCACTAAGGGGCGGAAACCCCCTAACACTTAGCACTCATCGTTTACGGCGTGGACTACCAGGGTATCTAATCCTGTTTGCTCCCCACGCTTTCGCGCCTCAGTGTCAGTTACAGACCAGACAGTCGCCTTCGCCACTGGTGTTCCTCCAAATCTCTACGCATTTCACCGCTACACTTGGAATTCCACTATCCTCTTCTGCACTCAAGTTCCCCAGTTTCCAATGACCCTCCACGGTTGAGCCGTGGGCTTTCACATCAGACTTAAGAAACCACCTGCGCGCGCTTTACGCCCAATAAATCCGGACAACGCTTGCCACCTACGTATTACCGCGGCTGCTGGCACGTAGTTAGCCGTGGCTTTCTAATAAGGTACCGTCAAGGTACGTTCATTTCCTAACGTACTTGTTCTTCCCTTACAACAGAGTTTTACGATCCGAAAACCTTCATCACTCACGCGGCGTTGCTCCATCAGACTTTCGTCCATTGTGGAAGATTCCCTACTGCTGCCTCCCGTAGGAGTTTGGGCCGTGTCTCAGTCCCAATGTGGCCGATCACCCTCTCAGGTCGGCTATGCATCGTTGCCTTGGTAGGCCGTTACCCCACCAACTAGCTAATGCACCGCGGGCCCATCCTGTAGTGACGCCGAAGCGCCTTTCAACATCTTCACATGAGAGAAGATGGATTATCCGGTATTAGCTCCGGTTTCCCGAAGTTATCCCAGTCTACAGGGCAGGTTGCCCACGTGTTACTCACCCGTCCGCCGCTAAATCAGAGGAGCAAGCTCCTCTTCATTCGCTCGACTTGCATGTATTAGGCACGCCGCCAGCGTTCGTCCTGAGCCAGGATCAAACTCTCCATAAAAGTAAAGTTTGAAAGCTCATTAGCTTTGCTAGCGTATCATCTATAAGATGATATCTATTGTTTGTCCTTGTTACTAACAGAAGTTAGTAAACAAAGTTTATTGATTAACGTCTTGCTTGTTCAGTTTTCAAGGTTCATATTGGAGCGGGTGAGGAGAATCGAACTCCCGACAACAGCTTGGAAGGCTGTGGTTTTACCACTAAACTACACCCGCATAAATACATAATATTAAAATGTTAATAATATGGTGCGCCCAGCAGAAGTCGAATCCACAACCTTCTGATCCGTAGTCAGACGCTCTATCCAGTTGAGCTATGGGCGCATATTATAAATTTTTCTTGGTGCGATCGAGAGGACTTGAACCTCCACCGAGTTACCCCGACTAGGCCCTCAACCTAGCGCGTCTGCCATTCCGCCACGACCGCATCTTTTCTCAACAAGTAAGTATTATTATAATATACTTTCTTTATCATGTCAAGAGATAAAATGGTGAGTCATGCAGGATTCGAACCAGCGACCCTCTGATTAAAAGTCAGATGCTCTACCAACTGAGCTAATGACTCGTAGCTGAAATAACAATAAGAAAATGGCTGGGGTACCTGGATTCGAACCAGGGCATGACGGAATCAAAATCCGTTGCCTTACCGCTTGGCTATACCCCAATAAAATGGCGGTTCGGACGGGACTCGAACCCGCGACCTCCTGCGTGACAGGCAGGCATTCTAACCAGCTGAACTACCGAACCATTAAATGGTGACCCCTACGAGATTCGAACTCGTGTTACCGCCGTGAAAGGGCGGTGTCTTAACCGCTTGACCAAGGGGCCATGGCTCCGAAGGCAGGACTCGAACCTGCGACCCTCTGATTAACAGTCAGATGCTGCTACCAACTGAGCTACTTCGGAATAACCTTCATTTGTTTGTCGCTTCAATGTGTTATCACCTTGTCGACTTTTACTATTATAGAGAGATATATTATATTCGTCAAGCGTTTTTCTAAAAAAACTTTAACTTTTTAAATTGAGTTGTCCAAGACACTTGCTACAACGGTATCTAGCTGTATTCATTCTAATCTTTCGATGATATTTCGTTCCACATTTAACGCATACATACGTATATCGTTTACTAATACTTCTTCTCTTACCTTGATCTAAATTAGAACAAAAGCGAGGAGCATTCGTTTTTTTCAAAAGCATTCTAAAATCGGCATCTCTATGCTGATATCCCTTTCCTTCTATATGAAGATGATAATGACATAGTTCATGACGAATAATTCCTTCTATTTCTTCAAGTCCATACTGTTCAAATGCTTTGGGGTTAATCTCAATATTATGGGATTGTAAAAGATAACGTCCACCTGTTGTACGAAGTCTTTTGTTGAAATAAGCCTGGTGCTGAAATGGTTTGCGAAACACTTGCTCTGAAATATCACTTACTATCTGCTGTAAATCATGGTCTGTCATAGTATACCTCCTAACAAAAATTCAATACCTCACGACAGTGAAGTATTGAATTTCATATCAGATTTCTTTTTAATATAAAGGCTTCGTTTTACAATACTGTTGATATTTCATCAATTTCGCTATAGGAGGACGCTTTCTGCGGGCAAAACAACAAGCCTCCTCGTTCGCTTTCGCTTACTTGCGGGGTCTCGTCTGACTCGCTTTCCCGCAGGAGTCGCCACCTTTTCTCAAGTAGATTCAAAAAAAAATCAACAATATCCGAACTAAAATCCCTTTTTCAAAAGTCTTAATATCACGCTCTCATTAAGTAAGACCAGTATTATTCATTAATTTGTTGTTCAGGCGGAAGCATTGTAAGAGAAATTCTACCTTTTCCGGCTTCTACTTTATCTACCCAAACCGTTACGATATCACCAAGCGCTACAACATCTAACGGATGCTTTACAAATCCTTTTTTCAGTTTTGAAATGTGTACAAGACCATCTTGTTTTACACCAATATCGACAAATGCTCCAAAATCAACAACATTTCGTACTGTACCTTGTAGCTCCATTCCTGGTTGTAAGTCTTCCATTTTAAGAACATCTTTTTTTAGTAATGGTTGTGGGAAAGCATCACGAGGATCTCGTGAAGGTTTCATAAGTGAATCAACAACATCTTTTAGTGTTACTTCACCTATTCCCCACTCTTCACTAAGTGCAGAAATATTTAGTTCTCCAATTGCTTGTTCGGCTTCCTGCGAACCAATTTGTTTCTTATCGATATGTGCTGATTCTAAAATTTGTTTCGCTAAATCATAGCTTTCTGGATGGATTGCAGTAGCATCTAACGGATTTTTTGCTTTTGGAATTCGCAAAAATCCAATAGCTTGTTCATAAGTCTTAGCACCAAGTCGTGGGATTTTCTTTAGTTGTGTACGAGCTGTAAATTTCCCATTTTCACTACGAACTTTCACGATATTCTCAGCTACCGTCTTGGATAAACCTGAGACATATTGAAGTAAAGATGGCGATGCAGTATTAACATCTACTCCTACTTGGTTTACTGCTGTTTCTACTATAAATGTTAATGACTCCTCTAATTTCTTTTGTGAAACATCGTGTTGATATTGTCCTACTCCTACTGCCTTAGGATCAATTTTCACAAGTTCAGCTAAAGGATCTTGTAAACGTCTCGCAATTGATACAGCACTTCGTTGTTCTACCTGCAAGTCAGGAAATTCCCCGCGCGCTACTTCAGATGCCGAGTATACGCTAGCTCCTGCCTCACTCACAATAACATAAGCAGCATTGCTAACCGATTCCTTTAAGCATTCGGATACAAATTGTTCTGTCTCACGAGAAGCTGTACCGTTTCCTATTGCAATAATCGAAATTGGGTAGCGGTTTAAAATATCATTAAAGGTTTTTCTGGATTTTTCTATATCACCTTTTGCTGTATGCGGGTAGATAACGGAGATTTCAAGCATTTTACCTGTGTCATCTACAACTGCTAGTTTACAGCCTGTTCGATACGCAGGGTCTACCCCTAGCACATATTGTCCATTCATTGGCGGTTGCAACAATAGATTACGTAAGTTTTCTGAGAAAATATGAATTGCTTGTGCTTCTGCTTTTTCTGTTAACTCATTGCGAATTTCTCGTTCAATTGATGGTTGAATTAAACGTTTATAAGCATCTTCAATTGCTAACTCTACCTGCGAAACAGCAGGTGAGGAAGAAACAGGTATCCATTCATTTCTCATAACCTGATGTACACGTTCTACCGGTACCTGAATACTTACTTTTAAAACTTCTTCTTTTTCACCACGATTAATAGCTAAAATACGGTGTGGCACGATTTTATTAACAGGTTCTTCGTATTCATAGTACATCTCGAAAACAGCTTTCTCATCAAGCTCTGCATTTTTAACAGCAGCTTGAATTTTACCTTGTTGCCATGATATCTTTCGGATTTTCTCACGAATTGCGGCATCATCTGCAAAGCGTTCTGCCAAAATATCACAAGCTCCCTGTAATGCTTCTTCCATATTCTCTACTTTTTCACCTACAAAGGGCATTGCCAATTTTTGAAGGGTTGTTTTGTCAAATGCCATTAATTGATCCGCTAATGGCTCTAAACCTTTGTCTTTTGCAATTGTAGCTTTTGTGCGTCGTTTTTGTTTATATGGACGATATAAATCTTCAATCCGTTTTAAAATGGTTGCAGCATTAATTTCTTTTGCTAATTCTTCTGTTAGTTTTCCTTGCTCATCAATTAAGCGAAGAACTTCCTGTTTGCGTTGTTCTAATTGTTGAATATAGTGATAACGGTCTTCGATTGCTTTTATTTGTACCTCATCTAACGAACCCGTTGCTTCTTTTCGATAGCGTGCTATAAAGGGTACTGTATTAGAAGCTTCAAGTAATTGAATTACTTGTTCTACTTGATGTGTACGAATACCAATTTCTGAGGCGATTAACTGATGCATTTTTTTGTCATCCATAAGTTCACTACCTTTCTTTTGTCTATCCTATTTTATCATAGGAAGAATTTACATATCTTCTGAAAGCCAAAAAGGAATTGTCCAAAAACAGCTTTGGACAATTCCCTTTCTAATTAGTAAGTATCGATATCTTATAAGTGCATTTCAACAATCATTAATTATTTCTTTGTGATATTAATCATTATCTAAGCGAAGCCACTTCTTAATGGTAATGGTAGTACCTTTTTTTAATTCCGTTTCTATTTCAAATTCATCCATCAATCGTCTAACACCAGGTAAACCAGCACCTAAACCTTGTGAAGTTGAAAACCCATCTTGCATTACTTGCTGAATATCAGCTATTCCCGGGCCAGAATCCGAAGCAACAATACAAATCCCTTCAGAAAATCCCCCTATCATTCTTGCCACTTCAATTTTTCCTTGTTCAGCATATAAATAAATATTACGGGCTAGTTCACTGATGGCTGTCGTAATTCGTGCTTGATCTACTGCACCAAAACCAATCGATTTAGCCTCCTTACGACCAAGCTGACGTGCGGCAACAATATCCCATTCTGTCAAAATATCTACAGAAGACCCTTCCATCCTAAATACGCCCCCAAATCACTTAAGTTTTCCAATATTTTTCATCATTAATATACATTACTTCCATCGCCTTACTCACTACTCATTCTAAATAGAACTCCATAGCACAATAAAAATAAAATATTTTACACACACAATTGGGTTAAACTTATATACTCTTTTTATATTTTATGGATACGTGTATTATTTTCAATAGATAACATTTCATTATTAGTATCAAAAAGAAATAATACCATATTATCTATTTTACTACTGACTTTTTCTAATTGTATAATATATTATCTAACTTTACACTGTTATTTTCGTAATATTTTTCTATAATAGGTTGAATAAATATTCCTATAATTGGAATTTAGGATAAACAAAAACGCCAGAATAATTCATTCTGGCGTTTCAATATGTATGCTATTTAAAATTTTAAAAGACCCAAGCTAATTTCTAAAGCTTCTTCTACTTTTTCCATCAATGGCCCATCTAGTTGTGTGATTTTGTCAGTCAATCTGGATTTATCGATTGTTCGTAATTGTTCCAATAAAATAACTGAATCTCTTTCAAATCCATATTTCTTCGCATCTATCTCTACATGAGTAGGTAGTTTTGCTTTTTGGATTTGAGCAGTTATTGCTGCAATAATTACTGTAGGACTGAAGCGATTTCCGATGTCATTTTGAATAACCAGTACGGGTCTAGTACCACCTTGCTCTGACCCGACTACTGGCGATAAATCTGCAAAAAAAACGTCACCACGTTTAACGTTCAAGTTTTCATCCTCCGCTTACGAGTCGCTCTACCATATGTTCCGCTTCATACTCAACATGTAAGCATTCACTACATATAGATAAGTTAATCTGTGACATTTCTACATATCCTTTAACCATTGCTTCTCGCATGTGATTTTTTTGATTTGTATGAATAGATCGTTTTGTTGGAATATAAACGCATTCATTCGTATTTTTTGTTATTTGTCTATAAGCTTGTTCAATGTTTTCAGAAACCATTCGTTCTGGTAATCGGATAAGGACTTCTTCCATTCTTCTTTGACTCACAGCCAACACCTCCACAAACAAATCACCTATTATACCTCTTAACTTACCTACTATCCTAACATTAAAATTAGGCGTTGAAAAGACAGTATCAGTAAGTATTTGACATAAGCGTTGATTTTTTTCTGAATTTGTCGACTTATAGGACAAACTACCATTTATAGAGTATTAATAACATTTAAAACCCTATCTATCATGCTACAGAAGTAACAATTTATTTATAAATTCTTGGCACTCTTTGTGAAAGCATACATGGTATTTCATAAACAATTGTGTGAAGTCGATCTGCCCATTCTTGGATATGAATTTCATCTTGTTGTTGTTTACCGATTAAGACGACCTTTTCGCCAACTTCCATTTCTCTAGGTAATCTAATCATACATTGATCCATACAAATTCTTCCGATAATAGGTGCTCTTGTACCATCTATTAAAACTTCTTGCCCTGATAATCCACGAATAACCCCATCAGCATACCCAATAGGCATCGTGCCAATCCACTCATCTTGTTGCGCTACATATGTACCGCCATAACTGACTGTATCGCCTTTAGCAATTTTCTTCACATGCACTAGTTCACTTTCTAACGCTAACGCTGGGTGTAATGCATATGGTAGAAGTTTTTCGACAAATGTCGAAGGAGCAAGACCGTACATAGATATTCCAAATCGTACGGCATCAAACTGAACGCCTTCTTTGACCAATGAAGCCGCCGTGTTTGCTGCATGTACTAAGCGAGGTCTTACTGGTAAACTCGCTACTAAATCATTGAATACTTCTAACTGATAATCATACTTTGATGTATCTTCTTCATCTGCAGTTGCGAAATGAGTGAAAATACCATCTACTTCTATATTATTTGCCATAGTTATGGCATCATATACAGCTTTTAACTCTTTTTCTGTTCGTACACCAATACGGCCCATTCCACTATCAACTTTTATGTGTACTTTTAAAGGATTGCTAAACTCTTTTGATATAACTTCGTTAATCCATTCTTGTGAAAATACTGTAAGTGTAATATCATCTTTTGCTGCGAATGGTGCAAAACTTACCGGAACAGCTCCTAATATCAATATGGGTGTTTTATCAATTGAAGCTCTTAAATGTAATGCTTCTTCTGGTGTTGCAACTGCCAACATTGTTGCTCCTGCTTCTAATGCAGCTTTAGCAACTTGCACATCACCATGACCGTAAGCATTTGCTTTTACAACTGCAATGATTTCAACACTTGATTGCAAATGCTTACGTAGGTTTTCTATATTATATCGAATTGCCGATAAATCTATAATCGCTTTGGTAGGACGAAATTGAAGAAGTTCGTTCATGTTTACTAACCTTCTTATTTGTTTTTTTCTATTATCGTCCCTTCAAAAGCTTTGGTCAATCATTATGTTATTTTACTTCTCCATTTACCATTGAAGACGCTACCTGTATTAATTCATCCTTGCTTAAATCATTCGAAGCGATAAAGAATGAAACCCCATCTGCTTCCCATGTAATTGAATTATCTGTAATTGCTCCAATTGTAAACCCTAAATCTGCAGGGTCACCAGGTGAGAATACTGGGATATAAAGTTGATCAGCTTTCGTAACTTTTTCTTGGATGATTGTAAAGCTCTTATCTCCTTCAAATGATAAGATTTTACGAGTACCTGTATCCATTTGTAATGATTCTTCATCAGTTAATTTAACATTATCCCATTTTAATACAGGGTAATGTGTTTTAAAATCTTCAGAATCTACGTCTGCGCCTGCATTTTCAGTAGCATCTGTAGCTGTTGCATTTGTATCTGCTGAAGTTGCAATTGTTTCTTCACTATTTGCTGCATTGCCTTCTTTGTTTGTAGACTGTTTATCTGTTGCTTTATCATCTGTAGATTTATCATCAGTTGTCTTTTGTTCACTTGTAGTTGCTTTACTACCATCTCCTTTATCTGTTCCTTCTGCTGATGTAACGTCTGATTTCGAATCTTTGTTATCAGCTTTTGTATCGCTTGTCTTTGTAAAATCCTCGATTGCATAATCAGAAGCCTTTTTAGCTACACCAAGCGTTATCTTTTTGAAAGTAATGCGAATTTGTTCTTCATTCGCTTCATTTAATACAACCACTTTCGTAGGCAATAATGTTTTTTTGTCTATATAAACCTGTTGAGTTGGGAGCATTTTAGAATGATTGTTACGTGTTTTTGCTTTGAAGATATACGCATTTTTTGTCTCTTTCATTTCTGCAGTTTTATCCGCAGCTAAATCGTCTGCCAAAGCATTAATTAAATATCCTTGGCTATTTTGTTTTGGCCAATCACTTTGGAATTTATACGTCTTTTTCAGAGATGGCGTAACAACAAATACGCCTTCTTCATTTCGTATAATCATTTGAGATGTTTCTTGACCTTCTTCTGATACTGCAACACGATAAAATTCAGGTTTTGTATGCCATACATTTACATCGTATTTTTTTGAGTCGCCACTCGTTTTGATCTCCATAACAGCCTTAACCTCATAACCCTTAGCGGCTGTCCACTTCTTGCTTGTCTTTTTCACAACATCCTCTTTTGAATTTGATCCACAAGCTACTAACAATAATACTGCCGTTATAAATACTAGTCCTAAAGTGAGAAATTTTCGCAAATCTCCATCCTTTCTCCATTTTCCATTAAAGTATCCTATGAACGAGCTTTAAAATTTATGCGAGCAGAACAACTTGAGCAGCCGCATATTCTTTTGAATGTGTGATACTTACAAAGCCTTGAACAAGTTCCTTTTTAAAATATAAAATCGGTTGGCCCTTTTCATTAGGTAAAATTTCTATATCTTGTAAAGCACACTCCTTTCCAATTCCTGTCCCATTCGCTTTAGAATATGCTTCTTTAGCAGAAAATCTTCCTGCCAAAAATTCTAGTTGTCGTCTAGTCTTTAACTGATCGAAAATTTCTAGTTCTCGTGGTGTTAAAATTTTTTCTTTGAATCGTGGGCTAAGGTCATTTGCTTTCATTATTCTTGATATTTCTACGATATCTAGTCCAATTCCTCTTATCATGTTTGCTTCTCCTTTCATTTTGCTAATAAAACAATGTATAATAACTATATTAAAATCGAGGTGAATACATGTTTAATCGTACAGAAAATCTTTCGCAATACATAAAACTATATCCTGTTATTTCGTCTTTAATTGCGATCAATGTTGTCGTTTATCTAATTGGTCTAATTCCACCACTAGGCGACAATATTCTTAATATGGGCGCATCTGTTAATTATTTAATTGCGGATGGTGAGTACTGGAGACTGTTTACATCTATGTTCATCCATGGAGGGTTCTTCCACTTACTTTTCAATATGTTCTCGTTATACGTATTCGGTCCTGAACTAGAACGTATTGCTGGTAAACTACGATTTTTTACAATTTACTTAGTCTCTGGTTTTATGGGAGATGCTGTTTCATTTTTAATACAACCACCAAACTACGCAAGTATCGGCGCAAGCGGAGCCATCTTTGGTATTTTTGGAGCATTTGTTGCACTAGTTTACTATACACGTAAAACAATGCCACAACTCAAACAAATTATTATGCCAATTATTGTAATTTCCGTTATTATGACATTTTTACAACCCAACGTGAATGGTACTGCTCATATTGCAGGGCTTATTACTGGGTTTATTATCGGACTATTCGATTTCCATCCAAAACGCGTTTTGAGATGGGTAAAAAAAAGATAATACATGAAAAGCTGTTGAGTATGCTAAATCTCAACAGCTTATTTTATTTCTCGCCTTCAATTTATTTCATAGAATTCGGTTCATACCACTCAAAGACTTCCTCCATCTTCACCAAATCAAAATGCTTCATCTCAGCTATGCTACCCGATGAACCCGACATAACATGAACAGATAATGTCGCCAAGTCTTTCCGTTTTGCAAAATAACTTTGTGAGAGCTTTATCGCCTGTATTCTCCTTTTCAAAGTCACAAAAGTAGTTTGGCTAATTCCCCTATAGACAATCATAAGCTGGTGACTTCTTATTGCATAGCCTGCACTGCGATGTTGCCAAGAAGCGAGTAATAAAGCTAATGGAATGAGTAGAAAAATCCATAATCCATATGGAAATGCAAAATAACTAACAACAGCAGCAACAGGTGTTAACCAAAATACATACTTTAACATATAACGAAGTAATGCTTTTTTGGGTGCACGCTGTAGAGGGCAATCCCATTGCACTTCTGGAAATAATTTATTTAATAAAATCAGCCCTTGCTGTTTTTTCACAAGTGGCAGCATAACAATTCTTTGCTCATCTTTTTCTCCTGAACTCCCAGCACTTTCTATCACAATGGTTGCATAGCCAAAAAGCTGCCTAAATGGATTTTCTACAATACGAATGCCCTGAATTCGCTTCATCGGAATCGTGACTCTTTTTTTCTCCAATAACCCTTTCGAGATGAAAAGCTTATCTTCCTCTTTTTCCACGATAAATCCATAGTTATTTAAAAAGGTAATCGCAACAGATAACAACCATGAAATCAACAACACTATTAAAGATATAATACCAATTAATAACACACCAAACTTTATAAAAGCTTGAAACTCTCCGTAGATCTGTTCATATGGAATCCAATCATTAAATTGCGATGCAATTGCTGCTAATCCCGAAAATACAACTCCTACGCCACTAGAAGTCGTCGCTAAAATTAATAAGTCCTTCGTTGACATACGATGAATAGTCAAGCGTGGCGTCTTCTGTTCCATTTGATCAAAATTGCAGATAGCTTTTGTATCATCATCTGACTCATGTCTCTCCGCTTGGTTCAGATGAAGTTTAGCCTTTTTCATCTCTGTTTCAATCATCGTTGCCTGTTCACGTGTGATAGCAATCAAATCCGCCTCCGCCTCACCACTATCTGCTGCAGTTTCAACACTCACCTTAACAAGTTTCAACGGGCGGTGAAGAATCCCCTCTTTATAATTTAAACTTTGAATACGTTCAAATGGGATGTACCTCTTTTTCTTTACAAATAAACCATATTCAATCCTAAGTTCTTCATCCTCAAACCAATACACATACCGTTTCCATTTAATAAAAGAAAGGATGAAAATGATACATATGACAAGAAGTATAACCCCTCCTGAAATGAGTGTTTTAATAAAATGCTCGCTATTGGGATTAAGTGAATAACGAAATCCTTTCCCTAAAAAAATAATAGCCATTGGTATTACAAAATTCTTCAAACTAGAAAGAAAACTAAGTGCAACTGTAACAGGGTGTAAATGATTTACTTCTCTAGACATCATCTTCCGCCACCCTTGCCAATTCTGAAATACGTACTCGTAATTGATCTGCCTCTTCTACAGATAAAGCTGGAATAGTATGAGTCGTTGCTGCAGTAGAAATTGACATACTGGATAAATTATAACGTTTTAAAATTGGCCCTTGAGCTGTGTCTACATGTTGCACACGCACCATCGGAACAAGAGTACGTTCAACAATAAATAGACCTCGCTGTATTTCAATTTCTTCCTCTCTCACTTCATAACGCCAATGATCCCAGCGGATTTTTGGAAATAAATATACACCCAAGAATATAAAAGCAATCCATATAACTATACAAATCGCATAAATCCATTTTGGGCCATCAAAGAAAAAGGTAAAAGCACACGCGGCAAACACAATGATAAATAAAATGGCTGATTCTATTCCCGCATGAATACGCCACACTGTCAGACCTTTTTTTGAAATATGATATTTCGGTTGTGATGTCATACTTAAACTCCTTTATATATGTATATGTTCTATAAGCCAGGTCTAATGAACATGTTCATTCAATGCACATTAATTTATGGCTATATTGATATCTTATATACGGTTTGAGCATCTAATAGTTTCAATTCCGAAAAAATTCTATCCGACTACCTATGCTAGCTTTTACGCTAATAAAATTTTCTAGCTCACGTGTAAGGTGTACTGTCACAATAACTATACTTTGCAAATTTTCAACAGCCATTTTAACAGCGCAAATAATAATAAAAAAAGAGCATCTTCAAACCGATTGCTCGATTTAAAGATGCTCTAATTGTTTGAATACTAGTCTTCGCTACTACGACGAGGTTGACGACGACCGCCATCACGGCGTCCTCCGTCACGACGTCCGCCATCACGGCTTCCACCTTCACGACGAGTATTGCTACGATCTCCACCACGGCGTCCGCCACGATCTCCGCGATCTCCGCGATCTCCGCGATTATTTCCACCGCGTCCACCACGATAACCTCCGCGATTACCACCACGGCTGTTGCCACCGCCATGGCCATGACCGCCTGAACGACGCATTGGCAATGGACGTTCTTCAGTGATTTTAACTGGTGTATCATCTGGTTCTTTAGTTAATGATTTAAGTGCTGCAGCTACTAAATCAACAGCATCATGGCTAGCTAATAAGTCTTCAGCCATACCACGGTAATCACTTAAATGATTCTTTTCAACAAGTTCTTTCATTTGTTCAACTGCAAGTGCTTGTTGACCAACTAATGCTTCATCAGCAGTAGGTGGCTTTAATGGAGTCATACGTTTTTTCGTAGTTTCTTCTACGATACGTAAATAACCCATTTCACGAGGTGTTACGAATGTTACAGCAAGGCCTGATTTCCCAGCACGACCAGTACGTCCAATACGGTGAACGTAGCTTTCTGGATCTTGTGGAATATCGAAGTTGTAAACATGTGTAACGCCTGAAATATCTAAACCACGTGCAGCAACGTCGGTTGCAACTAGGATATCAATTTTATTTTCTTTAAATTGACGTAATACTGAAAGACGTTTTGCTTGGCTTAAATCACCATGAATACCTTCTGCAAGGTAACCACGAATATTAAGCGCATGTGCTAATTCATCAACACGGCGTTTTGTACGACCAAATACGATTGCTAATTCTGGTTGATGAACATTGATTAGACGTGAAAGGATATCGAATTTTTCTCGTTCTTGTGCTTTTACAAAATATTGATCGATATTTTCAACTGTCATTTCTTTTGATTTGATTTTAACGATTTCAGGGTCTTTCATGAAAGTTTCAGCAATTTTGCGGATTGGTGCTGGCATAGTTGCTGAGAACAATAGTGTTTGGCGTTCTGTTGGAACGTTTTCTAAAATTGCATTGATATCATCAATGAAGCCCATATTTAACATTTCATCTGCTTCATCAAGTACAAGAGTTTCAACGTTTTCAAGTTTTAATGTACGACGTTTAATATGATCTAGAATACGACCTGGAGTACCTACGATAATTTGTGGTTTGTTTTTAAGTGCACGAATTTGACGGCTAATATCTTGTCCACCGTAAACTGAAAGAATACGTGCGCGTTTATCGTAACCAATTTTATGAAGTTCTTCCGAGCTTTGAATTGCTAATTCACGAGTAGGGGCAATAATAAGAGCTTGTACTTCCGGTTTTTTAGGGTCAACTTTTTCAATCAGTGGAATACCAAAAGCGGCAGTTTTACCAGTACCAGTTTGCGCTTGACCAATGATATCGCGGCCTTCTAATGCGAATGTAATAGTACCTTCTTGGATTGGTGTTGCTTCTTCAAATCCCATACGTTTAAGAGATTTTTGTGTAGAAGCACTAATATTTAGTTCTGAAAAATTTGTCAAACTTCTCATTCTCCTTCTTTGCTTATGCATTTGACAAATGGTTACATTTTCAGATGAAAATAGGGCAAATCGAGCCTTATGTTAGGAACGTTTCCGTTACTTATTATATCTTTGCAAAAATGCAAAGGAATTTTATATAAAAAGGAAAGCCCGGTCTTTGCCGAGCGGTTCAATTCTCAAGTGATTCACACATGAAATATAGAATAAACCGTAATGTTCAAAAAAAAGTACTCTCCATCACTTTGGAGAGTCTTCACACAAAATGTATCCATTGCTTTCAATATTCTAACACGCGTAACCTATTCATGCAATGAATAACCATCATTCGAAATGTTCCGACTATTATTTGCAACTATTTAGAAAATCCAATGCTTTTTTAAACCATTTCTCTGCATCTTCGCAATAACAAATAAGATGTTTTCCTTCTGGTGAAGTAATCAGTTCTTTTTTTGTGCTTGCTACTTTATTATACAAATATGCTGCTGTTGTATACGGTACAAGTTCGTCTTTTTCACCTTGCACTAAGCATATAGGTACTGTAATTTTTTCATAATAAGGAGATACTTTACGAACCAGACGTGTAAACTCTTTTGCAGAGGCCACTGGAACATCTATTAGTTTTCTTTCATATCGTTTAAAAAATTCATTTTCTTTATACTCCCCCTGTAGGACATCTATAAACAATCCATTTAAATCGATTACAAACTGTTTTGTACGAATATATCTTGCAGCGGGACTTAATAACACTAATGCTTTCACTTTATATCGCAAAGCTAGATACATTGCAATAATACCGCCCATGGAAAAACCAACGATGAAGATTTCATCCACTTCTTTATATAAATATTTATAAGCAATTTCTGCATCCATCAACCAATGTTCTGCAGTAAATAGGTCTAGATTAAGCTTTTCACCATGCCCTGATAGCGTCGGTACATGAATTGTCCATTCAGTATTTTGCTCTAGATAATCACAAAAAGACTTGATCTCATAAGCTCCACCTGTAAAACCATGCAGGCACAATACACCGATTTTCAAATTCATCCCCCCATCATATGATTCATGAAAAAAAGAGTACCTATAAGAAAACATTTTTCCCTAGGTACTCTTATTTTATGCTTTCAATTACGCCTTGGCGTAATTGTATCCAGATTTCGCTCAAAAAAGTTACTATTTAATGAGTGAAAGCTTGCAAAACACGCTCAAGTTCCATGCCTCGAGAACCCTTTAGTAGAATAATAGAGTTTTCATTTGCATTTAATTGGATTTTTTCGATAATCGCATCATAATTATCATCAACCCATAATAAATTCTTCGCTGGTACTTTCACTTGTAATTGATCATAGAGCCATTTCATACGTGGTCCATATAGACAAATTTGGTCTATATTCGTTGGGTCAATCGTATCTGCTAAATCTTCATGGAATTGTTTTTCCAATTCACCGAGTTCCAACATATCTCCAAGTACTACCCATTTATCTTGTCGCATATTTGTTGTTTGCATAAATTGCAAAGCAGCTCGTACTGAAGTTGGTGCAGCATTATAAGCATCATTAACAAATAATATGC
This sequence comes from Rummeliibacillus pycnus, assembly GCF_044359855.1. Taxonomy (GTDB): domain Bacteria; phylum Bacillota; class Bacilli; order Bacillales_A; family Planococcaceae; genus Rummeliibacillus; species Rummeliibacillus pycnus_A. Next base: position 2,233,674 of record NZ_CP132291.1, read on the forward strand.
CTTGGTCGCCATTTACTAATTGCATACGCATATTTGTTAAAGAAACCATTTTTAACGATTCACGAATTTGTTCATCAGATAAACCGACTTCATGAGCAATTAGAATTGCAACTAACGTATTTTTTACTTGATGACGTCCAAGTACAGGGATAAAGAAATCACCGTTCACAATTCCTTTTACAGTAAAAGTACTACCGTTTTCAGTAGCTTCAATTTCCGTAGCCATTAAATCATCTGTAGATCCTAATCCAAATGAAGTTGCATCTAACCCTACTTCTCCTGCTACTAATGGTTTTAATAACGGTTCATCTCCATCATAGAAGAACTTACCATCTGGTTGAAGTCCTTGAACAATTTCGAATTTTGCTTTGGCAATACCTTCACGTGAACCAAGTGCTAGCATATGCGCTTCGCCGATATTTGTAATAACAGCATATTTTGGTTTCGCCATTTTTGTTAAGAATTCAATTTGTCCGAAGCCGTCCATACCCATTTCTAAAATGGCAAATTCAGTATCTTCATCTAAAGAAAGAATAGTTAGTGGCAAACCTAGTTGATTGTTATGGTTACCTTCCGTTTTTTGAACTTTAAAATACGGAGAAAGTGTTCCAGCTACCAGGTCCTTTGTAGATGTTTTCCCATTTGAACCGGTAACTCCGATAAATGTTGCTTGGTGTTCCGCGCGATAAGCATTTGCCATTTGTTGCAATGCTACTTCAGAATCGTCCACAAAAATTAACGGTACATCTTTGGGTGGATTTGGCTCATCCTTTTGCCATAAAGAAGCTACTGCGCCATTTTTAAATGCTTGTGCAACATACTGATGACCATTTGTCTTTTCTCCATGGAATGGGATGAATAAATCACCTTTTCGCAGCGTTCGCGTATTAATAGAAACACCTGTCACCACAATATCTTCATGGATATCTTGGTCACTATTTAGCCATTTTGCAATTTGTTGCAATGTTTTTTTCACAATAGATCACACTCAATCTCTTTTATTGGTATTGAAGTTGTTGTTTTTCGTCGTGGCGTTCGATTGCTAAAGTAATAAGTTCTTCGATTAAATCTCCATATGCTATGCCAGTATTTTGCCATAAAATCGGATACATACTTACTGGTGTAAAGCCAGGCATTGTATTGACTTCATTAATATAAACTTCATCTTGTGCTGTAACGAAGAAATCTGCACGAACAAGTCCTGAACAATCTAAAATTTTAAATGCACGAATTGCCATGTCAGACATAGTGTTAATCACGCCATCTGTTACAGGTGCAGGGATTAATAAACCCGTTTTATCATCATTGTATTTTGAATCATAATCGTAGAATTCTGTTACTGGTTTAATTTCCCCAGGTACAGAAACTTTTGGTTCATCATTACCAAGAACACCCATTTCAACTTCACGTGCAACGAGTCCAGTTTCAACGACAATTTTGCGGTCGTATTTTAAAGCAAATTCGACTGCTTTTACAAGTTCCTCACGATTTGATGCTTTACTAATTCCAACACTTGAACCTAAGTTTGCAGGTTTTACGAACATTGGCCAAGTTAAATTTTCTTCCATTTTAGCAATTAAAGCATCTTGGTCTTTTTTCCATTCTTTTCGGATGAAGTATACATAAGGGACTTGTTTTAATCCTGCAACTTCAAATAATTGCTTCATCACAACCTTATCCATACCAGCAGATGATGCTAAAACTCCATTACCGACATAAGGTAAATTCAACACTTCAAGTAAGCCTTGTACTGTACCATCTTCACCGTTTGTACCATGAAGTAATGGAAAGATAACATCGAACGGTTTTTCATTTTCTTCTAATAAAAAGCTAGAAATGTCATTTACTTTTGTTGATGTTGAATCTGTATTAAATTGTAATTCTGAAATATTTTCAACAGGAGCTGTTAATTGCGTTCCTCTTCTCCATTCACCATCGCGTGTGATAAAGATTGGAAATACATCATATTTATCAAAATGTAATGCTTGTATAACGGCCTTTGCAGTTGATAAAGATACATCGTGCTCTGCTGATTTACCACCGTATAATAAGCCTAGTTTTTTCTTCATGGGTTCTAATTCCTCCAGATTTTTTCTATTCATAGTTTAGCATGAACCATATGGTTTCATGAAATGATTTAAAAGTACGGATCACTCATTTATGCAATCATCAAATAACTTCCTAAAAAAATAACATTTCTATAATAGCACTCTGAAAAAATATTGCATTAAAAATAAAAAGATTCCTACTTATCATATGTAGGAATCTTTAATACGTTATAGATATAATCCATTAATAGGAAAAACAATATATAAGAATAAGAGCTTTTACTTATGAAGTTCTAAAACCTGATCAGGCTTTTTCTTTAAAATCACATTCAAATCATCCCAAATTTCATCAGGAAAATATTCATCAGAAATATTGCGTAATTCAATGACATAAGCAAGCTTTGGCTTTTCTATTTTATACATAGAAAACAAAACACCATCTTTTATATTCTCATGGAAATTTCCCATCATTTCTTCAGTAAATAAAGGTTTAAGGTTACTCGCTTTCCTCCTCCAAAAAGATGTTAATCGCTCTTTTTCTTGAATAATGATATTAAATACTTGCGTTACTAATTTCTCTGCATCTGCTAAATCACGAAAGTATATTTTAGAGATTTTTTCTTCTTCGCTTGAAAGATATACATACTTATTTTGTAATTGATGATAAAAAGGAGAACGGATTGGTTCTTTTTTATGGCCAATATAGAGTAGCTCTGCTTGTTCTTGTGGTGTTAGAAGGTTTAACTTACGTTCATCAGAAAAATCAATCCAACATAAATCCTTTTTGGAATCCATCGCCTTTTTAACAAACTTTGGTATACCTTTCTCCTCTACGAACTCTAACCGTGTATGCATATTAAATGAACCATCTTCGTATTCATTTTTTAGCAGCAAAATATTTTGAAGCGGACCGACTGCAGAGACAAATTCACGGAAAGTTAAACCACTAAAAATCACAAATTGGTTTAATTCGTTCATATGTATATATAAGTGATGTAAAAAATCGTCAGCAGCTCGCATTTTTTTTGCCAAGTCGATCACCTCATTTCCAATATTATTATAAGATGTTATAGAAAAATTTGAAACATTTGTGATTGGATTTCGTCACAACTTTATGCACAAGCGTGATACAATGATATAGGCTATAATATTTTTAAGTAAAAGCGGCTCGTTCATACTTAGACCTAGACGACCTGACAGGCAAAAAAGTTTTCGAAAAAGGGATTTCTTCAAGAAAATTTTTCCTAAACGGGACGTTGTGTCTCAAAGCTATCGGGACTACATTATGTAAACCCTCTAGGATCTACCGCTTGAGCTGGACAAATCTTGTATTAAATCTACTAATTTAGGTGACTATTATGAATTCAAAGAGAACTTTTTCCGACCGTTTTGACTGGACGCTCGCTTTCATAATGATGCTATTTTGTATTGTAAGTTTATTGGCTATTGCTTCGGCACAAACTTCAGGGCAATATGGCGTTAATTTCGTACCAAAACAACTTTTTTGGTACTTTGTAGGCGCTTGTATTGTGGCTTTCATGATGTATTTTGAGCCTGATCAATATAAGAAAATGACATGGTATTTATATGGAGCAGGGATTTTCATCCTTATTATTTTAATGATTGCTCCTGGTGGTGTTGGTCAGATTGCTGAACCACGAAATGGTGCCAAAAGTTGGTTCCACTTAGGTTTTGCTGATATCCAGCCTTCAGAGTTCATGAAGACTTTCTTTATACTTGCGCTCGCAAAAACTGTAAGTAAGCATCATGAAGAATATACAATTAAATCATTAAAAACCGATTTTATTCTATTAGGTAAAATTTCCCTAGTACTGCTAGTTCCATTAGCATTTATTATGAAACAACCTGACTTGGGTACCGCATTGGTATTCTTTGCTATCACAGCAGCTATTATTATCGTCGCTGGTATTTCTTGGAGAATAATTTTACCAGTTGCTGCAACTGTTAGTGTAATCGGGGGGAGCCTATTATGGATGGCTCTTTATATGCAAGACTTTCTTTCTGAAAAACTTGGTTTTAGTCCATATCAATTCGCACGTATCTACTCTTGGTTAGATCCTTACTCTTATTCTACAGGAGATGGATACCATTTAATATCTTCCTTGAATGCTATCGGATCAGGTGAAATCTTCGGTAAAGGATTTATGCATCGTGAAGTATATGTACCAGAAAATCATACAGATTTTATTTTCAGTGTAATCGGGGAAGAATATGGATTTATCGGGGCAAGTATCGTAATTTGTTTATACTTCTTCTTAATTTTCCATTTAACAAAGCTTACTTTACAAATGAAAGATCCATTCTGTACTTATGTTTGTGCAGGCATTATTGCAATGATTACATTCCACGTATTTGAAAATATCGGTATGACTACTCAAGTATTGCCAATTACCGGTATTCCACTTCCATTTATAAGTTATGGGGGTAGTTCAATGATGGGGAACGCTTTAGCATTAGGTTTAGTCTTTAGTATGAAATTTCATTATCGAACATATATGTTTGGTAATCATGATGAAAGCGACGATTTCTAAACATTCAACTCCACGCTCTCAGCTAGTGGAGCTTTAAAAAAACAGCCCAAAGAGATTCATAAAGTCTCTTCGGGCTGTTTTTGTGTTTAGATTTAGAGGAGCCACTTCAGCATTTAAATAAAAAAACTTCGACTTTTTCGTCGAAGTTGAATGATGTTTTTAAATTAATTTTGAGTTTGAGTTTGTGGAGCTGATTTTGGTGGTGCTAATGCTTTTAGTAATTCTAAGCGAGACTTAGTAGTCGTTGCCTTAACGCCAAGTTTTGATAAATTCGCAATAATTTTTGTTACATCTACATCTCTTGACATACTTTCCACCTCTTCTACTTCTTATATTTATATGACGTAGCAACTGTCTATAAGTTGCCACTACTTTTAATAATAACCAAATAATTCACTATGTATCCCTTATTATCATAACATTTTTTATCGTTTTAAATTTTTCAATATTGTTACATAAATAATATGGATATATATCATACTACATTCATTGTCAACTTACAATCATACTTTTGACTGGCACCATTATCTTTTAGCAATATTTTACCACTACACTATACAAAAGGAATTTCATTTACTACAAATTCTTGCCTATATTATTCATACCACATTATTCATGGATTAAATGTTAATTTTTTATTAAATAATATTAAGCACTTCACATACCCCTATACAGTATGTTATCGTATAAGCAATAGGAGGCGAGCGTCTATGACTGAAGAATGTATCAATCCTTCTTGTCGTAAAAGTCACCATCCCGAACATGTAAAAAAGGATTTAACTACTCGTTTAAATCGTATTGAAGGCCAAATTCGTGGCATTAAAGGCATGGTCGAGAAGGATATATATTGCGACGATATTATTACTCAATTATCTGCTACACAATCTGCTTTAAACAGCGTTGCCAGAGTTTTACTTGATGGTCATTTAAAAGGCTGTGTAAAAGATCGATTAACTGAAGGCGACGATGCTGTACTAGATGAGCTAATTACAACTATACAAAAGCTAATGAGAAAATAAGGAGCGTTTCATCATGACTGAAAAAATTCAATTAAAAGTAGAAGGCATGTCTTGTGGACATTGTGTCAAAGCAGTAGAAAATGGTGTTGGTGAATTAAACGGTGTTGAAACCGTCAATGTAAACTTAGAACAAGGTTTAGTAGATGTAGCTTTTGACGATTTAAAAGTAACAACTGAAAACATTAAAGAAGCGATTGAAGAAGAAGGCTACGTAGTAAAATAATTTTTAATAACTGCATTTTTGCAGTTATTTTTCTCATAGTTTTATACCCCTAACAGGTATACGAAGGAGTTGTTTACTATGACAACTATTAACTCTAAAAACAAAGAAATAACACTTGATATCCAAGGAATGACTTGTGCTGCATGTTCCGCTCGTATTGAACGTGGACTCAATAAACTAGAAGGCGTGGAACAAGCAACTATTAACTTAGCTCTTGAAACTGGACATATTTCCTTTGATAGCGCAGAACTAAACGAAGATGCACTTATAGCAAAAATTCAAAAACTTGGCTATGATGCTGTTGTTCATCAAGAAAATAATGAAAAGGATCACCGCGAAGTAGAAATCGAACGAAAAACACGTGTATTCATCATCTCAGCAATATTTTCTTTACCATTATTGTGGACTATGTTTGCACATTTTTCATTCACAAAGGGTGTTTATGTTCCAGAATTTTTGATGAATCCATATGTTCAGTGGGCTCTTGCTACCATAGTGCAGTTTGGTATTGGTTGGCAATTTTATAAAGGCGCCTATTATGCACTTCGTAATAAAAGTGCCAATATGGATGTTCTTGTTGCATTAGGAACATCCGCTGCCTATTTTTACAGTGTTTATATTGTACTCAAAAACCGTGAACATATTGGTATGTTTCATCTCGATTTATATTTCGAAACGAGCGCAATATTAATCACCTTAATCTTACTTGGTAAGTTATTTGAAGCACGTGCGAAGGGCCATTCATCCGATGCCATTAAAAAACTAATCAAAATACAACCTAAAACTGCATTTGTCGAACGAAACGGTACACCATTGGAAGTACCAATTCGTGAAGTACAATTAGAAGATATTTTAATTATTAAACCTGGTGCGTCTATTCCAGTAGATGCAGTAGTTATTTCTGGAAATTCCGCTGTTAATGAGTCCATGTTAACAGGCGAAAGCTTACCCGTAGATAAATCTACTGGTGACACTATCTATGCAGCAACGTTAAATGAAAACGGGACATTACGAGTACAAGCAAAAAAAGTTGGGAAAGATACCGTTCTTTCAAATATTATCCGTGTTGTTGAAGAAGCACAGGCTTCTAAGGCCCCTATTCAACGACTAGCTGATCAGATCTCAGCCATCTTCGTTCCTATTGTTGTCACTTTAGCTGTTATCACTTTCATCGTTAGCTATTTCTTTTTTACAGATGGCAACTTTACACACTCGCTTGAAAGAATGATTGCTGTTCTTGTTATTGCTTGTCCATGTGCACTTGGATTAGCTACACCAACATCTATAATGGCAGGTTCTGGTCGTGCAGCGGAAAATGGAGTTCTCTTCAAAACAGCCGAAGCACTGGAACATACCAATACGATTGATACAATCGTATTCGACAAAACTGGCACGATTACAAAGGGTGCACCTGTTGTTACAAATTTTTTAGTGCTTAATAAGTACGAGAAAAAAGACATCATTCCCCTTATCGCTGCAGCAGAAAGGAATTCTGAGCATCCAGTCGCAACTGCCATTACAAACTATGGGAAAGATTATGGCGTATTACCTGCTGTTCAAACATTTAAAGCAATTCCAGGAAAAGGAATTGAAGCAACCGTTGAAAACAAACAAATTATTATCGGAACAAGGAAATTATTTACAAATCACGATATTACTATTAATTGCGATAGCAATTTTGAAGATGAAGGTAAAACAGTTATGTATGCAGCCATTGATCATCAACATGTTGCAACAATTGCAGTGGCAGATGAAGTGAAAGAAACTTCTAAAGATGCCATTCATAAACTTCAAAAAATGGGTATCGAAACAATTATGTTGACAGGTGATCAAGTTAAAACAGCCGCTTCTATTGCAAAACAAGTAGGGATTAGCAATGTGATTGCTGGCGTATTACCAACAGAAAAAGCTGCAGAAGTAGAAAAACTTCAAAAGGAAAATCGCCATGTTGCCATGGTTGGGGACGGACTTAATGATGCACCAGCACTTGCGAAAGCTGAAATCGGTATTGCAATGGGAACAGGTACAGATGTTGCCATTGAAGCTGCAGATATTACCGTTATGAAAGGCGATCTCTTAAAAGTAGTTGATGCTGTAAAAATGAGTCGATTAACTGTTCGTAATATTAAACAAAATCTGTTCTGGGCACTTGCCTATAACTCTATTGGTATTCCAATCGCTGCATCTGGATTACTGGCGCCTTGGCTAGCAGGTGCAGCAATGGCATTTAGCTCTGTATCAGTTGTATTAAATGCACTACGATTACAACGAGTTCGATTATAAAGTGAAACTTCTATCAGTGGGGGTTTTCTTCATCCCCCACCTACCTTCTTCACTTGGTCTCTCAATCTTGAGGTGGGGTCTTACTGCCCGTTAATGCTGATAAAAAATGGGGCATATCTTTTTGGATATGCCCCATTTTTCTATATAATTTTTTATTTAAGAATACCATGAAGTTCAGTTAATTCGAACAATCGATCTCCGTGGCGTAAAGCATAACTAAATTCAACAGTTGTATCTTGTTTAGTACCATTTACTGTACTTTTAGCTTTATATTCTTCCATATTTACAGATTCAACTTCAACATTAGTATGTCCAAGTGATTCTAATACTTGAGTTACTTTAAATTTACGTGCAGGCACCAAATCAATTAGTAAAGGAATATCTAAGTCAAGAATGGATTGTGTACCTTCGTTTGTTTTAATAGTAGCGATTGCTGTAATTTCCATCGTTACGAATTCCTCCTTTATCTTAATCACCTTTATTATAGCACTATACAAATTCAACGAATAAAAGCCTCATTATTGAGTGAATAATAACGACTAAATAGCGAAACTTTATCATTGCCGAGACCCAATTGAAATAAGAATAACTTGAAATAGGCTATTTAGATAAATATTTTTCGCTACAACGATTCATTTTTGACACTTTCTATTTGCCAAATATAAAACTTTAGTATTAAACTATCTTTCGTTCTATACTATTTGTATAAAACATATTTTAAGTTTGCCCCCTTCTTTTTAATTTGTGTTTCTTCACTCGTTCAAGGGTAAACTGTATTTGATTACATTCGTATACAGAAAGCAGGGTTATTATGAAAAAATCCATCATCTTGTTGATGTCAGTTCAATTTTTTGTGTACTTAGGATTCGGCTTAATTATCCCCATTTTGCCAGAGGTGGTTGTTCAACAAGGTTTTGCTAAAATGCATGTTGGTGGCTTGTTAACAATTTACTCTCTTGCAAGTTTCTTTACTGCTCCTTTCTGGGGAATGTTAAGCGACAAAATAGGACGAAAAAAACTAATTTTAATAGGGCTACTCGGATTCTGTGTTAGCTTCTTAATGATTTCTTTATTTATGAAATCATTAACAATGCTTTATATTTCCCGAATTATCGGTGGGTTATTCTCAGGTGCTTTATATACTGCAGTTACTGGATTTATCGCTGATATGTCTACAGAGGAAAATCGCAATAAGTATATGGGCTTTATGGGGATGTCAATCGGTCTTGGTTTTATCTTTGGACCTGCATTAGGAGGTTTACTAGGAAAAATAAGTTTAAGTACACCATTTACAGTTTCAAGTATTTTAATCTTCCTACTATTCATCTATGCAATTATCGTTTTAAAGGAACCAGAACGTCATGCAGATACAGAAAAACGATCTATTGTCCCAAAAGGTGCTTCTACACTATTTAAATATCGTGTACGTTATTTATTCTTATTCTCCTTTTTGGTGACGTTTTTACTTGCTGGTGTAGAATCCACACTGCAATTATTCCAAATGGATAAAATTAATATCACAGCTACACAATTAGGTTCTCTATTCCTATTTAGTGGATTTGTAGATTTCATGATTCAAGGTGGTCTTGTACGCCATATTAAGGATGGTACAGAGGTTAAATGGCTTATTGGTGCGCAAGTCGTTACTGCACTCGGCTTATTCATGTTCCCATTTACAAAAAGTTTAGCATTTGCTGGTCTTGCACTTTGCGTATTCACCGCAGGAAATGCATTAGCACGTACATTAAATACTTCCCTTTCTTCTAAAGAAGCTGGTGGAAAATACGGAACTGCAGCTGGTCTTGCCTATTCTATGGATAACATGGGACGCATCATTGGACCATTATTCTTTACATGGATCTTAACAAAACAAGCAAATGTCGTATATGAAATTTCAGGTACATTAGCATTATTAAGTATCCTCATTCTTTTACTATTCAAATCAAGTAAAAAAACATTACGCCAGCAAAACGAAGCGTAATGTTCTAATGACAGTTCAGCATTCTTTATGTGTGCTGAACTTTTTCTTTTAAGTCAGTTTTAGCGTCTGTCAATTCAGGATAAATCTGTTTTACAACCGATGAACGCATCATATATGATGTAATTGCTAATAATGCGATACAAGATCCCAATAAAATCCATTGTGGTTCGACATAATCAAATAATATGCCAAAGATCATTGTTCCTAAAGGCATCATCCCCATTGCCATAGCCTCCAAAATTCCAAACACTCGACCTCGATAGGACTCTTCCACTTCAGTTTGCATCATGACACCGATTGGAGTATTCACAAAGACTCCAAACACCGAAAAACTAAAGAAAATCATAATATAAAAAGTTACGTTTACACTATACGTAAATGCTATCCATAAAGGAATTGCCATTAAACCTAATGTAAATGCCATCAGTAATATAAATCGTTTAGATTGTAATAAAGGGTACTTTGTCTGCTTTCTTGTAGAAAGAAAAATTGAAGCAATCAACATTCCTACCGCTCCAGCTGATTCAATGACACCTATATGCTGGGATTTTATCTTCAACACTTCAACTAGGATAAATGTTCCTCCAACACTTAGTGCTGAGAAAAAGAAATTAATCCATAAAGCAACCAACAATATTGTGGAAACTGATTTCTTTGCTTTTGCATATTGGAAGCCCTCTTTTAAACTTTGGAACATTCCAGTTTCCGCTTCCATTTCATCCCCTTTTTTACTATATAGCTTGAAGTCCATTGTTGCTTCTAATAAGAATGCAAGCAAATAAGCTACCATATGCACCATTAAAAATACTTCAATAGATACAAAACCATACATCATACCACCAATTGCCGGGCCCCCTATCTGTGCGATTGACATGGACATTTGGTTAAATGACATTGCTTTTTGAATTCGTTCCTCATTTACTAAACAAGCAATGGATGATGAAAAAGTTACACTATTAAACGTAGAAGTTATTGCATAAAGTGCGGTTACCACGTAAATAGATGTAACGGTGATTCCAGATGTATAACCGTATATTAATAACCCGCCCATTAACAATACCGTAACGGCTTGTGACGTTAAGATAATCACCTTTTTCGAATATCGATCAGCTAATGAGCCTGCTATTGATGATAAAATGACTCGTGGCAAAATCGAACAAATCAAATTAATCGCAAAACTTGTAGCAGAACCCGTCATTTTCAAAATGTAAAGACTAATGCCAAACGTTAACACATTGGTACCTAATAGTGAAATAATCTTGCTAATTGTAAATGTCCATAAGTGATATGTCGCTTTTTTCAACCTTAATGCCTCTTCCATTTCTCCCTGCTCCCCTTTTGTTTAATCGAATTAAAAAGTTTAATTTAATTAAACAAATAATAACACGCATACCACTTCCTTCGCAAGCAAAAGTTTAATATAATTAAACAAAAGAAAGAAACGAGGTGCATCCATGGATACTCTTGGCAACAGAATTCGAACATTACGCAAACAACGAAAATTAACCTTGGCTGCTCTTGCTGGCGAACACATTACAAAAGGTATGTTAAGTCTAATTGAAAATGATAAAGCAAATCCTTCTATGGAAACCTTACAATATATAGCTGAGCAATTACAGGTTGATGTCAGTTCTTTATTAGAAGAAGTAAGTATAGTGGAATTACGCGACCTATTAGAGAAAGTTGAAGAGATTTATAATGCAAATACACATTTTGAAGATGGTCCACGTCTTGAAATTGCCAATTTGATAAAACCATTTATAGAGGAGCTTCCTGTATGTTATGAGTCTGGAAAGCTATTATCTTACTATGCAAATGTTCAATCTGATTTGAAAATGGACAATTGGGAACAAAGCTTAGAGCGAGGTTTAGCTATGTTCAAAGAGATGAACATGATGAATGAATGGATGAAAATGAAGATTCTTCATTTTTCCATCTATTTTTACGAGCATAATTATGAGCAGGCATTAAAAGTTGGATTAGCTACTGAGGCTGAAGCCAAAAACAATCACTATATGATTGATACGATTACAGTACTGGATCTTCTCTACTATATTGCTGTAACTTATTTAGGAATAAATGAACGGGAAAAGGGATTGGATTATTTACAAAAAGGATTGCAATTATCGAAGAAAAATCGATTATTTTATAAAATAGATGACATTTACCGTGTTGCCTGTTATCAAGCAATCATGGACGGCGATGATAAATCTCGAACACATTATTTCAATAAATTAGAACAGTATGCTACGTTTGCTGAGGACGAACTATCCTATGCTTACATGTTCCTTATACAAATACATTACTATAATTCTTTTGGACACGATTACGAACAAGCATCTGAATTACTTGAACATTATTCCAAAATCAAAGTTGAAGATTTTGCGAACACCTTTTTCTACCTTGTTGAAAAAGGAAAGAATTTATACTATTTATCTCATATTGATGAGGCTCTACAAGAATTAGAAAAACTCAAAGAAATGCCGTCCTATTTGCATCATCCTTATGATTTATCAATGCTTGCAGAAGTCTATTCTTATAAAGCACTTTGTTACGAACAAAAAGGGCAATTATCCAAAGCACTGGAAGAGGCGAAAAAAGGTGTTGATTTTATTGCACCATTTATCGATACCCCATACAAAAAATTTATCAATCAAACATACGACATTCTTTGCCAAAAAGCAGATCAAATATAATAGTCTTATTTTCAGCAAAAAGCCCCCGCTCCTTTTCGCCAATAGGAACGGGGGCTTTCATATCTGACTAAATTTCAGCTAAATCTTGTGCTTCTTTAGAGTTATAAACATCTTTGTCTAATTCTCCTGTAATACGAGCAGTTGTAACACCTGCAACCATAGCATCATTAACATTTAGTGCTGTACGCCCCATATCAATCAGTGGTTCAACAGAGATTAATACACCCGCTAAAGCTACTGGTAGGTTCATAGAGGAAAGTACAATAATGGCTGCGAAAGTTGCACCGCCACCAACACCTGCAACGCCAAATGAACTGATTGCTACCACAAGGATTAGCGTTGCGATAAATCCTGGATCTAATGGATTAATGCCAGCACTTGGAGCAATCATAATAGCTAGCATTGCGGGATACACCCCTGCACAACCATTTTGACCAATTGAAACACCAAAGGATCCTGCAAAGTTTGCGATACCTTCAGAAACTCCCAAACGTTTTGTTTGAGTTTGAATATTAAGTGGTAATGTACCTGCACTTGAACGAGAAGTAAATGCAAATAATAATGTCGGAGCTACTTTCTTAATATAAGTGATTGGGCTCATACCTGTTAAAGCAATGATAATCATATGAACTACAAACATTACTGCTAGTGCCACATATGAAGCTATAACAAATTTACCTAAATTGTAAATCGCACCGAAATCTGATGTAGCAATCGTTGATGTCATGATTGCTAAAATACCGAATGGAGTCAATCGTAAGACAATTTTAACAACTTGCATCACAAGTGCATAAATTGCATCAATACCAGTTTTAATCAAGTCTGCAGTTTTTTCATCTTTTCGTCTTACCCCTAAGTATGCGAAACCTAAAAATGCCGCGAAAATAACAACAGCAATTGTTGATGATGATCGAGCACCAGTTAAATCTAAAAATGGATTTGCTGGCAATAAGTCTAATATTTGTTGAGGCATTGTTTTATCGCCCATGTCTTTTGTTTTTTGGACGATTTCAGCTGCACGTGCATGTTCTGCATCACCTTGCACAAGTTGAGTTGCATCTAAATGGAATCCTAATGCTGAAGCAATTCCAACTGATGCAGCAATTGCAGTAGTCCCTACTAGCATGAACAAAATTAGTGTTGCCATTTTACCGAAGCTTTTTCCGACCACTACTTTTGTAAAAGCTGAGATAATTGAAATAAAGACTAATGGCATTGCTACCATCTGTAGAAGTTTTACATATCCGGAGCCTGCGATGCTAAACCAATCTACAGATTTCATCACAATTTCTGAAGTAGGTCCGTATGTGAAATGTAATATTAAGCCAAAAACAATACCCAGCCCTAAACCTGTGAATACTCGTTTAGAGAATGAAACATGTTTTTTATGCATCATTATGAGTAAACCAATGAGCATTACAAAAACTACTGCATTGAGAACAATCAAAAATGTATCCAAAATAATTCCTCCTAAATTGAATTTTCTATATAAAATACAATCATTAGATTATACTAATAAATCCTATCGGTCAAGTAGGTTTTTAATTACAATAAAAAAATTAAATTTCCAATAATATATAATGATGCTTGTAATTCTTTCTTAATAACTGTTATATACGTTATACTTAAGAGAAGATTATGGAAGAAGGTGAATAAATGGATACGGCCGCTTTATTATCTATAAGTATTTCCGCAAGTTTGATTTTAAATATTTTCCTTGCTCCCATTATTATTTTCTTAGAAAGAAAAGACCCTAGCTCCACATGGGCTTGGATTCTTGTACTATTCTTTTTACCTGTTATAGGATTTATTTTGTACTTACTGTTTGGACGCCAGCTTCGTAAAAAACATCTCTTCCGATGGGAAGGCCGAAAGAAAATAGGGATTGATAAACTAATTGATTATCAAATGGATGCCATCCGTGAAGGTACTTTTGACTATCGATTAGATGATGCAGCACACTATGAAGATTTGATCTACATGAATTTAACAACAAATCACGCAGTACTTACACAAGATAATGAAATCATGATTTATAATGATGGTAGAGATAAATTCAAAAAACTAATAAAAGATATTGATGCTGCAAAACACCATATTCATATTCAGTATTACATCTTTAAGCTGGATCATTTAGGTACACGCATTTTACAATCATTGATTAAAAAAGCGAAACAAGGTGTCAAAGTTCGGCTTTTATATGATGAAATGGGTTCAAGGGGTGTACATAAAAAACAATTCAAAGAACTAATAGAAGCCGGTGGAGAAGTAGAGGTCTTCTTTCCTTCTATACTTCCTCTTATTAACCCTCGTATGAACTATCGTAATCACCGTAAACTTGTCATTATTGATGGACGTATCGGTTATATCGGTGGATTTAATGTAGGTGATGAGTATCTAGGCTTAAAAAAAAGGTTTGGCTATTGGCGAGATACACATTTACGAATTGAAGGTAGTTCAGTTCATCCAATGCAAACACGCTTTCTATTGGATTGGAACCAAGCTTCTAATACAAAAGATATTCAGTACTCTGATCATTACTTTCCTACTATTGCTCGTAAGGGTGAAGTCGGTATACAGATCGTATCAAGTGGCCCAGATTCTGAATGGGAACAAATAAAAAATGGTTATCTAAAATTAATTGGTATGGCAAAAAAATATATCTATATTCAAACACCATATTTTATTCCAGACGATAGTTTTATGGATGCCGTTCGTATTGCTTGCTTATCAGGAATTGATGTTCGCATCATGATTCCTAATAAACCGGATCATATGTTTGTTTATTGGGCAACGTATTCTAATGTTGGTCAATTGATTAAGGCAGGAGCCAAAATTTATATTTACGAAAATGGTTTTTTGCATACAAAGATGATTGTCATCGATGATGAAGCATCTACTGTCGGTACAGCAAATATTGATTTCCGTAGTTTTAAACTTAACTTTGAAGTAAATGCATTCATATACCACCGTGATACTTCACATCAACTAGCAGAACTGTTTGAAGAAGATATGTTATTATCAACCGAACTTACACCAGAATTATATGCAAACCGTTCACGCATTATTAAAATGAAAGAGTCAATTTCTCGCTTACTTTCTCCGATTCTATAAAAGAATAGGAAAATCTGCATGAACAACTACACGTTCCCCTTTGTTTTCCACATATACTAGAAAATTAGTATAGAACCCGTTTGATCGAATATAAAACAAAAAGCTTAAAGTACGTAATGATTTCCGTACTTTAAGCTTTTTCATTCTCATCATTATTTACTAATGCCTAAATAATCTTCTAATGTTTCATTTTTTTCATAAATCTCTGTAGCAATTTTTTTGCCAACATAACGGAAATGCCAAGATTCGTGCATATAACCTGTATTATCTTCTTTCCCCTCTGGGTAACGCATGATAAAACCATAATTATGAGCATTTTTTGCAATCCATTTGCCCGCTTCAGTATCTCCAAATTTATTGTCAGCAAAATCTTCTTCGCTTCCAACTTCTCCAATATCAAAAGCTAAGCCTGTTTGATGTTCAGAATACCCTGGACGTGCACTGTAAGTATCGGCAGCCTTTTTACCATCCCGTTTCACATATGCATTATACAACTCTACTTGTCTATCATAAGAGCGATATGTACTAAAGGCATTAAATTTAAAGCCATCTAATAAAGCTGCTGCATTTAACTCTTCAAAAGCATGACGGGCTTCAACATTTTCTCCTGGTGCAAAATCAGCTGGTAATGGATATTGTTTACTAGCCACCAAAACACCTTGAATATACGTCGCTTTCTTAGGCAACTTTTGCCCCTCTATATAACCACCCGCATCCACCTTTTGCGCCTTTTTAGTAGTTGTAGCAGCAGTCGTATCATGTGTCACTGCTTTTTGTTCGTTTTTAGTAGGATGGTCTTCCGTTTTTTGACCACCACAACCTGCTAATAGACTACCAGAAATAGCAACAATCGATGCTAGAGCAATTGGAAATCTATAATATTTTTTTTTACTCACTTTCATACACCTCTATCAAACTTTTAACATAAACATTATTTCTATAGCAATAAAATACAAAAATCAAATAACCAATACTACGGTCACTTAACTATACAAAAAAACGATATCATACATCAAGATGCATTGATACCGTTTTATACTAAAAAATAATCGTAACTAATACAACTAGAGTTGCAATTCCGAAGAAAGTTGCCATAGCTTTCATCCATTTTGCTTCTTTCTCATAACCTTGTCTTGCCATATCTTTTGCACGGAATGTATTTGTAATGGTAAACATTAGTGATATGAACAGAACAGCTAGGTTAAAGTTTTGTTTAATGACAAAAAAGACGGCAAGAATACTCGTAATAGTTACGAGTACACCTGATATTACTTTTAGGTTCATGTAATAATCCTCCTTATCCAGCTCCACACGTCAGGTAGGCTTTTTTTCCTTATTAAAGGCTTGTAAACTTTAAAATAAAAAATCGAGACAAAGTTCGCCCCGATTTAGTTTAAACCTATTTTTTTGGTTTATTCTTCGCTGATTTTGCAGCTTGTTTTTCTGCTGGCGTTAGTTTTCTATTCTCTTCTGGTGCATTTGCAGCTTCTTTTACTGCTTTTTCAGGGTGTTTTGAATAGAATTTACGGCCTAGGTATGTTTGGAAAATTAAAAGGGCACCACTGACTGACCAGTATAGTGGTAATGCCGCCATACTAGAGAACGAGATGAACATAATCATAATTGGTGAAATGTACATCATCATCTTCATTTGACCTTTTTGTTGCTCTGGTACCGTCCATAATGATACTTGTGCTTGGACAAAGTAAACTATACCAGCAATTATCGTCATAACAACATCTGGTTGACCTAGTTTAAACCATAAGAAGTGATGCGCTTGAACTTCACTAGAATACAAAATTGAATAATACAAGCCCATAATAATCGGCATTTGAATAAGAACAGGAAGACATCCCATATTCATAGGGTTGACATTATGCTTTTTATACAAGCCCATCATTTCTTGTTGCAATGCCATTTGTTCTTCTTTTGTTTTTGCTGCTTTTAATTTCTTTTGGATTTCGTCCATTTCTGGCTTCAATTTATCCATTTTTTCTTTCATGCCTTGCTGATTCTTATAGTTTTTAAGCATGAATGGCATCAATATTAAACGAACAAGAACAGTTATTGTGATAATAGCTGCACCGTAATTACCGGCAAATACAGTATTACCGATGAAATCTAACAGGAACTCCATTGGTTTTACAAAAGTACTATAAAAAAAGCCTTCTTGGTTCTTAACTGAATCACAGCCAGCTAGCACAAATGGCACTAAACCAAGCATCGAGATTAACCCAAGTTTCTTCTTCAATATTTTCACCTACAATTTCTCAAGCTATATTGAAGTATACATTATTTAAAGGATACTAATCAAATCAAAGTCATGCAAAGCATAAATTATATGTAATTATTTTCATTATAAAAGTCTTTCAGGTAATTGGAAGCGAAAATATTCGTAATCTGGACGATCTCTAAAGTGCTTTGGTGTGATGCCAACGTATTTTTTAAAGATGCGAGTATAGTAGCTTTGGTTACAAAAATGGAACTGTTCCGAAATATCAGAAATACTTTTATTTGTATGTCGTAAATAATATTGAGATTCTTCTACTCTACGAACATTTAAGTACTCTACTAGAGTAATACCTACATGTTCTTTAAAAATACGAGATAAGTGACTTGTACTAATAGAAAAGTACAGTGCAATATCTTCTACTGATAGATCTGTTTCAACCTCATCATCGATGTACATAATAACTTTATTGACTGTTTGGTGCTTATATGAAGGTTGTTTTCTTTCTGAGATGACATAAATGTAAAATTCAATTAGCTCATCTGCAAATTGCAAATATTCTGCATCATTTAAGCGATCGTCAATCATCTCTACGCATGCAACATTAAAAGCAAAAACTTTCTTAGATGGCGCTTGATTCTCAATCAATTTTCTTGTGACAACTGATGATAAGATAACAAAATAATGTCTGATTGCTCTAAAAAACTGTTTTCCCGAACGTACTGATAATATATCAAGTAATTCACGCAACGAATCTTTCGCAGCTTTTGCTTCCAATTGATATACTTCTCGCAATAATTGAGCCTCAATATCGAAGAATCTCTCTATGCCCTCGTAGTGATTCATCGTCTCAATTTCTTGGAAATACCTTTTAGAAATAGCCTCTGAAATGGAATATTGTTGTTGTAGCATAAACTCCCCATCTTTCTATAAAGTCACATACTTTTTTATTACATTATTCTTACTATATAACGAAAATGGTAATATGAAAATAGTTTTATTACCCAACTATAAAGAAATTTTACGTATTTTCGTAATGGGACCTTATTCTCAATAAATATACAATTGGAAAATGGATTTTATGCAAAAAAAGTATTATTTTTGTCAAATAAATGAAAAAATAAAAATGTGTTTTTTATGAAATATTTATCTTTATTTTTGGAATGTATCAAACTATAGTATTAATATGGACAAATTCATGTCACATTTTATGTATGAACCTATACAATTATTAGCTATACTTAATTTAATAATTAATCTATAGTAATATGTTGTGAAAGAACTTTTAAGAATGGAAAGAAACGAGGTAGGAATTAATGGATCCACGATCTATCGAGGAATTGATACAAGTTATAAAGGAATTCTTCCCTGATAACACTTCAATCGTTATTTCAGATACAAAAAAATATTTATATTATCAACCAAGTAAGAAAATTGACTTGAAGATAAAACCCGGTGACGAAATACCAGAAGGTTCTGCAACTCAAAAAGCAATTGACTATGGTCAAAAAATAAATTCTTTCATTGAGCCTGAAGTATTCGGTATTCCTTATTATGGAATGAGTATTCCATTAATGGAAGAAGGGGAAACAAAAGGTGCAATCACAGCAATATTCCCACAAAAACCTTCTCCTTTCTTAACAAATTACATCACGATTAAAATTGACGACTGTTGGTACCCAGTAAAACATAATGAAGTCATCTATTTAGAGACTCAACTTCGTAAAACATTCGTCAAAACTATGCAAAAAGAAGGTTACCATCGTTTAAATTTAAGTGATCTTGAGTTATTCTTATCTCCTGATACTTTTATCCGATGCCACCGTTCATATATCGTGAACATTGACTTTATCGAAGAAATTCAACCAGATTCACATTCTACATTCCTACTAATTATGAAGGACGGTACACGAATTCCTGTTAGCCAACGCTATGCAAGTTATTTCCGCCGCTCTTTAGGATTCTAGGAATAATTTCCGCGGATATTATAAAGGAGTTGACCAAAACTATCTTGGTACAACTCCTTTTCTCTTTTACTCGACAAATTTCTGCCTGATTCGTTTTTTAAACCCTTTCATGCTCTTATAAACAAAATGTGACATTTCGGTGATAATATTAAAAATGGTAATATAATTATTCTAATAACTTATACTCCAAGTAGAATCTTTTTACAGAATTGATATAAAATTTTCCGTTAAATAGAAGGAGAGATTTCCGTGACAGTAAAAATGGAAGAAAGACTTCGTAATTCCGAACTTGCAAAAAAAGTAATGTCAGCTGATGAAGCTGCCCTAATCATTAAAGATGGAATGACACTTGGACTAAGTGGATTCACTCGCGCTGGTGATGCGAAAGCTATTCCTATGGCACTAGTAGAACGTGCAAAATCAGAAGACTTTAAAGTAAATGTATTCACAGGTGCTTCTTTAGGTTCAGACATTGATGCTTTAATGTCTGATGCCGGTATCGTTAACAAACGTTTACCATTCCAACTAGATCGTACAATGCGTGGTCATATTAACAAAGCTGATATGCTATTTGTTGACCAACATTTATCAGTAACTGCTGAATATTTACGTCAAAATGCAATTAATAAAATTGACGTTGCTGTTGTTGAAGCAGTAGCTGTAACAGAAGACGGTATGTTAATCCCAACAACTTCTGTTGGTAACTCACCTATTTACATTCAAAATGCTGATAAAGTTATTATCGAATTAAACTTAGCTTCTTATCCACAACTAGAAGGTATTCATGATATTTATGTACCAGAAGCACAAGGTGAACGTGGTCCAATTCCATTAATCCATGCTTCAGATCGTATCGGTACAATCGGTATTCCTTTAGATTTAGATAAAGTGGCTGCAGTTGTAATTACAGATCAACCAGATTCACCAACTACAATCACACCAATTGACCCAGGAACTCAACAAATCGCAGACCACATTCTTGATTTCTTCCGTAATGAGATTAAAGAAGGCCGATTAACTGAAACATTAGCTCCACTTCAATCAGGTGTTGGTTCTGTTGCCAATGCTGTACTTGGTGGTATGGCAAACTCTGAATTCAAAGATTTAGAAGTATATTCTGAAGTACTTCAAGATGCAGTATTCGACTTAATCGATGCTGGCAAAGTTAAGTTTGCTTCAGGTTGCGCAACTTCATTAACAGCTGAAAAAATGGAATCTGTATACGGTAACTTAGACAAATACAAAGAAAAACTTGTATTACGTCCTCAAGAAATTTCGAACCACCCAGAATTAGTTCGTCGTATGGGCTTAATCGCGATGAATACAGCTCTTGAGTTCGATATTTACGGAAACGTAAACTCTACTCACGTATTAGGTACAAAAATGATGAACGGTATTGGTGGTTCAGGCGACTTCGCTCGTGCTGCTCGTATTTCCATTTTCATTACAAAATCAGATGCTAAAGATGGTAAAATTTCATCAGTAGTTCCATTTGTATCACACGTTGATCACTCAGAACATGATGTTGACGTCGTTGTTACAGAACAAGGTCTTGCAGACTTACGTGGTTTAGCTCCTCGTGAACGTGCGGAACTTATCATTGAAAACTGCGTACACCCTGCATTTAAACCTGCTCTACGTGCATATTTCGAAGAAGCAAAAGAACGTGGTGGACAGACTCCTCACGTTTTAGAAAAAGCATTATCATTCCACACAAACTTAGCAAAATACGGAACAATGCTTCCTGAAGAAAACTAAGAGTGACTTTTAATCGTTAAAGAACGATATAATATAAAAAGACTCAGCAATTATGCTGAGTCTTTTTTTGAATTTAATGTTCTTAGTTTTGATCATTTGGAGGTTTTACACCATTCAAATGTTCATGTTGTTCTTCGTTTTCATAATGAATTGCAGTTGCAGAACCTTCATAAATCATTTTGGTATCATCATCGTTATAAGTATGATGTGCGTTTGCATAGCCATCCGCTGTTGTTGTATTAATCGCATCTCCTGCTACTTCAACAGATGAATCAGAGAGTTTGTCTATAAACTCATTTAGTTTGTTCTTTGTGCAACTAAATGCTTCTACTGCCTTATCACGATTTTCCTTTTTACGAAAATAAGCATATGCACCTGCTGCAAGTCCTGCTATTAATAAAGATTTGCCTTTTGCCATCTTCATCATTCCCTCCCATTTTACCGTTCTAAAATAACTATACCCCATTTTTTAGAAAATACACATTTTCATGCGATATTATAATTATTTGTCACATTTACACACCATATCAATATGTGGTAAGCATTCAAACTCATATGGTTCAGAAATTGCTTCAAAGCCAAATTTACCATAAAAGTTTTGAAGATACGCCTGTGCTTGTATAAACAAATCATATTCTGGCCATTCTCTATCAGTTACCGCAATGACTCTTTTTAACAGTTCTTGTGCTAGACCTGTACCACGAGCTTCTGGTAGAACAATTACACGACCAAATGATGCCATGTTTTCATATTTTTCATTTGGAGGAACGGCTCTTGCATATGCAATGAGTTTACCATCTTCTTCATATGTAATATGAATACTATTTTGGTCATGATTATCTAGATCTTCATAATAAGCTTCTTGTTCAACAACAAAGATATTAATTCTTAATTGAATAATTTTATATAATTCTTCAGTCGATAGTTCTTCAAAGCGTTGTTCTTTCCATGCCACTTTGCATCACTCCTCTAGCACCATTATTCCACAAATACTATTTCTTTTCGAATAAAATACGTCACATCAATCATTTAACTTAAAAACTGCTTACGACACTAAATATATGCTAAGTAGTTCTGTGACTATTGCCAATGCTATTTATCTGCTATCATTAAAAGAAACGATGTATGTATTTAACGGAAGTGTGGTTATGCTCAATGAATGAGGCCCATCATTCAAATAAACAAACAAAAGGAACTTTAACAAGAGAGAAGATTGTCCAAACTGCCCGCAATCTTTTTTATAAAAAGGGCTACGATGCTACTTCTACCTCAATCATCGCAAAAGAGGTCGGTGTATCTGAAGCAGCTTTGTATAAATACTTTAAAGGAAAGATGGAGCTATTATTAGCAACTGTCGAACCCAAGTGGTTAGATTTTCAAGAAGAAAACCATTACCATGAATTATCTGATCATGAACTTTTACATGTATGGACTGAAGAGCTTTTAGACAACGTTTTTTACAATCGTCCACAATATACAATACTATTCAATGAATCCGCTATACACCCAGAACTTTCAGAACAATATATTGCCAACATTCATAGAATGTCCTTTGCAGACCAGGAACTTATAAAACGAATGGATGAAGAAAGTTTACCTAAACTCGATTTAATACTCTTTCAAGTAGGTATTATCGGCGCATTGCTCGCCATGATCACGCATAAGCGTATTTATGATCATACTCTCCATTTAGATGAATTCCCTGCAGATATTCGACAGACTATTATAGGTATTGTTGAAGGCCAGTTATTCAAATAAAGTGAAACTTCCATCAGTGGGGTTTTCTTCATCCCCCATAAAAAAAAGAACTCAGTTTAATTTCGCCACGTCCTATGGCAACAACTGAGTGTCCAACATCCTGTTGGACCGAACCAATCGGGCTTTTACGGGCAGTTATCCCCCACCTATCATCTTTGCTTTTCTCTCAATCTTGAGGTGGGGGTATTACTGCCCGTTAATGCCGGATAAATTCTTTCGAAGTTATTACCTTTGCTGAATAAAAGACAAAAGGAGCTCTCCTTACAACGGATTAAGCGAGAACTCCTTTCGTATTATATTACAGATTGGTCACTATAAGTTGAGTCAGATACTTCTACCTTCGGCTTACGTACGAAACAAATAATTGCAGCAATGTAATAGATGAGAGAGGTAGGTGAAAGAATACCAGCAAAAACAGCAGCAATAATAAACATAGCTCCTGCCAAATTTGCCGTTTTATCTTTTACCCTCGCGACTTGTACCATAGCAATAATGCCCACTATAAAGCTTATGATAAAGAATATGATAATAAACCATGCAGTAGGTCCAAAAAAGTTTATAATTGACAACATGCTATCAGAAAAACTTTGCATGTCTACATCTTGAAATTGTGGATCTTCTGATAATTGCTTTTGGAATTCTGCAATGAATTCATCTTGCGCTTGGGTATTATTTTGGAATTCATTTATAAAAACCAGCATAAGGCCCATAAATCCAATTGCAATTATATTGAAAAATGAGCCAATAACTCCAAATACAATTTCAATTGTTCTTTTCACTCAATCACCTCAATTTTATTGTTATAGATTACTATACGTGACTCACTCTGAAAAGTTTCGAAATTTTTCATTCCCCAAAAAAAGCCATCTTATAAGTAATTTTCTATACTTAAAAGACAGCCATTTTAGATTCTTTTATTCTATCCCGACACAGCGACTAGCCACCACTGCTTTAAACCTAAGCTTTTACATCATCATATTCGTGTGATGTTTCAAAAGCTTTTACAACATATGAACAAACCGCATCAATTTTATACTCATTTTCACGAGCATAATCTGCAGCTCGGTCTAGTAATTGTTTAGCAATGCCTTGACCACGTAATGAACCATCAACATAAGTATGGTCTACTACCATGACATCCCCTAACTGTGTCCAAATAATTTCTGCTACTACTTGCCCATCTTTTTTATTTTCGAAAGCATATTCTTCATGACTTCTATTACTTAATTGAAATTCCATTTAATAACACCCCCATATTTTAAAATATAGTTTAGCACATTTTATTCTTGTAATGATAGTAGACGTAATTTTGCTTCAAGTATTTTACGTCGAGATTTCAATTACAATTTAACTGTCATTCGGTTCAGAACTACAGATGCGTTGTATAAAAGAGAAACGAGCATTTCCTCTTTTATATTTAAAATCCTTACATAGCATAAGCTACGTAAGGATTTATTAATACATAACAAGTATTAGCCAAAAATGCTACTAATACCATCAATTATTTTTTGGAAGAAGTTTTTCACACTCGCCCAGAAGCCTGAATCACTTTTTATATCTTCATTGATCTTGCCTAATTGGTCTTTGATATGCCCACTTAAATCATCCAATTGTGTAGACCATTTACTAAAGTCAATATCAAGTTTACTAATTTTATTCATAAGATCAATTAACAGTTGACGGTCTTTATCACTTAAATTGATTTCTAACTTTTGTAGTTGTTCATCGACGATTTTTTCAACGTCTGCTTTTGTAGCAGGGTTTTGTTCTGCGATTTGCTTTTTAATATCTGTTAATAGTTGACTAACTTTTTCGTTATCGACCCCAGAATTTTGGGCAATGTCAGTGGCAACTGATAATTCTTGGTTTGCTACATCTGTACGATCTTTGTCTAATTTTTTTCCTGTTGTTACTTCATATGCCTTGTAGATACCAGCTAACGCTGAATGACCCGTTACTTTTTTAGGAGCTGCAACTTCAACAGTTGCATCCTCAATCCCCGCTGTTAACATCGCGTTAGAGTACATATCAGCTGTTACTTCAGTAATGTTCTCAGGTGTCACGATATTAATGACTAAACCCGAACCAGCATCTTTTGGTGTAATTTTAGCTGATGAATAAAGACGTGCACTAGAATTTCCATTTTCAATATATTTGGCAATGTCTGCACCTGTAATTGTAATTTCTTGAATATCAGAATTATTTGCAACGCCTAAACTATTTTTTACGCTTGCTTTTTCGCTTTCTGATAGACTTCCACCGTAGACTACGATTGGAACACCTAATTTTTCATTAACTACTTCATCTGACGATTGCGATGAATTAGTACTTGCATAGCTCGTTGTTGGCGCAACTACAGCAGTTGTTAAACACATAGCTGCTACCACAGCAAATATTTGTTTTTTCATTAATTAATTTCCCCCTTAAACCTTTTGTTACTTATTCGTGTACAGTTTATGCTGCCTACTTGCTATTAATTTTGAATATACGTATTAGACCCTCAATAATAATACGTCAAAAAGAGCAAAAAGTTTCTGAAAGCGGCTAAAACTTTCTCCTTTTGCTCTTTAGTTCACTTATTTAATTAGAGTCCAGCCGTCTTCTTGTTCGATACGATCGGCTTTCATCAAAGTACCCAATGCACGTTTAAATGCACCTTTACTCATATGGAACATTTCTTTAATTTCATCAGGCGAAGATTTATCACCAAATGGCATTTTACCGCCAACTTCTTGAAGATACTTAAAGATTTGCTCAGCATCATCTGATAATCGTTCATATTTACGTGGAAGCATAGAAGCATTAATGGTACCATCTTCTTTTACTTCAATAACACGTACATTAACATCTGAGCCTAGACGAGGTTCTGCTCCACGTTCAGATTCATGAACGAAAATACGATACGGTTTATCTACACCGAGTAAAAATGTTCCAACTGGCAATACACGATAAGGGCGAGCTAAAATATTCTTATTAAATAGTTCTGGTTCTGCATCTTCATACATTTCTAATACTTTTTCTTCCGTAATAAGACGACCAAATAGGCCACCTTCACGGTCTGTACGCAATGTGATATAAAGATGTTGTCCAGGTTCTGGCCAAAGCGGTTTTAATTTTGGTAAATCTTCAGCAGGAACAAGTACTTCTCTTGAAGTACCGATATCCACATAAGCACCTTCACGATCTTTTACATGTAGTACACGTGCCCATCCATATTCGTCTTTACGAATATGCGGTATCGCTGTTGTTGCAGATAGATTTCCTCTACGATCTGCATACAAAAACACTTCTATTTTGTCATTAACTTTTAACGGTTCGATTACTTCAGAAGCATTTAACGGAATATCTAATTCATCGTTTGTTAATATATACTTAGATTCTTGTTGTTCTTTTACTACTAATTTTACTACCTCACCTGATTGTAATTCTGCCATATTTCTTGCTCCTTTCATATGACATGTATTATTCACCTGTATGAGCTTTTAGCTCTTCCAATTTGTGAATAAAATCGGGGTTCTCTTCTAAAACTTGTATGAGATCAGCAATGCATTCAATGGAATTCCAGCTCAAATGATGCTCGATTCCTTCTACATCATTGTATATTCGTTCTTCATCCACACCAATAAGTCTTAAAAACTGCTCCAATAAGCTATGTCTCTCTACTAATCGTTTTCCTAACTTTAAGCCTTTTGCTGTTAAAGTTAAGCCTCTATAGCGTTCGTATATTAAATAACCATCTTTATCAAGTTTCTGAACCATTTTGGTAACAGAGGAAGGAAGAACTGACAATGCTTCTGCGATGTCCGATACACGTGCATAACCTTTCTGGTCAATTAGTAAATAGATTTGTTCGATGTGATCTTCCATACTCGGTGTCGGCATCTCAATTCCCTCTCTTTCGATTTCCTATCTCTCTAGTTTACTACATGAAACTACAAAACGTAACAATAAGCACAAAACAGTTGTATTTTATTCATAAATTAATGAGATGCGTTCTCGCCGAAAACAAGTATTACATTAATAACTTTCCATTTCAATGAGTATTATTGAATCTTAGCATAAATACAAGTATCACGAAGCGTTTTTCCATCAGCTGATCTACTATCTTGTTTTAATATACCTTCTAATTCAAATTGTGCACGACTTGCTACAGCCCGACTTCTAATATTATCACTATCACAGCGAATTTCCAGACGTTTAGCTCTTAATTCTTCAAAGGCAAATTGAGAAATTCTTTGAACAGCTTCCGTCATATAGCCTTTTCCTTCAAATCGTGCGTCTAACCAATAACCAATTTCAAATTTCGGAATTGTCCAATCGATATTATGTAATCCTGTAGAACCGACAAATTCTCCACTATCCTTCAGAAATACATGTAATCTTAAATCTTTTCTTGTGACAAAATCACCAATTGCCTGACGAATGTTTTCTCTCGTTTTTTCTTTTTCAGGCAATGTCTGTGCCCAATTCATAAAAGGCTTTAATGTTTTGGCAGAATGTACGATTGCTTCCCAAACAGTATCTACATCTTCCATAATAGGCATTCTAATGATTAGCCTTTCTGACTCAAAGCTACTTGGAAAATCCCAATTTTCTTTATAATTGATCGTATCAATTTTGACCTCGTCATCCCAGCTAACAGGTGTTGTTTTTCCTTCTAAATAATCTTGGCGTGTAATACCATACGTAATGGCATCGTAATATGCATTTTCCTTAGGAACGTACCAAGCTTGTCGTAAATGCGCTTCTTTTACAAAACCAGCATTTTCAAATGTCTTACGCATGGCAATATTATCTTGTCTAGTATGACCTTCTAAGCGTATTTTATTGTTCGGCAATGAAAAAACATATTCACTTATTAATTTTAAAGCTTTGGTACCATAACCTACTCCTCGCCATTTTCCAGCTATACGTAAGTCAAATAGCGGAATGTCATCTTGCAGGTCATATATTTTCACCATTCCCACTTGTAGGTCGTCATCGTTTACAAGCCAAAATGTTTTAGATTCATCTGATTCATAGCCACCTTCATCAATTGCTTTTTCAACAATATCTCGAGCAGGATGTGAATTTTCATGGTATGGCCATACGTTTGTTGTCATAAACTCAATAAGTTGCTCTTGTTCTTCCATTGTCCATTCGATTAATTTCACAATAGTTAACCCCCGATTGCATTGGTATTATTTTTGAATGCGAATTAAGCGTAGTGAATTTAGCACGACTAACAATGTTGCACCCATATCTGCAAAAATCGCAATCCATAATGTTAACCACCCTGGAATAATTAGTAGTAATGCTAAAATTTTCAACCCTAATGCAAACATAATATTTTCTTTAATAATTCGCAACGTTTTTCGACTAAGTCTTATTGTATAAGGCAACTTTCCAAGGTCATCAGCCATTAAAGCGACATCTGCTGTTTCAAGTGCTGTATCTGTCCCAGCTCCACCCATAGCAATACCTACAGACGCTGCCGCCAATGCTGGAGCATCATTCACTCCATCCCCAACCATTGCTACAAAACCATATTGCTGTTGTAATTCTTTCATTGCTTCTAATTTATCTTCTGGTAATAAGTCTGCTTTAATATCTGTTAAATGCAATTGTTTTGCAATGGTTTCTGCTGTTGGTTTTGCGTCACCTGTTAACATGACTGTATTCTTGATTCCAATTGATTGTAAATCCTGCAATACAGATCTACTGTTTGAGCGAACCTGATCAGCAATTGCAATGATTCCTAATAAAGTGGTTTTAGAAGCTGCTACAACAACTGATTTCCCTTCATATTGTAGTGATTCAACCTCTTTCAGAATATCTTTTGGTATGTCAGTTAATTCTTGAATCCATTGAACACTTCCAACAAAAATTTGTTGGAAATCTACTGTTGCGTACGCACCTTTACCAGTTACAGATTGAAAATCTATGCCTTTTTCTATGATAATCGAAGCATTTTCTGCATAATTTAAAATGGCTTTTGCTAAAGGGTGCTGCGAGCTATGTTCAACACCAGCCACTAATCTAATCAAAAGCTCTTCTGAAGTGCCTTGTAGGGCTAATATGTTTGTCACTTCTGGTACACCCTTTGTTAGAGTACCTGTTTTATCAAATGCGATGGCTTCGATATGTCCAAGCTGTTCAAGATGTATGCCACCTTTAATCAGCACCCCTTGTCTTGCTGCATTACCAATCGCAGTAACAATGGCTACTGGTGTAGAAATGACTAAAGCACACGGACATCCAACAACGAGTACTGCAAGCCCTTGATAAATCCAGTGATGCCAATCACCGACAATCAGTGAAGGTACAATTGCTACAATTATTGCAATAAGAATAACAGCAGGAGTGTAATATTTCGCAAATTTATCTACAAATTTTTGAGAAGGTGCTTTTTCTGCTTGGGCTTCTTCTACTAAAGTGATGATTTTTGCAATTGTTGTATCTTTCACGTGTTTTGTGACGTTAACTTCAAGTACACCTTCTTCATTTAATGTACCTGCGAAAACTTCATCTCCAACCGCTTTTTTGACTGGAATAGATTCGCCCGTAATGGGTGCTTGGTTCACTGTCGACATTCCACCAACGATTTCTCCGTCCATAGCAATTTTTTGTCCTGGCTTCACGATAAGGACATCACCTATTTGTACATCTTCTGTAGCTAATTCGACCAGTTCACCATTACGACGAACAAGCGCTGTAGCTGGTGCAATATCCATTAACTGCCGAATTGACTGTCTTGCCTTATTCATGGAATAGCCCTCAAGTGCCTCACTAACTGCAAAGAGAAAAACGACAACGGCTCCTTCTTTCCACTCACCAATAACGGCCGCACCGATGACCGCAATGGTCATTAATGTTTTCATATCAAATTCAAAATGGAATAAGTTTTTAAACCCATCTTTGAAAATAGTAAAGCCACCTATCACAATGGCGATAAAGAATAGACCAATCGTTGCTATGTGGTCCTCACCTTGCAATACACTCATTAAGTAACCTGCAATTACAAATAATAACGAAATACCAGCTAGAATATTTTCTTTTTTCATATAAAACGGAATATGCACTTCTTCTCTGGATGAAGCGGGCACTACTTTTATGCCATCAAATGCTCCCGCTTCACATAGTTGTTCAATTGAAGCATCACCTTTCACCGTCAGCTTAGCTGCTCCAAAATTTAATTGTACCTCTTCTACTGTAGGAATACTTTGTACATTTTTTTCGAATTTCATTGCACAATTAGCACAGGACAAATTTTGTAATCGATATTCTTGAGTGTTAGTTTTTTTCATTGCATGCGCCTTCTTTCGAATGTTCATAAGCAATTTCAACGAGCTGTTTAACATGGGAATCCGCTAATGCGTAATATACCATCTTACCTTTCCGGTGTGAATTTGCTAAACCATGGTCCTTTAGGTACCTTAAATGATGTGATGCTGTTGCATTTGATGATCCAATAACGGTTGCTACATCACAGACACAAAGTGATTCCTCAATAGTTAGAGCATAAGTTATTTTGAGTCGTGTTTCATCTGCTAATGCTTTAAAAAATTGAGCTAAATCTGTTAACTCAGGCATTTGATTTTGAACTCTTTCAACTGCCTCTTCATTTACTTTTGTGATTTCACATATTTCTTTATCCATATTTCTTCACTTCCTTCATTCAAATGTATGTTTGAGTGTTTTTGATAGTCTTAGTATAACTGTTTTCTATATGTTATTCAAATATCCGTTTGATTGTTAAAAAGAATTGAGAAAGAGTAACTAATTAGGTATATTGGTAAAAATAGCAAAAGGGGTGGTTCTATGAAAAAAGGGCACTGGAATCTGATTACAGATGTTCCGAATGTTCATGTTGGTCATGTTACGTTATACGAAAAATTAAACGAAGAGGATACGATTTGCACAGGGGTAACGGCTATTTTGCCACACGAAGGCAATCTATTTGAACAAAAGGTTCCTGCAGCAAGCTTTGTGCTAAATGGTTTTGGCAAAACTGTTGGACTTGTTCAAGTGGAAGAATTGGGTGTTGTTGAGTCTCCTATTATGCTTACCAATACATTTAGTGTGGCAGCCGTTTTAGAGGGCACTTTAGATTATATGCTCGAGCAAAATCCTAGCATTGGTGATTCAACCAGTTCTCTTAATATTATTATTGGTGAATGTAATGATAGTCATTTAAATAGCATGAGAGTTCGTGCAGTGAAGCCTGAACACGCTATATCTGCTATACATAATGCGAAACAAGCACCATTCAAACAAGGGGCTGTTGGGGCTGGAAAAGGGATGATTTGTTATGAACAAAAAGGTGGTATCGGGTCATCTTCAAGAATTGCCGAGCGAGATGGCGAACGTTTTACAGTAGGAGTGTTGTCACTCACGAATTTTGGCAATGCTGGTGAATGTCGTTTTGCAAACTGGCAGCAAGATTCTCCTATCGAAAAGCCTGATGGCTCCGTTATCATTGTCGTTGCAACTGATGCACTAGTTAGCGATCGCCAGTTAAAACGCCTTGCAAAAAGGGCTGCTATTGGACTTGGGCGCACAGGCACACATATTCATAATGGCAGTGGCGATATTATTATCGCTTTTTCAACGGCTTATACAATCCCACATCAATCAGCTTCTCCGATTGGCGAACCTGTAGCATTTGTACGAGATGATTCAAAATTAATGAATGATCTTTTCCAAGCAACCATTGAAGCTACTGAAGAATCTATTTACCAATCTTTATTACATGCTGAAACGACTGTTGGACGAAAAAATCGTGTTGTAAAGAAAGCTGAATTTAATAAAAAAAAGATTGGCTCATAGCCAATCTTTTTTCATATTATTTGCCATCCAAGTGTTACCAGGATAATCCCTGCAAATAGTGTTAAAACCGGATACAAGAATACACCACGGCCATCTTTTTCTTGTATCAATTTAACCGTATCAAATGCAAATGTGGAAAACGTCGTAAATGCTCCTAAAAAGCCAGTAGCAAAGAAAGCTGTGGATAACTGTTGGTCTACTGAGATATGAAGTGATAACCCCATTAGCAATGAACCAACACTATTCACGATAAATGTTGATACGTAATATGGCTGTTCTTTATGCTCCATCCATAAAACTATGCCATAACGTGCCGCAGCACCTATCCCACCACCTATAGCAAGTACAAGCCAAATCATCACCGCTCACCTGCTTTCTTTTTAGGCGCAGTTAGTAAAAAGCCAAATGATGCTAATACAATACATACTACGGTCATCATGATTGCATAAACAATCGCCATTACTACATTTTCTTGCATTAATTTAAACCAGTTTACTGAAAATGTGGAAAACGTTGTGAATGCACCGAGCATTCCAGTCGTCAAAAATAGCTTCCAACCTGAATACTGCGGAAAACGTGTGAATAAACCATTAAACACACCCATAACGAAACTACCTAAACCGTTTTCTATCCACAGCACCCATTCAGTTGGCGCGTTAAGAATGACACCATAACGCATCAAAGTGCCTAACATTCCACCTAGTACTACCGCTATCATATTTTTTAACACATAACGCACCTTCAATTTAACCCGATTTAACGAGCAATAAAAACTCCACTCTCCATGACTTACTCCTAGGTTATGTTGATGAATAGTAGATCAACACCCCGTAAAAGCCCGCTTGGTTTAGCTAACACACAAGATGGTGCGGAGTGTCCCCTTCTCAAGTGAAGTTTTTCTTTACTTCGCTTTCAATATTAGTATATAACCGTTTGATATCTTACCATTGATCACAGTTTCATGATATGTTCCTTTCACCCAATCGTCAACTTGATCATGATACCACTTGGATTTTAAATGTCCGCTTTGCCCTGGTCCAACGATATGATAGGCCTTCGATAAGTCACTTAAATCGGCTACAAATCGCCAGGATGCACCATGATTAACGATACCCGATTTATCTGGGGCAGCTGCCCGAACAGTCACCTTTGAACCCGATACTGGCATTTTCTCTGAATCTAGTAGATAAGCTAAAATTGGAGATGCAGAAGATAAAGGATGCTTGAATACAACTTGATGATAATCTCCCCACCGCCATTTTGTTAAATCATCTCCATAGGATTCTTTTATTTCATTTACTGTTTCTTGCAAAGCTTTCGTTACAAGTTCATCGACGCCACCAGCCTTATCAACAAATTCCCCTGGTTTCCCTTTATATGCTTGGCGTAACAATTCATCTGCAATATTATATTTTCCAGGCATCATGTCATAAACATCCGCAGGCATGGATTTCTTAAAGAGTTGCTTTTGAATATTAAGCATCCATAGATGGTAAACAAGTGGTGCGCCTTCGGAAATAGAATCTTGGTAATCCCAATCTTTCATTAATTTCACGACAGTCTTTAACTTTCCTTGCTTTTCAACAGAGTGAATCATATTAGGCAAAAATTCTTCCGCATATAAATTCTCCGTATCTAACTGCATTTTCTCCATATCTTCTACAGTGAAATCGTCTTTTTCCTCTAACATCCTTACGATTCGCTCATAGCGATATGGCTGTGCCCAAAAATCCGTAATATGATATGGATATCCACTACCTACTACCTTATTATTAGCTGTCGCGATATAACCATTCTCTGGATTGATGACCGTCGGTAATTTATCAAAATCAATATACCCTTTCCAACCATAATCTGCTGAATAACCTGGTACAGGGAATTGACCATCTCCTCTTTTGCGAATGGGAATAAGCCCATTTGCTTTATAAGCAATAGTTCCATCTTTTGCTGAAGCAAACACAAAGTTTTGAGCAGGTGCCTTGAAATCTCTTAGAGCTTTTTCAAATTCAGTCCAATTGGTAGCTCGGTCCATATTCAAAACCGCTTGTAATTCCTGGGTTGACTGTAAAGCCGTCCACTGCATTGAAAAGACAGCTGTTGGCTTTTCCTTTTTGAATGCCAGATTTGAAATAACAGGTCCATGTCTCGTAACAATGACTTTATAATTTACAGGCTTCTGGCCCTTTACTTTAATCGTTTCTTTCCGTACTTTTGCTTGCTCCCATTTGTTTTCATATTTGAATTGAGTCGGATTATCGGGATTTGGCATTTCAATATATAAATCCTGTACATCCGGTCCTACATTTGTAACGCCCCAAGCAATATCTTCATTATGTCCTAATATAATCCCTGGAATGCCTGCGAAAATAACTCCGCTTACATTTTGCGTTGGAGAAGTAAGATGCATTTGATACCATACGGAAGGTGTGCTTAATCCTAAATGTGGGTCATCTGCTAGTAATGGCTTTCCACTTTTGGTTTTTTCACCCGATATAACCCAGTTATTACTACCATTAAATTCATTTGGAATAAGTGACGAATCAAATTGACCAGATACTTTGACTGTATGTGCAAGGTTCTCCTCAATAATAGCTTTCGCGTTATCAGGATAATGGATCATCAGCTCTTGAACCTCGTCTGGAGATAAATTCGTTAACGCCCAATGCCTAAAAGCGAGCATATCCCAATTTCCCCCTAAATCATACGCCATGTATTTTCCAATAGTTAAGGAATCAATTTCTGTCCATGGCTCAGGTTCATACCCTAATAATTTAAACTCATATGGTAAGGTGCCTTCTTTTTTAGCTTGTTTGATAAAATCATTAACCCCTTCTGCATACCAAGCAAGCACTTGTTTCGCTTCCTTCGAATAGCCATCGTAAGACTTTTTGGCAGCATCCCTAAGACTGAAGGTTCTAAAAAATTTATCGGTCTTAAGTGTAGATTTGCCAACTACCTCTGATAGCATGCCGCTTGCTTGTCTTCTAGATAAATCCATTTGAAATAAACGATCTTGCGCTTGTACATATCCTTGTGCACGGTAAAGGTCTGCATCTGTTTTTGCATCTATATGAGGTACACCTTTTTCATCTCTCGTCACTTTAACATCTTGATCAATTCCTTCTAGAATAACTTCTCCTTCAATTTGAGGTTTAGATTTATCGATATAGTAATTGACATACCACGTCGTTCCAACTATGACAACAATCAGCGTACCAAGTGTATACAAGAGCCATTTCCATAATCGTCGTTTCCTTTTTTTCTCCATACGAATCCCTCCTAACTTCTCTATATTCGGAAGGGATTCGCTTTATCCCATAAAACAAAATAAAAAACACCCGCTTTTTATTAAAACGAGTGTTCAATATCTAACCGGTTGTTTTATTGTATTTCCAACATAATCGGGCAGTGATCACTACCTAAAATGTTGTCATGTATCTCAGATTTCCTGATTTTTTCCTGTAAGCGATTAGAAAGAATAAAGTAATCGATACGCCATCCAATATTTCGCTCGCGTACTTTATTCATATAAGACCACCAAGTGTAGTGATCCGTTAAATCTGGATATAAATAGCGGAATGAATCCGTAAAACCAGAATTCAATAATCTGGTCATACGGCCTCTTTCTTCATCTGTAAAACCAGAGTTACCTATATTAGCTTTAGGATTTTTCAAATCAATTTCTTCATGTGCCACATTTAAATCTCCGCAGTAAATAACCGGTTTTATGTCATCTAATGATTTTAAATAGGCACGTAATTCATCTTCCCAAACCACACGATATTCTAAACGTGCTAAATCTCGTTTTGAATTTGGCGTGTAGACATTAACTAAATAGAAATTTTCATATTCTAACGTAATAATACGGCCTTCTTCTTGTACATCCTCTTCACCTACGCCATATCTCACAGATAGTGGCTCATGCTTTGTGAATATAGCTGTTCCAGAATAGCCCTTTCGCTGTGCGTAGTTCCAAAATTGATAATAACCAGGTAACTCAATTTCTACTTGTCCCTCTTGGCATTTTGTTTCTTGAATACTGAAGAAATCTGCATCCATGTCATTGAAATAATCTATAAACCCTTTTTTCAAACAAGCACGAATCCCGTTTACATTCCATGATATAAATTTCATTGCTAAAATCTCCCTATGTAAAAAAATACGCCTTCCGTATATATTAACGAAAGGCGTCACTTTTGAAACGCTTCTATACTATAGTGTCTTATTTTTGTCAGTTGGTAAATCTTCCCCAACGATTTTAACTTCTGTTTCAAGATCAATATCAAATGTTTCTTTTACAACTCTTTGAACCATATGAATTGTATCAATGTAATCACTTGCGGTTGCATTGCCCTTATTAATGATAAAGCCTGCATGCTTCGTAGAAACTTCCGCATCTCCTACACCTTTACCTTGCAATCCGCTATCTTGGATTAGCTTACCGGCAAAATTACCCGGAGGTCGTTTAAATACACTTCCCGCTGAAGGATATTCAAGCGGTTGTTTTGATTGACGTTTGAAAGTTAAATCAGTAATCGTTGCATCAATTGTTTCTTGGTCACCTTTTTGTAATTCAAAAACAGAAGATAAAACATAGTAACCATTCTTAGCAATTATACTTTTACGATAGCCAAGTTCTAATTGTTCTTTTGAAAGTTCTAATATATCTCCAGTCGGTGTTAATACTTTACAACTTACGATGACATCTTTAATTTCACCGCCGTATGCTCCAGCATTCATCGCCATTGCTCCACCGATAGAACCCGGAATACCGCAAGAAAATTCAAGCCCAGTTAAAGATTTGGCAGCTGCTGCCTTTGAAACGTCTATAATAAGCGCTCCTGATTGTGCATAGACAGTTGTTCCGTCAATACGAATTTGATCCAGTTTTGAAAGATTTAAAACAATCCCTCGAATACCACCGTCTCTAATGACCATATTCGAGCCATTCCCTAATAAAAAGATTGGTACTTTGTGAAGATGTGCATACTTCACAACTTCAGATGCTGCTTCTTCTGTAGAGGGCATTACAAATACATCTGCATTGCCACCAAGTTTTGTCATTGTATAGTTTTTTAGTGGTTCATCTATTTTAACGTCTTGAGGATTTACAATTGTAGATAAATCTTTGACCCATTGTTCTTTCATAATGGAAAGTCCATTCCTTTCATACTTTCTTTTCCTTCATTAAGTATGAATATACAACGCCTTTTTTACAAGCAAAATTCACTTAAAGCCATCTTTTAGACCAAATTTCAATAGCATCTATCGCATCTTTTAAGCTTAATCCCATTTCTGTAAGACTATATTCAACACGAACTGGTACTTCTGTATAAACTTGGCGCTCTACAAGTCCCTCTTTTTCCAGTTCTTTTAAACGTTCTGACAGTAAACGACCACTAATAGGAAGTGCTGTTTCAATTTCGTTAAAGCGCTTTGGCCCTTCTAGTAATTCATATAAAATTAGACCAACCCACCGTTTGCCGATCAAATCCATCGCTTTAGATAATCGTGGACATAGTGCTGTTTCCTTCATATTTTTCACCTCTAATAACTATATTGTACCGACAATCAAAAAAAAAGTAAACTTTTCGTAACTTAATTACTTGACGTAATCAATTTACTGTTTTATAGTAAGTTACGAAAAGTAAGTTGAGAGAATTTGAGAGGAGGAACTACTTTGACATTCAAATTAGATCCTAATATGCAATTAGGTTATGTACAATTGCGTGTTCAATCACTTGAAACTCAAAAGAAATTTTATCAAGCATTGGGTTTCAATTTATTAAACGAATCAGATACTGAAGTTATCTTTGGTGCAGGAAGTTCTGAACCTATTCTTATATTAACGGTTAGTGAAGATGTGGTACCTAAACCACCACGAACTACGGGCCTTTTCCATTTCGCTATTTTAGTACCCAGTCGCGAAGATCTTGCATATATGGTGGGCAATCTTATGAAAATGAAAGCTCCATTTAGCGGCGCTGGTGATCACTTGTACTCTGAAGCATTCTATTTAACAGATCCTGAAGGTAATGGGATTGAGATTTACCGTGACAGACCACGAAGTGAATGGGCAATTAATGATGACGGTGGAATTGATACAGATACATTACCTGTCGATTTTAATGGCATTATGGCATTATTTGATTCTGAACGTGAATGGACAGGTTTTCCACGTGGCACTATTTTAGGACATATGCACTTAACTGTTTCTGAACTTAACAGCAACTTAAGCCGCTTCTATTTAGAAGCACTTGGTTTGGATTTAAAAACAAACTTTATGAACTCTGCTTACTTCATGTCAGCAGGCGGCTATCACCATCATATTGCAGCAAACGTTTGGAATGGTATTGGTGCACCATTAGCGCCAAGTATTGCAAGTGGTTTGATTAACTACTCTTTAATCCTTTCTTCAATCGATGAATTAAACAAATTGAAACAAAACTTAATTGAATGCCAAGTTTCATTTGAAGAGGTTGAAGGAAAAGTAATTGTTAAAGATCCAAATCATAACGGTATGATTTTTACAGTTAAAAATGCATGACTCACATCCCATTATTATCTTTAATTAATACATCTTGATTTCGAGATAATAATGTATTATGATATATATAACAAAACAAACATTCTTTAGGAGGAATTTTAAAATGACAAAATTTAACGTTGATGCAGCACACTCTAACTTAGGTTTCGAAGTAAAACACATGATGATTTCAAAAGTAAAAGGTGGATTCGATTCATTTACAGCTGATATTCATGCAAACCCAGAAGATTTAACTGGTGCATCTATCAAATTTGAAATCGATGTAAACAGCGTAAATACAAACAACGAAGATCGTGATAACCACTTAAAATCTGCAGACTTCTTTGATGCAGAGCAATTCCCTAAAATGACTTTCGTTGCAACTGACATCAAATCTGAAGGTGCAGGCGAATACAAATTAACTGGTGATTTCACTGTCAAAGACGTTACTAAACCTGTTACTTTTGAAGTTGAATACGGCGGTAAAGGTACTAACCCATGGGGCGTTGAAGTTGTAGCATTTGAAGCTACAGGTAAAATCAACCGTAAAGAATTCGGCTTAACTTGGAACGCAGCACTTGAAACAGGTGGCGTACTAGTTGGCGAAGATATCAAAATCAAAATCGAATTAGAAGCTAACCCAGCGTAAATAATTCTAAACGATTAGCCCACTCCCTATTGAGAGTGGGCTTTTTTCTTTGCATTAAATTGCAATCCAGCTTTTTATTGGCTCTCTGGGTTGAGTTATTCGCTCTCTAGGCCGGGTTATTCGCTCTTTTTTTAATTGTATTCGCCCTTACAACAATTTACGTTAAAAACTCCGCTTCTTCCGTTAAATTGTGCTAACTGATAGTTAACATAGACAAAAAATCCCGACGCACTAATTTGCGACGGGATTCATATTATTTCTTAATTATTAAGCTAAAACAGTAAGTTCTTTTAAACTTTTTGCTGCTGCTTTAACTTCTTCTAAACCATTAGCAATGATTTCTTGTGCTTTATCAGACATCGCATTGTGACCTTCGATAATTACTTCATCGATGATTTCCATACCGAATATGCCACCAAATACGTTACGCATGTAATTTACAGCCATTTCCATTGGTGCTGCTTCTGGAGTTGAGTAAATTCCACCACGAGCGTTTAAGAAAATTGCTTTTTTCTCTGGCATTAAGCTTACTAAGTTACCATTTTCATCATATTTGAATGCAAATCCTGCAGCAAATACATAATCGATAAATGTGTGTAATTTAGCAGGGATTGTTAAATTCCATAGTGGGAATGCAAATACAACTACATCAGCTGCTGTAATAGCATCCATTGCTTTTTGTTTTGCAGCAAGCGTGCGAGATTGAAGTTCTGATAATTCTTCGCCACTTTGCAATTTACCAAATGCTTCAAAAAGATCTTGTCCGAAGTATGGTGTATCTTCTTCGTACACATCATATACAGAAACGTTAAGATCTGAACCTTTTAGTTCTTCCATAAATGTTTCATACATTTTACTTGAAATTGCTTGGTCAGCAGGACGGTTATTTGCTTTTACTACTAATACGTTTGTCATAATCTCTACCACTCTCTTTTTAATAATCTAATTTTATTTATCTTCAATTCAAGATAATTTTATTTTAAAAGAAAACACATTCTAAGTCAACGAATGTGCTTTCATACTTTTGGCTGATATTTCCCCCTCATTAATGGGTAGTAAGATTATTACTTCAAGACTCGAGCAGGAGACACGAAGATAAGTAGACGGGCAACTCCCGTAATTGCCCGATTGGTTCAACTAACACTGAGTGAAGTTTCACTTTATAGTTCACATTTGCCGTCTGTGCAAATTCCTGAACCCTCTTGCCCCATCATTTTTAAGCTAGGTTGTAAGCCATCTTCTTCAGCAACTTGGCGAACTGCATTTTCAAAAACTTCCCCAGGCTGTGCACCAGAAATTGCATATTTATCGTTGATGACAAAAAATGGTACTCCTCGAACGCCTATTTGTGATGCTTTCTGAATATCAGTTAGTACATCTGTTGCAAATGTATCGTCGTTTAGGACATTTTCCACAGTTTTTCGATCTAAGCCCACTTCTACTGCTAAATCTATTAAAATATCTGTTAATCCGATTTCTTGTGTTTCAATAAAGTATGCTTGCATTAATCGTTCGCTCATTTCAGCACCCTTACCTACAGATTCAGCATATTTTGCAAGACGATGCGCTTTAAAAGTATTGGCTGGTTTCATGCGATCAAAATCATACGCTAATCCAACTTCTTGCGCACGTGCTTTAACACCTTCCGTTTGTACTTTCGCTTGTTCTAGTGATATACCATATTTTTCTGCTAGCTCTTCATAAATACTCTGTTCTGAAGTAGCTGGAGAATCTGGACTAAGTTGATAACTTTTAAATTCTACCTCTACTTGATCTTGAAAGCCTGTTTTTTTAAGTGCATTTTCTAATTCTCTTTTACCGATATAACAAAATGGACATACATAATCTGACCATATTTCAATTTTCATTTTTATTCACCTCTTGCATCTATTCTATCGGGCACTTTATTCATTGTGCAATTTTTCTGCTTTGTATAATTTTGTTCTTATTGCACATGCTACTCAAAAATAGTAGGAGATTCATCAATGAACTCATCTATCTGGTTGCAAAACAAACGAACCAATTCTAAACCATCTCTCGAGGAATCCATACAGACAGATGTTTGTATCATCGGTGGTGGTCTTAGCGGAATAATGACTGCTTATCATTTAGCCAAAGCAGGTAAAGAAGTCGTTTTACTTGAAGGCAATTCATTGCTTCACGGTGCGACCGGACATTCCACAGGAAAATTGACGGCACAACATGGTCCTGTTTATCAATCAATAATCGAGAAATTTGGGTTAGATTCTGCCTTACTTTATTATGAACTAAATCAAAAAGCAATTTCTTCTGCTTTTGATCTTGTAGACTCTTCTATCATTCAGCCTGCAACATCCTATTTATATACTTTAGAAGGAAAAAATATAAAGAAGCTAGAGGACGAATGGGCTGCTTATAAACAATTGCATATACCTGGAACTTTTGGTGAAAAGGGAGAAATACCATATGCAATGAAAGCATCCGTTGCTATGCTAGATCAAGCACAAATCCATCCAGTACTGTTTGGGCAAAGCATTATGGATATGGCTGTAAAGGCAGGCGCTAAGTTTTATGAAAATTCTCGGGTTCAGCATATTAATCTATCTAAACCCTATGTAGAACTTGAAAATAAGCAAACCGTTTACTGTAAAGATTTAGTTATTTGCTCTCATTATCCGTTAGAGGCTATCATCGGTTTGCAATTAGTAAAGCTCAAAATTAATCGTTCATACATTGTAGCTTTCAAAAGTTCTGAACCATATACAGGGCAGTATCTTTCAATTGATCAGCCTGGTAGATCAATACGTACAGTACAAATAGGTGGTGACAACTACACATTACTCGTTGGTTCATCACATCGAGCAGGTGCCTTATCAAATACAAATATTTTCTATGACGCCATTGAAAAAGAAGCTTACGAAAATTTTGCAGCTACTGATATTCCATTCAAATGGGCTGCACAAGATCCCGAAACGCCAGATTTGCTTCCTTACGTAGGGCAAATCAGTTCAAGTCATCCAAATATTTGGCTTTCTACTGGCTTTAGAAAATGGGGTATATCTAATTCACTGGTTGCAGGTCAAATTGTAAGCGATGGTATTTTAAGACGGCCTAATGCTGGGATTGAACTATATTCTCCAAAACATACGACAATTGGTGATGCTTTGTGGCAAGCATTAAAGATAGGTGGTCAAACGGCTGTAGATTTAATAGGAGGATATGTTACTAGGAGCTCCATGCCTAGATGCACTCATTTGGGCTGTAAAACAAGATGGAATGAAGCGGATGAAACGTGGGATTGTTCATGCCATGGCTCTAGATTTGCAAAAGACGGCTCTGTATTAGAAGGGCCCGCTGTAAAACCATTAAATTTAATAAAATGAAAAAGGCTGTCCAACTCGAATGATGAATTGGACAGCCTTTTCGGGATTCAATCATTATTTTAATGCATCAGTTAATGCAGGAACGATTTGTTTTTTACGAGATACAACGCCTTTTAGTACAACACGGTTGTTTTCTATAGAAGCGCCAAATGCTGGAGCTACTTTTTCTGCTACTTTACCTACTGGTACAGCTACTGAATCATTATTTAGAATATCCGTTACAACGAAGAAGAATAAATCCAAACCTTTTTCTTCAACTTCTTTATTAAGTAATGTTTCAAGCTCAGCTTGACGATCAAGAACATCGTTTACGTCAACAGCATTTACTTGTGCGATGACTACTTTATTATCACCCATAGAGAATTCTTTTGCATCAAGAGAAAGTAAATCTTCTAGAGATTTATCACTTAAATCAGCACCAGCTTTTAACATAGCAAGACCGTATTCTTCTGCATTAACACCAGCTTTTTCAGCAAGTTCTTTTGCAGCTTTTACGTCTTGTTCTGTGCAAGTCGGCGATTTGAATAATAATGTATCAGAAATGATAGCTGAAAGCATTAAACCAGCATAATTTGCAGGGATTTCAACATCATTTTCTTTGAAAATTTTATTTAGTATTGTCGCTGTACAACCTACTGGTTCTGCACGATAGTACAATGGATCCGCTGTTTCAAAGTTAGCAATACGATGGTGATCGATTACTTCTGTGATTTGTACTTCTGAGATATCATCTGCAGATTGTTGACGTTCGTTGTGGTCAACTAGGATTACTTGAGCAGCTTCAGGAGATACTTTTTCAACCAAGCGTGGTGCTTCGAATCCAAATTTTTCTAACGCATAAGCTGTTTCATTGTTTGGTTCACCTAAGCGAACAGCTTCAGCTTCGACTCCAATTTGTTGTTTTAAGTATGCATATACTAACGCAGATGTAATAGTATCTGTATCAGGGTTTTTATGTCCGAAAACAAGGACTTTACTCATTATAATTCCTCCTAAAATTTATCTACAATTTTCGATTTTATTTTATCACATCTAGTGATGAAAAAGAATGAAAGTTCCTTTTAGGACAGAGGATATCCACAAAGAGAACTTACTAGTCTAAAAAACAATGAAATGATTTTTCTATCAAGTGAATACTCCGTGAAAAAACAGTGCATTTCATTTTCATCCTATGTTAATATTTCTATATATTATTTATCAAAAATAAAGAGGGGTTTAAATGGAAAAAAAGATCGAAAAAAAATACATACCACTAGCTGCTTACTTTGAAGCAACCACAGAAGATAAACTTACCTTAACCTTCTCTGAAATTGAAACCATTATGGGCCAACCACTACCTAACGCCTCTTTTCTAAATAAAAGCTGGTGGAAGAAAACTAAGCCTCCATTAAAGCATTTTATTGCTTGGACTGATTACGGATATAATGTTTCAGATATTCAATTAGGCTATTATGTCACTTTCGAAAAAACTACTACAAATCTTGTTAATTCTGAATTATATCCATAATCTAGCAATCACCCTACATATATCATTCGTCCGATTGAAATAGATGATGCACGTGAAGTAATTGGTTTATATCAACAATTGTTTGCAGAATCTGACTACATGTTATACGGAAAAAATGATAATACGATTTCTGTACAGAGTTTCCGCAAACTTATTACGAAATGGAAGACTAGCCATTCTGGAACCATTTTAATAGCAATTATTAATGGTGAAATCGGTGGTGTTATTTCTATTTTAGGAAATAATGCACCTCGTTCAAAACATTGTGCTTCAATAATGATTGGCGTACTCGAAAAATTTGCTAACCAAGGTATCGGTACAGCACTAATGGGCGAAGCTGAAAAATGGGCACAAGCAATGAACATTACACGTTTAGA
Source organism: Rummeliibacillus pycnus (assembly GCF_044359855.1). Lineage (GTDB taxonomy): Bacteria > Bacillota > Bacilli > Bacillales_A > Planococcaceae > Rummeliibacillus > Rummeliibacillus pycnus_A. The sequence goes on from NZ_CP132291.1 coordinate 2,278,532, forward strand.
ACTATCCGTTATTAAAACAAACAAAAAAGCCATTTCATTATACGAAAAATTTGGATTCTCGATTGATGGACAAAGAAATAAATCTATCAAAATTAATTCAGACTACGTAGATGAGCTTTATATGAGTAAAATATTTATCTAATTAATGGATTAAACAGCTGATTATTCATTTGCATATTAATGAATAATCAGCTGTTTTTAATTTCAACTATATTGATGCTGTTTCACCGTATAACGATCTAATGCAGAAAAATTGATACGATAACCAATGCCTGGTTCGTGTGGGATATTGATAAGTCCTTCTTTTACTTCGACTTTAGGCTCTATAATATCTTCCTCCCAATAATGGCTAGACCCTGCAGTATCTCCTGGCAATACAAAATTTGATAATGTTGTTAATGCTACCGCATGCGCTCGGCCTACACCGGCCTCCAGCATCCCGCCACACCAAACTTTTATATTATTTTCTTCGCATAAATTATGAATTCTCTTTGCTTCTGTTAAACCACCAACACGGGCATATTTTATATTGATTACCCCACAACTTTCTAGTTCAATGGCTGTTTTAGCATCATCGTATGAACAAATACTCTCGTCCAAACAAATGGGTGTTTTAATTTGTTTCTGCAATTTTGCATGTTCTAAAATATCATCTGCAGCAAGAGGTTGTTCTATCATTAATAAATTATATTGATCTAATGCTTTTAATAATGGAAGGTTCTCTAATGTATAGCACGAATTCGCATCCGCCATTAAAGGAACCTCAGGATATCGTTCACGTATTGCACGGATAAGAGAAATATCTAATCCTGGTTTTATTTTTACCTTAATGCGTTTGTAGCCTTCTTTTAATGCATGATCAATTTTTTCGTAAAGTTTGGCAGTTGTTGGTTGAATACCAATACTAACGCCTACTTCTACGGCCTTTCTCATTCCTCCTAAAGCTGTTGCTAGAGGTATTTTATTTTGTTTTGCATATAAATCCCACATTGCTGTCTCAATAGCAGCCTTTGCCATATTATTTCGACGAATCGAATGAAATATTGTGCTTACTTCAGATGGATGTCCTATTTCCTTATGCAATACCATTGGTATAAGAAAATCCTCTAATAGATGCCAGCTTGTTTTCATCGTTTCTTCTGTATACCAAGGTACCTCAAAAGCTACCCCTTCTCCATAGCCTGTTAAACCATTTGCATCTTTTACTTCTACAATTAAAAATTGTTTATCCTGTACGGATCCAAAGCTCGTTACAAATGGCGATTTCATACGCATTTTTAGTTGTCGAATGGTCACATGATCAATCTTCAACGTCACCACTCTCCTATAATCTCATTGTGTTATTTTTCGCTCCAATTTTGCATATTCAAATGCACATAAAACCGTTCGTGTTAAAATCTCTACTCCTGTAATTAATTGCTCTCTATTAAATGTCATGTTCGGATGATGCAAACCCGGCGTTAATCCACAGCCTAATCCTAACATTGTTGTCTTCACATTTGGTCGTTGCTTCGTATAAAAGTGGAAATCCTCTCCGCCTGGTGTAAAAAGAGGAGGGCGAACTTTTTCAGGTCCAACCGATTGTATAATTGCATGTTCTAAAATTTCCTGTGCATCCTCATCAACTTTTGCTGCAGCAATATCCGTTAAAACTTTTAATACTATATTTGCATCATATAACGTACTAACTGCTTCAACTATACGATGAATATCTTCCACAAGCACATTCATCCCTTCGTTTGTCTGTGCTCTTACATCTAGATTAATAAAAGCTTTTCCTGGAATTATATTTCCTGATTCTCCACCTGAATGGAATTTTGTTACCTTAACCGAATAAGGAATCATGGTGTCAATATGAATCGATTTCAATGCTTCAACTAAGCTACTACCAATTTCGATCGCATTTTTCCCCAAATGTGGTCTAGCTGCATGTGCCTCTACACCATAAATCTCAGCTGCAATCATCATTGATGCACCGTGATGTAATGCTGGTGAAAATGTGCCATCTTCAAGTTCTTGTATCGGTCTAACATGAACACCAAACAAATAATCTATATCATCTATAAGACCTTTTTCTACAAATGATAGGGCACCTTCTCCTTTTTCTTCAGCAGGTTGGAATAGTACTCGTAATGTACCATTAAATTGTATTTTAAGTTTTTTAATAAGTAAGAGCACACCAATAATCATCGTCATATGCCCATCATGACCACAAGAATGATTTGCTCGCATTTCTCCGTCCACTTCTTGCAATAGAGCATCCATGTCTGTACGTAAACCAATTACTGGCTTACCGTGACCAATTTCTACATATAATCCTGTGCTATTTGAAAAGGTATGCACCTCATAGCCTTCTTGCTTTAAAAGATTTGTGATATATGTTGTAGTATTATATTCTTGCCAGGCAATCTCCGGATTAGCATGTAAATACTCGAATATCTCTTTTAGCCTCGGCTCTATATCCTTCAATTGTGTTTTCATCTATAATCCCGTCCTTTTAAACATTTAGTAGCAATTTTATATTCCGACAAAGTTCTATATAATTAATTTATTATATTCTTTATCGAAAGTGGGTTACAATATGCAAGAAATAATAAAAGAAGTTTTAAAGTTCCGAAATGATCGTGGTTGGGCTGGTAACCATGACGTAAAAAACTTAGCTATATCTATTTCACTTGAAGCAAACGAGTTGCTTGAATGTTTTCAATGGACAACTGCTGAAGAATCCATTGAAAACGATAAACAAGCTATCGTCGAAGAAATGGCTGACGTCTTAATATATCTTATTCAGATGGCTGATTGTATGCACGTCGATTTAGAAAAAGCAGTGAAAGATAAATTGGTGAAAAACGCAATTAAATATCCAATACCTGAAAAAACGACAAAATAAGAAAATAGCTTGCTACATTTAAGTAGCAAGCTATTATTTTATTTATTTTCTGGACGAGCCACTTACGCTTTTACTATTATCCAGCTTCAGTGGCTAGCTTTTCGGGCCAGATAACCCTCCTCGGACGGGGCAAAAAGCGCCCCTCTGTCAGAGGAACATTTGCCTCGCATGGATGCGAGAGCATTCGACGTTGCCACACGATGTGGCGATCTTAGTCGAACTTCCTTACATAAAGCTGGACGAGCCACTTACGCTTTTACTATTTAAATGCTTGTGCAGCACGAATAGCTTTTTGCCAACCTGTGTATAATTCTTCACGTTTGACTGCAGTCATTTCTGGAATGAATTGTTTATTTAAATGCCAGTGTTTTGATATAGCATCTGTACTTTTCCAAAACCCAACAGCAAGCCCTGCAAGATAGGCAGCACCTAGAGCTGTCGTTTCATTAATGGTAGGACGTTCTACAGGTACATTTAGTAGATCAGATTGGAATTGCATTAAGAAATTGTTTGCTACTGCTCCTCCATCTACTCGTAATGTTTTCAGTGAGATCCCTGAATCAGCTTCCATAGCATCTAGTACGTCTTTTGTTTGGTAAGCAAGGGATTCTAATGTCGCACGAATGAAGTGTTCTTTTTGCGTACCACGAGTTAAACCAAATACTGCTCCTCTCACATCACTATCCCAATATGGAGTTCCTAAACCTACAAATGCAGGAACTACATATACACCTTCAGTAGAATCTACTTTTTGAGCGTAGCGTTCACTTTCATCAGCAGTACGGAACATACGTAAACCATCTCGTAACCATTGAATAGCTGATCCAGCAACAAAAATACTACCTTCTAATGCATAGTTTACTTTGCCGTCAACTCCCCAAGCAATTGTTGTTAATAGCCCATGTTCAGATTTAACTGCTGTTTCACCAGTATTCATTAACATGAAGCATCCGGTACCATAAGTATTTTTTACCATACCCTTTTCAAAGCATGCCTGACCAAATAACGCTGCTTGCTGGTCCCCTGCCACTCCTGCTATTGGAACTTGCTGACCAAAGAAATGCGTTGTACTTGTTGTTCCATAAATTTCTGAAGAAGGACGAACTTCGGGAAGCATTAAAGCTGGAATACCTAGAATTTCCAGTAATTCTTCATCCCATTTTAACTCATGAATATTGTACATTAATGTACGAGAAGCGTTGGTATAGTCTGTAACATGCACTTTGCCACCTGATAACTTCCAGATTAACCAAGTATCGATTGTACCAAATAACAGATCCCCATTTTCAGCTTTTTCACGAGCTCCTTCAACATGATCTAATATCCATTTTACTTTTGTTCCTGAGAAATAAGCATCGATTAATAAACCTGTCTTATCTCGGAACAAATCGTTATAGCCTTGTTTTCTTAACTCATCACAGATTCCTGCTGTTTGACGAGATTGCCATACAATCGCATTGTAAATAGGGTCTCCAGTGTTTTTATTCCAAACAACAGTTGTTTCGCGTTGGTTTGTAATACCAATACCTACAACTTGGTCAGCGCTTACATTCTTTTCTGAAAGAACACCAGCTATAACAGATAAAATAGAACTCCAAATTTCTTCAGCATTATGTTCTACCCAACCTGATTGTGGAAAGTATTGTGGAAATTCTTGTTGCGTTGTATGAAAGATATTACCTGATTGATCAAATAAAATTGCACGTGAACTAGTTGTTCCTTGATCTAAAGCCATAATGTATTTCTCAGACATAATATTACCCCCTGTTTATTTTCTACTTTTTTACTGTTGATTGATCACTTATAAATATTTCCAAATAATAGCAAGGGATATCCAAAACAAAATACTAGATTTATCTTTAGTTAGATAATGGGTAATTAATTGCTGGTATAGAATACTCAACATAATAATTTTATATTCCAGATCATCCATTGCATCCCAATGAGGTAAGTATACAAAATAAACAATTACTGTACCAAGAAAAGTACTGAGAATTTGAGCTAAGAATAGCTTATATGTACATGAAACTTCTTGAATCTTAACTTAAATCACAAAAGGCTCATTCATCTGCTAATTACAAATGAATGAGCCTTTTCTCAAACGAACTAACAAACTTATAATAAGTTCCTCATTGGGCAAGTCTGGTAAAAAAAAGCTATACATGAACGTTAGCGCTTTCTTCCGTTTTAGCGGCTTGTTTGCGTTCAATTCTTTTCACTAGTAAAACACTGATTTCATATAATAATATCATTGGGATAAGCAAAATTATTTGACTAAAAAAGTCCGGCGACGGTGTAACTAAAGCAGATAGAACAGCCATAATAACATATGCCCATCTTCTAATGTTCTTTATCGTATTAGAGTTTAAAACACCTATTGTTGATAAAAACATCGCAATAATCGGTAATTCAAACATCAAGCCAACGGGAACAGTAGTCATAATAAGAAAACTCATATACTGACTGGCTGAGACCATTATGTTAAAATTTGATTCTCCTATACCAACAAGAAAATCGTAACTTAATGGGTGTAGAACAAAGTATCCAAATGCAATACCCATCACAAATAATACAAGCATTACTGGAGAATATAATCCTAGAAATCCTTTTTCGTTTTCTTTCAATCCTGGTTTGATAAATGTCCATACAAAATGCATTAAGAATGGCAAGGAAAGGCCTAGAGCTAATGTTGTAGAAATCGACATATAGAATTTAATCACTTCAAGTGGCCCTAAAATAACTAACTTATGTCCTCTTGTTACGTATGGAAGCCATTTATTCACTGTTGATAATACAATGATGAAAAAGATAACAAAAATAGCAATACCTTTAATTAGTTGTTTTCTTAGATCAGCTAAATGTTCAACAAAAGCTTCACTCATTTCAGCTAAAGGATTATCATCTTCCACTTCTTTCTCCTGTTCATTTTGATTATTAGCAAGAGAGGTAGATTCAATTTCAGAAACTTCTGATTCAAAAGAAGTCTCATCCACTACTTTTTCTTTCTCTGTTTCTTCTAATTCATCTTCACTCATTATATCCAAAGGGCTGAGTACCTTTTTTGCATTTTCTTCATAAGGATCCATAAGAACACCCTCTAGTTAAATTTCCTTTTTATCAGAAGTTGATTTTTCTTTTTTTGTTTCGTCATCGTCGTCTATTAAACCCTGAGTTGACTTCTTGAATTCCGAGAAAGTTTTACCCACTGCGGATCCAATTTCAGGTAACTTCTTTGGCCCAAAAACAATTAAAACGATAACCAAAATAACGATTAATCCCGGAATGCCAATTGAACTAAAGCCCATGACAAATTCCTCCTTTTTCAGTAAATTAGTTTAATAACAAAAGCTATTAAACCAATGAACCACCTTTTTTAGAATATTTAATAATACCTTCCGCACATCGGAAAGATAAAGCACCCACTGTATCTGTTGGGTTATACCCTGAGTTATTTGCAAAAGCTCCAGCACCTACTGCAAATAAATTTTCACAATTCCAGTGTTGTAAGTAGTTATTTACTACACCCTCATCTGGTGTTTTACTCATAACGGTACCACCTGTGTTATGCGTAGATTGGTAAGGTGCGATATTGTAGTTTGTGAGCTCCCCACGAACTTCAACTTTTTTAGCCCCCATTTCTTTCAGGATTTCTCCACATTTATCAGAGATGAATTTGTGTAGTTTTTTATCTTGATCAGTGAAGTCATAGTTTACTTGTAATAATGGAACACCGTAAACATCTTTGTATCTAGTATCTAAAGTCAAGAAATTTTCTTTGTAAGGAATAGAAGCACCTTGACCTGCAACACTTAAAGAACGTGTATAGTTCATAATAGAATCTTTTTTGAATGCTGCTCCCCACGTTGGTGTATCAACATGAGTTGGGTTATTCCCAATAGGACGGAGACCTAATTGTGTTAACGCAATATTTGCACCATGGATAAATCCAAGTTTAGAATGATCGAAATTATCACCATTAAAGTCATCTAAACATTCACCTAGTGAGCCTGCTCCCATAAATACGTTGAATTGTTCATCAAAGAAGCCTGATGCTCCCGGCATTATTTGGTAGCAATAGTTACGTCCAAGTGTACCTCTACCAGTAGCTGGATCATACATCGTACCAATTTTGGATACCATTAATAATTTTGCATTGTTCATCATATATGAAGTTAGGACAACCACGTCTGCAGGTTGAATATATTCCTCACCTGTAACTGTATCTATATATCTAACACCTGTTGCTTTTCCACCTTTAGTGAGAACTTCAACAACATTCGAGTCAAAACGAATTTCATATTTGCCCGTTTTTAAAGCAGCTGGAATAACAGCTACTTCCGGGGAAGACTTTGCACCATATTCACAACCGAATCGTTCACAGAAACCACAATATTGGCATGCGTTAATGGTTTCTCCATATATATTTTTGTATGGTGCAGACAAGTTTGCTGAAGGCATCATGTATGGGTGATACCCTAACTTTTGCGATGCCTTTTCAAATTTTTGGAGTAGTGGCGTTTTCTTCATTGGTTTGTTTGGATATTTATCAGAACGTTTTGGCCCTAGAGGGTTATCTTCACCACTAACCCCAGCAGTTTTTTCAAACTTATCAAAGTATGGTTCCAATTGATCATAATTTAGACCCCAGTCTTGATATTGGTAGCCTGGCCCTAAGAAATTTTTTCCATATTTTTTATCCGTCATCGTTTTGATTTCAAAGTCATATGGCAAAAAGCGAAATGTTTGTCCATTCCAGTGAGTACCCGATCCACCTAGGCCTTCTCCAAGTAAGAATGAACCTAATTGGCGCATTGGTAACGCTTGTTGTTTACGATTGTTACGGAAAGTAACCGTTTCTTTCGATAAATCTTGCATTAAATCATAACGAATTGCATAACGGTATTCATCATGCACGTTAGCAAAGTTTACAGTCCCACGTGATTTACCTCTTTCAAGTCCTACAACTTTTAAACCTGCTTTGGTACACTCTGCAGCAACAATCCCCCCTGTCCAACCAACTCCAACAGTAACTACATCAACTTTTGGCATAGTTTTCGCCATTGTTACAACCTCCTAAAATTAATGCATACCTAATGATCTAGGTGCGATTTTTTGGTATCCTGGCTTTTCAATCACGTTAATATAAGACATTTGGTGCCCTGGGAACCCCTTCATTTTCCAGCCTTCCATATTTCTGTTCCCACCATATAAAGGATCAGAATATGCACCTTCTAATGTTGCTGAACGAAGTAAATTAAAGAAGAAGCTTGCAGTAACACCTTGCATTTTAACTTCATCTTTTTGAAAAGCAGTAAGGATTACATCGCGTTCTTGATCTGAAATATCTGTAAAGCTTTTTTTATACCGTTTTTCAGCCTCAGTATCTAGTTTTTCAATCCCTTGTCTGAAGATTTCTGCACGGGTTAGACGAGACTGGTAACCTTGTGTAGGTAGACCTGAAGCAAAAGGTCCTAGCATATATTCCTTTGAATTGCTTCCGTATTGCCCTGCTAATTGACGGTCGATAAAATATGGTACACCTAAATCAATTGCACCTGGTCCTAAATCGTCTTTTGGAAAAATACGTTCAGTTGCAGTAGCAATAATGTTAAAGTCTTTATCTGTAGTAAAGAACATTTTGCCTTCACTGGTTTGAGCTGTTTTGTTCGTTGTATTATTCGTAGTGGTATTTGGTAATTTTGTTGGCATGGCTGTTTTGTTGGTGTTATAGCCAATCAAACCACCTATTAAACCTCCACCGATTAATGTTCCTGTAGCAATACCGGTTGTTTTCAGGAAGTCACGTCTTGAAATATCTTTATTGTCTTTATTGCTCATCATTAGAACCCTCCCTTTATAATAGAAATTATCATTTCTACTCATTTAAATTTGAAAAATCTTACTCTTGAGCATAAGTATTTCCCGATTCGACATTATTCTAATCTTGCCTATTCATAAAAGTTTTAAAAAACTTCACATTCTTTTTTGTGATAGGGATTCACAGTAGATATGAGTATATATTGGACGCAAATTGTGCATTCAACACAAAAAGGATTGGCAACTAGTAATTGCCAATCCTTTTATTCTATACATTACTATTTTCTGTTTAGAGACTGTGTATGCCCTAGTTTCTAAGATCAAAATGTTAGTTTGAGCATTATTGTAAGACCGTTTGCTTGGTTTCATTTCCTAAGAATAGAATTGCAAAGATACCAATTAATATTGCGCCACAGAAAATAGCAAAAATCCATCCAATTGAAACTCCATTTGCCATTAATGTTCCAACTAGTAATGGTCCAAAAATTCCTCCCAGTCGACCAACGGAAGCTGCCATTCCTACTCCAGTACCTCTTATGACTGTAGGATATTGTTCAGGTGTATATGCATAAAGTGCACCCCATGCTCCTAAGTTAAAGAATGATAATAACATTCCAGAAACAATTAGGATCCATGTTACATCTGTTAAACCAAATATAAGTGCGCTAATTGCCGTACCTAATAAATAGGTAGCTAACACAAATTTCCGTCCTGCCTTTTCAATCAGCCAAGCCGCAGTGAAGTACCCCGGTAATTGAGCTAACGTCATTAATAGCACATATTCAAAACTTTTGATTAAACTAAATCCTTTCAAAACCATTACACTTGGTAACCATAAAAACATTCCGTAGTAAGAAAATACAACTGTGAACCAAACAATCCATAACATAAATGTTGGTTTGATATAAGTTTTTGACCAAACATCTTTAAGATTTTGTAATACACTTCGTGTTGGATTCTTTTTTGCAGTAAACTGTTGTGAATCTGGTAAATGTAATCGTAAGTATACTGCGTAAATTGCCGGAATAGCCGTTAATAATAACGCTACACGCCAACCGTATTGTGGAATCACAAAGTATGAAATAAGCGCCGCTAATAACCAGCCTACAGCCCAGAAGCTCTCTAACAATACAACAACTCTTCCTCTTTCATTGGCTGCTACATTTTCAGAAACTAATGTAGAAGCAACCGGTAGTTCACCACCAAGACCCATTCCGATGAAAAATCGTAATACGATGAAAATCGTTAAAGTAGAAGCAAAAGCTGACAATCCACTCGCTAATGAAAAAATAACTAATGTCCAAATAAAAACAGATTTTCGACCAATTCGGTCTGCAAAAATACCAAATACAAAGGCACCTACGGCCATACCAATTGAATTCACACTACCGATCCATCCCATCTGCGTAGTTGTTAAATTCCAATCCTTTGCAAGTGCAGCAATAACAAATGATAGAATCCCAACATCAAGTGCATCGAATAGCCAGCCGATACCTGCTACACCTAGTAATTTATTACGTGAAACCGATTGTACATTTACTGCTTGTCTCATAATTAACACGCCTCCATGTGTCTTTACACTTGTAAACTAGATTGTAAATATAACTATACACAGAAATATATTTTGTGACAAGGTATAAAATAAATTCAAATAGTTTCGAAAATTTATATAGAAGCTATTGAAAACAAGACCTAAAATGCGTTAAAATGTCTCTTATAGAAAAACAATTGTATTTTTAGAATGAACATAAAAATATTTATAAAAAGGAGAATGTTACATATGTGGAAGGGCCTTTTAGATCACTATAAAGAATTATTACCCGTAACAGACAAAACACCTGCTTTAACATTACATGAAGGTAATACACCTCTTATTCATTTAGATACATTATCAAAAGAGCTAGGAATTGATTTGCATGTGAAATTCGAAGGATTAAATCCAACTGGCTCTTTTAAAGACCGTGGAATGGTAATGGCTGTAGCAAAGGCAATCGAGGAAGGTAGTAAATGTGTCATTTGCGCTTCAACTGGTAACACTTCTGCCGCTGCTGCCGCATATGCTGCTCGCGCAGGTATTCAAGCAATTATCGTAATTCCAAAAGGAAAAGTAGCCGCTGGTAAACTTGCTCAAGCTTACATGTACGGTGCGAAAATCATTGAAATCGACGGTAACTTTGACGAAGCATTACAAGTTGTCCGTGATATTAGTGAAACAACTGCCGTTACATTGGTTAACTCTGTAAACCCATATCGATTAGAAGGACAAAAAACGGCTGCATTTGAAGTTTGCGATCAGTTAGGTGATGCACCTGATATTCTAGCAATTCCAGTTGGTAATGCCGGTAACATTAGCGCTTACTGGAAAGGTTTTAAAGAATACCATGAGAAAAAAGGAACAAAATTACCAAAAATGTTTGGCTTTGAAGCTGAAGGTGCCGCTGCAATCGTTCAAGGTGCACCAATCGCACACCCCGAAACAATTGCAACTGCTATTCGCATTGGCAACCCAGCAAGTTGGAAACTAGCAGAAGCTGCTCGTGATGAATCAGAAGGAAAAATCGGTTCGGTTACGGATGAAGAGATTTTAAATGCATATCGCCAAATTGCATCTAAAGAAGGCGTTTTTGCTGAACCAGGATCAGCTGCTTCAGTTGCAGGAGTCTTCCAATCGGTTGCAAATGGTTCTATTCCAAAAGGTAGTCGAGTAGTAGCCGTATTAACAGGTAATGGTTTAAAAGATCCAGATACAGCCGTTAAAGCTTCCGTTGTTGACATGGTTTCATTACCAAATGACGAAGAAGAAATTCGCAAATATATTGAGGGATTAGTATGAGTAAAAAATGGTCAATTTCTGTCCCTGGTAGTACAGCAAACCTCGGACCAGGATTCGATTCAATAGGATTAGCTCTAGGACTATATCTTAATTTAGATGTTACAATCATTGACCGATGGGAATTTAAGCATCATTCAGTTCACCTTCCAGAAAAATTCACAGTAGAAGATCATTTAATTTATAAAGTAGCAAATGAAACTGCAGAACGCTATAACGTTAGCTTGCCTCCTTGTAAAGTTGATATGTGGAGTGAATTACCTTTAGCTCGTGGACTTGGTAGTAGCGCTTCTGCAATTGTTGCTGGCATTGAAATTACAAATCAAGTATGCGACTTAAACCTAACGATTGATGAACGTTGTCGTTTAGCTTCTAAAATAGAAGGACACCCAGATAATGCATCCGCTTCCGTATGCGGTGGTCTAACAATTGGCGCCACATTACCAAATGGACAACTTGAATTAATTAACGTACAAGATATTGACGCAGCATTTGCTGTTTTTATTCCAAATGTAAAATTGAAAACAGAAGAAGCTCGTAAAGTGTTACCTGCAAATTATGATAAAGCTTATGCAGTTCATGCGAGTGCAAACGCTAATATGCTAACTGCTGCGTTAATATTAAAAGATTACAATCGTGCAGGTGAATTTATGGAACATGATTTGTTCCACGAGCCTTTCCGCGCAAATTTAATTCCAAACTACCATGAAATTCGACAAATAGCTAAAGACGCGGGAGCTTATGGAACTGCTATTAGTGGTGCTGGCCCTACTCTCATCTCACTTATTTCTAAAGACCGTGTAGAAAGCTTTGTTGCAAGGATGAAGTCTTTATTCCCAAGCTATGATATTAAAGCTGTACACGTCGATACAAAGGGTGTACAAGTAACAACCTCAGAACTTGTTGAATAATTTATCTACCGAGTGCCATCATAAAATGGTGCTCGTTTTTTTCTATCTAGAAGGAAGCTCACAAACATTTTATTTGACATTCCGCCCAGTTGTAACTATGATAGTTACAAACAGGTGGTGAGCCCATGGTAAACAGTCGGTTCTCTGTCGCTATTCATATACTTTCATTAATTGCTTCATCAAAAGATACACATACATTAACATCTGATTTTATTGCAAGTAGTGTCAATACAAATCCAGTTGTTATTCGTCGTATTAGTAGCCAGTTGAAAAAAGCTGGTTTAATCGCTTCACATGCAGGTGTATCTGGTTATGAGCTAATTGTATCTCCTAGGGACATAACCTTATTAGATATCTATCGTGCTGTACAAGCACCCGAAGATTTATTTGCCATTCATGACAAACCAAATCCTAATTGTGCAGTTGGTAAACAAATACAATCAACATTAGATGATGTATTCTGTTCCGTACAGCAAGCAATGGAAAGTAAATTAGAAGAAGAGACATTACAAGACGTTTTAGATCATCTCTTTCCATAAGGGACGATCTATTTTCTCGCCCAACCTGTAACTAAATTTGTTACATTTAACAAACACCCATTTTAGGAGGAATTTATAATGAAAATTGGAATTATCGGCGCAACAGGTAAAGCAGGAAGTAAAATTTTATCAGAAGCTGTTTCTCGTGGTCATGAAGTGACAGCAATTGTTCGTAACGCAGCAAAATTACAAGATCAATCAGTAGCAGTATTAGAAAAAGATGTATTCGACTTAACAACTTCAGATATTAATGCATTCGATGTTGTGGTAAATGCTTTTGGAGCACCAATAGGACAAGAAACACTTCATGTGGAAGCTGGTCGCCACCTAATCGATATATTCAAAGATGCAAAAGATACAAAATTATTTGTAGTTGGTGGCGCAGGAAGTCTATTCGTAGATCCTGAAAAAACTGTACGTGTCGTTGAAACACCTGATTTCCCTGATATGTTTAAAGCAACTGCATCTAACCAAGCTCAAAACTTAGCAGATATACAAGCATCTTCAATTACTTGGACATTCTTAAGCCCATCAGCATTCTTCGATCCAGAAGGTTCACGTACTGGCAAATATATTGAAGGACAAGATCACTTATTAGTTAACGAACAAGGTGAAAGCTATGTATCATATGCTGACTTCGCAATCGCAGTACTAGATGAAATTGAAAATCCTAAACATGTAAATGAACGCTTTACAGTGGCATCAAACAAATAAATATATGTTAAACAAAAAGGATACTACATTGGTGAAATAAATAACTGATGTAGTACCCTTTCTTATTCATTTTTTCTTTATGCCAACAAAACTAAACTAATAGCCATCACAATCATTCCTAATACAACGCCATAAATAGATGAATGTGCTTCATCGTATTTTCGTGCAGCTGGTAATAATTCATCCAATGAAATAAAGACCATAATTCCGGCAACTCCAGCGAAAATCATCCCGAACATAACATCATTCAAAAATGGCATTAAAATTAGATATGCTACAAAAGCTCCAACAGGTTCTGCTAAACCTGATAAAAATGATAGCTTAAATGCCCTCTTGCGATTACCTGTTGCAAAGAAAATCGGTACAGATACAGCAATCCCTTCTGGAATATTATGAATAGCTACAGCAATAGCAATAGCTAAACCAAGATTTGGATCATTTAAAGCTGAAACAAATGTCGCAATGCCCTCTGGAAAATTGTGAATACCAATTGCTAATGCTGTAAAGATGCCCATTTTCATCAGCTTTGCATAGTCATCATTTGATGGCCCCTTTTGCAAATCTTCTACCATCTTCACTTCATGAGGATTTCCTTGCTTCGGAATAAGTTTATCAATCAATGCAATTAGCAGCATCCCACTGAAGAACCCTATAACTGTTAACAAATAACCTTGTCTAGCACCTAATTCATTTACAAGTGCAATCTTTGCCTTTACGAAAATTTCAACGAGTGATACATAAATCATTACACCTGCTGAAAACCCCAGTGCAAATGATAAAAACTTCGTATTGGTCCTCGATGTAAAGAATGCAATTAAGCTTCCTACACCTGTTGCTAATCCAGCGAATAAAGTTAACCCCAATGCATATAAAACACTTCCATCCATACGCATACCTCTCTTTTTATTTGAACATTTTGTTCATTGTATGCGTATCCTATGGGCACCATTATTTCATAAAGGAAAATTCCCTTTTCGAGAAAAAGTCTACTTCCCTCTAAATTCCCCAACGACAAAATCCTGAAATGTTTGAGCTGCATGAGACATGTATCTTTTCTTCATATAGCCGATTCCTAATTTACGTCGACATATTGGCTCACTAACACGAATTGTTGATAAATGATACTCATTTAATCCCCTTATATTCGGAAGTAAAGCGACACCTAACCCTGCTTCAACAAACCCTGCAAGTGTATGGAATTCTTCTCCTTCAAAAACTACCTCTGGAGAAATATTCGCAAGTTCTAATAATTGATCATTAATTTGCCGAAGAGAATTTCCTTCTTTTAATGAAACAAATGGATCATCACCTATTTCTGATAAGTGAATTTGATCACGATCTGCTAATCTATGGTCTTTTGGTACAATGACAAATAATTCTTCACTCCAAAGTTCAACCCATTCGAATGAAATATCTGTTTCGACATACGGTACCAAACAAAGATCAAACTCCCCTGCCTCTAATTGTTGAAGTAAATGTAAGGAATTGTTTTGTGTGAATTCAAATTGTACGTTTGGATATTTTCTGCGAAACATGCGTACCAAACGAGGAATAAGTTGCATTCCAACTGTATGCGTAAAGCCAACCGTTATCACCCCATAATCTGGTGTGATTATATCTGTAATCTCTTGTTTAACATCCTCATACATTTTATTAATCGGCATTGTTCTTTTTAAAAATAACTCACCAAAACGATTTAATTTGATGGAACGCCCTTTTCGATCAAATAATGGGACGCCTACTTCCTCTTCTAACTGCGCGATTGATTTACTAAGTGCTGGTTGAGAGATATTCAATTTTTCAGCAGCATGTGTCATGTGCTCTATTCTTGCTACGGTTTGAAAATACTTTAATTGCTGTAAATCCATCATTACCCCCTAATAACCAAATCGAATTAAATTGATGAAAATAATAAATTGTACTTATCAATAGAATGATTCTATAATAAACCGTAACAAAAAAATGACAATTCAATTTACTATTTGCCATTATTTTATGGAGTGATATTTTCAATGGATGATTATATAAAGAAAGGAACAATGGATTTTCGTAAAGCAAACTTAGCATTGTTTGCGGGTGCTTTTAGTACATTTGCGAATTTATATATGACCCAACCAGTGTTACCAACACTATCAAAGGTTTTTCATATTTCACCGACTACTGCTAGTCTATCCTTGTCTTTAACAACTATTTCTTTAGCTATTAGTATGCTAATCGTTGGATCTCTATCTGAAGCTTGGGGTCGTAAACCAATTATGACTTTTTCAATGATAGCTGTAGCAATTTTAACGTTATTGATTGCCTTCGTACCAAGCTATCATATGTTACTTGTTTTGCGAGTAATTCAAGGAATTGTCTTTGCAGGACTTCCTGCAATTGCAATGGCCTATCTTGGGGAGGAAATTGAACCTTCCAGTTTAGGTGCTGCAATGGGACTTTATATTAGTGGGAACTCTATTGGCGGTCTTGCTGGACGTATTATTATGGGGACAGTTAGTGATTACTTTAACTGGCGAATTGGTATGGTGACAATCGGTATCATCAGTTTACTTGTAGCTATCGCCTTTTACTTTTTACTACCTGCATCAAAGCATTTTAAACCTGAAAAGCTAGCCTTTAAACCCTTATTCAAATCTATGGTGATGCATCTTAAAGATTCTGCATTACTAAGTCTATTTGGGATTGGTTTTTTACTTATGGGTTCATTTGTAACAATGTATAACTATATCGGATTCCAACTATTAGAACCTCCTTATTCTTTAAGTCAAACAATTGTTGGTTGGATATTCTTAATCTACTTAGTTGGTACATTTAGTTCTGCATGGATGGGTGGGTTGGCCGATCATCATGGTCGTTATAAAATCTTATTAAGTGGCATCGGTTTAATGTTTGGAGGTGCAGCCCTTTCTTTAGTAGGCAACCTATTGATTAAGGTTCTCGGTATTGCCCTTTTCACCTTTGGATTCTTTGGCGGACATGCAATTGCTAGCGGTTGGATCGGCAGACGAGCAACTCATGATAAAGCACAAGCCTCTTCACTTTACTTATTCTTCTACTATGCAGGATCAAGTATTGGTGGTACGACTGGTGGAATATTCTGGTCTTATTTCGGTTGGGGCGGTGTTATTAGTATCATCTTAATATTCCTGTTAATAGCAGCTATTTTAGCGTTTATTATTCAGAAAATCACAACGAAAAAGGTAGCAACACAAGTATAAGAAAAGGCACTAAATGAATAATCAGTGCCTTTTCTTTATACCTATCATTTATGTCTCTCTACAGTTTTTTTCCGGCGTTCGTACCAAATGATACTCAAAATGAACCATGTATAACCAATCGCCCACCCTGCAATAACATCTGATGCAAAATGACGGCTCCCTGCAATTCGAGATAATCCTATTAGAGCAGCCATAATTATCGCAAATGACCATAGGAGTATTTTCTTTTTCTCCGATGCTTCGTGTTCAGTTGCAAAATAAGCTATTGTAAATAGATAAAGAATACCTACCATCGCATGACCAGAAGGAAAACTAAAACTCTTCAATTGATGCGGAATAACTGGACGAGATCTATGAACCCATTCCTTCAATATATGATTTAATACATTTCCTCCAGCAATCGTTAAAAGTGCTAACGTCATACCTCGATAATTGTGGTTTCGAATCCATAACCAAACTAATAGTAGAACAGCTACTATCATAATAAACTTTGTTTTTCCAAAGTAATGGAAGAATTCAATGAAAGAATTACCTTTCAAAAGAGTTGCAGCACTTGTATCTAAACTAGTTACCCAAGCACTATTTAAACTGATATAGAAAAGAAAAAAGATACTAGCAGTGACAATTGCTAAGAAGCAGAAAAATTTCGTCATCAAGCTCCCCCTCTTCTAAAATATTCTTTTCTTCTTACTATCCCTTTTTATCATTCTATGAAATAATACAAAAAATATCATTTCATTTTTCCAACAAGCAAAACACCTAGCAGGAATTTGCTAGGTGTTTTTGTATTTTATAAAATTTATAGAGCTGCCTCTACTTCCTTAGCCATTTCAGTTACAGACTGTAATCCGCCACCTGATAAGTACCAAACTTCTGGGTTAAGATAAATCATCTTGCCAGCTTTATAAGCATTTGTTTTCTTTACGATATCATTTTCAATATCCTTTTTCGCAGATGCTCCTTCAGTAACAACAGAATCACGGTCTACTACGAAGATGATGTCTGGATTCTTTTCTAAAACATATTCATAAGATACGTTTTGTCCATGTGTCGAAACTTCAATGCCTTTATCAACAGCTTTAAAACCAAATACATCGTGAATAACTCCGAAGCGTGATGCAGGACCATAAGCACTGATTTTCCCTTCAGAACCTAAGATGATTAAAGCTTTTTTGTCTAAGTTTTTTGTTTCAGCTTGTACTTTTGCGATTGTATCATCAACTTTTGCTAATTCATCTTTTACTTGATCTTCTTTTCCAAAGATTTGACCAGCTAGTTCTGTATTCTTTTTAAATGAATCCATGTATTTTGAAGTGTCTAAACCTACATAAACTGTTGGGGCAATTTTACTTAGCTCTTCATATAGACTTGCTTGGCGACCAGAGATAAAAATAACATCCGGAGCAATTGTTGCAAGCTTTTCAAAATCAGGTTCTTTTAAGCCACCAACATTTTCATAATCTGAACTTGCGTATTTTTTAAGATATTTTGGGATAGTATCTTGTGGGACACCTGCAACTTTAACACCTAGCGTATCAAGTGTATCTAGAAAACCCATATCAAAAACTACGACTTTTTTAGGATTTTTGGGTACTTTTACTTCGTCTTTTATAGCATCAGACGAGCCATCTTCATTTTGAATACCAAAATCATTTGTTACTGTAATTGTTTCTTCTTTTGAACCACCATTTGAATCCTCTTTACTTGATTCTTTAGAGCCACATGCCCCTAATACAAGAAGCATGGCGAATACTAATGTGAATAACGACCACTTTTTCATTTTTTTATCTCCTTTATTATGAATTAAAATATACGCAGATACGGCAACTATTCATCTCTTGAATAGGAATATCCATATCATATATTTCCTTTAATGATTCAGAGTTAATAATTTCATTGGTTGGGCCATCTTTGATGACCTTTCCATCTTTTAATGCAACGATGTAGTCCGAATAAACAGATGCAAAATTGATATCATGCAAGACAATAACAACCGTTTTGTCTAGTTCATCCACAAGCTTACGTAAGATTTTCATAATCTGAACAGAATGCTTCATATCTAAGTTATTTAATGGTTCATCCAGCAATATATATTCGGTATCTTGAGCGATTACCATCGCAATAAATGCTCGTTGGCGTTGACCACCTGATAACTCGTCTAAATAATCATGCTGAATAACCTCTAAATTCATATAGTGAATAGCTTCATCGACTTTCTGATTATCTTCATCTGTTAAATGCCCCTGTGAATATGGAAACCGCCCAAAAGAAACAAGTTCACGAATTGTTAAGCGTACATTCATGAAGTTGGATTGTTTTAAAATCGATACGCGTTTTGCAAAGTCATTGGATTTTACTTTCTTCACATCTTTTTGATCAAGTAACACTTCACCCGTGTCTGCATCTAACAAGCGACTTACCATCGATAATAATGTAGATTTACCGGCACCATTTGGACCGATAAATGAAGTAATTTTTCCACGTTTGATATCGACGCTTACTTTATCGACGACGACTTTCTTCCCAAAGAATTTGGATATTTCTTTTACCTGAATCATGCAGATCGACTCTCCCTTAATAATAAGTAAATAAAGTAGATACCACCGATGAAATTGACGATAACACTTAAGGTTGTTGAAAAAGTAAATACACGTTCAACAATCCATTGACCACCGATTAATGCCACTAGACTTATAAGAGCTGCACCCGTAATGAGCACCGAATGCTTGTATGTTTGGAAAAATTGATAAGACAAGTTTGCTACGATTAATCCAAAGAATGTAATCGGTCCAACTAATGCTGTTGATACTGCGATTAACACTGCAGATATGATAAGCATGCGTTTTACTACCTTATCGTACGGAACGCCTAAGTTAATGGCTGTTTCACGACCAAGTGATAGGACATCTAATTGATTTATCATACGCCAACCAATTACCATTACAATGACGACGATTACTAATGCAAACCATACTAAATCGCCATTCACATTATTAAAACTTGCGAACATCTTATCTTGCACTCGAGCAAACTCATTTGGATCAATTAACACTTGCATGAAAGTTGTAACACTTCCTAAAAAAGTCCCAACAATAATGCCAACTAAAAGTAAAAAGTAAATCGGACGGCCACCTGAGCGAAATAGAAACTGATAGAGCAATAAAGCAAAGCCAATCATTACAACTACAGAAATAATGAAATTCACTTGTGTATCCATAATCGCCACATGGCTAGATCCGAGGAAGAAGATGATGACTGTTTGCAATAACAAATACAACGAATCTAATCCCATAATGCTGGGGGTTAAAATGCGATTATGTGTGATTGTTTGGAAAATAACAGTTGAATAGGCAATGGAAACACCGGTTAACACCATCGCAATCACTTTAATTGCACGGCGAGGCAATATGTAATCATAATTACCATTCAACCCTTGAAATAGATATAAGCCACAAAACATAGCAGCAAGAACCGCTAGTATAATCATTTTCATTCTGTTACGCATATGCTCTCCCCCTAAACAACAAGAATAGGAAGACCGCACTGCCGATAACGCCTACCATTAAGCTAATCGAAATCTCATATGGATAAATCAACACACGTCCTAAAATATCACAAATCAATAGGAAGATTGCTCCTAGCAATGCAGTATGCGGTAAAGTCTTTTGTAAATGATCTCCTTTAAAAATGGAAACAATGTTCGGGATGATCAAACCTAAAAATGGAATCATGCCTACTGTGAGCACAACAGTAGTAGTCACTA
Organism: Rummeliibacillus pycnus; assembly: GCF_044359855.1. Taxonomy (GTDB): domain Bacteria; phylum Bacillota; class Bacilli; order Bacillales_A; family Planococcaceae; genus Rummeliibacillus; species Rummeliibacillus pycnus_A. The sequence continues at coordinate 2,299,214 of NZ_CP132291.1, forward strand.
AAGCTACGAGGATTAAACCAAAATTGACGATACGCTTATAGGCTAGCCCTAAGTTCTTTGCAAAATCTTCCCCCATCCCCGCAACTGTAAAACGATTTGCATAGAAATAGGCAATGATTAATACTGGAACACTAATATAGAGCAATTCATAGCGACCTTTCATAATCATTGAAAAATCCCCCTGCAACCAAGTCGAAATATTCTGGATAACGTTCGACTTATAGGCGAAGAAAGTTGTAATAGAAGATAAAATATTTCCAAACATTAACCCAACTAGCGGAATAAAGATTGCGTCCTTAAATTTAATACGGTCCAAAATTTGCATAAATAATAGTGTGCCGACTAATGCAAATACAAATGATACAGCCATTTTTTCCAACATCGAAGCGTTAGCAAATAACAGCATCGATACAAGAATTCCTAAACGAGTGGCATCTAATGTTCCAGCCGTTGTAGGTGACACGAACTTATTGCGGCTTAAGCTTTGCATGATTAAGCCCGCAATGCTCATACCAAACCCTGCTAAGATAATCGCGATTAACCTAGGTACACGACTAATAAGGAAGATTTGTGTTTTCTCTGAATGAATATTGAGTAAATCCTTTGGTGATATATCCGTTACCCCTACGAAGAGAGATACGATTGATAAGACAACCAGCGCTAAAAATAAATATCGTTTCTTCATAACAATCCCCGACTTTTTTCCATTTTGTAAGTTAATAAAATGAAAATGAAAATCATTATCATTTAACTCACAATATTTATTATATCATCTTGATAATCATTTTCAACGATTAATTGAAAATGATTATCAAGTAAAAGGAGAATTAATGAAAAATGCCTATAATTACTCATTTTTTTGCGTTCCCCTATTCTCATTTAGCCTTTTTTAAATAGACGCTGTTAAATATGATTGTTACTATTTGTAAAGAAATCTATATTGTGCTGGCACTGCGAATACGAAATCAACAGGATCTATTAACACAGTCTTTGAAATAAAAAAGACCCGTCCTACAAAATCGGCATAACCGACTTTGATAGGACAGGTCCTGTATAAAATTAACTTTATTTAAGGGTCCCCATTTTCTTAGAAATCCAAGGGCTTAGTAATAACATGATAAAGAATAGTACTATAGAAGCTCCACCAAGATAGCCAAAGTATTGAACTTCAGAAATTTCCGCAAATAGTTTTGCAAATTGAGCGTTAAGTGCTTGAGCTGCAGTACTAGCTAAGAACCAAAGTGACATGGTTTGTGCAGCAAATGCAGCTGGAGCTAATTTCGTTGTTGCTGATAAGCCAACTGGTGACATCAGTAATTCACCAACTACTACTAGGAAGAATGAAAGAACAATCCACAATGGGCTTATTAATTCTTTACCGCCAGAAGATATCGCAGGGATAATCATGATTAAGAATGATAAACCAGCAAATAATAGTGAGAATGAAAATTTAATTGGTGTAGATGGCTGACGATTGCCCAATTTAACCCAAATCCAAGCAAAGATTGGAGCCATTGTAATGATAAATAATGGGTTTAATGATTGGAACCAAGAAGGTGGAATTTTAAATGATCCAACTGTTAAATCAGTACGTTGTGCTACATAAGTAGCAAGAATGGTTGAACCTTGTTCTTGAATAATCCAGAACATTGTACCCGTAATAAATAAAGGGATATATGCAAGAAGATGTGACTTCTCTTCTTTTTTTGTTTTTTTACTAGAGAACATCCAAATAAATACTGAGATTGGTGCTAATAAACCGATCACTGTGAAGAAGTTAACAGCTCCATCAATTGATAAGTTACCACTCATTGCTGCAATTAAAACTAATACCGCTACTACAATAACTGCTACAATCAATTTTTTAAGAATGCTACTACGTTCTTTAGCATTTAATGGGTTTTTAGGTTCTACACCCGCAAGACCCAATTTTTGTTTTTGATTAAGAGTGAACATAAATAATCCAATAGCCATACCAATTGCCGCAATACCAAAACCTGCATGATAGTTATAATTTTCTTTTACGGCACCTACAACTAATGGAGAGATGAACGCACCTGCGTTGATACCCATATAGAAGATATTGAAGCCTGCATCACGACGGTTATCACCATCTGGATAAATATCACCAACAACTGATGATACGTTTGGTTTTAATAAACCAGTACCAATAATAATAAATACCATTGAAGTAAATAAGAATGGCAAACCACCAGGAACTGCTAAGCAGATATGACCAATCATTATTAAAATACCGCCCCAGAAGATTGTTCTTCTAGTACCTAAAATACGGTCAGCAATCCATGCCCCGATAATACCTGACATATACACTAAAGACCCATAAATTGCCATAATCGAAGTGGCTGTAGTTTTATCTAACCCCAAACCACCTTTTTGTACTGTATCATACATGAAATATATAAGGATTGCCTTCATACCATAGTATGAGAAGCGTTCCCAGAATTCTGTGAAGAACAAACTAAATAATCCCTTTGGATGTCCGAAGAATCCAGTTTGAGGAACTGACTTGACGATTTCCTCTTTAGTTGCCATAAGAAACTCTCCTTCTTTCAATATAAAAAATAGTCTCACAATTCAAACTATAAAGTTTATATCTTAGTAATTTCCGAAGTATGTTGTCCATTATACACGCACAGTTGTTTCATGTCAAAAAATAATCTGAAAAGGTAAAATGTTTATTTTTTGATTTTCTTAATAAGAATAAGTCCTTTAATATCAACATTTGAATATATTTTATAATCAGAAAATTACAACTATTTTATACATTGAAAAACACCCCTAAAAAGGATGTACTTTCCATAAACACATTTTATTTCGCTCATCCATTATTAATTAAGGCACTGTTAATGAATACTGTTGATATTTTTATCTAAAGTGCTAGCACACTAATCGTAATCCGAGTTATGTGCTTGCACAAACTATTCTTTTCAAAATCAATACTCAAATTTAACAGTTCATAATAAAAAAAGAGATGACTTTTGTCATCTCCTAGTTTACCCGAAACTTTTTATATTTTTGCGCAGTCGATTCATGAACTTCTACTTTTAAAACAGTGCCATTTTCATCATAAGCTGTTTCTAATATATGAGCAGATTCATTCAGATAAGAAACAATGTCTCCTCGATCGAACGGTATACAAAATGTACACGTTACATAATCAGAGAAGATGTGTTGACGAATTAATTGTAGTAATTCATCAAGCCCCGCTCCCTCATTAGCTGACATCCAAATTTGATTGTTATTTACATAAGGATAAGCAAGATTAGCTAGGTCTGCTTTGTTAAACACATAAATAGTTGGAATGTCTTCTACACCAACTGCATGCAATGTGTCGTTTGTAACTTCCATCATATATTGGTTTTCTGCATTGGATGCGTCCACCACATGCAAAAGTAAATCTGCATCTCTTGCTTCTTCCAGTGTGGAACGGAAAGCTTTTACTAAATGATGCGGAAGTTTACTTACAAAACCAACTGTATCTGTCAGTAGAAAGCTCTTTTTGTCAGGCAATGTAATTTGTCTTACTGATGTTTCAAGCGTTGCAAATAGCATATTTTTTTCAAAAACTTGTTTATGCTCATCTTGATTAATTTTATTTAGTAATTGATTCATAATAGTAGATTTCCCTGCATTTGTATAACCTACAATTGATACAATTGGAATTTCACTTTTACGACGTTGCTTTCTTTGTGTCTCACGTTGCTCTTTTACAAGCTCTAACTCTTTATTGAGTTTTGCAATTTGTTCTTCAATTTTACGGCGATCAAGTTCGAGTTTTGTTTCACCTGCACCACGGTTTTTAAATCCACCGCCTGTGCCACCACCTTGGCGACTTAAGGAATCTCGAAGTCCAACTAAGCGCGGTAGCATGTATTGCAGTTGCGCTAATTCCACTTGCATTTGTGCTTCCTTCGATTTAGCACGTCTAGCAAATATATCAAGAATAAGCATTGTGCGGTCAATAACCTTACATTCCATATCTCTTTCCAAATTGCGAATTTGTGACGGTGATAATTCATCATCGAATATCACTAAATTTGCATCTGCTTCATCATAGAAATTTTTAATTTCCTCTATTTTACCTGTACCAACATAGTGCGAAGGATTTATACGTTCTAAATTTTGGGTTACAACACCAACCACTTCTACGTTTAGTGCTTCTGCCAAATTTCCTAGTTCTTCTATTGAGTAGTCGAAGTGCAAATCATTACGTAAATTGACTCCAACTAATATGGCTTTCTCGATAAATGGATCCAAAAAATATTCCTCCTTCACAAGTCTTAAGCTTACTATCTAGCAGTCCCTTACTAAAGGTCACTTCTGCTCTTAATTAAAAAGAGAGTAGATTGCTTATTCTACTCTCCTAGCACTTTGTATTATAAGTTATGTTCATCCTAACATAATAAATGTCAATAACTCAAACTTTCACAATATCGATTGTATGAAGGCGTTCTTTTCCTTCTTGCAATTGTTGAAAAACAAACGTCGTATTAGCCAATTTCAATGTATTTCCTTTTACAGGTAATGATAATAAACGTGACCACTGTGTAAGTTTTCTATTTACATCTTTCACATTGAAAATACAACGTTCTATTTGTAATTCTTCATTTGCTTTACGAATTGTATCATCCGCTTTTAGCATGTCATACCTTTCTTGCAAAGGCTGCTCCCACTCGATAAAAAATGGATACGGCAGGGATTCATCTAGTTTTTGCTCAATAAATAACATATTCCATCTAATGACCTTGCCATCTGCTGTTTTTCTTTCGGCTGGCAAAACTCCACTCGTACGATAGCCAAGCTTTTTGAAATAGAGATTTTTCCTTTTTAAATCATCTGACCTTAAGCATAATGAGTAAAAACCTTCACCATCATTAATATCATAAAGTAACTGTTTAACAAGTGGTTGGTTCGTCACCTTTGCAACATCAGCATTTTCCACCGCTAACCATTCAATATAACTATTTCTAGTATATAGCAACGCATTATACGTTCCCCATTGTATATGCTGCCCACCTAAAACTGGATGAATTCCTTCTATTGTAACTTCCTGCACAACTTGAGCTGGACTTTTTGTTGTAAAATATACAACATGATCTAATTCGAACATTTATTACCACCCCTTAGAAAAAATTAGCCTGTAGCCGCATTTTTTTGCAAACTACAGGTGGGCCCCCTTTACCCTCTTCTTTCTTGTTCTAATAATTCTATTGTTCTATCAAATTCATCTTCGATTTCTTTATTTGGTCTATACGTAATTAAGCTAACAATTACTGCGACAATTAAACAAATGATAAAACCTGGAACAATCTCATACATGACCTTATGTAAATGCTCATTAGATCCCCAAATATAAGCAGTTGCAGCACCAGCTACCATGCCTGCTAGAGCACCCCAGTTCGTAATTTTTTTCCAGTAAAGTGTTAACAAGATAATTGGACCAAACGCTGCACCAAACCCAGCCCAAGCAAATGATACAAGATCTAGAATTTTATTGCCTGGTTCCCAAGCCAAATACATCGCTAAAACAGAAACAAGTAATACGGCCATTCGTCCCAAAAATACATATTGTTTATCAGAAGCGTTCGTTTTAAATACCGCTTTATAGATGTCTTCTACCAAAGCAGAAGATGTAACGATTAATTGTGAAGAAATCGTACTCATGATTGCCGCTAAAATAGCCGCTAACATAATACCTGCGATAAACGGATGAAATAGTATTTGACCAAGCGCTATAAATACAGTCTCTGGATTTTTCAAAGTTAGACCTTTTTGTTGGTAATACGAAATCCCCACTAACGCAGTAGCAACCGCACCAATTAAGCTTAATAACATCCACCCGATTCCTATACGTCGTGCTTGTTTTGTTTCTTTTACACTTTTAATAGCCATAAATCGAACAATGATATGGGGTTGTCCAAAATAACCAAGCCCCCAAGCAACAGTTGAAATAACTCCGGTTACCGTAGCACCCGAAAATAAACTTAATAATTTTGGATTCACTTCGTGTATCGAAGCTACTGTCTCTGAAAAACCACCTGTTAAAAACAACCCAAAAATTGGAACTATAATGAGCGCTAAAAACATAACAAGCCCTTGTATAAAGTCTGTATAACTCACTGCTAAGAAACCGCCAAATAACGTATAAGCAATGACCACACCTGAAGTTAACAATAAACCTGTATGGTAGTTATAACCAAATGAACTCTCAAAGAATACTCCACCAGCTACCATCCCTGAAGAGACATAGAAAGTGAAAAATACTAAAATGATGAGACCAGATGCAATTCTTAATAATTTTGTTTTGTCTTTTAAACGATTATCTAAATAACTTGGAATAGTAATTGAATCATTAGATACTTGCGTATACATACGTAAACGTGGTGCCACGAATAGCCAGTTTAAATAGGCCCCTACAGTTAAACCAACGGCAATCCACGCCTCTATTAAACCACTTGCATAAATAGCCCCTGGTAAACCCATTAATAACCAACCTGACATATCTGCTGCTCCAGCACTTAAAGCAGTAACAGCAGGTCCTAACGATCGTCCGCCTAACATATAGTCTGTTAAATTGGACGTTTTACGGAATGCATACCATCCAATGACCAACATTGCAACCATATAAATGAGAATGGCCAATAATTGGAACATATTGTCGGACATCTAGATTCCCCCTTCATATAATTCTGTTTGTATCCATCTATACTTCTCATTACAAAAAATACCCCTATTATAATTGCTAAATATAGTAGTTAAATTCAAAATGTTAAGGATGAATACTTTTAGCTCTTCACAACTCTATCAAATAAAGTTCTTTATATTTTCTATACTATCATATAATTCAGTTATTAATAACCTTAAAAATAGTTGATTATTTATGTATTCTTGCACTCATTTAATAAGGTTTAAAACTACCACATTGTATATTTATTGTATTTTTCAAAAGTAATGCTCAAATTTAATCAATCAACAATTCACTGCCTTATGGAAAAGAACTAACATAATATGTTGATTCGAAATATGGACAATATCTTATTTAATTGATTTTTGTGCTAGTCCTACAACTACTGTTGAAACAGCGATAGATTACGGAGAGATTATTTACCTGTCACCCCTCCGGATGAGTTATGTAATATCATTTTATTTTTAGAAAAGAAATACTAGGGAGAGAAATATTGTGTATAATGAAGCTACAATCGTGTATTTTTAGTGTTCCTGAGGTGAAGCTATTTTGATATACAAGAAGATAAAAGCAAAAAAATTATACGAAGAAGTGGCAGAAACTTTACATGAAATGATACGAACAGGTATACTACGGCCTGGAGATCGACTTGATTCAGTTCAACAGCTTGCAGAAAATTTCCAAGTTAGCCGCTCCGCAATAAGAGAAGCGTTATCCGCTCTTAAAGCAATGGGGTTAGTTGATATAAAACAAGGAGAAGGAACATTTGTAAAATCATTTGATGCGAATCATATGGTCTTTCCATTATCTACTGCTATTCTTATGAATAAAGAAGATATATCCAATCTTCTAGAAGTACGGAAAATTATCGAAGTAGGGACCGTTAGTTCTGCAGCCCGAAATAGAACAGATGCCGATTTAGCAGTCTTACAGAACATTTTAGATGAAATGGGCAAGTTACAGGATGATGGAGAATTAGGCGAAAAAATAGACTTTGAGTTTCATACTGCAATTTCCAAAGCATCGCATAATCCCTTACTATCTATTTTTTTGGATCAAGTATCTGGTTTGATGTTCGAAACGATGAAAGAAACTAGAAGAATTTGGTTGTATTCTAAACAAACAACTCGTGAAAAATTATTTAAAGAACATATACAAATCTATGATGCAATTGTGAAACAGGACGAAGAAAAGGCTAAACAAGCAATGTTCTCACACCTTGAAAATGTTGAAAATATCCTTATGAAATATTTTAAGGAAACAGATATTCAAAAATTGGATCATCAATAATATATAAGGAGTTGCCCGGAATATAATTTTGGGCAACTCCTTTTTTAATTAAAACTAAATCAGTTTTACCTCTTAATAAGATAATCTGACATATATAGGAAGCTATTATTATATAAATTTACTATTAGTAATATATTAATTACGTCAAATGTATTGACTAGTTATCAAAACATGTTAAAATACTTTATAGCTTCAACGCGTTGAAGTGAAAAAGTATAATTCAAGAGATGGACCAACTGTAGTGTTGTAGATAACAGCAAATAGAGACTAGGCGGATGCTGCAAGCCTAGGTTTTTACAATGATGAATTACACCATCAGTTAAACTTGAGACTAATGAAGTGGTCAAAGTAATTTTGACAATTAGGGTGGTACCGCGGAGTTCTCCTTCGTCCCTTTCGATGGGATTGAAGGATTTTTTATTTTAAAGCGAACGCGCTCGTTTGCGCGTAGAGCTAGATAAATTGTAAAAACTGAAGGAGGAATTACCATGTTTCGTATTCAAGCCAAGATGACCCCTTCCTTTTTAGAGGCATTCATCTTAATCATTTTAATTATTGCTACTATGACATTTTGCATAGCGGGTTTTAAATCAGTACCTCATATGCCTATTTTAATCGCTATTCTATTATTAATGGCATATGGTCTATATAAAAGAGTCCCCTACAAAGAGTTAGAAAATGGGCTTGTGGAAGGCGCCTCAGCAGGACTTGGTGCAATTTTCATTTTCTTCTTTATTGGCACATTAATCAGTAGTTGGATGATGAGTGGGACAATTCCTACACTCATCTACTTAGGATTTGAAACGATTACTCCACATTTCTTCTATGCAGTAGTATTTATCGTTACTTGTATTGTAGGGATTGCGATCGGTAGTTCTCTTACGACCACAGCAACTGTAGGAGTAGCCTTTATAGGGATGGCTAGCGCAATGGATATTTCACTTGCGATTACTGCAGGTGCCATTGTATCTGGGGCTTTCTTCGGTGATAAAATGTCTCCATTATCTGATACTTGCAATTTATCTTCTACAATAATGGGCGTCGATTTATTTGAACATATTAAAAATATGTGCTGGACAACCATTCCTGCACTTATTCTTTCATTAATTGTATATGCAATTTTGTCACCATCAAAGGTATTACAAAACGCACATAAAATTACAACATTCAAAACGGGATTGCTTTCAACTGGTATGATTCACTGGTACACATTGATTCCTCTTGTTGTTCTTATTATAATGGCACTGAAAAAAGCACCGGCAGTTTTAACATTAGCTGCGAGCACTATTGTAGCTATTTTGGTTTCTTATTTCCATCATCACTATGGATTTGGTGATGTCTTGAACATTCTATTTAACGGGTATACATCTCATACTGGTATTAAAGATATCGATTCTCTATTATCTCGCGGGGGCATTAATAGCATGATGTTTACTGTTGGCCTTGTAATTTTAGCTCTTAGTATGGGGGGGCTTTTGTTTACTTTAGGTATCATCCAAACATTACTATCCCGTATTGAAAAACTTTTCAAAAGTTTCGGCTCTGTTATTACGGGTGCTGCATTAACAGCCATTGGTGTTAATACATTAATTGGCGAACAATATCTTTCTATCTTATTAACAGGACAAGCATTCCAATCACAATTTGAAAAAGTAGGCTTAAAAAACAAAAACTTAGCACGTGTTGCAGAAGACGCAGGAACTGTTGTCAATCCACTTGTCCCATGGAGTGTATGTGGGATTTTCATCACAAATGTGTTATCTGTATCTACTTGGGATTACTTTCCTTTTGCATTTTTCTGCCTTCTCTCTCCAATCCTAACCGTCATTGCAGGTTGGACTGGTAAGACGCTTTCGTATATCGATAAAAAGTAGCGAATCTACCTTCACAGTTTAGAAAATCCAAAATTATGATACACTTATGCCAACGATTAAATGATAAAGAAGGCGAAAAATGATGGATTTTAATGAAATGAAACAAGGTTTGCTCGAGTATTTATTAAAAGAAGAACTTGTATCAGCAACCATCAGTCAACCACGTACAAAATCTAGTGATTTAAAACGTGTTAAGATGAAACCAATTAAATTAAAAGGCAGTTATCACATTCAATTAGAATATCAATACGAGCGAGTTTTAAAACATGAAAACGTGCCTCTCTCTTTGATTGGCAATAGCTTAAATGAGTTATTTGAACAGTTCCGACAATTCCAGGGTGAATTTATGAAGGAAAATATCCACGTTCAACTTTCTAAGAAAAACAAAGTTCTATGGAAAGCTGAAAAAACGGAAAAGAAAAAAGTGAATTTATCACATAACCGTAAGAAAAATTATTTACTGGATCCCGATCAGCCATACCCATTCTTAATTCGTCTCGGTGTTCAATCTCCCGAAGGCAAAGTTAAAAAACAAAAATATGATAAGTTTAAGCAGATTAACCGTTTTATCGAATTTATACATGTTTCACTTGACTATTTACCAAAGGACCGTACGATTCGTATTTTAGATTTTGGTTCTGGAAAATCATACTTAACATTTGCGCTATATCATTACTTAAAGGTTGAACAAGGATTAGATATCCGCGTTACTGGTCTTGATTTGAAAAAAGAAGTCATTGAAGAATGTGCGGAAATCGCAAAAGACTTGCAGTATGATCAACTAGAATTTTTAGTTGGCGATATTAATGACTATAATGATGAAACAGCCGTTGATATGGTCGTAACTCTTCATGCTTGTGATGTTGCAACAGATATGGCTTTAGCTCGTGCTGTAAAATGGGGTGCTCGTGTAATTTTAAGCGTCCCTTGCTGTCAACATGAACTAAATCGTCAACTACAATCATCATCACTTGATATCATGTTACAACATGGCATTATTAAAGAACGATTTGCAGCTCTTGCAACAGATTCTATTCGTGCTGAAATCTTAAATCTTGTAGGTTATGATGCACAGCTACTAGAATTTATCGATATGGAGCATACACCAAAGAATATCTTAATACGAGCTTACTACACTGGTAAAAAACCGACTATTGTACAAAAAGCGCGTTATAATGCATTTACCGAATTGTTATCCGCCAAACCATTTTTGGAAAATGAATTAAAAGAGTATCTAGATTAATCTTTAACAAAAAACATGTCCCACCTTTTGGTGGGACATGTTTTTTTAAATTTATGTTTAGATTTTTTAGACTGCGTTTACCGATACTGATGATCTTTATCCGTTTCGCTACAGGCGGATGCTTTCTGTAGGAGAAACGACAAGCCTATAACTGCGAAATTATTTAATATATTGATTGCTAACTAAATCCTTTTGAATTATTTTGGTTGGGATTTTAAACTCAACTAGTCCCATGTATCCTGGCGCTACCTCATATTTATCAAATGCTATGACTAATTGATGCTGCTTATTAATATAGAAGTTATGATTTGGTTTAATATTCTTGGATCCATCAAATGTACCAAAATCTTGCCCATCTACACCTTGTACCCAATAGGTTTTATCCATATTAGATTCTTTCATTTCTTTCTTCATCTGTTCCTCGATATAGTTGGAGATGGTTTTGATATAGGCATCGTCTTTGAATAGCATTGGCAGACTTAGAACGACTTTATTTTCTTTATCAATCGTATCGTACTTCATCGTTGTTGATGAAGAGCCCACTGTGTTTACAACATATCGACCGATTGATACAAGTTGCTCGTCATTTGTCTTTACTGAGTAACCACTTTCTACACCATAATGGCCACCACCATTTTTCTTAATATCTGCAACGGTGTCTTTAAAATCACTATAAAGTTTTTTTCCATCTTCAATATATTTTTCGTTTAACTTAGATTCTAATTTATCATCATTTAAACCTTTAATATTTGGTACTTTAATATCTGCTTCATATGTTTCATCTTTTACTTTATATTCACGGAAAGTAAGAATTTTCGCTACTTTATTTATAACTGGTATACCATCTAATGTTTGAGCCATTGCTGGACTAATGTTCACTCCAACAGTGAAAATTGCCACTGCTGCTACAGTACTAAAAAGCCATCTTGGAACTATTTTTTTCTTTTTTCCATTTTTAATAGCCATTTCTACCACTTCATCCAAATTGTCTGGAATAGGGATGCTTTCATATTGATTTTGTAATTCCTTTAGTTTTTTATCCATGGTAATTCTCGCCTTCTTCCTCTTGAAGTTCAATTCTCAAAAGTTTCAATGCTTTGTAAAGCCTGGTTTTAATCGTATTTGTGTTTTCATTGAGAACATAACCTACTTCTTCGATTTTCATATCTTCAAAGAAACGTAATATAACAACTTCACGATATTTTGTTGGTAATGTTGATAACGCTTGTTGAAGATCAATATTTTCATAATGATCTTCTTGTGACGGTGTCAAAAATAATAATGTATCGTCTTCAGTCGGTAAATTACGATTTTTCTTTAAAAAATCAAGCGATGTATTAACGACGATTTTATAAAACCAGCTTTTTAGCTTTGCCTTCTCTATAAGTTGATCATAATATTGCATAGACTTTTGAATACTTTCTTGAACAATATCTAACGCATCTTGTTCGTTTTTCACATAACTATACGCTAGCCAATATAGTTGTTTTTTATTTGCTCGAATAAATGATAATAAATCATCATCATATTTTAGCTGCGCTTTTCTTTTTTTCATTCCTAGAGCTCCTTTAGGGAATTTTCCTGTATACATTTTAAAGACGATTATACATGCATAAAAAGTTTTACTGCAATTTTGGCAACAAAAGCTGAAATATTTAATCTATCAGCTAGGTAACGCTCATTAGATATATAAAACACTAAATATTTATGTATATGAAATTTGGAATATTGTTTGCTTTTCTTCATATACATAAATCAATTTCGTAAATGCTTTTCTAGTTATCAATACAAATATTTTCTAAATAAACAACTCAATAATTCGGATAATATTTCATTTCCAGTATTTACTTAGTATGCCGCTCAGATGGCGCTTCATAGACAATGTTCTAATAGATATACATATAACAATGGCCCATCGCCTTATTTAATGTTCGTGTATTTTATTAAATCTTTGAATTATGAAATTGATTCACATGGGAAAGTATTGCAAAAATTCCATGCTTATTTTCAAGTAATACATAATACAATTTTGTAGATTCATATGTTAATACTCACTTTTATAATTCTTTTCCCCAATTCTATTGATTTTTTTATTGATAATGATTATCATTACTATTAGTGAAACTGAAACGTGAAATGATTCAATAGAAAGAAGGATATAGATGAAAACAAAATCATTAGTAGCCATACTATTAGCAGGAAGCGTTGTCATGACAGGCTGCAATAGTTCAGATACTGCTAAAAAAGAGGATTCCAAATCGAAAACAGAAGCAACAACAGGTCCCACAACATCACCTAAATTACAAAAAGAAATCGATGCTTACAAAGAATTCGCAATGGACCAAATGGACAAATTCACAATTGAAACTGAAAAATTTGTTAAAGCAGTAAAAGCTGGCGATGTAGAAAAGGCAAAAGAAATTTACCCTACTGCTCGTATGTATTTTGAACGTTCAGAACCAATTGCAGAAAGCTTCGGCGACCTTGACCCTCGAATTGATGCTCGTCTTGCAGATTTAAAAGCAGAAGGACAAGGTGAAGAAGAGTGGACTGGTTATCACAAAATCGAATACGGTCTCTGGAAAGAAAACACAACAAAAGGCTATGAAAAAACAGCTGACCAATTACTTGCTGACTCAAAAGAATTACGTGCACGTGTGGAAACTGTTGATGTAACGCCAGACCTTATGATGACTGGTGCTGTTGACTTATTAAATGAAGTATCTACATCAAAAATTACTGGTGAAGAAGAAATCTATTCTCATACTGACTTATATGACTTCAAAGCTAATGTTGAAGGCGCAGAAAAAATCTTTACCATTTTAGAGGATCAAATTACAGATAAAGATCCTAAATTAGCAAAAGATTTAACCGAAAAATTCAAAGCAGTAAATGACTTGTTAGCAAAATATGAAACTAAAAACGGTGGTTATGTTTCATATACAAAACTAACTAAAGACGATACAAAGGCTTTATCGGAAGCTGTTAATCACTTAGGTGAACCATTAAGTCAAATGGGAATTATTATGGAGTGAGTAATCAATGACTAAAACACATAATGATGAAAAACTATTTGATAAAAAAATCACACGCAGACAAATGTTGAAAATGACAGGAGCTGGAGCTGCTGGTATAGCTATTGGCGCATCTGGCATGGGAGGAATTTTAAAAGCATTTGGTAAAGATGTTTTCTTGGATGATGATAATAGCGCAACCAACAAAGTAAACTTTTATGGTAAGCATCAATCAGGAATTGATACTGCTGTACAAACCCATATCTACTTTGCTTCTTTAAATGTTTTAGTTAATTCAAAAGCAGAACTGAAAGAGTTGTTTAAAATGTGGACACCTCTTGCTGTTCACATGATGAATGGCGAAACAATTGGTGCGGAATACAAGAATGGCATGCTTCCACCAAAAGATACAGGCGAAGCAAAAGGACTTGATGCTCGTAACTTATCAATTACATTTGGTGTAGGACCTTCTTTATTTGATAAAAAAGAACTTGGCCTCGCATCTCTAAAACCAACAGAACTAAAAGACCTTCCCCATTTTCCAAAAGACCAACTAGAAGAGGCCTATACAGGTGGAGATATTTGCATTCAAGCTTGTGCGGATGATCCTCAAGTTGCATTCCATGCAGTACGAAACTTAATTAGAGCTGCATCAGGAAAAGTTTCTTTGAAATGGTCACAAGCAGGCTTTAACTCATTCCCTGTTGAAAATGGTAAAAAACAAACTCCTCGTAACTTATTTGCATTTAAAGATGGTACTGAAAATCCAATTACATCAAGTGAAAAAGATATGAATAAGGTTGTTTGGGTACAATCCGGCGAGTCTAAACCATGGATGACTGGTGGCTCTTATTTAATTGTCCGTCGTATTCAATTACATTTAGAAACATGGGATCGTACAGCATTAAAAGAACAAGAAAATACTTTTGGTCGCCATCGTGATAGCGGCGCTCCAATTGGTAAGAAAAATGAATTTGATGCTATGGACATTGAACGTAAAGATGAGAATGGCAACTATATTGTGCCAGAAAACTCACATGTATTCCTTGCAAAACAATCCAAAGCCCGAATCATGAGACGTTCTTATTCTTACTCATCAGGTATTGTAGATTCAACAGGTTCTTATGATGCCGGATTAGTCTTTGTATCATTCCAAAAAAATCCTGATCAGTTTATTAAAATCCAAAACAACCTTGGTCGTTTGGATAAATTAAATGAATATATTACCCATCGAGGCAGCGGTGTCTTTGCTTGCTTCCCTGGCATTAAAAAAGGGAGTTATATAGGTGAAGCATTATTTAATACGTTGTAGTCAATTTGCAATAATCCTTCTCCTTGTTACACTAACAGCAATTCATCCTGTAGCTGCTGCGGAATCTTACAGTCATCTGTATATTTCCATTAGCGATGCAATTATGAATTCCAAACAAGGTGACGATGCAAAAGCAAAAGACGCAATCCAAACTTTCGAAAAAGATTGGAATCAAGCAAACGACAAAAATTCAAAAGAAGCAAAAGCTGTTACTCAAGCGTTGGATGAGGCACAAAACGCATCTTCAAAAGATGATCGTTTAACTGCACTTTCAGCACTTTCAAAAGCATTAACAGCTCTTGAAAAAGCTGAAAACCCGGTTGACGAAAAGGCCGAAAGAAAGGCTTTCGCCACTGCAATGACTCCTGCACTTAATCAATTACAAGCAGCGATCAAAGAAGGTAATGTTGAGAAACTTACAACAGCTTATAATAACTTTAATGCCTTCTGGAAGAAAAAAGAAACACCAGTACGCGAATACGATATTGCTGCATACGGTAAAATTGAAACGAAAATGTCTTTCATACGTATTGCACTTTCTGATGAAAAACCAAATATTGATGCAATTCAAGATCAATATAACGAACTACAAAAAGCCATAACAGATTTTGGGGCTGGTAAGAAAGTCGCTTCAACTGCTAAAGGTACTTTCTCTTTACAGTCATTAGTTGACTTAATCGATGAAGCAAAAACGCAAATTGATGCCAAAGATTATTCAAAAGCTTCTGCAACGATCAAAAAATTCATCACTACTTGGCCAAATGTTGAAGGAGACATTCGCACAAAGAATGCAGGTCTTTATACGAGTATCGAAAGTGATATGCCAATTATCGCCAGTGACTTGATGAAGGACAAAGTTGATACAAAAAATATTAAGTCTCAACTTGATCACTTTAAACAACAAATTCAACTTATTCAAGGTGACCAAAATTATAGTTTTTGGGATTCAGCATTAATCCTACTACGTGAGGGCTTGGAAGCATTATTAATTATCATTGCTTTAATTGCTTTCCTAAAAAAATCCGATCAGCGTCATATGGAAAAATGGATTTATATTGGGGCAGGCATTGGTATTGCTTTAAGTGCTGTTTTAGCGATTTTAATGTCAACTATTTTTAACTCTGGAACGATCAATACAAGCCGTGAAATGATTGAAGGTTATGTAGGTTTAATTGCTGCTGCTATGATGATCGGTATTGGTGTTTGGATGCATAGCAAATCCAATATTAAATCTTGGAATGCTTATATTTCAAAACAAATGAACCATGCTATGTCAAAACAAAGTATGTGGGCAATGGCCTTTATCAGTTTCCTTTCTGTATTCCGCGAAGGTGCTGAAACATTAATCTTTTATATGGGAATTGCACCGAATATGTCAACATCTAGCTTCACTCTAGGAATCGGTGTTGCAATCGCCATTTTAGCTGTTGTAGCTTTCTTATTATTACGTGCTAGTGGCAAAATCCCAGTACATCGATTCTTTGCAGTTGCAACTATATTAATTTACATTCTGGCATTCAAAATTATTGGTGTCAGCATTCACAAATTACAACTTTTAGATATTTTACCTTCCCATATTCTTAACGGATTACCTGTATCGGCTTCAATTGGATTTTATCCAACAGTTGAAACCATTGTAGGGCAAGTTGTTGTACTTGTTTTAGTTGTGTTAACAGTTATTTATAAAAAGCGTAACGAACATAAATAAATCAAACATAGTAAAGAGCTAACGACAAATTTTCGTTAGCTCTTTCTTTTTGTTATACGCGTTCTTAACGATTCAAATCAATTAAATCAAAGTCTTCCATTTATCCCTTATATACAAAACATTAATTAAATAATAGCCAACACGACAGAACTTAAAATCACCGATACAATCGTTAACATGATAAGTGGTTTTAAAGCTCTTGTTTTTAATTCTTTTAAGTCAACTGACATTCCTAATGCAGCCATTGCTACAGCTAAAAAGAAAGTACCTGTTTGAGCGATTATATTTTGCATTCCTTCGCTAAGCCATCCTTGTTGTGTACCCCACGTACCTAGGGCTGAAACAGTTAAGAATCCTAATAAGAAATATGGAAAAGAAGCTTTTTGACCTGTTCCCCCATTTTTAATTTTCATAAACCCTACAAGCAATAATGTTACCGGGAACAATAATAATACACGACTTAGTTTTGCCAATAGAGCTGGAGTTAGTGAAGCATCACCAAATGCGGCTCCTGCTAATGCAGCGTGTGCAATTTCATGTAAACTATATCCTGACCAGTACCCATAAGCTTCTGGCGTTAGGTTCAACAAATGACCAACAGTTGGATAAATTAAGGAGAAAATGGTTCCCATTAAAGCAATCATACCAACCGACATGGCTGTATCTTCTTCTTTAGCTTTTACAATAGGCGAAACTGCAGCTATAGCGGCTGCTCCACAGATTCCTGTACCAAATGCCAATAGCATCGTTAACTTTTCTTCTACGCCTAATAATTTCCCAATAAAAACTGTTAATAAGATTGTACCTACAATGACCCCTGCTGATCGAACAATCAATGGAAGTCCTTCATTTGCTACAACAGCAATATTTAATCGTATTCCATATAAGATAATTGCAAACCGTAAAATTTTCTTAGCTGAAAAATCGATTCCACTTTTCCACTGCTGTGGATAAGGTCGTGTATTTCTAATAATAACTGCAATAATTATAGCAATTGCCAATGGCCCTAAATAATTCAAGAATGGAAGTTTGCTTAGGAAATACGATACAATCGCTATAACAATGGTAAATGCTACTCCTTTAATAACCCCTCCAGATAGTTGCATAATCTCATCTCCTATTTTGTTTTCTATAATCATGATAGAATGTAGCTAATCAAAAAGATAATTAATGATTATTATTAAAACCATAAGTATTTACTTATAGGAGGGTCTATGGCTGATAAACTACAGATTTTCTTAACTGTCGTAAAGCATATGAATTTTTCACGAGCTGCAGAAGAGTTGTATATGACACAGCCGGCTGTCAGCCAATATATAAAAAGTTTAGAAGAAGAACTAAACGTGCAGCTTTTTGATCGTTCAAAAAAAAAGATACAACTTACTAAAGCTGGGGAAATTGTGATCTACTATGGAAAAGAAATAAACATGTTATCCACAAAAATGAATCGAGCATTGGACGATCTGACGAATCATGTTGCTGGTGAATTACTACTTGGTGCAAGTTATTCATATGGTGAATACCTTCTACCCAAATGTTTAGCTGCATTTTTAACAGATTATCCACAAGTATATCCACGTATATGTATCGATAATACAACAGAGATAGCTGATAAGATCATTAATCAAACTTTAGATTTGGGGATAATTGAAGGTTCTATTCCCATTAAACGAATAGTTATGCACAAGATTGCAACAGATCATATGGTCATTGTTGCAAAGTCTGAACAAACTGTGCATAACTTAAATGATCAAACATGGATTATTAGAGAACAGGGATCTGGTACCCGTGAAGCATTCGAACATTTTATAAAGGAACATAATATTGTACCTCATCGTATATTAGAATTTGGTAGCACACAGCTCATAAAAGAAGCCGTTGTAAATGGTCTAGGTGTTGCACTACTCTCTGAATGGACAATTAAAAACGAAATGCAGTTAAACAAGTTACAGATTGTTTTAAAGGATAAATACAATTATAATCGTGACTTCCATGCCATTCATCTCAATACGCCATTCCTTTCAAAAACAACCGAGACATTTCTTGAGTTTTTGAAAAAATAAAAAAGTCCCTGTGAAAAAGCATAGTATCAAAGTGGATATATCAAGGAAAAAGGAGTTGCCAAATGTGCTATATTTGGACAACTCCTTTTTAACATATCTATACGAATTTAATGTATTGTGAAATGTATAATCAAAACCACAATAAGTTTTAGAATTTAATCATTTTGCTTGGAACAACCCATTCGTTGAATTGTTCTTCTGTTAGAAGACCAGTTTCAAGAGCTGCTTCTTTTAATGTTAGACCGTTTTTATGTGCATGTTTAGCAATTTTTGCTGCATTTTCATAACCGATGTATGGGTTAAGAGCAGTTACTAACATTAGTGAGTTGTTTAAGAAGTGTTCAAGTTTATCTTCGTTAGCAGTAATACCTTGTAAGCAATGTTCATCAAAGCTGCGGATTACGTCAGATAATAATTCAACAGATTGCATGAAGTTATAAAGAATAACAGGTTTGAATACATTCAATTCGAAATTACCTTGAGATGCAGCAAAACCAAGAGTTACATCATTACCCATAACTTGTACAGCTACCATTGTAACAGCTTCACATTGAGTTGGGTTTACTTTACCTGGCATAATTGATGAACCTGGTTCGTTTTCTGGGATTGAGATTTCACCAAAACCAGAACGAGGACCTGAAGCTAACCAGCGAACATCGTTGGCAATTTTCATCAAGTCTGCAGCTAGAGCTTTCATAGCACCGTGAGCTGTTACCATTTGGTCATGAGAAGTTAGTGCATGGAATTTGTTTGGTGATGCAACGAATTTTAGACCTGTTTCTTTAGCTAATACAGCAACTACTTTTTCATCGAAGCCGTCAGGAGTATTTAAACCAGTACCTACTGCAGTACCACCGATTGCAAGTTCTAACATATGTTTAGAACTTTCTTCAATCATTTCTTCTGATTTTTCGATCATGTGTAACCAGCCACTAATTTCTTGACCTAATGTTAAAGGAGTCGCATCTTGTAAGTGTGTACGACCAATTTTGATTAGTTGCATAAATTCTTCAGATTTTGCTTTTAAAGTTGCTTTAATTTGACGTAAAGCGGGAATTAAATTCTTTTCTACTGCAATTGAAGTTGCAATATGAATTGCAGTCGGGAACGAGTCGTTCGAGCTTTGAGATTTATTCACATCGTCATTCGGGTGTAGGCGTTCTTCACTACCTTTGGCTTCAAGGTATTCGTTACCAAGGTGAGCAATTACTTCGTTAACGTTCATATTGGTTTGAGTACCACTACCTGTTTGCCAAATAACTAGTGGGAATTCGTTGTCCCATTTACCAGCCATGATTTCATCAGCTGCATAAGCAATCGCATCCGATTTTACTTGAGATAATGTACCAAGTTCAACACATACTTTTGCTACTGATTTTTTAAGTAATGCATAGCCTTGAATAAAGTCGATAGGCATATGTTCAGAACCAATTTTAAAGTTTTGTTTACTACGCTCCGTTTGAGCACCCCATTTATGTTCTGCAGGTACTTTTACTTCTCCCATGGAATCATGTTCAATACGATATTCCAAGTTGTTCATCTCCATTTCTTTTGCTACGAGTTTTGTTCCCACTCATTTCTTATGATAGCGCTTTCCTCTTCAATTGTCTGCTATTCTGATCGGAACATAGTAAAAACCTTGTGAAAAAGTGAATTTCAAACTTTCAAATAAAGACTGTAGCGTGCATGATCTATGATGGCATAGGTGTTCGAGTTGGTTTTGAATAGCCCTCTTTATAATCTTGATCAATTTGTTGACGGATTTCTTTAAGAGAATCCCCTTCTTGCGCTTGTTTAATTGATTTTATCGCAATTTCTACACAGACAATACAGCGTGTCCCGTGATCATCCCAGACAACTGCACCATCATCTTTTACTTCCTTAATAAAACAATTCAAGTTACTTTTATGATTTGCACTTTCCGCACATCCACAATAGCAGGGCATCCATTTTAATACATCAGTAGCTTTTCCTGCAGCTTGATAAACCAACTTTAAATCTTTTGATTTATCATCTAAAAAACTAGGTAGTACATCTCGTGATGCAGTCTCCTCTTGAATATCACCATTTGCTAATGTACGTTGATGTTTTGCGTGATCTGTGTGTGCTGTTTCTGTTGTTTGTGCATGATTAAGATCTGTATGGTTTTCTTTTGATGTCTCATCTGTATTGTTGCCACAAGCTGCAAGAAGCATTGTACCTGCTAGTAATACTGATAACCATTTTTTCTTCACTTTAATACCCCTTTAGACCTTTTTTCTTCATTATACCTTAGCAGGGTATAATATAATATAGTAATGACAATTCAAAGATAGAGCTTATTGACGTTCTAACTTTAGAATTTCCTGTTATGTGATTTGCCAATCAACTATTTTAGCTATCCTACACTATTCAATTTATTGATTTACAACAAAAAAAGATTGCTCTTAAGTCAGTTATAGCTGACCTAATCGAGCAATCTTTTTATTTATTAATCTTCAGTGGTAGCAGCGGTTGATGCATTATTTGTTTGCTTTACACCATCAGCTAAACGCTCAATACTTGGACGGATTGTGTACTTGCCAGAATAATTTTCTAGCATTTCTTTCATATCAATACCTGATGATGCTTTTAATGTTTCTTGTAATGTAGCCATTAAATCCGTTGCGTAACCTGTTACTTTATTGGCTCCGCCACCTTCACCACTACCAGTATCAACAACTGTAATTTGATCAATATTAGATAATGGACTTGCTACTTGTTTTGCATATTCCGGCATCATTCGGATAATCATATCTAATACAGCTGCTTGGCCGAACTGTTCAAAAGCTTCTGCAATCTTACGTTTCGCTTCAGCTTCTGCTAAACCTTTTAATCTAATAATTTCGGCTTCTGATTCCCCTTGTGCTCGTTCAGAATCTGCTTTTGCCATACCATCTAAGCGAATTTTCTCAGCTTCAGCTTTTGCTTTTGCTTCAATTCGGTATTTCTCTGCATCTGCTTGTGCCAATTGCTTCATCTTTTCAGCTGCTGCATTTTGCTCAATTGCATAACGATCTGCATCCGCTTTTTTCTTCACTTCTGAGTCATATTGTTTCTCACGACGTAAAATTTCCTTTTCTTCTAATTCAATTTGCTTTTGACGTTCAATAATTTTAATTTGCATTTCTTGCTCAGTTACTTCTTGTTTTGAACGTGCAGTTTCCAACTCATAAGCTTGGTCGGCACGTGCTTTTGCAATATCTTGTTCTCTTCGGAATTCAGCCACTTTTAGTTGATTTTCTTTTTCAGCTTCGGCAATTTCAGTAGCACGTTCAAGTTCTGCCTTTTGAGCTTCTTTATCAGCTTCTGCACGCTTAATACGTGTTTCTTTTTCTGCATCTGCTGTGGCAATATCCGCATCACGTCTAACTTGTGCAATTCGAGGTTTCCCAAGTGAATCTAGGTAACCGTTTTTATCCCGTACATCTTTGATCGTGAAGGATACAATCGTTAAACCCATTTTCGCTAAATCTTGAGAAGCAACACGTTGCACTTCTTGTGAGAATTTATCGCGGTTTTTATATATTTCTTCTACTGTCATTGAACCTAGAATAGAACGCAAATGACCTTCTAATACTTCTCTTGCCTCATTCTCGCGTTCTTCTTTCGGTTTTCCTAAAAACTGTTCAGCTGCTGTGGCAATTTCTGCAATAGATCCGCCGATTTTGATAATTGCAATCCCATCAGCCATTACAGGTACACCTTGTTCTGTATAAACTTCTGGTGTAGTCACTTCTAGTTTACTTGATAATAAGCTTAAAGGCTCTGCTTGTTGGAATACAGGTAATACAAATGTACCTCCACCACGGATAATTTTAATACGATTCCCTGCTTCATCCGTATGTACATTTTTTGCGCCCAAATAACTTCCTGTTACAATCAATGCTTCATCTGGACCTGCTGTGCGATATTTTGTTACGTAAACTCCGATAATTGCTAACAAAATAACAACTACTATCCCACCGACAATTAATAATGGTAACATTTCAATTCCCCCTATTTTTTAAAATAACGGCTCATATTCTCTAACATATAAAGTTCCTTTTGTAACTTCTACGATGAGTACCTTTGAATCATATGGTATGGCCACATTATCATAGCTTGTGGCACGTTTTGAGATGATACCATTTACTGTCTCGACTATTACTTCACCAAAGCCATCAACAGGAATCGGAACAATTACTTTTCCTACTTGCCCACCCAAAGATTCATCGGTATAAGCCATTGATACTTCGGCTGATTTTAATGGAATTAAGATGAAATAATAAAGTAGAAGATCTAATATTAATGAAAGAACTGCAGAAATAATACCAATTAAAATACTATTCAATGATGTAAATATTTCGATGATAAAACCAAGTGCTGCAAAGAAAGTTAAAAAGGCTAAAATAACAGTTGGATTAAAAAATGGAATTCCTTCTCCAACTCCATCGACAATATCACCAAAGAATAGATATAAAACCATACAAATAGCTAAAAATATAAATGAGTACAAATACCACTGTTCAACGGACCAAGAATTTATGTCAATCATCTTCACCCCCTTAAATAATTACTTATCTCATTCAATATGTAATACGGATGATATACAAAAAAGTTTCATTTTTTTCTGATTATTATTTCAATCATTATGCACATTCTATATGTTACAGGAATGTAAATTTTGTTGAATTTCATATGATTATTATAGGGATTTTTTTCACGATTTGATATGATTATAGTTGCGTTCAAAATTAGATTTTCGGTGATTTATATACGAATTAGGAGGCTTTATATGTTTAGCTCAAAAAAAGAAGACCCTTTCTTTACTGCATTGTTGAAAATTGCTCAAAATGTAAATGAAGCAACTCACTACGCTGATGATTTCAAAATTACAGGCGTTGCAGACCTGAAAGAGCTTAGTGTAACACTTAAGAAATACGAAACGGATGGAGATTCATTAATTCATGATTTAATCCAAAAGTTAAATAAATCATTTATGACACCAATTGAACGTGAAGATATTTTAGAATTAGCTGTACGTATGGATGATGTCTTAGATGGCATTGAAGGCTGTATCGCACACTTCGAAATGTTCTCACTTACTGAAGTTGATGATTATATGAGAGATTTCCTAAAATATATTGTACTTAGCACTGATGAAATCGCTACTGCTATGGAACATTTGACAAACAAAAAATTAATTAACATGCGTGAACATGCCATTCTCATTAAGGATTATGAACGTAAATGTGATGAAGTATTACGTACTTCAATTAAACAATTATTCTTACATGAAAAAGATCCTATCCGCATTATTCAATTTAAAGATATTTACGAACAACTTGAAGAAGTTGCTGACTATTGCCAAAATGTTGCCAACTCAATGGATACTATTATAATGCGTAATGCATAGGAGCTGTAGAAACACATGGATACTATAATAATTTTAACCGTTCTTGTTGTTATATTCGCGCTAGCATTCGACTTCATAAACGGTTTTCATGATACTGCAAATGCCATTGCTACAACTGTTTCAACACGTGCACTTTCGCCTCGAGTTGCAATAATTTTAGCTGCAACAATGAACTTTATCGGTGCAGTTACATTCACTGGCGTTGCTAAAGCATTAGCAAAAGATATTGTTGATCCATTTGCCCTGAATAATGGAATATACATTATTTTAGCGGCATTATTATCAGCAATCATATGGAATTTAGTTACGTGGTACTTCGGTATCCCTTCCAGCTCATCACACGCCTTAATCGGCTCATTAGCTGGTGCTGCAATTGCTGCTGCTGGGTTTTCTGCTATTAACTTTGCTGGTTTTATCAAAATTCTTAAAGGGTTACTTTTTTCACCATTTATCGCAATCATCATTGGTTTCTTGATGATGTCCTTATTTAAAGCTTTATTTAAAAACTTAAATTTATACCGTTCTAATAAGGGTTTCCGGAAAGTACAGATACTCACCGCTGCTCTACAAGCTTTTACACACGGTACGAATGATGCTCAAAAATCAATGGGGATTATTACAATGGCCTTAATCGCAGCAGGATTTCAATCTGGGGATGATGTACCTATGTGGGTGCGTGTATCTTGTGCCGCTGCAATGGGACTAGGTACTTCTATCGGTGGTTATAAAATCATTAAAACCGTTGGTGGTAAAATCATGAAAATCCGCCCTGTTAATGGGGTTGCAGCTGACTTATCTTCATCTATCATCATCTACGGTGCCACTAGTTTAGGATTGCCAGTTTCTACAACTCATGTTATTTCTTCTTCAATTATGGGTGTAGGTGCTGCTCAAAATGCTAAAGGTGTACACTGGGGTGTTGCACGAAGAATCGTCATTACTTGGGTAATTACATTACCTATAGCTATATTGTTAGGCGGATTAATCTTCACCATCTTTAATCTATTTATGTAATTAAAACAATATGATAAAAATCTTTCAAAAGCTTACAGATTTTTTGTCTTCTCAAAAAAAGATTCTACCGCATTAGCGCATAGAATCTTTTTATTTTATCTAAAATTCTTACGATATCAACTGGCAGCTGAACGAACTTCACTCATTGTCAATTGGAATAGCATTGATGCCAACTAATCTGTAGCTTTTACAAAAATTTGCTGCATAGCAAAAATCCCCTTTGCAAAAGATTAATATCTTGAATTTGAGATAATTGTCTGTGCCACTTCAGGTGTCAAACCTAATGATTTTTGATTAGGTTGATGTGGATTATTTTTAAAAAAAGCAAAAATTGACAAGAAGATTAGAATCATGCAAACAAGAACAATTCCAATAACTATTAATGTCGCCTTTTTTCCAGACATCTTCCTCACCCCTTCTAATCTTGCTAATAAGCTCTATTATTGCAAGCGGTAATTATTTATTAGATGGTTTAAATCCTTCTGCAAATAAATAGTCTTCGGCATCATCACGTGTGCCGAAACTTTCTTCTAAGTTAAAACCATGATAAATGTTCCAGTAGGGTGCATCATTTACTAGAAGTAATTGATCGCCTGTGCGATTACGCCAAATTTGCTCAATTTTCACTTCTTCAACAGGTTCATCAACTTCGGATAAATACATAATAGAATCTTCAATTACCTCGCGTAGTTCTTGTTCTGAGAAGTCACGAATATTGACTAGACCTCTTTCATCAGCATTATAGCGAAGTAAATCCCCAACATAGACGAAGCCATTGCCATTTGGATGTAGTTTTTCTACAACGATTTTTTTTTCGAATTGGCTACCTTCAAAGTGATAATTTAAGCGATTCATTGAAATTTCTTTGCGTGTTAGTTCTGAGAAACTTTCAATGATTTGTTGTTTTTGTTCAAATGTTAGCATAGTATACTCCTTTGTCCTTAACAGTCTTTTTTAGTATACCATTATCCCCATTTTTAATCGCTTAAAACCGAAAAGAACGAAATAGGCTGCATAATTTCCACAGCCTATTTCGTTACCGAAATCTTTCTTTTAATAGTCTCATTAATGTAGTCAAATATAGTCAATCATACGCACAAAATCTTCGCATGAATTTCAGCTCTTGTAGCCACACCTGTTTGTTGGCGATGCTCATCGAAGGTTTTTAAAATCTCACTTACACATTCTTTGTGGCTGTTGAACGAATGTCCTTCCGATGCTCATATATATTTTTCACAACAACTTTACCTACTGCATACATTGGCACTCCTATTAATATCCCCACAAATCCTGCAATATTACCTGCTGCTAAAATAATCGTAATAACAGTTAAAGGATGGATATCTAGCGATTTCCCCATTACATTTGGTGTGATAAAGTTACTGTCTATTTGTTGTGCAACAAGTGTTATGACACATACCCAAACAGCTAGTATCGGATCCTGTAAAAATCCAACTACTACGGCAGGAACAAGTGCAATCCATGGTCCTATGAAAGGTACCATATTCATAAAGAACGCCAAGAGAGCTAGTAATATTGCATATTCAAGCCCGATTATTTTATATCCGATGAAAATAATGGTTGCTAGGATTAAACTAATCAATAATTGTCCTTGGATATAATTACGAAGTACATCATCGATTTCTGCCAATGTTTTCTTAATCCATTCACGACGTGATCCGGTAAATAGATTATAAACTTTTGGTGCAAATTTCTCGTGGTCCTTTAAAATGTAGATAAAGAAAAATGGAACAAGGATTAATACAAATGCACCTGAAACGATACTAGAGATAAACTGAACTAAAAACTTACTAGTAGATACTGCATAACCTTGAATAGAATTCATTACACCTTTAATCGCATCATTTAATTGAGTAGGGAAATTTTCACGATTCTTTAATACAGTATCGACCATATCTGTTAATTCATTTGCTAATGTTGGAGCCGCTTTTACCAAATTATTAATTTGCGCAGTAATAGGCGGGACAATAATAGCTATGAAACCATATATAGCTAAGCATAATAATAAAATAATTGTTAATATGCTTGCCCAACGTGGGAACTTTCTTTTTTCTAGGAAACGTTGAATCGGCTCTGTTACATAATATAAAATCCCGCCTGCTAATAGTGGGACGAATATTGCACTTAAAAGAGCCACGATTGGGTAAAAGAGGGATTTGATTTCAAGGAAATACTTCACGATTAGCAATGCTAGAAGTATACCAACACCCGCTTGAAACCATAGTTTTTTTGTCAATTAACTTCACTACCTTCTACATATTTTATCTAAGTATTATTTTCATAGTTCAAGTATACTTCATACTCTAAGAAACTGGAAATGCACACTTCAAAAAAGGATTTGACCAAATGTAATTTTTGATCAAATCCTTTGGAAATACGTATTATCCATAAATAATTTTTGGAGCTTTCCGGATTGAAACTTCCCAATTAGTCCCTGTACCAACATGATAGGCATCAGCAAAGGATCCTTGATTGATGGCAATCCCGACATTATCTAATGAATTAATATATAGAAGTGGTTCCCCTACGCGTAAATCTGCAAAAGAATGGCCGTAAGTCATGATACTTTGATAGATTTTACGATTATCAGTGCTTATCGTTACTTCGAAAGCATCACCATAGTTTTTTGCTAATCGTTTAAATTGACTACGTCGAACGTTTGTCCATAAATTTCCAAACGGTTTATCTACAATATCAATGATTCCAGTAATTACTCCATCTTCTATCGTTGACTCTTTTAATTTTAGTTCTACAATATCTGAAACTTTTAATGAAGGGCCAACCTCTTCAAACGTAATAACTCCTGAAGCTAAGCGAGCTCCTGTATAGGCGAAAATATCCCGTCCATGAAATGTATGTGATTCACCTGAATTAGGTAGACGGTTAATGGATTCATCAATTTCTCGAATTTCAGCGATACCATAATAGCGTTTTATATGTGTCAACGTTCCGTTATCAGGGGTTACAATATATTGATCATTCACAGTTTTGACAACAACAGCCTTACGATCTGAACCAACCCCAGGGTCAACTACAGAAACAAACACAGTACCTTCTGGCCAATATTGTACGGTTTGCAATAAACGATAGCTTCCTTCCCAAATGTTAAACTGTGGAATTTGATGCGTAATATCATAAATCTTAATATCTGGATTTACACTATGTGCTACTCCATACATCGCACTAACTGCACCATCACTTATGCCAAAATCTGATTGAAAAACAAGTAAACCTTTCCCCATTTGAAACATCTCCTCATTGAATATATTTCTGTCTAGGACTATCGCTAAAAAAAATCCCGCCCCTTACAACCAAATGATTGCAAAGGACGAGATATATACTCGTGTTACCACCTTTATTTACTACTTATTCACATAAGTAGCCTCCATCAGTGCAGAAATTTCAAGTGCTTCCTAGACTGTGATATAGATAACGGGTATCAACTCCCGCCGCATCCTACTAATGCAAATGCACGTTCAAACCGGAGCTCAGAGGCCATTTTTCAAATGATAGATTTCTACTTCTTTTCAGCTACCGAAGCTCTCTTTTAGAAATACGTTCATTTTACTATTTCTCATCATCGCTTTTATTATTTACTAATATTAATTTAAAGGTAACCACTCAAGTTGTCAATTAATTAATTGAAAATTCATTATAATCAATAAAAATAGAAATTTCAATCGATGAATTAAATATCACTTTTTAATCTTCCCTTTCTCTTTTCTTCATAGATTTTGGTTAATTCCTTAAACCCCATACACTTTTAGGTATATTTTACTACTTAATGTATATTTAATTTTAATTTAATGAGTTATTAAGTTTTAATTAAGCGGAATTTAAGGTTCTAATGTTATAAATTATGTAAATCGCAAAAATTTATACATACGATTTCACATTCAAGCTTTTTTAGGGAGAGAAATAACTATTGAAAGAAGAAAAAGTTGTTAGAAAAATTGCTCAAGTCACGGTAATATTTTGGATTATGAAGATTTGTGCCACTACACTCGGTGAAACAGCTGGCGATTTGTTGTCACAGACCTTAGGCGTTGGATATGTAATTAGTACTTTAATATTTTTCGGAATATTTTTAGTAACATTATTTGCTCAACTTAAGGCGAATAGATACTTACCAGTGCTATTTTGGAGTGTTATGGCCACAACCAGTATCGCAGGCACTACATTGTCTGACTTAATTGACCGTACATTCGGATTAGGCTATGCCATTGGCTCAAGTATATTAATCGCCATATTGTTAGTAATCTTTACATATTGGTATATAAGTGAAAAATCATTAAATATTAATAATATCCACAACCGTAAAGTTGAAATGCTCTATTGGACTGCAATCTTATTCTCTAATACATTAGGTACAGCGTTCGGAGACTTCTTATCTGATAGTAGTGGACTTGGATATAAAGGAGGAGCAATCTTAATAGGAAGTTTATTGGCAGTTATTATCCTTTCCTATTTCTTCACAAAAGTTTCTCGTGTGTTCTTGTTTTGGATCGCTTTTGTCTTAACTCGACCTTTTGGAGCTACCTTTGGAGACCTTCTTACAAAACCACATGAAAAAGGTGGATTAGATTTAGGGACAATGGGTTCCTCAGCTGTTTTGGCTTCGATTCTTATTATTTTCATTATTTACTCAACTATTAAAAATAGCAGAACTGAAGGCCAATTACAAAGCTATTAGAATGTTTGAATTAGTTCCTAAATCGTTAGGAACTGCAAATTACCACATCTTGCATTTCAACTATATCTCTTTTCAAAAATATTATAGAATAAAAAAATCTCGTCCCTTCAATTTAAAAATTGAAAAGGACGAGATATATTCTCATGTTATCATCTTTTTCCGTTACTTATTCACATAAGTAACCTTCATCAAAACATTCTTTATAATTCTTCATCTTCAACAGCATCTAAGTATTCTTTAATTACACCCATTACTGATTCGACACAGCCATTTTCAAAAGGTGAAACAAGATTTGCCTCTGCCACTAGTTTTGTGAATGACATTTTACCACCTAGTTGGCAAAGATGAATATAATCTTTCCATGCATCCTCGTGATTTTCACGTGACTTTTTCCAGAATTGGAAAGCACAAACTTGCGCTAATGTATAATCAATATAATAGAATGGGCTATTGTAGATATGGGCTTGTCGTTGCCAGAAGCCACCCTGTTCTAAATAGTCAATACCATCATAATCACGATGCGGTAGATAAATTTGTTCGATTTTTTTCCATGCTGCTTTACGTTCTTGTGGTGTCATTTCTGGATTTTCATAAACAACATGTTGGAATTCATCGACTGCTACACCATATGGTAAGAATAAGAGTGCTTCACTTAAGTGACCAAATTTATATTTTTCAGTGTCTTCTTTGAAGAATAATTCCATCCATGGCCATGTGAAGAATTCCATACTCATTGAGTGAATTTCACATGATTCATATGTTGGCCAAATATACTCTGGAATACCAATATTACGACTTGTATATACTTGGAATGCGTGACCTGCTTCATGCGTTAACACATCGATATCACCAGAAGTACCATTAAAGTTTGAGAAGATAAATGGTGATCCGTAATCATCGATAAATGTGCAGTACCCTCCGCCTTCTTTACCTTTTTTCGCAACAAGGTCCATTAAATCGCGATCAATCATAAAGTTAAAGAATTCAGCTGTCTCTGAAGATAACTCTTCATACATTTTTTTACCATTATCAACAATCCATTCTGGTGTACCTTTTGGTGTTGCATTGCCACTTAAGAACTTTAATCCTTCATCATGGAATTTTATTTTGTCCACCCCAATACGTTTTGCCTGGCGTTTACGTAATTCTGTAGCATATGGTACAACGACATCACGAATTTGATCACGATAGTTTTTGACCATTTCTGCATTATAATCGATTCGATTCATCAGTACATAGCCTAGTTCTACATAGTTTTTGTAGCCTAATGTAATGGCCATTTTATGACGTAATTTTACAAGTTCATCATAAATACGGTCAAAGTCTTCCCCATGTTCTTTAAAGAATCCAAAACGTGCCTCTGTTGCAGCTTTACGGACATCACGATCTGTCGATTCCGTATAAGGCCCTAATTGCGCAAGTGTTAGCTCTTTACCATCAAAAGAAATTTGGGCTGATGCCACAAGTTTAGAGTATTCAGAGCTAAGTTTATTTTCTTTTTGCATTAGTTCCATGATTTCTGGCGAAAAACCTTTAATTTGGTTTTCTGCCAAATCAAATAATTGGGCGCCCCATTTCTCCTCTAATTCTTTTCGGAATGGTGATGCTAATAGCGCTTTATAATATTCTGTCGAAAGTTCTTCCATTTCAGGATTCTTTTCATCTAAATAATCTCTTTCTTTTTGATAAAATTCGTCATTTGTGTCAATAGAAGCCCGAATATAAACTAAGTTATATTGAGTTGAAAAATCGTTTCGGAAAGCATTGATTTTCTCAATTACTTTGCTTTGTTCGCTAACCGATTTTGCATGATTAAAATCTGTTAATAGTTGGCGAAAATATTCTTTACCCGCTGCTAAGTCTGGGCGTTTGTATTCATAATCTTTAAATGTAACCATCCTCATTCCCCTTTTCCTTTTACATTTTTCGAAAGTCGAAGTATTTTATTCTATTATTTATTATATTCTGAAACATTGCAACTAATGTTGTCAAAAATACGCTAAAATTTGGTAATTTATTACCCATTTCGAAATAGAACAATTAAAACACTTATTTTTTTGCTCAAATTGTGCTAACCTAATTTCATGCCCAATTTTTAAAGTGAGGTGCTTTACATTGGTAGGTCGTAACGATCCTTGTCCATGTGGCAGTGGCAAAAAATACAAAAAGTGTCATGGTAAAAACGCTCTAGGCGATATTACTACACTTGTAAGCGAAGAAATCGATCGTATTGTGGAAGGCTTTGTGAAAGAATCATTCCACTCTGCAAATTATCATGAACTAGAAAATAGAAATCATCTTTGGCAAGATTCATTACAACATGCATTTACAGATAAATTAATAGATACAATTGCCATGGAAACATTCATTTATATCGATCGCCCTGAACTGTGGCAAAATTATATAAATAAACAATTGACTGTCCAAAACCGACAACAAGTCAAAGACATTCTTCAATCTTGGTTGAAACCTGTCTATTTGCTTGCAAAAGTGGATTCTCAAAGTCCTGAAGTAATTGCATTAACAGATATCGTCACAAATAAAAGCTATGTTATGAATGGTACACCAGCAAAAACTTTCTCAGGTAGCTGGTTGTTTGGTATCTTTATGCCAGATGCCCGCAAAGGTGAAAATGGATTAACTGCAACAAGCAGTGTTGTTTTCATTCCAGATGAGAAAGAAAATATTGTACAAGCATTAAGTTCAAAACTTCAAAATGGTTATACAGATTCATTGGATCTTTATAAAACATTTATCCAAGATGGTTCAGTAGATGCTACTGCTCCTAAAGAAGCTGAAAAGGAAACTGTGAAAAAGGTTGAGAGTGAAGTTGCTGTAACAATTGAAGCTTCTACTGAACTCGCTCCATTTACTGTTGAAGTTCTAGAGCTTGTTAACAAATATGTAAACGAGTTCAAGCTTAATGCCTCTGAATTCATCGAAACTCTTACAAGCTTCCTAGAAAGCGCATCTGTTAAAGCGAAAAAAGCTGAAACAGTTGCAGCTGGTGCTGTTTTAGCTGGACAAGCTAATGGCAATATTCCAGAAGGCGGCGTATCAAAAGTCAAAGATGTCGCAGCATACTTTGGAGTATCTGCATCATCTATTTCTAAATATCGTGATCAAATCAGTGAATTTCTCGCTAAATAATGCCACATAAAAAGCCATCTAGTTAGGCACTAGATGGCTTTTTTATTTTTGGCTTTGTTTAACAATACTGTTGCTCCATCAGTTTTCGGTACAGGCGGATGCTTTCCGCGTGCGATCCAACGAGCCCTTGTTCACTAAGCTTGTTGTGTCTAGCTCGTTTTCCCGCAAGACTATAACATAACATCTAGTTCGTCAATCTCCCCAGTTTATCATTTTCCCGTAATAGCTGATTTCAAAAGTGCAAAGCGTTCTCGAAATCTTACTTTTGTTTCAATACTTTTAGGTGTTTTCGCTGGAATCACATCACATTTTATATGAAGTTCTTCCGCAAGCATTTTGGCACGTGCTAGATGATAATCGCTTGATATTATTGTTAACCCCTTTAAATCGTCTCCAATGATTCTCTTCGTATTTAATAAATTTTCATAAGTAGACGTTGACTGATCTTCAGAGATGATTTGAGTCTCAGGAAAACCTCGGTCTATTAAGTATCGTTTCATAACAGAAGCTTCTGTTGCATCTTCATCTGGACCTTGACCACCTGAAACAATAATATGGACTTCTGGATATTTCATAGCATAATTCAATGCTGCATCTAAACGAAATGCCAATGCTTTAGATGGTATTGCACCCCTTTTCACTTTCGCCCCTAATACTATCACGTACTTATATTTTCCATTCGCTTTTGGTTTTTCACCATCTATTAGCCACTTTGTAGTAATACCCCAAAAGAATAGTATCGGTATACAAATAATTAGTAAGATTAACATCGTCTTTTTTCTCACCTCAGCATCATCCCTCATCATTTCTATTTTACTTCAACTCTTTTTCTATCATAACCTAATTTGAAGCCTACAACTTTACAACCGTCTAAAGCCATACAACATACTAAATTCGGTTTTTCCTATAATTCTCCTGTTGATAGTTCAGATTCATCAAAAGCTTCTGTATGAAGCTCCTGGATACCTTTAATACTTCCCTCATCAGGTAGATCTTTTAAATAAATGAATTTCATTATTTTCACTCTTTTTTACAAATAGTTGACTAAAGTAAAAAAACCGCTGAAACAGCCATTGTTTCAGCGGCTTTAAAGATAGTATAAATTATTTCAATTGGTAATTGCTAACAATATTCATAAGATCTTCTGCCGTTCTAGCAAGTGCATCTGCACTTTTCGTTACTTCATGAATCGAACTATTTGATTGTTCAACCGAGGCTGACGTTTGTTGGATACCAGCTGCAGATTCTTCTGATAATGCAGCTGTTTCTTCAACTAATTTTGTCATATGTTCACTTTCTACCAATATTTCATCTAGACTTTTAGAGATATTTACAATACTAGCATTTACTTGCGTAACAGAATCATCAATAATCTTTAATGTTTCACCTGTTGTTTTAATTTTAGCCGTACCTTTTTCCACTTCTTCGTAACCGTTAACAAGTGACGCTACAACTGAACCTGTTTCATTTTGAATACTAGATACGATATCTGTAATATCGGAAACAGAACTTGATACTTGTACTGCCAGTTTACGCACTTCATCTGCAACAACCGCAAATCCTTTACCGTGTTCACCAGCCCTCGCTGCTTCAATCGCTGCATTCAATGCAAGAAGATTCGTTTGATCTGAAATTTCTTGTATTACTAAAACCAATTTTGAAATTTCCTTTGATTGGTCGTATAGATGATGCACTTTATCCACAGAGTCTTTTACAATAGCATCAATTGTTGCCATTTGATTAATTGAAGAATCCATTAACTGACTGCCTTTAATTGTCATGGCCAATGCACTTTCTGAATTAAGATGAATATCTTGTCCATTATGCGTTACATTGATAATTTGATTTGTAAATTGATCCATTTTGTTCGACATATTCACAGCATTATTAGCTTGTGACTCGGCACTGTTTGCAATTTCATTCATTGTTACAGCAATTTGATCGGAACCCTCTGAAACTTCATTAGCAGATTGATGCAGTTCTTCACTATGAGAGCTTAATATTTCTGCGTCTGATTTTACTTTTTTCATAAGAAACGTTAAACGGCTTAATAAGTCATTTGATGATTTCGTTAATCTTGATGTTTCATCTCTTAAATCTGTTGTTAATGGTTCAACGGTTAAATTACCTTTCGCAATTTGATCTAATTGATACATAACTCGATTAATCGGTTTAATGATTGTTCTTGCTGTAAATATAGCGATAATCGTACTTACAATTAATATAACAAGAGATACAACTGTTATCACTTTTAATAATTGAGAACCTGTGTCTATTACAGCGTTACTATTATGCAAAACTTGAGTTTCTCGATTGTAAGCAATTTCTGTATAGCCACTCATCAAGTCACGTGCAAGTGTCTGTGCTTCACCATTTAATAACTTTTTCGCTTCTTCTTGATTACCCTTATCATATGTTGCAAAGACATCATTAACAATAATATCTTCCCACTGCTTACTTTTGTCTACCAATACTTTTGCTTTATCCGAATTCGTTATAGATAATATGTTATCTTCAATTATTTTGCTTTTCTTTGCATAGCTATTAAATTGAGTTTTATATTCTTGTTCACCAGTTAATACATAGCCACGTGCTAAAGCTATTCGTTCTGCAATATTAAACGACATCTTTTCATCGTTCACTAATAATGGAAGGTCTTGTTTCGCAATATCATTCATACTTAAATTTACGGTTTTCATAGCATAAAAATTATAAGCAACTAAGCAGAGGTTTAATAAAACGACCGCTCCAAAGCCTACTAATATCTTAATCTTCAATGATTTGTAGTTAAAAAATCTTTTTTTCAAAATGTACTCTCCTTTTAAAAAATAATTACATAAAGTGTATTATATGTAGTTCTCTAGAATTAATATGTATTATTGAACATGAGTTTTATATTACTATTTTACATATAAAATGGCAATGTAATTATAATATTAAAGACCTAATTAATTATAGTTCATTAGGATAGTATCATCGTAAAAATATTACGTATCATATGATTACATCAAAATAGAAAATAGATGCTGCTATATCTATATCTATATCTATATAAAAATAAAAGACTGCCTTTATGGCAGTCTTTTATTGACTTAAGTTCGTATCCAATCTTGTATATGCAAAAAAGGTACTCTGGGGTCAGTTTTTATAGTTCTACGTTGTGATATACGTGTTGCACATCTTCAAGTTCTTCTAGTAGGTCAATTAAGCGTTCGAATTTAACAAGGTCTTCACCATCAAGTTGAACTTCTGTTTGTGGAAGCATTGTTAATTCTGCAACGCCGTATTCTGTAATACCTTGCGCTTTTAATGCTTCTTGGACAGCATTAAATTGATCTGGTTCAGCATAGATGATTGTAGATTCGCCTTCTTCGAAAACGTCGCGAACATCTACATCAGCTTCGATTAGAAGTTCTAAAACTTCGTCTGCAGATTTGCCTTCTAAAGCAAAGACTGCTGTTGCATCGAACATGTATGATACTGCACCACTGACACCCATGTTACCGCCGTTTTTACCATAAGTTGCACGTACATCTGCTGCTGTACGATTAACATTGTTTGATAATGCATCAACGATAATCATAGAGCCATTCGGTCCGAAACCTTCATATCGTAATTCGTCGAAGTTTTCTTCGCCGCCACCTTTTGCTTTGTCAATTGCACGATCAATAATATGTTTTGGTACACTGTATGTTTTTGCGCGTTCTAAAACGACTTTTAACGCACCATTAGATTCTGGATCTGGTTCACCTTGTTTAGCAGCTACATAAATTTCACGACCAAATTTAGCATAGATACGAGCAGTACCTTGGTCTTTTGCAGCTTTTTTTTCTTTAATATTGTTCCACTTACGTCCCATTGGATTCACTCTCTTTCAATGTATTCTATATATAAATTACTCGTGGGTTTGCATAAGATACCCACATGGGATCAGCCATTAATTTACTGTAGTATTATACACTATATTCGTCATAAATTGTATACAGGCAAAAAGTGAAAAGTACCTCTACCAAGATTTAACGGGGATTTTCAAGTACTAAAAGAAGCCTCTCATTACGAGTGGCTTCTTTTATCAGCTTCAATTTTTTGTAATAAGGCTTTGCAACCTTCTAGGCATAATTGGTATGTCTCTTCAAAGTCGCCTGTAAAATACGGATCTGGAACATCTCTTGAATCCTGTATCAAATCAAGTAAACGGAACACCTTTGAACTTTCTTTTATACCTAGCATAGGTAATGCATTTTGGATATTGCTAT
This sequence comes from Rummeliibacillus pycnus, assembly GCF_044359855.1. GTDB lineage: Bacteria > Bacillota > Bacilli > Bacillales_A > Planococcaceae > Rummeliibacillus > Rummeliibacillus pycnus_A. The sequence goes on from NZ_CP132291.1 coordinate 2,336,974, forward strand.
TATCCATACAAACAATATAATCGAAACGATCATAATCTTCCTGTTTTATTTGGCGGCTAAACATTCCATCAGTAGAAATATGATGCTCAGTAAGTTTTTGAACTGTTCCTTTATGAGGACAATCTCCAATATGCCAATCACCAGTACCAGCTGAATCGATATCAAATTGTTCAGACTTTCCTTGTGACTTAACTAGATTACGGAAAATTGCCTCAGCCATTGGAGAGCGACAAATATTTCCTAAGCAAACAAATAACACGCCTATTTTCATAACAACTCTCCTCTATTGATGTCTTGCATTAGAATTTAAATGGGTAAAATTGAAATTTCACTTCACCAGTAATTGCAGATTTTTTGATAAAACCATACTCACGGCTATCGCTACTATTTTGGCGATTATCTCCTAATACGAAATAGGAATCTTTAGGAACTTTCTCTTCCCCTGTCACTCCTTTAAGTGTGAAGTCTTCTGTGAAATGATCGCCCATATTTTCATATTCACGAATACCAGCTTTTAAATATGGTTCTTCGTATTCTTTGCCGTTAATATATAACTTATCATTTTTCACTTTTATTGTATCTCCTGGTAGACCAATAACACGTTTAATATAGTGGTCGTCTTCTACAGGGGATTCAAACACAATTATATCAAAGCGATCGATATGACTTGTTTTACTAATGATAATCTTATTATTATTTTGGTATGTTGGCTCCATTGATTCGCCTTTAACTGTTACTGGCGAGAACAAGAATTGTCTACATAAAACAGCAATTACTACTGCAATTAGAATTGGCCATACCCACGATAAAATTTCTTTACTCAAACTTCTTTTTTCCATTTTATATCACCCTCAAATTTGTGGCTTAACTTTAATAACTATTCAATATTATGCCACCTATAGGTGAGTCCTGTCATTGAATATTTACTGAAATAGGTGCGAATTCTTCTAAATCTAAAAAAACGAGACGTCTATTAGCCTAAATATGACTGAACAGACAACCTCGTATAAAATTCCGCAGCTATGTATTCGGCTGCTCTTTCAGAGCTTCTAAATGTTTCTCTGTAATACCCAAAACCTCATACACTTTCTGTAGAGTTGTTTCTCTGACTTTACTGTCACCACGTTCGATGCGGCTGACAGTTTTTTGTGTGACATTTGCACGCTCTGCCAATTCCGATTGCGTTAGCCCAACCGACATACGTTGTTTAAAAATGATTTGACTGCGTTTTTCAGCTATCACTTCTAAAGGAGATTTCTCCTGTTCCACATTATTATCTTCCTGTTCAAATAAATCTACAGTAACCATCTAACCACCCCTTAAAAGAAATTGTGTTCTACAGTATTCTTTTATTTAGTTACCTTTCAAGATGACTGAATCCAGAAGAAGTAATGATGACTTAAGATGCACTTCTAAACTCAAAAATAATCTAGAGTTTTTCTTGTGAAATCTTCTCTTCTAGTTGCTCTTTTAAAGTAACTAATTGCTCCTCCAGGAAATGCGTAAATTCCTCTCTACCACTTTTACCTCTTGCTGTAACATAGAAAGGTTCTCCATAAATTAAATAACCTTTTTTGCGCGCAAAGACTTCTTTTAGCGTATTTGGTCCTATGTATGCAGCCGGGATAATTGGTGCTTTCGAGAGTTGAGCAATCGTAATAGCACCTTGTTTTAGAGAAGTACCTTCCGCATTTCGTGTACCACTAGGAAAAATCCCAACAACTTCTCCTTCTCTAATCAACTTCATCGGTACTTTTACAACGCTTGGTCCTGGATTTTCACGATCGACCGGGAAAGCTTTCAACTTTGTTATAAACCAGCCAAGTAGTTTATGATCAAAGAGCTGTTTCTTAGCCATAAAATGAATTGGTTTCGGGTAAATAGAAACTCCAAGATTCAAAATATCAATCCAACCTGTGTGTGTACAAGCAATTAAATAACCACCCTCTGTTGGCACGTTATGCTTGTTATAAACTTTTGCCTTATTAAATAACCCTAAAAACTTAGTAACAAATAGACATACAAATCTATACAATTCCCTACTCCTAACTACTAAAGAAATATAGCCAACTCTACCCGTCTACTATATCCCCCAACGTTCCCATATATAGCAATACTAAATCCTATATAATAAATAGTAGACTCATATTATGAATCCATTCTCTATTTCCCTTACCTTATATTGTAAACGAAATTTTCAAAATGTGTACCCAATGCACAAAAATTGTTAAAAATAATTTGTTTTTTCAAACATTTTAAGTTAGAAAAGTGGAAAGCATATAAATTCGAGCATCAATTACTTCTAATGCAGATAAATAGCAGTTGGATTAATTGATAAAAATAGTAAGTTATCAGTACTGTGTTTTCTGGGGATGGAATATAAAAAAGTGAAAGAGATATATTATATTTTGAAACATTTTGCTTAAGTTTTTTTGCATAAATCTATCAAGTGGTGGTAGCTGAACAAACTGCGTCCTACTGTAGCTAAACATTAAATAACAAAAAAAGACCATCCACTTTTGAAGGATGATCCTATCATTTTAATTTTGACTTGTTCGCTTTACTATCTGATTTTGAAAGAAAAATCATTAATGCGATTAAACTAATAATATTTAATAATGTACCACCAATCAGCAGGGCCCATTGCCCACTAAGCGGTAAATCCTTTGTCACCGCAAAAGTTATACTAAGAGAGCCTATAGCGATCAAAACCATATAAAGTGTAAGCCCTTTGAACAATGCGCCTCGCCTCTTTTCTATAGATTATTGAATATAATCTGATAGTATCACTTGTTGTTTGAATCTTCTAGACAAATATTCTTTATGCATGTAATGAATACTTATCTGCAATTACCTTTGGCAATAATATAAGCTGTATATTACCAAGATGTTGCTTATAATTTTTTTCTATAACATTAAATGCAGGTTCTTCTGTGACAAAATAATATTGGATAATGGCATTAGTATAGTTTAATAAACGGCAATCCTGCAATAACCTACTCCGTTGACCTGGAGCAAAGTCAGCAGTTAAGGAAGGTGGTGCTGTTTTTAATATAGCAGCAATTTTATCTCCGGTTGTTGTTTTTTCTTCATACAAAAAGGTATATTCATCTTGTTGTTTGATAAAAGAACTATTCGGTGCTAAGCGGTGCTTTTCAAGTAAAAATTCATACATTAATTGTTTCGCTAAATAGTTCACATCTTGTTCTATTCTCCCAAACAGCCGACGCCATTCACAAAATACTTTAAATTGAGATACGATTGTTTCATCCGTAAAACGCCGGTGATTGTTTTCTGTAAAAAATTGTTGGGCAGCATCCATTTTCTCCATAATTTTTTGGAAAGATTCAATATCATTATATGTAGTATCTGGTATTGATTTTGAAATTAATGTTCCTCTCATTACTTTGTTCTTCTTTTTCGTCAATATTTCCTTTGATACTTTTAAAAACTCCACGCAACGACCAAATTGGACAATATCTACTCGATATCCCGCTTCAAGCCAAGCAGCTGCTTGTACATATGTTCCACTTCGAGTGTTTCCCCACCACGCTTGATACTTATAGGCAGATTTCGGTAGTTTAGCTTGTAAAATTTCTTCAATTTCTTCAAAAGTGAGTACAATATGTCTTTCTTGTTGTTTTGATAGGTATTCATATAAAGGTAAATACTTGCCCTGTAATAAATGTCCTGCCATCTAAATTGCTCCTTTATATTCGGAAGTTCAAGATTAATATATTTTAACATAACTGTACTAAAAATTCTAAATATTCTTTTTTTAAAACGTATCCTACCACGTTAAAACAAGACTATGGTATGGATACTGTTGATTTTTTATCTATAGTGCCAACATGCTAAGCGCAGTTTTCTCACGCTATATGAGCATCGCGCTGTAAAAATAACGATTCTTTTCAAATATCAACAATCATGTATAACAGAGCAAAATAAAAAAGGCTACCAAAAGTGAATGAATAACTCACTATTAATCAGCCTTCTTACTTGAATTGAAAAGGACTTATTAGCCCCACACTCTTTCGTTCATTGAATATATCTGAACATCTTTGTAGAATAATTTATTTCTTCTGCTCTTTTAAAAACCGTTCATATAGCGGTTTTAATGCCTTGGCATCCAGTTCCATATCATGTTCGTATGCGTATTTCACAGCATAGCCAAGAGAAATAGTCATTGCTCCTGCTACACTAGCTCCTGCTACTGTCCCTGCCGCTGGTATAAACTTCACAATTTGTCGGAATATCGTTTTACCTATATTCCCCACAACTGTAGCTACTACCATCTCTTTTGCTCTGTCTTTTGAAACAGGCTTATCATATAGCGTGGACAATTTAACCATTAGCCCCACTTGCAAGGTTGTTAGCGGAATAAAATCTGCCCCTGGAATAGGCACTGCTCCGATAGCCGCTGCAGAAGCGCCCGCACCAAGAATCCACTTCTTTGCAGTCGCTGATTTATCCGCCATATGCTTGGCCATCAGTACTTCCTTTTTTTTGCCTTCTAACAGCTCCAAAATCTTATTTTGCAGCATCTCCATATTTTCACCTGTACGTGACGAAATAGGAGTAACGGGATAAGCATATCCTGTATGATCCTGTATATATTTTACAAGACTAGGTATATCATCAGCTGCATCAATTTTGTTGAGTACAATAATGATATCTTTATTTACTTCACTAATTTTCTTTAACGAAGCTAACTCTGAATCTGAAAGCACAGTACCAGCAGCATTTAAAAAGAACAAAATCATATCTGCCTGCTGATAGAAATTCATCGTTACGGCAGAATTCTCTGCTTTTATATCATCAAGGCCAGGGGTATCCACAAAAATAATCTTATCCTGATAGCTATATTTTTTTATCTGCTGTGTTTCTCCTGGTTTTGCCCCAACAAGAGCTACTTCTTTATCCATTAATCGGTTAACCGTTGATGACTTTCCTGCATTCACATCACCAATCATTGCGATTAGGATTTCTTCTTCAAGTTGATCATTTACTTCTTTTGATTTTTCGGCAAAAATCCGATCGAATTCTTCATCAGTAAATGGTTTAAATTCGCTCATAATTACACTCCTATCGCATATAGTTCTTATAATTAAACTATATGATTTGATAAAGGATTGCAATTTTTTACTTTTTAGTACTTTCTAATACCTGAAATATTAATACTTTCTTGAACTCCCTAAAACAAAAAAATAGCCTATTCTAAAATAAGTCAATTATTTTAGAATAGGCTCGATAACTTTCAAGTAAAATTTAGGCTTTTTTTTCTGCGTAATATTCTTTTAGTTCATTATAATATTTGTTTAATGATGACGTCGAAACTCCGAATTCTTCTGCTAATTCTTTAACCGTTATTTCGATTGGTTCGAAAAGACCTGCCTCTCCACCAAAACGAATAGCACCTGCTGCAATAGCAACAGCTTTCCGTGCTTTAGGTTGACGTTCAACAACATAATCTTCAACAATTTCTAATACGGTTTTATGATCACGACCGCGAGCTTCTAAAAACCCAAGAACTTGTAAAAATACATCTGCTTCGAAATCAGTGAATTCTCCGCCTTCAAAACCATTTTCACCAAGGCTTTTCCAGAAGCTTAAAGAATGTTCTTTCCAAAATTCTTCGTCAAGTTGATATTGCTCTTTAAAGTCAGCTGTTAATTTTTCGAACACTTCTTGATGATCTTTTGGGAAGAATATCATACTAGATACAGCAAGGTAATACTTTTCCTTGTTTGAGCCATCAGGTAAAATGAAGCAAAATACATGGACATCTACAGGAATTGGCTTTTCTCCCTCACGACGCAGGTGAACAATCTCGTCTGTTAATATGTTTTGTACGACCATATAGTTCTCTTCAACATCCATTACTTTAGCAACCATCATTGTTGGATGATCCCATGTTTCAAGTACAGCTAATGTAGAAGGGCGAACTGTTTCCTTTTTGGTTTTTTGCAAATATCCTGTCCAAATATCCGTTCGCTCATGGAAGAAGAAAGAATCCAATACGATGGCTTCAATCATATCTTCTACTAAATATTCACCTATAGATTTTTGCCATTTATCTGCTATTTCAACAAAATCTTTATAATCTTTTCTTAAAGGATAGACATCATAGAAAGTCTGCAAAACTCTTTCTAGTTCTTCCGCATAAACCTCTTCAACTGTTACAGCCTCTTTTAAAGCACAACATTTTTTGTACTTTTTACCACTACCACATGGACATGGATCATTACGTCCTGGCATTTTAACACGTCCTTTATTCTATTAAGTGCTGTTTTAGCATATCATTTTTTTTGCATTATCAAAAGTTCTCTTTAAAAAGCGTAATTTATATATGAAGACCCATGAAAAAAGTGTATACATGTGGTACGTTCTTTATATGAAAAAATATATTCCACTTCTCATATTATTATTGGCTATTTTTATCTCTTCAAGTCAAACTTATGAGCAGCAGACAATCGTACCAACATTAGAGCAGTATCTTCCAAACGAACCTCTAAAGCCACTATTATCATTACTGCATTTTCATTATTATGGCATGGAAATTTCTGTAGATTCACGAGGATATTATTATTTCTTGGAATTCTTATTCCGAAAGTTAGCTCATTTTTGTACATTTGGAGCTATAGGGTTAGCAGTTTATATTGCTCTTCCTCGACTGAAGTATCGATTTATCATATCTGCAGTTATGACATGTATATTTGCAGCAACTGATGAAATACATCAATATTTCACATCTGGTCGTACAGCTTCCTTTCAAGATGTTATGTTGGATACGACGGGTGCTATTACATTTTTAATTATTTTTCAATGCATATGTATGCTCATAAAAAGAAAATCCACAAAAGTTTAATTTTTTGTGGATTTTTTATATTATTTGAAAGCATTTTTATAATGATACTTTACCTATTAAAATATCCAAATCAATTGTTATTTCTGTTACATTATTTTGATCTGCATCCACCTTTTGATGCCACCCCATTGGTGTCATATGCATCAGCATTGGCACGAGTGTAGGATCGATTTCGACAGTTCGTGTAATACGCTCTACTGATACTTCGCTAAAGTTTTCTTTAAAACGTTCAACTGTACTATCATTAGAATAGGATTCTTTGTCGGAATCTGCAAAAAACAATTTTCGTAATTGTTGAAGATATCCACTTTGTGGAACTATCTTCACCACAACTCCTTCTGGCTTTAACAGTCGTCTAAACTCCGTATAATTTGCTGGGGATAAAATATTTAAGATTACATCAAAGCTAGACTCTTGGAATGGACTTTTCGCTAAATCTCCAACACACCAGATCATATCTTCATAATTTCGACCTGCTGCAATAATTCCTTCTTTTGCAATGTCGATTCCTGCTCCAACAATCTTATTATCTGTTGTTTCTTCAAATTGATTTTTAATCATTGCTAAATGTGAGCCTTCACCGCAGCCTGTATCTAATACAGTAAGATCCTGTCCAAACGTTTTCAACGAATCCATTACAGCTTCATGCATTGGCAAATAGAGTCCACTTTCAATTATCTGTTTACGTGCTTCAAACAATTCTTTACCATACATGGATGTTGCAGGATGCGTCATAAAATTCACATATCCTTGTTTTGCTACATCAAATGTATGTCGATTTTCGCAAGTTACAACACATTGCTCTGTAACCGTCATTTGCTCATGACATACGGGACAAGCAAAGATTGTTTGCTGTTCTCGCATAAAATTGGCACTTGCCACTTTTTTCGACAATCCCACAAAAACACCTCGATTAATTTTCTTCTTTCATTAGTATACACTGAACTCTACATTGATAGAAAATACAATAAAAACACCAACTAAGTGGTTGGTGTTCATCTTTGTTAATGCTTTATATATCACTTTTAATCTTTATTTGGTGAAACAAGTGCATAGCGTTCCCATTTACGACTCTTCCATCTAAAGAAAACTAAAATCGCACGACACCATTCGTCAGCAGCTATTGCAAGCCAAATTCCTACTAAACCTAAATGAAGATGGAATACTAATAAGTATCCCAGTGTTAAGCTCATACAAACCATTGAGAAGAAACCTATAATGACTGGATATCTCGCATCACCAGCCGCTCTTAATGTATTAATAATCGTAATATTAAACGTTCTGCCTGTTTCCAGTAAAATACTCAATAGCAATACAGATGCACCGATTTTAATAACTTCCGGGTTATCTGTGAATATCCGCATAAGCGGATAACGGAAGATCATCACGAGCGCTACCATCAAAAGTGTAAAAGAGATTGCCCACTTCACACTAATCCATAGTTGATTGTAAGCATCATCTTTGCGATTTGCTCCAACATACCGCCCCACTATTATTGCCGTTCCAGATCCAATGGCCATTGCAAATAAATACGTAAACATTGAAATATTATAAGCGTATTGGCGAGCAGCTAAAGCTTCTGAACCTAAAAAAGTAACATAATATAAAAATGTAATTTGACAACCTTGATAAAGTACTTGCTCAAGAGCTGATGGTACACCAATAGCTAATATCTTCTTAATATATTCCTTTGGCAATGCTAGATAATATTTGAAATCTATTCTAAATTCTAATGCCCGGTATAATAGCCAGAAGAATACAACAAGTGCAATAGCACGACTAACAACAGACGAAATGGCGGCACCTTGTACACCTAACTCTGGAAACCCGAATTTACCAAATATCAAAATATAGTTTCCGACAATATGTAATACATTCATCGCAACAGACACATACATTGTTTGTCTGGTCCAGCCATGAACACGTACAATCGCTGCCGTTGCATTGATCAACGCTTGAAGGAATATTCCTCCCCCAATTATGGATAAATAATGATCTGCATAATTAAGTACATTACCATGCAAATTCATCGCTATCATCATTTGCTTAGAGAAAAATACAAAAAGTGAACTTAAAACAACACCAATTGCCAGATTCATTGTAATGGCAACCGCTGCAATCTTAGGGACCTCTTCATAGCGCTTTGAGCCTAGATATTGTGCTACAACAATAGAAGCACCGTTACCTATTACTTCTAAGATTAAAATAGTTATTTGAATAAATTGATTAGCTGCACCTACACCTGCTACTGAATCATCAGCTAATGCACTAAGCATAAAAGTATCTGCTACACCCATCAACGTAAATAAAAACACTTCTAAGAAAATTGGCCATGTTAAATGGAATAAGCTTAACTTTTCCTTCAACTGTTTTTCTTTCATCACTTCTTCCACTTCATCACCTTTCTTCAACTTTCAAATTTTTGAAACAAATTGTATACTATCACATCATAAACACCCACGCTATCGTTTAAGAAAAAAAAATCCGCCGATTCCTCGGCGAATTTGAAGTAAAAACAAGTATATTTCCCTCGTTCTTTTTGCCCTGTCTATATGAAAGCGCTTTGCGAAGATTAATGTAATTTAAGAGAAAAAATAACCTAATAATAAGCCTACTGATAAAAGTAAACCATAGAAAGTATTGGTCATTGCAGTAGATTTCATAGCAAGTCCCAATTTAGCTGGTTCTTTTTCTCCTTCTTTAAAACTTTTAATAGCTGTTATTGGTTTTGGGATACTAATAAGTACTACTAAAAGCCAAGGGCTCACAATGCCCATCACAATCAAAATAATCATCCATACATATGCTACAACGAACCATAATCCTAACATATTAATCGCTTTGTCACGACCAAGAAGAATTGCTAATGTCTTTCGACCACCAATAGTATCTTCTTTAATATCGCGAATATTATTAGACATATTAATGCCACCAACTAATATTCCTACAGGTATTGATACAAGAAGACTAGTTGTACTGATGCTTCCAGCTTGTATAAAATAAGAAATCAAGACAAAGGCAAATCCCATGCTAAGCCCCGCAAATAACTCACCAAAAGGTGTATAGGCAATAGGGAATGGGCCACCAGTGTACAAATAGCCAACCGCCATACCAGCAGCACCAATTGCTACAAGCCACCAACTACTACTCATACAAATATAAACGCCCAATACAACAGCGATTGCATATAATAATAATGCAAAGTTTAATACGGTTTGAGGTTTTGTACCATGGCGCACTAAAGCTCCACCAATCCCAACAGATTCTGCTGTATCTAAACCACGTTTAAAATCGTAGTATTCGTTAAATAAATTCGTTGCAATTTGAAGACATAAACAGCATACAAGCATTGCTATAAATAATAACCAGTCAATTTGAACATCGAACATCGCTAGGACTGTTCCTAAAATAACTGGAGAAAATGTTGCAGTTAACGTATGCGGACGTGTTAATTGCCACATAAGCTTCGCAGTACTAATCTCTTCAATTTGTTGATTACGATTGTTACTCATAATCTACTTCCTTTCAATCTTTATATACAACTATTCTATCTTACCCGATTTTTTTCTTCCGTGCCAAAAGAGAATTCTTTGAAATGCTATTTAAGCTGAATGTAATCCTTTTAAAGAAACACCTTAAAATTTGAAAGCCCTTGCATTTCGTTGCCATAATTTTTTTAATCTCCATTTAATTTTTATGCTATTTTTCCGTTACTTTTACATATAATGCAAAGTGACAAATTGATAAGGATGTGAGAATATGTGTGGAATTACAGGCTGGTGTGACTTTAAAAAAGATTTATCATCCCAATTGTCCTTATTACATACGATGACGAAAACACTCCAGCAACGTGGCCCAGATGCAGAGGGGATTTGGTGTAACGGTCCAATTGGCTTTGGTCATCAGCGTCTAGCAATTATTGACCTTGAAGGTGGCAAACAACCAATGAGCTATGAAAAGAAAGGGCGCTATTACACAATTACTTATAATGGAGAACTATACAACACAGACGAATTACGAAAGGAATTACAACAACGAGGATATCATTTCTATACAACATCAGATACCGAAGTTTTGCTCGTTTCCTATATAGAGTGGCGTGAACAATGCGTTGAAAAGCTTAATGGTATTTTCGCCTTTGGTATTTGGGATTCTGCTGAAAAGAGTTTACTACTTGTCCGTGATCGCCTAGGTGTAAAGCCTTTATATTATAGTACTCAGAATAACCAATTACTTTTTGCCTCAGAAATAAAAGCAATACTTGCTCATCCAGATGTCTCCGCAACTGTAGGCCACGAAGGATTAGCTGAACTCTTTGGATTAGGACCTTCCCATACGCCTGGCAAAACAATTTATAAACATATTCAAGAACTTCGCCCAGGACACCTCTTAAAATACGACTTAAACGGTCTGAAAATAAGCCGTTATTGGAATGTAAAAAGTAAAACACACGAAGATTCCTTTGACGATACCGTTACAAATGTTCGAGACTTAGTCGTAGATGCTGTGGAACGACAGCTCGTATCAGATGTGCCAGTTTGTACATTATTGTCAGGTGGGCTGGATTCTAGCATTATTACAGCTATTGCTGCAAACAAATTTGCAAATACTGATCATTTCCCTCTCCATACTTACTCCATCAATTATGAAAACAACGCACAATTCTTCAAAGCGAATGATTTTCAACGATCAGACGATACTTTCTGGATTAATGAAATGTCGCAAACTTTCCACACCGTACACCACTCAGAAGTTATTCTACAAGAAACACTCATAAAAGAATTGAGAGAATCTGTATACGCAAAAGATATGCCTGGAATGGCGGATATTGACTCTTCCTTATTGTGGTTTAGTAAACAAATAAAAGATAAGTTTAAAGTAAGTTTATCAGGCGAATGTGCAGATGAAATTTTCGGCGGATATCCATGGTTTTATGCAAATGAAGCAGACGGATTCCCATGGATCCGGTCTACAAAAGAACGTATTAACTTACTTCGTACAGAATGGCAACAAAAAATAAATATAGAGGACTATGTTCGAGAAGCATATGAAGTGTCCTCTAAAGAAACACCAATGTTGGATGGCGAATCACTTGAAGATGCAAAAAGAAGAGAACTATTTTATTTAAACATAACGTGGTTTATGACGACATTACTCGACCGCAAAGATCGCACAACAATGCGTACAGGTCTTGAAGTACGTGTACCTTTCGCTGATCATCGCCTTGTCGAATATGTGTGGAACATTCCCTGGGAAATTAAAAATACGGGAAATATGGAGAAAGGTATTTTACGTAAAGCTATGGAAGATTTATTACCAAAAGAAGTACTTTACCGAAAAAAGAATCCATATCCTAAAACGCATAATCCTGCCTATACAGATGGAGTCGGAAAATGGCTGTCATCAATCTTACAAAATAAAAACTCTGTACTTCTCGAGTTCTTTAACAAAGAACAACTCGATTCCCTGATTGATTCTGGAGGTTCATCCTTTACTGCCCCTTGGTTCGGTCAACTAATGACAGGACCTCAATTACTCGCCTATCTAATTCAGACCCATATTTGGTTTGAAGACTACAACATCAATTTAACTAATTGACTTTTTGTAAACGAAATTATATTATGTTTATAAATACACGAACAAATATAAAAAAGTTTATAAAAGGTGATGGAAAATGAAGAGCACAGAACTATTTGAACATGCTTCTATTCAAGAACTTAAAAAAGGATATTTGGAAGATGAACACTGCTATACTTGCATACTTTGCAATAAAAACATAGAAAAAGGGATCATCTATCCTTACAACAATCAATTATTTGAAGCAAAAAAAATGATGCAAACACACATTAATGACGAACACAAATCTGTTTTTGATTATCTTATCGGGTTAAATAAGAAGATGACCGGTTTAACAGAACATCAAAGTAACTTACTCCGTCTTTTCTATGCTGGTAAAACAGATAGTGAAATACAAAAAGAACTTGAAATCGGTAGTGCATCCACCATTCGACAACATCGCTTTGCATTAAAGGAAAAAGAGCGACAAGCAAAGACCTTTTTAGCCATGATGGAATTATTAAAAGAAAAAGATACCCTAACTCCTGAATTTGTACCTATTCACTCAACTGCAACAATGGTCGACGATCGATACAATATCACCAATGATGAACAACAAGAACTTATTGCAAAATATTTTCCAAACGGTACGAATGCGCATATTTTAAGATTTCCTAAAAAAGAAAAACATAAAATTGTAATACTACGTGAAATTGTTAAGCATTTTCCAGAAGATAAAACTTTCACAGAAAAAGAATTGAACGCCATCTTAAAAACATACGATGAAGATTACGTTCTCATTCGCCGTTGCCTAATCGAATACGGATTTATGGATCGCAAAGAAGATGGTAGTGCATATTGGATTAAAAAATGAAGAAAGTAGGTTTATACTATGGATCAAAAAAAAGAACTGAAAGAACAATACAAAGAAATCCCTATTCAATCGGGCGTCTTTAAAATTACAAATAATGAAAATGGTAAAGTATATATTGGTAGTTTTAATAATTTAAAACGTTTAAACGGGTTAAAATTTATGCTAATGACGAATACCTGTTTAAATCCATTATTACAAAACGAATGGAATGAATTTGGTTCCGATGCCTTCACTATTGAAACTGTCGAAATGTTAAAGAAACCCGAAGAAGGTTACTTTGACGAGAAAAGGGAACTGGAAAAACTTGAACAAAAGTGGATTGAACAGCTTCAACCATTTGGAGACAAAGGTTACAATTAATTTATTGAAACGTATTAATTTATTTGTTACGATAAAGACAACTAAATAGCGACAATGATTTCTAGGGTTCCGCAATTAATACTTGGTCTGGTCCGAGAGAAATCACATAGCCTTGTTGCTATGCCACGGAAGGACAAAAGCCTGGGAGATGACTGGTTAATTCAGTAATCTCTTAGGCTTTTTCTATGTAGAAAGGATGATATTCATGAACAAACATTGGATCATTGTATTACTAGCAGTTTTATTTGAAATAATGTGGGTCGTTGGTTTGAAACATTCACATAGTATTTTAGCTTGGAGCGGTACAGCATTTGCTGTTGTCTTTACTTTCTATCTATTATTACTTGCAGGACGTTTTCTACCAGTCGGAACAGTATATACCGTTTTTACCGGATTGGGGACTGCAGGTACAGTCATAGTCGATGTTCTCTTTTTCGGTGAGTCACTAAGTATAGCTAAAGTTTTGCTATTATCTCTATTATTAGTTGGTGTTATTGGGTTAAAAACAGTCACTACGCATGAAACAAAGGAAGGTGCTGCATAATGGCTTGGGTTGCAATCATTTTAGCTGGATTCTGTGAAGTTTTTGGAGTAGCGATGATGAATCGCTGGCAGGAAGAAAAAAAAATCTCGATCATACTGTTCTTAATTCTTGGTTTTGCATTAAGCCTTGCATTGCTGTCATATGCTATGAATTCAGTTCCAATGAGTACTGCATATGCTGTTTGGACTGGTATAGGGGCTTCAGGCGGGGCTTTAATCGGCATGATCTTCTTTGGTGAATCAAAAGATTGGAAGCGAATTTTATTTATCTTAATGATTTTAATTTCTGCAATAGGCCTAAAACTTTTGTCTTAGTGTATAACAATTTATTGTCATTTATATATGTCTATGATAACGTTAAGAAAAAACTTCGGAGGTATTCTGAATGAAGTCTTTGTGTAAGATTTTATTAACTTTAGCCATTGCTATCAGCTTTAACCTTTCTAGTGCATTTCCTATAAGTGCAAAAACAATAAATTACACTAAAAGTACCAACAAAACGTACACATTCAAGAGCGGAAATAATACGATTATTTACAAATATTCATCTAAAGATCAATACGGACAGTATTGGAATATAACCCAAAAAAGGGGTTCAAAAGTTACTGAGAAATATCAACTTGTTGAAAATCAACGTTCTGATATTTATTATGAAGGTTATCCAGAATCTGATGTAGGATTTTTCCTACCTTTACCTATTAAGGTCGGGAAAAAGTGGGATAACGGCATGATGGGTTCGAAAGATATTTGGGAAGTCAAATCCAAAACAAAAACGATAAAAGTTAAAGCTGGCACATTTAAAAAGGTTTTACACATTTATAGTAGCACTTATAAAACAAGCTATTATATGGCTCCAAATGCAGGCATCATTAAAACCATAGTTAAAGGGAAGACAACTTACGAACTTATATCTAAAAAATAAAGTGAAATTCACTCTGCTGAAGTTTTACTGTCCGTTTATACGCGGAAAACACCTCAGGATCTGATTTAAAATCAGATCCCTTTTTATATTTACAACTCTACTTTCAGTGTTTTTTCATATATAATATGCAATGAAGTAATCTAAATTTTCTTATGATTCTAGTAATAAAAATAGTATAGACTGAAAATGAGAGAGGAAGATATAAGTGAACGTTTTTGAAATTACAACACAAGAAGATTTACAAAGAGAATTTGATATTCGTATGAAAGTTTTTGTAGAAGAACAAAAGGTTCCTAAAGAGGAAGAAATTGATGCTTATGACCATCTTGATGGAGAATGCTATCACTACCTCGTAACTACTGATGACAACAAAGCAATCGGTACTGGTCGAGTACGATTAGTTGATGGTGTTGGTAAACTACAACGTGTAGCTGTATTAGAAGAATATCGTTCATATGGCATTGGCCGAATCATCATACAAGCCTTAGAAGACAAAGCAAAAGAACTTGGCGCGCCTAAGGTAAAGTTAGATGGTCAATTACAAGCAAAAGGCTTTTACGAGAAATTAGGCTACGAAGTGAAATCTGATATTTTCCTAGACGCTGGTATTGAGCATGTACTAATGGTTAAAACATTCGCATAAGTGAAACTTCCATCAGTGGTGGGGATCTTACGCCCGTTATTGCGGGATAAGCAAATAGGCACTCAAAATTATATTGAGTGCCCTTTTTAATCTGTTGCTGTTTTACTTGGCTTCACTAAAGTATAAATTATACCACCGAATATTAGCACAATACCAAGTGATTGCAACATTGTTGGTCTGAAATCTAAAATCAAAATATCAAGTAAAATTGCAACAACCGGATCCATAAATACTAATGCTGAAACAATAATTGTAGGTAAACTACGGAGACTATCAAAGAATAAATAATATACAAAACCTGTATGTATCAAGCCCGTCCCCAAAATATAAAACCAATTCCATCCCGTTAAACCGTGAAAAACACCAAAACTCATAAATGGTAATAGCATTACAATCCCAACAGTTGTCTGAATAAAGGTCAATGCATAAGCACTTAACTGCGTGATTCCTTTTCCAACAAACATTGTCATCGCATAGCAAATTGCCGAAAGCATAGCCCAAACAAAACCAGAATTAAACAACGCCGATAATGATGTGAATTGCTCCATTCCGATAATCAGTACACTTCCTAAAAAACAGATAATTACTGCTAGTATAGAGGTTACTGTCATTTTTTCCTTTAAAAACAAACTACCTAAAATCAGTACAAAAATAGGAGCTAAATTATAAATTGAAATTGCCACAGAGATCGACATTTCATCAAATGCTTTAAATAAAAATACCCAGTTTAAAACTAAAAATACTCCACAGATAATAGTTTGTACCACTTCTTTACGTGACCACTTCTCTTCCTTATAGCTACCTGAAAAAAACCACAAGCCACCAAGAATAAGAGTTGCACATATACAACGTATGAAAACAAGTTCTTCTGCAGGAATTCCGGTATTAACCGTAAAAAACCCAATTGATCCGAAGATAGCCATTGCTAGCGTCATCTTCAACATCGCTGCTATATTCAACTTTAAAATCCCCCACTTTACATAATTTTAATTATTTTCTAAATTATTAAATAATCATAACATCTTTTATGCTTTTATCCATCTAAATTTTTTGCATTCTACTAAGAGCACATATATAAACCATTATTTCAATCGACTTAAAAAGAAGAAACGTAACGACCAAGTTGAATAAAAACTTAGGCATCACGTTTCTTCTAATTTACCTGAAAATGGATTTCAAAAAAAGAATAACTTACTCATTCTTTGGAACCTATGATTTCTTCTCAGCTCTTTCACCACCTACTAAACGGTCGTTCGTCAGTAAGAAAACACAGAGAACTACCAAAATAGCAGGGATGAGCGCCCATGAAAAAGTGTAGCTAATGGAATAGGCAAGTGCATGAATAATTTTATTAAGCACAGGTTCTGGGATATTTGCTCGAGCTTGTTCAGAAAGCAAGGCACGGGGGTCACTCGAGCCATTAAATGTATTTCCTCCCCCATGAAAGGCCTCTTTCATTTTGTCTGAAAAGACATTACGCTGAATAATGCCGTATACAGTGATCCCCACTGTCATTCCCAATTGACGGACAAATGAAACGGTTGAATTTGCAGAACCACGCTGTTCAGGTCCAATATTATGAATAGCCGCCATATTTAAAACGGAAAAAGAAGCACCAGTACCTAGACCAACAATGATCATATACCATGTCACTGTCGCTCTTGTAGTGTCAGCAGACACTGTACTTAACAAATATATTCCTGTAACAAAAATAATGGCGAAGACTAGCATTACATTTCGATAACCAAACTTTGCCGCACTGATAGCTCCCGTTTGAGCAGACACTACGACCCCTAGCATCATAGGTAACAAGATTAGTCCTGAGTTAGTTGCACTACCACCTGTTACTCCTTGAATAAAAATTGGGATATATACTGAACCAACTATAAAAGCTACTCCATAAAATAGACCTAATATGGTACTTGCAGCAAATATCCGATCTTTAAACATTGAAAACGAAATAACAGGTTCCGATGCCCTTCTTTCAGCAAATATAAATAGAATAAATAAAACAAAAAATCCTGAAAATAAACTAATAATATTGATTGAATCCCACGCATATTTATTGCCCCCCAATTCAAGGGCAAACATTAGACAGACGACTGCTCCAACAAGTGTAATAGCACCCAGCCAATCAATTTTTTGTTTCTGATGTTGAAGCGATTCTTTATAATATGACGAAATGAGAACGAGAGAAAGAATTCCTAGTGGCAGATTGATATAAAAAATCCAATGCCAGCTAATATAGTCTGTTATATACGCTCCAAGCAAAGGTCCAAATACACTAGATAACCCGAAAACTGCTCCGAAAAGCCCGCCCATTTTCCCTCTTTTTTCTGGAGGGAAAATATCAAACATGATGGTAAAAGTAATGGGGATTAAAGCCCCGCCACCAATTCCTTGAATTGCACGGTATATACTCAACTGTTCAATACTTTGAGCTGTACCACATAAAATTGATCCAAGCATAAATAAACTTAAACCCATAATAAAGAATCGTTTTCGACCGAACATATCTGAGAGTTTTCCGAAAATCGGCATGCCCGCCATTTCAGCAACCATGTAAGCAGATGTTACCCAAATAAACTTATCCATGCCTCCAAGGTCTCCGACAATTGTTCCCATTGCTGTAGCTACGATGGTATTGTCCATAGATGACATAAGAATTGTAAGCAACAGTCCAGCAACAATAAATTTCTGTTTACTTTTATCGGTTTTCATTTCATTTCCCCTTTAAGCTTAATCATTGTCGTTTCCCTTTTACTCCACAGTAATAAAAGAAAGAATTATTATTTCATATATTCACACAAAGAACAATAAACAATTCATATGCAAAAATCAATAAAAAATGGCAAAACAATAAATTTTTTCTTATTTTACTGAATCCATCTCATAAATCTGTTTTCGGTTTATAAATACGAACATTTCAACACATTTACTTTTCGCTATTCAGATTTGGATGTTCCGCTACAGACGGCGCTTTCCACGGGCTTGGCTTCAATTTCCTTGTCACTACAATTAAGGTACTTTAAAGTGTTTAAAAGCGATTATTAATAGTATTAATTTGCATCTGCATGATGTGGAATTAGCTTCGCTTTCCGAGGACTCGCCGTCTTTCGCTCCACGATTAACAAAATTGGTTATCATTTTATCATTACATGTTCGTATATTTCATATGAGTTTTACATTATAAAAATGATTCCACTAAATGATTTTTCATAATATGCGCCTAAAATTTAAAGGGATGTCTCATAAATTTCTATACACTGAGACATCCCTTCTCTATCATTCTAAGTAATAATGTTGTAATCGTTGACGTTTAGAGAAATCCAAGCCAAATTCATCTTCTAAATATCGATCCGTATCTCCATAATTTTGATCAATTGCTTGAAAAACAGCTTGTAAATAGCTTTCTTTTGCACTCATAATATCCCCAAACTGTTGCATTTCTTGTTTATTTAAATGCTGAGACAAAATCGGAATCATCGCATCTCTCATAGGCTTCATATAATCATTCGTCAATAAATAATCTACTAATATCGTATCGCGTGGTATCCCTAATGCAAGCAATATTAAGGCACCGCCTACACCTGTACGATCCTTTCCAGCAGCACAATGATGTAGCAATCCTAACTGGTCTGGTTCTTGGACGATCTCCATTAACTTTTGATAGGAAGGATTATTGAAAGCCATTTGGCTGTACATTTCAGTGAAAATTTCTCCGTTGATCTTCTGCAGAAACTCTCGGTTATCTATATCTTTTAACGTCACAGTCGGCATTTCAAATCCTACATTGCCTTTAGCTGGAATACGAATATTCACCACATTTGCAAATACTGGATCCGGCTTTACTTTTGCTTCACCGTGATCTCGATAATCGAAAATCGTTCGAATACCGAGCGTTTCAAATACAGCTTTATCATTGGCAGTCATTTTCGATAAATCACCTGAACGATAAAAAACACCTTTCTTAATGTTTCTTCCATCTTCTGTTTGATAGCCACCCATATCTCTAAAGTTCATAACTTTTTCAAATGGATTAGTTATTATCTTATTTTTCAACACTACACCCCCTAGTAATAACAGACTACCATGTATGCACTCTAAAAGGAGTTTATTAACAAAATTGAATTACCTAAAAAGTCCATGGTTTAATAAATGGATAGAATAATATGGTAAATTCATGGTAACAAAAAGAATTCGCTCCATTTCCCGAAGGAATGCCGCGAATTCTTTTTGATTCAAATATCTTATTCATATCATCAGTTTCAATGCATTGTTAAAGGAGTTATCCTTTTAGAACAGCTCCATTGGATAACCATATAGTTGTTCTTGAAAGTCTTATTCAATTGGAACCCATAGTTCAATCTCATTATTTTCTGCTTCATCATAAAAGTGATATTTTTCGAAGCAGGGAGCATGCCTAAAGTTAATTCCTTTAACATTCAATAACGCTTCTAAACTTGCTGGAATGTCTTCTATTCCATGCTCCACGATTCCTACTAGATAACGGCCTGCTGAAACTAAAACTTGGTCTGGGGCGTTAATTCCTTTGACAGCACTAGACACTAATCCTGCTACATAGTGTAACCCCTCATCACCCATCGAAATACAAACGCCATAAGTAATTTTAGGTCGCAGATTCACTACATCTAATTCTTGTTCAAGTTTATTCCATTGAACTGGAATGTCTGCTCGCCCTCCGTTTTTTACTGCGAAGCCCTTTACTATAAAACCTTCTATCTCCTCGAATCGTGCGAACATCTACTCACCTCATCCAAACAACATGCTTTCAGAAACCTAAAGTCTTTATCAATTTATTTTTGATTAAATTTACCCGGTAATAATAATACTCCGATGCCAAAAACAATGATGCCAATGTATAACATATATTTAAAAATATTCGTTTCCACTATACCTAGTGGATATGCTAAGCCCACTATTAACAATACCAGCCCTAGATAAAACACGAATAGTCTCATTGGATTCTTGCCTCCATCACCTAAATGAATGTCATTTCTTAACTTCTAAGGTAATTTCGTCAATTTTGATTGTCCCGCTTCATTCACCAGAATATTTACGTACTGTTACTATTCCCAATTTACCACTAAAAAAACATTCCCTTAGAAAATTTACTTACCTGTACTTATTTCTTTAGATGATATGGCACTGTAATAATTACTACATTTCTTCTGTATAACAGCGATGTCCGGATTAGTAAGCTTGATTGGTTGTGCAATATATTATGCCACCCTTTTTTCGGTATAAATTGAGGAATGACAATGGAAACTTGGCGATTTTCTTGTTTTGCTTTGTATTCAATTTTATCAACGACTTTCGTAAGTGGTGTTATTAAGCTTCGATATGGTGAATACAAGGTCAACAACTTCACATCAGGAAATCTACGCGTCCATTTCTCTTCAAACGTATGCAAATCTTCTTTATCAAACCCTACATAGATGGCAATTAAATGCTCTGGATTAAGTAGCTTCGCATAGCTTAACGAATGTTCCACTACCTTGCTAATTCCTCCAACAGGTACTAACACAACATTCCCATCAATAGAAGGAAGTAAATTATTCAATTTATCAACACGTAGTTGCTCACCAACCAATTTATAGTGATGTTTAATACGATGAAACACGAAAATTAACGTTGGTAAAAAGATAAGGACTGGCCAAACATGATCAAATTTTGTGATAAAGAAAATCATGGCAACAACAAAAGATATAAAAGCACCTACTGTATTAATAGCAAATTTGCCAATCCAACCCTTTGGTCTTTCTCTCCACCATTTCACCATCATGCCTGTTTGCGCTAATGTAAATGGGATAAATACACCAACAGCATACAATGGGATTAATTTTTCTGTTGATCCCTGTGTCAATATGATAAGGAAAATAGCAAATACACCTAAAAAAATTATCCCATTCGAATAGCCTAAACGATCCCCTCGAACTTCGAACATTCTAGGAATATATCTATCCTTCGAAAGATTTACTGCAAGTAATGGAAAAGCAGAATACCCAGTATTGGCTGCAAGTACTAAAATAAGTGCTGTCATCCCTTGAATGACAAAGTAAAACACAGAACGCCCAAAGCTTTCTTTTGCAATTTGTGATACTACCGTTTCAGTTGGACTTGGGCCAATTCCAAAATAATATGCAAGGAAAACAATTCCTGAAAATAGAATTGCCAATAATCCCCCCATCGCCATTAAAGTCTTTGAGGCATTGATTGGTGCTGGTTGTTTAAAATTAGGAATTGCATTTGATATCGCTTCTACCCCAGTTAATGCAGAACTCCCAGAAGCAAAAGCTTTTAACAAGATAAATAAACTAATCCCTGCAACAGGAGTACCAATTGGTGCATGAAGATCTGGAGAAACCTGACCTGTCACAATTCTATAGATCCCAACAACAATTAATATAAGTAAAGATGCTACAAAAAGGTAAACCGGGTAAGCTAATACAGATGCCGATTCGGTTATTCCACGTAAATTGATAACTGTTAAGATGAGTACAAATAGAATTGACATCTCTACACTATATGCATGTAATGCCGGAAATGCTGATGTAATTGCATCTGTACCTGCTGAAACACTAACGGCTACCGTTAAAATATAATCCACTAACAGTGACGCTCCTGATACAAGCCCTGCGTTCACCCCTAAATTTTCCCTCGATACAACATAAGCTCCCCCACCATGTGGATAGGCAAAAATTACTTGTCTATAGGAGAGGATTAAAGCTACTAAAAGTACGATTACAAAAGCTGCAATCGGAATAGAATACCAATAAGCTGCAGCCCCCAAAGTCATTAAGACGATTAAAATTTGCTCAGGTCCATATGCTACTGAAGACAATGCATCAGACGATAAAATTGCAAGTGCTTTCGTTTTATTTAGCTTTTGTTCTCCTAACTCTGTAGACTTTAATGGTCTACCTATTAACATTCGTTTTAACGAAAACTTCAATTATAAACACCTTCTCCGTAAAAAATGTGTTTCTACTTCTAGCTGAATGAAAAGAAAAAGTCTACAAGCCATAACAAAAATGACTTGTAGACATAACGGTTTGCCTAGCAAGCTCCATTTTTCTTCTCCTATAACGCTTACGAGGTTAGCTGTCGGATTCGGACCATGAGTAGCCCTACCTTATTTAAGGATTCACCCCAAGTATGTAAATTATACATTCTAAATAATTGGTTTCCCCGCGAATTATACTTCAGCGACTTAGAAATATGAAACTTAATTTGTGAGGTTATACTACGCTCATTTCTCCAAAAAGTAAATACTAAAAAGCAAATAAATTTTACAAATTTTCATTTTTTTATATTCAAATTAATTCGACAGCTTAGGCTATATTCTATAAGAAGGGAACGTTAAGCTTTTAATTAGTAAATTTATCGCCATGACGACCCATTTTCGAAGTTCTCATCAGCCAAACGATACAAAAAGCGACACCTATTGAATGCACCGATTGTAGAGAATATCACAATTCACAATAATTCATTTTAAGTCCTGCACAATAAATAAGAAAAAGTCTAAATAAATCAATTCAAACCACGAACATCTTATATGAAAAAGGTTATTACCAATAATAAAACTGCATCAACTTTGCAGAATTATACAAAGTTGATGCAGTTATTTTAAATAATATTTACTTTGAAATAATAGGTTGTTCTTCAACAATAGCATGTAAGTCTTCCAAACGTTCAATTTCATACATTGGTTGAACCGAAATTTTATTCACTTTATGATGTGGATTAAACCAGCATGTATCTATTCCGGCATTTAAACCACCTTTTATATCGGATGAAAGAGAATCTCCTATGATCAAAGTTGATGATAGATCACATGTTGGGATTCGCGCAAATACATAGTCAAAGTATTCCTTCATCGGTTTTTGATACCCAGTATCCTCCGAAACAAAGATATCTTTGAATAATGGATATAAACCTGAATCCTTTAATCGTTTATATTGTGTTTTCGTTACTCCATTTGTCACAATATACAGATCAAAATGAGATGCTAAACGATGTACTAAATCAGATGCACCATCAATAAAATCATGATTTTCTGCTAATAATTGTTGATAGCGTTCACCTAACTGTTTACCATCAACTTCCTTACCATACTCTTTAAAAAGAAGACTAAAACGTGTATCAACAATTTCTTCACGAGAAATTTCTCCTCGTTCAAATGCAGACCACAAGCCACTGTTAATCTCTTTATAACAATTTTCAACTTCTTCTGTTAAGTCTAGACCATTTTCAGCAAATAGACGATGTAGGGCCTCATCCTCTGCCGCAGAAAAATCTAATAATGTATCATCTACATCAAATAATAATGTTCGATATTTGCTCAAAATAATTCCCCCCAATACTACTTATTTATAACAGAAATCAAGAGGAATTGACATAGATTCATATTTTACATTAGGAAATACATGATCCTTCTTTTTTAAGATTCGTTTCATAATCGTTCTACTGACTTTAAGTTATTCCGCTTAAATTCCATTTTATAAATATCCGGCATGGCTAACTGCTGCCAAAAAGAAAAATCAAAACGCTCATCAAAATATTGCATAATAAGAACCATTAAATTACCATGTGTACCGATTACTATTCTTTTTCCTTCATACTGTTCAAGTACTTCAAGCGTAGCTTCTACTCCGCGTTTTTGCGCTTCGATGTTAGATTCTCCTCCTGGAAATGAGAAGGATGGATCAGTCCATACTTTATAAATTGCCTCTTCAAAACTCTCTACAGGTTCTATAGTTAGCAAGCGTTCACGGAAATCAGGGTAGATACGAACATCGCTCCCAATTCTTTTAGCCACTCCTTCGACCGTTTGAATCGCACGCTTATATGGGCTGGTAATAACTAAGTCAATCGCTTCTTTAGCTAAAAGCTCTGTAACCATATCCGCATCACGCAACCCTTGCTCTGAAAGAGGTCTTCCCATTTCATCAGGCGTATAAGTCGAATGTGCATGGCGAACAAAATAAATAACCGTCATCTGTACTGTTCCTTTCAAAAAGTAGATTCATCCAAGGCTCACAATACCGAAAATAAGTTTAAAAGCATTCCTATTTTTCTTCGTCTTCTTAAAACCTTCTTTTAAATCCAAAATAATTACTGTCTTTCTTATCCAAATCCTTATATACGCCGATTGAAAATGAATAGGACCGACAATGCCCCTTTCTTCATTTTCCGTGCAGTCTTCAAACTCCGTTTCTGTACGAATAGACCACGCATTCCCGATTCCAAACTCGATAAATTTCATATTCATACTTTTCCCCATAGTCTAAATTAAGTACAGAACCATATGATATTCATCCCAGTATGTTGAATCACCGAATTTCATAGCTCTTTTTTCCGTTCCATACATTTCAAAGCCTAACGATAGATATAGACCGATTGCAGCTGTATTGGTGGTTACGACAGAAAGATAAATTTGCTCAATTCCCTTTGTTTGCTTAGCATGATGAATAGCCGATTGCATTAAGCTTCTTCCTATTCTTTTTCTACGGCCTTCTGATGTTACATACATTGCAACAATAGATGAGCGGTGTTGCAATTTACGCCCTTGTTCTCTAATTAGTGTAACAACACCAACAAGTTTTTCATTATCAAAAGCGCCAAAAGTCCAAAAGTCTCTTCGACTAAGCCTACTTCTATAGTCTTCCAACGGCTTTTTTAGTTCGTCTTCATATGTAATAGCAAAAGCTTCAGGACTATCTTGTAATGCTTCTAGCCTCAGCTCTCGGTATGCCCTAGCATCTGATTCTTTTAACAGTCTAATGTGCAAACAAATACCCCCTTTGTTTATTTAATAGCCCCTAAATATTTAGAAGATTATAGCACACCAGATTTATTCATGTAATATTTTCCATAAAAAAATAAGGCTCCTTATAAGAACCTTATTTTCTCTTAACCATAATGAGCATTAAATCTTATTCCATTGATGTTGCAATTTTCAAAGCATCAATTGGATCTTTTACTTTCTCAATCGAATACACGATGTTTTTATTTTGCCATTTAACATTATTCCCTGTTGATTTAATCGCATCTAAACGAATGGAACCATTTGGTTTTGGTATTGGTAATGTATTTTTTTCTAAATAGTCCACTGCTTGCTTCGCCAATTCAAGTCCTAGTTCTGATTTAGTTGTTCTTGTATGGGTAGCAATCGCCCAGCGACCTTCGTTCCAACTGGTCCATAATGCTCCTGCTCCTGCATCTTGATAGCCAATAATATTATGTCCCAGATTCATTTTTTGCCCGCCGACTTTACTAAAGTCTTCAAAGCTAATTTGCTCATTAGCCTTTTCTAAACTGCTGTATTTCACTACAGTATATTTAGCAATCATCGAATTTTTTGGAGCCTTCTTTAAAAATGAATCATTTACTGGTACTTCTTTATCACTTTCATAAAATACAACTGTATATTTGTTTTTTTCTATTTTTGTTGTCGCAGTTAAATACTTCCCATCTTTTAATGGAAGTTGACTTGGGAGCGACACAGGTAAATTCGTTTTTAGTTGTTTTTTAATAGACTTGATGATTTTTGCTTGATCGTTTGCATTTTTTTCAGTTTGACTATTATCATTTGGATTTGCATTTTGATTAGTTGATGAATCATCTGCAGATGCATGGGCATCTTCTGTTTGTTTGGTTTCAGTGTTGGTAGTTTCTTCGTTCGTTTCTACCTGAGCTTTGCCCTGATCTGTTTGTTCATGCTTTTCTATTGGATTATCTGTACTATTTCCAACGTTTTTCGTGGTATTTGCAGAACAAGCACTCAATAATCCCACAGCTAGCATACAACTTAAAATTTGTTTAGAATATTTCATTCGCTGCACCTCTTTTTTGTCTATCTATACTTACGCTTCCCCTTTTTATTATATCTAAACGTAAAGGAAAAGAATTACATAGAAATTAAAATATAATGACAAGGAATTTACAAACATTTATGGCATAATATCATCAAAGGAGGTCTATCATGAACTCAAAATTTAAACTAACTGAAAGCACAAAAGTCCATCTTCATAACGCGCCCGATAATTTCTTATTAGATGGCGTCACACAAGCTACAACTAAACCCTTTGATCGTGTTATTGCATTTGTCTTTTCAATCGAAGAACTAACCGCTTATTTACAATATTGCATTGATCATCAATTGGTTACTGAGCAAGGATATCTATTCTTTGTCTACCCTAAAAAAGGCAACAAAACATATGATACCTACATCCATCGTGATGCGATTTTCCCTGCTATAACAGTTGATGAACAAAAATATATTGCGGGTAGCGACTATAAATTTGCCACTCTATCTTCGTTAGATGACACATTCTCCATTCTATCTATCAAAGTTGATAACAAGCAAAAAGGGAAGAAAAAAACAGCCAAAAGCCAATGTGTCGATGATTATATCCAAATGATTCCACAACTAAAGGAAACTTTATCAACTGACCCAAAGTTACTCTCTTTTTATGAATCACTGACCCCAGGCTATCAAAAAGATTGGGCACGTTACGTATATAGTGCCAAAAGAGAAGACACACAAAAGAATCGACTAGAAGAAATGAAGGACATTTTAGGACAAGGATTTAAAACAAAGGAACTTTTCCGCCAAGCACAAAAGAAAAATTCGTAAACAAAAGGGGAATGTCATATGAAAGGCGCCAAAGCATTTCTAATGTTCCAAGGACAAGCAAAAGAAGCAATTGAACAATATCAAGAATGGTTTACGGACCTCTCACTCATTAAAGTAGCATATATGCCTGATTCAACTCAAGTTGCAATGGCAGAGCTAGATTTCAAAGGCTATCGGATTTTAATGAACGATAGTACTATAAAACATAATTTTGACTTTACACCTTCTTTCTCACTTTTTATCGTATGTGAAACAAAAGAAGAAATTGAACGATATGCTACAGTAGTTTCTGATGGTGGTATGACACTGATGGAATTAAACAACTACGGTTTCTCTGAATTATTTACTTGGATACAGGATCGTTTCGGTATTTCGTGGCAATTCACATATAATCCTCTAGTCTAAAAAGAAGAAGGCTACCACAACTTTATGGTAGCCTCCCTTCTAAAATCCATATCAACCCAAAAATCAAATCTGCGCCAAACCACTTACAATTGAGACTCCACCGAATCCAACGCAAAACAATCCAACTGTTTTCAAATTTCTTTTCGAAGACTTTTTCACAATAAAAATAATGCCTAAAAAAATCAGGATGATACCTAAAATAATATTACCCAAAAAAAATTGAGAAGCCATATTATCAAGGGTATTGTCTATATATCTTTCAATTTTTTGTTCCATATCTGTTAGACCTCCATACAGCAATTTTTTTTCATTACAATGCTTGCAACAATGATTCCAGCTATTATTGTTATTTGTATCCCTCCAAATGCCAGAAATTTAACTTACATACATATATATGTATGTATTTTATCAAAAAAATAAACTGCCTTATGACAGTCTATTTAAATTGCAGATTTCTTTATGAAAAGTTTCAAGAACTCTTAGTATTTCTTCATCAATAATTGGTAGGCCAATACCGTTAAACAATTCCTGTAAGTGTTTTACCTTTTTCATGTATTCTTCTGTATCTACTGAAAAAATAATTGGGCTCAACCAAATATTTGTCAGTAGCATAAGAGTTTCAGCAGCCTGCTTTGGGTAGTGGATGGAAAGTGAGCCATCCATCACGCCTTCTTCAATAAACGATTGTATATCAGGAGCTCCTGTGTTGATACAGTCCTTTAATTGGTTGGCAATAATTTGAGGGCTTTTTAAAATAGTTGGAATAGACTTGATTGCATCAAGCTGCCCTTCATTAGTAAAGGATAGCATTAAAGCACTTTTTAGTTTTTCTAAACCATTTAATTCAGTCATTTTCTTTGTTTTTTCAAACGGATTATTTTCTAAAGCCAATCGATCGAGAACTGCATTGATAATATCTTCTTTAGAATTAAAATGATGATAAAAGGCACCTCTAGTCAAATCACCTAATTCATCAACAATATTTTGAATTGTCGTCTGTTCCCATCCTTTTTCAAGGAAAAGTTTAGTTGCAGTATCTAATATACGCTGTTCTGTTATTTCTGGATGTTTATTGCGTGGCAAAATACCACCCCTTTTACATACATTTATATGTATGTATCTTATTATTTAATTATTTGTATGTCAATAGAAAAAATTGAAATATATAGTTAAACTTGACCAGAACACCATTACTCGTCTTCGTAAGACCAATATCAGTAGAGAAGACCTTAAAATCTTTAGAACTTAATTTCTATTATTGCATTTCTCTTGTTGGACCCATAACACCTGGTACTGGTAATCCAGCTTGACGTAATAATACCGTCATTTGTCCACGATGATGTGTTTGATGGTCGATTAATGCACGTAAAAGCTTACCGCGCAAAGTTGGCCCACCGAAACCATTTACCTCTTCCAACAAATCCGCATCAGTTAGTTTTGCTACTTCTTTTTTATAGGCTTCTGCAAGCTGTTCATAAGCATCAATGATTTCAGCCATATCTGTTGGCATTTCTTGATTGCGCCCTGGTCCAGGTACTTGAAGTTCAGCCAAATGGCCAAATGCTGCACCCACACTAACAAGGTGCCACGCTAACCAACCTAGTGTATTATGCCCTTCTACAATGGACTGATTAAACTTATCATTTGTAATAGCTTTAAATACTTTCAATGTTCCTAATGAAGAAACTGTCCAATCTTCTAGAAAATCCTCTACTTTACGATACATACATTCCACTCCTATATGAATATAATTTTATTTTTTTATACCATTTAAATTACTCTCTCCATGTGTTAAGTGTAATTTTAGGCTAAAGCATTTTGAATATGTGCTAGGTGATGTTTACCATGCCATGCATAAATGCCAATACTCTTTTCCACCGTTGTCATGCCTGAAACAGGATGAAGGAATGTTCTTTTCAACTGTCCTTCAGTTAACTTTTGAAGCAAATAAGCCCATCTCTCATGAAGGCTTTCGATAAGATGTAATGATACAGTTATAGGCAAACTGTAATCCGGTAGCTCTGCCCATTTCGCCTCTTCATAGGGTTTAATCGTTGGCATTTCCTCTGTAATGGCAAGTTTCATTCGAATATAAGCATTCATATGGCTATCCGCGAGGTGATGCACAAGCTGGCGTACTGTCCAGCTATTTTGGCGATATGTCCGATTGAAATCTTCTTCGCTTAAATCTTTAACAACTTCTTTTAGCTGTTGTGGTAAATAGTAGATTTCTTCAATCCACTGCGCAACTTGTTCTTTTGAAATAATATCATCATATTCGAACTGTCCAATTGGGTATCTTTCATTGATCATTTATCTTTCCCCTCTCTTTCTAGCTTTAATATCTCTAAAATC
This sequence comes from Rummeliibacillus pycnus, assembly GCF_044359855.1. Classification (GTDB taxonomy): domain Bacteria; phylum Bacillota; class Bacilli; order Bacillales_A; family Planococcaceae; genus Rummeliibacillus; species Rummeliibacillus pycnus_A. The sequence continues at coordinate 2,367,162 of NZ_CP132291.1, forward strand.
TCTTAACCATATCGAGTATTGCAATATAGCCTTTAAATTCTTCCGTATCAAGATAGGATTGTGTATAATTCTTCTGTAAAATGCTTTTCCAATCAGGTCGATTTCCGTACTTCCTCTTTAGCATGTCTATACACTCTTTTCTATTTTCACTAATTATACACCATTGTATTTTCGTGAATGATAAATAACTAAAAATTCAGAAACAAAATAGGCTATCTTAGAAAGAGATTTTCTAGACAGCCCTTTATCGAAGTAATTATCACTTCAATTCTATTTATTTAATAAGTAAACTCTAGTTTTTCTTTTACATATCTAATTTAGTCTTCTACACTTTCACTAGTTGATACCAAAAATATAACTGAGTTTAGCACGAAGAATATAAAGGGCTTCATAGCGATCTCTAGACCTTGTCCAACCATTAAGTGTGTGGATGTAGCTCCAACCATCACAACTGCTAATGCTCCACTAGAAATTGGCACAAAACCTTTCTTCCAAAAACCTATTAATAAACCTATAGCTGATGTTACTTCAACTGCTCCTACCCCATACATGATGATCTTTCCATAGCCATACACTTCAGTAAAATTTTCTACATGAATTGGATTGGCAGTTAACTTCATATAACCAAAATACATAAACGCAAGACCCAGCAAAAATTGAATTAGACCAAATGAAGACTTCTTTAAAATAGCAGCTCCTCCTTTATCATATATTACTTTCTACTACATATCATAGTCTCGTAGTATTACGTTTAGAAGTAGATTTATCAAAAAGTCATAGATTTCAAAATAGAAACTAATTTTATATTTTATTGAAGACTGGCTAATCATTTTTTAAGGGGGGATCGAAAGAATTATGCTTATATATCTGCCCTTATTTATTTCCTTTGGATTTATACTTTTTCATGTAAGTGTAAGTATGAAGAGAATCTTATGCTTAGTTTTGTTGCCACTTTTGTTTATACAATATTCGTTTGTTGGATTGGTCCTCATTATGAGTTTACTTTTATATTAGGCTTAATCTGTATAATGTTTTGGTTAATGTTCTTAGCTGTCTTCATCACACGTTCTCATTACGATTAAATAAAAGTTTGCTTTAATGATTTTAAAAAGGATAAAAATCCCTCTAATAGAAATCATCAGAACGCTTCCCTTTTATTTAAAGCTAACGTTAATACGTTGATTGCATCCATTACTTCTTTCATATTTTCTTCATTGTTCATATTGTTTCTAGCATGAAGAAGAACTGGTCTAACTGATTCTACGGAACGGCCGAAATCGTACATCCAGTCATATCGCGGAACCATCCATGTGTGAAAATGATGTGTTGTATCTTCGTTATAAAAATAATAAACGTATTCGATTCCTAAGACTTCTCTTTGAGCTTTTCTTATCTTAGATAATAAGTAAATATAATCAATTTTTTCTTCTTCCGTTAATTCATCAAAGCATTTAATGTGACGCTTAGATGCTAAAATAACTAAACCTTTAATCGGATAAGCAACGTCTTGATGCGCATGAAAATATTTAGTTTCTGTTATGACACCTCCATCAGGCATAATCTTTCCACTTGTAAGTGCACAGCTTAAACATTCTACTTGAACAGCTTTTCCATTGGATAAAATGATTTCTCTCATAGTGACCTCCATTAAAATGATTTCATTAACAATGATATATTTCCGCAATTTATAATCATTTAAAATCTATATGTATTTTGCTTATTTTATTATCGTTAACTTTTACCATTTATGTATCTTTTTTATTTAAAATAGCATAAACTAATGTTATTAGTTAATTAACGAATTAAATTAGTTTTTTTGGAGGGAGTACGTAATGAAAATCAATAAAAATGATTATATATTTCAATTGTCTTTTATGCCTCGAGTATTTCCGGTGAACTGTTATCTGATTGAAGAGACGGATCGCCTTACTCTAATTGATGCAGGGCTTCCTTATAGTGCAAAAAGTATTATAAAAACTGCACAAAAGATTGGAAAACCTATAGCAAATATCGTTTTGACGCATGCTCACAATGACCATGTAGGTTCCTTGGATGCATTAAAAGCTTCATTGCCAAATGTTCAAGTAAGTATTTCTGCACGTGATGCACTCTTGCTAAAAGGAGATACAAAACTTTTAGAAGATGAGCCTTCTTCTCCAATTCGGGGAGGGATTCCAAAGAAAATTCAAACGAAGCCAGATATATTGTTGAAAGATGGGAATCTGATAGGTTCGCTCGAAGTCGTTACTGCTCCAGGGCATACACCTGGCTCCATTGCATTATTGGATACTCGTAATGGTAATCTAATCGCTGGGGATGCTTTTCAAATAAGAGGTGGAATAGCAGTTTCAGGTGTTTTAAAACCTTCCTTCCCATTTCCTGCACTCGCTACTTGGAATAAACAAGTTGCGATCGACAGTGCAAAAAAACTAATGGACCTAAATCCAAGTTTACTAGCTGTTGGACATGGGCAAATGATTGAAAAACCTATACAAGCGATGATGCAAGCAATCGATGATGCTTCGCGATCATTAGCAACCAAATAATAGGAAGTGAAGAAAAAATGGCCCCTCGCATGAAGATAGATTTTAATATTGTACTTCAAAAAGCAACTGACATCATTGATGAAAAAGGGTTAGATGAACTATCTCTGAGTTTATTAGCTAAAGAATTGCAAATCCGTCCACCTTCCTTATACAATCATGTGAATAGTCTTTCAGAATTGAAACAGGCTTTAGCTATTCAAGGGCTTAAAAAGCTTTATCAATACATGTTACATGCTGCAATAGGAAAATCAGGAGACGATGCAATCCGCAAAATTAGTGAAGCGTATGTTCAATTTGTACGAACACACCCAGGTCTCTATGATGCTACAACTCGATTTCCAAATCCTGAAGATCCAGAACTACAGCATCATCAACAATTAATCGTTGATCTAGTGATGCAAGTTCTTGAAGCCTATGATTTACAAAAAGAAATGGCAATTCATATGGTTAGAGGATTACGTAGTATTCTGCATGGTTTTGCGTCAATCGAACACATGGGTGGCTTTGGGATGCCATTGGATATTAATGAAAGTCTATCTATTTTAATCAATACTTTTATTGAAGGAATTCACTCGATAGCTTAATGTTCTGAAGACTAAATAGAAAGAGGTCATGAGAATGGTCTTGTTAGCAATTCTTGAGATGATGAACTTAGGATTACGATTTATATTAGAACTTACTGGTCTTATACTTTATGGTTACTGGGGATTTCAAACGGGGAATACCCCTATTCAAAAAGGGATACTCAGTATTTCAATTCCTTTAATCATCGCAGTTATCTGGGCTTTGTTTGGTTCTCCAAAAGCCAATATTCCTCTCCCTGCAACTGCTCATTTCATATTAGAAATGATAATTTTCTTATTGCCCGTCCTGTTATTAATTAGCTTAGGAAAAGTAGCAGTAGCGCGTGTATACGGAGGAATATTCATACTAAATAAGATATTACTTGTATTTTGGCATTCATGAATAATAAATACTTACTTACAACATTTAATAACACTTTGAATCTATATAATTCAAAGTGTTATTGAAATGGATAATAATCATTTTTTGAAGCTGTTTTCTTTTATAAAGAAGAAAAAGACTGAATAGTCGCCTTTCTATCGGGACTTTCACTAATCGCTGATATGACCGCAACTCCATCTGCTCCTGCTTGCCGTACTTCATGTGCATTTTGCTCTGTAATTCCACCAATCGCAACAATTGGGAAATCAGGATATATGACTCTTGCTTGGTGTAAAAATGTTACACCTGCTGGCTTTTTCGCATCTGGTTTTGATTTTGTTTCATAAATTGGTCCAATGCCAACATAATCCGCTCCACCTATCACTGCCTTCTCCATTTCCTCTTTCGTATGCACAGAGATCCCTACAATTTTGCCTTTAAATTTTGTTCGAATTGCTTCAAGAGCTATATCATCTTGTCCTACATGCACACCATCTGCATTAATCTTCAAAGCAAGATCAACATCATCATTCACAATAAAAGGAACATTGTAACTCTTACATAACATTTGACACGCTATGGCAAAGTGTTCTAAATCATAACCTTTTAACGCATCCTCTCCTTTTTCTCGTAGTTGAAAAATAGTTACTCCTGCCTTTAATGCTTCCTCAAGTACCTCTATGGGGCTATCAATACAATTTGATGTTCCCATAATAAAGTAAACAGCTAAATCAGTTCGCTTCAATGATTGTCACCTCGCAAACTCCATTTTCCTTTTTATATGCAAAGTGATTCGTTGGGCCATGGCCGTGTCCGATATTTAAAGGATTTTGTATCGCTAATTGTACAAATTTCTTGGCTTCAATAATCGCGTTACGTAAATCATAACCCTGACCTAAAAATGCTGTTATTGCAGATGAAAATGTGCAACCTGTTCCATGTGTCTGCTTTGTATCAATACGCTTCGTTTGCATTGAGAATGATGTGCCATCTTGGAAATAAACTGTATCAATCGCTTCTTCACCTTCTAAATGACCACCTTTCATCACAACGCTAACAACGCCCATATTAAGAATAATCTTTGCAGCTTTCTCTATATCTGCAGCAGTTCTGATCGTGTTCCCACTTATTACTTCTGCTTCTGGAATATTTGGCGTAAGTACAGTAGCAAGTGGCAATAGCGAACTTTTCAAAGCTTTGATGGCTTCTAATTGAAGGAGAGATGCACCACCTTTTGCAATCATGACTGGATCAACAACAAGCCGGATGTCTTTATCCTTTAAGCTTTGAGCAACGCCTTCAATTATTTCTGCAGAAAAAAGCATACCTGTTTTGGCAGCTTTTACAGGTAAATCTCTCATTACCACTTCAATTTGTTGCTGTACAAATTCAGCTGATGAAGGGAAAATCCCTTCTACGCCTAATGTATTTTGTGCAGTTAGTGCGGTAATAGCAGATGTACCGAAAACGCCTAACTCTTGAAATGTTTTTAAATCCGCTTGGATTCCTGCACCACCACCGCTATCCGAGCCAGCTATCGTCATCACAATATTCATCATTGTCCACCTCTAGAAATCTCATGCAATGCATTTAACACTTCCACCTGGAAAGAGCCTAGTAAATTTGCTGATGCCGCACGCTCTGCAACAGCTTTATAATCTTGTAATACATCATGAAGAACAGTTAAAGGATTGCCTTCTACAGCTAATGCCGCACTACAAACGGTACTAAGTAAGCAGCCTGTTCCTGTCACCTGCGTCATTATTTCATTGCCTCCACCAATGGTATGAGTTTGCTCGCCATTTGTTAAGATATCTGAAGGGCCCGTTACAATGACAAGACAATGATATTGACGTGCTACTTGTTTCGCTACTTGTTCAACATCGATTTCTCCTTCTCCACTGTCTACACCTTTTGCTTGCCATTTAACACCTGCAATACTTGCTAGTTCCCCGGCATTACAACGGATTAAGTCAAATTTCACTGCTTCCAGTAATTCTTGAACCGTTTGTTTACGAAATGCTGTAGCACCTACACCAACAGGGTCAAGGACAACGGGTATTTCTTTCTCGTTTGCTTTACGACCTGCGAGAATCATTGCTTCCTTAGTTCGACTGTTAATCGTTCCAATATTAAGCAATAATGCAGAGGCATTGGATACCATTTCTTCGACCTCCGATGCTTCGTCTGCCATTACAGGTGAAGCACCAATTGCAAGAAGCCCATTAGCTGTAAAGTTCGCTACAACATAATTCGTAATACAATGGACAAGAGGACCTGTCATTCGAATTTTAGATATACTCATAATTGACCACTTCACCTTTCCAATCTTCTAAAGTCCAAGGCATTTCCCAAAACTTCCATTCATAATAGCAACTTTTTTTGAAATGAGATTTCAATAAAGATACTTTTTCAGGTTGTTCTTTTGCAAATCGATTCATCATCGACTTTTGCAATTCAATTTTTTCTTTATAATCCGGATCACTGTACATCGTAATCCATTCTTCATAGAGTTTGACACCTGGTTTGGCGTCTTTGTATTTTTCTCCAATTTCTTGATACAACCAAGGGCATGGGAACATGGCTGCAAAGGCTTCAGCAACATCACCATTATGAGCTGCATTATACATATGACTAACGTAATTGTATGCGGCTGGTGCAGGTTCAAATGTTTCTAATTCTTGTTCAGTTACACCAAGCTCATGGAAAACTGTCCGATGCAATTCAAGCTCAGCTTCATTAATATGACGCGCTGTTTCTAAAAAATAAGCGATATCCTCATTCGTAATTGCCTTTGATGCAGCAATCGCTAACACTTTTGTATAATGCTTTAAATAATAAGCATCCTGCATCATATAAAATTTGAATTTCTCAATTGGCAGAGTTCCTCCAACTAATCCCTTTACAAATGGATGTTCAAAACTACCTTCCCAATAAAAAGCTGTTTCTTTTCTTACCTCTTCACAAAATGTCATCCTAAGTCCTCCTTGTAGTGGACGTAGACGCAAAAAAGTCTCCATGCTAAACATAGAGACTTCATAGTGAATATTGCTCCCTACGTCAGTATTAACTGTCAGGTTCTAAGGGTCAGGTTTTAACCTTCTCAACACAAAAGTGTCCCCCCGCACAAAAATATTTGGTTGGTAACAAAAAAGCTCTCCAAATCGGAGAGCTACTGTACAAAAATCATGCATTATTATGCTATGTACTTTGCTCCCTACGTCAGTGTTAACTGTCAGGTTCTAAGGGTCAGGTTCTACCTTCTCAACGCATAAGCGTCCCCCCGCAAATATTTAAGTTGCTTTTATCGTAGCATTTCTTAATCAACTGCTCAAGGATAAATTTACCTATTACTTATCGTTAATACCAGAGGTGTTCATTAAAACAATTCTCCATCCATCAGGATCTTCAATGGTAACTCCTAATTCTCCCCAATAGCCATTCTCTGGTCTAACCGTATCATAGCCCATACTTTTTAATCGATCTGTAATTTCTTCAATTTGTTTACGATCAGGCATATAGAAGACTAGAAGATTATCATTTGTTGGAGCTGGACAAGGACTACCATCTATGTGTTGAGTAAATTCCAAATGATAGTCAAAACCAGGAAGGCCAATCATTACCCCTGTATATCCCCTATGTCCCTCAAATGAGCCAATCTTTTTCAACCCTAATCCTCTACAATAGAACTCTACAATCTTGTCAAGTTGATCTGTAGGACGTGCAACCCTAATTTGAGCTACTTTCATCTCATTTGGCCAATTTCTTTCCATTCCTTCATCCCCTTATTTACACTCTAAACTTACTAATTACTACCATAATTATAACAAGAAGGTAATCGAACATACCTTAAGTAATTAGACTGAATCTGAATTAAACCATTTAAGTCGATATTCCATTTTGGAATTAATACACCCTTTATCAGTCATATCTCTACTATCAAATTCTCTGTTATGCTCATCTAAAGGAGATGATCAAATGAGTGAATGGAATGCAGTTTTATATGATCAAAAGCATGATTTCGTTTCAAAATTTGGCGGGAGTTTAGTCGAATTACTAGCACCGCAGAAAGGGGAAACTATCTTAGATTTAGGCTGTGGTACAGGAGATTTAGCAAGTGAAATCGCAAATCAAGGAGCGATTGTGCATGGCATAGATGCATCGGAAACAATGATTCATCAAGCACAAACAAAATATCCACAAATTCAATTTTCTGTACAGGATGCTACACAAATTGATGCACATCATCAATTCGATGCAGTTTTCTCCAACGCCGCTTTACATTGGATCAAACAACCTGAAATGGTTGTCCAAAATGTTTACAATGCTTTAAAGACAAATGGTCGTTTTATTGCTGAGATGGGTGGGAAAGGAAATATTTCTTCAATCGTAAATGCCATTAAACAAAGTATGGATGAATTGGGTTATACGTATATTGAGGATTATTTTCCATGGTACTTTCCAACTGCAGAGGAATATAGTGAATTATTACAACATGCAGGTTTTCAAGTAAAGATGATGACAATATACGAACGCCCAACGCCACTCATTGGAGATGATGGCATCAAAAATTGGCTTCAAATGTTTAGTGATAACATTTTTCAGCATTTGTCTGAATATCAAAAAAATAGTGTTGTTCAATTATGTGAAAAGATTTTAAAACCTCAGCTTTATAAAGAGCATACTTGGATTGCTGATTATTGGAGACTCCGTTTTGTTGCAGTTAAATAGTCGAAAGGAAAGGCATTTCTATTAATTTGAAATGCCTTTCCTTTATGAAGTGACACTTCCATCAGTGGGGGTTTTACAATCCGGTAATGAGGTATAAATTTCCTTACTACTTTCTAAAAAAGCCTGAATATCACTAGATATGTATTTAGAAATAAAGTAAGTTTGCGAAGTGATATGTTGAAATAAATTTAAAGACCGGATACAAAGTGTGCCTTCTTCTCCCTCTTTTTGCACAATACTTTGTGGTAAAAATGCAATGCCCAGTCCTTGCTTAACAAAGTTTTTGATAACTTCTGTTTGGTTAACTTTCATACTTTTATGTGAAGGAAATTGGCTTATAAGCACATGTTGGACGGCTTCCCAATAAGGTGCGTACTCATGTGTTAAAATTGTCTCGCTTTTTAATAATTCGGCTGGCTCTACTTCACTTCTAGAGGGTGAGATGACTAATTGAATAGATTCATCAGCAATCATTTCAATTTGTAAATCACGTGTAGTTTCTATTTTCGATAGACCGATATCAATGGCACCACGATAAGCAGCTTCCGCTATTTCATTTGAATTTAATAATTCAATCGATAACTGAATATGAGGTTTATTTGCATTAAAATGCTCGATGATCCTAGGCAAAGTTGAGTTGGCAATCTGTGGGGCTACACCAATTGTTAAATTAGACGTATAACCTTCCAAAAAGTCTTGGGTACTTCTTAGCGAATCATCAAGCATTTCAATCAACTTTTCAGCTTTTCCAAAGAAGTAAGCACCCGCTATATTTAACCGTACTTTTTTACCACTTCGTTCAAATAAGAGTGTTTTTAGTTCTTTTTCTAAATGGTGAATATGTTTTGTTACAGTCGATTGTGTTAAAAAGCGTTTTTCTGCCGCTTCCCCGAAATTCTCTGTTTTGGCTGCAACTAAAAAAGTCCTTAACCATTCAGTTTCCATAAGCACTTCTCCCATCAACAGTATTCAAACTATAAAACTTTTTGAAGCTCAATTTCATCTCTAATTGGAATACCGTCATTTCCTACAAGCGGAATTTCTGGTTTGTATTTTCTTGCTATTTGTACTGCATTGGGGTAAACCTTTGTTAAATGGTATCCTCTCTTTTGGTAAAACTTTAATGCATGCAAATTATCATTTGTCGTAATTAACGTAACGAGTTTGCAGCCCTTTGCTAGAGTTGTTTTTTCAACCTCTTGAACAAGTATTGTGCCAATTCCATGATTCTCTTCGATGCTATCTAAAGAAATAATCTCACATTTTTCACCTCGAAGAATATATGTGATGAGTCCAATGATCTCGTGTTGATCATTAAGAAAAACATATCCATCTAATTGGCTGCAATCATATATCCCTGATGAAATAACCATTTCTGTAGTTCCCCAATGTTGAATAAAGAAGCTGATTACCTTTATCTTTGGATATTCTTGGAGTGAAGAAATTTTCATATAGTTATTCCCCTTCTATCATTCTGAATATTAAATCTATTTCTATTGTAACAAATCCCCTTTTTTGATAGTAACGAAATAACTTTTCATCTTCTCCTCTAACCTCAGGAAAAATAATACTTGCGAAGTTGGATGTTTTTCTTGTGAAATTAGATAATTTACTTGCAACTTTGTCTTTACTTTCATAACTTAAGGCTTTCCCAAGAAGCTGCCTTTCCCTCAAATAAAAATGCATAAAAAATAAACCAAGCAATATAAAAATGACCCCTGCAATTGACAGGAGCCATAATCTCTTAGATATCAATTATTAAATATATAATTTCATCCAATTCATAAAGTTATCGACTACTGAATCTAAGAATTTTACTGTACCTTCATCTGTTAAGTTTCCTTCAGCATCAAATTTAGTATGAGCTGCACCTACATACACTTCGTTTCCTTGTAGGACAGGTGAGCCTAGACCAGATGCAAAAAGAATATCACGTAAATGCATTTGTGCTTTTACTGTACCAAGATTACCCATTGAAGCTCCCATAATCCAAGATGGTTTACCAATCATGACTTTGTCCACTCGTGATAACCAGTCAATAGTATTTCCTAGAACACCTGGGATTGATGAATTATATTCTGGTGTTACCCAAAGAACAGCATCCGCTGCTTTAACTTTTGCTTTAAAATCAAGTACAACTTGAGGTGCATTATTTTCGATATCTTGATTATACATAGGGATATCATTTAAGCTCAGGATTTCTAAGTCAAATTTATCAGTATAATGATGTTGTACAAATTTTGCTAATTTCAGATTATAAGATTCTTTACGAATACTTCCTACAATTGCTACTACTTTCATTATCGTTACCCCCTAAATGGAATTATGTATTTCAATTTAAGAATATTATTAATTCGAGATAATATCAAACTATTAGCTTTTCATTAAAAATCCTCCGTATTTTAGCTAAAATTTTTTACACACTAAAAGAGTAAGGAATTTTTTATTCCCTTACTCTAAACATTAGTGTAGTGTTATTTTTTAATTCGTGGACTTACGTCTCCCATTAGCTCCGAAATGGTTACAAATTTATACCCCTGCTTTTGCAGTACAGGCAATATTTGTTCTAGCGCTTTAATGGTTTGCGTACGATTGCCGCCTCCATCATGGAATAGAATAACGTCACCAGGGGTTGTACCTTTCAATACTTTTCTTACAATTTTTCTAACACCTGGGCTTTTCCAATCTTGTGTATCAAGATGCCAAGACCAAATTACGACTTTAAAACCACTCTTTTGTGCAGTGTTAATCATTTCATCTGTATAAATGCCACCGACAGGTCTAAATAGTACTGGAGAATAACCGGTAATACCTTGAATAATGTCATTTGTCTTTTTTAATTCATCTACCAATTTCTTTCCTCTTGCTTTAAATGGATGGGAATATGTGTGATTTGCAAGTTCATGTCCTTCATCATACGCTCTTTCAATAATCTTTGGATATTTCTCAGCACTTCTCCCTAACACAAAAAAGGTCGCTTTTGCATCATATTTTTCCAATAAGTCTAAAATTTCGGGTGTATACCTTGGATCTGGACCATCATCAAATGTTAATGCGATCACTTTTTCTTCTGTTTGAATATCCCACAATACCTGTCCAGTCTGCTCATAATAGTACCTTCCCTTATCCGCAGCATTACTAAAGCTTGCGTAAAAAATGGAGATGACTAAAACGCAAACAGTCAAAATTATTATTTTGTTTCGTTTCAAAATATCACCCCCAACTTTTTTTGCTTTCTAAAGAACATTGATGACTTTAATATTTGCTGAACACGATAAATTATGCCTTCAAAACCGTTTACATTTATTGTTTTGGAAGCATTGCCAATTAAATTTTTATAAATAAAAAATCTATTTTGAGTGACAATAATCTTCAAAAGGATTTGCATATTGATAATTCCTCCACTATAATAACTGTAAATTCAGAAAAAAGCGTTGATAAGGGAAAGTAAATGAGGGAATAATTATAGAGAGCTTCTGACGGTGGAAATGGAGCATTTTGAACCTGGTTGAAAATGGCCTTTGAGCTGCGTATCGAAAAGCGAAGCTGAGTAGAATATGCCGAGATGACACTCGTTACAACGGGAACAGTATCTCTTTTAAAGACGTACTGATAGAGGCAAATAGTGTGAGCTATTTGTAAAACTAGGTGGTAACACGATTATACTCGTCCTAATCTTTCATAGATTAGGGCGTTTTTTATTTTGGCTATTCACGCTAAATGCACAACCCTGAGCTTTACTCAATCCCCTATTAAAGCAAAACTTTCTAGCGCGTTTTTTAAATTAAGGAGGAATTTCAAATGACTATAGTTATTGGTGGCGCTTGGCCATATGCAAATGGCTCTCTACATTTAGGACATATTGCTGCACTTTTACCAGGTGATATTTTAGCAAGATATTACAGACAAAAAGGCGAAAAGGTCCTCTATGTTTCAGGTAGTGACTGCAATGGTACACCGATTTCAATCAGAGCTAACCAAGAAAATACGACACCTGAAGCCATAGCAAATCGTTATCATCAAGAGTTTAAAAACTGCTTTAAACAACTTGGTTTTACTTACGATTTTTATACCCGAACGGATGCGAATCATCATCATCAGTCTGTGCAAAATATATTCAAGCAATTACTTCATAATGGTTATCTATATAGAAAAAGAATTGAGCAGGCATATTGTGAGCATGACAAACAGTTTTTACCTGATCGATTTGTTGAGGGAATTTGTCCAAATTGTGGGGCAAAAGCTCGCGGAGATCAATGTGATCATTGTTCTACGATACTTGATCCACTCGATTTAATCGATAAAAAATGTAAAATTTGCGGAAATGAGCCTATCATTCGAGAAACGGAACATTTTTACTTTGCGTTTAGTCGCTTTCAACATGCATTAGAAGATTTTCTTCAGATGGCTGAAGAAGAACATCGCTGGCGTGATAATGCGATCCAACTAACAAAACGTTATCTTGCTGAAGGTGTACCTGACCGTGCAGTTACGCGCGATTTACCAAATGGCATCTCAGTCCCAGTTGAAGGTTTTGAGGGCAAAAAAATTTATGTATGGATTGAAGCCGTTGCAGGTTACTTAACAGCCAGCCTTGAGTGGGCAAAACAACATGGAGAAGACATTGAAACTTGGTGGAATGATCAAACAATTTCTTATTATATTCATGGAAAAGATAATATTCCTTTCCACTCTGTTATTTGGCCATCCCTATTAATGGGAATTGGTAATCAAGCTTTACCTACTCATATTATTTCAAATGAGTATCTGACTTTAGAAAAACGCAAGCTTTCAACAAGTCAAAATTGGGCAGTTTGGGTGCCTTATATTTTAGAAAAATATAATCCGGATTCTTTACGCTATTTCCTTACAATAAATGCGCCAGAAAATCGAGATACCGATTTCTCATGGAGAGAATTTATCTATAGTCATAATGGTGAATTGCTTGGTGCTTATGGAAACTTCGTCAATAGAACACTTAAATTTATCGAAAAATCATTTGAAGGTAACATCCCAGTAGGTGTGATTGATTTAGAAATTCAAAATCAGACCCTAAAACTCTATACCGAAGTGGGAAGACAGATCGAGGATGGACATTTTAAACGAGCTTTAGAGGAAATTTTCGAATATATTCGTCGTGCCAATAAATTCTTCGATGAAAAGCAGCCATGGATTCAAATAAAACAAAACCTTATCGAAGGAAAGAATACATTATATACATGCTGCTATATTATTTTGAACCTATCTCAACTCTTACAACCATTCTTACCCTTCTCAACTGATAAGATCAAAAAAATGTTAGGTATAGATGTAATTGAATGGAAAGAGCAAACGAACATTCCACCTCGTATTAGTCACGTCATCCCACTGTTTGAAAGATTGGATACCTGTTTAATAGATGAGGAATACAATCGTTTGGTGAATCATTCGAAATAAAGAGCATACTCATATACAAGGTGTATTTATTCGAATAATTAGATAGGATTTATATTTCGGAATTTACATTTTATTATGATAATATAATCAAAGGAAATAATAATTGGGGGTAGAGGAAATGTTATCTAATTTTGAGGGAAATCTGTTGAAATATGCGAAACTTTTAGTAGCGAAAGGAATCAACGTTCAACCTGGTGATTGGGTGAAAATGACAATTACTGTTGACCAAGCCCCTTTAGCTCGTTTAATTACTCAAGAGGCCTATGCATTAGGTGCAGAAAAGGTCATTGTAAAGTGGTCTGATGATGAAATAAGCAAGCTTCATTATTTACATCAACCTGTAGAAGTATTGACTGATATTCCAGAGTACGAAATTCAAGAGTCCGAAGATCATGTATTAAATCATCATGTAAGTCGTCTTTCAATTGTATCAAGTGATCCTGGGTTGTTAAATGAAGTAGATCCTACAAAAGTAGCTGCTTATCAAAATAAGGCTGGTAAAGCATTCATTGCACAACGTAAGGCAACTCAAAATGACGATTTGAAGTGGACTGTTGCAGCGGCGGCTGGAGCTGGTTGGGCTGCACACGTATTTCCTGACTTAGCTACATCAGAAGAACAAGTTGATGCATTATGGGATCAAATCTTCAAAACTTGCCGTGTCTATGAAGAAGATCCAATCGTAGCTTGGGATGAACACAAAAAAACATTAAATGAAAAAGCAGCTAAATTAAATGAAATCCAATTTGACGCATTACACTATACTGCTCCCGGTACTGATTTAACTTTAGGATTGCCAAAGAACCACATTTGGGCTAGTGCAGAAAGTTACAGTCCAAAAGGCGATGAATTTATCGCCAATATGCCGACAGAAGAAGTATTCACTGCACCAGATACACATCGTATGGAAGGTGTTGTACGTAGCACAAAACCATTAAGCTATGCCGGTACATTAATTGAAGGTATTGAAGTGCAATTTAAAGACGGTAAAATCGTGGATATTTCCGCTGAAAAAGGCGATGAAACTATTAAAAAATTAGTCCATGACAATGAAGGTGCAACAGGTTTGGGTGAAGTCGCCCTTGTCCCAGATCCATCGCCAATTTCTCAATCTGGCATTACATTCTTTACAACACTTTATGATGAAAATGCATCTAACCATTTAGCAATCGGCTCAGCTTACCCTACTACGATTCAAGGTGGTACAAAAATGAGCCAAGAAGAATTGCTTGCACATGGTATGAATACTTCTACCGTTCACGTTGACTTTATGATTGGTTCTGACAAGATGGATATAGATGGTATTAAACAAGACGGTACAGTTGTTCCAATCTTCCGTAATGGAGATTGGGCATTCTAATAAAAGAATTTCTTATTGCCTAAAATATAGATTTCAAAGCATAATAAATTTAAATTTTCCACACAAAAAACTCAGGTAGAATATCAATGCATTTCTATCTGAGTTTTTTGTATTGCTATTACACTATTCTTCTTTCATTTGATCAAGCAATGTTATTGCATCTACAAGGTGATTGTTGAAAATTTGCTTAGCGACTTCTAACAATTCGATAATCATAGGATCTCTTAAAGAGTATATTACACGATTCCCATCTTTTGTCCCATAAACAATATTTTTTGCCCGCAGTACTGTTAATTGTTGAGAAACGGCAGATCCTTCACTGCCTAGCTGGGTTTGAATTTCATTGACACTCCGATTACCTTCTGATAAAACTTCGAGAATTTGAATTCTTAATGGGTGGGCAAGTGCTTTAAAAAAATCTGCTTTAAACTCATGTAATCCTTTATTCAATGTAATTCCTCACTTCCTACACATAAAACATATTCTCTAGATGCTTTCAAATAGAGTAAATTTTAATAAGTGAATCTTTAAAAACCACACTAAATTCTATTTTACTTGTAATTATAACTATCTTCCATGCGTAATATTAATTTTCTCTTCTGCTTATCTTCACAAGATAATGCTTTACATTCATTAAAAACAAATTTCTTACAACCCATACATTTATTTTTATCTAATTGTAATAGAGCATAATCGATAGCTTCACCTGTATGATCAAAGAAATGTTCTTCGCCTATAAGGTTATATAATCCCGTTTTTTTGAAAAACATTTTAGGCTCATCTTTTAAACCCGTTACCAAGATGATTCCATGTTTTGAGAAATCTTTTACAATGCTTGTTAAATAATAATTTCCCGTTGTATCGATAAAAGGTACTTTATTCATTCTTAAAAGCAATACTTTTGGCTTGTAGTTAATAGAATTCATAATATCTTCTGCAAAAGATTGTGCAGCACCAAAGAATAGTGGTCCTTCAATATTGAAAATACTAATTTGTGGGCAACCGTGTTGAGAAGTTGCCTTTTGCGCTTCAACTTTCGCATGTTTTCTAGAGCGATTAGGTATAGCTTTTTTCGTAACCATATGATAATTCATATTCTTTATAAATAAAATAACTGCTAGTAGAAGACCGAATTCTACTGCAACTGTTAAATTGATGAAAACCGTTAATATAAACGTAACAGCTAAAACTAGCGAATCGCCTGTTTTAGTTTTTAGCACATGGTAAAATACTTTTTTTTCGCTCATATTCCATGCAACTACCATTAAAACTGGCGCCATACTGGCAAGTGGAATGTTAGAAGCATATGGTGCAAAAAGTATTAATATTATTAATACAACCAAGCCATGAACAATACCGGAAATAGGTGATACAGCACCAGTTTTAATATTCGTTGCTGTTCTTGCAATAGCACCTGTTGCCGGAATACCACCAAATAGTGGTGTTACCATATTGGCTACCCCTTGTCCTATAAGCTCTCGATTACTGTTATGTTTACTATTTGTCATACCGTCAGCCACAACTGCAGATAATAATGATTCGATACTACCAAGAATAGCAATTACGAAAGCCGGTTTTAAAAGATGGACAATTTTTTCCCAACTCATATCAGGAAATTGGAACTGAGGTAAAGAGTTTTGGATATCCCCATACTTTGAACCGATTGTTGCAACTTCTGATGGGTAGAAAATTGTTGCAATAATCGTAGAAACTACAATACCTATTAAAGGCCCAGGTACTTTGGGAGCCAATTTTGGTATGAATAGAATCAAAAACAAGCAAATACAGCCAGTTAAAATACTATAAATATTCATTGTGTATAAATGAACGGCAATTTCTTTCAAATTATCGATAAATAATTCTTTGCTTTTAACATTTTCAAGTCCTAAAAAGTTGGCAATTTGCCCGACAAAAATAGTTACAGCAATTCCTGTTGTAAACCCGATTGTCACTGGTCTTGGAATATATTTTATTAAGGATCCTAGTTTAAAAACTCCCATTAAAATGAGCAAAATCCCTGCTAAAAACCCCGCTATTAATAAATCTTTATAACCATATGATATGACAATACCAAATAAGATTGGTATAAACGCTCCCGTAGGACCACCAATTTGAAATTTTGAACCACCCAAAAGTGATACTAAAATTCCCGCAATAATAGTTGTGTATATTCCATACTCAGGTTTTACTCCTGAAGCAATTGCAAAACCCATCCCTAATGGAATTGCAATGACAGCTACTATTAGCCCTGATAGTAAATCCTTTTGAAAACTCTTTAAGGAGTAGTCTGCATATCTTCCTGAAAAATTTAATTTTTTCAGCATAATTATCCTTCTTCCTTTATCTTTTAATAACTGAATATCTGATTATTTGAATATACTATTATATGAATATATAGCTTAAAGTAGAATTTGTAAAGAGTACTTCTATTAATATTTTTCTATGCACAAGAAACTATAATAAATGGTCCATAGACAACATACTTCTATAAAAAAGAATCTAAAAAAATATCTATTATTTTAAAGTCCTTTTCGCCTATTAATAACAAAAGTATTGTAAAATAAATTCATACTTCTATACCAAAAGGAGAGGTATTATATGGGAATTAATATCTATTATTATGAAAGTAAACTTGAATGTCAGTATTGCAAAAAAAAATTTACTTCATATAAAGTACGCCCAAATCGTTATAAAGTAGTTGATCAGGATACAGACTTTATGCCTATCTACGAGGGATTAAATCCGATGTTATATGAAGTTGCAGTTTGTCCTCATTGTGGATATGCCTATCATAAATCAATGGTTCGCACATATGGACCTTTTATGGAATTTGTTAGAGAAATTTATATTAAACCGCTACAAAAACCAATGTCCATTTGCCATGAAAGAACATTAGATGATGCGATTGCCAGTTTTAAGCTAGCATATCTAGTGGCTAAAGCTTCAATGGAAGAACCACTTGTTATGGCCAACATTGCGATTAAAATTGCATGGCTTTACCGCTTAAAAGAAGAAAATAAATCAGAAATTCATTACCTACGTTCTGCTAGGGATTTTTACAGCCAATCATTTGCGTCAAATAAGGAAGGAGAAGAAAGAATTCAATTTCTGTTTGCTGAATTAAGCCTTCGCATTGGTGAGACAGATGAAGCTAAAAAAGGATTTTCTCATTTAATCTCAGGCCGAGCTGTTTCAGATAAATATCAACGATTAGCTCGTAATCGTTGGGAAGATTATAAATATAATTCGGATAAAATAGAGAAAGAGAATGTGAACGAAGGATAATCACATCATTTTTTAAAGGGGATATTTTTATGATATCAAACTCAAAAATTCAATTAGGTGTAAAAGAAGAAGATATTTTTTCAGATGTGATCCATTTTCTACTTAGAAAAAACCATCGTCTTTTTTCAAATGATCAATTAATCGAAAAAACAGGAATTTCTTCTGACTTAATTTTTAAATGGGTAAAATCAGGGAAATTAAATCCATCCCTTTTTCCTAATCTTGGAGCACCATGCGAAAAATGCGGAAATCTAACAAATCATTCAAAAATCTGTAGGGAATGCACTCAATCAATTACTCATACACTTAAGCAAGAAGAAAAAGATAGAATATGGTTTGATAAAATTCAGAAAAAAGCACCAAAGGCAAACTCCTATCGCTATAAATTATAAAATGAATCAATTTCATAAATACATTTTCGGTTATTAAATACGAACGTTAACGCATTAACTTTTTAATATTCAGATTTGGATGTTCCGCTACAGACGGCGCTTTCCACGGGTTTGGCTTCAATCTCCTCGGGCCAACACGATGTTGGTCACGAAGCCGTTGCCACAGGACGTGGCGTTCTTAGGCTTTGTTCCTTAAAATCGTTCTTGTGGGGCTTACAGCTCAAGCTTTTCCCGTAGGACTTTGAATGGCTTCACTGAATTTACATCGCACGAAGGAAATGCGAATGCATTTTCGAGGACTCGCCGTCTTCCGCTCCACAATGAACAAAATGATACAAAATTATTCTCAAAAAAATCCGGGTAGAAAATAGTTTATTTTCACCCGAGCTTTTTGAAATTCACCTTATAATTCCTTTGTCATAAAGACCTTAACCTGCGGGGTGTTGTCTAGTTGGCTTTCCCTCAGGACTATGAATGAACATCACTGAATTAACATCGACGAAGGAAATGCGAATGCATTTTTGGGGAGTCGCCAACCTTGGTTCAATTAAAATATCAACAATATCATATAACAGTGCATAAGATTTAAATAAATCCCATCAAGTCTTTTACATGTCTAACGTTTTCTTTAGAAGTTAATATTTCTAGTAATAAAAATGCGACTTCGAAAGCCGTACCTGGATTTGAAGATGTGATAATATGTCCATCTTGAACAATTCTCTTTTGTTGTAGATTTGCTCCAAAATTCTTTAGTTGTTCTATTCTAAAACTAGTCGGATGATTGTAGGTAGTGGCATTTCGCCCTTCAAGAATGCCACTTTTACCTAGTACAAGGGATGCAACGCAAATACTAGCTATCGGCTTTTGTTGTTCGTTGAAGTGCCTTATCACATTTAGAAACTGCTCATTATATGCATCTTCATAAAATCCAGCTTCTTCAAACCCTCCAGGAATAGCAAGAGCATCAAATTCCTCTAATTGAATATCATCTATTGTTTTTTCTGGTACTACTGTGAAATTCCATGTACAAGTTAATTTGTCTCGTAGTCCAACTGTCACGACCTCCGTTGAACCATCACCTTCCCATTTGTTCCATCCAAGTACATCTGTAAAAACGCTAGCTTCTACTGCTTCAAAGCCATCCACTAGAAGTAATAATATTTTTTTCATTGTTCAATCCCTCCTTATGCATCATTTTATTAAAGTATTAAGGATTATTACATAAGCTGAAAAAGAATATTTCCTAATTCCACTTTAAATTATAAAGAAATTTATTTAATCTAATTAATAAAAAAAGGCGTTGATAAATATGGATCAAATTGATAAACAAATTGTTAAAGAGTTACAGTTAAACGCTAAAGTTTCAATGAAGGAATTAGCTGAAAAAGTCCACTTATCTTCTCCAGCCGTCATTGAACGAGTACGCAAACTTGAAGAGCAACAGGTGATTGAAGGTTATCATGCTCATCTAAACTTGAACAAAATAGATCGTCCGATTTGTGCACTTATTTTATTTGAGTCAAAAGATTGTAAAGGATTAGCTGCATTTTGCTATAACCATCCTGATGTATTGGAATGTTACCGTGTCGCAGGAGAAATAAGTTATATCGTAAAATTGGCAACACATTCTGTTGAGACATTAGAACAATTTATCGATGCATCGATGCCATATGGTACTCCATCTACTAATATCGTGTTATCTTCGCACACCAAAGAGAGTATTGAACCATTTATCGTTAAGGATTAACAAAAAAGAAATTGAATAGATTCAAAAAACTCGGGTAGAAAATTTTCTACCCGAGTTTTTTAAATTACTAATCAACATTACCTTATAATTCTTTTGTCATAAATACACTATTAGGGTCTTCCTTGTAATCGGCAAAGGGTTTACAATACTGAAATTCAAATTTCTCATATAGATGTCTAGCAGGATCAAATGTTGCCATTGAACCTGTTTCCAAACTTAATCGTTCATAACTACGCATTTTAGCTTCTTCTATAATGTGTTGCAGGATTTTCTTGGCAACACCTTTTCTTAAATGAAGTGGAGAGGTTTTCATTGATTTGATTTCCCCATGACTAGAATCCAATTCTTTCAATGCACCGCACCCAACTAATTCATCTTGTTCCCACGCACTCCAAAATGTGATTTCAGGTTTCTTCAATTCCTCAAGACCTAAAGCATGAATACTTTCAAGAGGAGAATGTAATGCCATATTTTGAAGATGTCCTCCTATTAATTCTGCCACTTCCACACTAGACAAATCATCTACTTTAATTTTCATTAAGAGTCCTCCAATTATTAAAGTGGTTGCTTCTTATCGGTAGCCATCATGAGTAGGTTCAAACAAGTCTTCCATAGCATTTCTAACAATCGAAAAATGATCTACATTATAATGCCCATGTAGTGTTGCATTGTGATGACGAATGATTTGCTCTGCGGATAATATCTTCGAGTCTGTTGTGGAATGTCCGTCACTAACTAATGTCACATCAAAACCATTAATAGTTGCAGTCCTAACTGCCGTATCAATACAATATTCGGTCTGACATCCCATAATCACAAGATGTTCTATATTCTTATCTTTTAAATATTCAAGTAACGGTGTACCATAAAAAGAATTTGTTGCTAGTTTATCAAAGATTACAGCATCAGAAGGTACTTTAATATCCTTGTGTACTTGAAATCCGCTACCTTTTCCGTTTGAAACATCTTTGTCTCTAATAAAAACAATATACGCTTTTTCCTTTAATGCCTTCTCAATTACAACATTGATATTATGGATGACTTTATCTTTTTCAAAAACGCCTTGGTGTTCTAACCCACCATCCATTAACTCTTGTTGTGCGTCAATTACAAGTAAAGCTTGCTCCAAAATAATCTTCCCCTTTTAAATCATTTATCTAATTTATCCATACACGTAATGGACCTATTGCTTCCCACCCTGAAGATTTGGCTACTATTAGACTGCTATTGTGCTCATACCCTACCATTAATAGCTTTGGAAATTCTTTTGATATGATATTAGGAATGTCCTTCCATAGTTTTTTCTCTTCATCACCCACTGAAAATACATTTGATATTCCTACAACACTTTCACTTAAATTAGCGATAAATCCTGAAATCCCAGCCTTTGTCTCACATATAAAAATCTTCACATCCGGTTGCTTTAATAGCTCGGATTTAATAACATTTTCTAATCCACTTGCATCAGTCCATTTTTTAAAATCCTTTTCTGATGCAATTATTCTCCAGTTTTTTTGAATAGGTTCGAAATCCAAAACCGGTTCATGAACAATCCATTCGGCATCAAATAAAATATCAAAACCTAATAGTGTTAAATTAAGATTTGCATAGCTATCTTTAATGCTTGATACCTTTCCATTTTCAATAAAGTACTTTACTTCTTCAATTGTTGCACGTTTATCTGAAATAATGACTTCAGGGTAAAACGTTGGAGCTTTTGAATGAAGCCCCCAGATGTTTTCTTTTGAAATCCCAACAATCCCATGTGTAACACATACAATTTGACACCAAGCAATATTATTTAAAACTGCTCGATCTATTTTAGAGCGCATCTATCATTCTCCTATACTTTTTAGATGAACAAAGTTATTTAATATAAATACCACTATTCAAAATATTTTTCATAGCACACACATTCATGAACACGCTGATTACCGCGGAATTGCTCTATGTTCTTTCCTTCATAATGAGCAAAACTTTTTACAGGATATAAATTAGGAACTTCTCCTTTGATTTTCCCCTTCATTTCATTTTCTTCGAAATAAATATGATAATAGGAATCAACCTTTTGAAAATTCATTTTTTCATACCAGTTTTGTACCCACTGGTCATCTCTCGTCCATGCTTCAAAACGATTTAATCCTAGATTTTTTGCAAGTATTTCAGCGTTTTTCAGTAATTGTTCCCCAATTCCTTGTCGATAGAAATCTGGATGGACGGCGATATGCCAAATCATCCCGCCTAAACCTTCGCCCCTTGAACAAACTGTCTTCTCTTGCCTTTCATATTCCACATCAACGAGACCAACAATTTGGTTATTCATTTCTGCAACTAACTCGATTGCCGGATTTGCATAGTGCTCTTTCTTATTAAATACATCATCAAAATAAGCAGTATGCAAAAATGATAACGTTCTACATCGAACCCAGCCTTCTTCATCTCTATCTTCATAATTACGAATAATCATAGAAAAAAATCTCCTTTTCGTCTGAATTGTAGGTTAATACTGCGATTTGCATCTTCCTAACTAAGCATTTGTTAATTTCTTAATTTGAGCAATTAACTCTTCAATCATTTGAAGCTTGTTTTGAATATCTAATACTTCCGCTTCAAAAAATTCCTTACTAGAATTTAGTTTTAGTAAGATACTAGATGTTAATTCTTTAGAGTTACACGCAGTTTCTCGTTTTATTTTAAATATCATTTGAATATCCATCATTGATAATCCTAAACACTTCATTTCCTTTATCACTTCAAAGTCAGTGACATCTTGTTCGGTATAGTTTCTTCTATGATCTTTCCAGGATGGTCTAAGTATTTCTAGCTCTTCATAATAACGAACAGTATCTTTTGTAGTACTTACCCTCTCGATAAATTCACTTATTTTCATGAAATTCTCCTTTTCTTATTGCTGTGGGGCTAACCCCATACTTTATGCTGTCTAAAACAAGGTCTAAGGGGGATATATCATGATTAGTACTTTCATAATTCTTACTTATTGCTGTATAAGCATAGTTTCAATTTTTGTTTACTGTTATCAACAAAAGATCTCAAAATTGACTATTATTAAGCTTGTTGCTATTTCTTATTTTGTAATCGTACATTGTCTATTTTTAGCTATAACAATCTTACACAAGAATACTTCTTCGCCCTTATTTATTTTAATAATTCTGATAATAACATCTAGAATATTCAACGGGAAAATCCTGTTTAACAAGATTCACTTTTCACATCATATTGTTATGTGTTTTTTCTTACTCATTATTATTTCTGTTCGTCATCAAGGGTATTAAATAATATTTTTCTTAGAGAAATATTTATCTACCTATTATTGTAACTTAAGTAATAAAAAGTCGACACTACTTATTTGCGTGTCGACTTTCGAATTTAATGAAATATATATTTATGAAAATATCACCTTTAACAATTTACCAATCATTCTTGGGATGAACATCAATAAATTGAAAATAAAATCGCTTAATATTGATTCACCAATACTGCTTAGCAAATCTTTTATATTGTTATTTACCTTATCTTTTTTAGAGTCAGATTTCTTATTCTCTGGTGTTTCTGGCATATGAAATGTACCCTCTTTTTTAGCCTAAAAATTTTTAATGACGCGGTGCAAATAATATAACAGTAGCACCAATTAAACAGATAGCAGCTCCAACCCAGTCATATAGATCAGGCGTTTTTCGATCAATTCCCCATCCCCACAAAATAGATAGAACAATAAATACCCCTCCATATGCGGCGTAAACTCTGCCGAAAGATGGGAAACTTTGAAATGTAGCGATGATTCCGTATATGGCTAAAATAATTCCTCCTAAAAGTCCCCAAGATAAAGGCTTTCCTTCTCTTAACGATAGCCAGATTAAGTAGCCTCCACCTATTTCTGCTAGACCAGCTAAAATAAATAATAGTATTGCATTAAACATTTCATACACTTCCTTAAAGCTTCAATTAATATATAAGCCATTATAACGTGTTCTTATGTAAGTAGCTCCTTTTATTAGCGAGAAAACTTCCTAAATAGGCATTCATAATGAACAAATCGGGGCGAAGGTAATATATTATGATATGCATTTAATCGGAGGGAGAACTAAAATTGAACTACCCACAATATGTAGGCGGAGAACATTCGTTACTGAATTCTCTCCAACAAGGTGGATATATTTTGTATGCCAGACACGGTGAAGCTAACGTAGGCATGGATCAACCATACCTAGATCTCAATAATTGCTACACGCAAAGAAATCTGAGTGATACAGGAAGGAGACAAGCAATACTTTATGGGGATGCAATACGGCGTTTGCAAATACCCATTGAGTATCCCGTCCATGCCAGCCCTTTGTGTAGAACAAGTGAAACGGCTTCACTAGCCTTTGGTGGAATGAATGTCCAACTAGATCCAATAGGTTATGAAATTAATCAATTAGGCGGTCATTTAAACTGGTGGGACCAAGAAAGGATTTTAAACAATCTTCAATCAGTACTAGAAATACCACCAAGCATGGGGAAAAATAAAGTTATTATTGCACATAGTTTTCCAAAAGGCGTTGGTTTAGGTAATATCCCCTATATGGGAACTGTTGTTGTAAAACCTCTTGGAAAGGGAAATGGCTATGAAATCGTTGCAAGAATACCTTTGGAACAGCTTCAATACTTATGATTATTATATTAGAAAGCAGAACGAAGATTTTCTCTTCATTCTGCTTTTTTCATTGTTAAATAGATTTTTTTCAAATAGCTGGGTTATTTTCTTTTGAACGAGAAGATGGATGACAGTAACATTCAACTGTGTGATCATTTATCATTCCAACAGCTTGCATATAGGAATAGCAAATTGTACTTCCAACAAACTTAAATCCATCTTTTTTTAACTGTTTGCTCATTTTATCACTTATTTCATTTGAAGTAGGTACGTTTTTTTCTGTTTCCCAATTATTTATAATTGGCTTGTTATCTACAAAGCTCCAAATATAATTAGAAAATGAACCGTACTCTTCTTGGATTTTCAAAAATGCCTGTGCATTTGTTACCACGCTTCGGATTTTCATTTTGTTACGGACAATCCCCTTATTTTCCACCAATGATTGTAATTTTTCTTCTGTATACATTACAATTTTTTCTGCTTCAAATTGATCAAAGGCATTTCGATAATTTTCTCTTTTTTGTAAGATCGTCCACCAACTAAGTCCTGCTTGTGCCCCTTCAAGGCATAACATTTCAAACAATACCCGATCATCATAAACAGGGACTCCCCATTCTTTATCATGATACTCAATATATAATGGTTCTTTTGTTTTTGCCCACGTGCATCGTTTAATCATGAATAATTCACCATCCCGATATCATATGATTTGTGTCTCACTTTACTAATTATACATAATCCTTCTCTTTCATCATTTTCTAATAAATGAGATCTGCAATAAAGTAAAAAATTAAAATATTTACCAATTCATATTCAGTTCATAACTTTTTTGTATACTATTTATAACAGAGTTAGAAAGGAAGTATATAACTATGAAACAAGATAAAGCGCAAAAAGGGTGGCGCCAGTTTTTGCAATTAGTCAAGCAAACGAAACCTTCCAAATTAATGATAGGAATCGCTCTACTATTGAGCTTAGCTACCACAGGCGTTGGTTTATTAGTGCCACTTTTTACTAAAGACCTCGTTAATGGTTTTTCTATGAGTGCAATAAACGCTAAAAGCATTTCGATTTTAGTCATTGCGATTCTTGCACAAGCATTGGCGAGTGGATTCTCAATTTATTTATTAAATCGAATCGGTCAATCAGTTGTCGCAGGTATTCGCGATAGGCTTTGGAAGAAGTTACTTGTATTACCGGTTAGTTATTTTGACGAACATCCTTCAGGTGAAACGGTTAGTCGTATGACAAATGATACTTCTGTCGTAAAAGAATTAATATCAGAGCATTTAGCTACCTTTGTTTCAGGAATTATTTCAATAATTGGTTCGATTATTGTATTATTCATTCTTGACTGGAAGATGACATTAATGATGTTCATCGCTATTCCTATAGCGGCATTAATCTTAGTACCGCTTGGGAAAACAATGTACAAAATCTCAAAAGGTACACAAGATGAAGCGGCAAAGTTTACTGCTATACTTCAACAAGTGTTGTCCGAAATTCGCCTTGTTAAATCTTCTAATGCCGAAGAAATTGAGTACAACAATGGGAGACGAGGTATTACAAATCTATTTCACTTTGGTTTAAGAGAAGCGAAAGTTCAGTCATTGATTGGTCCTATCATGAGCCTAGTTATGATGACACTCCTTGTTTTATTATTAGGTTATGGTGGTATGCGTGTTTCGTCTGGCGCTTTAACTGCTGGTTCTTTAGTGGCTTTTATCATGTATTTATTTCAAATCATTATGCCAATGGCACAAATGGCTTCTTTCTTCACTCAGTTCCAAAAAGCAACAGGTGCAACTGAACGCATCATTTCTATTTTGGAATCTGAACAGGAACTAGATGCAACTGAAGAAGTGCAACATATGAACGAATCCATTAAAGTGGAACATGTAAACTACAGCTATAATACAAAAGATCCAATATTAAAAGACATTAACTTTAACATTGAGGCGGGTAAAGTTACTGCAATTGTTGGGCCAAGCGGTAGTGGTAAAACGACTCTATTTTCACTATTTGAACGCTTCTACAGACCTAATACTGGGGAGATTTCAATCGGTGGCAAATCAATCAACGATTTCTCCCTGTTTTCTTGGAGAAGTCAAATTGGCTATGTTTCACAAGAGAGCCCTATCGTTTCTGGAACAATTCGAGATAATATATGCTATGGTATGAACCGTGAAGTAACAGATGAAGAGATCAATACCGTTTCGAAAATGGCGTATGCAGATCAATTTATCGCTGACCTACCAAATGGGTACGACACAGAAGTTGGCGAAAGAGGTATGAAACTATCTGGTGGACAGCGACAAAGAATAGCGATTGCTCGAGCATTTTTGAGAAATCCCAAAATACTAATGCTTGATGAAGCAACTTCAAGCCTTGATAGTAAATCTGAAAAAGTAGTTCAACAAGCATTAGATGAATTAATGGAAGGTCGCACGACAATTGTTATTGCTCATCGCTTATCAACTGTAATAGATTCAGACCAAATTATTTTCCTCGAAAAGGGTCAAATTACGGGCAGCGGAACTCATCAAGAACTATATCAATCACATAATTTGTACCGTGAATTCGCAGATCAACAGTTACACAAGATTGAATTTGATTAATTCTTTGAAGAGAATGCAGGAATATTTGATTTGTATTTGCAATCTAAAAGAAAAGCCTCTTAGAAGTACATTCCAAGAGGCTTTTTCTATGTTCCTATTATTTTTTCAATATCAATAGTTTATCTCACGATCATCATTTAGAATTTCAACAGGAAACGATATAAAAGGTGTTTGCATATTTATGCTCTCTTTATAAGTGCATAGATATATCCAATTAACGCCCCGACAATCGCAGGAATTAACCAACCTAAGCCAATTTCATAAAATGGCAACACACTTGCATAAAACTTTTCAATTGAATCTAAAAAGCCAACTTGCGCTTCTGGTAACTTTGCTACTAATGCGTTATACCCGTCAATCAGACTAACAAAGAATGTTAAGAACATTGAAACTGCATATACACTACGGCGCGCTTTAAATAAAGGTGCAATTAATGTTAATAATATAATGACGATTGCTAATGGATATAAGAACATTAAGACTGGAACGGCAAATTTAATAATATTATCTAAACCAAAGTTTGCAATAACAAATGATACGAAACATAGGATGAATACAAACCATTTATAACTTACTTTTGGAAACACTTCATGGAAGAATTCACTACATGCAGTAATCAAACCAATACTTGTTTTTAAACATGCTAATACAATAATAATTGCTAATAGAATACCGCCAAATGAACCGAAGTAATGCTTCGCAACAGCTGCAAAGATTAAGCCACCGTTTTCAAATGATCCAACAGCTTGGACACTTGTTGCGCCCATAAATGTGATAAATCCATAAATAAGCATCATAAGTACCATAGCGAAGATTCCGGATTTCCAAGTTGCCTTCGCAATTTCCTTCGTACTTGTAATACCCTTACTCTTGATGGCATTAATCACGACAATACCAAAAGCTAATGATGCAAGAGCATCCATGGTATTGTACCCTTCTTTAAAACCTGTCATAAATGCTTGATCAACATAATTGCCTACCGGATTTTTGAAGCTACCCATAGGGAATATAATACTTGTGATAATCAAAATAAATAAGAATACTAAAAATGCAGGTGTTAAATATTTTCCTATATAATCCATAATTTTCGCTGGATTTAACGAGAAGTAATACACGATTGCAAAGAACACCAAGCTAAATAATCCGAGAGTTAATGTGACCTGATCTGATGATAAATAGGGTTCAATACCAACCGCAAATGGTACTGTAGCTGTACGAGGAATCGCAAAGAATGGCCCAATTGTTAAATAAAGTGCTAATGAAAAAACAAGCCCAAACACTGGATGAACACGACTACCCAAATCGCGTAGACCATTACTACCTGATAAACCAATTGCTAGAATACCCATAAATGGTAGACCGATTGCCGTAACTAAGAAACCGATAAGTGCTGGCCAAAAATGAGTACCCGATAACTGACCAAGTTGGATTGGGAAAATTAAATTACCTGCTCCAAAGAACATTCCAAAAAGCATTGTTCCAATTACCGCATATGTTGAAAAAGGTATCTTCGATGTCATGGCTATAACTCCTTATTACCTAAATTTTTTATTTTATATAGTAATTTTAGTATCTTATCAATATTTCTACGAATCGACAACCCTACAAGAGCAAAAAAAGAAACTGTCCACATAAGACAGTTAATTGTGTAGTATATTTTAATTTTTCACTCTTATAAGAAAACTCTTATATTATTTAATATAAAAAGATTCGCTCTTTTAGTTTAAGTTAAACAATTGATAATCTCTATCCATTTCTAGTTTTTAAATACATAACTTTATCTATCAATCAGAATAACGTTCTGATAGTTTCTTTTTATGTGAATGAAATACTTCTTCTAGAGGAATATCGTACTTGTTTGCAATCACAATTAGATTACCTAATACATCACCTAACTCTTCAGTTAACTCCTGTCGATTTTCCTCATAAGTTCCACTTACTTCATCAGGTCTATCCCTACCTATCTCAAGAGCTCTTATTGCTCGTGCAACCTCACCCGTTTCTTCTGCTAAAAAGCCTATACGAATAAAAATGTCTAACTCAGACCAGCCTCTACTTTCATAATAACTCTTTACCCATTGCTGAAATTCAGTTACATTCATTTTTATCTAACCTCCCAATTCAATTATTAGTTTAACAAAGTACTGAAAGTTTTGTATAATATTGTCTGGTATTTTTAGGAGGCGATGTTATGAAAAAGTTAGCTGTATTTTGTGGATCAAGTAATGGCGCATCAGATGCCTATATAGAAGGTGCTAAAAAACTTGGTAAAGAAATAGCTAAACGAAATATTGCGCTTGTTTATGGTGGTGCTAATGTTGGCGTTATGGGCGCTGTTGCAAATTCCGTTTTAGAAGAAGGCGGATATGTAATTGGTGTTATGCCCAGTTTTTTGGAAAAGAGAGAGATATCTCATAAGAACTTGTCAGAGTTGATCGTCGTAGATTCTATGCATGAGAGAAAAGCAAAAATGGCTGATTTGGCAGATGGATTCGTAGCTTTGCC
The DNA here is from genome assembly GCF_044359855.1 of Rummeliibacillus pycnus. GTDB lineage: Bacteria > Bacillota > Bacilli > Bacillales_A > Planococcaceae > Rummeliibacillus > Rummeliibacillus pycnus_A. Next base: position 2,397,381 of record NZ_CP132291.1, read on the forward strand.
TGGTGGTCCAGGAACTTTAGAAGAGTTCTTTGAAGTTTTTACTTGGGCTCAATTAGGACTTCATCGTAAACCATGTGGTCTCTTAAATATTAATCACTATTATGATCCGCTTATCACGTTATTTAATCATATGGCTGATGAGAAATTTTTGCATGAACAATACCGTTCAATGGCACTTGTAAATGAAGAGCCAAAGGAACTGCTCGATCAATTATCTACATATGAGCCACCATCTGTGAAAACTTATATTAAGGAAAACGCTTAAGACAATTAGGAAGGCACCATTCTTTTTGAAATGGTGCCTTAATTTTATATATTCCTTTTTTTGCAATTCAATTAATGCACCTATACTCCATTCAGTACTATATTCAGTATTTCAATAGAAAAACTTAATATCCTCGATTTTATCAATCGTGTCTAAATCCCTTATCTCAACTTTTGTATAATAAAAATGCACATCTTCATATTGTTCTTTTAGTTTACTTTCTGACTCATATTGATATTCAGGTTTATTCGGTACGTAAATACTATTAATAATGATCTTCTTTACTGGAATTTTAAGTTCTCTTGCTTGATGAATCGCTTTAAGGATTATTTTCTTATCTTTGACACGGTCATAGCGCAAAGAACTAATAGAATCATCTTCACTATTTGCTTGTACTGTTAGTGCATAGGAATGGCAATCATGATAATTAACCATTTTATAGCACTCAAGCATCCCGTTTTTACTAAAACCATAGTTCAATAATTGAGGCTTAATTTTCTTCAATTCTTGTTCCGATATGCCATCAAATTGATAGGAAAATTCTTCAACATTGGAAACAGCTAATTGGTTTCCTAAATCTTCCGATGATTTATACTGCTTATTCAAATCCAATATAGCTGCATCAATTGATACCCTATTCAAAACATAATTTTCTTCTTTTGCTGTTTCTTCTTTGAGCTGTTTTAGTAAAGGTAAAGCCTCAAACAGCATGGCAAAATTTCGAGTATCAGCCAAATCCATTCCATCTGGTAAGGATAGAGATAAGGGCGGATCATCTGCCTCAATTCCAAATTCGATATCTTTAAAACCTATTGTTTTTAACTTTTGAAAAATATCAGAGCTTCGATACTTTTCGTATAAATCATGTTTTTTCTTCACTTGTTTATATGTATCACCAGTAATCATGTTAGTTAAGTTAATATGTATATCAAATTCCAGTTGATCTTTATCCAATGTACGAACACGGGCATCTTCAAACATCAGCCCACCACTGCCTGGTATTCTCCCAGTATTGCTGACAATCTCCACATTAACACCATATCTATCTTTCACATAATGAATCAATTCTCTATCGGAAGATCCAAAGCGATCTTTTACTACGTTTATGCCAAGGAAAACTAAGCTGATGAGAAGAATAGTTGTAGATAAACATCCAATTCCAAATACAGCCAATACATTTTTTGTTTTTTTCCTCAATTAAATTCTCCTTTTTATCAAAAATTTAATTCTTACACCTTATAACATTCTATTTTAATACATATAAACCTTCATTTTCCATTTTATATTAAAATTTTTATCTCTTCTACAATGGCGAAGAATTATATACCTTCTCTAGGAAAGTATGTTTTCCTCCCCAAAGCTTATTTTACTTATATTATTTTCTGCTATTTTCTTAACTAAAAACATCAGAAAATATCATCACTATAATTGTATGAGACAAAAAGAAAAGATGGCATTAAATTCCGATTTAATACCACCTTTAATATTCTAGCTAGATTATATAGTAATTTCTAAAATTCACTATCTAAGTCTTTTTGCTAGCTTTAAGAATACGTATAAAAGCGCGTTGCATATTCTTAAAGCAAAAGCTCCCTCCCGAAGCCTGATTAACCTCTGAAATTGTGGCGTTTTTTCTGTTTACCTACATTGAAGAAAGAATGATATTGGCAACTACTTTAAAAGAGGTAAGGTTATGGTGAATTTTGTTCCTTGCCTTAATGCACTCTCTACTGTAATTATTCCTTCATGGGCCTCTATTAAACTTTTCACAATTGCCATACCCAAGCCTGTTCCTTCAGATTTTTGTTCGGTTGTTGTACCTCGATAATAACGATTAAACAAATTTTGTTGTGTTTCCTCTGTCATACCTATCCCATTGTCTTGGATAATGATCGTTAAAAAATTTTGTTGTATCTCGAGTGTGGTTGTAATCATAACAGGTATATCATTATAGATCACTGCATTCATATAGATATTTTGCAGTGATCGTTTAAGTAAATACGGGTCAAACACTAAAGCTAAATCATCTACTTCCGCATGCAATTCAAAGTGGTGCTTTTGTGCACGTAAATCATTGCTAACATCAGCTAAAACTTGTTGGACAAACGTTACAATATTTTGAGTTGTTTTACGAATGGGTAGAGACTGTGAATCTTCAAGGCGCAACGCTAAATTCAAGTCTTGTACAAGTTGCTCCATATGGGTCCCCTTATCATCAATTTCTTGAACAAAATTACGCTGTTCCTCTTTTGACCAATCATAATCAGGATTTAATAATAATGTTGAATAACCTTTAATATACGTTAATGGTGTTTTTAAATCGTGTGAAATTCCAGCTATCCAATCACGCTTTGCCTTCTCTAGTTCGGCACGCTCAACCTTTGCCTTTTGCAATTGTTCCCGCATACGATCAAGATGTGTGATAACTTCTTGATATAAACGATAACGCATTTTTAATTTCCCTTTACGTGAATAAATTTTTTCGCAGTCTTTAAGCGGCGAAAAATCTTCATTCACTAATTGATCAATCCACTTCATTATAAGTAATAAGGGGCTGCCAAAATACCAGCCAAACCATATAATGCATAAGATTGTATCCAAACCAATGATAATCATTACAAACCATTGATAGCGCTCACCATTTAACCCAAGCTTCGGCAAAATCCCCTCCATCACAAGTGGCACTGTAAACGTTAAAAGTAATAGCCAAACGATAAAGCCTAATAATAGATGCAGAATAAATCGTTGTTGAATTTTCATTTAGCATCACCTGTCGGCGGAATAAATTTATAGCCAATACCTCGTAAGTTCACAATAATTGTTGGCTTTCTCGTATTATCCCTCAATTTTTTACGCAACTTTGCAATATAAATTGTTACGGTTTTTTCCTCGCCAAACAAATCTTCTCCCCAAACAAGCTCATAAATTTGTGAAGTCGTAAATACGCGGTTTGGATTTTTGAAAAAGAAATGCAGTAATTCTAATTCTTTTGCGGTAGCTTGAACTACTTCCCCATGAACAGTTAATAAAGCCTCATCTGGTGAAAATGCGAACGTGTCATATGTATATGTCTTTCTTTCAGAATGTACTGACTTTTTTTCATACACTCGTTGGCGTCGTATAATTGCTCGTATTCTTGCTACAACTTCAAGTGGATTAAATGGCTTTGTAATATAATCATCGCCCCCCACACTTAGGCCAGTTAATTTATCAAAATCACTAGAACGTGCACTAATAAATAAAATTGGCGCTGTTGTTTGTTGACGGATAGATGAACATAACTCAAATCCATCACCATCTGGCAACATAACATCCAATAAAATAATATCAAACTCCTTCTTCCCTAAAGCCTGAAGTGCTTCCGTTTTCGTCGACGCAGTTTCAATATATGTAAAATGCTCTTTTTGCAATGTGATTTCAAGCATTTTTAAAATGCCAACTTCATCATCCACAATTAAAATTCTTTCATCATATGTCATTTTATTCCCTCTTTTCTCCTTCTATCTTATCTAATTTTCTAAGTAATACTATCTTCCAAGCAAAAATTATTTTCATTTTCCTGTCTCTTTACTTTATTTTTACTTTCATCTTTTACGATGTAATTAAGCAATATAAACGGGAGGCTTTTTTATGGAATATATTATTCAAACACATCAATTAACAAAACGCTTTACACTCGAACCTGTTATTAACCAAGTAAGTATGAATATTAAAGCCGGTGAAATTTATGGCTTTCTTGGGCCAAATGGTGCTGGTAAAACTACGATTATGAAAATGCTATTAAATTTAATAAAACCAACATCTGGTGAAATAAAAATTCAAAATCAATCAATTATAGCTACTTCATACGAATATTTAAAAGGCATTGGCAGTCTCATTGAATATCCGATTTTTTATGAAGAACTTACTGCATATAAAAATTTGCAAATGCACTGTTCTTATATGGGTTATAAAGACATGAATCATATAAAGAAAGTGTTAGATATTGTAGGTTTACAACAAAGTAAAAAGAAAAAGGTACAAGAATTTTCTCTTGGTATGCGTCAACGTCTTGCTATTGCACGTGCCATTGTTACTAAACCAAAAATTTTAATTTTAGATGAGCCCATTAATGGTCTAGACCCAATTGGTATTAAAGAAGTGAGGGAGCTACTTGTTATGCTAAAACAACAATATGGTATGACAATTTTAATTTCGAGCCATATCGTCTCAGAAATCGAATCCATTGCAGATACGATAGGGGTTTTAAATCACGGTGAACTGATTGAGGAAATTCCTATGCATTCCCTACGTAATAAAACACACTCAACGGTTGAAATGGTCGTCAGTGATACTACAAAAGCTAAACAATTATTGGAAGAAGAGTTCAACGCTAATGTTCAGATCATTGACGCCACAACCCTGCATATTCAAAAAGTATATGAAAAGCCGGCAACATTAACAAAACATTTAGTACTAAATGGTGTTGATGTAAATGAGGTTGAAACTTTGCATCAATCTCTAGAAGAATACTTTGTAAATCGTATTAATGGAGGTAAACAAAATGCTTAATCTATTAAAACTTGAATGGCAAAAGCATCATATGGCACGTTATTTTAAAAGCTTTCTCTTCTGTATTATTGGCATTTATGCCTTTATGGCTTTAATTTCTCTCGGCTCAAAAAATGATGTAGATGGGGCAATGAGCTCATTCCAAGAATTTATGTCACTATTTAACATTATATCAAATATTACTTTTATAATTTTTGGTAGTGTTATATTATCTCGCCTGATCATTTCGGAATTTCGTACGAAAACGATGCAAGTAATGTTTACCTACCCTATACAACGTAAAAAGCTTTTATTTGCTAAGTTAATACTCGCTTACCTTTTTACTGTAGGGAGTTTATTTGCTAACATTTGGATCATGCAAATTATTACATACTTTTTACAGCCTTCACTTGGATTATTTGAAGGGACAGTAACACTACAAGATTTATTTGCTACATTGCCAACAACGATAACTAACTCACTAATGATGGGCGCAATTTCTTTAATTCCATTAATTTTCGGAATGCGAAAAAAATCGACAGCTACTACTATTACTTCTGCTGTCATTATCGCCTTTTTAATTAACTCAACGGTTTCAAATGGCAGTGAGACATTCAGCTTAACGAATGTTGTATTTATTCCAATTATCTTATCACTGTTTGGAATTGCCATTGCCTATTTATCATTCCGCAATATCGATATAAAGGATGTGGGATAGTGATGCAGAAAAAGCTATTTATACTATTGTTACTTGTCATAATGAGTACAGTTGCTATTCTTTTTATGAAACAATCTACTGAGACAATAACTATTGGTAAGTATGAAGCAATGCCAAATATTGATGTGACACTTAATGAGTTAAATATCGATATTGCCGACTCACCTGATGATAAAATACACGTTCAATTAAAAGGACCTAAATTAAATAAAAAAATGGTGATAATCACCGAAGAAAACAATAAATTCTCCATTAAAGAACCACAACATAAGAAAAAATGGAAAGACTATATTCACTTTCGTCCAACACCAACTATTGTCGTGCAATTACCCAAAGCTCAAAGTAAAACACTTACACTTAACAATGCTGATGGTGATTTCACTATTCAAAATTTGAGATTGGATAAGGTACAAGCGGAAATGTCTTCAGGCTCTGCCAATCTAAAAAACACAGATATAACGAATGCTGAATTTCATATGAAAGATGGCAATGCGACAATCGTTAAAAGTGCAATCGAAAACTTATCGATTACAACAAGTTCCGGTGATGTTGCTATAAAAGAGAGTACTGGCTCAACCCAATCGATCCAAACGGTTGATGGCCAAATCAAAATGACAGATGCTACAGAACAACCAAGTTTACATGTAAAAAGCGTTTCAGGAGACATTGGAATCCAATATAAAAAAACACCAACTTCACTTCAACTAAAGAATTCAGGTGCGGGTGATATTAAGATTAAGCTACCAAAATATGATAAGAAAACACATATTATTGGCGATGGCACTAATATACTTTCTACTGAAACGGAAGATGGTAGCATTGTGATTAAATAGAAACGTGAAATAACAAATATTTTAAAACAAAAAGTTTGGTGCTGAGATACTTTCAAACTTGCACCCCCGCTTCTTCACATTATAAAAGTAAAAGTCAGGAACTCGATTTTCTTAAAGTTCAAATAAAATAGCTGGGCAAAATCCTTTATCCCACAAAAAAGCACGATTCAATAAAAATTGAGTCGTGCTTTACTTTTAATTTCCCAATTGAATGTGCCAGTTTCAGGCTTTTTTCATTCAACATTTTTTTGAATGATTTACGAATTTCTAACTTAATACCTTCTTTCCATTCTCCATCACCTCCAAAGTCTAAACACATAGACATTCCAAAGACGGTTCTTTCTCTACTCCTGACGTTTCTTTTCCTCATCTTTTAAAAGGAAAGTCATTCATAATAATAGCCGGATTTTTCCAATTGAATAGAAGGAGACGAATAACCTATTTGGATTTTTCCTTATGCCATTATCTTTTCTTTTACAATTAAGGTTGATAGTTGAAAATATAGTTGTTTATTTTTTAAAATTTTAAATTTAGTTGAAAGTTTTCTGTATTATGTGAAAATAAATACTAGAAAATAAATGTAATTGTAAGTATTACAGGAAAGGCGTTGGTTTTTGATGCAGAAAACAAAAACTATTTTACTTGTTGAAGATGATCCGGCTATTAGTAATATGGTAAAAACATATTTAACTAACGAGGCCTTTAATGTTACATGTGCCTTTGATGGAGAGGAAGCCATGAATACCTTTAAGCATGAGCATTATGATTTGGTTTTATTAGACTTAATGTTGCCAAAGTTAAATGGTATGGACTTTCTTCAAATGGTGCGAACTAAGAGTTACATTCCCGTAATTATTATGTCAGCAAAAGATAGCGAAGTGGATAAAGCATTAGGTCTTGGTTTAGGAGCAGATGATTATATCACTAAGCCGTTTTCAATGGTCGAGCTTGCAGCAAGAGTGAAAGCTGCCATAAGAAGATCCACACAGTACATAGTTCCTCAAATAGAACGAAATACATCAATAATCAAAGTACATGAGATTGAATTGGATACGGAGAATCATAGTGCGACAAAGAACGGCATTGAAATCAACTTAACATCTAAAGAATGGAAGATTCTTTGTTTGTTTTTTGAAAATCAAAAAAAGGTTTTTACAAAAGAACAGATTTATCGTTCCGTTTGGGAGGACGACTACTTTGGTGATGAAAATATTATTAATGTTCACATAAGCCGACTTAGAGAAAAAATCGAGGATACCCCATCGAAACAAACCTATATCAAAACAGTATGGGGGATCGGGTACAAGCTGGGAGAATTTTAAATGATTACTATATTAAGCTGTGTCATAGTGGTCCTTCTTATTTTTATAGGCTATCAATATCAATCTAAGAAGGTAAGAAACAAGAATCTCGCTTATATAACAACTAAAGTTGAACAGATGAAAGCCTCACAATCAAATGAGAGAGTTCTCATTGTAACGGATGATAAGCACCTCATAGAGATGCTAGATATGTTAAATCAAATTGTCGACGATTATCAAGAAAATGTACGTCAGTATAAAAAAATGGAAGCCTCCATGAAACGGATGTTGGCGAATGTCTCTCATGATCTTAAAACGCCACTTACAGTGATCGCAGGCTATATTGAAATGCTTCAGAACCAACCTCAAATGAATGAACAAGAAAGAGTGCGTTTACTAGAACAAGTACAAGGTAAAACATTAGAACTCATTACGTTAATGAACACATTCTTCGACTTGGCTATGTTAGAATCCGGTGATAAAGATATTCCGCTTGAAAAAGTAAATCTAACTGAAATTTGTAAAAATAATATGCTATTGTTCTATGAATGGATCCAAATAAAAGGATTAGAAGTGATCATTGAGATACCCGAAAAGCCCGTTTTTGCTCTCGGTAATGAAGAAGCATTAAACCGTATATTAAATAACTTAATTTCAAATGGTCTTCGCTATGGTGCTGATGGCAAGATGATCGGTTTAAGGGTGTTCTATGATGAAACGAGAGTCTATGTCGAAGTTTCTGATAAAGGAAAAGGAATTAATGAAACGGAGCAGGAGCGTGTATTTGAACGTATGTTCACACTTGAAGAATCAAGAAATAAAGCCTTCCAAGGCAGTGGTCTAGGTTTAACCATTACAAAAAGACTGGTTGAAGAAATGCAAGGAAACATTTCAATACAATCCATACCATTTGAAAAGACATCATTTACATTTTCATTGAAGCGTCTGAATATTTAGCCATCTGGTTTCTTAAGATTTTCGTAAGAATTAAGACAGAAAAAAGCAAGGGACGCTTGCTAGAATGAAAACAGGTAGAAAACGAGGAGGGTCATCATGGACTATGTTGTACAGACAAGAAATTTAACAAAAACTTTCCAAGGGCATGATGTTGTGTCCGATGTAACAATGAATATTAGACAAGGTGAGATTTACGGATTTCTTGGCCCGAATGGTGCTGGTAAATCGACCATTATGAAGATGCTAACCAATGTGATTAAGCCTTCACATGGCGAGATTACAATCTTCGGAAAACCACTCAAACATGATTCTTTCGATTACTTGAAGAGAATAGGCAGTATGATAGAATACCCTATTTTTTATGAGAAAATGACTGCACGGGAAAACTTAGAAATGCATTGTACTTATATGGGATACCATAATAAGCAGGCAATTCGCGATGCTTTGGATCGTGTGGGACTTGAAAATGTGGAGAATAAGCTACCTAAAGATTTTTCACTAGGGATGAGACAGCGTCTTTGTGTCGCCAGAGCCATTATCACAAAACCAGAATTCTTGATTCTAGATGAGCCGATTAATGGTCTAGATCCAGCTGGAATTAAGGCAATGAGAAAATTATTTAAGATGCTTAATCAAGAATACGGTATGACCTTGCTCGTCTCCAGTCACATTATTGGTGAGATTGAGCAAATCGCAGACACGATCGGTGTCATTAAAAGTGGCAAACTGATTGAAGAGGCATCAATGGATGCGATAAAGGCGAGAAATACAGACTATATTGAGTTAGTGACAAGTAATCAGCGGAAGGCAACCATGGTTCTGCATGATAAACTCGGTATTAATAACTTGAAGGTCGTTGATGATCAAACCATTCGAATCTATGCAGCAGAAGTGCCTCAATCGACTATTTCTAAGACACTAATACTTGAAGATATCGACATTGAGTCTATTGATAAAAAACAGACAACATTAGAAGAGTATTTCATAAAAAAAGTTGAGTTAGATCAGGTAGTGAGTTAACTTTTCTACAAAGAGAATAGGACAATGGAGTAACATATTAAAAGTTAAGGAGCCGATCATTTTGTTTCAATTAATAAGACTTGAGTCAAAAAAGTTTAAATTAGGATGGTTTATCAAAGGTGCCATTCTTGCAACTATACTCATTCTGTTTTGTTTATGTATGATTTCTGTACTTGAAAAAAGTGAAGGTACTGAAATGTTAAAAGATATGACAGGAATTTTTACGGTAAGTGGAGCAATGGTTAGAGGTGTTTTTATAGTATTTGCCGCTGTTCTTATTTCAAAAATGATTATTAGTGAGTATAAGAATCGAACAATTCTCATTATGTTTTCCTATCCAATCAATCGAAAAACAATCCTTAGCGCAAAATTGATTATTATCGTTTTTATCACATTCATTGCAATGACAATTTCACATACAGTAGTAATTACTGGTTTTATTGGATTGAATCAAATTTTTCATTTTATTTCTGCAATAAGTTTATCTTCAAGTGATTTTTTGGCCGAATTCATAAAAGTAATCATGTTTAGCTTAACGACTGCAATAGCGGCACTTGTACCTCTCTATTTCGGGATGAAAAAATATTCTACACCAGCAACGATTGTTTCTTCACTTTTAATCGTTGGTGTGACATGCCAATCAATGGGTCCGAATTTCTCATTAGCCAATATTATTTATATCCCTCTTGCCTTGGCATTAATTGCTCTTGGTATTGTTGTGTTAGCTATTCGGAATGTTGACCGTATGGATTTAAATTAAGTAAAGAATCCGGATCCTTTCATCAAAGAACTTGCATTGGATACTTTTGTTACGATGGAATTGATTAATAGATGAATTAAGGAGCAGAAGAAATGGAATTAGGTATCATATCAGGAATGATATTTGGCATATTATTGTTTATTATAAAGTTTATTCTCATTATTTTTAGGTAAAACGTAAGAGTATCGATAATAAATGGGCTAAGAAAAAACAAAAAACCATGCTACAGGTGTAAGAACTGTGTCGTGGTTTATTTTTATGTCACAATAAATCAAGAGATTCCCCTGCTACTTAATGAAATATAAATTACTAAACGATGTCTAAACTTTATCAATTTTAAATCCTTTCATACAAATCCACTTTTTATTTACATTTTCATAAAATTCTACTTTATTAAACCCAGATTTTTTAAACAATTGCTCTAATTCTTCCTTGGTTTTATAGGATTTCATGTGATAGTTAATTTTATATTTCTCAGCAATGATTAAGAAACTACCTTCTGATTTCAATACTCTAAAAACTTCTTTTATACCATTTTCTAAATCAGACCAAAAGTAATGTGTTTGAAATGCAGTAATTATATCAAATTCATTTTCGGGAAATGGGATGTCAGTCACACTAGCTTGCTGAACGTATACTTTACCTGTAGCTACATCTGTTTTATTTGCTCTTATTGAATCTTTTACTGCCTGTTCAGAATAATCTATACCGTATATTTTACCGTATGTATTAATTTTGGACATTAATTGTATTGCTTTACCTCCTCCACAACCTATGTCCAACATTACCGCATTTCCACTAATTTTCATCTTCTCGAAAGCCCATTTGTTCATTTCAGTATGAGCAGTATTCATTATATTTAACATAAATGAACCTATGATTCCATTTGGATTCTTAGCTTGTTCTATCAACCTATTTAATAAGTTCAATTTCATTCCACCTTTCGACTTCGCATCACCTTTATATTCCACTCTATTGTCATTATCTCCTTTAATTTAATAGAAACATCCTAACTTTATCCTAATTTTCCACAATCAAAATACATTTGTTATAGAAGAAAAACAACCAATTTGAAAAAAAGATAATTCTTCACTCAAAAACACAAAGGAGATACTACTTAAAACCTAGTATCTCCTTTTAAAATTCTTTTCTGTTAAACATAAAAACCCCTTTAGATAAGGTTATCTAAAGGGGAGAGAATCCATCATAACTTTATTTCAATAATACTAATAAACATTGTAACTATCTACTTTTGGATTTTTGTCATTGGCATCATTGTATATACTAGGGAATTCAAATGTTAGTTTATAATTCCCTGCTTTATATGTAACAAGATGCGCTCCTTTATATTCAATTTCTTTTGCTGGTTTTCCTAGAGTCGCTTTTACAGTGTTTAAACGAATTGCAAGTATAGCTTTATCGTTTTTATTTTCACCTTTTTTTGCTAGTTTCATTACTTGTTGTAAACTAGTTGCTTGTTTAGATGCTTTAGTTTGATGGACATTGTAACTTGTTACTTTCGGATTTTTATCATTCGTATAGCTGTATACACTAGGGAATTCAAAATTTAGTTCATACTTTCCTGCTTTATAAGTAACAAAATGCGCTCCCTTATATTCAACTTCTTTTGCTGGTTTTCCTAGAGTCGCTTTTACAGTGTTTAAACGAATATCAAGTACAGCTTTATCGTTTTTATTTTCACCTTTTTTTGCTAGTTTCATTACTTGTTTCAAACTAGCTGCTTGTTTAGATGCTTTAGTTTGATGGACATTGTAACTTGTTACTTTCGGATTTTTATCATTCGTATAACTGTATACACTAGGGAATTCAAAATTCAGTTCATAATTCCCAGCTTTATATGTAACAAAATGTGCTCCCTTATATTCAATTTCTTTTGCTGGTTTTCCTAGAGTCGCTTTTACTGTGTTTAAACGAATTGCAAGCACATCTTTATCGTTTTTATTTTCACCTTTTTTTGCTAGTTTCATTACTTGTTTCAAACTAGCTGCTTGTTTAGACGCTTTAGTCTGATGATTAGAATTAGTAGTTTTATGATCAACAGCAGATGCAAAACTTACATTACTTACTCCATTTAACAGCGCTACAGAAAGTGTAGTAGCGATTAATACTTTTTTTGTTTTAGTTAAATTATTCATTGAAATTCCACCTTATTTTTTAAGTTAGATAAATAATTCCCTTATTTATGTTACAATTATATTACAAAGATTTCATTTTGTATACAATATAAATAAAAATAAAACAAATTTGTAATTTTATTTTTATTTATATTGTATATAGAACCTTTTCAACTAAATGTAACAGCTTATTCATGGATCATCTTTTCATTTGAATGAATTCAAAAAGGAGCTTTTTACCATTTCGCATTTAGAATCTGCCGTAACAGTTATTATGTTATGAGTTTCTAATTCATTTGTGCATTTATAAAAAAAGCCGACACTATATTTATTACAGTGTCGGCTCTTAATTTCTATGGACTTTATTATGTTTTAAATTATTTTATTATTTGAGTACAAAGTCAGTAAAGATTGATTAAATTTGGAATCCCCTATTCAAAGAAAATATCTAATCATTTAATCCCTTTCCATCGAGGATTTGCTGAATATATTTTTCAACCCTTGACGCTCGAGTTTTGGCTTGCTTGGCCCCCGAAAAATAAAAAACGTATGCTCGTTGTCGTCCTGGCGTCAATGCTTCAAAAGCAGTTTTCAATTCAGGAATTTCCTCAAATTTAGTTTGAAGTTCTTCTGGGATTATGATATCTGTGTTCATATTCACTTTCAACCCTGCTTTTTCAATTTCAATAGCTTCATTAATATAGGCTTTTAAAATGGGTTCCATCTCGACTATTTCTTGCACATTGGTGAAGCGAATCTGGCGAGCTGCCTGCACATTCTCCGTTTGTTGGATTAGAATTCCATTGGGATCCTTTAACAAAGCACCTTTGTGAAACAGAAACGCACAATACTCTTTAAATCCATGTATTAACACTATGTTTTTATTCTCAAACGTATAACAAGGGTGCATCCACTTAAATTCTTCGGTCAGCTCACAGTCAAGAACAATATTTCTCAACTTCTCATATTCTTCTTTCCACTTTTTTGATTTACTTAAATACTCATCAACCTTAGGATTCATTCTACTATTTGTCATCAAGGAACACCCCTCTTTAATTTTTCAAAACAGCATCTCCAACTAAAATTAAGCAGTTACTTTTTGCGGAAATTTTTTTCTCATTCTACTTAACCAAATAAATAAAGCCACAATGATTAATATAACCGGGGCTAACTCTTTCGGGAAAAATAGCATCAGAGCCACTCCTACTAGTAATGGTGTCTTTAAAATAGCAATCGAAGCACTACAACCTATAACAGCTACGATAAAGAGCATATCTAGTTGTGGGAAAAAAGTCGCGATAGCGTAGCCCTGTAAAATGGAAGCAAATATAACTGGTAAAACATTTCCACCAATCCAACCTGACTTTAAACAAAACTCCATAAAAATCAATTTTAAAACAGAACCTAAAATTAAAGTAGCAACTGAAAGTGTCGGTACTAAACTAGGTAAATCTTGCATAGAAAGTTGGCCCGAAAAAAGTAGTTTAGGAGCGATTAAAGACATTAAACCAATACCAATACCACCGATAACAGCACTTAAAATAATTTTATTGTTTATTTTAGAAAAGAGTTTATTCATCGCTATTTCCATTAGTTTATAAAGTTTACTAAACAAAATACCAATCAAAACTAAAGGAATAAAAAGATACAATTCATCCAAACCCCAATTAGTTTCCCCTAACTTTGTTACAAAAGGGGGTTGATCTGATATTTTTATAAAAAACATAAAGGTCACTATACCGTTAACGATAAACAACATATAGAATAATTTCTTAAATAAGAGTAGTTTTTTCTCTTTAGGAGCCTGATCAGGATTATAGGGAATAAGGTATTTATGAGGTAAAGCTAATTTTTTTAGTCTAATTAACCAAGATTCCTTTTTCAATTCGTTGTAGGAAAAATAAAAGTAACGCATTTTATCTCCCTGCCATACCGATAACGCAATAACAGAACTTAATACGGCTGCTGCAGGACCTACACTTGCACCAAAGATTAAAATTAAAAAAGCAATTAAAAAATTGATATATATATTTGAATAGTCCATTCTTTGAGTTGTTTTTAATTCAACAATAGCATCATTAGCTGTTTTAGGTAGGTTCCCCCACTTATACCTGCTAACACCTACTAAAACACCTCCAAAAATACATAATAATAATGTATAAATAGCAGGTACTTTTAATTCATTGGATATATCAGTCCATAAAAAATCTGCCAAGCCATTAACTAAAATTAAAAAAACAGAAGATATACAACCGATTATCCCACTTAGAATTAAACCATAAACAAGTAATCCGATTATTTTAGAATACTTCTCATTCAAAATAAAATCACCACTTTTTCATGTATATTAAACTCACTAGTTGCATTAAGTAACAATATTCATTTGAAATACACGTAATTTTAATATCGATATAACTATACTAGACTTTACCTTGAAAGGGCTAGTAATTCCCTGTCTAAATTGTAGGTTTGGAATAAACTTTGATTAAAAGCACGCTACAGATTGATCAAAATACGGGGAGTCTCTTATTTTCACCTCCAACAATCCCAAAAGTATTTACTAAAAATTCCAATTATTTGTTATCAAACTAATAAAAAGCACGATCCAATAAAATTGAATCGTGCCCATGATTATTAAATTTGGTCGAACGTGTCAGTATCCTACTTTGTTGTCATTCAACAAAAGATGTATAGTACAAAAAAAGTTGGAAACGTACAAATAAAAAAAATAAAATGGTAAAAAAAGTAATGCGAATAAAGTTGGAAACGAAACAGTATATCTACGAAGAGATATTCAGATAATTTGAGTTGGCTCTTCTACAACTATTTCATTTAATTAAAATGTTTCGCTATTATTCCCAGAGGCTCAATAATCATACTACAGTAATTGCGAGATGATTTTTCATTAAATTTTACACTTTCAGCACTGTATCCCCTTTGGCAGTCACAACTTTATGTTACATGAATAATATTGTGCATAAACGCCATCAGAAAAAAACGACAAACCTTGTTGTTATTAGGTTTGTCGCTTTTCTTTTTGTTCGTCTCCCAAACAGCCATTTTGGAGCCTATTTTTAGTTTTGAATGTATGAGTATACAGAATTATTTTGAAGGCTTAATAATCTTAAACTTTTCATATTTGTAGATAAAATCATCTGGTAATGGAAGCTTTCCATTTTCGTCCATTCGATACTCTACGCCATCTGCGACAAAAATTGTGTCTTCATTATGACCATATTTACGCCAGTCTTTCTCTTTTACGATATTTGTTTCTGTATCTACATCATGCATTAACCCAGCATCATCAATTCGATATCGATGAGGATTCCCATTAAGTGTGAATGGTGTATCAGGTGTTATACCAAATGTTTCAAACATAGCTAATACTTCGCTATTGTCTCGTGCTGTGTCCAAATAAGCCGCATTACCGGTTTCTGCAAAAGTTTGTAAGTCCTGCAAGAATTGTCTCGTCCGTTCTAAAGCAACTCGTTTCTGATCTGATATATGGTTGTCAAAATACAATAACTGTACATAATCATCTGTAGTAGCTGTTGCTGCATGGAATTTGTAATTTGTAAGTCCATAGATTGTTTGCACACTGTAAACCTGACCATTTTCAAGGGATAAATTATAGTTAGAATCTACATATAATCGATTTCCATTGGTTGAATTACTCATATTAATTTCTTGTACACCAGCACTTTTTATACTTGTATTGGGCATCGTTGGCATATTATTTTTTACAATTCCACTTCTATTTATGGCACCTAATGTATTAGAAGATATCAATCCCATTTTGTTAATCAACTGATACCACCCTTTTTCACATTTATTTTAATTCATGTTTATAACTCATTGAAATATAAGCATTAGTTAATGAATACGTTCCAGAACCTAAAATTGGCGCAGATTTTTTAAAAGTAAATGGTTGGCGCATTTTAATTTGCGCATTTTTTGGCTGATCCCATAATACACCATTAGTTGAATAAAACGGATAAGATGTATTGATCCATGAAAGTTGAGAATTTGGTTTTAAACTTCTTGTAATACCATAGAGGTTTGAAACAATCACTCTATTTGTTTCTGTTCCATAAACAGTAAAATCTGTTAATATAGCGTCTGCTGGTATAGCAGAAGTATTTGATAAATCGAAAGATTGAGTACTTGATGAAGCTGATTGAGTTAAATAAATAGAGTTTAACTTAACATCATAAGGTTTACTAGCATTCAAATAGAAAGGTTCTCCCACAAGAATGCGAACGTTATAAGGATATTGTGTTTTACCATCATTAGAAGGTTTAACGTGGACATAATAATATCCAGCAGTTTCAGTTTTAAACTGTAGTTGACTCACGCCAGGAGTATATACAACTGAAACTGTTTTAGGATCATATTCGGGATAACGTCCCATACCATTTTTGGCAGATATTAAAGTTCCTTCTTCATCCGTAATTTCAACATCATATGTTTTTTTAGGATTTGTTCCACTCAAATCAGATGTCATTAAAGTTAGTTTTTCGGAAGCATTTTGACCTAAAAAGATTTTATAAGTTTTAATATCTGATTCATTTTCAACAACAGAGTAATAAGATTTAAGCGGAGTGGAGAAATTAGTACTATCATTTCTTTCAATATCAATTACATTTTCCGGTAATGTATCAGCAGAAGATGTAATTGATGATAATAAAAAGAAACATAACATGCTAAAAACAGTAATTAACAATTTTTTCATTTAATATAACACACTTTCTTTGTTTACAATTATTTCTATCGGTTATAATTATGTTTTTTTTAGAGCGAACCTTATTTTTTCGGCAAAAAAAAAGCGGCTGCTGTGAAAAGTTAGGCAGTGCCTAACTTTTCTATGGGTACATGATTTTTTCAATTGCTCTATTGTTTCATAAGTACATGATCCTAAGATTGCTTTACAATTACGCTCAAATTTCTTTTTTCCTTGCTGTTTAACTTACTTTTGATTGTTCAATATCGAACTCCCTGTCATATTAATATCTACTGTAACTAAACAATCATCTAAAAAAACAGAAACCTAAAATGCTGTATCTTCTTCATCTATCTTATCTTCTAGGCATATGTCTACTAGTTCTTCATCTAAAAACCATTGGTTTTCTTGTGCTTTAGATAAAAGTTCATACTGCATTGTACGATAAGCTTCAGATTTATCATCCAAATCTACAAGGAGTGTCTTAAAAGATCCACTCCAATGATTTTGTATGACACGCATAGCATCTATTTGCTTACTTGCTAACCCAGCTGCACTTTTTTCAAAATGCCATTTATCTTCTATTGCTCGTAGGCTTTCTGTGTTCATACCTGCTAAGCCTGTTGCACGTTGTCCTATTTTCCATTTATCTTCTATTGCTCGTAGGCTTTCCGTTTGCATACTCGCTAAACCTACAGTACTTTGTGCATAGTTCAATTGTTTTTCTGTGGCATGTAACTTTTCCATTTGCTTATTTGTACTGCCCAAAATGTTATTTATCAATCTATCGTGCCTTCTTATACTTCTGATAGCTGGTGTTTCGAGCGTATTTCGTTGCATTGCATATTTTTTCTCTAAATAATTAGTAAATTTTTCTTTTTGAAATTTAAATTTTGCCAACTTTTGATTATTGTACTTGGATATTTTAAAGGATGGAGAAATAGATTTATTTAATTTATACTTTGCATTCATAATACCCAACTCCTTTTAAACTTAGCTCAACTAATTTTACTTTTATCAGGAACACTAAAATAATTAGAATCCTTACACTACCTAATGATTATAGGGTAACTTTACTAATAACAATCAGGACATGGATTGTTAGGAATAAGATTGATGGGATCTTTCGTATGAAGATCCTTTTTAATTGATGATAATAATAGAATAACACTCCTGTTACTCAGTTAAAAAGATAGAAATACCTAATCTGTTTTTTCCTTAATTCAATTTAATTACAAATAAAAAGAACATGTTCAGGATTAAACATGTTCTAAAATTTATATTGTTAACTTTTGTTTTTCCTAGCAAACGGTTGTTATTTATTATATTGACGATATTTTGACGTCTAAACATTATTAATTGTTCGTTGTAACTTGTAGCTACAACTTTATTGATTACCATTTCTAATTCATTGATAATATCTTCATATTTTGAAGGTGTACGTTCTAATCTTGAATTGATGCTATACAAGGAGGAGCAATTCGGGGGATTAAATCGTTTATTATTATCCTTTGTTGGAAATGAATCTTTTATCGTATCTGACACTATATAGTTATCAAAACCCAAGACGAATAGAATAATGCCAATATAAATTATAAACCTTAACTGTTACTTTAATTATTTTTAGTGAATTACACTTACAAAATACTATTGGAGATAAAAAATAGAAAACCTTGATACAGGGTGGTTTACCGCGGTATCAAGGTGAATCTATGTGTCACAACAACTTATATTTATATGACAAACATAATTATAAGTAGTGACAGTATTAGGTATAACTCAAAATTCAGCTTTAAAATCCAAACTACTCAACAGTAACGGATTTAGCCAAGTTACGTGGTTTATCAACATCGCAACCACGGTATAGTGCTGCATAGTAGCTAATTAATTGTAGGGCTACTACGGATACAAGTGGTGTTAGAAGTTGGTGTACTTGTGGTAGGACGATTGTGTCGCCTGCTTCTTCCATACCTTCCATTGAGATAATACATGGGTTGGCGCCACGTGCTACTACTTCTTTGACGTTTCCGCGAAGGTTCAGGCTCACGTCTTTTTGAGTGATTAGAGCGAATACTGGCGTACCATCTTCAATTAGCGCGATTGTACCGTGTTTTAGTTCGCCACCTGCAAATCCTTCTGCTTGGATGTAAGAGATTTCTTTTAGTTTTAATGCACCTTCAAGGCTTACGTAGAAGTCTACGATACGACCGATAAAGAATGCATTTCGTGTTGTAGCTAAGAATGAATCTGAAATCTTTTTCAATCCATCCTTGTCATCAACCATTGATTGAATACCATTTGCAACAATTGCAAGTTCCGCTTTCAGATCAAAGTCTAGTTGTTTGCCTTGTGATTGTGCTTCTACATAGGCAACAATTGCAAGGACTGCTACTTGGGCTACGTAAGCCTTTGTTGATGCTACGGCAATTTCAGGACCTGCATGTAATAGCAATGTGTAATCTGCTTCACGAGATAAAGTAGAGCCAGGTACGTTTGTAATTGTTAATGCTGGGTAGCCAAGTTCTTTAATCTTCACTAGCACTTGGCGACTGTCTGCAGTTTCACCTGATTGTGAGATGAAGATGAAGAATGGTTTTTTCGATAAAAGTGGCATGTTGTAGCCAAATTCACTTGAAATATGAACTTCTACAGGAATGCCTGCGATTTTTTCAAAATATTGTTTCCCAACAAGACCAGCATGATAGCTTGTGCCTGCTGCAATAATATATAAACGATCTGCTTCATGTAATGCTTTCGCAATTTCAGAAGGGATAGATAATTCACCTTCTTCATTTTGATAAGCTTGGATAATTTTACGTACAACAACCGGTTGTTCGTCGATTTCTTTTAGCATGTAGTGAGGATATGTGCCTTTTTCAATATCGCTCATATCTAATTCAGCTGTAAATGGAGCACGTTCTACTACAGTGCCATCTAGTTTTTTAATCGTTACAGATTCTTTCGTTACGATAACAACTTCTTTGTCATTTAGTTCGATGAATTGGTTTGTGACTTGTAACATTGCCATTGCATCTGATGCGACAACATTAAAGCCTTCACCTACACCCACAAGTAATGGGCTTTTATTTTTTGCTACAAAGATTGTTTCTGGATCTTCTGCGTCCAATAATGCAAGTGCATAAGAACCGTGAACAAGCGATAATGTGTGACGGAAAGCATCTTCAGTAGTCATGCCGTCTTTCACAAATTTTTCTACAAGTTGTACTAGCACTTCTGTATCTGTTTCAGATTGCATCTCAACGCCTTGCAAAAATTCGTCTTGTAATAGGTGATAATTTTCTAATACCCCATTGTGTACTAAAGTGAAACGACCTGAAGCACTTTGATGAGGGTGAGCATTGCGACGATTTGGTACACCATGAGTTGCCCAACGTGTATGTCCAATCCCAACAGTTGCTTCTACTGTAGGATCCACTACTTTACGTAAATCTGCAATACGACCTTTTTCTTTAAAAACGGATACACCTTCAGCATTACTTAACGCAATACCAGCAGAATCATACCCGCGATACTCTAGTTTTTCTAAACCTTTTAATAAAATTTCTTTGGCATCAAGTAAGCCATTATATCCAACAATTCCACACATATATTTTTCCTCCGAGCTTTGCAAAATTAGCCACAAGAAATCCACTTCCCCTTAATAGGCGAAGTACACGTATATTGTAGCTGCTATTTTGCCTTCTTACTCCTTTGTCTACTCAATTGCTTGAGGTAATTTAAAAGTAAGATAACGATCGGGCATTGGCGATCGGGAGGCATCCGCCGAAATTTTCGATACTCCTCCACCTCGTCTACTGAAGATTGTACGCTCTATTTCTTCAGTACTGGCGCTATAACTGTTTTCCGATTTTATGCTTCGATACGATCCTCCTTAGCATTTTACTAATCGAATGAAAAGGTTAGACCTTTTAAATTCATCAGCAATTTCATCATACTGAAAACACTATTCATAGTCAATTACAAACATGCATTGAAAAGGTTTACAATTTCAAAAAATAATTAATCATTATATAATACGCAACAAATTCCAATTTTGTTGCACTTTTTATAAAAAAGATTCCTTTTTACTATTCCTACTTAATCTACTATTAAATAAGTCCTTTGCGGTTTCAGTTCATTTTTATCCCACATTTTATATCTTTCCGCAAGAAAGAATTATTAAACATAAATCTATGTTAAAATCTTTTTTGCACAGTGCCAGCGCGCTAAGCGCACAATAACTATTCCTTTCAAATACCAATAATCAAATTTAAAAGCGCCAAACATAAAAAGAGATATCCTCAAAAGTTCTTTGAGAATATCTCCTTAACTATGTTAATGCAAGGAATCGTTCATTTGTGATTTCTATTCCTTGTTGTGAATGAATTAATCCTTTAATTCCATTTCTTCACGAACGACATCCGCAATTCGTGTGCAATAAGTTTCGCAAAGTTCACTTGATGGTGCTTCCACCATAACTCGAACTAATGGTTCTGTACCTGAAGGTCTAACTAATACTCGTCCATCGCCATTCATTTCTTGTTCAACTTGTGCAATGATTGCAGCTACTTTTTCATTTTCTTTCACAGTATATTTATCAGTAACTCGAACGTTAATTAGTTTTTGTGGGAAAATTGTCATTTCAGAAGCAAGTTCTGATAATTTTTTGCCTGTCTCTTTCATCGTATTGACTAACTGTAAACCTGTAAGTAAACCATCACCTGTTGTGTTATAGTCTAAAAATACGATATGGCCTGATTGTTCGCCACCAACGTTATAATTACCTTCACGCATAGCTTCTACTACATAACGATCGCCAACTTTAGTTTGCACGCTATGCATGCCATGTTCTTCTAAACCTTTGTAGAAACCCATATTACTCATAACTGTTGATACGACTGTATCTTGTTTGAGCATACCTTTTTCGTGTAGATGCTTAGCACAAATGTACATAATTTGGTCGCCATCAACAATTTGCCCATTTTCATCAACTGCGATTAAACGATCACCATCGCCATCAAATGCTAACCCTACATTAGCACCTTTTTCCACTACAAGATTTGCTAATTTTTCAGGATGTGTAGAACCAACACCATCATTAATATTCAAACCGTTTGGAGAAGATCCCATTGTTGATAAGTCTGCCTCTAAATCTGCAAATAAATGTGTAGCCAATGATGATGTTGCACCATGAGCACAGTCTAATGCAATATGGATATCTGTAAAATCTTCATATACAGTTTGTTTTAAATATTGAATGTATTTTTGGCCACCTTCAAAGTAATCGCTAACCGAACCTAAATCTGCTCCAGTAGGTCGTGGTAGATCATCATGTTCTTGGTCTAGTAAAGCTTCAATTTCTTCTTCTTGTGCATCTGAAAGTTTAAAACCATCTGGACCAAAGAATTTAATGCCGTTGTCTGCTACAGGATTGTGAGATGCTGAAATCATCACACCTGCTTGAGCACTCATTACTCTTGTTAAATAAGCAACCCCTGGTGTACTAATAACACCTAAACGCATTACTTCTGCTCCTACTGATAATAGGCCTGCAACAAGTGCACCTTCTAACATTTCACCAGAAATACGAGTATCTCGTCCTATTAATACTTTCGGACGATCTGTGGTTTCTTTCGTTAAAACGTATCCACCAAAACGTCCCAATTTAAACGCTAACTCAGGCGTTAGCTCACTATTGGCGACTCCGCGGACGCCGTCTGTTCCGAAATATTTACCCATTTTGTCATTCTCTCCTTCAAAACTGTTTGCAATTTTTTGACGAACTTTTTATGAAAGTTGACTAATTTTTAATTTTATAGAACTTGGAGTGGCCTTCCATGTTGTTCCTGTAGGACTACTACCTAATATCTTCAAGGTATTTGTTCCTTCTTTCACATCTTTTGCATCTACATATAATTGAATATCCGATGCTGTTATGTTCGCAATCTCTTGGTCATCGCCAGTTACAAATACTGATACATAATAACTTGTTTCATTATCAATGGCGAATTGTTCTTTATCTAGATTTTTTACACTTACTTTAACATTATCAACAATAGCTGTAGATGTCGTCGCACTAGTAGTTTCTTGATTATTAGTTGTTTCATCATATACATTTTTGTTGCTACTTAATGAATCGTCTAGTGTAACATGGACTTTTAATTGATTAGTTGATAGCTTTGTCACGCCGGATGGCTTGGACAAATTAACTGTGACATCATCAGATTTCTTTAATTTCGAAACATCTACATCAACAGGTAATGAACTTATTCTTTCAAGTTCATCTTTTGGTCCAAATAGCGTAATATGGCTCGCATCAGCTTTCAACGATTTTACCTTTAAATTATCTTTTGGATTACCCTTTACATTTAAGGAAATTGGCACTTCCTTATTATACTCCCCAATGTCAACTTTTACTTGCACAGTAGAAGGGCTAATTGTAATATCTAATTTATTCATATCACGATCTAGCACTTTTACAGGTGCTTCCTTAGTAAAGGACTCTGTCACTCTGGATTCACCTGATAACATTGCTTTTACATAAGCTATACTGTCGACTACACTTTTAGCGCCCGTAACTGTGACTTCATTAGGATTCGCTGTCATTGTTTTTACAAAATAATCAGGTGCTAATTGACTTTGGTTAAAGTCAGGATCTACTTTAAAGGTCCGTGTGACTTTTTCTTCTATAGATACATCTATTGTAGATGGTTCAATTTGAATTTGGAGCTTATCTGAAAAACCCTTATATTTAAATTTAACCTTGTGTTTTCCGATTGTTTCTTTACTTAGATCTAAGTAAACTTCATAATCCTTAAGCGCCTTCGTTTGTAATACAAGTGCTAATGGCCCCTTTACGGAAACATCAACCGTCTGTGGTACACCCGTAACAATTAAGTTTTTGTCATCATAAAGCACTTTTACAGGAACGTTATGAATTACTTCAGTTTGGCGGTCAGAAGTTGTTGTTGTATTATTGCCTGGACTTGTTTCAGATCTCACTGTAAAGAACATTAACAATGCCAATACGAGTGCGGTAATTCGTAAAAACCAAGGACTATCAACTAGTTTATCCATCACTTTTTATCCCCCCTCCAGTTCCATTTGGAGGTACTGACTGCAGCTGTAGGTTCGCCAAACCATGCACGCTGTAAACGTGACTCAAATTCTTCAATAGATAAATCACGATGCAAATCACCATTAATGGTTAAACTAATAGCGCCTGTTTCCTCTGACACTATAATCGTTACAGCATCCGTTACTTCACTAATACCAATTGCTGCACGATGACGTGTTCCAAGTTCCTTTGAAATAAATGGACTTTCTGAGAGAGGCAAATAACAGGCAGCAGCTGCTACTTTATTTTTTTGTACAATTACTGCTCCATCATGAAGCGGCGTATTTGGTATGAAAATATTGATAATTAACTCTGATGAGATTTCAGAGAACATAGGAATACCTGTTTCAATATAATCATTTAAACCTGTTTCTCTTTCGATTGAAATAAGCGCGCCAATTCGTCGTTTTGCCATGTAACTAACTGATTTGGACATGGCGGATATCAATCTAGCCTGTTCTTCTTCTTCTTGTAAATTACTTCGAGCAAACAACTTTCCTCGCCCTAATTGTTCCAACGCTCTACGTAATTCAGGTTGGAAAATAATGATGATCGCCAAAAATCCAAATTCAATAACTTGTTGCGTCATCCAGCCTAATGTAGTTAGTCCTAAATAAACCGTAATAATTCGAATGATCACGATCACAAAAATACCTTTTAAAAGCTGAACGGCCTTTGTGCCACGAATCAATGTAAGTATATTATAAAAGACCAACCATACTAATAAAATATCAATGATGTTTAATACCATTCTTATCCATTGATTGTTGGTAAACTGTGTAAATTCATTAATAAAAGTCATGTGGATCCCCCACTTTTCTAGCGAGTACGTATACGTCAAGTATAGCACAACTACCTTACTTTCTGCCCGTATGAAGCAGAAAAGCCCACTATTAAGTTAGCAGACTTCTCAATTAGTTTATTCATTTTTATCAATAAAAGACCAAGCACTTTTCACACTACTTTTAATTTTATACCATAGCCATTCAAAAGCTTCGTCAACTTCCTCAATTTGTCCGGTGACATTTGCAGTAGAAGCCATATATTTACCATTAATAACTGTAATATTCCCGTCAACTTCACCTTTTACAATAATATCTCCATTTTTCACAACGATGTCACCTTTTACAGTCTCTCCTTCAGGAACAATTACCGTTTGACCTTGCACTTGTAAATTCGGCTGTTTTGTAAACGAAAATTCTTGGTCATTTTTATAGCCTGATAGGAGTGACCCACTCATAAGAATGCAAAACATTGCTGCTGCTACTAAAATTGGGTGTCTACGAATCCATCGTTGTATGCCATTACGCATCTTTCTTTTAGGAAGTTTTTGCATTACTTGTTCTACAAAATTTGGAGGCGCTTCAATAACGGCTGCACTTTTCACGAACGCGATTGTTCTAGTTAACTCTTGCATGTGCTTCTGGCAATCATCACAATTTCGCATATATGACTTCAACTCTTGCTCTTGTTCGCGGCTAATATCCCCATCTAGATATTCATGCATGTATTGCACGATATGTTCAGGACATTTACTCATAGTGAAAACCCCCTACAAATTGCTCAATTGCTTTCTTAGCGCTTCACGCCCTCGATGAATACGTGTCTTTACTGTTCCTAATGGCATATCCAAAATTTCGCTAATTTCTTGCAGTGGCAATTCTTCAATATACTTCAAGATTATGATTGTTCGATACTTTTCTGGCAAGCAACTAATTTCATATTGAATTCTTTCTTGCAATTCCATTCTTTCAATCTCTTCTTCAGGGAGTCGATCTGATGAAGAAATCTGAGAATACATATCGAGTCCATCCGTACCTGTAACTTGTGCATCTAAGTAATAGTCTGGTTTCTTTTTTCTTATGCGATCTATACACAAATTTGTTGCGATACGAAATAGCCAGGTGGAAAATTTCCTATTTAAATCGAAAGTGTGCAAGTTTGTATATGCACGTATAAAAGCCTCTTGTGCTATATCTTCTGCTTCATGTTGGTTGTTGAGCATGCGGTAGCATACTTGATATACTTTTTGCTGATAGAGGCTCACAATATCTGAATACGCATGTTGGTCACCTTTCAGCACTTGCTTTATTCTTTTGTTGATTAACGCATCCATGTGATTTCCCCTCCGCCATGCGGCTGCCTATAATATACGAACCGATTCCTCAGTTGGTTTCATTTTTATTTCACATTTTTAAACATTATTATTTTTATTATACCAATACTCCCTTCTATTTCTTACAACTTTTTTCATTTTCACCACTTTAGTGGTAAAACTTTAAAAACATATATAAATGGGCAAGTGGCTAGTTTATATATGTATATCACAATAGCCTTCAATCGAGGAAATGAGCAGCGGCATAGTACAACAGTTATATAGCATTAAGAACGACGGTTAACCCCATTAAATAGATATAAAAAAAGGATGAGCAAACTGCTCATCCTTTTTAAACTAGCGTCTCGCCAAATAATGAGCCCATTAAAGCTACCGCTACATCAGCTGTTTTATTTTTTTCATCCAGAATTGGATTGACCTCAACAAACTCTGCAGACGTGATTAAACCTGACTCTTGTAACATTTCCATTGCTAAATGACTTTCTCTGTACGTAATACCACCTGGTACTGGAGTTCCTACTCCTGGCGTATAGATTGGGTCAATACCATCTAAGTCTAACGACAAATGAACTCCATCCACATTCTGACTTTTTAAATAAATAATAGCATCTTGCATCACATCCGTCATTCCTAGGCGATCAATTTCATGCATCGAATATACTTTGATTCCTGTTTTACGGATTAATTCTTTTTCACCTTGGTCAATTGAGCGTGCACCGACAATCACAATATTCTCCGGTTTTACTTTAGGTGCAAATCCTCTGATATTAACTAATCTTTCATGACCGAGACCTAAACTAATAGCTAATGGCATACCATGAATATTTCCTGAAGGCGATGTTTCACTTGTATTCATATCTGCATGAGCGTCGTACCAAATAACGCCTAAATTTTCATAGTGATCTGATATGCCGGCTAATGTTCCGATAGCAATACTATGATCTCCACCCAATACTAATGGAAAACTTCCTTTCTCTACTACTTCATGAACTTTTTGAGCTAATTTAGTATTTGCATCAGTAACTGCCTCTAAATTTCTTAATGTTGTATCTGGAGATTCCTCTTTCTTTGAGTGATCAATATAGATGTCACCTTCATCTATTACTCTATGGCCAAGCTCTTCTAAACGCTCAACAGCACCTGCATAACGAATTGCACTTGGCCCCATATCTACGCCTCTGCGTAATTGTCCCATATCCATAGGGACCCCAATCATCGATATCTTTAATGTCTCCATGAAGTCATACCCCCTTTGTAAGCTAATTCTATTGTAACGGCAGGAATACTCATGGCTCAACAAGACATTTTTCTGTATTTTTATTCAGTTCAAAAATTTCAAAAATAATAGAATACTTTTAGCAAAAGAATTTTAAAGAAGTCATTAACCTTTTATTTGAATCAATTTTATTATGCAAAATTCATATAAAATATATGAACATTAATCGATATCTAATTTTTTCATTGCAACGCTTTCGATAGGGAATCCTCGAAAATGCATTCACATACTTCGTGCGAGGCTAATTCAGTGAGGTACATTTAGATAAGCTTGAGCTGAAAGCCCCGCAGGAACGTTAGTGCCACTAAGTCGACGTTAGCGATGCAGAATTCAACGGGGAGATTGAAGCCAAGCACGTGGAAAGCACTGTCTGTAGCGGAACATCCAAATCTGAATATGGAAGAGTTAATGTGTTGAAATGAAATTGATTCATTTATAAGGAAATTACGATATATGAAGGAATTTATTTACATGATGCTCTTTTAGATAAAATTGCAGCGAGAGGAAAAGACATGGAAATTAAAGCAACAAAAAACCTTCTTCTAATATTTTAGAAGAAGGTTATATCTTATGAATGATGAGTCATGCAGGATTCGAACCAGCGACCCTCTGATTAAAAGTCAGATGCTCTACCAACTGAGCTAATGACTCATAAAATAAAAATGGCTGGGGTACCTGGATTCGAACCAGGGCATGACGGAATCAAAATCCGTTGCCTTACCGCTTGGCTATACCCCAAAAAATGGTGGAGGGGGGCAGATTCGAACTGCCGAACCCGAAGGAGCGGATTTACAGTCCGCCGCGTTTAGCCTCTTCGCTACCCCTCCGAAACAGTGGTGGAGGATGACGGGATCGAACCGCCGACCCTCTGCTTGTAAGGCAGATGCTCTCCCAGCTGAGCTAATCCTCCAAATTGTTAATATGTAATTATTAAAAGTGGTGACCCCTACGAGATTCGAACTCGTGTTACCGCCGTGAAAGGGCGGTGTCTTAACCGCTTGACCAAGGGGCCTTTTTAGAAAATTTACGTCTTTAACAGGACAAGAATAATAATATCACATTTCAATTAGTTTTGCAACCCTAAAACAAAAAATAATTAATATATTTATTTTTTCGATTAATAAAGTTTCAAAAGCTTCCAACCGGGCTCGAACCGGTGACCTCTTCCTTACCATGGAAGCACTCTACCTGCTGAGCTATGGAAGCACAGACAAAAAAATGGCTCCGAAGGCAGGACTCGAACCTGCGACCCTCTGATTAACAGTCAGATGCTGCTACCAACTGAGCTACTTCGGAACAATATTATTATGTTACCTCTAATACATTTATTATTATAACAGGATATTAAAAACATGCAAGTAGTTTTTATAAAAGTTATTAGATTTTTTTGTTTTTTTAATTTAAACGTGTATTAGATCAAGTTATTTCCATAATTTTTTATAAAGATCTCTAGATAAACATAATATTCTTTAGATTAAAATAGTTCATTAATATAATCTTCTCTTATTATATCAATATAAAAAAAGATACTACCAATAAAATTAGTAGTACCTTAATGTGCCTAGCAACGTCCTACTCTCGCAGGGGGACAGCCCCCAACTACCATTGGCGCTAAAGAGCTTAACTTCTGTGTTCGGCATGGGAACAGGTGTGACCTCTTTGCCATCATTACTAGACTATTGAGATTGTTCTCTCAAAACTGGATAAACATTCATTGAAGTTCTTAAATCAACTTTTGGTTAAGTCCTCGATCTATTAGTATTCGTCAGCTCCATGTGTCACCACACTTCCACCTCGAACCTATCTACCTTGTCGTCTTCAAGGGATCTTACTTACTTGCGTAATGGGAAATCTCATCTTGAGGGGGGCTTCATGCTTAGATGCTTTCAGCACTTATCCCGTCCACACATAGCTACCCAGCGATGCTCTTGGCAGAACAACTGGTACACCAGCGGTGTGTCCATCCCGGTCCTCTCGTACTAAGGACAGCTCCTCTCAAATTTCCTACGCCCACGACGGATAGGGACCGAACTGTCTCACGACGTTCTGAACCCAGCTCGCGTACCGCTTTAATGGGCGAACAGCCCAACCCTTGGGACCGACTACAGCCCCAGGATGCGATGAGCCGACATCGAGGTGCCAAACCTCCCCGTCGATGTGGACTCTTGGGGGAGATAAGCCTGTTATCCCCGGGGTAGCTTTTATCCGTTGAGCGATGGCCCTTCCATGCGGAACCACCGGATCACTAAGCCCGTCTTTCGACCCTGCTCGACTTGTAGGTCTCGCAGTCAAGCTCCCTTGTGCCTTTACACTCTACGAATGATTTCCAACCATTCTGAGGGAACCTTTGGGCGCCTCCGTTACTCTTTAGGAGGCGACCGCCCCAGTCAAACTGTCCGCCTGACACTGTCTCCTACCCCGCTAAGGGGTACGGGTTAGAATTTCAATACAGCTGGGGTAGTATCCCAAGGACGCCTCCACCGAAGCTGGCGCTCCGGTCTCTCTGGCTCCTACCTATCCTGTACAAGCTGTACCAAAATTCAATATCAGGCTACAGTAAAGCTCCACGGGGTCTTTCCGTCCTGTCGCGGGTAACCTGCATCTTCACAGGTACTATAATTTCACCGAGTCTCTCGTTGAGACAGTGCCCAGATCGTTACGCCTTTCGTGCGGGTCGGAACTTACCCGACAAGGAATTTCGCTACCTTAGGACCGTTATAGTTACGGCCGCCGTTTACTGGGGCTTCGGTTCTCACCTTCGCTTACGCTAAGCAATCCCCTTAACCTTCCAGCACCGGGCAGGCGTCAGCCCCTATACGTCACCTTACGGTTTTGCAGAGACCTGTGTTTTTGCTAAACAGTCGCCTGGGCCTATTCACTGCGGCTCTCTCGGGCTTGCACCCTACTAGAGCACCCCTTCTCCCGAAGTTACGGGGTCATTTTGCCGAGTTCCTTAACGAGAGTTCTCTCGCTCACCTTAGGATTCTCTCCTCGACTACCTGTGTCGGTTTGCGGTACGGGCACCTCCTACCTCGCTAGAGGCTTTTCTTGACAGTGTGAAATCAGGAACTTCGCTCATACGAGCTCGCCATCATAGCTCAACGTTATAGAGAGCGGATTTGCCTACTCTCACGCCTTACTATTTAGACGCACATAACCAACAGTGCGCTTACCCTATCCTACTGTGTCCCCCCATTACTCAAATGGTAGGGAGGTGGTACAGGAATATCAACCTGTTATCCATCGCCTACGCCTATCGGCCTCGGCTTAGGTCCCGACTAACCCTGAGAGGACGAGCCTTCCTCAGGAAACCTTAGTCATTCGGTGGATGGGATTCTCACCCATCTTTCGCTACTCATACCGGCATTCTCACTTCTAAGCGCTCCACCAGTCCTTCCGGTCTGACTTCTCAGCACTTAGAACGCTCTCCTACCACAGACATCGTAGATGTCTATCCACAGCTTCGGTGAATTGTTTAGCCCCGATACATTTTCGGCGCAGCGTCACTCGACCAGTGAGCTATTACGCACTCTTTAAATGATGGCTGCTTCTGAGCCAACATCCTGGTTGTCTAAGCAACGCCACATCCTTTTCCACTTAACAATTACTTTGGGACCTTAGCTGGTGGTCTGGGCTGTTTCCCTTTGACTACGGATCTTATCACTCGCAGTCTGACTCCCGTGCATAAATCACTGGCATTCGGAGTTTGTCTGAATTCGGTAATCCGGGATGGACCCCTAGTCCAAACAGTGCTCTACCTCCAGGATTCTCTATCACGAGGCTAGCCCTAAAGCTATTTCGGAGAGAACCAGCTATCTCCAGGTTCGATTGGAATTTCTCCGCTACCCACACCTCATCCCCGCACTTTTCAACGTGCGTGGGTTCGGGCCTCCAGTAAGTGTTACCTTACCTTCACCCTGGACATGGGTAGATCACCTGGTTTCGGGTCTACAACCACATACTCATTCGCCCTATTCAGACTCGCTTTCGCTACGGCTCCGTCTTTTCAACTTAACCTTGCATGTAATCGTAACTCGCCGGTTCATTCTACAAAAGGCACGCTATCACCCATTAACGGGCTCTAACTACTTGTAGGCACATGGTTTCAGGATCTCTTTCACTCCCCTCCCGGGGTGCTTTTCACCTTTCCCTCACGGTACTGGTTCACTATCGGTCACTAGAGAGTATTTAGCCTTGGGAGATGGTCCTCCCGGATTCCGACGGAATTTCACGTGTTCCGCCGTACTCAGGATCCACTCAGGAGAGAATGAACTTTTGACTACAGGACTGTTACCTTCTTTGGTGGGTCTTTCCAAGCCGCTTCGTCTAACTCATTCCTTTGTAACTCCGTGTTGAGTGTCCTACAACCCCAAGAGGCAAGCCTCTTGGTTTGGGCTCTTCCCGTTTCGCTCGCCGCTACTAAGGGAATCGAAATTTCTTTCTCTTCCTTCAGGTACTTAGATGTTTCAGTTCCCTGAGTCTGCCATCATGACGCTATGTATTCACGTCAAGATACTGTCCCATTACGAACAGTGGGTTCCCCCATTCGGAAATCTCCGGATCAAAGCTTACTTACAGCTCCCCGAAGCATATCGGTGTTAGTGCCGTCCTTCATCGGCTTCTAGTGCCAAGGCATCCGCCATGCGCCCTTAATAACTTAACCTATAAGTTATTAAGCCTAAAAAATTTAAAACTTAATATAAAAAATGTGTTACTTAAGAATTTCTTCAATGTCGTTTTATCCAGTTTTCAAAGAACAAGTTTTGAAAGCGATGAGCCTTCAAAACTGAACAGCAAGCGTTAATCGTATAAGTTCCAAGAACTTATTTCCGAAATATTCCTTAGAAAGGAGGTGATCCAGCCGCACCTTCCGATACGGCTACCTTGTTACGACTTCACCCCAATCATCTATCCCACCTTCGGCGGCTGGCTCCAAAAGGTTACCTCAC
Organism: Rummeliibacillus pycnus; assembly: GCF_044359855.1. Classification (GTDB taxonomy): domain Bacteria; phylum Bacillota; class Bacilli; order Bacillales_A; family Planococcaceae; genus Rummeliibacillus; species Rummeliibacillus pycnus_A. The sequence continues at coordinate 2,430,078 of NZ_CP132291.1, forward strand.
CGACTTCGGGTGTTACAAACTCTCGTGGTGTGACGGGCGGTGTGTACAAGGCCCGGGAACGTATTCACCGCGGCATGCTGATCCGCGATTACTAGCGATTCCGGCTTCATGTAGGCGAGTTGCAGCCTACAATCCGAACTGAGAACGGTTTTATGAGATTAGCGTACTCTCGCGAGTTAGCGACTCTTTGTACCGTCCATTGTAGCACGTGTGTAGCCCAGGTCATAAGGGGCATGATGATTTGACGTCATCCCCACCTTCCTCCGGTTTGTCACCGGCAGTCACCTTAGAGTGCCCAACTGAATGATGGCAACTAAGATTAAGGGTTGCGCTCGTTGCGGGACTTAACCCAACATCTCACGACACGAGCTGACGACAACCATGCACCACCTGTCACCAATGTCCCCGAAGGGAAAACTCTATCTCTAGAGCGGTCACTGGGATGTCAAGACCTGGTAAGGTTCTTCGCGTTGCTTCGAATTAAACCACATGCTCCACCGCTTGTGCGGGCCCCCGTCAATTCCTTTGAGTTTCAACCTTGCGGTCGTACTCCCCAGGCGGAGTGCTTAATGCGTTAGCTGCAGCACTAAGGGGCGGAAACCCCCTAACACTTAGCACTCATCGTTTACGGCGTGGACTACCAGGGTATCTAATCCTGTTTGCTCCCCACGCTTTCGCGCCTCAGTGTCAGTTACAGACCAGACAGTCGCCTTCGCCACTGGTGTTCCTCCAAATCTCTACGCATTTCACCGCTACACTTGGAATTCCACTATCCTCTTCTGCACTCAAGTTCCCCAGTTTCCAATGACCCTCCACGGTTGAGCCGTGGGCTTTCACATCAGACTTAAGAAACCACCTGCGCGCGCTTTACGCCCAATAAATCCGGACAACGCTTGCCACCTACGTATTACCGCGGCTGCTGGCACGTAGTTAGCCGTGGCTTTCTAATAAGGTACCGTCAAGGTACGTTCATTTCCTAACGTACTTGTTCTTCCCTTACAACAGAGTTTTACGATCCGAAAACCTTCATCACTCACGCGGCGTTGCTCCATCAGACTTTCGTCCATTGTGGAAGATTCCCTACTGCTGCCTCCCGTAGGAGTTTGGGCCGTGTCTCAGTCCCAATGTGGCCGATCACCCTCTCAGGTCGGCTATGCATCGTTGCCTTGGTAGGCCATTACCCCACCAACTAGCTAATGCACCGCGGGCCCATCCTGTAGTGACGCCGAAGCGCCTTTCAACATCTTCACATGAGAGAAGATGGATTATCCGGTATTAGCTCCGGTTTCCCGAAGTTATCCCAGTCTACAGGGCAGGTTGCCCACGTGTTACTCACCCGTCCGCCGCTAAATCAGAGGAGCAAGCTCCTCATCATTCGCTCGACTTGCATGTATTAGGCACGCCGCCAGCGTTCGTCCTGAGCCAGGATCAAACTCTCCATAAAAGTAAAGTTTGAAAGCTCATTAGCTTTGCTAGCGTATCATCTATAAGATGATATCTATTGTTTGTCCTTGTTACTAACAGAAGTTAGTAAACAAAGTTTATTGATTAACGTCTTGCTTGTTCAGTTTTCAAGGTTCATATCTTGTCGTTATCTTAACGACTTATAAATCTTATCACATCCGATTTCTAAAGTCAAGAACTTTTTTATCAGAAGTTTTAAGTCTTAATATGTTGTTTGTTTTCTCTTAACGAGTCAACGTTGATAACTATACGCTTCTTCTAAATAATTGTCAACACTTTATATTAAAAAAGTTTTAAAAGGTTGTTTGTAATCATATATATAGCCAGGAGGTGAGCATACTGATTAAAAGAATACTTACAATGACGGTTATTATGATGGCTTTATTGTTATTTCTAATACCTTCTAAAAATTCAATATTAGAAGTGTTTCGTTTAACAGATGAACCAAATGTGATTACAAAAGGAAACTACGGTATTTCTTTAACGATAGATTTATCATATGCAGATGCAAAATTTATCGAATGGTTAAACGAAGCTAAAGTTCCATATCCATTATTAATGGTGGATACTGATTTATTAAAGAGATCCCCAACCCTTGTTAAAGTTATTCAATCTAAAAACATTCCAATAGGATTATTGGGGAAAAACAGTGATTTCTATGAGACCCACCCTTCACAGCTCGAAAGAGATATTAGCACTTTTAGTTCTATTATGAAGCAACCACCTCTTTGGTTTAGAACGAAGGACTATGTCTTTCTCCCAGAAGTTACAAGAGTTTTATGGAAGGAACAGATTAACATGCTAGCGGCATCTAAAATTCAAACGAGCAAGAGTGAATTGAAGCTCTCAAAAGGTGATATTGTGGCTATTCCATACCACCAGGAAGAACGGTTACAACTAAAACAAATTGACCAACTTATAGAAAGGAACTCCTTTCAACCTATAGAGGAAACGATTTTTGGATACTCTATTAAAACGAAAAAATCCCCAAAATAATGGAGGTGTTCAAAGTCTACCTTTGGACTCCTCCATTCAAGGGTAAACAGAGAAGTAAAGGATATATATTAATTTTTGGATAGTGAAAAAGGAGCCGTTTCATAAGTGTTTTGATTCTACACCAATGAAGCTGCTCCTTTCATTATTTACGTTTTGTCTTTTTATTATTTTGGTTTTCTTCTTGCGTCTTTTTCACTTTAGTATTTTGGTCCTCTTGTTCACTACGCGCTTTACGACGTTCTTCTCGTTTTTTTATATCCTCGGCAGATTTTGCATTATATTTTGGTAGCTCCAATAATTGGAATGCATTTACCGCAATAATTGGGAATAATAATATCGTGATGTATTCATTACCACCAGATGATCGAACCCAAAGTGCGATGAGCCATTCAATAACACTAACAAAAATCATAAAGAACAAGGAAGAAATCAGAATATGCTTTTTGCCAGTCATTTTCACTTTTTTAATTGCTGTTAAACTTGCTGCTATGATTAAAACAACTAATAAACCTATGTAAAGAAGCCAATCATTAGCGCTGTGCGCATATGGTTTGAAGCGGAATAAAATAACGTCTATTACAGCAACAATTATTAATAATATTTGTATCCAATTCCATAAAGTTAATGACCTGCAAATATTAACACCTATTTGATGCACTGTTAAGTAGGCAAAGTATCCCATTTGGCAAATCATACTCATTGTAAAACCAAGGAAGACAAACCATAGGAGTCCGCCAAATGCTTCTCCCCATTCACCATTTGAAAAATGTTGAGCATAAAAATCTCCCCAACGAACGATTATACTCATTAATCCGGTAACAACCCCACCAATTATGAGTGCTCTAAAAGCAAATTTAAACCAATTTCGTATCGTCACGACTAAAGGCCTCCGTTTTTTACAGATTCTTGTTTCATTCTAACAACCAATATCGAAAAAATCTATTTCTTCCCTCATTCCATACATATTCCACGGACAAATGTGAACAATAATTGAAACGACTTATGCAAAAGTGAGGGAAGTATATGTACAAAAAGGCGGTAATTTTTACTCTTCTATTCGTTATTCTATCTGGTTGCTCCTCTCCCGTTCAACAAAATCAGTCCTATGATGATATAAAGAAATCCACTCTTGATGCTTTGCAAACAGAAGAGGGGAAAAAAGTATTCCGAAAGCTATTAGAGGATCCAGATATGCGTGATTTACTCGTATTGGAGCATGATGATGTCAAAAAAGCGGTACAGGAAACTTTAATGTCAAAAAAAGCAGAAGATTTTTGGAAAAAAGAATTTGAAGATCCTAAATTCCGCGAAACCTTTGCAAAAGGTATGAAAAAAGAACAAAAAGACTTGGCTAAAGATTTGATGAAAGATGCTTCTTTCCAAAAAGATTTAGAACAGTTCTTCTCACAACCCGATATGCAAAAGCAATTAGAAAAAATTATGAAATCCGCAAATTCTAAAAAGGAATTAGAAAAAGTCATTACAGAAGTAATTAATAGCCCACTGCAACAAGAAAAATGGATGAAGCTTATTCAATCTGCAGCTGAAAAACCTTCAGGAGGGGAAACATCTAAAGGCGGCGGTGGCGGTGGCGGCGGTGAAAACAAAGGAAAAAGCCAAGGAAAATAGGAACGGATCTTTTCCAAAGCTATTACACGACCTTTAACTAATTATAAAGGGATGTATCATAAGTGACTGTCTACACTTATGATACATCCCTCTTTGTTATTCTTTATTTAATTTATCAATCACACGTTGTGCAATTTCAAGATAAATTTGACCAGTGGAGTGGTTTTTCGCATATACAGATGGAGCAAAGTCAACTTCATTCCAATCTGGTTGTCCTAAAGGAATCTGTCCAAGTAAGTCTGTGCGTAGTTCGTCAGCTAATTTAGGACCGCCACCTTGACCAAATACATATTCGCGCTCTCCTGATACATCAGATTGGAACCATGACATGTTTTCAATAACACCTAAGATAGTATGTTCAGTTTTGATCGCCATTGCGCCTGCACGAGCTGCTACGAATGCTGCCGTTGGATGTGGAGTTGTCACAACGATCTCGTTAGACTCAGGTAGCATTTGATGAATATCAAGCGCTACATCCCCTGTACCTGGAGGTAAATCTAATAGTAAGTAATCAAGATCTCCCCAATCCACATCGCGGAAGAATTGATCTAACACTTTCCCAAGCATTGGTCCACGCCATACAACTGGTGCATTATTTTCTACAAAGAATCCCATAGAAATCATTTTCACACCAAAACGTTCGACTGGAATAATACGATTTTCTTCAATAACAGGCATTGTTTGAACACCCATCATATCTGGAACACTAAAACCATAGATATCTGCATCAATTAAACCAACTTTTTTACCAAGGCGAGATAATGCAACCGCTAAGTTAACCGAAACGGTAGATTTACCTACGCCACCCTTACCAGATGCAATAGATATAAATTTCACTTTATTTAATGGAGACAATAGATCTTGTGCTTCTGCACGAGTTGCCGTACCACGGAATTTTTCAATATCTTCGGATGAAAGTTCTGAGAATCGAATACCAACAGTTTTACATCCAGCACCCTTTAATACATTAACAATTTCCATTTGAAGAGAAAGTTGTTCCGGTGTATTTGTTTTCGCAATAGCGATTTTTACACTGGCATGTTCCTTTTCCTCTTTAATTGAAACTTCAACAATGCCGCCTGTTTCAGACAATGCTTTATGTAGAAAAGGATCTTTTAATTCTCCAACTAATTCTCGAACTTGTTGTTCATTAATCACTGTAGACACTCCTCTAATTATAATTTCGACTTTAGTATATCATAACGCTTACAAATAAGTATTGTGCGCTACTCATTCTACAATAGAATCTGAGTAACGCTCGATCCCCTCTACGATTGCTTCAGCCATTTTTTGTTGATAATCAGGTGTTGAAAGTAACTCTGCTTCTTGTGGATTACTTAGAAAACCTGTTTCTACAAGTACTGACGGCATTTTGACCTTCTTGAGTAAATAGACTTGCTTAATTGCTAATGCTTCACGATCGGTATTCTTGAGCTGTTCTTTAATAGACTCTTGAATGGCTTTAGCTAAAAGCTCACCGGCCGGATGGCCATCTTTATGATAAAACACTTGAGCGCCATGCCACTTTGATTCTGGAATGGCATTTGCATGAATACTGATGAAAAGATCTGGTTTTGCTTCATTAACCAATTTCTCTCTCAGAAAAATATCTTCTTTTTTTCTTTCTCTCAATGTTTGAAATTCAGCATTTGGTTGATGCTCAGCAATCACATCATCGTCTTTAGTACGCGTCATCACTACTTTTGCTCCCTTTTCCTTTAAGAGCTTTTCCACTTTTTTTGTAATTGCTAGCGTAATATTTTTTTCAACAAGTTCTGATGTTGACGCACCACCATCAATTCCACCATGCCCAGCATCTAAGACAATTTTAACGCCACCTAAAGTTTCTGAAACAAAGAAGCCACGATTAGATGCTTTTGTTTCATATACAACTAAGAATATACAAGCTATTAATACTACACTCCATATGAGCCACCGCTTCAAGCACAGACACCACCTTTTTACACTAACATATGCCTGTGTAAGGGAGTATATGTCCTTTCCTAGATTCAAAGTTGTTCAATACTTAAGAACATTATTCAGTATTAAAACACTTTTAGATTTTGATAAAAAAACGCCCTGCATTGGCAGGACGTTGAAAGATTCGATTTAATAGAAAGTTATATTTACAGCTTAAATTGATTTACAGATTTTTGTAATTCAATTGCCATATTACTAAGGGCATCTGCTGAAGTAAATATCTCTTGCATGGAAACATTTTGTTCTTCTGCTGCTTGAGCAACATTCTTCGCATTTGAAGCAGACTCCTCTGAACCTCGATGTATCTCATTCATCACTTCTTCCATATTATCCGCGCTAGCATTTACTTGCTCAATGACAGCTGATACGTCTTGTATTTGTTCAAATATTTTTTCAATAATAGTAGAAATACCTTTAAAAGCAGTTCCAGCTTCAGAAGTCATTGTCATACCATCTTTCACTGCTGCCGTTCCCTCATTCATCGAATGGATGGCATTATCAGATTCCGTCTGAATCTGTTCAATTAGTTCATAAATCTTGCTAGCTGATCGACTAGATTGTTCAGCTAATTTTTTTACTTCCTCTGCTACTACAGCAAAACCCTTACCATGTTCACCAGCTCTAGCTGATTCAATAGAAGCATTTAATGCTAATAAATTTGTTTGATTAGATATATCTGTAATCAAAGTAGTGATTTGTCCAATTTCTTTTGATTTCTTTCCAAGTCTATTTATAATATCAGATGAACTATCAACTTTACTTCGGATTTTTTCCATTTGGACTAATGCCTTTTGTACAGTAGCATTACCATTCCCCGCATAATCTTTTGCATGATTACTTAAATCCGTTACCGCTTGAATGGCAGTAGCAGATTGACTCATACCCGTAGCCACTTCAGAAACAGAATCGGATGAACTTATTGAAACAACAACTTGTTTTTCTGTTTCATCTGCTACTTCTTGCATAGCATTTGTAATTTGTTCGGTTGCTTTTCCCGTTTCCTCTGCACTTGCAGTTAGTTCCTCAGAAGAAGAAGTGATTTGTTCAGATGTTTGGTTTATCTGATGAATAAGCTGGCTTAGATTCAATCTCATTTGTTCGAAGGATTGCGATAACTTACTAAATTCGTCGCGAGATTTTAGTACAACTGAATGGCTTAAATCTCCTTGAGCAATCCTTTCGCTTGATTCCATTAATTTATGTAATGGTTTATGAATAGCTCTACTTAATAATGTAGCAATTATTATACCTACCAGAAAAACAATAATCCCAATAATATCAAAATTCAATTCATTCTTATCTATTAAATTTTCTATATCCTCTAATGATTGATTAATCTCTGATACTTTTTCATTTTGAAACTGATCAACTTTGTTGTTAATATCTAAGGCAGTTTGGTCAAAATTCGCCATCGCTTTGTTCCCTTTTTTTGGTCCACCCTGTATATATCGCTGGGCCATTTGTTTACCATTCAAATAGTAAGAATCAAAGGATAATTTGATGGCCTCAAGTTCTTTTGATTTTTCGGGATCAAGCTGTTTTAATTTATTTAAATTTTTATAAAAAATTTGACTTTGTTCCTCTGCTTTTTCAAACCCGTCATCCAATCCATCTTGCGCCCTAGTAGCACTAATATCTGATAAATATTGTTGAACCTCAACTACTGATAGTTTTAAATGATCTGCTAATAAGGCAGATTGTAATGCCTTTTCCTTAATTTGCTTTGCATTATTCTTTTGTGTGTTAGAGTTTATCTGTTGAAATATCCCCAAAAAAAGAATTAGTAAGAAAATAACGCCAAACGAAAAAAAGCTTTTAAATTTTACACTCATAAAGTTACACCTCAGAAATTTTTTAAGAGAATTAAATTATGTATAGTTAGTATTTGCTACCATTTATCCGTTTATAGAAACGAGAATCCAAAATCTTACATGCACCATAATAAGTATACATTATTTAGATTTTAAATATATATCCTTAATAATTAATTTTTGGATATTATATATCACATTAAGTGGCTAAAAGAATAAAACGCTTTTGAACAAAATACCCCCTATCCAGTATGTAGCATTCATATATTATTACATTTACTTCTTAATAGATTTTTAATAATTTTTTCATTCTATTTTTATTCATAATCTCTTTTTCTATAGTATCCTGAAATAGCGAACTTAAATTATGTTAATTCGTCAATTAATATAGAATTTATTTTGTGGAGGAATTAAAATAATGAATTACGAGCTATTTCAACAAATTAACGGACTAGCCGGACACTCAAGCTTATTGGATCATTTTATGGTATTTCTTTCGAATAGTGTCCCTTATGTGGTAGTCCTTTTGTTATTTTACCTTTGGTTTATAGGAAATAAACAAAAAGGTATCGAAATAAGATATACAGCATTATATGCTGTTTTTTCTTCAGCCATTGCATTATTCATTAATGTAATTATTCATATGGTCTATTATCACCCACGTCCATTTGTAGCACACCATGTACACAAATTAGTACCGCATGCTGCAGATTCTTCTTTCGTAAGTGATCATGCAATATTAGTATTTGCTATTGCATGGACATTGCTTTTACGGAATACTCGTGGGAAATATATTATTTTACTGTGGGCTACAATGGTTGGACTTTCACGTGTTTATGTTGGCGTTCATTACCCATTTGACGTGATAGGAAGTATAGTACTTTCATTTGCAACAAGTAGTCTAGTCATTTATTTTTCAAACAAATTGGAACCTCTAGTACAATTACTATTCCGCATTTACCATCGTATCAACAAGTTTGAAAAGAACAATAAAGAGATATATAGATAGAAAAATAATAAAAGTGACCGTAAAAAAACGGTCACTTTTATTTTTTCGATAAAAATCTGCAAGCAGAGGTGTATATTTTAAAGGACCAACAGCTTAAAAAGGAATGGCTGTTAGATATGTAACAAGTATGATGAATTTTTTCGGTGTAAAGGAAAGAGCGAAAGTAGTGATTGAGGGTCCTAACCAATTTTCAGCTAAAACAGAAGAAATTATTTCAGATGTCCTTGAAAAAGCTCTTATATTGGCAAGTGTATTTTAATTAATAAAGCTCCTACCATTTAATATAGCAGTACCTCCACTATAAAAGTGTAGGTACTGCTTTTTTATTTGTTAATCGTTACTTAGATTTCGAATACACATCCCTCTCTGCTTTTAGGAGCTGATATAAGCATTAAAAATGGTCAAGTTAGATTGGAACATAGTTATATTTCTATGAACATCTCGGACTCATGTCACTCTAACAGCGAAAGACAACGTTGCAAACATGTTTGAGGACTTTATGGATTTCTAAAAGGTATTCAAAGGGTATTCAATCTAAATTTAAACGTAAAAAAACCCTTTCTCGGTAAATCCGAGAAAGGGCTTGAAAACGTTGATATAACGCTGATATTAACGTTTTGAGAATTGTGGTGCACGACGAGCACCTTTAAGACCGTATTTTTTACGTTCTTTCATACGAGGGTCACGAGTAAGTAGACCTGCTGATTTAAGTGCTGGACGGAAATCAGGGTCAACTGTTAGTAACGCACGAGCGATACCATGACGAATTGCGCCTGCTTGACCTGTGAAACCACCACCGTTTACGTTTACGTAAATATCGTAGCTACCTAGAGTTTCAGTTGCTACTAATGGTTGTTTAATAACTTCGCGTAAAGATGCGAATGGGACGTAGTTTTCAACGTCGCGGTTGTTGATAACGATTTTGCCTTCGCCTGGTACTAAACGTACGCGGGCAGTTGAGCTTTTACGACGACCAGTGCCGATATATTGAACTTGTGCCAAGGTTGTATCCTCCTCTAATTATTATCCGCGAAGCTCGTAAGCTTCAGGTTTTTGTGCAGCATGTGGGTGTTCAGAACCAGTGTAAACATGTAGTTTGTTGAACATTTGACGACCTAAAGAGTTTTTAGGAAGCATGCCTTTAATTGCTAATTCCAACATTTTAGTTGGATATTTTTCTTTCATTTCGCCAGCTGTGCGAGTTTTTAAACCGCCAGCAAATTGAGTATGGCGGTAGTAAATTTTACCTTTTAATTTGTTACCTGTTAACTCAATTTTTTCTGCGTTGATGATGATTACGTTATCACCTGTGTCAACGTTTGGTGTATAGATTGCTTTATGTTTACCACGTAAAATAGCAGCTACTTCAGAAGCTAAGCGACCAAGAGTTTGGCCTTCAGCGTCTACAACTAACCATTTACGTTCTACTTCGTGACCTTTAGCCATGAATGTTGTACGCATTTTAGTATCCTCCTACAATTATCAAATTGTTTCTATTACTCTGTTCCAATTGTTTTCTTTATCCTCAAAAGCTAAGATTCGGGGCTTATCTTGTGGGGTAATGAAAATACCATATGTCATCTTACAACATATAGCAATGTAAGTCAAGCATTTCGAGAAAAACACCTGGAAATGTTGCTTCAATCTTCATAGTGCACATTTTCAAGGTATAAACCTTGTGGTAATGCAGTTTTACCTGCATTTCCTCTGTCTAAAGATGCAATGATTTCAGCCAACTCGCATGGCTGACGTTTAGCAATCCCTACTTCCCAAAGTGTTCCTGCAATGATACGCACCATATTATATAAAAAGCCATTTCCTTCAATCACCATATTCAGTTCTTCTCCGTGCCACTCGAATGCTAAAAAAGAGACTGTACGAACTTTATCTTGCACACTTGTATTTGCTGCGCAAAAGCATGAAAAATCATGAGTTCCCAGAATGTACTGTGCTGCTTCCTCCATTGCCTTAACATCTGGCTTCACCCCATTGGTGGGTGTCGCATAAAAACGTCTAAAAGGGCTCTGAATCTCTTCACATGACCAAATATAGCGATACCGCTTGCCATGGACACTATAACGAGAATGGAAATCATCAGATACTTCCTCAATATTCACAACACGAATATCTCGTGGCAATTGAACGTTTAATGCTCGTGCATAACGATCAAGAGGAATAGACAATGTTGTGTCAAAGTGGATAACCTGTCCTGTTGCATGGACCCTGGCATCTGTTCGACCACTTGCTGTCACATGGACAATCTCACCTTTATGCATTTTGGTAAGTACCTTTTCAATTTCCTGTTGTACAGTTCTTTGTTTAGGCTGTACTTGGTATCCCGAAAAATTGGTACCATCATATGCGATGGTGGCTTTCATTCTTCTTTTCATCGTTATGCAATCTCCTATTTCTATTAACTACGCAAATATACTAATACAATTGTCATCACCACAATGGAAAGAAGAGCTATCGTATCTCCTATACTCCATTTTAATTGACGATAACGAGTTCTTCCTTCTCCACCGCGATACCCACGAACTTCCATAGCTATTGCTAAATCTTCTGCTCGTTTAAAAGCACTTACAAATAACGGAACTAATAATGGAACAACTGCTTTTATTCGCTCTTTAATTGTGCCTGTTGTAATATCAGAACCTCTTGCCATTTGTGCCTTCATAATCTTGTCTGTTTCATCCATTAATGTTGGGATAAAGCGTAATGAAATGGACATCATTAACGCTAATTCATGTACAGGTAGTTTTAACTTTTTCAGCGGATTTAACAACACTTCCATCCCATCCGTAATAGAAATAGGAGAAGTTGTTAATGTTAAGATGGATGTCACAAACACCAATACTAAAAAACGAATGGAAATATAGATCCCTTGTCTAAGCCCTTCTTCGTGAATATGGATAAACTTCCACTCAAATATTAATGGTCCTTCTTTTGTAAAGAATATATGCAATAAAAAAGTAAATACCATCAATATTAAAACAGGCTTTAAACCATTGATCAAAAAGTACATTTTAATGCGTGACATCAATATTATTAGTAATGTGAATACTAATAGAGCAATGTATGAAGGCGTATTATTAGCCAAAAACACAACAATGATAAACGCAAATACAAATACCAGCTTAGAACGTGGATCCAATCTATGAACAAATGAATCCCCTGGTATGAAACGGCCGAAAATCATTTTATCCATCATTGGTGATCACGCTCCTCACGTAACACTTGCGCAATCACCTTTGCCAACTCTTCTTCTGTTAAACAAAGCCTTGGAAGCTTACGACCAATTTTCAATTCAAGTTGATTTTGAAAATGAACAATATGAGGCACTTCCAAACGATAGCTCGCTAATTTATCAGCATCACTAAAAATTTCTTGTGGTGTGCCTGTTAGTACACAACGTCCTTCATGCATAATTGCTATGTGATCAGCATACCGTGCTGCATCCTCCATGCTATGTGTTACCAGAATTGTCGTTAGATTACGTTCTTTGTGTAATTGATAAAATAAATCCATAATTTCTTTACGGCCTCTAGGATCCAGCCCAGCTGTTGGTTCATCTAAAACAATCACTTCAGGTTCCATTGCTAATACACCAGCAATAGCTACCCGACGCATTTGCCCACCTGATAAGTCAAAAGGGGATTTCTCAAGTACTGTTTCAGGAAGTCCTACTAACTTCGTTAATGTATGTGCACGTTCAATGGACTCCTCCTCTGAAACACCAAAATTCATGGGCCCGAAGATGATATCTTTTATTACCGTTTCTTCAAACAATTGATGTTCAGGAAATTGAAAAACAATACCCACTTTTTGACGTACTAAACGTAAATCCTTTTCTTTTTTACCTGCAGTAATGGTTTTATTGCCAATACGTATGGCTCCTTCTGTAGGCTTTAATAATGCATTTAAATGTTGCAAGACTGTTGATTTACCTGAACCAGTATGTCCGATGATGGCTTGATAACTACCTGAAGGAATAGCTAATTCTACATCAAATAACGCTCTTTTTTCAAAAGGCGTTCCAGGTGCATATGCAAAGCTTACTTTTTGAAGTTCGATGTCCATAGATCATTCACCAACTGTTCTTCTGTCATGTATTCACCTAGAAGTTGTACACCTTCTGCTTGTAAAAGCTTTGTAAGTTTCATCGCAAATGGCAAATCCAATCCAAGTTCAACTAATCGATCGCCTAATGCAAAAATTTCAGATGGAGTTCCTTCAGCAAACTTTTTTCCACCATTCATAAACAATAAACGATCAGCCATGATTGCTTCTTCTAAATCATGGGTAATTGATAAAACGGTTAACCCTGTTTCTTCACGTAGGGCTCTTACAATCGAGAGTACCTCTTGACGCCCTTGAGGATCGAGCATGGATGTTGCTTCATCTAAAATAAGTAAGCGTGGTTGTAGCGCAAGTGCTCCTGCTATAGCAACACGTTGTTTTTGCCCACCTGATAAATGTTGAGGCTCATGATTTAAATAGCCTTGCATTTTTACTTGCTGTAAGGCATCATGTACACGCTTGAACATTTCCTCATATGGAATACCATTATTTTCTAAAGCGAAGGCTACATCATCTTGTACGGTAGCCCCCACAAATTGGTTATCTGGATTTTGGAAAACCATTCCGATTTGAGAACGAGCTTCCCATAAATTTTCTTCGTTTAATGTTTGCCCCATAACTTGCACATTCCCCTTTTGAGGAAAAAGCAAACCATTAATTAGGCGGGCAATGGTTGATTTACCTGAACCGTTATGACCTACAATTGCAATCCATTCGCCCTCTTCAACCTTAAAAGAAACATCTTCCACTGCATTTTTTACTGCGGGCTCATCAGGTGCATATGTGAATGTCACATTATTCAGTGATAAGATTTCATGCATGTGTTTAAACTCCTCTCACTAGACTATACTAAGCTCTGCTCTTCTATAACTTACACTGTTTTATGTATGATTACTAGCTGGAATTAGTTTTTATTAAAAAAATACGACTTTGCCCGTTATGGCAAAAGTCGAATCTAAGAATTACTATCAAAATGAAATAAAAAAGCGCGCACCCCATTCAGAGAAATGCGCATAAGTGGATATCTCCCGTTCAAAGGTTGCTCAGACCTTAAACGTGAATGGGGTGCGTAGAGCTAAACGAGACAGCACAATGTCCGCTCATCATAACGCTCAGCTTTTAAATTTGTCGTATAAATCTTCATTTTTTGAAAAAAAGAGGGTGTAAGTTCAAATTGTTGTGAACAAGTACACCCTCCCCCGCATCGTTATAATTAAACTAATTCAATTACAACTACAGGCGCACCGTCACCACGGCGAGGTCCCATTTTCATAATGCGAGTATAACCGCCTTGACGGTCAGCGTAGCGTGGTGCTACATCATCAAACAATTTTTGAAGTGCAAAAACTGTTGATTCATTACCTTCAGCATCAGTTGAAGTTGCTACTTCACGACGGATAAATGCTGCAGCTTTACGACGAGCGTGTAAGTCACCGCGTTTACCTAGAGTAATCATTTTTTCAACTACTGAGCGTAATTCTTTCGCACGAGTTTCTGTTGTTTCAATGCGTTCGTTAATGATTAAGTCTGTTGCTAAATCACGTAACATCGCTTTACGTTGAGAACTTGTACGTCCAAGTTTTCTGTAACCCATGGATGTTTCCCTCCTTCGTTCAATTACTGATCATACATATTTTAAAATCGCTTAGTCTTCTTCTCGTAACCCTAAACCAAGCTCTTCTAACTTCGCTTTTACTTCTTCTAATGATTTACGTCCTAAGTTACGTACTTTCATCATATCGTCTTCAGACTTGTTAGCAAGTTCAAGAACAGTATTGATGCCTGCACGTTTTAGGCAGTTGTAAGAACGAACAGAAAGATCTAGTTCTTCGATAGTCATCTCTAGAACTTTTTCTTTTTGATCTTCTTCTTTTTCAACCATGATTTCAGCAGTTTTTGCCTCATCAGTTAAACCAACGAAGATATTTAAGTGCTCGGTTAAAATCTTAGCTCCGAGCGAAATCGCCTCTTTAGGACCGATGCTGCCATCTGTCCACACATCTAGTGAAAGTTTATCGTAATCAGAAGATTGTCCAACACGAGTACCTTCAACTGTGTAGTTGACGCGTGAAACTGGAGTGTAAATAGAGTCGATCGGGATCACGCCGATAGGAAGATCCTCACGTTTGTTTTGATCAGCTGGAGTGTATCCACGTCCACGTTGCGCATACATACGCATACGAAGATGACCATTTTTAGCAACAGTTGCAATGTATAGATCTGGGTTTAATACTTCTACGTCACTGTCATGCGTAATATCCGCAGCAGTTACAACCCCGTCACCTTTAAAATCAATTTCGATGACTTTTTCTTCATCAGAATAGATTTTTAAAGCTAGCTTTTTAATGTTCAAAATAATTGATGCAACATCTTCTACAACGCCCTCAATAGTAGAGAATTCGTGTAGTACGCCGTCAATTTGGATTGAGGTTACAGCAGCTCCTGGTAAAGAAGACAGAAGGATACGACGTAGTGAATTACCCAAAGTAGTGCCATACCCACGTTCAAGTGGTTCTACAACAAACTTGCCGTATTTTAAATCATCACTGATCTCAACGGTTTCAATCTTTGGTTTTTCAATTTCGATCATTCAATTTACCCTCCTTCAAAACATCGAATATATGGTATTAATTCCATCATAAAATCGAATGTCAATCAATCATTAAGATTGTTATTCTGTTTGTGTATAAAAAGTGTACTCAATACATAAGAGAGTTGCAACTATTATACACGACGACGTTTTGGTGGGCGGCAACCATTATGAGGAACTGGAGTTACATCTTTGATAGCTGTAACTTCTAAACCTGCAGCTTGAAGTGCACGGATAGCAGCTTCACGACCTGCACCAGGACCTTTAACAGTTACTTCTAAAGTTTTTAAACCATGTTCTAGAGATGCTTTAGCAGCAGTTTCAGCAGCCATTTGTGCAGCGAATGGTGTAGATTTACGTGAACCTCTGAAACCTAGCGCACCAGCTGAAGACCATGAAACAGCATTACCTTGCATGTCAGTGATGGTTACAATTGTATTATTAAATGTAGAACGGATGTGTGCAATACCAGCTTCGATATTTTTTTTCACACGACGTTTACGAGTTTGTTGTTTACGTGCCATGTTAAGAAGAAACCTCCTTTACCTATTATTTTTTCTTGTTAGCTACAGTTTTACGAGGACCTTTACGCGTACGCGCATTGTTTTTAGAATTTTGTCCACGAACTGGTAAGCCACGACGGTGACGAATACCGCGGAATGAACCGATTTCCATTAGACGTTTGATGTTAAGTGAAGTTTCGCGACGTAAGTCACCTTCAACTTTGTATTTATCTAATTGTTCACGGATTTTGTTTAGTTCGTCTTCAGTTAAGTCACGAACTCGAGTATCTTCTGAAACACCAGCGTCAGCAAGAACTTTCTTAGCTGTAGTGTTACCGATACCGAAAATGTATGTTAATGAAATTACAACGCGTTTTTCGCGTGGAATGTCAACACCAGCAATACGTGCCATGTACGATGTGCACCTCCTTGGGAATTATCCTTGTTTTTGTTTGTGTTTAGGATTTTCACAGATTACCATTACTTTACCGCGTCGGCGAATAACTTTACATTTTTCGCAGATCGGTTTCACAGATGGTCTCACTTTCATCTAACCTAACCTCCTTAGTGGTCCGGAGTGCAAAAGATTATTTAAAACGGTATGTGATACGACCGCGAGTTAAGTCATATGGAGATAACTCAATTGTTACTTTATCTCCAGGTAAGATGCGAATAAAGTGCATACGAATTTTGCCCGATACGTGAGCAAGAACTGTATGACCATTTTCTAATTCTACCTTAAACATCGCGTTTGGCAAAGTTTCAACAACTGTGCCTTCGATTTCAATTACATCGTCTTTCGCCATCGACCCTGTCTCCCTTCTATATGCAATTCAGGTTCTTTTCGTCAAATTCTTTCGGAATTTGCTGCAAGAGTAAGTTACATGCCTCAACATATGTTTGGATTGTATGAGAGATGTTCGAAAGACGCTCATCAGGCTTCGCTTCTCGAACCAAGATTTATGTGCCAGGTTATACCTGTATCTCACACGCTCCCCGGCTATCCTAGATGAGATCCTGCATACCCGTTTACACAGATACTTTTCCACGAAACCCATTATACCCTTTCAGAATAGAGATTGCATCAAAGATAAATGGTATCCTACAAAAGATACAAATTATTCATCAGTGTATAGACCGGGTACAATATGCTTTTGCAGCTCTCGAAAATAACTTTCCGCTATGCGCTACCACATACTCCCGCGGTTGCAGAAATCTGCGCCCTTGATCGGGTATTAGTTGCGGTTGCCTTTTAATAGAGCATCAACATCAGCAAATACATCATTGATATCTTGCTGACCATTAATGTTAGTTAAAACATTTTTCTTATTGTAAAAATCAAGTAATGGTTGAGATTGCTTGATATTTACTTCCAGACGGTTAGTGACCGTTTCCGGATTATCGTCTGCTCTTTGATAAAGTTCTCCTCCATCTTTATCACATTTCGCTTCCTCTTTTGGAGGATTGAAAACTAAATGATAAGAAGAGCCACATACTTTACAGATACGACGACCTGTTAAACGTTTAATCAATTCTTCTTGTTCTACTTCGATATTCACAACGTGTTCTACTTTTTTGCCAAGACCAGATAGAATACCATCCAATTCTTCAGCTTGAGTAGTAGTACGTGGGAAGCCATCTAGTAAGAATCCTTGATCACAATCAGGTTGGCTTAAACGTTCACGAACGATGCCAATCGTTACTTCATCAGGTACCAAAGCACCTTTATCGATATACGATTTAGCTTCAAGCCCTAATTCCGTACCGTTTTTCATAGCTGCACGGAACATATCGCCTGTAGAAATATGAGGGATATCGTACTTCTCAACAATTTTGTCTGCTTGAGTACCTTTACCAGCACCAGGCAAACCCATTAAAACGATATTCATACGGAGTGCCCCCAATATTAGTATGAAGGTTTTTAGGAACGAATACCGTTCCAAAAAACCAACTTTTACTTCATGAAACCTTTATAGTGTCGTTTTACAAGTTGTGATTCTAATTGTTTCATCGTTTCTAACGCAACGCTAACTACGATTAGCAAACTAGTACCGCCAATTTGTGCAGATGATGGAAGATTTGCAATATTGATAAACAAAATTGGAAGAACTGCCACTACTGACAAGAAAATTGACCCTACAAATGTTAAGCGATATAAAACAGTTGTTAAATAATCTTGAGTGTTTTTACCAGGACGAATACCTGGAATATATGCACCTTGTTTTTTCAGATTATCTGCAACTTTTTCTGGATTTACTTGAACAAACGCATAGAAATACGCAAACGCTATAATTAACGCTACGTATAAGATCATCCCAATTGGTTGACCATAATCAAACGTTTTTTCAATAAATCGTGTTACTTTATTATCTTCAAAGAAAGTAGCAATCGTTCTTGGTGTTACAAGAAATGCAACAGCAAAGATTACTGGAATAACCCCGGCAGAGTTAACTTTCAATGGAAGATGAGATTGTTGTGCTCCACGTTGTGCTCCAGAGCCTTTTGCATATTGAATTGGAATTTTACGATTCGCTTGTTGAACGTAAATAACGCCAACTACAATTGCTATAGCCGCTAATGCAATTACGACAAGCATGATAATGTTGATGAATAATTGGTCACCAGCATTTTCAAACTGTTGAGCATAAATTTGGTTCACTGTATTTGGTAATGCAGCAACGATCCCAGCGAAGATAATTATGGAAATACCATTTCCAACACCTTTTTCTGTAATCTGTTCGCCTAGCCATAATAAAAATGCTGTACCAGCAGTTAACACGATTGCAATTGTTAAGTAAGTCAATACTCCTTCTTCTTTAATCAATGAACCGCCGTACATACGGTTAAAACCGTAAGACATAGCGATTGATTGAATAAAAGCAAGGACAATTGCAAAGTAACGTGTAAATTGGGAAATTTTACGTCGCCCAACTTCACCTTGTTTTGACCACTCAGTGAACTTCTTCACAACATCCATTTGTAACAGTTGAACAATAATTGATGCCGTAATGTAAGGCATAATTCCCATCGCAAAAATAGAGAAGTTCTTAAGAGCTCCACCGCCAAAAGTATTCAAGAAACCAACCAAGCTATATTGATCAGTCTGTTGTAATACTTCAGCATCTACATTTGGTACTGGAACGAATGATCCTAAACGGAAAACTACCAACATCAAAAGGGTGAAAATGATTTTATTTCTAATATCTCTCACGCGCATAAAGTTAGAGATTGTTCGAAACATTAAATCACCTCAATGTTTCCGCCGGCATTTTCAATTGCTGCTTTTGCAGACGCAGAGAATTTATGAGCTTTTACAGAAAGCTTTTTATCAAGAGAACCGTTACCCAGAACTTTGATACCTGCTTTTTCTTTACCCACAACGCCAGTTTCAACAAGTAAAGCTGGTGTAACTTCTGTGCCTTCTTCAAAACGATTTAACACATCAAGATTTACGATAGCGTATTCTTTGCGGTTAATGTTAGTGAAGCCACGTTTTGGTAAACGACGGAAAAGTGGGTTTTGACCACCTTCAAATCCAGGGCGAACGCCGCCGCCTGAACGTGAATTTTGACCTTTATGACCTCTACCAGAAGTTTTACCGTTACCAGTCGCAATACCACGGCCAACACGGTTACGTTCTTTACGTGAACCAGTAGCTGGTTCTAACTCATGAAGTTTCATTAGATGGCACCTCCTTGTTATTAAATTTAAAATTATTTTTCTGTTACTGTTACTAAATGAGCAACTTTAGTGATCGCACCGCGAATAGCTACGTTGTCAGCATGTTCAACAGTTTGATGCATTTTACGTAAACCTAATGCTTCAATAGTTTTACGTTGTGCTGGTTTAGCACCAATAATACTTTTAGTGAGGGTAATTTCTAGTTTATTTGACATGTTATTTCCCTCCCTTAACCTAGTAATTCTTCTACTGATTTACCACGAAGTTTTGCAACTTCTTCAGCTTGTTTTAATTCAGATAAACCTTTAATAGTTGCACGCACCATGTTGATTGGTGTGTTTGAACCTAAAGATTTTGAAAGAATATCAGAAATACCAGCAAGTTCAAGTACGGCACGTACTGGACCACCAGCGATAACACCTGTACCAGGAGCAGCAGGTTTGATCAAGATATTTCCTGCACCAAAGCTTCCAATTACTAAGTGAGGTGTAGTACCACCAACACGTGGAACTTCGATAAGGTTTTTCTTCGCATCTTCTACAGCTTTGCGAATAGCATCAGGTACTTCTTGAGCTTTACCTGTACCAAAACCTACATGGCCATTACGATCTCCGACTACAACTAATGCAGTGAAGCGGAAACGACGTCCACCTTTTACAACTTTAGCAACGCGGTTGATAGTAACAACGCGTTCTTCAAGTTCTAGATTGTTTGCGTCAAAATTAAGACCCATGATAAGTGTACCTCCTTCTTATTAAAATTCTAAACCGTTTTCGCGAGCAGCTTCAGCTAAAGCTTTTACGCGTCCATGATATAAGTAACCACCGCGGTCAAATACAACAGCTTTAATATTTTTTTCCGCAGCAAGTTTAGCGATTGTTTCACCAATTTTTGTAGCAGCTTCCACATTGCTTGCAGTGCCTTCAAAACCTTTATCCATAGTTGAAGCTGAAGCAAGTGTTACGCCTTGAGTATCGTCAATAATTTGAGCGTAAATGTGTTGATTTGAACGGTATACATTTAAACGTGGACGTTGTGTAGTACCTGAAATTTTAGCACGTACGCGAGCATGACGTTTTTTACGAACTTGATTTTTATCTTGTTTCGTAATCACAAAGGGTCACTCCTTTCTAATGCTTAGGCAGCATTATTTACCTGTTTTACCTTCTTTACGACGAACGAATTCGCCTTCGTAACGGATCCCTTTACCTTTATAAGGTTCTGGTGGACGTACGTCACGGATGTTTGAAGCAAGAGCTCCAACTTTTTCTTTTGAAATACCTTTAACAATAACCTTAGTGTTAGAAGGTACTTCGACTACTAAACCATCTTCTGGTGTGAATTCAACTGGGTGAGAGTAACCAACGTTCAATACAAGTTTTTTACCTTGCATTTGAGCACGATAACCAACCCCAACTAATTCTAGAGATTTAGCAAATCCTTCAGATACACCTGTTACCATGTTAGCAAGCAAAGCACGAGTTGTACCGTGGTTTGTACGGTGTTCTTTAGATTCAGAAGGACGTGTTAAAGTAATCACATTACCTTCTTGTTCGATTTTAATATCTTTGTTAAAAGCACGAACTAATTCGCCTTTTGGTCCTTTTACAGTTGCTACGTTATCAGCACTTACTGATACAGTAACACCTGCAGGTACCTCGATTGGCTTTTTACCTATACGAGACATTTAATGTTGCACCTCCATTCTTTTGTTGCTAATTACCAAACGTATGCTAGAACTTCGCCGCCAACTTTTTTAGCGCGAGCTTCTTTGTCTGTTAATAAACCTTGTGAAGTTGAAACTAAAGCGATACCTAATCCGTTCAACACTTTTGGTACTTCATTAGTTTTAGCGTAAACACGTAAACCTGGTTTAGAAATACGTTTTAAACCTGTAATAACGCGTTCGTTATTTTGACCGTATTTTAAGAAGATACGGATAATACCTTGTTTGTCATCTTCAACATATTCAACGTCACGAATGAAACCTTCACGCTTAAGAATTTCAGCGATTTCTTTTTTGATATTAGAACCTGGAAGCTCTAATTTTTCGTGACGGACCATGTTAGCATTACGAATGCGTGTAAGCATATCTGCAATTGGATCTGTCATAGTCATTACAATTTACCTCCTTCCCAAATTAGGGGATTACCAGCTGGCTTTTTTGACGCCAGGAATTTGTCCCTTATAAGCAAGTTCACGGAAACAAATACGGCAAAGTTTGAATTTGCGGTATACAGAGTGTGGACGACCACAGCGTTCACAGCGTGTATATTCTTGCACTTTAAACTTTGAACCACGTTGTTGTTTAATGATCATTGATTTTTTAGCCACGTTCTCGCCTCCCTATATTATTTTTGGAATGGCATACCGAATTGTGTTAACAACTCGCGAGCTTCTTCATCAGAGTTCGCAGTAGTAACGATAACGATATCCATACCGCGTACTTTTGAAACTTTATCATAGTCGATTTCAGGGAAAATTAATTGTTCTTTTACACCTAGAGTATAGTTACCGCGACCATCGAATGCTTTTTTAGAAACACCACGGAAGTCACGTACACGTGGAAGAGAAATAGAAATTAATTTGTCCAAGAAGTCATACATACGTTCACCACGTAATGTAACTTTTGCGCCGATTGGCATACCTTCACGAAGACGGAAGCCAGCGATAGATTTTTTAGCTTTAGTAATAACTGGTTTTTGACCAGTGATTAATTGTAATTCCTCTACAGCTGTATCAAGAACTTTAGAGTTTTGAACTGCATCACCAACACCCATGTTGATAACGATTTTTTCAACTTTTGGTACTTGCATAGTTGAAGTGTATTCGAATTTGCTCATAAGAGCTGAAGAAACTTCATTTACATATTTTTCTTTTAGGCGGTTCATGTTAGTACCTCCCTTCTCTTTTAAACTTATTTATCGATTACTGCACCTGATTTTTTTGCTACACGAACTTTTTTGCCATCTTCTTCTTTATAACCTACGCGAGTCGGCTCGCCAGATTTAGGATCGATTAGCATTACGTTCGAAACGTGAATTGCTGCCTCTTGGCTGACAATTCCACCTTGTGGATTAAGTTGGTTAGGTTTTACGTGTTTTTTAACGATGTTTACACCTTCAACTAACACGCGATCTTTTTTAGGGAAAGCAGCTAGGATTACACCTGTTTTGCCTTTATCTTTACCTGTAATAACCATTACTTTGTCGCCTTTTTTAACATGCATTCTGTCGCACCTCCTTGATTGGCACTTTCATGTAATTAAAGAACTTCCGGAGCTAATGAAACAATTTTCATAAAGCTGTTGTCACGTAATTCACGTGCAACTGGTCCGAAAATACGTGTTCCGCGTGGTGATTTATCATCTTTAATGATTACACATGCGTTTTCATCAAATTTGATGTAAGTACCGTCTTTACGACGAACACCGCTTTTAGTACGAACGATAACAGCTTTAACTACTTCGCCCTTCTTGACAACGCCACCTGGTGTTGCTTTCTTGACTGTACAAACAATAACATCACCGATGTTAGCAGTTTTACGTCCAGAACCACCTAGTACTTTAATAGTTAGAACTTCTTTCGCACCTGAGTTGTCGGCAACTTTCAAACGACTTTCTTGTTGAATCACTTAGGTTACCTCCCTTCGGACTATGTTGTTCCGAATTTTATTAGATAATAACCGCTTTTTCTACAACTTCGACTAAACGGAAGCGTTTAGTAGCTGATAGCGGACGAGTTTCCATAATGCGTACGATATCTCCAACTTTAGCTACGTTGTTTTCATCATGCGCTTTGAACTTTTTAGAGTACTTTACACGTTTACCATAAAGCGAATGCTTTTTGTAAGTTTCAACCATAACAGTGACTGTTTTGTCCATTTTGTCTGAAACTACGCGGCCTGTGTAAACTTTGCGTTGGTTACGCTCAGTCATGCTTGCAAACCTCCTCTTTATCAGTTATTTGCACTGATTTCTCTTTCGCGAATCACAGTTTTCATTCGCGCAATCGCTTTGCGTACTTCACGAATGCGAGCTGTGTTTTCTAATTGACCAGTCGCCAATTGGAAGCGAAGGTTGAAAAGCTCTTCTTTCAGTGATTTTACTTTTACTTCGATTTCTACAGTTGTAAGTTCACGGATTTCATTAGCTTTCATTAGATTCACCACCAATTTCTTCACGTTTAACAATCTTACATTTAACAGGCAATTTATGAGCTGCTAAACGAAGTGCTTCACGAGCGATTTCTTCAGAAACGCCACCGATTTCAAACATAATTCTACCTGGTTTTACTACGGCTACCCAACCTTCAGGAGCACCTTTCCCTGAACCCATACGTACTTCAAGAGGCTTTTTAGTGTATGGTTTGTGTGGGAAGATTTTAATCCAAACTTTACCGCCACGTTTTGTATAACGAGTCATAGCAATACGTGCAGCTTCGATTTGACGGTTAGTGATCCAGCTAGCTTCTAATGATTGTAAACCAAATTCACCAAATGTTACTTGTGTGCCGCCTTTCGCTTCACCACGCATTTTGCCACGGTGTACACGACGGTATTTAACGCGTTTTGGCAATAACATATTATTTGCCTCCTTCCTCAGAGTTCTTCTTAACTGGAAGGACTTCACCGCGGTAGATCCATACTTTAACACCTAATTTACCATAAGTAGTGTCAGCTTCTGCATGAGCATAATCAATGTCAGCGCGAAGAGTATGAAGCGGAACAGTTCCTTCACTGTAGTGTTCAGCACGAGCGATATCAGCGCCACCTAGACGACCAGATACTTGAGTTTTAATACCTTGAGCACCTGCACGAATTGTACGTTGAATTGCTTGTTTTTGTGCACGACGGAATGATACACGGTTTTCTAATTGGCGAGCAATATTTTCAGCTACCAATTTAGCATCAAGATCAGCACGTTTGATTTCAACAATGTTGATGTGTACGCGTTTACCAGTCATTTCGTTAAGGTTTTTACGAAGTGATTCAACTTCAGTACCGCCTTTACCGATAACCATACCTGGTTTCGCAGTGCTAATTGTGATGTTGACTTTATTTGCAGCACGTTCGATTTCAACTTTAGAAACCGATGCTTCTTTTAATCTAGTTTCGATGAATTTACGAACTTTAATGTCTTCGTGAAGTAATGTAGCATAGTCTTTTTCTGCGTACCATCTAGACTCCCAGTCACGAATGACACCGACACGTAATCCTATTGGATGTACTTTTTGTCCCACGTATTATCCCTCCTTCTTCTCAGATACCACGATTGTAATGTGGCTTGTACGTTTGTTAATTGCGCTTGCACGTCCTTGAGCACGTGGACGGAAACGTTTCAATGTTGGACCTTCGTCAACGAATACTTCTGAAATTACTAAGTTGTTAACGTCTAAATCATAATTGTGTTCAGCGTTAGCGACTGCAGATTTTAACACTTTTTCTACTACAGGAGATGCTGCTCTTGGAGTATGGCGTAAAATTGCAACTGCTTCGCCTACTTGCTTGCCTCGGATTAAATCAACTACTAAGCGGACTTTACGAGGAGCAATTCGAACTGTGCGAGCAATAGCTTTAGCTTGTTGCATCAGGATTTACCTCCCCTCAAATTAGCGTACTGAAGTTTTCTTATCATCTGCACCATGACCTTTAAAAGTACGAGTTGGTGCAAATTCGCCTAGTTTATGACCTACCATATCTTCAGTCACGTATACAGGCACGTGTTTACGTCCATCATATACAGCGATTGTTAAACCGATAAAATTCGGGAAGATTGTAGAGCGGCGAGACCAAGTTTTGATCACTTGTTTTTTTTCTGAATCTTGTTGAGCTTCCACTTTTTTCATTAAGTGTTCGTCAACAAAAGGTCCTTTTTTCAAGCTACGACCCATTTTGGAACCTCCCTCCGTGATTTCACCACGGTTCTCTCATTGAACCGTAGTCTAATCACATTATTTTTTACGACGACGAATGATAAGTTTGTCGGATTTGTTTTTCTTGTTACGAGTTTTGTAACCAAGTGCTGGTTTACCCCAAGGTGTCATTGGTGATTTACGTCCTACAGGAGCTTTACCTTCACCACCACCATGTGGGTGATCGTTAGGGTTCATAACAGAACCACGTACAGTTGGGCGTTTGCCTAACCAGCGAGAACGACCAGCTTTACCAATGTGAATTAGTTCGTGTTGTTCGTTACCAACTGCACCGATAGTAGCACGGCATGTACCTAGAATCATACGAACTTCGCCAGATTGAAGACGAATGATTACGTATTTATCTTCTTTACCTAGAATTTGAGCAGAAGTACCAGCAGAACGTACTAGTTGTCCACCTTTACCAGGTTTCATTTCGATATTATGGATTGTTGTACCCATTGGGATGTTTGATAATGGTAGGGCGTTACCTACTTTAATATCAACTTCTGGACCAGATACAATAGTCATTCCAACTTCTAGACCTTTTGGTGCTAGGATATAACGTTTTTCACCATCAGCATAGTTAATTAATGCGATGTTTGCAGATCGGTTTGGATCATATTCGATAGTAGCAACGCGTCCTGGAATGCCATCTTTCAAACGTTTGAAATCGATGACACGGTATTGACGTTTGTGGCCACCACCATGATGACGAACAGTGATTTTACCTTGGTTGTTACGACCAGCTTTGCGTTTTGTAGATTCTAACAAAGATTTTTCAGGTTTGTTAGTAGTAATCTCAGCAAAGTCAGATGATGTCATGTTACGACGACCATTTGAGGTAGGCTTATACTTTTTAATCGCCATTTGTGTTCCCTCCTTCTTTATTGTTCATATTGAACGATAATTACATTTCGAATAATTCGATTTCGCCTTCAGCTAATTTTACAATAGCTTTACGACGTTTGTTTGTGTAACCACCGAATTTACCGACACGTTTGAATTTACCTTTGTAGTTCATGATGTTGACTTTTTCAACTTTCACGCCAAAGATTTCTTCAACAGCATCTTTTACTTCTGTTTTGTTGGCACGAGTGTCAACTTCAAAAGTATATTTATTTTCTGCCATTTGTTCTGAAGAACGCTCAGTAATGACAGGACGTTTTAATACATTACGTGCTTCCATTAACCAAGCACCTCCTCAACTTTTTGTACTGCAGCTTGAGTGAATACAACTTTATCATGACCTACAAGATCAAGAACGTTGATTCCAGCAGCAGTTAGAACTGTTACGCCTTGGATGTTACGAGCAGATAATGCTACGTTTTCATCTAAGTCTGCAGTTACAAATAATACTTTAGTTTCGATAGAAAGATCAGATAGAACTTTCGCGAAATCTTTTGTTTTTGGTGCTTCTAATTTAAGAGCATCTAAAACTAAGAAGTTTGTTTCAGCAACAAGTGAAGATAATGCTGATTTAAGAGCTAAACGACGAACTTTTTTAGGAAGTTTGTAGCTGTAGCTACGAGGTGTTGGGCCGAATACGATACCACCGCCACGCCATTGTGGAGAACGGATAGAACCTTGACGAGCACGACCTGTACCTTTTTGACGCCATGGTTTACGACCACCACCAGCAACTTCAGAACGGTTTTTAACTTTATGTGTACCTTGACGTAGTGAAGCGCGTTGAGCGATGATAGCGTCAAATAACACTGATTGGTTTGGTTCAATTCCGAAGATCGCATCGTTTAATTCGATTTCGCCTACAGAAGAACCTGTTTGACTAAGTACGTTAACTTTTGTCATTCCTGTTTCCTCCTTTCTTCGGAAAATTAGTTAGCTTTAATAGCAGATTTAACTGTTACTAATGCTTTACGAGAACCAGGAACATTACCTTTAATAAGTAGCAAGTTACGTTCAGCATCAACTTTAACAATAGTTAAATTTTGAATAGTTACTGTGTTGCCACCCATTTGACCAGGTAATTTTTTTTGTTTGAATACGCGGTTCGGAGCAACTGGACCCATTGAACCAGGACGACGGTGGTAACGAGATCCGTGAGCCATTGGTCCACGAGATTGTCCGTGGCGTTTGATAACACCTTGGAAACCTTTACCTTTAGTAACACCTGTTACATCTACTACATCGCCTTCTGCGAAAATTTCAACTTTGACTTCTTGACCAACTTCGTACTCAGCTAAGTTTACATCGCGGAATTCGCGGATGAAGCGCTTAGGAGTAGTGTTTGCTTTAGCTACGTGTCCTTTTTCTGGTTTGTTTGAAAGTTTTTCACGTTTATCGTCGAAACCGATTTGGATTGCTTCGTAGCCATCTGTTTCAGCTGTTTTCTTTTGAAGTACTACGTTTGGAGCAGCTTCAACAACAGTTACAGGGATCAAATCACCATTCTCAGCAAAAACTTGCGTCATACCGATTTTTCTACCTAAGATTCCTTTGGTCATTCGTCACACCTCCTATAAATTTTGGGATATATTTTACTTTTACCATTATAGTTTGATTTCAATATCAACGCCTGATGGTAAATCTAATTTCATTAACGCATCAACAGTTTGAGGTGTTGGGTTAACGATATCGATTAGACGTTTATGTGTGCGCATTTCAAATTGTTCACGAGAATCTTTGTACTTATGAACCGCACGTAGAATAGTGTAAACAGATTTTTCAGTTGGAAGTGGAATCGGACCTGATACACTTGCACCTGAACGCTTAGCAGTTTCCACAATTTTTTCAGCGGATTGATCAAGAATTCTGTGATCATATGCTTTTAAACGAATACGAATCTTTTGCTTTGCCATTATTTTCCCTCCTTTTCGCCTATTTCCTAGACATTCTCCACGGAAATTTCCCACACACGCGCCATGGCAATGCGGCCGGGTGTGCCGGCAACCTCCCGCTTCATCGCAGTCAAAGACCAACATTTAATATTATACATAGAATACTACGAATAAGCAAGTAATTTCGCTAAATTCTTTTCAATGTTGAAGATTTTCTTTGCTCTTATTATTACTGCTTTTTTCACGCTATCAATTATATAAAAAACAATAGACTTTGACAATTATTTTGTTTGTTATTTTACTGTTACATAAATAATAGCACTCTTCCATAATAATTGATTTTCATTACTTACTGAAGTAACAAGAATAATAAACCAAATTAAAATACAATATAATAGAAAAATTATATCTGGTCATAGAATTTAAGTATAAAAAAACCATTCCGTGTGCACTCGGAATGGTTTTAAAAAGCTTATTAAAGCTTATATTATTTATTGATAGTTGATACTACGCCAGCGCCTACAGTACGGCCACCTTCACGAATTGAGAATTTAGTACCTTCTTCGATAGCGATTGGGTGAATTAATTCTACGTTCATTTCAGTGTTATCGCCAGGCATGATCATTTCTACGCCTTCTGGTAGAGTGATTACGCCAGTAACGTCAGTTGTACGGAAGTAGAACTGAGGACGGTAGTTAGAGAAGAATGGAGTATGACGGCCACCTTCTTCTTTAGATAAAACGTAAACTTCAGCTTTGAATGAAGTATGTGGAGTGATTGTACCTGGTTTAGCAAGTACTTGTCCACGTTGGATATCTTCACGAGCTACACCACGAAGTAAAGCACCGATGTTATCGCCTGCTTCAGCGTAGTCTAATAATTTACGGAACATTTCAACGCCTGTTACAGTTGTTTGTTTAGTTTCTTCTGTGATACCTACGATATCAATAACGTCACCAACTTTACATTGACCGCGTTCTACACGACCAGTTGCAACTGTACCACGACCAGTGATAGAGAATACGTCTTCGACTGGCATCATGAATGGTTTGTCAGTTTGACGTTCTGGAGTTGGGATATAAGAATCTACTGCGTCCATTAATTCAACGATTTTTTCTTCCCATTCTTCTTCACCTTCAAGAGCTTTAAGAGCAGAACCTTTGATTACAGGAACATCATCGCCTGGGAAATCGTATTCAGATAGTAAGTCACGAACTTCCATTTCAACTAATTCAAGTAATTCTTCGTCGTCTACCATATCGCATTTGTTTAAGAATACTACTAGGTAAGGAACACCTACTTGGCGAGATAATAAGATGTGTTCACGAGTTTGTGGCATTGGACCATCAGCAGCAGATACTACTAAGATACCGCCATCCATTTGAGCAGCACCAGTGATCATGTTTTTAACATAGTCAGCGTGTCCTGGGCAGTCAACGTGAGCATAGTGACGAGTTTCAGTTTCATATTCGATGTGAGAAGTGTTGATTGTGATACCGCGTTCTTTTTCTTCAGGAGCGTTATCGATTTGATCGTATGATTTAGCTTCCCCACCCATTTTTTTAGAAAGAACTGTAGCGATTGCAGCAGTTAATGTAGTTTTACCATGGTCAACGTGTCCGATTGTACCAATGTTAGCATGTGTTTTAGAACGGTCGAATTTTTCTTTAGCCATTTTAAAATTGCCTCCTCAGGGTTATAAGTTTTAGTTTATAGTTATGTACCTTCAAGCAATAGGGCCCTACTCCTTGAAGATAACATAGCTTACATGTTATTTATACTTGATAACAAGGTAAAATTCAATTAAAAAATTGATTTAATTATTCACCTTTGTTTTGTTTAATGATTTCTTCACCAATAGATTTTGGAACTTCTTCATAATGGTCAAATACCATTGAGAATGTACCGCGACCTTGTGTAGCTGAACGTAAAGTTGTTGCATAACCAAACATTTCAGCAAGTGGAACCATTGCACGAACAACTTGAGCGTTACCGCGAGCTTCCATACCTTCTACGCGACCACGGCGAGAAGTAATGTTACCCATGATATCACCAAGATATTCTTCTGGCATTACAACTTCTACTTTCATAACTGGTTCTAAAAGAACTGGGTTACATTTAGAAACTGCGTTTTTAAGAGCCATTGAAGCAGCTACTTTAAATGCCATTTCGTTTGAATCGACATCATGGTAAGAACCATCGAATAATTTCGCTTTAACGTCGATTAATGGGAATCCAGCAAGGACACCATTTTGTAAAGAATCTCGAATACCTGCTTCTACAGCTGGAATGTATTCACGAGGAACTACACCACCAACGATAGCGTTTTCGAATTCAAATCCTTTACCTTCTTCGTTTGGTTCAAATTCGATCCAAACGTGACCGTATTGACCACGACCACCTGATTGACGTACAAATTTACCTTCAACTTGAGCTCCAGTACGGAAAGTTTCACGGTAAGATACTTGAGGAGCACCTACGTTAGCTTCAACGTGGAATTCACGTTTCATACGGTCAACAATGATATCAAGGTGAAGCTCACCCATACCAGAGATGATTGTTTGGCCAGTTTCTGTGTCAGTGTGAGCACGGAAAGTAGGATCTTCTTCTTGTAATTTTTGTAAAGCTTGTCCCATTTTATCTTGGTCAGCTTTTGATTTTGGTTCTACAGAAAGAGAGATAACTGGTTCAGGGAATTCCATTGACTCAAGAATAACTAAGCTATTTTCGTCACATAGAGTATCACCTGTAGTAGTAGCTTTAAGACCTACTGCAGCTGCAATGTCCCCAGCGTATACTGTACTGATCTCTTCACGAGAGTTAGCGTGCATTTGTAGGATACGACCTACGCGTTCACGTTTACCTTTTGTAGAGTTTTGTACGTATGAACCTGATTCAAGTACACCAGAGTACACACGGAAGAAAGTTAATTTACCAACATAAGGGTCAGTCATAACTTTGAATGCTAATGCTGAGAATGGTTCGTCATCAGATGAGTGACGTACGATTTCTTCTTCGCCATCAACAGAAGTACCTTTAATAGAAGCAACGTCTGTTGGAGCTGGAAGGTAATCAATTACTGCATCAAGCATTAATTGAACACCTTTGTTTTTGAACGCAGTACCACAAGTTACAGGGTAGAATTCAACGTTTAAAGTAGCTTTACGGATAGCTGCTTTGATTTCTTCTTTAGTGATTTCTTCACCAGCGAAGTATTTTTCCATTAGATTTTCATCAAGTTCAGCTAAAGCTTCGATCAATTTTTCACGATATTCTTCAGCTTGTGCTTTGTATTCTTCTGGAATTTCTTTAACTTCAGCGTTTGAACCATCATCGCCTTCTTTGTAGAATGTAGCTTTCATTTCTACAAGGTCAATAATTGCATTGAATTCATCTTCAGCACCAATTGGTAATTGGATTGGATGAGCGTTAGCTTCTAAACGTTCGTGTAAAGTATTTACAGAATATAAGAAGTCAGCACCGATTTTATCCATTTTGTTGATGAATACGATACGTGGTACGCCGTAAGTAGTCGCTTGGCGCCATACAGTTTCAGTTTGTGGTTCTACACCTGATTGTGCATCAAGTACAGTCACAGCACCATCAAGTACACGAAGAGAACGTTCAACTTCTACAGTGAAGTCTACGTGTCCTGGTGTGTCGATAATGTTAACTCGGTTACCTTTCCATTGAGCTGTTGTAGCAGCAGAAGTGATAGTGATACCACGTTCTTGTTCTTGCTCCATCCAGTCCATTTGAGAAGCACCTTCGTGAGTTTCACCGATTTTATGAATCTTACCAGTGTAATAAAGGATACGCTCAGTTGTTGTTGTTTTACCAGCATCAATGTGAGCCATGATTCCAATATTACGAGTATTTTCAAGGGAGAACTCTCTAGTCATGCGGCCTTTCTCCTTCCATAATGGATTAAGATTAAATTGTGATTACCAACGGTAGTGAGCGAATGCTTTGTTCGCTTCTGCCATTTTGTGCATATCTTCACGTTTTTTAACTGATGCACCAGTGTTGTTAGAAGCATCTAGAATTTCGTTAGCTAGACGTTCTTCCATTGTTTTTTCGCCACGAAGACGAGAGTAGTTTACTAGGTAACGAAGACCAAGAGTTGTACGACGTTCTGGACGTACTTCTACTGGTACTTGATAGTTAGCACCACCTACACGGCGAGCACGAACTTCAAGAACTGGCATTACGTTGTTTAATGCAGCATCGAATACTTCTAGAGGATCTTTACCTGAGCGTTCTTTAACTAATTCGAAAGCTCCGTATAAGATTTTTTGAGAAGTACCTCTTTTACCATCTACCATCATTTTATTGATTAAACGAGTTACTAGTTTTGAATTATAAATTGGATCTGGTAACACGTCACGTTTGGAAACAGGACCTTTACGAGGCATTTGTTTTCCTCCTTTCAGCTAAAAGCTAATTTACATTATTTTTTTTCTTTCGGTTTTTTAGCACCATATAGAGAACGAGATTGCATACGGCCGTTTACTGCAGCTGTATCTAATGCACCACGTACAACGTGATAACGTACCCCTGGTAAATCTTTTACACGACCGCCACGAATAAGAACAACACTGTGTTCTTGTAAGTTATGGCCTTCACCAGGAATGTAAGCATTAACCTCGATTTGGTTTGTTAAACGTACACGAGCGTATTTACGTAACGCTGAGTTTGGTTTTTTTGGAGTCATTGTACCAACACGTGTACAAACACCGCGTTTTTGTGGTGAGTTAACATCAGTCAATGATTTTGCAAAGCTGTTGTAACTTTTGTTTAACGCTGGTGATTTTGATTTTTTACTTTTGGATTGACGAGGCTTACGTACTAATTGGTTAATTGTAGGCATCGATTTTTCCTCCCTTCATTTCGTTTCTTTAAATCCACACATCCAGGTGGTTCATTTTGGGGTAAAAAACAAAGTCTTTGCGTGATCACCGCAAAAACTACCATTCAGTAAATACACTAACTGCAGCACCTAACTCAATTTCGCAGGCTCTACCGAGTTCTCTCTTCGAGTCTACAAATACAACGGGAATACCATTTTCTTGTGCTACTTGCACCGCATGCGTGGTCATTCGAACGTCTGCATCTAGAGCAACGAAAACTTCGGTAACATGACCAGTTTGTAATACTTTGACTGTTTGTTTAATACCATTGATTGTTTTGTTAGCCTATTTGACTTTTTCATAAGACATTTGCATATCCTTCGAAATGATAGACAATCAACTATCAACCTAAAATATATTAACACCCATTAGCTATGATGTCAACGAATATTGATAAAAATTACAAGGAAGAGATTATATCTCCTCCTTGTATTATCTTTAAAAATTACTCAGCAGCAAGTGTTTCTTCTGTTTTTTCTGCTTCGCTTTCAGCAATTTTAATTTGACGATAGCGTTGCATACCTGTTCCAGCCGGCACAAGTTTACCTAAGATAACATTTTCTTTAAGACCAAGTAATTCATCACGTTTACCTTTGATCGCAGCATCAGTTAAGACACGAGTTGTTTCTTGGAATGATGCAGCAGATAAGAATGATTCTGTTTCAAGAGAAGCTTTTGTAATACCAAGGATTACTGGGCGACATGTTGCAGGGATTTTGCCTGCATGTATGGCTTCAGCATTTGCTTCAGAGAATTGGTGAATATCTAGTAATGAACCTGGAAGTAATTCTGTTTCACCAGCTTCAATAACACGTACTTTACGAAGCATTTGGCGAACCATTACTTCGATGTGTTTATCTCCGATTTCTACCCCTTGCATACGATATACTTTTTGAACTTCTTTTAATAGATATTCTTCTACAGAAGAAACATCTGTTACTTTTAATAATTCTTTAGGATCGATAGAACCTTCTGTAAGAATTTGACCGTGTTTTACTTGTTCGTTTAATTGTACTTTCAAACGAGCATTGTAAGGAGCCAAGTATTTACGAGTTTCTACTGCACCTTGAATTGTAATCTCTTTTTGTCCTTCACGAATTTCTTCGATATCAGAAACAACCCCTGCGATTTCAGTGATTACTGCTTGACCTTTAGGGTTTCGTGATTCGAAAATTTCTTGGATACGTGGAAGACCTTGAGTGATATCGGCACCTGCTACTCCACCTTGGTGGAATGTACGCATTGTTAATTGTGTACCTGGTTCACCGATAGATTGAGCAGCGATAATACCTACTGCTTCACCCACTTCAACTTTGTCGCCAGTTGCTAAGTTCATGCCGTAACATTTTTTACACACACCATGTTTAGTGTTACATGTAAATGCTGAGCGAATTGTTACTTCTTCGATTCCAGCTTCATCAATTTGACGAGCAAGTTCAGGTGTAATCAATTGATCTTTTGCAACAACGACTTCGTTTGTTTCTGGATGACGAATTGTTTTCTTAGCATAACGACCAATAACACGTTCTTCTAGTGCTTCGATGATTTCTGTTCCTTCTTTTAGAGAAGTGATAGCTAAACCACGGTCAGTACCACAGTCATCTTCACGAACGATTACATCCTGTGCAACGTCTACTAAACGACGAGTAAGGTAACCTGAATCGGCTGTTTTAAGCGCTGTATCGGCAAGACCTTTACGAGCACCGTGAGTAGAGATGAAGTATTCCAATACTGTTAAACCTTCACGGAATGAAGATTTGATTGGAAGTTCGATAATACGACCAGCTGGGTTGGCCATCAGACCACGCATACCAGCAAGTTGCGTAAAGTTAGATGCGTTACCACGGGCACCAGAGTCACTCATCATGAAGATTGGGTTTTCTGCAGGAAGTGAGTCCATCAGTTTAGACTGGATTTCATCTTTTGCAGCACTCCAGAATGAAATAACGCGATCATATCGTTCTTCTTCAGTAATTAAACCACGACGGAATTGTTTCATTACTTTATCTACTTGTTCTTGAGACTTGTGTAAAATTTCTTGTTTACCTGGTAATACGATGATATCTGAGATACCAATTGATATACCAGCTTTCGTAGAATATTTGAAACCAAGATCTTTTAGACGGTCAAGCATTTTCGATGTCTCAGTAATGTGATAACGAGCAAATACTTCGGCAATAACTTTACCTAGATATTTTTTAGTAAATGGTTTAATTCTTTCCTGAGCTGCGATATGTTCTTTCACATTTGTTGTTGTTGAAACAAAGTATTTATCTGGTGTTGCATCTTGTAAATTAGTTGTTGTTGGTTCATTGATGTATGGGAATGAATCATCAAGAATTTCATTGAAGAATACTTTACCTACTGTAGTAATCAACAACATTTTATTTTGTTCTTCAGTAAATGTTTTGTTATTTAAAGATGAAGCTTTGATTGCAATACGAGAATGCAAGTGAACTTCTTGGTTTTGATAAGCAACATTTAGCTCTTCTGGTCCGTAGAAGATTGTACCTTCACCGACAGCACCTTGACGTTCAAGAGTTAAGTAGTAGTTACCTAATACCATATCTTGTGAAGGTGTTACGACTGGTTTACCATCTTTAGGATTCAAAATATTTTGAGCAGCAAGCATTAATAAACGCGCTTCAGCTTGTGCTTCAGCTGATAATGGAACGTGAACCGCCATTTGGTCACCATCGAAGTCAGCGTTATATGCTGTACATACTAATGGGTGAAGACGAATCGCTTTACCTTCAATTAGAGTTGGTTCGAATGCTTGGATACCAAGTCTGTGAAGAGTCGGTGCACGGTTAAGTAATACTGGGTGTTCTTTCATGATGTCTTCAAGAACATCCCATACTTCTTCATGCATACGTTCGATTTTACGTTTTGCTGATTTAATGTTGTGTGCAAGACCACGTTCAACAAGTTCTTTCATCACGAAAGGTTTGAACAATTCGATTGCCATACCTTTTGGAAGACCACATTGGTACATTTTAAGTGATGGACCTACTACGATTACAGAACGACCAGAGTAGTCAACACGTTTACCAAGTAAGTTTTGACGGAAACGACCTTGTTTACCTTTTAACATATGAGAAAGAGATTTTAATGGACGGTTACCAGGACCAGTTACTGGACGACCACGACGACCATTATCGATTAAAGCATCTACTGCTTCTTGAAGCATACGTTTTTCGTTTTGAACGATAATTCCAGGAGCCCCAAGATCAAGAAGACGTTTTAAACGATTATTGCGATTAATAACACGACGATATAAATCGTTTAAATCAGAAGTCGCGAAACGGCCACCATCAAGTTGTACCATTGGGCGCAATTCTGGAGGGATCACAGGAAGTACATCTAAAATCATCCATTCAGGACGGTTCCCTGAATGACGGAATGATTCAACAACTTCTAAACGTTTAATAGCACGTGTACGGCGCTGACCTTGTGCTGTTTTAAGTTCTTCTTTAAGTGCTTCTGTTTCTTTATCAAGGTCAATTTCTTGTAGTAATTGTTTGATAGCTTCTGCACCCATTGCAGCTTCAAAAGTTTTACCGTATTTCTCGCGGTATGCACGGTATTCTTTTTCTGAAAGCAATTGTTTTTTCTCAAGTGGTGTGTCCGCTGGCTCGATTACAACATAAGAAGCAAAGTAAATCACTTCTTCAAGTGCACGAGGTGACATATCCAAAATTAGACCCATACGGCTTGGAATACCTTTAAAATACCAAATATGTGAAACTGGAGCAGCTAACTCAATGTGGCCCATACGTTCACGACGTACTTTTGCACGTGTTACTTCTACACCACAACGGTCACAAACTACACCTTTATAGCGTACGCGTTTGTATTTACCACAATGACATTCCCAGTCCTTTGTAGGTCCGAAAATGCGTTCACAGAACAAACCATCTTTTTCTGGTTTAAGTGTACGATAGTTAATAGTTTCTGGTTTTTTTACTTCTCCATAAGACCATGAGCGAATTTTATCAGGTGAAGCTAAACCGATTTTCATGTACTCAAAATTATTAACGTCTATCAAGGAGCCTACCTCCCTTTATTCTGAAGTCTTGAATGACTTTTCATTAGCTCGACGATTGATTTATTGATAAAACGGGAAGGAGGACAAGCCCAAAACCGGTCCTGTCCAACATCCCAAATACTGTTAAAATAAATTATTCAGGAGATCCTACTGATGCTTCTTCATCGACGTTTGAAGTGATATTGAATGAATCGTTAGGTTGAAGATCATCATCGTCTTCACTATCACGTAATTCAATTTCTTCATCATCGATTGTTAGCATTTTCACATCTAACCCTAAAGATTGAAGTTCTTTAATTAATACTTTGAAAGATTCAGGAACGCCTGGTTCAGGAACGCTTTCACCTTTAACGATAGCTTCATAAGTTTTAACACGACCTACAACGTCATCGGATTTAACAGTTAAGATTTCTTGTAGTGTATATGCAGAACCATATGCTTCAAGAGCCCAAA
Organism: Rummeliibacillus pycnus; assembly: GCF_044359855.1. Classification (GTDB taxonomy): domain Bacteria; phylum Bacillota; class Bacilli; order Bacillales_A; family Planococcaceae; genus Rummeliibacillus; species Rummeliibacillus pycnus_A. The sequence goes on from NZ_CP132291.1 coordinate 2,467,945, forward strand.
CTTCCATTTCACCAAAACGTTGTCCACCGAATTGCGCTTTACCACCAAGAGGTTGTTGCGTAACAAGTGAGTAAGGACCTGTAGAACGAGCGTGAAGTTTATCATCAACCATGTGAGCAAGTTTGATCATATACATAACCCCAACTGATACACGGTTATCTAATGGTTCACCTGTACGACCATCATAAAGGACTGTTTTACCGTCACGATTCATGCCGGCTTCTTCCATTGTTTTCCATACATCTTCATCGCTAGCACCATCAAATACAGGTGTTGCCATGTGAACGCCTAAGTAGCGAGCAGCCATACCTAAGTGCAACTCTAATACTTGTCCGATGTTCATACGAGATGGTACACCTAATGGGTTTAACATGATGTCAACTGGAGTACCATCTGGAAGGAATGGCATATCTTCTTCAGGTAAGATACGTGAAATTACCCCTTTGTTACCGTGACGACCGGCCATTTTGTCCCCAACGCGAATTTTACGTTTTTGAACAATATAGACACGAACCATTTGGTTAACACCTGGAGATAATTCATCGCCATCTTCACGGTTGAAGACTTTGACATCAAGTACGATACCACCTGCACCATGAGGAACACGTAATGAAGTATCTCGAACTTCACGAGCTTTTTCACCGAAGATTGCATGTAATAAACGTTCTTCTGCAGTAAGTTCAGTTACACCTTTAGGAGTTACTTTACCAACTAAGATATCGCCATCATTTACTTCAGCACCGATACGGATAATACCACGTTCATCAAGGTTACGTAATGCTTCTTCTCCGACATTTGGAATATCACGAGTGATTTCTTCAGGTCCGAGTTTAGTATCACGAGCTTCTGATTCGTATTCTTCGATATGAACAGAAGTATAAACGTCGTTTTTAACAAGGCGTTCGTTCATGATTACAGCATCTTCATAGTTATATCCATTCCAAGTCATGAATGCTACGACTACGTTACGACCAAGTGCTAATTCTCCGCATTCCATTGAAGGACCATCTGCAAGAATGTCACGAGGTTGAATACGTTCGCCAACTTTCACTAATGGACGTTGGTTGTAACTTGTACCTTGGTTAGAACGTACAAATTTTTGTAATTTATATTTTGTTAAATCGCCTTTTACTTCTTTTCCGTCGATTTCTTCGATACGGCGTACGTGAATTGATCGTGCTTCTACGTGTTCAACAATACCTGCATATTTTGCAACTACTGCGGCACCTGAGTCACGAGCATCTACGTGTTCCATACCAGTACCAACGAAAGGAGCTTCTGGGTTTAACAAAGGAACAGCTTGACGTTGCATGTTGGCACCCATTAGAGCACGGTTAGAGTCATCGTTTTCTAAGAATGGAATACATGCTGTTGCTGCAGATACTACTTGTTTTGGTGATACATCCATGTAGTCAACTGTATCACGTTTGAATACAGAGTTATCTCCACGGAAACGACCAACAACTTCTTCTTCAGTAAACGAACCATCAGGATTTAATAGTGAGTTCGCTTGAGCTACAACATAGTTATCTTCTTCGTCTGCAGTTAAATAATCAATATGATTAGTTAAGCGACCTGTTTCAGGGTCTACACGACGATAAGGTGTTTCGATGAAGCCAAATTTATTCACTTTAGCATAACTTGAAAGTGAGTTGATCAAACCAATGTTTGGACCCTCTGGCGTTTCAATCGGACACATACGACCATAGTGAGAATAGTGAACGTCACGTACTTCGAAACCAGCACGTTCACGTGTTAAACCACCAGGTCCTAGGGCTGATAGACGACGTTTGTGTGTTAATTCAGCTAATGGGTTTGTTTGGTCCATGAATTGTGATAATTGAGAGCTACCGAAGAATTCTTTAATAGCTGCAATTACTGGACGAATATTAATTAATTGTTGTGGCACAATAGACGCTGTGTCGTTAATAGACATACGTTCACGTACGACACGTTCCATACGAGATAGACCGATACGGAATTGGTTTTGTAGAAGTTCACCTACAGAACGTAGACGACGGTTACCTAAGTGGTCGATATCGTCTGTGTCACCCACACCATATAATAAGTTAAAGAAATAAGAAACAGATGCCACTACGTCAGAAGGAGTAATGTGTTTCACTTCTTCTTCAACATAAGCATTACTGATTACTTTAATTTCTTTTTGTGATTCATCATTAGGAGCATAGATTTTAATCTCTTGAATTTGAATATCGCCTTCTAGAACTCCTCCAACTTTAGAAACAGTTTTGAAACCAACACCATTTTCTAAATATGGAATTAAACGATCTAATACTCTGCGGTCAATTAATGTACCAGCTTCAACTAAAATTTCGCCTGTTTCAGGATCTGCTAATGTTTCAGCAATTGTTTGATTGAATAGACGATTTTTAATATGAAGTTTTTTGTTCATTTTGTAACGACCAACGTTTGCTAAATCATAACGTTTTGGATCAAAGAAACGTGAATACAACAGATTTTTTGCACTTTCTACTGTTGGCGGTTCACCAGGACGTAGACGTTCATAAATTTCTAATAGTGCTTTTTCTGTGCTTTCAGTGTTGTCTTTTTCTAATGTGTTACGCAAGAACTCATTATCACCAATTAATTCGATGATTTCTTGGTCTGATGCGAAGCCTAGTGCACGTAAAAGTACTGTGATTGGTAGTTTACGTGTACGGTCGATACGAACATAGACAACATCTTTTGCATCTGTTTCGTATTCAAGCCAAGCACCACGGTTAGGAATGACTGTAGCGCCAAAACCTTTTTTACCGTTTTTATCTGTTTTATCGTGATAGTATACACTTGGTGATCTAACTAATTGTGAAACAATAACGCGTTCCGCACCGTTAATAATGAAAGTACCAGTTTCTGTCATAAGCGGGAAGTCACCCATGAATACTTCTTGTTCTTTCACTTCTTCTGTTTCTTTGTTAAGCAGACGTACTTTTACACGCAATGGTGCAGCATAAGTCACGTCACGTTGTTTACATTCATCGACATCATATTTCGGTTCTCCGAGACTGTAGTCGACGAATTCTAGTGATAGATTTCCTGTAAAGTCTTCAATTGGTGAAATGTCACGGAACATTTCACGTAAACCTTCTTCAAGAAACCACTCGTTAGATGCGGTTTGAATCTCAATAAGATTCGGAAGTTCCAGCACCTCTTTAATACGCGCAAAGCTTCTACGCTGGCGGTGTTGTCCGTACTGAACTAGTTGACCTGTCAACTCATTCACCCCTCAATAAAGCGATAATAGGTCTTTCAGAAACCATATAAATGTTGTATGATTACGAAAGACAAAAAGAAAACGAGTTCGTTGATGAGCTCATTTTCGATTAACCAAAGTTAAATTCGAAAGCTCCTGCTATTTACATTTTCAGCCAATAGGCAAACGCCTTCAAATTAATATTTTTGCATTGTATTATGTTATCACAGCGTTTTTGTCAAGTCAATCTATAAGTTTTGACAAATTTATTTCGTAGCTTTGATAATCCAATATCCTTTTTTCTTTTCTACTATTTCCACTTTAGAGAATTTTAATTCCAAATGTTCCACAGTAGATGGCGCGCCTTGTTTCTTCTGAATTACAATCCACAATTCACCTGAATCCACTAATTTCTCAAATGCTTCATCATAGAATCTAAAAATAGTGTTTTTGCCTGCACGAATCGGAGGATTTGTCAAAACAACAGCGATATGTTCTTCTTGAACAGATGAAAGTGCGTTACTCTCATAAATCTGCACATTTTGAACCCCGTTCAATTCAGCGTTTTTCTTTGCTAGATTGACCGCTCGCTCATTGACATCCATCATTTGAACCATACGATTTGGATAACTTTTTGCAATTGACAATCCAATTGGTCCATATCCACAACCAACATCTAGAATACACCCTTCAATTGCCGGCATCTCAAAACTATCAATTAATACACGGGAGCCAAAATCTACTTCGCTTTTACTAAAAACCCCTGCATCAGTTTCAAATACAAATGAAAATCCCCGAAGTGTAAAATTCCATCTGCGCGGTTTACTTTCTACTTGAGGTTCTTTTGAATAATAATGTTCTGACAAGAATAATGCCCTCCATCATCTATAGATAAAGAAAAAGCTCGTCAAAATTGACGAGCTTTTCACATTCAATCAGCAGAAATTATTTAACTTCTACAGATGCGCCAACTTCTTCAAGTTTAGCTTTGATTTCTTCAGCTTCTTCTTTAGAAGCGCCTTCTTTAAGAGCTTTAGGAGCGTTATCTACAACTTCTTTAGCTTCTTTAAGACCTAAACCAGTGATTTCACGAACCACTTTAATTACTTTAATTTTTTGATCGCCAGCAGAAGCTAAAATAACATCAAAATCTGTTTTTTCTTCTGCAGCAGCAGCAGCGCCACCAGCAACAGCTACAGGAGCAGCAGCAGTAACACCGAATTCTTCTTCGATTGCTTTTACTAAATCGTTTAATTCAAGAACTGTCATAGCTTTGACAGCTTCTAAGATTTGCTCATTGTTCATTATATTTTCCTCCTATACGGAATGTAAGTTTTTTAGTTTGGCATATTATGCCTTGAAGATTAAGCTACACTTAAAATTAAGCGCCTTGTTCTTCTTTTTGTTCTGCAACAGCTTTTGTTACAAGAGCTAAGTTGCGCATTGGAGCTTGAAGTACTGATAATAGCATAGATAGTAAACCTTCGCGTGATGGAAGTTCAGCCAATGCTTTAACTTCTTCAACGCTAGCATATGTGCCTTCAATAAGACCAGCTTTAATTTCTAGTTGTTCGTTAGCTTTCGCAAAGTCATTGATGATACGTGCAGGAGCAACTACATCTTCATTTGAGAATGCGATTGCGTTTGGACCTGTAAGAACTTCGTTAAGTTCTTCGTGGCCAACTTCTGCAGTAGCGCGACGAACTAAAGTATTTTTGTATACTTTGAATTCTACACCAGCTTCACGTAATTGTTTACGTAGTTCAGTAACTTGAGATACTGAAAGACCACGGTAGTCAACTACTACTACTGATGCTGCACTTTTAAACTTGTCAGCGATTTCTTGAACAACAGTTTGTTTTGCTTCAACTGCTTTGTTCATCTTGACACCTCCTATAAGAATGGGTCATTTATACCAACAAAAGAAAAGCCTCTTGCCATTAGTAGACAAGAGGCGGAATTTCATCATCTTAAGTAAGAGTCTGAGTTCCTTTGTCCTCGGTAGGATAATTAAGCGATAGCTCGCCCCTACGGTCTACGGTACAAATGGATGATTCACAACGCTATAAATCATAACAAATGATAATTGCGTTGTCAATCAAAAATTATTTTGCTGCTGTAGCAGAAAGTGGATCAACTTTGATAGATGGTCCCATTGTAGTAGTTACATGTAAAGATTTGATGTAAGTACCTTTTGCAGCAGCAGGTTTTGCTTTAAGGATTACGTCAACAAGAGTTGATAAGTTTTCAGCTAATTTGTCAGCTTCGAATGAAACTTTACCAATTGGAGCATGAACAATACCAGCTTTGTCAGCACGGTATTCAACTTTACCAGCTTTGATTTCGTTAACTGCTTTAGTTACATCGAAAGTAACTGTGCCAGTTTTAGGGTTTGGCATTAAGCCTTTAGGTCCTAATACACGACCTAGTTTACCAACTTCACCCATCATGTCTGGAGTAGCAACGATTACATCGAAGTCAAACCAGCCTTGTTGGATTTTTTGGATATATTCTGCATCGCCTACGTAATCAGCGCCAGCTGCTTCAGCTTCTTTAATTTTGTCGCCTTTAGCGAAAACTAAAACGCGTTGAGTTTTACCAGTACCGTTTGGAAGCACAACTGCTCCGCGGATTTGTTGGTCATTTTTACGAGTGTCGATATTTAAGTTAAATGCTACTTCAACTGTTGCGTCAAAGTTAACAGTGCTTGTTTTTTTAGCAAGTTCAGCTGCTTCAGCTACTGTGTATTGTTGGTTACGATCAACTAATTTAGCTGCATCTTGCAATTTTTTACCTGTTTTAGCCATTATATATTTCCTCCTTGATTGTGGTTGTAACGGATTAAACCTCCCACGAATAAAGGCTGCGAGTTTCAAATATCACTATAAGAAACAATCGCAACCTCCAAAAAACAATACTTTATCAAGTAATGGGATTAGTCTTCGATCACAATACCCATGCTACGTGCAGTACCTTCTACCATTGACATTGCAGCTTCTACTGATGCTGCGTTTAAGTCTGGCATTTTAGTTTCAGCGATTTCGCGTACTTTATCACGTTTCACTGTAGCTACTTTTTTACGGTTTGGTTCGCCTGAACCTGATTTAATACCAGCTGCTACTTTAAGTAACACTGCTGCCGGTGGAGTTTTTGTAATGAAAGTGAATGAACGATCTTCAAATACAGAAATCTCAACTGGAATGATCAACCCTGCTTGGTCCGCAGTACGAGCGTTGAATTCTTTACAGAATCCCATGATATTAACACCTGCTTGACCCAATGCAGGACCTACTGGTGGCGCTGGATTTGCTTTACCAGCTGGGATTTGAAGTTTTACAACTTTAACAACTTTTTTAGCCACGAGACACACCTCCTTAAGTCCGTGATGTGGTAATTGGGTTTCCCCTCCCACTCAATATCTGTCTGTCGGCTTAATCCGATAACATTAAAAATTACTTTGTCACATGTGATATATTTCCACAGTATGACCTATGAAATGATAACACTTTTTAAAATACAAGGCAAGTACCTTACATTTAAACTTTTACAACTTCATCAAAATCTAGTTCCATTTTTGTTTCGCGACCGAACATATCAACTGTTACATTTATTTTGCCTTTATCAGCTATGATTTCGTTGACAATCCCTTGGAAATGAGCGAAAGGTCCTTCTAGAACTTCAACTAAGTCACCTACGCTAAAGTCTAGATCAACACTAACTTCATTTGCACCCATTTGTTGTAGAATCACTTCTACTTCTTCAGGTAGTAATGGTGTTGGTTTTACTCCACCACCTGAAGAACCGATGAATCCAGTAACACCTGGTGTATTACGAACAACATACCAAGCATCATCTGTCATAACTAGTTCAACTAAAACATAACCCGGGAAGGTCTTACGCATATATGTTTTTTTACGACCGTCTTTTACTTCAGTTTCTTGTTCTTCTGGAATAATCACACGGAAGATTTTATCTTGCATCCCCATTGTTTCAACACGTTTTTCAAGGTTTGCTTTTACTTTGTTTTCATAACCTGAATAAGTATGGACAACATACCAATTTTTTTCCATAATAGATAGGACTGTTCGTCCTTCCCTCCTTTTCTAAAAGGCAAAATGAAAAAACCCGTTACAACACACGGGCCCTTTCAAACATATTAACTTTATTAAATCATAACTCTAAGTACCAGCGCAATAATTTCGAAATGCCTAAATCGATTACCATGAAAAACGCTGCCATTATCAATAATGTTGAAACAACAATCATTGTATATTTCGTCAATTCTTTACGCTTCGGCCAACTTGTTTTTCTCATTTCTGATAGAACGCCGCGGAAAAATTCACCTATCTTACCCATCCAACCAAACCTCCGAATATAATCATATATACATAACGAATTGTATTATTTAGTTTGTTTATGTAATGTATGCTCATTACAATGAGAACAATATTTCTTAAGTTCTATTCTTTTTGAATTGTCCTTTGTTGCGGGTAAATGATAATTTCTAGCCCCGCATTTTTCACAGCTTAGTGCGACCTTTTGTGCCATAATATCACCTTTCGGCATTCGTCCTTTTAAAAGCCTATCACCTATTATACAAGCTGTCAACTAACCTCTTAATGCTATCAAACTACTATTCTACCTCTAAATGTCTTTCTAATTTTCGTTTAATACGTTGTAATGCATTATCAATTGATTTTACATGCCGATCTAATCTTGCAGAAATTTCCTGATAAGAGCACCCTTCTAAATAGAGGGCCAATACTTGACGTTCTAAATCGCTTAGTACCTCACCGATTTTTTCTTCTAAGTGGTTAAACTCTTCTCGATGAATCATCAGTTTTTCCGGATCATCGATTGTCGCACCTGTAAGCATATCCATCAAAGTTTTTGTTGATTCCTCTTCAAACACTGGCTTGTCTAATGATACATATGAATTTAGTGGAATATGCTTTTGTCTTGTTGCTGTTTTGATAGCGGTAATAATTTGGCGTTTAATGCAAAGTTCTGCAAAAGCTTTGAAAGAAGCTAATTTATCACCTTTAAAATCACGGATTGCTTTATACAACCCGATCATACCCTCTTGCACAATATCTTCTTTATCAGCACCAATTAAAAAATAGGACTTCACTTTTAAGCGTACAAATGGCTTATATTTGTTGATCAGAAAATCCAACGCTTCTGTATCACCATTACGCGCCATTTCGACTAATTGCTCATCAGTCAAATCTTCAAATTGTTGATGCTTCACGTGTAAATGATCACTTGTTAACAAAGTATCACCCCGATTGCGCTAGCCTATTTAGAAACAGTATAACGGAATTGGAAAATATCAGTCAATCACTCAATTTATTTCCTCTTCGCATTTGTTCAAATTTTTCCATAACTTCAGACGATAATTGAATTTTAGAACTTGGCCTTTCAAACTGTATACTTTTCACTTTTTGAGAAATCTGAGTACGTACATTTTGCATTTCAATTTCAAATTCACGTGCTGATTTTCGCAATGCGCCGTTTCCAAATATGACATTTTGCTCTGCCATATCTGAAGTAGCTACATAGATTTTATTGCGTTTAGTTGCCAATTCCGCTGTTAGCTTTTCAATACGATCATCTGCAGTTTCTTTTGCCCTAGTATAGATGATTTCAACATTATGTTGCTTCACCTTTGTTGCAATGCCTGGAACGAGATACGCATCAAAGACAACGATGACGCGCATTCCCGAATAGGCTTGATAGTCTGCCATTAACTCTATCAGTCGATCTCTCGCATCTATTAGCTTATGTTCTTTTAAAGCTTGTAATTCCTTCCATGCACCAATAATGTTATAACCATCAACTAAGAGTATGTTCATCAGCAGTCACCTTAAACTTCGTGGCGTTTTCGGAACACTTCATACATCAATAATGATGCCGCTACTGATGCATTTAATGATGTTACATGGCCAACCATAGGCAAATTATAAAGGAAATCACATTTTTCTTTTAGGATGCGACTCATTCCCCGACCCTCACTACCGATAATAACAGCTAATGGTAAAGTTGCGTCCATTTTACGATAGTCGACTGATCCTTTAGCATCTGTTCCTGCTATCCAAACACCACGTTGTTTTAACTCTTCAACAGTTTGGGATAAGTTGTTTACTCGCACTGTTGGAATGTATTCAATGGCTCCTGTAGAAGCTTTTGCAACAACAGCCGTCAAACTAACGGAACGTCTCTTTGGAATGATAATACCATGTGCACCAACTGCATCTGCAGTTCTCATAATAGAGCCCAAATTGTGTGGATCCTCTAATTCGTCTAAGATGAGAAAGAATGGATCTTCACCACGTTCATCAGCCACTTTAAAAAGGTCTTCTAATTCTGCATAGTTGTAAGCAGCAACTGAAGCAACAACACCTTGATGATTCTCTGAAGATAACTGATCTACTTTTTTCTTAGGTACAAATTGCACGATTATGCCACGTTCTTTTGCTAAGTCAAGCAACTCGTTGATTCCACTTTTTTTAACGCCTTCAGCTATCCAAATTTTGTTTATATCTCTTGTAGATCGAAGTGCCTCTAAAATCGGGTTTTTTCCAGCGATTATTTCTTTTGTTTGTTCTGTCATTATTATTTTGACACCTCTTTCTTATTTTCAATCAAATTTATTGCATATTGGATAATCGCATCGACGCGCTCTGCCTGCCCAGTTAAATATAAAAAGCCAATGACTGCTTCAAATGCTGAACTGTAATTATATGTTTGGACATCGGTGTTTTTTGGTACAGACCCTGACTTTGCGTTACGACCACGCTTCAATACGGCCATTTCTTCTTCAGTAAAGTAATCTTCATCAATCATTTGGTGAATAACCATTGATTGAGCTTTTGCAGAAACATAATGCGTCGCCTCACGGTGAAGAATATTTGGTTTCACACGTCCTGCTCTTAGTAAATGCTCGCGAATTGCGATTTCTAATACAGCATCTCCCATATAAGCTAAAGCGAGTGCATTTAATTGTTTTACATCTGCATTACGAAGTTCTCCCACTTCAATTAACCTCGTTTCCATCGAACGCCTTGACGTGTATCTTCTAAAATAATGTTCATGTCTTTTAGTTGATCACGAATTTCATCAGAGCGTTTAAAATCACGATTTTTTCTTGCTTGTTGACGTTCTTCGATTAATGCATCGATTTCTTCGTCTAACAGTTCTTCTTTTACTTCAAGTTCGATACCAAGGACCATTGAAAGCTCTTTTAGTGTATCGATAAATACTTTTAGAATTTCTTCATTTGTGTTTGTTTCATTCAAATATTTATTAGCCTCTGTAGATAAGCTAAACAGTGCAGCAATCGCATTTGCCGTATTAAAATCATCATCCATCGCCATTTCAAAGTTTTGACGCTCTTGCACTATTGCATCTAACAAAGATTGTTCTTTTTCTCCTAGATTAGCAGTAGCATTTAGGCGGTGCTGTAAGTTGTTGAAAGAAGTACGGATACGTTCTAAACCGGCAGCTGCTGATTCAACTAAATCTTGTGCAAAATTAATTGGATGACGATAATGAACTGACAGCATAAAGAAGCGCAATACTTGCGGATCAATTTGTTGAATAATATCATGTACCAAAATGAAATTCCCTAGTGATTTAGACATTTTTTCATTGTCAATATTAATATAACCATTATGCATCCAATAGCGTGCAAAAGTTTTACCTGTATATGCTTCTGATTGAGCAATTTCATTTTCATGGTGAGGGAATGTCAAATCCTGACCACCTGCATGAATATCAATAGTATCACCAAAATGATTGTGCACCATTACAGAACATTCAATATGCCAACCTGGGCGACCATCTCCCCATGGACTATGCCAGAAGATCTCCCCTGGTTTTGCAGCTTTCCAAAGTGCAAAATCTAAAGCATCTTCTTTCTTTTCCCCAGCTTCAATACGAGCACCAATTTTTAAATCATCTACAGATTGATGTGACAATTTACCGTAACTTTTAAATTTACGAGTACGGTAATAAACATCTCCTTGAGATTCATAAGCATAGCCTTTTTCGATTAACACACCGATAAATTCAATAATTTCGTTCATATGATTGGTTACACGTGGATGTGCATCTGCTTTTTGGCATCCAAGTGCAGTAATATCTTCAAAATACGCTTTAATAAAGCGTTCTGTTAGTTCTGAAACTTCTTCACCTAACTCATTTGCCGCTTTAATAATTTTATCATCCACATCTGTAAAGTTGGAAACATAAGTAACTTCATAGCCACGGTAAGTTAAATAACGACGCACTGTATCATAAACGATGACAGGACGTGAATTACCTATATGAATGTAGTTATAGACAGTCGGCCCACATACATACATTTTGACCTTACCTTCTTCAAGAGGTACAAACGGTTCCTTTTCACGTGATAATGAGTTAAAAATTTGAATACCCATGGGGATTATCTCTCCTTTTTGCTATTCACAAGATCTTTATATAAATCATTTATTTTTTGTTCCATTTGTTGACAACGGTCTTCTACTGGATCAGGAATATTTTGATGATCTAATTTTTGTTCATGATTTACACGTACACCATCTTGAATTACGACTTTACCTGGGATACCAACAACCGTTGCATTTGGCGGTACAGGTTTCAAAACAACTGACCCTGCACCAATTTTGCTATTCTCTCCAACTGTAATAGAACCAAGTACTTTTGCACCAGTAGCAACTAAAACATTATCTTCTAATGTCGGATGGCGTTTGCCTTTTTCTTTCCCTGTTCCACCCAATGTCACACCTTGATACAGAGTAACATTATTTCCGATTTCACATGTTTCTCCAATAACGACACCCATACCATGGTCAATAAAAAAGCGGCGACCAATTTTAGCCCCAGGGTGAATTTCAATGCCTGTAAAAAATCTACTGATTTGTGAAACAGATCTCGCAATAAAATAAAATTTATGTTTATACAAAGCATGTGCAATTCTGTGTGACCATATAGCATGTAACCCTGAATAAGTTAATACAACTTCTAGTGTACTACGAGCTGCTGGATCATTTTCAAAGATCGTTGCAATATCTTCTCTCATTCTCTTAAACATTTTAATGCCCCTCCCATTTTATAAAATCTATCTAGCTGCAGACGCTAGTTGTTAAATAAAAAAGACGCCCCTGTCTTATTTAAAAGACAGAGACGCCATGTGTGCGCGGTTCCACTCTGGTTGGAAGCATTACAAAACACTTCCCGCTTGAACGTTTTTAACGGTGACGAACCGACTAAGCCTACTAAAATAATTTTCAACCTAGCACTCAGAGGTGCATTTCTGCTTTACATTGGCCCAGACCACTTTCAGCCGCTGATGGTCCTCTCTTTGAGAGCATGTGCCGCATACTTCTCCTCTTCAACGTTTTTTTATCATTTGTAAGCTTTATTGTACAATGAAGTAGAAAAAAAGCAAACAAAATTATTTTACATATTTTTCAATGCGGTTAAGAACTGTTTCTTTACCTAGTAATACAAGTGCATCATTTAATTCTGGACCATGCATTTCACCTGTTGTAGCAACACGGATTGGCATGTAAAGGTTTTTACCTTTGTGACCCGTTTCCTTTTGAACAGCTTTGATTGCTTTTTTGATTTCTGCAGGTTCAAATTCTTCTAAAGCTTCAAGCTGCGCTTTAAATGCAGCCATTACTTCTGATACTTGTTCCCCAGCTAAAACTTCTTTTTCTTCATCATTATATTCAAGTTCTTCTGTAAAGAACATTTGAGATAACTCTACGATTTCAGCACCGAAGCTCATTTGTTCGTGATAAAGTCCGATTAATTTACCAGCCCATTCAGCTTCTTCAGCTGTTGGATTTTCTGCTACTAAACCTGCTTTTTGTAAGAATGGCAAGCATAGTTCAACCACATGTTCAGGAGATAATTTTTTCATGTATTGGTTGTTCATCCATTTTAATTTATTTGTATCATACATAGATGGTGATTTAGTAAGACGTTTTTCATCGAATTGTTCGATTAATTGTTCTTCCGTAAAGATTTCTTCTTCGCCTTCCGGAGACCAGCCAAGTAATGCTAAGAAGTTTAACATTGCTTCAGGTAAATAACCAAGGTCTTTGTATTGAGAAATGAATTGGATAATAGATTCATCACGTTTTGAAAGCTTTTTGTGATTTTCATTAACGATTAACGTCATGTGACCAAAGCGTGGTGCTTCCCAACCAAATGCGCGGTAAACCATTAATTGTTTTGGTGTGTTAGATAAGTGTTCTTCACCACGGAATACATGTGTCATTTCCATCATTTGGTCATCTAATACTACGGCAAAGTTATAAGTTGGGATACCGTTTGCTTTCACGATAACCCAGTCACCAACGTCTTTTGATTCAAATGATACTTCACCACGAATTAAGTCATCGAATCTGTATGTTTCGTTTTCTGGTACTTTGAAACGAATTGTGTAAGGCATGCCAGCTTCTTCTTTTTCCGCTACTTGTTCAGCAGATAAATGACGACAAGTACCTTTGTACATTGGTGCTGCAACACCATTTGCACGTTGAGCTTCACGTTCAGCTTCTAATTCTTCTGAAGTACAGAAGCATTTGTATGCCATGCCCATATCGATTAATTTTTGAGCATATTCTTTATAGATATCTAAGCGTTCCATTTGACGATAAGGAGCATAAGGTCCGCCGATTACTGGTGATTCTACTGGGTGGATACCTAACCAAGCTAGGTTTTCGATTTGCGACGCTTCGCCACCCTCAATATTACGAGCTACGTCCGTATCTTCAATACGAAGAATGAAATCTCCGTCATAATGTTTTGCATATAAATAATTGAAAAGTGCTGTACGTGCGCCACCAATGTGTAAATGTCCAGTTGGGCTTGGTGCATAACGAACACGAACTTTGTTAGTCATGATTAAAATCCTCCTATTTGTCGTTCAAAAATTCAACTTTGTTCATTTTACCACTGCAAGTATAAAAATTAAAGGAAGTCAATTTTTTATAAGTAAAATTGTTGCCATTGCAGCAATTCCTTCTTCACGTCCAGTAAAACCAAGCTTTTCAGTAGTTGTTGCTTTGACATTAACTTGAGATGGATCTGCATGCAAAAGTTCTGCAATGTGATTACGCATTTGTTCAATATACGGTGCCATTTTTGGACGTTGTGCCATAATTGTACAATCCACATTCCCTAAAGAATAGCCTTTACCCTCTACAATTTTCCAAATATACGCTAGTAATTTGGAAGAATCCGCATCTTTAAAAGTTGGATCAGTATCAGGAAAATGATGACCAATATCTCCTTCTCCAATCGCACCAAGTGCTGCATCTGTTACTGTATGTAACAAAACATCGGCATCTGAATGGCCTAGCAATCCTTTATCATGAGGAATCGTAATCCCTCCAATTATTAATGGACGTCCTTCAGCAAACGCATGTACATCAAAACCTTGTCCTACTCGAAACATAGTTATCCTCCTATACGTTGACTTAGAATGGCCTCACCAAAAACTAAGTCCTCTTTAGTAGTTATTTTAACGTTTTCGTAACTACTTTCAACAATATATACAGATTGTCCTAAACGTTCAACGAGCATTGCTTCATCAGTGCCTAAGAAATGCTCTTCTTCTGCTCGCTGTTCTGCACATTTTAACACTTGAAAATCAAATGCTTGAGGTGTTTGAATCATCCACAGACTTGAACGGTCTACTGTTTCTTCAATAACACCATCTTTTACTCTTTTCATCGTATCCTTAGCCCGTACGCCTGCAATTGCCGCACCCTTGGTATGAGCAGCTTCTACCAATTTATGAATAATCGGTATTGTAATAAAGGGGCGCGCTGCATCATGTACTAAAACAATGTTACCGTCTTTTACCTTTTTCACACAGGCGTTTACACTGTGTTGACGTTCTGAGCCACCATCAGGAAGTCCTTTTACTTTTGTAATATGAAATTCCGCTAAAAGTGATTCTATATATGAACGCTCTTCGGGTTTTACAGCCAACCAAATGCCCTTACATGCTTCATCTTGTTGAAAAACCTCTAATGTATGTATTAAAATGGGCTTTTGACGCAACTCCAAAAATAATTTGTTTTTTCCTGCAGCCATCCGCTTCCCACTACCAGCAGCTGGTAAAATCACATCGTATTGCATTGTACTATTTTCACTTCCTCATCAATGAAAAGGACAAGGCATAATAAGTACACCCTGTCTCTTTCATATTTTACACTATGCTGTTCTTCCATTTTGCTTTGGTTTTGCAAAAATCATTCGACCTGCAGATGTTTGTAACACACTCGTTACTGTCACAACAATTGCTTGACCAATAAAAGATTTCCCTTCTTCTACAACA
Organism: Rummeliibacillus pycnus; assembly: GCF_044359855.1. GTDB lineage: Bacteria > Bacillota > Bacilli > Bacillales_A > Planococcaceae > Rummeliibacillus > Rummeliibacillus pycnus_A. The sequence goes on from NZ_CP132291.1 coordinate 2,483,520, forward strand.
ATCATTGTCCCATCATCTAAATATGCTACACCCTGGTTGTGCTCCTTACCATCTTTAATAACAATTACATTCATTTCTTCGCCTGGAATAACAACCGGTTTCACAGCATTTGCTAAATCATTAATATTTAGCACCTTTACATTGTGCAAATCACATACTTTATTTAAATTAAAGTCATTTGTTAAAATCTGTCCACCCATTTTCTTTGCTAGGCGTACTAATTTTAAATCAACTTCTTGTATATCTTCAAAATCGACTTCTGTAATTAACACTTGTGAAGCTCTTTCGTCTTGAAGCTTTCTCAAAATATCTAAACCACGACGACCTCTTGTACGCTTTAATGTATCTGAAGAATCTGCTATATGTTGTAACTCTGTTAAAACGAATTGAGGGACAACTAAAACCCCTTCAACAAAACCTGTTTCAGAAATATCGGCGATACGTCCATCTATGATCACACTTGTGTCTAAAAGCTTATACATCGAACCAAGAAATTCCGATTCCTCTGCTGACTTTTTCTTTAGTCCACTTTGTGAAGACTTACCAGATGTGAAGACATTAATTAATTCATCACGTTTTTTGAAACCTACTTGGAACCCAAGATACCCCAATACAATAGATAATAGAACCGGTAATATTGTTGTGATAAAAGGAATTTTAATACTATCGATTGCAAACCCTACTAAATACGCAACAATTAATCCAACAATCAATCCTAACGTACCAAACAATAAATCTCCTACAGGTGCCTTTAATAATTTTTCTTCCATCCATCGAATAAATTTCACAAAATAATCCGAGAACAAAAACGAAAAACCAAATAATATAAAAGCGCCAATCGCAACAGAAGTATACGGATTATTTAACCATGGGTTTGAGGATAAATGAATCAATTCGTATAATGGCGGTAATATAAATAAACCCATCGTTCCCCCGATAAATAGAAACGCAATTTGGATAATTCTCTTTAGCATTAAATGCACCTCCTTAAATATTAATTATACATAGATTTCCTTAAATACGCTTTGAAAACCCCTTTAATACAATCTATGTCATAAAGGCATTTATATAGACATTAAACGACAAAAAAGCCGTTCAATATCTTATCTTATAATTCCTTAAAGCTCAACTTTAATGCTTGATTCACAGTATCTACACCAAGCACCTCAATGTCACTTGGATAATCCCAACCACCTAAATTAGATGCTGGTATAATAGCGCGTTTAAAACCTAATTTAGCAGCTTCTTGCACACGCTGTTCAATACGGGAAACACGACGTACCTCACCTGTTAAACCTACCTCGCCAATATAGCAATCCATTGGTTTTGCAGCAATATCTTTAAAACTAGAAACAATACTTACTAATACAGCCAAATCAATTGCAGGTTCGTCTAACTTTACTCCACCAGCCACTTTAATATAAGCATCCTGAGCTTGTAGTAACATACCCATTCTTTTTTCTAATACAGCCATTAACAAGGAGATTCGGTTCTGATCAACACCTGTTGCCATTCTTTTTGGATAGTTAAAGCTTGATGGTGTTACAAGCGCTTGAATTTCTACTAAGATTGGGCGTGTCCCTTCCATAGATGCAACAACGGTTGAACCTGGTGTGCCTTGAGATCGTTCTTGCAGAAACAACTCTGAGGGATTTAACACTTCTTTTAAACCATTCTGCAACATTTCAAAAATGGCAATCTCATTCGTAGAACCAAAACGATTTTTTTGACTACGTAAAATTCGATAAGTATGATGACGTTCACCTTCAAAATACAACACGGTATCTACCATATGTTCTAAAATACGGGGGCCAGCAATTTGCCCCTCCTTCGTTACATGTCCAACAAGGAAAATGGCAATATTCTTTGTCTTTGCAATTCTCATAAATTCCGCAGTACATTCACGAACTTGAGATACACTTCCTGGTGCACTTGTCACATTTGGATGGTATACAGTTTGAATTGAATCCACAATAACAAACTTTGGTTGAACTTCTTCAATCGTTTGGTTTAAAAATTCTAAATTGGTTTCCGAGTAAATATAAAGTTCCGGAGATTTGACTCCAAGTCGTTCTGCTCGTAACTTAGTTTGACGAACAGATTCCTCCCCTGAAATATAAAGAACTCGGTGACCTTTATTGGATAGTAACGCAGATACCTGTAGTAATAACGTGGATTTACCGATACCCGGATCCCCTCCGATTAAGATAAGTGAACCTGGAACCACTCCACCTCCTAGGACGCGATTTAATTCTTTAAGTTCCGTCTCTATTCTTGGGGCTTCTTCTGATTCTACAGAAATAATAGGTGTTGCCTTTTGCGAGACGTTTGTAGAATGTTGGAATGCTCCTCTAGGCCCTTTAGAAACGACTTCAACTTCTTCAACCATCGTGTTCCATTCCCCACACCCAGGACATCTTCCTAACCATTTTGGTGATTCGTAACCACATGAATTACAAAAGAATTTCGTTTTCTTTTTAACCATATTTCCTCCCATTAGAAAGTATTTCTCTTTTTCTTATATTATAAAACAAGGCATTCCAAATTTCTTATTTGGAATGCCTTGCACGGCGTTAATTAACAGAATCGCCATAACACATACATTATTTTGTTACTAATTCTTTCACATCTACAACGAATTGATCATCCTTAACATCAAAAACAACTCGTTGTCCTGTTAATACAGTTCCTTTTAAAATTTCCTCAGAAAGGCGATCTTCCACATGTTTTTGGATAGCACGACGCAATGGACGAGCACCGTATTGTGGATCATATCCTTCTTTCGCAATTTTTTCGATTGCAGCTGGTGTTAACTCAAGTGTTATATTTTGTTCTTCTAGACGTTTTGTTAATGTTTTCGCCATTAGAACAACAATTTGATTTAGTTCTTCTTTTTCTAAAGAGTGGAAAACAATCATTTCGTCGATACGATTTAAAAACTCAGGTCGAAATGCCTTTTTCAATTCTTCCATCATAACGTTTTTAACATTTTCTTGACTTTGTGTTGCGCTTTGTGAACCAAAACCTAGAGATTTACGGTATTTTAATTCCTCTGCACCGATATTTGAAGTCATAATAACTACTGTATTACGGAAATCAACAACGCGTCCTTTAGAATCTGTTAAACGCCCATCATCTAGTACTTGTAATAGAATATTGAAAACATCCGGATGTGCTTTTTCAATTTCATCTAGTAAGATAACAGAATATGGTTTGCGGCGAACTTTTTCTGTTAGTTGACCACCTTCATCAAAGCCTACATAACCTGGAGGTGAACCTACAAGACGTGAAGTCGAATGTTTTTCCATGTATTCAGACATATCAACCCGAATCATCGCATCCTCATCACCAAACATTACTTCTGCTAATGCACGACCAAGCTCTGTTTTACCAACACCGGTTGGACCTAAGAAAATAAATGAACCAATTGGACGTTTTGGATCTTTTAATCCAGCTCGAGCTCGACGAATAGCTCTAGAAATTGCTTCAACTGCTTCACCTTGGCCAACGACACGTTTGTGTAATTCTTCTTCAAGATGTAATAATTTTTCGGATTCTGCTTGTGCTAATTTTGCAACAGGCACTCCTGTCCACATTGATACGACTTCCGCAATATCATTTACTGTTACTTTTGATTCTGCTTTGCCTTGCGCTTCTTTCCATTCTTTTTTTGTTGTATTTAATTTGTCCTTTAGTTTTTGTTCTGTATCACGCAATGATGCAGCTTTTTCAAATTCTTGTGATTGCACTGCAGCCATTTTCTCAGAATGTAAGGAATCTAATTGTTGTTCTAATTCCTTCAAGTCTGGTGGTGTTGTGAATGAACGTAAACGTACTTTTGAACCTGCTTCATCAATCAAGTCAATTGCTTTATCCGGTAAAAAGCGGTCTGAAATATAACGATCTGACATTTTTGCAGCGGCTTCAATTGCTGCGTCTGTAATTTTCACACGGTGATGTGCTTCATAACGATCGCGTAAACCTTTAATAATTTGGATTGCTTCTTCCACAGAAGGTTCATCCACTTGAATTGGTTGGAAACGACGTTCAAGTGCTGCATCTTTTTCGATATATTTACGGTACTCATCAAGTGTTGTAGCACCGATACATTGTAATTCACCACGAGCAAGGGATGGTTTTAAAATATTGGATGCATCAATGGCACCTTCTGCACCACCTGCACCAATTAATGTGTGTAATTCATCAATAAATAAGATAACATTACCTGCTTGGCGGATTTCATCCATAACCTTTTTCAAGCGATCTTCAAATTCACCACGATATTTAGTACCCGCTACAACGGTACCCATGTCTAAAGTCATGACGCGTTTGTCTCGCAATGTCTCTGGTACTTCATTGTTAATGATTTGTTGAGCAAGACCTTCAGCAATCGCTGTTTTACCAACACCAGGTTCACCAATTAAAACTGGGTTATTTTTTGTACGTCTAGATAGTACTTCAATTACACGTGTTATTTCTTTGCTACGACCAATAACAGGATCTAAGCTTCCTTCTCTAGCGATTTGAGTAAGGTCACGCGCTAAGCTATCTAAAGTTGGTGTATTCGCTGCAGGAGCAGTATTATTATTTGCTTGTGGATGATCACTGCTACCTAAAAGTTGTAATACTTGTTGGCGTGCTTTATTTAGACTTACTCCTGCATTATTTAATACTCGCGCTGCTACACCTTCACCTTCTCGAATTAGCGCTAACAGTAAATGTTCTGTACCAATGTAGGAGTGGCCTAACTTACGAGATTCATCAACTGATAACTCGATTACTTTTTTAGCACGGGGTGTGTAATGTACAATGGGACCAACATTTTTTGTACCCATACCAACTAATTCTTCAATACCTTCTTCAATCATTTCAGAACTTACATCTATTGCTTCTAGCGCTTTTGCAGCGATTCCGCCACCTTCACGAATTAATCCTAACAGTATATGCTCGGTACCAATAGCTTCGTGTTTCATACGAATTGCCTCTTCTTGCGCAAGCTGTAAAACTTTTTGTGCACGCTGTGTAAAACGATTGTACATCATGAATATCCTCCCCTTCTTCACCGTTATACTATTGTTTAGAATCTGTATTATTAAATTGCAATTGTTCTCTAATTATAGATGCGCGGTATACATCTCTTTCATTTGCTTGGAGTGTTGTACCCGCATGTTGTTGTAAAAAGCCTGGTTGCATTATTAACATGCATTCATTTAAGATACAATCTGGAATCGTTGGGATAAACCCTAAATCTATACCCAATCGGACATTTGACAAACAATTCGCTGCTTCTTCGCCTGATAAAATTCTGGCATATTTTAAAACACCTAATGAACGATTCAAACGGTCAGATACAGCAATGGATGCATGCTCTAATAACGCTCGTCTTGCATCAATCTCCTTTTGGATAATTTGTTCAGCTACACTTTGTAAATCTAAAATGATATCTTCTTCAGGTTTTCCAAGTGTAATTTGATTCGAAATTTGGTAATAGTTACCTACAGCTTCTGTTCCTTCTCCATAAATACCTCGCACAACCATACCTAATCGTGCCATTGTATTGATAAGTGAACCCATTTGGTTCGTTACCGTTAAAGCTGGTAAATGCATCATCACAGACGCTCTTAAACCCGTGCCAGTATTAGTTGGACAACTTGTTAAGTAACCAAATGAATCATCAAAGGCATAAGGTAATTTGTTTTCCAATAAGCGATCTACTTCATCTGCCAAGTGATATGCTTTATCTAGTTGCAAACCTGGTTGTAAGCATTGAATTCGGATATGATCCTCTTCATTTACCATAATACTAATTGTTTCGTCTTCTGATACTAAGATTGAGCCAGATTTTGTTTTATTTGCTAGTTGTGGGCTAATTAAATGTTTCTCCACTAACACTTGTCGTTGTAGCGCCGGCATATCATAGAGTGAGAAATAGGAGAACGGTATATTAAATTTTTTATCCCCATCAATAAGAGCATTCGATACCATTTTATCGATTTGTAATGCTTCTTCCTCTGAAAAAGCCCTTGGAAAACGGAAACCTGTTAGATTTCTTGCTAATCGAATACGCGTACTCATTATGATATCTCCATAATCAATATCGCCACGCATCCAAATAGGTGGCTTACTTTTAAGAAAGTGGTCAATGTTCATCCTTTCCCTCACCTCCTACTTGTAGCTTCTGCTCTAATGCTCGAACTTGGTCCCGAATGTTTGCTGCATCTTCAAAACGCTCTTCTTCAACAGCAACTTTCATATCTTGACGTAAAGCTTCAATCTGCCGTTTCATTTGATAACTTTCATTTATAGAGCCTGGAACTTTTCCTATGTGTTCTGTTGCACCATTATGCAGACGTTTTAGCACTTGCGGTAGCTGTTCTTTAAATGTGTCGTAACAAGTTGGACAATTAAATTTGCCTTCTTCTAAAAACTTTCTATATGTCATACCGCATTGCGAGCAGCTTTCATTTTGTACTTTAGCCTGTGTATTGCTAATTGGTACTGATTGCACAGACCAGCTTGGTGTTCCAAACCAATTTGAAAATAATTTTTGCATTGCATTCGGACTTTCATCTGAATCAAGGTTCAAGTGAAAGTGATCTAATTGCTTGTTGCATACATCACAAAAGTGTCTCGTGACTTTTTTGCCGTTTTTCATCTGTGTAACTGTGATAGTAGCAGGTCGCTGTTTACAATTTTCACAAATCATCTCTTGCACCTCTTTACGTTTGCTTATCATACTTTAACGCTAGTAACATTGCGTGCAAAATTCGTGCGCGTAACTCATCTCGCGCAGGCAAATTAATGCACAGCACTGAACGATCAAGAGCCGCAATCATCATTTTCGCTTCTCTACGAGTAGTTACATCTTCATCAATCAAACGGAAAATATAGTCTTGTGCCATCGTTTGAGAAATAGAATCACCAACCTGACGCAAAATTTCGTTAATCAACTCTGCTTCTGAATCAGCTTTTATGCGTAATATTCGAATATAACCGCCACCACCACGTTTGCTTTCAACTAAATACCCACGTTCTGCAGTAAATCTTGTATTAATAACATAATTTATTTGCGATGGTACACATTGAAATTTATCTGCAATTTCACTTCGCTTGATTTCAATATGTCCTTTACCACCTAATTCAATAACTTCCTTCAAATACCCTTCTATAATGTCAGAGATATTTCGCATTTTAGCTTCCACCTCACTTACATCACTGACTTTGACTATCTTTGACTATATTATATAAGGTCATAAAAAATGACGCAAATATTCTGCATTCTTTTGTTATTTTTTGCATCATACTATACACAAAAAGCATACCGCTAAATGCAGTATGCTCATTAATTAACGTATTAAATCCATTTTCCAACAATCGGATATTCCCATGTTTCACCTTGCAATGCTTTAACAATGCCGATAATCGGAATAATAACCACCATAAGGCCAAATATGATGATCATCGGGATACCAATAATAGCCAAGATAATGGTAAAAGTCAGAATCCCTCCAATAGTCACCAATAACCACATAACAAATTGGAATAATAATGCTTGAATGGATAAACGTTTAACTTCCTCATCTTTTATAAGAATAAAGAAGAGAATCGGTACAAAACATGGTGCAAAAAATGCACTGGCATGTAATATTACTTTCAGTCCTTTTTCCTCCACTTTCAATCACTCACTTTCAATTCACAGTTATAGCTAATTTACGTTATACATTTCGAATAGTTTCATTCTTTGGAACTTTTTATTGGAACATTTCAGGTTACTTTGCGTCTTCTCTAATATCACATAGTGAGGGGGATTTTCTCCTATGAAGAAGGCTTTTTTGTTAGTAGGAATAATTCTGATTAGCTTACTCATTTTCATTGGCATGCCATACTGCTTATTAAAAAGCTCCCTTATGCATGATTGCAATGAACAAACAACAACATGTAGCAAAACAATTCAACATAAATTATCTCGTACTACTGCAGACCACTCTAATTCACGAGATTCATATATATTAGAAAAAGTTTCAACTAGTACACCTTTTAAAAATTGGCTAGCTAACCATTAATTATACTTTTACAAAAGCTACTCTTATGAACGGCTTTTTTTAATTTAGGGCTTCGTTAGACTTTACGGTTGTATTTTGTGCATTTACTCCTGCGGTTACTCGTCGCAGAAAACAATTACAATAGCACAAATGGATAAAATTCATGGTAACCTTGACCTTTTTGTGAGAGGATAGGAATAACAACAGTTGAAGTGAGGAGTAGCTATGATTCGAACACTTGGAGTGACAACTGACCAACAACTTAAAATGGATTTTCCATTAGAAGAAATTAAAGAAGGAAAATTTGATTGGTATTGGGTAGATTTTGAAAAGCCTAGCGCTTCGGAAGATGTCCTATTAGATCAATTCTTTCATTTTCACCCACTTGCCATTGAGGATTGCTTAATGCGATTACAGCGTCCAAAATTAGACTATTATGATGATTATCACTTCCTTGTTGCACATAAGATTAATGAGGAAACTTTTGAAGCCGAAGAAGTAAACTTGTTCGTATCTCCTAATTTCGTCGTTACTTATCACAAATCATCCGTTCCAGAATTTGATGTTGTTCGCAAACGCTTGATGAATCGACCTCAAACATGGGAACGAGGAACCTTATTTGTGATGTATCAAGCGATTGATAAAATTGTCGATAGTTATTTCCCAATGGTTTACAATATTGAGGATCATTTAAATGAAATTGAAGATCAATTAAATTATCAAAACAGCACTAAGTCTATGCGCTATGTATTTGACTTAAGAAGTGATTTACTTCATATACGACGTACTATTTTACCAATGCGTGATTTACTTTATCGAATATTAAATTCTTACCGTTTCCATCTAGATGAACAGGAACGTGCCTATTTCGGCGATATTCATGACCATTTAGTCAAGTTAACCGAAATGGTGGAATCTAATCGTGAACTAACAGCAGATATGAGAGATAGTCACATGTCTGTAAATGCTAGCCGCATGAATGGTATTATGATGATTTTGACGATCATTTCCTCTATATTTATTCCTTTAACATTCATTGCTGGCGTATATGGCATGAATTTTAAAAATATGCCCGAACTAGAGTGGCATTATGGCTATTTTATCGTCTTATTGATCATGTTGGGCATTGCTGTTTCAATGCTTGGCTGGTTCAAATATAAAGGTTGGTTTAACTTATTTAAGCCCTAAAAAAACACATTACTAATTGTTCTAGAATACTAACAATTAGTGATGTGTTTTTTATAGGAAAAATATAGTTTTAATAAGTTTACTTTTCTTTATCTGTTAAGCCAAACATAATAAACGATAGAATATATGATACAACTGTTGCACCCACCGTAATCATAATACGATGATTCATTGGTACTGCTGTGTAATTTGAATTTAGCAACATCATTGAAGACACCGCTACAACGGCCGCTAATGGTAATGCAAATTTCATACCTCGCTGTTTATCCATTTCGAGTAACATCCTTTTCTTCCTAATGTTTTCTTTATTGTAGCATGCCCACATATTTGCGTAACTTGAAAACCGTTCCAATTTCTATTTTTAATTGAAAATATGAAATCATTTGTAACAATATTTCTGTAATAGCAGTCACTTCAGCTAGGTCTTTAATCACAATTGAATTTTCAATTTGATCTAACAGATGAACTCCAAAAGCTTCAAATTACTTAGTTCAAATTTACACATTATTCTTTCATCTCTTATAAAAAATGATAGAATAGAAATATTAAAGATTAATTTTCTAACGATAGAATGGAGAAATTAACGTGGCACTTTGGTCTAGTAAGCATAACGCAAAAAAAGGTGAGAATTATTTTAAAATTGACCAATATATCGGTCAAGTAACATTAGATCTATCAAAGCACCCCGAATTACAAAAACAAATCCAATTATTGCAATTAACAAAAGAAGACTTAGCAATTATTAAACAATTGCAACCAATTTCAAAGGATTTAACACTAGAAATGGTTGATAAATTTTATGAAACAATTAGTCAATCGCCTGACTTAATTCAAATTATCAATAAGCATTCCGCAATTGATCGATTAAAAGTAACATTAACGCGTCATATAAGCGAAATGTTTAATTGTCAAATCAACGATGAATATGTTCAACAAAGAATAAGAATCGCGCACGTTCATGTACACATTGGACTTCAATCGAAATGGTATATTAATTCATTTCAATCATTAACAACGACATTCGCTAACTTTATACACCAACTTGACTTATCAGGGAAAGAGACAACTATGGCGATTAATGCCTTTTCTAAACTAATTAACTTAGAACAACAAGTTGTAATTGAAGCCTATGAGAACAAACAAGAAGACCAACGCACACAAAACGATCAATTAAAACATAAAGTCGTTTTATCTGTTCAAAGCACAGCAGAGGAGTTAAGTGCAATTAGCCAAGAAACAACGGCATCTATTCAATCATTAGCAAACCAGGCTGATGAAATCGCTCAATCAACACAACAAGGCCTTACATTTGTCACTGCTACACAAGAAAAGTCAGAAAGCGGAAAACAACTTCTTGATACACAAACTGATTTGATGAATCAAATGTCAAAAAGCGTTACATTACTTGATGAAACGATGAGCCAATTACGTGTATCTTCACATAAGATAAACGAAATCGTTCATCTTGTAACAGATATTGCTGATCAAACAAATTTGTTGGCATTAAATGCTTCCATCGAAGCAGCTCGTGCAGGTGAACACGGTAAAGGCTTTGCCGTTGTTGCTGATGAAGTGCGTAAGCTTGCAGAAGAGACAAAAAGTGCTGTTCAAAATGTATCGCAACTTATTCAAGATACAGAAAACAATATCGAAAATATGTCTGGCTCCGTTAAAGGTGTTGATAAGCAAATTACAAAAGGCGTCAGCATGCAAAACGAGCTATCACAATCATTCCATAAAATTGCAGAAGCAGTCGCTGGCATTAAAGAAATCAATGGAGATACCATGGAAGATATCACAACAATTTCTCAATTATTAAATGATCTAAGCGAAGGGGCAGCCCAAGTCTCCTCATCTGCTGATCAATTAACGGATATTGCTTGTGATTTAGAGTAATACAACAATAAAGAGTGGCTATTAAAGACGCTGTATGCCGTCCCAAATAGTCGCTTCTTTTTTATCCTAATATTTCTGATAATTGTTCAGTTATTCCCTCTTCCTCGTTTTCGACTTCACCTTTTTTCTTGTCCAATAAATTACATATTTCTTCAATCTTATTAAGCACTTCCTCAATATGCTCTTGTGAAGATTGAATTCTAGAGTGGATTGTCCATGCAGAAAAAACATCATCAAAAAAGTAATCTGCAAACTTAGTAAAACCTTCTCTTTCAACTATTAGTGGTTCTAAATCGATATCATGCACATCCACTAACTCTGTATGGAATCGTTGTAAAGCTCTTTGGGATTTATGAATAGCATCTTCAGCTTCATCTAATTCACTATGCTTCATCGCTGTTGCGATGATTCCTCCACCAAATATCGTATCCCACGATGAATAATTTTCAGCACTATCTAACCTTTTTAGCGTAAACTTCAAGGCTCTTTTTGCTTCATCACCTGCTGTTAATGCCTCAGCTATTTCCCTTTTCAATATATGTATCTCATCTTTACTTTGATATAAAGACTTTATTTGCTCACTTTCGGGTAAATTATTATCAAAAATCCACAACTTTTTTTGAGCAATTATAAGATCTAAACGTTCATCTAGATCTTCCCATTCTGAATTTGCTACCTCCAGCCTTGTTTCCTCTAAGTCCTGTTCTAATGTAGTAATCATTTTTTCAGACTCTCGCCACTTTGCCTCTGCAGCAGCCATTTCAGCTATTTCTTTTTGGCGGATTTCATCTTGCTTCCCTGTTAACTTACGAAACATCTTCAAAAAAGAAAAACGATCTAAATCTTCAACATCCTTTGTTTCTTTACGAAGTTGTTGTTCAAAACGATCCTTTCTAAGCTCTTCATCAATTATTTGTTCTTCTATTGCTCTTTGCCTTCTTAATACTCGATCTCTTTTATGCTTTTGAATTTTCAAATAAGATATTTCCTTATTAAGTTCCTCAATCATCATTACTCATCCCCCAGAAAAAATCTCTAATTTATCTACGAGTTTAATCTGGAAATAGTTTCAATCTTAGTCATTAAAAACGCCAACTCCTTATATAAAGAGTTGGCGTTTGATTTTGCTTAGAATACATTTCTACAATCCAGTTAGTTGAGAAATGCTATGAAGTGTAATTATTACAATGAAAAGAATTTATGCGGCATATCTCGTTTTTCTTTACGATGTTGTCGACGTTGTGGACCAGATTCAAATAATCTCTTTTCTTCTTCTGTTTCAGGAAAAACAGGTGCTACTTCCTGAGGTTTCCCATTTCCATCTACAGCTACCATCGTTACAAATGATTCAGTTGTTAATTTCTTTTCTCCCGTATGAATATCTTGTGATCGTACCACGATATAAAGTTCCATAGATGAGTGGCCAGTGGAGCTTACGATTGCTTCAAGTTCTAAAACTTCCCCTGAGCGAACAGGAGAATAAAAATCAACGGAATCGAATGAAGCTGTAACAGTTTGCATTTTGGCATGTTTCATCGACGTAATAGCAGCAATTTCATCAATATATGCCAAAACTTTACCTCCAAAAATTGTATTCATATGATTTGTATCTGGAGGTAATACTAATCTCGTTTGAATTGTTCTAGATTGGCTCATTGGGATAGATTCAAGCATAAACAACACTCCTTAAAAATTATATCTGTATCCATGCTATCTTTAAATCTGTATCAATGCAACATTTATTAACTATTTTTAAAAACATTAAGTTGTTATATATTATGGAAAGGTAATTATATTACAGATCTGTTCTAATTGTAATAAATTTCATTTCCGTTATTTCATTCACAGCATATTTAATACCTTCACGACCATAACCACTATTTTTAACACCACTAGTAGACATATTATCAGTTCTGAAAATTGGAACGTTAATAATAACAGCCCCAGTTTCCAACTCATATCATCCACTACTCTCATAGCATCCTCTAAATTATTTGTAAATATACCAGCATTTAATCCTAAGTCGGAATTGTTCAATAAAGCAATAGTTTCGTCGAATGTTTCATATGAAACATTCGACACAATTGGTGCAAATGTTTCCTGACATACGATTTTAATATCCGATTTTACATTCGTCATGATGGTTGGTGTCAAAGTACGATGAGAATGTTCCTTCTGTAGCTACTATAGCGCCTTGTTCTTTTGCATCCTCAATCCATCGATTAGAACTATTTGTATATTATCCCTTTTGTTATAATAAATGGTGAAGTGAGGTGATATTCATGACAGAATTTGATAGTATTCAAAAAACAAATAAATTTCAATCTACAGCAACACTAATGAAGCAACTTCATTCACTTGGCATTCAAGAAGGCGATTCGATTATCGTCCACTCTTCACTTAGTCAAATGGGCTGGATTGCTGGTGCAGAACAAGCTGTAGTTGAGGCATTAATGCAAGTTATTACCCCAAAAGGAACGATTGTCATGCCTGCACAATCTACTGCAAACTCTGAGCCATCTTATTGGTCTTTACCACCAGTACCTGAAGCGTGGCATCAACCAATTCGAGATGCAATACCGGCATATAATCCGCATTTAACATCATTACGCGGTATGGGGAAAATCGCAGAGTGTTTTTTAAGACATCCTGATACAATTCGAAGTGACCATCCTGCTCATTCTTTTATGGCATGGGGTAAAAATGCTAAAGAGTGGATGAGTAACCATCCTCTCGAGAACTCTTTTGGTGTAGAATCACCCATTTGGAAAATGTATCAATCATCCGTAAAAATAGTTTTAATAGGTGTTAATTACGATTCCTGTACAGCTTTACATCTTGCTGAATATTTAGCAGATCAAAAATATTACTCCAAGCAAGGCGCATCAATTCTAGTAAATGGCAAAAGACAGTGGGTTACATATGATATGTTAGATGTAGATTCCGAGCGCTTTCCTGTTATTGGAAAAGAATTTGAAGCACAATTTAGTAGCTCAATTCACTATGGTAAATTAGGCCAAGCACGTACACGTATTATTCCTATAAGACCTTTAGTTGACTTTGGTGTAGAGTGGTTGAACACTCACTCTGTTCAGCATGAACAATAAAAAACACCCTTCCAATGATCAGAAACTTCACTCTTCTTTTGGTGGAGAAACCGAAAAAAATCTCCAGTCATTAACGACTGGAGATTTCATGGTTATATAAGCTTTTTAACTTCTTCATACTCTTCATCTGTGAATACTCGTGAATTAGTAATGAAATGTTTTTCCTCTACACTATCCAACGAGAAAGTGGCACCTCTACCATCAAGCGCATCAATTATTAGTTGCGTATGCTTCCAATAATCATATTGACTTTTATGCATATAAAATGGGACATCACCTATTGATCCGAGATATACATCTGCAGATCCAAGTTTAAAGTCGCCTTCACTGTAGCACATAGGTGCGGAGCCATCACAACATCCACCAGATTGATAAAACATGATAGGCCCATGAATACTTTTAATATGATTGATTAAATCGAGTGCTTCCTCTGTCGCAACTACACGTTCTACCATGCAGTCTAGAAAAAGCCTTGTGGTTTACGGTTGTAGTTCACTAGTAAACATTTAGTTTGTTGATAGTGATCAAGCATCATTGCGTGATTTTCACGGCCAATACCTGATTGTTTGAAACCACCGAATGCAGCACCTGCTGGATATTGGTGATAAGTGTTAGTCCAAATACGACCGGCTTGGATTGCACGGCCTGCACGATATGCAACATCACCTGAACGAGACCATACACCAGCACCTAAGCCGTATAAAGTATCATTTGCGATTTCAATTGCTTCATCGAAGTCTTTGAAAGTAGTAACGCCAATAACCGGGCCAAAGATCTCTTCTTGGAAGATACGCATTTTGTTATGACCTTTGAACACAGTAGGTTTGATGTAGTAACCATCTTCAAGACCTTCAATTTGGTTTGCTTCACCACCAATTAAACATTCAGCGCCTTCTTCTTTACCTAATTTTAGATAAGACAGAATCTTTTGTTGTTGTTCATTTGATGCTTGAGCACCCATCATTACTTCAGTATCAAGTGGGTTACCGATTTTAATAGACTCAACACGTTGTAATGCACGTTCTATGAATTTATCATAAATAGATTCTTGGACCAATGCACGTGAAGGACATGTACAAACTTCACCAGAATTTAAAGCAAACATTACTAATCCTTCAATTGCTTTATCCAAAAATTCATCATCTTGTTCCATAACATCTTCAAAGAATATATTTGGAGATTTACCGCCTAGTTCAAGCGTTACAGGAATGATGTTTTCAGTTGCGTATTGCATAATTTGGCGACCTACTGCAGTTGAACCAGTGAACGCAATTTTAGAAATACGTGGATTCGTAGCCAGTGGTTTCCCTACTTCAATACCAAAACCATTTACAACATTAACAACACCAGGTGGTAATAAGTCTTGGATTAACTCAATAACAACCATTAATGAAGCAGGTGTTTGTTCTGCTGGTTTCAAAACAACGCAGTTACCAGCAGCTAATGCAGGTGCAATTTTCCAAACTGCCATTAGGATTGGGAAATTCCAAGGAATAATTTGACCAACAACACCTAGTGGCTCTTGGAAGTGATAGGCAACTGTGTCATTGTCTATTTGAGAAGTACGACCTTCTTGAGCACGAATCGCACCAGCGAAATATCGGAAGTGATCAATTGCTAAAGGAATATCGGCATTTAATGTTTCACGTACAGCTTTACCATTATCCCAAGTTTCAGCAACAGCAATCTTTTCTAGATTTTCTTCTATACGATCTGCAATTTTATTTAAGATTTTGGCACGTTCTGCTGCAGAAGTTTTGCCCCAAGCATCTTTTGCTGCATGTGCTGCATCTAAAGCTAATTCAATATCTTCAGCAGTTGAACGAGCTGCTTTTGTGAAAACCTCACCATTCACTGGTGATTTGTTTTCAAAATATTGCCCTTTTACTGGTGCTACCCATTCGCCACCGATAAAATTATCGTATTTTTCTTTGAAGTTTACGACTGCACCTTCAGTATTAGGATTTGCATAAATCATAGTAGAATCTCTCCCTTAAATTTTATTGAAAACTCACTCACTCGAACTCGCTTACATTTATCTATATTAAACTTTGAATGAATATTCGAGGGCGCCTTCACTTATTATAATGTTCTATATCTATTAAATATTCAAATATTTCGGGCTTAATTTCGAAAGTTTTATAGATTTGCCATATTCTCTCTTCTAAACGACTTAATTATTCTCTTTTAAGAGAACAATTAAGTCTCAATCTTTTCTATTAAATGGTAAAATATATCAATTTTCATATATGAAACCCAGAATAAATTACATAGAAATAACTGTCATACGGTCATTTCCATGACTTGTTTGACAGTTATTTAAAAGTCTATTCTCTTAATAGACGAGAAAAATTTTTATTATTGTGGATTTCCAATTCATTACACACCACTATTATCATTTTTTCTCATTGATATTGGTAGTGATAATGATCACCAGGTAGTGCAGAGTTATTTAATACAACACCCATGATTTTAGCTTGTGAATTAGTAAGAGACGCCTTTGCTTTCATAACATCTGCTTTCTTTGCAATATTCATATCCACTATTAACAGTGTTCCATTACATTTGTGCGATAAAATTTGTGCATCCGTCACTGGTAATAAAGGTGGTGAGTCAAAAATAATAAGGTCATATTCCTGCTCTACTACTTTTATGAAAGCTTCCATTGTTTTTGAAGCAAGTAACTCTGATGGATTAGGTGGGAGAGGCCCACTAGTCATTACATATAACCCCACTATTGCGGTTTCTTGTATTGCTTTTTGGACTGTTTGCTTTCTTATCAGTACATTGGATAAACCGTCCGTATTTGATAAACGAAAAGTATGGTGTAATGTTGGTCTACGCATATCTGCATCTACTATTAAAACTTTTTTGCCTTCTTGTGCAAAAACGACGCCAATATTCGCAGCATTTGTTGACTTTCCTTCACCAGGGATAGATGATGTCACTAATAAGGTTTTTAACTCTTCATCCGTTACGGAAAATGTAATATTTGTACGTATTGTCCGAAATTGCTCGGATATGATGGATTTAGAGTCTGATATGGTAACGAGATTCCTCTCCAATTTCAAGGGTTTCTTCTTTTTGGATTTCTTAGAATGGAACATTGCTATATCCTCCTTACTCTACGTGATTGAATCGAAAACCTATTTGTTTCTTTTGCAAAATTGATAGTTTTCTTATCTATAATCGGGCTAACTAATCCAATAACTGGTATATCTAAGATTTCCTCTATATCCTGTTCAGATTTAATCCTTGTATCGAGGGTTTCTATTAAGATCGCTATACCAATACCCAACATCAAACCAATAATAGCTGCGATTCCCATATTAAGCAGTTTGTTAGGTTTTGCAGGATTTGGATCTTCACTTAATTTTGCATAGGATAAAATATTGATATTATCTACTTTCATTAATGTCGGAATTTCATTTTTAAATATGTCAGCAATCGTGTTTGAAATTTCTACAGCTCGTGACGCTTTCGCATCTTCTACATGGACTGTAAAAACCTGTGAGTTATTAGTGTTTAAAATTGTTATTTGATTCGTTAACTTTTCAGGAGTAGTATCTAAATCCAGTTTTTCAATAACCTTTGATAAAATTAACGGACTTTTAATAACGACATTATACGTATTAATCAACTGCAAATCAGCATCAATCTGAGAAGATGCTACATACTGATCTCTCTTTTCATTTTTTTGATTGACTAGTATTTGTGTATCCGCTGTATAAATTGGTGTTAGCACAAAATAACTAATAATTGCGGCTATACTAATCGAAACTACCGCTATAGCAATGATTAGAAATGCGTGTCCTTTTAAGATTTTAAATAAATCACTTAATTTAATAGTTGCTTCCAATTATTTCGCCTCCCTTATCCAACTACCTACTACTCTCTTCTCTTAGTAGTATAGTGTTTACTCTCTCAAGTTATTCATACTTTTAAGGGAAATTCCTAATAGACTAGTAATTCACTTCATTCGTTTTTACTTACAAAATTATCAAGGAAATGCGCCTTCAAAGAGACTGCGGATGGATAATCGTTATATTTCTATTAACTCCATCCAATCTGTTCTTTCCATATTTATTCCCAATATCAAAGGCCACTATAAAGGAAATCTTAGACATACCTAGCTCCTTTAAAGTGGCCTTACTTGTTCAGATTTATTCATTTACATTACCTATTGATGCTACTTATAGCTTTCTACTATATTTTTCTGTAACTATTATTCAATAATCATACATATTCGATATCAATTAGAGTATAGGCTTAGATAATAAGCCTCGTTATTTACCTGCGAAAATATTCCACCATTTTTTCTTTTCTGCAATCATTGGTTCAAACGCGAGTATTTCTCTATTTGCAATGATTCGTTCATTATTTTCCAAAAAGATATCTACGAATTCAGAGCGTTTGTGTTTTTCTAAATAATTTAACCCCTGGTTAAATAAAAATGGCCGTGTTTTCAAATTGTGTACATCCGATCCATAGGTGTGTACTAAATTTGCATCAATTAAATCTAAAGCTGTGCGCTGAACAAATCTACCAAGATGCCCCATAACACTACCCGCAGTTATTTGCGAGAGGGCTCCCTGTCGAATAAGTTGCTCAAGTAGTTCAGGTTTTTCTGCAATTCCCTTATTTCGCTCGGGATGAGCAATAATTGGTATAATATTCTTCGCCATTATTCGATTAACTATTTCAAACGTATATTTAGGGACTCCGTGGGATGGCAGCTCTAGAAGTAAATATTTAGAATTAGCCAAAGTTAGTGCGCTTCCATCATCTATTTGTCTACAAATATGTTCATTTATTCGTACTTCATGTCCTTCATGTATCTTTAAGGCGATGTTGTGTACTTCTAATCCACGTTGTAATATACCTATTCTTTCCTTAACAGTTTCTACGTTTGCATGGTAGTGTGGATGAAAGACATGTGAAGTGAAAATGATTTCAGTAATTCCTTCAGTTGTTGCATTAATAAGCAGTTTTATTGAATCTTCTAAGCTTTTAGGACCATCATCAACATCGAAAATGATATGACTATGTATATCAATCATATATGCATTATCCCCTCTTTTTTCAGAATAATCTTGATAACTAATTCATTTCTATATTTTATGGATATATCCCTTTATTTATATGCATAAAAAAAACCACAATCCCAATGAAATTAACACACTGAGAATGTGGCTTTTTTCTTATTACAATCCACCTAAATATGCAGCTTTTACTTTTTCAGTTTCTTGCAATTCTTTGGCTGTACCAGATAGCACAACACGACCTGTTTCAATTACGTATGCACGATCAGCTATTGAAAGAGCCATATGGGCATTTTGCTCAACCAATAAAATGGTCGTTCCTTCATTGCGAATTTCTTCTATTGTATTAAAAATTGTTTTTACCATAAGTGGCGCCAGCCCCATAGATGGTTCATCTAACAATAGAAGTTTTGGTTTTGCCATAACCGCTCGACCCATCGCCAACATCTGTTGTTCACCACCAGATAACGTACCTGATAATTGTTTACGACGTTCTAATAGAATAGGGAATATCTTGAAAATACGTTCTTTATCCTTAGCAATCTCTGCTCGGTCATTTCGTAAATAAGCACCTAATTCAAGATTTTCTTCTACTGTCATATTAGCAAATACACGGCGACCTTCTGGAACTTGCGAAATACCTACTTTAACAATAGATTGTGCAGGCTTTCCTGCAATTGAGCTCCCAAGGTATTCAATTGTTCCTTGCTTAGGTTTCAATAATCCCGATATCGTTTTTAATAGTGTACTTTTACCTGCACCGTTCGCACCGATTAATGTTACAATCTCGCCTTTATTTACCTCCAAGGAGAAACCCTTTAATGCTTGAATGTTACCGTAAAATACATTGATATCATTTACTTTCAGCATCTTATTCCGTTACCTCCTCACCTAAATAAGCTTCAATTACTTTAGGATTATTGCGAATTTCTTCAGGACTGCCATGAGCGATTAGTTGCCCGTGATCCAGAACATAAATCCGTTCACAGATACCCATTACAAGCCCCATATCGTGTTCGATTAACAATATCGTTAAATCAAATTTTTCACGGATAAGTGCAATTAGTTCCATTAATTCATGTGTTTCTTGAGGATTCATACCTGCTGCCGGTTCATCTAACAATAAAAGCTTCGGCTTAGCTGCTAATGCACGAGCTATTTCAAGGCGGCGTTGCATCCCATATGGAAGGTTCTTCGCTAATTCGTACATATACTTATCTAAACCAAATATCTTCAAAAACTCGATTGATTCTTGTTCCATTTTAGCTTCTCCTGAAAAGTAACTTGGCAAACGTAGGATCGAGCTGAGAACAGAATGATGTGCAAGTGAATGGTTTGCCACCTTTACATTATCCAAAACAGATAGCTCTTTAAACAATCGAATATTTTGGAATGTACGGCTAACACCACTTTTCGTCACCTGGTGCGGGGACATATTGTTTGTCTTTTTACCATCGAAAGTAATAATACCCTCTGTTGGTTTATAAACACCCGTCAACATATTGAAACTTGTCGTTTTCCCAGCACCATTCGGGCCGATTAAACCAATCAATTCACCTTGATACATTTCCATACTCAAACCAGATACAGCTTTCAAACCACCGAATTGAATCCCTACATTTTCAACTTTTAAAAGAAGGTCACTCATGTACATTTCCTCCTTTTGGCTTTTTACCGAATTTGAAGATATCTGTAATTTCCTTTGTACCCAGCAAACCGGATGGACGATATAGCATTACGATGATTAATACTAAACTGTAGATAATCATACGAGTTTCCGGGAAATCTTGTAGATATAATGAAATAACAGTAAGTAGTATTGCCGCAATAACAGCTCCAGATAAACTTCCCAAACCACCTAGTACCACATAAATTAAAATATCAAATGACTTTAAAAAGCCAAATTGTGAAGGTTGAATGATAAAGAAGTTATGTGAGAATAATCCGCCTGCAAGTCCAGCAAAGAATGAGCCAATTGCAAAGGCTAATACTTTGTAATACGTCGTGTTAATACCCATTGCATCTGCAGCAATTTCATCCTCACGAATAGCGATACAAGCTCGACCATGACGTGAATTTGTGAAATTTGAAATGACAATTATGGTGATTAATACAGCAAAGAATGCATAAGTCCAAGTGGTCAAATAGTCAACTTGCATACCTGCTGCCCCACCTACATAGTCAATATTCAAGAAGATTATACGAATAATTTCCGCAAATCCGAGGGTAGCAATCGCTAAATAATCCCCCTTTAAACGAAGTGTAGGAATACCTACGATTAACCCTGCAATCGCTGCTACAATAGAACCGATTAGTAAAGCTACAGGGAATGGCCATCCTAAATTTGTAGTGAATATCGCTGAAACATAAGCGCCTACCGCTAAAAACCCAGCATGGCCAATAGAAAACTGACCTGTTATCCCTATAACTAGATGTAAACTAACTGCTAATATAATGTTAATTGCAATTGTAATTAATAGATTTGAATAATACATATCAAGCTGTCCACTCGAAATCAAAAACTGCACAACTGCATAGATAACAAGCGCAATAGCAACATAAACCCAAAAAACTTTAGACTTTTTCATAAGTACTATTCACCTACACTTTCTCACGGGTATTTTTGCCAAAGATACCCGCCGGTCTAAAGATTAATATCAATATTAAAATAACGAATGCTGCTGCATCACGCCATAATGAGAAACCTAATGCACTAACAATTGTTTCTACAACACCAAGTACCATCCCACCTGCCATAGCACCCGGAATACTACCTATACCACCAAGAACTGCAGCTACGAATGCCTTAACCCCAGGTATAATACCCATTAAAGGATCAATTTTAGTATAGTAGACACCAAAAATAACACCGGCAGCCCCCGCTAAAGCAGAACCAATTGCAAATGTTACAGAGATGGTATTATCAACATTAATCCCCATTAAGCGAGCTGCCTCTACATCATACGAAACTGCACGCATTGCTTTACCTATTTTCGTTTTATGTACTACGAATTGTAGAATGATCATTAGAGCAATTGATACCGACAAAATCATAATTGATTGCATGCTAATTTGTGCACCTAAAAAATAAAAGGTTTTGTTTGAAATGACATCTGGATATGCCTCTGGTTGTGCACCACGGAAGAAAATCGTCGTATATTCGATTAATAACGATACCCCAATTGCTGTAATTAAAGCCGCAATTCGTGTTGCATTACGTAAACGTTTATAAGCAATACGTTCAATGAATACCCCTAAGATCGCACATACAACCATTGCTAAAAGTAGTGCTGGAAAGAATCCAAAATCCCACCTCGAAATAGCAAAGAACCCTATAAAAGCACCAATCATGAACACATCTCCATGTGCAAAGTTGATCAGTTTAATAATGCCATATACCATCGTGTAACCAAGAGCTATTAGCGCATAAATACTACCGAGTGAAATACCGTTAACTAATTGTTGCAACCACTCCATATAAATCTCACTCCTTATTAAAAAGCTTTAAATTACAATAACAAAAGGGAGGTCAGTGCCCCCCTTTTTGTTATAAAACATTAAGGATTAACTTTAGAGTTGAACACTTGTTTACCGTCTTTAAATTCAAGAACTGTTGCTGTTTTCACCGGGTTGTGTTTGTCATCTACTGAGAAATTACCTGTAACTAATGACAGGTCTTTTGTGCTTGCTAATGCATCTTTAACTTTTTCACCATCTGTTGAGCCTGCACGTTCAATGGCATCTTTTAACCAATAAACAGTGTCATAACCTAGGGCATTAAATGCATCTGGTGCTTGATCACCGTTCGCTTCTTTAAATGCTTTTACGAATTTTTGAATTCTTTCATCAGGATCTTCAGCAGAGTAGTGGTTTGTAAAGTACGTATTATTAAGTGAGTCTTTACCAGCTAACTCAACCATTTTCGGAGAATCCCAACCATCTCCACCCATAAGAGGTACATCAATACCTGCTGCACGGGCTTGTTTAATAATTAAGCCCACTTCTTCGTAATAACCTGGAACATAGATGAAATCAGGCTTTTTAGATTTTAAACGTGTTAGGGTTGATTTGAAATCCGTATCTTTTGCTACATAAGATTCTTCTGCTACAACTTTACCGCCGTTTTGCTCAATTGTTTCCTTAAATGATTTTGCTAACCCTTTTGCATAATCACTTGCACTATCTGCGAAAATTGCTACATTTTTTGCTTTTAAATTATTTAAAGCAAAGTTTGCTGCGATTTTCCCTTGGAATGGGTCGATGAAGCAAGTGCGGAAAGCATATTCATTTAACTGGCCTTTTTCATTTACAGTTACTGTTTCGGATGTTGCAGATGGCCCAATAATTGGCATTTTCTTCTGATTTGCAATTTGTACAGCAGCTAATGTATCCCCAGATGTTGCAGAACCAATTTGTGCTACAACTTTTTCTTGTGTTGCTAACTTAATTGCAGCAGCTGTCGCTTCAGAATTCTCTGACTTATTATCAATTTCGACTGGAACAATTTTTTTGCCATCAATACCACCAGCTTTGTTGATTTCATTAATAGCAAGTTTTGCACCTTTAGAAACGCCTGAGCCGTAGGAAGCTACTGCACCAGATAACTCTAGATTCAAACCTACTTTAATTTCTTTACTACTACTTCCTGAGCTACTTGAAGATGAGTTATCTTTACTACCACAACCCGCTAATACACCAACAACTAAAGATGATGCCAAAAATACCGAAGCATAACGTTTTAATTTGTTTTTTGATTTCATGTAATATCCCCCTCTTACAGTCTATTCTTTTTTGATATTTCAGATAATTATAAATAGTCTGAAATATTAGTAGATATAATTTTATTCTTTTTATAAATTTGTTAGACTTTTTTACAACTCATATTGTAAATGATTCATATCATTTAGTCTATATTAATTTTTAGTAAATTTAAAATATTTAAAATTTATATCAAAAGTGGTATTTTTATATTATTTTTTATTTAATATAGTGTTTTTATATCTTTTCATTAGGATATGTATTGTTTCAACAGTAAAGAATATTCAGTTTTATAACTTATAATCAAAAAACTGAGAAAGAGTAATTTCTTTCTCAGCTCCATGTTATATGTCTATTATTCTTTGTATTTGTTACGGAAAAGCTTTCCTGGCCAAAAGGCATACTTACCAGTAACCGTTGTTAACGCTGGTACAAGTAATGGGCGTACAATAAATGTATCTAATAATACGCCAATTGCAGTAACCACACCAAATTGCAACAAAACTTGGATTGGCAATGTAGCTAGCACTGCAAAAGTACCCGCTAAAATTAAACCAGCAGAAGTAATGACGCTACTCGTATGCACTACACCATCTGCAACTGACGAAAGATGATCTTGAGTTTTCCTTTTCTTCCAAATCTCAGATACCATAAAAATGTTATAGTCTTCACCTAGTGCAACAAGGAATACAAAAGAATAGAGTGGGATAGATCCCTGAATTGCGTCCGCGCCAAAGATATAATGTAACACTAACCACCCTGCTCCAATTGCTGCAAAATAGGATAGAACTACAGTACCAATTAAGTAGACAGTCGCTGTTATTGATCGTAAATACACAAGCAATAATAACGCGATAATAGCAATCATTGTAGGCATAATAACAGACTCGTCATGCTCAATCGTAGAATTCGTATCATATTGCGTAGCGGTTTCTCCACCAATCCATACATGTTCATTAGCCTTTTTTACACCTGCATCACCAAGAACTTTCGCTACATGATTCTTCAGCTCAGGAATTTGCGCTATCGCTTCAGTAGAATATGGATTTCCCGACATATAGAGCTCGTATAGTTGAAGTTCATTGTTTTTCTTTCCTGTTATAGGCTTGCTTACCTCATTAATATAATCTAGATTTTCTAATTCTTTTTGTAAATCGATTTTCGCATTATCTGTATCTACAATTACTTTCACAGGTGCTAATTCACCAGGTGAAAAATTATCAGAAATGAGCTTAAATCCCTCTCTTGAAGCCATATCTTTTGGGAAGGAAGATAGTAAATCATAAGTAAACTGCATTTTAGGAACTACTGCTGCTAATCCCCCAAGTATAATGATTGTTGTTATGATAACCCTCCATGGTTTTCGCGTTACAATATCACCTATCTTACGACTAAAACGATGTTGAGGTTTAGATTCTTTATAGGATTTACCTTTCTTTTTTGCCCTTTCCTTTTCCATTTCTACCGTTCTAGGGATAAATGGATAAAATGCTGCACGACCGATTACAACAAGTATCGCAGGCAATACTGTTAATGAGGCAATACCCATTAATAGAACAGCAAAGCTAAATGGTATAGAGAATCTCTGGAACGATCCGTAGTTGGCTAGACTAAGTGTCAAAAGACCAATAACTACGGTCAATGCACTCATTGCAATTGCACCTCCAGATTCCTTTACCGCTCTTTTCATAGCTGTAAAACGATCCTCAATTTCAAATAATATTTCACGATATTTTGAAATTAAGAATAAACAGTAATCTGTACCTGCTCCGAAAAGCAGTACTGTCATAATTGAAACAGCTTGAGCATCTTTGCTAATCCACCCTTGCTCTGCAAAAAAACCTAAAGCTGGACTGATAATACCATAGGCAAAACCTACAACAAGCAGTGGAATGATTGCTAATAACGGTGAGCGATATAACAAAATTAGTAAGACCAAGACAAGTAATACAGTAGCAATCATCAATTTTACATCTGCTTGTGAAAACAAACTAACAGCATCAATTTGTATCCCAACAGGTCCTGATATACGCAATTGTAAATTATCATTAGTTAATTTCTCTTCAAACGGATTATTCCCTAACTCTGAGGTCACCAATTTTTGAAAGGATTCTACATTTTTCTTTAATGCATCTGTTGGGGCATCTGGATCAAAAAATATCGGCGTAACAATCGTTGTACCATTTTCCGATACTTCTGCTTTTAGTGCTTGTGCTGGTACAGTTCCAAGAGGAGGAATTGATTGTTGTACTGATAATGGATGATCGGCTAATTTTTTATAGACTTTTTGGATTGCTGCAAAGTCTTCATCCTTTAATTTCTCATTTCGATGCCAGACAAGAAGCATTGGATTCCCAGCATCATCTGCGAATTCCTCATCGATTAACTTATTAGCCTGTTGAGACATCATATCTTTTGGCAAATCATTGGTAGACGCATTTTCGATGCTATTTACCTGAGGCCATATAAAGGATAAAACAGTTACTAATAATACCCAAACAACTAAAGTAATCCAATGTGACTTTTTACCGCTTACAAGCGATCCCCACAGCTCAAATGGATCCTTTTGCATCCATCATTCACCTTCCCTTCGTTTCTGCTTTAATTATATATACTGGTTAGTTAATTATTCAAGCCTTTTATCAATATGCTATAATGTAGTTACAAAATGGCGGATTTAGGAGCGATCTACTTGCAACAAAAACCAAGAAATCTAGGAAGGCCTCGTCATGATCAATCGACCAAACCTACAAAGTCGATTATTTTAGAAACAGCAACTACATTATTTTTGCTGAATGGTTATAAAATTGTCTCAATGGATGATGTAGCCAAATCCTGTAATGTGACGAAGGCTACAATTTACTATTACTACTCTACAAAAGCAGATTTGTATACAGACTGTATGATTGAAATGATGGTACGTATAAGTGACAATATTAAAAAAGTATTAGAAAATGACCAACCATTAAAAATACGTTTATATCAGCTCATTCAAATTCACCTATCTGCTACAGCGGATTTAAACTTAAATAATTTTATGCGTGATGCAAAAATCAATTTATCTTCAGAACAACAAGAACAAATGAAACGATCTGAAGAAAAAATGCATGAAGCAATTGAACACGTGTTATTAAAAGCTATGGAAAAAGGGGAAATCCCTCATCATGATGGAAAATTTGCTACACAATTGTTTCTAGCATTAATGAACGTAGGAAATTACCGTGATACAAATGGTCATGCTATCTTCCCTTCTGCTGATGAAATGGCTCAGCATATTGTAGATTTTTTCTGGAAGGGTTTAACCATGCCATAACCATACCTAAAAGAAAAAGCTTAGTCCCATAAGAACTAAGCTTTTTTCTATGAATCCTTGT
Organism: Rummeliibacillus pycnus; assembly: GCF_044359855.1. Classification (GTDB taxonomy): domain Bacteria; phylum Bacillota; class Bacilli; order Bacillales_A; family Planococcaceae; genus Rummeliibacillus; species Rummeliibacillus pycnus_A. Next base: position 2,510,927 of record NZ_CP132291.1, read on the forward strand.
TAATATTTAACAACAGCTTTTGCTGGATGGACAGATATTGTTCAATTTCTTCCTCACTCAACACGCTGAATAGTTCTACTTGTATCTGATTTCCAACCCGCTGAGCTTCATCTAATGCTTTTAAACCTAAGTTGGTGATGGCTAGCAATACATTTCTGCGATCATCTGCATTATATTGGCGTTCTGCATAGCCCTCTTTTACCAACTTTGAAGCAATATTGGTCATTGCACCTGGTGTATAACCTAAGTTCTCTGCTAATACGGTCTGCTTTTGAGCACCTCTTTGCTTAAGCTCACTGAGCACTAAAATAGGGGAAATCCCTATATAGTTTTGGATACGTTGTGAAAATTGAATGATATTCGCATTATTCACTAATTCATTTGCATGTATGAGTTGAAAAATATTTGTTTTTTTCAAAATGTCCTCCTAACCCCCAAAATAAAATACTATCGAAGCATGATTGAACCACCGTCAGTCATGATTGTTTGACCAGTGATATATTGTGAGTCTTCCGAAGCTAAAAATACTGCTACACGGCCGATATCTTCTTCAACATCACCAAAACGTCCCATTGGAATTTTACTTTTTACATCTTCATAGTATTCAGGTTGCGCTTTAGCCCATGCTTGAACACCTGGAGAGTTTGCAATTGGGCTGATTAAGTTTACATTGATACCGAAGCGTCCCCATTCGTTTGCAGCTACACGGGAGATACCACGAATTGCTTCTTTTGCGGCAGCATAAGCACCTTGTGTTTCATGTCCTTCAAGACCAGCACCTGAAGCAAAGTTAATAATATTACCCTTTGTTTGTTTTAAATAAGGTAGTGCTGCTTGCATCAAATAGAATGTTGGATAGAAACCTGTACCAAATGATAAGTCTAAATCAGCTTGAGTTGTTTCTTCAATTGTTTTTTGTTTTGAAGCATGTGCATTATTTACTAAGATATTAAGTTTACCATATTTGTCGACAACGGTTTTAATGATATTTGGTAGGTTATCTCGATCCATTAAGTTTGCTTGAAGGAACATGGACTGTGGAGAATGTTGTTGTAATTCTTTTTCCATTGCTTTCCCTGTTTCTTCATTTAAATCAACGATTGTAACAATTGCGCCCTCCTTAACCATTGCTTTTGCCATGCCACTACCGATACCGCCTGCACCACCAGTAATAATTACAACTTTACCATCTAATTTCCCCATTGCTTACAACTCCTTTTTAAGAATAAATATATTTTAGCATTAAAATGTTTAATGTTAAAATATATTGCATTCCATAAAAGAATATACATGAGCTTAAAGATTTACACTGCATTTTTTTCTAAAATCAAATGATCTTTACGACCGTGTAATACAAAGTAAATAGCAATTGTGATAAAGATAAAAATCCCTAATGATACATATAACTTTCCATATCCAATTAGTGGAATTATAAACCCTAGTAAATAAGGTCCTATACCTAATCCCCCATCTAATGCAATGAAGTAAGTTGATGTAGCTAATCCCATACGATGTGGAGGTGTAAGTTTTACTGCAATTGCTTGAGCTGCAGAAGAAAGATTACCATAACCTATTCCAATCATTGCACCTGATACTAAAAGGACCACACTACTATGAGCTGTACTTAATAATAATAAGCCTAATCCAAAAAGGACAAAGCATGGATACATAACGTAGTTAGCACCTTTTGTATCCATTAAACGTCCACTAAATGGACGGGTTAATAAAATTGCTATAGCATAAACAACGAAGAAAAAGCTGGATGCTGCTATTAAATCTCGCTCTTTTGCAAAGAAATTAATAAACGATAGAATTCCTGCATAACCAAGAGCCATGCAGACTGTAATAATTGCAATTGGTATCGCCTTTGGTTCTAAGTATTGAGAAATACTAAAGCCTTTTTGTGCAGTCTCAGATTCTGGCGCATCTGGTACAGGTAGCACTTTCGCAATAAAACTAATTACCAAGCACAATACACCTAGAATCATACATAATGAGAAAATAATATTATATGATGTATGCTGACTCATCAAAATACCAATAAAAGGACCAATTGCTGTACCAAGAGTAGCACTCATACTATAATAGCCAATCCCCTCACCTTTACGGGATCGTGGCAAAATTTGAGCTACAATTGTACCTGTTGCTGTCGATGCAATCCCTACAGAAATACCATTTACGAAGCGACATAAAAGTAATACTGTAATTCCTGCATGAATGAAATAAAGAGACATTGTAACAACAAACGATATTAATCCAATAATAAGGATCCGTTTACGTCCAACTTGATCAATAATCCTTCCTGTTGCTAACCGCCCGATTAATGTTCCAATAATATAAATACCTGTAACTAATCCTGCTTGGCTCGTCGTTGCATGATAATCCTTCACAGCAAAAGAAGCAATGGTAACCATTAATAAGTAAAAAATAACCAGAATAATGAAGTTAATAATAGACATTATGATAAAATCTTTTGACCATAATTTCTCTTTCGCATTACTCATTTTAAAACCCCTTATCTATTTAATAAATTCCCTCTGATTTTTTGCATTGTTTGAATAAATGCTAATTGTTCATCCTCTGGTATACCAGCTAGCATTTGTTGTTCAAATGCATCAACAGTAATTCGTATCTCATTATAAATTTCCATACCTTTTGCCGTAACAACCATATGTTTTTCACGTTTGTCTTGGCCTGTTTTTGCTTCTACATAACCACGTTCTGCTAAACTCTTCATCGTTCTTGTGACATTTGGCTTTTCTACACTTAAAAGTTTTGCTATTTCTACTAATGTCATCGATTCAGAGGTAACTAAATAATACAAAATAGACCACTCTGTTCTGTGCAAATGATGAGTTGCAAGTTTCTCATTTAATTGCGTTTCAAATGGTCTGTAAGTCAAAATCAATTGATGAAATAAGGTTCGAAATGTAAGCATATTTCCTCCTAATATAGTTAACAATGATAACTATTTTAAATGAACTTTCTCATCATACCAAAATGTAGCTTTAATTTCAAGTAAGTTTATAGGGATTATAATCCTATTTTCATTACAGGCTATATTAAAGGATTCTGAAATTTTTTATGCACAGTGCCAACGCCCAAGCACAATAACTATTCCTTTCAAACATTAACATTTAGCAGCGCCAAATTAAAAATAGACAACTCTAAATAATATTAGAGTTGTCTCCGAATTAGTTTTTTTCAATTATAAGTTGTATGACATGAGCGAGTCCCGTATGAAGTTTCCCCTCTTGTCTCGTTTGTTCTCCTACAAAAAAATGAAGTATTTTACTACCTTCGCACCAATCTAAAAGATCCTGAGGCTTATAAAGCATTTCTAATTTCTTTGGCCCTCCAGTTTGATAATCGAGTTGCTTATCTGAATACAGTTCCATCATGATCTTGCCACCAAGTTTTACCGATTTTATAATTTTTTCAAATACAACTCGTTGGCTTTCTCTAGGAAAATGCCCAAACACCATAATGGCAGCATCAAATTGTTCTATAGGGATAACACCCTGCAGTAAATCTACCTGTACAGTGTTCACTTCAACATGATTTTTTCTCGCTAATTGCTTTGTTTTACGTAAACCACTTTCAGCATAGTCAAAAGCAGTAACTTCATGACCTAATTTTGCTAAAAATACTGCATTACGTCCTTCGCCCTCCGCAAAGGCAGCTACACTTTTTAGACCTTCTAGCTGTGATGCAAATTTTTCAATAAAAACATTTGGCTCTTCGCCATACATATATTCAGATGTATTAAATCGTTCATTCCATGTATTTGTCATATAAAAGCTCCTCCTCAGTCTCAAAAATCATAACTCGCTCGTGTATATTATAAACGGATGTATTTGGTACTAGAACATCCTTCACTACCTTAAAATGAGTTTCGTCTTGCAAAAACTGAATGTATTCAAAAGATGGATAATATAACATCACATACATTTTGCGGGGATTTTTTTGTTGTGATTTCAATATATTATGAATGACTTTACGGAAAATCCGAATTGAAAAAGGATTAAAGAAAAAGAAAATGTTATCAGTTGATTGTATTTTATATTGCTCAGCTTTGGCACAAAGAAAATTAACTGGTGCATTTTCTAATTGATGTTCCTTCAAATAGTGAATCTTATTTTGTAATGCGTGTTGCACATAGCTTTCATTCATTTCAATCCCAAGTGTCTCAATATGGAAGCGGTGATTCACATAAAAAGGAACTCGGCCTTTACCACATCCAAAATCAATAAAACAATCATTCTTTTCAAATTCAATCTTGTCAAAACATAAATCTAATACATCATAAGGTGTTGGCTCATAAGGATAATAATGCGCTAACATTAGAAAATCCTTTTGATTTCCTATTGTGTGTATATGTAGTAACTTATCATATTGTTGATCATTCATAGAAATCACCCGCTTATTTTAGAGATAAACATTTTAACTTAAAAAACTTTACTTTACATGACTTCCACTTATAATGAAGGGCGTACTTTGATCATAAAATATTTAGAGGGGCATTTTCCAATTGCTTCGGCGCTCATATATGCCTGTTCCTTTTGAAAATGTACCTTTTGTAAATCCTTTAACACTTGGCAAATAGCAAACTCATCATCTCAATAAGCCCGTTAGATGACTATTTGTTATATCCTAATTAATTGATCTAATTGTACAATAAATAAAAAAGCTCTACTAACACATTCACGTTAGTAGAGCTTTTATTAAATATAAATTAAACTAATTTTTCATTTTCAAAATAATTATCGTATTTTTCTTTGTCTAAACGGTTTTCCCATTTAGCCATAACAAGTGATGCTAATGAGTTACCTATAACATTAACAACTGTACGAGCCATATCAAGGATACGATCGATACCTAAGATGAATGCAAGACCTTCAACTGGAATATTTACAGCAGTTAAAGTTGATAGTAACACGACGAATGATACCCCTGGAACACCAGCAATACCTTTAGAAGTTACCATTAATGTAAGCACTAATGTAATTTGGTCAACTAATGATAAGTCTATACCGTACATTTGAGCGATGAATAACGCAGCAATTGATTGGTATAAAGTTGAACCATCTAGGTTAAATGAATAGCCTGTTGGAATAACGAATGATACGATATCTTTCGGCGCACCAGCTTTTTCCATCTTTTGCATAATACGTGGTAATACAGTTTCAGAACTTGACGTTGAGTATGCTAGTAATAATTCGTCTTTTAGGATACGGATTAAGCGGAATACACTTAAGCCACAGAATTTTGCAACCCCACCAAGTATTAAAACAACGAATAAAATCATTGCTACATAAACGAGGATGGCTAGCTTACCTAGCGGAATCAAAGATTGAATCCCAAACGTTGAAACTGTAACTGCTATTAATGCAAACACCCCGTATGGAGCGAATTTCATAATTGTGTTTGTTACCCAGAACATTGCATCTGCTACACCTGAGAAGAATGCTAGAACTGGTTTACCTTTTTCACCAATTGCTGCTACACCTAGACCAAATAATACTGAGAAGAAGATGATTGCAAGCATGTTACCACTTGCCATTGCTTGAACAATATTTGTAGGAACAATATTAATAAGCGTATCGGCAAAACCGTGACTACTTTCTGCTACTGTTTTACTTGTTTCAACATAACTAGAAATATCACCTTTAGTAAGATGTTCCATATTTACACCTACACCAGGTTTGAAGAAATCCGCTGCTGCAATACCAATAATAATGGCAAATGTCGTAATCAATTCAAAGTAAACGATAGTTTTAACACCAAGTTTACCAAGCTTTTTTAAGTCCCCTTGACCAGCTACACCCAAGATTAATGTTGATATAATAATCGGTACAACGATCATTTTAATCATGTTCATAAAGATTGTTCCGACTGGTTGAAGATATTTGGTTACGTTTTCATTTCCGTAGAAAATAGCTCCAACTATAACACCAAGAATTAACCCGATTAAAATTTGCCAAGCTAATCCAAGTTTAAATTTTTTCATGTTTAAGTCACCCCTTCAAAATAGTTGCTTTAAAAAATTCAATAAATCATAATTTCATTATAAGAGCGACTTATGAAATCCGACATCATCCGACATTATTAAAGATATAAAAATTCAAAAAAAACGTTTTTTTATATAACTTTTCTATAAAATAGATAGGTTTTATGCCCAAATGAGATCGGTTTTTACATTTAATTCCTTATTTTGGTGGATGTTTGAATTTTTCGGTTGCATCCACATACAGCACTTGCAAAAACTTCTTCACATTGATTTTCATCTTTTTAGGAACAGATGCAGTATCTTCAATAGTTTTCATCAATGCTCGGATTTCCGCAAATTCAAAATAACGGGGTGAATAGTATTCAAATTCTGGATTCGTATAGTCGACTACTCCAAGAGTAGCTAAATTATTCATCGCTACGGAAATGGTACGACGAATACGTTGCTCAATTGCTTTACTTTCTTTTATAATCTCTGCACTACTAAATTTCGATTGACTGGCAAGCTCTTCATAAATATCTTTCAATGGTGGAATTTGCATTGTCTTTTCTTCTCTTGAAGATAAAAAGTCAATGATTGAAACAATATCATCACTCCCCACCTCTCCGACAATCCCCATATCATTTAATATAGAGGAAACAATGTCTTTCATCGTACGATAGGATTCCTCATTTGTCTCTTCTTCAAAGTTTAAAATTGACTTTCTAATGGTTAACAGGGATCGTTTCAAAAGAAAACGTTCGGACGTTTTCTTTAATATGCTTTGTACCTCAATTCGATTGATTGGTTTGTGTATAAAGAATTCGATATCCTTTTCGTAAGCCTCTCCAACCATCTCTTTATTTTCTACTTGCGAAATCATAATAAAATGTCCTCTAAATCCTTGTTTGCGAAGTTGTTCCATTGTTTCGATTCCATCTAACGCTGGCATCAAAAGGTCAATAAGTACAAAATCTGGGTCACTTGATAAAATAGGCTCCAATGCATTCATCCCACTATCAGCTTCCCCAATAATTACTCCCATATCCCCTTCAACAATAATTTGTTTTAGCATTCGCCGGCTTGCTGCATCATCATCTACAATAAAGTATCGCAAAGTTACTCAACTCCTTTTTGTATGTTTTTACGAGGAATCCCAATACAGAAAATAGTCCCTACAGCTGGGCTTTCAACGTGGATTTTACCGTCCAACATTTGGACAATTTCTTGTACATGAGATAAGCCGATTCCGGTTGCTGCCACGCCTTGTTGGTTATATTTTGTTGTAAAGCCCGGTTCGAAAATAATATCTAAATCTTCTTCAGCTATACCTTTTCCTGTATCCTGTATCCTGAAGAAAATCATTTCTTGATCATCAGATACTTGAAGTATAATACTTCCCTCATCTTCTACAGCTTCGATTGCATTTGCGGTAACATTATTGAGGATTGCAAGTAAAGGAATTTGCTGAGTTAGTGCAAAATCTACAGTATTTTCTACTTTAAATTCAATTTTCTTATTTAACATCTCGCTATACTTAACATTTGCAGTTACGACGAACTCTACAATATTCGATAAATGGTAAACGTCTTCTGTCTTAGGCATCGTAATATTCGACAATCCAGAGAAGATTCGTTGTGCGTCTTTTTTCACTTCATGAATTTCCTGGGAAATGTGTAATGCCCTAATACTTTGATTTTGTAATTGCTGTTTTTTTAGATCCCGATATAAATCATAACTGTCAGCCATTATTTGTTCGATATGATTCATCATTTTTTGCAAATAGAGTGTCTCGACATATAAGTCTGATCCTAGAGTAAGTTGTTCATCCAATCGTTTTCGTTGTTCAGACATAATAATGGAGCTATATACGCCTACTACAAAGAAACTTCTTAATAAAGCAACCATCACGATTAAAAACCAATCATAAGAACCAAGATAGGAATTAGGTAAGGTTAAGAAACGCATAATATGTTCCGCACTGTTCGCAATAATCTCTATAAATGTGGCAATTATACCTAACTTAAATGGTTGTTCAATTAATCGTTCTACCTTTAAAAACCTAAATAATAAAACATAAACAAAATAATATAAAAACGCCGGATAGTGTTCTATAAGGCTATCCGAAAATGTACCATTATATAAAGTTACATTTGAAAATATCCGAAAGATAACGACCGTTAATCCAGTTATTACACCCGTTCGAATGACTGATTTAGGTAAACGGATCAAGATTAATAATAGAAAGGTAATACTACCTAAGCCAAAGCGGAAGTGCTCTCCATTAAACGGTATGAGTTTGATCTCGCTACTAATCGCTGTGAATAATGCGATCAACGATACCCATATTGTTTCAGATTTTAACCATTTTGATGACATTGTATTCATGGAAGATCACCTTATTAAAAAGACTTAAAAATTCACATATAGACTATTTTAACATTTTCATCATCATAAAGAAAAATTTTTATTAAACGAGCAAGATAGCCCTTACAAAGATAAATAACCTCTACATTTATTTTTGAATGCAGAGGTTATTTATTGGTAACTTATATACAAAGACATATTTCCAGGACAAATGTGAGATTTCACGATTACTCGTTTAATTAATCATGCCTTTATTTTCTTTATGGTAACTTACATACACCTTTTTAACTACCTGTTGTCATTCATTTGCCTAATCTACAGCTGAATTCCCTTCACCTAAAATGAGAACAAGTCGATTTTTAAACCGTTGCAAAGATTTAATCGTATAGTTGAGATTAGATAATCCCAAGGTTTCTGCACCTTCAATCTCCAACTTTTGCGGACTTGAAAATTGACTTAATTGTAGGTTCGTTTTACAATTATCTCGAATTAAAGATAATTTTCGATATTTTGAAGGGGAGATTACTATGCTTAGAAAAGTTGATCATAAACACATGGGTACTAGCCACCTAGGTTGGTTAAACAGTACATTCCATTTTTCATTTGCTGAATATTATAATCCAGAAAATATTCAATTTGGTGCTTTGCGTGTTATTAACGATGATTTAATTGCACCACATACAGGCTTCGACCTACATCCTCACCGTGATATGGAGATTATTTCTTATGTTGTAAATGGTGCACTTACTCACCAAGATAGCATGGGTAACAAGCATACGATCACTCGTGGTCAAGTGCAATATATGAGTGCAGGGACTGGCGTTTTCCATAGTGAACATAATATGGGTGACGAAGAACTTCGTATGCTGCAAATCTGGATTTTACCTGATCAATACGGCCACACACCTCATTATGGTGAATTCTTATTTGAAATGGATGAACGCAAAAACAAATGGCTTCATATGGTTTCAGACAAAAATGGTACTGCACCTATTCAAGTAAACCAAGATACTAATTTGTATGCTATTGAATTAGAGGCTGGTAAGGAAATTGACTTCGAAGTAGCAGTAGGTCGTCAAGCTTATCTTGTAGAAATAGAAGGGCGTGCCATGATTAATGATGTAGCCCTTGAAACACGCGATGGTTTAGAAATTACGGAAGAGGCTATTCATATTAAAGCTGAAGATAAATCACATATTCTAGTGATCGAAATGGCTAAAATCGACTAATCACCACAAAACAATAACTATTATAATTTCAGAAACGTTGTTAAGACAACGTTTCTATTTTTTTATCTTATCCAACTCTGCAAAAAAAGCTCCCTCTCAAAATGAGATGACAGCTAAATATTTATCTTATGCACGCTGTAAGAAAGCTTTTGTTCGCTCGTGCTTTGGATTGTTGAATACTTCATCTGGTACACCATCCTCAACAATAACTCCTTTATCCATAAATACGATACGATCTGAAACTTCTCTTGCAAATTCCATTTCATGCGTAACAATAATCATTGTAAGTCCTGATTTTGCTAATTCTTTCATAACCTTCAATACTTCCCCTACCATCTCAGGATCGAGAGCTGATGTTGGTTCATCAAATAATAGTGCATCTGGTTGCATGGATAATGCTCTAGCAATTGCTACACGTTGTTTTTGACCACCCGATAGTTGGCTTGGTCTTGCTTTTAAATAGCGATCCATTCCAACTGTTTTTAAGTATTTTATCGCAACTTCTTTTGCTTCTTCTTTTGAGCGTTTTAATACCTTTGTTTGACCAACAATACAATTATTTAGAACATCCCAGTTGTTAAATAAATTAAACTGCTGGAACACCATTCCTAGATGTGTGCGATAAGTATTAATATTACGTTTATTGTCTAAAATATTTTCACCATTATAAATAATCTCGCCACCACTTGGCGTTTCTAGTAGATTAATACAACGCAAAAGTGTTGACTTCCCTGAACCAGATGATCCAATTACACACACTACTTCACCTTTTTTTACAGAAAAGTTTACGTCTTTTAACACTTCATGTGTACCAAAGGATTTACTGAGATGCCGAATATCAATTATTGTTTCCATTGTTTTCTCCCCTTCGTACCCCTATTGAGGTGACTCTGGTCGGCGAATGACCACAGTTTCATCTAGCATTTGATAATTTGCATCACCTGCAAGCTTACGTTCAAAGTAACGTAAAATTTGCGTTACGGTTATCGTCATAACTAAGTAAATGATACATGCGACAAAGAATGATTCAAAGTATCGGAAGTTGTTCCCCGCAATGGACTTCGTTTGAAAGAATAGCTCAGTTACACCTATTACATTTAATACCGATGTATCTTTAATATTCATCACATATTGATTACCTGTCGCCGGTAATATATTGCGCATTACTTGTGGTAGAACTACATGAATCATTGTTTGCCAGTGATTCATACCAATTGCACGTGCGGCTTCGAATTGCCCTTGATCAACACCGATAATTCCACCACGTACGATTTCAGCCATATATGCGCCTGTATTAATGGATACAATAAAAATTGCAGCAAAGGTGCGGTCCATATCGATGCCAAACAATAAATCAGAACCGAAGTAAACAACCATCGCTTGCACAATCATTGGTGTACCACGGAAAAACTCAATATAAATCGATAAAACAATATTGATCATTTTTAAAATCCATTTTTTTGCACCACTCTTACCTTTTGGGATTGTATTAATGACGCCAATAATCAAGCCGATTAATGCGCCAAAAATAGTCCCGATCGTTGAAATAACTAGTGTCATCCACGCGCCTCGTAAGAACATCGGCCAGTTATTTGTAATGATATTGATAAACCATTCTAAGCTCATTATTACTCCTCCTTAAAGCACAATAAGAACTACCAATTGCAATCATTCACAATCGGTAGCCCTGCTTAAGTTCGTTTAAAACTATTTAGCTGCTGGTTGATTTTTAATTGCATCATCCATGATTTTTTCACGATCTGCGTCAGAAATTCCTTTTAGAATCTCGTTAATCTTAGATGTTAAGTCACTATTTTTTTGTACACCTACAGAGATAGCAGTGTCTTCTTCTTTTGTTTTGAAACCTTTACCATCTGCAAATTCAACCATTGCGAAATGATCGTTTGCAGCTGTTGCTGACACTGCTTCAGGTTTTTCTGATACGTAAGCATCAATCTTGCCTGATTCAAGAGCTACACGCATAGCTGGGAAATTATCCATTGCTGTTTCTTTTTTAACACCTTCGATTTGATCGATGACAGAGTAGTGGAAAGTATTTAATTGAGCTGTCACTTTAGCACCTTTAAAGTCAGCAATCGAAGTTGCACCTTCGAATTTACTACCTTTTTTAACGACTAATACTAAGTTTGATTTATAATAAATATCTGAGAAATCGATTGTTTGTTTACGTTCTGCGGTTGGTGACATACCAGCGATAATGGCATCAATTTTACCTGAAGTTAACCCTGGTACTAGACCATCCCATTCAGTTTTAACAATTACCAATTTTTTACCTAAACCGTCAGCAATTTTCTTAGCGATTTGTACATCATAGCCACCAGCGTATTCTGCATTTCCTTGAATAGCAACTGCGCCATTAGAATCGTCTGATTGAGTCCAGTTAAATGGTGGATATCCTGCTTCCATACCCACTCTAAACGTATCTTTACCATCATTATTTCCTGATGATTCAGATTTTTTAGAATCTTTCGATCCGCATCCAGCTAAAACTAGGACGGTCATTAATAAAACACCCAATAATAATGCCCATGTTTTTTTCATGTTTCCCTCTCCTTTAAAAATGATATCCATCATATGTGTGTATTAAGAAAAAAAGACTATAAAAAAGGAACCTGAGTTGAACTCAGGTCCCAGAATATGTCTAGTCCTAAATCCTCTACTTTTATCCCTTAATGAGATAGCACAACTCAATAAACCGGGTAGTCTATTGAGACAGTCCTGCAATTATTCACTGCAGACCCAGCATGTAATCTCGAGATCAATTACACACTTCGGCAACATTTCCTTCTTCCCAGTTTCATCGCTTTCTCTAACTCCGCTAAGAACTATTAAATATCGCGCCTCTACCTCACCAAAAAGTGAGGTCGTATTTACTTGTTGTGAACAGTCTACAATACTAGTATTTTCATGTCAACAGTCAATTATCGAAATATTTATAAAATAAATATTTTTCTAGTTCCTTTTTCGTACTATACAAACTATAAAATACGAAGCTATAAATACAGACTATAATTAGTCTCCCTCTTTCAAAATATCTGCATCAATATATTGAATTTCACCTGTTGTTGCATCAATATTTTCAATATCTCTACTATTTGGGAAATACATAACATAATCCAGTCCGTATACTGTCACTTCCTCGTCTTCATCATCATAGCTAGAAGTACGGGCAAGCTTCATGTGTAATTGGTCTTTGAATAGTGAATCAGCTTGTTCTAATGACAATACAGGATTCATATCCATAGAAATTAATTCGTCCTCATTTGGTAATATGATTGTACAATCACGGACAATACCAGTATATATGCCGACGTTAACATGTATAGAATAATCCTCAATACGAATTCCTTTATGATGGCGTATAAATGTAAACGTTGTGAAAGGTTCGAAGTCAATATCATCTTCTTCATCAAAGTCTTCTTCATCTTCCATCATTTCAAGTTCTTCAAAGAATTGTCGTTCCTCTTCTGATAAATCCTCTTCGCTTATAATATCGAAATCATCATCATCTTCTAGCTGATCTTCAAGTAAATATTTCTCATGAATATTACCAACAGCCGCTTCTAAGAACATTGTTGCTTTTTCTTCTAAAACTTTTTCCGGTAATTCTTCTTCTAATTCTTTCCAATCTACAGATGATTCATAATCCATTTGAATTTCATCCGAATGTTCAATTCTAATAATCGGTTCAGCCAATTCAATATCATCTTCTGCTTTATACCAATAACGTCCAGATTCATTTTCTACCAAATGCATATCATTTGTAACGCCCAATAAATCTTCGATCGTCTCAGTAACTGTTACTTTTTCAAATGTTTGTGCCTCTACATCTTGCTCTTCAAAAAAGTCTCCTGCGGTTACAATATGCCCATCCACATGAACTGCCATATACTTACGCTTTGGATAATAGACAAGCTTCATTTCACCATTGTCCTCGTGAATGCCAAGCTCTACCAAAGGATATTGGCATAAAATATCTTTTGCATCATCAGCAGAAATTTCAATATCTGGATATGATAATTGATAGTATGATTGGAATAGTGTTGCTGAAATAATAAATCCTTGTTTATTGATCTCAATTGTTGCACCTGAATTAGGCAAAAATAGATTAAGCGCACCATCTTTTGCCTCAAGAACGATTAAATAAGATTCCCCATTCCATTCTGTCATCATGTTAAAATGTAGGTTATCACGGCAAAATTCTTGTGCAAAATCTTCTGCACAACCAATTATTTCATCAGGTGTCAATTCTTCAAATTCATCTAGTGAAACATCATTATTTTCCATAATCTCATCTAGATCAACCATAAATGAAGTTAGTTTTCCTTCATCTGATAACTCCATATGACCATATAGTAAACCTCTATTGGCGTCTATAATTTCGCCTACTGTAGAATCATCCTCATCATATTCAATCGTAATAACTGGTCGTCCAATGATATAGTCTCTCAATACAAATTCCCAATTTTTCATCAGTTGCTTCCTCTCATTAATCTCTTTAAATATATATCGAAATTTATTATTTTTATGTTTATGTAAAAGTAGGAAATAGCTTAGATGTCTCGTTTTTCCCTATAGCCCTTAAAACCTGATTTTAACATAAATATGTTAGTTCGTCTTAAGTTGTTTTGACATTAAAATATCTCCTCCTTCAGAGCTTACTTCTTTTTAATACGGATCCTCATTCTATTTTATTAGCATTTTTGTATTTAATTTTACTTAAATGAATCAATTTCATAAATCCACTTTTAGTTTTTTAATACGAACATTTCAACACATTAACTTTTATTCAGATTTGTATGCTCCACTACAAAGTTGGATATCATTAATTGTTCGTATACTTTATATAAATTTTAAATAGGCCATTATTATATGCCATATCTATTAGAACATTGTCTATGAAGCGGAAGATGGCAAAACCTCGAAAATGTTAATTCAGGGAGGTACATTTAAAGTCCCGCGAAAAGCGCCATCTGGAGCGGCATACTAAGTAAATTCTAGGAATGAAATGTCATACGAATTATTGAGTTGTTTATTTAGAAAATATTCGGATTTTTCAACTAGAAAAGCATTTATGAATTTGATTCAAATATATAAATCTAAGAAAAGTTTTTGACAATGTGGCGAAAATAATGTAAATTACCAAAGGACGAACATTTCCGAGTTATAAAAAAATAATATTCGTTTTTAGGAGTGTGTTTCATGGATAATGTATTTGATTACGAAGATATTCAATTAATTCCCGCAAAATGTATTGTTAATAGTCGCTCTGAATGTGATACAAGCGTAATGCTTGGTGATCACAAATTTAGACTTCCTGTTGTTCCTGCAAATATGCAAACAATTATAGATGAAAGTATTGCAATTAAATTAGCTGAAAATGGTTACTTCTATATTATGCACCGCTTCAATCCTGAAAAACGTGCAGATTTTGTAAAAGATATGCAAAGTCGTGGCTTAATTGCTTCGATTAGTGTCGGTGTAAAATCTGAAGAGTACACTTTTATCGAAGATTTAGCTAAAGCAAATTTAACACCAGATTATATTACAATTGATATCGCTCACGGTCATTCAAATGCCGTGATTAACATGATTCAACATATTAAAAGATTAATCCCAACCACTTTTGTTATTGCAGGGAATGTCGGTACACCTGAAGCTGTACGTGAACTTGAAAATGCAGGCGCAGATGCTACAAAAGTTGGAATCGGACCTGGTAAAGTATGTATCACTAAAATTAAAACCGGTTTTGGTACAGGTGGCTGGCAATTAGCTGCACTTCGCTGGTGTTCAAAAGCTGCAACAAAGCCAATTATTGCAGATGGTGGTATTCGTACAAATGGTGATATTGCAAAATCAGTTCGCTTCGGTGCAACAATGGTCATGATTGGCTCACTGTTTGCAGGGCATGAAGAGTCCCCAGGTAAAACAATTGAACTCGATGGTAAATTATATAAAGAATATTTTGGTTCTGCATCGGAATTCCAAAAAGGCGAAAAGAAAAACGTTGAAGGTAAAAAAATGCACGTCGAACATAAAGGGCATTTAAGAGATACTCTAATTGAGATGGAACAAGATCTTCAATCTTCTATTTCATATGCTGGCGGTACAAAACTTGATGCGATTCGTAACGTAGATTATGTAGTCGTGAAAAACTCTATTTTCAATGGAGATAAAGTGTACTAGGAAACACCATTTCATACCTATTAGAGCTACATCGTCAATTATTACAATTGGGGGTGTAGCTTTTTGTTATCTGAATATTACAAACTATCTTACTAATATTGATATAATTTTATCTTTTTTCCACCATTTTGGATTATTTATAATTAAATTTATCTAAACTGTGGTAAAATTGAATCATCCATCTCAATCGTTTGAATCATTAAATATTACTATAAATTATATATGTTACGGCCGATAATTTAGTGTATAGACATGATTCAAAAAGGCAGAGAAATACTAAAACTAATCAACGACGTAGCGAGGTATCTTTAATTGAAAAAATTTCTAAAATTGAATCTCCGTACAAAATTATTCAGTGCATTCTTACTAATTTTAGTGATTCCTTCTATTATTCTTGGGGTAATTTCATATAATAGTACAAAAAAACAAATTGAATTCGAACAGGTTAATAGCGCAAAATCAATGGTTGGTCTATTAAATTCAAATATTACAGATACAATCCAGCCCAAAACTCATGATGTAGGGTATTTATCAAAGAAAGTCACGTCCTCATTATTAGATGCGTCAAAGAATTCAGACCTCCGAAAAGTATTAGATCAATATGTCAATGAACATCCTGAATCTTCAATGGCTTATGTGGGTACAGCTAAAGGGAAAATGATCCGTATGCCATATTTTGAGTATCCAAAGGATTATGATCCACGCGAGCGCCCATGGTATAAAGAAGCGCTTCAAAGTAATGGTGATGTAGCAATTACCGAGCCTTATATTTCCTCTACAAATGGTAATTTAGTAATTACCATTTCAAAGAAACTAACAGACGGATCCGGAGTAGTCGGTATTGATATTGCTATTGATAAACTAAAGGAAGTTGCCAATAAAGTTAAAATTGGTAAATTAGGCTATGTTTCATTAGTTGATAATAATGGAAACTATATTTCGCATCCACATATTAAGAGTGGAAGTGCTGCAAAAGAATCATACATCAAACAAGTTTTCTCTGAATCATCTGGTCAAACAGATTACAAAGATCAAAAAATACTATACCAGACAAATAAAACAACTGGATGGAAAATAGTTGGTACAACATTTAAATCTGAAGCAACAAAAGATGCTGCAGCGACATTAAATATTGAACTAATTGTAGAGATCATTTTCATCGTTATTGGTAGTATTTTAATCCTATTCATTGTTCGTTCGATTATAAAGCCAATCGACAAATTAAAAGCAAGTGCACATCGATTGGGAGCTGGTGACTTAACAGAGGAAATCACTATTCATTCAAATGATGAGATTGGGGAACTTGCTAAATCATTTAACACGATGAAAAACAACCTTTCTTCATTAATTCAAAAAGTAAATAGTAGTACATCACTCGTTCGTTCTTCATCTGAAGAATTATCTGCAAGCGCTAGCCAAAACATTGCTGCATCACAGCAAATTGCAGCTGCAATGCAACAAGTGACAATAAATACCGAACAGCAAACTAATAATATCGAACAAAATGCAAATTCTGTAGAGGAAATTGCAAATGGTATCACAGTTATAGCAGAAGAAGCTTCTGAAGTATCTTCTCTATCTGTTCATGCAACAAAACAAGCTGAAGACGGCGAACAATTCATTAAACATACAGTATCTCAAATGGATTCAATCCATCAATTTGTAACAACATCTGATGCCAAAATTAAGTCTTTATATGACCGCACAAAAGAAATTGGGGCAATTTTAGATATCATTGGCGATATTGCAGGTCAAACAAATTTACTGGCTCTTAATGCATCGATTGAGGCTGCTCGTGCTGGCGAACACGGGAAAGGATTTTCTGTTGTAGCAGATGAAGTACGGAAGCTTGCCGAAAGCTCCCAAGAATCAGCTGCGAAGATTGCCTCACTAATTACTGCAGTTCAAAAGGATTCTGGAGAAGCTGTACAAACGATGATTCAAACATTAGAAAATGTACAGGAAGGCATTACCATTTCGCAAAATACTGCTGCAAAATTCAAAGCGATTATTTCGAGCATGCGTGACATTACACCAAAAATCGAGAATGTTTCTGCGACATCTCAACAGATATCTGCATCCATCCAAGAAATGGCAGCTACTGCACGTACGTTAAATGACCATGCCAGAGATAATGCAGCGGCTTCCGAAGAAGTATCTGCTTCTACAGAAGAAACCCTATCCTCAATGGAGGCTATGGAAACATCTGCCGCACAATTACTGAACATGTCTGAAGAATTGCAAGATGTTGTTCAACGATTTAAAACGAAATAAAAAAACAGCTCTAAGTATAGTTTTATAAACTACACTAGAGCTGTTTTTCTTCAACATATATTTTAAGTAACTAAAATTGCCTCTATTATAATAATTGCTTATTAGTTTATAGAAAAACAGTTACATCCTTTAATTATTTTGTTTACTCTGGTTGAAAAACTGTTCCATCGTCTAAATTAAACTGCCATTCTACTCCAAAACGATCTTTTACACTTCCATAGCATGGACTCCAAAATGTCTTTTGTAACTCCATCATTACTTCGCCGCCATCTTGCAATACACTGAATGCTGAACGGATATATGCTTCATCATCACTCACAACTGCTAATGTAACATTGTTTCCAACAGTGTATGGGGAACCTGGGAAAGTATCAGAGAACATAATATCACTGCCACTAACTTTAATATTGGCATGCATAACTAAATCCTTTGCTTCCTCTGGTAATTGAGAGTTCGGATCATTGTCAGCATCACCAAATGTCATAATCTGAGGCTTTTCTGTTTGAAAAGCCTTACCATAAAACTCCACCGCTTCACGAGCATTCCCGTTAAAAATTAAATAAGGATTTACAGTCATTGAATACACTCCTTCAAAAGTTTTAGTATATTTTATAATCGCATCTTTACCTCTTATTTTTTCTCCGTCACTGCAAAATAATTATTTTCATCATCCGCAAAGTTGAACACTTATCCACTAGGTATCTCTACTAAATCCCCTACTGTAATTTCTTTTGCTTTAAATTCTTCATATAAACTTTCTATGGTATCTGTAAAAAACATTATAGAAGGTGTTCCTAAGTTTAGGTTTGGCTCCATTTGCGCAACCATTTGCTTATTTTGCAAAACAAAAGATGTCTCAGCATTGCTTGTTGGTGCAATCTCAATCATTCGGAATTGCGCATTATTCTCTTCAGAACGAACCGTAAACCCTACTTTCTCTGTCCAAAAACTTTTTGCTGCGTCCTGATTGTCTACATAAATCATGACTTGTCCTAATTGTTGTATCATTTGCATTTTCCTCCAGAATGTGTTCTTTAATTTCTATTAAAGACAATGCATATGAATAATTTCGATCTCTTTCATATTAATTCCTTCCTAGCATAGATTTATATAAAAAAGGTGGGAGCTATTATTTTTAACGACTTACAAATGATCCGTTATTTTTTACCTCCAACAGCTTCAATTTTAGAATTACCACAAAAAGGTGTCCTTATTCAACATGTTGATGTAGATGGCGATTCTGTAGAGGAATTAGTCAGTGTATACATCTATCAAGGCGATACCTTTCTTCTTTTGCTCAAACAAGTAAATTTTCAATGGCAGCCACTCGCTCATCTGAAAATAGACGAGCATACAATTGCTGGGCTACATGCGATAAAACTTGATCATCGCACAAAAAAAGCATTAGTAATTGAATGGAAAACAAAACAATTACCATCATACTTAGATTATTTGCAATGGACTCCTAATGGTTTTGAACGACTTCCTGTAGACTCCCCTCAAATTGTCATTACAAAAAGTTATGGTGACGTTACTGGAGATGGTACCATCGATACAATTTATCTTACGGGTACCAAACAAATGGATAGTCCCTATTGGCAGAATATCAATCTTGTTATATTCTACCATTCAAAAAATACCTATGAAAAAATACCTCTTAAAGATAATAGCGGATATAATCCCACCATTTTCCTTGGAGATTTCACAGGGAATCACATTAAAGACATATTTATTACTATTGATACAGGTGGAAGTGGTGGCATCATATATGCCGATATTTATTCTTACTTAAATAGGAGAATGACCCTAATTTTCAATGATGATGCCTACCAGCAACAGTCAAAATACTCCGTGGATTATGAGAATTTTTATAAAGTACGTGTAACTAGTTCAGCACCTACAAAGCAATATATCTTGGATATACGCTATAAGGGAAAGGAATACTTATCCGAAATTTATAATCTAGATGGTACTTTAAAAGCTCCTATCGAAGGATGGGTTGATCCATTAGGCGGCCTTTATCCAGTTGATTTTGATCGTGATGGTACGTATGAACTTCTAGCGTTTCAAAAAATATCCGGAAGATATCATGCAGACGGCTTAGGTTATGTACAGAATGTATTGCAATGGAATGGTAAACAATTTGTAACTGAACGACAAAACGTTTCGATTGAAGGAGAGGACTTATAAGAGATATCTAGTTGTATACGTGCTCCGCTTTCAATAATAGACTATGTCGAATTTTTGTTTAAAGTGTCAGTACGCTAAGCAAACAAGCCAATTGAGCAGAGCCAAATAATAAAAAACCATCTAGCTCAACCGAGTTAGTGGTTTTTATTCTATTAAAATAATTTATTGTCAAAAGCAAAGATTACTTTACGTTTTTTAATGCAAATTGTTGATGTTCGCATTGATGAAAGTTTAGAGCAATCTCTAGGTAATTATCTTGTGCATCTGGTACTTCTAACCCTTGATTGATAAGACCTTTCCACAATATTGCGTCTAATGCATAAGGAGTTTCATGTTGGAGAATTTCTACAAGGTTTTTAGATATAGCAACTTGATACGTTTTCTCGCTATTTTGCACACATAATGTATATGTTCTCCAAGTTTCAACTGTTACTTTATAATCTACATGCCATTCTTGTAACTGACTTTCAATATCCCTTGCCACACATTTAAAAAACTTTCTTGTTGCAAAATCATTCGCCATCGTAGATCTAAAAAAAGCATTAGTATTCATCTCAACCTCTCCTTTGCATTTAATACCCTAGTTTTCTTATAGGTATTATATTAAAATGTTTAGTAGATGTAAACTAATATCTTAAAAATTGTTTTGAAAAGCTGAATGGCGAAAATTTGTCCTATAATACCCTTTCATATTTTAATGTTCTCTAGCATAAAAATTTGGTACAGGGTATCTATAGTTACATTTATTTTTACCCTAAATAAAGTAGAGAGAAATTTTTGGGTACAAGCAATTATTTAAACCAAATAAAATGGAACAGGAGAGAAAAATTGCAGAAGATGCTGCCAAGGAACAAGCCATTAAGTTTGATACTGAGAAAAAGGCAAAAGCAAATGTTGAGGCAAAAAAGACCTCATCTAAGAAAGCCGTTTAAGAAAAGGCAAAAAGAGGCTGTAGAACAGGAATCTCTTATAACCAACTAGCCAATATTTCAGATCAATATTCGGATAGGCCATTCCCAATATCGGCACCATCATTGGTCAAAGTCTTTTTAGTGTCCTGAATAGTATGAAGGGGTTGCTTAAAGTGATTTTCTACACTTTTAAGCAACCCCTTCTTAAATTTATTACCAATTCGTTTATTCAAAAAAACTTGCTTTCCCTTTCATCAAAAAAGCCTTGGACAATTGTTCAAAATCCTCTGCGTTCAATTCTCCTTCATCGCTAGTTTTAGAACGATTTACCATTAGACATTTACCCGTACCTTTCTTGATACAAACAAATGAAATTTTTGAAATATGGGTACTAAGCCAAAACCGGCTTTCTTTATACTACATATAAATATTGTAAGGAAGATTAGAGCATCTTGGAAGAGGTGATACGTACAAATTGACCGTAACCACAATGCATTATTAATGTTAAAAATCAAGCCAGGAAGGAGGTCAGAATTATATGCAACCAATGGCTTGGGTAACCATTATTACCTTTTTGGTTACGCTTGTATTTATTCTTTGGAGACCTAAAGGTATTAATGAAGCTATACCTGCTACAGTTGGCGCTATAATTGTATTACTAAGTGGAAGTGTCTCGCTTACTGAACTTGGGATTATTACAGAAACCATAAGTGGCGCAGCCATAACCATTATGGCAACAATCGTTATGGCAATAGTCTTAGAGAGCTTCGGCTTCTTTAACTGGGTCGCAGAAAAATTGGCAGAAAAAGCTAGAGGATCAGGTATCCGCTTATTCTGGTATGTGAATCTTTTATGTTTTCTAATGACTCTCTTTTTTAATAACGATGGTAGTATTTTAATCACAACACCTATTTTGGTTATGTTATTAAACAATATGGGCTTAAAAAACCATCAAAAAATTCCATATCTGTTGTCTGGGGGATTAATAGCCACTGCTTCAAGTGCTCCAATTGGTGTAAGTAACATCGTAAATTTGATTGCACTAAAAATTGTGCATATGAGTTTATATTTGCATACGGCAATGATGTTCGTTCCCGCCACACTTGGGTTGATCTTGTTAGTTGTGCTCCTATTTTTAAGATTCAAAAAGGATTTACCTAAAAAAGTTCCGACAAAAATCACAGGATTATCACTTCCAAATTACCATCCTTTAAAGCAAAGTTCTATGTATGCTTCGGAGAATGACCGTACAAAATTTATGCGCAACATCCTACTATTCGTCTTTGCCGTACGTCTCAGCCTTTTTGCCGCTTCCTTTGTTTCCATTCCTGTTTCCCTTATGGCTGTTTTTGGTTCACTTGTTCTTTTAGGATGGCGATGGATTTACCTAAAAGTACCTCCAGGTGACATGTTAAAAAAAACCCCGTGGTATATTATTATTTTTGCATTTAGTATGTATATCATCATATATGGTCTTAACAATATTGGACTAACGGAATGGCTGATTGAGTTTATGCGTCCGATGGTTTCTGGAAGTCTACTTCATACTAGCGTGTTAATGGGGATACTACTTTCTATACTCTCAAACATATTTAATAATCACCCTGCTCTTATGGTCGGAACATTGACATTAACGAATATGAATTTAGATCCACTTTCCTTAAAGGTTGCCTATTTGGCTAATGTAATTGGGAGTGACGTCGGCTCGCTTTTACTCCCAATGGGTACACTAGCTACACTAATGTGGATGCACATCGTAAGAAATGGAAATATAAAAATTACATGGTGGAAATATATAAAAGTTACTCTGGTTGTTATACCACCTACAGTGTTATTTACACTCGTGATTTTGTATTACTGGGTTACTTGGATTTTCTAATAAATCACTTTAACTATATTAATAAAACATTTAGAAAGCGATATAGCAATATTATGTAAAGCATGAAGACCTATAAATTTTTGGTCTTTACTAATCTCTTCTAAGAATTTTTAGACCACGCAAGAGAATTCTATTCTTTTAACTTAGACCGTTAATTAAAATCCTACTGTTTTTAACCTTCTAATCCATTTGATTAACCTAATGCAACCAGAGCAGCCCTTAGTAATGTATTCAAAGATGCTCGTTAATGCTCCTATCCCCATTTTCTACTTAAACGAAGTTGCGTGGTAAGTTTAAGTAGAAACCTTCAATAACAATTAGAGAGAATAATCTAAATATTCATCCAACTGATACTTTTAATATATGACATAATTAAACAAGTTCTAGGAGTTGATCTTTCTTTTTCTTTCTCTTCTCCTCATACATTTTGTTATCCGCTTCAATAAATAGCTGCTTCATTTTTAAAATGGATGAGCTACTATAAGCATGCCCCTTCGACATTTTTATATAAAATGTATGATTACTGCTATTGAAAAGATCAATTTCATTTTGTAAATTAGCCAAAAATACTTCAATCTGCGATGGATTCGTATCAATTAAAATAATTGCAAATTCATCCCCACCTATTCTTGCAACAATTTCCTTCTCACTAGAGATTCTGTATAGTAACTTAGCGGTTTCTTGTATTAATACGTCTCCCATTTTATGCCCAAATTGATCATTTATGAATTTAAGCTCATCCAAATCGCATATAACAATAGCAACTGGAACATTACTCTCATTATCGTAATAATAAAATTTTGTTTCAAAGTATTCACGGTTATAAATATTGGTTAATGCATCATGGGAAACTTTATATTCTAACTTTTTCTGTAATTCAACTTTTTCGTTTATATTTCTATAAATCCCTTGAACAGCAACAACTTCACTATTTTCATAAATCGGTGTTGTATACTCCTCAAACCATATGTATTCGCCGTCATCCCTTTTCAATCTAAGAATAATCGGCTTACTATAATCAAGATTCCCTGTTATTTTCTTTAATAAGGTCTCATAATCATCTGGATGGACAATCTCATAGATTTTATTTGGACAATGCAAATGTTCCTTTAAAGAATCAGGTCCAAGTATATTATCAATGACAGGGCTCAAATAACGATATTTTAATTTTGGCTTAGTGTCACAATAATACAGAATATCTTTTGCATTCTCTACAACTTGTATCATGGGAGTTAAATGTTTCATTTTTTGCTGTAATTTTAATCGCATCAAGTTTAACTTGAGGCATACTATGAAGATCCCTACTAGAAGTAATGCAGCTAATATCCACATCATCAAAACCCT
The DNA here is from genome assembly GCF_044359855.1 of Rummeliibacillus pycnus. Taxonomy (GTDB): domain Bacteria; phylum Bacillota; class Bacilli; order Bacillales_A; family Planococcaceae; genus Rummeliibacillus; species Rummeliibacillus pycnus_A. Next base: position 2,535,317 of record NZ_CP132291.1, read on the forward strand.
TTCTTTTACTTCTATAAATTTACACATTATCCTTTTATTAATTTATATAATAATACATTAAATTACTATTTTACATAAAAAAATATAGCCCTTTCAGCAATTTAATGTTTCAACGCACAAAAGTACTATTATATTGCAAATAGTTTCCCTAATTCGACAAAATTCGGACAAATTCGACATTTCTATTTGACTTTTAATATTTAAATGTTTAGAATATTTATATAATTTAAATAGAATCGAGTGTATCCAATGAAAAATACTATTTTCCGAAAAAAGTCCGTTGATGAGCTTTTACATCAACACGGAAAAGTTCAACTAAATAAAACACTAGGCGCGTTCGATTTAATGCTACTGGGAGTCGGTGCAATTGTTGGTACAGGGATATTCATCTTACCAGGTACTGTTGCTGCTGAACACGCAGGTCCAGGGATTATTTTCTCCTTTATCATCGCTGCTATTGTTTGTGCATTCGCTGCCATGTGCTACTCTGAATTTTCTTCATCAATTCCCGTAACAGGTAGTGCTTACACATATAGCTATGTCGTGTTTGGAGAAGTTGTTGCTTGGCTTGTTGGATGGTCATTAATATTAGAATACGGCTTAGCTGTTGCAGCTGTTGCAACAGGTTGGTCATCTTATCTTAGTTCACTATTAGCAGGCTTTAATATTCATATACCGCAAGCGATTTCAGGAGCATTTAATCCTGCAAATGGAACTTATGTAAATCTACCTGCGATTGTAATCATTTTAGTAATCGCATTTCTATTAAGTATGGGTATAAAAGAATCAACTAAACTCAACACAATCATGGTTTGCTTAAAAGTAGCGGTTATTCTTCTTTTTATCTTTGTAGGTGTATTTTATGTCGAGCCTGCAAACTGGAAACCATTCACGCCATTTGGGACAAGTGGTATATTGTCGGGCGCTGCACTTGTTTTCTTTGCTTATCTTGGCTTTGACGCAGTATCGTCAGCTGCTGAAGAAGTGAAAAATCCACAACGCAATATGCCAATCGGTATTATTGGTTCATTGCTCATCTGTACAGTTTTATATGTTATTGTATCGCTTGTTTTAACAGGAATGGTTCCTTACACAGAATTAAATGTAAATGATCCCGTAAGCTATGCGATGCAACTAGTTCATCAAGATTGGATTTCTGGCATTATCTCTTTAGGTGCAGTGATTGGTATGATGACTGTGATCCTTGTAATGCTATACGGTGGTACCCGTCTTATTTTCGCATTTAGTCGTGATGGTTTACTCCCAAAAATAATGTCAGAAGTAAACACAAAGCGTCAAACACCGATTAAAAACACTTGGATTACAGCAATCCTAATCGCTTTCTGTGCGGGCTTTGTTCCTTTAGACAAGCTAACTGAACTAGTCAATATGGGTACTTTATTAGCCTTTACTGTTGTATCAATCGGCATAATCCTTTTACGTAAGAAAAAGGATATTCCAACTGATGGATTTAAAGTTCCATTCTTCCCAGCCATTCCAATTATCTCATTTGTTCTATGTATTTTCTTAATGACTCAATTATCTCTACACACAATTATTTTCTGTGGGATTTGGATGATTATAGGCTTAATCATTTACTTTATTTATGGTAAAAAACATAGCTTATTAAACAAATAAACTACAGCTCATATGGCACAATGCTATATGAGCTTTTTTGCCGAAATTCAGAATGCCTATACATCTTCTGTCCATTAAGATATATTAAAATTAGGTGATGATATGAAAACAAACATTTACTTAGATAATGAAAAGTTTATTGCGGGTATTACTCTAAGGGATGAAATCGAACGTGAACAAGGAAATATGGCACTACATACTTGTGTTAACCCCGATGATGTATTGGAAAACCGTAAAAGATTAGCCATTTCTCTCGGTTGTGGACTAGATCATTTTGTTTGCGCCAATCAAACTCATAGCGCAAATGTCTATAAGGTAACGGTTGCTGATAAAGGCAGAGGTGCTGAAAGTAAAGATACAGCTATTCCGAATACAGATGCCATATACACTTTTGAGCCAAATCTATTATTATGCTCTTTTACAGCCGACTGTGTACCCGTCACTTTTTATCATGAAGAGAATGGCCTCATTGGTGTGATTCATTCTGGCTGGCTAGGGACTGTCAAAGAAATTACTTTGAAAACATTTGAACATCTAAAACAAGTTGAGCATTGTAATCCGAGTGATTTGCATATTCATATTGGCACAGCTCTAAGCCAGAAGAAATTTGAAGTGGATGAAGATGTGTATGAAAAGTTCAAAAACCTTGGTTACGCAGATGACTTTATGTATTACAATGATCAAACAAATAAGTATCATATCGACAATCAACAAACTGTAAAAAAACAATGCGAACTAGCAGGAATTCCTTCTGATCATATTGCGATAGATCCTACTTGTACATTTTTAAACCCAGAAGGATTTTCTTATCGCCAAGACAAACAAGCCGGAAGACATTTAAGTTTTATTATGAAAATGGGCAACTAACTACATGAAAATAAAATTGAAAGCATATCATTCATACATTGATATGCTTTTTTATTTTCTGTTTTTTAATTGTGGAGACTCAATTACTAATGATTTTGCTTAGTTCTACAATTTAAAATGAATCTCAAAATAAAAAAATTGATCCAAGATAATAATAAAATAAGGAAAATTAGGTGTTAGTACCTTGCAATGTATAATACTGGATGTTATATTATAGCCAACAGGTATTATTCAAGGTATTGTACTATACAATAAACAGTAGTGAATTAATAAAAGGAGGTGATAGAATTGTGAACGTGCAATTTAAAAAAGGCGTATTAGAGCTCTGTGTACTCGTGCTTTTAGATAAGCAAGATCGTTATGGATATGAACTAGTACAAAAAATTTCCGACCAAATCGAGATTTCGGAGGGATCCGTTTATCCTCTTTTAAGACGGTTAACGAAGGAAGAATACTTTACAACCTACTTACAGGAATCATCAGAGGGACCTTCTAGGAAGTACTACAGATTAACGGACAAAGGAAGAGAATATCTTCATGAGCTTATCAATGATTGGGAAAAATTCACAAAAGGTGTCAATCAATTAATAAAAGAAGGTGAGAATTTTGACTAAAGAACAATTTCTAAAAAATTTAAATTTAGCTTTAGAGGGCCTATCATCAGTTGAACGCCAAGATATTTTAGAGGATTATGAAGAACATTTTGCAATTGGATTAGAAGAAGGAAAAACAGAAGAACAAATTGCTGCATCTCTAGGTACCCCTCATAATATTGCCAAGGAGTTACTTGCAACGTATCACCTTGAAAAAGTTGAAACAACCGCTACAACAGGGAATATTTTTCGTGCTGTTTGGGCTGTTATTGGATTGGGATTTTTTAATTTAGTCATAGTCCTTGGACCATTTATAGGATTATTAGGCATGGTTTTTGCTGGTTGGGTAGCAGGGGTATCCTTTATCGTCTCACCTTTACTTGTCTTAGTGAATACTGTTAATGGGGCTTTTGAATTTTTTGACTTATTTGCATCCATTGGCCTTTGCGGACTTGGACTATTTATTATTTTGGGCATGGTTTTTGTCACAAAATGGCTTACTAAGGGATTTGTAAAGTATTTGAAATTTAATGTATCTCTTGTGAAAGGTGGTTTAAAAGCATGAGTAAGATGTTTTTAAAACTAATCTCAATTATTGCACTCGTTCTTCTATTAATTGGTGTGGTTGGCGGCATTCTAACATTCCGCTCCAGCAATGAAGTGGTTTCAGTTGCAAAAACAAAGGAAATTACTAATCCAGATATTAAGGTATTAGATGTTCATATTGATAATGCAAGTGTAGAAATAATCCCTACAAAAGGCAATACCACTAAGATAGAACTAAAAGGTAAGAAATCATCTTCCTCTAAACAAGAACTATCGACTACAGTTAACGGTGAAACACTTTCGGTTACATTAAAGGATCGTCAGTTTAAATTCTTTACTCTGAACGTTCTGGCAGTACCACTATCTTTAAAAATATATGTTCCTGAAAAGTCATACAAATCGATAAAAGTAGAGTGTGATAATGGAAAAATAAAAGTAGCAGATTTACAAGCAAATGATGTTTATACAAAGACAGACAACGGCTGGATTACTTTAGAAAATATAAAATCAACTGAGACGAGTGTGAACTCAGATAATGGCATGATTGTTCTAAAAAATGTAGAAGGAAAACTTACTGGGGAAACAAACAATGGGAAAATCACTTTAAAAACCAAAAGTTTAGATCGCCCCATTCAATTAGATTCCGACAATGGAATTATTACCGTTCAAACAGAAACAGAACCGACAAATGTAACATTTGATGTTCATGTAGACAACGGTACTGTCAATATCCTTGATAAATACAGGAACGCTGCTGTTATTGGCAAGGGGGAAAATTTAATCAAGTTAACTACGAATAATGGACGGATTACAATAACGAAGTAAATGGCTAGACCGGCCTTGTTTGCAGATTGAATTTTACCCTCTGAACAGATGAAAATATTGGATACTATTGGAGCAGCTAAGAACATAAAGCACATCCTTTTTTTACATGATGTGCTTTTTTCTACTGCAGCAGTTGCCGGCGTAATTACTGCAGGATTTGGAGCTTGGATACTAGGTCTAGTTTTTTCTTTTATATACAATAATTTGTACATAAAAGCCTTGATTGAAAAAGGCTACGGTCCTATCAATGATGAAGATCAATCTATACTACAGCAAAACCAGATTTTATCTAAATAGCATAACTTGGGTATTTCACTAAATACATATCTATTTAATAATTATGCAATTTTGTAGATTTAGGAACCTCCTATTTAATCACAGATCATCGAGAAATGTATTAATTGCTATTTTAATCTTATCCATATTATCTGATGTAACAACGCCAAAGGTATCAATCCAGATTAATGAAATAAGCTCTATCTCAAAAAAGACAGTGTCACTTCACTTAGTGACGCTGTCTTTTTAAAACATCCATATATACGATTTGAAAAAAACAATTTTCTATTTTGAAAGGATTGTATGTAAAATCTACATATCTATCCCTCTCCTTTTAAGAGTCCTATAGGCAAGTAATAAGAGAGATTATTGGTAATCATACCTCCAACTCTATAACCAAATGCTGCAGATTTTCCATTAAGCAGAAAGCTTCCTAGTAGAAGTTTTCCTTCCTGTTTCCCTTTTTCACTATTAAACGTTATTGTGGGATGCTCGACGAATTGTTGATAAACAGGGATGTATTTCGAATAAGAATTTTGAACATCCGCGTGGATTAACTGGCCATCTTTATTAAATATTTCTACCGTGTCTCCTTCTCTTCCAAATGTAGGTTTTTTCACAAAGGAAAGACGCTTTTGTAAAAAATAATCCGGTTCAAGATAAGTCGGAAGAAAATATTCCTCAATCCACATATGCTCTTCTTCTGTAAAGAAAGGATGATGTTCTTTATGCAATCCCCAAATTACCGCCTGAACTACTTTATTTTGTAGTAAAAAGGATGAAGGGGGATTAATGATCGACAGTTTTTTCTCCTCCACAAGTTCTATCAACCATAAACCAATTGGACTTCCTTCCTCATCTTCATCCATTATCAAACTTTCAATCGGAAATGTTTGCCGATAAAGGATATCAATTTTGATACCCTCCTCATCAAAAAGCCCTACACCTTTTTGGATTTGAAGCTTATGGAGAGGAGTAAATTTAGATGGCAGCACAGCATTTTGAAGATACTTTACGGTCTCACGATCCTCAACGTTGTCCACGTGAGCAGTAAAAACAATATGAGGGGACTCCTTATCTGTGCTTTGGTATATGCTGTCACGGACCGCTTTTCGTAAAAGTCGTTCCATGTCTTCATTTGGATTTTCTACGCCAAATTCTTGGCATACCAATCTATTTATATCAAATAACTCTTTAATAAATGTTGGCGTATCGGCATTGATTTCAATACATTTATAACTATCTCCATATGGGATAAGGTCAAGTCGTGAGATAACACTCTCGGCTGGAAGTGTTTTTAGTCTTATAAATGAAAGTGTATCCTTTGGGAACCCCATTTCAAGAAGAATTTCATCGGGCACTTTTCGAAGTAAGGAACCTATTTTAAAAAATATAGAGCCAATACGTTCACTAATAAGACGGATATGAGCAACATCCTCTTGGTTTAAAAGCTTTATATCATAAAGTGCATATTCCTCACCATAAAGATCTGCCCAAAATCCTTCCATTTTTCCGTATAACTGCTTTCGTTTTGTATGATACATATGTACACTCAGTCCTGTTCTAAATCCTTGACGTAAATCACATATACACCCCGATCTTCATCAATCTCTGTAGAGGTAACAAGCTTTTGCCCGATTCCTGGAACATCAACAACATCCTTTAATAGAAAACGCAGAGCATCAAAGTGAGAAATACTTGAAATTCGAGAAAACAGTCGGTAATTTTCCCGTTCATGAGGGCTACGAAATTCAATATGTATACCTTCACCACGAAAGCTTTTTTCATCTTCCCCTGGCAGATTCCTTCCTATTTCTTTAATCACCAAAATGTCATTTTCCCCATCCATCTCATTTGAAGTGAGCTTGTATTGGGTTCCTCTTATTATGAAATATGTACATAGCTGTCTTGCGTAAAATTCATCTATTCCAACATTTGGAATGTTATATTCATAGAACCGCTCATAGTAATCATTGCCTTTATCAATATAATACGTTAATTGTTTCAATATACTTCCCCGCCTCAATTAGTAAGATAGACATTTTGCTAAAATCCAACCAACTGCTAACGATAACGATAATAACATCGTACCTACTGCTCGATTATCCTCTTCGATTGCTTGATGAATACTAAAACGAATCGTGATGGCTTCTGCTAGTACAAACACAATAATTTGGGATACAATCCCAATGACTCCCCAAATGGCCATATCCACCAGTGATACCGAATATTCAGCAGCGGCTCCTAAAACAATAGCTAGACCAAAGATCTTCCCACCGAGTGACATTGCCGCTGTTACATTTCTCTCAGCAATCAACTGAAATTCTTTTAACTTCGGCGTGCTAATTGCAAATAGTGCAACTCCCACAAGAAGCAGAAGTAAGGCTACTCCTAAATAAGATAGAAAATTGATATATAAATTCACATTCATCCTCCTTTTTTGCTTTAAACATAATAATTATTTTATCCCCCGAAGCTTTTAAACCCACTACCAAATCCAGAACTCGCCTTAATTCCTTCTTTAAATGAAGAGCTTTTTTTATAACTTTTATAACCACTGCTTTTTAATAGTGAATTTTTATTGTTATAATAATGGCCGCCATAGTAATAATGACCATTGTGACTTGAACTGCTGTCATCACATACCCAGACACCTTTATTGTCGTCCCATTCCCAATCATCACAATTTTTATCAGTAGGTTTAGGAGGGAGATTAGCGCTATTTGAACCGCATCCAACAAGACCAAGTGAAAGTGCAGTCGTTGTAATGCCTATCATAATTTTTTGAGTTTTCCCCACTATTTTCACCCTCTTCCTTTTTACAATATACTTTACGAACGGATTTCAAAAAAAGATTCAAAAATATAAAAAGAGGCTGTTTTGTGAACTCTATAAATCATGTCTTTTCGGCCATATCTGCAGTTGTTCAAACTATACTGTTCACCGGAATAACATGGGAGGAGGATCCATTTTGTCCACAAAAAAGGATATCCCTAATGCAGTACTTTGGAATACCCTCTCTTTTTTCCATTATATTTAAGATATGTAGTCTAGAATTTTAATGGTTTCCCCTCAAATGCCTTAAGCCTGAATACTTGAAAAACACGGAAAATGAAGATATTCATGTAATAGTAGATTGTATCCTAGAAAAACTAGCTATCTAATTAATAAAGCTGTCATATAGCTGATAGCTTTTTGTTAGTCTTTTGAGAAAGCTGGTCTCTCAACAGTTATTTTCAACTTTTATATCACAATTGCCTGTTAAAGCATAAAAAAACACCTTAAATGGTTAAGTATTTTTCAACATCTCAGCAAGCTCATTTAGGGCACTGTACTGTTTAATACGATAATGACGACCTTCCTTTTGCAAATACCCTTCATCACAAAATTGTGCGAGCACATACAACAAGTGCCGATAAGAAACGCCTAAATAATCACAAACTGTTACATGTTTTTCCTTATATATTTCCTCATCAGAAGTTTGCAATATAAAATCCGCAAGTCGGTTTTCAAGTGGGAAAGCAAGACTTTGTGAATACTTCTCCGCCATATGTGTTGCTTTTACACTTAAAAACTTAGTTAGTTCACGTAGAAATATCACATCTTCTAGAAGTTTTTCGCGATAGCAATGGAAAGGAAGAGCAAAACAAATCGTCTTAGTAGAGGCTTGAATTCCTTTTGTATAGTACTCCTCATTTAATAATTCCATTTCCCCAATATAATCATTCGCTTTGATCATATTAATTAAAGAAACTTTCCCATTTTGATGTGTTACATATATTTTTGCTTTTCCTTCTATAACATAAAATAAGAAATTCGGTCTCGTGCCTTCTTGAATAATCCATTCATCTCGTTGATATTCACGCACTTCTACAAACTCTTCTATCGAAAAAGAAAATAAATGTGCAATAGAGTTTTTCTTCAAATATTCTCGTTTTTTCTCACCTTTATAAATTTCCATTTTCCACCTCAGGTAATATGAGATATCTCATATTATTGTAACTATCTCCATGATATCATGCAAACAATGGAGGGAAGACAGAATGAACACACAATACTGGATGAGCAAACAGTTTTTTAGTTTTTTTATGACATGGGGCATTTTTCTACCTTATTGGACAGGATGGATGATTCATGCAAAAGGGATAACAGTTCAACAGGTTAGTTTAATTATGAGCTTAGGCTTGATTGCGAGAGGCCTTTCTACATTAGTTGCATTTCCTTATTTTTCAATGAAGTTTAGTAGTAAAACCTTATTAAATGTAGCGGGAATTGGAACGTTAATAGCAATTTTATGTTATATTCCAGCAACTTCCTTTACCAGCTTACTAATAGCAACTCTACTTTTGCACATTTTTTACCCAACTTTGATGCCTACTCTAGATACTGCTGCAGGAATACTCGTGCAGAGTAAACAATTAAACCATTATGGGAGAAGCCGCCAGTGGGGGTCGATTGGATTTGTCGTGGCCGGCATAATTTTAACCTTTTTCACAGGGTTGCTGGGAGATGATGTGATCTTTTGGGCACTGCTACTTGGAATATTGCTGTTCGTGTCTCTAGGGTTTATGCGTGCACCTGCTATTTTATCTCAAAAACCGCTAGCAGAACAAACAGACAAAGGAAGCCTGTTTGCATTATTTCGCATCAAAAACTTTGGTTTGGTACTCATTGTTGTGATTTTACTGCAAGCGGCACACGCTTCCTATTACAATTATGGCTATCTTTTTTTACAGGAAATTCATGCACCCAACTATTTAATTGGCGGAATACTTAACATTGCGGTCATCGCAGAAATCTTGTTCTTCTCAATCGCAGATCGAAAATTCCATAGATTTTCAATAGGCTCATTACTAGCACTTGCGGCACTTGGTTCAACCTTACGTTGGATACTCATATTTGCCTTTCCAAATGTTATTGGTTTCTCTATCGCACAAACCCTGCACGCATGCTCATTTGCAATGGGGCATTATGCATTTATGAAATACCTAATCAAAAATGTTTCACAGGCACAGATTCCAAAAGCACAAGGCATTTATTCCGCACTGGCACTTAGTTGGAGCACCGCATTACTCACCATTTTCGGTGGTTATTTATATCAAATCGAGCCAAGATACGCCTTTATCGGAATGATTGTTTGTACCATTCCATCAATGTTGCTTGCCCTTGTTTATAGGAAATTGGAAAATAAAAAGGAGATGCTTTAAAACTGTAAAGAAAGGACGATCCACTTTCTACTACTTCTAAATTGTAGTAACACTTCTATTCAAAAGATAACAACATAATCCGGCATCTTTTCGGTTGAATCGACTTATTTAAAAATATTGGCTAAATAAGATTGCATCGATCCAGGTAATGATTGGAAGAATAGTCCTTGATATTTGATATCGAGTAAACCAGCCATAAAAATAATAAAAATGATTAATATTAAAAGGGATTTCTTATTTTTCTTAGAAATGTATTTCATTAGGTTCTCCTCCTTTGAAAATTAACGTTATAGTTAGCAAATTATTAAGTATATATTACCGGATGCAATATTTATATTATTTCTTGCAAAACTAATATCACTTACTAATGATAAGGTTCTCCTTAAAAGATTTAAATAGGTTTTTACTAAAATGCTTCGTTTAACAACACTGTTGCTATTTCAATAGTTTCTCTACAGTCTAACCTAACAGCGCCTACTAATGTAGGTTCAATTCGTTCTTTGTCACCCATATTGGAAATGTCACATAAATTAAGATGATACTGTACAAAATGTATTTATTTATTTTTTTCATTCAAATAAACAATAACCTAAACGAGATTAATCGATTGAGATTTGACAAAGAAAGGAATGGCTATGGTAAATTTTAAATCTTTTCGCGGAATTGTGACCCAGATAAATGATTTTATGATTGGGCAAAATGGGGAAGGAGAAGGCTGTTATACACTAATGACGGTAGAAGATGGGATTGGTGGCATTGTCAATTTCGTGATCTCACCTACTACTTACTTTGTAAACCAGGAAATTGTAATCCTCGGAGATCGGATTACTGGATATTATGACGGAGATGCACCCGTACCTTTGATATACCCACCACAATATCGGGCACTTGTCGTTGTAAAGGAAAACAACTCTCAAAATGTAAAAGTAGACTTTTTTAATAACCAATTGTTGAGTAGTGATGGCCAATTAAAATTAAACATCTCTCCCTATACCACTATCTTACTCACAAATGGGCAGCCTTTTTCAAAAAACCCTGCAAATCGAAACCTAATCGTGATATATGGTCCTACTACAAGAAGCATCCCTGCTCAAACCACACCTTATAAAATAATCGTTTGGTGTTAATACTATTTATAGATATTTACTTTATACAATCCATTTTAAAGATATTAATGCCTGATCTGATGCTCAGTCCTCCTTGCGACTACAAACTACATTTGGAAGAAAAGCATTACAAGTGTCCAACTAAAAAATAAAATAGCCCCCGTGCGTTTTGTGAAATCGACGGGGGTTATTGTCTTATATTACTGCTCTTCTACTTTCTCTTGCACTTCGTGTAATTGCTGCTTGATCAGCTCTAAGTGTTCTTTATTTTGCTGAATTGTATCCATATGCTCACCATATTCTACTGCGTTCAAGAGTGATTTTTCTGCATGTTCTATTTGATTGAAAGCATGTTCAAGTGCTATTTCCTCCGGGTGTGACTTTGCTTGCTTCAAAAGTCGCTCTGCCTTTTGGACAGAGTTGCCAAATAAGGTGCTAGGATGATCCTGTTTCCAACTTACATCTGAATGCTTCGCCAATTATGCCTCTTCCCTTCCTGCCAATTAGATAAATAATCTAGATATAGTATTGTATAATGTTCAGAAAAATATGCGCGCATAGAGTGACGAATGAATACCTATGTAATCTAATAAATGAATTCTTGTACATAATACGAGTAATTTATGAAAGAGTAGTTGATATTAAAAAAAATCCCCAGTTCATAACAAAACCCTGATTGACTTTTATGTCCAATCAAGGTTTCTAAACTTATTCAAGTATGTGGTACAAAACTCTAAGTTACCTTACAAAATCCTAGCCATTTGCCTATCTATTTTCCAAACCTTTTGCGATATCCACATTTTCTACATAGTTCCTCCACTGCTTCTCTACGTGAAAAACCATCTACAAGGTTTTTTGCTCTATCCATCTCGATAATATCAGAAAATGAATTATCATTAATATTTCCAAGGTTGATAACTCCCTCGCCATCTAGACAACAAGGAATAACAGTTCCGTTTGCTAAAATACCTGCTTGATTTCGCATGCCATAGCAGAAGCCCTTTCCATCATCTTCTTCTTCATGTAACGCAGGCCACTGAAACTCGTAATCTTGATTGATGAAGATGCGATCCGCAATTTTCACGCCGCTTCCTGGTACAACCTTCTCTTCAATTTTGTAGTCTAAATCAAATTCTTTCTCAATAATTTCTAGTAATTCTCTGTTTCGTTTTCTTTCAATATTCGTCACATTGTCTTGTGTAAGGTTCCATAATCTCAGGGAAACAATCATTTCTGATTGACTCGTTGCTTCTTTAATAAAAGAAAGGATACTTCTCACATACCCTTCCTTATCTTTAGAACCACTATGGCCATCAAAGCTATGGAGTGAGAAATTCATTTGTCTTAGCGCAGGCTTATTTAATAATTTTTCCCTCTTTTTATTAATTAATGTTCCATTGGTTGTGATATTAACTTTAAACCCTTTTTCATGACTTATGTCTAACAATTGGCCAATTTTAGGATGGAGCAGTGGCTCACCTTTTACATGTAAATAAATGTAGTCTGTGTGCGGTTTAATTTGGTCTAATCTCTTAGAAAAATCCTCCACAGATATGAATTGCTTCTGTCGTTCCGTTGGCGGACAAAAGCTACATGCAAGATTACATACACTTGTAATCTCTAAGTAAAACTTCTTAAATTTTTTCACCATTAATTCCCCACTTCTTTGACTACTTAGAACAGGATGAACTATTATTCTATCACTATTAAAGCATATTTGTCCTAAATGGAAATATGCTTATTCATAGAAACTACTGTTACCATTTTTCTGTTTAACGGAATGCATTTGTATTTTGCCTATTATTTATCCTACTACTATCTAAACAGGAATTCCTTCACTTGTACTGTTCGCATGTTAGCGAACAATTAGGCAACTAACATATTGTCGAAATTTTAACCAAAAATGTTCCGCCTTTAGTGTATTCCATTTATGCAGTCTTAAGAGACAAGCTTACTTAAAAACCTCATTTACTTATGGTAAGGTTCATCATTACGTTGGATAGGGTAAAACAACTTCACTATTTTTTGTCCTCATTTTTCAATTAATTCTTTAATTATTAACAAATTAAGCCCTAATTATGCCCCATTTTGTCTCTATTTTAAGGTGAATAAATATATTTTTTCCTCCTTGACCTTTACTCCATCATGTTCTAGTTCCTGTATCATATGTTGGGCTTGTTTATATTTATAAAAAATTCGCTCTTTACCATTGACAGAAAATTCAAACTTAATTATAATTTTTGGTATTACCACCGTCTTTAACTTGTATTACCATAAAACAAAGGGGACGAGGATTTGAAAGAAAAGGAACGCTCCTCAGATAAAATTGAGAATGAATTAATTAGATCCATATTGGCTGGTGTTTATTCTGTAGGAAATACTTTACCGCCAGAAAGAGAGCTTGCAAAAGAATTTTGTGTTGGTCGTCCAACTATTCGGGAAGCACTTCAACGTTTAGGAAGGGGTGGATGGATAACAGGGAGAAAGGGAATGCCTGCGATTGTTAATGATTATTGGCGCAATGGGAATCTAACGACACTTGTTAATATTGTTGAGAATCATCATACCATTACAGATGAATTTATCATGTACTTATTAGAATTAAGAATTTCTTTGACTCCGACTTATATTCGTGATGCTATTACGTTTAATCAACCTAAAGTGGTTGCTCTCCTTGCCAATCTAGAGCAGCTTGAAGATAGTGCAGAAAGCTATGCAGCATTTGATTGGGATTTGCAAAAAAGGTGTGCTGGCCATGCTGCTAATCCGATCTTTCTACTCATTTTAAATAGCTTCGATTCCTTTTATGTAGATATGGCGAAAAGATATTTTTCTGTAAAAGATCATCGTAGGTTGTCCTTCAACTATTACCACGACTTATTAAAAGCTGCATTAAAGGGAGATGCAATGGAAGCCGAAAGGTTGTCTAAGACAACAATGGAGAAAAGCTTGGCTCTCTGGAAGGATAGAAAAAAATAAAGAAAGCTGGAGGCGTGATAAATGAGATTGAAATATTTTAAAGAATATTTTTCCTACACTGATATATTAATCATGAGCTGTCTATTCCTCATTAGCTTTGGATTTATGATTATACATTTAACCTCTATCGGAATTTTGGGTGCTTTTATTCTGGGAATGATTATGTATTCCTTAGCTGAGTATGTTACACACAGGTTTCTTTTTCATCTGAAACCACCAAAGAATAAATTTTTGTTAAAAATGCTTAAACGCTTACATTATGACCACCATACAAATCCGAATGAATTACATTTATTATTTTTACCCTTATGGTATAGTGTTCCAAATATTGCAATTGTAGCAGTCATTTTTTATTTTCTTTCATCTAGCTTTGTACTTACAAACGCATTTATTGCAGGGATCATGCTCTTTTTATTATTTTATGAGTGGAAGCATTATATCGCCCATCGCCCACTTCGGCCAATATCTCCATGGGGGCGTTGGATGAAAAAGGTTCATTTATGGCACCATTTCAAAAATGAAAATTACTGGTATGGTGTTACGAACCCAGCCTATGATTTCCTCATGGGTACCTTTAAAAACCAAAAGGATGTTGACCAAAGTAAAACTGCTAAAAATCTAGAAAAACGTGGTGACCAGAAAATAAAATAAAAAAAATAATCCATTGTCACTCCCTGAGAAATGTCGAATGAACTTTGTAACTTCAACATTTCTTAGAGAGTGGCAAACATTTCCCCCTATATTAGGGATATAGAGCAACTAATTTCGAAATTATGAAGAAACAGGTGATAATACAATTCGGTCCCTCTTCTGAGAATAAATATCCTGACGAAATTTGTCTCAACAACAATTACGATGCATGAGTTTTTGCTTTTCTTCGGAAATGTTTAATTTTTATTATTCAGCCTTGTTAATTAATGTTTTCATCAATGCCTCATTCATTGGACCTTCAATGATGTCAACCATGTTTCCTTTTGTATCAATCATATAAGTCGTTGGCAACGTAAGTACTTGATATGTACTACCTACAAGACCTTCTTCATCTAACAAAACTTCAAAAGTTAGTCCATGTTTTTTCACAAATTGAGCAACCGCTTCTTTTCCCTTATCCTTATTTGTTACGTTAACCGCTAAAATTTCAACACCTTGATTTTTATACTCTTCATAAACCTTTTGCATATGTGGTACTTCTTCATTACAAGGTGGACACCATGTTGCCCAAAAATTTATAATCACCTTTTTACCTACATAATCCGATAAACGTACTGTTTCACCTTCTAACGTTTTTAACTCAAAATCTGGTGCTACATACTCTACTTGAGATGTCGTATCCTCTTTTTGATTAGTAGATGCTGTTTCGGTTTTTTTAGCTATTTCAGATGTTTTCACTGTTTTTTTCTCGTTACCCAGAGCATTCATTGCAACTATCGTTATTAAACCCATAATAATAATAATGGACACCCAATTCTTAACCAATGTAATACCTCCAATTTTGTAAATGAATAAGGAATAAATCCTAAAAGGGCAGTAATTATAAAGTGAAACATCCATCAGTGGGGTTTTCTTACTGCACGTTAATGCGGGATAAAACGGATTGTTTCAATTAATGACACAAAGCGAAAACTCTTAACGTGATTTGTCTCAACAACAATTACGTTACATGAGTTCTCGCTTTTCTATTAGTCCAAAATGGTAAATATTAAAATTATTATTATTTAAAATTACTGTGCTACTTTATCAGCCTCGTATTGATAATCCATTCCCTTATTATTTATTTTCGCATATTCACTGATATTTTCTAATTTTTCAGTTACTATATTTTCTTTGCTCACACCTAGATAGTTTGCTGCACTTGATAAATCTGTGAAATGGAAAAGTTTCCACCCCATGATTCCTTTAGCTGTTTCATCAGCTCTATATTTTACAGTTACTGCTTTTTCAACTGCAATCCAATTATTTAAGCGTGGGGCTGTTACACCATAATCACGAACATATTTATGAGCAAATGCTATACCATTTGCATGTTCTTGATGATACATACATCCAATTCTACAAAAATAATGCGTATATCCTTCTTGGTCAATCGCTTTGGCAGTATACACTTTATTTGGATCAGTGTTATAAAGATCCATACGACATACTTCACAATGTACACCCGTTTGTGTTACTTCGAAAAATTCAGAAATCCCATCGACAGTAATTGTTTTTACTGCTTTATTCCCCAATTTGTCCTCAGCATACACTGTATAAACACCATTTTTGAGTGCGACAATTTTATCTTTTTGACTCGCACTTTGTAATGGTGCTATTCTTGAACCTTTATCAACGAAGTATTCTACATCCTTATTTCCATATGCCCATTTTTGATCTTGAATCCCATTATCATCAGTAGTTGAAAATTGTATTTTTTTACTTACGGCTGTTGTATCACTTTCAGGTATTGAAAGTGTGATTGTTGGTGCTGTTTTATCGATATTTGAGATGGTGATTGTTTGAAGGTGCGTATTTCCTGCACTGTCTTTGGCGTATACTGTGTATGTTCCATTAGTTTCAATTTTGAATGTGTTGCTTGTAAATTCTGTACCATTCTTTGTAAAATATGTAGCTGTTTGATCACCACTTGCCCATTTTTTTGATACTACCTTCACATTATCATTAATCGAAGCCGTTACGATTACATCTTCATTTGTAGTATCCGTTGTACTTGGAGTTAATGAAATAGTTGGATTTGTTTTATCGATATTAGAGATTTTTATTGATTTTGTTCTTTTATTTCCATCATTATCTAAAGCATACACTGTATATGTTCCATTTTTACTTACTGTGAATGATTTAGTTGTCAATTTTGTGCCTTCAGTTAAAAAAGTATTTGCTGGCTTTGCACCGATTGCCCATTTTTTAAGAGTCACTTTCTTGTTATCTGTAACAGTTACATTTACTGTGACATCTTTATTCGTTGGCTTTGTTGTACTTGCTTTTAATACAATACTTGGAGCTTCTTTTTTATATTTTTCTTGGGCATTCGCTTGAATTGTTTTTAATTTAACCTTTTTTAATGTTACATTGTTTTTCTTTTTGTACGTTTTAATATATTTGTCTGCAGCTGCTGCTTTTGAGAAATAAATACTTTTTGAAGGATTTATTTTAACAATCGTTACTGAATCTAACGCAACCCATTTTTTTGTACTATAGTCCTTAACCTTTTTTGTGAATGGAACCCCTTCATTTAATTCATCATATAACAATGAATTTACATCCTTATAATAAACTACTTTTCCATTTTTAATAGCTTGCACATCTTTAGTTGCTGCAAATACATTCGAATGATGATTACCATTTAAAGTTGCTATTAAAATTACACATAACAGCAATCCGAATCCTAAATATTTTCTCATTCTCTATATTCTCCTTTTTACTTGTGTTTTTAAATATACTTATTGATATTTCTGAACACTTTCTTTTTGAACAGCTTGGAATGGGACAATTTTTGTACCTAAATGTTTGGCAATATAATTCTTTGCTTCAACTTCTTTAGCAAAATATATATAACCATCGTCCATTGGTGAAGTTAGCGATGTTTTAACATAAGTTGCTTTTTCAGCTTGAACCCAATTCAATGTTTTGTAATCACGAACGTACTTTTTATTCGTTTCGCGATTCTTCACTTCATCGTAAAGCAAGCAACTAATATCATCGTAATAGACAACTTTTCCAGTTTTTTTGATAGCTTGTGCTGAAAAAACACCTAAAGGAACGTTTTGTTGATAAACAACCATATTGCAGAATGCACAATCCGTATTCTCCGGCACATCTTTCTCTAAACTTGATACAATTGTAGGTTCACTTGTATTTGTTGTACTCTTTTTTTTTTCACGTTACTACTAAACTGACCTTTATATCTGTCGATTGCTCTTTTTTTAATTGTACTAAGCTTTACAATTTTACATTTTTTGTGTTTAGCAATATATTTCTTTGCTTCAGATTTGCTAGCAAAGTAGACATAGCCCCATTCCATAGGAGAATGCAAGTTTGTCTTGACGTATGTCGCATTCTCCGCCTTGATCCATTTTAGAGTTTTATAATCACGAACATACTTTTTATTTTTTGTTTTATTTTTTACTTCATCGTATAAAAGACAACCAATATCATCGTAATAAACAACCTTACCGTTCTTTTTAATTGCCTGTGATGAGAAAACACCCATTTTATCTTTCTTTTGATATACAAACATATTACACAATGCGCATTTTGAATTTTTAGGTACATCTTTTTTTAAACTAGATATGGCTGCCTCAGCATCCATTTTGTGCTTATTGGCAATAAAACCTACAGAGATAATACTTAACAATATAATTCCTAATACAAATAGTTTTTTCATTTTTACAAAAATCCCCTTTCAATTAAATGTCTGTCAATTATTAATAATACAAAACAGATGTGAAATAAGATGAAAGGAACTGTGAAATAACAGTTAAATTTAACCAAAATAGTTGATAACATATGAAATATTGGATATTTACTATTTTTAACTAGAAAAAAGCGAAAACTTCTAACGTAATTGTTGTCGAAACAAATCACGTTAGAAGTTTTCGCTTTGTGTTATCAGTCTATTAAATTTACTTTACAATTTATAATTTCATCATTCTCCATATGCAAACTAAACTGAATTGGCGATTTTAAATCAAATAACCTTGTTTTAGGGCTATTTGTGGTAAGGTTCACCCTTCATAATCCGAAAGCTACGATAAATCTGCTCTACCAATACAAGCTTCATCAATTGGTGAGGTAGAGTCATCTTACCAAATGATAGTTTATCATCCGCACGATTTAGTACATCATCATGCAATCCTAGTGAACCACCAATAACGAAGGTAATTTTGCTGTGGCCATATGTCATCAGATTTTCGATGTCTTTTGATAGTTCTTCCGAGCCACGCATTTTACCGTTGATGGCTAGAGCGATGACGTAATGATCTGATGCGATTTTAGCAAGGATACGTTCGCCTTCTTTTTTTTTGACGATTTCCATCTCTGCTTCGCTAAGTTGTTCGGGTGCCTTTTCATCAGCTACTTCGATTAAGTCTATTTTTGTATAACCGCTAAGACGCTTTGCATATTCTTCAATACCCATCTTTAAGTACTTTTCTTTTAATTTCCCAACGCTTATAATTGTAATACCCACAGGTTATCCACCTTCATTTTAAATTTACAAACATTTTATCCACAGGAGTTATGCACATATCCACAGGCTAATCCAATATATTGTATACGTTCATTTGTTCGCCACAATATATGTCGCTTGCTCGTCGCAATAGCTACATTTTGTGGATAACTTTTCCTCTTCACTTATTTTTTCCATAATAGGAACTTCTTTTTCAGTTGCAACAAACATATCTAAAGCGTGTCCTATATGTGTTTCACAGCTATATATTTTCAAAATATTTCTTCCTTTCGATCTCTTTGATTTCCACAGACTTATGCACATTTCTTCAATTGTTATCCACAACCCATTGTAACAAATGAAAAGCGAGCAGGAAAGACCGGTGTTTTCTTTCCTTGCTCGCTTTGTGTATAGTTTATCTTTTGATTTTATTTATCCACATTATTGATTTTTTGCACTATCTGCTAATGTGATTGTTTTTTGAATTATTTCCCCACCACGATATGCTTTGATTTTCACTTGATCGCCCACATGCTTTTTATTGTAAAGGATTTTACGCAGATCAATTGAACTATCAATTTTTTCTCCATCCATTTCGACGATGACATCATATTTTTCTAAACCAGCTTTAGCAGCAGCGGAATTTTTTATAACCTCACTAACGACAACGCCGGATGTTACTTCTCCCGGTAATTTAAGTGTATTTCTTTGGTGATAAACCGGAACATCAGTTAAGTCAATTAGTGCAACTCCCATTGAAGGTCTTTCGACTTTACCAGTTCGTTGTATTTCATCAATAACTGGAATTGCTGTATTGATTGGAATAGCAAAACCTAATCCTTCTACCGTTGATTCGGAAATTTTCATTGAGTTAATACCGATTACTTGTCCAGCTAAGTTTATTAGAGCACCACCACTGTTACCTGGGTTAATGGCTGCATCTGTTTGTAAAACTTCAGATTGCCAATCTTCAGTTCCATCACCATTTAAATCAACTGGTACTGTACGGTCTGTTCCTGAAATAACACCTGTTGTTACAGATCCGTAGAAATCCATACCTAATGGGTTACCAATTGCAATAACTGACTCACCTTGTTTTAATTTATCTGAGTCACCAAATGTTGCAACAGTTTTTACTTTTTTACTTGAAATTGAAATGACCGCTAAGTCTGTCCAGATATCTGTACCAACAAGTTTTGCTTGTTCTTTAGATCCATCTGAGAATGTTACTTCAAGTTGTTTAGCTCCTTCTACAACGTGATTGTTTGTCACAATGTATGCCTTGTCGCCCACTTTTTTATAGATGACACCTGAGCCACTGCCAACTTCTTGTTTACCAGTTTTTTCATTAGAAGAATTACTACTTCCACCATCTTGGAATGGGAACGTACTCCATAAATCATTTTGAATGTCTTGGATGTTTGTAATTCCTACAACTGCATCCTTTGTTTTTTCCACTGCATCTGTTACATCAGTATTAATTGATGTTGATAGTTGCGGCGTTGTGGTTTTGTTTATTGACGTATTCACATTTGAACTACTTGGCAAATAACCTACCATAGACGGTAGCAAAAGCCAAACAAGTAACGCACCGACAATTACGCCAACAACTCCACTAAAGAAATAACCCGATTTGCTGCCACCTTTTCTGCGACTTTTTGTTTCATCATTATCGTAATACCCCATTATTTACTTCCTTTCTGAGATGTTCTGATTTGTTACTAATACTTTAACCTGTAAAGATTAAAATTAGATGAAAATAAATTAAAAATCAGTTCAAAATTACAAAAAAGAGTTAGTGAACATATCTTAATTTCCCCAATTTACGCATAAAAAAACCCCCGAAATTGGGGGAGAATTTATTTTATACTGTGACTAGTTCCGTTGGCTCATTTGCATCTGTATCGTACAAGTTAACAAATTCACCGGGCATAATACCACATGACTGTAAAGTTTGTGAAACGCTCATTCTTGCTAAATCCTTCATATTATTATCTTTGCTCAAATGGGAAAGATATATACGAGTTGGTTTTTGCTCGACCACTTCACTCATTGCAACAGCTGCATCTTCGTTACTTACATGGCCAAGATCACTTAATATTCGGCGTTTAATAGACCAAGGATAGCGCCCCATTTGTAGCATACCAACATCATGATTGCTTTCAAAGACAAATGAATCTGCACCTTTAATGATCCCTTTCATACGGTCACTTACGTAGCCCGTATCTGTAATAACAACAAGCTTTTGGCCATTTTCATGGAAACTATAGAACATCGGGTCTGCAGCATCATGAGAAACCGCAAATGATTCGATATCTAAAGAGCCAAAGGTTTTAATTGTTTCCATATCAAATTGAAATCGTTGTTCTACAGGAATATTGCCCACTAATCCATCCATAGCTTGCCATGTCTTTTCATTTGCAAAAACAGGGATGTTATATTTTCTAGCAAGCACACCAACACCTTTAATATGATCGGAATGCTCATGTGTAACTAAAATACCACTTAATTTTTTAATATCACGGTTAACTTTTTCAAATAGTTGCTCCATTTTTTTACCTGTTAGCCCTGCATCAACGATAAAAGAATGTTCTCCGCTTTCTATATATATGGAGTTGCCCGTACTACCACTGGCTAATACACTGAACTGCATCGTAAAGACTCCTTACTGCTTTTTTAATTCTGTTTCTTTTGCATTTTCTTCGATATCAACAATTGTACCATCTACTGCATTGACGAAGTAATCCACTTCCCTCTTTTCTCCTTTTTTATCTTTAGGAAGAACAACGTGGACATACCATGTAGGTGATAATACTTGTGTCTCTGTTAATAGTACAAGCGTAGAATAACCAAGCTGTGTTTTTGTGACAGTTGAATTGGCAGGTAGATAACCCTTAGCCAAAATTGCCTTAACTGCTTGCGTTGAATTTAGTGTATATTTTTCTCCAAAGCTTTTTAGTGAATCGAACATTTTTTGTTCATAGCGAGTAATTTCTAAACCATCATTCCAATGAATTTTAATCTCTGCATTTTGATTATAGTAAATCATACGGTTTTCAGAAATTTGGAAGAAAATCGCTTCTTTTTGTTCTTTATTTATTTTCCATAGTTTGTAGGAACTACCTTTATATACATTGTGCTCTACAAAGTCTGTTAAACTCTCATCTGTAATTTCCGTCAAGGGAGTTGGACTGATAATCTTCGATTCTAAGTCTGTTCCGTTATTAATTTGAATATGTTGATTTTCTAAATGAGATAATTCATCCTGTGAAAACTGCTTGATCTTACCTGAAATATAAGATACATTTTCACTTTCTTCAGTTTGATCTTTAAATGTAATATTTTCCTCTTTTAGACGAGCTGAAATATTATCGGTCTCACCAATAAATTCGATTTTCTTATCTTCGTTGTATTTGTTTACATAACTCCAATAAAGGAAAACATTTAATATCGAGAAAACAATGATGAAAATGGTTTTCGTTTTATTCCAATCCAACTTGTCCACCTCCTACTGTAGCAGGTGATAAGGGTGTCCATTCACCGTTTATCAAATAGAACCATGTTGGTATAAG
This sequence comes from Rummeliibacillus pycnus, assembly GCF_044359855.1. Lineage (GTDB taxonomy): Bacteria > Bacillota > Bacilli > Bacillales_A > Planococcaceae > Rummeliibacillus > Rummeliibacillus pycnus_A. The sequence continues at coordinate 2,558,087 of NZ_CP132291.1, forward strand.
AATGAAAACATTCAGACCATCATTTTTCTTTAAGTAATAACCTGGTCGAATTTCTTTAATCTCTTTAAAATCTACATTTTTAGTTTTCTTTAATTGATCTACAACTTCTTGACCACTCCTGATTGTAAATGCAGCGTTTTCAGGAACCGTCACTAATTTGTAATAAGGGCGTATATAACGTGCAATCCGATTGTCACCCCATACTGTTTCTATTTGAGTAGATGTCACAAATGAATCTGCATATACAGGATAATCTTCCTTATAAAGCTGATAAATAACCTTATTATTATGGTAATCTAACGTATCATAACGAAAATCGCCAGTCCATCCGCCATGTTCATTGATAAAGTCAAATGTATTTAATATCAACTTTGATTCTTCTAAAGAATCAGGATCCTCTGAAGCTGTTGTATTAACAAAATCCAATACCTTTTGATTGTTATTCACCGTCATCATAGATACACCATCGGTATAGTTTTCTTCGGCATTTGCATCATCTACGCTGTTTTTTACAATTTTCGGATTGGAAAATAATGCATTTTTAAATCGATCAATAGATGAAGTAGAAATTAAATACGTATATTGCATCATTTTAGATTCTTCTGCAGGTAAATAAAATGTACTTCCTATATCATGCGTAAATGCAGTATATCTTTCTAAGTTATGAGATTGTTCTATAACTTGTTTTGTAAAAATCGCTACACTATTAACATGTATTTTGGCTTTATATAATTGTTTTTTCTTTGTATTTGCAAAAAATACGGTTAGTTCTTCAGTATTTGAAAGCTGATTCCAACTAACAATCATTTGATTAAACGATATATTAGCTACTTTGGCATCGTTAGAGGGTAATAGACTTTGAAATAATTGATACGGTATTTCGTCAGGGAAAAATAGTGTAAAGCGATTGTCCCCCTCTACTAATCCATTTATTGTTGTACTATCGGCATTTTTTCTAACTAGTTCGAGATTGGTTACTTGCCAATTTTGCATCTGTTGCAAAATACTTTTCATTTCTCCATAGCGATCAGTGCCACGCCATATATCACCTTCATGGAATACCATCCGATATGGGGTAATGACATTTACAAGCTGTCGTTTTTTTTCTATGGAAATATCCACAGGCGGTGTTTTCTCAAGCTCATAATTTGGTTTATAGGTCCAAATGGAAAATGTTAATGTAATACTTAATAACACCAAGACAAAGAGCATGACTGATTTTATCTGTTCGATATATTTCAATCCCACTCACCTGCCTCATCATCTTCATATGGTAAAGTAAAGAAGATTGTTGTACCGACTCCCTCTTCACTTTCTGCCCATATTTTACCGTTATGTGCTAAAATCATTTCCCGAGAAATAGCTAACCCTAGACCTGTACCGCCCATTGAACGTGCTCTCGCTCTATCTACACGATAGAAACGATCAAAAATGCGTTCTACATTTTCCTTTGGTATACCCATACCATCATCCGAAATCATCACAGTTAGTATCCCATCATTTGCGGTCATACCAAAACGAATATTACCGCCATCTGGTGAATATTTTAAAGCGTTAGAGATAATGTTATCAATAACTTGCGTAATCTTATCTGTGTCAATTTCAACATAGCAAGGGCCTGTAGGTAGTAAACGCTTGAATTCTACATTTTTGGATTTTGACATTTCAAAACGGTCAATAATACGATTAAAGAATTTGTTAAAGTCTACTATATCGGCATTAATTTCATACTCTCTGCTATCCATACGTGAAAGTTGTAATAAGTCGCTTACAAGACGGATCAATCGCTCTGTTTCAGTCTGCGTAACATTTAAAAATTGGGGTGCAAGCTCTTTGTTTTGCCATGCACCATCGGCTAATGCTTCTAAATAACTCCGCATCGTCGTAAGTGGTGTACGTAATTCATGTGACACATTTGACACGAATTCACGTCGTTCCATTTCAATCTTTTCTTGTTCCGTAATATCATGCAATACCGTAATTAATCCATTGACAAATCCGGTTTCCTTTTGAATAACCGAAAAGTTAGCACGCCAAATATAAGGACGCTCTGGAGAACTGAAATCTAGATTAATAGAGTCTTTCATATGAATTAAATCCTCAAAAGTATGCTCATCTTCTAAACCTAAAACTGATACTAATGGTCTTCCCATTAACTCATTCTGTTCACCATTTAAAAGTTTTTGAGCTGGCGTATTAATCAAAATAATTTTCCCTTTACGGTCTGTTGCAATTACACCATCTGTCATATTTGTTAAGACAGATGCTAGCTTTCTCCGTTCGCCTTCCGTAGTAGACGTTGCTTCCTGCAACCTATTGGTTAGATGGTTGAAAGCAATTGCTAATTGTCCAATTTCGTCATTACCGTAAACCTTAACTTTCCGAGAGAAGTTACCTTTAGCCATAGCCTGTGCTTGCCTACGCATATCTGAAATTGGCTTTGTAATTGTTCTTGAGATGAAGATTCCAAGAATAATAGTGATAGCTAATGCTAACGCTGTACCAACGGCTAATATCTGGTTAATCTCGTTCATCTGTTCAAATATATTTTCAATATTAGATTTTACATAAACAACCCCTATTACTTTTCCTTTGTTATCCATAATAGGGGTAGCGACTACCCATATTCTTTTTCTGGTCTTACCGTCAAGTGCAATTTTCTCATATGGAGCTTGTGCACTTATTGATTGGCTTACAATTCGATCCACTGAACGTTGGCCGACAATTGACTGATTACTCATATCGGAAGATGCTAAAATGCGGTTACGTGGGTCGATTACTCTTATTTCTTTAATATCATCTGAAGATAATGTATTTAATACGCTCTTCAAGCTTTGTTCAAGCGTTGGGTCTTTATCTGTACGTTCTTTTAGCATTTCCTCTTTTACACTAAATTTCACTACATTTAAACGATCTCTAATGGATGTCTCAAAGTTTCCTTTTAATGTTGTTTCTAATCCTCTTGCAAAATATATCCCAATAATTTGCATCGCAATTAATATGAGCAGCACATAAATCAGTACAAGTTTGACCTGGACCGATTTAAAAAAACGAACCTTTTGCATTATTCTTTACTCCTGTTCAGGATTTCTTAAATAATATCCAACACCTCGACGAGTTACTATCCATGTTGGATGACTTGGATTATCTTCAATTTTTTCTCTTAAACGTCGAATCGTCACGTCAACTGTTCGTACATCTCCGAAATAATCGTACCCCCATACTGTTTGAAGTAAATGTTCTCGTGTCATTACTTGACCAATATGTTTTGCTAAATAATGAAGTAATTCAAACTCGCGGTGTGTTAATTCAATTCCTTCATCACGTTTTAATACTAGATATGCATCTGGTTGAATAACTAAAGAACCAATGACAATGTCATTATTTTCTTCTACTACTTCTTCAGCTGTAGCAACTGTTTGATGTCTACGCATATTTGCTTTTACACGGGCGATTAATTCACGTGTACTAAATGGTTTCGTCACATAGTCGTCTGCGCCAAGTTCAAGGCCAAGAACTTTATCAATTTCTGAATCCTTTGCTGTTAACATAATGATTGGTAAGTCGTATTTTTTGCGTACTTCACGGCAAACCTCCACACCATCACGTTTTGGCAACATAATATCTAAAAGCATTAAATCTGGTTTAACTTCCTCTACCTTTTCTAAGGCTTCATCGCCATCATAGGCACAGAATACTTTATAGCCCTCTTTTATTAAATTAAATTGTAATATATCTGCAATTGGTTTTTCGTCATCTACAACTAAAATTGTTTTATCCACAGTTTTATTTCCCCTTTCTTACGATCAGTTTAGGTTGTTCATTACTGTTAGATGGTAAATTTCTATATACTAACTCTACCATGCTTTCATGTTATTCGCATCTTTCGCTATTTCTAAAGGTTCGCATTTCCTGGGCAATAATTCGCTATTAATCGACAGGAAAAAGAATGCATATCTAAGTTTAACATAAAGTAAACGCGTAGAATTTCCCATTGTAGAGGTAAAAAAGGTTCATATTTAACTAATAAACATATTATTAAATTCATATTCATCCAAATTATTTTAGACTTTTTTCTATTTTTTGAAACAAGTTTTTAGTTTTGAGGAAACTACATGTTTCTACTTCTTTATTTTAGAATTTTCAGATAAAATATAAATGTAATTACAAGTCTTTTGAAGATTGGGGGATTTTATGAGTGATTCAAACAGGGCGAGTATGGAAACAATACTCTCATCGGCAAAAGAAGTAAATAAAGCGCGCAAAAGGATGTCCAAAAAAAAATTATTTCAAAGAATCGTAATGGTCATGCTCGGTGCCTGTATTATGGCAATTGGCCTTGAGCTATTTTTAGTTCCTAACAAAGTTTTAGATGGCGGAATCGTTGGTATCTCCATCATCATTTCTCATCTAACAGATTTACCTCTTGGGATATTTATTTTCCTCTTAAACATTCCATTTATTTTCCTCGGTTATAAGCAAATCGGTAAAACATTTGCCTTATCAACTGCTCTTGGAATTACAACCTTATCAGCTTTTACTATTTTATTACATCATTTAGAACCATTTACTAATGACCTATTATTATCTACAGTATTCGGAGGAATTGTTCTCGGTATAGGTGTAGGTCTTGTCATTCGATATGGTGGCTCACTTGATGGCACAGAAATCTTAGCTATTCTATTTAATAAGAGGTTACCGTTTTCAGTTGGAGAAATCATTATGTTTTTTAACCTTATTATTTTCACTATTGCAGGCTTCGTCTTTACTTGGGAACAAGCTATGTATTCAGGTTTAGCTTATTTCATAGCTTATAAAATGATCGATATCGTCATTCAAGGTTTAGATGAGTCGAAGTCTGTTTATATTATTAGCGATGAATACGATGAAATCGGAAGAGCTATTATCGATCGTTTAGGGCGTGGTGTAACATACTTAACAGGTGAAGGTGCCTACACTGGTGATCCCAAAAAAGTTATCTTCACAGTCATTACACGTTTGGAAGAATCAAAATTAACGACGATAGTTGGAGAATTAGATGCTAATGCATTCTTGGCAATTGGCAATATAGCTGAAGTAAGAGGCGGTCGATTTAAAAAGAGGGATATTCACTAAAGAAAAAGGCGATTCCGCTACTCGAAAATTGCCTTTTTCTTTTCTTTCATTTTACTTAATCTATTAAATACAACAATCATCCATATGCTAACACTGGCTTCCACAATAACAAAGAGGATACTCAAATTTTCCGCCCAATTATGTGGAATATTCATAAGAAATGATGAAATAAATAATGAAACAAGTAAAATAATTGGTCTTTTTTTGATAGGCCTTTTAATGATTTTGCTAAGCATAGATAATTTTCATTTACTAAATGTGAGTAAAGGATCGATAATAAATAATACAAATATACAACCCAAATTGCACGCCAAGTAAAAACTGAGTAATCTGAAAAACCACTCGTAATTCCAACATTTAAATCAGATGATCAGATGGTATTGCTACTATAATTAAGAAACATGTTGCAAAGTATAATTTGCTATAATGCTTATGTGATTGTGTGATTTCTGTAATTCCCTTGCTTATAAAAAAATAGCCAAGGGAATCTGGCAAGACATCAATAAAGAAGCGAAAGTCCACGAGAATAAACAAAAAGCCCATAAATAGATAGTGAAATCCTTTATTCATCGATCATACTCCTTTACTAAATTTTCTATATCCTTCTCCGAGATAGTTGGATTATTTAGTAAAGAGATAAATCCAATCAGTCTTCATTTGATATTAGAAGAATAGTGGCATCATAACTAAAGGGTATATTTCTTTTAACCTTTGTATTAATACATAATGTTTCCTCTTTACTCAGCATCATTGGTAGATCTACCTTATGATTGGACTTCACCACTTGCACCTCATAATACGTCTTTAGCTCTTCTGGTATTTTCATTTGTGTAAGCTTCACATTTTGTCTTATCTTAAACTTTGTATGTCCTACCCCCTCAGAAGAACCCCCACATGATATCAATGATAGCTTTTCTTTCTTTTTTGTCTTCATAATTTCAAAATGTTTTATATTAGCCGGTATCCTTGTATTATCTGATAATATAACTTTAATATCCTCTGCTATTATTCCCTTTTTATTAATATCCGCTACTTCCTCTGCAGATATATCAAAGCTCACTCTATTTAATGTTTGATATTTGAAAGTATCAATCGTATGTAATTTCGATGGATCTTCTTCAAAAAAGCCACTGGTATCCCCTTCTCCCCATATATCAGTATCTCCAAATGTAATCCCCTGAACCGTACGTTTATCATCATGATCCGTTACATAGTACAATGTAAACTGCAAATTATCATCGGCTAAAGTTGAAATATAAGATGGTATTATAATTGGCATGCCAATCTTCTTGTTATTTGCATACCAATTATTAAGGAAAAAGCTCGCAATAATTACAGTAAGAGCACTATAGAATACTGTCTGTTTAACATTTTCCTCAAATCATCCATTTTATCCTTTATTATACATTAATACACAAAAAAGAACAGCTAGCTTTCGCTAACTGCCCTTCAAAATATATTCTGATTAAGCTTGTTCCCAAACATCAATTAGTACATTTGTTTGTTCACGGTCTGGGCCTACTGAGAATGTTGCAATACGAATACCTGTTAATTCACTAACACGTTTTACATAGTTACGTGCATTTTCAGGTAGCTCTTCTAGCGTTTTGCATCCTGTAACATCTTCAGTCCAACCAGGAAGTTCTTCATAAATTGGTTTGCAGCCTTCAATAATGTGAAGGTTTGCAGGGTATTCAGTGATGATTTCACCATTGTATTCATATGCAGTACAGATTTTAACTGTATCTAGACCTGTTAATACGTCAATTGAGTTAAGAGCTAAATCTGTGATACCTGATACACGGCGAGAATGACGTACAACAACTGAGTCAAACCAACCAACACGACGTGGACGGCCAGTAGTTGTACCATATTCACGACCAACTTCACGAATTTGATGGCCTACTTCATCAAATAATTCAGTTGGGAATGGGCCATCACCAACACGAGAAGTATAAGCTTTTGATACACCAATTACACGTGATACTGAAGATGGGCCTACGCCAGCACCTGTAGCTACACCGCCTGCAACTGGGTTAGATGAAGTTACATATGGGTAAGTACCATGGTCAACATCAAGTAAAATACCTTGAGCGCCTTCAAATAATACTTTACCGCCTTCGTCTATTACGTCGTTTAATACTTTAGAAGTATCTGTTACGTATTGAGCGATTTCTTGACCGTATGCATAGAATGGTTCGAAGATATCTTCGAATTTTAAAGGTTCTACTTCATAGAATTTAGTGAATAAACGGTTTTTGACTTCTAAGTTATTACGAAGTTTTTCTTCAAATACTTCTTTGTCTAAGAGATCCGCGATACGGATACCGATACGTTGAACTTTATCTGTGTAGCAAGGTCCGATACCTTTACATGTAGTACCGATTTTTGCATCCCCACGAGACTCTTCATCTACCTTATCTTGATAAACATGGTAAGGAAGAATCACTTGAGCACGGTTTGAGATACGTAAGTTAGAAGTATCAATTCCTCGATCTTGTAAACCTTTAAGCTCTTTTACTAAAGATTCAGGGTTAATAACCATACCGTTACCCATTACTGAAGTTTTTTCTTTATAAAAAATACCTGAAGGGATTAAATGTAGTTTATAAGTTTCGCCTTCAAATTGAATTGTATGTCCTGCGTTATCGCCACCAGAATAACGAGCGATTGCTTCTGCCTTTTTAGATAGGAAGTCAGTAATTTTACCTTTACCTTCGTCTCCCCATTGTGTTCCTACTACTACAACTGATGTCATGATCAGCACCTCCGTCAGACACTTTCATAGTGTCCTGATTCAAACAGACTTATTGTAACAACGAAAACAAGTATAGTCAATAAAAAGCAATAAAAAACACGAACATATCATACATGTCAGACATCAATGTTCGTGTTTTATTGTTTAATAGCCTCCTGCTGGTGCCTCAGCACTCCAGTCAACGCTAACAAATTTGTTGAATTCTTTTTTAAACGCCAATTTTACAGTATCTGTTGGGCCATTACGTTGCTTGGCAACAATAATTTCGATTGTATTTGCATCTTCCGTTTGTTTATCATAGTAATCTTCACGGTATAAGAATGCTACGATATCGGCATCTTGCTCAATACTTCCAGATTCACGAAGGTCACTCATCATTGGACGTTTATCTTGACGTTGTTCAACGCCACGTGATAATTGAGACAGTGCAATTACAGGAACTTCTAATTCCCGAGCTAATGCCTTAAGTGACCGTGAAATTTCGGATACTTCTTGTTGTCTATTTTGACCTGCGCCACCGCTACCTTGAATGAGTTGTAGGTAATCGATTAGGATCATACCAAGACCTTGTTCTTGTTTTAAGCGTCGACATTTTGCACGAATTTCACTAACACGCACACCAGCAGAATCATCAATATAAATTCCTGCACGAGATAGAGTCCCTGTTGCCATTGTTAGTTTACGCCAATCTTCTGAATTTAAAGCACCTGTACGCAAAACTTGTGCATCAATATTTCCTTCTGCACAAAGCATACGCATAACAAGCTGCTCAGCACCCATTTCAAGCGAGAAGATTGCTACATTCTCTGTAGTTTGTGTTCCAACAGCCTGTGCTACATTCAATGCAAATGCCGTTTTCCCAACGGATGGTCTAGCTGCAACGATAATTAAGTCACCACGTTGGAAACCTGCCGTTAAACGATCCAAATCACGGAACCCCGTTGGAATACCAGTAATATCACCTTTGCGATTTTGTAATTGTTCAACATTGGCGTATGTCTCAACAAGAACATCCTTTACATGCTTAAAGTCACCGGCATTTTTGCGATTCGCCACTTCCATTACTTTACGCTCGGCTTCAGAAAGTAATGCATCTACTTCATCTTCACGCGTATAACCGTCTTCTGCTATTTTTGTAGCTACTCTGATTAAACGGCGTAACACAGCTTTTTCCGATACAATTTGAGCATAGTAGCCAACATTAGCTGCTGTCGGAACAGCATTGGCTATTTCAGTAATGTAGGAAATGCCACCAATATCATCTAATTCATTGTGTGATGACAACTCTTCAGTAACAGTGATTACATCAATTGCTTTTCCTTGATCACTTAAACGTAACATCGTCTGGAAAATTATCTGATGTGCAGAGCGGTAAAAGTCTTCAGGAATTAAAATTTCTGAAGCCGTAATCAATGCTTGAGGTTCGAGAAATATAGCACCTATGACAGATTGTTCAGCTTCTTGGTTGTGAGGCGGAACGCGGTCCAATTGTGGATCGTTCATAAACGTCTCTCCTTACGCTTGTTCTGCAACATGTACTTTCAATGTAGCAGTTACTTCATGATGAAGTTTTACAGACACTTTCGTTACTCCTAATGTACGAATAGCATCTTTTAATTCCATTTTTCGTTTATCAATTTTAATACCATGGTCTTTTTGTAATTGTTCCACGATTTGTTTTGAAGTGATTGAACCGAATAAGCGACCATCTTTACCTGGTTTTGCTTTTAACTCTATAGTTAAACCTTCTAATGTTTCTTTTAATGCTTTTGCATCTTCTAATTCTTGTGCAGCATCTTCAGCAGCACGTTTGTTTTGTGCCTTTAATTTTGCAATTTCTGTAGCTGTTGCTTCTACTGCACTTTTTTGTTTTAATAATACGTTACGCGCGTAGCCATCTGAGACCTCTTTTGTTTCACCTTTTTTACCTTGGCCTTTAATATCTTTTAAAAATATTACTTTCATGATTCCGTGCTCCCTTCTAATACATCATCTATTGCTACTTTTAACTTTTCAATTGCTTCGTCAATTGTTTGAATTTCTAATTGGCAAGCGGCATTTGTTAAATGGCCACCTCCGCCTAATTCCTCCATTACAAGTTGTACGTTAATCTCACCCAATGATCTTGCACTAATACCAATTGTGCCATCATTACGATGAGCAACAACGAAGGATGCTGAAATATCTTTCATCGTCAATAAAATATCTGCAGTTTGAGCAATTAAAACAGAGTTGTATATTTTATCACTATCTCCACGTGCAATAGCAATCCCTTTATGGACAAATTCCGCTGTTTGCACAATTTTAGAACGTTCTATATACGTACTAATATCCTCTTTTAAAAGGCGTTGTACAAGTACGGTATCCGCTCCATTTGTACGTAAATAAGATGCTGCTTCAAATGTTCTTGCACCTGTACGTAATGTGAAGCTTTTCGTATCAACTATAATACCAGCTAATAAGGCTGTTGCTTCTAACATTGTTATTTTATCATTTTTTGGCTGATATTCTAATAGTTCAGTTACTAATTCAGCTGTTGAAGAGGCATATGGCTCCATATATACAAGCATTGGATTTTTTACGAATTCCTCTCCACGACGATGGTGATCGATGACTACGACTTTATCCGACCTATTAAGTAACTTTTCCTCTATTGTCATACTTGGTTTATGTGTATCGACTATAACCAGTAATGATTTATCTGTAATCTTATCTAATGCCTCTTCTGGCGTGATGAAGCGATTAAATAAATCAGATTTTTCTTTCACCACTTGCATTAAACGGCTAATACTATTATCAATGTTATCGAAATCTACAACTACATAACCATCAATACCATTCATATCTGCCATTTTGCGAACACCAATTGCAGCACCTATAGCATCCATATCGGGCATTTTATGGCCCATTACAAAGATTTGATCACTATCCTGTATTAAATCACGTAATGCATGTGAAATAACTCGTGCACGTACCCTTGTGCGTTTCTCAACAGGGTTTGTTTTACCACCGTAGAATTTCACTTTTCCATTAGGTTGTTTAATCGCTACTTGATCACCACCACGTCCTAGGACAAGATCTAAACTCGATTGTGCAAGCTCTCCTAATTCAAGTAAAGATTGTGATCCAGCTCCAACACCAATACTTAATGTTAATGATAGATTTTGCTGTGCTGTAATCTCACGAATATCATCAAGAATTGAGAATCTTTTCTTCTCTAGTTCTTGTAAGATTGATTCATTCATAACAGCGATAAAACGGTCAGAATCGATACGTTTCAAGTAAATACGATTTGTTGTTCCCCAATTATTAACAAGTGAAGTAACAAGTGAATTGGTTTGACTACGAGTTTGGTCGTCCATTCCTTGTGTGATTTCATCATAATTATCAACGAAAAGAATCGCAATAACTGTACGGTCATCATAGTAAAGTGCTTCGATTTCTACTTGTTCTGTAATATCAAAGAAGTACAGTAATTTATCCTCTGGCTTATAAAACGCCCGATATTTACGGTCTTTTAGCGTAATATTAAGCTCATTGGACTCCTCATGCTTAATAAGGTTATATAAATCTTCTGATAAAGAGAAAATTTCCTCACCGATTAGTGAATCTGTTCCTAATATACGCAGCATATAAGGATTCGTCCATTCAATTAAAAACTGCTCGTCAATTAACACGATACCGATTGGCATTTCTAGTAATGCTTCTTCTCCAACCTTTTTTAAACGGTAAGAAAGCATCTCGATATGTTTCTCAGTCTCTTTATATGTGTCAGATTCAGCTTTCCAAGCAAGAATCAATACTAGTACAAGGACAATACCATAAACGATACCAGTCGGTAAATTCCACATCACGCATATAACAACGCCCGCTATTCCTAGCAATGACAGGATTAAAAGAGGATAACGTACTGGTCGTTTTCTAAAAAGAGTACCCATAAATCTCAACTCCTTATTTTCTTGTCATGCCACTAATAAGCCCACGGATGTTAAATCCTAGATCCGCAATACCAAGTAATGTGACAAACTTGATTAGTGGCAAAGCTAAGAATGTACCAACAATTAAAACCCACTTTGGCCATCCCTGCTGATACACGTAAAAATGAATAAGTGAAATACCTTGTAGCATAAATAATACACTTAAGATAAAAGATAAATTTAATATCACTATATAAATAAATGTTCCTGCCTCTGGCTTTATAAATAAAGTCATTGTTAATATGGCAAGATAATACCACAAAGTCGCACGTGGTAACCGCAAATCTCTAAACGGAGCGAACTTTGGAACTTCTAATCCAAAACGGCGTAATAACGGCAAATTCACTGAAATAACAATAAACGTCATAATAAAAACTAATAGCGTCACTACAGTCGGCATCACCATTTGCATTGTATTAAACATAGTATTTAACTGTTCAGTTGAAAATGGTGCTTGGCCAGTAATTGATTTTACTATTTCATTTGATTTTTGATAACTTTCTCGAGTGCTTGTTATCGCTTGCTTCAAAACATCCATATTGAAAAACTTAACCGAAATGATATACCCCACAGTTATGGAAATCAAAACGGTAAATGCTGTCGACATAAATAAGAATATTTTGCTTTTCTTTGTACGTATTACATCTCCAATAACAAATCCGATAATCGCAAACAGAATTGCTATGGGCAGAGATAAAAAGCCACCAATTAAAATTGAAATAATGATACTAACGATTACAACGAATACCGATGAACTACGACTGTATTTTGCGCTATACCAAGCTATTGGTAAAGAGATAAAACAGATTGTCACAATACTTACCACAGGTACGTATGTAGAGATAGCTAATAATATCGTAAACAATGCGACCATCATGGCACCGTGCGTAATTCTCCGTGTCTGATTTTCCGGCATTTAAAACCTTCCTTTTCATAAAGAAAATCTATTATTTCATCTTATTATTGTACCATGTTTCATGTTATCGAACAAAAAGCATACTGTTATTAGACCAAATGATTGTAAGTTAATTGATACGCAAAAAAAAATTCTAATGTTAATAAAAAAGACTGGCAAAATCATATGCCAATCCTTTCAAATTTCCCTTTCATATCTAAAAAAAGAGACCAGCATAATGCTGATCCCTTCGATTGATGACTATTTATCATCTGCAGTGAATGGTAGTAAAGCCATTACACGAGCTACTTTGATAGCTGATGTAAGTTTACGTTGGTATTTAGCGCTTGTACCAGTCACACGGCGTGGAAGAATTTTTCCGCGTTCAGAGATGAATTTTTTTAATAAATCAACATCTTTATAATCGATGTGTTTGATGTTATTAGAAGTGAAATAGCAAACTTTACGGCGTTTGCGGCCTCCTCTACGTGGTGCCATTGTGTAGTTTCCCTCCTCATTTAATTATAAATATATGACGTGTAATGAGTCATTTACTTAGAATGGTAGGTCGTCTTCTGTAACGTCGACTTTCCCTCCACCATTACTAACTGGTGCAAATGGATCTTCATCTACACGTGTATAATTCTGCTGACTAGGTGATTGATTCTGTTGATAAGATGGCTGTTGATAGTTGCCTTGTTGTGGAGCTTGGTCGTATGATTGACCTCCACCATTAAATGATGGTTGTCCGCCATATGACTGTCCTTGTTGAGGACGATCTCCAGCAGCTCCGCGTGGTTCTAAGAACTGAACGCTATCTGCAACAACTTCAGTTGTGTAAACACGTTTACCATCTTGTCCTTCATAACTACCTGTTTGAATGCGACCTTCAACACCTGCTAAGCTTCCTTTTTTCAAGAAGTTTGCAGTATTTTCAGCCTGTTTACGCCAAACAACGCAATTGATGAAGTCCGCTTGTCTCTCACCTTGTTGGTTAGAAAACGTTCTATTTACAGCTAGTGTAAAACGAGCAACGGCTGCGCCACCTGGTGTGTAGCGAAGTTCCGGATCTTTTGTTAGTCTTCCAACTAGTACGACACGGTTAATCATCAGAATTCAACCTCCTTTATCTGCGTTTTTTAGTTAAAATTATTTTTCTTCTTCGCGAACTGCAATATGACGAATGATATCTTCGTTGATATTTGCAAGACGAGTGTATTCATCGATTGCTTTTGAATCAGCGTTAACTTTCATGATTTCATAGAAACCTTCGCGGAAGTCTTCGATTTCGTAAGCTAGGCGGCGTTTGCCCCATTCTTTTGATTCGATGATTTCAGCACCGTTAGAAGTTAAAATTTCGTTGAAACGTTCAACTAAAGCTTTTTTAGCTTCATCTTCGATGTTTGGACGAATAATATACATTAATTCGTATGCTTTCATTGTATAAGCACCTCCTTATGGACTTTGGCCAAAATTATACATTTGGCAAGGAGTTAGTAATTTTTAATACTAACATCAACGAATTGTATCATAAAATAGAATAATAAGCAACTAACCTCACTAGGCAATACTTATTTCTTTCTCTATACTGAAATTGGGGTGATCGTTTGAAAAATAACTCGGAACCAATTGCTATTATTGAAATAGATATGCAAAAGGTAGCTTGGCAAAATTTACTTTTGACCGTCTTTTTAATGATTGCATTCTTTTTTATAAATATCTTTATCCATCATGACTTTACATTTCATATAACGATATGGCATGTACTTCTGTATTTCCTATTATTTATTATCCTGTATATTGTACTAATAGTATTACATGAGTGTTGTCATCTATTAGGTTTTATTCTTTTTGGAAAAGTACCATTTAGCAGTCTAAAATATGGCGTCAATTTAAAAATCGGCGTGGCTTATGCAACAACTACAGAATTATTATCAAATAAAGCTATGAGAAAAGCATTGCTACTTCCTTTTTGGTTAACAGGTGTAATTCCTGCTGTAATTGGCTTTGTGATGAATTCTAAACTATGGCTTATCTTAGGTGCATGGTTAATTGCCGGAGCAATTGGTGATTTTATAATGTATATCAAACTTCGAAAATATCCAAAACATTATTTGGTTAGAGATGACCCTAATCTCCCTAAATTATATGTTTATAAAAACTAAAAAAAAGCAGCCCAACATCTTATTGGGCTGCCTTTGAATTATTCAGCATTATACATTAAAGCGGAATAACATTACGTCGCCATCTTGTACGACGTATTCTTTACCTTCAAGGCGTACTCGTCCTGCTTCTTTCGCTGCTGCCATAGAACCGTGTTCCATTAAGTCATCATAAGAAACAGTTTCTGCACGGATAAAACCTCGTTCGAAGTCAGAGTGGATAACTCCCGCACATTGTGGAGCTTTCATACCTTTACGGAATGTCCATGCTCTTACTTCTTGCACGCCTGCAGTGAAGTAAGTAGCTAATCCAAGTAAACTGTATGAAGCACGGATTAATTGATCTAAACCTGATTCTTCAATGCCAAGTTCTTCTAAGAACATCGCTTTTTCTTCATCATCTAATTCAGCTATTTCTTCTTCGATTTTTGCACAAACAACAATTACTTCTGCACCTTCAGCAGCAGCAAATTCACGAACAGCTTGTACATATTTATTGTTTTCTGCATCTGCAACTTCTTCTTCAGAAACGTTTGCTACATATAGCATTGGTTTGATAGTTAATAAATTTAATCCTTTAATAACTTTCATTTCATCATCAGACAATTCAACAGCGCGAGCTGGCTTTTCAGCTGCAAATGCTTCCTTAATCTTTTCAAGAATTGGTGCTTCGATCATTGCTTCTTTATCTTTTTGACGAGCTAATTTCCCAACTTTTGAGTAACGTTTATCAACTGATTCTAAGTCTGCAAGAATTAGTTCTAAGTTAATTACTTCAATATCACTAATTGGATCAACTTTGCCATCAACGTGCGTAATATTTTCATCTTCAAAGCAGCGAACTACTTGAGTAATGGCATCAACTTCACGAATATGTGCTAAGAATTTGTTACCCAGGCCTTCACCTTTACTAGCACCTTTTACAATACCGGCGATATCAGTGAACTCAAATGAAGTAGGGACTGTTTTCTTCGGTTCAACTAATTCTGTTAATTTATCTAAACGTGCGTCAGGAACTTCTACAATCCCTACATTAGGATCAATTGTTGCGAATGGATAGTTCGCTGCAAGTGCACCTGCTTTTGTAATTGCGTTAAATAATGTTGATTTACCAACGTTTGGTAGACCTACGATACCGGCTGTTAAAGCCATTCTTTCCACAACCTTTCAAAATATAAATGCTAATCAATTATGATTCGGCGTAATTGCTCCGGATTTTGAATTGTGCTTACACAATTCACTCCTTTTAAAATCTGTTACATCCGCCAAAAGCTTTAACTTCTTTCAACGATTGTTTAGAAACTCGCTAAAAGCAGAAAATATCTGCATTCATCTCACCACCTATAGAGGTGACAGCTTCTGCTGAAGGAAGCTAATTATTTGCTATTCAACTTGTTAATTATAGAGATTTGCTTGGAAAAAGTCTAATTTTGCTATTATTCTGTTGGATTTGCAAAGACCAATACCTTCTTCATTTTCTTATCAAACTCTCTGCGTGGAATCATTACACTATGTTGACATCCCTCACATTTAATACGAATATCTGCACCCAAACGGATAATCTTCCACTCGTTAGTGCCGCATGGATGTTGCTTTTTCATCTCGACAATATCACCAAGTCCGTATTTTTTTGCTTCCATCTCTACTCTCCTTCTTCAAATGCTTTATTATTATCACGTTCATAAACCATCATTTTTGGATAAGGAATTTCAATACCATTGCGATCAAAAATTTCTTTGACATCGCGACGAATCATTCGTGAAATGGCAAAATGCTTCATTGGTAATGTTTCAACGGAAATTCTTAATGTTACTTCTGCTCCAACAACATTTTGTACACCAAGTAACGTTGGTTCTGAAACAATATCTTCGTTCATAGCTGGTAGAGATTTTAAATATTGTTCGATTAGCTTTTCAGCTTTTGCTATATCTGAACTATACGCTATGCTAACATCAATAATTGCTATTGAGTTATTGATAGAATAGTTGACCACTTCTGTAATCAAGCCATTTGGGATGATATTAATTTCTCCAGATGCCCCTTTTATCTTCGTTGTACGTAGACCAATTTCTAGAACTGTACCTTCAGTAGAAGTAATCTTAATGTAATCACCTACACCAAATTGATCTTCGAAAATAATGAAGAAACCAGTGATAATATCCTTTACCAAGCTTTGTGCACCAAACCCGACAGCTAAGCCGACGATACCAGCACCTGCTAATAAGCCAGTAACCCTAATACCCATTACAGATAAAATAGCAATGATTGCTGAAAAGTAGACTACGTAGGAAATAACACTTTGTAATAGTCGTAGAATCGTTAGATGACGGCGTTCTGAAGCTGGTTGCAAAGCAATTGGTCCAGTCATTCGAATATGAAAGAACTTCTTAATCGCCATCTTCGCTACACGAACAACAACCATTGATAATAGCCAGATAGCAATAATCTTCATTGTTGCTATCCCTACATCAGTCCACAGCTCTTCATCAGTTAAATAATTCATCAACTTATTATACATGTTCTCTAATGTCACTTTTATTGCTCCTCTTGCATAAAAATTTTCAATCATACGTATACTGCAGAAAAAGAAGAAAGTGAGACTTTCTATGACACTTCCTATTTCTAATTCGGCATTCTCATATGCATTACATTATCAAGATTCAGGTGCCATTTGGCGTTTAAGTTCTTTCTTATTAGAGCATATACCATTTCAACACGAAAATCTTGTATTTTGTTGTATAGGCTCTGATCGTTCAACAGGTGACGCTTTAGGACCTTTAACAGGTAGTTTACTATCAAACTATATTTCATTTCCTTATACGATTATTGGTTCCTTAGATAAACCATTGCATGCTTTAAATTTAAAAGAAACCGTAGAATCTCTACAGGGACAAACCATTTCTCCATTTGTCGTAGCAATTGATGCATGTCTTGGTGAACAACAACGTATTGGAGAAATTCTTTTTCAAACAGGTCCTCTTTTACCAGGAAAGGCTGTAAAAAAAGAATTACCACCAATTGGAGATGTCTCAATTAAGGGAATCGTCAATTTTGGTGGCTTTATGGAACATACTATTTTACAAACAACAAGATTAAATGTCACTTATGAAATGAGTAATCGTATCGCCCGTGCACTATACCTAGCTTGGCATCGCTATTCTTTAAAAGATATGCATGACCGTAACTACAATCGCAACTACTAAAATAGCTGGTAGTATATTCGCTACGCGGATTTTCGTAAGACCCATCATATTTAAACCAATGGCAATAATCATGGCACCACCTGTTGCAGTTAATTGTTGAACAAATGTATCAAGTAATGCAACTGGCACAATACTACTTATTTGTCCTGCAAACAAGGCAATCAATCCCTGATATAAAAACACTGAAACCGCACTTAATAGAACACCAATGCCTAAGGTTGATGCTAAAAATATGGCAGTGAATCCATCAATGATTCCTTTTGTAATTAATACAGAATGGTCATTCCGTAAACCACTATCAAGTGCACCAATAATAGCCATCGAACCAATTACAAAGATTAAAGTACTTGTGATAAAACCTTGGGCGATATCGCCATGTTCGCCCTTATTTCCGATTTTATATTCTAACCATTTCCCAATTCGATTTAACTGTAAATCTAAATCAATCCATTCCCCAATAATGGTTCCTATCACTAGGCTAACAATGACTACAATAAAATTGTTACTTGTAATCCCCATCTGGATACCGAGTACTGTAACAGCAAGTCCAATTACTTGCATAACTGTTTCTTTCATTTTATTGGGTATCCCTTGTAAGAACCTTCCAATTATAGCTCCCAATGCAATTAGCAGTGTATTAATGATCGTTCCTAATAAGACCAACTAACACCCTCTCAATCCTCAAGTAATTCTAATATACGCTCTAAGTCATCTTCAGAGAAAAATTCAATTTCAATCTTCCCTTTATTCTTTGTCTTTTTAATTAAAACATTCGTTCCAAAATAATCTCTTAATTGAGATTCCTTTTCTTCAATGAAAATGTCTCTATTCACCTTTTTATTTGTTTCACGTGGAACGTCCTCATTCAAAGAATGCACTAAGTCTTCTAATTGGCGGACATTAAGCTGTTGTTTCATTACTTTATCAGCTACAATTGGAATTTGTTTTTTATTTTTCAATCCCAATAATGTTCGACCATGACCCATTGTTAGTTTGCCTTCATTAACAAGTTTTTGTATTTCCTTTGGTAATGTTAAGAGGCGGACATGATTTGCAATATGAGGGCGGCTTTTACCAATTCGTTTAGACAATTCCTCTTGTGTCAGATTTAAATGTTCCATCAAATTATGATAAGCTTCAGCTTCTTCAATAGGTGTTAAATCTTCACGTTGGAGATTCTCTAAAATGGCTAATTCCATCATTTGTGAGTCGTTCAAATCACGGATCACAGCTGGCACCTCTGTTAAATTAGCTAACTTAGCTGCACGGAAACGTCTTTCACCTACAACGATTTCATATTTAGATTCTTTTCTGCGTAAAATAATTGGTTGTAAAATTCCATATTCTTTAATAGATTGTGCAAGTTCTTGTAAGGCTTCTTCATCAAAGACTTTACGTGGTTGATATGGATTTACTCGAATATCTCTAATAGCAATTTGCGTTACTTTATCTGCTTCTAAAAGTCCTTGGTCTTGAAAAAGTGCACCGAGCCCTTTACCTAATCCTTTAGCCATTTTTAATCACCTCTCTAGCCAATTCTAAATAAACTTCAGCACCGCGAGATTTACGATCATAAATAATAATTGGTTCACCGTGACTTGGTGCTTCACTTAAACGAACGTTTCTTGGCACAATTGTATTATAAACTTTATCCTGGAAGTATTTTTTAACTTCATCAATTACTTGTAGCCCCAAATTTGTACGAGCATCTAACATAGTTAGTAATACGCCATCAATCATTAACTGATTATTTAAATGCTTTTGAACGAGACGTATAGTAGATAACAATTGGCTTAAGCCCTCTAATGCATAGTATTCACATTGTACAGGGATCAAGATTGCATCGGCAGCTGTTAATGAATTAATCGTCAACAATCCTAAAGATGGAGGGCAGTCGATAATTATATAATCATAATCTTTCTTTATATCATCGATGGCATGTTTTAAACGAACTTCCCTAGAGAGTGTTGATACTAGCTCGATTTCTGCTCCTGCAAGTGCAATTGTCGCTGGCACAGTATATAAGTTTTCAACTTGTGTTTTGCAAATGGCAGTTTGAATTGGTTCATCATCAATTAGTACATCGTAAATGCATTTATCTACTTCTCCTTTGTTGATGCCCACACCACTTGTAGAGTTTCCTTGTGGATCCGTATCAATTAGTAATACTTTCTTTCCTAATGTAGCAAGGCACGCGCTTAAATTAACAGATGTTGTCGTCTTACCAACGCCGCCCTTTTGGTTTGCAATAGCAATTGTTCTTCCCATGGTGCACCTGCTTTCAGAAACATTTTAATCAAAACAACTAACATACCTTTTTATACATTCTATCAAAAAAATGTTTTTTCGGCTCCATTTACTAGCCTAAATATAAATAAAAAACTCTTATTCTAGTTTTCTAGAGTAAGAGTTTTTAAAAAAATGGTGCTATACTTTCTTTTTTGGAATCTTTACTGTGATCTGATAGAACTCATCATGTTCTTCTTCTTCAGTTTCTACATGGATCCCTGTTTTGTTCACCATCGATAAAGATTGGCGAATTGTATTGAGTGCAATTCGAATATCCTTACTAATTGCTTTGCGACGAGGTTTTGCCTTTTTAGGCTTTTCCTCAGGATTTAATATTTCATTGATTCGTTGTTCCAATTGTCTAACGTTATAATCATGGTCAATTGTCTCTTGCAGCAACTGCAATTGTAATGCTTCGTCTTTTATTGGCACTAATGCACGTGCATGGCGTTCAGAAATTTCTCGCTTTAAAATTGCTGTCTGAATTGTTTCAGGCAATTTTAATAGGCGCAATTTATTAGCAATAGTTGATTGACCCTTACCTAAACGTTGTGCAAGGGCCTCTTGTGTCAACTCATGCAATTCTAAAAGTCTTTGATAAGCTTGTGCTTCTTCAATTGATGTAAGTTCTTCACGTTGTAAGTTTTCAATCAGAGCCACTGAAGCAGTTTCCTTGTCATTCATTTCACGAATGATTGCAGGTACTTCCGTCCAGTTTAATGATTTCATCGCACGATATCGACGCTCACCTGCAATGATTTCATAATGATCACTCTCTAATTTACGTACGACAATTGGTTGAATTACGCCATGTGTATGTATAGTACGCGCTAATTCTTCAATCTTTGAATCATCAAAAATTGTTCGTGGTTGGTAGCGGTTTGGGCTAATTTTCTCTATGGCAAGCTTCACAACCGATTCCGTATTATCCACTTCATTTTTTGAGGCATTTTCTACTTTCTCACCACTTCCAAAAAAACGTGAAAAAGTACTTTTCATCCCTTGGCACCACCTTTAACGATATTTCTCTCCACACTTCATCTAAAGTTATTAAGTAATATTTCTAATTTGTGGAGATGACTATCTATCTATATATATTTACTAACATTATACAAAAAGTAAGTATGTCCATTTATCATTATAGTTACTTTCGATAAAAAACGGTAGATTCCTTTTTTCTGTTTCATGTGAAACATATACTAGTGAAGTGGTGATTTGTTTGGTACACCTGGCTTACGCGGATATTTTTTAGGTGTATTTTTTATTTTTTCAAAGATGTAGATTGTACGTTCACTATTTTCTATTGGTAATGAGAATTCAAATTTCTCTACAAGCTTTGTTCCAAGGATTGAGATGGCCTTTTGGGCATCTTTTAATTCTTCTTCGCCACTTGCTGCTTTCATTGCTACGAACTGTCCGCCTGATTTTACAAGAGGAATACAAAGCTCCGATAAGACCGATAATCTTGCAACAGCACGTGCTGTTACCATATCAAATTTCTCGCGATATGCTGTATTTTGTCCAAAATCTTCTGCGCGAGAATGAACAAAATTCATATGCCCTAGATGTAATACATCACTTAAATGATTCAAAAATTGAATTCGTTTGTTTAATGAATCTACAATAGTAACTTTCAAATGTGGGAAGCAGATTTTAATAGGGATACTAGGAAACCCTGCTCCCGCTCCAACATCGCATAATGACTGTACATGATTAAAGTCAATATAAAAAGCAGCACTAATCGAATCATAGAAATGCTTTAAATAAACAGATGGCTGATCAGTAATTGCTGTTAAATTCATCTTTTCATTCCATTCTACTAGTGTCTCGAAATAAGTATGGAATTGTTGAATTTGTTCCTCTGATAACTCAATTCCTTGTTCTTTTAAAGCTTGCACAAACTGTTCTTCGTTCATGATATTCCCCTTCCATTAGTGCTACTGGTAAGTTTTTTTAATTTGTTTTTAGTTATATACAACTTTTGGCGCAAGATCTGAACGGGCGCCCTCAGCTATTAATTATATACAGCTTCACGTGCCAGAACCTCGATGTCAAATATTCTCCCCACTGTGAGGAAAAATGCCCCTCTTCATGAGAAGAATATTTGCATGTCGGGCCTTGACGGACGCGTTCAGCATTTAGTTATACTTTCGCAATTCTACCATGTTCAATATACACTAGTAAGATTGAAATGTCAGCTGGGTTAACGCCTGAAATGCGTGAAGCTTGAGCCACTGATAAAGGACGAACTTCTTTTAGCTTTTCTTTTGCTTCTGTTGCAATACCTGAGATTGCATCATAATCAATATTCTCTGGTATTTTTTTGTCTTCCATTTTTTTGAGTTTTTCAACTTGTTGAAGAGCCTTTTCAATATAACCTTCATATTTCACTTGGATTTCAACTTGTTCTTGCACTTCTGCGTTCAATTCTACTGGTGATGATGTTAATGAAGCTACTAATTCATAGTTTACTTCAGGACGTTTTAATAAATCGGTTCCACGGATACCATCTTTTAATGGGCTACTGCCAACAGCTTGAATGGTAGCTTGTGTTTCTTCATTTGGTTTTAGGATGACATCATGTAAACGGGTAATTTCACCTTCTACTTGTGCTTTTTTCACAAGGAATTGATCATAGCGTTCTTTTGAAATTAATCCTGTTTGGAAAGAACGTTCTGTTAAACGCATATCCGCGTTATCATGACGTAATAATAAACGATATTCGGCACGAGATGTAAGTAAACGATACGGTTCATTTGTACCTTTTGTGACTAAATCATCGATTAATACACCTATATAAGCATCGGCACGTCCTAGAATCATTTCTTTTTTACCAAGTGCTTTTGCAGCAGCATTTATTCCTGCCATTAAGCCTTGACCCGCTGCTTCTTCATAACCAGAAGTACCATTTATTTGGCCTGCTGTATAAAGATTTTGGATACGTTTTGTTTCAAGTGTTGGCCATAATTGTGTTGGAACAATAGCATCATATTCAATAGCATATCCTGCGCGCATCATTTCTGCTTTTTCTAGACCTGGAATCGATTCAAGCATTTGACGTTGAATATGTTCAGGGAGACTAGTTGATAAACCTTGAACATAAACTTCTTGTGTATTACGACCTTCTGGTTCCAAGAATAGTTGATGACGTGGTTTGTCGTTAAAGCGCACAATTTTTGTTTCAATTGATGGGCAGTAACGTGGGCCAGTACCAGTAATAACGCCCGTGAACATTGGTGATTTATCTAAGTTATCATTAATAATTTTGTGTGTTTCTAGACTTGTATATGTTAGCCAGCATGGAATTTGATCCGTGATAAATTCGGTTGTTTCATAACTGAATGCACGAGGCTCTGGATCCCCTGGTTGAATTTCAGTTTTACTGTAATCGATTGTTTTACTATTAACGCGTGGTGGTGTACCTGTTTTAAAACGAACCATATCAAAGCCAAGTTCACGTAAGTTAGCGGCAAGTTTGATTGATGGCTGTTGATTATTAGGACCGCTTGAATATTTTAAGTCCCCAATAATAATTTCACCACGTAAGAATGTTCCAGTTGTGATGACAACTGTGTTTGCATGGTATATGGCGCCTACTTGTGTAATAACACCTTTTACTTGTCCATCCTCAACAATTAGCTCATCTACCATTGCTTGATGAATTGTAAGGTTTTCTTGGTCCTCTAATAATTTTTTCATTTCACTTTGATACAAGACTTTATCTGCTTGTGCACGTAATGCACGTACAGCTGGTCCTTTACCAGTGTTTAACATACGCATTTGGATATGCGTTTTGTCGATGATTTTACCCATCGCACCGCCCATTGCATCAATTTCACGTACGACAATCCCCTTCGCTGGTCCACCAACTGATGGATTACATGGCATAAAGGCAATCATATCTAAGTTTATTGTTAATATTAATGTTTTTGCACCCATTCGCGCTGATGCATATGCAGCTTCTACCCCTGCATGACCAGCTCCAATAACTACAACATCGAACGTGCCTGCTTCATATTTTGTTGGCATGCTCGTTACTTCCTTTCTATATTTAGAATTTGAATTTATATTATTTCCCTAAGCAGAATTGTGAGAATAGCTGATTGATTAAACTATCTTGTACCGTATCACCAACAATTTCACCAAGAATTTCCCATGTTCGTGTGACATCAATTTGAATCATATCAACAGGAACATCTGCATTAGCAGCTTCAATTGCATCATCAATTCGATTAAGTGCTTGATGCAATAATGCAATATGGCGAGCGTTTGATACATATGTTAAATCACCAGCTTCAACAGAGCCTTCAAAGAATAATGCTGCGATTGCTTCTTCCAGCTCAGTAACACCTTCTTCTTGCAATAGCGAAGTGGTTACTAATTTACGATTACCCGCAAGTACTTTTACACGGTTTAAATCGATTTTTTGTGGTAAGTCTGTTTTATTGACAACAACGATGTAATCCATGTTTTGAATCGTTTCAAATAATCGCTCGTCTTCTTCGGTTAGCTCATCATTATAGTTTACAACAAGTAGGATTAAATCTGCCTCTTTTAAGACTTGGCGAGATCGTTCTACCCCGATTCGTTCAACAATGTCCTCTGTTTCACGAATCCCTGCTGTATCTACTAATCGAAGCGGTACGCCACGTACATTGACGTATTCCTCTATAATATCACGCGTTGTACCTGCTACATCAGTGACAATTGCTTTATTTTCTTGAACTAAGCTATTTAGTAATGAAGATTTCCCTACATTTGGTCGGCCTAAAATAACAGTTGATAAACCTTCACGCAAAATCTTACCTTGCGAAGATGTTTGTAAGAGCTTTTCAATTTCTTGTTTTACCCATGAAGATTTTTCTAACATCAATGGTATGGTCATTTCCTCTACATCATCATATTCTGGGTAATCGATATTTACCTCGACTTGCGCCAGTACTTCAATTAAAGCTTGACGTAATTCATTAATCAAACGTGATAATTTGCCATCCATTTGCCCAAGTGCTAAATTCATCGCTTTATCTGTTTTAGCACGAATCAAATCCATAACAGCTTCAGCTTGTGATAAGTCAATACGTCCATTTAAAAACGCTCGTTTTGTAAATTCCCCTGGTTCAGCCATTCGCGCACCGTTACGAAGCACTAGCTGAAGCACGCGATTAACGGAAACAAGCCCACCGTGACAGTTTATTTCTACTACATCCTCACGTGTAAAGGTTTTGGGTCCCTTCATCATTGATAACATGACTTCTTCGACTACTTCACCTGTTTCAACTTCTTTTAAATGACCATAATGGATCGTATGAGATGGTTGTGTGGATAACTTTTTCCCACTTGGCGAATGAAAAATACGATCTGCAATTTCAATTGCTTGGTCACCACTTAATCGGACAATAGCAATTGCTCCCTCGCCCATCGGTGTGGATATCGCTGCGATTGTATCAAACTCCATAATTACTACCTCCTATATTGGAAATTATCCACATGTGGATAATTAAAACCGTCTAACTCTCTAACATACAATAATACCATAAAGCAAAAAAATGAGCCCTTCTCAACTTTTGAGAAGGACTCTTTCACAATCCTTGTAAAAATTATCGAATTGGTTCAATTACTAAGTGGCGTTTTAAGTCGTCCCCTTCGGAATAGGTTTCAACATCCACTCGATCTGCTAATACATGATGAATAATTTTACGTTCATTTGCTGGCATTGGTTCAAGTTCAACTTTACGCCCAGTATGAACTGCCTTATCTGCCATACGACTTGCTAGTATTTCTAACGATTGTTGACGTCTTTCGCGATAATTTTCAACGTCTAGTTTTATCATGATAAAACGTTTGACATACTGATGTGCAACTAATTGCGTTAATTGTTGAAGTGCATTTAAAGTTTGACCGCGTTTGCCAATAAGGAGTGCTGCCTTTTCACTAGATAATCGGAAATTAATCGTTTTTCCCTTTTGTTCAACATTAATTTCAAGATCTTGGATCCCGAGTTGTTTTGAAATTTTACCCAAATATGTTTTTGACTGTTGAATTGCTTCCGTATAATCTACGGTTTCACTTTCTTCTACTCCTTCAACAACCTCTAACTCTTCTGTTTTAACAATTCGAGGTGATTCCTCTAATGTAGCTACAGAACTTATTCTAGTATCCGTATCATTTTGCTTCAATTCTTGTCGATTAATAGCAGTTTGAAACGTCTCTTCAAATTTTTCAGTGACTTCTTGTTTAGTATTTGGCATCTCTAGTTGCTTTTCTGTCACACGAACTTGTGCTTTTCGTGATCCAAAGCCTAAAAAACCTTTTTTTGCTTCTTGAATAATTTCAACATCTACTTGTTTTCGAGTAAGGTTAAGCTCATGCAAGGCTAGCAAGACTGCTTCCTCTACAGTTGCGCCTATTTGCGTAATCTGTTTCACTTTGGGCCCCTCCTGTCTTCGCAGGTTCTGTTGTTTTGTTCAAAGCACACATAACAAGATTCCATTCGTTGAGATCATACTCAACGAACCCCCCTGCAAAATTCTTTATTATTTTTTCATTATTCTATCATGGGATTTCTTGTTGTCTATACTACTTCTTCTTAAAACCTTCGCAATTTTTAAAACATGTTCAAGGCTCTTCTTTGTTTCATGAAAATTCATGGTGGCCGCCGGTTTCCGGGCGATAATGACGTAGTCCATATTTTGCGGAAGCTCATCGTTTAACTCGAAAAAGCTTTGGCGGACATAACGTTTAATTTGATTTCTTGTGACTGCCTTTGCAATTTTTTTATTTACTGATAATCCAATTCTGAATTCCTCTTGTCCCTCTTTTTCAAGATAGTAAACAACGAATTGGCGGTTTGCGAATGACTTACCTTTTTTAAACACTTTTTGGAAGTCTTCATTCTTTTTAATTCTGCGGCGTTTTTTCATTTTTGCACCTGCTTATTCTTTTTTTCTCTTCTCCCTCATATATAAAAGAAAAAAAGACCACTGAGAAAATTCAGTGGACTTATGCTGATAATACTTTTCTTCCTTTACGACGGCGAGCTGCGATCACTTTACGACCGTTTTTAGTAGCCATACGTGCACGGAAGCCATGTACTTTACTATGCTTACGTTTTTTTGGTTGGTATGTGCGTTTCATTAATATGACACCTCCTGATGAAAGTCTATTATCTAAATACTACAGACAGTCTTGCATATTATAGCTATTTTCAATCCATTTTGTCAACCATCTTCAAAAAAATGCTTTTTCAAATTGTTTAATGTTTTTCTCTTTTTTCTATGTTAAGGTTATCCACAGTTCTATTTTAAATACATAAAATCCTCTGTGAACATTTTTTCACACCAAAAAAATTATCCACAGTACTTACTGACAACTTTTACACAAGTTCATACATTGTGGATAACTCTATAGTGTATATTTATTCATTTTGTGGATAACCCCTTAAAACTCTTGTCATTCAATACTTTTCCTGATACAATTATTGTGTTTTACTCTGTAAATAAATATTTTCATACAAAATCTTATCCACAGTTGTTAATAACTTGTGGATAAGATTATCCACTATAACTGGATAAGGTTTATCCACAGGATGTGTTTACTGTGATTAGCAGTTGAAACACAAGCTGAATTTGATATAATTTTTCATTCAACCACAACCACTTGTAAAAATTTTATAGAATAGTTTTTTTAGAAAAGGAGAAAGAGCTTGGAACATATTGAACAGTTATGGGACAAAGTTCTCTCAGAAGCAAAGCAGAAGATCTCCAAGCCAAGCTTTGAAACTTGGCTGAAATCAACGAAATTGTTAGCCTATAAAGGCGATACTGTAACAATAGCAGCGCCCAATTCCTTTGGACGCGAATGGCTTGAAAACCATTATGTGCATTTAATTGCTGCTATTCTAGCTGAAATAACAGGTAAAGATTTGCACATTCGTTTCGTTGTTCAACAGGATCCGAACTTAGAGAATTTTGATATTCCATCACCTGGCATCCCAGAAAAACAAAATGAGCAACCTGAAACTTCTTCAGGAATGCTAAATTTAAAAAACACTTTTGACACATACGTCATTGGAGCAGGCAACCGTTTTGCACATGCAGCTTCTTTAGCAGTAGCAGAAGCACCAGCCAAAGCATATAATCCTCTATTTATCTACGGAGGAGTTGGGCTTGGTAAAACTCACTTAATGCATGCTATTGGTCACTATGTATTAGAACATAATCCAAATGCAAAGGTAGTTTATCTATCATCTGAAAAGTTTACGAATGAGTTCATTAATTCAATCCGCGATAACAAAGCAGAAGCATTTCGTAATAAATATCGCAGTGTAGATGTGCTACTAATAGATGATATTCAATTTTTAGCTGGAAAAGAATCGACTCAGGAAGAATTTTTCCATACCTTTAACACTTTGCACGAAGAATCAAAGCAAATTGTAATCTCAAGCGATCGTCCTCCCAAAGAAATTCCAACATTAGAGGACAGATTGCGTTCACGCTTTGAGTGGGGACTTATTACAGATATTGCGCCACCAGATTTGGAAACACGTATTGCTATCTTGCGTAAAAAGGCAAAAGCCGATAACCTGGATATTCCAAATGAAGTAATGCTCTACATTGCTAACCAAATCGACTCTAACATTCGTGAATTAGAGGGTGCTCTAATTCGTGTAGTAGCATACTCTTCACTTGTCAATGAAGACATAACAGCTGATTTAGCTGCACAAGCATTAAAAAATATTATTCCTAATGCTACGCCACGCACATTAACCATTTTAGATATTCAAAAAGCTGTAGGTGAGCATTACCACATTAAGTTAGAGGATTTTACAGCTAAAAAGCGTACAAAATCGATTGCATTTCCTAGACAAGTGGCTATGTATTTATCTCGTGAAATGACGGACTGTTCTCTACCTAAAATAGGTGACGAAT
Organism: Rummeliibacillus pycnus; assembly: GCF_044359855.1. Taxonomy (GTDB): domain Bacteria; phylum Bacillota; class Bacilli; order Bacillales_A; family Planococcaceae; genus Rummeliibacillus; species Rummeliibacillus pycnus_A. The sequence continues at coordinate 2,587,413 of NZ_CP132291.1, forward strand.
TTGGCGGTCGAGACCACACAACTGTCATTCATGCACATGAAAAAATATCATCTCTTTTAAAAGATGATCAAGGTCTTCAACAAGACATTAAGCAGATTAAAAGTATGTTAGGAAAATAATTTTCACTGTGGATAACAAGAAAGTTAACAACAAACTTATACACAGTCTATCTACATGTGGATAGACTGATTTTATTTGGTTCAAGAGACTTACCCACAAATCCACAGCCCCTATTACTATATCTATTAATCTTTTAAATAAAAATAAATAATATATAAGTGAGGTAGTAACAATGAAATTTGATATCATGAGAGATCGTTTACTTGATGGATTAAATGATGTCATGAAAGCAGTAAGTTCCAAAACAACAATTCCTATTTTGACTGGTATTAAAATTGATGTATCAGCAAACGGTATGACGTTAACAGGTAGTGATGCAGATATTACAATCCAAACATCTATTCCTGTAGAAGAAGATGGAGAACAACTAATTCATGTAACAGAATCAGGTTCAATCGTACTACAGGCAAAAATGTTCAATGAAATTATACGTAAATTGCCTACAAATGATGTAGAAATTGAAGTAACAGATCAATTCCAAACAAGAATTCGTTCTGGGAAATCAGATTTCCATTTAATTGGTCTTGATGCAGCTGAATACCCTATGCTTCCTGAAATCTCACCAGATCGCCAAATTACTTTACCTGCAGATCTATTAAAATCTGTTATCCGTGAAACAGTCTTTGCTGTTTCTACAAGTGAAAGTCGTCCCGTGTTGACAGGTGTAAAGTGGCAAATTAAAGAAGACGGTTTAGTATGTGTAGCAACAGATAGCCACCGATTAGCACGTAGAAAAGTAACTTTAGAACATTTACCAACTGAAGAAGCAAATGTTGTAATACCAGGTAAAAGCTTAAATGAATTAAGCAAAATTCTAAGTGACTCAACAACTCCTGTTGATATATTTATGACGAACCAACAAGTTTTATTCAAAACTTCTGATGTCTTATTTTTCTCTCGCCTATTAGAGGGCAATTATCCTGATACAACGCGCTTGATTCCAGAAGAATACAACACAAATGTTACGATTAATGGAAAATCACTTTTACAAGCAATTGACCGTGCATCATTACTGGCTCGTGAAGATCGTAACAACGTAGTTCGTTTCTCTACATTGGCAGATAACAATATTGAAATTTCTTCGAACTCACCTGAAATCGGTAAAGTTGAAGAAGAAATTCAGGTAGAATCGCTAGAAGGTGAAGAGTTACGTATTTCATTCAGTGCAAAGTATATGATGGATGCTTTAAAAGCAATTGATGGCCAAGAAGTAGTTATTCAATTTACTGGCGCAATGCGTCCATTTATTATTCGTTCTGTTCATGATGATGCAATACTTCAATTGATTTTACCTGTCCGTACTTACTAAATGTTTTGTTGATATAACATTAAACTAAATTATTTCCCAAAATTAATTAGTACCAGGTGCTAATTATGAGTTTTATTTAAAAAGGGTAGTCATTTCAGTGACTATCCTTTTTACTTATGAACAAAAGTTCGGTAAAATAGAATTAGACATGAATAGAAGCAGAGGATGAAAAAATAGTGAATGATATTGTATTAGAAAGTGAATTTGTAACACTGGGGCAATTTCTTAAAATGACGGATGCAATTAGCTCAGGTGGGATGGCCAAATGGTTTTTGCAAGAAAATGATGTCTATGTAAATGGTGAGATTGATCGTAGAAGAGGTCGTAAACTACATGCAGGGGATTTAGTAAATATTCCAGGGTGCGGAAGATTTTCCCTAGTAGATTCAAAAAGCGAGGAATAGCATGTACATTGAGCGACTAAAGCTGACCAACTATCGGAATTATGAATCTCTCGACTTATCTTTTTCTCCAAAGATTAATGTTTTCATTGGTGAAAATGCACAAGGTAAAACGAATGTTATGGAATCTATTTATGTTTTAGCTATGGCTAAATCGCACCGTACATCGAGTGAGAAAGAATTGATACGGTGGGAGCAAGACTATGGTAAAATAGAAGGTGACGTTCAGAAGAAATATGGTCACTTACCGTTAGAGTTGACGATTTCTAAAAAAGGGAAGAAGGCAAAAGCAAATCATTTAGAACAGAGTCGCTTAAGCGATTATATTGGACAAATGAATGTCGTCATGTTTGCCCCGGAAGACTTAACTGTAGTTAAAGGCAGTCCTCAAATTAGAAGACGTTTTCTCGATATGGAAATCGGGCAAATTTCTCCAGTATATTTACATGATTTATTGACTTTTCAAAAGTTGTTAAAGCAACGCAATCATTTACTTAAACAAAATCAAGGGAAACAAACATTGCAAGATGTGATGTTTGATGTTTATACAGAGCAGTATATTGAAGCGGCTGTTAAGGTTATTCATAAAAGATTTCATTTTATGGAGTTGCTACAGGAATGGGCAGGTCCAATTCATTATGGAATTTCGAGAAATCTCGAAGAAATGAAAATTCGCTATCGTCCAGTTAGCGGTATGGATGCGGAATGGTCGCCAGAACAAATGGCTGCTCATTTAGCTGTAAAATTAAAAGAAGCTCTGCCTCGGGAATTAGAAAGAGGCGTTACACTAATTGGTCCGCATCGTGATGATTTGCAATTTATTGTAAATGGTTATGATGTTCAAACTTATGGATCACAAGGGCAACAACGGACAACGGCCTTATCACTCAAATTAGCTGAAATAGAACTTATTAAGCAAGAAGTTGGGGAAGCGCCTATCTTACTATTGGATGATGTTCTTTCAGAATTAGATGATTACCGTCAGTCACATTTATTGAACACGATTAAAGGTGAAGTACAGACCTTTGTGACAACTACAAGTGTAGAGGGTATAGATCATGAAACAATTCGTGAATCAGCAATGTTTCATGTGAAACAAGGTTCCGTGGATGCTGAGAAAGACTAGTATTCCGCGGATTTTGTAGGTTTAAGAGAATTACAAATAATGCATACTAATGCCATGAAAGAGTAGGTGGAACAATAATGGCGATCGAAGACAATAAAAAGCCTGTTGCGTATGATGCAGATCAAATTCAAGTATTAGAAGGTTTAGAAGCCGTTCGTAAACGTCCCGGTATGTATATCGGTTCAACAAGTTCCAAAGGGTTGCATCACCTCGTTTGGGAAATTGTAGACAATAGTATTGATGAAGCATTAGCTGGCTATTGTTCCGAAATTACAGTAGCAATTGAAAAAGATAACTGGATTCGTGTAGAAGATAATGGTCGTGGTATTCCTGTTGATACACAAGAAAAAGTGGGTAAACCAGCTGTCGAAGTAATTATGACTGTACTTCATGCTGGAGGTAAATTCGGCGGTGGCGGATATAAAGTGTCTGGTGGTCTACATGGTGTAGGTGCCTCAGTTGTAAATGCACTTTCAGTAGAAACCATTGTACAAGTACACAGAGATGGCCATATTCATGAAATTAAATTTGAACGTGGTACAACCGTACAACCTCTAAAAGTCATTGGTGATACAGATCATAATGGTACAACAACACGATTCAAAGCAGACGGAGAAATCTTCAAAGAAACAACAGTTTATGAATTTGATATCCTAGCACATCGTATTCGTGAACTTGCTTATTTGAATCGCGGTATTAGTATTTCCATCGTAGATGAACGTGGCGAAGAAATTCGCAAAAATACTTATCATTATGAAGGTGGTATTAAATCGTACGTTGAACATATCAACGAGAAGAAAGAACCACTTCATGAAGCAATCGATTTAAAAGGTGAAAAAGATGGGATATCTGTTGAAATAGCTATGCAATACAACTCAGGCTTTTCATCAAATATTTTCTCTTTCGCAAATAATATCAACACCTACGAAGGCGGTACACACGAATCAGGGTTTAAAACTGCTCTTACACGTGTAATCAATGATTATGCCCGGAAAAATCATTTATTAAAAGATTCAGATGCTAATTTATCAGGTGAAGACGTTCGTGAAGGCTTAGTTGCCATTGTTTCTATTAAACATCCAGATCCACAATTCGAAGGTCAAACAAAAACAAAATTAGGAAACTCTGAAGTAAGTGCTATTACAAACTCATTGTTCTCTGAACGCTTTGAAAGATTTTTATTAGAAAATCCGACAGTTGCAAGAACAATCGTTGATAAAGGTTTAGTTGCATCTCGTGCTCGTGTAGCAGCAAAGAAAGCCAGAGAAATGACACGACGCAAATCAGCATTAGAAGTATCAAGCTTGCCAGGTAAACTAGCAGACTGTTCATCTCGTCATCCAGAAGAATGCGAAATTTATATCGTAGAAGGTGACTCTGCTGGTGGTTCAGCAAAATCTGGCCGTGATCGCCACTTCCAAGCAATTTTGCCGTTGAAGGGTAAAATTTTAAATGTTGAAAAAGCGCGTTTAGATCGCATTTTATCAAATGCTGAAATCCGAGCTATGATTACTGCAATCGGTACAGGGATTGGTGAAGAATTTGCTTTGGAAAAGGCACGTTACCATAAAATTGTCATTATGACAGATGCCGATGTCGATGGAGCGCATATTAGAACTCTATTATTAACATTCTTTTTCCGCTTTATGCGACCACTTATTGAAGCTGGATATATTTACATCGCCCAACCACCATTATTTAAAGTAGCGCAAGGTAAACATGTTGAATATTGCTATAGTGATAAAGAATTGCAAGAAATACTAGAACGCTTACCAAAGCAACCGAAACCAGGAATCCAACGGTATAAAGGTCTTGGTGAAATGGATGCTGAACAATTATGGGACACTACAATGGACCCGGATCACCGAGTTCTATTACAAGTAGAATTAGATGATGCTATAGAAGCAGATCAAACATTTGAACAATTAATGGGTGACGATGTTGAACCAAGACGTCAATTTATTCACGAAAATGCTGTTTATGTAGAAAACTTAGATATTTAGTTATTTTCGAAGGGAGGTCAGCACTTTGTCTGAAACAAACAACTCCGGCGTTAAAGGAGTAAATATTACTAAAACAATCAAAACTTCATTTTTAGATTATGCAATGAGTGTTATCGTTTCTCGTGCACTACCAGATGTTCGTGATGGTCTTAAACCAGTACAACGTCGTATTTTATATGGTATGCAAGAGCTAGGTAGTACTTCAGATAAACCATATAAGAAATCAGCTCGTATCGTTGGGGATGTTATGGGTAAGTACCATCCACATGGTGACTCCTCAATCTATGAAGCAATGGTACGTATGGCGCAAGATTTTAGCTATCGTTATATGTTAGTTGATGGTCATGGTAACTTCGGTTCTGTTGATGGAGATGGCGCTGCTGCCATGCGTTATACAGAATCACGTATGTCTAAAATCGCGATGGAAATGCTACGCGATATTAACAAGGATACAATTGATTATCAAGATAACTATGATGGAAACGAAAAAGAACCAGTCGTATTACCAGCCCGTTATCCAAACTTACTTGTTAATGGTGTATCAGGGATTGCTGTAGGTATGGCAACAAATATTCCACCTCATCAATTAGGTGAGGTCATAGATGGCGTATTAGCTGTTTCAAATAATCCGGCTATTACAACAGAAGAACTGCTAGAAATTATTCCTGGACCAGATTTTCCAACTGGTGGCTTAATTTTAGGTAGAAGTGGTATTCGCCGTGCTTATGAAACTGGCCGCGGATCTATTGTGATTCGTGCGCGTGTGGAAATTGAACAAAAGTCAAGTGGTAAAGAAGTAATCGTAATTAATGAACTTCCTTACCAAGTCAACAAAGCACGTTTAATCGAAAAAATTGCAGAACTAGTGCGAGATAAGAAAATAGATGGCATTACAAATATTCGCGATGAATCTGACCGTACAGGTATGCGCGTTACAATTGATGTGCGAAAAGATGCGAATGCAAATGTCGTATTAAATAACTTATATAAACAAACAGCAATGCAAACAAGTTTCGGTATTAATATGCTAGCTCTAGTCGGTGGTCAACCGAAAGTATTAAGCTTAAAAGAAGCACTTTATCATTACTTAGAACACCAAAAAGTTGTGATTCGTAGACGTACTGAATTTGAGTTACGTAAAGCTGAAAGCCGAGCACATATTTTAGAAGGTTTACGTATTGCACTTGACCATATTGATGAAATTATTAGCTTGATTCGAGCATCTCAAACTACAGAAATAGCGAAAAATGGCTTGATGGAAAAATTCAATCTAAGTGAACGTCAAGCTCAAGCCATTTTAGATATGCGTCTACAACGTTTAACTGGTTTAGAACGAGATAAAATTGAAGCAGAATATCAAGAATTGCTAGCACTGATTAAAGAATTAAAAGAAATTCTTGCAGATGAAGCGAAAATCCTCCAAATTATTCATGATGAATTATTAGAGGTAAAAGAACGCTTTAATGATGCACGTCGTACAGAAATAACTTCTGGTGGCATGGAAATGATTGAGGATGAAGATTTGATTCCTGTTGAAAATTCCGTGATTACACTAACACATAATGGATATATCAAACGTCTTCCTGCCAATACTTATCGTAGCCAACGTCGTGGTGGACGTGGTGTACAGGGCATGGGTACACATGAAGATGACTTTGTAGAACATTTACTTTATACATCTACTCATGACACTATTCTTTTCTTTACTTCTAAAGGTAAAGTATTTAGAGCTAAAGGTTATGAAATTCCCGAATTTGGCAGAACGGCAAAAGGCTTGCCAATAGTTAATTTATTAAATGTAGATAAGGGAGAAAAAGTAACTGCTGTAATCCGTGTATCATCTTATGATGAAGATGCACACTTCGTCTTCACAACACGAACAGGGGTTACAAAACGTACACCATTATCAAACTTTGCTAATATCCGTACAAACGGTTTAATTGCTATTTCACTACGTGAAGATGACGAGTTAATCTCTGTGCGCCTAACGGATGGGCAAAAGGAAATTATTATTGGTACACATGATGGTATGCTGGTACGCTTTAATGAAGAGGATATCCGTTCGATGGGACGTACTGCAGCTGGTGTCCGTGGTATTCGATTAAGAGATGATGACTATGTTGTTGGTATGGAAATCGTTGAACCAGATCAAGAAATACTTGTAGTAACTGAAAAGGGGTACGGTAAACGAACTCCTGAAGCAGAGTATCGTCTACAAAATCGTGGTGGTGTAGGGATCAAAACTTGCCAAATCACTGATAAGAACGGACCTCTAGTAGCGGTAAAAACAGTTGATGGGCAAGAAGATATTATGCTAATGACCATTAACGGTATGTTAATTCGTATGGATATTGATGATATTTCTGTTACTGGACGTAGCACTCAAGGTGTTCGCTTAATTCGTCTATCTGATGATGAATTAGTCGCAACTGTAGCTAAAGTTAAAAAAGAGTCTGATGAAGAAATTGAATTAGATGAATTAGAAGTGGCTGAAGAAGTTGAATCAACTGAAGAAGCTACAAATGATAACGAAACTTCAGAAGAATAATTAATAGATATCATTACTTTATATATTAGAAAAAAGGAACGCATTTAGCGTTCCTTTTTCTTTGTATTAAATTCTCTGTGATGATTGGGACAAATTAAGCTTTGGTGCAAAAGGATAAATTTTTAACTAGAAAAGTATTTAGTATTTATGAAATTGATTCATTTATAAATTTTTTTATTGGATTGAATCGAATGATGTTTAGTAAATAGCAAAGTCACTATTACAATTAAAAAAAAATTCAGTTACAATAAATCTAATATTATTAATTCCGAAGGGGGGATATGTTTGGATACTAAATTAGTGAAAGTGTCCGATTTACGGTTAGGTAGCGTTATTGCAAAAGATATTATAGCTAACACTCAGTTTCCTATCATATATAAAAATACTAAAGTTGCACGGGATCATTTGCCAGTATTAAAAGCCTTTCAAATTTCCCAAGTGCCAGTATTAGCTTCTTCTATCGAACTAGAAAAAGCTAATAAACAGGAAGTGGCGGCTACATCAAGTGAACAAAGAGAAACAATAGAAGAAGCATACATAACACCATTTGAAAGAAAATACATCGATGTAGTAGAAAAGTTTAAAATGGAGTTTTTAAATTGGGAGTCTGGTAGTAAGGTAGATATCACAAAAGTTAGAACAAATATTTTACCGTTAATTCATGATGTTTTAGAAAATCGAGAAAAAATATTTATATTGAATGAGTTCTCAGATAGCAAAAACTATATTCACCATCACTCTATAGCAATTAGTTTAATCTGTGCCGTTATTGCACAAAAAATGGGCTATAGTAAAGGTGATATTATCCAAATTGCTATAGCAGGCGCAGTTGCAGATTGCGGTATGGCGAAAGTTGGAAAGAAAATAAGGGAGAAAAATGGACCTTTAACAGAATATGAGTTTAAGGAAATTCAGGAGCACCCTTATTATAGCTTGCAAATGGTCAATAGTATTTCAATTCTTAAATCAGATATGAAGATTGCAGTATATCAACATCATGAAAGATTAGATGGTAGTGGTTATCCAAGAGGCGACAAGGGAAATGCAATCTCAATATATGCCCATATTATTGCAGTAGCAGATGTATTCCACGCAATGACTTGTGAAAGAGTATATCGTACAAAAGAGTCCCCATTTAAGGTATTAGAAATGATACGGGAATCTGAATTTGGAAAATTTAATATTAAAGTTGTGCAAGCGTTAACCACTTGTGTAGCGGACTTAGCATTAGGAACAAAAGTAGAACTTTCAAATGGTTTAGAAGGATCTATTGTATTTACTAACAAAACAACAGAAACAAGACCTGTAGTTAAATTAGACGGTTCGAATGATATTATCGATCTTGCAAAAAATAGAAGTATATATATTGAACGTTTAATTTTATGATAAATAAAGGATTCTTTACTATAATACAGATAGTGTTAAGTCTTCTATTTATAGCAAAAGAATCTTTTGTTCTCTTTATGAAAAATATATATTGACATTATCTAATTAAATAGATATACTTTATAAGTCGCTAACAAGTGACAATCAAAAATCATATTAATCTCTTGAAAAAAACTCTTTTAAAAAGATGTTGACAACGAAAGATTATAATGATATAATAATTAAGTCGTTAAGATGACGACGAGATATGAACCTTGAAAACTGAACAAGCAAGACGTTAATCAATAAACTTTGTTCACTAACTTCTGTTAGTAACAAGGACAAACAATAGATATCATCTTATAGATGATACGCTAGCAAAGCTAATGAGCTTTCAAACTTTACTTTTATGGAGAGTTTGATCCTGGCTCAGGACGAACGCTGGCGGCGTGCCTAATACATGCAAGTCGAGCGAATGATGAGGAGCTTGCTCCTCTGATTTAGCGGCGGACGGGTGAGTAACACGTGGGCAACCTGCCCTGTAGACTGGGATAACTTCGGGAAACCGGAGCTAATACCGGATAATCCATCTTCTCTCATGTGAAGATGTTGAAAGGCGCTTCGGCGTCACTACAGGATGGGCCCGCGGTGCATTAGCTAGTTGGTGGGGTAACGGCCTACCAAGGCAACGATGCATAGCCGACCTGAGAGGGTGATCGGCCACATTGGGACTGAGACACGGCCCAAACTCCTACGGGAGGCAGCAGTAGGGAATCTTCCACAATGGACGAAAGTCTGATGGAGCAACGCCGCGTGAGTGATGAAGGTTTTCGGATCGTAAAACTCTGTTGTAAGGGAAGAACAAGTACGTTAGGAAATGAACGTACCTTGACGGTACCTTATTAGAAAGCCACGGCTAACTACGTGCCAGCAGCCGCGGTAATACGTAGGTGGCAAGCGTTGTCCGGATTTATTGGGCGTAAAGCGCGCGCAGGTGGTTTCTTAAGTCTGATGTGAAAGCCCACGGCTCAACCGTGGAGGGTCATTGGAAACTGGGGAACTTGAGTGCAGAAGAGGATAGTGGAATTCCAAGTGTAGCGGTGAAATGCGTAGAGATTTGGAGGAACACCAGTGGCGAAGGCGACTGTCTGGTCTGTAACTGACACTGAGGCGCGAAAGCGTGGGGAGCAAACAGGATTAGATACCCTGGTAGTCCACGCCGTAAACGATGAGTGCTAAGTGTTAGGGGGTTTCCGCCCCTTAGTGCTGCAGCTAACGCATTAAGCACTCCGCCTGGGGAGTACGACCGCAAGGTTGAAACTCAAAGGAATTGACGGGGGCCCGCACAAGCGGTGGAGCATGTGGTTTAATTCGAAGCAACGCGAAGAACCTTACCAGGTCTTGACATCCCAGTGACCGCTCTAGAGATAGAGTTTTCCCTTCGGGGACATTGGTGACAGGTGGTGCATGGTTGTCGTCAGCTCGTGTCGTGAGATGTTGGGTTAAGTCCCGCAACGAGCGCAACCCTTAATCTTAGTTGCCATCATTTAGTTGGGCACTCTAAGGTGACTGCCGGTGACAAACCGGAGGAAGGTGGGGATGACGTCAAATCATCATGCCCCTTATGACCTGGGCTACACACGTGCTACAATGGACGGTACAAAGAGTCGCTAACTCGCGAGAGTACGCTAATCTCATAAAACCGTTCTCAGTTCGGATTGTAGGCTGCAACTCGCCTACATGAAGCCGGAATCGCTAGTAATCGCGGATCAGCATGCCGCGGTGAATACGTTCCCGGGCCTTGTACACACCGCCCGTCACACCACGAGAGTTTGTAACACCCGAAGTCGGTGAGGTAACCTTTTGGAGCCAGCCGCCGAAGGTGGGATAGATGATTGGGGTGAAGTCGTAACAAGGTAGCCGTATCGGAAGGTGCGGCTGGATCACCTCCTTTCTAAGGAATATTTCGGAAATAAGTTCTTGGAACTTATACGATTAACGCTTGCTGTTCAGTTTTGAAGGCTCATCGCTTTCAAAACTTGTTCTTTGAAAACTGGATAAAACGACATTGAAGAAATTCTTAAGTAACACATTTTTTATATTAAGTTTTAAATTTTTTAGGCTTAATAACTTATAGGTTAAGTTATTAAGGGCGCATGGCGGATGCCTTGGCACTAGAAGCCGATGAAGGACGGCACTAACACCGATATGCTTCGGGGAGCTGTAAGTAAGCTTTGATCCGGAGATTTCCGAATGGGGGAACCCACTGTTCGTAATGGGACAGTATCTTGACGTGAATACATAGCGTCATGATGGCAGACTCAGGGAACTGAAACATCTAAGTACCTGAAGGAAGAGAAAGAAATTTCGATTCCCTTAGTAGCGGCGAGCGAAACGGGAAGAGCCCAAACCAAGAGGCTTGCCTCTTGGGGTTGTAGGACACTCAATACGGAGTTACAAAGGAATGAGTTAGACGAAGCGGTTTGGAAAGACCCACCAAAGAAGGTAACAGTCCTGTAGTCAAAAGTTCATTCTCTCCTGAGTGGATCCTGAGTACGGCGGAACACGTGAAATTCCGTCGGAATCTGGGAGGACCATCTCCCAAGGCTAAATACTCTCTAGTGACCGATAGTGAACCAGTACCGTGAGGGAAAGGTGAAAAGCACCCCGGGAGGGGAGTGAAAGAGATCCTGAAACCATGTGCCTACAAGTAGTTAGAGCCCGTTAATGGGTGATAGCGTGCCTTTTGTAGAATGAACCGGCGAGTTACGATTACATGCAAGGTTAAGTTGAAAAGACGGAGCCGTAGCGAAAGCGAGTCTGAATAGGGCGAATGAGTATGTGGTTGTAGACCCGAAACCAGGTGATCTACCCATGTCCAGGGTGAAGGTAAGGTAACACTTACTGGAGGCCCGAACCCACGCACGTTGAAAAGTGCGGGGATGAGGTGTGGGTAGCGGAGAAATTCCAATCGAACCTGGAGATAGCTGGTTCTCTCCGAAATAGCTTTAGGGCTAGCCTCGTGATAGAGAATCCTGGAGGTAGAGCACTGTTTGGACTAGGGGTCCATCCCGGATTACCGAATTCAGACAAACTCCGAATGCCAGTGATTTATGCACGGGAGTCAGACTGCGAGTGATAAGATCCGTAGTCAAAAGGGAAACAGCCCAGACCACCAGCTAAGGTCCCAAAGTAATTGTTAAGTGGAAAAGGATGTGGCGTTGCTTAGACAACCAGGATGTTGGCTCAGAAGCAGCCATCATTTAAAGAGTGCGTAATAGCTCACTGGTCGAGTGACGCTGCGCCGAAAATGTATCGGGGCTAAACAATTCACCGAAGCTGTGGATAGACATCTACGATGTCTGTGGTAGGAGAGCGTTCTAAGTGCTGAGAAGTCAGACCGGAAGGACTGGTGGAGCGCTTAGAAGTGAGAATGCCGGTATGAGTAGCGAAAGATGGGTGAGAATCCCATCCACCGAATGACTAAGGTTTCCTGAGGAAGGCTCGTCCTCTCAGGGTTAGTCGGGACCTAAGCCGAGGCCGATAGGCGTAGGCGATGGATAACAGGTTGATATTCCTGTACCACCTCCCTACCATTTGAGTAATGGGGGGACACAGTAGGATAGGGTAAGCGCACTGTTGGTTATGTGCGTCTAAATAGTAAGGCGTGAGAGTAGGCAAATCCACTCTCTATAACGTTGAGCTATGATGGCGAGCTCGTATGAGCGAAGTTCCTGATTTCACACTGTCAAGAAAAGCCTCTAGCGAGGTAGGAGGTGCCCGTACCGCAAACCGACACAGGTAGTCGAGGAGAGAATCCTAAGGTGAGCGAGAGAACTCTCGTTAAGGAACTCGGCAAAATGACCCCGTAACTTCGGGAGAAGGGGTGCTCTAGTAGGGTGCAAGCCCGAGAGAGCCGCAGTGAATAGGCCCAGGCGACTGTTTAGCAAAAACACAGGTCTCTGCAAAACCGTAAGGTGACGTATAGGGGCTGACGCCTGCCCGGTGCTGGAAGGTTAAGGGGATTGCTTAGCGTAAGCGAAGGTGAGAACCGAAGCCCCAGTAAACGGCGGCCGTAACTATAACGGTCCTAAGGTAGCGAAATTCCTTGTCGGGTAAGTTCCGACCCGCACGAAAGGCGTAACGATCTGGGCACTGTCTCAACGAGAGACTCGGTGAAATTATAGTACCTGTGAAGATGCAGGTTACCCGCGACAGGACGGAAAGACCCCGTGGAGCTTTACTGTAGCCTGATATTGAATTTTGGTACAGCTTGTACAGGATAGGTAGGAGCCAGAGAGACCGGAGCGCCAGCTTCGGTGGAGGCGTCCTTGGGATACTACCCCAGCTGTATTGAAATTCTAACCCGTACCCCTTAGCGGGGTAGGAGACAGTGTCAGGCGGACAGTTTGACTGGGGCGGTCGCCTCCTAAAGAGTAACGGAGGCGCCCAAAGGTTCCCTCAGAATGGTTGGAAATCATTCGTAGAGTGTAAAGGCACAAGGGAGCTTGACTGCGAGACCTACAAGTCGAGCAGGGTCGAAAGACGGGCTTAGTGATCCGGTGGTTCCGCATGGAAGGGCCATCGCTCAACGGATAAAAGCTACCCCGGGGATAACAGGCTTATCTCCCCCAAGAGTCCACATCGACGGGGAGGTTTGGCACCTCGATGTCGGCTCATCGCATCCTGGGGCTGTAGTCGGTCCCAAGGGTTGGGCTGTTCGCCCATTAAAGCGGTACGCGAGCTGGGTTCAGAACGTCGTGAGACAGTTCGGTCCCTATCCGTCGTGGGCGTAGGAAATTTGAGAGGAGCTGTCCTTAGTACGAGAGGACCGGGATGGACACACCGCTGGTGTACCAGTTGTTCTGCCAAGAGCATCGCTGGGTAGCTATGTGTGGACGGGATAAGTGCTGAAAGCATCTAAGCATGAAGCCCCCCTCAAGATGAGATTTCCCATTACGCAAGTAAGTAAGATCCCTTGAAGACGACAAGGTAGATAGGTTCGAGGTGGAAGTGTGGTGACACATGGAGCTGACGAATACTAATAGATCGAGGACTTAACCAAAAGTTGATTTAAGAACTTCAATGAATGTTTATCCAGTTTTGAGAGAACAATCTCAATAGTCTAGTAATGATGGCAAAGAGGTCACACCTGTTCCCATGCCGAACACAGAAGTTAAGCTCTTTAGCGCCAATGGTAGTTGGGGGCTGTCCCCCTGCGAGAGTAGGACGTTGCTAGGCACACTTAAAGCACAACTGATTATTTAGTTGTGCTTTTTCTTTTGCTTATTTCTAAGTATTTATGATTTGTTGTCCTCGATTTATTAATATATTTTGTAAGGATGCTTTTAGTTGTAGAGAAGGCTCTAAAAGAATACATTGATAATAGAGAAAATAATAATTTAAAAGAAAGGGGTACTGAAAGTGGCAACTATTTATGATTTTACAGTACAAGCAATTAATGGAGAACAGCAACCATTAAAACAATATGAGGGACAACCATTACTGATTGTCAATACAGCTAGTAAATGTGGATTCACACCACAATTTAAAGAATTGCAAGAACTCTACGAGAAGTATAAAAACCAGGGATTTACAATCCTAGGCTTTCCTTGTAGCCAATTTAATAATCAAGAATTTGTTAATATTGATGAGACTTTATCTTATTGCCAAATGAATTATGATGTTCAATTTCCTATGTTTGCTAAAGTAGATGTAAAAGGCGAAAATGCCTCACCATTGTTTAAATTTTTGATTTCAGAAAAGAAAGGGCTATTAACGGAAAATATTAAATGGAATTTTACTAAGTTCTTAGTTGATTCAAATGGTCATGTTGTATCAAGGTATGCTCCACAAACATCCCCATTAAAAATTGAAAATGATATAAAAGCCTTATTATAAAGAAAAATCTAAATAATCTTACTTATTCCAGATTCCTTGACAAGTAAACGTTTCCGTTGTTAATCTTACAATTAATATATTTTTTATAGGAGGAGTTCAAGAAATGTGGGAAACGAAATTTGCCAAAGAAGGTTTAACATTTGATGATGTACTGCTTGTACCAGCACATTCTGAAGTATTACCGAAAGAAGTGGATTTATCAGTTAATTTAACACCAAAGATTAAATTAAATATTCCTGTTATTAGTGCTGGTATGGATACAGTAACTGAAGCACCAATGGCTATTGCAATGGCACGTCAAGGTGGCTTAGGTATTATTCATAAAAATATGAGTATCGAAGAACAAGCTGAACATGTTGAAAAAGTTAAACGATCTGAAAATGGTGTAATTACGAATCCGTTTTTCTTAACACCTTCTCATCAGGTATTTGATGCAGAACATCTAATGGGTAAATATAGAATTTCAGGTGTTCCAATTGTGAACAATATGGAAGATCAAAAATTAGTAGGTATTATTACAAACCGTGATTTACGTTTTGTTCAAGACTACTCTATTAAGATTGATGATGTGATGACAAAAGAAGATTTAATCACAGCACCTGTTGGCACTACATTAGAAGAAGCAGAAAAAATGCTACAACAATATAAAATAGAAAAGCTACCTATTGTTGACGAAGATGGTGTTTTAACAGGATTGATCACTATTAAAGACATTGAAAAAGTAATGGAATATCCAAACGCTGCAAAAGATGAGCTTGGACGTTTACTTGTAGGTGCTGCAGTGGGAGTAACAAAGGATTCAATGCATCGAATTCAAAAATTAGTTGAAGCACAAGTAGATGTAATCGTAATTGATACAGCACACGGTCATTCACAAGGCGTACTAGAGCAAGTGAGAAATATCCGCAACACATTCCCTGACTTAACTATTATTGCAGGAAATGTAGCAACAGCTGAAGCTACTAAAGCTTTATACGAAGCTGGTGCAGACATAGTGAAAGTTGGTATTGGACCTGGTTCTATTTGTACTACTCGCGTTGTAGCTGGCGTAGGTGTACCACAAATCACAGCTATATATGATTGTGCTACAGAAGCTCGTCGCCAAGGTAAAACAATTATTGCTGACGGTGGTATTAAATACTCAGGCGATATAGTGAAAGCTCTAGCAGCTGGTGGACATACTGTTATGTTAGGAAGCTTACTGGCAGGTACTTCTGAATCTCCTGGAGAAACAGAAATTTTCCAAGGACGTCGTTTCAAAGTATATCGCGGTATGGGTTCAGTTGCAGCAATGGAAAACGGCTCAAAAGATCGCTACTTCCAACAAGATGCAAAGAAACTTGTCCCAGAAGGTATTGAAGGACGTCTTCCATACAAAGGGCCTTTATCTGATACAATTCATCAATTACTTGGTGGTGTTCGTGCAGGCATGGGCTACTGCGGAACAAAAGATCTTCATGATTTGCGTGAAAATGCACAATTTGTACGTATGACTGGAGCTGGCTTAAAGGAAAGCCATCCACATGATGTACAAATTACGAAAGAAGCACCAAATTATTCACTAGCATAAGATTGCATCTTTAGCACCCTTTTCGCATCAATTTATGAAGCGGAAAGGGTGTTTTTTATATCCCATGGTTGAACTCCCTTATTCTATGTTAAAATGAGCGAGACAAGTCTATACATAAACGGAGGTAGAATGGTGAAGACATCAAGAAAAAGCAAAATTTTTAGTATTGTGATAGCTGTTGCACTTATGTTTAGCATGATTGCAACTATTCCAGCAGGAAATACAGCAAGTGCTAAAGATAATCTAGGTTTACATGTTAAAGGTGCTATTTTAATAGATGCTGATTCAGGTAAAATCTTGTACGAAAAAAATGCTGATCAAGCACTAGGTATAGCAAGTATGTCAAAAATGATGACAGAATATATTCTGTTAGACGCGATTAATGCTGGTAAAATTAAGTGGGATCAAAAATATAAAGTCTCTGAATATGCATATAAGATTTCGCAAGATCGTGCATTAAGTAATGTACCACTACGTGCAGATGGTGAGTATACAATTAGAGAGTTATATGAAGCAATGGCAATTTACTCTGCAAACGCAGCAACAATTGCAATCGCTGAAACAATTGCAGGATCTGAAACTGAGTTTCTAACATTAATGAACAAAAAAGCAAAAGAATTAGGCTTAAAAGATTACCACTTTGTAAATGCTACAGGTCTTAACAATGCACAATTACAAGGGATGCAACCAGACGGTACACCTGCTAATGCAGAAAACAAAATGCCTGCAAAATCTGTTGCAAAACTTGCCTATCATCTTCTAAAAGATCACCCTGAAGTATTAAAGACTTCTAGTATTTCAAGAAAAACATTCCGTGAAGGCACTGATGATGCTATTAAAATGGATAACTGGAATTTTATGTTGCCAGGGCTTGTTGCAGAATATAAAGGAGTCGATGGACTTAAAACAGGTACTACAGATTATGCTGGACAATGTTTCACTGGTACAGCAAAACGCAATGGTACACGCTTAATAGCAGTTGTTATGCATGCGGAAGGGCCACAACATATCGCACGTTTCAATGCAGCTCGTACATTATTTGATTATGGCTTTGGTCAATTTACAACAGAAGAGATTGTACCAGCAGGCCACACATTTAAAAGCCAAAAAACAGTAGCAGTTAATGACGGTAAAGATTCAAATGTAAAAATCGCTACTAAAGATGCTGTTTCTATGATGGTGAAAACTAGTGAAGCAGATGATTATGAAGCAAAACTTGTACTAGATAAAAAATCATTAAATGCTCCTGCTAAAAAGGGAACTGTTGTTGGCCATGTAGAAATCAATAAAAAATCTGGTAAAGATTATGGCTTTATAGATGGATCAGTGAGTAATGCAGATGTTGTTACAACAGCAACCGTAGAAAAAGCAAGTTGGTTGTCACTTTCATTCAAAAAAATTGGTAACTTCTTCACGGGATTATTCTAGTGATATAAGATATGAAAAAGGATTGGCAAAATAGCCAATCCTTTTTTTACGCTTGTTTAATCCCCCAACAACTCATTAGCTGTTGAATAGCTTTTGGAATCTCTTCTTCCTCTAATCCCCCAAAGCCTAGTAAAAATTGGTCTTCTCGCTTTTGTATTGTAGGAGCAAGCATATACTCTTTGATTGGTGTAATGCGTATACCTCGTTGTAATGCAATGTTACTTAAAGTAGTAGCATTTAGCTCATGCTTAACTGTTAAAATTACGTGCATCCCAGCTTGCTCACCAGAGATTGTAACCATTGGGGCATACGGAGTAAGCGCAAGTGTCACCTTTTCTAACTTTTTTCGATAAATTTTCCGCATCCGATTTAAATGCTTAGAAAAATGCCCATCCCGCATAAATTGTGCCAAAATATGTTGCTCGAAACGGGGGACTGTAGAAGTATAGTATGTGAACATATTATGATATTGGGATAATAACTTTTTAGGTAATACAAAGTACGCTATACGCAAAGATGGCATTAAGGATTTAGAAAAAGTACTGATATAGATTACTGTATCTCTATGATCCATTCCTTGTAGAGAAGCAATTGGTTTGCCGATATAGCGGAATTCACTGTCATAATCATCTTCAATAATAAAACGTTCTTCATCGTGTGCGGCCCAATTTAATAGTTGAGAGCGGCGTGAGGCTGAAAGTACAGCTCCTGTTGGAAATTGATGTGATGGTGTAACATAAGCAATATTTGCACTTGAACCTTCGAGTTGTTGAATCTGTATCCCATCCTCATCAACCTCAATCGGGATTACCTTTTGGTTGTATTGATTGAAAATATGATGAGTCAAGGTGTATCCGGGATTCTCAATAGCATACTGATTAGCTTCTCCTAAGAGCTTCATAATCATTGGTAGGAGTTGTTCGGTACCGGAGCCTAATACAATTTGTTCAGGAGAGCATAGAACACCCCTTGATTGATATAAATAGCTTGCGATTTGTTCACGTAATTCAAGTTCACCTTGTGCAGATCCAATCAGTAATAAATCTTTTTCATGATAGTCAATGGCATCTTTTGCATATTTGCGCCAAGTGCTAAAAGGGAAAGATGCAGTATCAATTTTACCAGGGTTAAAATCAATCAGAATTTGGCGTTCTGAAGGGATTTCTAACTCGCTGTGAGGGAGAGTTTTCTCCACATAGGCTAACTCCTCAATTGCTTCAACAAAGAAGCCTACACGTGATTTTGAAGCAATATATCCCTCTGCTATTAACTGTGAATAGGCAAGTTCAATTGTTGTTTGGCTAATTGATAGAAACTCAGCAAGCTTTCGTTTTGAAGGAAGCTTTGAATTAACAACAATAGTGCCTTCTATAATGCCCTTTTTTATTTCTTCATAAAGCTGCTCGTAAAGTGGAGTTATTGAATCCTTTTCTAGTTGAATCATAAGCATATCCATAAAATCGCCCCTAACTGACCATATCGAAAAATGAATATCTGAATCTTTTTATATGGTCAATTTTCTTTATACTTACATCATACTAGTTTTTAGGAGGGAAAGAAATGGTTATTCAAACAGGTACAGAACGAGTTAAACGAGGTATGGCAGAAATGCAAAAGGGTGGCGTCATTATGGACGTTATTAATGCAGAACAAGCAAAAATTGCAGAGGCAGCTGGAGCAGTGGCAGTAATGGCATTAGAACGCGTACCATCGGATATTCGTGCTGCTGGTGGTGTTGCACGTATGGCGGATCCACGTATTGTGGAAGAAGTAATGGGGGCTGTATCCATTCCAGTCATGGCAAAGGCACGTATTGGACATATTGTAGAAGCACGCGTACTTGAATCTATGGGAGTAGATTACATAGATGAAAGTGAAGTATTAACACCAGCAGATGAAGAATTTCACTTACTAAAAAGTGAATACACTGTACCGTTTGTTTGTGGCTGTCGTGACTTAGGTGAAGCAGCTCGTCGTATAGGTGAAGGTGCATCTATGCTACGTACAAAAGGCGAACCGGGAACAGGGAATATCGTTGAAGCCGTAAGACATATACGTAAAGTAAATGCACAAGTACGTAAAGTTGCAAATATGACGAAAGATGAGTTAATGACAGAAGCCAAAATTTTAGGTGCACCTTTTGAAGTGTTACTTGAAATTAACCGTTTAGGTCACTTACCGGTTGTCAATTTTGCCGCTGGAGGAGTTGCTACACCAGCAGATGCAGCATTGATGATGGAATTAGGAGCAGATGGCGTATTTGTTGGTTCAGGTATTTTTAAATCGGAAAATCCAGAGAAATTTGCTCGTGCAATTGTGGAAGCCACTACGAATTACCAAGATTATGAATTAATCGCAGAAGTGTCAAAAGAGCTTGGTATACCAATGAAAGGAATAGATATTTCAAAACTTGCTCCACAAGATCGTATGCAGGATCGAGGTTGGTAGTATGACAACAATTGGTGTATTGGCATTACAAGGTGCTGTTCGTGAACATATACGAGCTATTGAATCAGTTGGAGCAAAGGCTGTAGCAATTAAATATAAGGAAGAACTTGAAGATTTAGATGGGCTTGTTCTACCGGGTGGGGAAAGTACCACAATGCGCAAGCTTATTGATCGATATGATATGATGCCAGCATTGCGACTGTTTGCTACGTCAGGAAAACCGATGTTTGGTACCTGTGCGGGATTAATTCTTCTAGCAAATAATATTGTTGACTATAAAGAACCTCATGTTGGAGTAATGGGTGTGGAAGTGGAGCGTAATTCATTTGGGCGCCAAGTGGATAGCTTTGAAGTACTTCTAAATTTAAAAGGTATTGGGGCTGAATTTCCAGCGGTATTCATCCGTGCACCACATATTGTAAATGTTGGTGAAGGTGTAGATGTCTTAGGCAAGTATGAAGGGCGAATAGTACTTGCACGAGATGGTCAATTTTTAGGGTGTTCTTTCCACCCAGAATTAACAGAGGATACACGCATAATGAAATATTTTGTTAACATGGTAAAGGAAAGTAAGCACTCAGTACTTGCGTAACTTCCCGATGTATTGTAAAGTATGGTTAACTTAAAATTTAACACGATGATAGGAAGTAGTAGCGAGTACGTTTTTTAAAGAGAGTCGACGGTTGGTGAAAGTCGGCAAAAGCGCTTGTGAATCCGTCCTGGAGTTGCTCAGCTGAACGTATAGTAGGCTGAAGCCGGTTACAAAGCCGTTATGAAACAAGTGGATTAGATATATTTTGTCTAATCAATTAGGGTGGCAACGCGGGTATGCTCTCGTCCCTTTTATGGGATGAGGGCTTTTTTATGTTCATTTTTAGAAGCGTTTCGCAAAAAGCTACTTTTCTAAAGTCGAATATACAATCGGAGGAATTAAATATGTTAGACATTAAACGTGTCCGTGCAAACTTTGCGGAAATTAAAGAAAAATTATCTCACCGTAATGAAGATCTTGGTACAATTGACCATTTTGAAGAATGGGACCAACTACGCCGTGATTTAATTGCTAAAACGGAAGTGTTAAAGGCAGAACGTAACAAAGCATCTGAAGCAATTGCTGTAAAGAAACGTGCAAAAGAAAATGCTGATGAAGATATCGCTAACATGCGTGCTGTAAATGATGAAATCAAAAAATTAGATGCTGAATTAAATGAAGTTGAAGCTAAATTTAATGAGATGATGATGCGCTTACCAAATATTGCCCACGAGAGTGTACCTGTTGGTAATTCAGAAGATGATAATCAAGAGGAATACAAATGGGGTGAAGTTCCAGAATTCGATTTTGAAATTAAACCTCACTGGGATCTTGGAACAGATCTTGGCATGATTGACTTTGAACGTGCTGGTAAAGTAACAGGTAGCCGTTTCGTATTCTACCGTGGCTTAGGTGCTCGACTTGAGCGCGCATTGTGGAATTTCATGATGGACCTTCATGCTGATAAACATGGTTATGAAGAAATGTTACCACCTTATATGGCAAACCGTGCAAGTTTAACAGGTACTGGCCAACTTCCAAAATTTGAAGAAGATGCATTCTTAGTTGAAGAGCCAGATTATTTCTTGATTCCAACTGCTGAAGTACCCGTAACAAACTTCTACCGTGATGAAATTCTTGAAGGGGCAAAACTCCCGCAAGCATTTACAGCATTTAGTGCTTGCTTCCGTTCAGAAGCAGGTTCTGCAGGACGTGATACACGCGGTTTAATCCGCCAACACCAATTTAACAAAGTAGAACTTGTACGCTTTGTTAAACCTGAAGATTCTTATGATGAATTAGAAAAATTAACTGGCCATGCTGAAGAAGTTCTTCAACTGTTAGGCTTACCATATCGAAAATTGAAAATGTGTACTGCTGATCTTGGCTTCACTGCTGCGAAAAAATATGACTTAGAAGTTTGGATTCCAGCTCAAAATATGTACCGTGAAATTTCTTCTTGCTCTAACTTTGAAGATTTCCAAGCGCGTCGTGCGAATATCCGTTTCCGTCGCGAACCAGGTGCTAAACCAGAGTATGTACACACACTAAATGGTTCAGGTCTTGCTGTAGGTCGTACAGTTGCAGCAATTTTAGAAAACTATCAACAAACTGACGGAAGTGTGAAAGTCCCTGAAGTGTTAGTACCTTATATGGGCGGTCTTGAAGTAATCCAAGCTCCAGCTAAATAATGAGTAAAAAAAAAGCGATTCACCAAATTAATGGAGAATCGTTTTTTTTTATACATTTTTTAGCTTTTACAATACTCAAATGACAGTCCGTTATAATAGATGGTCACTTGTATCTGCTAATTTTTTAGCCTTCTTTTCTGCCTTTTTTCGTGCACGAAGTCCTTTAAAAAAATTTGTCAGTAACGCACCGCATTCCTCAGCTAAGACACCCTCTGTCACTTCACATTCATGATTGAAGCGGCTGTCATTTAAGAGATGGTAGAGTGAATCAACACAGCCTGCCTTACTATCACGTGCACCGTAAACTATACGGGGGATCCTAGATTGCAAAATTGCACCTGCACACATAGGGCAAGGCTCTAATGTGACATACAATGTAGTCTCCTCTAAACGCCAACTACCTATAACATCACAAGCATGTTGAATGGCCATGAGCTCTGCGTGTGTTACAGCGTTTTGTGAAGTTTCACGCAGATTATGGGCGCTGGCAATTACCTGATTTTGATAGACAATGACGGCACCGATCGGAACTTCTCCGAGAGATTCCGCTCTTTGTGCTTCTTCAATCGCTAGTTGCATAAAGTGATAATCTTGGTTCATGTAGACACGCTCCTTGTTAAATAGTTTAGCATGATTTATGAGGTAATAGCATATGTTAGTAATCATGAAGAGATAGAGGAGGTTGCATTTGATCTATGTTGTAAAGCAGGGAGATAGTTTAAATAAAATTGCTAGGGAAAACCATACGACAGTAGCAACGATTGTTGCACTCAATGAAATACCAAATCCTGATGTGCTAGTAGTAGGACAAACGCTTGTATTACCTGAAACACCTAATCCAAATCGTAAAACGATTGAGACGAATGCCTATGCAGAATGGTATACGGATAATGTGCCAGCACGTCTCTCACAGGAGTTAAGAAAAAGAGCACCTGTACTTACTTATATGATGCCATTCTCATATGAGGTAAAAAGGGATGGTACATTATCGACCCTCAATTGGGGGGATTTGGGGGAAATAGCATCCGCAAACAGAGTAGCTTCAGCTATTGTACTTGTAAATATTGAGAATGGAGCATTTAGTGATACTTTGGCACATGAAATTTTTATGGATACTAATTTACAAGACTTAATTATTGGGGCTGCAATACAAGAAGCTAAAAAACATGGTGCAAAGGATATTCATGTTGATTTTGAATATTTACCTCCAGAAGATAAAGAGAAGTACGTAGAATTTCTTAAAAGGCTAGTTTCAAAAGCTCATCCAGAAGGGTTAACGGTGTCTGTAGCATTAGCACCTAAAACAAGTGCTAACCAGCCTGGAAAGTGGTATGAAGGGCATGATTATAAAGCAATTGGTGAAGTCGTTGATTTTGTGATATTGATGACATATGAATGGGGATATAGCGGTGGACCACCAATGGCTGTTTCACCAATTGGTCCAGTAAGGCAAGTACTTGAATATGGGGTAACAGCAATACCACCTTCAAAAATTATGATGGGCCAAAATATGTATGGATATGATTGGAAGTTACCGTATAAAGCAGGAAACCCAAATGCGATTGCTGTCAGTCCGCAATATGCAATCGAATTAGCTAAACAAAATAACGCTGCGATTTTATATGATGAAATTGCACAAGCACCTTATTTTCACTATTGGAAAGATGGTGTAGAACATGTTGTATGGTTTGAAGATGCAAGATCTATTGAAGCAAAATTTAAATTATTAGAGGATCTAGGGTTAAAAGGAATTGCCTATTGGCATCTAGGATTTCCATTCCCACAAAATTGGGCACTCTTACAACAAATGTTTCATGTGAAACATATTGTATAATATATGTATAATTTGGAGTCTTGGCATTTTTGCTGAGGCTTTTTTATTTAGGCACAATTAAAATTATTGTAGATAAATGAAATGATACTGATTTAATAAAGTTCGATTGAATACGAGTTAATATGAAAAATGATTTCTTGGACTGTCCTTCATTTTTCTACTGTGTTAGAATTATAGTCATTCACTAAAAAGATAAGCGAAGGGGGACTTCTGATGCCTGTTCCGTTTATTACGGTAGAGGGGCCTATTGGCGTCGGAAAAACGTCACTTTCTAAAATAATTTCGGAGACTTTTGGTTTTCATTTATTGAAGGAAATTGTAGACGAAAATCCGTTTTTAAATAAATTCTATGAAGATATTAATGAGTGGAGCTTCCAAACGGAAATGTTCTTCTTGTGTAATCGCTATAAACAATTAAATGATATTAAAAAATATATTGCAGTTAACGATCAACCGGTAGTAGCCGATTATCATATCTTTAAAAATTTAATATTTGCAAAACGTACTTTGCCATCATCGGAATTTCATAAGTACGAGGATATTTATCAAATTTTAACTGAGGATATGATAAGACCAAACGTTGTTATATATTTGTATGCAAGTGTAGATACGTTAATGAAACGTATTGCTATGAGAGGTCGAGAATTTGAAAAGATGATATCCAGGGATTATATGAATCAACTAGTAGCTGATTATCATGAATTTATACGTGTTTTTGAACAAGAACATCCTGATATCCTTGTTGTTCGCTTTAATGGTGATGATATGGACTTTGTGCATAATGCTACAGATTTACAAAAAATCTTAAATACAGTTGAGGAAATAATAGAAAGAAGGAACTTTAAGGAATGAATTTGAGAGAAAAATATGGCATCCCATCAAATGCAGTTATTACGATTGCAGGAACAGTAGGTGTCGGTAAATCAACAATGACGAAAGCGTTAGCAAACGCATTAAATTTCCGTACATCTTTTGAAAAAGTAGATACAAATCCATACTTAGATAAATTTTACGATGACTTTAGTAAATGGAGTTTCCACTTGCAAGTTTATTTCCTGGCTGAACGCTTTAAGGAACAAAAACGTATTTTTGAATATGGTGGTGGCTTTATCCAAGACCGTTCCATTTATGAAGATACAGGTATTTTTGCTAAAATGCATTATGATAAAGGAACAATGAGTCCAACCGATTATGAAACATATACCAATTTATTTGATGCGATGGTAATGACACCATATTTCCCACATCCAGATCTTTTAATTTACCTTGAAGGTCCAATTGACGATATCATTGCTCGTATCGAGGAACGTGGACGTCCGATGGAACAACAAACAGATAAAGAATATTGGTATGAAATGCATAATCGTTATGAAAATTGGATTGATAATTTCAATGCTTGCCCAGTTCTTCGGTTAGATATCAATGATTATGATTTAATGAAAAGTCCAGATACCATTGAAATTATTTTAGAAAGAATTGGCCATTTTATCGAGCAAACCTCTCATTTACGACGTAGATAAATCGGTTATTGAGGGACTATACGAAAAGTTGACGACGTTCATCTTTTCGTATAGTCCCTTTAATATATAACGATACAAAAATAGTAAATTTTAAAAGGACAGTGAGCTAATCTAGATGAAGATTATCACATTATGGTGTAGCGCTTACAATATTAATGTTCTATTTTCGTTATTTGTTCACATATACATTGGATAATAATATTTAGATAATGTTACGCATTGAAATGTAACGTTATTTTTAACTTTTGAAGTATTAATTTAAGGAATTTCACAATTAAAGTAAGGACGAATGTAGAGAAATTAATTGATAATGGGGGGAATGGGGGGTATTATGCGCGTCGGAATTTATTGTGGATCAAAAATAGGCAAAAACCCAATTTATGCAGAAAAGGCTGAGGAATTAGGTACCTTTTTAGCTAGACATGAGATGGATATTGTATATGGAGGCTCTAATCAAGGGCTAATGGGGAAAATTGCGGATGCTGCGCTAGCTAATAATGGGGATGTTATAGGGGTAATGCCAAGTTTTTTACAATGGAAAGAAGTAACTCATGAACATATAACTAATTTGCATCATGTAACGACTATGTATGAACGTAAGGCTAAAATGATTGAATTAGCCGATTTGTTAATTGCTTTACCTGGTGGAGCAGGTACGATGGATGAGTTTTTTGATGTAGTGACATTATCGCAAATAGGACAACATCAAAAGCCAATATACTTATATAACGTGAATGACTACTATCGACTACTGCAATTGCAATTGCAACATATGGTGGATGAAGGCTTTATGCAACAAGAACATTTAGATAATATATATATTATTCAAAAGCCAGAAGAGTTACTCGGAATGATTCAAAAAAAGAATGGGATATAAGAAGGGATCAGGGATTTTCTTCTACGGGTAGCGATTAAAAGAGTAAATCTTTACCCAAATAAGATTTTTAACACAAAAAAAACAAACCATACAGTTTGTTTTAGAATTTTCAGACTATATTACACTAAGAAAAATTCGTTACAATTTGCAACGAATACAATCTCAATATTATGCGCGTGTTATTTTATAAAAATAAAATGGAGGAGGAAGAGGGATTCGAACCCCCGCGCGGTTTGACCCGCCTGTCGGTTTTCAAGACCGATCCCTTCAGCCAGACTTGGGTATTCCTCCGAAAAAATATGTTGTTGTCTTACTGACAAGATATACTTTATCATCATTTTTTTATCTCGTCAATAGTTTCTTTTAAAAAAATTGTACTGTTTTTCCCGTACATAAAAATGGTTTACATTATTGATTTTTAAAGTAAAGAGATTAGAAATGAGATATGCATAGTGATCAATAACTGAGTTGTTAAGTTATTTATTTATTATTCATCAAATTTTTTGTAGGTAAATACGAAGCATTAGACAATAATTTTATATTCTTTAAATTGAAATATCACTTAACTTTTTTATTGTATGCATTTTAGTTGCTTTTTTAATCAACTATTCGTATACTAGTAATTGCCGTGCTAGGTGGGAAGGTAGCGGTGTCCTGTAACTCGCAATCCGCTTTAGCGAGACTGAATTCCTTTTTGAGGCTGTCCGTATGTATGGTCTGCCTTTTGCACGTAGCGTTGACGATTGGGTCCTGCGCAATGAGTTCCCATGAACCATGTCAGGTCCGGAAGGAAGCAGCATTAAGTGGTTTCACTCATGTGCCGCGGGGTAGCCTAATCTGAGCTAACGACAAGAGTAACGCATATGTACGGCTGTCGGGAAAAGGTGCACGGCATTAACCGTGTAAACTTCAAACTCATTTGTCTCTATAGACAAGTGAGTTTTTTCTTTTTTATACATATACAATAAAGGTTTCTAATCGCCTCTTATGCTATAATTGAATTATTAAACTGTAACGGCAGAAAGGAGAGAAAAACGTTGACATATCAAGCTTTTTACCGAGTGTATCGTCCACAATCATTTAGAGAAATGTCAGGGCAATCTCATGTGAAACGAACACTACAAAATGCTCTCCTAGCCAATAAAACAACACATGCATATTTATTTTCCGGTCCACGGGGTACCGGAAAAACAAGTACGGCAAAAATCTTCGCGAAAGCTTTAAATTGTGAGCACGCTCCAACTGATGAACCATGTAATGAATGTGAAACGTGTAAAAGCATAACGAATGGTTCGCATCCAGATGTAATCGAGTTTGATGCAGCGTCCAATTCAAGTGTAGATGAAATGCGTGAAATTATTGAGAAGGTTCGTTTTGCACCTGCAAGTGCCCGCTATAAGGTTTATATCATTGATGAAGTGCATATGCTTTCTACAAGCGCTTTTAATGCTTTGTTAAAAACTTTAGAAGAGCCCCCTTCTCATGTTGTTTTTATATTAGCGACGACAGAACCACATAAAATACCCGCAACAATTATTTCCCGTTGCCAGCGTTTTGATTTTAAACGTTTATCTTCTATAGATATTTTAGAACGTATGAAAGTAGTGCTTGAAGATATTCACCTACCTTATGACGAACAAGCATTAAAAGTCATTACAAAGTCTGCAGCCGGCGGTATGCGTGACGCATTAAGTATGTTAGATCAAGTAGTCTCATTTAGCGGTGAAAAACTAACGCTTGAAGATGCGCTATTTGTAACAGGATCTATTAGTCAAGAAATCTTTTATGAATTGGCAAAAAGTTTAGCTGAAAAAGATGTAGCAAGCGTATTAGCAACGCTAGAACAGCTGATGAGTGAAGGTAAGGATGCTGTACGGCTTTCTGAAGATCTTATTACTTTCTTTAGAGATTTATTATTAATTCAAACAGCGCCAGATTTAAGTGATTTACTTGAATTGGCAACGACAGATGAGAAGTTTCAAACCTTAGCCAGCGACTTTTCGATGGAAACGCTTTATAGCTATATTGATATTCTTTCGAAAACACAACAGGAAATGCGGTTTTCGTTACATTCAAAAGTATATTTGGAAACGGCCTTATTGAAAATGTCACAATCAAATACAGGGCGTACAACTGCTGCAATAGGTACTACGGGGAATGTTTCACTCGATACATCACAAATTGTAGAGTTACAATCGAAGATCATCGAATTAGAATCTTTAGTTCTACAAATGCAACAAGGTGGAACAATAGTTCAGAAACAACAACAAACACAAACACAATCTCAACCAAGACAACAAGTAAAAGCTAGTACATTTAATGTTCATGTTGGTAGGATTCAGGAAATTTTAAAAGTAGCTACGAAACATGACATTCAAATGATTAAAGGTGCTTGGGCGGATATACTCAATCAGCTTCCAAAGCCTCAATCCGCTTTGCTAGAAGAATCAGAACCGGTGGCGGCATCATCAAGTGCTTTTGTGCTAAAATTCAAGTATGATATACATTGTCAAATGGCAGCGGATAATCAAGAGCTGATTGCTAATTTTGGACAGTATATGGCGGGGATAACAGGGAACTTCTATGAGATAGTTTTCGTGCCAGAACAAAATTGGTTGAAAATTAGAACAGATTTTATCCAACATCATAAAATGGAAAAAAAGACTGAACAAGAAGATACAGGTGGCGAACAAGTCTCTGAGGTTGTACAATCTATTTTAGTAGAAGAACAACAAGATTCAGAAGATCCACTTGTTTCAGAAGCCGAAAAATTATTTGGCAAAGATTTTGTGGAAATTGAAGAGTAAATTCAAATACTGGGAGGAATTTAACAATGCGTGGTATGGGTAATATGAATAATATGATGAAACAAATGCAAAAAATGCAAAAAAAAATGGTGCAAGCACAAGAAGAATTGGCAGTTCAAACTTTTGAAGGTACAGCTAGTAACGGACTTGTAAAAGTAGTAATGAACGGTCAAAAACAAGTGCAAGAAGTTGTTATTGATCCAGAAATTGTAGATCCAGAAGATGTTGAATTATTACAAGATATGATTATCATCGCTACGAATGCTGCAATTGCTAAGGTTGATGAAACTACAAATGAAACAATGGGACAATTCACAAAAGGAATGAATCTTCCTGGATTCTAGGGGGAATATAGGATGCATTATCCTGAACCAATATCCAAATTAATCGATAGTTTTATGAAATTGCCAGGTATCGGGCCGAAAACCGCGGCCCGTCTGGCGTTTTTTGTGTTAACGATGCAAGAAGATACGGTACTTAATTTTGCTAAAGCTTTAATAGACGCTAAACGCAACTTAAGCTATTGTTCTGTATGTGGACATATTACAGACGTAGATCCATGTCATATATGCCAAGATCCACAACGTGATCGTTCAACAATTTGTGTAGTACAAGATACAAAAGATGTCATTGCGATGGAAAAAATGCGAGATTACCATGGCCTTTATCATGTATTACAAGGTGCTATTTCTCCGATGGACGGTATAGGTCCAGAAGATATTAATGTTCCATCTTTATTAAAAAGATTGCAAAACGAAGAAGTACAAGAACTGATATTAGCAACAAACCCTACAATAGAAGGCGAAGCTACAGCTATGTACATTTCGCGTCTTGTAAAGCCATCCGGTATTCGCACAACTCGTATCGCCCACGGTCTGCCTGTGGGTGGAGATTTAGAATATGCAGATGAAGTAACTTTATCGAAAGCGTTAGAAGGAAGACGCGAATTGTAGATTGGGGTGCAAGAAGATATGTTTTTTCGAAAACAAAAGTTGCGTAAAGAGTACGATGACAAGCTTGTTCAGTTAATGCGGTATACAAAAGAAGAATGGCAACATACACAGGAAATAGAAAATTTAATGGTTGATTATGATTTAAATATTATTGCACAACGTAAAATTGCTGAAAGCAAACACTTCTATCTATTTAAAGAGGCACGTATTCGGAAAATTTTAATTAAATAACGAATGACAAACAGTATTCCTGTCATATATATCAGTTACATCATATATTAATGGAGCGTGATTTATATGGCCAAGCTTGTAATCAGCTTAATCGGGGTACTGTTTGTTTTTTACTGGGTTTTACGTAAACCAAAGGGTATAAGAAAGATCCTTGAATTATTTTCAAGCGTTGCATTTCGTATAACATTATCATTTTGCGTTTTGTATGCTCTATCGTATGGTGCGGGTTATTTAGGACTATGGATTCCGCTAAACTTCGCTTCAATTTTAATTGTGGCACTGCTAGGTACGCCTGGTGTAGCACTAGTAGTATGTTTGACTGGATTTAATTACTTCTTTTTATAAGGGTATTGCATAGAACTTAATAAAGTGCTATATTAGTTAGGTTGCTGATTTAAATGGCGATAAAAACTATATCAACTCTTTGAAAAAAGTTATTGACTTTGAAATGCTAGATTGATATAATAATTAAGTCGCTTACGAGTGACGCATTAATTGAATATCAAAAATGATTTTGTGAAATATATTTTTATAAAGTTATTGACAACAGAATATTGTTGTGATATAATAATTAAGTCGTTAAGATAGCGACAAGATATGAACCTTGAAAACTGAACAAGCAAGACGTTAATCAATAAACTTTGTTCACTAACTTCAGTTAGTAACAAGGACAAAAATAGATATCATCTTATAGATGATACGCTAGCAAAGCTAATGAGCTTTCAAACTTTACTTTTATGGAGAGTTTGATCCTGGCTCAGGACGAACGCTGGCGGCGTGCCTAATACATGCAAGTCGAGCGAATGACGAGGAGCTTGCTCCTCTGATTTAGCGGCGGACGGGTGAGTAACACGTGGGCAACCTGCCCTGTAGACTGGGATAACTTCGGGAAACCGGAGCTAATACCGGATAATCCATTTTACCTCATGGTGAAATGTTGAAAGGCGCTTTCGGGCGTCACTACAGGATGGGCCCGCGGTGCATTAGCTAGTTGGTGGGGTAACGGCCTACCAAGGCAACGATGCATAGCCGACCTGAGAGGGTGATCGGCCACATTGGGACTGAGACACGGCCCAAACTCCTACGGGAGGCAGCAGTAGGGAATCTTCCACAATGGACGAAAGTCTGATGGAGCAACGCCGCGTGAGTGATGAAGGTTTTCGGATCGTAAAACTCTGTTGTAAGGGAAGAACAAGTACGTTAGGAAATGAACGTACCTTGACGGTACCTTATTAGAAAGCCACGGCTAACTACGTGCCAGCAGCCGCGGTAATACGTAGGTGGCAAGCGTTGTCCGGATTTATTGGGCGTAAAGCGCGCGCAGGTGGTTTCTTAAGTCTGATGTGAAAGCCCACGGCTCAACCGTGGAGGGTCATTGGAAACTGGGGAACTTGAGTGCAGAAGAGGATAGTGGAATTCCAAGTGTAGCGGTGAAATGCGTAGAGATTTGGAGGAACACCAGTGGCGAAGGCGACTGTCTGGTCTGTAACTGACACTGAGGCGCGAAAGCGTGGGGAGCAAACAGGATTAGATACCCTGGTAGTCCACGCCGTAAACGATGAGTGCTAAGTGTTAGGGGGTTTCCGCCCCTTAGTGCTGCAGCTAACGCATTAAGCACTCCGCCTGGGGAGTACGACCGCAAGGTTGAAACTCAAAGGAATTGACGGGGGCCCGCACAAGCGGTGGAGCATGTGGTTTAATTCGAAGCAACGCGAAGAACCTTACCAGGTCTTGACATCCCAGTGACCGCTCTAGAGATAGAGTTTTCCCTTCGGGGACATTGGTGACAGGTGGTGCATGGTTGTCGTCAGCTCGTGTCGTGAGATGTTGGGTTAAGTCCCGCAACGAGCGCAACCCTTAATCTTAGTTGCCATCATTTAGTTGGGCACTCTAAGGTGACTGCCGGTGACAAACCGGAGGAAGGTGGGGATGACGTCAAATCATCATGCCCCTTATGACCTGGGCTACACACGTGCTACAATGGACGGTACAAAGAGTCGCTAACTCGCGAGAGTACGCTAATCTCATAAAACCGTTCTCAGTTCGGATTGTAGGCTGCAACTCGCCTACATGAAGCCGGAATCGCTAGTAATCGCGGATCAGCATGCCGCGGTGAATACGTTCCCGGGCCTTGTACACACCGCCCGTCACACCACGAGAGTTTGTAACACCCGAAGTCGGTGAGGTAACCTTTTGGAGCCAGCCGCCGAAGGTGGGATAGATGATTGGGGTGAAGTCGTAACAAGGTAGCCGTATCGGAAGGTGCGGCTGGATCACCTCCTTTCTAAGGAATATTTCGGAAATAAGTTCTTGGAACTTATATGATTAACGCTTGCTGTTCAGTTTTGAAGGCTCATGGCTTTCAAAACTTGTTCTTTGAAAACTGGATAAAACGACATTGAAGAAATTCTTAAGTAACACATTTTTTATATTAAGTTTTAAATTTTTTAGGCTTAATAACTTATAGGTTAAGTTATTAAGGGCGCATGGCGGATGCCTTGGCACTAGAAGCCGATGAAGGACGGCACTAACACCGATATGCTTCGGGGAGCTGTAAGTAAGCTTTGATCCGGAGATTTCCGAATGGGGGAACCCACTGTTCGTAATGGGACAGTATCTTGACGTGAATACATAGCGTCATGATGGCAGACTCAGGGAACTGAAACATCTAAGTACCTGAAGGAAGAGAAAGAAATTTCGATTCCCTTAGTAGCGGCGAGCGAAACGGGAAGAGCCCAAACCAAGAGGCTTGCCTCTTGGGGTTGTAGGACACTCAATACGGAGTTACAAAGGAATGAGTTAGACGAAGCGGTTTGGAAAGACCCACCAAAGAAGGTAACAGTCCTGTAGTCAAAAGTTCATTCTCTCCTGAGTGGATCCTGAGTACGGCGGAACACGTGAAATTCCGTCGGAATCCGGGAGGACCATCTCCCAAGGCTAAATACTCTCTAGTGACCGATAGTGAACCAGTACCGTGAGGGAAAGGTGAAAAGCACCCCGGGAGGGGAGTGAAAGAGATCCTGAAACCATGTGCCTACAAGTAGTTAGAGCCCGTTAATGGGTGATAGCGTGCCTTTTGTAGAATGAACCGGCGAGTTACGATTACATGCAAGGTTAAGTTGAAAAGACGGAGCCGTAGCGAAAGCGAGTCTGAATAGGGCGAATGAGTATGTGGTTGTAGACCCGAAACCAGGTGATCTACCCATGTCCAGGGTGAAGGTAAGGTAACACTTACTGGAGGCCCGAACCCACGCACGTTGAAAAGTGCGGGGATGAGGTGTGGGTAGCGGAGAAATTCCAATCGAACCTGGAGATAGCTGGTTCTCTCCGAAATAGCTTTAGGGCTAGCCTCGTGATAGAGAATCCTGGAGGTAGAGCACTGTTTGGACTAGGGGTCCATCCCGGATTACCGAATTCAGACAAACTCCGAATGCCAGTGATTTATGCACGGGAGTCAGACTGCGAGTGATAAGATCCGTAGTCAAAGGGAAACAGCCCAGACCACCAGCTAAGGTCCCAAAGTAATTGTTAAGTGGAAAAGGATGTGGCGTTGCTTAGACAACCAGGATGTTGGCTCAGAAGCAGCCATCATTTAAAGAGTGCGTAATAGCTCACTGGTCGAGTGACGCTGCGCCGAAAATGTATCGGGGCTAAACAATTCACCGAAGCTGTGGATAGACATCTACGATGTCTGTGGTAGGAGAGCGTTCTAAGTGCTGAGAAGTCAGACCGGAAGGACTGGTGGAGCGCTTAGAAGTGAGAATGCCGGTATGAGTAGCGAAAGATGGGTGAGAATCCCATCCACCGAATGACTAAGGTTTCCTGAGGAAGGCTCGTCCTCTCAGGGTTAGTCGGGACCTAAGCCGAGGCCGATAGGCGTAGGCGATGGATAACAGGTTGATATTCCTGTACCACCTCCCTACCATTTGAGTAATGGGGGGACACAGTAGGATAGGGTAAGCGCACTGTTGGTTATGTGCGTCTAAATAGTAAGGCGTGAGAGTAGGCAAATCCGCTCTCTATAACGTTGAGCTATGATGGCGAGCTCGTATGAGCGAAGTTCCTGATTTCACACTGTCAAGAAAAGCCTCTAGCGAGGTAGGAGGTGCCCGTACCGCAAACCGACACAGGTAGTCGAGGAGAGAATCCTAAGGTGAGCGAGAGAACTCTCGTTAAGGAACTCGGCAAAATGACCCCGTAACTTCGGGAGAAGGGGTGCTCTAGTAGGGTGCAAGCCCGAGAGAGCCGCAGTGAATAGGCCCAGGCGACTGTTTAGCAAAAACACAGGTCTCTGCAAAACCGTAAGGTGACGTATAGGGGCTGACGCCTGCCCGGTGCTGGAAGGTTAAGGGGATTGCTTAGCGTAAGCGAAGGTGAGAACCGAAGCCCCAGTAAACGGCGGCCGTAACTATAACGGTCCTAAGGTAGCGAAATTCCTTGTCGGGTAAGTTCCGACCCGCACGAAAGGCGTAACGATCTGGGCACTGTCTCAACGAGAGACTCGGTGAAATTATAGTACCTGTGAAGATGCAGGTTACCCGCGACAGGACGGAAAGACCCCGTGGAGCTTTACTGTAGCCTGATATTGAATTTTGGTACAGCTTGTACAGGATAGGTAGGAGCCAGAGAGACCGGAGCGCCAGCTTCGGTGGAGGCGTCCTTGGGATACTACCCCAGCTGTATTGAAATTCTAACCCGTACCCCTTAGCGGGGTAGGAGACAGTGTCAGGCGGACAGTTTGACTGGGGCGGTCGCCTCCTAAAGAGTAACGGAGGCGCCCAAAGGTTCCCTCAGAATGGTTGGAAATCATTCGTAGAGTGTAAAGGCACAAGGGAGCTTGACTGCGAGACCTACAAGTCGAGCAGGGTCGAAAGACGGGCTTAGTGATCCGGTGGTTCCGCATGGAAGGGCCATCGCTCAACGGATAAAAGCTACCCCGGGGATAACAGGCTTATCTCCCCCAAGAGTCCACATCGACGGGGAGGTTTGGCACCTCGATGTCGGCTCATCGCATCCTGGGGCTGTAGTCGGTCCCAAGGGTTGGGCTGTTCGCCCATTAAAGCGGTACGCGAGCTGGGTTCAGAACGTCGTGAGACAGTTCGGTCCCTATCCGTCGTGGGCGTAGGAAATTTGAGAGGAGCTGTCCTTAGTACGAGAGGACCGGGATGGACACACCGCTGGTGTACCAGTTGTTCTGCCAAGAGCATCGCTGGGTAGCTATGTGTGGACGGGATAAGTGCTGAAAGCATCTAAGCATGAAGCCCCCCTCAAGATGAGATTTCCCATTACGCAAGTAAGTAAGATCCCTTGAAGACGACAAGGTAGATAGGTTCGAGGTGGAAGTGTGGTGACACATGGAGCTGACGAATACTAATAGATCGAGGACTTAACCAAAAGTTGATTTAAGAACTTCAATGAATGTTTATCCAGTTTTGAGAGAACAATCTCAATAGTCTAGTAATGATGGCAAAGAGGTCACACCTGTTCCCATGCCGAACACAGAAGTTAAGCTCTTTAGCGCCAATGGTAGTTGGGGGCTGTCCCCCTGCGAGAGTAGGACGTTGCTAGGCACACTTAAAGCACAACTGATTATTCAGTTGTGCTTTTTCTCTATGTGATTATTTTTTTATCTTTTGCAAATACTCATCATTCGTTTTATTTATGATATATACTTTAATTATGGTGGTTCATAATTAAAGTATATTAAAAATATTTACCAGGAAATAGTTTATCAAGACTCTTGAAATTAACACTTCAAATAGTGGTTATATATGAATAATGATTTATGAGGTCCAAATTAATAATGCGGTACAAAAGAAAGAAGACAAGTTATAAAAGCAACTGATAAACTGATTATCTATAATTTTGCATGATTAATAAACTTATGATGCTCTATGAAAAAGAAAGTAATTTGATATGAAAGGAGTAAATATGTCTAGAAACGTATCAATCTTAAAGGTAACAGTAGTTATTGCGACAGTTATTGCAACATTCTTTTTCAAAAACAAAAAGGTAAAATAAAGAACGTCTTCACTTCATTATGAAAGGAAACTCTATTTTCACAAAATTAAACGAACATCTCCGCTTTAACCTTTTATCCAACCCCTATGTAACTTATCGAGATGAGATAGCCTAATGGTTTAGGGAAAGAAGATATAAAAGAGGCAAGGATTTGTAGTGATTTCAATGAGGTTAACCGAATAGTAATTTTCCTTGTGTTTACTCATATAAAAACAGCAGCGGTAAGATGTAACTATTTTAGATGATTTTCATTAATATAAGCGCATGGTTAGATTTTTTAACATATTTTAGCACACGCAATAGTATTATTAATTAGAACCAATCATGTATAATGGTATGTAATAGTATATATGAGAGGGTTTAGTTATGACAAATAAATTATTTTTTACATTTGAAGGGCCAGAGGGAGCAGGTAAGACTACTGTACTCAAAATGGTTGTTAGTAAATTGCAAGAAGAGGGACGAGAAGTAGTAGCAACACGTGAACCAGGTGGCAGCGTGATTGCGGAAGAGATTCGACAAGTCATTTTAAACCCAGCACATACAGAGATGGATGCAAAAACTGAAGCACTATTATATGCTGCAGCAAGAAGTCAGCACTTTGTAGAAAAAATAGAGCCTGCTCTAAAACAGGGAAAAGTGGTTCTATGTGATCGCTTTATAGATTCATCTTTAGCATATCAAGGTATTGGGCGTGGGTTAGGCATTACAGGGGTGAAATCTATCAATGAATTTGCCATTGGTGATTATATGCCAGATATGACTATTCTCTTTGACTTAAATCCTGAAATAGGATTATCGCGTATTAATGCGCATAAAGAACGCGAAGTAAATCGCTTAGATATAGAAAGTCTAGCATTTCACCAAAAAGTAAGAGAAGCGTATTTGATGTTAGCTGAGAAATTCCCCGAAAGAATCCATGTAATTGATGCAAGCAAATCATTAGAAGAAGTTTTCCAAAATGTCTGGAAAGTTTTGAGAAATGCATTGTAAAGTAAATGAAGAGATAATGTGAACTATGTTATACTTATAGAAGAACCTATATAACATTAGAGGAGTGAATGCCGATGAAATTAGTTGTGGCAGTTGTACAAGATCAGGATAGTAACCGTCTTTCAAACGCTTTAACGAAAAATGATTTTCGCGCAACAAAATTGGCCAGTACAGGAGGATTTCTTCGTTCAGGAAATACAACGTTCTTGATTGGTACTGAGGATTCACTAGTTCATAAGGTATTAGATGTTATACGCGATAATTGTCGTTCTCGGGAACAAATGGTGGCACCTATTTCACCAATGGGTGGAAATGCAGATGCATATATCCCTTACCCAGTAGAAGTTGAAGTAGGGGGAGCAACCGTTTTCGTGTTACCAATCGAACAGTTTCATCATTTCTAGGAGACGGAGGAGACAATTAAGTGAAGATCAACCAAGATCTGCGAATTGGATTGGATACAACTAGACAAAAACTGCCGAATCACCAACCAACAACGCGATTTGGGGATTTTGTTGTAAAGTCTGGACAACGTATGCAGACCGAACAAATAACAAGATTATTAGGTGATATTTCAACAGCTGGCGATCGTATTGCAAAATCTAAAAATTTACGTGATTTAGCAAAGTTTAAGATGCTAGTTAAACGCTTTTTAAAGGAAGCAGTTTCCTATGGTATGGAGTTGAAGCAATCTCATACATGGAATCGATTTGGTGAAGGCCGCCGCTTAAAAATAGTAGATACAATTGATGAAAAACTTATTGAGTTAACAGAAGACGTTCTAAATGAAGAGAAGGATTCTGTCGACTTATTAGCTAAAATAGGTGAGATTAAAGGATTGTTAATCAATCTTTATACGTAAAACCCCGTGTCTCTTGGTATTTCGGAGCACGGGATTTTTTCAAACAATGAAAAGGTGTTGAATGATGATGCATACAGCTGAAGAACTACTTAAATTACAACCAGTAGTGATGAAGCAGCTCCAAATAATTTTTGAAAAAAACAGAGTGGGACATGCGTATATATTAGAAGGTGGTAAAGGTACAGGCACTGAAGAAGTGATGCTTTACTTTGTTCGGCTGCTATTATGCGAAAATCCACAAAATGATGTTCCATGTGAAACATGTCGAAGCTGCCAGCGTATAAAATCAGGAAATCACCCTAATTTTCACCAAGTATATCCTGAAGGACAATTTATAAAGGTAGATGCAATTGAAAAATTGCTAAACGAGATGAGTAAGACAGGATTAGAAGCAGGGCGCAAAGTATATGTAATCCATAGTGCTGAAAGATTAAATGTAAAGTCTGCTAATAAATTGTTGAAGTTTTTAGAGGAACCTGAGGGTGTTGTAACAGCTATATTTATAACGCAAAATATTAATGCAATCATACCGACCATTCGCTCGCGCTGTCAGCATATTAAATTTCAAGAAATTCCTCGGAATTCCATGATGAAAGAGTTGGTTGCTGAGGGGATTACGCAGTCTATGGCAGCTACAGTAAGTATGGTGACAAGTGATTTAGAAGATG
Source organism: Rummeliibacillus pycnus (assembly GCF_044359855.1). Taxonomy (GTDB): domain Bacteria; phylum Bacillota; class Bacilli; order Bacillales_A; family Planococcaceae; genus Rummeliibacillus; species Rummeliibacillus pycnus_A. The sequence goes on from NZ_CP132291.1 coordinate 2,626,621, forward strand.
CTTTTTCAATTGTAAAAGATGATGCGTTTGCACAGGCTAGAAAAACAGTGTTAAAATTGGTAGAAGCAACCTTTAAAAATGTACATGAAGCAATGTTAGTTGTACATGAAGATTGGTTACCATTATTTAAAGAAAAAGAGCAAATAGAATTAGCATTAGACTTAATGTTATTTGCTTTCCGAGATATAGTAGCAATTAAAGCAAATCCAGAGGCGATGTGTACGTATCCTGATTTACTTTCAACATGGAAAGAGGCAGCACTTCACACAACCTTCGATAAGCTATCATCGCAATTGCAAGCCATTTTAAATGCTCGTAAACAATTGCAAAGTAATATGAACAAGACGTTGATGATGGAGCAGCTGATGCTGAATCTGCAGGAGGGAAGATCCTTTGTATAAAGTAGTAGGTGTCCGCTTTAAAAAAGCGGGTAAAATATATTATTTTGACCCTGGAGATTATTCTCTAGAAAAAGGGCAGTATGTTATTGTAGAGACTGCCAGGGGTATTGAATATGGAAGAATCGTTGTCTCTATGAAACAAGTTGGAGAAAATGATGTAGTTTTGCCACTAAAACAAGTGGTGCGACCAGCAAATGAACGTGATCGTATACAAGTAGATGAAAACGCTCTTGAATCTAAACGAGCCTTTGATTTAGCAACAGAGAAAATAATAGAACATGAATTAGAGATGAAACTAGTTGATGTTGAATATACATTTGATCGCAATAAAATTATCTTCTATTTCACAGCAGAAGGTAGAGTTGATTTCCGCGAATTAGTAAAAGACCTTGCAGCTATTTTCCGCACACGTATTGAATTAAGACAAATTGGAGTACGTGATGAAGCGAAAATGTTAGGTGGTATTGGCCCTTGCGGAAGAATGCTATGTTGTTCAACATTTTTAGGGGATTTTGAGCCAGTATCCATTAAAATGGCAAAAGATCAGAACTTATCGCTTAATCCTTCGAAAATATCAGGATTGTGTGGACGTCTAATGTGCTGTCTAAAATATGAAAATGATGAATATGAAGAGGCTCGTGAACAAATGCCTGATATGGGTGAAACAATTACAACACCAGATGGTAGAGGCAAGGTAATTGGATTGAATATATTAGAACGAGTGCTTCAAGTTGAATTATTTGAGGAACAACGAATCTTAGAATATACATTGGATGAAATATTACAGTATGAAAATAGTTCAGTCCAATAGAGGGAATAATGAGGTGGCTTGAGTGAAGGACCGTAATTTCTTAGACACTGTTATGGAGTTCGAACAACAGCTTGAATCGATGCAAAAACAATTTGAGGCATTGAAGAAATTTGTTGCACTCATGATGGAAGAGCATCAAACATTACAAATGGAAAATCATCATCTTCGAACACGTTTAGAAGAAGTTCTTTCTGTAAAACCAGAGGGACATGTTGAGCCGAATGCCGAGGAAGAGAAACAAGAAATAATTGATGTAGGCGAAGGCTATGATAATTTAGCCCGACTATATCACGAAGGATATCATGTTTGTCATGTCCATTTTGGTAGTTCAAGAAAAGGCGAGGATTGTTTATTCTGCCTATCATTTTTAAATAAACAATAATTGATAAAGAAGACTGATCCCGCTTCATGTAGTGGTTGTCAGTCTTTTGTTATGTTGGAGGGAAAAAAATGGAACAATGGTTGAAGGAAGATGAAAGAATGGATTATTTATTAGCAGAGAATTTACGTATTATTCAAAGTCCATCTGTTTTTTCATTTTCATTGGATGCCGTTTTATTGTCTAAGTTTGTGAGTGTCCCGTATCAAAAGGGAAATCTCGTTGATTTATGTGCAGGAAATGGAGCAATTCCGTTATTTTTGAGTGCACGTACGAAAGGGCAGATTACAGCCGTCGAGTTACAAAGCCGACTCGTTGATATGGCAGAGAGAAGTGTGCGATATAACAAATTACAAGAGCAAATTACGATTATGCAAGGTGATGTTCGCAAAATTGCTCCAGTGTTAGGAATTGAAAAATATGATGTGGTAACATGTAATCCTCCATACTTTCCAGCGAATGAAGCAAGTGAAAAGAACTTAAAAGAACATGTGGCTATTGCTAGACATGAGATTTATTTAAAATTAGATGAAATGATATATTCAGCTAGTAAGCTTTTGAAGCAAGGTGGCAAAGCAGCCTTTGTCCATAGACCAGGGAGATTACTCGATATCGTTACGGCAATGCGTGCACATCGTTTAGAACCAAAACGAATCCGCTTTGTCTATCCTAAGGAAGGCAAAGAAGCAAATACATTATTAATAGAAGGAATTAAAGATGGAAAACCTGATTTGAAAATTTTGCCTCCATTATATGTATACGGAGCAGATGATGAATATACTGCTGAAGTGAGAGAAATGCTATATGGCGACAGTCAATAATCATATCATGTATGTTTTAGAATGTTTAGATGGTACGTACTATACAGGATATACAAATGATTTGGAGAGACGTGTTGCTGTACACAATTCTGGTAAGGGTGCAAAATATACAAGAGCACGTAGACCCGTACGATGCATTTATTTTGAAACATTTGAAACAAAGCATGATGCTATGAGTGCTGAATATCATTTTAAACAACTAACAAGACAACAAAAGATGAACTATATTGCAACAAGGAGTGAGGGAAAGTGAAATCACAAAAAAGCTCAATGCATGAGGATAGGGGTTGCTTATATTTAGTAGCAACGCCAATTGGTAATTTGGAAGATATGACAATGCGTGCAATCCGTATATTAAAAGAAGCAGATATTATTGCAGCAGAGGATACACGAAATACGAAAAAACTCTGTAATTACTTCGAAATAGAGACGCCATTGATAAGTTATCATGATCATAACCAAGAACAAGGTGGTGAAAAGTTACTTCAATTTTTGCGTGAGGGGAAAACAGTAGCGCTTGTCAGTGATGCTGGATTGCCTTGTATTTCAGACCCTGGGGCAGATATTGCGGCTAAAGCTATTGAAGAAGACTTTGCAGTTGTTCCTGTACCAGGTGCAAATGCGGCTATTACAGCTTTAATCGCTTCTGGTCTTGTACCTCAACCATTCTTTTTTTATGGATTTTTGAGTCGTTATAAAAAAGACCGTAGAGATTCGTTGGAGTTATTGAAAAAGCGTCACGAAACCATTTTATTTTACGAAGCACCCCATCGCTTAAAGGATACACTGAAGGATATGCAAGCGATATTTGGTAATCGTCGGATCGTTATGGCTCGTGAATTAACAAAGAAATTTGAAGAATTTTTGCGTGGAACTTTAGACGAGGCAATTGAATGGGCGAATAGCAATGAAATACGAGGGGAATTTTGTATAGTTGTTGAAGGTAATCTAAACGAAGAAGATGACGATGAAGAAAATTGGTGGGATCAACTATCTATTGTAGAACATGTCGATCAGCTCATTGAGCATCAAAAGATATCTTCAAAAGAAGCGATTAAAGAAGTAGCTAAAGTTCGTAATTTGGCAAAGAGAGATGTTTACCAACAATATCATATTGAAAGCTAAAGGTAGACGGCTCATTCAGATTCAATTTGTAAAAGATTTCGAATTGGAAGTCGCCTGTTAAGTTTCTATAAGTTGTAATCAGATAAATAAAAAGCCCATCCGAAATGGCGAATATTTCGGATGGGTTTTTTGATATATAAAAATCACATTTGAAAACAAGGTAAGGTAATTAAGTAAATTATTTCACTTTTGTATATCTTGTTGATCGAATTGATTTGTCCAAGAAATTATTTGTTTAATTTACCTTGGATTTCTTTAATAAGGATTTGTGCACCTTCTGGGCTAAGGATTAAGTTACCGCCAGCTAAACGGAAGTTATCATCAGATACTTCACCAGTTACAGCACAAGTCATATTAGGCATATATTTTTTTAAGATGATTTTATCATCATCCACATAAATTTCTAAAGCATCTTTTTCTGCGATACCTAAAGTACGGCGGAGTTCAATTGGAATTACCACGCGACCAAGTTCATCAACTTTACGTACAATACCAGTAGATTTCATAACGAGAGTTCCTCCTATATTTTCTTAATATTATTTTTCGTCAAAATTCGACATAAACTCTGTGTCTGTCCTATATCATACCAACTAATGACATATACGTCAATTATTTTTGACTGTATTTTAAACACTTTTTCAAAATATTTCCGTTCTTTAAGGAGATTAATCATATTAGTTTATTTTATTTTAAACAATTATTGTACTTTTATACGTTATTTTGCTTAAAAATTAGGATAGATTTGTCTGTAAATATTATTCGACAAAATTAGACAAAATTGAGTTGAGTAAACTTTAATTGAAAGGTTTTTCGTACTCCGATAGAATAGGAAGTATACTGTATAGCACTGGAGGAAGTTTTCGTGACGAATGAAAAGAAAACATTCTATATTACAACACCAATTTACTACCCAAGTGGTAAATTTCATATTGGTACCGCGTACACAACTGTAGCTGCAGACACAATGGCGCGTTACAAACGATTACGAGGTTTTGATGTTCGATTCCAAACAGGTATGGATGAACATGGCCAAAAGATTCAAGAAAAAGCCGAGGAAGCAAATAAAAATCCGAAAGAATATGTTGATGAAATTGCAGCTGCTGCGAAAAAACTTTGGAAGCTAATGGACATCTCTTATGATGACTTCATCCAAACAACAGAAGAGCGCCATACTAAAGCTGTAGAGAAAATTTTCAAAAGATTCTTAGATAACGGCGACATTTACAAGGGTGAATATGAAGGTTGGTATTGTACACCGTGTGAATCTTTCTTTACTGATACACAACTAGACAATGGTAATTGTCCTGATTGTGGCCGTCCTGTTCATCGTGTAAAAGAAGAATCTTACTTCTTTAATATGAAGAAATACGCAGATCGTCTTTTAAAATATTATGAAGAAAATCCTGGATTCATTGAACCGGAATCTCGCAAAAATGAAATGATAAACAATTTCATTAAACCAGGATTAGAAGATCTTTCTGTATCTCGTACTTCTTTTGACTGGGGTATTCGTGTTCCTGGAGATCCAAAGCATGTTATTTATGTTTGGGTTGATGCTTTAACGAACTATCTAACAACATTAGGTTATGACACAGATCATGACGAAGACTACAAAAAATACTGGCCAGCAGATGTTCATGTAGTCGGTAAGGACATTGTGAGATTCCATACAATCTATTGGCCAATTTTCTTGATGGCTTTAGATTTACCACTTCCTAAAAAAGTATTCGCTCATGGCTTCATTATGATGAAAGATGGCAAAATGTCAAAATCAAAAGGAAATGTTGTATATCCTGAAATGCTAATTGAACGCTATGGCTTAGATGCAACACGATACTTCTTATTACGTGAATTACCATTTGGTCAAGATGGTGTATTCTCACCAGAATCATTTGTCGAACGTACTAATTTCGACCTTGCTAATGACCTTGGTAATTTGTTAAATCGTACTGTATCGATGATGAATAAATATTTTGATGGGATAATTCCAACTGAAGGATTAGAACCTACAGAATTTGATAATGCTCTTAGTGCACAAGCAAAAGAAACGCAAGCTAAATACGAAGCAGATATGGAGAAAATGCAATTTAGTGTTGTATTAGCAGACGTATGGGCATTAGTTTCTCGTACAAATAAATATATAGATGAAACACAACCATGGGTACTTGCAAAAGATGAAGCACTCACTAGTCAACTTGCAACTGTTATGTATAACTTAGCTGAAAACCTACGTCGTGTAGCAGTCATGTTGCAACCATTTATGACAAATGCACCAAAGGAAATTGTGCGTCAACTTGGGTTATCAAAAGATATACTTATATGGGATTCCCTAAATGAAGAAAATGTTATACCTGCAGGTACAAAGGTAATCGACAAAGGTGTTCCTATTTTCCCTCGTTTAGACACTGAGGAAGAAGTAACTTATATTCGAGATCAAATGCGAGGATCAGTAAAAACTGTCGAAGAACCAAAAAAAGAAGAGAAGAAAGAAGCTTCTCAAGACGAAGTTCCTGAAATTACTATAGATGATTTCATGAAAGTTGATTTACGAGTGGCAACAGTTACAGCTTGTGACAAAATGCCAAAAGCTGATAAATTATTAAAACTACAATTAGATTTGGGATATGAACAACGTCAAGTTGTGTCAGGTATTGCCGAACATTATAAACCAGAAGAATTAGTAGGACGTAAAGTAATTGTTATTGCAAACTTAAAGCCTGTAAAGCTTCGTGGTGAACTATCTCAAGGAATGATATTAGCTGGTAGTAAAAATAATATTTTAACTTTAGCAACGGTTGATGAAAAATTAGAGAATGGTGCCAAAGTTAAATAATTTATCCAATCTATCCATTACAAAAACCTGCTGGTGATAAACAGCAGGTTTTTGTATCTATCGATTCAATAATATGACATTTTTTGATAGGTAATTAATATATTCGACCTTCATAAATGAGTAGAATGAATCACTTCGCCATAACGAACGACTAGTTCTTAGGTATTAAGTATAATTCAAAATGAAATATTTGTAATTAAAATGTAACTTAGCTGTGAACTGTGAAATGGTTTATTTAGCTAAAATGAAAATCATGTGAGGAGAATGAATATGTTTATAGATACGCATGTACATTTGAATGCTGAACAATATGAAGATGATTTACAAGAAGTGATCAATCGCGCATTAGCTGCGGATGTAAAAGAAATGGTCGTTGTTGGATTTGATCAACCAACTATTATTCGCGCTATGGAGTTAATCGATAAATACGAATTTCTATATGCAGCAATTGGTTGGCACCCAGTCGATGCCATTGATTGTACAGAAGAAGATTTGCTATGGATTGAAAAGTTAGCAGCACATCCAAAAGTTGTTGCGATTGGTGAAACTGGGCTCGATTATTACTGGGATAAATCACCAAAAGATGTTCAACAAGAATTATTGCGTAAACAAATTCATCTAGCAAAACGAGTAAATTTACCAATTGTGATCCATAATCGTGAAGCAACTGAAGATTGTGTTCGGATTTTACAAGAAGAACACGCTGAAGAAGTTGGCGGTGTGATGCATTGTTTTAGCGGGAGTGTTGAAACCGCCGAAGTATGTATCAAGATGAATTTTATGATTAGTTTAGGTGGCCCTGTTACATTCAAAAATGCAAAAAAACCAAAAGAAGTAGCAACGGCAATTCCTTTACAATATTTGATGATTGAAACAGATGCTCCGTACCTTGCACCGCATCCATATCGCGGTAAGAGAAACGAGCCTTCATTAGTTCCATTAGTCGCTGAGGAAATCGCGCGATTAAAAGGTTTACCTGTTGAAGAAGTAGCTCAAAAAACAACTGAAAATGCGCATAACTTTTTCAAAATTCAAGCTTAAAAAAAGAGCGAAATAAACAAACGTCTCCCACATTCAAAGCAGGATCCCTAACTCTTTTGTAAAATATTTGTAAAAAACTTATCTGTTGACAGTCAAAAAAAGAGTCTATATAATCCAACGAGTGATAAGGAGGCGTTTTTCATGCCAAATAATTCCATGAAAAAACTGTTCTTAAAGTCATTGAGGAATCAGCAAAGAGTATGGAATATCGGAGCATTCATGCTAACATTTGCTGTTGTAGTAGCTACTTTATTTGGTGCTACTTTTAAAACCGTCAATGCTGAGGCAAACGGTACACAACAAGAAAAACTATTAACAAAAAATACAGTTAGTAAATTACATACTAACAATTTTGCAATACCAACCTCATTGAATACGAATAATTCGTATGAACAGGAACAGGGAAATAAGACATACAAGGAACTAGCAAGAGCAACTTCGACTACGGTCGCTGACTTTTTAAAGCAACCCGCAGTTGAGTCAGGAGAAAATAGCGAACTTCTAGACACTGAGAATACGCAAAATGCAAATGACACTACCGCATCTGACGTTCGAGTAGAAAAAGCCATCGATGTAGTGGAAGACTCTCATGATTCTGCAAATGAAAATTCTAACAAAGAGATTACACTAGTAAGTAACCCTAAAAAGTATCATACAACAGGTACCTTAAATATGCGTAAAGGTCCTGGAACAAAGTATAAAGTTATTAAAGTAATACCAAAGGGCAAGAATGTTACGTATAAAGGACGTAAAGGTTCATGGTACAAAGTATCGTATGGTGGCAAAACAGGCTATGTGTCAAAAGTTTATTTGAGATCAGGTATTAAAAAGGTATCAAATTCTCTTGATGGTAAGTCTATGTATGTAACATCTACTGCGTATACGGCATATTGTAATGGCTGCTCAGGTAAGACAACAACAGGTATCAATCTACGCAAGAATCCATATAAAAAAGTAATTGCAGTAGATCCAAAAGTAATACCATTACGAAAAATGGTTTATGTAAATGGTTATGGACTAGCTATTGCAGGTGATACTGGCGGTGCAATTAAAGGTCATAAAATTGATGTCTTTATGCCATCAAAAAAACAAGCCTATAATTGGGGAAGACGTACAGTAAAAGTTACAATTCAAAAATAAAAAACGAAAGCTTTCTTTTCCATGCCGGAGAGGAAAGCTTTTTAATTTTATGCTCTGTTGTGTGATATTGTTTTTTAACGAATCTACTTGGGCGAAAGGAGGCGGCGATTCCTTGAAAATGCATTCGTATTTCTTTCGTGTGATGCTATTCAGTAGGGTTCATTTTTCAAATTCCTGCAGGAAAGCAAGCCAGACGAGACCTTGCAAGTGAGCGTAGGAAGGGCACTGAAAAAGTAAAAATATATGTAAATTTATAATAGAAAATTGATATATCTATCTTCGTTGAAGTGGGATTAACGGATGAGGAAACGAGCTAGATGAGCCTACGTGCGAAGCGATGATGCTTGTCGGTTCGCCCACGGAAAGCAGAGTTATTTCACTTCATTCAATAGCAGATATATATTATAAGTATTTGTGTTACTACACTTTTTCATTGGCCTCAAGCTTAGGCGATGAAGAGGCGTGTAGGTTTGCCCGAGGAAATCGTAAGCTTGTAGCGATACTGATGGAATATTAACAGTATTGTTAAACAAGTCCTAATTTTAAAAGCGAAGGTTGCTAGACCAGCTTTGTTGTTCAAATGTTCTTCACTAGAAAAGGAGCTTTATGCCTGACAGCGGGAGGTTATTTGACTCGAAAGGCTAGCGCTGTAGCTAGATAAGAATAAAAGCGGAGACGACCTGTTTAGCGCCTACAAGTGCTGAAGATACTCATTCAGATTCGAAAGACATTACAATGTCTAATTTTCTCTCCGTTACTGTACAATAAGTGTAGAATCGAAGTAAAATGTTCAAAGGAACTTTTTAGAAAAGAGGATTTGATATCCGTGGATATAAAAGAAATTATTGTCGTTGAAGGAAAAGATGATACGACAGCGATTAAGCGCGCTGTAAATGCAGATACGATTGAGACGAATGGTTCAGCGATCTCAGAAGAAACATTACGTAACATTCAACATGCTCAAGATGTAAGAGGTGTTATTGTATTTACAGATCCTGATTATCCAGGTCGCCGTATTCGAGCTATTATCGAAGCGCGTATAGCAGGAGTGAAGCATGCATTTTTACCAAAGAAAAAAACAATTGCCAAAAATGGTAAGGGCTTAGGAATCGAACATGCTAAGGATGAAGATATTCGTTATGCATTATCAAAAGTTTATACTCCACAAGAAGCAGGACAAGAAATAACATGTACAATTACTTTAGATGATTTAATTGCAGCAAAATTATTATCTCATCCTGATGCAAAAAGACGTCGTGAACGATTAGGTGAGCTTTTGAATATTGGTTCTACAAATGGTAAACAACTCGTAAAAAGATTAAAGATGTTTCAAATTACAGAAGAGCAATTTGGAAAAGCAATTGCACAAATGAATCAGGAGGAACAACATGCATAAAGATATTGCAACACCTTTACGCACGCAAGAAATTTTAAAAAAATATGGTTTTTCATTTAAAAAAAGTCTAGGACAAAATTTTTTAATTGATCCTAACATTTTACGTAACATCGTAAGTTATGCAGACTTAACAAAAGAAAGCGCTGCTATCGAAGTTGGTCCTGGCATTGGCGCATTGACGGAACATTTAGCACGTGAAGCTGGAAAAGTCGTGTCATTTGAAATTGATCAACGATTATTGCCAGTATTAGAAGATACACTAAGTCCATATGACAACGTGAAAATTGTACATTCAGATGTTCTAAAGGCAGATGTAGTGAATATTATTAAAGAGGAATTGGCTGATTATAAAGATATAATGGTCGTAGCAAACCTACCCTATTATGTGACAACACCAATCCTTTTAAAGCTATTAATGGAAAACTTGCCGATTCGTGGAATGGTTGTCATGATGCAAAAAGAAGTAGCAGATCGTATTTCAGCAGTACCTAGCACAAAGGCATATGGTTCCTTGTCCATCGCAGTGCAGTATTATATGAAGGCAGAAGTAGTTATGACTGTACCAAAAACAGTATTTATGCCGCAGCCAAATGTTGACTCGGCTGTATTGCGCTTAACACGTCATGCAGAGCCACCTGTGAAAGTAATAGACGAATCATTTTTATTTGAAGTTACTCGTAGTTCATTTGCACAACGACGTAAAACAATATTAAATAATTTACAATCACAATTGCCAAATGGTAAAGAAAAGAAAGAACAAATACTATCAGCTTTAGAAGAAGTAGGTATTGACCCAACAAGAAGAGGCGAAACTTTATCCATTTTAGAGTTTGGACAATTGGCAGATGCCCTACATCCATATTTCAAGAGATAATCCATATATTAGTATAATAATTGAAAAATATAGGTTTTATATAAAAAAGTGATTGACATCGCTTTCTTGGATTGTTAAAATATAATTTTTGTGTTGACAAAAATGGCTTAATTATGTATACTGGTTTATAGTGAGGTGTAAGCGAAAATGCCAAAAACTTTAGCCGACATTAAAAAGTCGTTAGATTGTCATTTGGGTAGACGTTTGCAATTGAAAGCAAACGGTGGTCGCAAGAAAACGATTGAGCGCGCTGGAATATTACGTGAAACATATCGCGCAGTATTTGTAGTTGATCTTGATCAAGACGAAAACGCTTTTGAGCGTGTGTCTTACAGCTACACAGATATTTTAACAGAAGCAGTAGAGATTACGTTTGATGACGAGGCAACTAAAGTTGCTGCAGCCAAATAAGTAAGTGTTATTATAATCGAATATTTTGTTCGGACACTTGTAGAGCATTCTTTATCTTTTAAAAGAATGCTTTATGAGTGTTTTTTATTTTCGAGGACATACTATCATAGTCAGTCGTTAAAGGAGGAATTTCGTTTGGCGAGAAAGTCAATTATGTCTGATCGTTTGAAAGTTGAAATCGCAAAAGAATTAGGCTTTTACGATACTGTAGAACGTGAGGGCTGGGGCGGAATCAAATCACGAGATGCCGGGAACATGGTGAAGAAAGCAATTGAAATGGCAGAACGCCAACAAGCGATGGAAGAAGGCCAAAAATAGAGTAATCTAAACCAAGTAAATAACAAAAAGCGTACTGACAAAAAGTAGCTCCCCCTAAACTTATAGGGGAGAGCTGTTTTTTGTTTATGAATAATAATAGATGGGAAAGCTTTTATAGATAGCGTACGAAATGTTTCAACTTTCTTTTCCTGTGGTAGAATAGAACTCAGTGAATAAAGAACGGAGATAGACATCTTCTTTTTTATATTTTTAGGGAGGAGGCGGAGGTATGCTTTATGTAAAAGCACCTGCCAAAATTAATTTAACTCTTGATGTACTATATAAACGTCCAGATGGTTTTCATGAAGTTGAAATGGTCATGACGACGGTTGATTTAGCCGATCGTGTGGGTTTGAAAAATCTTAATAATGGACAAATACTAATTCATTCCAGCAGTAATTTTGTTCCTGATGATCAACGAAATCTAGCATATCAAGCAGCAAAGTTACTGCAAGATACATATAACATTAAAGATGGTGTATCTATTACTATTGATAAGCAAATTCCTGTAGCGGCTGGTTTAGCTGGTGGTAGTAGCGACGCAGCAGCAACATTAAAAGGTCTTAATATATTGTGGAATCTTAATCTATCAATCGATGAATTAGCAGAGCTAGGCGCTAAAATAGGTTCAGATGTTTCTTTTTGTGTCTATGGAGGAACAGCAATTGCTAGAGGACGCGGTGAAAAAATCGAACATATTGCCACTCCGCCTAGCTGTTGGGTAGTTCTAGCAAAGCCAACAATTGGTGTCTCAACAGCCGCGGTTTATGGCGGCTTGAATATTGATGGAGTTGAACATCCAAATACAATGCAAATGAGACAAGCTATTGAAAGCAAAGATTATGAGCTCGTATGTGATACGGTTAGTAACGTATTAGAGAGTGTTACACTAAAGCTACATCCAGAAGTAGCAGTAATTAAAGAACAAATGAGCCGATTTGGGGCGGATGCTGTATTGATGAGCGGTAGTGGACCGACGGTTTTTGGACTTGTGCAAAACAAAGCACGTGTTAGTCGTATTGTAAATGGTCTTAGAGGCTTTTGTGATGAAGTATATGCAGTACGTATGCTAGGCGAAAGAGATATTCTTGCTTAAATGCGTATAATTGTGGTATTTTTTGTATAAAACATTCGTGTTCAGGAGAGGATTTTATGAAATGGAAGCGTAGTGAGCGTCTCGTTGATATGACGCATTATTTAATGGAGCATCCACAGCAGTTAATCCCCCTTACATTTTTCGCAGAATTGTATCAATCTGCAAAATCTTCAATTAGTGAAGATTTGTCGATTGTTAAAGATACATTTGAGGAAAGAGGGATTGGCCTTCTAATGACGGTCCCAGGAGCTGCAGGGGGTGTTAAATATATTCCCAAAGTACCTGATGCAGCGGTAAAAGACGTAATACAAGAGTTGATAAAAGAATTAAGTCATTCCGATCGTTTATTACCAGGTGGATATTTATTTATGACTGATTTATTGGGGAATCCAGAACTGATAAATCGTGTAGGTAAAGTATTTGCCTCTGCTTTTTGCAATCAAGAAATAGATGTCATTATGACAGTAGCAACAAAAGGGATTTCAATTGCTCATGCGATTGCTAGACACTTAAATGTACCAGTTGTTGTTGTGCGTCGTGACAACAAAGTAACAGAAGGTTCTACAGTGAGTATTAATTATGTATCTGGCTCATCACGCCGTATACAAACGATGGTTTTATCAAAGCGTAGTATGAAAAGTGGCCAACGTGTACTGATCACCGATGACTTTATGAAGGTCGGGGGTACAATGAATGGAATGAAAAATTTATTGGAAGAGTTCGACTGTACTTTAGCAGGTGTTGCTGTGTTAGTAGAGGCTGAACATCCCGATGAGCGTTTAGTGGATAATTATTATTCATTAATTAAATTAAAAGAAGTAAATGAAAAAGATCGTACTATTGCTTTATGTGAAGGAAACTATTTTGAGAAGGGTGGAAATAAGTAATGAATGAAGTAGCAACAAAAAATGCACCAGCAGCAATTGGACCATACGTTCAAGGCATGATTGTTAACAATCTTTTTTATAGTTCAGGACAAATCCCTTTAACACCATCAGGTGAGTTTGTAGATGGAGATATCACAGAACAAACAAACCAAGTTTTTGAAAATCTTAAAGCTGTTCTAGCAGAAGCAGGCTCTTCTTTAGATAAAGTTGTAAAAACAACTGTTTTTATTGCAGATATGGAAGATTTCGCAGCAATGAACGATGAATATGCTAAACACTTTGGTACGCATAAACCAGCGCGCACAACAGTAGAAGTTGCTAGATTACCAAAAGACGCAAAAGTAGAAATTGAAGTAATTGCACTAATTTAATTCTTTTGTTAGATCTCTTGAAAATCTATTTGAGTAGAAATCTATAAACAAAAAGGCAAGTCACTATAAGTGGCTTGTTTTTTATTTATGCGCTGGTAAATATAAATGTTGATAGTTATTGTGCATGCACTTTGGATAAAAAGTGAACAGTAGCTATTAATAAAGTTTAGTTTTAAATTAGAATGCGCTTTTTAAGCCATCATCACTACTTTGAGGCACGAATCGAAAGTGTCTATCTAATTGATGAACAAGAAGATAAAGTGACTTATATCGAGCTGCTAGATAGAAATAAAGTAGAGACTGCTCGTCCAAAGTGTCTGTTTTGTAAAATTTTCTCTATAAAAATGAAAATTATTTTTTAAATTTTGAAAAAATTGTTTAAAATTAAGAAGGAAATAGTTATACTTTTCTTGAATATATGTAAATAGATTCTAATTAAGCATCGAGATGAGAGGTGGTGAAAAAATGGAAGTAACAGATGTGAGACTTCGCCGTGTAGAGACTGATGGCCGTATGCGTGCCATTGCTTCCATCACACTGGACAACGAATTCGTCGTGCACGATATCCGTGTCATTGATGGAAATACTGGCTTGTTTGTAGCAATGCCAAGTAAAAGAACGCCAGATGGTGAGTTCCGTGATATTGCACACCCAATAAATTCGGGCACACGATCAAAGATTCAAGAATCTGTATTAGCAGCATATGCTGATTCTAGTGAGGAAGAAACGCAAGTACTTGAGGAAAAAGCATAATAAGACTTGAAACAGGAGCCATTCAATAGTTGAAGCAGGCTCTTTTTTCTATGTCTAAAAATTATAAATCATATAGAAAGCAATCAATTTATATTAAATTTCAATAAGGAAGATAGAGTGAACTCCTTTGCCAGGGGATTTTTTAAAAAATTCATAGCATAAATTTAAAAAATGGAATGTATAGAAAAATAGAGTTAATGGAGAAAATAAAAAAGTGAAATGATATTGTTTATTATTACTTAAAAGGGGAAAATTTCAATTTTATTAGTAAAAAAGAAAAGAAATTATATAATAAATGTTTTGTGATTGTTTTGTCAAGCTACAAACTCTTGAAAATTAATTAAATTTGCTTTATAGTCTAAAGAGAAAATCTGCTTAAATGGAGGACTTGCGAAATGACGAATATTTATGCCGTAATTTTGGCTGCCGGCCAAGGCACGCGTATGAAGTCCAAATTATATAAAGTTCTTCATCCGGTTTGTGGCAAGCCAATGGTTGAACATGTAGTAGACCATATTCAAGAATTGAATACAGAACGTATTGTGACTGTTGTTGGTCACGGTGCTGAAAGGGTTCAAGAGCAATTGAATGATAAAAGTGAATATGTGTTGCAAGCTGAACAATTAGGGACAGCTCATGCAGTTCAGCAAGCAGAGCCACTTCTTGGTGATTTAGAGGGCACTACAATTGTGATTTGTGGCGACACACCATTGATTCGTCCCGAAACAATGAAAGCGCTATACGAATATCACGAGGCAAATCAGGCAAAAGCAACGATTTTAACGGCAATAGCCGAAGACCCTAAAGGTTACGGTCGTATTTTACGTGGGGATGATGGTCAGGTAGCTCAAATCGTCGAACAAAAAGACGCAACACCTGAACAACAAAAAGTAACCGAAATCAACACAGGCACATACTGCTTTAATAACAAGGCATTATTTGCTGCGTTGAAACTAGTCAACAATGATAATGCACAAGGTGAATATTATTTACCAGATGTGATTGAAATTTTGCAAAAACAAGGTGAAGTTGTAGCAGCATATGTTACAGAAAACTTTTCCGAAACACTTGGTGTAAACGATCGAATTGCTTTATCTCAAGCAGAAAACATCATGCGTAACCGTATTAACGAAAATCATATGCGTAATGGGGTTACAATTATTAACCCTGAAAACACATATATTAGCGTTGAAACAAAGATTGGTCGTGATACAGTTATTCAACCAGGTGTGATGATTGAAGGCGCTTCTGTCATCGGTGAAGATTGTTTAATAGGACCTAATAGTCATATTCAGAATAGCCAAATTGGTAATCGTACTTCAGTGCATTCCTCTGTAGTCGAAGATAGCCAAATTGGAGATGACGTTGCTATTGGCCCATTTGCGCATATACGTCCAGCATCTAATGTGGGCAATCGTGCGAAAGTTGGTAATTTTGTAGAATTGAAAAAAACGACACTTGGCGAAGGTAGTAAAGCCTCACACCTAACTTATTTAGGAGATGCGACAGTAGGTACTGACGTCAATATTGGTTGTGGCACAATTACTGTAAACTATGATGGTAAAAATAAATACCAAACAGTAATTAAAGATCATGCTTTTGTTGGATGTAACGCTAATTTAATAGCTCCTGTCACAGTAGGCAAAAAATCATTTGTCGCTGCTGGCTCAACTGTTACAGAAGATGTTCCAGACAATGCACTCGCTATCGGACGTTCTCGACAAGAAAACAAAGAAAACTATGTTAACAAATTAAATTTAAAATAATTAAAAATTAACAGGAGGCCATCATGCCGTATCAATATGCTAACTCAAATTTAAAAATCTTTTCACTAAATTCAAACGAACCACTTGCAGCAGCAATCGCTAAAGAAGTAGGTGTAGAATTAGGGAAAAGTTCTGTAAAACACTTCAGTGATGGAGAAATTCAAATCAGTATTGAGGAAAGTATTCGTGGTTGTGACGTATTTATCGTTCAGTCAACATCAGCTCCAGTAAATGAAAATTTAATGGAACTACTTATTATGGTTGATGCTGTAAAACGTGCCTCTGCACGTACAGTAAACGTAGTAATGCCTTATTATGGCTATGCACGTCAAGACCGTAAAGCACGCTCACGTGAACCAATTACGGCAAAATTAGTGGCAAACCTATTAGAAACTGCTGGTGCAACTCGCGTAGTTGTTCTTGACTTACATGCACCACAAATCCAAGGTTTCTTCGATATTCTAATTGATCACCTAATGGGTGTGCCATTGTTATCTGATTACTTCAAACAAAAAGGCTTCAATCCAGAAGATGTTGTAGTTGTATCTCCTGACCATGGTGGCGTAACACGTGCTCGTAAAATGGCTGAACGTTTAAAAACACCAATCGCTATTATCGATAAACGTCGTCCAAAACCAAACGTGGCAGAAGTTATGAATATCGTAGGTAATGTTGATGGGAAAGTTTGTATCTTAATCGATGATATCATTGATACAGCAGGTACAATCACAATTGGTGCTGAAGCTCTTGTAAAAAGCGGAGCAAAAGAAGTCTACGCTTGCTGCACACATCCTGTATTATCAGGCCCAGCAATTGAACGTATTGAAAACTCTGTAATAAAAGAATTAGTTGTTACAAACTCAATTCAATTACCGGAAGAAAAGAAATCACCAAAAATAAAAGAATTATCAGTTGCTACATTACTTGCTGATGCAATCGTTCGTATTTACGAAAACAAATCTGTAAGTAAATTATTTGATTAATTTTTAATAATAGTTTAGCTCCACATCTATTTAAGATGTGGAGCTTTTTATATAAAAGTAGAAGTGACTCTTGTAATTAGATAAATCTAAAGTTATTAAAATGTTTCATTCTTAAGATAAATGGACACATTGTGTAATGTGGTTATTTTATTTTTGGAAGGAGACATAAAATTTATGATTACTGTAGTTCATGCAAAAAAACGTGAGGTCGGAAAACGGTCTGTAATGTCAGCCATAAGAAAGAATGGTTTTGTACCGGCCGTAGTATACGGCTATCAGACTGAGTCAACACCAATCGCAATTAATGCTAGAGAGTTTGAAAAGATGTTACGTAAGGATGGAAAAAACGCTATTGTTACTCTAGATATTGAAGGTAAGGAAATCAAAGCAGTGATAAAAGATATACAAAGAGACTCTTTAAAAGACAAGCTTGTCCATTTAGACTTTTTTGAGGTTAACATGTCAGCGTTAATTACTGTTAAAGTTCCTGTCATTGTAAAGGGGCAAGCCATAGGTGTAATAGCTGGAGGTATTTTACAACAGCCAAATCGCATGCTAAAGTTAAGTACAAAACCTTCTGATATTCCAGAAAACATTGAAGTAGATGTTTCTAATTTAGCAATTGGTGACACATTAACAATTGGTGATATCCGAGATCAGGTTAATTATAAAATTGCATCAAGTGATAGTATTACATTAGTGACAATTTCTGTTCCAGTGATAGAAATAGAGCTAGAATCGTCAAGCGTAACAGATGCAGATAAAGCAGTATAATCAATTGATGTTATCCTACAAACGAAATTTGAAAAATCGTAAAGTATCTTACGTTTCTTTATTGAGACGTAAGTTTTTTTATTCTTTCTAGCTAGGGGCGCTATTTTTTCTAATTTTCAAAGCATATGTTAAAATAACAGGGATTAGTTAGAAAAGGAAGATGCCAAATATGAAACTAATTATTGGTCTAGGAAACCCAGGAAGAGAATATGAACATACACACCACAATGTGGGATTTGATACAATTGATTGCTTAGCTGAAAAATGGGGCATTACATTAAATCAACAAAAATTTAATGCCATGTATGGAATGACTCACAGCCCAGAAGGTAAAGTAATGTTGATGAAACCTCTTACATATATGAATCTATCCGGTGAATCAGTTCGCCCGATGATGGATTACTATGATATCGGTGTAGAGGATATTGTTGTTATTTATGATGATTTGGATTTAGAAAAAGGTAAATTACGTCTTCGCCAAAAAGGTAGTGCAGGTGGTCATAATGGCATTAAGTCATTGATTCAACATATTGGGACACAAAACTTTAACCGTATTCGTGTCGGTATTAGTCGTCCGCCAGCGGGTATGAAAGTACCCGATTATGTACTTTCTAGATTTTCAAAAGAAGAACAGCCTTTAATGCAAGAATCATTTGCTCGTGCTTCAGATGCTTGTGAATATTGGTTAGAGAAACCATTTGCAGAAGTAATGAATCGTTTCAACTAATTTCTGAAGCATAAAAGAGGTCAAAGCTGTCTATACTTTTTATAAAGGGAGGCATGCTTATGGCTATTCGTTACAGATGTCGTCATTGCAACACGGAAATAGGCGTATTGCCATTTGATTCTGAAGATAGTATTCGTAAACTTCATCAACTAAATGAACAAGATGCTAAAGAATTTATCCGTCATGAGCAAAATGGTGATACAACGGTAGATAGTATTTGCGAACATTGCGAAGACTCGCTGAAGAAATTCCCAAATTATTATGCGTTAAAAAATTGGTTACAGTAAAACGCTTTGGCGCATTATGCGTCCAAGGCCTTTTTCTGTACATTGAATGATCTATAGCATTTATTTGCTAACGAAGGGAGGCCATTATGGAAATATTACGTCAATTATTATCTCAAGATACACATGTAAAAAGATTGTTAGATGATATAAAAAGTGGTCAAGAAGAACAATTAATTACTGGTCTTTCTGGTAGTGCTAGACCAGCCTTTTTAGATGCTGTTTATGCTTATATAAATAAACCTATTTACATAATTTCACCCAATTTATTGCAAGCACAGAAGATGTTTGATGATTTAGTGAAACTTGTTGGTGAAGATTATGTTCACTATTATCCAGCAGATGAGTTCATCGCTGCGGATATGTCAATTGCAAGTCCAGAGCTAAGGGCGCAACGTATTGAGACATTAGACCATATGTTACACCAACAAAAAGGGATATACATTATCCCTATTGCTGGTATGCGCAAAATGATGGCACCAAAAGAGGAATGGCTAACATTACATCTCAATGTTGCTATCGGTGAAGAAATCAATGTAGAAGAATGGCTTCAAAAATTGGTGATAATGGGTTATACCAGAAGTCAAATGGTCACAACACCTGGTGAGTTTGCTTTACGTGGCGGTATTTTAGATATTTATCCCCCGTATGTTGAGAATCCTATACGTATTGAATTATTTGATACAGAAGTAGATTCTATTCGTACATTTTCAGCTGATGATCAGCGCTCGATTGGGAAATTAGATAAGCTTAATATTTTACCGGCATCTGAATTTGTGTTAACAAAAGATCAACGCCTAAAGTTAGCGCAAAAACTAGAAGACGCTTTAGCTGATAGTTTAAAAAAGGTGAAAAAGAAGGAAGTTCAGGAACAACTATATCAACATGTTCAAGCCGATATAGAGTTACTAAAACAAGGTGAGTTACCAGAGTTTACGAATCGCTACGGTTCATTACTATATGATCGTCCAGCATTCTTGGGAGATTACTTTGCTCATGATGGACTTGTTGTTTATGACGAGCTTGGGCGAATTCAAGAAGTCATGGAAGCTTGGGAAAAGGAAGAAAAAGAATGGTTTTTATCTTTACTTGAAGAAGGGAAAATGGTACATGCAGCAAATCCTTCTTTTTCATTAAAAGAGATTATAGCGATGATTCATCTTCCATCTATCTATTTTGCGTTATTTGCAAGAGCATTTGCAGGTATTCGTTTTAAGAAGACGACAAGTTTTTCTTGTAAACCTATGCAACATTTCCATGGACAAATGCCATTACTCAAAAATGAAGTAGAACGTTGGCAATTAGGGAAATTCACCGTTCTTTTTGTAACAGAAGATGAAGAGCGACTAACAACGATTCAAACTACTTTAGAAGATTACGATATTCATATACAAATTGGCGAACCAAAGGCAGAAGGTATTTTCGCGATTACTGGTAAATTAACTGCAGGTTTTGAGTTACCTTTACAACGTTTAGCGATTGTTACTGAGGAAGAACTTTTCAAGCAAAAGCCAAAGAAAAAAAGCCGCCCTCAAAAAATGACTAATGCTGAACGGATTAAAAGTTACACAGAAATAAAACCTGGCGATTATGTTGTGCATGTTCACCATGGTATAGGGAAGTATATAGGTATTGAAACACTTGACGTTAATGGTAAACATAAAGATTATTTGCACATCCGGTATCGTGCAGATGATAAACTATATGTTCCTGTTGACCAAATTGATTTAATCCAAAAGTATGTCGGCTCAGAAGATAAAGAACCAAAGCTTCATAAACTTGGTGGAACAGAGTGGAAAAAAGCCAAAAGTAAGGTATCATCAGCAGTTCAAGATATTGCAGATGATCTTATAAAATTATATGCAAAGCGTGAAGCAGAAAAAGGATTTGCCTTTTCTCCTGATGGGGATGAGCAACGTGCTTTTGAGGAAGCCTTCGCCTATGAAGAAACAGAAGATCAATTACGTACAATTCAAGAAGTAAAGATTGATATGGAAAAAGAGCGCCCAATGGATCGCCTTGTTTGTGGTGATGTAGGTTATGGGAAAACAGAAGTAGCCATTCGAGGAGCATTTAAAGCAATTATGGATGGTAAACAAGTAGCTTTTTTAGTACCAACAACCATCTTGGCTCAGCAACATTTCGAAACACTCCAAGAGAGATTTCAAGATCAAGCGGTTACAATTGGCTTATTAAGCCGTTTCCGCACTCGTAAACAACAAAATGAGACACTGAAGGGGCTAAAGGATGGCACAGTCGATATTGTTGTCGGTACACATCGCCTATTATCAAAAGACGTTATATATAAAAATCTTGGACTACTCGTGGTCGATGAAGAACAACGTTTCGGTGTAACACATAAGGAAAAGATTAAACAGTTAAAGACGAATGTCGATGTATTAACATTAACGGCCACACCTATTCCACGTACATTGCATATGTCGATGGTCGGCGTGCGAGACTTATCTGTAATTGAGACACCACCTGCAGACCGTTTCCCGGTGCAAACGTATGTCATGGAACATAATGGAGCATTAGTACGTGAAGCGATTGAACGCGAAATGTCACGAGGTGGGCAAAGCTTCTATTTACACAATCGTGTTGAGGATATGGCTCGTAAAGTTGATGAGATTCAAATGCTTGTGCCGGATGCACGAATTGGTTTTGCCCACGGCCGAATGTCAGAATCTGAATTAGAATCTGTTATTCTACGATTTTTGGACGGAGAGTATGACGTTCTAGTCACGACTACTATTATTGAAACAGGTATTGATATTCCAAATGTGAATACGTTGATTGTGAATAATGCAGATCGTATGGGACTATCACAACTATATCAATTGCGTGGACGTGTTGGGCGGTCAAATCGTGTTGCATACGCTTATTTCATGTACCAACGAGATAAAGTGCTAACTGAGGTTGCAGAACAAAGATTACAAGCCGTAAAAGAATTCACAGAGCTTGGATCTGGTTTTAAAATTGCGATGCGGGATTTATCTATTCGTGGAGCAGGAAACTTACTAGGCTCTCAACAACATGGATTTATTGATTCTGTAGGTTTCGATTTATATTCTCAAATGCTAGAAGATGCCATTGCTGAACGCCAAACAGGTGTGAAAAAAGAAGAGGAAAAAGATATCGAAATTTTACTTCCGTATGATGCCTATATCCCAGATGTTTATATAACAGATGGCTATCAAAAAATTCAAATGTATAAGCGCATTAAGGGAATGGATGAAGAGGAAGATTACGCTGAAATTATCGACGAATTACATGATCGTTTTGGAGATTTACCAATTGAAACAGAACGTCTATTACGTATAGCACGTATTAAAGTCTGGGCTAAAAAAGTTGGAGTTGAGTCGATTAAAACCAAAAATAAAATCATTACGATTGATATTTCAGAAGATGGGACTGCGAACCTCGATGGCGGGAAAATTGTTTCAGAATCGATGCAATTTGGCCGTGCAGTGGGATTCCAATTAGAAGGACAGAGACTTATTTTAACAATTGATGAGAAAAAGGCAGATAAGCAATTGCCATTTGATATTTTAGAGTCATTGATGAAATTGCTACCTAATGCAATACGGGAAAAAGTAGAGATAAAAGACTAATATTTGTCATGTATAAATTATATTTGGATGCACCATACTAGCGACAAGTACTATTTTGAAAATTTGTCGAAAGTGAGGCAACACGAATGAAAGCGACAGGCATTGTACGTCGAATCGATGATTTAGGACGTGTAGTAATCCCGAAAGAGATCCGAAGAACTTTACGCATTCGTGAAGGTGATCCATTAGAAATATTTACTGATCGCGAAGGCGAAATTATATTAAAGAAATACTCTCCTATTAATGAATTAAGTGATTTTGCCCTTTCGTATGTAGACACATTATTTGAAACATTAGGTACAAGTGCACTTATTAGTGATCGAGATGAAATTATTGCTGTAGCAGGTGTATCGAAAAAGGAGTATATGCACCGCCAGATATCTTCCTTTGCTGAAGATTGTATTTTACAGCGTACGATTATCGTTGAAAAACATGAAAACTCCATAGAAATCGTACCTGGACAAATTGAACAAATCAAATCCTATTGTATTGCACCGATTGTTGTTGCGGGGGATGCAATAGGAGCTGTTTACATCTTATCTAAGATGCATTTTATTGGTGATACAGAGCAAAAAGTAGCGGAGACAGCAGCGCATTTTTTGGCAAAGCAAATGGAAGATTAATGACAAAAGACCATTCGACTGTTGATATGATCAATAGTGAATGGCCTTTTTGCTTTATAATTTATATTTTTTAAGATGAATTGATCTGAATTGAGAAGAAACATTGAGAAAATCTAACATCTCCTGTGTAGTGTTTGTAGAAGTAGTAGGAATTTGTGATGGCTTTTCAGAATCAGGAAGTAAGGGTTGTTCATTGATCCGCGTTTCAAAGATTAAGACCTTTGTGCCATCCGCTTTTAAAAGATATTTACGAACATAGCCATTTTTTCTTTCCGTAATAATACGTGGTGATTTGTTTTTTAACCTTTTTTCTATTTGTAAATAACTCTCTTGAGTTAAAGAAGATTGTTTAAACTGTGCTGTATTTTGAAATGTATTTATTTTTGAGACGGAAACCTTCATGAAAACCCTCCTTTGACCTATTTGTTATAATAATTATCGTCAACATTCCATAAAAATGAATTAAAGGAAACATATACTTGCGATAAATTATTAATAGGGTACTTTTTAATTCTACGGTCGATTTGCTGACCTAAAAGATAGGAGACGTTTCGAACGATAGGAGTAATATGCTATACTGTTGTCAATTATTCGTGTTGTAATTGATGAATTTTATAGGAAAGAGGATTATCATGTCCGAAAAATGGGGGATGAAAGTTTATTTAAAGGGAGTTGCATTGCTCACAGTAGCATCTCTTTTTGTGAAGGTATTGAGCATGGTTTACCGTGTGCCATTTCAAAATCTAGTTGGAGACCATGGCTTTTATATTTACCAGCAAGTATATCCCTTTGTAGCTTTATTTGTTACGTGGACATCTAGTGGTATAGCTGTAGCCATCTCCAAAATGCTCGCTGATTTAGACGAAAGTAATAAGCGTGTCGAGCGAAGTGCTATGTTACGCATTATATTTCACTTTCTAACTTTGCTATCAATGGTATGCTTTGTGATCTTGTATTTTGGAGCACCGCTTTTTGCACATTTGATGGGTGACCTCAAACTCACAGGGCTTCTTAAAATCGGTGCATTTGTTGTATTTTGTATGCCATTATTAGCTGTTTATAAAGGGCTATTTCAATCTACAGGCATTATGCAACCGGTTGCTTATGCACAAGTAGTTGAACAAACTGTTAGAGTAGCTGTTATTTTAGGTGGTACATGGGTCATCATGTCAACAACAGAATCCTTATATGATGCAGGGAAAATAGCAGTTTCAGGAACGGTTGTAGGAGAGATTGCTGGCATTCTTTTATTAGCCTGGTATATGAAAGGGCATTCATCTTTTGGGTCAAAATATAACCGAGAAGTAAAAATAAATCTAGCAAAATGGCCAATAATTAAGAAGTTAATGGTATTAAGTATCAGTGTAAGTATGAGTAGTTTAGTATTGCTTGTATTTCAATTAGTCGATTCATTTACTATCTATAGTGCATTGCAGGAGTTAGGGTTATCATCATTAAAGGCAATGGAAACGAAAGGAATATATGATCGGGGACAGCCATTAGTACAGGTTGGACTTGTTGTTGCCTCTTCCCTTTCTCTTGCAATTGTCCCCCTTATAGCACATGCATCAAAACGAGATGATGGCAAAAATGCCGATCGATTTATCCAGCTCACATATCGTACATCTCTATTATTTGGAATAGCTGCTACAGTAGGATTAATACTGGTTATGCCAAATATAAATACAGCCCTTTTTGAGAATGCAGATTTATCAAATGTATTATCTGTATTTGTAATTCAAATTGTTTGGCTATCATTAATTATGACATTAACGGCAATGTTACAAGGGTTAGATCGATTAAAAATACCGGCATTACTAATAGTAGTAGGGATCATTGCCAAAATGCTTTGTAATAAGTTATTTATTTTAAAATTTGGTATTGTCGGAGCCGCATGGGCTGGGAATTTAGGACTTTTTATAACGACGATGGGACTTATAAGGTACTTTAAAAGAGTTAAAAATAGCCATCTATCAACACCCCGTTTTTATAGTGGCGCGGCGCTCGCTACGCTCGCGATGGTATTATTTGTTGTACTATTTACGATGTTCGTGGAACCAATGTTTTTCCCTTCCTTATCGGGGCGCGTGCGAGCGTTGATTCTTTGCGCTTTGAAAGCGGGAATTGGTGCTTTTGTATTTTTGACAATGCTCGCAAAGTTAAATGTGTTGTCTGCTAGAGATTGGTATTTACTTCCTTTAGGGCGTCGTATGGCTAGTTATCAGCTTTGGATCAATCGAAAAAAATAAACAAAAATAGGAGAAGAATATGCATCAACTTACAGTTATTGGATTGGGCGCAGGAGATTTTGAACAACTTCCGATAGGCGTCTATCGAAAATTAAAGCAAGCAAAGAAGATATGTGTTCGTACAAAAGAACATGCAGTATTAGATGAATTGGTAAAAGAGGGCATTGAATTCGAAAGCTTTGATGCAATCTATGAAAAACATGATGATTTTCTCCCTGTTTACGAAGAAATCGTCACAACATTACTAAATTATATAGAAACAGAAGAGATAATATATGCTGTTCCAGGGCATCCTTTAATGGCTGAAATGACAGTTCAACTGCTTATTCAAGCAGAAAAGGAAGGGAAGGTTCAGCTCAAAATTGAAGGTGGTCAAAGTTTCTTAGATGCTATTTTTGGCGCTCTTCGAATTGACCCAATCGATGGTTTTGAACTGGTCAATGGTACCACGTTCTCGATCCATGAAGTGAATATGTATAAACATCTATTAATCGCACAAGTATATGATCAATTTAGTGCTTCTGAAGTGAAACTCACACTATTAGAAAAATACCACCCAGACTATCCAGTGACAATCGCGACAGCAGCGGGCTCAAAAGATGAATTCATCCGTACTGTACCACTACATGAATTAGATCATGTTGCAGAAATTAATAATTTAACAACGGTGTATGTTCCGCCTGTTAAAGATAAAAAAGCTGCTCTACGTGAATGGTCAACATTCCGCGATATTATTTCTACTTTGCGTAGCCCAGGAGGATGTCCATGGGATCGTGCACAAACACATGAAAGTTTAAAACGTTACATGTTGGAAGAAGTTCATGAATTCTTGCAAGCAATTGATGAACAAGATGATGAACATATGATTGAAGAACTTGGCGATGTACTGTTGCAAGTATTTTTACAAGCTCAAATTGCAGAAGACTCAGGTTACTGGAATATGGAAGATATTCTTGAGGGGATCGCAGGAAAAATGATTCGCCGCCACCCACATGTTTTTGGTGATGTAAAGGTAAATAGTGTGGAGGATGTTAATGATAATTGGGAAAAAATTAAGAAAAAAGAACATCAAAATGATAGCGTTGAACCACTATTAAAAGGCGAATATCGTGCTACTTCTTCACTACAAACTTCTTACAATTATCAACGTAGAGCGGCAAAAGTAGGTTTTGACTGGCCAACTATTGAAGGTGTTTGGGATAAGGTTTCAGAAGAATGGCAAGAATTCCGCCAAGAAATAGAGAGTGGTACACCAGAAACAAGACTTGATGAATTTGGAGACTTGTTATTTACACTTGTAAATTTAGCTCGTGTCTATAAAATATCAGCAGAAGATGCAATGCTTCACGCAAATGATAAATTTGCTAAGAGATTTGGCTACGTTGAACAAAAAGTAAAGGCAGATGGCAAAGATTTTAAAGACTATTCATTTGAAGAATTAGATCAATTTTGGCAAGAAGCTAAACAATAGGAAAAGAGGTTACCCATATGAGATTAGATAAATTTTTGAAAATTTCTCGATTGATAAAACGCCGTACTTTAGCAAAGGAAGTGGCAGACCAAGGGCGTATTGCAATCAATGGAAAAGTGGTAAAAGCAAGCAGTCCAGTTAAAGTAGGCGATGAGCTAGCAATTCGCTTTGGTCAAAAAATAGTAACTGTACGTGTTGAAGAATTAAAAGAAATAGTTCGTAAAGAAGACGCTGCTAAAATGTTTACAATCTTAAAAGAAGAAAAACTAGATAGAGTTGAGCCCCAATTTATTGATGATGAAGATTAATGATATTTCTATCGAGCGATATTATGCAATAGAAAAAACATATGTGATAGATAAAATTGAAACATCTTTCTTCTGATTATAAAATCACTATCAAAATTATTGATAGTGATTTTATTTTTTCTCTCATATTAAGGAATGTCCAAGCATATAGTTAATAGACAGGACAAGGAGGGGGAAAGAAAATGACATTTCAACAAGATAATGCGACATATACAATTCCAACAGGAGATCATTTACTAACGGTACGAAATCGTAAAAGAATGGATGTTACATCTGTAAAATCAATTGAACGCTTTGATCAAGAGGAGTTTTTTGTACTCACCTCTCAAGGGCATTTACAGATTCGTGGAGAAGATTTAAGAATTGTACATTTAGATGTAGATAAAGGGTTGCTCACGTTAGAAGGTACAGTGAAAAACCTTCAATATGATGAAGAGGAAAGTGGACTATCCCGTGGTATCTTGCATAAATTATTTGGATGACAGTTTCTGAACAATTCCTTAGTATAACATTACTAATTGCTAGTGGTGTTATAGGAGCTGCTTGTATTGATTTGGTACGAACATTAAGTCATTATGCGCCACCGAAATCTTTACGGCGAAAAGGCTACATCATATTTGAGTTATCTACATGGATTCTATTAGGAATTAGCACATTTTTAATATTAATGATTGTAAGAGATGGAGAATGGCATTTTGTTGACTTTCTCTCTCAATTGTTAGGATTTTGCCTTTACCAATTGTTTTTGCAAAGGTTCTTCCGTTTTATAGGAAGACTTGTAGATACTTTGGTAATACGGCCTATATGGTTTATATTACATCTGTTTGTGAGTCTTATACGACAAATCATTCGACTACTTTTTTCTATTTACAGAATTATTACGTATCCTATTTTAATTGTTACAAAAAAAGTCAAAAAGTTGGCTCTTAAAAAATAGGAAAAAGTTAGGTATAATAGGTTTGATATGTAAATGTTTCTAATCGTAAAAAATCTACTCAAGGGAGGGTACCCGCATGCCAATAACAACTAAACGACAATATGAAAAAACTACTCCAATGCCTACAGATTACACAAAAACTGAAACACACAGAAAACAGGTAAACCGAAATCGTAAGATAGGCTTATATCGTCGCCTAACATGTATGACACTAGTATTTGTTCTAATTGCAGGTTCCCTTGTATTCATGTTGATTAAACAAAAGCATACATTAGCGGAAAAGGAACAGCAAAAAGTTGAGCTTCAACATGATTTAGCAAAACAAAAAGAAAACAAAGAAGATTTGAATATCCAAATTGCTAAATTAAAAGATGATGACTACATCGCTAAGCTTGCACGTAAGGATTTATTCTTATCTGAGGATGGGGAAATTATTTTTTCAATTCCAAAAACTTCCGGAAAAGATAAGAAAAAAACAGATTCAAAAGAGTAGTCTTATTGACACTCTTTTTTTGTTGGCTATAATAAAGGTAAGAATCACTCAAGTTTTACAAATTGATTATTAGACTTATAAGTCGCTTAAATTTTAAGGAGGAGCATTTTTTTTATGTCAATTGAAGTAGGCAGCAAGGTACAAGGTAAAGTAACAGGTATCACAAATTTTGGAGCATTCGTGGAGCTGCCAAATGGCTCAACAGGTCTTGTTCATATTAGCGAGGTTGCTGACAACTATGTTAAAGATATTAATGAACATTTGAAAGTAGGAGACATGGTTGAAGTAAAGGTTATGAATGTGGAAGCTGACGGTAAAATTGGTTTATCAATCCGTAAAGCAAAACCTCAAGCAGAACGACCAGAACGTCCTCAACGTTCACGCCACAACAACCATCGTTCAAATGATCGTGGCGACAATCGTCAACCAAAAGAAAACTTTGAACAAAAAATGGCAAAATTCTTAAAGGATAGTGAAGATCGCCTTACAACATTAAAGCGTGCACAAGATTCTAAACGTGGTGGCCGTGGCGCAAGAAGAGGATAACTTGCTGGCTATTTTAATCGTAGAAAAAGTGTTTTATTAATAGTTGAGGGGTTGTCATATAAGTGTAGAATAACACTTATATGACAACCTTTTTCTTTATGGGGATTTTATATAGAAAGGCTTTGATGACCCTTCATCGCTAGCTAGTCGCAAGAAGTCTGTATTGGAGTTCATTTTCAAAATATCGACAAATAAAAAGAAGCTCTCCTAATGGAGAGCTTCTTTTTTGATGACCCCTACGAGATTCGAACTCGTGTTACCGCCGTGAAAGGGCGGTGTCTTAACCGCTTGACCAAGGGGCCGAATATAAGTGACCCAAACAATTGGCCTACTACTATAAAAGATATGGCGGCAGAGGGGATCGAACCCCCGACCTCACGGGTATGAACCGTACGCTCTAGCCAGCTGAGCTACGCCGCCTTCGTGAACAACATAATACATAATACAAGAGAATATTATAAGGTGTCAAGCGATTTTTGTTAAAAATTTATGGTCTATGTGATTTATCGTCGAACGATTTTTATTAAACCCTTCACAAACAGACAAACTTTACACAACTTTCCAGTTATACTATCAGAAATGTATAATGGAGGTTTTGTTACTATGAGAAAAGCATTCATACAACCAAACAAACTATCAATCCCAAAAGTATCTTTGAGTTTGAAACAACAATATCCTGTAATCTTTGCTGTGACATTATGTTTCGCTGCTTTTTTCTTATCAAAGGCCGTACTTTTTGAAGCGATTGTTCCATTCTTTTTACCAACAATGGCCATCGTATTTATCAATCATCGAGATTATTTTATATGGGCTCTCATTGGTGGAGTTATCGGAAGTTTTACATTAGGCTTTGGCGAATTGACCATTCATCTAATTGAATTGCTTCTCTTTAGTCTCTTTATGAAAACTTTTATTCGTAAATGGCCAATTGCAATATTAGTAGGCGTGTCAGTATTTTTAACGCAAATTGGATGGCAAATGATTTCTTATCATGGAGAACCTCCAACGTTGATTCTATTATATGTTGGTTATGAAAGTATATTATCTATATTTATGACTTTATTTTTAATGCAGTTGTTTTTACCGATGCCAGCTTTATGGACAGCTTCATGGTCTTTAGAAAGAATGGGAGCAGCTTTAATTGTTTTGGCGACAATGTTAACCGCAACGAATAACGTCGTTTGGAATGTGTTGTCACCTACTTATATAGCGTTACAGTTCATAATATTAGGATCTGCGTATGTAGGAGGTGCAACGCTATCTACCGCCATTGCTGTTTTGATGGGGACAATCATTAGTTTGTCTCATTTATCCTTTAGTGGAATGATTGCTGCTTATGCGTTAACAGGATTATGCGCAGGTGTTTGTAAAAAGTTAGGACGTTTTGGAATTGTGTTAGGTAGTAGTATTGCAACTGCATTTTTTTCACTTTATGATGCTACATTGCCAATTGATAAAACCTACTTTTTGGCCTTAGGGGTTGCTACTCTTCTATTTCTTACTGTGCCTAAAACTTGGTTAATGTATTGGCAACGTCAATTATATCCGAATCATGAAGAAGTATTATTAGAAAGGCAGAGGTGGCTTACAGAAAAAGTGACGGTGAAATTAACCAATTTTAATGACTTTGTTATTTTTATGAAGGAACTTGTCAATGATCGTTTTGGTGTGAGTGAAAAACAGCCAACAGATGATGTAGAAGCAAGGCCGTTGTCACCGTGTGAAAGTTGTTATCAATTTGAAAGATGTTGGGGAGCTGATAAAAATGAAATGGAGCCACTAATGCAACAATGGTTAATGGCACAAGCAGCCGGCCATAATACTTCGAAGTTACAATATGATGATAAAATCCGTTATAAATGTGTTCGCTCTGCATTGTTTTTAAATGCTTTAGCTGAATTTGTTTCTAAACAGCAACTAAGTGGCCAGTTCCAACACGGTAAGAAAATGATTGCATTACAGTTAAAGGATATGTCTACACATATTGATAGTGTTATGAAGGATATGACGAATGATACGATTTCATTTCAACAACAGGAAGACCAATTAGCAAATCGTTTTGAAGAAATTGGTATTGAGTTTTTCCAAATTGATATTTTAACCAATGACCCCGGCAATAGAAAAATAGTATGTTGCATACCATATAAGAAAACGCAATGGGAAACAGACCAAATGGTTGCAGAAAGATTAATTCTTCCAGCTTTGCAGGAAGTCTTTAAAGAGCCTTTTGAAATTCATCAAACAGTAAAGAAAACAAAGCCATACGCACATCTGCAAATCACCTTCCGATCTGCTATACGATTTACAATGCAATATGATGTATTATCCATTTCAAAGAATAATACGATGTATTCAGGAGATTCGCATGCTGTATTTTCTCTTAATCCAGGATTAACAGCAATTATGTTATCCGATGGAATGGGACATAATAAACGAGCGCATAAAGAAAGTAGGAAACTCATTCGTCTTATGCGTGAATGTTTGCATCATCAAATGTCTCCCGAAACAGCAATGCATACATTGCATTATGTTATGTCACTAAAGCAAGAGGAAGAAATGTACGCAACGATGGACTTTGCTTTAATTGATTTGCAACACGGCAAACTATGGTCATGGAAGGCTGGAAGTATGGCAACATATTTAGTGAGAGGAAGAGAAGTGACAAGAGTTGAAAGTGCCAGTGAACCATTCGGATTATTCACTTCATTTTCGGTAGATGCCGAACAAAGAAGTTTGAAGGCAGGGGATATTATTTTCATGTGTACAGATGGTCTATTCTTTGAGGATATGCCATGGGATCAACAAGAAAAGCTACTTCGCAATAGTTTACTACAGCATAGAAGCCTCCCGATACAGGAGATCTGCCCGCAAATCTTGAATACTTTCCGTAATGATGACCAGCCGATTGATGACTGTACAATCGTATGTGTCGAAATCCAACATAAAACAGTAGATTGGTCATTATTTAAGCCTACTTTTAAAGAGATTTCCCAGGAAAGAATGGTAAAATAGTGTTGAGGTGAGAAGATGACTAAACTCGAACAAAAAGTGTATGCATATATACAACAATATGAGCTGTGTCGTGCTGGAGATCGTCTTCTTGTAGCTTGTTCTGCTGGAGCGGATTCAATGGCTTTGCTGCATTATTTACATCGAGAACAGCAGCACTTGGGTGTTTCAGTTGCTGCTGTACATGTTAATCATATGCTACGTGGGGAAGATGCTGCTGGGGATCGACGTTATGTGGAATCATTCTGCAAGGAACGCAATATTCCGGTGTATGCCATTGATATTTCGATCCCCTCTATTTTAGAAGCGGAACGTGGTAATATGCAGGCTGTTTGTCGAAGAGAGCGATATGCTTACTTCGAACAGATAATGGTAGAATCTAACAGTGCGAAATTAGTCGTTGCACATCATGCTGACGATCAAATTGAAAGTGTTTTAATGAATTTAGTTCGTGGATCGCATGATATTGGAATACAAGGCATCAAACGTCGCCGTCCGTTTGCAAATGGTGAATTGATTCGACCATTTCTATCTATAACTAGAGCAGATGTTCTAGAATATCTGCAAGCCTACGACCAGGGCTATAGAGAGGATTACTCAAATCAAAAGGATTCCTATACACGAAATCGTATGAGACACCATGTTGTTCCACTTTTGAGAGATGAAAACCCAAAAGTAGCAGAAGCAGTGATGCATTATACAGAAAAAGTACAAGCTGATGAGGAGTTATTACAATCATTAGCTGAAAAAGCATTAGAGGATGTTTTAGTTGAAAAACAACGTGATTTGTGGAAAATTAATATAAAAGCATTTCAACATAAACCACTTGCTTTACAAAGAAGAATCATTCTACTACTATTAAAATATCTTTATAAAGATACAATCATTATACAAAGTTACACCCTTTGGAATTCCATTTTAAAACTGACACAAACAACAGATGGTAATGCAACAATTGATTTACCAAAAGGAGCTAAAGCGATTCGTCAATATGATGAATTAATCCTTATAAAAACAGAAGTAAATTCGTCAAAGCTAGTATCTACAATAATAAAATTTGAACATTGGACGAATTTATCGAATAATTTACGTATTTATATAGGAAGAGTAGATGGTGATATTCCACAAGATACAACATCTCAAGCTAAAAGCTATTTTGTAAACGCAACAAGTTTTGCTCAACCACTACATATTCGTGGCAGAATGGATGGAGATCGCATACAATTGCTTGGAGCAAATGTACAAAAGCGAATTTCTCGTCTTTTTATCGACGATAAAGTTCCATTGGCGCTTAGAGAAGATTGGCCAATTATTGTAACAAATGATAATGAGGTCATAGCCGTCCCAGGGCTCCGTGTAAGTAGCTATTTTTCTAATAGCAAACGATTGACAGATGATATAATATTTATTGTCGATCAACAAACTTTGTAGTGTCTATATACAATCAAGGAGGAACTAAATATGCTTCAGAAAGACATTGAAAATGTATTAATTTCAGAGGAAGAGTTACAAAATAAGATTAAAGAGCTTGGGGAATCTCTAACTTTAGAATACCAAGATAAATTTCCGTTATTGATTGGTGTACTTAAAGGTGCAATGCCATTTATGGCTGATCTGATGAAACGAATCGATGCTTATGTTGAAATCGATTTTATGGATGTAACAAGCTATGGTAATGCGACTGTTTCATCTGGAGAGGTGAAAATAGTTAAAGACTTAAATACAAGCGTAGAAGGTCGCGACATCATTATCATTGAAGATATCATTGATAGTGGCTTAACTTTAAGCTATCTTGTAGATCTATTTAAATATCGTAAAGCGAAGTCTATTAAAATTGTTACATTATTAGACAAACCATCTGGTCGTAAAGTGGACCTACAAGCAGATTATGTAGGTTTTGAAGTTCCAGATGCTTTTGTAGTAGGTTATGGTTTAGACTACGCAGAGAAATATCGTAACTTACCATATATTGGTGTTCTGAAACCGGCAGTATACTCATTCTAAGAGTAATGTTTAAATTTAGACAATTTTATAAGGAAACATCTTGAATAAAAGGCTTTTCATTGTACGACCAAAAGTTCATATGTTAAGATTTACTATAGTTTTTCTGTTTATCTTGTGAGGAGGCTGGGGATGAATCGAATATTTCGATACACCATATTTTATTTATTAATTTTCCTCGTGATTATCGGGATCTTTGGGACGTTTAATAATGCGAACCAACCTACGAAAGAGATACAATATCACGAGTTCATTACTGCATTAGAAAATGGCAAAGTAACTGAGGCTGTGATTCAACCAGATCAGTTAGTCTATGTCGTAAAAGGTAAGATGGAGGGATATAAAAAGGGCGAATCATTCGTTACTAATATTCCTCGTGATGACCAAGAGTTGATGAATAAGATTACTGCTGCTGCTAAAGGCAATTCGAAAATCAACTTCTTAAAAGCTCCAGAAACGAGTGGGTGGATTCAATTCTTTACTGGGATTATTCCATTTATCGTCATCTTCATCCTGTTCTTCTTCTTGTTGAATCAGGCTCAAGGCGGCGGTAATCGTATGATGAGCTTTGGTAAAAGTAAAGCGAAGCTGTATGACGATCAAAAGAAAAAAGTTCGTTTTACAGATGTAGCTGGTGCCGATGAAGAAAAGCAAGAACTTGTAGAGGTTGTAGAATTCTTAAAAGACCATACGAAATTTTCTGAAATCGGTGCTCGTATTCCAAAAGGGATCCTATTAGTAGGACCTCCAGGTACAGGTAAAACTTTATTGGCAAGAGCAGTAGCTGGTGAAGCTGGCGTACCATTCTTCTCAATCAGTGGTTCTGATTTTGTTGAAATGTTCGTCGGTGTTGGTGCTTCTCGTGTTCGTGACTTATTCGAAAACGCTAAGAAAAATGCTCCATGTATCATCTTCATCGATGAAATCGATGCAGTTGGTCGTCAACGTGGTGCAGGCTTAGGTGGCGGTCATGATGAACGTGAACAAACATTAAACCAATTACTTGTTGAAATGGATGGTTTCGGTGCAAACGAAGGTATTATTATCATCGCTGCAACTAACCGCCCAGACATATTAGACCCTGCATTATTACGTCCAGGTCGTTTTGACAGACAAATTACTGTAGGTCGTCCAGATGTAAAAGGCCGTGAAGCTGTACTTAAAGTGCATGCTCGTAAAAAACCATTAGATGAAACAGTAGACTTAAAAGCAATTGCTCAACGTACACCGGGATTCTCTGGTGCAGATTTAGAAAACTTATTAAACGAAGCAGCGCTCGTTGCAGCTCGTGAAAATAAGAAGAAAATTGATATGGGCGATATTGATGAAGCAACAGACCGCGTAATTGCAGGTGTTGCGAAAACAAGTCGAGTCATTTCACAAAAAGAACGTAATATCGTTGCATTCCATGAAGCTGGCCACGTAGTGGTTGGTTTAACACTAGATGAAGCTGAAAAAGTGCATAAAGTAACAATTGTTCCCCGTGGTCAAGCTGGCGGTTACGCTGTTATGCTTCCAAAAGAAGATCGTTACTTTATGACAAAACCTGAACTTCTTGATAAAGTATCAGGTTTACTTGGTGGACGTGTAGCTGAAGATATCGTCTTTGGTGAAGTTTCAACAGGTGCTCATAATGACTTCCAACGTGTTACAAGTATTGTTCGCTCAATGGTTACCGAATATGGTATGAGTGACAAACTTGGACAATTGCAATTTGGCTCTAGCCAAGGTGGCAATGTATTCTTAGGACGTGATTTGAACTCTGAACAAAATTACTCAGATCGAATCGCTTATGAAATTGACCAAGAAATGCAACAAATGGTTAGAGAACAATACGACCGTACAAGAAAAATTTTGACAGAACGTCGCGATCTTCTAGATCTAATTGCAACAACTTTACTTGAAGTTGAAACATTAGATGCTGAACAAATCGAACACTTAGAGAAATACGGTAAACTTCCTGAACGTGCTTATGAGAAAAAGAATCATAAAGCAGGAAATGAAACCGATGCTGAAGTGACTGAATCTACTGATGCCAATATTGTTCAAGAAACAAAAGTAGATGTATTAGGCACTACTGATCCAACAGTTAGCGATCTACCTAATGATTCTGATGGTGAACAACGAAACGGTGGCATTCAAGAAGAACGCAAATAAATACAAAACAAAAGTCTGGCCCCTCACATTGTGTAAGGTGGTCAGCTTTTTTTTATTCATGCATATATGTTATGATTCATGGAGAAATTGCATATAAGTGAGGATATATTTCATGATTTTAGTGATGGATGTAGGAAATACGAATATTTCAATAGGGGTATATAATGCCGATCGGCTTGAGCATCATTGGCGTTTGAAAACAGACCCTCAAAAAACAGAGGATGAGTATGCTATGCAAATCAAAACACTGTTTATGCATGTGGCTTTATCTTTTGAGGATGTGCGTGGTATTATAATTTCTTCAGTAGTGCCACCAATCATGTTTTCATTAGAAACAATGTGTCGAAAATACTTTTCAATTGAACCTGCAGTAGTTGGGCCAGGAGTAAAAACAGGGCTCAATATTAAGTGTGAAAACCCAAGAGAAATTGGAGCTGATCGAATTGTAAATGCGGTTGCGGCAATTCATGAATATGGAACGCCACTTATTGTTGTTGATTTTGGGACAGCAACAACCTATTGCTATATCGATGAAAACAGCAATTATATGGGAGGGGCAATTGCTCCAGGAATTTCAATCTCAATGGAGGCACTTTTTACGAAAGCTTCTAAACTGCCGAGAGTTGAAATTACGAGACCCCAAAGTGTTATTGGCAAAAATACGGTATCATCAATGCAAGCGGGTATCGTTTATGGCTATGTCGGACAAGTAGAAGGAATTGTACAGCGTATGCGTGAACAAAGTAAAGAAGATCCACTAGTTGTTGCGACAGGCGGTTTGGCAAATATGATTGCAAAAGAGTCAAAGATAATCGATATTGTTGACCCATTTTTAACTTTAAAAGGATTACATTTAATTTATAAAAGAAATCATTAGGAAAAGAGGAAAAATAATGGCTGATTATTTAGTAAGAGGACTTGGATTTAATGGTAGTGTTCGAGCATTCGCAGTATGTACAACAGATACTGTAGCGGAAGCACAACGTCGTCATAACACATGGCCGACAGCTTCTGCAGCACTTGGACGTACGATGACTGCATCTGTAATGATGGGTGCTATGTTAAAAGGTAATGATTCAATCACTGTTAAAGTAGATGGTAACGGTCCAATCGGTCCTATGCTTGTAGGCGCAAATGCAAAAGGTGAGGTTCGAGGTTATGCAACGCATCCACAAGTACACTTTGATTTAAATGCTCAAGGAAAATTAGATGTTCGACGTGCGGTTGGAACTGAAGGATCTTTGACAGTTGTGAAAGACCTTGGTATGCGTGATCACTTTACAGGACAAGTACCTATTGTTTCTGGTGAAATTGCAGAAGACTTCACTTATTACTTTGCGAAATCTGAACAAGTGCCATCGTCTGTTGGACTAGGTGTATTAGTCAACACAGATAACACGATTCTTGCAGCAGGTGGATTTGTTATTCAAGTATTGCCGGGTGTGGATGATGAAACAATTACAGAAATTGAAGAACATTTATCAACTATTGAACCGGTCTCAAAAATGATTCAAAAAGGATACACACCAGAAGAAATTTTAGAAGCTGTTCTTGGTGAAGGAAATGTTCAAATTTTAGATACAATGCCTGTTAAATTCCAATGTACATGTTCTAAAGAACGCTTTGGTGCAGCAATCCTTAGCCTTGGTGAAAAAGAAATCCGAGATATAATTGATGAAGAGGGTATGGCAGAAGCCCATTGTCACTTCTGCGAAGAGAAATATCATTACTCTAATGAAGAATTAGAAGGCTTTATCGAAGAAATTCACGAGCAAAAAAACTAGTTCAATGTCTAATGTAAATAAATAGACAAAAACAGCTTACATGATTTTAAAATGTGGGCTGTTTTTATTGACAAACTATTCCTAATAGTTGTAAAATCAAATTAACAAAACCTATTAAAATACTAGGGATTAGGAGTGGTTTAGGATATGAGTAAATTAGTTAATTCAGTGGTAGATTTAATCGGAAATACACCGATTGTGAAGTTGAATAATGTAACTGGTCCTAATGATGCAGATGTCTATGTGAAAGTTGAATACTATAACCCGGGTAGTAGTGTAAAGGATCGTTTAGCATATGCTATGATTAATAAAGCAGAAAAAGATGGCTTATTAAAAGAAGGTAGCACATTAATTGAACCAACAAGTGGAAACACAGGTATTGGCCTTGCAATGGTAGCAGCTGCAAAAGGTTACAAAGCGGTAATCGTAATGCCTGATACAATGAGTATGGAACGTCGTAATTTACTTCGTGCTTATGGTGCAGAATTAATTCTTACTCCTGGGGCAGAAGGTATGAAAGGCGCTATTGCAAAAGCTGAAGAACTTTCAAAAGAAAACGGTTGGTTCTTACCGCAACAATTTGAAAACCCTGTAAACGCAGTGATTCACCGCGAAACAACTGGTCCAGAAATCGTTTCTGCATTTGAAGAAGCAGGTCTTACACTAGATGCATTTATCTCAGGTGTTGGCACAGGTGGTACAATTACTGGCTCTGGTGAAGTATTAAAAGCTAAATTCCCAGAAATCGAAATTATTGCAGTTGAACCAAAAGATTCTCCAGTTCTATCCGGTGGTAAACCAGGACCTCATAAAATCCAAGGTATTGGCGCTGGCTTCGTACCGGAAGTTTTAAATGCAGAAGTAATCACTTCTATTTTGCCAGTTGAAAACGATGATGCTTTCGAAACTTCTCGCAAAGTAGCAAGAGAAGAAGGTATTCTTGGTGGTATTTCTGCAGGTGCAGCAATGTATGCAGCAATTGAAACTGCAAAACGCCTTGGTAAAGGTAAAAATATTCTAGCTATTCTTCCTGATAATGGTGAACGTTACTTAAGTACACCGTTATATCGTTATGAAGACTAATCTTAATGAATCTATAGGATCAGAAGAGTGCCTAATAATTAGGTGCTCTTTTTTTATTATTATTTTGCTAAATACATAGGTGTTGTTATACTGAAAGCAGATTTAGAAAGACATATATAACACGGAGGTTTTCAATTGAAAATTCAACTGGTAAAGTCCGAACCTTTTTCGATGCAAAAAGATGTTTTTTTTAATAGCTATAAAAAGCAAATAGAAAACGAAACACATAGTGTATTTTTAGAAAGTGGTAGAGGTGGTACTAAAACCATTGCTGCTTGGAATCCACTTGCAGTCGTACAATCGATAGGAAATGGATTACAAATAGACTGGCGAGATGGTAAGTGTGAACAACATATAGGCGAACCACTCCATTTAATTGAAAAATTACTTTTACAATATAAAATTAATGCTCCAAGTGATTCATTTTATGGAGGAGCGATTGGATTTATCACTTACGATTATGTACGGCAAATTGAAGTCATTCCGAATATTGCTGAGGATGATCTTCATGTACCGGATATTTATTTTTATATAATGGACTGTTGGACAGTACTGGATGTTGAAAATGAAAAGGCAACAGTAATGAAGTTATCTACAAGCGATGTAGATGTCGAGGAACTAGCAAACAGTTGGCAAACTGAGCGTTCGAGAAGTTATTTTGATGACACAACTGCTCAAACAGTAAAGAACGATGACTCTCGCATAGTTTCAATGACAAGCGAGCAGTTTAAAGATGCTGTTGAGCAAATTCAACATTATATTGCACAAGGTGATGTGTTCCAAGTGAACTTATCTGTTCGCCAGGCAAAAAAACTTGATGTAGAACCATTGATAATGTACGAAGCGCTTCGTAAATTTAACCCTTCTCCTTATATGGCGTATATCGCTTCACCAGATTTCGCTGTTGTTTCAGGGTCGCCAGAGTTATTAATTCAGAAATATGGCGAAGATTTATCAACTCGTCCAATTGCAGGAACGCGACCACGTGGTAAAGATGATGCTGAAGATTTAGCACTTGCTAACGAATTGATAAATCATGAAAAGGAACGTGCAGAACATGTCATGCTTGTAGATCTTGAGCGTAATGACTTAGGGCGTGTCTCTGAATATGGTACGGTCCATGTTGATGAATTTATGGTTATTGAAAAGTACTCACATGTTATGCATATCGTGTCCAATGTACGTGGTAAAGTGGCTAAGGGGCAAAGTAATACCGATATAATTCGTGCTGTTTTTCCTGGAGGAACTATAACGGGGGCTCCGAAAATCCGCACAATGGAAATAATTGAGGAATTAGAACCCGTTCGCCGTGGACTGTATACAGGTTCAATTGGTTGGATTGGTTTTAATGGGGATATCGAGCTTAATATTGTTATTCGTACTGCCTTTATCAAGAATGGAGTAGCTTATATTCAAGCTGGGGCAGGAGTGGTAATTGATTCAGTACCTGAACGTGAGTACATTGAATCGCTCAATAAAGCAAAAGCATTATGGCAGGCTAAAACAATGGCAGAAGGAGTAAACGCACTATGATTTTAATGATTGACAATTATGATTCATTTACATTCAACTTAGTGCAATATTTTGGTGAGCTGGGCGAGCAATTACTC
Organism: Rummeliibacillus pycnus; assembly: GCF_044359855.1. Classification (GTDB taxonomy): domain Bacteria; phylum Bacillota; class Bacilli; order Bacillales_A; family Planococcaceae; genus Rummeliibacillus; species Rummeliibacillus pycnus_A. Next base: position 2,667,697 of record NZ_CP132291.1, read on the forward strand.
GTAAAGCGTAATGATGTAATTACAATTAAAGAAATTGAATTGTTACATCCAGAAATAATTGTCGTTTCACCTGGTCCTTGTAGTCCAAATGAAGCTGGAATCAGCCTTGATGTTATTAATTACTTTGCAGGCAAAATTCCGATTTTAGGCGTGTGTTTAGGACATCAAGCGATTGCACAAGCGTTTGGAGGAAAAGTTATTCGTGCAAAACGTTTAATGCATGGTAAAACATCACCAATACATCACGACGATAAAGGTGTGAATAAAGGGTTGTCTAACCCTTATGTTGCAACAAGATATCATTCATTAATAGTTGAAAAAGAAACGCTACCAGGGTGTCTAGAGATCACCTCTTGGACAGAAGAAGGGGAAATTATGGGTATTCGCCACAAGGAACTTGCGGTTGAAGGCGTACAATTCCACCCTGAGTCAATTATGACGGAAGACGGTAAACAGCTTTTAAAAAACTTTATCGATACGTATTGTAAGGAGAGAGTGCGATGATTTGTTGGATGAATGGGGAGTATGTTGAGAGTACGGAACTTTCCGTTTCTCCAATTGATCATGGCTACCTATATGGATTGGGCTTTTTCGAGACATTTCGTACATATAGTGATAAGCCTTTTCTATGGGAAGAGCATTGCGCACGTATACAGAGGGCTTTAGAAGAATACCGGATTACGATGCCGTACACTTTCGAAAAATTGAGGGATGTTATAATAGAACTAAATAAAAGAAATGGACAAACGGATGGCTATTTTCGGTTAAACATTTCAGCGGGTGAAGGTGGTATTGGATTGGGAAATACACATTATCCAAACCCAAATGTCATTATTTTTCGTAAGGAATTGCCATCGGTTTTAAGAGGACAAGAGAAGAATGCTGTATGGCTAAATACTGTACGTAATTCACCCGAGCAAGAAATTCGCTATAAGTCCCATCATTATGCAAACAATGTACGCGCTCGTCTTGAATTACCTTCATTGAAAAATCTAGAGGGATTCTTTATCAATTCAGAGGGCTATGTTGCTGAAGGTATTACATCGAATATTTTCTGGGTAATAGCAAATGAGTTATATACGCCAGCTCTTTCTACAGGAATTTTACCAGGTATTACACGACAACATGTATTAAATCTGGCAAATGAAGCAGGCCTCGATATACATGAGGGAAAGTATACTCCACAAGATTTGGAATACGCAGACGAATGTTTTATAACTACATCGATTCAAGAATTGATTCCGATTCGAGGGTTGGGTGAAAAATGTTACTTAGGTAATGAAGGGGTAATCTATCGTAACTTACACAAAATGTATATTGCATCAATCGAGAAGGAGTAGACGAATGAATTTAGATAAATATAGAGTAGTAACCATTGATGGTAATGAGCTAGATTTTGCGAATGAAACATTTGTTATGGGGATTTTAAACGTTACACCAGACTCATTTTCAGATGGTGGAAAGTTTAACTCTGTTGAAAATGCGGTGAAGCACGCAAAAGAAATGGTTGCTGATGGTGCGAAAATCATTGATATCGGCGGTGAATCTACTCGGCCGGGCCATACACCTATCTCTGCAGAGGAAGAACTTTCTCGTATTATTCCGGCAATAAAAGCTATTCGCTCAGAGGTGGATGGTGTATTAATCTCAGTTGATACGTTTAAATCAGAGGTGGCACGTGCTGCTATTAAAGCAGGAGCGCATATTATTAACGATGTTTGGGGAGCACAATATGATCCTGAAATTGCTAAAGTAGCTGCGGAACTTAAAGTGCCTATCATTTTAATGCATAATCGCACAAACGAAGATTATGGGGAAGATTTCTGGGCAGATGCCAAAGCAGATTTAGAAAAGAGTATTGATATAGCACATAAAGCCGGTGTAAAAGACGAATACATTTGGTTAGATCCTGGTATCGGATTTGCAAAATCACATGAGCAAAATATTGAAATGATGAAAGCTTTACCGCAACTTGTGGATATGGGATATCCTGTATTACTGGCAACATCTCGTAAACGTATGATAGGAACAGTTCTTGATCTTCCTGTAGATGAACGTATGGAAGGTACTGGAGCAACTTGTTGTTATGGTGTAGACAAGGGCTGTCATATGGTGCGTGTACATGATGTAAAACCAATTACGAGAATGATGAAAATGATGGATGCATTGAAATAAAAGCTGAAAGTACTCGTTTGATGCATTTCGTTTTGCAAAGCCAAATGATTAAGCATCAAATACTATTAAGCCCATCACTAGGAGGTCCATAATGGATTACATTCATATAAAAGATATGGAATTCTACGGTTATCACGGTGTATTGCGAGAGGAAACAAAACTCGGCCAACGCTTTCGCGTCACATTAGCGATTGCGACGGATTTACAGTATGCAGGTGAAACCGATGAATTAGACAATACAGTTAGCTATGCTGAAGTATATGATCTTTGCAAAGAAGTTGTAGAAGGAAAACCTTATAAATTAATCGAAGCTGTTGCGGAAAAAATTGCAGCAGTAGTGTGTGAAACCTATCCAAATGCTGTGAAAGGAATCCGTGTAGAAGTTATTAAACCAGATCCACCAATTCCAGGTCATTACAGAGAAGTCTCTGTAGAAATTACTAGAGGAGCGTTCGCATGAATGAAGTCTATATCTCGTTAGGATCTAATATGGGAGATAAAGAAGAGACCTTACGTCATGCGGTAGAACTATTGCAACGACATGAGGCTGTTGAGGTTATTAAACTCTCTTCTATCTACGAAACAGATCCAGTTGGCTTTACAGATCAAGATGTATTTTTGAACATGGTTGTACTTTTAAATACTACATTAACAGCTCAAAAAATGCTTGAAGTATGCCAAGGAATAGAGCAAGAATTAAAAAGGATACGTATTGTTCGCTGGGGTCCAAGAACGATAGACCTTGACATTTTGCTCTATAATAATGACAATATTGAAACAGAGACGTTAATCGTACCTCATGCTCGTATGCATGAACGTGCATTTGTTCTCGTACCTTTAGTAGAAATTGCTCCAGAGCTTAAGCACCCTCTGACTAATGAGGCATTACTAACAATGCTTGCACAAGTTGGAAAAGAGGGCGTTAGACAATGGAAAACAGTCGCTGGGGTTTCAGAATTCGTGCATTCAGAAAGCTAAAAAGAATTAAGCAAGCCGAATTCGCTAAAAAAACAGGCATATCACTATCGATTTTGGGGAAAATCGAACGGGGAGAACGTTAGGTAAATGACGAAGAGCTACAAATTATAGGAAATAATCTTGAAATAAATATAAATGAATTAAAAGGTGAAGCTTGATACTCACTGATCAAAAGGAGGAAAAACGGTGGCTGAAACACAAGGGAAACCGTTTAAAATTGGCGATATCATCTTGGACAACCGCGTCGTACTTGCACCTATGGCTGGAGTTTGTAACTCAGCATTCCGTCTAACTGTTAAAGAATTTGGAGCGGGTCTAGTATATGCAGAAATGATTTCGGATAAAGGAATCGTTCAACGCAACAGCAAAACGATGAATATGCTTTATATTGATGAACGCGAAAACCCACTTTCACTTCAAATTTTTGGTGGAGACAAAGAAACATTAGTAGAAGCGGCTCAATATGTAGACAAATATACTACAGCAGATATCATTGATATTAATATGGGTTGTCCAGTCAATAAAATTATTAAATGTGAAGCAGGGGCTAAATGGTTATTAGACCCGAATAAAATTTATGAAATGGTTTCTGCAGTAGTAGATGCTGTAGATAAACCGGTTAGTTGTAAAATGCGTATCGGTTGGGATGAAGATCATGTCTTCGCAGTAAAAAATGCACAAGCTGCCGAACGTGCAGGGGCATCTGCTATTGCTATGCATGGCCGTACTCGCCTTCAAATGTATGAAGGACAAGCAAACTGGGATATTCTAAAAGAAGTTAAAGAGAATATTAATATTCCATTCATTGGTAACGGTGATGTTGAAACACCAGAAGATGCAAAACGTTTACTTGAATACACTGGTGCTGATGGTGTCATGATTGGACGTGCGGCACTAGGCGATCCTTGGATGATTTACCGCACAGTTGAATACCTTAAATCAGGTCAATTAATGCCGGAGCCACCAATTCGTGAAAAGATCGATGTTTGCTTACTACACTTCGAGCGCTTAATGCAGCTAAAAGGTGAAGTAATCGCTGTACGTGAAATGCGTAAACACGCTTCTTGGTATTTAAAAGGTGTTCGTGGTAATGGTAAGGCTCGTAAGCTTATTAACCAAGCTGAAACAGCATTAGAATTACGTACTATTTTAAATGAACTTGTCAATGAAATAGAAGAATGTGACTCAAGCTCTCAATCTATTCAAATTGGCTAAAAGAGCTTTCTGGAAACCAAAAGTCGCCCTAAAATAGTGGCGACTTTTTTCCTCTTTGTCACATATAATGTTAGATTTAAAGGGGGAAATGAGTAGAAAGACGTGAATCGTTAGTGAAAATTGTGTACAATAAATACATTATGGACTGCTTAGCGGAACAATTATAAGGAGTGAAAATCGTGGCAGAAGAATTAAATGACCAACTTTTAGTAAGACGCCAAAAAATGGATTCTATAAAAGAAAAAGGTTTAGACCCATTCGGTCAACGCTTTGAACGCACACATTTATCAAACGAATTAAAAGATCAATATGCAGATTTATCAAAAGAAGATTTAGATGAAAACGAGAACCTAGAACAAGTGGTTATTGCAGGCCGTATTATGACAAAACGTAGTAAAGGTAAAGTTGGATTTGCTAACATCCAAGACCTTGGTGGTCAAATTCAAATTTATGTACGTAAAGATGCAATCGGTGAAGAGGCTTATGATATTTTCAAACACGCTGATCTTGGTGATATCGTAGGTATTAAAGGTACAATCTTCAAAACTCATGTTGGTGAATTAACTATTAAAGCTTTAGAATTCACTTTCCTATCTAAGTCATTACGTCCACTACCTGAAAAGTTCCATGGTTTACAAGACGTTGAACAACGTTATCGTCAACGTTATCTTGACTTGATTACAAATAATGATAGTAAACAAACTTTCATCACACGTAGCCAAATCATCCGTTCAATTCGTACTTTCTTGGATGGTAAAGGCTTCTTAGAAGTGGAAACACCAATGCTAAATTCAATTGCTGGTGGTGCAGCAGCTCGTCCGTTCGTTACACATCACAATGCATTAGATGCAACTATGTATATGCGTATCGCAATTGAACTATACTTAAAACGCCTAATCGTAGGCGGACTGGAAAAAGTATACGAAATCGGCCGTGTATTCCGTAACGAAGGAGTATCTACACGTCATAACCCTGAATTTACATTACTTGAACTATACGAAGCATATGCTGACTTCCAGGACATCATGGATCTTACTGAAGATTTAATTGGTAATGTGGCTCAAGAAGTACTTGGTACAACTCAAGTTCAGTATGGTGAAGACACAATTGATCTTTCAAAAGGCTGGAAACGTCTACACATGGTAGATGCGGTTAAAGAAGCTACTGGCGTAGATTTCTGGAAAGAAATGACGAAAGAAGAAGCACAAGCTTTAGCTCGAGAACACCATATTGGAATTAAAGATACAATGGAAGTAGGACATATTATTAATGAATTCTTCGAACAAAAAGTAGAAGAAACATTAGTCCAACCTACATTTGTATATGGTCACCCAGTGGAAATCTCTCCACTTGCTAAGAAAAACCCTGAAGATCCACGTTTTACTGATCGCTTTGAATTATTCATCGTGCGCCGCGAACATGCAAATGCATTCACGGAATTAAATGATCCGATTGACCAACGTGAACGTTTTGAAGCACAAATGATTGAAAAAGAACAAGGTAATGATGAAGCGCAAGAAATGGATGAAGATTTCTTAGAAGCATTAGAATATGGTATGGCTCCTACTGGTGGTTTAGGTATCGGTATTGACCGTTTAATCATGCTTTTAACAAACTCTCAATCTATTCGTGATGTTTTATTATTCCCATTAATGCGTACGCGTGATTAATCTATAGATGACCTTAAACGACGTTCTCAGAGTTATGAGAACGTCGTTTCTTGTTGTTTAATTGTTTTGTTTGTAAAATAACGTAGAATTATATACAATAGTAGACAAGCTGTAAGAAATGAATCACAAGTGATTAACTATTTTTTTTAATTTTTTAACAAAAAACACTTGTGCAAATAATGATATGGTGATATAGTAATTGAGTTGCTAATTTATTTAGTAAGCTAGCTTTGAAAACAATTAAAAAAGTTGTTGACGTTTAAAAACAAAGCTGATATAATATTTAAGTCGCTAACAAGTGGTGATAACTTAATTATAAGAGTTTAAAAGTTTTTAAAAAACTCTTGACAACGATAAGTTGATGTGATATAATGAGTGAGTCGCTAACGAGCGAACATATGAACCTTGAAAACTGAACAAGCAAGACGTTAATCAATAAACTTTGTTCACTAACTCTTGTTAGTGACAAGGGCAAAAATAGATATCATCTTATAGATGATACGCTAGCAAAGCTAATGAGCTTTCAAACTTTACTTTTATGGAGAGTTTGATCCTGGCTCAGGACGAACGCTGGCGGCGTGCCTAATACATGCAAGTCGAGCGAATGACGAGGAGCTTGCTCCTCTGATTTAGCGGCGGACGGGTGAGTAACACGTGGGCAACCTGCCCTGTAGACTGGGATAACTTCGGGAAACCGGAGCTAATACCGGATAATCCATCTTCTCTCATGTGAAGATGTTGAAAGGCGCTTCGGCGTCACTACAGGATGGGCCCGCGGTGCATTAGCTAGTTGGTGGGGTAACGGCCTACCAAGGCAACGATGCATAGCCGACCTGAGAGGGTGATCGGCCACATTGGGACTGAGACACGGCCCAAACTCCTACGGGAGGCAGCAGTAGGGAATCTTCCACAATGGACGAAAGTCTGATGGAGCAACGCCGCGTGAGTGATGAAGGTTTTCGGATCGTAAAACTCTGTTGTAAGGGAAGAACAAGTACGTTAGGAAATGAACGTACCTTGACGGTACCTTATTAGAAAGCCACGGCTAACTACGTGCCAGCAGCCGCGGTAATACGTAGGTGGCAAGCGTTGTCCGGATTTATTGGGCGTAAAGCGCGCGCAGGTGGTTTCTTAAGTCTGATGTGAAAGCCCACGGCTCAACCGTGGAGGGTCATTGGAAACTGGGGAACTTGAGTGCAGAAGAGGATAGTGGAATTCCAAGTGTAGCGGTGAAATGCGTAGAGATTTGGAGGAACACCAGTGGCGAAGGCGACTGTCTGGTCTGTAACTGACACTGAGGCGCGAAAGCGTGGGGAGCAAACAGGATTAGATACCCTGGTAGTCCACGCCGTAAACGATGAGTGCTAAGTGTTAGGGGGTTTCCGCCCCTTAGTGCTGCAGCTAACGCATTAAGCACTCCGCCTGGGGAGTACGACCGCAAGGTTGAAACTCAAAGGAATTGACGGGGGCCCGCACAAGCGGTGGAGCATGTGGTTTAATTCGAAGCAACGCGAAGAACCTTACCAGGTCTTGACATCCCAGTGACCGCTCTAGAGATAGAGTTTTCCCTTCGGGGACATTGGTGACAGGTGGTGCATGGTTGTCGTCAGCTCGTGTCGTGAGATGTTGGGTTAAGTCCCGCAACGAGCGCAACCCTTAATCTTAGTTGCCATCATTCAGTTGGGCACTCTAAGGTGACTGCCGGTGACAAACCGGAGGAAGGTGGGGATGACGTCAAATCATCATGCCCCTTATGACCTGGGCTACACACGTGCTACAATGGACGGTACAAAGAGTCGCTAACTCGCGAGAGTACGCTAATCTCATAAAACCGTTCTCAGTTCGGATTGTAGGCTGCAACTCGCCTACATGAAGCCGGAATCGCTAGTAATCGCGGATCAGCATGCCGCGGTGAATACGTTCCCGGGCCTTGTACACACCGCCCGTCACACCACGAGAGTTTGTAACACCCGAAGTCGGTGAGGTAACCTTTTGGAGCCAGCCGCCGAAGGTGGGATAGATGATTGGGGTGAAGTCGTAACAAGGTAGCCGTATCGGAAGGTGCGGCTGGATCACCTCCTTTCTAAGGAATATTTGGGAAATAAGTTCTTGGAACTTATACGATTAACGCTTGCTGTTCAGTTTTGAAGGCTCATTGCTTTCGAAATTTTATATAAATCTCAAAAGGGGCCTATAGCTCAGCTGGTTAGAGCGCACGCCTGATAAGCGTGAGGTCGATGGTTCGAGTCCATTTAGGCCCACCATTTATTTCTCTTTTGGGGCCTTAGCTCAGCTGGGAGAGCGCCTGCCTTGCACGCAGGAGGTCAGCGGTTCGATCCCGCTAGGCTCCACCAATTGTTCTTTGAAAACTGGATAAAACGACATTGAAGAAATTCTTAAGTAACACATTTTTTTATATTAAGTTTTAAATTTTTTAGGCTTAATAACTTATAGGTTAAGTTATTAAGGGCGCATGGCGGATGCCTTGGCACTAGAAGCCGATGAAGGACGGCACTAACACCGATATGCTTCGGGGAGCTGTAAGTAAGCTTTGATCCGGAGATTTCCGAATGGGGGAACCCACTGTTCGTAATGGGACAGTATCTTGACGTGAATACATAGCGTCATGATGGCAGACTCAGGGAACTGAAACATCTAAGTACCTGAAGGAAGAGAAAGAAATTTCGATTCCCTTAGTAGCGGCGAGCGAAACGGGAAGAGCCCAAACCAAGAGGCTTGCCTCTTGGGGTTGTAGGACACTCAATACGGAGTTACAAAGGAATGAGTTAGACGAAGCGGTTTGGAAAGACCCACCAAAGAAGGTAACAGTCCTGTAGTCAAAAGTTCATTCTCTCCTGAGTGGATCCTGAGTACGGCGGAACACGTGAAATTCCGTCGGAATCTGGGAGGACCATCTCCCAAGGCTAAATACTCTCTAGTGACCGATAGTGAACCAGTACCGTGAGGGAAAGGTGAAAAGCACCCCGGGAGGGGAGTGAAAGAGATCCTGAAACCATGTGCCTACAAGTAGTTAGAGCCCGTTAATGGGTGATAGCGTGCCTTTTGTAGAATGAACCGGCGAGTTACGATTACATGCAAGGTTAAGTTGAAAAGACGGAGCCGTAGCGAAAGCGAGTCTGAATAGGGCGAATGAGTATGTGGTTGTAGACCCGAAACCAGGTGATCTACCCATGTCCAGGGTGAAGGTAAGGTAACACTTACTGGAGGCCCGAACCCACGCACGTTGAAAAGTGCGGGGATGAGGTGTGGGTAGCGGAGAAATTCCAATCGAACCTGGAGATAGCTGGTTCTCTCCGAAATAGCTTTAGGGCTAGCCTCGTGATAGAGAATCCTGGAGGTAGAGCACTGTTTGGACTAGGGGTCCATCCCGGATTACCGAATTCAGACAAACTCCGAATGCCAGTGATTTATGCACGGGAGTCAGACTGCGAGTGATAAGATCCGTAGTCAAAAGGGAAACAGCCCAGACCACCAGCTAAGGTCCCAAAGTAATTGTTAAGTGGAAAAGGATGTGGCGTTGCTTAGACAACCAGGATGTTGGCTCAGAAGCAGCCATCATTTAAAGAGTGCGTAATAGCTCACTGGTCGAGTGACGCTGCGCCGAAAATGTATCGGGGCTAAACAATTCACCGAAGCTGTGGATAGACATCTACGATGTCTGTGGTAGGAGAGCGTTCTAAGTGCTGAGAAGTCAGACCGGAAGGACTGGTGGAGCGCTTAGAAGTGAGAATGCCGGTATGAGTAGCGAAAGATGGGTGAGAATCCCATCCACCGAATGACTAAGGTTTCCTGAGGAAGGCTCGTCCTCTCAGGGTTAGTCGGGACCTAAGCCGAGGCCGATAGGCGTAGGCGATGGATAACAGGTTGATATTCCTGTACCACCTCCCTACCATTTGAGTAATGGGGGGACACAGTAGGATAGGGTAAGCGCACTGTTGGTTATGTGCGTCTAAATAGTAAGGCGTGAGAGTAGGCAAATCCGCTCTCTATAACGTTGAGCTATGATGGCGAGCTCGTATGAGCGAAGTTCCTGATTTCACACTGTCAAGAAAAGCCTCTAGCGAGGTAGGAGGTGCCCGTACCGCAAACCGACACAGGTAGTCGAGGAGAGAATCCTAAGGTGAGCGAGAGAACTCTCGTTAAGGAACTCGGCAAAATGACCCCGTAACTTCGGGAGAAGGGGTGCTCTAGTAGGGTGCAAGCCCGAGAGAGCCGCAGTGAATAGGCCCAGGCGACTGTTTAGCAAAAACACAGGTCTCTGCAAAACCGTAAGGTGACGTATAGGGGCTGACGCCTGCCCGGTGCTGGAAGGTTAAGGGGATTGCTTAGCGTAAGCGAAGGTGAGAACCGAAGCCCCAGTAAACGGCGGCCGTAACTATAACGGTCCTAAGGTAGCGAAATTCCTTGTCGGGTAAGTTCCGACCCGCACGAAAGGCGTAACGATCTGGGCACTGTCTCAACGAGAGACTCGGTGAAATTATAGTACCTGTGAAGATGCAGGTTACCCGCGACAGGACGGAAAGACCCCGTGGAGCTTTACTGTAGCCTGATATTGAATTTTGGTACAGCTTGTACAGGATAGGTAGGAGCCAGAGAGACCGGAGCGCCAGCTTCGGTGGAGGCGTCCTTGGGATACTACCCCAGCTGTATTGAAATTCTAACCCGTACCCCTTAGCGGGGTAGGAGACAGTGTCAGGCGGACAGTTTGACTGGGGCGGTCGCCTCCTAAAGAGTAACGGAGGCGCCCAAAGGTTCCCTCAGAATGGTTGGAAATCATTCGTAGAGTGTAAAGGCACAAGGGAGCTTGACTGCGAGACCTACAAGTCGAGCAGGGTCGAAAGACGGGCTTAGTGATCCGGTGGTTCCGCATGGAAGGGCCATCGCTCAACGGATAAAAGCTACCCCGGGGATAACAGGCTTATCTCCCCCAAGAGTCCACATCGACGGGGAGGTTTGGCACCTCGATGTCGGCTCATCGCATCCTGGGGCTGTAGTCGGTCCCAAGGGTTGGGCTGTTCGCCCATTAAAGCGGTACGCGAGCTGGGTTCAGAACGTCGTGAGACAGTTCGGTCCCTATCCGTCGTGGGCGTAGGAAATTTGAGAGGAGCTGTCCTTAGTACGAGAGGACCGGGATGGACACACCGCTGGTGTACCAGTTGTTCTGCCAAGAGCATCGCTGGGTAGCTATGTGTGGACGGGATAAGTGCTGAAAGCATCTAAGCATGAAGCCCCCCTCAAGATGAGATTTCCCATTACGCAAGTAAGTAAGATCCCTTGAAGACGACAAGGTAGATAGGTTCGAGGTGGAAGTGTGGTGACACATGGAGCTGACGAATACTAATAGATCGAGGACTTAACCAAAAGTTGATTTAAGAACTTCAATGAATGTTTATCCAGTTTTGAAAGAACAAGAAAAAACTTTTTGAAAAAAGTATTGACTTTTACTCGGAAAGTGATATAATTATTCTTGTCTTTAAAAAACATAGTCTAGTAATGATGGCAAAGAGGTCACACCTGTTCCCATGCCGAACACAGAAGTTAAGCTCTTTAGCGCCAATGGTAGTTGGGGGCTGTCCCCCTGCGAGAGTAGGACGTTGCTAGGCTGTATATGGAGGATTAGCTCAGCTGGGAGAGCATCTGCCTTACAAGCAGAGGGTCGGCGGTTCGATCCCGTCATCCTCCACCATATATTTTATTTTGCCGGTGTAGCTCAGTTGGTAGAGCAACTGACTTGTAATCAGTAGGTCGAGGGTTCGACTCCTTTCGCCGGCACCATATTTCTTTTAAAATGAGTCATTAGCTCAGTTGGTAGAGCATCTGACTTTTAATCAGAGGGTCGCTGGTTCGAATCCTGCATGACTCACCATTTTAATTAAATATTGCGGGTGTGGCGGAATTGGCAGACGCACTAGACTTAGGATCTAGCGCCGCAAGGCGTGGGGGTTCGACTCCCTTCACCCGCACCATTTATTATAAAACTTAATAATTGCCAGATTAAATAACACATGCATATGCGGAAGTAGTTCAGTGGTAGAACATCACCTTGCCAAGGTGGGGGTCGCGGGTTCGAACCCCGTCTTCCGCTCCAAATATGCCGGGGTGGCGGAACTGGCAGACGCACAGGACTTAAAATCCTGCGGTAGGTGACTACCGTGCCGGTTCGATTCCGGCCCTCGGCACCATTTTTAATATACAATATAATAAAATGATTTATATATAATATGCGCCCATAGCTCAACTGGATAGAGCGTCTGACTACGGATCAGAAGGTTGTGGATTCGACTTCTGCTGGGCGCACCATATCGGGAAGTAGCTCAGCTTGGTAGAGCACTTGGTTTGGGACCAAGGGGTCGCAGGTTCGAATCCTGTCTTCCCGACCATTTTAAATAAACTTATTGGGGCCTTAGCTCAGCTGGGAGAGCGCCTGCCTTGCACGCAGGAGGTCAGCGGTTCGATCCCGCTAGGCTCCACCAATTTTTATGAACCTTGAAAACTGAACAAGCAAGACGTTAATCAATAAACTTTGTTCACTAACTCTTGTTAGTGACAAGGGCAAAAATAGATATCATCTTATAGATGATACGCTAGCAAAGCTAATGAGCTTTCAAACTTTACTTTTATGGAGAGTTTGATCCTGGCTCAGGACGAACGCTGGCGGCGTGCCTAATACATGCAAGTCGAGCGAATGATGAGGAGCTTGCTCCTCTGATTTAGCGGCGGACGGGTGAGTAACACGTGGGCAACCTGCCCTGTAGACTGGGATAACTTCGGGAAACCGGAGCTAATACCGGATAATCCATCTTCTCTCATGTGAAGATGTTGAAAGGCGCTTCGGCGTCACTACAGGATGGGCCCGCGGTGCATTAGCTAGTTGGTGGGGTAACGGCCTACCAAGGCAACGATGCATAGCCGACCTGAGAGGGTGATCGGCCACATTGGGACTGAGACACGGCCCAAACTCCTACGGGAGGCAGCAGTAGGGAATCTTCCACAATGGACGAAAGTCTGATGGAGCAACGCCGCGTGAGTGATGAAGGTTTTCGGATCGTAAAACTCTGTTGTAAGGGAAGAACAAGTACGTTAGGAAATGAACGTACCTTGACGGTACCTTATTAGAAAGCCACGGCTAACTACGTGCCAGCAGCCGCGGTAATACGTAGGTGGCAAGCGTTGTCCGGATTTATTGGGCGTAAAGCGCGCGCAGGTGGTTTCTTAAGTCTGATGTGAAAGCCCACGGCTCAACCGTGGAGGGTCATTGGAAACTGGGGAACTTGAGTGCAGAAGAGGATAGTGGAATTCCAAGTGTAGCGGTGAAATGCGTAGAGATTTGGAGGAACACCAGTGGCGAAGGCGACTGTCTGGTCTGTAACTGACACTGAGGCGCGAAAGCGTGGGGAGCAAACAGGATTAGATACCCTGGTAGTCCACGCCGTAAACGATGAGTGCTAAGTGTTAGGGGGTTTCCGCCCCTTAGTGCTGCAGCTAACGCATTAAGCACTCCGCCTGGGGAGTACGACCGCAAGGTTGAAACTCAAAGGAATTGACGGGGGCCCGCACAAGCGGTGGAGCATGTGGTTTAATTCGAAGCAACGCGAAGAACCTTACCAGGTCTTGACATCCCAGTGACCGCTCTAGAGATAGAGTTTTCCCTTCGGGGACATTGGTGACAGGTGGTGCATGGTTGTCGTCAGCTCGTGTCGTGAGATGTTGGGTTAAGTCCCGCAACGAGCGCAACCCTTAATCTTAGTTGCCATCATTCAGTTGGGCACTCTAAGGTGACTGCCGGTGACAAACCGGAGGAAGGTGGGGATGACGTCAAATCATCATGCCCCTTATGACCTGGGCTACACACGTGCTACAATGGACGGTACAAAGAGTCGCTAACTCGCGAGAGTACGCTAATCTCATAAAACCGTTCTCAGTTCGGATTGTAGGCTGCAACTCGCCTACATGAAGCCGGAATCGCTAGTAATCGCGGATCAGCATGCCGCGGTGAATACGTTCCCGGGCCTTGTACACACCGCCCGTCACACCACGAGAGTTTGTAACACCCGAAGTCGGTGAGGTAACCTTTTGGAGCCAGCCGCCGAAGGTGGGATAGATGATTGGGGTGAAGTCGTAACAAGGTAGCCGTATCGGAAGGTGCGGCTGGATCACCTCCTTTCTAAGGAATATTTCGGGAATAAGTTCTTGGAACTTATACGATTAACGCTTGCTGTTCAGTTTTGAAGGCTCATCGCTTTCAAAACTTGTTCTTTGAAAACTGGATAAAACGACATTGAAGAAATTCTTAAGTAACACATTTTTTATATTAAGTTTTAAATTTTTTAGGCTTAATAACTTATAGGTTAAGTTATTAAGGGCGCATGGCGGATGCCTTGGCACTAGAAGCCGATGAAGGACGGCACTAACACCGATATGCTTCGGGGAGCTGTAAGTAAGCTTTGATCCGGAGATTTCCGAATGGGGGAACCCACTGTTCGTAATGGGACAGTATCTTGACGTGAATACATAGCGTCATGATGGCAGACTCAGGGAACTGAAACATCTAAGTACCTGAAGGAAGAGAAAGAAATTTCGATTCCCTTAGTAGCGGCGAGCGAAACGGGAAGAGCCCAAACCAAGAGGCTTGCCTCTTGGGGTTGTAGGACACTCAACACGGAGTTACAAAGGAATGAGTTAGACGAAGCGGTTTGGAAAGACCCACCAAAGAAGGTAACAGTCCTGTAGTCAAAAGTTCATTCTCTCCTGAGTGGATCCTGAGTACGGCGGAACACGTGAAATTCCGTCGGAATCTGGGAGGACCATCTCCCAAGGCTAAATACTCTCTAGTGACCGATAGTGAACCAGTACCGTGAGGGAAAGGTGAAAAGCACCCCGGAAGGGGAGTGAAAGAGATCCTGAAACCATGTGCCTACAAGTAGTTAGAGCCCGTTAATGGGTGATAGCGTGCCTTTTGTAGAATGAACCGGCGAGTTACGATTACATGCAAGGTTAAGTTGAAAAGACGGAGCCGTAGCGAAAGCGAGTCTGAATAGGGCGAATGAGTATGTGGTTGTAGACCCGAAACCAGGTGATCTACCCATGTCCAGGGTGAAGGTAAGGTAACACTTACTGGAGGCCCGAACCCACGCACGTTGAAAAGTGCGGGGATGAGGTGTGGGTAGCGGAGAAATTCCAATCGAACCTGGAGATAGCTGGTTCTCTCCGAAATAGCTTTAGGGCTAGCCTCGTGATAGAGAATCCTGGAGGTAGAGCACTGTTTGGACTAGGGGTCCATCCCGGATTACCGAATTCAGACAAACTCCGAATGCCAGTGATTTATGCACGGGAGTCAGACTGCGAGTGATAAGATCCGTAGTCAAAGGGAAACAGCCCAGACCACCAGCTAAGGTCCCAAAGTAATTGTTAAGTGGAAAAGGATGTGGCGTTGCTTAGACAACCAGGATGTTGGCTCAGAAGCAGCCATCATTTAAAGAGTGCGTAATAGCTCACTGGTCGAGTGACGCTGCGCCGAAAATGTATCGGGGCTAAACAATTCACCGAAGCTGTGGATAGACATCTACGATGTCTGTGGTAGGAGAGCGTTCTAAGTGCTGAGAAGTCAGACCGGAAGGACTGGTGGAGCGCTTAGAAGTGAGAATGCCGGTATGAGTAGCGAAAGATGGGTGAGAATCCCATCCACCGAATGACTAAGGTTTCCTGAGGAAGGCTCGTCCTCTCAGGGTTAGTCGGGACCTAAGCCGAGGCCGATAGGCGTAGGCGATGGATAACAGGTTGATATTCCTGTACCACCTCCCTACCATTTGAGTAATGGGGGGACACAGTAGGATAGGGTAAGCGCACTGTTGGTTATGTGCGTCTAAATAGTAAGGCGTGAGAGTAGGCAAATCCGCTCTCTATAACGTTGAGCTATGATGGCGAGCTCGTATGAGCGAAGTTCCTGATTTCACACTGTCAAGAAAAGCCTCTAGCGAGGTAGGAGGTGCCCGTACCGCAAACCGACACAGGTAGTCGAGGAGAGAATCCTAAGGTGAGCGAGAGAACTCTCGTTAAGGAACTCGGCAAAATGACCCCGTAACTTCGGGAGAAGGGGTGCTCTAGTAGGGTGCAAGCCCGAGAGAGCCGCAGTGAATAGGCCCAGGCGACTGTTTAGCAAAAACACAGGTCTCTGCAAAACCGTAAGGTGACGTAT
Organism: Rummeliibacillus pycnus; assembly: GCF_044359855.1. GTDB lineage: Bacteria > Bacillota > Bacilli > Bacillales_A > Planococcaceae > Rummeliibacillus > Rummeliibacillus pycnus_A. Next base: position 2,683,951 of record NZ_CP132291.1, read on the forward strand.
AGGGGCTGACGCCTGCCCGGTGCTGGAAGGTTAAGGGGATTGCTTAGCGTAAGCGAAGGTGAGAACCGAAGCCCCAGTAAACGGCGGCCGTAACTATAACGGTCCTAAGGTAGCGAAATTCCTTGTCGGGTAAGTTCCGACCCGCACGAAAGGCGTAACGATCTGGGCACTGTCTCAACGAGAGACTCGGTGAAATTATAGTACCTGTGAAGATGCAGGTTACCCGCGACAGGACGGAAAGACCCCGTGGAGCTTTACTGTAGCCTGATATTGAATTTTGGTACAGCTTGTACAGGATAGGTAGGAGCCAGAGAGACCGGAGCGCCAGCTTCGGTGGAGGCGTCCTTGGGATACTACCCCAGCTGTATTGAAATTCTAACCCGTACCCCTTAGCGGGGTAGGAGACAGTGTCAGGCGGACAGTTTGACTGGGGCGGTCGCCTCCTAAAGAGTAACGGAGGCGCCCAAAGGTTCCCTCAGAATGGTTGGAAATCATTCGTAGAGTGTAAAGGCACAAGGGAGCTTGACTGCGAGACCTACAAGTCGAGCAGGGTCGAAAGACGGGCTTAGTGATCCGGTGGTTCCGCATGGAAGGGCCATCGCTCAACGGATAAAAGCTACCCCGGGGATAACAGGCTTATCTCCCCCAAGAGTCCACATCGACGGGGAGGTTTGGCACCTCGATGTCGGCTCATCGCATCCTGGGGCTGTAGTCGGTCCCAAGGGTTGGGCTGTTCGCCCATTAAAGCGGTACGCGAGCTGGGTTCAGAACGTCGTGAGACAGTTCGGTCCCTATCCGTCGTGGGCGTAGGAAATTTGAGAGGAGCTGTCCTTAGTACGAGAGGACCGGGATGGACACACCGCTGGTGTACCAGTTGTTCTGCCAAGAGCATCGCTGGGTAGCTATGTGTGGACGGGATAAGTGCTGAAAGCATCTAAGCATGAAGCCCCCCTCAAGATGAGATTTCCCATTACGCAAGTAAGTAAGATCCCTTGAAGACGACAAGGTAGATAGGTTCGAGGTGGAAGTGTGGTGACACATGGAGCTGACGAATACTAATAGATCGAGGACTTAACCAAAAGTTGATTTAAGAACTTCAATGAATGTTTATCCAGTTTTGAGAGAACAATCTCAATAGTCTAGTAATGATGGCAAAGAGGTCACACCTGTTCCCATGCCGAACACAGAAGTTAAGCTCTTTAGCGCCAATGGTAGTTGGGGGCTGTCCCCCTGCGAGAGTAGGACGTTGCTAGGCACACTTAAAGCACAACTGATTATTCAGTTGTGCTTTTTTCATTTTTTTGAAGTTGCTTTTGTTATAATACATATAGAACAGATTGGAGGAGGGATTAAATGTTTATTCAAATTAAACCAAATACAGACGTCCCTATATATACTCAATTAACACAACAAATCTAGGAGGTTTAGCTATGATTGGTTTTTGGATAGCTATTGTTATGTTATGTTTTACAGGGCTAGTTCAAATATTTATTCCTTATACGTTAAAAAAGACAGTTGTATTTGGCGTTACGATTCCTGCTTCACATATTGAAGACAAATCAGTTATTCAAGTTAAAAAAATCTATAGTATAGCCGTAGCGAGTATTTGGCTCTTGTTTTTAGTTGCTTATAGCATTTGGTCGATTCTAGTAACTCATAGTGAAGACCTTCAAATCATTGTTGGTACAGCATTAATGTTCCTCTTAATGATTGTAAGTATGCTATTCTATGCATTTTTCCATCAAAAATTGCGAGTGGAAAAACAACAAAAACAATGGGGAGTCAATTTAACAGAAGTAAAGGTAGTAGATACATCATTACGTGGGCAAGATGAGATGCTACCGTTTTCTTATTTTATAAGTTTAGCTTTTGTTCCATTGGTACTAATCATTTACACGTACTATCAGTATGCTTTACTACCTGAACAAATTCCTACACATTGGGGCCCAAGTGGAGCACCTGATGCTTTCACGGAGAAGAATCGCTTTTCAGTAATTTCGTTACCACTTTTAATGTTCCTTATGCAAATTTTATTCGCTTCTTTAACTGAAGGAACAAAGCGTTCTGGTATGAAGATAAGTGCGATTCATCCTCAAAAATCAGCTTATAAACAATTGGAGAAAAGAAAATATACTAGTTGGTTTATGTTTTTGACAGCTTTTCTTATTACTGTCTTATTTACCTTTCTACAGCTAACAACTATTCATCATGGCATTGTAGGAGAAGGTATTATGCTGACTATATTTATAACATTTATAGTAGTGACTATTGTAGGTAGCATTATTTTTTCTGTAAAGGTTAGCAGTTTAGAGAAGGTTGGAAATGATTCAAGCTATCCAGATGGTATTACGGACGTAGATGATGATCGCTATTGGAAAGGCGGATTAATGTATTTTAATAAGGAAGATCCATCACTTTTCGTTGAAAAAAGATTTGGAATAGGTTGGACGATTAATTTTGCTAGACCAATGAGTTATTTAATAGTATTTGTGCCAATCATAATCATTCTATTAATAGCATTTTTAACATAGGTTCTGTTTTATGATATTGTTGATTTTTTTGAATTGATTATACTTGGCGAAAGGCAGAGACTCCTGCGAGAAAGCAAGCCAGATTAGACCTGGGGCGTAGCGAGGAAGCTCGTTGATTCGCCCGCGGAAAGCGTCCACCTGTAGATAAAATTTAAAATATCAACAATCGAGTTAAACAAAACTTCAATATAAAAAGAGCTGGTGGGTATAGCCTCACCAGCTCTTTCGCTATAATGGAAGAAAAAGACGGGGAATGGAGCGACCGCAGTGTCTAAAATTTTAATCGTAGATGATGATAAGAATATTTTAGATTTAGTACGTATTCATTTAACACAAGCAGGTTATCAAGTGTTGAAAGCTGAAAATGCTATTCAAGCACTAAGTATTTTAGAAACAGAGATACCTGATTTGGTAGTAGTAGACGTGATGATGCCAGGAATGAACGGCTATGAACTGACAAAACGTATACGTGAGAAATTAAATTTGCCTGTATTGTTATTAACAGCGAAAGGAGAATTAGAGGATAAGGAGAAGGGATTTATAGCTGGTTCGGATGATTATATGGTGAAGCCATTTGCACCAAAAGAGTTATTATTCCGTATTGCAGCAATCTTACGTCGATATGATAAACCAAGAGACGCTATACTTCGGGTAGGCACCGTTACCGTTAATCGAAAAAGTTTCGAAGTATCTTCTGGACAAAGTACCTTACTCATGCCACTAAAAGAGTTTGAGGTATTTGCATTACTTGCTTCCCGCCCAAATCAAGTCTTCGAAAGAGCAGAAATTATGGAAAAAGTTTGGGGCTTTGATTATGAAGGAGATGAGCAAACATTAAATACGCATATAAAACGAATTCGTGAACGACTAGTAAAAATTGCGACAGATGTAGAAATCGTAACAATACGAGGAATTGGCTATAAGTTAGAGGTACATAATCAATGAAATCTTTGTATAGTAAGTTTTTATTAGCGACAATTTTAATTATGATTTTCAGCTCTATCACAGGCTTTTTATTAACGAACACATACTATCATCAAGTGACAAAGCAAAAAAATGATGAAAAAAACGTAGCAATTGCACAGTCGATTATTAAACATATTAATGAAGTACCAGACCTCAATTTAGATCATTATTTAAAAACAATTGGCGATGTGGGATACCAAATTTATATTGTAGAAGACAATGAAAAGCATAAATTTTATGGCGGAAATTATCGTGTTAAGGATCTACCTGACTCTACTATTCAAAATGTGCTAGATGGTGAGATTTATCATGGTATGCGGGATTTCCCTAGAGAAACCTTTGTAACAGGATTCTTTGCGAATTATATGTCTAATACAGTCGGTGTTCCATTCCAATATCACCATCAACGCTATGCGATGTTTTTAAGACCGGACATTAAACTGTTATTTAATGAAGTGCACACAATTATGGGCGGATGGACTCTCTTTATGGGGATTATTAGTTTAGTAGCGATGTTGTTTTTTGCGAAGTTATTAATTAGACCTATTACAGAACTTACTGCAGCAACAAAACGTATTGCGAATGAACGATTCGATACACCACTGAAAATTGAGAGAAAGGATGAAATCGGACAACTGGCAACAAGTTTTAATACAATGATGGGCCAATTACAAGAAAATGATTTGATGCGTAAAGAATTTATAAGCAATGTTTCGCATGATTTTCAGTCACCGTTATTAAATATTCAAGGGTATGCAGGATTGCTAAAATCAGAGTATATAACTGATGAGGAGCGCCAAAATTACGCTACTATTATTCAAACTGAAACACATCGATTATCGACACTAACGAAGCAGCTATTATTATTAACCTCACTTGATCAATCAGCGCGTCAAATGGAGAGAAAGGCATACTCACTTGATCGGCAACTAAAAGCGACGATACAAAAGCATCGTTGGTGGTTGGAGGAAGAGGGTATTAATCTTTCAATGACTTTAGAGCCAACTACTTTTAATGGTGACGCTGGACTATTAGAAAAGGTTTGGGAGAATTTATTGACTAATGCAATTAAATATAATCGTCCAAACGGAGATATTCAAGTATTACTGACATCGTCTGAACATGAAGTGACTGTTCGTATACAGGATACAGGGATTGGCATGAGTGATGTGACTAAGAAACAGTTATTTGAACGCTTTTACCGTGCAGATGAATCGCGTACAAAAGATGGAACTGGACTTGGCTTATCTATTGTAGAGAAGGTTATTCATTTTCATGAAGGACATATTGAGGTGGAAAGTGAGCTTGGCGAGGGGACAACCTTTATCATTATAATTCCGAATTTGTAATATGGAGTTCATATAGAGTTCATATTGACAGTTTATATTTACATCATAGTATTAAAAGTCTGAAATCTATGGAGGTAAATTGTATGGAAAGAAAATGGGGAATACGTTTAATTCGTTTAGCTGCAATCTTTGGTTTAATCGGTGCAATGTTAGGTTCACACATGGCTGGCTCAGGTAGCTATCAATTCCGTCCAATTCATGCACATATTTTAGTCGTTGGATGGTTATCTGTTTTTGCATGGGGAATTTTCTATAGCGTATTTAAAATAAAGTCCGCTAAATTAGTGGCTGCTCATGGTTGGACAGCAATTATTGGCTCAATCGGATTAACTGTAGGCATGTGGCTAAACACATTAAAACCATTTGGTATTAACGATACATTTGCACTACTGTTTTATATTATTGGTGGTTCAATCCTGTTAATTAGTTTTGGGTTATTTATTATCTCAACCTTTATGATTGATTCTAGCTCTAATAGAAAGTAGTGATTGGTTTGAAACTCTTTAAAGAGAAACACTATGTTAATCTTACGTATTCGTGAAGAAAAAGAACATTTACCAATCAAAGACGCTGTACGTGAAGGGGTAGCTAAGATTGGTGGTGTGATTTCATCCGCTGGCTTAATCTTAGCTGCAACATTCGCCGTATTAATCACACAACCAGTAATGGAACTTCGTGCATTTGGTTTTACTGTAGCAATTGGTGTACTTGTAGATACATTTCTTGTACGTCCGATTGTTATCCCCGCACTCATTGTAATACTTGGCAAATGTAGCTTCTGGCCAAAAAAATTGAAACATGATTAATCATTAGAATTTAAAAGCCTAAATGGAAATAACAATTCCATTCAGGCTTATTTGTTAGAGAAAATTTCTAAATTTACTAGAGGTTTTCTTGAAATATTATTTTACAGTAAAAACTTTCACTTCATGAGCATGCAGGCCTTCATCATTTTCGACATGCAGTTTTAGTTGATATGCTCCTGCTTGTGTAAATGTATGTTTCCCTTCATATGTGCCATCAGAAGTTTCTTTTAATGTAATCCAAGTTGGTTTGCCACCTTTAAATTGTGGAAGAACTTGATAATGTACACTTGCATTTGATAATGCCTTGCCATCATGTTTTAGTGAGACGCTAAGATTGATTGCTTTGTCTTTAGCTACCGTATGCTTATGATTGTACATTACGGCTACATCTCCATGATGATGATCTTGCTCTGCAGTAGCAGATCCAGTAGTAGATTTATGATTATCATGTGTTGCATGTTCAGATGTTGTAGCATCTTTTGAAACAGTCATATCTGCATTTGGCATGACGTGACCGCCGTCTTTTGCAGCAACATGTGCAGTGACTTCATATTTACCTGCATCTTTTACATCATAAGAAGCAACATATGCATCATCTTGCAATTTAGCAGTTACCATTTTATCCGAATTTGTATCATTATTCTTTACTTCAAATGCGACATCTTTTGCATTTGTAACAGCTTTACCATTTTGTATTACATCAACTTTTAATTCAATTTTGTCGCCAACTTTAGCTGTTTCGGGAACAGTTAAAGCAGCTTTTAAAGGTGCTGCTTCTTTTTTCGTGTCATTTGCTGTATTTGTATTACTATTACATGCTGCAAGAGTTGTAGTTGTTGCTAATGCCATTAGTAACATTGCTATTTTTTTCATAAAAAAACTCCCTTCTATTTGCATAAATCATTGTAGCAAATAGAAAAAAGGAGTTTGCGAAATAAGTGTGAAGTCTCTTTATTTAGCTAATCTTTTTTGTAAAAGTGTTGGTAAAGTCATGCCAACTAATACTAAGATAATTCCACATACTTGGAGTATTGTTAGTTGTTCATGAAGTACTACTACAGAAGCAATAATTGCCACTGGTAGCTCCATTGCACTTAAAATAGATGCTAATCCTCCTCCGACTTTAGGAACGGAGATAGTAAATAGTAGGATTGGTAAAATTATTCCGAAGAAACCAAGGGCAAGTCCAAAGTAAAGTAGCTCTGTTCCAAATAACTTCCCGTTTACGATAATTTCTGGTGATTGGAATACTAAAACAATCAGCATTGCGAAGAATGCCATAATGGTCATACGGCCAATTCTTGAAATTCCTTCAACCGGTTTTGAGTTGAACTGCATAAAGCAAGCAAAACTTAACGCTGATGCCAAACCAAATGCCCATCCGCGCCAATCAAGACCACTCAAATCAACATCTAAAATTCCTGCGGCCAGAATTGTACCGATGATAAGGAATACGATAGAGATTAACTCGCTACGTGCTGGTCGACGACGGTGAATAATACAATCCAAAAATAAGCCTATCCATGTAAATTGGAATAGCATAACTACTGCAAGAGAAGCAGGTAGATAGTGAACAGCTTGTCCATATACAATTCCTGTGTTCCCAGTTAATAATCCAGAAAGCATAATTATTAAAAAGCCTTTACCAGTTAACTTTGGTAAAGAACGTTGAGTAATGATGAATAAGATGAATGCAAGTAAGAAACCAATAAAATATTGACTTGTAACCGCTTCCTTTGTTTCGAAGCCGTGATGCATTGCAACCTTGATAATAGTAGATAAAATACCATATGAGCTCGATCCGATAACGATGAGCAATGGATATATTAAATTTTTGTTCATATCGACACTCCTGTATAGAAAAATACTAAAGAAGAATTATACCACGAATAGCAATTTTGTAAGAATAAAACGCTTTATTGCGTTTTTTACTTCTACCATCATAGCAATTCAAATTATAATGAAAAAGGACATATGTCCAAAAGGGAGATTTTATATGAAAGTCATTGAGGATTCAGTTTTACTCCACGGAAAATTAACTGAATATAAGTTTCAGCAAATTTTTACTGATGTTGATGCACTGCCGTTTGTTCTTCAAAAGTACAAGGCAGGGGAGATTTTACTGCATGAAGGAATAGAATTACATTCACTGCTCTACCTAGTTGAAGGAAAAGTAAAGGCTACTTCAAGTGTAGAGACAGGGAAATCTCTATTATTACGTTTTAACCATCCACTTGCCATTATTGGTGATATAGAATTAGTGCGTCATGTGCCAGTACAATCCCAAATAACAGCAGTGACAGATTGCTTATGCATTGCATTATCCTTTGACTATATATACAACTTCGAGATGAATAATTCGTTGTTTTTAAAGGATCTTTTGAATCATTTAAGCTATAAGCTACAAACAAGTACAACCGCTTCTCGTGTCAATTTACTTGCATCGGTGGAAAATCGTTTTGCAAGCTATTTATTGTCAACAACAACGCCAGATAATGAGTTTGGCCTAGAGTTACAAACGACGAATATAGGGGAAATTGCTGATTTGCTTGGTACGACACATCGACATTTAAATCGAGTGATTCGTGATTTATGTGAACGAGGAGTTATCGAAAAAAGTCGACGAGCTATTCGTATATTAAATGAACAAGTGCTAGAGGAAATGTCGCAGGGGATTCGGTATGAATAAAATATGGTAATTTTCTATCTTTTGTATTAATATTAAACATATTATTAATAAAGGTAGGTAAAGATGAAAAAAATTATCGTAACAATTCTTACATTAGCTTGTCCAATTTTCTTAGTTTTAAGTAATCAATTTGTAGCATCAGCTGTAAGTGCTCCTTCTAAACCTTTGGTTACAGTGAAGGCCACAAGTACAACTAAGATTAGCATCTCTTATAAAAAGGTAACGGGAGCAACTTCTTATCAGATCTATCGTGCTAATTCAAAAAGTGGTAATTATAAACATATAGTTACAACGAAAAATACTTCCTATACCAATAGCAAATTAAAATCTTCTACAAAGTACTATTATAAAGTTCGTGCCATAAAAAAGGCAGGGAAGAAAACATACTATAGTAAATATTCAACAGTAAAATCTGCAAAAACATTTATACCATATGCCAAATATGCAGGTACATATAAAGTAGGTAAAGATATTGCCGCCGGAGAGTACATGATTTTCGGTAAGGATATATACTATGAAATATCAAAAGAACCATCAAAGCTCGAAGCAATTCTTACAAATGATTTTGTGTACAATCAAGCCTATGTTCGTTTATCAAACGGACAATATTTTAAGCTAGTTGACTATGGCACAGGTGCTTACTTTATCCCTTCTTCAAAAGTAAAACATACACTTTCCTCATCTGTTAAACAACCAGGTATGTATAAAATAGGTACAGATTTAAAGGCGGGTACTCATAAAATTTCATTTGGTAGCTACTATGAGGTAATCAACAACTCTTCAATTTTAAATCTCGAAGCAATCGCATATAATGGCGAAATTAATGGAACCGAGTATGTAAAGGTAAAAAATGGACAGTTTTTAAAAATTACACCGTCCTATTAAGAAATATTATGTAGAAAAGTTAAACTGCTCTAAAAAAATAGAGCAGTTTAATAAAAGAATTATATATGTTTAATGTTTAATCCACTATGGGATGACTTCTAGATTCAGCTAGAGTCATCCTTTTTATTTTTAATCTGGAGAACAAGAGATAAACAATTTTGGCTGTCTTTTGTTAAAATCCAGCGTATACAGCTAGAAGGAATTAAACTTCCTTCACCATATGATCAAATTCTTCACCAATAATCATCCAGGGTTCTGCGTAAGTGAAGCTCATTTTTTCGTATAAGTGACGAGCTCGTTCTTTTTGTTTTTCCACGCTTAAGGATACTTTGTGGTAGCCTTTTTCTTTAGCTATGATATCAGCATATTTTAATAAGGTTGTGCCAACGCCATGACCTCGGAAATGTGGCGCTGTGCAGATTGTATCGATATAAAATTCGTCCGGACGTGCTTCGACTTCAATAGTTTGAATTTCTGCGCCTTTAGAGACTAACCAATTTTCAAGGTTGCTATCTAATGTTGGTGCTTTGTCTCCGCCATATACAACCATAATGCCAGCGATTTCACCAGTGATTTCAGCGATATATGTGTTCTTATAAGAATGTCTATTATCTGAGCGTTTAAATAGTACTTCCAATTCATTTAAAATAGCTCGAGGTTCATCTTCACCAGTAAGTCGATTTGCAATTTCATCAATAGCATCTACGATTAAAGGTGCAACAAATGGTGCGTCTGCTAATTGAGCAGGTCTTACAGTAATGTCCATTTTTTATCAATCTCCTTCAGAAGATAGTATAACAGAGGACGTAAATATTTGCTTAGACTAGACATAATTTGAAGAATTTATCCAATTAGGAGTGTATTTTTTCGCATCTTATGATTTATTACCTAAATTATTTCGCAAGCTACTTTTGTGTTGTCAGACTTCATGGTACGATAGAAGGAAGATATGTGTGAAGGAGTTTGTAAATGTTAGAGTCCAAAAAAGAATTCGTTCTCGTCTATGGGGATGCATTTGTTGATTTTATAGCTAATGATACTACGAATACGTCGTTTACTAAGTTTTTGGGTGGAGCAACTGTCAATGTGGCTGCAGGTATCAGCCGAATAGGTGCTCCTTCTGCATTGATTACCGTAACAGGGGATGATGAAACATCTGAGTTCGTTCGTCACGAACTAGATCACGAAGGCGTCATCATGAATTATGCACAAATCATTCCTGAAAAGCGAGTAAGTGGAGTCCATGTTCATTTAACTGAAGGAAATGAACGTATTTTTACGAATTATATTGATGATACGCCGGATCTTCAAGTAGAGACAGAACATTTACAAGAAGAAGCTTTCAGACGTGCCTCTATCTTTAATCTTTGCTCTAATACCATGTTTCATCCTATTGCTTTAGAAACAACAAAGGCTGCAGTTGCTTTAGCAAAAAAACATTCTGCGCTTGTGGCAATGGATGCGAATATTCGTCCACTTCGCTGGGAAAGTGCTCAAATTTGTCATGATACCATTGCATCTTTCTTAAAAGATGCAGATTTATTGAAACTGGCAGATGAAGAACTGTTCTTCTTAACGCAAACAGATAATTTGGAAGATGGTATTCAAGCTCTGAAACAATTTGATATTCCATTAATCATGATAACTGTTGGTGCACATGGTGCATATGTTGTGTTTAATGATGAAATTAAACATGTTCCTTCTATTAAAATTGACTGTGTGGATACAACGGGTGCAGGCGATGCATTTATGGCAGGGGTTCTTCGTCAAGTTCATTTATATGGTATGCCTAAGACAATGGAAGAAGCTTATGACTATGTATACTTTGCGAATCATTTAGGAGCTTATACAGCAACAAAAGCAGGTGCTATTACAGCAATGCCACATTATGAAGAAATCAAAGAATTACTTCACGAAGAGGGATAAAGATGGAGAAAAACTATCAGGAATTAGTAAATAATCAAATTTTCTTTGGTGGAGCAGCCGATGCTGAAGCAGCCATTGCGAACGAAAATATTGATGTAGTAATTGATTTACGATTAGCAGAACCAGGAGAAGTAAATTATAAGCGAATTCATGCACCCATTGCAGATGAGGAAGCAGAAATTGCACCATCCATCGAGCATGCAATAGGTGAAGTTATGAAAGCTTATCATAATGGCAAAAAGGTTTTCTTCCATTGTGGAAGTGGAAGTGGCCGAGCAGGTACTATTGCAACGGCAACTTTGCTAGAACTTGGACAAGCGAAAACGGTGGAGGAAGCAGAGCAAAAAGCAAAAGCAATCCGCCCAAAAGTAAATGTACGAGAACCGATGAGAAAAGCACTACAACAAATTTATGAGTAATACAAAATAAGTACCGTTATTATAAAAACAGAAAGAGGAGTTGTACTGGTATAAGTACAACTCCTTTTTGATGAGCATTATTAGATAAAAGAGAAATATAGCGATTTATAGCGATATTTCCTGGGGAATTATAGGGAATCGGTACGGGAATTATGGGAATTCATCAATTGATGTCAATGTATAAGTTACTCTGATTTATCATTTTGTGTTGCTTTATTTTCTTCTCGAGTACATATATATAATGAGCCATTTGGTTGAAGCTGTGCATAAAATACGTCTTCAATATTTTCAATATTTTTCTTCTTCAGCTTTTTCATTAACAAATCTTCTGTTAAGTTTAATTCCTCCATTGTATTCCATACAATATGTCCATCAGCAATAACTTCTATAGGAATATGTGGTGGTATTGAAACATCTGCTTTTACATCTGTTTTGGTAGCTGATTGTTCTGCTGGTTTTTTTAAGATACTAAGTTGACCATTAGTTTCTAATATTGCATAGTGAACATCTTGTATAGAAAAAACGGATTGTTCTCGAAGCATCATTAGAAGATCATCCATATGAAGTTTGGAAGTCTTCAATGCTTGAACCGAAATCTCACCGTTTTTAATAATAACAGTTGAACTACCATCTAATATATCACGCATTTTAGTGGAATTAAGTGTAATTTTAGTGGCGATCATTGTAAGGATGGTCCACCATATTAGCGAAATAAGGCCATCGATAAAGGGAGTTTCCTTCTGTGAAGCAATGTCGGCCGCCGTAGAACCAATGGTAATACCAGTTATATAGTGAAAAAATGTTAGCTGACTTAATTGTTTTTTACCGAGTAAACGAGCTAATAACAGTAATACTACAAAAGAAATTGTGGTTCTAAGCATCATCTCCCAGAAGTTCAATTCAAAAAAGTTCTCCATTTTTTAATTCCTCCTCTTTCTAATCGTACTTAGTATGAACATTAAAAAAGAGGATATTCTCATATTAAATAATAATTATTGTTGGAAAATTGTTATAATTAGTACACCAATTTCAAAATATAAAGGAAGTGCAAAATCAATCATGTCAACGACAATGGCAAGGCAAGCATTAGGAAATCCCATATATCCAGTGATGGTAGCAATCGGTGTTTGTCATTTATTTAATGATACGTTGCAGGCTGTAGTACCTGCAATGTTTCCAGTATTAGAAAAAGAAATCGGTTTAACATTTACACAATTGGGGTTAATAACATTTGTGTTGAATATGGTATCTTCTGTATTACAACCAGTTGTTGGTTTTTTCAGTGACCGTAATCCAAAGCCATATGCTCTGCCTTTAGGAATGTCATGCACATTTGTTGGTCTAGCAGGTGTTGCTATATCTTCAAATTATTGGATGATTCTTTTGTCTGTCATCTTTTTAGGGTTAGGTTCTGCTATTTTCCACCCAGAAGGCTCAAAAGTTAGTTTTATGGCAGCTGGCTCAAAACGTGGACTATCTCAATCAATTTATCAAGTTGGTGGAAATTCTGGACAAGCGTTAGCCCCACTGATTAGTGCGTTCGTTCTTGTGCCATTTGGTCAAATTGGAGCAGCCTGGTTTTTAATTGTTGCAGCTGTTGGAATTCTTCTGCTATCAAGAATTTCTGTATGGTATAAACAACAATTAGAAGAAGAAAGTGTCTCGAAAACGAAAAAAGTATTGGTTTCTAATTTACCTACTTTAACGAAAAAACAAATAGGAATTGCCATTGGTTTATTAATGGCTGTAATTTTTATTCGCTCATTTTATGTTACCAATATGACGAACTTTTATATCTTTTATTTAATGGACAAATATCATTTAACGATTCAAAAAGGGCAATTACTAATCTTCATCTTCCTTGCAATCGGAGCTGTTGGAACATTTTTTGGCGGTCCAATGGCAGATCGCATGGGTAGAAAAAATGTTATCTTGCTATCATTTTTAGTTCCAATGCCTTTAGCGCTAATGTTGCCATATATCCCTTTATGGTTAGTCGTAATTTTCCTTGCTGTTATCGGCTTTTTCATTATGCTGAGCTTTTCAGTAACGGTTATTTATGCTCAGGAATTGGTGCCAAGTAAAGTTGGTACAATGGCTGGTTTAACAGTAGGCCTTGCTTTTGGTATGGGGGCGATTGGTTCAGTTGTTATTGGCATAATGATGGACCATTATGGTGTTTTGGATACGATGATTTTTATATCAGTATTACCGATTTTAGCATTTGTTGCATTTTGGCTTCCAGCGGATCATAAAACAGCATAAGAATTTGAAAATAAAGTTGCGATGAAAAACGGAATATTTTTCTTCGGAGCTTTTTTTCTTAAAAAATACAATTAAACCACTTCTATTTAATAAAAATGATACCAATGAAAGTTTTCAAAAGAAAAAGCATAGGATAAGCAGTATGAACAAAATGGAAGGTGGAATCCTATGAATCATCAAAAAGTTCATCCAATACGACTATTCAATCCATTACGTGTTATCACAGTGATAGGTAATGGTAAGATAGCTGCTACGCCAAATTACGTTCAACTTCAAGTAGAAGTAATTACGAATGGAAAAGAGGTAAGTTTGGCAGCTCAAGAAAATGCAGCAATTATGCATCGAGTTATTCAATCTCTTATAGCATTAGGAATTCCGAGAGAAGATATTCAAACGGCATCTTATAATGTTTCACCAAGTTATGATTACATCGAGGGCAAACAAGTTTTTAGGGGATATGAAGTAACCAATGCGATAACTGTAAAGGTAAGGGATATGAATCAAGTGGGAACCGCCATAGATACAGCAGTAAAAAGTGGTGCAAATCGTGTTTCGAGCATTCAATTTAAAATTGAACATGAAGATCGCTATTATCAACAGACTTTATCTTTGGCCCTCCAAGATGCACAAATGAAAGCAAATACAATAGCTGAGACAATGCACTTATCTATTCCACCACAACCAATCCAAATTTTCGAAGAAAGTACTTCGGAACCTGTATTATACAAATCAGCTGCTATGGCAAGTCAGAATTTTACAACACCAATTGAACAAGGTCTAATTACAATTAGTGCAACATTAAGAGTGAAATTTCAATACTAATCCTCATAACAAATTGGTTCTATATTTTTTTAAAATGATTACACTAAAATATAGGACAGACTAAACAAGGTGGAGATAACATGGCAAAGAAAATTGGCATTATAGCTCTAATGTTATTTGGAGTTTATGCTGTAGGAATGTATCTTTATATTTTTCAGAGTGGCAGTGGGGATATACCAGCAGCATTAAAGGGTACTGTTGCTGATCCAGCAGTTTTTATGTCTCATCATGAATTATTACTAAGTGGGGAATATTCAAAAATTAGGAACTACCTCTTTTTTGTATCAACACCACTTGAATGGTTAATCTACCTATTTATTTTACTTGCAGGACTTTCAAAGTTGTTCGAAAAATGGTCTGTATCACGTGCAAAATCAACACTTTTCCAAACCACCATCTATGTTTTTTGGCTATCACTTCTCATGTATCTTATATTGTGGCCATTAGATTATTATAAATATCATTTAAGTAAAGACTTTGGGATTAGCACCCAGACTTTTCCTTCATGGATGAAGGATGGATTAATTGATTTTGGGGTTAATTTTGTAACATCCATATTAGTAATGTCAGTTGTTTATTGGTTGATTAAAAAAAGCACAAAGAGATGGTGGCTATATGCTTGGCTGTTATCCATTCCTTTTTCAATTTTCGTTATGTTTGTGCAACCAGTTGTGATAGATCCTTTATATAATGATTTCTATCCATTACAAAATAAAGAATTAGAAGCTAAAATTCTCGCATTAGCAGATCAAGCCAATATTCCTTCAGACCATGTCTATGAAGTAAATATGGCAGAAAAGACGAATGCTATGAATGCCTATGTTACTGGGATAGGAAGTAATTCACGAATTGTGTTATGGGATACGACATTAAATCGATTAACCGATCGAGAAATTCTTTTCATTATGGCACATGAGATGGGGCATTATGTAGAAAAGCATATTTATATCGGAATAGCTTGTTATATACTTCTTTCATTTGTTGGTCTTTGGCTAGCAGCGAAAATGATGAATTGGATCATCGCACGTTATGGAAAAGCATTAAAAATTAGCAAAATAAGTGATCTTCGTTCGATGCCATTGTTTTTACTCGTTACCTCTTTTCTGCTGTTTGCATCAAGCCCATTGTCGAATTATATTTCGAGATATCAGGAGTCAAGAGCTGATCAGTATGCAATCGAGTTAACTGGAGACCATCAAGCTGCTGTTACTTCATTCCAAAAGCTTACGAAGGCTGGATTAAGTGAAGTGAATCCGCCATTACTTGTGAAATGGTTCCGCTATACGCACCCACCAATGTTAGAAAGAATATATAGTGTAGTTGATAAAAATGAAGATTTAGTACCAGAGAAAAAGGAAGAACGGAAAAGAAACAAATAAAAAAATAAAGGCTGATCAAGAGTAGTCATTAACTCTTAATCAGCCTCTTTTAGTTTCTAAGCTCGTAGTTAAATGGTTACATTTATTGAATAATCACATTGTTTTGTAAGAAAAATATGCAATGATAAAATAATGACTAGAAAAAAGTCGGAAGGGGAAGTTCTTTATGAAGTTGGCTATTTTTGGAGCAACTGGAAGGGTTGGCAGCGAAATAGTACGCCTTGCATTGCAAGATGGACATGAAGTGAGCGCACTTATACGGACACCAACAAAATTAAAAAATTTTGGTCATTTAACAATTCTTCAGGGAAATGTATTTAATGAAGAAGATATTGAAAATACAGTTAATGGTGCCGATGTAGTAATTAGTGCATTAGGTACAGATAGAACAACAACCTTATCAGAAGGTATTCCACATATTATTTCCACGATGAAGAAACATCATATAAAAAGAATCGTCACTATAGGAACGGCGGGAATCTTAGATAGCCGTACGGAACCTGGAAAGTTCCGATTTCAATCAAGTGAATCAAAACAGAAATTAACATTTGCTGCTGAGGAACACGCCAAAGTGTATAAAATGCTAGCAGAATCTAATGTGGATTGGACAATCGTATGCCCAACCTATTTACCAGATGGAGAAGCAATAGGAAAATATCGAATAGAAAAAAATAAATTACCTTTGAATGGGGAAAAGATAACAGTAGGCGATACTGCCAAATTTGCGTATGAAGAATGCTTCAAACGACAATTCTTATATACAAGGGTAGGGCTGGCTTATTAAGGAACAGAAGCAGATGGGGAATGAGGAGAGTACATGAAAAAAAGTCACAAAGCTGCAATGGTTGCTTTATCTTTGGGCTTTGCATTAGTGAAGTATTCCAAAAATAAAGATGGAAAAATGACGCTTTTGAACGCTGTACATCAACAAGATTTACACGCAGTGAAGAAGCTGGTTAGAGCTGGTGCGGATTTAGATCAACAAAATGATAGAGGACGTACTCCACTGATGATTGCTACATATAACCATGATGTAGAAATTGCTAAAATGTTAATAGATTTAGGTGGCGATGTAAATATTCAAGATGATATGCAAAATACACCGTTTTTATATGCTGCTGCAGAGGGGTACTTGGATATTTTGAAACTAATGATACAAGCTGATGCGGATCCCACTGTTACAGATCGCTATGGTAATACAGCCTTAATACCGGCTGCTGAACATGGCAATTTGGACGCTCTGAACTTGTTATTAAATAAAACAGAAATAGATGTGAATCACATTAATAATCTGGGATGGACTGCATTACTTGAAGCTATCATTTTAGGCGATGGTAGAAAAAAATATCAAGAATGCATACGGAAGTTACTACAACATAAAGCAAATCCGAATATTGCAGATAAAGATGGTGTAACACCGATCGAACATGCGGAAAAACTTGGGTATAAAGAAATTGAAGTATTATTAAAGAAATACACTTACTAAAAATAATTTAAATATGGACCTATCCAATCGGATGGGTCCTTTTTTAAATATTTACATTTATAGGCATTTAATGTATAGTACATTACAACAGTAATGTACTAATTATCAAGAGGAAAGGAGGAGTCTTTTTGTGCATTTAAATAGTGATGGAACGAAGCCAATTTATGTGCAAATTGCGGATTGGATTGAAAATGAAATCATCGCAGATCATTTAAAAACAGATGATAAAGTGTATTCGCAATATCAACTAGCAGAGCTATTTAATATAAATCCAGCAACTGCTGGTAAAGGATTAAGTATTCTCTTAGAAGAACAAATTGTGTACAAAAAAAGGGGGCTTGGCATGTTCGTCACAACAGAAGCAAAGCAGGTTATTTTAGTAAAACGGAAAAATGAAGGCTTTACGAAAATGATTGACGATATTGTATTAGAGGCAAAAAGGCTCAAAATTTCAGAAGATGAAATCATTAACTTTATAAAAAAATCTTATCGAGAGGAGTGCTGAAGATGACTGTGATTGAATGTTCTAATGTACAAAAAAAGTTTAAAAGAAAAGATGCATTATCGAATATTACCTTTCAGCTAGAAGAAAACAAAATTATGGGTTTAATAGGACGCAATGGTGCAGGAAAGACGACACTTTTGCAACTTTTAGCAGGTATGACAAAACCAACTTCAGGTGTGATAAAAGTATTTGGAGAAACACCTTTTAATAATTTATTTGTGTCGGCAAATTCCATTTATATTCATGATCAGATGCAATTTCCGGGATCATTTACGTTACAGGATATTTTAGAGACAGCAGCGAACTTTTACGGTAATTGGGATGGAAATCTAGCTAACAAGCTAATATCATATTTTAGTTTGGATCCCCAAGCGTATCATAGTGACTTATCAAAAGGGATGAAAAATACCTTTAACTTTATCTTAGGCTTATCGACACATTGTGCACTAACATTATTCGATGAACCGATTAACGGGATGGATGAAGCGGTTCGAAAAGATGTTTACAGAGCACTTTTAAAAGACTATATAGCTAATCCAAGAACCATTATTATTTCGAGTCACTTTTTAGAAGAAATGGAGCATTTACTTGAGGTTGTATTGCTCATTGATCAGGGAATAGTGGTTTTTAATAAATCGTTGGAGGAAATACAATCATTTGCATTGGCATTGCAAGGTCCAACTGATGCTATACAAAAGTGGACTGTTGGACTCGAAAAGTTAGAAGAAAAGCAAATAGCCCTTGGATATGCAAAAGTTCTTTTAAGAGCTGAAGATTGCACCTTTGATGAACGAGCATTACAACAAGAGGATATTACCATTTCATCTGTTAGTGCGAGCGAAGTGTATATGTATATGACAAATACAAGGGATGTGGGGATTGATGAACTCTTTAATTAATAAAAGCTTCAGGGACATCTATTCAGCGCAATTTAAGTTGAAAATCCATATGTATTTGGATATGTTACTCTATTTGGTCATTTTGCAAATTATAGCTGAAGTTTTGTTTTTTTATATAGATGGGATATTGAAGAGTGGTAGCGCTCCACTTGTAAAACTAGAATATCACGCATTTACACCAATTTTCGTTCTCTTTTTCTCGGCTATTTGGTCATTTTATATGGGGATTTTGGTAACAAAAAAGCAACAGCGGTTAGAAATGGCATCATTTATCGTTACAAGGAAAATGGAACATACCACAAATATATCTCTCTTTTTATGCTTTTCAATATTCGCTAGTCTTACAACTATGTTGTTGAACTATGTAACACGAATTGTGCTTTTACTATACAACTCAACAGGCGTTATAGATGAGTCGAATTTGCTTCATGCACCACGCGTATTTTTTGTGAGCCTGATATTCGCAATATTATGTTTATTGTTCACAAGTGCTATTGGCTATTTTCTAGGATTACTCGCCTATAAATATAAATTTGTTTATACGCTATTTTTTGCGGCAATCTGCGCTTTCTTATTTTGGTTACAAAAACAAGATGCTGAGGTCGTATACGAAAAGTTGAACAATCCGTCTTTGCTCTTTGGAAGTATTTGTATAGCAATTACTCTTTTGTTTGGTATCAGTACAAGATTTTCGACAGCTTTGGAGGTGCGGTAAAGTGAGCTATTTACTTACGATAACAATCATATTGGTAGTTGTTATATTGATCGTACCTACACTTTTAGTTCTTACTTTTGCAAAAAAATATATGAGAGGCAATCAAAAGTTTTCAAAAATATTTATTTTGATTTATAGCTGTGTGTTGCTTCTATCACCGATTGTATATTTTTTATTACCAAATAAACAAGATTTGAAAGTTCTAAGCAAAGCTGAACAGCAAACGGAAGTTCAGAAACATGAAACATTTGCGAAGGATTTAATACAAGGGAAATTAGCTAAATATAGTAAATATCATTTGGAAGATTGGTTGTTTGAAGTTAAAGGGGACAAATTGGGATTAAAACTTTTGGATGAAAATGGGCCATATCCTTATGTGCGTGTTGTTGTCGAATGGATTCAATCTGATTCACAACAAGTATCGGCCTATCTGTACCGGGCACCGTTTATTCAATACGGACTTGACCTTACAAATAAGATACAACAGCCAACGGTTACTTGGAAAAGCAATCATTCATTATTTATTCAGAATCCAAAACCAATTAAATTAAATAATAAAATCATTACAGATAAAATCGTGGCATTTCCATTTGGGCAAAGCTTATTTGAAAATGAAAATCTAGATTATTCATCAGAATGGGAAGCAGAGCATGAGATTGATTTAAATACTTCTTATTTTCTGTATTTAAAAGTACCAAAACATATGGATATTATCGATGAAAATAATATGCGTATTTATGATTAATCGAGAGAAGGGAGAAAGCGGATGGAATTAGTGAAGCCTTCGAAAGTAAGTCTATTGAAAGAGCAATTTAAGTTGAAAACGAAAATATCATTAGGTAATTTCATGCAATTAGCTATAATTGAAATTATCATGCTGTTGCTCTCGTTGTTTAATAATGTAGGAGAGTTTATGGAAGACGAAATAGGCATGATGAGAGTTGGATTACATGTATCGTCACAGTTTGGAACATTTTTCGTTAGTTTAATTTGGATTTTTGCCATTGCCATTCAGATGCCAGGTAAAGAACAAAGAAAAATTTCTAATAGTTTTGTTAGTAGTAGTACTAGCCATGTTCTAACAGATTTAATGCTCGTAGGGATATTTAGTTTTGTGATTGCTATTACAGTTCTGACTACGAATTATCTAAGTGCTATGATATTAAACTTATTTTTTAATAGAGACTTTATCGTTGGATATATAATTGGCAATGCACCAATAGTATTCTTGGCTAACTTATTAACGATGGCAATTGTTGCTCTAGCAGTCGGCTCGTTTGCATATGTTATGGGTGTATTGAATCAAATTTCAAAGTTATCGTTAACAGGTGTGGCTATCGTATTAGTAGTTATATTTAAAGGTTTCATAATTTCAATTATAGAAAGAGTTATTAATGCTACGTGGCAAATATCAAGTGTAATATTATTCAATGTTCCATTTTTAGTAGTGGCGATTATATCCATATATGTAGCGTGTTTTCTAAGTAATAAACTGGAGGTGAAAGAATGACTACTTTATTGTCATCATTCATTTTCCTTGCCATATTCTTTTTGATTATATTTGTAGTAAGGAAGATACTTCGAACGGAGCAATGGAAGCCAAAACATATGAAAATAATATTGACTATTTACGGCATTCTGTTAATTGTTGCAACTCTCTATGTTTGCTTTATGAAAAACGATGTAAATATAATGGACGATTCAGAGAAAGCAAAAATTGAGAATGAAAACGAAGATTTTAGTATCCGTGCAGAACGACATCAGCTAAAGGGAAAAGATGAGGCTTTCTATGTAAAATCATTTAAACAAGATATAAAAGGAAATCGATTATTTTTAACTGCTAATACTTCAAATGACAATATAAATGTTTATGTAGAACGAGTGGATAGTAGTAGCTATATAGTTGAAGGTGAAGTGTATCATTCAAATGCCTATTATAAGTCACTTAACTTGAATGATGAAATGCCTTATGTAAAAGTAGATTGGCAATTTCCACATACATTAAGATTTACAGAACCGCAAATTGCCGAAAAGACGTATTCAGTTGTGACAGATGTAGTGATGCCATTTCCATTCAACCCTGAGAGTTTTAAGGGAGATACTAAAACCAATTCAAGTATATTTAATGCACAAACAGTTGTCTCATTAAAAGTACCAAAACATATAGACATTAGCGATCCTAATCATTTAATATGGAAAGCTGAATAAGTGCAAAAAACGATAAAAATAGTTCATAAAATAAAGTAATAGTGAAAAATTCTCTAGTCGCATGTCACAATTATTGATAGAATAAGCATAATGATTTTAGTAATATTCAATTTGGTCTGAAATTTGAAAAGGGGGCCCTTTAAAAGGACATGAAGGAACATGAGAATTGGCCTTTACCATCTGTGTCATTCAATGAGCATGATACAAAGAATGACCATGAAAATTTACAAATTATACTAAATGTCGAAAAAATAAAAGAACAATATAAACAAGATGCCGAAAATAGAATACCTCAACATTTCTCTGCTAATAAGCGTATGAAAGTGCAAGCACTTACAAAGGAAGAGATTGAATTGAATGGTTTGCCAAAGGAAATCTTTTGGAAAATGGTCGAATTTAATGTGAGTGCAAGAGGTGGGGTATCTTTTGAAAGAATTGCCGCTATTAGTGAACATATTAACTTTTTAGCTTCTGAATATAGTACGTATAAAGCACGGATTCATCGTGATTTTGAAGGTCAAGAAAAGGAACAACAGCTTAAGAAATTAAATGCCATTTTAGGTCGTGGCTTTGAACGCCTTTCAAATGCTTATGTTGAAACAGTGGGTACTTTCTTTGAGCGAAATGAGATCAATAGTGAAAAAGAGTTAATGAGAAAGTCAATTTCTGCTCTTTATGAACGTAAAATAAAGCAATATGAGCAATTTATCAGTATTTATCCTGATTATGCTTACATTAAAGGAACAAAAGACGAATGGCTTGAAAGAGATTCATACTTTATGGGGGACATTCTCCGTTTGGTGGTATCTAAGGTCTATTCTCAATGTATTTTATTACCTGAGTATTTATATACTCCTAATGATTTAGCAGCTGCAGGAGCTTTCTATCAGTCTGCGCATAAATGGCTTATTAATCAAAAATCAACGGCTGTTAGCGAGGAACAGCTTGGCGTAGAGCTAGGTTATCTAGGTATGAAATTAGAGGTTCTATCATGTAAAGAGGATCTGTCTCAAAATTTGAAAGAAAAACTAGGCAGAGTCTATCAATCATTTACTTCTTATAAAATTGAAGATATTAATAAACGTCAAGAAGAATCCAAACACTATCCATATACACGTCTAAATAAGAAATATGCGAAATTGGATGAGAAGGTTGTTTTGAATTGGGCAACTATTATGCGAAGCCATATTCAAGAGGAAAATGTTGAATCTGTTTTTCTAGAAGTTTTGCCAGCTGCATTCGCAGAATTCCAGAAAAAAGTAGAAGCTGGTAGCCTACTTGAACGTTATCAGGAGCAAAATGATTGGGATGAGTTTTATGAGAATGCAGAGTCTATCACTTATCCTGCAGGTAAACCCGATGCTTTTCATTTCAGTACAATGATTGAAGACTGGAATCGTTTTATCGAAAAAATCGCGGTGCAGCCATCGATGATATTCACCTCTGGAAAAATATTCGAATGATCTATTAATATACTGTGGGTACCAACTATGTATCCACAGTTTTTCTATTAATAAGCAAATAATAATACGTTATAAGAAGAACTTATCCTATTTAAATAGGTCGTGCATTCAGCGAGTCTCTTCTGCCTGTTAATTGGGGATAAACTATACATAAAGTCGGGTGTAGAGATGGAATTTGTTGTTTTTATGATCATTGGATTCTTAGGTAATTTTGTCGGCGTACTATGTGGCGGTGGAGGTCTGATTACATTACCAACAATGTTGCTAATGGGGTTACCTGCGCATTCTGCAATCGGGGCAAATAAAGTTTCAAATACCGTTAGTTCTTTTACAAGTTTTCTTGTTATTTTCAAAGAAAAAGAGATTACGTTAAAAGAAACGTTTACGGTTCTTGTGATGTGTTTAATAGGAGGGGCACTTGGTGGAGTCACCGCTTCCCTCTTAAGCGATAGCACATTAACGATGATTGCCATTATTTTACTTGCCTTCGCATTTGTCACTTCATTTTTTAGTAAAAATGATTTTGAAGGACATGCATTATTTAAGCCCAATAAAATAACGGTGCCTTCATTGTTAGGGATTAGTATGTATGATGGTATGTTCGGACCGGGGAGTGGCACACTACAAATGTATTTATATGCACATGAAAAGATTGCCTATATTCGTGCTGTTGGACTTTCCAGGGTCGGCGTATTTGCAGGTTGCTTCGGTTCAGCAATTTCCTACATTGCCACAGGAAAGATTATGTGGGGATTAACGATCGCTTTAATGATTGGCTCAACAATCGGAGCACAAGTAGCAGTAAGGGTTGCACGAAAGCTGGATACGAAATATGTGAATCCATTATTAAGAATGATTACGCTTATTCTAATAGTTCAAATTGTAATCAGTTATTTTAGAGGGTAAATGGTAAAAGGACGATTCCACAATTGATTGGAAACGTCCTTTTGTATTATACTAACACTTTTGTCATCTTCTCAAGCAATTGTTCAGCGGAAATAGTAACCTCACCGCCACCTTGGACAAAGGTATCATTGCCGCCCCCCTTACCGTTGATGACTGGTAATACAGTGTTTGCTATTTCCTTCATGCTACCAATATGTGCAGCTTCCCCTTTTGCTGCCACAAATTGTAGTTTATCAGCTTGCTTTGAAACGAATAGTGCAGTGCTTGCTTCATCTGTTGCTATAATTGCGCGTGCTAGTTGTTGTAACTCCTGAACAGAGCGGGAAGTAAATGTTTTACAAATAAGATTCGCATCGGATTCTTGTAATAACTCTTTTGCTTCAAAAGTTAGCAATTGATTATTGGCATCTGCTAAGGCCTTTTCAAGTTCCTTTTGCGTTTGTAATAGCTTTGTTACGGCTTGTGCTGTTTTTTCTTCAGGTACATTTGAAAGACGAGCTGCTTCAGATAATTCTTTTTTACGCCAATGTAGTTCATGAAGTACACGTCCTCCACAAACAAAATGCACACGTGTTTTTTTCTTTTGCTTTTCTGTCGCTAAAATTTTAATGGCTTGAACTTGTCCGGTAGAAGTAGGGTGAGTGCCTCCACAACCGTTATAATCGTAATCTGGAATAATAACAAGACGAATTTCTCCAGTAACGGAGACAGCTTTTCGCAAATTATAATTTAACATCTCTTCTTCTGTTACCCATTTTGTTACGATTGGACGATTTTCTAAAATAATGTCATTGGCTCTTTTTTCTACTGCAGCCAGTTCTTCATCTGAAATTTTCGCATGATCAATATCAATCGTCACTGTTTCTGTCCCAAGATGAAAGCTTACCGTAGGATAGTTGAAAAGCTCAACAAAAGCTGCCGTTAAAATATGTTGGCCAGCATGTTGTTGCATATGATCGAAGCGACGTTGCCAATCAAGCACACCATGAACTTCTGTCGTATTATCTGGCAAAAACTTAGTTACATAATGTCGAATCTCACTATCAATTTTCTCCACATCTATTACTTCCACTGCATTTAACATACCTGTATCATACGGTTGTCCACCACCAGTGGGGTAAAAAGCAGTATTGTCTAATACGATATATTTTCTTCCTTCTTCATCCTCTTTTTGAGTTTGAACACTTGCATTAAATTCTTTCATCATGACATCTTGATAATAGAAAAGTTCTTGCATTTTTCCACGCTCCCTTATGTTATCGCCTATTTTTAACATAAAACTTTACTAATTGCCAATTTCCTATATTATAAAGTAGTGAAAGATAAAAGGAGCGATTTTATTGGATATTTTAGCATATACAATGGAAGAAATTTTAGATCCAACTAATATTATTGAAGGTCAACGTTTCGAATTTCTGTTAGATATTAATGTAGATGAAGACGATGAACTTTATACAGAAGGTGGAATTGAAATTCGTGCGATTGTTGCAAAAAAAGATGACGAACTTGCATTAGCTAATTACTTTATCACTGCAAAAGCAAGCGGAAAATTATTAGACTTTGCATTAGAAGATGATGAAGAAGAAATGATTTTAACTTTTTGTAAAGAACGTATTGCTGCAGGAGAATAGAAAAACGGCCTGTAATATGCTTTGTCTAATAGACATTCGGGAATACTTAAGTGTAGGATTTCTGGATGTCTATTTCCGTTCAAATTAAAAAAGGAGTTGAAAGAAATGGATGCTTATACACAACCTATTAATGTTGCTATTGTTGCATTTATACTATTGGCATTTGTGATTTGGATTCCATGGCTTATTTATACATATCGCAAATATGGATTTTTGCCATTGTCTACGACGTTAATTTCATTTTCATTTATTTTTTACTTTTTCTCAGCACTATTTCTAGTAATATTACCTTTACCATCAATTCGAGATACTTGTTCAATGCAAGAACCTGAAACACAGCATTATTCTTTAGTTCCGTTCAGATTTATTTCCGATATTTTTGAAAACAGTGGAATTGTTTGGACACAACCATGGACATATGTACATTTATTTGAACAAACTGCTTTTTATCAAGCGTTCTTTAACTTCCTGTTGTTAATACCATTTGGTGTCTATTTGCGCCATTTCTTAAAGCAAAAGAAACAGTGGGCAATAGCTCTTGGCATCACATTTGTGTTGACATTATTTTACGAAATGACACAAGTGACAGGGATTTTTGGCTATTATAATTGTGCATATCGTATTTTTGATGTGGATGATCTACTATTAAATACACTGGGTGGGATTGTAGGATTTTTCATTGCACCAGCAGTATTAGCGCTATTCCCATCAAAGAAAAAAATCAATGAAAAGGCAGATATCTTATTAAAATTAGATGAAGTTGGATCGATGTCAGTGCTAATAGCGATTGCCATGGATTTATTTTGCACTGATATTGCGACACAAATTTTCTTACATTATACGAGTGTAAACGAAGTGTATGAATTCCTTGTTCGTTCTGTCTCACTATTTGTATTCTTCTTTGTGATCCCAATACTTTGGAATGGTCGAACAATCGGAACATTTATAATGCGTTTCCGATATGATAGTAAAGTAAGTCGCAGTGCAACTGTGTATCGCTTATTTAAACGTTTTGTAGCGATTTATGTAACATTTTTTATTACCTTTGTGATTAAAGTCTTAAATCAATCTCAAATCTCAATGGATTCACCTTACTATCACGTTTCTTATTTCCTTCAAATTGGAACAATGATGTTGTATGGTATCGTCACGATTGTACTGTTTATCCATATCATGTTAGTTGTATTTGGGAAAGGTAAACGACGTTTCTATTGTGATGAAGCATCTGATTTATATACGACAAAAAAAGATAAATTCTAGATATTTACAAAATTGTATTATCAGTGTTTTGATGATAATATGTATGTAGTTTTCTTTACAAGGAGGAATCTCAATGGTCGCATTATACAGTAATGCATACTCTAGAAGACAAAACTTCATGGCTAAAGAAATCTCCATCGAAGATTTGTAAATGTCTTGGACAATATAATTGAATAATTTTTCCAACGGCAAAATGGACCATTTCTTTAGGCCAATAACTAAATTTAAAAGCCTAAAAAATTGGAGTGATTTTTAGATGGAAAAACAAACAATTCAACCGTTTTTATCAGTGGCAAACTATCATTTAATAGAGCAACAATTGAATAAAATGATAAATGCGTATAACACAACAAAAGATAAAAATGTCATTCTTGCTGTACAAGGGCTCGTAGATACAGAGCTAACGGAAAATCTGGATCTTGACCCTGATCAATTAAAACTAATTGATCAAATATACAATATTAGGGACCATACTCAGAGTGATGTATTTTTAGAAAGCTTAAAGCTGTATGTCATTCCGTTTAAAGCAGTGACAGCAAGTAAGCTAAAAAGCCTTTTTAAAAAAGAAAAGAAATTAAAACTACCTAAACTAGAAAGTATGGATTTTCATCAGATCTGCTATCTAACTTGGGACGATGTTAGTACACATCGTAAGTATATAGTGCTTGAACAACAAGGAAAGCTTAAAGCTATTAAAGGGAACATCGATACCAACGTAATTAAAGGGATTTGTGCAGTTTGTAATCGCCATTCAGATGTTAGTCTGTTCACAACAAAGGTAAAAGGGCAAGTTACAGATACGTTTACAAAATACAGTAACTACATTTGTGCAGATAGTAAAAATTGCAATAAAAACATCTCAGATTTGCAAAGATTAAATGACTTTTTTGAACGTGTTACACATTAAATAAAAGGAAAGACCTCTCCAGTAAAAAATTGAGAGGTCTTTTTTTTATACAATCTTTTCTAAAGTTCAGTACCTACAACTCAGCTTTTCTCACAAAAATGGATTCGTTCTATTTCTGTATAAATTACTGAATTACTAATACAAAATAGTGCGTTGAAAGCGTCCTGTAGAAATACTTACTTTCCTGATTAATATTTATATAAATACAATAAATTACTCATTGACAGTCTACATCAATGTGATTAGAATAATAATGTATTTTGATATTGAAATTCATTATCAATTAAGTTGGAGATTATTTTATATCTTCGAGGGAGAGCCTATGAGAAAAAAATTACTATATATTATTTCTATCCTTTTATTAGTTATTGGAGTTGGAATACATAATCCTGCGTATGCTGCTGGAAATTCCAATGATGATATGAAAAAGGCTGAGAAATCTGTTGATAAAGCTATTGAATTGGCTAAAAAAGGGGACCTCTCTGAAGCAGAGAAAACCTATAACGAATATGATAAAACTTGGCGAGAAATTGAAACTGGAATAAAAAATGATTCAGCAAAAGCTTATCAAGATATTGAATCAAATATGGGACAAGTAGTCTATGCATTTACTCTTAAAAAACAAGATCAGGTAGTTCAGGCTTTAGAAGGTTTAAAGAATGTAAATGATAAATTTGCAACTGGTGGATATCCAAAAGAGAAAAGTTATAAGAAAGAGGACATTTCTTTAGATGATTTTATTATTCTACTTCAACAAACAAAGAAAGAGATTAATAATCAAAATCAAAAGGAAGCTCTTGCGGACATAAAAAAAGCGAGTGCTAGTTGGCTAAGTGTTGAGGGAGTAGTTGTTGCACAATCTGCATCGGTCTATAGTGATTCCGAAAGAGATTTGGTGAAAATACAAGCAATGCTATCTGCTAATCCGCCAAATTATAAACAAGCAAATGAAACAATAGAAAGTATGATCAATTATCTTACACCATTAGCCGAAAAATCTAGTTACACCTATTGGGATGCTGCAATGATCCTTATTCGTGAAGGGCTGGAAGCATTACTTGTCGTAATTGCCTTGATGTCTTTTGTACAGAAATCAGGCGAAACAAGAGGGAAGAAATGGATTTGGAGTGGCGTTCTAAGTGGATTTGGAGTTAGTATCATTCTTGCACTAATAGTCAAATTCGTGATATCTTCCGGAGCGTTTGGTAATAATAATGCACTTATTGCTGGCTGGACAGGAGTATTTGCAGCGGTCATGTTATTGTATATGAGCTATTGGCTTCATAGCCAATCAAATATTGCTGATTGGAATCGATATATTCGTGAAAAAAGTCAAGCAGCATTATCTACTGGAAAACTTGTTTCACTTGGCGTTTTAGCTTTTCTAGCAGTATTCCGAGAAGGAACAGAGACTGTCCTATTTTATATTGGAATGGCAAGCCAAATTAAGCTTCAGTCACTTCTATTTGGTTTTCTAATAGGAGCAGCTATCCTAGGAATCATAGCCTTTTTAATGATATATGTAGGCTTAAAGTTACCGCTTCGACCATTCTTTATGGTATCAAGCCTAATTGTATTTTATCTTTGCATTAAGTTTACTGGAATGGGCATTCATAGCCTACAATTAGCTGGATTAATTCCAACAACTAATGTTGAAAGTATTCCAAGCATTGAATTTTTCGCTTTATACCCTTCTTGGGAGAGCGCCATTCCTCAAATGATTCTTATTCTTGTGGCTGTTGCCATCATTCTAGTAAAAAAATTTAAAAAACAATAACTAACAGTAGTCATATAGAAAGAAGGAAAAAGTCATGAAAAAAATAACATCAATGGTTTTATCAATTGGATTTGCAAGTGCGTTATTACTAGCTGGTTGTGGTTCGAATAATAACAATGCAGTTTCTGATGGGGTCAATAAAATGCTTGATACAACTGAACAATTATCAAAAGCAATTGATAGTGGAGATCAAGCGAAAGTAAAAGAAGTTGGACCGAAATTAGAAGATCAATGGAAAGTTTTTGAAGATGATGTGAAGAAAGATAATAAAGATCTTTATGCCAAAGTTGAAAAGTATCTTGATCCAACGATTGCAGGTTCAGAAGCGCCTACTTTGGATAAAAAAGCATTGGGTTCTTTAAATGATAAACTTACTGATGCACTGAAGGAATTAGCTGATAAAACGAAGTAAATTAACTATTATATTGGTAAAAAAGCCGAAGCTACAGTGCTTTGGCTTTTTTTGTATTAAGATGATTGGCACATAGAAGATTTCCTTTTCATCAGTAAACCATTAGATGATGATGCATTAACTTGTGGATAAACTATTTTAAAATAAATTTTCTGTACACAGTTAACAAAAAACTTATGCACAAAATGTTAATAACAGAGTAATAAAAGGGGATAAAACCATTTTATCCACATGCTTATCAAATTTTTGCGCATAGCATGCTGGCATTTTGGATAAAAATTAACAGTATCCATTAACATAGTCTAAATTTATCCACATGGATTAGCTCTTATTGTGGATGGATCTTTCGCGATAGTAATTGGTGCAAAACGAAACAGTGAATTTCTTATTGAAACTTTTTTTGGGGGTTTTCGTAAATATAGTAGAGCAACAATAAACTTAGGAGGAATGCTTTATGTTAAAAAAACTAGCATCCGATGCACTTGGATTATCTGATATTGGGGTCGTTGTACCAAAAGAGGATTTCGATAAAACAGAGGCAGATGATTTTGTTAAGCATGAATCAGGAGAAGTTGTGTATTTCTTGATTAAAACGAAGTCAGATGAATACTGTTTTACAAATCAAGCATTAATCCATGTTGATGGTGACTCAGCGATCAGTAAAAAGCGTCTATTAAAACGATATGATTACGAACATAGCACAATATCAGATGTAATGTTAGAAACAGCAGGTACGATTGATTTAGATATTGAAATTAAATTCACAATTGATAACATACCGATGTCAATTGATATTCATAAAAAATTTGATACTGAAATCAAAGATCTTTATAAAGCATTCCATACAATTTCAGTAGAAATGCTTCAAAATAAGAAAAACTTCGAAATCGCACAAAATAGTTTAAGCTATGCAGCACAATCTATCGGAAAAATAGAATCAAAAGAAGTAACACCTGCACAATCATTCGAACAAATTACACGGTTTGCAAATGATTGGGCGTTAAAAAACAAAGAACAATATATGAAAAAAGATTATGGTGACGTGTTTGAATTGTATATTAATCATTAATATCGTATTTGAGGGGAGCTGTCTCAAAAGTGAATGAATAACCCACTATTGAACATCCTTCTTACTCGAAATAAAAAACATTCTACTGTTTTTTGCTAAGCACCCCGCTAAGCGTACAAACCGCATGAGCCAACCGCGTTGCCTCAAAATGCGGAACGCGCCTGTTTAGCTTTATTGGTCAGTTGCTCTTCACGCGAAGAGGCGCTCTTTGCATCACAGCGAGAAGGTTATCTGGTACAAAAAGCTGGCGCGTGGAGCTAGAGATGGTTCGTTCTCGTGCTCTATGTAAGGCAGGGGTGCTAATTTAATTTCTTGTACTACTTAAGGGATCACTAGACATCCCTTTTTGTCTTTATATGAGAGTATAAGTAGCGAATATAAACTATGGGCATTCTTTAAAACAAGCTATTAGGTTTGGATAATATTTCATATAACGGAGCCAAATAAAAAAGAGTCTTCAGCTTTTAAGCTAAAGACCCAAAATTAGGTTTAAACTCACACGAAGTTCAGATTTTATTTAGAAATAAAATACTGAACTTTAGGATTTTATCATACTATCAATGCGTGTTCAAGTATTGTATAGATATTGACACAACAATGTTAATTGTTACTAAATTAAAGATTCCTTCTTATTTGTTTACCTTCTTAGGCTTTTCATAACTAAAAACAGCTACAACAACATACAGCAATAAGAAAAGAATGAAAGTGCCAGCCCATGTTACATCAATACGCTCAAAACCAGCAACGATGAACTTTTTAAAGAGTACAACACTAATAGCAAATTGCATAATAGTACTAATAGTATCTACTGATTTCGTCAATTTTATATTGCAACTTGCAATAATAAATAAGCAGAACAAATCAAGTAAGATAATCATAGAAAAGATTAATATGATAAACCAACCAAAGTAGAAAAGATCTTGGTACCATTTTTCGAAAATATCAATACTCGCTAGATTGAATTTAGCCAGTATATTATATAAACCGTAAAAACCAAAGTAAGGCACTGAAATGGCCAAAGTAAGTGAAATAGCTAAAATAGCAATAATTAGTAACAAAGCTGACCATCCAGAAACACGAATTTTAATCTTTTTATTTCTAAACATAGAAATCCCTTCTTCACCTAATAAAATAGGTATCTATTCATTGTTATTAGAAGTTTTAAATCTCAATCTATCACATTATAGAACAGTAGCGATGACATTGCACATGAATTGTTACAGAAACTTAATTCGCTTGTTAGATAATCATACTCTTACTACATGGTACTATAAAACTGTCTAGAAAAAACCTTAAAGATATTGGAAATATACATATGATACTAATTGAATAGAGACAGGTGAAGTTATGTTAAGAAATACAAAATGGTGGATGCCTTTTGCTTTAGCGCTTTGTATAGTTGCTTACAACCCTCACAATGCTTCGGCGATAGAACCAGAGTATAAAGAAGTGATGATTGTTTACAGCAATGCAGCAGGAAAACAGCAAATTATGAAATTAGCATCCTCTATTGAGAATCATTTTGACTTATTAAATATTGTGCAAGGGAATTTTAGTGCAAATAATCTAGCACTTTTAAAACAATCGCAAGATATTAAAGTAATTGAGAAAAAGCCGGCAACTATAGAAACAAAGGGTGCGTCCTTAAAGGGCATTATTCCATTAGCGAATATGCGAATGTTGGGCGTTCAAAATGCGTGGAATCAAAACTTAACAGGACGAGGCGTTAAAGTAGCAACCTTTGATACTGGTGTAGCTAACATTCCTGCATTAGCTAATGTCAAAAAGTATTCCTTTGTTGAAGATGATCCTGCAACTCCTGATGATGAAAGTTCACCATTAGATACAGATGGACATGGAACTGCTGTTGCAGGAATTATAGCTGGTCAAGTAAGCAAACCTCTAGCAGATGGTTACTTAGTCGGTTTAGCGCCAGATGTAGAATTATACAGTGTTAAAGTTTTTGATCCTACTGGTGCAAAAATGGAAACAATTCTAAAAGCTGTGGAATGGGCTATAGAAAATAATATCGATATCATCAATATGTCACTTGGTACGGAACAAGATGATCCCATACTCTATCAAGCCATTAAAAAGGCAAATACAGCTGGCATTACAATGGTTGCAGCAGCTGGTAATGAAGGCAATGCACATGATGTTGACTATCCAGCAAAATATAGTGAAGTAATTGCCGTATCATCAATCGATAATGCTAAAATGCTATGGAAGAAATCCAATACAGGAAGCCAGGTAGAATATACTGCACCTGGTGTAAATATTTATACACTGAGTCCAACAAGATCCTATGTACAAATGTCAGGCACATCCATGTCGGCACCACATGTTACAGGAATGATTGCATTACTAAAGCAGCAATATCCAACCTATACCCCTAGTGAACTACGTCATGTAATACGAAATTACACGATTGATTTAGGAAATAAAGGAAGGGATTCTTTATTCGGTTATGGAATACTAAATACAGCTATAACGAACCCGAGCAATGTTAGCAAATTGTCTGCGCTAAATATTAAGAAAACATCAGCAACCTTGCACTATGAGATAGCACAAAATGCCATTGTTCCAGTAGGGAAATATCGAATAGAAGTAACAGGCAAGAAAGCAATCACAACAACAGATACGAATTATGTATTAACAAACTTAAAACAAGGCACAATGTATCATGCAAAAGTAACAACAATCAGCACAATCGGTAAAGAATCTACTGGCAAAACAATTCAATTTACAACAGCAAAAGATTCTGCATCCAAAATCTATGTAAGTAAAAATAAAACGATGATTAATAATGTTGTAAAGAAGATCAACAAAGGAAAGAAACTGAGTTTGAAATCGGAATTCTTGCCACTTTACACGGTATACAGCGATTTAACTACTTCTCAAAAAAAGGCTGTTAAAAAATACCGTGAAAAGCTAAATTTAATTGCAATTTCAACAACGGCAAAGTCAACACAAGTAAAAGCAACAAATTTATCACAGATGAAAAAGAAAAAATATACAACGATTACGTTTAAAACAGCCATTAAACCATCCACTTTAAAATCGAACCATATTTATGTGAATTTTTCAGGTAAAAATTTGAATACCTTTACATTATCAAAAAGCAAAAAAGGCAAAACGATTAAATTATCAACGAAGAAAGCACTTGCTGCAGGAAACTACGTGATTATCATCGATCAAAAAGGGTTAAAAACATCTAAAGGTAAAGCAGTTAAAAAGCCAATAGCAGTGAAATTTACTGTGAAATAACTTCATACAAAATAATATTCTTTCGTCCTTTAAAACAACAGGTTTTATTGAAAAATGCTAAATTTCTTAGGGGAATTTAGCGTTTTTTTATTTTGTAGGTGATGATAATTTTGTTTGATGAACATCAAGTGATTCATCATGAAAGAAGAAAAATTATTAAGTCTACTAGATAAAGAAGCCAACAATATAAGGATTAATAAAAATAGCAACATAGATTAAAGTGATATAGGGTTGATAATCAATGTGAAATTCCTATATTCTTCTAACTTTTTAAAAATTTTAGTTTCATTTTCGCGAAAATATGTTAACCTATATTTAAAATCAGTTAACGAAGAGGGTAGGGAATAAATGACTTCAAATGTTTCAGGAACAAAAAGTAAGCTTTCTACTTTA
This sequence comes from Rummeliibacillus pycnus, assembly GCF_044359855.1. Taxonomy (GTDB): domain Bacteria; phylum Bacillota; class Bacilli; order Bacillales_A; family Planococcaceae; genus Rummeliibacillus; species Rummeliibacillus pycnus_A. Next base: position 2,718,886 of record NZ_CP132291.1, read on the forward strand.
GAAATAGTGTATTGTGGAATGTTTGCTACATTAATGATGATTGGAGCAAACATTACATCTTTCGCACCGTTTTTAGTGGTAGGTGGGGTGCCTATTACACTGCAACCGTTATTTGCAATCTTAGCTGGCCTTGTTTTAGGTAGCCGTCTAGGTGCCATTTCAATAACAGTTTATACGTTGCTTGGTTTAGTAGGTGCACCTGTATTTGCTCAGTTTAGCGGTGGATTTTCTTATATTTTAAGTCCGACATTTGGATTTATCGTAACGTTTATATTATCAGCTTATGTAGCAGGGAAAATGGTGGAATATCGTCGTACTAAATCTATGTATATTGCTGCAGCTCTTGTTGGTATAGCTGTTAACTATTTAATTGGGACAAACTGGATGTACTATGCATACAAACTTTGGGCGGCAGCACCAGAAGGATTTACATATAAAATGGCTTGGTTATGGATGGTGCCTCCACTTCCAAAAGATATTATATTAGCTATATTTGCAGGAATATTTGGTTTCCGATTACAAAAAATTATAAAGGTGGGGCATTAATATGGATTTCGCAAAATTAGCTCAGCAAGTAATTGAAGGATATAAAATCACGGATGAAGAAGCATTAGCAATTTTAGAGTGTCCAGATATCGATATATTGAAAGTACTTGATGCATCTTATCAAATCCGCCATCACTATTTTGGTAATAAAGTAAAACTTAATATGATTATCAATACAAAATCAGGATTATGTCCTGAAAACTGTGGCTACTGTTCTCAATCAATCGTCTCAAAGGCACCCGTCGAAAAGTATCCAATGATGAAACAAGAAGAAATTATGGCAGGTGCAGATCGTGCAGCTGCATTAAATGTTGGTACTTATTGCATCGTTGCTAGTGGAAGAGGTCCTGTGAATCGGGAAATTGATATCGTTGTTGATTCTGTAAAAGCCATTAAAGAAAAGCATCAGGATATGACAATTTGTGCATGTTTAGGTATTTTAAAACCTGAGCAAGCTGAGCGTCTAAAAGAAGCGGGAGTAGATCGTTACAACCACAATATCAACACATCAGCTAGAAATCACGCAAACATTACAACTTCACATACATATGACGATCGTGTGCAAACAGTTGAACGTGCAAAAGCAGCAGGAATCTCGCCATGTTCAGGCGTAATCGTCGGTATGAAGGAAACAAAACAAGATGTCATTGATATGGCACGTAGCCTACATGCATTAGATGCAGATTCGATTCCAGTAAACTTCTTAAATGCCATCGATGGTACACCACTAGAAGGTACGCATGAACTGAATCCAAGATACTGCTTAAAGGTGTTAGCATTATTCCGTTTCATCAATCCAACAAAGGAAATACGTGTATCAGGTGGTCGCGAAGTAAACTTAGGTTCACTTCAACCATTTAGTTTATATCCTGCCAACTCTATTTTCCTAGGTGACTACCTAACAACAGACGGTCAACCAGGTGATGAAGATAAGAAAATACTTGAAGATTTAGGTTTTGAAATCGATATGGCGCCATTGCATGAACATACATGTAATTAATGAATCTAATTTCATCAATAATATAATAAATTAAGAAAGAGCAACAATTAGCTAAAGCATGAGCTGATTGTTGCTCTTTTTATATAGATACAGTTCAATTTCACTAGGATAGATAAATGAAAAATCAATCGCAACATACAGTTTACGCACTAAATGATCTTGTGAAAATAATTGATCAACTATTAGCATTTCTAACGGTTCACGTGCATTGATTTGTTATTTCGCCATCTTGGCTCATCACATCGAAAGTATTGTTTATTTGATTCTATATATACGCATTCAGTTGATAGAAACGGAGGGCTGCGACTGCATCGGGAAAAACGGGTGGCCACGAAAAAAGTAAAAAAAGATAGATTTTTATGACGGAAATCTTGTATTACCATCTTAGTTGAAGTGGAATTAGCGTAGACTCCAGTGGGGAAAATGGCTAGACGAGACCCCGCAGGAGCAAATGGTTTTCGCACGAGGAGGCTCGTCAGTTCGTCCACAGTGGAAATTAACGGTCTTATTTATCTATATTAATTGTATAGAAAAAGCGACTGCTCCTTAAGGACAGTCGCTTTTGCGTAATATTATTTACTTAACTTTTTAATGAAAACAACTTTTAAATAGTTGAATTCCGGAAAATCGCGGTTTGCGCGGAAATCCTTAGGTAATCCGTATTGATCGACAATTTTATATTTTGTATTAGTATCTTTGAAGGCTTGGTCAATAAAGGTTTTGAATTTTTTCATACCAAAACTTGCATTATTTGTTGAAGCAACGATAATACCATCCTTTTCAGTAAGGGCAATGGCATCTGCTAATAATTTTGGATAGTCCTTCGCAGTAGAAAAGGTCATCTTTTTAGTGCGTGCAAAACTTGGTGGGTCGAGTACGACTAAATCGAATTTTAATTCATGTCGAACAGCGTATTTGAAGTAGTGGAAGACATCCATTACTTTAATATCCTGTGCTTCGTAGTCAATACCATTAACACTAAATTGCTCAATTGTTTTCGCTAGACTACGTTTTGCAAGGTCGACACTTGTGGTTTTTGTAGCACCACCTAATGCAGCAGCTACTGAAAAAGCACCTGTATAGGAGAATGTGTTTAACATATTTGTGCCATCTGCATAATGATCACGAATAGCACGACGAACATCACGTTGATCAAGGAAAATACCCGTCATTGCTCCATCATTTAAGTTAACAGCAAAGTTCATACCATTTTCTTTAACGATGATAGGGAAATCCCCTTCTGTTCCCATAACAAAATCATCTTGGTCGATATATTGACCTTTTGTATCGAAACGCTTTTTCTCATAGATCGCTTTGTATTCAACAAGATCATTTAAAGCATTGTAAACATGTTCTCTAAATGAATATATTCCCTCGCTATACCAGCTCACCATATAGTATCCATCAAAGTAGTCAATTGATAAACCACCGATGCCATCGCCCTCTCCGTTAAAAATGCGGAAAGCTGTTGTGTCGCTATCAGTAAAATAATCCTCGCGATGAGATAGCGCAATTGTTAACTTCTTATTAAAGAAAGCTTGGTCGATTTGTTCATGTTCCTTTGTTGTTAAAATCCAGCCTATTCCTTTATTCTGGTGGCCATAATAACCAGTTCCAATATAGCGGTTATGATGATCAACCAAACGGATGATCTCGCCTTCCTCTTCTAATAAATCTTTATTTTGAATTGCGTCTTTTAATATAAGTGAATAGCCTCTATTAAGTTCAGCAACATACTTAGGGTCTACTCGTAAAGTAAGAATATTTGTCATCATGTCATCCTTAATGTTTATTTTCCTCATTATCGCATTTTTCAGGAAGAAATGCGAAGGTAAGTATATTAAGTGTTGGCAAATGAAGCAATGAGTATTTAACTTTGAAGCTACAGCTACTCTGGATTACAGTTCAGTAACATTTGAGTAAAGTTCTTCAATTTATTGATACGTGCTGCATACTATACATCAGGGGCTCCTGACTCACTAAAGGCAAAATCAAAAATACCTTATTATTTAAATGGAAGAATACAATAAGAAAGGGATACCAACTTAGTGTAAGTTGATATCCTCTTAATAATTCATAGAACAATCCATCAACATACTGCGCATTATGTTGACGGATTTGCATTTTGGAGCCTGATGGTCATTCTGGGGTAATGCTTGAGTTTGCCTAGTTTTGAGAGCGAAGGTTACTCTTGCTTACCTTAGAATTTGTAATTTAAGGAGAAAGAAATTGATGCAGTGTTTTCGCCATTTCCTGATACGGATTCAGCTTCTAAAGCAAGTGATTGAATATTATCAAGAGTGAATGACTTTGTATCACCTGGTTCAATGATAAAAGCTGGATCATCAGAATCGATACCGTTTACTACTAATTCAACTGTAGTTCCTTCGTCATCACCAAGCTCATTGTTTTTAACTACAACTGTACCGTTTACTCTGAATTCAGTATTGTTAGTCCAAAATACAAAAGGAACATTTTCTACTAAATCTCCTAATTCTACAGTTAGACAAACTTCATCATTTACACAACAAAATTCCATATTGCAATTTCCTAATTTAGCCAATTTTGTTACCTCCTTTATTGCTTTGTTTGTACATGTACATTGATAGTCTATGTTAGAGGTCTGATGTGTTTTGAAGAATTTGTCTAGAAGACATTAAAAATAAATTTGATTTTTTTTGCAACAGTTTAATTGCATGTTAATTTTTCCTTCTACTAGTTCAACTGGAGTGACTACTTCAAAGGATAATAACTCTGAAATAGTTAGATATTCGCAACGCCCTTTTGGAACTATCAATGAAATGTCACCTTGTTTTGTATGAAAAATTAAGTTTAGTTCAGGATCAATGCCATCGTATTGAATACCAAGGGTCACTATGTTTTCTAAGTGTTTTTTTCTGTTCACCCATAATTTCTTTGGATTATCTTCATTTGTTAAAGTGAATGGTAAACATAATTCATCTTTTGTAACATTAGATTTTATTAAGCAATCGAAAACAGGGATAGATACAAATTCTATTCCACAGAAGCAAGAAGAATCTACTGTAACTCGTGCCTGTGTTCGAAATAATTTCTTTGCACCACATAAAGGTTTTAGTAATTCCAATACAGCACATTTGCTTTTTTCATCTATAGAAATGAGGTTAAAAAAACAAGATGTAATGAAACAGCCTCTCGAGTTTCCGATTGTAGAAAATAATTCGCCGTTTTTTCCTATTAAAACGAACGGATGTACAGATTTAGCCTTTAGAACTTGAGGTGCTTTATTACATAGTTGGTTTATTACATTAGACATAAAAAATGTCACCTCCCTTAACACATTAAATTAGCGTGTATTATTATCATACGTAGGACTGTAAAAGGTGGATACACTATGTCTTTTTATTTTATAAAAAAAGTAGAAAATGAGTGATAAAAGAAAACTCTGTTGAGTCTCTACAGAGTTTTCTTTTTGCTTAAAGGAAGAATATCCATCGTTTGCTGAAAGGCTATCTATAATATGAGCAACCAATTCCCCAAAAAAATCACGGTTTATCTACGGAAGTTTAAATCCACTTAAACAGAATTATCAGTGTCACTACCTAATAGCAAAAAGCATTTCAACCTAAAAAAGCTTAAAATGCTTTTTATATGTAAAAAAAAACCAATTAAATTTCTAAAGTATTAAAAATCGCGCTATGGTATGTCATTTTGTATTATTTGTAACAAAAAGTAATAGCATTGTAAATGAAATCGCGTTGTTTCTTCATTAAAATTTCCATAATATTAGTGTGTAAGCTATTAAGAATTCAGCAAATTTAATCGAATCATCAAATATAAATAATATTAATGACGGAGGAACATCATCTATATGAACAAGAAAAGCGTATTAAAAGTAATTACCGCAAGTACATTGACTCTAACACTGGGCCTTGGAACATTGTTAGGAGCTGCTCCTCAAGAACAATTACAAGCACAAGCAAAAACTAACATAGAACATACATCACATAACATTACAACCGTATCTAGCTCAAAGGCTGTTAAAGCATCAGGTAAATATAAAACAAAAGCAGCGCTAAACATGAGAAAAGGTGCTTCAACAAAATATAAAAAAGTCACTACATTAAAAAAAGGTGCGGTTGTTACTGCTACATATAAGAAAACTGTTAGTAACAAAAAGTGGTATAAAGTAAAATATAAAGGCAAAACAGGCTGGGTTTCAGCATCATATTTAAAGAAATATACAAAAACTAAAAAAGTGTCTAATGCAGTAGCTGGAAACGAATTAATCAGCATTGGCCGTCAATACTTAGGCGTTCCCTATGTATGGGGCGGTATGTCTCCATCAGGATTTGACTGTTCAGGATTTACAGCATATGTTTACAAAAAAGCAGGTTACGGTACACTACCTCATAGCAGTCGTACACAATATTCTGTTACAAAACGAGTAAGCAGCCCAGATGTTGGCGATTTAATTTTCTTCGGTGCAACTCCAAATAGCGATACAATTACACATGTAGGAATCTATGCGGGGAATGGTGAAGTGTTACATGCAGCTGGTAACAAAGTACAATTCCAAAGTGTAGCGAAAGGTAGCTATTGGGCAGATCGTGTAATAGGTTATGGGTCGCTATAAGCAAGTTTTATGGAGAAAAACGAAATATGTTGAAGGAATTTCTTTCTTCGTTAAAAGAAGGTCACACTTTTTATCCAATTGGATGAGCAGTGTGGCTTTTTATATTGGCGCTTTTAAATTTTTTTTTTGATAGCTGAAAAGAATAGACACTGGCTTTACACGTGCCCCGCGAGGATTGTTACGAAGCGAACAGGGGTGAATTTGCCCTTTTTTATGTTTAATTTCATTTGTAGTTGGCAAAGGCTGAATATAGTCAAAATCAAGGAGGCAACTTTCTATGAATATCAATAAACAACAAAAGGGTGGACAGCCCGCTCAAACTCAAGATAAGCAACCAGGCATTGAGTCAAGTATGAACCCGGCTCCTATACAACCACTCGATTATATAGGGAGTGACAAGCTTAAAAGTCGGGTAGCAATTATTACAGGTGGCGATTCGGGTATTGGGCGAGCGGTGGCGATTGCTTTTGCGAAAGAAGGTGCCGATATTGTAATAAATTATTTAGAAGAGCATGAAGATGCAAATGAGGCAAAGAAGCTAGTTGAACAGGAAGCAGTTAAGTGTCTACTTATACCAGGGGATATCTCAAAAGAAGCTACTTGTAAAGAAATTGTCGATCAAACAGTAAAGGAATTTGGCAAAATTGATATCGTTGTTAATAATGCAGCGGTACAATATCCAGTAAAAAATTTTACGGAAATTACGACTGAGCAATGGCATAAAACTTTTGCAACAAACATTGATCCAGCGTTTTATTTAAGTAAATATGCGATACCACATTTAAAAGAGGGAAGCTCGATTATAACGACAACGTCAATTACTGCATATAAAGGACATGAACAATTGATTGATTATTCTGCTACCAAAGGAGCTATCGTAGGTTTTACACGAGGACTTGCACAAAATGTAGTGGGTAAAGGGATTCGTGTGAATATGGTAGCACCCGGTCCTATATGGACACCCCTTATTCCATCTACATTTGATGCTCAGGAAGTAGCGATCTTTGGAGCAGATACACCAATGAAGAGACCAGGACAACCACGTGAATTAGTAGGTGCATATGTGTTACTTGCATCGGATGAAGGTACTTACATGACTGGGCAATGCATTCATGTGAATGGCGGTGCTATCATGAATTCTTAAAATAAAAGCGGAAGCGGCTTGACCAGCGTTATCGGATAGAATAAAAAATTAAAAAAAGCTCTAGTAAGAGAACGTAATATTCTCTTCTAGAGCTTTTTCCTTATGATTAGGCTTGTGTAGCAGTTCCGATGCTTGAAACGATTTCTGCCACGACAATTTGACTACCAAGTAATGGAGATTCTTTAGGTGCTCCACCTGGTGTAGATTCTGGGCGTTTATGAGCTTGTTTGAATGCATCACTTTCACGCCATTTTTTGAAGCCATCAAGATTTTCCCAGTACATATTTACGCTCATTTCGTCATACTCTTCAAAATCTCTGCAAACTGCAACTTCAACTTTTACGAATCCTTCAAATGATTGCAATGCACCAGGACGTGTGAAGTTTGGTGCCATTTTTTCTGCAAAGCCTTTTTTTACTTTAATACGGTTTGTAACTACGTACATGTAAAATCGCTCCTTTTCATTCAATTACATATCTTCTATGAAATCTTATATCATGTAAAGGCCTCTATGCAAATGAGAACTATGACAAGACAATAATTTCTTGAGAATTTATTTACTAATTTGAAAAAGGACATTTCAAGCGTTTTGTACTGTGTTCTGTAAAGACATTACAAATGTCGATAGCCTGCGAAATGGTTTTTCCAATAGGATTCATATACTGAACTTACTTGAACTTTTGTACCGCTTGCGCTGATAAATTTACCATTTCCCATGTAAAGGCCAACATGGGAGATACCAGATTTATATGTATTTTTGAAAAACACTAAGTCTCCTATTTTAGGTGAACTTGTAGCTGATGAGATTGAATAATATCCTGCAGCGGTCGTACGATAAACAGATATACCTGCACTCTTATATGCATAAAATATTAATCCACTACAATCAAAGCCACTTTTTGAAGATCCTCCAAAAACGTAGGGTACACCTTGCACAGATTTTGCAATAGATACTGCTGATTGCAGTTTGGAATTGGCAGTAGATGATGGAACGCTACTGCTAACTTTCTTTGTAGACTTCTTAATTTTTAATTTTTGTCCAACTTTAATTTTTGTTGATTTTAAGTTATTCCAGCTCATGATGCTTTTATAAGATACACCATATTTTTTACCAATTTTTGAAAGTGTATCACCAGCTTTTACTTTGTATGTAGTAGAAGAAGTACTCGCTTTACTAGAAGATGAGCTTGTCTTAATTGTTAGTTTTTGCCCGACTTTAATTTTGGTCGTTTTAAGCTTGTTCCAGCTCATGATGTTTTTATATGAAGTATGGTACTTTGCACCAATTTTTGATAAAGTGTCACCGGATTTAACTTTATATGTAGTAGTTGCTGCTGAAGCATTGAAGTCACACATTGTCGAGAAAAGCATCACTGAACTTAGTGCGACTGCAGATAGTTTCAATTTTTTCAATTTTTATCCCCCTTATAATTTTGCACAAGTTTAATTATAAAGAAGATAAATGGCAAAAATGTGATAAGAATATCAAATTAACATTACGAAATGTTACATTATTTTACAAATTGAAAGAATTGAGTTAGATGGTGATATGATTTTCATTTATTCGGTTGAATCAAAAAAACACCAGCAACCATTGAGGGGGGCTACTGATGCCTATAATAAGGAGAGTTCTACATTTTTGCTATACAATTTTTCAACTTAATAAAAAGTGTTGTGACAAAATTGCATAACTCACTAACATTCATGAAATGTCAGCTATTAGATTAGGGGAGAGTTTAATTCCTACTATTCTAATTGGTTAATATTATAGGATGTTAGAGTGTTAAATGCAATACAATAACTATAAAAATAGTGAAAAATCAAAAATTACCAATACAGATAAATCTAGAAGTAAATAGGATACGAATTAGTATAGAAAATAGATGGATGGGTGTGTCCAATTTGAGACATCAAAAATGTGTTTTTGGACACAAAACAGCATTTTAATAGAATTTTATATTAATTTCATGTAAAATATAAGTAAAGAATATTCGGAATTATAGCCAACCGTTTTAGCGATATGCATGTACAAGTTAAGGGGATGATTGTATGTTGAAAAAGCTATTAAGGTTTTTAGGTTTTATACAAGATGATTTAGATGATGATTATGACGATACAATACACCGTTATGATGCATAATATTAATCAAATAGCTAGACTGATGAGTCATATTAATCAGTTTAGCTATTTTTTATTTTTTTAAGCAATAGATATCTTTATTTGGTAAAATAAAGAAAAAACATAAAGAGAGAAAAATAAATGAAAAAATATCACTTAAAACTGCAGCATTTAATCATTGGTGTTGCAATTTTAGCATTCCTCTTAACGATTGCAAGTAGTTTGTGGAGTAGTTATCGTATGAACAATCAAACGTTAATGGATAACACATTAGAAACAAACCGAGTATATGCTGAAAAACTAGCAACTACCGCTAATAATTATTTAACGGAGACACTTCAAACCCTTGTTTATAATTCAAATACTATCGCAAAATACATAGATAACGAAGAAAGACTTAATGAAGAGGCTGATCGTCTGAGAATGCAAACAAATACATTTAACTCGATTTCCATTGTCGATACAAAGGGAAAAGTGCTGGCCACCTCTCCGCAAACGCTAGAAATCAAGGGTAAAGTCTTAGCATCCAAAGCCATAAAAGATGCCATAAGAGAAAAAAGACCAATGATTTCAGATCCATATAGAGCGATTACAAATCGTGAATTAATCTATATTTCGGCGCCTATTTTTAATAAGAAAGGTAAATACTTAGGTCTTGTAGGCGGAACAATTTATTTGGAAGAAACAAATATTCTCAATGAGTTATTAGGGAAACATTTTTATGATGACGGTTCATATGTTTATGTAGTAGATCGAAATGGACGTATTATTTATCACGAAGATCGTTCACGTATTAATGATGTAGTGACAGAAAATCCTATAGTTCAAAAAATAATGAATCACGATAAAAGTGGTGCACAAAGAATAACCAATTCACAAGGACAGGATATGCTAGCGGGTTATTCAACTGTAGATAACGCTGGTTGGGGAGTTGTATCACAAAGACCAACAGAAGTTGCATTACAGCCTGCAGAAAATATGGTAAAAGAAATGCTCTATGTAGCATTACCATTACTCATCATAACTTTAGCCATCATTATTTGGGCAGCAATCAAAATTTCAAGACCATTGCAACGATTAGCCGAATTAACAGAGAGTAGCATGAAAAAAGATGAAGAAAAAAATCTATCTGCTGTTCCAGCATGGTATTACGAAGTGATACAACTAAAAAATGCATTAATTCACAGTTTAAGCTTTTTGCATCAACAGGTAAATTTCTTTATGGATCAATCAACTACAGATCCATTGACAGGATTAACAAACCGACGAACATTAACTGCTAAAATGGATGAATTGATAAATGCAAAAACACCATTTTCTATTATTTTAATGGATATAGATCACTTTAAACTGGTTAATGATACTTATGGACATGGTGTAGGAGATGAAGTTTTACAATACTTAGCATATAAAATGAAAACTGTCACTCGAGCAACCGATTTATGTTGTCGATATGGTGGAGAAGAGTTTATCGTTCTTTTACCAAACACTACTGCTCAAGATGCTTTTGAAGTCGCAGAAATTTTACGGAAAGATCTTGAGAATACATCCAGTCCTACAGGAAAAGAAATAACAATTTCATCAGGTGTAGCTGAATACCTGGAAACAGAATATACTGCTGCTAAGCTAATTGAACAAGCAGATCAATGCTTATATCAAGCAAAAGAACAAGGTCGAAACCGTGTTATAATGGCGAAAAGTTTAAACCCAACTAGATAAAGTAGTTGGGTTTTTTTATGATTTTTTAAGATTAGGTTTCTGGAAAAACACCTAAAATAAAAGTTACTTCATCATCACAATTAAATAAATTTTGGAATAGCTACTCTTTTTATTTATATTGAAAAGTTCCATAATAGAGGAGGAATGAGATAGGGGAGAGATGATGAGTTATTTAAGTTTAGTATTTTTTCAAGTAGTCGCACCTATTTTAGTTTTACTTGTCGTGGGTGGAATCATGCAACGCAAGTTTCAATTTAACTTGAAAGCATTGTCGAATTTAATCACATATTGTTTAATGCCATCAGCTGTATTTGTTAATATATATGAAACAAAAGTGAACCTAGCAGTTTTAGGGGAAATATTACTCTATTTATTTGCTTTTAGTATCAGTTTAATGGTTATTAGTACGATTATTAGTAAGGTATTGAAGCTTGAAAAAAAGAAAGCAGCAATCTTCAAAAATAGTATTGTCCTCATTAACTCTGGGAATTATGGAATTCCAGTAAGTCAAATGGTATTCCATGCACAGCCATTAGGTACAGCGATTCAAATTATTACTGTGATTTTCCAAAATTTAACGACCTATACATATGGATTGTATAATTTGATTTCAACGACAAAATCCGGATGGGAAATCGCCAAAAGTATTGTTAAATTACCGATTGTACATGGTTTAATACTAGGTGTTATTTTAAATGTAGCGAATATTCAGTTGCCACAGTTTTTATCCATTGCGGTTGGACATATGGCCGATGCTTTTGTTGCAATTGCTTTACTAACTTTAGGGGCACAGTTGTCAAAAATTCACGTTAGTACGATGTTTAATAAAATGTTATATATGAGTTGTATCGGTCGATTACTTATGGGACCGTTAGTAGGTTTCGCATGGATTACCATTTTCGGATTCCATGGTGTTGTGGCGCAGTCTTTATTAATAGCAAGTGCTTTTCCGACATCGCGGAACAGTGCCACTTTGGCTTTAGAGTATGACGTCGAACCAGAGCTTGCTGCACAAACAGTTCTTTTTACAACCGTTGTTAGCTGTATAACTGTGACTATCGTGATTTATGTGGCGAAATTATTATATGTATAAAGGGATCAATTAGGCTATAGATAGCAAATCGTTAACCAAAAAAGGGTTGTGCAAATTGCACAACCCTAAAAACTATTGAAGAATCTTCATATCATAATTGTACAGTCCATCGACCCTTTTTTCGATAGTCGACATATTTTCTAATTTTTTATGCTGTATTGTTTTTGAGGATGTTAGATTATAGGCATCCAAAAAATAATCCCCTTGATGAGTCTTATATAAATAGTAAAGAAGATTATCATGGAAAGAAACTTGAGCTAATCTAGTGTTTGTGTCTGTATTGGGTAATTCAAGCCTTTTTTCTATTTTATTTGTATTTATATCGATTGAAAATACATTCATTTCATTTGTAACATAAAATAGGTGATGATCCTTTAAATAGCTAGATGTACTAGAACTATACGTTCCAGATAATTCTGTATCAGATTCTTTTAAATCTTTCACCTTTTGAATTGTATAATCATTCTTTTTGGAATCTATGATAAATAAGGATAACGCATCTTTATTCTTATTTTGAGAATTTGTAACTAGACAATAAGCTTTACCATCTTTAAAAAAGAACTCAGAAATAGGCGTCATGTCTTGATTATTCCATTCATCAATTTTTTTTGATATCTTTTCTTTCCATTTGTTATTCGAAATCGTTGAGATGGACATCTTATAGGATGTTCCATTATCATTTTCTGACAGATAGAAAATGTTTTCCTTATCATTTCCTGCAGCCACAATATATTTTGCTATTTTTTGATAAGAAAATTTTTTTTGGTTTCCGAAGCGAATATTTGAGTAATAATTTCCATTCTGACCAACACCTGAATTGTGTATACTATAAAACAACTTTTGCTTTGGTAAATAATTTGCATATGTAGCGGCATACTCGGCATTATTAAATTTTGTTTTTTTTGTCTTATGATCTGTTAGTAATCGAATCGAATTAGTATCTTCTATAAAAAGTGTTTTATTACCATAAGCAATTGTTCCAAAATCTAGTCCATTCAGTTTCATGTAAGATGCTTTATTTTGTTTATCAATAAAGACTGCATAGCTTTTAAAGTCTGTATCTTGTAAAGCTGAAGATAAGTAGAGCACAGCTTTTGTATCGGAAATAATATTTTCTTCAGACACAGCATTCTTCTTATCGATTACAGTACCTATCAATGTCTTTATACAAAATATTAATACTACTAATATAGCAATTATTAAAATACCAATTCCTATTTTTTTTCTCATTAATATTCCTTTCAAATTTAAAGGCACTATAATTTACTTACTAATTTAGTTTTTTTATCATCACGAATATCTCTAGGGTAAACACCTGCTCCCCCATCTTTGTCTAAATCAATGTGTGCTTTTTCTATAAAGGCTGACCAAATTAATTTTGAACAATTAGCACTTCCACCACGTCCAGTTAAACGATTTGTTGCAAAGTTATATGAATATTTTTGACCTACTTGTTTAAGTGCTCAATTTGTAGCGCTTTTTTTCTTTGAAGAAGATACTTTAACCGATTTAATTACAGCTCCGTTCTCCACTCTTCTATTTGTTACTTTAATTTTATATACCCCTTTTTTAGGAACAGATTCTACAATACTATCTTTACTGTAATATAATCCTACATGTCCGTGGTTGACCCCTGCCGTTTTAGAAGGTGTATAGTAAAAATCACCGGTAGCGCTATTCTTCAATTTTTTTGTTCCGCTACTAGCTCCAAGAGTATGAAGCTTTGAAGATTCATCTTTATCTTCGAGGTTACCTTGAGCTATGTCGGCTTTTAATTCGTTATAGATTTGTTTATATACTGCCTTTTCAGATTTATGTAATTTTTTTGAAGAAATTTTAACGCTACTTTCTAATTCATTTTTTGACAAGGCAGGTTCTAATTTCAAAATTTCTTTTTGATAATTTACTTCTTTTGCAAAAACAGTATCAGCTCCAATAATTCCCCCAAATGAAATAGACGAGAATAAGACGGCACCTCATATTAACATTTTAAAATTTCTCATGTTTTTCCTCCTGAATTTTTGGAATAAATATATCATAAAAGTTTTTTGAAGAAAGTTATATTGGAATAAAAGGTTCATATTTACTAAATCAATGATATTTTTGTTCTGAAAAATAAAATTTTAAAGTAGTATTAAATAATCTTTTATTTTACTTTTAAGCATTATATTTCATTATTAATAGTTAAAAATGTCCTTACCAACTAAAGCAGAATTCATCGAATTTAATAGCGCCAAAAAAAGACTGTAGATAAACTCATACAAATGGATTAATTGAAATTTAAATGTTTTAGAGAGCCTTGCTTCATATTGTAGCAAGGCTCTTTCTTTTTAATATGATGAAATCTTAAGAAAATCTTCATTCTTTTGACACCTAATTATTAAGATTTATTCCATATACTTGTTAATAGATTGATTGTTGAGGGAGGATTACGAAATTGATTAAGCTACAAAATATAAATCATACTTTTAAAATTGGGAAGAAAGGGAGCGAAAAAAAGGTTCCTGTATTGAAGGATATTTCTTTTTCGGTCGAGCAAGGAGAGATTATCTCGATTGTTGGTAAAAGTGGATCTGGTAAATCAACATTATTAAATGCAATTGCTGGCTTTTTGAAGCTGGAGCAGGGGTCAATTATGATACATGGTAAAGAAACGACGAATCTAACAGAAGCAGAGCATGCAAAATTCCGCTCGAAAAATATTGGCTTCATCTTTCAAAATTTTCAGTTGATGCCAGGATTAACTGCTTTTGAAAATATCGAATTGGCTTTGAAAATCCAAGGTATGGGCAAAAATGCACGCTTTCAAGTAGTTCAAAATATTTTACGAAAAGTAGGTTTAGAGAAAGTATCAGATCATTATCCAAATGAATTATCTGGTGGTCAACAACAACGTGTCTGTATTGCTAGAGCGCTTGTGACAAATCCACCAATTATTTTAGCGGATGAGCCAACTGGAAGTTTGGATTCTGAAACAGAACAAGAAATTTTACAGCTGATTATGCTATTAAATGAATCGATGGATATTACATTTGTTATCATCACCCATGATGAAGAAGTAGCGAATATAGCACATCGGAAATTCCGTATGCATGATGGCGAATTAAAGGAGGCTGTTCCAAGTGCAGTTTAGAGATCAAGTAGATTTTGTTCGGCAACATGTAAAGAAAAATCTTATGCGCATTTTCACGACTATATTAGCAACAACAATGGGATGTGCATTTTTAATCGTATTAGCGTCGATTGCGTTTGGTCTACAGGGTTCTCTGAAGAAAGAAATTTTATCGGATAGTGCTGTGACGAAGATCGAAGTATATAGTAGTGAGGAAAAAGGTATTGATCAAAAGGCGATTAAAGAAATTCCAAATGTACAAGCCTTAGTTGGAACGGCCCAGTTCAATTCTGCAGTGAGTCCTACTGTAAAATTTGAAAAACGTACTGGGTATGGTGATGTCAAATTTAATAATTTCGAAGAACAACATAAGGCTAAAATTAAATTATCAAAGGGAACATACCCTACAAATGATGATGAAATTGTTGTTGGCTATAATTTAGGACAGAACTTATTGACGAAGAAGGAAGAACAAAGCATTAAAGAGGGGCCAAATGAGGAAGGAACATCAAACAAGGGTTATCAGCATTCATTATTAGGTAAAACCATTTCCTTATCCTTTACACCAGAGAATGGAGATAAGCATACGAAGGTAAGACAATATAAAATAGTTGGAATTGGTGAGAAGCCTTCTAAAGATTGGGCTATGGATATGAGTATACAGCTGAGTGAAACGATGAAGCCAGTCATTTTAAAAGACTTTAATGCAATCGCTGATAAAGCAATGAAAGACAAAGATTTTTATAATGTGAACTACTCCGTTTATGCAACTGATATTGAAGCAGTTAAAGGTGTACTAAAAGAGTTAAAGGCAATGAATTTGCAAGTTTATTCTGTAACCGAACAATTAGATCAATTAAATGTATTTTTCCTAGCCTTAAAAGTGGGACTTATTTTTGTAGGGACAATAGCGGTTTTAATTGCTTCTATTGGTATTTTCAATACGATGACAATGGCTGTTACTGAACGTACACGTGAAATAGGTGTGATGAAGGCGATTGGTGCTGGTCCAAAGTTAATTCAGCGACTGTTTGTAATGGAAAGTGCATATATAGGTATTTTAGGTACAGTTATTGCAGTTATCATTTCTTATATCATTAGCTTTTTGGCGAATTTTGCATTGCCAAAAATCTTAGATGCTGTCATGCCTGATAGCGGTATTGGGAAAGCCGGAATTCAATTTTCAACTATACCATGGGAGCTTGTCGTAATTGCATCATTGATTAGTATAGGTGTTGCTATTATGAGCGGTTGGCGACCAGCACGAAAAGCGACAAAAGTTGATGTTATTCAAGCATTACGTCAAGAATAAAAGTGGGGCGCCCATCTAGCTTCAACATAATCTTGACTAGCCAAAATTAATAAAGACTGTAGGGAAGCTCAATTTTCATTGTCTCTCCCATGGTCAGTAACTAGCCGGAAGAGATAAAGAACCAACGAAAAACAATTTGTTTTTTGTTGGTTCTTATCTTTTTATAGAGACTTATTAGACAACCCATTCTTACTTATTGAAAACAGATACTTTCTTTATTTTTTCTTGTAATCCTCGTATAGACCTAAAAGAAATAAAGCAGATTTCCCCATTAGTCATTGTAACTGTTCGATTTTTTTTATCAATTTCCTGGACATGGTCTATATTGATTATAAAGCTTTTATGACAACGATAAAATCTTCCATCAAGTTTTTCAATGTCTTTTAACTTTCCATAAAATTCATAATGTCCATTTTTAGTTTGTAATTGAACCTTATGAATTTGAGTAGATGTTGAAAAATAACAAATTTCATCATAGGGTATATTTTTAATCAATTCTCCAATTTTCACTTGAAAAAAATGTCTTTCATCAACAAGGCCTAATTGCTTATATTTTTGATAAGCAGTTTCTAATGCAGCTATTAGTTGATGGGTTAACTCCTCTTGTTCTCTTTTAATGATAAAATCAAGTGCAGCAATTTTATATGTAAAAGTCAATTGAAGCATTTCTGCGTGAGTAGTCACAAAAATGATACTTGATAATGGGTCATATTCACGAATTTTACTCGCTAATTCTAATCCTGTTATATGACTTTCTAATTCAATATCCAAAAAATAACAATCAGCTTGATTTTTTTCTATATAAAATAGAACATCCTCAGGTTTAGAAGTAACTAGGACAAAATCTATACCAGAGTGTTCAATGAATGCATATTGTTTTAGCTTTGTGTGAATAAAATGAAGTTGTGCTTCATCATCTTCACAAATAATTACTTTCACTTTAGCGCCCCCTAAACGGAATCTCAATTTCTTGTATAAACCACTCATCTTCGATTCGTGTGTTCATGATCACTTGTGGATATCTTTCTAAAATATATTTAACATTAGATAAACCAATTCCGCGATCCTTTCCTTTTGTGGAAAAGGATTCATTGTAAATATCCTTTAAATTAGTGATTTCTTCTCCCATTGTATTCCGAATAATGATGATTATTGAATCTGTTCGTGTTTTAAAGAAAGCAAGATTAATCACTCCCGATTCTACCAACTTGTTTGCTTCAATGGAATTATCTATTAGAATACCCATAATTCGAGTTAAATCAATAATATTCATATAAATGCTATTAATTGTTTCGGGTATTTCGATACTGATTTTAATACCTAGCTCATCCGCCTGTAGAGCTTTAGTAGCTATAAGCCCTTTTAATCCAAGTAGTTTTAAATTCTCCAAATTGCCTAATACTTTATTGTTAAAAGAAGCATTTGCCTCGGTTTTTAAGATATGTTGTTCAAAATATTTTTTTAGATCATCTAGATTATTGTTATCTAAATAGCCTTTCATCGTAAGTAAAATATTGGCATAATCGTGACGGAACTTCTGCATATCGCGATTGACATGCTCAAGCTCTTCTACATACATTTTAAATTGTTCATTTTCTATCATGTTTTGCTTCACTTGGTTCTCCTTTTTTATGTTGTATAAAAGTAAAGCGAATAAAAAAAGCATTAAAAGAAAATAGCCTATTTGAATCGCTAAGTTAATTTTTACTAATTCTATTGCATCTTTATTACCAGGAATAAAAACATTTAAATAAAGAACTATAACCGTTATGCTAGAAATCAAAAAGATAGAAACTTGTGCAATTAGTGGAATATCTAAACGAGCCCACATTTTCATAATAATAATCTGTTTATAGCCGTAAACAAATATAGAGAAAAAAATAATAAAAAGAGCATAATGCAAAGGTAAATACATAATACCTTTTGGAATTAGAGAATTCTCAAGAAGCTGTGTAAGTTGGTCTGCTAACATACCTATAAAAAATATAGTACATATATCTAACAACGTTCGAATATTTTTTGAAATTATATAAAAAAAGACTCCCGTAAATAGAAAAAGAATTATTATACCTAACCAATCTACAAGGAATAAATAAACAAAACTAGATGGTAAAATAATGCATCCAATAATTGCTAAGATCAATTTAATATTTAATCGGATGTTCAATGTATAGATTAAAGCAATAAAAATCGAACTATATTCAATAAAAGCAGAAAATAAAAAGTTCTTCGTCAATTAAAACCCTTCTTCATTTAGAATTATTTTTTTTAAAGGGGTGGTTTTTTTGTAGTTCTTTAGGAATTTCTTCTTCATGAAAAAACAATGTACAAGAATTTACAACAGCTTGGGTTCCTACAAATAAGGCAACACTTGATAATCTAGAAAGAACATAGTTGTTAAAGGATCGTATTACTTTATAAATTAGATTCATGTGTTTTTCCCCCTAATATTATTTGAATTAGAATAGCTAAGCCTTGAATGAATAAACCTTGAACCACAAATATTTGAAAATCTATAGGCAAAATTTTTATAAAAATGATTACCACAAACAATCGTATTCGTGCATGCTTTTTTAAATAATTGTGATGTTCTTCATTAACAATACGATGTTTCAAAGTTTCAACAGGTGCGTATGCAAAAATTATGTATACGGAGAAAATACTAATACCCCAAATTAGCCACTGTGGTATTTGAAACACAACAAAAAATGCAGATAAAAATGGAAATGCAATAATACTCCAGAGTATACAAGTAAAAGTAGTAGAAAAGTGATACCCGAAGCACTTTTTCCGGAGTAAATAGAATGTTAGATGTGCAATAAGGGTTGGAACTATACAGTTTAGTACTAAAGCAATTCCATAAATAATAATAGTTTTATATACATTAGATAAAATTATTTGCATGCCAAATCTTATTTTCGCTTGATCTAGCTGTGTATAATTCTTTTGCTTTATGAGTGTACTAATAATAGCTGATTCAATTCCAAGCATTTATATCATCCTCACATTCAACAATATTTTAACAATATTTTAGTTATTTTGATATATATGATCATTAACGTCGGGAAATCAGTCTTGAACGTAGAAAAAATACACTAAGTAATTTCCGACATAAAAAGAGCCGAATTTTTAAAGTAGCGATGGATAAAATCGGTCAAAAAGCATGGGATAAAATGGTGAAAACTATCGAAGAAAACTTTGGTACTAAGTTGGTGGTTCTTCATTGGGAAGGAATGAACAAGGTAATTAACGTAATATCAGATTCAAGTACAACAATTACTGATGCATTAACTGATTTCCTTTGTGATTATGCAGGGTTTAATAGGGTGTTTGCAGAAATAGTAGCTAGAGCCTTTGTAACTGTTGTACTATAAATAAAAAAAGAGTTCCTTTGAGCTCTCTTTTTGTTTATAAAAATGATAAACGAAAATATTTTGGCTATTTATTAAGATATAAGGTAAACTTCCTCGAAAAAATCCAACAAAATGCAGCAGTTTTTTTGTAATGCTATCATCAATATTTGAATAAGGGAGTATATTTTTCAGAGGTGTTTAAAATGAATAGAGAAAACAATCATAAAGATACGATTAAAATGAGTGCAAAAAAGAAATTATTGTTAGGGATTATATTAGCTTTGATGATTATTATCGTTGTTCTTTATGTGATTTTGGGTATTGAATCTAAATGGATACAGATTTTGGAGCTATTTATCGTTTTTCTTTGGGGAGTATTTTTTTTAAAAGAATTCAAAAGTTAATTAAAATATTTTAATCGGATTTACTTGTTCGAGGAATACAAACATTGATTCCTGGAATGCCTGACATGAGCCAACTGCGTTGTTTGTCCCACACGGTTCGTTCTCGAGCTTTATGCAAGGCATGTTTGTTTGAATCAATAAAGTAAAATATTCTTTAAAAGAAATCATAATCAAATTTAATAGCGCAAAAAAAGACTGTAAACAAACTTATTCTTAAGAGTTTGTCTACAGTCTTTTGTGGATATTTTGTCGAATTGTGTTTAATTGAGAATATTAGTGGTATTGAACTTCTTTCAGTACATCGATATTGTTGATCTCGATACCCATTGCTTTTGCAACGCCTTTACCATATTTAGGATCTGCTTTATAGCAGTGGATAATATGGCGTTCTTTAATGAAGTATTCAACGCCTTCCATGTTACGAGCGGTGTTTTCAAATAAACGTTGTTGTTCATCTTCGTTCATGATGTTGAATAATTTACCTGGTTGTTCAAAGTAATTATCATCATCTTCTCGGAAGTCGTAAATATCTGTTGGGCCTGCTTCTTCAGCTGGGTTTTTGTACTCAGATTGTTCTTTCCATTCACCATAGCTATTTGGCTCGTAGTGTAATGTGCTACCTAAGTTGCCATCTGTACGCATTGCACCATCGCGGTGGAAGTTGTGTACTGGGCATTTTGGAGCGTTTACTGGAATTAAGTTGTGGTTTACACCTAAACGATAACGTTCTGCATCAGCGTATGCGAACAAACGAGCTTGTAACATACGGTCTGGAGAGAAGCTAATACCAGGAACTACGTTTGAAGGAGCAAATGCTGCTTGTTCAACTTCAGCGAAGTAGTTAGCTGGGTTACGGTTTAATTCGAATTCACCAACTGGAATTAGTGGGAAGTCTTTTTTATACCAAACTTTAGTTAAATCAAATGGATTGTATGGGAGATTTTGGGCTTGTTCGTCAGTCATCACTTGGATTGACATAGTCCATTTAGGGAAATCCCCTTTTTCGATTGATTCGTAAAGGTCACGTTGTGAAGATTCACGATCTTTTGCTACAACTCCTTCTGCTTCTTCATCAGTAAGATTTTGGATGCCTTGTTGAGTTGTGAAGTGGAATTTCACATAAACGCGTTCGTTATTAGCATTAATCATTGAATAAGTGTGAGAACCAAAACCGTGCATATGACGGTAGTCAGTTGGGATACCACGGTCGCCCATGACATAAGTTATTTGGTGTAATGCTTCAGGAAGATTGGTCCAGAAATCCCAGTTATTATTTGCAGAACGCATGTTAGTACGTGGGTCACGTTTAACAGCGTGGTTTAAGTCAGGGAAATGCATTGCATCACGGAAGAAGAATACGGGTGTGTTGTTGCCAACCAAATCCCAGTTACCTTGTTCTGTGTAGAATTTTAATGCAAAACCGCGGATATCACGTTCAGCATCAGCAGCACCACGTTCACCAGCTACAGTAGAGAAACGAGCGAACATTTCTGTTTTCTTACCAACTTCAGAGAAGATTGCTGCTTTTGTATATTTTGTAATGTCATGAGTTACGGTGAAAGTACCGAATGCACCTGAACCTTTTGCGTGCATACGACGTTCTGGAATTACTTCACGGTTGAAGTTTGCTAACTTTTCAATCAACCAAACATCTTGTAGTAACACTGGACCACGAACACCAGCAGTCATAGAGTTTGTATTACTTACGACAGGAGCACCAGCGGCAGTAGTTAACTTTTTGTTGTTATCATTTGTCATGAAATTATTCCCCCTATAAAATTCTTAGAATTACCTCTTCGAAAATAACTATAACAGATATAAAATTGAAAGTAAATTATAATGATTCTTTTTAAGTAATTTATATTTTAAAGAAAGAAGTATAAAGTGTTGATCAATTAACGTATTATAATAAAAGCATTTGCTACCTGTTTGAGATAAGCATAAGGAAAAATGAAAGCCAGCTGATTGTACATACTTATTGCGTTTTGAATGTTAAAAAAAGTACCGAGATATAGTGTGTAGAGAATGAAGATTATTTGATTTATTTTCTTGTTAACTAAAAAGTTAAATGATTAATTGCACATTATAATAATTACTATTATCAACATAATGGTGTTAATAAAGTTAAATGAAAATCATATCAACTATAATGAACTCTAACAATCTTTGGGAACCATCATTTTGAATTTACTTATTTATGGATAAATAACAAATTTACGGAAAGAGAAATTGGTTAGCGACAAAGCTTTTATGCCCCCTGCAATAGACCATTAAGCTAACTACAAAAGGAGAGTAGCGAACAGATGAATTGTCCAATATAAAATTCCCCTAAAACAACTTAAGAATGACATGTTTTAATAGGGGGATTAACATGTGGTTTAATCGTAATTTCTATTTGTTATTAATTGGTCAGTCGATTGCTAATTTAGGCGACTCTTTTTATATCATTTGTATTATTAGCACGCTATACAAGCTAACTGGATCTGCAATGGCAAGTGCATTTGTGCCATTTACTATTACTATGTCTATGTTTGTATCGAGTATTTTATCTCCACTTGCTATGAGTAAATGGTCATTAAAATCTTTGTTAGTTAGTTCACAGATTGGAAAGACAAACTTATTGTTAGTCTTAAGTCTGTTTATCGTTTTTTTCATCAATGAAGAAAATTTCTTTTCTATTTTCATAGTAGTAGCAGGTATTGCATTACTTGATGGTTGTGCAAATCCCATTATGTATTCGTTACTACCTCATTATGTAGAGGAAAGTCAACTGGTGAGGGCTAATAGTATAGTAGACTCTGTTTCACAAACAATACAAATTGCATCTTGGCTTTTCGGAAGTTTACTTTTAATTTGGATGGGTACCAATGCTTTTGTCTTACTCGTCGCAATTTTATTTATTATTTCTTCTATAATGTTTGGTTGTTTAACAACTATTAATAATCAAGAAAATCAAGAGAAAAAAAGCATGCGCACGAGCTTAACGCAAGGCTGGAAAATCATTCAGAAAACACCGCTTTTAAAAGTGCAGCTAAGTATAGAAGTACTAGAAACAATGGCAAGTACCGTTTGGATTGCTTCGATACTCTATGTATTTGTAGAACAGGCATTACAGACTGGTCAAAAGTGGTGGGGCTTTATCAATGGCTCGTTTTTTATAGGTTTATTACTTGGTAGTTTATATGTTATGAAAAATGCTACATTAGTGAATGACCGAAAATTTTTCTTCATCTTAATGGGTTCTATTATTACTACAGTCAGTACAATACTCTTCGGTTTAACAAGTGTGCCGATTGTTGCACTTGTTATGTCAGGATTGATGGGGATGTTTGGACAGTTAAAGAATATTCCGCAGGCTACAATTATTCAAAAATCTGTTCCGACAGAGGAACTACCAACTGTCTATGCATCAATGGGTACCGCAACTTTAAGTATGTATGGCATCATGGCATTACTAGTTGGGGTTTTGGTAGACTGGATTGGCATTCGTATTGTATTTTTAGGATCTGGGTTAATATTGTTTGTGGGAATGATGGTCATCTTGAAAAATAAACAGCTATTTATATAGGTGAATGGATGTCTGAAGTTTTTACTTTGGGCATCTTTTTATTTCTAATTTTTTTAAGATGAACTTAAACAATAGAAGGCGTTTAAGGGATTCTTCATTTACAATAGAATTAGAGAATTATGTATTATAATACCAAATAATAATCACATTGGATGTTCATATAAAGAGGTGCTCTATGAAAAGAAAGTTATTTATAATTGGCTGTATCATGATTTTTCTTTTCACCATTATAAGTAGTTTTAACTATTTTAATATTTTCGAGCCAAAAGGCCCGGATGCTAAAAATGGTGTATTAGATTTAAGTCATTGGGATTTTGAGAAAAATGGAAACGTGAATTTAGATGGTGAGTGGCAATTTTATGGAGGGGATTTAATCACACCGGATAAAAATCCGCACACCTTTAATGAGTATAAACATAAGCTAACAACTATTCATGTCCCGGGAAATTGGAATAATCAAAAGAAATATAAAATCGGTACGTATCGTTTGCTTATTAAGTTACCTAAAGACGGATCATATGGAGTTAAAACCGATACAATTCGAAACGCTAGCAGATTATTTATAAATGGAGTTGAATCCGGAGAAAAAGGGAACCCAACAAAACATATGGGGGAATATCAGTATAGTGACGAAAAGTATGTAGCATATAGTACAGGTAAAAACAATGAAATAGAAATCGTTATGCAAGTAGCATCTCCGGATTATCCTGTGGTAGGGATTGTTAAATCAATTGAATTTGGTGAAAAGGAGAAAATAGCCACATCAAAAACTATCGATATTTTGTTTGATACAGCACTTTTTTCAGGTTATTTTCTATTATTTATTATGTATTTCGTCACTTTTCTCCAAAGAAGAAGAAACTTGTTTGAATTGTACTTTAGTTTATTTTGCCTTTTTCAGGGATTTTATATTAGTTCGCTAAATCAACAGTTACTATTTATCGGAACTCCTGAGATGCCTTCTTTACATAGAGCGTTTTTTCAATTGTCATTTTTTCATTTAACATTGCTATTTTTCCTTTTATTTATATATGCCTTTTATAAACCGTATGTAAATAAGCTGATTGTGAAGGTTTTATGTTCCTTAATCATTGCGCAAGAACTAATTGAAGGTATACCAAGTCCAATACTGTGGCTTCATTTGCCGGTTATGGTTGAGAAAATAGGTATGGTTATTATTATCGTTTTTAGTTACTGCTATATATTTTATGTGTTACTAAAGGTATTAATAAAAAAAGTGGAAGGCTCTGAGTATCTCTTATTTATCGTGACATCGTTTGGGTGTTATGGATTATTAGTAGGATTGCACTTTTTGTTTGAAACGCATATTAACAATGAACCATTCCTTCTATTTTTAATCATGGTTATTGGAATGTCTTCATTAATAGGTTTCCGACATCAACAAGCTTTTATAGAGATAGATCGTTTATCAAAAGAATTGATACGTATGGATGAGATGAAGAATGAATTTTTGATGAAGAGTTCTCATGAATTAAGAACACCTTTGAACGGTATTATTAATATTTCTAAATTTTTAATAGAAGGAAATCATGGTGTATTAAAAAAAGAACAGTTAGATGCGGTTATTTCCGTTCACTCTGTTGGGCGTCGATTAGAAAGAGTTGTAGAGGACTTATTATATGCCGGTGAAATGCAAATCGAGAATATTCATCTAGTCCCGTCACCAGTAAATATCTATATAGTGGAAGAAATCACCAAAGAACTATCTTACTTAATTCCATCAAAACATAATGTGGATTTGATTAATAAGGTTCCTGCTAATTTAGAGCTAGTTTATGTAGATGAAAGTAGATTGAAGCAAGTATTTTTTAATCTAATCTACAATGCCATTAAATTTACTAAAAACGGAGAAATTACGGTTTCAGCTAAGGTGAAAGGTGAAGAAATGCGAATATCTGTTGAGGATACAGGTGAAGGAATAGCAAAAGAAAACCATGATAAAGTATTTGCATCCTTATATCAAGTGCATGGTCGAGAATCAGAAGGGCTTGGAATAGGATTAAGTATTACCAAACAAATAGTAGAAGCATCTGGTGGGCAAATTTGGGTTACATCTGAAGTAGGGAAAGGTTCTATTTTCACTTTTACGATTCCATTGGCAAATAGTAACCAACTAAAAGAAGTTAATACGGTAGAATATGCAGCATCGATTGAACCAAACAACACAAAGATGATAGAGCAATTTAATCGTCAATCGCAATTTTTGCAATTACCTCTTCAAATAGAAGGGGAAAAATCATATACCATTTTAGTAGTTGATGATGATCATACAAATTTAAAGGTAATGATTAATTGTATACGTTCTATGGATTATACAGTTATTGCTGTTGATAGTGGCGAAAAAGCTATTCAAATAATAAAAGAAGAACCGATTGATTTATTAGTATTAGATTTAATGATGCCTACTATGTCTGGCATTGAAGTTTGTAAGATTGTACGACAGGATTATGATTTAACGGAATTGCCAATTATTATTTTAACAGCTGCAGGACAACTAACTGATTTAGTCGTATCCTTTAAAGGAGGGGCTAATGATTTTTTACAAAAGCCTGTGAATATGGAAGAATTGAAAGTTCGTATAGATTCATTGTTATTAATAAAGGAATCTTCACAAGAAGCGATAAAAAATGAATTGAGTTTCTTATCAACTCAGATAACGCCACATTTCTTGTACAATACATTTAATACGATTATTGGATTGAGCTATAAAGATCAAGAAAAAACTAGAGAAGCCCTGCAATATTTATCAATCTATTTCCGAGCTAAATTAGATTATAAAGGCCGAAATAACCTTATCCCATTAGAAAATGAAATCGAACTAGTACAAGCCTATTTGGCAATAGAAAAATTGCGATTTGGTAATCGATTGGATATTGAATATGATATTGATGAGAATATTGAGGCTGTAATACCTTCTATGACAATTCAACCGTTAGTAGAGAATGCAGTACATCATGGAATTGTATCGAAGCAAGGTGGTGGGACTGTTAAAGTTGCCATTAAGCACGTAGAGGAAGGAATAAAAATAATAGTAGAAGATAACGGAGTGGGCATTCCGATTGAAAAACAAGAAGAATTATTAAATGAAAGAGGAACAAGAATTGGTTTCTCTAATCCATTTAGAAAATTAAAGTTAATCAAAAAAGCAACATTTTCATTGGAAAGTACAGAAGGAAAAGGAACGAGAATTACAATAATATTACCTGAGGTAGGATATGATGAGAGTCTTATTAATTGATGATGAGGAACTTTCTTTAGAAGTAATGGAAATCATGCTTCATAAAATACCGAACATTGAAATTGTAGGGAAATACAACAATCCCATTGAAGCATTAAAAGACCTGGGAGAAGTGCAAGTCGATGTTATTTTCCTTGATATGGAGATGCCTGGTATGCATGGTCTTGAATTTGCAGAGAAAGTGATGGGGAAACATAGTGATATTGAGGTGCTTTTTGTAACAGCCTATCCCCAATTCGCTTTAGAAGCATTCGAGGTTAATGCGATTGATTATTTATTGAAGCCTGTTAGTATGATGAGATTGCAAAAGGCAATAAATAAGATAGAAGAAAAGTTAGCTTTGTATCAGACTAGGGAACAGCTTGCCGATCAATCAAAAAGTATATTGCGTAGCTACTTTATGGTTAGCTTTCAGTTAATTGACTATCAAAATAATGAGGTGAAATGGCGTACAAAAAAAGTAAAGGAGTTATTTGCATTTCTATGGCATAATGGGAAAAACCCTATACACAAATCTCTTATTATTGAGGAACTTTGGCCGGATAAGCAAGCGGAGAAAGCTGTGTCTTTACTACATACGACCATCTATCAGCTGAGAAAAACATTAAAGGAAATTGGTGTAGAAAATCCTATAACACTAATAAACGATCATTATAAATTATCAGTGCAATTAGAGGCGGATGTGCTTGAATTACAGGAGATCATTCAATCTGATAGTTTAGATTCAAAAAAAGTTGAAAGAGTAATTGAATTGTATAGTGGAGACTACTTAGAAAATGATGATTTTATTTGGTCGATTCAACATCAGCAAGAACTAAAGCAAGAAGTTCTACGCTATCTTCAAAAGTTTGTCGTTAGTTCAAAGTATGAAAAAGATTATACAAAGTTAGTTGGGGTATGCTTAGACAAAATGTTCGTTCTTAATCCATACGATGACATGATTATGTATCAATTATTGGAGTATTATTGTGAGTTAAACAACACAAGAAAAGTGAAAGAAGTATTCCAAGTCATTACACATCGTTTGAAAGATGAATTAGGAGTAAGTATACCAACTAATATCGTAGAGTTGAAAAATAATTATTTTAATAAATTTTAAAAAGGCTTATGATTTCTAGCTTTATAGAAATCATAAGCTTTTTTGTGTGCAATAAAATGAAAGAGAATAAATAATTGGTAATTAAGTAATGGTTTATTTATTGAAAATATATATAAAACGATATTTTTAGGTATTTAATATTAAAAAAATCCTAAATCCGGCTAAATTAAATAATATATATATGATATGATAGACATTTTTACTTACCGTAAAATATAAATTTCAGAATTTGTTTAGTTTGCACCGTTAATATGTACTAAAAGGCTCTAAGCTTGAGCTAATTATCTAAGCTTATTAGTTCAGATATACAGAAAGCAATCACATTAGAAGAATAGGGGGGCTGAAAGAATTAATGGTTTAAGCCCGGAGACTAAATATTTTTATCAATTATAAAAGGAGAGCATTATGAAAAGGATTAGCTTAATAGTTGCATTAATACTATTACTTGCAAATAGCTTCTTAACACCACTAGCTGCATATGCCACAGATACCAATAAACAAGCATTTACTTTAGGTGAAGCAAAGGCAAATACAATAGACGAATCATCGGTAAAAGTAACATATAATTGGAATTTTACCGCTGGTGATAAGGAAACAGAAACGACATACGACTTTCAACTACCTGAAAATATTAAAGTTGAAAACACACAAACAAATTCTTTACAAATTAATGGTGCAGTAATTGGTTCATATACCGTATCAGGTAATGAGATAAAAATATCTATTTTAGCGCATCAAACAGTTAGTGGGACAGGAACGATTGAGATAGATGGAAAAAAAGAGATTACGGAACCAACTCCTGATACTTCGGCTGAAGAAAAACAAGCAGAATCAGTAGCAAAGACAACAGAACAACCAATAGAACCAGTCATAAAGAAATCAGTAGAACAACCTGCTGAAAATGTTGAAGAACAACCTCAAGTTGATGCAAATGAAAATGCTGAGGAAATTAACAGTATTAAAACATCAAATACTGATATCAAAGAAAATATTTTAACAAGTGCAAAGTTAACCTTTACAAATTCACAAGGTGACACTATTGATAAGGTGGATCGTAAATCAACAATTGCTGTAGATTACACGTTTGTCCTTCCGAATGGTCATAAGTACACAGATGGGGCTACATTTAAATTTCATCTACCAAAGGAATTAGAAGTTTACGAAACTGTGGATCAGCAGCCACTTAAATTTGGCAATGAAACTATTGGGGAATTCTCAGTAGCTATGGATGGTGAAGTTACGGTAGTTTTTAATAACTTCATTGAAACTCACTCTAATATCCAAGGTACACTCCAAGTATTATCTAAACTTAGTGAGAAAGTAGCGATTACTGATGATAAAAAGGTGACTGTAACACCTATTCAAGGGCAAGCATCTATAGATATTCCGATTAATTACATTTCGAATGGTTCTACAATAGATAAAAGTGGTACCCCTAATAAAAAATACAATGCGAATACAATCGATTGGACAGTTGATTTCAATAAAAATCTTGATGATATCCAAAATGTAGTACTAAGTGATCCGATTCAAGATGGTCAGGCATTAAAAGAGGGTTCTATCAAAGTGTATAAATTAATTACACATCTTGATGGCAGCGTAGAACTAGGTGAAGAAGTAAAGGGATTGGACATTGGAAAGACAACCGAAAGTAAGGATTTCCAAATCAATTTAGGAGATATTCATTCAGCATATCGAGTAGTATACACAACGAATATTACAGATCAGGATAAAACTCATTATACCAATACAGCCACACTTTCTGGTGATGATTTTACGAATCAGTCTGCAAGTGCGACCGTAAATGTTGGCCGTGGTACATCGTTATCCAAAAGTTCAACAGGTTACGATGGCTCTAAGCAAACCATTAATTGGGAAATTAAGTACAATTACAACGAAAAAACTATCTCAGCAGAAAAAGCAGCCTTAACAGACTACTTTAATGATTCACAAGAGCTTGTAGATAATTCAGTTAAAGTATATGAAGTTACTATTAAGGATGATGGAAGTGAAGGGAATTTAATTCCGGTTACATCCGGTTTTACAGTAGCTAAGAAATCACAAGAAGGAAAAAACGGATTTGAACTTAAATTCGACAATGATATAAATAAAGCATATAAAATTGTCTATCATACCAAAGCGATTGACCGTGTCTATAAAGGAGAAAAGATTACAAATGAAGTAACAAATGGTGACGGTACAAAAACAACTGGTACTCGAGACATCAATCAACAAATACTAACTAAAGTATTTGCTAGTGCAGATTATAATAAAAAGACTGCAAATTGGAAAATTTCTTTTAATAATGATAGTCATGCAATGAAGAACGTGAAATTGAAGGATACCTTTACAAATAAGGGATTAAAATTCCTTCAAGATACATTGGTCATTAAAACCGGTGGAACAAAACTTCAATTAAATAAAGATTATACAGTTACATCAGATAATAATGGTTTTGAAATTACTTTTACAAATGAGATTAATGAGCCATACACAATTGAGTACCAAACAACATTTAACTATGAAGAACGTGAAGATAAGGCTAAAAAATCACTGGACAATAAAGCGCTTCTGACATGGGAAGACAAAATAGGTAATGTGAAAGAGAAAGAAGCAACTGCGACATTTAAGCCGGATAACTATACGCAATCGAATGGTTTTAAAAATGGTTCATACAATGCCGTAACTAAAGAAATTACTTGGAGTATTGGGGTTAACTATAATCTTAAAACACTTTCAAATGCTACGGTAGAAGATTATATAGTAGATGGTCAGAAGCTTGATCTGGATTCCATTAAGGTCTATAAAATGTCTTTAACTGGAGGAGCAGATGGTATAATAGTTGATAAAGAATTAGCTAAAGACGAAGATTATACTGTAGAAAAAATTGGCCCAAATGAAGCTGGAATTTCAGGCTTTAAAGTAATTTTCAAAAATGAAATAAATGAGCCATATCAAATCAAGTATAAAACAAACTTAAAAGATTCACTTATAAAAAATCAATATCACAATACAGCTACAGTTTATAATAATGGAGAAAAAGTAACGGACCTCTCAGCAGCTGTATCCGTAAAACACGGTGGCGAATATACAACAAAATCAGCTGAGCAAAAAGGTAAAATTATTAATTGGCGTGTGAATATTAACTTTGGTCAATCCGTAATTTCTAATGTTGTTTTAACGGATACCCCAAGCGAAAACCAATCTATTTTAAAGGATTCTTTCCGCTTATATGATACGATTGTTGATTTAAATGGAAATGTTAAGAAGGGAAAAGAGCTTAAAGAAGGCGAAGACTATACGATTACCAAGACGTTTGATGATGAATCATTTGAACTTAAGTTTACAAAAGCCATTGATGCACCATATATACTAGAATATCAATCACTTATACTAGATAAAGTAGGTGCAAAAATTAATAACGACATCAAACTAACAGGTAATGAAATAACGGAAGAGAATACGCAATCCTCTTCTACTGTTACCGTCAAACAAACAACAGGAATGGGAACAGGTGAAGGTAAAGTAGGTAGCCTTACAGTTAAAAAGGTGGCAGCAGAGGATTCGAAAAAATTCTTACCAGGTGCTGTATTCTCATTAATTGATGAGGAAACTAATACTGTAATTAAAACATTAACAACTGACGAATATGGTATTGCAATATTCGATAAACTTCTTTTTGGAAACTATTTATTAAAAGAACTACTTGCTCCAGATGGTTATGCAATAGATATTAAAGATCCACAAAGAGTAGAGATCAATGGTAATAACGACTTAACTATTAAAAATTCAAAAGTCATACGAGCTGTAGAGCTTACAAAAGTAGATGCAAACAATGATAAAAAGGCATTAAAAGGTGCCGAATTTGAATTACAGAAAAAAGATGCAGAAGGTAACTATAAAGCAGTTGAAGGGAATTCAAAATTCATAACGGATGAAAATGGTAAAATCTTTGTGAATAATCTTGATCCAGGTGACTATCAATTTGTTGAAACAAAAGCTCCTGAACATTATGTATTAGATCAAAAACCAGTTTCATTTACGATTGAAAAGGACCAAATAGCAACAAATGAAGTTAAAAAGGCAAATGAAAGAGGTAAAGGTAATCTTTCTATTGTTAAAGTGGATGGAAAAGATCCGTCACAAGTTTTAGAAGGGGCAAAATTTGAGCTTTATGATAGTCAAAATACTTTGATTGCTACTAAAGAAACTGATAATAATGGTAAAATTACTTTTACAGATTTACCGTATGATCAATACACTTTAAAAGAAGTAAAAGCACCAAATGGATATGCGATCGATAAAGAAGATGGCAATCTATCAGTGGATTTAGATCAAGAAGACAAAGAAATAAAGGTTAAAAATAATAAAATTATTCGTGCGTTTAAACTGAAAAAAGTAGACGCTAATAATACAAACCTTGGATTAAAAGGTGCCGAATTCAAATTGATGTATCAAAAACCAGGTACAGATGGATATGAAGTTGTTTTTGGGAAAGAACAACTGGTAACAGACGCTAACGGAGAAATCTATGTAGAAAACCTGGAAGAAGGTAATTATCAACTAATAGAAACAAAAGCACCAACAGGATATTATTTAGATAATAAACCAGTTGAATTTACTATTGATAGAGAACAGATTAATATTATAGATTTATCAAAGTCTAATGTACGTATACCTTATATCCCAGATCCAAGTGAACCAGGCAAACCAGGAGAGCCAGGGAAACCGGGAGAACCAGGGAAACCGGGAGAACCAGGCAAGCCAGGAGAACCAGGTAAACCAGGAGAGCCAGGGAAACCAGGAGAACCAGGCAAACCAGGCAAACCAGGAGAGCCAGGTAAGCCAGGTAAGCCAGGAAAACCAAGTAAGCCGAGTGAACCAAATAACTCTAAAGATCCAAATAATCCAAATAGCCAAGAAGATAACAACAATCAAAAGCCAAATCATTCTGGTAAAAAAGATAAAGAAAATCAACCTAATTCTTCGGGTAATACAAAGCCAGCCAAATCTAAAGATGTGAAAGAGACGAAAGAATTGAGAAAACCAGCATCTTCTAACAAAGGTGAATTTCTACCCCAAACCGGTATAGACTCTTTATGGGGATCGATATTTGCAGGGATGTTAATCATGTTGTTAGGTTTATGGATCGTATTTAATAAGAGAAATAAAAAAGCGTAAATTATAGAAGAGCTATTCAGCAGAATTTAATCTACTGAATAGCTATTTTTATTGGTTTTGATATATGATAGTGGATTTCTTATGCATCCTTTGTGGGTGAAGGGTTTATCTGTAGCGAAAATGATGGAATATCATCCGTATTGTTATGTAAAACTATTAATCTAATGACACAATTAGGTTTAAACACCTATAAAAACACTCTATTTCCGCTAATTATTAATATTTTTAGGTAATTATACTGTTGGCATTTATGGAGTTTAAATAGTCTACAAGTCTAACGTAACGTTCTGGTTTTGTGTCATTTCTATTATAATGAAAGAAAAAGAAGTGATAGGAATGATACAGATGAGGAAATTAATAGAAGTTATTTTATCCATCATATTAATAATTAGTATCGCTCCAATGCAAGGATTTGCAATGGAGAAAGATTCCGTACATACGCTAAGTAAAGAACAACAAACTGTTTATAATATTGCACTAAAAAGCATCTTAAATATAGATAGCAGTGCTAAATTTAATCCTGAAAATATTAGTTATAGAGATGTTGGGGATATTGTAAATCAAGTTGTCGAAGAAAACCCAGAGATTTTTTATTATAATGGTGTAACGGTTATCTCGGACGGAACAATTATATTTAAATACAATGATAGCAAAAAGAACATTATTCAAAAGAAAAATAAAATTGATACTGCAGTAAAAAAGGTCATGAATACAACTATAAAAAAGAAAATGAATGAACTTGAAAAGGTAAAGGCCATCCATGATTATCTAGTTTTAAATGTAGAATATGATTATAAAAATTATCTAAACAATACAGTCTCAGATGATTCTTATCAAGTTTATGGTGCTTTAATAAATAAAAAAGCGGTCTGTGATGGTTATTCAAAATCAATGCAGCTACTGCTGAAAAAGGCAGGTATACAATCCTTTTATGTAACGGGAACGGCAAATGGTGAAAATCATTCATGGAACCTAGTGAAAATAAACGGAAAATACTCCCACGTAGATGCTACGTGGGATGATCCTGTGCCAAACAAAAAAGGAATAATAAACTATAATTATTTTCTATTGACGAACAAACAATTGGAAAAAGACCATTATTGGGTGAAAAGTAATTATCCTACTGCTACTAGCGAAAACTACAATTATTTTCATAATATGAACAACATGATTGAAAGAAACGGCTACTACTATTACTCAAACGCACAAAATGATATTCTTTATAAAATGAATAAAAGTAGCAAAAAAATATCAAAAGTAGTTAATGATAGAGCTCCGTATCTTGCTATATGTGGTCAGTGGATCTATTACAGTAATTATTCAAATGGCGGTAATTTATACAAAGTGAAGCTTACTGGTAAAGAAAAAATGAAAGTGAAAAATTTTCATGTTATAAATTTATATACTCAGAGTAATGTACTGTATTATACGGTGAAAAGTTCAGGCGAAATAGGTCGCATAGAGCTTTAGAAAAAATAACGCTAAGAAGAAAAGCAAACTCTAAAAGGGTTTGCTTTTCTTCTTATGTGGTGCTTATTATAAAGACCATGGATAAATATGAGACGAAGTAATATTAGGTAATTGTTAGTGACTTTCATATGAGTAGGTGTAATTTACAAGTTCTGTATTCTAGCAAAGTAACTGCAAGTATGAAATGAATAAATTTAGCTAATTACACTTCCAAAAGGTGCTTATGTAGAGCGAAATCTATTAATTTATATATCCCTAAAATTGTGACACGAATCGAATATTTTCAGAATTTGTTTAGATAAATACATTATTATGAACATACCTATGCATTCTATTAAAGATTGAAAGAAGGGAAATAGAAAAATGGAAAATACCATAAATCCGCCAACTGTACAAAAGTCGAATTTAGTTCAGTTTCAAGATTTTTTTACATTTTTTAATTTTATTTCTAGTAATAATAAGCGTACAAAAAGTCCAGTAACCTTAATATTTATCAATATTCAAAATATCCCTCAAAAAAATAATTCGAATGTTACTGATTATAAACTCGAGTATGATTATATGAATCAATTTCTTTCCGAAACATTAAGAGAATCAGATATATTGACAAAACTACCGGATTTTAATGGCTGGATCGTCTTGTTACCAAACGCAGAGGAATTAGAGGGTGTTTATTATTTAAGAAGGTTAAATAAGATAAGAGAAGAATTTTCTACAATAAAGGGAATAAAATGGTGTGCTAGTATAGTTGAAATTAAGAATACACTTGCTGCATTTGAAGAAATTTATACAGATGGAATACAGGCTTTAAAAGAAGCTTTAATGGAAGAATCATTTTCTTTTAAGGTTGTGGAAAAGTACCAAACACCAGAACCTGCAGATTTAAAAGTAAGTATTATAGAGAATGACCAAATCACAAATAATATTTTTTGTGAGATGATGAAAAAAATAGATGTTGAAAATTTCGAATTAAATATACGCTCTTTTTTTGATGGTCAAAGTTTTCTCGATTCGTCATGGTATCAATCAGATCATATGCATTTAATATTAATGAACTACGCTTTACCTAAAAAGAATGGAATGCAATTATTGCATGAATTACGGTCGATGCCAAATAACAGAAAATACATTATTTATATTATTGCGAAACAGCAAGCCCCGGAAGATTTGATTTATGCTTATGAATCGGGAGTAGATGGTTTTATTATTAAACCGTTTAATTTAAGTGTCGTAAGAGCGGAGTTAAAACAAATGATTAAAAGGATCCGAATATAATGAGTGAAATATTACTTTTGACAATCGTTGTTTTTTGTATCGTCGTAATCGTGGCTTGTTGCTCTATTTATCTTATTTATAGTCGTTTGTTACAAAATAAAGATGAAAAAAATGTCCAGAAATACGTATCAGAACTTTTACCTCAGTGTTATCACTATTTCATAGAAGGTAGTTCAATAGAAACTCTCGAGAATGTTCATAATCCATATCAAGTCAAAGCAATCGAAATCATTCTTACAAAATATATTCATTTATTAAACGATCAAGATGTCGTGAAACGTATAACTCAATATGTTGAAAAGAACCTATCAGAGCATTATAAAAAAAACCTCAAAAGTAGAAGATGGGGGATACGTTTAAACGCGCTATTTAAAATACTTGATTTTAAAATACAAACTTTAGCGCCAAGCGTGTTGGAACTTTTAAATAGCTCCAGAAAATTTTCGCAAAAAGAGTATTTTGAAATGTATAAGGTGATTGCCCTCTTCCTGCCAGAACACTTAATGAGCCAATTAAAAAACTCTACTGATAGAATAAGTAATATTGAATTATATAAAGTATTAGCCTTATTAAAAGAGGATACTATAAAAGAAATCATGCAAGCCTTTTCATCATTAACACAAAGCCAACAAATTGCTGTTATTGATACAATTGCATCAAAAAGTATGTTAGAGTATACAGATTTCCTGCATGAATTGATTAAAGATGAGAATATTGAGATTCGGATACATGCCATGAAGGCAATCGAGCAAATAGGTTTTATTCAACCAATTGAAACATATGAACCATTTTTCTATGCAGACGATTGGAGAGAAAGAATGTTATTTGCAAAAATACTAAAATATTTTCCATTAGATGAG
Source organism: Rummeliibacillus pycnus (assembly GCF_044359855.1). Lineage (GTDB taxonomy): Bacteria > Bacillota > Bacilli > Bacillales_A > Planococcaceae > Rummeliibacillus > Rummeliibacillus pycnus_A. The sequence goes on from NZ_CP132291.1 coordinate 2,756,014, forward strand.
ATTATAGATTACCTCAAAGTTTTGGTAACTGATCCTTCATGGTGGGTAAGGCATCATACTGTACAAATGATTACTGATCAAAAGAATGGTGAAAAAGTATTGAAATTACTTTATGAACAAACAGATGATCTATACGCTAGAGATATTATTTTAGAGTCGTTAGGAGCGTAAAAATGGACTATTTACTAAAACAGATGCTAATTCATCCATTTGTATATTTAATATTATTTTATGTATTAATCATCGTTTTTACTTATACTATTATGCTACTCTTTTCTTTATATACATTATGGAAAGATCATCAATTAGATAAGGTGAATTTATATGAAGAATTAAATGATATTCAATTTTCGAAGCCTGTTTCCATATTAGTTCCAGCATATAATGAACAACAAAATATTCTGGATACGGTTCAATCATTATTATGTATCAATTATCCAGAGTATGAAATTATCATTATTAATGACGGATCAAAAGATAAAACACTCGATGTCTTAATCAAAAATTTCAAAATGAAGAAAATTGATAAAGTTGTACGTAAACAAATTACCACCAATCCAATTAGAGCTATTTACCAATCTACAATTAATAAAAAAATCGTGTTAGTAGATAAAGAAAATGGTGGAAAAGCAGATGCATTGAATTGTGGAATTAATGTGTCTAAGTATCCTTATTTTTGTTCAATTGATGGTGATTGTATTTTAGATACTAATTCGTTATTGCGAGTAATGGAACCTATTATTCAATCAGATGATGTCATTGCAACTGGTGGGAGCGTAAAGATTGCAAATGGATCGGATATTCAAATGGGGTCAATTATGAGTGTTGGTTTTTCAAAAAAACCACTTGTTGTAATGCAGGTTATTGAATACTTCCGTGCATTTTTAATGGGGCGAATTGCTTTTAGTAAGTCAAATATGGTGTTGATTATTTCAGGCGCTTTTAGCGTGTTTTCTAAAAAATATGTAATTGATGCTGGAGGATATCTAAGAAATACAATTGGTGAGGATATGGAACTCGTAGTAAGACTTCATCGATTAACGAGAGAAAAAAAGGAAAAGAAAAAAATTGTTTTTGTACCAGATCCGGTATGTTGGACAGAAGCGCCTGAAACTGTTCAAACACTTCGAAAACAAAGAGGTCGTTGGCATCAAGGATTGATGGAAAGTTTATGGAAAAATCGCCAGATGATGTTGAATCCTAAATACGGACGCATTGGAATGATTGCTTTTCCCTATTATCTTATTATTGAATGTGTTGGCCCGATTGTTGAACTGGGAGGGTATATCTACGTTATTTATGCATTCTTTACCGGGAAAGTCTATTTTGAATTTGCCGTTTTATTGTTACTGTTGTTTATTTTGTATGGAACGTTATTTTCTATGCTATCAATTATATTAGAAGGTTGGACGATGAAAAGCTATCCTAAAATAAAAGACTTATTTAATCTATTAATTCTCTCTTTTACAGAAGTTTTATGGTATAAGCCTTTAACTTTGTTATTTAGATTAGAAGGACTTATGAATTATCTTACGCGCAAAAGTAGTTGGGGGGATATGACTAGAAAAGGTCTAGATAGGAAAGTAGGGAAAGTAGAATGAAAAAGATTATAGGGATTTTTGTCTTCGTAATTTTGGTCATTTCTTTATCATTTATCCTTTGGCAACTAGAAGATGAGAAGAAGTTACAAATAGCGATAATTGATAAAACAGTGCCCGATGAATCCTATAGAGAACACTTAGGATTGAATTGGTTATTAAAAACCTTAAAATATGTAGATTCAAATAATGATTCCTATAAGCTGGATGATTATTTTGGATTTAAACCGAATACCCGTAAAAAGACGTATTCTATAAAAGGCTTACCAGATTCATATGAAAATGATGATGTCATTTACATTGCCGATACATATGGAGTATATCAAGATGATTTTCCTTGGATAAACAAAAATCGAGAAGGAGAGCGATCTAATCTAGTATACGGCGGACTGAAAATGAATGAATGGAAAGCAATTGTTAATCGATTAAATGAGGACAAAAAAAGTACGTTAGTAGCCGAATTTAATACATTAGCATCCCCAACAGATGAAACAGTAAGAAATCATATGAGCAGTGTTTTAGGTATTCAGTCATCTGGATGGATGGGGCGATATTTTGATGAATTGGATTATCGTAAAAACAATGAAATTCCTAAATGGATAGTTGATAAATACGGTAGTAATTGGGGATATAAAGGTAAGGGCTTTATATTAATTAATGAGAAAGAAAATGAAATTGTTGTATTAAAAACGGGAGAAGATATAGACAACAAGGGGATTTGGCTAAAATTCACTGAACAGGGTAAGAAAGAGTTCAATATTGAAAAGAGCGTCAAATATAATTATTGGTTTGACATTGTGACATCAGAAGATAAAAGAAATGTATTGGCTAATTATGATTGGAATTTAACCAAAAAAGGGCAAGAGAAATTAACAGATAATAATATTCCGACATCCTTTGTAGCAGTAAATAAAACACAAATTAAGAGTGCAACAACCTACTATTTAGCAGGAGATTTTAATGATATTTCAACTGCGCCAAACTTTTACAAAATGAAAGGCATCCTTACTATTAATAAATACGCTAATAGATTTTCAGATTCAGCATTTTATTTTGATGCATATGTTCCTATGATGAAAGAAATTTTAAAACAGGCTTATGCCGATAAAAACGATGATAAAGAACATATAAGCAAGAAGAAAACTGAAAATAATAAAGATGTTCACTACACAGCTAAAATATCTGACGACAAAATGGAAGTTAAAATAGACGGTAAATGGCAAAGTATGAAGATCAAAGGCGTAAATGTTGGTATTGCGAAACCTGGTTATTTTCCAGGAGAAACAGCTATTACAGAAGATGAGTATTATCAGTGGTTTAAAGACATAGGTAAACTAGGAGCCAATACAATCCGAGTTTATACAATCCACCCACCTGGATTTTATAATGCATTAAAAAAATACAATGAAAATCATAAAAAACCTATATATGTTCTACATGGTGTATGGATTGATGAGGAAAGGCTGGTTAGTAAGGGCAATGCCTTTGATAAAGTAGGAACAATTAATTTTCAAAATGAAATAAAGAAGACGATAGATATTATTCATGGGAATGCATTGATTTTACCAAAAGCTGGGCATGCTTCAGGTGCATATAATGCGGATATTTCTAAATACGTTATTGGATGGATACTTGGGATTGAATGGGATCCTGAAATGGTTCAATCAACAAATAAATTGAATAAAACAATGCACGACTATAAGGGGAAATATGTCGAGGCAAAAAATGCATCTCCGTTTGAAAACTGGTTAACTACACAAATGGATTATACGGCAACATATGAATTAGAAAAATATAATTGGATACGTCCACTAAGCTTCACGAACTGGGTGACGACAGACTTATTAAAACATCCTACTGAACCAAGTGAAGAGGAAGATTTAGTTTCTGTTAATCCGAATGTTATTCATTTAAAAGGTCCCTTTACATTGACCAAGGAATTTGCGAGTTATCATATCTATCCTTATTACCCGGAATCAATGAACTATGATTATAAAAATTTTGTTGATTTTAGAGGGAAGAAAAATAATTATGCTGGATATTTACATGATTTGCATAAGGCGCATAACCTACCCATTTTAGTTGCTGAATTTGGTGTACCATCTTCTAGAGGAATGACCCATACAAATATCTATGGTTGGAATCAAGGGCATTTATCTGAAAAGGAACAAGGCGATATCTTAGTGCATTTGTATGAAGATATTGAACATGAGGGGCTTTTAGGAGGACTTGCCTTTACATGGCAGGATGAGTGGTTTAAAAGAACTTGGAATACGATGGATTATGATGATCCAAATCGTCGCCCTTATTGGTCGAATGCTCAAACGAACGAGCAGCAATTTGGTCTATTAAGTTTTGATCGACTAAAGATAAAAGTGGATGGAAAGTATGATGATTGGTCTGAAGCTAAAGAACTCTATAAAGGTGGCGGAGGAGAATTACAATCTTTAATGGTCGACCATGATGAACGTTATTTATATTACAAGATAAAAATGAAGGACTTAAAACAAGGTTATCCTGTATTACTACTAGATACGTTACAAGGAAAAGGGAATACCTCCATTAAGCAAATGCCAATGGTTCATACAAAAAATGGACTTGATTTCATTGTACCAATTAAAAGTAAAAATGATGCACATGTCTTAGTGGATCGTCAATATGATTTATTTGCAGCTCTTTATAGGGGCTATAGAGCAGGATTCGATTATTATAGCAAAGGAAATACAGGTTTGTTTTCTCCTGTTCGTTACGTATTAAATGATAGTTTTACAATTCCTACGACTAAAAAGGTTATTCCTTTTTCATACTATGAAACGGGTAAGTTGAAAGAAGGGAATGGAAATCCTGCTAGTAAGGACTATAACTCATTAGTTGATTTTAATATAAATGAAAAGGAAAATACCATAGAGTTACGCATTCCTTGGCTTTTGTTGAATTTTAAAGACCCTAGTACGAAAGAAATTATGGGGAACATAAGCGAACTAAACTTTTCTGCAAGTGAAAAAGTGAATGGAATTCAGGTGGGAGTTGCTTATGTAAATAAGCAAGGGAAATTGTTGGATTCATTCCCGAAAGCAGAAAAAAAGATGATTCCTGCATTTAAACAATATAGCTGGGTTAATTGGGATCTACCAAAGTCAATCTATCGATTAAAAGAATCCTATTATATCTTGCAAAAAAAATTCAATTCTATTGGAGACTAGAAATAATACGTTAATGTTAAAAGTGGCCCTAATTATTTTTTTAATTAGGGTCTCTTTTTGGTATTCTGCTAATTTATGATAAATATATTGAACATTTGTTCAGAATTTGTTTATTTAATACAGGTTAATATAACTATTAATATAGATAGCGAAGGATATTTATTGCGTCTTATTAATTGATATATTGGAAATAAATGATATAAAACGTTTCGTTTTAAATAGTAAATAACTGAGTGGATTGATATTAATGCAGAAGTATTTTAGAAGAGGTTAGAGGACTTTTAATGGGAGTGACTGTATATGCTTGATAACAGGCACATAGATAATAGCTGGGATTTTCGACAAGAGAGATTGTTGGAAAATATGTCTCGAATACTTTTGACATCTAAAGTATTTATCGGTGTAATCGTATGGGTTGGCTTATTGAATACATATGCTGTATTTTTTATGGATTTCCAGCCTGTATTTTCTGTAGTTTATCTAACTTTGTATTCTTTATTTGGAATATTTAATATTGCATTTTTTTATTTTGTTCATAATCGAATAAAAGAATCTAAATGGACTACGAGGGAAATTGTAAAATGGGAAAGAATCGTAATAATTTATTTAATAGTTTCAATTGTTTGGGGAGTAGTAATTTCTATAATTGATCTGGTTGGGTATCAGCATATATTAATGCTTTCAATTTGTTTGTTTCTTTGTGCTGCATTATTTTATACTTCTGCTAAGCAAATGATTGTAATTAACCTACTTGCTACTATACTGTTTTGTACGTGTCTTACAATAATTTCTTCTTACAAATCAGATTTTTATCGGATACTATATCTGTTCTTTCTAATATTATTTGTATCATTTATCTTGTCTCGTATTGTTTACAGAGTATTTGTAAATTTATATTTTGCCAAGCTACAATGGCGTCAGGAATTGGAAAATAATGCTTTGCTTGCAGAGCAGCTACAATTTGCAAATAGAAAACTAGCTAAACAAGCCCATTATGACGAATTGACCACTGTTTTGAATCGTCATGGCTTTCAGGCGTATATTAATAACCTATTTGAACTTAATGAGAAAAAAGGTGTTTCCTTTACTATTGTTATAATCGATATTGATTATTTTAAAAATTTTAATGATTATTATGGCCATACAAATGGTGATGAAGTATTAAAATCGGTGGCTAAAACAATTGAAATGTTAGCAAATAAATATGGGTATACAACCGTTAGATGGGGCGGTGAGGAATTTATCGTTGCGGGCATCGATATGTCTTTAGAACGCGTAGAAGATCTTTGTAAAGAAATTGAAGTTGCTGTTTCAACACTTAATATCTCGCATGCAGAATCATGTGTTTCTCAATTTGTAACAGTCAGTATGGGTGCCTCCACAGGATTATGTACAACATCTAATGAAATTGAAGATGTGATAATTAGCGCAGATCATGCTTTATATGTTGTAAAAGATAGAGGTAGAAATTCGTATCTTATATTACAATAAGCTCTTATCGATTAGTTTTTCTCAAAATTTGAAACATAAAAATCATATGTTTATTTTTTAATAGAAGATATTAATGTCTGGAGTTTATACTCCAGACATTTTTTATGTATAAAATTATTCAATGTTGAGAGCCTATAGCTCATGGATAGAATATTACCTAATAAAAATTAAGATATAAATTAGTATTTAATCTACATATTTTTTATTAAGAATAATTCATTTATGATAGAAGTACTTGGTTTTTAATAGGAGGTTTTTAGTAATATTATGCCGATGCTAAATGAGGCTTTTGATTTTATAAAGTTGTATTATACGGAAAATAATTTGCCAATAGATCAGTTAGAAAAACGACTGAAAGAAGTTGAAAGGGATATTATGGAGTATGGACATTATACACATACTTCAGATGAACTCGCTTACGGGGCAAAAGTGGCGTGGCGAAATAGTAATAAGTGTATCGGACGTCTGTTTTGGCAATCGCTACAAGTAAAAGATCAACGCGCTATAACAGATGAAGAAACGATTTATGAAAAGCTTTTAGAACATATCGAATTTGCAACGAATAATGGGAAAATACGACCTACCATTTCCATCTTCGAACCGGAAAAAGTGCGGATTTGGAATCACCAGTTAATTCGTTATGCTGGTTATGAACAAGAAGATGGTTCCGTAATTGGGGATTCTGATTCTCTTACTTTTACGAAAAAATGTATTGAATTAGGTTGGCAAGGAGAAGGCGGTCAGTTTGATGTATTGCCACTAGTTATTCAAATTGAGGATCGTCAACCTCGATTGTTTGATATCCCGCAAGAATACGTAAAAGAAGTACCTTTGCTACATCCTGAATTTGATTGGTTTGCTGATTTACAATTGAAATGGTATGCAGTACCGATGATTTCAAGTATGAAGCTTGAAGTAGGGGGGATAGCATATGCAGCAGCACCATTTAATGGCTGGTATATGGGAACGGAAATTGGCGCCCGTAATTTAGCAGATGAACACCGTTATAATCTATTGCCGGTTGTTGCGGAGAAAATGGGTTTAAATATGTCTTCAAGTTCAAGTCTATGGCAAGATCGTGCCTTAGTAGAACTAAATGCAGCTGTACTTTATTCCTTTAAAGAAGACGGTGTGAGTATTGTTGATCACCATACAGCGGCGCAACAGTTTAAACGTTTTGAGGCAAATGAAGAGAGTGCAAATCGTGATGTAACAGGAAACTGGACATGGCTAATACCACCGTTATCACCAGCCACAACTCATATTTTCCGTAAGCCCTACGATAATACGAAAAAATCGCCTATCTATTCTTATCAAAAAACACCTTATTAATATTGGATTATAAACAAGAAAATTACATTAAATACATCGTTCCATTAAGTTTCAATGTAATGTGAGAGATGTATTTTTGTTTTAATTACTGTAAATGAATTCATTTGTAAAGATAATTGCACACTATTTATTTAATGATAAACAGTAAGGAACAAAAAATCTTGAGCGACATTACGTAGTCGCTCAAGATTTTTTTTACTTTTCTGGTGTTACAAAGCGGTCTTTTGCTGAGATCCATGCGGAGATTATTAAACCGACAACTGTGATGGCGTAAAGTATGTTTGCTGCATGCCAGCTATCCCATAAATCATGTATATATCCGTAAAGAACGGGTCCAACAGCTGCGAGTAGGTATCCAACAGATTGTGCTGTGCCAGAAAGTTCTGCTGCCTCTAATGCATTGCGAGAACGTAAAGAGAAATACATCATCGCAAGTCCAAATGATGCCCCACCTGCCAGTCCGAGAAGAATCATCCATAGCATTGTTAGTGAGGTCCAATTCATTAATATTCCTGCGAACCCAACTACATAGAATGTACCAAACATTACTACAAGTGAGCGTTGATCAGATTTTCGCCCCGCTAAAATAGGAATGAGAAAAGTCATTGGTAATTGTGAAAATTGCATAATAGAGAACATCCACCCTGCTTGATTTGCACTCATTCCTTGGGATTCCAACATTGCTGGAATCCAAGCTGCTGTTGTATAGAATATTAATGATTGCAATCCCATTGCTAGTGTAATTGCCCAAGTTAAAGGATATTTCCAAATGGGTTTACTTAGTTTCGCGTCATTATGATTTTCTTGTATCGCTACTTTCTGGCGTAATTGTGGTAACCATACAATTATTGCGATAATGGCAAGAATAATCCAGCAACCAAGTGCACCTTTCCAACCGAAAGCGGTACCAGCTATTGGATAGCTAATCCCAGCTGCAACGCTTGCTGAGATATTCATTGCAACCGTGAAGATAGATGTTAGTAAGCCTACTTGTAATGGGAATTTTAACTTAATAAGAGCTGGAAGCAAAACATTACCAAATGCTATAGCAATCCCGATTAATGTAGTTCCTAATAATAGGAAGAAAGTATCTCCAAGTGAACGTATGAAAATACCGACTGTTAATATAACCATTGCAACTAGTAGTGTTTTTTCGAATCCAAATATTCTGGCGAATTTTGGCGCAAATGGTGACACAATTGCAAATGCAAGTAAAGGGATGGTTGTTATAAACCCTGCTAGTACATTCGAAATATCCAAGCCTTCTTTTATGTAAGAAATAATTGGACCTACAGAAGTTAGTGGTGAACGTAATGTAGCAGCAATGAAAATAATGCCTAGCACGAGTATCCAAGTATTTCGATTCCAAGGTATTTTTTTACTTTCTCTAGAGGATTGTTGTGAAGTCAATTTCTTTACCTCCTTTGTAATTAAGATTCTTTAGCAACCGTATCATTAATAGATAGTAAATTTCAATATTTCGACATAAAATAAGAGGTTATGACATTTATAAAACTTTTATTGTATTAAAATACCATATGCTTTATGTCTTGTTATCGAGGATACCTTGTATTATAATGGGAAACGTATTGAAATTATATATTGCATGCCTCATCCAATAGGTGAGGTAGAGGTCGCGATATTCATGAGTATGATCGACGAGATGAAAAAGCATTAACGACTCGATTAAAAAGGGAATATTGCCGAAGTGTTGGTAAGCTTTTTATTAACAATGCTGGGGCTGTTATCGAAAGGTACAGAACTGTCACGTCTGAAACGACGTGTTGAGCTATCTTTATCAAGGTTGATGGGGGATTTTAGATACCATCTCAAGCATCCTTGTGATGGTATTTTTATTTTTATAGCTACGGGCTCGTGTCCGAAGCTGAATTGACTTCAACCCGACCTTTCTTGCAATGAAAATGGGAAAGAGGAGAGCTATGAGTACAAAAAATACAAGCTCTGGTGAACAACCGAGCTTAAATAGAGGTTTAAAAAGTCGTCATATTACGATGATTTCGCTTGGTGGAACCATCGGTACAGGTTTGCTATTAGCAAGTGGTAATTCGATTGCTGCTGCTGGACCTGGTGGAGCATTACTAGCCTATGGTTTGATAGGGATTATGGTATTCTTCTTGATGACAAGTCTTGGAGAAATGGCTGCATACATGCCAGTCTCTGGTTCGTTTAATACGTATGCTTCAAAATTTATCGATCCAGCATTAGGATTTGCACTAGGTTGGAACTATTGGTATAACTGGGCTATTACAATTGCGGCGGAAATTTCAGCTGTATCCATTGTGATGAAATATTGGTTCCCAGACACGCCTTCATTTATTTGGAGCGCAGCGTTTCTAGTGATTATTTTTGTGTTAAATTACTTATCTGTTAATAGTTTTGGAGAAAGTGAATATTGGTTTGCTTTCATTAAAGTAGCTACAGTTATTATCTTCTTGATTGTCAGCTTCTTAATGATTTTTGGAATTCTTGGAGGCAAAGCACCAGTTGGATTTACAAATTTCTTTAAAGGTGATGCACCTTTCCACGGTGGTTTCTTTGCAACATTTGGTATTTTCTTAGCTGCAGGATTCTCATTCCAGGGAACAGAATTACTTGGTATTACTGCCGGGGAAACAAAAAATCCTGGTAAAACAATTCCAAAAGCAGTTCGTCAAATTTTCTGGCGAATCTTGTTGTTCTATATTCTGGCGATATTAGCTATTAGTTTGTTAATCCCTTATACAGATCCACGTCTTGCTAATAGTGATGATGTAACAGTAAGTCCATTTACTTTAGTATTTGAAAATGCAGGTATTGCTTTTGCAGCATCTATTATGAACGCTGTTATATTAACAGCTATTTTATCTGCTGGTAACTCTGGTTTATATGCATCATCTCGTACACTATGGCAATTAGCGATGGAAGGTAAAGCACCTAAAATCTTTAAAAAATTAAACAAACGTGGAGTACCAGTTGCTGCACTTGTTGCAACAGTTCTAGTAGCTTGTTTATCATTCTTAGCATCATTATTTGGTACAGGTACTGTATATATTTGGTTGTTAAATGCTTCAGGTATGTGCGGATTTATTGCATGGTTAGGGATTGCGGCAAGTCATTATCGTTTCCGCAAAGCATATGTTGCACAAGGTCATGACTTATCTGAACTACCTTATCGCTCAAGATTCTTCCCATTTGGTCCGATCTTTGCGTTTGTATTATGTTTGATTGTAGTATTAGGACAAAACTATACAGCATTTACGGGAGATCATATCGATTGGTACGGTATATTAGTATCTTATATCGGTTTACCAATCTTCTTAATCCTGTGGTTCGGTTACAAATGGAAACATAAAACTAAAATTGTTCGTTTAGAGGATGCGGATTTTACATCTGATCGACCAAATCACGGTTAATTAAAAGGCTAATCTATCTCAGGGAAGATACCTGAAATAGATTAGCTTTTTTTAAAGGATTAAAGGGTGAATCAGCGTATATTTATGATTATAAACGTCGTTAATGTTCGCATAATGCCTATATTTCCGCTTATATATTTGTAAATATTCGGGTTTTAAACATTTCTGAATAGTTTTATATTTAAATATTTTGTTGAAATTTGTCTATAGCGTGCTATAATTGGGACATTCTCAAATCTAAAACAAAATATCATTCACTCATATAATAGCGAGAATATGGCTCGCAAGTCTCTACCAGGTCACCGTAAATGAACTGACTATGAGCAGCAATAAATAGTAATAAGTTTACTTAAGTAGTATTCTCTTTACTATTCCTTTCGACTCTGTAGCTCGAAGGACTTTGCTCCACTCGTAGATGATTGGATGTACAAGTTCTTTGGGCTTTTTTATTTTGGTTCTATCAATTTGTTAGGCATTTTAAAGTCTTACTCCAATAGTTGATATAGAATCTACATTATTAAAGGAATATCAAGAAAACGAAACAAGAAGGGAGATCCTAAAGTTGAAAGCACTTCAGGACAAAATCGTAAGTGAAGGTAAAGTTTTATCAGGAGACGTTTTAAAAGTAGATTCATTCTTAAATCATCAAATCGATCCAAAACTCATGCAAGAAATCGGACAAGAATTTGCTGATCTATATAAAGATGCAGGTTTAACAAAAATCCTTACGATTGAATCTTCAGGTATCGCACCAGCAGTAATGGCGGGTCTGATTTTAGGAATCCCTGTTGTCTTTGCTCGTAAACGTAAATCTGTAACATTAACAGATAACTTCTATTCTGCAGATGTTTACTCATTCACGAAGAAAGTAACAAGTACAATTTCTGTCTCAAAAGATTATTTAAATAATGATGATGTTGTTTTAATCATCGATGATTTCTTAGCAAACGGAGAAGCTGCCAAAGGTTTACTGGATATTGTAAAACAAGCAGGTGCTACTACAAGTGGTATCGGTATTGTGATCGAAAAAGGTTTCCAACCTGGAGGCCAATTATTACGCGAACAAGGTTATCGCGTTGATTCATTAGCTATTGTTTCTTCATTAGAAAACGAAAAAGTACAATTTGCTTAGGAGGCAACTGATCAAATGAACAAGGTAAAACTTGCAACACTTGGGATTCAGCATTTACTAGCAATGTATGCAGGAGCAATTTTAGTGCCATTAATTATTGGTGGCGCTCTAAAATTTGATTCAACTCAGTTAACGTATTTAGTATCCATTGATATTATGATGTGCGGACTTGCTACATTATTACAAGTTGCGCGTGGTAAAGTATTTGGTATCGGATTACCATTAGTACTTGGATGTACATTTACAGCTGTAACACCAATTATTGGGATTGGTACGGATTTCGGCTTAGGAGCTATATATGGTGCAGTCATCGCATCAGGTATAATCGTTGTTCTTATTTCAGGAGTATTCGGTAAATTGGTAAAATTCTTCCCGCCAATCGTTACAGGTTGTGTTGTTACAATTATCGGGGTTACATTAATTCCAGTAGCTATTAATAATGCTGGTGGTGGTCAAGGAGCACCAAATTTCGGTTCTGCTTCTAACATTTCACTTGCTTTTGGTACATTAATCGCCATCATTTTGTTGTATCGTTTTACTAAAGGTTTCGTTCGTTCAATTGCTATTTTAATAGGTTTAGTGCTTGGCACTGTAGCTGCGACTTTCATGGGTATGGTAGATTTCACACCTGTTAAAGATGCTGCATGGGGCCAAATTGTAACACCATTCTATTTTTCAACTCCAGAATTTCATGTTGTACCTATCATCACAATGACATTGGTTGCACTTGTATCACTTGTTGAATCAACTGGTTCATATTTTGCTTTAAGTGAAATGACAAATACACCAATTGACGATAAAGCACTTGCTCGTGGTTATCGATCAGAAGGTTTAGCTTCTATTATTGGTGGTATTTTCAACTCATTCCCATACACTGCATTTTCTCAAAATGTTGGTTTAATGCAACTAACTGGTGTAAAAAATCGTGCAGTTATCTTTATCACAGGAATCCTACTTGTATCACTAGGTTTCTTACCTAAAATTGCTGCATTAACAACAATTATCCCAATTCCTGTACTTGGTGGTGCAATGATTGCTATGTTCGGTATGGTTATCTCTCAAGGGATTAAAATGTTAGGTACTGCTATTGGTGAGTCAGAAGGTAATGCCATGATCATTGCTTGTGCAATTGGTATGGGTCTTGGTGTAACAGTTGTTCCTGATATCTTCAAAGTGCTACCAGAAACTCTTCGCATTTTAACTAGTAACGGTATTGTTGCTGGTAGTGTTACAGCAATCGTGTTAAATATCATCTTCAACATGATTCCATGGAGACGTGAAAAACAAGTTGAAGTGGAGCATGTACAAGTAAATGAAGAAGTGAAGGAAGCAAATTCAAAATTCACTGAAAAACATGCTTAATAATTAAACAAGTAATAGCCTCATCCGAAAAGGACGAGGCTATTTTTTATAGTTCAAGAAAATGAAGTAGTAATGAATGGAACTCTCGGATGAAGTTTTTACACTATGAGAAGACTTACTGGCATTTTGGGTAGACTTGTTTATTGTTCCCAGTTCCTCATTTGTTCTTCTTCAGCAACTACTTGTAAATCATAAGCATTAACTAGAAGAATTTCATAGTTATACTTGTCGGCATATTGCTCGGCAAGTTTTTTTATAAATTTCGGAGATCCTTCATTCTCTTCATCATAAATAATTAAAATACCATCGGAATTTTTGAGAAAGAATTTATTTTTCTCGATAAATTGCCAAGGGCCTTCATATGGTCGCTTTGTAAGGCTCGTCACAAAGTCGGCCTGTGCTAAAATCATTTCATATTTTTCTTGCTTTGCTTCATTCCAATTCTTTTCTTGATCTAAAAATGGTGTCATAATGGCATATTTTAATTCTGGATACTCCAATTGTAAGTCCATAACAACTTCAGCAGCCCATGTTTCAACACCTAGTTGTCCACTTAAAATGACCCACTCAAGTCCATCTTCAATCAGTGGTATTAATCGATCCTGTATTGCTTTTTTGATAATTGGTAAACCAGGATGGCTATCGTTGAAAATGCCTAGTTCATGTGCTTTGTAACCTGTAATGACAAGTCGGTTTAGCATAACGAGGTCTCCTTATTAATTTTAAGATAGGGTGTGTTCCACTTCTACGATTATCCAGCTACAGGTGAATCTCTCGAGATCAAATACTCTTCCCCTCACGCTGTGAGAGGAAAAGGGCGTTTCACTCTTAATATAAAAACCGATTTCCCAAGAAACCGGTTGACTGATGTAAATATAGAAGCAGTATTTGTTGTTGATGAAATTACATGTTAAACAGTCCGGTTACATTGAGCAAACAGGTATTCTCATACAAGCAACAATTTCTGCTTTTTAATTTTACAATAGCTATTTTCTGTTTACAATGGAATGTTTGTGCCGATGAAGGGAATGTTAGATGAATATTTTAGAAGTACGGCATCTTGAAATTAAATGTATAATTTGTGAATTAAAAGATTAATAGAGTGTATTTTATGGAAAAATAAACTATAATTTAACAGTGCTAATCAATAGAAGGAAAAATATAGTACAGTTTATGAAAACGTTTCCGGAAACCGGCTCATAAAAGAGGCTCATCTACCTCACGGTTATTAAAATTTTTATAAAGTTAGAAATTATAATTTTCTAGGAGGGTTTAACAATGAAAGCAGCAGTATGGCATGGTAAAAAGGACATTCGTGTAGAAGAAAAAGAGTTAAAACCTTTAAAAGATAATGAAGTAACAGTTCGTGTTGCATGGGCAGGTATCTGTGGTAGTGACTTACACGAATATCAAGAAGGACCTGTATTTGTACCAGTAGAAAAAGTTGACGAATTAACAGGAGAAATTGCTCCAATTATCATGGGTCATGAATTTGCTGGCGTAATTGAAACAGTCGGTAAAGACGTAAAAAATTATAAAGTAGGAGATCGTGTAGTTGTGAACCCAACATTAACACATGGTAATAAACCAGAAGATATAGATTGTTATGATGGCTTTAGCTTCATCGGTTTACATGGTGATGGTGGTTTTTCAAAATTTGCGAATGCTCCAGAATCTAACCTATATCGTTTACCTGAAACTTTAACACTTCAAGATGGTGCTCTAGTAGAACCAACTGCTGTAGCAGTACAAGCTGTTAAAGAGGGTAACTTGAAATTTGGTGATACAGTAGCAATCTACGGTGCCGGTCCAATCGGTTTACTTACAACAATTGCAGCAAAAGCAGCTGGTGCAAGCAAAATCATCGTTCTTGATCTTTCTGAAACTCGTTTAGAAAAAGCCAAAGAACTTGGTGCTACTCATATCATTAATTCTGGTAAAGTAGATGGCCCTACAACTGTTCGCGATATCGTACCTGGTGGTGTAGACGTAACATTCGAAGTTGCGGGTGTTGCTCCAACATTTATACAAGCAATCGATTCAACTCGTGCACGCGGTACGATGGTTATCGTATCAATCTTTGCACGTCCAATCGAATGGAATCCATTACATTTAACAAACACGGGTGTTAAAATTACTTCTACAATTGCATATACACCAACTTCTTTCCAACAAACTGTAGACTTAATGGGTACGGGCCAATTGAAACCACAGGGTATTGTAACATCTCAAATCGTACTAGACGATATCGTAGAAAAAGGCTTCGAAGCATTAACAAACGATAAATCACAGGCTAAAATCCTTGTTGAATTAAGCGGGGAAAAATAAGTTTTTATAAATTGACTATATTTTTAAATAGATAGAAAAAGTAAACCTGCAGATACATCCTTAAACTTTGATGTATCTGCAGGTTTTCTTTATTAGGCTATGTTTAACTTGATGGGTGTTTTTAATCAAAATTTACACAGAATCCCTTTTTCATTGGGCGAATGGTTAAAAATAGCACCCTATACCAAATGTCAATTTAGTAAATAGGGGAATAGGTTTTTGCTTATTGTAAACGAATGCTCGATTCTTCGCTGCGTTTCTCTTTATTCTTAGTAATAAAACTAAAATAAAACACACCCACTAAAATTATCCCTACAATAAACGAAAAATTACCGATTTTAAGAAAAACAAGATTTGTGTAATTATCTAATGGTGTTAATGTTAACACAAAATACAATGTTAAAATCAGACCTACAAAAGAAACAAATAATATATTATATTTTCTCCAGTAAGGAATTGAAGTTTTAAGGAAATAAGTTAAAAAAATCCAAATGATAAAAACCAATATTGCATGGGATATTCTATCGGCTAAATTCCCTGTTAATACAGTCATAAATAAAATAGTAAAAACAATAAAAGAAAGAATAGGTGCTAAAATAATAGGGCTACGTGTGAGCGATCTGGTGCCTTTAATGGTCCAAGATGTGAGAGGGAAAACGCATTTAGTGATGACGGAGCAAAAAACGAAGAAAACGAAACGATTTTTGATTCCAAGAGCTACCCGAGAGATGATCGAGGACTACACACGCGATATGAGCCCTTCTGCGTGGCTTTTCCCGAGTAGTCAGAAAGGAAATAGCCATATTTTCCACCACACAGGCCTATAGAGTACTTCAGAAGGCTTCAGAAGCACTTGGAAGGGACGATATTGGCACGCATACGATGCGAAAAACGTTTGGATATCATCATTACAAACAACATAAAGACGTGGCGGTGTTGCAGCAGTTATTTAATCATTCTGCACCATCGATTACGATGAAGTACATAGGTGTGACTGAAGATGAGGTGGATGCAACAATGGAGGATTTTTCACTCTAAAATTTGGCAAGTTTTTATTCCAATGAAAAAGCTATAACTTAAAGGCTGCACATGTTTCCCCCCTTAATAAAGGTTAACACATCCTATTAAAAGCAAGGCTAGCTTGAGCTAGCTAGACCTACTTAAGTGGGGTCTTTTATTTTTTAATAAAAGTTTATAAAAGATTAGCGAAGTTCTTTATATTTTTGGGTAAGGCAAGCAACGGGAGTGGGCGCCCACTCCCCAAAAACTGAGTTTTTGACTTGGAAGGAGATTCCTACGACCTTTACAAATATATAGCTGTTATTTTATTCAAAATAAACAGCTATATTTGTTGTCGCTTCGCTCGAATAAAAACGGGGTAAGTAAAACAATTTCAAAAATAAGAATGAATAAATGGAAAAGGCGA
The DNA here is from genome assembly GCF_044359855.1 of Rummeliibacillus pycnus. Taxonomy (GTDB): domain Bacteria; phylum Bacillota; class Bacilli; order Bacillales_A; family Planococcaceae; genus Rummeliibacillus; species Rummeliibacillus pycnus_A. The sequence continues at coordinate 2,773,299 of NZ_CP132291.1, forward strand.
AGAAGAAACGGTAACAAACCACATACAATGTTGAGCCTTTGCGGACACCTGAAGAAATAAAGGAGTTTAAAGATGCTTTACTGTATGTTTGCACTGAAAGAGATTGGTTTATGTTCGTTCTTGTTATCAATACAGGATTGAGAATCAGCGATCTTATAAAGTTGAAAGTAGGAGACATTCGAGGGAAATCAAATGTACAGGTCATTGAAGAAAAGAGAGGAAAAGTAAGAAAGTTATTTTTAGGCTCAATCCAAAATGAAATTATCCAATATTGCGAAGGTAAAGCAGATGAGGAATATTTATTCCCTAGCAAGAAAGGTGATAAGCCAATAAGCACCACTCAAGCATACAGGGTACTGGATAAAGTAGCTGACTGGTTGGGGCGGGAGGACATAGGCACTCATACAATGAGAAAAACATTCGGCTATCATTACTATAAGCAAACAAAAGATGTTGCAACGCTTATGGAAATATTCGGGCATTCGCACCCAAAGATAACTAAGGTTTATATAGGCATAAACGATGATGAAATAGAAAACAGTTTGAAAGGTTTCAAATTATAAGGTGAACAAAGTATTACTAGAAGTGAAATGAAGGTGAACAAATAAAAAGAGCAAACCATAATCATGGATTGCTCTTTTTAAAAAGTTAAGAACTAGTAAGTTTTATCGCCTATATTGTAAGATTCTAGTTTGATTTTATTGGTTTTAGAATCTCTCATATAAGTATATTCTTTCTTATCATTTTTCAAAGTCACATACACTAACAAAAATCTATCGCCAGTTTCCTTTGAATAATAAGGTGTAATTTCTGTTATATCTTTCTTATCAATCTTTTTAGTTTCTGTTAAGTAGGTTTCTACATCTTTTTTGATGGCGTATTTTTTATATTCCATATAACCAAAAATTGCACCAGCAATAACAATACAACTAATAATAAAAATTAAAAAATACTTTAATTTTTTATTCATCTATTCACCTCTTTTGTTACCACTTTTTGTCAATAAACTTGAACCCATTATAATCTACAGTAGCTGGATCTATGTAATCATATGGCTTTATTATACCTGGCACAATCCATTTCATTTGGTTGACCGATTGATAAAATATTTTGTATTCCTTACCAGCTTTCATATATGAGTGCCAAACTAATTGACTACAATAAGTATATTTTAACTTATATAAACTTGCTTTAGGAATATTATATGGTATATGTTTACCTTCAAAATAATTTTGAGCCATTTTCGCGGCCTTTTTCCCTAATGCTGCAGACTTTGGCCGTATAACTTTGGATTGTTTATATCTCTCATGCCATTTGCTTTCAGAAATTCGTTTTGGCCACGGTTCCTTTTTTCGTCCTGATGTATGAAGAATCGTTGTTTTATTAATATAGATACCTGTATGACCAACTATTCCCTTACCAGACATCCCCGGATTAGTGTCCTTTGTAATAATAATATCCCCCGCAATTGCGGCACTCGCTTTTGGTGCGAAAACTAACCCTGAAGATAAAAATAATAGAATTGACATAATAAATAATGTTATTTTTTTCATTTTATCCCACCTTTTCCTTTATATTAAAAGTGTATATTAATATAAAGAGAAAGCATATATAGCCAATTTACCGTTTTAATTGGATATTAAAGCATAATAAATATATACATATATATATAATTATAAATTTTATTATCAATATTTATATATTATTGATTAATATTTAAGTGTTATTAATAATATTTAAGTAATTGCATGACAAAAGCGTTGCTTTTATCATACTCAATCCAGCTTGTTGCCTCGTCTTTATTTTGCATTTAAAGGGGTGTAGGAGCGTTTTTAATAGTTGGTGGAAGTGCATCGAAAAAATTTAAAGGCGAAAATAGCAGGTTCTCGTAACCCTCACAAAATAAATAAAAAAAGAGCAGAGCCCTATGGTCACTACTCTATCCAAATAAGGAAAGAAGAAATAGAAAAAGTTAGGCTCTGCCTAACCCCACGATGTAATTGGGGGCATTTTTCCCTTATGCTCTTTCCTTCTTACTTCAACAATTAATTTTTTGAAGTATGTAAAAGAATGATAAAAAAAACTACCAATTCTAGCAAACTTGTTTTGCAGATTGATAGTCTTTAGTGTGCAATATGAGGTATAAAAATTGTTCGGAAAATAAAAAAAGCCATTCAACGTGACTATATAAGTGCGGGAACACTTATATACTCATCACATCGTATTCACGGTACGATGCAAATTTTTTGAGTAGTTTTCAAGTGTTTAAATTTGTCATTGAAGCGTTTGTATCGTTAAAACACGATACGAACGCTTTTTTTCTTCCCAAAAAGGAGAGAAATTATATGACAACATACACAGCAAACAATCAACGAATTCAACTTGGCTGCATAGTGTTTTACATCTTTAAAAACTAAGTAATGGTAATTTGTAAAAAAGAACACTTAGATGTTATATAAAGTATCGAATAGAAATTGATGATTTTATTGTATGCCTAAAGTTAGAATATCTAATAGAAGAAAATTAAATGATTATTCTTACCTCAAAGCACAAAATTACTTATTAAAGAACCAGCTAATCGAGTTGCAAAATCAACAGAAGACAGGGTATGAAGAATTTGTACATTAACATTGTTATTAGAGTTAACGGAAGTATTCTCAACAATTATTGAGAAGGTCCATGACTACCATACCAGGAGTAGATAAAGGATTTTTCACTTTATACGCTGAAAAATGCCAACTGTTCATCATGTCGAAGTGAATATAGAAAGTTTGTATAAATAGAAGTGATTCATTTTAATAGATAAACTAGGATTGAATTTATATTATTCTTTATTAAAATCAGATAAAAAACTGTTGACGGATATAAATATACATGATAATATAATCAAGTCGTTAAAACGAAACGACAAAAATGATATGAATCTTTCAAATGAAATAAATATTTGTTGACAACGGAGAAATGATCTGATATAATTTGAAAGTCGTCTGAAAAACGACGACAACTAATTAAATCTTTTATGAAAAAAGTTGTTGACAAAAAATAAGAGATTTGATATTATATAAAAGTTGCTTGATAGCAACGCAATAACATGAACCTTGAAAACTGAACAAGCAAGACGTTAATCAATAAACTTTGTTTACTAACTTCTGTTAGTGACAAGGACAAACAATAGATATCATCTTATAGATGATACGCTAGCAAAGCTAATGAGCTTTCAAACTTTACTTTTATGGAGAGTTTGATCCTGGCTCAGGACGAACGCTGGCGGCGTGCCTAATACATGCAAGTCGAGCGAATGATGAGGAGCTTGCTCCTCTGATTTAGCGGCGGACGGGTGAGTAACACGTGGGCAACCTGCCCTGTAGACTGGGATAACTTCGGGAAACCGGAGCTAATACCGGATAATCCATCTTCTCTCATGTGAAGATGTTGAAAGGCGCTTCGGCGTCACTACAGGATGGGCCCGCGGTGCATTAGCTAGTTGGTGGGGTAACGGCCTACCAAGGCAACGATGCATAGCCGACCTGAGAGGGTGATCGGCCACATTGGGACTGAGACACGGCCCAAACTCCTACGGGAGGCAGCAGTAGGGAATCTTCCACAATGGACGAAAGTCTGATGGAGCAACGCCGCGTGAGTGATGAAGGTTTTCGGATCGTAAAACTCTGTTGTAAGGGAAGAACAAGTACGTTAGGAAATGAACGTACCTTGACGGTACCTTATTAGAAAGCCACGGCTAACTACGTGCCAGCAGCCGCGGTAATACGTAGGTGGCAAGCGTTGTCCGGATTTATTGGGCGTAAAGCGCGCGCAGGTGGTTTCTTAAGTCTGATGTGAAAGCCCACGGCTCAACCGTGGAGGGTCATTGGAAACTGGGGAACTTGAGTGCAGAAGAGGATAGTGGAATTCCAAGTGTAGCGGTGAAATGCGTAGAGATTTGGAGGAACACCAGTGGCGAAGGCGACTGTCTGGTCTGTAACTGACACTGAGGCGCGAAAGCGTGGGGAGCAAACAGGATTAGATACCCTGGTAGTCCACGCCGTAAACGATGAGTGCTAAGTGTTAGGGGGTTTCCGCCCCTTAGTGCTGCAGCTAACGCATTAAGCACTCCGCCTGGGGAGTACGACCGCAAGGTTGAAACTCAAAGGAATTGACGGGGGCCCGCACAAGCGGTGGAGCATGTGGTTTAATTCGAAGCAACGCGAAGAACCTTACCAGGTCTTGACATCCCAGTGACCGCTCTAGAGATAGAGTTTTCCCTTCGGGGACATTGGTGACAGGTGGTGCATGGTTGTCGTCAGCTCGTGTCGTGAGATGTTGGGTTAAGTCCCGCAACGAGCGCAACCCTTAATCTTAGTTGCCATCATTCAGTTGGGCACTCTAAGGTGACTGCCGGTGACAAACCGGAGGAAGGTGGGGATGACGTCAAATCATCATGCCCCTTATGACCTGGGCTACACACGTGCTACAATGGACGGTACAAAGAGTCGCTAACTCGCGAGAGTACGCTAATCTCATAAAACCGTTCTCAGTTCGGATTGTAGGCTGCAACTCGCCTACATGAAGCCGGAATCGCTAGTAATCGCGGATCAGCATGCCGCGGTGAATACGTTCCCGGGCCTTGTACACACCGCCCGTCACACCACGAGAGTTTGTAACACCCGAAGTCGGTGAGGTAACCTTTTGGAGCCAGCCGCCGAAGGTGGGATAGATGATTGGGGTGAAGTCGTAACAAGGTAGCCGTATCGGAAGGTGCGGCTGGATCACCTCCTTTCTAAGGAATATTTCGGGAATAAGTTCTTGGAACTTATACGATTAACGCTTGCTGTTCAGTTTTGAAGGCTCATCGCTTTCAAAACTTGTTCTTTGAAAACTGGATAAAACGACATTGAAGAAATTCTTAAGTAACACATTTTTTATATTAAGTTTTAAATTTTTTAGGCTTAATAACTTATAGGTTAAGTTATTAAGGGCGCATGGCGGATGCCTTGGCACTAGAAGCCGATGAAGGACGGCACTAACACCGATATGCTTCGGGGAGCTGTAAGTAAGCTTTGATCCGGAGATTTCCGAATGGGGGAACCCACTGTTCGTAATGGGACAGTATCTTGACGTGAATACATAGCGTCATGATGGCAGACTCAGGGAACTGAAACATCTAAGTACCTGAAGGAAGAGAAAGAAATTTCGATTCCCTTAGTAGCGGCGAGCGAAACGGGAAGAGCCCAAACCAAGAGGCTTGCCTCTTGGGGTTGTAGGACACTCAACACGGAGTTACAAAGGAATGAGTTAGACGAAGCGGTTTGGAAAGACCCACCAAAGAAGGTAACAGTCCTGTAGTCAAAAGTTCATTCTCTCCTGAGTGGATCCTGAGTACGGCGGAACACGTGAAATTCCGTCGGAATCTGGGAGGACCATCTCCCAAGGCTAAATACTCTCTAGTGACCGATAGTGAACCAGTACCGTGAGGGAAAGGTGAAAAGCACCCCGGAAGGGGAGTGAAAGAGATCCTGAAACCATGTGCCTACAAGTAGTTAGAGCCCGTTAATGGGTGATAGCGTGCCTTTTGTAGAATGAACCGGCGAGTTACGATTACATGCAAGGTTAAGTTGAAAAGACGGAGCCGTAGCGAAAGCGAGTCTGAATAGGGCGAATGAGTATGTGGTTGTAGACCCGAAACCAGGTGATCTACCCATGTCCAGGGTGAAGGTAAGGTAACACTTACTGGAGGCCCGAACCCACGCACGTTGAAAAGTGCGGGGATGAGGTGTGGGTAGCGGAGAAATTCCAATCGAACCTGGAGATAGCTGGTTCTCTCCGAAATAGCTTTAGGGCTAGCCTCGTGATAGAGAATCCTGGAGGTAGAGCACTGTTTGGACTAGGGGTCCATCCCGGATTACCGAATTCAGACAAACTCCGAATGCCAGTGATTTATGCACGGGAGTCAGACTGCGAGTGATAAGATCCGTAGTCAAAGGGAAACAGCCCAGACCACCAGCTAAGGTCCCAAAGTAATTGTTAAGTGGAAAAGGATGTGGCGTTGCTTAGACAACCAGGATGTTGGCTCAGAAGCAGCCATCATTTAAAGAGTGCGTAATAGCTCACTGGTCGAGTGACGCTGCGCCGAAAATGTATCGGGGCTAAACAATTCACCGAAGCTGTGGATAGACATCTACGATGTCTGTGGTAGGAGAGCGTTCTAAGTGCTGAGAAGTCAGACCGGAAGGACTGGTGGAGCGCTTAGAAGTGAGAATGCCGGTATGAGTAGCGAAAGATGGGTGAGAATCCCATCCACCGAATGACTAAGGTTTCCTGAGGAAGGCTCGTCCTCTCAGGGTTAGTCGGGACCTAAGCCGAGGCCGATAGGCGTAGGCGATGGATAACAGGTTGATATTCCTGTACCACCTCCCTACCATTTGAGTAATGGGGGGACACAGTAGGATAGGGTAAGCGCACTGTTGGTTATGTGCGTCTAAATAGTAAGGCGTGAGAGTAGGCAAATCCGCTCTCTATAACGTTGAGCTATGATGGCGAGCTCGTATGAGCGAAGTTCCTGATTTCACACTGTCAAGAAAAGCCTCTAGCGAGGTAGGAGGTGCCCGTACCGCAAACCGACACAGGTAGTCGAGGAGAGAATCCTAAGGTGAGCGAGAGAACTCTCGTTAAGGAACTCGGCAAAATGACCCCGTAACTTCGGGAGAAGGGGTGCTCTAGTAGGGTGCAAGCCCGAGAGAGCCGCAGTGAATAGGCCCAGGCGACTGTTTAGCAAAAACACAGGTCTCTGCAAAACCGTAAGGTGACGTATAGGGGCTGACGCCTGCCCGGTGCTGGAAGGTTAAGGGGATTGCTTAGCGTAAGCGAAGGTGAGAACCGAAGCCCCAGTAAACGGCGGCCGTAACTATAACGGTCCTAAGGTAGCGAAATTCCTTGTCGGGTAAGTTCCGACCCGCACGAAAGGCGTAACGATCTGGGCACTGTCTCAACGAGAGACTCGGTGAAATTATAGTACCTGTGAAGATGCAGGTTACCCGCGACAGGACGGAAAGACCCCGTGGAGCTTTACTGTAGCCTGATATTGAATTTTGGTACAGCTTGTACAGGATAGGTAGGAGCCAGAGAGACCGGAGCGCCAGCTTCGGTGGAGGCGTCCTTGGGATACTACCCCAGCTGTATTGAAATTCTAACCCGTACCCCTTAGCGGGGTAGGAGACAGTGTCAGGCGGACAGTTTGACTGGGGCGGTCGCCTCCTAAAGAGTAACGGAGGCGCCCAAAGGTTCCCTCAGAATGGTTGGAAATCATTCGTAGAGTGTAAAGGCACAAGGGAGCTTGACTGCGAGACCTACAAGTCGAGCAGGGTCGAAAGACGGGCTTAGTGATCCGGTGGTTCCGCATGGAAGGGCCATCGCTCAACGGATAAAAGCTACCCCGGGGATAACAGGCTTATCTCCCCCAAGAGTCCACATCGACGGGGAGGTTTGGCACCTCGATGTCGGCTCATCGCATCCTGGGGCTGTAGTCGGTCCCAAGGGTTGGGCTGTTCGCCCATTAAAGCGGTACGCGAGCTGGGTTCAGAACGTCGTGAGACAGTTCGGTCCCTATCCGTCGTGGGCGTAGGAAATTTGAGAGGAGCTGTCCTTAGTACGAGAGGACCGGGATGGACACACCGCTGGTGTACCAGTTGTTCTGCCAAGAGCATCGCTGGGTAGCTATGTGTGGACGGGATAAGTGCTGAAAGCATCTAAGCATGAAGCCCCCCTCAAGATGAGATTTCCCATTACGCAAGTAAGTAAGATCCCTTGAAGACGACAAGGTAGATAGGTTCGAGGTGGAAGTGTGGTGACACATGGAGCTGACGAATACTAATAGATCGAGGACTTAACCAAAAGTTGATTTAAGAACTTCAATGAATGTTTATCCAGTTTTGAGAGAACAATCTCAATAGTCTAGTAATGATGGCAAAGAGGTCACACCTGTTCCCATGCCGAACACAGAAGTTAAGCTCTTTAGCGCCAATGGTAGTTGGGGGCTGTCCCCCTGCGAGAGTAGGACGTTGCTAGGCACACTTAAAGCACAACTGATTATTCAGTTGTGCTTTTTTGCGTTTAAATTTGTTGGAAATAAGAAATTGCTAATTAAATTCTAATCAACTTTTTAAAGAAGTTTCGTTAACTTTTCATCACTAGCTGTCAAAATAGAGAATGTAAAAAGCTTTACTATACATTTTAGGAGGAATGCAAATGAATAATAAAACAGTAATTCCGGTTTTAGAGCAATAATTTTAGGAACTAATTTATACTCTACTGCTTCTGCCTGCAACTTATGTTAAAGTTGAAAAAGAGTCCAATGACAACGGAATTGATGGCGGAGAAAATGAAAGTATATACAATATAAGAGAATTAAATGAGGATTATACTTTTAGTTTCCAAAATAGTTTTACTGTTAAACGGATAAAGTATAATTTTATTTAGAATGCAAAAGGTAGAAAAGAAAGTGATGGTCTAATATCTTGGATCGCTTTTAAAGAGAAGCCTTGCATTATAGAAAAGAGGAGGAAAATATTCTCTTAAATAAATGAAGAAGGGGTTATTAGTATGAAATTAAAAGGCCAGCTGTTGAGTGCCTTCTTAGTAGCATTAGTTTCACTTATAGGATTTAGCTGCATAGCCATTCTTATAAGTGATCATAAAATTGTTCAATTTGACCAAACGATTATTTCCTTTATTCAAGGGCTAGAGTCACCGTTACTTACTATAATCATGAAGTTTTTCACATATTTGGGTTCATTTCCTGTGGTAATGGTTCTATTTATTGTCGTTTCGTATTATTTATATATAGTGTTAAAGCATCGAGCAGAATTCCTATTGTTTAGCACGGTAATAATAGGGACGGTAATCTTAAATGGGATTTTAAAGCAGTTGTTTCATCGAGCACGTCCAGACTTTCATCGATTAATCGAAGCAGGCGGCTATAGTTTTCCAAGTGGGCATGCAATGAGTGCATTTTCCTTTTATGGAATTGTTGCATTCTTGTTATGGCGTCATATTCCAAACCGGTTAGGCCGTACTGCTCTAATTTTGGTAAGTATTATATTTATCCTAATGATTGGTATTAGCCGGATTTATCTTGGTGTACATTATCCAAGCGATATAGTTGGAGGTTACTTTGCCAGCGGTTTATGGCTAACAATAGCTATTTGGTTCTTCCAAAGATATAAAGAAAAGCAATATGAAAGAAGCCATCGTTCTTAGTATGAAGAATCTGTTAATTTCTAATAATTAGTGGGAGTTAATATTGAGAGGAGAGCTAATTTGGAAAATTGGATTATTGAAGTAATGAATTCATATGGATATATAGGTATACTCCTCTTAATTGCTTTAGAAAATATTTTCCCACCTATTCCATCTGAAGTAATTTTAACATTTAGTGGATTCCTGACGACTACATCGGATGCAACTGTGATAGGTGTAATTATCTTTTCAACAATTGGTTCAGTAGTTGGGGCTATTGTTTTATACGGTATTGGTCTACTTCTTGACGTACATAGACTAGAGAAAATAGTTGATAGATGGGGGCATATACTAAGATTAACGCGAAAGGATATTCGCAAAGCAGATGCTTGGTTTCATAAGTTTGGGGTTTGGGCAGTATTAGTGGGAAGGCTTGTCCCATTGGTTAGAAGTTTAATTTCTATTCCAGCTGGCATGGCACATATGAACTTTGGCGTATTCTTATTATTTACGACAATCGGTTCGCTAATTTGGAATAGTATTTTAGTAAATGTGGGAGCAGCGGTAGGCTCTTCATGGAGTACAATCGCTGGCTATATGGATACATACTCTAATGTTGTAGTCATAATTTTAGCTGTACTCTTTGTATTGTTTGTTATGTGGTTTATCAGAAGTAGGAAGAAGTAATCAAATCTATTTGCTGTAGTGCGTTCTTTTGGGCGTATCTACAGTTTTTTATTTGTTAGAAGTGGTATTATTAGCTTTTTCTATAAATTTGTTTACTATGTTTGGCGTTTTACCTACAATAAATAGAAAAGAAATACAGAATTATTTAGCGGGAGGGATAATGTATGAGATTTGAGTACATATTATTTGATTTAGATGGTACGTTAACAGACCCGAAGGAAGGTATTTCAAAAAGTATTGCTTATGCATTAAAAAAATTGAATTCAGTAAGTTTAGATGAACAAACTTTGGAATTATTTATTGGTCCCCCATTAATGGAATCTTTTTGCGAGTTTTGCGGATTTGATCCACAAAAGGCAGAGAAAGCAATTGAGTATTATCGTGAAAGATTTCAACAAGTTGGTTTATATGAAAACAAAGTATATCCTGGAATTGACGAATTACTTTCTTTATTGAAGAAAAAAGGGGTAAAGTTAGCAGTGGCTACATCAAAGCTAACTATTTTTGCTGAAGAAATACTAAATTATTTTAATTTAAATCAGTATTTTGATGTGGTGGTAGGGAGTAATTTAGATGGTACACAATCAGCTAAACATGAAGTCATACAAGAAGTTTTAAAACAGTTATCCTCCCCGTCTAAACAAAGTGTTGTTATGATTGGTGATCGTAAATATGACATTATTGGTGCGCAAAAAGAAGGAATTACAAGCATTGGTGTATGTTACGGATATGGTAGCCGAGAAGAGTTGGAATTAGCAAAGCCTGAAGGCATTGTCCAAGATATACAGGAGTTAAGCAAATATTTATTGAATGTCTAATAAATGATTTAAATACGACTTGCTGAAATTGATTTTTGTTAATATAAGAGAAACGCACTTTCCAAATAATGTGCGTTTCTCTTTTTTTAATCAAACAATTTAAAATTCCTGAAAAGTTGAGAATAAAATTATATTGCCTTCGTTGTACTTAGTGAAAAAGCTTTTTCAATAGCAAAAGGAGACAAGTGTATGACATGTTCTACGAAAAATTTTATCGTGCGTTTAAAAAAACAAAAAGAAGATGCCCTTGAATTTGTAATCGATGTCTATATGCCACTAGTGAAAGCAATAGCCTATAAAATCTTACAGCCACTAGCTAAAAGTGACACAGTGGATGAATGTGTAAACGATGTATTTTTATCGGTGTGGCAAAATGCAAAGCAATTTAATGGAGAACAAGAGGACTTTAAGAAATGGATTGGGATGATTGCGAAATACAAGGCGATTGATCTATACCGAATTTTAGAAAAACAGCAATCGCGCGAGGAGCAGCTTGAAATGGAGAAGCAGTTTACAGATAAAAAGGATTTACAGCAACAACTTTTGCAACGTGAGCAAAAGAATGAACTGCTTTTTGCATTAAGTAAGCTAGATATACTTGATCGGGATATTTTTGTCATGAAGTATTTTTTAGGAATGAAAAATACCGAGATAGCAGAAAAATTGAATATAACAAAAGCAGCTGTTGATAATCGCCTTTATAGAGGAAAGCGAAAACTAGCGAATACTATTCAGTTAAGGGAGAGTTTTATATGACAAAAAATTATAAAGACTGGACGGGTTTAAATATTGAAGATATTGAGCCAGTTGAAGTGTCGGAAACAGAGAAACAAAGGGTTAAGCGATTTGTGTTTGGATCAAAGAGTAGAAGAAAAACATCTACGCTATATCGTAATATTGTTGCGGCAGCTGTTATAACAATTGGTGTAGTTACGACAACAGGTTTTGCATTTCCTTCAGTTGCATCTCAAATCCCATTTATGAAGAATGTGATCAGTTATTTTCAAGATGAAGATAACTTCTATGAAAAGTATGATGAGTTTTCTACAACTATCGGACAGGTTCAAACCAGTAACGGGGTATCTGTTATGATCGATAATGCAGTATATGATGGTACTTCTATCACTATTTCTTATGCAATTGAAACGAAGAAAGACTTGGGAGGAAACCCAATGATAGCTGGTTCACCTTCGGTAGAGAATACAATTGGAACATCAGGTGGCTCATCATTAAAGAAAATAAGTGATACTAAATATGTAGGAGTAGATAAAATAACACCAATTTATAAGGGAGACGGCAAGGGAACGAATACTGTACAAGTAAGCTGGCAGCCAGAAGCATTTACTAACATTACCTCTGGTACAAAAGTAAAGGGAGATTGGTCCTTTGAATTCTCTTTAGATAAAGTAGAAGGTAAGACTCAACTTGTAAATCAGACAAGTGAATCGAAAGGACTCAAAATAATTTTACAGTCATTTGAAAAGACAGATGTTTCGACTGTTCTAAATTACCAGCAAACCGTTGATCCTAAAATTCTTGAAAAGTGGAAAGACGTTTCAACAATTTTAGATGTTGTAGATGATGTTGGAACGACTTATCATATAGAGGGGAATGGTGGAACTAGTCATAATCAAGGGGCGAAATCTCAATTTAGTGACACGATGAATGTTATTAACGAAAAAGCAACAAAATTAATCATTACACCAACTGTTATTCTAAGTCTGGGTGAAGGAAAAGGCCATGAAGAACGGAAAATGAAACCGATTGAAATTGATTTGAAAAAGGAAAAGTAATTTGCAACAGACTAGACAACAAGGGCTTCCATCTAATGAATATACGAAAGCATTTGCTAAGAAATATTTGATAATATTACAACCAAAAAGCCAAGGCAGGAACGATCCACTGCTCTTGGCTTTAAATTTATGAAGGATTGTATTAATCGCTCTATAGCATCAATTAGTATGCAGACCAACCAGCGTCAGCTGCTACTACTTGCCCGTTGATAAAGCTTGATTCTTCAGAACCTAAGAATAATGCAAGCTGTGCAATTTCTTCTGGTTGACCACCACGTGGCATAATGGCCATACCTAGATTTTGACGAGCTGCTCCTAATTCACTCATATTTGTCATGGTTGAGCCGATGTTTGTTGCTACGCCACCAGGAGCAATGCCGTTACAACGAATATTTTTATCTGCATACATAAAGGCAGTGTTTTTAGTTAAACCAACAACAGCATGTTTTGAAGCAGTGTATGCAGCACCAGCACGAGCGCCATAAAGACCACCTGCTGAAATGTTGTTGACGATTACGCCATGGCCTTGTTCTAGGAAGATGTTAGTTGCGATACGCATTGATTTCATAACGCCAGTTGTATTAACGGAGAATACTAAATCCCAACGGTTGTCGTCTACTTCGCCAACTGGTTGCATACCATCCATGATGCCTGCATTATTGACGATAATATCTAATTTACCGTATTTTTCAATCGCTAAATCATACATTGCTTGAAGATCTGCTTCTTCGGCAACATTTGTTTTGATAGCTACAGCGATACCACCGTTTTCTTTAATACCATCTACAATGGCTTCTGCACCTTCAAGATTCAAATCGGAGGCAACGACTTTTGCGCCTTCTTTTGCATATAATTCTGCTATAGCTTTACCCATACCAGATGCTGCACCAGTGACGATGGCTACTTTATTTTCTAAACGCATATCAATCTCTCCTTTAATATTTATCTATCAAACATTTGTTCAATAAATATTGTATAATACATAAGAAAACGGTTTCAATAAGCAAAATTAAGATAAATAGTAGGTTATTAAACAGATTAAAGAATAAGTGTTCAATAAGTGAGGAACCCCATTTATGAATAAAAATGATTTACGTGTTATTAAAACAAAAAAAGCACTTCATCAGGCTTTAATCGAATTAATCAATGAAAAGGATTACGAGGATATTTCTATTACAGATATATGTAAGGTGGGCCAAGTAAATAGAGGAACATTCTATGGGCATTATGTACAGAAGGAAGATCTGTTTAACGAAGTCATGGAGAGAATAATGAATGACTTTTTTAAAGCATATTTTGAACCGTACTCACATCAACCGATACTTAACATGGCTACATTAAAAAGTGAGACAATTGGTATTTTTCAACACATATTAGAGTACAAGCAGTTTTATCAAATGGTCTTTTCTTATGAAAGCACCATCAAGTTTCACAATATCTTTAGTGAAAAAATTAAAGAATGGATCAAGGAAGAAATAGAACAATACAAATACAAACATAATGGCATAGATGTAGATTTATATGCTTCCTATCAAACTTATGCCATCATCGGTATGATTGTAGAATGGGTGAATCGTAATTTTTCGTATTCAGTTTCCTATATGAATGAGCAACTTACGAAGATATTGCAGTTGAAGGACTAAGAAGAAAGCTATAAAAAGATGGGGGGGCAATAAGTGAATTAGCCCCCCGTATAGTTGAAATATTTATAATCTATTTTTGATTTTACACTACATATAGAGGTGGTACGAGAAACCCCCTACTGGAAAAGCAATCTGCATCATGACGAAGCGGCTCAAGGCTTGCCCACGTAAAGCAAGTGCCAGAGCGCACATTTCTATTATCTAATTTTTAATATTATCTTAAGCTATTTCTTATGAAAGTGTACTTTTTAGACAGCCTCATAAATATTCTATTCCTCATTTAAAGAAATAATCATAAACATTTTTAGTTAATAATGAGCATGTAACAATGATAAATAATACTCGTACATAGCCAGTCCCTTGTTTCAAGGCAAATTTAGAGCCGGCTATAGCACCGAATATTTGTGCAATGCCCATTGGTATTCCATAGGCATAATGGATTTGCCCTAAGGACATGAACATCAGTAATGCTGCAATATTACTTCCGAAGTTTAAGAATCGAGCATTCCCTGCAGCCTTTAGAAAATCAAAACCAACCATTAAAAAGGCAAAGATAAGAAAAGACCCTGTACCAGGTCCTAAGAAACCATCGTAAAAACCACATGCGAAGATCACTACAATAAATAGAACAAGTTTAGCTGGCGATAATTTTTTATATGTAGAAATGCTTCCCCAATCCTTTTTGAAGATGGTATATACAGCCACTGCTGCAAGCATAATGAGCATTAGTGGCTTCAAAACATCCGGATTCATCAAATGGACAATCCATGCACCTAGTGCTGAACCAACAAATACTAATGGAAAAAACTTTGCAACAGATTTGAAATCCATTTTTCCGGAACGGTAAAAAGTAATAGTACTAGTAAAAGATCCCATTGTTCCTGCAAGCTTGTTTGTTGCAACTGCTGCAGCAGGTGAGAGGCCAACAAATAATAACGCTGGTAATCCAATTAAACCTCCTCCACCAACAACGGAATCAATAAACGCTGCCAAAAACCCAAAAATTACAAGAATTAATAATAATGAAAAATTAATATCTAAATCAAACGGCATCAAATTAACCTCCTGCTTAGTAACTACTAAAATAGTAACTAAAATCCTTTTGATTGTAAATAGTTCAAAAAAATTTGGTATGATTAAGATAAGAGAAAAACGGAGGAATGCAAAATGGAGAACTTAGTGCAGCAGCTAAAGTCAATTGGATTCACTGAATATGAAGCAAAATCCTATGTTTCCTTAGTCAAACAGGGAACAGTAACTGCTTACCAAGTAAGTAAAAATTCTGGTATACCACGAGCACGAATCTATGATATTTTGAAAACCCTCGTAGAAAAAGGGATTGTCTTAAAAGAGGAAAAAACGGATGGTGCTGTTTATTCACCACTACCCGTCGATGTCTTTCTAGAAAGAGCACAATCCACTTGGGAAACAAATTATCAAAGTTTGAGCAAAAAGCTAAAGCAGCTAGAAACAACAGAAGAAAAACCAGACAATCGAGTGCTTACATTAAAAGAAAAAATGGCGATTATTAGCTATTGCAAATCACTCATTAAAAAAGCCCAAAAGCGAATTATTATTTCAATGTGGGACGATATGTATGGAGAGTTAAGAAATGATTTAGAAGAAGTAGCTGAAAATGTCCAAATTCAAGGTATTACATTGCATGTTAATCACCCTGCAAAAGGTGTAGATTTACACAGAATTACTCATTTTACAGAAGCACCGACAAGCACAAAATGGTTTGTCCTATCTATTGATGCAAAGGAAATGATATATGGGTCATGCTTAGATGAGCGTGAATTGGCATTTTATACAGATGATCCAGTGCATATCTATCTATTGGAAGATTATGTTTGGCATGATGTTTTAGTAAATCGATTGGTCAGACGAAGCCAAGATAACCTAGAACAGTGGGTATCCACTGAACGCAAAAAATTCTTTATGGAAGAATAGCTTGTGGATAAGGGATGAAAAGTTATGCACCTGTGGATAGCAAGGGATGGAACGTTGAAGGAGGGTATAAGGTGGATGAATAAATTATCCACTTAGAAAGATTACCAAAACTTCATATATACTACATTAACAAAAAGATAAGCCCTTGCTCAGGGCTTAAATCATTCTATATGTTATATGTGATTACCGTAGCAACCCTCCCTTTAAAAAGAGAAAGTTGCGGGTAATTTCAAATAAATCAAAGCAATCTATTTAAGTACAAGGATTTTCAGATTTCGAAGAATTTCAAAAGGTGTCATCTCAGGTGAATCGTTTTGAAATGATCGAGGTTAAGAAAAGCTGAATTTGTTCGTGCTGTTTTTATTTCTACAATTTTCCCTACGATATTATTTACTTTTCCAATATAATCACTTTTTTCGCCAATATTAATAATAATAAGTTCATTTTTCATTTTTTCTACTTGGATTGCTAAATCTCTTGATAAGGGCTCATTATAAGGTTGAATATCAAAAGTATGATCTGCTAATCCATAAGGCTTTTGATTAAAAGAATACGGAATAAGCCATTTCAAATGTTTTAATGCAATATACATTGTTTTATAGATAGGAGATTGAAATACAATATAGTCATTCATAATATTTGAAATATAGCCATGCAAAGGAATCTTACCGGTTACATAAATTTCAGTGTACATTCCTTGGGCTTGGGTAAGAACCTGTGTCAGGGTTAAATCTTCTTTCTCTTTATTTGTAATAGTAGGAGGTTCTGAAGGTACATCAATCTCATCCCCATTATTGGTATTCACCAATAAATTTTGTATATGGTCAATAGGAATGTAAAGATAATCCGTTCCATTAAATAGAACAACTATTTCACTGCTTATATCAATGATAGAACCTTTAAGAAATTTACCACCTGATATCTCAAGCTCTACTATTTCTTTATCAAAATTTTGGAGTAATTTATCCAATGTCACCATCCTCTTTAGTCAAATTTTCTACGAAACGATTTTAGTTTACTAAACCAATATATAAGCCTATTGGTTTAATAAATGTCCACTCCTATTAAAGAGATACAATTGTTTCTCGTCATGACTATATTGAGTATTCTTATTTTAATCGATCATTCTTTAATTGAAGGTACATTTTTTCAGCATACTTCATTAATGCGTAATATTGCTTTTCTAAAGTTATCTTTTCTTCTCTTGGACTGATTTGGTTTATAGGATAGGAATCAGATGGTGATTGGTTATATTCTGGATAGTTAGTTAAAATATTTGAATCCGCATCAAGACTAACTTCTTTGTGAGATTTATGTTTTGGAATACATAATGAGTTACAAAACAGAGGCTCGGTATGGTGATTGTTAGGATCTGTATTATAATAATAGACTTCGTAACCTTTATCAAAGGAGCTTTGCTCTGTTTTTAAAAGTTTTTTATTTTTTAAAGAAAAGGTCGCATCTGCAATTTTTTTTTGAAATGCGTTAGATTTGGTTAGCTTAAATTTTCTATTTCTATTTTTTCTATTTCTCTTGATTGGTAACGGATTAAGATAGTCTACTATAGAATCATTGGATTCATTATCATATTGAAATTTTTCAGTATTCAATGATGTAACATAAGTATCTTGGGTTGACTTTGTCTCTGCATGTATCTGTGTATTATTCATTTCTGAATTTTTATCATCTGTTTCATCATTATTATGTCGTTTTTTAATGAAATCGAAGTACTCTTGTGGTGTCATCTTATTTTTTGATTTTTGTTCTCTAATAATTTTCTCTTCTTGAGCATGAATGTTTTGGTTCCCTGAAAGTTGAACAGATTCAGGCTCATAAGATTGAACAGGCTTAGTCATAGAAAGTAGGATAGACTCAGGTTCGGAAGGTAGGATAGGTTCGTATTCCGTGTGTAGAGCAGACTCAAAAGTTGGAATAGTGTCGGATACAGGAGATAGGACAGATTCGGGTGCAGAAGGTAGAACAGGGGCGGGTTCAGGAGATGGAACAGACTCATGTTCCAAAAGTGGAACGAGTTCGGGTTCAGGAAGTTGATTCGACTCTTCTTTTGAGGATAGGGATTGATCAGTATCTTCTGTAACATCTTCTGTAACATCATTTTCTTGATGATGTTCAATACTTTCATAAACTCCTTTATAGATATCGGATATATATGATTTTTGTACAAATAGTTGTTCTGTATTGTTTAGTAATATAATGTGGTCTTCATAAATCCTGCTTAACAATCCAGCAAATGTCTTATTAGTCATGCAATTTATGGTTACCCATTTGTATTTCAAGTCATCCAAAACATCGGTTAAATTATTTCTGTTGAGATATGGAACTACTTGGGTTGATACCCGAAAGTCTTTAGCGTTTTTTGAACATGCATGAATTTGATTGAGTGCAAAATAAATTACACTTTGATCCACTTTTACGATAAGGTGATCTCGCTTAACATTTAATAAGACGCCTTGGATAAATTGGTTATCATTAAGATAAAAACCAATTTTCTTACCCACAAGACCCCCTATTGAATTTTCAAAGTTACCCTCTACCAATTAGGGGGCCCCTTTCATTATTTATTCTTTAAAAAAATTATGCCATACTTTCAGTTGTTGAAAGCTATTCCGTTGTCGTTTAGTATAGCTTTTCTTCAGGGATCTTGCTTATATTAGAGGGATTTTATTCTTTTTTCGCATTTCCTTCTTTGTCCTTTGCGTCTTCTACCTCTTCTTTTTCAATCTTAAGCCCATAGTTAATGCTTCGAATATGGAACATGGAAACTCTAATGATTTCTTCGTTCAAGATAATTGTTAAGTAATCATCAGTAATTTCGTCTAGAACACCCTCTAACTTTTCAGGCCCACCTCGATTAATTTTCACCCATTGAAATCTTAGGTCACCTAGAACACTTTTGAAGTCCTTTCCTTGTAAAAATTCAAAGTTTTCAGGTATTACGGTGTTGAATTCCATACCGCCTTTGGAATCATGTGTTATGCTTTTGATATGTTGTGTTTTATAGTAGATAACTCCGTCATTTTCTGTAAGTACTGTAATATGATCTTCTTCAGCAGCTAACAACATTCCAGTAGTGTTTTCAGGCCCACCTCTATCTACTTTAATGACTTGATTCACTAAAGTACTTAACATTTCTTTATTCATTCCCTTGCCCTCCTTTTTTTGTTCTTACTATCCATATGTATCATTAAGTGGGTAGCTAATGTCAAAAGCCCAATATTAATCAATAAGTTTTATTTTGGGTAAATCAAAATTTTAACTAATATATGTTCATCATTTGGAATTTGGTACTAGATTTATAACATCTGAAGCGGATTGTTTTAAAGGATGGAAAAGGATATATCTATTATGCCCTAATCTATTTAGTCGTTTTTTTATAAATACAAGACGGAATATCTATACTAAATAGCAAAATAGGATTATTCCTTTTTCAGGAGCTTATTACGATTAATGTACTTTACTCATGTACAGTCGATAAAAATCGATTATTACATAATAACGTTTGCAATAAAGAGGAGTATCGAGATAATGTTCGGGACCGTTTTTTTTCAAAAATGATTACTAAATGAACAACTAAGTACTCTATTAATATAGGTACACCTGAATTAGGTTTTGTAAAGTATATGAAAACTCATTTGCGTCTTTAAATTTATCGTCATAGTAGAATGGGATTTTGCTTATCTAAATTAAGAGGTGTTTCTGCAAAATCTTATTTATTTTATATACCTTTTAATTAAGATAATGATATGTGAGTTCTACAATGGGAAATTATCGTGTTTATGATTTAGGATCTTCTGTAATAGAAGAAACGCATATAATTTATAAAATATAATAAATATCTATAAAAATATGTTGACTCTAATATGAATGACATGTTATATTATTTAAGTCGCTAAGAGACAAAACGAAAAAAACATATTCTCAAAAAAAGTTGTTGACATCGTTAATCAGACTTGATATAATAATCAAGTCGCTAAGTGAGTGGCGTAAAATGAACCTTGAAAACTGAACAAGCAAGACGTTAATCAATAAACTTTGTTTACTAACTTCTGTTAGTAACAAGGACAAACAATAGATATCATCTTATAGATGATACGCTAGCAAAGCTAATGAGCTTTCAAACTTTACTTTTATGGAGAGTTTGATCCTGGCTCAGGACGAACGCTGGCGGCGTGCCTAATACATGCAAGTCGAGCGAATGATGAGGAGCTTGCTCCTCTGATTTAGCGGCGGACGGGTGAGTAACACGTGGGCAACCTGCCCTGTAGACTGGGATAACTTCGGGAAACCGGAGCTAATACCGGATAATCCATTTTACCTCATGGTGAAATGTTGAAAGGCGCTTTCGGGCGTCACTACAGGATGGGCCCGCGGTGCATTAGCTAGTTGGTGGGGTAACGGCCTACCAAGGCAACGATGCATAGCCGACCTGAGAGGGTGATCGGCCACATTGGGACTGAGACACGGCCCAAACTCCTACGGGAGGCAGCAGTAGGGAATCTTCCACAATGGACGAAAGTCTGATGGAGCAACGCCGCGTGAGTGATGAAGGTTTTCGGATCGTAAAACTCTGTTGTAAGGGAAGAACAAGTACGTTAGGAAATGAACGTACCTTGACGGTACCTTATTAGAAAGCCACGGCTAACTACGTGCCAGCAGCCGCGGTAATACGTAGGTGGCAAGCGTTGTCCGGATTTATTGGGCGTAAAGCGCGCGCAGGTGGTTTCTTAAGTCTGATGTGAAAGCCCACGGCTCAACCGTGGAGGGTCATTGGAAACTGGGGAACTTGAGTGCAGAAGAGGATAGTGGAATTCCAAGTGTAGCGGTGAAATGCGTAGAGATTTGGAGGAACACCAGTGGCGAAGGCGACTGTCTGGTCTGTAACTGACACTGAGGCGCGAAAGCGTGGGGAGCAAACAGGATTAGATACCCTGGTAGTCCACGCCGTAAACGATGAGTGCTAAGTGTTAGGGGGTTTCCGCCCCTTAGTGCTGCAGCTAACGCATTAAGCACTCCGCCTGGGGAGTACGACCGCAAGGTTGAAACTCAAAGGAATTGACGGGGGCCCGCACAAGCGGTGGAGCATGTGGTTTAATTCGAAGCAACGCGAAGAACCTTACCAGGTCTTGACATCCCAGTGACCGCTCTAGAGATAGAGTTTTCCCTTCGGGGACATTGGTGACAGGTGGTGCATGGTTGTCGTCAGCTCGTGTCGTGAGATGTTGGGTTAAGTCCCGCAACGAGCGCAACCCTTAATCTTAGTTGCCATCATTCAGTTGGGCACTCTAAGGTGACTGCCGGTGACAAACCGGAGGAAGGTGGGGATGACGTCAAATCATCATGCCCCTTATGACCTGGGCTACACACGTGCTACAATGGACGGTACAAAGAGTCGCTAACTCGCGAGAGTACGCTAATCTCATAAAACCGTTCTCAGTTCGGATTGTAGGCTGCAACTCGCCTACATGAAGCCGGAATCGCTAGTAATCGCGGATCAGCATGCCGCGGTGAATACGTTCCCGGGCCTTGTACACACCGCCCGTCACACCACGAGAGTTTGTAACACCCGAAGTCGGTGAGGTAACCTTTTGGAGCCAGCCGCCGAAGGTGGGATAGATGATTGGGGTGAAGTCGTAACAAGGTAGCCGTATCGGAAGGTGCGGCTGGATCACCTCCTTTCTAAGGAATATTTCGGAAATAAGTTCTTGGAACTTATACGATTAACGCTTGCTGTTCAGTTTTGAAGGCTCATCGCTTTCAAAACTTGTTCTTTGAAAACTGGATAAAACGACATTGAAGAAATTCTTAAGTAACACATTTTTTATATTAAGTTTTAAATTTTTTAGGCTTAATAACTTATAGGTTAAGTTATTAAGGGCGCATGGCGGATGCCTTGGCACTAGAAGCCGATGAAGGACGGCACTAACACCGATATGCTTCGGGGAGCTGTAAGTAAGCTTTGATCCGGAGATTTCCGAATGGGGGAACCCACTGTTCGTAATGGGACAGTATCTTGACGTGAATACATAGCGTCATGATGGCAGACTCAGGGAACTGAAACATCTAAGTACCTGAAGGAAGAGAAAGAAATTTCGATTCCCTTAGTAGCGGCGAGCGAAACGGGAAGAGCCCAAACCAAGAGGCTTGCCTCTTGGGGTTGTAGGACACTCAACACGGAGTTACAAAGGAATGAGTTAGACGAAGCGGTTTGGAAAGACCCACCAAAGAAGGTAACAGTCCTGTAGTCAAAAGTTCATTCTCTCCTGAGTGGATCCTGAGTACGGCGGAACACGTGAAATTCCGTCGGAATCTGGGAGGACCATCTCCCAAGGCTAAATACTCTCTAGTGACCGATAGTGAACCAGTACCGTGAGGGAAAGGTGAAAAGCACCCCGGAAGGGGAGTGAAAGAGATCCTGAAACCATGTGCCTACAAGTAGTTAGAGCCCGTTAATGGGTGATAGCGTGCCTTTTGTAGAATGAACCGGCGAGTTACGATTACATGCAAGGTTAAGTTGAAAAGACGGAGCCGTAGCGAAAGCGAGTCTGAATAGGGCGAATGAGTATGTGGTTGTAGACCCGAAACCAGGTGATCTACCCATGTCCAGGGTGAAGGTAAGGTAACACTTACTGGAGGCCCGAACCCACGCACGTTGAAAAGTGCGGGGATGAGGTGTGGGTAGCGGAGAAATTCCAATCGAACCTGGAGATAGCTGGTTCTCTCCGAAATAGCTTTAGGGCTAGCCTCGTGATAGAGAATCCTGGAGGTAGAGCACTGTTTGGACTAGGGGTCCATCCCGGATTACCGAATTCAGACAAACTCCGAATGCCAGTGATTTATGCACGGGAGTCAGACTGCGAGTGATAAGATCCGTAGTCAAAAGGGAAACAGCCCAGACCACCAGCTAAGGTCCCAAAGTAATTGTTAAGTGGAAAAGGATGTGGCGTTGCTTAGACAACCAGGATGTTGGCTCAGAAGCAGCCATCATTTAAAGAGTGCGTAATAGCTCACTGGTCGAGTGACGCTGCGCCGAAAATGTATCGGGGCTAAACAATTCACCGAAGCTGTGGATAGACATCTACGATGTCTGTGGTAGGAGAGCGTTCTAAGTGCTGAGAAGTCAGACCGGAAGGACTGGTGGAGCGCTTAGAAGTGAGAATGCCGGTATGAGTAGCGAAAGATGGGTGAGAATCCCATCCACCGAATGACTAAGGTTTCCTGAGGAAGGCTCGTCCTCTCAGGGTTAGTCGGGACCTAAGCCGAGGCCGATAGGCGTAGGCGATGGATAACAGGTTGATATTCCTGTACCACCTCCCTACCATTTGAGTAATGGGGGGACACAGTAGGATAGGGTAAGCGCACTGTTGGTTATGTGCGTCTAAATAGTAAGGCGTGAGAGTAGGCAAATCCGCTCTCTATAACGTTGAGCTATGATGGCGAGCTCGTATGAGCGAAGTTCCTGATTTCACACTGTCAAGAAAAGCCTCTAGCGAGGTAGGAGGTGCCCGTACCGCAAACCGACACAGGTAGTCGAGGAGAGAATCCTAAGGTGAGCGAGAGAACTCTCGTTAAGGAACTCGGCAAAATGACCCCGTAACTTCGGGAGAAGGGGTGCTCTAGTAGGGTGCAAGCCCGAGAGAGCCGCAGTGAATAGGCCCAGGCGACTGTTTAGCAAAAACACAGGTCTCTGCAAAACCGTAAGGTGACGTATAGGGGCTGACGCCTGCCCGGTGCTGGAAGGTTAAGGGGATTGCTTAGCGTAAGCGAAGGTGAGAACCGAAGCCCCAGTAAACGGCGGCCGTAACTATAACGGTCCTAAGGTAGCGAAATTCCTTGTCGGGTAAGTTCCGACCCGCACGAAAGGCGTAACGATCTGGGCACTGTCTCAACGAGAGACTCGGTGAAATTATAGTACCTGTGAAGATGCAGGTTACCCGCGACAGGACGGAAAGACCCCGTGGAGCTTTACTGTAGCCTGATATTGAATTTTGGTACAGCTTGTACAGGATAGGTAGGAGCCAGAGAGACCGGAGCGCCAGCTTCGGTGGAGGCGTCCTTGGGATACTACCCCAGCTGTATTGAAATTCTAACCCGTACCCCTTAGCGGGGTAGGAGACAGTGTCAGGCGGACAGTTTGACTGGGGCGGTCGCCTCCTAAAGAGTAACGGAGGCGCCCAAAGGTTCCCTCAGAATGGTTGGAAATCATTCGTAGAGTGTAAAGGCACAAGGGAGCTTGACTGCGAGACCTACAAGTCGAGCAGGGTCGAAAGACGGGCTTAGTGATCCGGTGGTTCCGCATGGAAGGGCCATCGCTCAACGGATAAAAGCTACCCCGGGGATAACAGGCTTATCTCCCCCAAGAGTCCACATCGACGGGGAGGTTTGGCACCTCGATGTCGGCTCATCGCATCCTGGGGCTGTAGTCGGTCCCAAGGGTTGGGCTGTTCGCCCATTAAAGCGGTACGCGAGCTGGGTTCAGAACGTCGTGAGACAGTTCGGTCCCTATCCGTCGTGGGCGTAGGAAATTTGAGAGGAGCTGTCCTTAGTACGAGAGGACCGGGATGGACACACCGCTGGTGTACCAGTTGTTCTGCCAAGAGCATCGCTGGGTAGCTATGTGTGGACGGGATAAGTGCTGAAAGCATCTAAGCATGAAGCCCCCCTCAAGATGAGATTTCCCATTACGCAAGTAAGTAAGATCCCTTGAAGACGACAAGGTAGATAGGTTCGAGGTGGAAGTGTGGTGACACATGGAGCTGACGAATACTAATAGATCGAGGACTTAACCAAAAGTTGATTTAAGAACTTCAATGAATGTTTATCCAGTTTTGAGAGAACAATCTCAATAGTCTAGTAATGATGGCAAAGAGGTCACACCTGTTCCCATGCCGAACACAGAAGTTAAGCTCTTTAGCGCCAATGGTAGTTGGGGGCTGTCCCCCTGCGAGAGTAGGACGTTGCTAGGCTATATATGGAGGATTAGCTCAGCTGGGAGAGCATCTGCCTTACAAGCAGAGGGTCGGCGGTTCGATCCCGTCATCCTCCACCATTTTTTATCATTTATTTTAAATGAGTCATTAGCTCAGTTGGTAGAGCATCTGACTTTTAATCAGAGGGTCGCTGGTTCGAATCCTGCATGACTCATCATTTAATTTTATAACGCGGGTGTGGCGGAATTGGCAGACGCACTAGACTTAGGATCTAGCGCCGCAAGGCGTGGGGGTTCGACTCCCTTCACCCGCATTTTTAAGTATGTTGCGGAAGTAGTTCAGTGGTAGAACATCACCTTGCCAAGGTGGGGGTCGCGGGTTCGAACCCCGTCTTCCGCTCCATTTTTATGTAAAATTTCTTAAAATAAGATAACATATATATGCGCCCATAGCTCAACTGGATAGAGCGTCTGACTACGGATCAGAAGGTTGTGGATTCGACTTCTGCTGGGCGCACCATTTTCGGGAAGTAGCTCAGCTTGGTAGAGCACTTGGTTTGGGACCAAGGGGTCGCAGGTTCGAATCCTGTCTTCCCGACCATTTTAAATCATATGGGGCCTTAGCTCAGCTGGGAGAGCGCCTGCCTTGCACGCAGGAGGTCAGCGGTTCGATCCCGCTAGGCTCCACCATATAAAGATTATTTCGGAGGAATACCCAAGTCTGGCTGAAGGGATCGGTCTTGAAAACCGACAGGCGGGTCAAACCGCGCGGGGGTTCGAATCCCTCTTCCTCCTCCATTTTTCAATCAAGTTAATATTACTATCGCGGGGTGGAGCAGTTCGGTAGCTCGTCGGGCTCATAACCCGAAGGTCGCAGGTTCAAATCCTGTCCCCGCAACCAAAATGGTCCGGTAGTTCAGCTGGTTAGAATGCCTGCCTGTCACGCAGGAGGTCGCGGGTTCGAGTCCCGTCCGGACCGCCATTTTTTTTAAAAAAGAATAAAAAATATCATTATCATGGGTCGGTAGCTCAGTTGGTAGAGCATTAGATTGAAGCTCTAAGTGTCGGCGGTTCGATTCCGTCCCGACCCACCATGATATGCCGGTGTAGCTCAGTTGGTAGAGCAACTGACTTGTAATCAGTAGGTCGAGGGTTCGACTCCTTTCGCCGGCACCATTTTTTCGGAGGGGTAGCGAAGAGGCTAAACGCGGCGGACTGTAAATCCGCTCCTTCGGGTTCGGCAGTTCGAATCTGCCCCCCTCCACCATTATGGGCCTATAGCTCAGCTGGTTAGAGCGCACGCCTGATAAGCGTGAGGTCGATGGTTCGAGTCCATTTAGGCCCACCATAATATTATTCCGAAGTAGCTCAGTTGGTAGCAGCATCTGACTGTTAATCAGAGGGTCGCAGGTTCGAGTCCTGCCTTCGGAGCCATGGCCCCTTGGTCAAGCGGTTAAGACACCGCCCTTTCACGGCGGTAACACGAGTTCGAATCTCGTAGGGGTCATACTTAAAAAATTCTTAAGAGTCATTTGATTCTTAAGAATTTTTTCGTTGCAATAATATAATTGTATTACTAAAATGAAAATATTTTATTCAGGTTCTGTGTCAAATGTTTAAGTTTATTTCGATTAGAGCAACTAATATAAAATTAGTTCTCCTAACATTTGACGTAGAGCCACTTTTTTACCTATAAATTTTCTAAAAATTCCGCAAAAATGTTATGATAAAAATAACCAAGGGGGAATTAGAATGTTTGCAGTTGATGTAGAGAAACTTAGACCACTTGCGACAATTGATATTGACCATTTAGAGCGTCAACAATCAATAGCAATTAAGGACATGAAAGAACCCTTTTTATTTTTAAAGAGACAAGGGAAATTAGAGTCATATATTAATATGAATACATTGCAACAAGATGTACAGCAAAGCCCGCATCTAACAGTAGAGGATCTTCGACACTATGCCACTTCACTTGATAGCATTTGTCAGGTAGACGAGCATCTATCTGTAAAAGTATTGTTCCAAATTATTGGCGAGCCATTTGCATTGGTGCAAGGTGTGAACGGCGATATAATTGGTTATTTGCGTCGTGAGGAAATGCTTGTTGAACTTTTTAAGCAAGATAATCAGGCAATAGATTTGTTGAAAATTATTTTGACATCCATACCGATGGGGATTTTTGTGGTGGATCGCTCGCATCGTATTGTCAATTATAATGATGCATCACTGAAAATGATGCGATTAGATAAGGAATTTGCGGAAAATTGTGATGCAGAGGCAATTTTTAACCGATCATACTTACATTATGTTTTTAATACAGGAAAGACAATTTTAAATCAGCTTCAAATTGGTGATGATGCGATTGTACTTGTCGATTATTGCCCAATTATCAATTTTGAGCAGGTTGTTGAAGGAATTGTAATTGTTGTTCAAGATTTGCCAAAAGTAGAGGAAATGGCGACAGAGATTGAAGATATTAAAGGACTTAATAAGGATTTAAATGCTATTTTATCAAGTATTTATGATGAAATATTGGTCGTTAATGGAAGAGGAGAGCTAATTCGTACAAGTGAGCGTCTAATCCCAGGTGTGTGGGATACGAATTTGAATGAATGGATTGGTAAAAGTTTGTTGGCACTTGAAAAAGAGGGACGTTATTGTCCAAATTCTATAGGACAAGTGCTTAAGGGGAAAACAAAAGTATCTGTCGTTCAGGAGACGAAAAATCAGCGTAAAATTTTATCAGTTGGGAATCCCATTTTTAACGAACAAGGAGAAATTACTCGAATTGTAATAGCATCGCGAGATATTACAGAGTCAACTCGATTAGAGAGTGAACTGCAAGAGATGAGAAAAATCTCTGCGCAGTATAAAAAAGAGCTTGATCTTTTCAAAAATAAAGAACGTTCAACAGAACAGCTTATTTATCGAAGTCAGAAGATGGAGCGTTTAGTCCAACAAGCGAAGCGAATTGCAGATTTTTCATCAACAGTTATGCTGTATGGCGAATCAGGTGTTGGTAAAGAAGTTATTGCACAAGTGATTCATCAGCTTGGACATCGCTCTGAGAAGCCATTTTTGAAGCTGAATTGTGGAGCAATCCCAGAAAACTTACTGGAGAGTGAACTGTTCGGTTATACGAAGGGCTCATTTACAGGTGCCGATAAGAATGGAAAGATTGGATATTTCCAACAGGCACATGAAGGAGTGCTGTTTTTAGATGAGATTGGTGAAATGCCATTACATTTACAAGTAAAACTATTGCGTGTATTGCAAGAACAAGAAATCGTTCAAATCGGGAGCACAAAGCCTATACCAATTAACGTGCAAATTATAGGAGCGACGAATAAAAATCTTCAAGAGATGGTGGCAAATGGTACTTTCCGTGAGGATTTGTATTATCGTTTAAATGTTATTCCACTACATATTCCTCCTTTAAGAGAACGGGTAGAAGATATCCCTGTATTGGCATTTCACTTTTTAGAAAAATTGAATAAGCGTTATGGAAAGAACTATACGCTTACACCAGATGCAATTAATATTTTGGAATTCTATGCATGGCCAGGTAATGTACGTGAATTGCAAAATATGATTGAAAGATTAGTTGTATCAGCTGATGAACCAGCTATTACTTCTGAGTTTGTTAGCCGTTTTTTATCACTTGGTTATACCGTGAATCATAAGAAGCCCGTTATTACCCGGGTAATGCCGCTAGAAGAGGCACTTAATGATGTAGAAGAACAACTGATTATGCTCGCCATGAAGCAGTATAAGACAACGACACGAGCTGCGAAGGCTTTAGGGATAAGTCAGTCTTCCGTTAGTCGCAAGTATCAAAAGATTTTGCAAAAAAAGTATGAACAATAATTAGAATCCAGAATCCGTTAATGTGAAGACATTGGCGGATTTTTTATGCAATTGTGGGTAAATATATGCGAAACTGCATAAATGTATGTTCATTTGCATAATAGCATTTCTAAAATATCGATAGAGTCGTAGTTTGAGAGTTGGCACGCTTCTTGCTTTATGTAATATGACAACAGTTAAAGGAGGAGCAAAACATGATAAAGGTGAAAGTAGATACACTTGAACTGAATATGTATATCGATGGTCAATGGACAAAGTCATCTAATGGTGGCAAGCGTTCAATCATCAATCCAGCAACTGGTGAAGAGATTGCACAAGCACCTGAAGGAACAGTAGAGGATGCCAAAAAAGCCATTCAAGCAGCGCGTGAAGCATTTGATAAAGGTGTTTGGTCAGAAGTACCAGCAATAGAGCGGGCCGCTTTTTTATTGAAGGTAGCAGATAAAATTGACGAACGTGCAGAAGAATTAGCACGTCTTGAAACAATTGATAATGGCAAGCCATTACGAGAAGCAGAAGGTGATATAGCAGATGCTGCTGCATGTTTCCGTTATTATGCAGGCATCGTGACAAAGCCAGATGGCGAAACCTATCATGTGACAGACCCAATGCAAGCAATGGTTGTTCGTGAGCCAGTAGGGGTTTGTGGTTTAATCGTTCCTTGGAACTTCCCATTATTAATGAGTGTTTGGAAACTTGCACCTGCTTTAGCTGCGGGAAATACGGTTGTTTTCAAACCATCCGAAGTAACGCCAATCACACCAACAAAATTATTCGAGATTTTTGAAGAAGCAGGCTTACCAAAAGGTGTAGCAAATATGGTGATGGGCGCTGGTAATGTTGTAGGTGATGCAATTACAGAAAGTCCGGATGTTGATATGATTTCGTTTACAGGTGGTACGAAAACAGGAAAACATATTATGAAAAAGGCAGCAGATACAATGAAAAAAGTATCGCTTGAGCTTGGTGGGAAATCACCAAATATTATTTTTGCAGATGCTGACTTTGAAGTAGCAGTAGACTTTGCATTATTCGGTATTTATTGTGGCTCTGGGCAAGTATGCTCTGCGGGTTCACGTATTTTAGTAGAAGAAAGTATTTATAATCGCTTTGTAGATCGTTTTGTAGAACGTGCAAAACAGATTAAAGTAGGATCTGGTTTAGCAGATGGGACAGAAATGGGCCCATTAGTAAGCCAACAACATCTTGAAAAAGTATTAAGCTATATCGAAATTGGTAAAGAAGAAGGCGCGCGTGTTATCTGTGGTGGTAATCGCATCACTGCAAATGGCTATGATAAAGGATATTTTGTAGAGCCAACAGCCTTTGTAGATGTAAATCAAGATATGCGTATCGTACAGGAAGAAATTTTTGGACCTGTTGCAGTCATTCAGAAGTTCAGCACAGAAGAAGAAGCAATTCAATTGGCAAATGGAACGAAATACGGTTTGGCAGGGGCAGTCTTCTCAAATGATGGTGCAAAAGCATTACGCATTATCAAAAAATTACGTTCAGGTATTACTTGGATTAATTCGTATCATCCAACATATAACGAAGCACCGTGGGGTGGATATAAAGAAAGTGGTATCGGTCGTAGCCTAGGTACATACGGCTTCGATGAATTCCAAGAAATTAAACAAATTAATATCAATCTACAAGTAGAACCAGTACAATGGTTCGAAAAATAAGGAGCGGATCATATGAGTATCAATGTGAATAGTCAATTAACGAAAAAAGAAGCGGAAGTTTCAGAGTACCTAGATAAAGTATTAAATATTATTGAAAAAAAAGAAGTAACAGCTGAAGAAGCAAAATGGATTACTGAAGAAACAGTTAATGGCTTCCGCGAAAATGTTAACCCAGGCTTCTTAGAATACCGCAAAACCGTTACGAAAGACGGCCAATTTGCAGCAGTTGAATGGTCTGATGGCGATTCTTGCTTTAAAGACTTAAATGGTAATGAATATATCGACTGCCTAGGCGGTTTTGGTATTTATAATGTTGGACATCGCCACCCAAAAGTAATGAAAGCTGTGCAAGATCAGTTACAACGTCAAGCTTTACACAGTCAAGATTTACTAGACCCTTTACGTGCAATGTTGGCAAAAGTGTTGGCTGAGATTACACCTGGGGACTTAAAATACTCATTCTTCACAAACAGTGGTACAGAAAGTGTAGAAGCAGCGTTGAAATTAGCAAAAATGTACAGTGAACGTACAACTTTCATCGCAACAACAAAAGCATTCCATGGTAAAAGCTTAGGGGCATTATCTGCAACATCAAAAAACATGTTCCGCAAACCATTTTTACCGCTAGTACCAGGTTTCCGTCATGTTGCATTTGGTGATATTGACATGATGCGTAAAACATTTGAAGCTTGTGCATTAACAGGTGAAGATGTAGCTGCAGTTCTTCTTGAACCAATCCAAGGTGAAGGTGGTATTATTCTTCCACCAAAAGATTATTTAAAAGAAGTTCGTGCACTTTGTGATGAATACGGTGCATTAATGATCTTAGATGAAGTGCAAACAGGTATGGGCCGTACAGGGAAAATGTTCGCATCAGAGCTTTATGATGTAGTACCAGATATTATTTGCTTAGCAAAAGCATTCGGCGGTGGAGTTATGCCAGCAGGAGCTGTTGTAGCAAAAGAAGAAGTATTCAAAAGCTGGTTCCCAAACCCATTCATGCATACAACAACATTTGGCGGAAATCCATTAGCGTGTTCAGCGGCTCTTGCTACAATTAGTGTATTAATCGAAGAACAATTGCCACAACGTGCAGCTGAAGTGGGTGAATATTTCTTACAAGGCTTACGTGAAGTAGCGGAAGCACATAAAGATAAAGTATTAGAAATTCGTGGTCAAGGTTTAATGATTGGTATTGAATTCCATGATGATGAAGTCGGCTATGAAGTATCAAAAGGTATGTTTGATCGTGGCGTACTTGTTGCAGGTACTTTAATTAATTCAAAAACAATCCGTATCGAGCCAGCATTAACGATTAAATATGAAGAAGTAGATGCAGTAATTAGCCGTTTTAAAGAAGTATTAGAATCACTATAATTCTATTTTGCTTAATATTTGTATCCAATTTTTATAAAACTACAAAAAGCACTACTGGAATTTAGTGGGCACTGATAAAGTCATAATAGTATAAGTAAGGGAGGCATTTCTTAGTAATAATAAGTTATGCCTCCCTGTTTTGCTATTTATAATTCGGTACTGTTTTTCGATGATTTCCAAACAAGCATTTCTTAATCTCAGCCTTTTGAAGCTGAATCCTAAAGTAGATTGTTTAGTTCATTTACGCATTCAGCTGAACCTCGCTGCGGGATGCGTTTAAGAGGGAAAAGCGGGACAGTAGAGACCCTGGACTGAATATGGCGAGGGAAGCAGCTCGGTACCTCCCGTGGAAAACGTCACTCGCAGTGGAAATCAAAGATCTGAGTTATCTATATTAATTGTAAAGCAAAAAAGTCCGTAGCTTAAAATGAAAGCTACGGACTTTCTATTAGCTAGTAATTTGCATGTCAGGTAACTCGGAAACTACATCTTCCTCTTTGAATTGAGGAGGTGCTTTGCTGAATGCTTTTGTTAAGTATAGTAAGTAAACGAAACCGATGGAGAACCAAATTATCCCCATAATGAGTGAACTTCTTTCAATATTAAACCAAAGTATGCCAACAGATAGGGCACCGAGAATTGGCATGACTAAATAATTGAAGAAGCCTTTCACTGTCCGATGCTTTTTTTCACGAATAACAAAATGACTAATAACACAAAGGTTAACGGATGTGAATGCCATCAGTGCCCCAAAGTTAATAAGCGAGGTCGCTGTTACCAAGTCAAAGAAAATAGCAGATAGTGAAATAGCTCCTACTATTAATACATTAACAGAGGGTGTTTTCCACTTTGGATGAATATAGCCAAACCATTTTTCAGGAAAGACTTGATCTCGTCCCATTACATAAAGCAATCGTGACACACTTGCATGTGAAGCCATTCCAGACGCAAGTGTATTAACAAATGTCGTACATAAGAAAATAGTCTGAAATAGTTTTCCGCCTACATAAAGTGCAATCTCGGGTAAAGCAGCATCTGGATTGTGAAAGCGTGAGACATCAGGGAAGAATAATTGAATAAAGAAAGAAGCAGTAATGAAAATAACACCGCCCCATAAAGCCGTATAAAGAATTGCTTTTGGAATTGTTTTTTTAGGATTAGGTGTTTCTTCTGCTAATGTTGTGACTGCATCAAATCCAAGGAATGAGAAACATAAGATTGTTGCCCCTGTAATGATATGCCCCATATTCATATTCTCAGAGATAAATGGCTGAAGTGAAAAGACTGTTCCAGTTCCTTCTCCCGTTTGAAGGCCACGAACTACAAGAATAATAAAGACAACCACCATCACTATTTGTATTAATACGAAAATCGCATTAAAATTGGCAAGCAAGTTAACGCTTCGTAAATTTAAAAACGACACAAGCGCTACGAATAGCACAACCCATAACCATGATGGAACTTCTGGAAATAAAGCTGTTAAATATATTTGTGTTAACAATGCATTGACCATCGGCAAGAATAAATAATCAAGTAAAGATGCCCAACCAATTAAAAAACCAAGCCTACGACTAATCGCCTTTTGCGTATATGTGTATGCGGATCCTGCTGTTGGAAAGATGCGGACAAGTTTACCGTAGCTTGCGGCGGTGAGTAGCATGCCAACTAAAGCAATGACATAAGATGTTGGAACATGTCCATCTGTAACACTCGAGACGATACCAAACGTATCGAATACAACCATTGGTGTCATATAAGCAAGTCCAATCATTACAATTTGCCATAATTTAAGTGATCTCCTTAATGTAGAACCATTCTCCATCTATCATTCCCCCTAATAAAAATTTCCCTTTACATTTCATCTGCATAAAGTATGCCAAAATTCAGAATATAGATTTTGAGAGAAATAAATGTATAAAAGTAGAATTTCTTTCTCCTCCTTCTAGCAAATTATTATTCAAATTAGCATAATAAATTCAATTTTGCATACTTCGCTTTAACAGAAAAACGAAGGTATGGGGAATTTTATTGGCATAGATTATGCATGTACAAAGTATATGAAATTGAAATCTGTTAATAGGGAGGAATTCTATGAAAGAAATGAAGCGGACATTAACATTAATACCTGTTGTATTGTTTGGCTTTTCGTTTATGGCACTTGCAACGGTCTTTAGTACATACGGCATTGCTGCAGAAATTTCGCACGGTATGGTACCAGGGGCATATGTATTAGCACTTGTTGTCATGTTGTTTACTGCATATAGCTATGGACAGATGGCAAAGGCGATTCCGTCTGCGGGTTCAGCTTATGCTTATACGCAAAAGGCGATTAATCCGTTTGTAGGTTTTTTAGTCGGTTGGTCTATTTTGATGGACTATTTATTTATTCCGATGGTGAATTATCTATTATTTAGCATTTTCTTTTCGGCTGCCTTTCCGTCAATCCCTCCATATGTTTGGGTGTTAGGTTTATTAATCCTTGTAACCGTTATCAATATACTGGGGGTGCAGATGGCAACAAAGGCGAATATTTTATTAACAGGTGTATCGCTTTTGTTTATTGCGATTTTTATTGGTCTATCTATTCAAGAAATTAATGGCGGAGCGGGTACGGGGAGTATTTGGAATTTTGATGCTTTCTATAATACAAGTGAACCATTTTCATTCGTTGTTGCAGGAGCGGCATTATTATGCTTCTCATTTTTAGGGTTTGATTCCGCGACTACATTTGCAGAGGAGACGATTAATCCACAAAAAACGATTCCACGTGCTGTCTATACGATTGTATTTATGGGTGGGCTTGTCTTTATTGCTGTTTCATATTTTGCCCATAATGTATGGCCAGATTACAGCACATTTACGAATGCAGATGCGGCTGCCAATGACATTATTGAGCTTGTCGGTGGCAAAACATTCGCTTCATTCTTTTTAGCAGTCTATGGATTTACCGCATTTGGCTCTGCTATGTCATCACAGGCGAGTGCATCACGCGTATTGTTTGCGATGGGGCGTGACGGGCAATTACCGCAGGGGTTTTTCTCCAAGCTTCATAAGAAATATGACACTCCTGTAAATAATATTTTATTAATTAGCGTATTTTCGTTATTAGCACTTGTACTTAGTTTGACGCTTGTAGCATCATTCATTAACTTTGGTGCCTTCTTAGCATTCACATGTGTGAATTTATCTGTCATTGCTTATTATTTTGTAAAAGGTAAGCAAAGGTCCTTAAAAGGTACTTTTTTATACTTAATTATTCCGCTGATTGGAGCGGTGTTAGATATTTGGTTATTGATTAATTTGGATCGGCATTCAATTATTCTAGGTAGTATTTGGTTTGTTTGTGGTGTCATTTATATGCTTGTTTTGACGAAGGGATTCAAGAAGGCTCCACCAGAAATTGATTTGTCTGGACAAGCACAATTATAACCAGGGGGTATGGAAATGACTGTAGCAACGAAAATTATTAAAGGAAATCGTATTTTCACAGGACTTGCAAATGAGCCACAAAAACTAGCGATTGCTATTCGAGATAATCGGATATTAGCAGTTGATCATTGGGAGAATATTGTGTCATGGCAAGGAGAATCTACAGAAGTAATTGAAGTGGGGGATAAGCTTGTTATGCCAGGCTTCCATGATGCACATATGCATATTATGCTTGGCAGTGTTTTTAGTACACAGGCAGTATCTTTATTCGATGCCACTTCTGCTGAAGAAGCGATTCAAATGGTAGTAGATTATGCCAAGACACAAACAACAAGAGATTGGATTATCGGGACAGGCTGGGATCATACAGCTTGGGGTGATACAGTATTTCCAACTCGTGAGCAATTAGATGCGGTATTGAAAGACCGTCCGATTGTCTTATTACATGCAGAAGGACATTATGGCTGGGTCAATACGAAAGCTTTGGCGCTTGCCAATATCACGAAAGATACGAAAAACCCTGATTACGGTATTATCGTGAAAAATGAAAACGGAGAACCTACTGGTATTTTAATTGAAACAGCGATATCGATGGCAACAGATTTGGCCTATGATTTTTCAAAAGAAACATTTAAAGAAATGGTCGAAAGCTTCTTAGAGAAAGCAGCGAAGCTTGGAATTACATCAGTTAATGATTTGTATGCAAGTCGTGCACATGAACGCTTACAGCAATATGATATTTATAAAGAATTAGATGAAGAAGGGTGCTTAACAACAAGACTGCATGTTTATCCTCCATTAAATGGTGATATGGGGAAAGCACGCATGCTACGTACGCTATTCAATTCAGAAAAATTACAATTAGGTGGATTAAAACAGTTTATTGATGGGGTAGTGACAGGGCATACAGCATATATGCTTGATCCGTATTTAGACAGGCCAGATTCTGTTGGTGATGTTGCTTATCCTGTAGAAACTCTTGAAAAATGGGTTATTGAAGCAGATTATAATGGTTTTGCAATACGCTTTCATACAATTGGAGATGGAGCTGTCCGCCTAGGTTTAGATTTATATCAAAAAGCACAGCAAGTAAATGGTAAACGTGATGCGCGTCATTCATTAGAACATATTGAAATTGTATCACCAGTTGATATTCCGCGCTTCAAAGAGCTTGGTGTAATGCCATCCATTCAACCATACCATATGGCATTAATGCCACGTGAAAGTCATACAACACGTGTAGGAGAAGAAAAACAACCATATATTTACCCTAACAAAACATTAATCGATTCAGGTGCGATTGTTCCTTACAGTAGTGATTATCCAATTGTACCGCTTGAGCCAATGTTAGAAATCTATCATGCAGTTACAAGAATGGATATTACGTTAAAAGATACGTGGAATGAACAAGAAAAAGTAACACTTGCCCAGGCATTAAAGGCATATACACAAGTCCCCGCTTATAGCGTATTTAGGGAGCAAGAGCTTGGTACATTAGAAGTAGGGAAGTTTGCAGATATTATTGTATTAGATCGAGACTTGTTCGCATGTCCGAAAGAGGAAATTTTAGAAACAGAAGTAGTTCTAACATTGATGGACGGTCAAAAGGTGTGGGAAGCAGTTATGGTAAAGTAAAAGTCTTACTCCAACGTTTGAAATAGGACGATAAAATTATTCATGCCTGTATTTGGGAGACAAAAGCTCATGAATGTTTATTTTATCTATTTGTTCCTCATATAGTTACAACTATTAGAAAAGTGAATGTTATATTTATCATATTATTTTTGTGACACAGTGTACTATGTCTATTATCCAAAATATTGAATAATAGACATAGAAAGAAGTGATTAGGATGTCACATGCTGTAAATATAGAAAACGGCTACAGTAAGAGAGAGGAATTTTGGAATGCGCTAACTCATGGCATTGCATTCTTGCTAACAATTCCTGGCTTGATCTTACTAATTCAAAAGTCAAATGAGTCTGGCTCGAAAATCGAATTGTTTAGCTATATCGTTTTTGGTATTTCGATGATGATATTATTTTTAAGCTCAACCCTCTATCATAGCGTTCCAACGCATAAAAGTTTTTTCAAAAAGATGGACCATTGTTCAATTTTCTTTTTGATTGCGGGTACATATACACCAATTGCACTTGTAGCAGTGGGTGGTGCGACAGGCTGGACTATTTTCTTTGTTGAGTGGATTTTAACGATCATCGGGGTCGTCATGAAAATGTTCTTTGTATACCGATTCAAAACATTATCTTTAATCGTTTACATCTGCATGGGGTGGCTTATTATTTTCGCCTACAAACCACTTGTCGCACATATCACCGTTGAAGGCTTTTTAGTACTACTAGTTGGTGGCGTCATCTATACAGTTGGCACATATTTTTATAAAAACAAATGTATTTCATATAATCATGCAATCTGGCATGTCTTTGTTATGGGAGGCTGTGCGGCAATGTTTGCAAGCATATATTATTATATTTAAGTTATCCGAAATCATAAGGTGGCTACTTACTTAATAGTACCTTTTGGTAAATGTAGTTATATATCATTTTCGTGTTGGATTAAAATTTTTAGAAACAATTTCTTTTGACCGACAAAAAGCACTGACTTAAAAAGTCAGTGCTTTATTAATGTACAAATTAATAAAGGTAGTGCTTGAATAACTTCTAAATTAATTTTTACTGTATTCCGAAGGCTTGCTCATTCGGATTTTCTATAAGCATTGTTGTTAGTTTTCTTGTTGCAAAAGAGTGATAGGTGTCTTTTTTATTGATGATACCAAGTCTCCAGAGAAAAACGGAATCCTTATGTGAGAAAGCACATTGAGAAAGAAATGTCGTTTGGTGTTGAGGAGTTGAATGTTATGTCTGCAGCTTCATTGATTAATAATTTTAAAGCCCAGGTGCTCAATTAATTTTGAGCCTGGTCTTTTTTATTTAAATTATGAATCTTTATTGTAAAGTAATAACAATTTATCGTTTTACGATAAAAAAGTATTGACTAAGGATGTATCTTCAGTTATTCTAACATTAGAAAGTCGATAGGGAACTTGGTATCACAATGGCAAACGTCTCAAATTTAAAAAATGAAAAAGCAAAAGCTATAAAGTTTTAACATTAGAAAAAATTTGTGAAGTATTAGACTGTCAGCCAGGTGATATCTTGGTCAAAAAAATAATTAAAATAGCTTTAATGGAGGAAGATATTA
This sequence comes from Rummeliibacillus pycnus, assembly GCF_044359855.1. Taxonomy (GTDB): domain Bacteria; phylum Bacillota; class Bacilli; order Bacillales_A; family Planococcaceae; genus Rummeliibacillus; species Rummeliibacillus pycnus_A. The sequence goes on from NZ_CP132291.1 coordinate 2,811,954, forward strand.
TGAAAACAAAATATGTAATTGCATCTACACCAATTCTTTTAGGAGTAATCTGTTTTATTGCGAAGGCTATCATTGGAAGTAATGTAGCTGCAGATGGCACTTTAGAAGAACCTTTCTTCTTGATTCCGGTTGGATTTTTATTATTCTTCTTAGGGATTGTGTCATTAGCTGGTGTGGCATTGATTTCAATATTTAAGAAAACACAAACTTCAAATTAATTTTTGTATAAAAGGCTACCAACCATCTAAACAAAAGACCAGGGACTCAAATTAATGAGTCCCTGGTTTTATTGTATATCCCCAATAATAGCTTTTTCTTAGCATTAAATTCATCCTCTAATAAATCCTTTAATTAACGAATTTTATTTTTAATTGTAAAGAAGTTTAACCCCAATTTAATCCCATCGACTATTTTAGGATGAAAAAAGCACCTTAACCAATTCGGCTAAGATGCTATGTAAACTTTGATAAAACAATATTTAGAGTAAAAGCCACGTATGCCGTAGTTATTATAGAAAGTTTTAAACCACCACTCCTCAAAGTGGGTGTTCGCAGAGTATTTCATGTTCGTCCGCATTAACGTGGAATGCGGCATGCCAGTCCGTACTCAATTAAAACTCCCTTTTACAGCTCAAAGGTTAAAACTTAATATTATTACGAGCAATGCAGCTTGTGTTCTTATATTACTGCATGAATGATCAATCTGCAAGAAAGAACACCATATAATATTGCGGAAATAAATGCCACTTTTGTAGAAAATCTAAGCTGAAAACTAAGTAAATATTTCAATTGATAGTGGAGAGAGTTCAGTCTAGAAATTGATAGGTATTTTGAAATTAGAGTCTAAATATTATACGTATAGTCCTCGGGCAATACACGTTTTAGAAACTGCTTTGTACGCTCCTCTTTAGGGGTAACAAAAATATCATGAGGAGTACCTTCTTCTACGACCACTCCGCCGTCCATGAAAATAACTCGATTCGCAACATCTCGGGCAAAGGACATTTCATGTGTTACGACAAGCATTGTTGTGCCTTCATTTGCGATATTTTTCATAACAGTTAATACTTCACCAACAAGTTCTGGATCGAGGGCTGAGGTTGGTTCATCAAATAGGATAATGTCTGGGCTTAATGCAACAGCTCTAGCAATGCCAACACGCTGTTGCTGACCACCAGAAAGTGCACTTGGATAAGCATCATATTTGTCAGAAAGGCCGACTTTGCTTAGAGCACGTTTAGCTATTTCTACTGCATCTGATTTTGGCATTTTTCTACCGACAATTAATCCTTCAGTTACATTTTCAAGAACTGTTTTATTATTGAATAAATTATAACTTTGAAATACGAAAGCCACTTTTTGTCTGATGTTGTGAATCTCTCCTTTCTTCGCATGATGTAAATCAACTTCAATGCCACTAATAGAAGCATGACCTTTATCAGCACATTCTAAGAAATTAATGCAGCGAAGTAACGTTGTTTTACCAGAGCCACTTGGGCCTAAAATAACTACTACATCACCCTTAGCAATTGAAATATCAACACCTTTTAAAATTTCATGATGACCAAATGATTTGTGTATATCTTTAATTTCTAACATTGACAAACACCTCTATGGTTAAGAATGAGCAACCTTATATTTGCTTAAATATTTTTCATAGCGTTTTAATATGTATTCAACGATAGTACATAAAATTAAGTAAACTATGAAAATGTCCAAATACGCTTCAATGTAGTTATAGCCTACATTTGCAGCGACCTTCGCTTTTAAGGTGATTTCTGATAGTGATAGAGCATAGCCTAAGGAAGTTGCTTTAATTAAATTGACAATTGTAGTCGTAATATTGGGCATTGCAACAACGAGTGCTTGCGGAATAATAATTCGACAGTATGCCTGAAAAGTTGTTAAGCCGACAGAATGAGCAGCCTCAAGCTGGCCTTTATCCACTGTACTTAAGGCTGAGCGGAAAACCTCTATTAATAATGCAGTTGTGCTAAAAGAGAAAATAATAAATGCATACCAGATAGGGTTAATTTTATAAATATCAATGCCTATATTGTATTTTTTAAAGATAATCTTTAATATGAGCGGAATACTACTGTAAATAATAAAAATCTGAATTAAAATCGGTGTACCGCGCACAAAAGATACATAAATTTGTGTAATACGTTGAATAATAGGAGTTTTGTGGATGCGAGTTAATGCTAATAAAAAGCTTAATGGAACAGCAATCACTAGAGCAACAATTGTCACAAGTAAGGTAATCGGTACACCAGACAAAGCGACAAAGAATGTATTGATAAAAAACTTTCCGTTAAATGCAGTTGACATAGATGTACCTCCTTACGTTGTTTCTAAAGTCTTTTTACCTTTACTAAAGAATTTTTCTAATGCATTAAATACCCGTTCTATAAGGATTGATAAAATCCAGTAAATAACGGCAAGAGCGATGTAGATTTCTAAAGCATGTGCATTTAGATTTGCTGCTATAAGTAAGTTAGCTTTCCCAACGACATCGATTAAGCCAATTGTGTAGGCAAGGGAACCCTCTTGAAGAAGCGTAATCATACCGTTCCCGAAGTTGGGTAATGCTACAACGAGCGCTTGTGGGAAAATGATCCGTCGATAAGCCTGAAGGGGGGTTAAACCAACACTTACAGCAGCCTCATATTGTCCGTGATCAATCGCTTCATAGGCTGAGCGTATTACCTCTGACATAATAGCAGCAAATTGAAGTGTGAAAGTAATAACAACAAAAATTGCCGTATCAATATTGTGTAAATTAATATTAAAATTTGTTGCTATTGCAGGAATACCATAATATACAAGGAATAGTAGAACGATTGATGGAGTACATCGCATAATGGTTGTGTAACCCGTAGCGATTATTTTTAAAATACGACTATTACCAAGCTTCATAGTAGCAAGTAGCAAGCCAGCTAATGTTCCAAAAATGATGGAAGAGCCAGCTACAATAAATGTCACTTTTAAGAATGGTAAAAGTTGAGGAAGCGAGTTCCAAATATAAGAGGCATCAAAATATTTACTCATGTACGAATCACCATCTTTTTAGTGTAACTATAGGCTACTGATTTTTTCAGTAGCCTATAGGTTTTGATATTAACGTTCAGCTTTGTTTAACACTTCAAATAAGTCGCGACCATAGAATTTTTTGCTTAGTTCGTTTGGTTTCTTTTCTTGTTTAAGTTTTTTGATTGCTTCATCATATGCATCTGCTAGTTTTTGTTGATTTTTGTTGAATAAAGGCCATGTTTTAATAACGCCGAATTCGTTATAAACGACTTGATCTTTTAAATTATGGTAAGCACCTTTATCTGAAGTAACTTGTTGTTGGAAGGCACCCTCGATCATAACACCGCCATCAACACGACCTTCATTTACCCATTGCACAACGTCTACCGTGAACTCATCACCAGCTTTAAGTTTTACTTTGTTATCTGGGTTTTTGTCATTATATTCTTTAATGACGGTATATTGAGCATTGTTTGCTGCAATAGGGGCTAGTGAGTAGCCTTTAGAAGCAAAATCTGATAATGATTTTAAATCTTTATTAGATGATTTTAAGACAAGCCCAATACTGCTTAAACCTAAGAATTCTTTAGGAAAGATAAATTTTTCTTTGCGTTCTTTTGTAAAAAATGCATTTTTTACACCAGCTTGGTATTTACCTTGTTCAACGCCAATTAACAAATCATCACTTGTTGTTCCTACGTATTCAAACTTATAATCTGGTAATAGTTTGTCAACTTCTTTCATAATTTCAACATCGTAACCAGTTGGATTTCCATTTTCATCTGTGTAAGTCATTGGTTTACTTGCTTGGTCATAAGCAATTTTCACTGTGGTTACTTTCTTTGAACTGGCTTCTGAAGAAGCATCTGATGAGCTATCTGATCCACAGCCTGCTAATAATCCAACTGTTGCTAAACTAATTGTTGCAAATTTCAAAAAATTACTTTTAAACATATTCCATAACCCCTTTTTTTTTATATATATAATGGTGATTCTTTATCTTGTTCTAAAGCAGTTCTTGCGAGTTTTGTAATCGTCATATCATCCATTGGTGGATTATGTAGACCTGCCCGAACATCTCGGTAATAACGTTGTAGCGGATTTGAATTTTGCAGACTTTTAGCACCGACAATACGCATGGCTAAATCTACAATCTCAATTGCTGTATTTGTAACTGTATGCTTTGCAACAGCTAATTCATTTGTTAAATACTTTCGACGTACGTTATCATCGTACGCTTCTGCAGCACCATACAGGGTGAAACGTGCTTGATCTAATTTTAGTTCTATATTTCCTAAATGTTGCTGTACATTAGGCAATGAACTAATAGGTGCATTTAAACTATTAGGCTGGTGATGTTTTGCAAAGTTTACCGCGTAATCCCGTGCGGCTTGTGCAATACCAAGATACGTTGCAGGAATATGCAAGATCCAACCGTTAATATGATTCCCACCAAACGGGCTTTGAGGATACTCAACAAGTGCTATAGATTCAACATGTACATCCTTTAAAAGTAAATCGTGGCTACCCGTTCCACGCATGGACATGACATCCCAAGTCTCTTCTATAGATAATCCAGGAGTTTCATTTTCAATAAGGAAAAAACCGATTTGTTGTTGCTCCTCAATCCATGCACTTACTAGAAAATAATCAAGAATAGGAGAGGCTGTAGTAAAAATTTTACGGCCATTTAATATCCAACCATTAGTAGTTTTAACTGCATTTGTTCCTGGGCGTCCACCACGAGTTGGACTGCCTGTTTGTGCTTCACTAACTGCACGGTTAATGAATACATTTTTTTGAACTTCTATCGAGAAGCTTTCAAGTAATTCAGGACTCCAAAGCTTATGTTCATATAGTTCACCAACAACTCCGAGTGTCCAACCAATTGCTAGAGAGGTATTTGCATCATAACTAGCTAAAGTTTCTTGAAGCAAAATCATGTCATAAACAGATAATCCTTCACCTCCATATGCTTTTGGCAATGTTACCTGTGGATAGCCAATTGCTCTTAACTTTTCGAAATTTTTTAAAGGAAAGAGGGATTGTTCATCAACATTTTTAGAATCTGCTGTAATATCATGACGCAGATTTTCGAGCTTTTGAAGCCATTTCCGCTGTAGATCGGTACGAATAAATAGTTCTTTCACAAAGCAGACCTCCTTTTAAAGTGTACAATACTTAGAAGAATAGTAGGTATATAAATAAATTAAAACCCACTATAGAAATAAATAACTACTTATGGGTTAATTTGTATTATGTTTTATTTTTACCTAATCATAAAGGTTGGTGAGTGCAAAGTCAATATTAATTATGAGTATTTTTATAGGAATAGAAAACTATTAGGTTATCAGTATGTAAATGGTTGATTTGTTTAAGCTTCAAATGAAATCGATACGTGATACAAAAAGACTTTAATTCAATGTATAATAGGCAAAAAAGCACTTACCATTTGGTAAGTGCTTTTCAATATTAATCTTGATAGTAAGCGATTTAATAAGCCGCCTTTGCCGTAAATTTAAATATCGAAAGTTTTAAACCACCACTCCTCAAAGTGGGTGTTCGCAGAGTATTTCATGTTCGTCCGCATTAACGTGGAATGCGGCATGCCAGTCCGTACTCAATTAAAACTCCCTTTTACAGCTCAAAGGTTAAAACTTAATATTATTACGAGCAACGCAGCTTGTATTCTTATATTACTGCATGAATGATCAATCTGCAAGAAAGAACACCTCATAATATTGCGGGAATAAATGCCACTAATAATTGCATACATGCATACTAGGTATTGAGTGAAATAAGAAGGAAATCATGTAACAAAGAATTTCTATGAAGCTGTAGAGGGAAGACGTACTATAATATGCTTTATCTGATTATTTCGATACACGTTTGCAAGAAGTATTACATATTGCGGTGAAAAATATACCGACTGCTTATAATTCACTTACCGGGTGATTAGTCGTCTTGCTTGGGGACAATAAGAAAGAATTTTGGAAGTAAGCATTTGAGGGAATCCACGATGGACATAGTGAGGAAAGATATGAATGCAATAAAAAGCGTTTTGAAGGATTTGCGAGTGGCAACGTTCGGCAAATAATTACCGATATTAACGAATACAGCATTAGAATGCGAAAGTATTTAACAGATAGATGCAGGGGACAAGGTGATATTGATAGGGAAAGTAACGAATATTATAAATGCTGACAAAGCGCTATTGCTTTACTATCAACGTAGTGGTGGGGCAATTCCTAAAACCTTTTATCAAACAATATTAAACTGCAAGCAACGAATGATTCGATTGTTTGCGGTTTATTTTTGGGTAAAATAAAAAAGCATATGCCTTATTTTTTTAAGGCTTAAGCTTCTGATAATACTTCTTCAGTCAATGCAGTAATATCAACTGGTGTTTTTTCAGTTATGACATCTGCTAAAATGACATTTTTGAAGTAATCAACACTTGTTGGCAATGGAATGACTAACAATTTTTTTAGTGCCTCTTGATACATACTGACAAATTCACTATCGGTGTTGCCTCGTTTTAGCTCCGCAAATGCTTCATAAAAGAGATCTAGTTTATCTGCAAATTCGAGTAATCGACCTTCAATTGTTGCATCTTTTCCTTCTTTCATACGATTGAAGAATACCTCTTGAAATTCTTCTGGAATTTCGTTAAAAATGAACTTTTCCATCATTTTCTCTTCTACATGAGCAATCATTTGTTTAAGCTCAGGGGATGCATGCTTTACTGGTGTTTTAATATCACCAATAAATACTTCTGCAAAATCATGGTTGATTGTCTTTTCATATAGTGATTTCCAATCGATAATTGCACCGTTCATTTCTTCAATTGTCCCAAAAAACATTGCGTATTGTGATACTTTCCAAGAGTGTGCTGCCACATTATGTTCTTCTAATTTGAAGCGACCTGGGCAACGTATAATACGCTCTAAATCATTTAAACTTGTAAAAAATTTATGGATTCCTATAAAAATCCTCTCCCTTTTTAATTTTATTTATTGTATGCTACTTTACCAAGAATGTGCTTAGGATGTCCACTAATTTCTTCTTGATACGTATATTATAATACATACTTTACTCGCAAATTATGTATTTACAAAGAATATAGGGTATGTTTACATTGCATTTACAAAGCGAAATTCATGTTCACCTTTTTGTCGATTGCTTGTATTTATGAATTCCTTTATTGTTGAAGTAAGAAATATATAGAAAAGGAAGCCTATCTATGCTTTATTCAACTGTAACTTACATACATGTTATAAGTGCAATTTTATCGATTGGTCCTTTTTTTGTACTCATTCCAATGCTGAAGAAAATGAGACTAGCAAAGACACATGAAGAAATGACAGCATATGTAACTACTTTCTCTCTTGCTATTCAAGTAGTGAAGCATTCAGGGCATGTACTTATATTATCCGGGTTATACATTCTGTGGCGCGGTGGTTACTCAGTTACATCGCCTTTCATTGTAATGACGATTACTTTGTTAATCCTTTCGATTATGTTCTTAGCACGAGCATTTAAGCCAACGATACGAACATTTAATACACCGCAATATGATCATCAGCACTTTGTAGATAAATTAACCAAGTCGGTTTGGATTTATACAATATTATTATTAATCATGCTTTGGTTTATGGTGACAAAACCAGCGTTATGGTAAATATAAGTGCTGAAGTGGCTCGTCCATGCCCGAAAAGCTAGCCACTGAAGCCGGATAACATTAGGTAGAAGCACTCTTACTTTCATAAAAATAAAAGGATGCCTTATAAGTGTTTTTATACACTTATAGAGCATCCTTTTTTATTTACTTTTCTAATGTTTGGATTAAAGGTTTTACAAGCTCAGTAGCTGTTTTCCCAACTTTTTTATGATCCTCTACTACAGATAAAACTAGGAATTCATGCTTCTTTTTCGTATCAAATGCCACGACAAAGCTATTTTCTTGGCCTTCTGTTCCTTGTGTTTGTTTTAATTCAGCGGTACCTGTTTTGGCAGCTAGAGTGGAGCTAATTCCATTTAAACTATGTGCTGTACCGTTTGTATTTTGAACAACTTGTACCATTGCATTTTTGACAATATTTGCTGATTTTGCACTAACAGCATTTTTGGTCTTTGTTTGTTGATCTTTTAATAAATGTGCATAAACCACTTTGCCGTTACTTGCAAAAGCACTATACGTAATGGCTTGTTGAATAGGGGACATCAACACTTGGCCTTGTCCATATGCGGTATCAGCTAATAGAATGTCAGATTTAAAGGATTCGTTGTTTGAAATTTGAGCAGGTTTCATATCAAATGGTAAATCTAACTTTTCACCAAAGATAAATTTATTGAACCCTTTTCGCAATATGTTTTCGCCCATTTCTAACCCTTCTTGAGCAAAGAAAATATTATCTGAGTATATCAAGGCTGTTTGCAAATTTACTTTTGGAACATTGGATACGCGCGTTACAAAATAATTGCCCCAAGATTTATCCTTTTGCCATTTAAGTCCTTGGATTGTACGAACTTTGTTTGTTGTTAAAGCGCCTGCATCAAGTGCAACGCTTGCTGTAACAGTTTTCAATGTAGAGCCGGGTGCAAAGCGTTGTGTAAAGCGATTTGTGAATGGTTTTTGTTCATCGTTCATATAGGCATCGTAGTCTTGTTGTGATATCCCTCGAATCATTTTGTTTGGATCGTAGGAAGGTTTACTCACGAGTGCAAGTAGTTCACCAGTTTTAGGCTGCATGACGACAGAAGCTCCAGCAGCATTTTCTAGTGCATCATATGCTTTTAATTGTGTTTTTGCATCTATTGTTAGTTTAATATCCTTACCGTCTTCACGATAAGCTTCTAGTAATACTTCTTTAACTTTACCGTTTTTATCTTTTAAAGAAATTTTACCACCGTTCTTACCACGTAATTCTTTATCGTAGGCTCTTTCTAAGCCACTTTTGCCAATAATAGCATCGGCTGAAAGAGTCGCATCTTTTTCAAGATCTTCTTGAGTTACTTTCCCTGTATAACCAATCATTGTTGAAGCAGCTTCTGCAAGTGGATAATAACGAATATCTACTGCTTGATACTGTACGCCAGTCATTTTCATAATCTGATCATTATTGATTACTTTTAATGGAACAAATAAATCTTCTTTGACCCAATTTTGGCTGAGCTTTGTTTTAATTTCTTTTTCAGTCATATCAAATTGTTTTGCAATAGTCTTTATATTTTCTTCTTTTTTCGATCCGTCTCCAAGTTCTTTAGGGATGATTCCAGCTTGACGGAATTCAGCGTTTGTTGCGAGTTCATTACCATTTTTGTCGAGAATTTTGCCTCGAATGGCATCTTCTTCTGTATAGGAAATCTTATCGGTTGCTTCCATATGTGGGAAGATGAGTTCAGGGTTCCAGTCAACAACAAAATCCTTACCTTGTTTTACGAGCATTCCCTTGTATGAAAGGGTAGGTATTCTGCCAAGTGCCGTTACCAAACTTAATTTATACGTAAATTCGTATTGACCTCTTTTGATCTTGGATACGGTAACGTCACTAGCCTTCATATTTTCTGCACCAATTCCATGAAAAATATTTGAATACTTATCAATCAATGCTTGCTTGTTATAATCATATTTTTTAAGCGCATTATTGGACACTAGTGAAGGTAATAGATTAAATTGTTGTTTTGTTATGATTTCGACAAATTTTTTGGCTTTTTGTTCAGCCTTTTGTTCGGCATTTTGTTGTGCCATATAATAAGAACCGCTAGAAATAACTGCGATTAGAATTACAATGATGCTAATTAGTAGTGCTTTACTCTTCAAGCAAAATCGCCTCCTTATCGTTATTATAACGATGTATGGTTAAAAGTATAATAGAATGAACTATTAATGTTAAAATGATAAAGTGAAATTTCACTTAACAAGGGGAGTTTTCTTAATTCTTGTCTTGTTAGTAGAATCGGGCTTTTGTATTGAGTGTTGAACTGAAGGGCTACTGTTCGATAATACATGAAAAGAGGATTTAATATGAAGAAAATGCGAATTTCACTCATCCTGATAGCGGTTGTGCTTATTGTTTTCGGATGGGGAGCACATAAGCAACAAGAGCAAAAACAACAAATCAATTCAATAATAAATGAACAACAAGGCGTCAATCAAATCGAGGTAAAAGATAGTGCTGACAAAGTCGTTTGGTCAACAAAAAATGAAGCAGATCAGTACAAAGAACAATATCCTTTAAGCCATGTTGATAAACTGGAAAAAGGAGATCGCAAGGTATTTGCCGAAGATCCAGATTACAAGATTACTTATAAAAGGGATAGTAAAGCGCTTTATTCTGTTGAAATATTACGTTTGACAGGTGAAAATAAATCAGTTTCTAAGGAATTACAGCCATTTTTGTTTGATGTAAAAGGTAATACTTATGTAATCTATTGGCCAGAACAAAATAAAGTACTTGAACAATCAGAGAATACACAAAAATTATTAAATCGTGTAAAATGAAACGTCTATCTTTAAAGATTTTAAAGGGTGCCTCTCGATAACTATGAGAATAATGCAAAAAGCATGATGCTGTGACACCGTTTGTCATTCAACATCATGCTTTTTCTTTTGGAATTTTTATGCTTCAGGAGCGGTAAATGTACGACCTGCTAATTCAGAATCTAACATGAAGATGGCATTTGAATCATTTTCGATACGTTCAAATTTGTGAATAAGTGTATCTAATGTAGATTCTTCTTCAACTTGTTCGTCAATAAACCATTTTAAGAATGCCATTGTAGCATGCTCACGTTCATCTAATGCAATATCAGAAAGTCCATAGATTCGACGAGTTACTTCTTTTTCATGTAAAAGTGCAGTTTTAAATGCTTCTAAAACAGATGGAAAATCATTTTCTGGACTTTCAAATCCTTGGATTGTTGCACGATAGCCCATATCATTTATAAAGTTGTACAACTTCATCGCATGGAAGCGTTCTTCTTCAGCTTGTACTAAAAAGAAGTTAGCAAAGCCATCGTAGTTTTCGCTAGTACAATAAGCTGCCATCGCTAAGTAAGTGTGTGCTGAATAAAATTCAAAGTTCATTTGATCATTTAGTGCATTGTGTAGTGTTTCAGTTAACATGAATTTTCCTCCTCAGAATATAATGACTTCAATATTTCCCTTCTAGTATACAACGGTCATAACTATTGGTTCAAAAAATGAATAAATATTGTTTTTTTGTAATATTTTTTATGTTTATGGCAATTCCTAATTATGCATTTTGAAGAACTGCACCGAGAAAAATTAGCCACAATGCTAATATTGTTGTTGCAATTTAAATGAAAATCCACCTAATAGTGTAGAAAAAATTGTGAATAGATGGAATTTTGTCTTAAAAAATTTCCCGAGAAATAATTTTGTCGAAAGCTGATCCAAATCTTTTCACCGGTATTTATATGGTCAAGCCATATAGATACACTTAGACTTTGCTATAATGAAATCAACTAAAAGGCGGTGAATAGTTTACGTGACAAAATGGTATAGTGTCTTTCCAAAAAATCCAGTGATGAGTGGAGTAGCATGGATTGCTTTTTGTTTGCTTCCATTTTATTTGATTTTCCATTCATCACAAAAGCTTGAAGGATCAATTGCTCTTGCGGTATTAATCATGTATTTAATATGCTTCCGTTTTGCCTATAGCGCTACAAATGGGCTTGTATATATGTGGATCGCTTTCGGTATGGTAATCAATGCTGGGATGACAGTATTATTTGGATATATATATTTTTCCTTTTTCACAGCATTTTCTATAGGGAAAATCCACCATACAGTAGGATTTTACATTATGTATGGACTTCATATTGCGATGACTGTTGGCTCCGTTATCGGTGGGTTCTTTATCGAGACAGATTTGTTCGTTCAAGAGCTTCCTTTAATAGTAGTGATTTTGTTTAGTGCAATTTTGGGGCCTTTTTATCTTTATAGTGAAAGTAAGAGTAAAAAACTTGAAGGTGCATTAGAAACAGCAAACGCACGAATTTCAGAATTAAGCGTTTATGAAGAAAGACAACGAATTGCAAGAGATTTACATGATACATTAGGACAAAAACTATCTATGATTGGCTTGAAAAGTGATTTGGCTGTTCGTTTAGTTGAGAAGAATCCAAAAGCTGCTATCGGGGAGCTCCATGATATTCGACAAACATCTAGTATTGCATTAAAAGAAGTACGCGAAATGGTATCGAATATGAAGAATGTTAAATTACAAGAGGAATTAGCACATGTACAGCAAATTTTAAGGGCGGCTAATATAAGGCTATCAATGGATGGAAATCCACAGTTCGAAAAGATTCCAACAATGCTTAGTAACTCATTGAGTATGTGTTTAAAAGAGGCTATTAATAATGTGGTGCGTCATAGCCAGGCAACAGAATGTAAGATAGCCATCTTTCAAACTGCCGATTTTATAGAAATCATTATTAGTGACAATGGAATCGGGTTATCCAATAGCACTAAAAAGCCATCATGTAATGGTTTAAATGGTATGAAAGAACGCGTTGAATTTGTAAATGGTGAATTGGAAATACGTGAAAAGAATGGAACGATAGTGAGAATAACAGTGCCGATTGTGATCGCACCTAATAAAGAATAATTATTTCGCTCGAATATCTTTGTAGATATTCGAGCTTTTTTATAGAAATATTCTCTCCTATGAAGAATATTTTCTTTTTAAAGATAAAATTCACTAAAAAGAAAAGGATTCAATTAATTAACGTCGAAATGTAAGTAATAAGAATATTTTATTTTAAACAGAAAGGTTGAAATGGGTATGATCAAAGAGAATAGTAAAGCAATTCAAGATGATTATCCAAATAGTTTTGCTTGGTGTTATGGATGTGGTCATTTAAATGATGAAGGCATTCATGTAAAAACTTATTGGGAAGATGAACTAACAATTTCTTGCATTCAACCGGACAAAAAGTATACAGCAATACCTGGTTTTGTGTATGGGGGATTTATAGCTTCTTTTATAGATTGTCATGGGACTGGGTCAGCATCATTAGCATTGCATCAAAAAAACGGTCACAAACCAGGTGACGGAGTAGAACCACCTCGCTTCGTTACGGCGTCTTTACATGTAGATTATCTAATGCCAACGCCACAAGGGGTGCAGTTAAAGGCGATCGGTAAGGTAGAAGAGATTCATCCTAAGAAATTTAAAGTAATGATTCAAGTTTTTGCAAGCGATCTTCATGTAGCAAATGCTGAAGTAGTAGCTGTTGTCATGCCAAAAAGCTTTTTAAAAAGCTAAGGGAATATTTATTATAGAAGAAAATTCTTTTTAAGAAAGTTATTTTTAAAAATTACTATTTCGGACATTATGTAAGCGCTTGACATCAGTCTGACAAACACAAGGGAGAGATGGCGAATGTTTAATCCACAAGATTTTGGTGAAAAGTTAAAAGAGTTACGTATTCAAAATGGGTATTCAATGCTATCGTTAGGAAAAGCCATTGGTACATCCGCAAGCCGTATCAAAAGTTGGGAAATGGGCGAAAGTGTACCGTCTGCTAGCTGGATTGTCAAGCTTAGCAATATTCTACAAGTATCAGCTGACGAATTGTTGCTTAATATGCTTGATGAAACGCCTTCAAAAGGGGAAAAGGTGTTTCCTAAAAAGCGCAATGCTATTTTAAATGAGTTGAGTGTTTTATTACATGAACTGGATAAAAAGGATTTATGGGAACTTTATACTTTAGCTGAATTAAAAGCATTGCAAAAAGAAGTATCATTATAGAAGTAGAATTGATAATTTTAATAGTAAATAGAGCGAAGTTTTTCGTTTCTAATTAGATACTGGACTGATACCGTTATAATAATTTATTCGTGAGGAGTTATGCAAAAGATTTTCTTTTGCATAACTCCTTTTTCTATTTCTTGTAGAAGAAACTATCTTTGGTGAAATAAAAGAACATTGTAGTCTATTATGACGATTAATCCTTTAAAATAGGAATATTACCATAATAAAGAAAATTTTTTGTAATATTTCAGGGTGAAAAAGCAGTTTTTTAACATGATTTTATCCGATTTTTAACTTGAAATAAAAATATTTTAGGACGTTTATTGAAATCATCTCTTTCTTTGTAAAAAATATACTAAATTTTTTCGCGTAAAAGTTAATATATTCCACGCGTTGCTAACCCAGTCATATCAATAGCTATGAAAATATCTCAAAAAAAATATTAAACATCATGTATTAAATGTCAGAAAATTGGCAAAGAATGTAACACGATTGTCACAGGGTGTACATCGATTAGAAATAGTTATGACATGTGATGATGGTAAAGTTAGTCGTGTTAGTACAAAGGAGGTCGTTTTTAAACGATGAAAAAATATTTAATTGCACTAGCAGGTGTTTTCGCAATAGGAACAGCAGCTTTGACAACTCAAGCATCAGCTGCTAGTTACAAAGTGGAAAAAGGTGATACACTTTGGGATATCTCTCAAGACCAAGATGTATCCGTTCAAGATTTGAAAAAATGGAACGAATTAAAATCAGACGTTATAGTTCCTTCACAACAGCTAGAAGTTAGCTCTAAAGCTAAAACATATACTATTAAAAAAGGTGACACTTTATTTAAGATTTCAAAAGAAACAGGGGTCTCTATTGAAGATTTAAAAGCTAATAATAATCTTACTAGTGATCTAATCTATGTAGGTCAATCACTTGCGTTATCAGGAGATTCACAGAATGTGAAAGTCGCTTCTGATTCAAACAATCAAACACCAGCTAAAACACAAGAAACAAATACACAAGCAACAAACACACAAACAACTAATAAACAAACGACTAATACACAGCCATCAACTAGTCAGTCTGCACAACAATCGTCAGGAAAGACAATGACAGTTACAGCAACAGCATATACACCAAATTGTGCCGGATGTTCAGGTGTAACTGCAACAGGTATTAATGTAAAAGCAAATCCGAATATGAAAGTTATAGCAGTTGACCCTAGAGTTATTCCATTGGGTTCAAAAGTATGGGTTGAAGGTTACGGTACAGCAATTGCTGGTGATACTGGTGGTGCAATCAAGGGAAATAGAATTGATTTGTTGATGCCTAATAATAGCCAAGCTAATAGCTGGGGCGTACGTACAGTTACCATTAAAGTATTAGATTAAGTAAATAATAACTTATGGATATAAGCTCTCAGATTGATATGAAACGCTCTTAATGTGAAAATCATTAAGGGCGTTTTTTTATTTTATTTTGAAAAAATGATGAAATTAAGCAATGTTAACTGCATAAATGTTGTCATAATTGTATAGTAGAATATATGAAGATTAGAAAATTAGGTGGATGTGGATGAAAATCAATAAATCGACGCTTGTTCAATGGCTAAAAATTATTTTACCAATTTTGTTGATGATTTTTGCAATTCATGAAATCGGTAAGATTTTAGGAAATGTTAATGGTCGCGAAATTGCTAATAAATTAGAATCCTTAGATGTCAGAACAGTCACATTAATGGCTGTAATTCCTCTAATACTTGTATTTCCTATGTTTTTCTACGATTATTTTATTATTAAAAAATTAAAGCTACAAAGACCATTAAGACGTTTAATGAAAGAATCATTAATTATTAATTCTTTTTCGAATCTGATTGGATTTGGAGGTCTTGTCGGAGTATTATTACGAACTCACTATTTTAAGAAGAAAGAAGTGGATAGTACCACTTTTTTCAAAACGATTGCGTCTGTCACATTATTTTATCTTGCAGGAATTTCACTTTTCACTTGGATTTTGCCTATTTTCTATCGGGATTTTCCTATGTTTAAAGATCATAAAATATTAGTTGTTGCAGCAGGGGTTATCGGTTTATATGTACCATTTCTTATTGTAAAGGCAATTGTGCAATCGATTAAAGGAACGACGACTAATCGCCAGGTATTGGGTGACGTCGCTTTGTTAGGTGTTTCTATTTTAGAGTGGCTTGGCGCATTTACATTTATGATGATATTAGTGTATATGTTACATGTTCCAATTAGTATTGCAAATATTATTCCGATTTTTATTGTTGCTTCATGTGCAGGGATAGTGAGTATGATTCCTGGAGGCCTTGGATCATTTGATTTGGTGTTTATATGGGGAGCTCAAAGCTTGCAAATTCCAAATGAATCCATTTTAGTTCTGTTGTTATTTTATAGAATTGGTTACTTTGTCATCCCATTTTTAGCTGGACTTGTGCTATTTATTCGTGAATTATGGGGGAAATTCAATGTAGGTTTTAATGCAATTCCCAGATTCTTTTTGGAGAAAACGAGCCATATATTAGCAACTGCGCTTGTGTTTTTGGCTGGACTTGTACTTCTTGTTTCATCAGTAGCTCCTGGAGCCATTGAGCGTATTCGATATGCGAAAGAATTAATGGCATTTCCTATTGTAAGTATTTCGCATCAATTAGCAGTTGCGACAGGCTTTGTGTTACTCGCATTATCAAATGGTATCTCATATAAAGACAAAAGCTCTTATCGTATGACCGTATTTGTTTTAATCTTTGCATCGGCACTTTTTATTATCAAAGGGATTCAATATAAGCAAGCACTGTTTATGCTATTTGTAGCGGGTTTATTATTTTTATCACGTGGTCGATTTTATCGAGAAAGTTATATTGTGACATGGGGACGTAGTATTTTAAATACAATTATTATTCTAGTTATTTTGTTGCTTTATATAATTATTGGTTTATTCACGAACCCATATGTAAAATACTCTATTCCAGAAAAGCTAAAACCATTTTTGACAACAGATTCAGAGGATTTATTTAAAAGTGCATTTATGGGTCTGATCGTGATCATAATAGTAGTAATTTTCGAAGTTTCTTTGCGTAAAGTTACGCAGTATAACAAGATATCTTCATTAGACTATGAGGAGGAAATTTTTCTACATCTTAATAAGTATGGCGGTAAGGAATTATCTCATTTAATTTTCCTTCATGATAAGTATGTGTATTGGAATAAGAAAAAAACGGTTCTATTCCCTTATCAAGAAATTGCAGATAAACTTGTCGTGCTTGGAGATCTAGTTGGGGAAAAGGAAGATTTCGAAGAAGCTATTGAAGAATTTATAGCTTTTGCAGATTCTTATGGATACACACCTATTTTCTATGAAATTAGCGATCAATTTGTGCCGTACTTACATGGATACGGTTATCGCTTTTTCAAACTTGGAGAAGAAGGATATATCGATTTACAAAAAGAAGTAAATGAAGTCTTTCATAAAGAAGGCTATTCATGTGAAATATTACATCCCCCTTATTCTGCAGAAATACTGAATCAGTTACGGAGTATTTCAGATGAATGGCTCGATAATCGAAAGGAAAAAGGTTTCTCGCTTGGTTATTTTAAAGAGGACTATTTACAATTTACACCTCTTGCTGTGTTGAGAGATAATAATTTTGAAATTGTAGCCTTTGCTAATCTTATTCCTCTTTATGATGAAGAGTGTACGGTAACAATTGATTTGATGCGTTCTAAAAAAGGAGAACTACCCGATAATGCGATGGACTATTTATTCTTAACTATTTTCTCAGCATCTAAAGATCAAGGGTTTAAGCGGTTAAATGTAGGTATGACGCCATTATCTCAAGTGGGTGTTTCACGTTTTGCTGGCATAAATGAAAAAATTGGGACTCAAATATTAGTAGATGGACAGGATTATTATAATTTCCGAGATGTCCAAAGTTTTAAAGAAAAGTTTGCAAATGACTGGCAGCCCAAATATCTTGCTTATCGTAAGAGAGTTTTTCTTCCATTTACAATTTTGCAAATTATGATGCTGATTGGTGATAATAAATATTCAACGATGAGAGAACAAGTATCTGAAGCAAAACTATCGAGAAGAAGAACCTAGGAAACTGGGTTCTTTTTTATTTAGGCTCGAAAGTTTAAACATCAAATCAAACTGCAATCGTCAACGTTATGTTAAACTAATAATGCATAAATTGAAAAATATTGAATATATGTAAAACGAAAAGTTTGGTTTTTATAAAAAAATATTGTATTAAGTTGAAAAAAGGAAGAGGTGTAGATTTTGCAAGATGTCATTTTACGTTTAGAAGATGTGAAAATGTCCTTTGGTAATAAGCAAGTATTAAATGGGATTAACTTAACGGTCGGAAAGGGGCAAATCATCGGTTATATCGGTCCAAATGGCGCGGGTAAAAGTACAACCGTTAAACTGATGCTTGGCTTAGTAGAAGGCTATGAAGGGAAAATTGAAATCTTTGGTCAAGATTTAGCGAGTGGGGATTATACATATAAAAAACGTATTGGCTATGTACCGGAAACAGCAGAGATTTATGATCAACTAACTGCTTGTGAATTTTTAACCTTTACCGGAGAAATGTATGGCTTAGGTCATAAGGAGTCAGAAGAAAAGGCATTAAAACTATTACAGGAATTTGGTTTAGATCATGCCTTTCACCAACGTCTATCCTCTTTTTCAAAGGGAATGCGTCAAAAGGTGTTAATCACTTCCAGCTTGCTACACAACCCAGATTTATTATTTTACGATGAGCCATTAAGCGGTTTAGATGCGAATAGTGTATTAATCGTAAAGGAAATTTTAGCAAAACTTGCAGAGCAGGGGAAGACGATTTTTTACTCATCTCATATTATGGAGGTTGTAGAGAAAATCAGTGATCGAATTGTGTTATTAAATGGTGGGCAAGTTGTAGCAGATGGATCGTTTGAAGAGTTGCAGGAGCAAAGTGAAGAAGGAACATTAGAAGAGATTTTCAACGAGATGACTGGGTTTAATGAACAAGAGGCGATAGCAGAACGTTTTGTTTCAGTTGTAAAAGGTGGGCATGTCGATGAAGGATTATAAATCTTTAAAGGTAATGGATCTTTTTAGAGTTCTTTTTGAACGGTTTGATATCGACTATACATCGATGCGTAGAATTCTACAGTTGAAGTTAACGATGGATACACGTCGTACACCAGCTATGTTCAATTCACAAAAGCCTAAGAATGGGAAGAATCAGTTTTTACGTTCACTGTGGATCTACGTATTATATGGTGCATTAGGAATGACTCCATTTCTATTTTTCCCCTCGCAATATATGTTTTCTATGGGAATAGCCTTCACGGTTTTAATGTTTATTGCAATGACGGCAATGGTCTCCGATTTTTCAGCAGTGCTTTTAGATATAAGGGATAAAAATATACTGCAGCCTAAGCCAATCAATAACCGTACATTAAATGCTGCGAAAATCATGCATATCGTTATTTACCTATCTATGCTTAATTGCGCCCTTATTATCGTACCACTGGTAGTTGGGTCCATCCGTTTTGGTATACTTTTTGGTGTGTTGTTTATGGTGATGGCAGCTCTATTAAACTGTTTTATCGTCGTATTAACAGCATTAATATATTTATTTATTTTACGATTCTTTAGTGGCGAAAAGTTAAAAGACCTGATTAATTATGTACAGATTATCTTAACTGTTGCTATTATGGTCGGTTATCAATTTATGGCTCGTTCATTTGAGCTAACTCAAGTTGCAGTGACTTATCAATTTGCATGGTGGCATGTTTTCCTACCACCCCTTTGGTATTCTGCGTTTATGGAAATGGTTTTGCATCGAGTTTGGTCAGGAAAGTTGTTGCTATTAAGTATTCTTGGTATTTTAATGCCGATATTATCCATCGTTCTATATGTAAAACTAATGCCTACTTTCGAACGTAATCTATCAAAGTTATTAAGTGATTCTTCAAGACAAAGAGGAAAAATACATATATGGGCAAATTTTTGGTCAAAGATATTATGCAGCAATCCACAAGAACGAGTATTTTTCAATTTTGCTTCGTTGATGATGAGTAGGGAACGTTCATTTAAACTGAAGGCATATCCACAAATAGGGTTTTCGCTAGTTATGCCGTTTGTCTTATTATTTAATACATCACGCTCATTTTCATTAAAAGCAATTCAAGAAAATGGTAGTGTGATGGTTTTATATTTTACGATGATCATGCTTCCTTCAATAGTTCATCTATTAAAGTTCTCTGATAAATATAAGAGCTACTGGATTTACAGAGTATCACCTGTAGCGGATGATCGAATTTTCTATAGTGCAACATTAAAGGCTTGTTATGTGAAGCTATTTTTGCCATTATTTATCGTTGTCAGTAGCCTCTTTGTAGCTATTTTTTCGTGGGGAATATTGCCTAGCATAGGTATTATGCTACTGATATCCGTTTTATTATTATGGATTTCCTATGTAATGGGTAGTAAAGAGCGTTATCCATTTTCAAGCTCTCTTGAAGCAACACAAGATACCGGTACAATTAGGTTATTAGGTTCGATGTTATTATTGGGAATTTTAGTGTTAGTGCATCTAGGGTTAAGCCATTTACAATATGGATTAGCTTTTTATGCAGTACTATTAATCGGTGTAATTTTTGGGGGATGGAAGTATTCTTTTGGAAATAGAAAAGTCAAGAATGCATAGTATTCTTGACTTTACTTGAATTGAATAGGATTTGGCTCTAATTGTGGATCTGGCTCAATCGGTTTTAGATTTAGAAGCCCATCTTTTGTAGAGGAGATTCCTTGGACTTGTTTTAGTTCTAATCTGAGTTTTTCGGTTTCAAGTATATAATTTTTTTGCTTCATTTCCTCTAATTTGATCTCATCTTTTAATATGGAATGTTCGATTTCTAAACGTTTATTTTTATTTTTTACAATGACTTTAATAACATTTGCTGCTAAAGCTAGGAATACGATTATTACGACAAATTGCAATGTTAATCACCTCTCTAAACTGGAATATATTTAATTATATACAAAATTATAGACGAAAAAGTTTCGTTTTAGTTGAATTTCTTTCAGATATAATGTAAGATTAAAAAATCAGAATATTCAATCAAGTTAGGGAGGGGAAACAGATGAAACCGTCAAAATTTGAAACATATTTATTGGATGAAGAATATGATTTTCAGACAACAGGTGAAAATAAGTACCCTGAATTGCAACCTTATGAAATGGAACAATATCCAGAGGGGTTTTTTACAGAGCTATAAAAAGTTGATACAGCCGAAGTGGGCTGTATTTTTTTGCTGTTAAAGAATGCTATTGATATTGAATGAAGAATAAGACGTTAGGCTTCATATAAAGCGGATATTGGAAAAAAGCTAATTTTGCAGTATGATGTAAGTCAAATGAGGTGTATGAAAAATGACAGTTGATGAACAAATTTTAGAATGGTTCGATTATTTTCATGAACATCCAGAGATTAGTTGGAAAGAGCATGAAACAACGAAGAAAATTGCGAGTATTTTAGATGATCTACATATTTCCTATCGATTATTCGGTGACGTGCCCGGCCTTGTTGCTGAGATTGGGGAAGGGGAGGGAATTGTCGCAGTCCGTGCAGACATTGATGCATTATGGCAAGAAGTGGATGGCGAGTGGAAAGCTAACCATTCATGCGGTCATGATGCCAATATGTCGATGGTACTCGGTGCATTATTACGATTGAAGGATCAACCGTTAGCACATAAAGTGCGTTTTATTTTCCAACCCGCTGAAGAACAAGGAAATGGTGCGGTTGCTGCATTTGAACATGGTGCTGTGGATGGGGTATCCCATCTATTTGGTGTACATCTAAGACCAATTGAGGAATTGAAAATGGGTGAAGTATCACCAGCAATTCATCACGGTTCGGCAATTTTCCTTGAAGGAGAAGTACGTGGCACAGATGCTCATGGTGCGCGTCCACATCAAGGACAAAACGCGATCGATGTTGTGATGGCGATTCATCAAATGATCAAAAGCATCTATGTTTCACCATTTGAGCCGCATTCTGCAAAGCTTACAAAGATTGTAGCAGATGGGGGAAGTATGAATATTATCCCTGGCGCTGCAACCTTTACGATGGATATTCGTGCACAGAAAAATGCTGTCCTTAATGAGCTCCGAGAAACGATTGAGCAAGGTATAGAAGCAATTAAACAACAATTCAAAATCGAGTTAGGCTGGAAATGGGTTGATTATACACCAGGGGCTGAAGTTTCAGACGAAGCAGCAAAAATGGCAGAACAAGCCATTATTGAAACAGTGGGGAAAGAACATTTGGCTCCCCATGTAATTACACCTGGAAGTGATGATTTCCATTTCTATACTGTCAAAAAACCTGAGTTAAAAGCAACAATGATTGGGATAGGTGCGAATCTAGCACCAGGGTTACATCACCCTAAAATGACATTCAATCATGAAGCATTGCTGGATGCGTCAAAAATATTAGCGACTGTATTAGTTAAAAAACCTTAATTATTTTGATTGAACCCATCTAACGATAGTTGTTAGGTGGGTTTTTATTTGTGTAAAAGAATAATTATTCATACTGAAGAAGTTTAGTTATTAATTATTGTAAGCGTTTTCTTTCTTTGGAAACGAATGAATTATTTCGCATGTGTTGGAAGTGCGAGATTGACTAATAAACTAGTAAACTATAAAATATTCATATTAACGACAATATAACGACTATTCAGAAAATTAAAAGGAGATGAGAGGATGAAAAAAGAAATCAGTGCAGGATGGGCAATATTTACTTTTACCATAATGATTATTACGATGCTTGTTACGGTGGTTGTTTTAGAGCAAAGTCCGCATGTACCATTAATTGTAGGTACCATTGTAGCAGCAATTGTAACTTGGAAACACGGATACAAATGGACTGAAATTGAAGAAATGATGTATAAGGGAATTAAATTAGCACTTCCTGCTATTGTGATTATTATGCTTGTTGGATTAACCATTGGAGCATGGATTGGTGGGGGTGTTGTTGCAACGATGATTTACTATGGTTTAAAAATGATTTCGCCAGCATGGTTCCTTGTAACGATTTTACTTATTTGTTCGATTGTATCTTTAGCTATAGGAAGTTCTTGGTCTACAATGGCAACAATTGGTGTTGCAGGTATGGGGATTGGTTTGAGTATGGGAATTCCTGCACCAATGATTGCAGGAGCAGTTATTTCAGGTTCCTATTTTGGTGATAAAATGTCACCACTATCAGATACAACAAACCTTGCAGCAGGTTTAACAAATACAGATTTATTTGATCATGTTAAGCATATGTTTTATACAACGATACCCGCTCTAATTATTTCTCTCAGTGTCTTTGCATGGTTAGGTAGAAGATTTGCTAATGTAGGGATGGATACAAAAGAGATTCAAACAACATTACAAATCATGAAGGATAGCTTTGTCATTAGTCCTTGGTTGTTACTTGTACCCGTCATTGTTATTGTTTTAGTTGCTAAAAAGGTACCAGCAGTTCCAGCCTTGATTATTGGTATTATTCTTGGTTTACTATCTCAAATATTTATTCAAGGCGGATCGGTTTCTACAGCTGTTAATGCATTGCAAGAAGGATTTAAAATTCAAACGGGCAATGAAATGGTGGATAATTTATTTAACCGTGGTGGTTTAGATTCGATGATGTTCACTGTTTCTATGACCATTGTAGCAATGACATTTGGAGGGATACTAGAGTTTTCTGGTATGTTAAATTCCATGATGAATTTAGTAGTTAAAGCCGCAAAATCGACGGGAAGTCTAATTGCAGCAACAATTGCTTCATGTATTACAACAAATGCTACTTGTTCAGAACAATATATTTCTATCGTTGTTCCATCTCGTATGTTTGTCAATGTCTATAAAAAACGCGGGTTAAATTCAAAGAATTTGTCTCGTGCTTTAGAAGATGGGGGGACGCTTTCATCGGTATTTTTCCCATGGAATACTTGTGGTGTATTTATACTTGCTACTTTAGGGGTTAGTGCAACAGAATATGCACCTTATGCTATTTTAAACTATACGGTTCCAATCATTTCGATTATATATGCTTACACAGGATTTACGATTGTAAAACTATCGCCTGAAGAAATAGAAGCATTAAAAAATGAAGAAAGTAATTCAGAAACGGAAGAGAATTTATCTTCAGTACCGGTTTAATGGTCAATGTCGAAAGGGCTGGTTAAAAAGTGTAAAAACGACTTTTAAGCCAGCCTTATCTACTAATTTTCAAAATCATTTAGTGATAAGTTGAGAAATTAAGTTCGTAAATAGCACGTGGCCTTCCTTGTTGATACGACATTTCTTCACCGACTACTTTAGCATAGCCGTGTTCCACCAATTTTTTTAAAATACGTTCAGTTGTTCTACGAGTAACTTGTAAGTATTCTGCTAAATCGAGAGCAGTAAATTGTAAAGATTGTCTGGAGACGCTAAAAGCCATAATCTTGGAAATGTTAAGCGGGCTCAACTTAGTTTCTTTTGCCATTCGCAGCACATAGGGATCCTTTGTTTGCAAGGATAACGTAGTAGGGTCTTTAGGAAACGGTCCTTGCAATTCTTTGTTTTCATTCATAATGAAAACAGAATTGGGTGTTGCGAATTTTAATGCTTGTCTTGCATTTTTTTGTGCCTCTAAAATGGATACGCCATAACCGAATGTTAGTTTTATTGGATGTTTACTGATGTTAAAAAATGACTCTAATAGATTGTGGTGAAAAGCATTTTGGATATGGCCAAATGTAGTAAATAATTCAAAATGTTTGTCATCAATCTTTTGGTAGGATGCATGTGTAGTTGCTACAATTCGTTGTAAAACAAGTTGATAATCTTCTATGGATTCAAGAAATTCTAGTACGCCTACAGCTGCTTTTGCAGATTCTGACTTTGTCATTTTCGATAATGCTTTTGTTTGCTCCAAACGACGTTTGATAGAGCTATTCGAATCATGCATTCGCATCGCCGGAATTCCTTCCGCAGTAAGTGCATCATAAACACTGTGAATACTTGTAATAACAAAGCCAATTTTTTCATCTTGCCATAATTGTTTATGATGACGGAAAATATGATCGAATGGTTTGTCGATATGAATTTCTTGTATAAATGGTAATGGCCCTTCATAATGAATATCATTTACAATATTTTGTACGTGTTGCATATTCATCACATCAATTGATATTTTTGAAAGTGGCAAGTTATTATTTGCTAATACTGATAATATTGATGTAGATATAGCAAACTCTTCTTGTTGTAAATATGTCCATGGAATTGGCCAGCTAGGTAATAATGGCTTTGCGTATAAATAAGGCAATGTACCAGATAATAATAATACATCACAAGGTTTTATTTGTTTCATTAACATAGGTGTTTCATCTGGAGTCTTATAGATGTAAAATTCTAATTGGATATTCTCAACTTCTTGTGCGATACTTATTAAACGATCTCTAAAAGCAAGAGAACTAATGACTGCAATTTTAGTAGACATTACATCGATTCCTTTATTATTTTTTTATCATTAATAGCGACTATTTAACGACAACTATATCAAGAGAAAATAATTTTGTAAAGAAAAGAGTGGGAGATTATGAAAATAACCGAAGTGGAAATTTATGCAATTGAATTACCCTTAATTGAACCGTTTATAATTAGTTACGATACTTATGACACAATGCCTTCTATTATTGTGAAAATGACAACCGATGAAGGGATTATTGGTTACGGAGAAGCAGTACCCGACGAGCATGTAACGGGGGAAACATGGGAAAGTACTTATATGGTCTTAAAACATCAATTAGCACCAGCAGTAATTGGTCATGATCCTCTTGGCTTTGAGAAAATTCATGAATTGATGGATAAAACCGTTTATCAAGTACCTGCAGCTAAAGCAGCAATCGACATCGCTTGTTTCGATATAGCAGGTAAGAAGTTAAATGTCCCTGTTTATCAATTAATTGGTGGCCGCTATCACGAGAAATTTCCAATTACCCATGTGTTAAGTATTGGAACTCCTGAAAAAATGGCAAACGAAGCTGCTGAACGTGTCGCAATGGGTTATCGTTCATTTAAAATGAAGGTCGGTACAGAAGTCATGAAAGATGTAGAAAGAATTCAAGCGGTACGTGAAAAAGTTGGAGAAGATATCGATATTCGTGTAGATGTCAACCAAGGCTGGCATAATGCTTCTACTACTTTAAAAGGTTTACGGGCATTACGTGACGTCAACTTGGATTGGCTAGAACAACCAGTAGATGCAGATGATATCGATGCAATGGTTGAAGTAAAGTCTAAAACAGATGTGACATTGATGATTGATGAAGCATTACACGGTGCAAAAGAAATGCGTGAAATTATCGCAAAACGTGCAGCCGATAAAGTGAATATCAAATTGATGAAATGTGGTGGTATTTATCCGGCTATGAAACTTGCGAATATGGCAGAAATGGCGGGGATTGAGTGCCAAGTAGGCTCTATGGTTGAATCATCAATCGGTTCAGCAGCAGGCTTCCACGTAGCATTTTCGAAAAAGATTATGAAGAGCGTCGAATTAACAGGGCCACTAAAATTCTCTAAAGATGTTGGAAACCTTCACTATGATGTCCCATTTATTTGCTTAAATGAACGACCTGGATTAGGTATTGATGTAGATGAAAATGTGATACAAGAACTTTGCCGACATTCATGCATTGTTCGCTAGAAGGGAAGTAATATGATGACTACTATTGCAGAGGGTTTGCTAGGTTCAACACCATATACTGTTGAAATATTAACAATGCCCCATATACCGCAACTTGAAAAATTACAAGCTGAGGTATGTGCTGCATTACCTGATAAAAATACATTGCAACCTCTTAGCGAAGAGGAATTCAGCTATATTTTAAATGATCATGGTTTAATGATTGGAGTATATGTAGATGATGAATTGATCGCATTTCGAGCATTACTTGAGCCGATTATTGATGATGAACATTTAGGAAGAGATTGTGATATTCCTGAGGAAAAACTGTCACGTGTACTCTATCAAGAGATTTCAAATGTATCACCAAGATATCGTGGCTATGGCTTGCAAAAAAAGATGGCCCAAATTATTATGGATCAAATCGATTTAAGCCGTTTTGATTATATTTGTGCTACAGTAAAACCACTAAATATCCCAAGCTTGAAAGATAAGTTTTCTCAAGGGCTACTCGTAGCAGGTTTAAAAGAAAAATATGGCAATAAACTTCGCTATATTTTCTACAAAAATTTAAATGAGGAAAAGCCTACTTTTACAGAAGCCAGAGCCTTATTAATGTCTGATACAACGGGGCAGCAGCAATTATTAAAAGAAGACTTTCTTGGAACGGATATGTTTGAACAAGATGGTCAGTGGTTTATTTCTTATAGAAGATAATAAAATAGGGGCATCGCATTAGTGAGATTTTTCGACTATGCGGTGCCTCTTTAAAGATGAATGATTCGCCAAAACAAGTTACAATTACATCAAGAAGTCTGATAATAGCAATATAAGCGTAAGGAGTGGATAATTTGAATAAAACCCCAGTGATTATTGACTGTGACCCAGGAATTGACGATGCTATGATGCTTGCTCTGGCATTTTCGCGTCCAGAATTAGATATTAAGCTTGTCACAATAGAAGCAGGTAATTTATCAACAGATAAAACGACATATAATGCCCTTAGCTTTTTAACCTATATAGGGCAAGAGGTAGAAGTAGCACGTGGTCTTGAGCAACCTATTTTCCGGACTTTAGAAGTAGCGGAAGATATTCATGGTGAAGGGGGACTCGGCAATGTAAAATGGGCAGATCCAACTTTAAAAGAAAGCGATCGAACTGCTATCACGGCTATGTGTGAAATTTTGCTAGCAAGTGAGCAACCAGTTATTATTGTCGCAACCGGCCCGTTAACAAATATTGGCGCATTGTTACTTGCACATCCAGAAGTAAAACCTAAGATTAAATTGATTTCATGGATGGGTGGAGCCGCTGTTGGTGGGAACATGTCAACAACTGCAGAATTCAATTCTTATGTAGATCCACATGCTACAGAGCTTGTATTCCGCTCAGGCGTACCGATTATGATGAGCGGTCTAGATGTAACGCATAAAGCGTATATCACAAGAGAAGAAATGGCAAAACTACGTACACTTGGTACACCATTTGCTGAAAAAGCAGCCGATATGATGAAATTCTATACATTTACACAATCACAAACACCATTCCATCCACCACATTTTGAAGAGCAAATTCGTGTCCATGACGTTTGTGCTGTCGCAGCCTTAGTAGCACCTGAATTATTCCAAGGTGACGATTATTATGTAGAAATTGAATTAGAAGGTCGATTAACTGCAGGATCTACAATTGTCGATTATGCAAATAAAACAGGTAAAACCCCAAATGCCAAAGTATTACATAGCGTAGATCGTGAAGGCTTTGTAGAACTATTCTTTGAGGCTTGTACTATAATGGGAGAAAAGCTTTTAGAGAAATAATTAGAGCTATTTTCTAATGGGAAAATGGTTCCGGTTATAGGTTTGCCCGCGCAAAGAGTTCGCGATGAAAGCGAAACTGATAAAGTATCAACAGCATTGTTAAGCAAAGCCCCAAAAATAAAAAGTTGTCTTAAAAATTTTTAAGACAACTTTTTTTATTTTATAGTTATTCAAGCTGAGAAATCAGGTCCATTTACCATCGTATTTATCGTCTTTAGCTTCTGACTCTAAATCTTTAGTTAGTTCTTCCATTGGAATTGGATCGACGGAATGCATATCTTCGTACAAATCATATAGACTAATATTTTCTGAATTCATCATATCAGGCCGTTCATCAGATGGTAAGTCTGCAAATATTTTTTTGTCTTTAGGTAACGAATCCTTCTTCATCATGTCACACTCCTTTTAAAGAGTAGTGTGTGTCTAGTGAATAATATTATGCACCAACTGCAGTTTGATACAGAAGATATATATTTAAGAGTACAACGATTGCTGCCACGATCCAGCCAAGAATCGTTGTAAACTTATGATTAACAAGTCCGCCCATAATTTTCTTATTACTTGTGAACATAATTAATGGGATTAATGCGAAGGCAATTCCAAAGGATAAAATAACCTGACTCCACACAAGGGCTTTTGTTGCGTTGGCACCAAAAGCGATGATTAATAGAGGTGGAATCATAGTAATTGCACGACGTAAATAAATCGGAATATGTTTATTGATAAAGCCTTGCATTACAACATCTCCCGATAAAGTACCCACAGATGAGCTGGCAAGACCTGCGATTAGTAAACCTAAACCAAATGATATAGATGCCATTGGTCCAAGCATATCGTGAAGTGAATGAAAAGCAACATCTAAATCTTCAACATTCATACCTTTTGTATGGAACACAGCTGCTGCGATGATTAACATGCTCATATTGATGGCACCTGCAATAATCATAGCAATGACAATATCCATAAATTCAAATTTAAAGATTTTACGTTTCTCTTCATCATTTTTACCCACAACGCGATGTTGAGTTAGTGATGAATGCAAATATATAGCATGTGGCATAACCGTAGCTCCCAAAATACCTGTTGCAAGCAAAATTGAATTAACATCGGCAAATTTAGGTATGAAACCTGCAGCGATTGAACCGGCATCTGGATGTGCCAAGAACGTTTGGAGCGCAAACGCTAATACAACCATCATTACCATTGCGGTTATTCCAGCTTCAAAGGCACGTACGCCACGGCGTTGAAGTTCTAAAATAGCAAATGAACCAACAGCTGTGATGAGTGCTGCAGGGAGCATTGGGATATCGAACAATAAATACATACCTAGTGCCGCACCGATAAACTCAGCTAAGTCCGTTGCCATTATGACAAGCTCTGCTTGAATCCATAATAGGATAGATGTTTTTTTTGAAAAGTTTTCGCGTGCAACCTCGGGTAAGTTTTTCCCTGTTGCAATACCGAGTTTTGCAGATAATGATTGGATTAGAACTGCCATTAAATTTGAAAAGGCAATTACCCATAATAATAAATATCCATATTGAGATCCAGCGGTAATATTAGTAGCAAAGTTTCCGGGATCTATATAAGCCACAGCTGCAATAAAAGCAGGTCCTAAGAAGGGAAGTACGCTTTTAATGCCACGCACTTTGCCATTTAGAACATCTTGAGCTGTTGGGTGTTGTAACCTTGAGATTTGTTTTTCTTTATATACTCTACTCACATTTTTCCCCCGTTCCCAAAAGTGTTATTGCCGAAATAAAGTTTCCTGAAGGAAAGTTTTGGTGTGATTAGTGTACTTCAATTGTTCTGAAAAGTAAAGATATTAGATTCATATTCTTTTATTTTCTTTCTAGGCCATCACACACACGTTTTAATTGAAAAA
Source organism: Rummeliibacillus pycnus (assembly GCF_044359855.1). Classification (GTDB taxonomy): domain Bacteria; phylum Bacillota; class Bacilli; order Bacillales_A; family Planococcaceae; genus Rummeliibacillus; species Rummeliibacillus pycnus_A. The sequence goes on from NZ_CP132291.1 coordinate 2,842,214, forward strand.
GCTTAAGCTATTTCAATGGACAAAAGCCACACTGCATCCATCCAGGGACGTCCTTTGAGAAACAGCAAGTTTTGCGCACAGGTATATTGATGAGTTTTGAAGGATGATCTCCACCCGTATATTCTTTAAAATAAGAGTGTTTTGCAAACGAAGACCATAAAGAGTTATCTTCTAATAATGCAATATCGATTTGTGCTTGTTCGCAAGTGCCTGGATTTGAAAGAAGTACATGTAGATGCCATAACATATAACCAAAAACATTTTCCCATAGCATTTTCGGTGAAACCGAAGTAATTTTACGCAACTGAGAGAAAATTGCATTACATTGTTGTTCTAATATTTTCTTAAATGTAGTTTCCCGTTCGTCTTCATCAATCATTTGCCAATCTAATGAATGTGTAAACATGCATAATGCTTTGTTTCCAAATTCCTCTTTAACACCAAACTTCAGATTACCAAAGGAACCATCCCATACTTCGTCGTACATTGTTAACATATAAAACTGCATAGCAACAAACATGCCATAACGACGTGTAAAATACGATAAAGCAATTGTATCGGACTCTACCTTACTTATTGCTTTAATAAGCGTTAAAAAATCAGGTAAAAACTCATCGTTATGTAGTTGTTGCAGGTTAAATACAGTATTTGCTGAATCATCAACATAGATACTATAGGATTGTAATTGTTGTAGTTGATCTCTTGATAAAGAGCTCATATTATCACCTCTTAAGTATTACTATACAATAATTATGTAATTTTCAAAAAATACTTTAGGATAAGTATTGACTTTTCAATTGATAATGATTATCATTATCGTATAGAGAAATAAACCTCCTCTAAAAAATGTAAGTAGAGCAGGATTCAATTAGCTACTTTTCTCCAAAATTTAGCTAGCAATAAAAAAATTCCTAAACCCCCCTCAAAAGATTAGGAATGCTCGACTAGACTGGGCGATAAGATTTCATCAATCTTATCGTTTTTTGTTATGTCCAAAATAATAATAATAAAAGATGCCCAGAAAATCAGCTTTCACTGACTTATAGGACATCTTCTTTATCCATTATTCTTTTATTCTATCTTTTGTTCAGTTTTCAAAACAACACTACTTTTTTTCTTCAGTAACGTGGTGTAATAGCTATGTAGTAACATACCGACAATAATAGTGGCTATACCAAAGAGTGCCAGTGGCTTAGGCAGTGGAACATCCAGTAGCAACATTTCGCCAACAATAACGAAAAGGATTTCAGTTGATTGTGTTGCTTCAACAGCCGCCAGTTTTCCTTGGTCATTATGGACGCGATCCGTTGCGATGAAGAATAGCACAGTCGCAATGACACCAGAGCTAATGCCGACAATTAATGATTGGATCATCTGACTAACTGAAGGAAGGCCAACCGTTGCAAGTGCATAAATTGCGATGACAATCCAAACAGGCATAGAAGCGATAGTCATTCCTAGTACACGTTGGAAAGTATCTAGCCGACCATTACATACATCCATCATTTTCCGGTTTCCAAGTGGATACGCAAATGCAGCAATTACTACAGGGAAGATTCCAAATAGTAAGCTTTCTAAGGAAACGTTTTTCACACTTGGGATTTGAATTAAAATAATGCCGACTAAAATAATACTCGAAATAAGTAATGAAACGAGCGGTATTTTTTGCCGGATGACTTTACCATCAATATATTGAACAAAGAACGGTGCAAGTAATACTCCTGCTACAATTGTAAACTGCCAAGTGCCTGATACGAGCCAACCTGGGCCGTATGCAGCAGCAAAAGTGAGGGGAGCATAAAAGAGCACAAAGCCAACAGAGCTCCAAAGAAGCCAAACTTTTGGTTGGGTTTTTATCTCTTTTGCTACGGCAGTAAGTCCTCTACGTGATGCGACGATGACAAGTAAAAAGGGAAGCATGAAGAAATAGCGCAATGATGAACTCCATAGCCAGCTTCCACCTTCTAGCTCCATCGAGTGATTTAAAATAAATGTTACTGCAAAAAATAATGATGCCAAAACACCAAGTGCAATTTCTTTCACAATGTCACCTGCCTATCGATTCACCAACTATGCTTTTTGCTCAAACAATTGAACGATTTCTATAATAACTTCAGTTGCTTTAACCATTGTTTCAGCTGAAACATATTCATATTTACCATGCATATTTTCGCCACCAGCGAAGATATTAGGCGTTGGAAGTCCCATATATGAAAGTTGAGAACCATCTGTGCCGCCACGAATTGGTAAAATTAAAGGTGTAATATCTAAGTTTTCCATTGCCTTTTGTGCAATGTCAACAATTTCTTTTACAGGGAGAATTTTTTCTGCCATGTTGTAATATTGGTCTGAAATTTCCACAGTAATTGCATTTTCACCGAATTCCGCTTTAATTGCTTTTTCAGCTTCTAGCATTAATGCTTTCTTCGCTTCGAAAGCTTCACGATCGTGGTCACGAATAATGTAAGAAAGAGATGTGTTTTCAACTTCACCATTGAAATTCATAAGGTGGATGAAACCTTCATGATCTTCTGTCAATTCTGGAACATCTGTTTTTGGCATCATTTCTTGGAATTTGATTGCCATTGTAATAGCATTCACCATTTTACCTTTTGCAGAACCTGGGTGAACACTAATACCTCGAGTTGTTACTTTAGCACCTGCAGCGTTAAAGCTTTCGTATTGAAGTTCACCGAGTGGGCCACCATCCATTGTGTATGCATAATCTGCATGGAAACGCTCCACGTCAAATTTATGTGGTCCACGACCGATTTCTTCATCTGGAGTAAATGCTACACGGATTTTGCCGTGTTTTACTTCAGGATGGTTAATCAAATATTCCATAGCAGTCATAATTTCTACGATCCCTGCTTTGTCATCTGCACCAAGTAAAGTAGTACCTTCTGTTGTAATCAATGTTTGACCAACGTAGTTAGCTAATTCTGGTGAATTTTTTGGTGATAATACGACTTCAGCATTTAATTGGATATCACCACCATCATAATTGTCATGGCGCTGTGGATTTACATTTGTACCTGTGTAGTCAGTTGCTGTATCAACGTGAGCTAAAAATCCGATTGTTGGCAATTCCTTATCAGAGTTTGCAGGCAAAGTTGCAAATAAATAGCCATTTTCATCAACTGCAATCTCTTCCATACCGATTTCTTTTAATTCAGTTTCTAACACATGTAGTAAATCCCATTGTTTTTCAGTAGAAGGTGTTGTTTCGCTTGCTTCATTAGATTGAGTATCAATTTTAGTGTATTTGACTAATCGTTCGATTACTGTTTCTTTCATTGTGTGAATCCTCCTTATATTTAAAGCATTGTCATAATTCTAACACTTTCTTTCGAGCTACGGAATATTTTAGCGTGCTCATTGCAAAGAAAAGTTGTGCACTATAGTAACTTGTCATAATAAGAATATCTGACATTGGTATATCTGTTATAAACATATTAATAGCTAAGATGGAGTCTGAGAAAATAAATGAAAAGGCACCAAGAATAATAATGTGTGAATACGTTTGCAAAGCTGACCATCCCATTGTTAAGATAACGGCAATATAAAAGCAGACCGCTATACCAAGTACATAATTACCTGTTCTAAAAATATTCCCTGCAATCCATGCGACCATCAACATACCGTAGGTCAATAAAAAAATAGCAATATAGGGATTTATCGCTTTCATTTTCACTTTGAAAAATGCGACAATGTAGCAGATATGACCGACTAAAAAGAAGGATAGGCCCAGTAAAAACCAGCGAATGGTGGCATCTCCTAGCATGCAGAAGAACAGCCCTAAAAGAAGCCACTTTGAAAATGCTGGATTGTTCGAATCACGCTGTAAATAGACGAAAATAATCATCAAGATTATTGGAATAATTTTGAACGAAATTTTTAATAAAAAAGGTTGTTCAGGTATAAAGAAAATATAAAGAATGGAAAAGAAAATAACGAGTGCAATGAGATATAGCTTTTTCATATGTACACTTCCTTTGAGTAATTTTTTAATACATTTATATCTAAATTTATTCGAATCAATCATTTATGACCTAAATTCTATGAAACTTTCTATGAAGTCATTCGTATCTTAATATGAGAAAGGATGAGTAACTATGACAATGACTTTTATCATGTCGGCAATCGTTGCAATTGTAGCAACATTTCTAATTGTGCCGTTTACAAGTAAAACGCCTGAAGGTGATTTTAAGACAAAATTTAAAATGCAATTCGGTATTGCAATGTTCATACTTATTTTTGTTATTACCGCAATTGTCTTTTATGTAACAAAGATAGATCAAAACTGGTCTCAATTGTGGCTAGAGCTCCTTGTTATTGCTTTAATTGGTGCACTATTATCTAATGGTATTGAAAGAAAGATTAAAGGATTCATAACTCTAGCAAGTTTAGTTTTCGGCGTTTATCTATTATCTACGCCATTTTTTAATGCAAATCAAAAATACCAATCTGCTGAGATGACAAAAAAGATTGAAATCAAGGCTTTTGATGACACGAAAACACCTGCAAGCGTTCCACCTAAATTTGCACGAAATAAAATGAAAAAGGCATTTAGCCAAGTACCAAATACAAGTTACTACGAGTTAGGTAGCTTACAAATTCAAAAAGTAAATGGTGAATATGTTTATATTGCACCAGTAGAATTCTCAGATTTCTTTAAATGGATGAAGGGGAAAGAATCACCAGGTTATTTGATGATGAGTGCTACAAATTCATCGGATAATCCAAAGTTCGTAAAATCTCCGATGGTGTATACAACTTCAGCTTATTTAAATAACAATGTTGAACGTCACATGCGATTAGCGAATACGAAAGAAATTTTCTATGGTGATGCACAATTAGAAGTAAATGATGATGGAAAACCATACTATATTCGTACTTATGGTAAGTTTATCTCTGGGCGTAATGGCTTTGACCCAAAAGGGATTGTCATGGTTGATGCGAAAACAGGTGCTTCAAAAACTTACGCATTAAAAGATGTGCCTGAATTTATCGATGGTGCGATTTCTCCAGAAGCTGTTAGCCTTCAAAATGAATATTTCGGTAAATATGTTCACGGCTATTGGAATAGTATGTTCGGTAAAAAAGACGTGAAACTTCCTTCTGATGAAGGGACAGAAGCAAATGTCAGCCCTGTATTTGATGAAAATGGCATAATGTATTACTTCACAGATTTTACAAGTCCTAAAAAGGGCGTAGATTCTATGCTGGGCTATTCATTGACGAATGCTCGCACAGGTCAAGCTACTTACTATTCAGGTAATAAAGATGAAGCTTATATGGATTCACAAGGCGCAATTCAAATTATTGAGAAAAAATTCATCGAGAAAAAATGGCAAGCTTCTATGCCAATTATTTATAATTTCTATGGTAAAGCAAGCTGGTTAGTACCAGTGCTTGATTCTAATGGTTTCTTACAAAACTATTCAATCGTTTCAGCAGCAAATCCTGAGCTTTCTGTTTCTGCTGCAACACCAAACGAAGCGTTAAGACAATATAAAACAATTATTAATCGTTCAGGTAATAGTTCTTTAAATGGCAGCTCTTCAAATGAAGAAAAAGCAGCTAAAGGTAAAGTCATACGTGTCTATAAAGAGAAAAATAACGATTACACAACCATTTCTTTCTTACTAGACAATAAAGAAAACTTTATCGTCAGCTCCGAAACAGCGCCTCTTGCAGTGTACCTAAAAGAGGGAGATCAAGTAGAATTGAAATATGTAAATTCAAACGATGTCTTCTTGCCGGTTAAAGAAATTACGATTAAAGGGATTGAAGAAAAATAGCTTGTGTTTAAAGAAATAGCCGTCTACTTTTTTGGTAGATGGCTATTTTAATTATCCAGATGCGAGCATAGCTTTTCTTATAACCTCCAAGGCTGTAAGGCAAAAGAGAAGTCCCCGGAACTGTTGGCTAATAAAACAAACAGGAGCATTTCAATTTATATTATTTCCAAGTAAAACCTTTGTTGGCTAAGAATTCTTTGATAAATGGACGGCGTTGTTCGATTAAGAAGTCAGCCATTTGTTTCGTCCAATTAGCCGTTTTATTGTTTGATGAACGACTTGCATAATATTCTTCCAATGTCGCATCGTATTCATCTAATAGCTGATTGTATTTTTCTACATCGTAGCTATTTTCGTGAAGCACAGCATCTAAAGGAAGACGTGGTTTTGTTTCGTTTCGTTTTGTTGGTGTACCGATTGTCATTGCAAATAATGGAAAGACGTAATCTGGTAAATTAAATAATTTACTAATTTCTTCTGGATTATTACGAGCACCGCCAATATAGCAAATACCATAACCCTCTGCTTCAGCTGCAATAACAAAGTTTTGTGCAAATAGGGCAACATCAACAACACCTGCTAAGACGTTTTCTGCTGAATCAGCTACAATTTCTACACCTTGTTTTTTACCTGCCACTTGTAGACGTTTGAAATCTACGCAGAATAGAAATGCTGCGCCTGCAGTTTGGAATTGGAAAGCATTATTTGAAAGCTCACCAAGTTTTTGTTGTTTTTCTTCATCTGTAACCCAAATGACACTATATGCTTGAATGAAATGAGATGTTGCGGCCATTTGTGCAGTTTCGATTAAATCTCGCACGATTTCTTTTGGGATTTTTTCACCTGTATATTTTCGAACAGATGTATGACTACGTAAAAGTTCTTTAACCATAATGTCAGGCTCCTTTTCAAATAGGTATCAATTTCACTATACGGGATTTTATTGAAAGTGACTACTAAAAAATACTGCTTTTAAATACCTCTGATACCCATAAAATTGTAGAAAACCTGAGGATATTTAAACTGTGTTGACTAACAACAGGGAGTTCTCCGCTGTTTGGCTAAAATAAGATAATAATTAATACAGATATTTTCTTTTGTTAAAATAATTAAAGATTCAGAAAAAAGCATTGACATTTATTCTAGGAATCTTCTATACTTACGTCAACAAGATGGAACAGAATAAAATAACCTTTATCAAGAGCGGCGGAGGGATAGGCCCTGCGATGCCCAGCAACCAGTAAGTATACACACTTGCTACGGTGCTAATTCCTACAGATTCTAATCGGATCTGAAAGATAAGGGGAGGATAATGCTAATTTAACCCTCTTCTTACGTGAAGAAGGGTTTTTCTTTATATAAAAAACCCTTTTGCACACCTCCGTTTTCCATCTAACCATTTAACCTTTAGGAGGAATTAAAATGACAGAATTACGTAAAGAGACTTTAGCAGTACGTGGTGGTCAAACACCAGATCCAACAACAGGGGCAATTACAGTACCTGTATATCGCACAACAGCATATAAATTTAATGATTCTGAACATGCACGAAAATTATTTGCACTTGAAGAACCTGGCAATATTTATTCTCGTATTATGAACCCAACAGTAGATGTTTTTGAAAAGCGTATTGCATTACTTGAAGGTGGGACAGCAGCAGTTGCTTTATCTTCAGGGATGGCAGCTATTGCATTTTCGATTTTGAACATTGCACGTACTGGTGACCATATTGTTTCAGCAGCTAGTATTTATGGTGGAACATACAATCTTTTTGCAAATACATTGCCTCGCTATGGTATTACAACAACATTTGTTGATGAAACAAATCCAAATGAATTTGAAGAAGCAATTCAAGAAAATACCAAAGCTATTTATGCGGAAACAATTGGTAACCCAAGTCTTTCAATTGTTGATATTGAAGTATTAGCAGAAATTGCACACAAACATGAAATTCCATTAATCATCGATAATACATTTGCTTCACCAGTTGGATGCAACCCAATTGAATTCGGTGCAGATATCGTCGTACATTCTGCAACAAAATGGATTGGCGGTCATGGTACAACAATTGCTGGAGTAGTCGTTGATGCTGGGAAATTTGACTGGACTCGCGGTAAATTCCCTGATTATACAGAACCAGATGCATCTTATCACGGATTACGTTATGGCATTGATACTGCAGATGCAGCGTTTGCAACTCGTTTACGTGTCCAATTATTACGTGACTTCGGTCCAACGCTTAGTGCGGATGCAGCATTCCAATTACTACAAGGTTTAGAAACGTTGCACTTACGTGTTCCATATCATAACGAAAATGCACGAAAAGTAGCAGAATATCTTCAAGAAAATGACCAAGTTGATTGGGTGCATTTCAATGGATTTGAAAATAGCGAATTTGCTCCCCTTGCAAATAAATACTTAAAGAATGGTTATGGTTCAGTACTTACATTTGGTATCAAAGGTGGTCGTGATGCAGGTCGCCAGTTGATCGATAATATTGAATTATTCTGTCATGTAGCAAATGTAGGGGATGCTCGTTCATTAATCATCCACCCAGCATCTACTACACACCAACAATTAAATGCAGAAGAACTAGAAAAAGCTGGAGTTCCAGAAGAACTGGTACGTCTTTCAATTGGCTTAGAAGCAGCAGAGGATATTATTGATGCATTAGAATCAGCATTTGCAAAAGTAAACACGTCTGTAGCTATTAAATAAGAAAGTTTTCAGATAAAAAAATAGGGAGGAGTGACGCATGTATAGCGCTCACTCTTTTCTTTTCTAAATGTAACGGAATTTTTTTGTGTTTTTGGCAATCTAAAGATTCCATCAAATCAACGATGTAAGCGATTTTCATGACCTCTCTAAAAAAACAATTGTCCTTCTCAGAAAGATTTTCCTTGTAATCTGTCTGTAGGTAGTCTAAAATCATCAATAAGTTCAATAATTTAGAATTTTAAAAGGTGAGCAGGATTACCTGTAAATGTCATGAAAAAAGTACATGAATGCGTAAAGTAAATTGAGATTGCGTAATTCTGAATATAGGAAAGAAAAAATTTTGGAGGGCGAGAATATGACAACAGTGAAGGTAGCAATTCTAGGTTATGGCACAGTGGGCCAAGGCATTTATCGTATTGTCAATGAAAAGCGAAAGCAATTTAAGAGCACTTTAGGTGTAGATATTGAAATCGCTAAAATTCTTGTAAGTAATGTGAATAAGCCACGTCCACATGCGCCAAAAGAATTACTAACAGACAAGTTCGAAGATATTTTAGCAATTCCAAACTTAGAAGTTGTTTTTGAAGCGATTGTCGGGGAAGAACCTGCATTCAAATACTTATCTCAAGCGATTGAAAAGGGTATCAACATTGTTACAGCCAACAAAGTGATGTTCTCAAAACATGGTTTAGCATTACAAGAAAAGGCGCAGAAATATGGCGTACAGGTTGGATACGAAGCTACAGTAGCTGGTGGGGTACCGGTAATAAAAACAATGCAAAACATCTTACGTGTAAATGAAGTAAGCCATATTCAAGGAATCCTAAACGGTACTTCAAACTATATCCTAACTCAAATGCGTAGCGAAGGTATGCCATTTGATGAGGCGTTACAAGATGCGCAACGTTTAGGTTATGCTGAAGCTGATCCTTATAATGATATCTCTGGCCAAGACCCATTCCGCAAGCTAATGATTTTAAGTGCATTGGCATTTGGAGAACAACCAAATTGGGATGAAGTAGATGTGGTGGGCATCACTGAAATCACAGCTGAGCAAGTGGAAGATGCGAAAGCAAAAGGTTTACGCTATCGACATGTAGCAGATGTTCGTCGTGATGAAGTTACTGGTAAAATCATTGCAACAGTTGGTCCACAATTAATTGGCTCAGAACATCCATTGTATTCGATTGAAGGTGTAAACAACGCTGTAGCATTAGATACTAATTACATCGGTACACTTACATTAGTTGGTCCAGGAGCAGGCATGTTCCCAACTGCAAGTGTAATGGTGGAAGACTATGCAGATATGCTAGTAAAAGCACCTGTAACAGTATCAATTTAATGCTTCAATCGCTCGTTTTATAGGTTTTAAAATAAAGAAAGCTACTGCTAATAGCCTTTCAAAAACATAAGTGAAAAGAGTTTTTAAACTACTTAATAGTTGAAAAGTATACTTATAAATAAAGTAGGGGCTTCTATAAATAACATTGGTTACTTATAGAAGCCCCATATTTGTATTAGTCTTCATCTTTAATATCAATATCTTCGGGAATGGGTGTGTTTTTCCATATTTCAATTTCTTCTTTTATTCTTTCAAGCTGCTCGTGGTATCGATCGAATTGATCACTACTAATTAAAAATTGTTCACCGTCATGAACTGCACGAATGCGGCCTTCTAAAACATAACGCATCACTTGATATTCTGGCATAGAGATGTCCTTTGCTGTATCTGCAACGGTTTTGTACATAGCGTAAGGCCCCCTTTTGCCTCATTATAATAGAAGAAAAGACTATCCTCAACTTTCAGAATTTATGATATATTTTCATGATGATAATGAAATATTTTACAAAAAAGGGCATCCGTCTTTACGATCGAAATAAGCAAGGGGGAGAATGATGAATCTTTTGCCATATGTTCTCGTGTTGTTAGCAGCTACTCTATGGGGAACAGTTGGTACAACACAGACCTTTTTAACAGATGGTATACAGCCTTTAACTGTGGCGGCAATGCGTTCGGGAATTGGTGGAGGTGTATTGCTGATCATTGCAATAGCGATGAAGAAAATCCAATTTCGCCACTGGCCTTGGAAATATACATTTTATGCAGCACTTTCTATGGCACTTTTTCAGCCGTTATTTTTTACATCTGTTCGTTTGACAGGGGTGGCAATTGGCACAGTAGTAACCATTGGTAGTTCTCCAGTATTTGCTGGGCTCATTGAATGGCTCTACTTTAAAAACAAACCAACTCGTACATGGGGAATAGCAACCGTATTAGCAATTTTAGGTTGTGTACTTGTTTTTGTGAATAAAGGACAAACAACTGTGAATCCACTGGGCATTAGTTTAGCTTTGTGTGCAGGAATCGCATTTGCGACTTATACACATGTGAGTAAGTCGTTAATGGACAAAGAAGCGGCTTTACCTGCAGTAGCAATGACATTTTCAATGTGTGGATTATTATTATTACCAATCGCCTTCATTTTGGGGGTGGATTGGGTCACTGAGAGTGCAAATTGGCCACCACTATTGTTTATGTGTATTTTTGGAACAAGTATAGCGTATATTTTATTCCAAACAGGATTACAAAAGATTCTCTCATCATCTGCTGTAACATTATCTCTAGCCGAGCCGTTAACTGCTGCATTGCTAGGTGTTTTCTTAGTAGGTGAATATTTGAGCGTTGCATCCTGGATTGGTGTAGCGATGTTACTTGGTGGAATAATTGTGATTACATTTGGAGGACGAACGAAAAGTATTCCACAAATAGAGGCTAGCGTTGAATAACTTTGTGGATAAACTGTTTTAGGAGTCAATGTTGGCTTTTAAAACAGTTTTTTTGTGGATAACTTCCTGAAAAGATTTGTGTATTCCTGTAAAATATGAATATTGATATAAAAATCTTAAGAATTTCTTCATTTTTATCATCACTTCTTTTTAAGATTTGGTCTGTAAAATGATGACTATAAGAAAACAAAGAAATGAGGTGTGACAAATGGCACCATATACCATTTTAGTAACAGATGATGACCAAGATATTCGAGATGGCATTGAAATTTATTTGAAAAACGAAGGGTACAACGTCTTAAAAGCAGCAAATGGTGTGGAAGCTCTCGAACAATTACTGGAGCATGAAATACATTTAATTATTTTAGATATTATGATGCCAGAATTAGATGGGATCCAAACGACGTTTAAAATTCGAGCAGAACGTAATATCCCAATTATTATGCTTAGCGCCAAAGTAGAGGATTCAGATAAAATTCATGGTTTATCGGTTGGGGCAGATGACTATGTAACAAAGCCATTCCATCCTTTAGAATTAATGGCTAGGGTGAAATCGCAATTACGCCGTTATGTGAAACTTGGAACCTACAATGAGCAACAAGGAAAGGTAACAGTAGGTGGTCTGTCACTAGACACAGATGCAAAAGAACTATTGCTAGACGGCGAGCCAATTAAGTTAACGAAAATCGAATATAACATTACAGAACTTTTACTCACAAATGTAGGACGAGTTTTCTCTATTTCAGAAATTTACGAACGTGTATGGAATGAGCCCGCCTACAATGCCGACAATATTGTTGCAGTACATATTCGAAAAATTAGAGAAAAAATCGAAGTGGATCCAAAGAATCCAAGATACTTAAAGGTGGTGTGGGGTATTGGCTACAAAATTGAAAAAGCATAGTACAACCATTTGGTCAATCAGCGCACTTATTATAGCATTCTGTAGTTTACTGTACTGCTTAACCTTTATATTCCATATGATGGATTTTAGTTTTGCGAAGAAATTTGCACAACTAACTCGTGCAATTGGGGGAGTGTAACATGAGAAAATCCAAAAACACTGTTTTGCTTTCTCTTATCTGTATGATTCTGATTGGAGGTTTTACCCTTTTAGAGCATGGCAGTCAATATTTTGCAAAAAATTTTTTTGAGTCAGATACATTTCAATCAGAATACCAAAATTTCACAGATCAACTAGGTTCACTTGTTTTAAATCCATTAGATGCTAGTGAGGCGAAAAAGGATATAAAGGTGACGGACCAAGAAATAGAGGAATATCGAAATTATAATGGTAGCCTAAGTGAGCAAATTGCCAGTATCAATAATCAATATCAAGATAAAATTACTGATGCCAAAAGTTCAAAAGCAACTACAGTTGAAAAAGCTCTCACATCAGAACGAGATAAAAAGATAAAAGATATTACAAAGAATTTTGAAGATGACGACTATGTACGAGATAAAATTATAAAAATTAAAGAGCAAGAAATCGACAAGTATGTAAATGAATTAGAAAATCGGAAACAAAGTTTTTTAAATGACTACAGTTACTTTGCTTATCAATTAACAGATATGTCAACAGGTAAAACCTTTACAGAAGGATACCTAAATGATACAGCTGTTTATACTCACAAATATAATAGCCAACATGTTTTAAATACTTCTACTATTAACAACGTCGATGTTGTATCAAATTGGAATGCAGCGGAAGATGATAGGTCATACGATATAACAGAAGCAACCCATAATTCTACACATCAATATAAAGGTGAAATTCGTGTTTCAAAAACAGAGTTTTTAAATTCAGCTTTTTACCAAGAATATAAGAATTTTAAATTCCATCAAAGACTATTAGTTGTTATCTGGATATTAAGTTTACTGTCCATCATTATGTTATTCTTCATCAGACCATTTAAAATGGAAATGAACAAGGAAAACTTTTTACTATGTACTATTCGAAAATGGCCAATTGATGTACGAGCATTTTGCTTATTTATCACTGGATATGGTGTCATTATTGACTTAATGGTGTTGTCAGATCATCTATCTTTTACAAGCTTTATCGATCATTCGTTTATAGCAGTATTGGTCGTAGCTATTCCTATTCTCTATCTTCTCGTATGGTTTGCGGTGATGCAGTTACTTCTAATGATAGAAGATCTGGATGCAGAAGAAAAACGGTTAAGAGCTTATAAAAAATCCCTTAGTCTACATGTTGCACAGGATTTAAATCTATTTTTATCCATGAGAGTTGGATTACAATCTGTTGCACTCTTAGTTATTGTCTTTTTAGCAGGAGTTGGGATTGTCGGGGTAATGTTCGCAAATGGATTGGGGCCGCTCTATACCGTGTTATTCTTTTCAATTGCTTTACCTGCAATGGTTATTTTCTTACGTCGTATGAGCTATTTAAATAAAATCATGAAACAAACAGACGATATGGCGGAAGGACGTTTAAACAGTGAGATCGAAGTGCGTGGTAAATCCGTTTTTGCTAAGCATGCAGCTAATTTAAATCGATTACGTGAAGGGGTGAGTACTTCTTTAACAGAGCAGGCGAAAAGTGAGCGGCTAAAAACAGAGTTAATCACAAATGTAAGCCATGATTTAAGAACACCACTTACTTCAATTATTACGTATACGGATCTATTGAAAAATCCCGATTTAACCGAGGATGAGCGTAATAGCTATGTGTCGATTCTAGATAAAAAATCTCAACGCTTAAAAACGCTCATCGAGGACTTGTTTGAGGTATCAAAAATGGCTTCCGGCAACATAGAATTGCAAAAGCAAAAAGTAAATTTGAATCAGCTATTGAAGCAAGCTCTTGGAGAACATGAAGAAGATATGGAAAAAGCAGCAATGGATTTCCGTATCCATATAACAGATGAACCACTAATGGCATATGTTGACGGACAAAAATGGTGGCGTGTGTTAGATAATCTTATTATTAATGCTTTGAAATACACTTTAGAAGGTACGCGAGTCTATATTTCATTGGATAAAGTAGATCAACAAGCACAGTTTGTGATCAAAAACATTACGAAATATGAGCTAGGAGATCAAAATGTAGAGGAGTTATATGAACGCTTTAAACGCGCAGATACATCACGTCATACAGACGGATCTGGACTTGGTTTAGCCATTTCACAATCTATTGTAGATTTACATGAAGGTAAAATGGATATTACTGTAGATGGAGATTTATTTAAAGTAACTGTCAATGTTCCTATCGTTTAAAACGAAAAAATAGGAGCTATCCTAAAAGGATTAAACCTATAAAAATGGACTGAAATTGATAATCTGAATAAGATATTTAATCAAAAAGAATTCGCGACATTCCTACGGGAAAGCAAGCGAATTCTTTTTTGTAATATGTCCTTTTTTTGTCAGTATATTAAGATAAGTCTTCCCAGACTTTAATATTATGCATGGCATACATTGCCTCGGTTGCTCTTTGGAAATAGTGTGATGCTTTTTTATATTCATTTTGTTCACATAATAAATTGCCAAGTAAAGTAGTATATTTATAAACATTTTTGTAATCTTGTGTTTGTTGAAAAAAATTGATAGCACTTGCAATAAAACCCTCATCAAAATCACTTAGGTGATGAATTATTTTATAAATATTAAAATGATAAACAAATTCTTTTGCTGTTTCTTCAATAGGGTGATCATCTATCAGCTGTAATCCTTTTTTGCACCATGTCTCTACGCTTGTCGCATTATTTAACTTTGAATATTCTTTGACCATAGAATGGATTGTTATAAGAATACGTATAGGCTCCTTTTTGACAGCTAAACTTTTTCTGTAATAAGAAATAGCTCCTCTGGAATCTCCTTCTAAAGCATAAATATATCCCAAATTTTGGAATATAATACCGTAATTTTCTTCTAAATTGTATTTATTGCACACATTATAGCAATTGTCGAAGATTTCGAGTGCACAATTATAATGACCATTTTGTATATGAGATAGACCTAATCTTATATAACAGTTGACCATTTGTTGATGATAATTTAATTCTGTATAGAGTTTCATTGCTTGTTGTGCATACTCAATCGCATTTAATGTTCGGTATAGTTTATGATATACCGAGCTTAACATGAAGTAATACTCTGCTCTTTCCCATTTAGTAAGCTGAATATTTGGCATTAATATCCCAGCTTTTTCGAGAAAAGATAATCCTGTTTTGTATTTGTTAGAACGCAAACAATACAAATAACAGTTAGTGTAATAGAAGAATTTTTGGTGATCATTTAAATTTTCTTCCATAGTAGTCAACGCATTTAGAAGGGTAGTGATTTTATCCAAAGGTTCATCCGTCATTAGGAACAACCGGAGTAGTCGTATGTTAAATGTATAGAAATTTTCTACATTACTAAACTCTAGATTCATCGATTTATAATATTCTATTGTTTCTTTCGTTAGGGATGGATCATTTTTTAAAAGAACTTTTTTAATGACTTTATAGCTATCTTCCATAAACTGTTCTTCATCTACGTCTATGTAATAGTCTAAATTAATACGTAATCGTTTAAGAAGTGCATTTTTTACTTCATCTAGTGGAATTTGCTTGCCACTTTCAATTTTACTTAAATAAGAAGTAGAACAAATATCTTGGGCTAATGCTTTTTGAGTTATATGTTGTTTAATGCGTTCGGATTTTATAATATTCCCAATATTTTGCATAATAATCCTTTCAACTTTTGTACTATTTTTAGAATTATTACATGATTTTAAAGGAATTTGAATCGGTAGAAAGGTGCATTTTCCTCAAACTATTTACAAATTTGCGAAATTTTTATTATAAAAAGGAAATAATTTGGAAAAAACCACTCATTTTGAGTGGCTTCAAACTATTTAATTGGAACGAGTTGATGGTTAAATGCATAAACAACTGCTTGTGTACGATCTTGTACTTCTAGTTTGGAGAGAATATTACTTACATGTGTTTTGACAGTTTTTAAAGCGATAAATAGTTCGTCCGCAATGTCTTGATTGGTTTTTCCTTGAGCCATTAGTAAAAGGACTTCATGTTCACGTTCTGTTAAATCTTCATGAAGTGGTCTATCCTTGTGTCGCATTCGTTGCATCATTTTATTTGTTACCTCTGGTTCTAAAATAGGTTGACCATCACAGGTACTACGAATGGCTTCAGCAATTTGCTTGGCATTCGTTGTTTTTAGTAGATAGCTGATTGCTCCAGCTTCTAAAGCGGGATAAACTTTGTCATCGTCTAAAAAACTTGTAACAATCATTATTTTAGCTTCTGACCATTGTTTGATAATTGCTTCTGTTGCTTCAGCTCCGGTCATAATTGGCATAACCATATCCATTAAAATGATATCAGGGCGATGTTCTAGTGCTAGGTCGACAGCTTCCCTGCCATTTGCAGCTTCTGCAACAACCTCCATGTCAGATTGTGCCTGTAAGTAGGCCGAAACGCCAATACGTACCATTTCATGATCATCAGCTAATAGAATCCGAATCATTCTTTAACATCTCCTTTTCTACTGGAATTTGTATTTCAACGACTGTGCCTTGTGATGGGACAGATACGATTTTACATGTTCCGCCTATTTCGACTGCACGTTCTTCTATATTGTGTAAACCATAGGAACCTGCTTTTTCATCAACTGTTTTAAATCCAACACCATTATCATGTACCCGGAAAATGACGCGTTTATTTCGTTCAACTAGTAGTAATTCTAGTTCAGTTGCTTTTGCGTGTCTTAATGTATTGGATAAGGTTTCTTGAGCGATTCGGAATAAATGATCCTCAGCACCTTTTGACAGGTGTACATCTTCTAAGCGGTACTTAATTTTAAAGGATACCTTTTGCTGTAATTCAACTAATAGATCTTCCAAACCTTGAGTCAATGATTTATTTTTTAATGCGACGGGGCGAAGGTGAAGTAAAAGGGCTCGCATCTCCAGCTGTGCTTGTTGAACAATTTGTTCCGTTTGTAGGAGCGTATTCTTCGTATGATTAGGTAAATCCTCAGCTGCTGTTTCGTTAACTGTTGAAAGCAACATAGAAGCAGCGAATAGTTGTTGTGAGACAGAATCATGAAGTTCTCTTGCTAGACGTTGCCTTTCCTGAATTATACGTTCTTGAATGATTTGGTCTTGATTGACCGCTTTATCATTCGTTAGTTTTTGCAGACTTTTGCGTTGAGTACTGATTAATTCTTTTGTGTCATTTAATGATTTTTGTAAACTAGTATTTACACCAAATGTTTCATGTGGAATATTGTCACTTTTTATTACATTTTGCAAAGCTTGCTCGAATTGTTGATCCTTCTGATGTGCCAATAGCATGCTCCAAGACGCAATACAAATGCTGAAAATAAAAAGTAATGCAATAAATAAAATAATGATAGGTAAATCCCAATAATGTGTCGTCCATAGAAATTCCCAATTACCTAACTTTGGGCCGAAAAGAATAAAGAAAATCGTCACTAAAATGGCAATTTCGAAGAAGAATAAGCTAATCATTCGCGTCAAAAATTTTGTCATTGGCGAATCACCTCAACATCTCCGAAAAATGTTGATACGGTAATAATTAGTTCGGTACTTGCTTCTTCAATATGTTCATAGCCATCACGGAGTGTAATGGTATCATGCCAAACACGCGGGTAGCTAGTACCAAAGCATGTTGCATCACCAACAAATGTATTGTAATGAAGACGTACAGGTACTTCATAAGGAACGATAATCCGAACTTTTCCAAATCCTTGGCGGATAGCGATAAGTGAAGTGCCCTTTGGTAATACAGTTTGTGTTGTATCAATATACAAGTCACCGACAAAGCTTTGAATATGTACATCTTGCCATTCATAAGATTGCAATGGTGTGCTTTGAAATGAGAAAAATTTATTTTTAATAGGTTGATCAATTGCTTGCTTGGATACTTGTTTTGCAAATGAAATTTGAATCGGATCGCCTTTCTTCATTTGCCATAACACATAAATTAAAGTAGCTACTACGATGATTCGTAAACTCCACATGGACATTAGTGCAATTATTATACAAAAAACACCGCCCCAAAAAAGCCATCTTCGTCTTTTACGCATGCTAATATAAATGAAAAAAGCACCGAGAATCGCAAACATGATACTCCCATTTTCAAAAAATGTTTCTTCTATAAAAATAAGCAAGAAAGTAGTAATCGCAAGCATCGTCAATTTGTTTGTAGAAAAATGAGTCATTGGTGGCCTCCCTCTATAAAACATAAAAGCAAAAAAAGAGAAGGGATACCTCCTCTTTTTTAGTATAACGAACATCCTGTGGAAGTCTAGTTATTGCAGTAATTCTGGAGTCTCTTTTTTCGTTGCTCGTTTTTCAAGTAGTGCTAATCTTTCTTCCATAGAAGTTACTTCATGTTGATGGTCAATTTTTTGTCCTAGACGTTCGATATAATTTTCCATTGTTTCAAATGTATCTAGTCTGTCGATAATAGTACCTGTAGATTCTGGATGAAGTACGTGATCCATTTGGTTATGTGCGCGGACAACATTCTCTTTTCCCATAAGTTGCAATTGACGAACTTTCATATCTTTTATCTTGTGTTTCATTTCTTCGTATTTACGTTCAAGTCCAAATAGTTCTTCAGTAGTCTTGTCGATACTATTTTTTAAAACAATGCTACGTTGTTCATATGTTAGGATTTCATGTTCTGCAAAATCGATTAAATCTTGTTCACCGCTTAATTTTGCAAGATCTAATTGTTTTGAACGTTTGTTTTGCATTTCCATAGTTTCTTCAAGTTCTTTCTCAAGCTTTTGTTTAAGTGTTCCTTGTCTTTCTAACCATTTGCCTGTTTCTTCTGTTTGTTTTTCTGCTTCGCGAATGTATTGATTTAACATCGAGATTGGATTTTTTTCTTCTTTCTTATCGAATAGATGATGAAGATCCGCTTCAATTGTGTATTTTAATCGTTGAAATAAATTGACCATGATTAGTACCCCCTGTTATTTTGTTAGTTCATTCCATTGATTTTCAAAATTTGTGAATGGGTCGTCCTTTTTTGGAGCGAAGAAAGAATTACTTTTTTCTGAACCATTCCATTTGCGGAAGATATACCATAAAATTGCGATTGCAGCTAAGCCAATAAAGCCTGGGATATTTGCTGTAGTTGATAATAATCCTGCAATGGCAACAAGTACCCAAATAATTTTTGAAAAAGTAGAATTACTTTTTAGATAAAAGTGGATTCCTGCAAATAAAATAGCTGCTGAAATAGCAAGACCTGATAAAGCTCCTAAAGAACATAAAATTGTAATACCAGCGATGACACCGATGATGAATAAGCCAAATTTCTTCATTGGTATTTCCTCCTTTCGTTTGTACCTTTATGATACGCAGAAATTAGGTTTGTCCAAACGGGCTGGAAGTGGATTTTCGTCTAGGGCTAGAGGCTGAGACAAGCTAAGACTAGATGTTAATTGGATTAAATGGTGTATTATATGTAAAATGTTTACACGGAAAGTTTGAATATAGAATTCAAAAAGGGGAACGACAATAATGAGTAAAAAAGTAATAGTAGGATTATTGTATTTTGTTTTATATAATGCCATTGTCTATTATCTTGGGTGGAATATTTACCATTGGTTAGAAGTAGCTTTTCATGTGAAGATGCCAATTGTTTTTTCAATTATATGGTTGTACTTTGCTTATAGCATTGTTATTAGTAATTTCAATGAACGTTTTCGAATAACGAAAGTTGTCAGTTGCTATTGGATGATTCTAATGGAGTACGGTCTACTATTATTCCCAATCGCAAACTTGTTGTTATGGCTTGTTCCTTCATTACATATGTTATGGGTAGGATATATTATTTTGTTCCTCTTTATGGTAATTGTTGGATTTGGTTCATATATGGCCTATTCGCCAATTGTTCATACGAAAACAATACAAGTAAAAAAGCAAAAGCAAAAGAGCCGAAACTTTCGAATGGTCATTGCTTCTGATTTTCATCTTGGTATATTGTCCAATAAAAAGCTTCTGGAAAAATTCGTAACACGTTCAAATGCTGCAAAACCAGATTTTGTATTTCTGGTAGGTGATATTGTGGACGATCATCCGTATTGGTATAAAGTGTATGACATGGATGAAGTTGTGAAGAAATTGACTTCTACATATGGTGTTTATGGCGTACTAGGAAACCATGAATACTATGGAGGGCAAATTCCTATTTTTGTAGATGAGATGAAAAAATCTGGGGTAACGATTTTGCGAGACGAAACAATTTGTGTAGAGGATTTGTTTTATGTAACGGGAAGAGAAGATAAAACAAATAAAAGTCGCAAATCTCTACAACAATTATCTACTATGGTTAATCCTCAATTACCATGGATTGTTATGGACCATACCCCGTCAGACTTACAAACGCCAGTTGAACTAGGTGTTGATGTACATCTCTCTGGGCATACCCATTTAGGTCAAATGTGGCCAAATCAATGGATTACGAAAAGAGTTTTTGAATTAGACTATGGTTATCTATTGAAAAAGACGACACATATACTTGTTTCGTCAGGCTTTGGTTTTTGGGGACCACCAATTCGCACAAATAGTCGAAGTGAAATGTGGGTAGTTGATGTTGAACTTACGGATTAATTTAATAAAACTTTAAACTTGCTTCTTCTTCTTGTATGTTATGATAGTTTTACTAGAAATGAATGGTAGTAAACATCATTCGTAAATAAAAAAGAATAAGGAGATACTATGGACTTTTTAGAGTTGTTAAAATCCATTATTTTGGGATTTGTAGAGGGTATGACAGAGTTTGCTCCGGTTTCATCTACGGGTCATATGATTATAGTCGATGACATGTGGCTGAAAACACAAGATTTTTTAGGAGAATCTTCTGCGAACACATTTAAAATTGTTATTCAGTTAGGTTCTATCTTGGCTGTTGTTGTGGTCATGTGGAAACGAATGCTAAGCCTTGTTGGTTTATATAAAATAGAAGGGCAAAGACCACATCATCGATTTAATTTATTACATGTTATTATAGGCGTGATTCCAGCAGGGGTATTAGGGGTATTATTAGAGAATTTTATCGATAGTCATTTATTTGGTATTAAACCAGTTATCTTTAGTCTTTTCTTTGGTGCAATATTTATGATTATTGCAGATAAATTCGGACCACAGAGACCGAAAGTTACATCATTAGATGATTTATCATATGCACAAGCCTTTAAAATTGGTATAATCCAATGCTTATCACTATGGCCAGGTTTTTCGCGTTCAGGTGCTACAATTTCAGGAGGGGTATTACTTGGTTTAGACCACCGTACAGCATCTGATTTCACATTTATCATGGCTGTTCCAATTATGGCAGGTGCTAGTGGATTATCACTTCTTAAACACTGGAACGAAATCAACTTCGGTGATATGGGCTTCTATGTAGCTGGCTTTATCAGCGCATTTGTGTTTGCACTTATTTCAATTAAGTTCTTCTTAAAATTAGTTTCAAGAGTAAAGTTAGTTCCATTTGCTATTTATCGTATAGTATTAGCAATCGTACTTGCTATTATCGTATTTATGTAATATAAAAGATGCCTTAAATGATGTTACCCCAAAAAGTTGGACATTATATTCAATTGAATATTAGGCGACTTTCTCGGTGGTGAGAATCCTGTATTGAACAGGGCTCTTGCCACCGAGTTTTTCTTTTATTCTTTGATTGTTGTAATAATGAATCCACTCTGTAACTGCTATTTTAACTTCATCATATGTTTCGTAATGATGAGTGTAAACTGTTTCGCATTTTAAGATATGGAAGAAGCTTTCCATTGCTGCGTTATCTAAACAGGTTGCCTTGCGCGACATACTTTGAAAAACATTTTGTGCTTTTAATTCTCGAACCCATTGTGGATGTTGATACTGGAATCCTTGATCAGTATGCATAGTTGTCCGATAAGACCGTTTAGGAAGTTTGTTTAATGCTTCTTTTAATGGCTTTATCGCGAATGCAACTGTGGGATGTAAATCTATATTGAAAGAGAGAACTTCTCCTGAATATAAACTTGAATTACGGCATCGAGTTTTTTTAAGTATTCATTCTCAATCTTTAAGAGTTTATTTTCTTCTTTTAGCCGTTCTAATTCACTTAATTCTATCGTCTTCGTGTGTTTGTTTTCCTTTGGATTTTGGAGCATCTGTTTTGGTCGCCCTCTCCGTTTATACAGAGCCTCTATGCCACCTTCATCGAACTTTTTTTGCCAGTCAGAAATTGTACCAGTATTAGAAATATCAAAATGTAGCGCCGTTTCGGTTAGAGAAGCTCTATTCTTATGCCTCCATTCTAATACTTTCACTTTAGAACTTCCATCGTACATAAACTTTGGACTTCTTATCTGAAAAGCATCCACACCAAATTTTTGATATCTATGAACCCAATCAAGAACAGTTGGTTTAGAAGTAACTTTATATTGCTTACATAAAGTAGTAGAACTCACTCCAGGCAACTATTCTTGAACAACTCGTTTTCTAAGCTCACTTGAAAATTTAACCAATACAAAAACCCTTTAAGTTAGATTTTATTTGTCCAACTTAAGGGGTTCAGATTATCCAATTTTTTTAGTCTCTTTTCCACAGTTAATATCAAAAAGATTGATGCTAGTATCATTAGGCCAATAATTATAAGGAGGGCATACTCACCCCTTGTAATAACAAAGCTTATAATAATACCCAAGAACATGATTGATATGCCATATCGAATTAGTAATTTGGCGCTGTATTTATTGCCTTCTGTCCATAGAAATATGCTTTTCATAGATCGTTTAGTTCGATAGCCAAATAGTGCATTAATATCCTTTGGTGGTTTATAAAACAATAAAAGTCCACAAAGAATAAAAACTGTCCCAATAAGAACACTCACTACAACATTAATAAATATCATATTCGCCTCCTAAAACGAACTTTTCTATATTATACCATATTTATGAAATTAATGGAATGTAACTTAACGTTTATGTTTTCTCTCATCTTTGCATGATTAAATAAGTTCTGGTCGTTAAAGAGATTCCAACTATTTCCTCTCAGCATATTCTCATAAAGACATGGTACGATAAAGGAAAAAGATTAAAAATGGGAGATTATTGCCTGTTAGATATTAGATAAAAGTTAAAGGGGCGGGTGATTAAGATTTGGCAGAGCGAATTTTAATTATTGAAGATGAAGAAAAGATTGCACGCGTATTGCAGTTAGAACTTGAGTTTGAAGGTTACGAAACTGGGATTGCTTATACAGGATCAGATGGACTTATATTATATCGCGAACAACAGTGGGATTTGATCTTATTAGATGTCATGATGCCTGTTATGAGTGGAATAGAAGTGTTAAAAAGAATTCGAGCTACAGAATTTTCAACGCCTGTGCTCATGTTAACGGCAAAGGATGAACTAGAGGATAAAGTGTCAGGGCTAGATCTTGGAGCAAATGATTATATTACAAAACCTTTTGAAATTGAAGAATTGCTTGCTCGAATCCGTGTAGCATTAAGATTACATAAGAAAAATCAAGAAAAAGTTACAAACGACGAAGAAAAAAATCCATTTTTCCATAAATATGCTGGACTCTCGATGCATGAAAAAACACGTGAAGTTATGAAAGATGGTTTATCAATTGATCTAACACCACGTGAATTTGAGCTTTTGTTATATTTACTGAAGCATCCTAAACAAGTGTTAACACGTGAACAGATTTTAGATAGAGTGTGGGGATATGATTATTACGGAGATACCAATGTTGTCGATGTTTATATTCGATATGTCCGCAAGAAAATAGATAAAGGAAGTAATAACCCGCTAATCCAAACAGTGCGAGGGGTAGGCTATGTATTAAAGGAACAAACACATGAAACTTAAAACGAAAATTCACATCTTCTCAACAATACTGATGCTCCTTATTTTGGCATTGACGACAATTGGCATCTATTTTTTATATGAAAAGATGGCCTATGATACAGAATATCAAAAACTATTAGATGAATCGCAAGAACTTGTAACATCTATTAGCCAAACGAGTACCATTAATGATCCTGCCACTATTTTACGAGCATATATTCCTTCCAGTGGTGCGATTCGGATTGTTAATCATAATGGAAAACCGCTAGTAGCTGTACAGTCGATGGAAGGTATTGAAAACTATAAACCAAAGATACAAGATAAGCGGTATCAAGTAGAAACATACAAAGGTATGACGATATTATCTTTTCAGATACCTGTTATTTGGAAAGATGGCTCAGTTGCATATGTGCAAATGATGCAATCCATGAAAAGTGTTGCCGGTACCTTATCATTATTAAAACTTGTATTAAGTGGAATGACCGTACTAGCAGCTATTCTTGTATTGTTGTCTAGTATGACACTTGCTGAAATCGTTCTTAGACCAATTCAACGTCTCACAGCAACGATGCAACGAAGCAGCAAATCAGGAACCTTTGAAAAAATTGATGTAAGTAAGCAAGGGAAGGATGAATTAGGGGAAATGAGTCAAACCTTCAACGATATGATGTCACAGCTTGAACAAAATTATCGTAAGCAAGAGCAATTTGTATCGAATGCTTCGCATGAGTTAAAAACGCCATTAACGGTCATTGAAAGTTATGCAAGATTATTAAAACGTCGAGGTTTTAATAATCAGGAAGTAGCTGAAGAATCTGTAGAAGCTATTTTAAGTGAATCCATTCGAATGTCTGAAATGATTCAACAGATGCTAGAGTTAGCCAAAAATAAAGAACGCATACCCGTGCAAAATGATAGAGTAGATATCCATAATTTATTAGACAAAACTTTAAATCAAATGCATCAAGCGTATAATAGAAGTTTTTTCTTACATGGAAATGTCCCTATATTCCTTACTACAGATGAACAAAAGATAAAGCAGTTGCTCTTTATTTTTCTAGAAAACGCTCGGCGTTATAGTGATGAAGATATCCATGTGTATTTATCTGGAAATCCGCTTGTCATAAAAATACAAGATAGTGGAGAAGGAATTGCAGCAGAGCATATTCCTCACCTTTTTGAGCGCTTTTATAGAGTGAGTCAAGATCGAAATCGCAAAACAGGAGGTACAGGACTTGGTCTCGCAATTGCTACAGAGATTGCAGCACAATTGAATATCGATTTATCTGTAGAAAGTACAGTTGGAGTCGGTACAACGATGATATTGACATTTAATAAGTTAGAAGAGGAACAACAACATGGGGAAACTTAAAAATAGAACTCTTCTAACATTCATAATATTGATATCTATCGCTGTTTTCATTGTGTTTTTTATGTGGAATCATATGTCAAATGCAAATTACAAAACAACTGTAGAAGTGTATGGAAATATCGAAACAATGTATGGAGGAGAAATTACAACCTTCAAAAATAATGGCAGTCAGTATGACATGGAGCTTTCAAAGAATGGTGCAGTTTATCATATTGTAGTAGAGGCAAAAGACGGTGAAATTTCGCAAATGAAAAGAATTGATTTGGCAGGAATAGAAAAAGGAAATCTACTTTCAAAGAAAGAATTGCAAACGATTATTAAGAGAAATTATCAGGGGGAAATTTCACGTGTACTTTTAAATACAGAACAAGATACACCGGTCTATCAAATACAAGTTACGGAGCAAAATAAAAAATTGAATATCATTGTTGATGCAACTACTGGAGATATTCTTTCTGAAACTCATGTAGATGCAAAAGCAGATCATACAGTAATTAGTAAAAAAGAAGCTGGAAAAATTGCTAAGAAAAAATTGAATGGTACGATTCAAAATACGACTTATTTT
The DNA here is from genome assembly GCF_044359855.1 of Rummeliibacillus pycnus. Classification (GTDB taxonomy): domain Bacteria; phylum Bacillota; class Bacilli; order Bacillales_A; family Planococcaceae; genus Rummeliibacillus; species Rummeliibacillus pycnus_A. The sequence goes on from NZ_CP132291.1 coordinate 2,868,318, forward strand.
GAAACTAGTAATGGAGGATATTATTTGGTGGAAATTGCAAAAAACAATCAAGTAGAAACATTCCAAATTCACGCCGTATCAGGAAAAATAATGTCCATTACAAACCCTTTGCTATCTCATTAAATGTAATGTTTTTCTTTTAGTATTTTCATTTTTATAAGGTACATTATTGAAAAAAAGGAGGCGAAACAATGAAAAAGGCTTTGATTGCATTAGCCATTACAGGATGTCTTGGTGTTTCAGGAGTTGTGGCAGTTGCTGCCCAAAATAATGGAAAAGGAAATATTTTATCTCCTAATGAAATCTCGAAAAGAGCATTGAATTATGTAAAAGGGCAGGTATATAAAGTTGAACTAGATGAAAAAAACGGTCCTATATATGAAGTAGATGTGAAAAGTAAACAAGCGAGGTATGACTTGAAGTTGGACGCTAAAACAGGCGAACTACTAGAAAAGTCAACGAAATATTCTTCAGATGATTCCATAGGTAATAAAATGATTGGTATTGCAAAAGCAAAGAAAATCTCGTTAAAATTGATAAATGGTAAAATTCAAAAAGCCGAATTAGATTTACAAGGTTGCGTATATAAAATTGTAATTCTCAAAGGTAAATACGAGTATAAGATCGATATTAATGCATTTACCGGTAAAATCGTAAAAAAAGATAAAGTGAAAATTTCAGGATCTAAGAGCCGTCAAGTAATCAGTTTAAATAAAGCAAAACAGATTGCCCTAAATTATATGAATGGTGTTGTTAAAAAGGTAAAATACAATCGAGATAACGGAACATATGTCGTTCATATTTCTAAAAACTCAAGAACATATCGATTTGATATTGATGCCTACACAGGAGAAATTATCAAAAGAGGAAACAATAATGGAACGAATACAGTTTCGAATAATGTAATCGGTATTGAAAAAGCGAAACAAATCGCTTTAAATGCTATAGGTGGAACAGTAACAGGAGCTATCTTAGACAATAACAATGGTGTTTATGAAGTAAAAGTACAAAATGGAGATTTTGTTTATCAAGTTGAGATCAATGCGATAACTGGTGTCATTGTTAAACGAGAAAAAGGAGATTCTTCGCAATCTTTGAATAACAATGGAACAACGGTGATTGGTATCGATAAAGCAAAACAAATTGCTTTATCAAAAGTACCTGGAACTGTAACTTCAACAAGCTATGATCAAAATAATGGAGTATATGAAATCTCAATTATGGCTAATGGATATGAATATGATTTTGACATTAATGCTCAAACAGGGGAAATTATCAAACAAGATCAAAAGTCAGTAGAAGGTACTTCAGCTAATAATGATTCAACTATCATTACATCACAACAAGCATCTCAAATCGCTTTAACAAAAGCAAAAGGAACCGTTACGAAAATCGATTTAGTAAATGGCGTATATGATGTAGAAGTTAAAGATGGTACGTATCAATACAAAATTGAAATCGATGCAAAAACAGGAGATGTTCTAAGTGTTAATAAAGATTACGAAGATTAGAGATTAAATTAATGGAAAAAATTTATATTTAGATAATCCTTTCTATAGGAGCTGCCTCTTCAAAAATTGATTTGGAAGGGCAGCTTTTTTAATCATGCTATAGCTTATTTGATATGAAAATAAAAAATTTAATAAATAATCCAGTATATATAAAGATATATGTTAACTTGGTAGTTCTTTTTCTTTAATTGTGCGATTCTGCTTGTGAAAGGTAAACACAATATGTTAGATTATATATATTATAAAAACACAATATATAGTATAAAGACGATGATTGGTACCAGCAATGGTGTAATAGGGAATTCGGTTTAATGCCGAAGCTGTCCCCGCAACTGTAGGTGTGGACATTTGTCAAAAAGCCACTGAGCAATGCTTGGGAAGGATGACAAAATGGATGAAACACAAGCCAGTAGACCTGCCAAATTTTCGTTTTGCACACTTTCTTCGGGGGTTGAGAAGTGGGGGCAAATAAATGCAGCATTCATTCACTGTCATGTGGAATTTTTTTGCTGTGATTTTGTTTCCATTTCAACTAGAGCGATTGTTCTGCCGATGAAGGCGGACAGTCGCTTTTATTTTGTGTAAAAAGGAGACGACGATATGGTAACAATAATAGATGAAAAAGAAACAGTATTGCAGCGATTAGAGGCTGAATTTGGCAAAGAGGAAGTGAGCCCTTTACGACGTAAGCACGAACGTTTTGTGCAAAAACATCCTGATGCGGCAGATGAAGAATGGACAAGAGCACTAGCATTAGATGCATTAAGCTTTCTAGATGAAGACGAACCCTATTGGACATTTGCTGCTGCACGTCTATTACTAATGGAAATCTATCAAAAAGCTGCTATTGCACGACAAGTTACTGTAGAAGATATCTATAAAGTGTTTCCAGAACAAGTGCATAAACTAGTTGGAAAAGGTCTCTATAATCCTGTGTTGGTAGACGCTTATTCTGAAGATGAACTACAACAATTGGCCTTCACAATAGAGTCAAAACGGGATGAACTTTTTACATATATAGGATTAAAAACATTAATAGATCGATATGTGACACGTGATTTTGATAAAACGCCAATCGAACTACCACAGGAACGTTGGATGGTCATTGCTATGACGTTAATGCAAAATGAAAAAGAAGATCGTATTGAAAAAGTAAAAGAAGCTTATTGGGCGATGAGTAATCTGTATATGACAACAGCAACACCTACATTATCAAATGCCGGAAAGACACACGGACAATTATCGAGCTGCTTTATCGATACAGTAGATGATAGTTTGCAAGGTATTTACGATTCCAATACAGATGTTGCGACACTTTCTAAATTTGGTGGTGGTATTGGCGTATATATGGGTAAAGTCCGTAGCCGTGGTTCGTCTATTCGCGGATTTAAAGGGGCATCTAGCGGTGTAATTCCATGGATCAAGCAATTAAATAATACAGCCGTATCGGTAGACCAACTTGGACAACGTCAAGGAGCGATTGCGGTTTACTTGGATGTCTGGCATAAAGATATTTTTTCATTCCTTGATTTGAAATTAAATAATGGTGATGAACGCATGCGTGCACATGATATTTTCACAGGTGTATGTCTACCAGATATTTTCATGGAAGCAGTAGAAAATCGTGATGATTGGTATTTGTTTGACCCTTATGAAGTACGTTCCATTATGGGATTTGGATTAGAAGATTGTTATGATGAAAAACGCGGCGAAGGTTCATTCCGTGCAAACTACTTAGCATGTGTGCAAAATACTTTATTGTCACGTGAAGCCGTACCAGCAATTGATATTATGAAAAGAATTATGCGCAGTCAGTTAGAAACAGGCGTACCATTTATGTTCTATCGTGATGAGGTTAACCGTAAAAATCCAAACAAACATAAAGGCATGATTTACTCATCTAATTTGTGTACAGAAATCGCACAAAATATGTCACCAACAGAATTTGAGTCAGTAGAACTTGAAAATGATATGATTGTCACTCGCCGTAAACCAGGAGATTTTGTTGTATGTAATCTATCTTCTATTAACTTGGGCAGAGCAATACCAGCAAATGTATTAGAACGTTTAATTCCAATTCAAGTACGTATGCTTGATAATGTGATTGATTTAAATGCAATCCCAGTAAAACAAGCGGCTCATACGAATGCACGCTATCGTGGAATTGGCCTTGGTACATTTGGTTGGCATCATCTACTTGCTACTTCAGGGATTGCTTGGGAGTCGGAAGCAGCAGTTAAATTTGCAGATGAATTATATGAGAAAATTGCGTACTTAACGATTCAATCTTCTATGAAATTAGCAGAAGAAAAAGGTGTATATCCATTATTTGAAGGCTCTGATTGGCAAACAGGTAGCTATTTCGAAAGCCGTGGCTATCATGGCGGAAAATGGGCAGCCCTACAACAAGAGGTTGCTGAAAAAGGAATGCGCAATGGCTATGTAATGGCTGTGGCACCAAACTCAACAACATCAATCATTGCAGGAAGTACAGCAAGTATCGATCCAATCTTCCAAAAGAGTTATTCTGAAGAGAAAAAGGATTATAAAATTCCAGTTACAGTGCCGGATTTAAACGAAAAAACGACATGGTATTACAAATCAGCATACTTTATCGACCAAAACTGGACAATCAAGCAAAACGCAGCGCGTGCACGCCATATTGACCAAGGCATATCATTAAATCTTTACGTGCAAAATACAATTAAAGCAAAAGATTTACTAGCACTTCATCTAAATGCATGGAACAGCGGTATTAAAACAACTTATTATGTCCGTTCTACATCTGTTGAATTACTAGAATGTGAATCATGTGCAAGCTAATTAGGGGAGATAAATAATGACTGAAATAAAACAACGTATATTAATGGATAAAGAAGCACCAAACCGTTCGACTAAGATTGTTAATGGTCGTTCTTCTAATATATTAAACTGGGATGATGTTCGTTTTAGTTGGGCATATCCCAAATATAAAAAGATGCTAGGTAATTTCTGGACACCTTTTGAGATTAATATGAGCAATGATATTAAACAATTTCCACAGCTAACAGCAGATGAAAAACAAGCATTTAAGAAAATTATTGGTTTACTAGCACTACTTGATAGTGTTCAAACAGATTATGCAGGTCGTATTGCAGATTATCTAACAGATTCAAGCATTAATGCATTGATGATTATTTTGGCACAGCAAGAAGTGATTCATAACCATTCTTATTCTTATATATTATCCAGTCTTGTTTCAAAAGATGAACAGGATGAAGTATTTGATTTTTGGCGTACCGAACCTGTGCTGGAAAAACGCAATGATTTTGTTATTAAAGGATATAAACAATTTGCAGAAGAACCAACTGTTGAACATATGCTAGATTCAATTGTTTATGATGTCATTTTAGAAGGCTTATTCTTCTACTCAGGATTCTCTTTCTTCTATCACTTAGCACGCAATCAAAAAATGGTTGCAACAAGCACAATGATAAACTACATTAATCGCGATGAACAATTGCATGTTGATTTGTTCGTCAAAATATATAAAGAATTGTTGGAAGAATACCCAGAGTACGATACGCCAGAACGTGCCGAAAAAGTAGAAATGATCTTCCGTGAAGCAGCAGAACTTGAAATTGAATGGGGAAGAGAAGTAATTGGCGATAAAATAGATGGTTTAGATGTTGAAGATATAGAGGATTATATTTACTTTTACGCAAATGTTCGTTGTACACAACTAGGTTATGAACGACCTTTTGAAGGCTACCGCAAAAATCCAATGAAATGGATTAAAGCCTATGAAGATGTTGACCTAGGCAAAACAGATTTCTTTGAACAACGCTCACGTCAATATGTAAAAGTGAATGTTCAAGATAATGGGTTTGATGAATTGTAATTAACATCGTTTTCGTATCAATGAATAGATGTAAACTTAGCCAATAGAGAAAATGCCGTGTTTATCATATTTTTGATCTACGCGGCATTTTTATTGCGCTTGGTGGGCGGCTTCCGTAATGGAATGACATGATTCCAGTGATTAATAGCAATAGAACAAGAGAATTCTAGTTAAATACAAGCTAATATTTTCCATATTCGTGTAGATGCATTTAGTTTCTTTCACTCTGCTTAAAAACGATCAAGGTATAAGTTTAAAATTAGAGCTCCAGCGGCTACAATGAAAATCCCAACGCCCATAACAAAAAAGAAAGTCCCTTTTAAGTTTGCTTCTGGTTGTTTTTTCTCTCCCATGAATAAGCCTCCCTTTAACCTGTTATTTCTAACGATTTCTTAGCATACAGATTACCCATATAAGCAAAGATTAATTCTGTTGAACTAATTTTGGTAAGGATAAAAACGTCTGAATTGAAAAAAAGGAGTATTGTTTGAATGGAGGAATGCCTTTTATATTGAGACTTAATATCCTTGAGGTCGATACAATTTGGCTTTTTATGGATTGGGATCTTATTTCATGGATTGAACTTTAATTTTCGTCCATTAATAAAAGGAGTTATCCTTTTAGGACAACTCCTTCAATAACAATACAGATAACCCTCCTCAGTCGAGGGAAAAAGGGCGACCGTATTTAAATTAGTTATCACTGAAAATGTTAAATAGCCCTCCAATGCCTTTTTCGTCTGCTGATGAACCTCCTATAGTTCCTGGGGCTGCTGCGAATACTCTGCTTGCTAAACGGCTGAATGGAAGGGATTGAATCCATACAGTACCTGGTCCGCTAAGTGTTGCGAAGAATAAGCCTTCACCGCCGAATAATGCTGTTTTAACGCCTCCAACAGCTTCAATGTTGTAATCGACTGAACCAGTCATTGCAACAAGACATCCTGTATCAACGCGAAGTTTTTCTCCTGGTTGTAGATCTTTTCGGACAATTGTACCGCCAGCATGAATGAATGCCATACCATCGCCTTCTAATTTCTGCATGATGAAACCTTCACCACCGAAGAAACCAGTACCTAATTTTCTCTGGAATTCGACACCGATTGAAACCCCCTTTGCAGCCGCAAGAAAGGCATCTTTTTGACAGATAATTTTGCCGTCAAATACACTTAGATCCATAGGGATAATTTTCCCTGGATAAGGTGCTGCGAAAGAAACATGTTTTTTCCCCATACCTTCATTTGTGAATGTTGTGATAAATAGACTTTCGCCTGTGATTAAACGTTTACCAGCGCCCATTAATTTACCCATAAAGCCACTACCACCGCTTTGTGAACCATCCCCAAATACAGTTTCCATATGAATACCGTCTTCCATCATCATCAGTGAGCCTGCTTCAGCAACAACAGTTTCGTTTGGATCCAATTCTACCTCGACAAATTGCATATCATCACCATGTAATTTGTAATCAATCTCATGATTATTCATATTATTTTCCTCCGAATCGTATAATCTGTTCAGTATAAGTATAAATACGACAAGCAAAATAAAAAAGTTTCAACTTTTATTAATTTATGAGAGATGAGTAAAAAATAACCTTAGATAAATGAAGGATATTTTTGCGTCATGTAGAAATATTATTAGTTAATAGAGCAATTTAATGCATTGAGTGAGGAGGGTATACATTAGTACCCAACTAAAGAATTATTTGGGGCAATTTCAGACATTAGAGAATGAGAAGGGTGGAGGTGTATTTAATCTAGCGAGTGGACAGGAGCTATTTTTGATGGGGTTGGATTGCCAAAAGGTATAGCCAATGTTGTCTTTGGTGCAGGAAGTGAAGTTGGTACAACTTTGAGCGAGCATCCAGGTGTCAAAGTGATCTTTTTTACAGGTTCAACGGCAACTGGCAGAAAAGTAGCAGAACTTGGTGGACATCATTTGAAGAAAGTATCTCTTGAGATGGGTGGCAAAAATGCTGTTATTGTTATGGATGATGCAGATTTAGATCTTGCAGTAGAAGTTGTTTTATAGAGTGCAGTTGGTATAGCAGGGCAGCGTTGTACAGCATGTAGTCGTGTTATTGTGCATAAAGATATTAAAGAGGAATTGGAACAGGCCTTCTAGAAGCAATAGAGCAATTAACAATTGGGGACGGTCTCGATGAATATAAAAATTAATTCAGTCATTAATAAAGCGGCATTATACAAGATTAATAGTTATGTAGAAATTGGCCAATAAGAGTGAGTAAAACTACTTACTGGAGGCGAATTTTTAAAAGAATCTCCAATTGATCAAGGCTATTTTTACAAACAAACGTTGTTCACAGATGTACCCCAGATGCGCGTATTTCTCAAGAGGAAGTCGTATCACTTATTTCGGTAACTAGTCTAGTGAAAGCGATTACCGTCAACAATAGTGTTCGATATGGCCATTCCAGCTCTTTTTTACAAAGGATATCAATAAAGATTACCAAGCACAACGCGATTTAGATACGGGGATTGTTTATGTAGATGCAGGTACAACTGGTGCTGAAATACACCTGCCTTTTGGCGGAACAAAAGGAACTGGTAATGGTCACAGGAATTCTGGAATTGCTGTATTGGATGTCTATACAAAATGGAAAAGTATTTACATTGATTACAGTGGTAAATTACAACGTGCACAAATCGATACAGAATAATCACATGAGGGGGAGTACAGTATGAAAATTGCAGTATTAGGTGCTGGTTTAATGGGGAAAGAAGTTGCTCGTGATTTAGTGAAAAACCACAATGTTGAAAAAGTTTACTTGGCAGACTTAAATGTAGCACAAGCACAGCAATTTGCAGATACACTTCATACCAACAAAATTGAGGTACTACAATTAGATGCAACAAATGACCAGCAACTTAAAGTTGTGATGTCTAAAGCAAATGTTGTGGTCAATGCATTATTTTATAAGTTCAATGAAAAAGTAGCACGTACAGCAATTGAAGTTGGGGTTCACTCAGTTGATTTAGGGGGACATATAGGTGGAGTAACAGATGAAATATTAAAATTAAACAATGCAGCTAAGGCGAAAGGTATTACAGTTATACCAGATTTAGGCGTTGCACCAGGTATGATTAATATCTTAGCAGGTTTTGGTTCTTCCAAATTAGATCATGTAAAATCCATTAAAATCTATGTAGGTGGTATTCCGGTCGTAAAAGAGCCACCTTTAGAATATAATGTTGTTTTTTCATTAGATGGTGTTTTCGATCATTATACAGACGTTTCTCATGTTGTACGCAATGGGAAGTTATGTGAAATTCCGTCATTATCTGAAATTGAACCATTTTACTTCAAAGGTTTTAGTGGATTAGAAGCCTTCCATACTTCAGGTGGGTTATCAACACTAGCACACACTTACTCAAATGTTCAAACATTAGAATATAAAACCGTTCGTTATACTGGACATGCAGAAAAATTTAAACTACTTGTTGATTTAGGTTTAACAAGTAAGAATACAGAGGTAACCATTAACGGAACAACGGTTAAGGCTCGTGACGTATTACGTGAAGTATTGCAAAGTAAAATTAAGCTTGGTGATAAGCAGGATGTGGTATTACTACGCGTTGTAGTAAGTGGGGAAAGTAATGAAGAAGCAGTAACTTATGAATATGAGATGGTTACCTACAGAGATCAAGATAATAACGAAACGGCCATGGCATTAGCAACAGCGAACACCATTTCAGTAGTCGCACAATTAATAGGTGATGGTACTATTACTGACAGAGGGGTATTTCCTCCAGAAAAAATTGTACCAGGAGAGGAATACATTCGTGAAATGCAACATCGTGGTGTTGCCATTAGAGAGACAAAGCATCGCTCTACTAACATCGTTAAGGGGTAAGGATGATAATTACCGAGAATAAGTAATATCGCAATTAGCCCGTCGCTTTACAGTTTACTAAATAGATGAAGCATTCAAGAAATTACATTGCAATAAAAAGGGGCATCTAAATGTTCAAGTTGAACTTTTCGATACCCTTTTTGGATTATTTCTTTTTAGTTTCGTTTAATTCTGAAACAGTTACAAATGAATAACCCTGTTTTTCAAGATAAGTAATGACTGCATCGAGCCCATCTGCAGTTGGCATATGGATATCGTGCATTAAAATAATAGCCCCTGGATAAGTTTCCTTTTTAACATATTCCAACAACTTTTGAGAATTATGATGTTCCCAATCCCTTGTATCTACACTCCATAAAATGACGGGCAATTTCGTTTGAACGCGAACTCTGTTGTCAACAGACCCATATGGCGGTCTAAAGAGAGTAGGATTATGGCCAGTTGCTTTCTTTATAGCTACACTTGTTTTTGTTAACTGGCTCTTAATTTGTGCATTTGTTAGATTCTTTAAATTAGGGTGTGAATACGTATGATTTCCAATTTCATGACCTGCTTCTTGAACTTGCTTTGCCATCTTAGGGTTTGCATTAACTTGAGAGCCAACCATAAAGAATGTTGCTTTAATATTGTGCTTTTTCAAGATTTTTAAAACTTTTGGTGTTACAGTGTCACTAGGACCGTCATCAAATGTTAATGCTACTAATTTATTGGCTTTTTTCTTAACTGGCTTTCTCACTTCTACTTTAAACGGCTTTGCCAGTATACTATTAATAGATGATAAAGGAATATTAATCTTCTTTATTTGTTTACTATCTTTGGATAGTTTACTGCCATCGAAGTAAACAGTATATGTTTTGTCGGTAAGAGAATAGTCTTCAAAGTTTACCCAAATAGGTTTTAAATTTTCTTTAACGGCTGAAGTAGTTGTTAACTTTTTCAAATCTGGATCATTACTCATTTGTGTTTTCACTGCTTCTGATAAAGTAGTAAGATTTTTTTGAGATTGAATAACATCTTGAAGTAAAATTTGCTTATTATTTTTCTTATCATACATAAAAGTTTTTACATTTTTTTGTTTAGGGCCTATACCTGTGTATATAGTTTGTGTTAAAACAAATGAGTAGTAGTTTTTTTTATGTACGACGGTTTTATAGGTAATGTTAAGACTGCCAACTAAAGTGTCATCATTATGAAGTAATACTTCCATATCTTTTAAATATTGATCGCGAACTTTATGTATGGTATCTGTTACTGATTGATTGAATACTTTATTAGTTGTTTTGGGATATTGGATAGTATAAGGTGCATTTTTATTGGTTGATTTTTCTGTCACAATATATATACCATCGTATTTTGACTTTTCCTTCACAATGTCTGATGAAGCAGCTAATGCGATATTATCAGAATTGTTGGAAGAAGCCGTTCCATCTCGTGTAGTAACTAAAAAAAGTGTTAAACCGGTTAGTGTCAGGATGGCACCTATTAATAGAAGGTAAAACCAACGTGGTTTCTTCTTTAGATGAATAGTAGTCACTTCCCAACTGCCTCCTTTATACTTGATGATTCCATTCTAACGTATTAGACATGGAAAAAGAGTAAAAAGTTTTAAAAATATTACATTTTGTTAAATTATTTTAAGAAAAGATAAATCTACGCATGAGGTGAGCGGAAAAATGATTGAAATAACACAAGAAGAATTAGCCATCGATTGTTTTCTTCTCGCAGGACGTATGCTCATTCAAAGTGGAGCGGAAACGTATCGTGCAGAGGATACGATGCTTAGAATGGCAAATTCACAAGGATTAACGGATGCCCAAAGCTTTGTGACACCTACTGGTATTATATTTTCTGCAGGACATAAACGTCCCACAAGAATTGCACAAATTTCGAGTCGTACAACAGACTTAGAAAAGATTGCACTTATTAATTCAGTTTCTAGAAAGTTAACTGCTGGTGTCATTACACTTGAAGAGGCTTATGAAGAGTTACTAAAGATTGAGCGTACAAATTTGTTTTTTCCTATTTGGGTTCAGGTTGTGGCCTCGGCAATTGCGAGTGGCTGCTTTTTAATTCTATTTAAAGGCACATGGATTGATGTCCCATTTGCTGTAATTACTGGAGGGGTTGGCTATCTAATCTTCTTAGCAATGCATTCGTTAACGAAGGTAAAGTTTTTTGCTGAATTTACAGGTTCTTTATTTGTGGGGTTACTATCGGTTTTATTTTATAAAATCGGATGGGGATATCAACTTGATAAGATTGTTATTGGTTCGGTGATGCCATTAGTGCCCGGGCTACCGATTGCAAATGCTGTACGTGATTTAATGGCAGGACATTTTGTATCTGGTGTTGCAAAAGGAATGGAAGCACTGCTTACAGCTTTTGCAATTGGTGCTGGTATAGCTCTAGCACTGTCTTTTTAGGAGGAATTTTATGGATTGGTTTGTTCAAGGTATTCTTAGTTTTATAGGGACTGCAGGGTTTGGCGTTATATTTAATGCACCAAAAAGGTTATTATTCCATTGTGGCTTAGTTGGTATGACTGGTTGGCTCATCTATTATGCTTTTATACAAAAGGGTGTAGATGCAGTTTTTGCTACATTCGCTGGAGCGTTCGTGATCTCAATTGTGGCCCATGTTCTTGCTCGACAATTTAAGACACCAATGATTGTGTTTAGTGTTGCTGGCATTATTCCTTTAGTTCCTGGAGGTCTAGCTTATAATGCAATGCGTACTATTGTAGAAAATGATTACGTTAAAAGTATTCAATATGGAGCAAGAGTATTTATTATTGCGGGTGCAATTGTAATGGGGCTGGTATTTGCTGAGGTATTTATGCAACTGATCTTTAATGAAATTCGTAAGAGAAAAGCAAATTTATCAAAGATGTCTTCATAAAATTCATATAAAAGCGATTGAATTTATATAAAATTGGATTCAATCGCTTTTTTGTATATTAAGTTCTGAGTGCGTGAAGAAAAAACTATGAGTGGATTTTCACTTTATAATAGCTTTTCAACTTCTTTTGCCTCAATTGGGCGACTTATATGGTAACCTTGGATAGCATCGCATCCAAATTCTGTTAGGATATCTTGTTGTTCCTGTGTTTCAACACCTTCTGCCAATACACTCATATTAATTGATTTCCCAAATTGAATCATACCTTGGATCAGCATTTGACTTTTAGGTTGATATTGAATAGTTGAAATAAATGTTTGGTCAATTTTGATTTGAGATAATGGCAATAGTTGCATATAACGGAATGAAGCATAGCCTGTTCCAAAGTCATCAAGTGCAAATACAATTCCCTCATTTTGCAATTGTTTCATTTGTTGTATGATGGAAGTTTCTGCTTCTGCTTCTAATGCAAATTTTTCTGTTATTTCAATATGAATCAATTCAGCTGGACAATCGGTGTCTTCAAGTATTCGGCGTACTTGTTTAACCATATTTTTATCACGGAACTCACGTACAGATGAGTTAATGCTTACTTTTAAATCTATTCCTTTTCTATGCCATGCAGCCGCTTGTAAACATGCTTGTTCTAACATAAAGGAACCAATATCATTGATTAATCCCGTTTCTTCAGCGATAGGAATTAATACCTCTGGCGAAACTGTACCAATTTCTTCATCTTCCCAACGAACTAAAGCTTCTACTGTTGTAATTTTTCCTGTTTTTAAATCCAACTGCGGTTGATACAAGACTTTTAGATCTTTTTTGTCTAATGCTACAAGAAGACGTTTTTCGATAACAGACTTTTTATGCAACGCTTTATGATCTGCTTTCGTAAGGCTTGAGATACTGCCGCCACCTTCAGATTGTACTTTTTGAATTGCAGCATACGAAGCTTTCATTAAATGAGTAAATGAAATCTGATCATCTGGATACTTTGTAATACCTCCGCTAATGGAAAGAGGTAAAGTAGAATTGTTTATATATATTGGGTGCTGATCTAAATATGTAAGGAAGCCTTGAATAAACCATTCGCCAAGTGGTGTTAACACAACAAATTCATCAATGCTAACACGTGCCATAGAGCTGTCTTGGAAATACATTTTCATACGTTGTGTAAATTCTTGAAGTAATACTTGTTCAGCTTGATCGTCATATAATTCTTTTAAAGAATAGAATTTATCAATACTAAAATAGACAAAAGTAAAATGATGATCTTCTGAAATCATTGTATTGACGATTTGTTCTAAACGATAGCGATTCATTAGACCTGTTTCTTGATCAATATATGCGATTTTTTCAAGTCGATTTTGTAATCTTTTTTTATCAGTAATATCGTTTTCTAACAAGATAAAATTGGAAGGCTTTTTTGAAGAAGTGAAAATAGGAATCGCTGTTAAGTCTACCCAATAGGATTGACCATCTTTTGTGATTTTTTCAGCTTCGCCTTTCCACTGTTTCCCATTTTGTAAAGATTTCCAAATTGCATCTGCTATCACAGAGCTTTCAGGAGTTTGAGGGAACATTTGCCAAAATGTTTTTCCAATTATTCTTTTTGGTGTCCATTTGCTATATTTTAAAAATAAATTATTTGCATATGTAATTAAACCTTCAGGATCTATAGACAGCATCATAAATGAGGATTCTAAGCCATCTCGGATACTTGTAAACTCATTAAACGATAATAAGTCTTGTTGTTCCTCTGTTCCTAGGTTAAATTGACAGTAAATATAGCGGTTATTATCAATTGTAAATGCTTTTAAAGTCATTGGTGTATTGACAATTTCACCTTTTTTAGTGGAGAAAGTTATTGATTCAAGGTGCAGAGGATCTGCAGAATGAACAATTTTTTTCCATAAGTCTTTATAAAAATAGGTTCTTTCCTCTTCGATAAATGGAATAAAATTCCCTAGTACTTCTTCTGCACAATAGCCGAATGTCTTTTCTGCTTGACGATTCCAAGCTAGAACAATGCCCTCTGGATTTAAAATCATCATGGGATATGGCATTTGGTTCAATATAGGATTAGCAGTTTGAAAAATTGTTTGAATGTCATACATGAATTCTACGTCTCCTTGAAATTACTATACTTACTATTATAGTAAATAGTGAGTAATAAGTCATTAGTAATAGATAATCAAGTAAAAATTATTTATTTAGGATAAATGTATATAAAATTAAAAAAATCTAATAAAATTTTGGAAAATACAGTAAGATGTATTCCCAAGAAGAGATGAAATAGTGGATAATACAACATCTAGAATAAAAGGAATTGTAATGATCGTATCAGGTACAATACTTTGGGGAGCAACTGGAACCATGATGGAATGGGTTTTGACAAATAGTGACCTAACAGTATCATTCATGTTAACGAATCGATTATTTTTTGCTGGATTATCATTGTTTTTTGCTTATAACAAAAACAATGATATTACGTCTATTTGGAAACATTCTGTATGATGGAAAAACTAGTTATATTTAGCATCGTTGGCATGTTAGGTATCCAATATACGTTTGTTGAGGCAATTAATGCCAGTAGTGCGGTCTTAGTAGCGCTGCTACAGTTTTTGGTACCAATCTTTGTCGTGCTGTTTGTTTCATTTACAAACAAGATGCTACCACCAAAGTACCAAGCGTTTGGGGTGTTAGGTACTTTAGTTGGTTTATTTTTATTATTAACTAATGCCTCTTTCGATAAAAAAACAATTTAAATGCTTTAGCTTTTAGGGATGGCTTATAAGTGGGGGAATTCACTTACGAGACATCTTTTTTAATAGCCTGTATTATTCATACCTTCACCGTAAATCATATGGATAAACTGAAGAAGTAGATTAAAACTATATTGTTATTTTGCCATTGTTATAACCTATAGAGAAATGGGTTCTTGACTAACTTAATAAATTTTATAGAAGTGGATAGGAACTGTGAAACTCCTGCCGGAAAACAAGCAAGAAAGGCCCAACAGCGAAGCGAATACACATTTAATGTTGAACAAATCAGGACAATCATCTTTGTTTGTCTTTTAGAAAATAATCTATGAATAATCTAGGGTAAACTTCTTTATTTCGGGTTGCGAATATATCATAATTAATGAAAATTAACTTTAGCTAAAAAGTTGAAAGGGGGAATATATATTGAAGACAATCTTTCAATACATAAAAACATATAAAGTGCCTGCATGTATTGCCCTTATGTTGATGTTCGTCGAACTAGCTGTTGAGCTTGCACAACCATTACTAATTCGAAAAATTATTGATGAAGGAATTGTAGCAAAAGACGTTCATACCGTAGGGGTATGGGGAGCTATTATGTTAGCATTAGCTTTTCTAGCATTTATTGCTGGCATCTTAAATTCCTTTTTCTCAGGATATGCAGCGCAGAATTTTGCATATGATTTACGTAATGCCTTGTTCAGAAAAGTACAGTCATTTACTATGACAACTTTTTTACGTTTTCCTTCTTCCGGATTGATCACAAGGATGACGAATGACGTAACACAGGTTCAACAAGTATTTTTTATGAGCTTACGAATTATGCTACGTGCGCCATTAGTTGTAGTTGGTAGTTTAATTATGGCATTTTATGTTGATGCATCATTAGCTATGTACTTAGTTTTAGGGGTACCAATACTTGCAATCTTCATGTATTTGATGGTGAAAAAAAGTATAAGCCAGTTTGCAGCAGTACAGCGTAGAGTAGACAGAGTAAATCGGGTTATTCAAGAAAACCTACAAGCGATGCGCTTAGTAAAGGCTTATTTAAGGGGCTTATATGAAGCAAGTCGTTTTGAGAAAATAGCACATGCATTGAAAAAGGATACATCAAGTGCACTACGTTTAATGGAATATATTCAACCGATATTGTTAATTGTCATGAATGTAGCGATGCTAGCAGTTTTATGGTTTGGCGCAGAGCAAATTCAACATGAGCAAACTCAAATAGGAGATATTGCCGCAATTATCAATTACACAATGCGCATGACAGGGTCATTTTCAATGTTCGCATTTATCATTATGTTATTCTCTCGTGCGAAGGCATCAGCAGATCGAATGGAGGAAATTCTCCTTATAGGAAGTGGTGTTGAGGATGTCATTTCACATTCTAGTCTAGAGAAGCCATCTCAGAATGGCGAAATTACGTTTGAAAATGTTTCTTTTAAATATCCACAGACAGATCAGTATGTATTGAAAAATATTTCATTTACTTGTGGACAAGGTGAAAAAATAGCCATTATGGGGGCGACAGGTTCAGGGAAATCTACATTGCTACAGCTCATTCCTAAGTTTTATGACGTCAAGGAAGGAAGAATCTTAATTGATGGTGTAGATAGTAAGGAATGGAATGTAGAAAATCTCCGGCATGCGATTGGCTATGTGCCACAACGCTCTCTACTTTTTACAGGGACTATTTTCGACAATGTAACTTGGGGTAAAACGGATGCATCATTAGAAGAAGTAGAAAAAGCTTCAAAACAGGCACAAATTCATGATTCAGTGACGCATTTCCCGAATGGCTATCAAACGCGAGTAGGGCAAAAAGGTGTTAATCTATCTGGGGGACAAAAGCAAAGATTGTCAATTGCAAGAGCAATCTTACGTAAACCTGAGTTTTTATTGTTAGATGATAGTACAAGTGCTCTTGATATAAAAACGGAGTCTGCTTTGTGGGAAGCATTAGCGAATGAGCGAGCAACAATGCTTGTTGTGACACAAAAAATTCGCACAGCACAAGGAGCAAATCGAATCTTACTGTTAGAAAATGGAGTTGTATCTGCGTTTGGTACACATGATGAACTAATGAAAAGTTCAACATTGTATCAAAAAATTGCTCAGTCTCAGCAGGAACAGGGGGTGGAAAGTGATGATTAGATCGTGGCTACGTTCAATTAGTTATGAGCCTGTTCTTTCTAAGGAAGATATAAAGACTTCTAAAAAAAGAAAAGGAGCAAGAGCGAGCGATTGGCGAACAACATTAGGTGGCATTTGGAAAATTGTTGATGAGCAAAGAGGTTTATTAATTGTCGTATTATTAATGGTTATAGTAAGTTCTATTTTGTCATTATTGGGTCCTTATTTAATTGGTAAAATAATTGATGATCATATAATGAAAAGGGATTTTACCGGCTTAAAAACAATGATTGTAGGACTTGTGTTTGTATATATTGTTTTATCTATTTCGCTGTTTTTGCAAAACTATTGGATGATTGGAATAGCTCAACAAACAGTTTATCGTATGCGTTCAGGTTTATTCACGAAACTACAGCGATTACCAATCTCGTTCTTTGATAAAAGACAGCATGGTGAGTTAATGAGCCGTATGACGAATGATATGGATAATATTAGTTCTACTTTAAATAGTACGTTTATCCAAGTATTCTCCAGTGTTTTAACGCTAGTAGGGACTGTAATAGTAATGCTTACAATGAGTCCTTTACTGACTTTTATGACCATGCTTATTATTCCTATTATGTTTATCTCTACTCGATGGATAACAAGAAGGACAGGGAAATTATTCAAGGCTCAACAACAAGCATTAGGTGCACTCAATGGCATGATTGAAGAAACTATATCAGGACAGCGTGTTGTGAAAGCTTTCTCTCAAGAGCAACGTATGATTGATGATTTTGCAGAGAAAAGTAGTCATTTGCGTCGAGTGGGCTATTGGGCAAATGTCTATTCAGGAGCTATTCCAAAAGTGATGAATTTACTAAACAATGCAAGTTTTGCAGTGGTGGCAGGCGTGGGTGGACTTCTTGCTTTAAAGGGCTATGTTTCGATTGGCACAATAGTGATATTTGCAGAATATACTCGTCAATTTACGAGACCTTTAAACGATTTATCAAACCAATTTAATAATGTATTATCTGCAATTGCTGGTGCAGAACGAGTGTTTTCAATTATGAATGAGGCAGAAGAACAAGATGAATCCAAAAATGTTCCAATGCAAAAATTACAAGGTGATGTTAAGTTTGTGGATGTGTCATTTAAATATGAAGCAGAAGAAGAAAATCAGACAATTTCACATATCAATTTTCATGTGAAAAAAGGTCAAACAGCTGCTTTAGTCGGTGCTACGGGGGCTGGTAAGACAACGATTATGCAACTGCTTGCTCGTTTTTATGATGTCCAAAAAGGTCAAATTTTAATCGATAATCAGCCAATTCAAACATTCTCTCGTGAAAATATACGTAGCCAAATGGCCTTTGTCCTTCAAGAACCATTCTTGTTTGAAGCAACAGTAAAAGAGAATATTCGATATGGTCAACTAAGTGCGACAGATCATGAAGTGATCGAAGCAGCTAAAAAAGCAAATGCTCATGATTTTATCATGTCATTGCCACAAGGCTATGACACGTTTTTAACAGCAGACGGTGGAGAAATTAGTCAAGGACAAAAACAGTTATTATCCATTGCTAGAGCACTTGTAGCAGACCCATCGATCTTATTGTTAGATGAAGCAACAAGTAGTATTGATACGGTGACGGAATTAGAAATACAAGAAGCACTTGAACGTTTAATGGAAGGACGCACAAGTTTTGTTATTGCACACCGTCTAAACACTGTAAGAAAAGCCGATATCATTTTGGTTATGCTGCAAGGACAATTAGTAGAATCGGGTATGAGAAAAGACATTATTGCGAAAAAGGGGATATTCTATCAAATGCTACAACAAGCAAGGTTGTAATAAAGTGAAGCTTCAATTAGTGGGGCTGGACTTTCCATTAATATGTGTAAAAGAGCTGTTTATAAGCAAATAGTTTGCTTATAAACAGCTCTTTCTTGAAAATAAATACTTAGGTGGATTTAAGGTTTTGCAACGTTTTTGAACCGGAAATTACCCATCAATAGAGTTGAATAAGGCATAAATCGCTTCATAACGATCGAAATAATGAGTGGAATAATTAGGCATATCAATGTATAACCTAATAATTCATACTCTATAAAGTCATTCATAAATTTATCAACCGAAATGTGTAGATACATGATTGTAATGGAATGCATTTCGATGAATTCTAATGCCTTTAAGCGAATATACTTCGTGACAAATTGGAAGAAACCAAAGATCACAATAAGAAATGCCATAGGAAGAACAATATCTAATATTGGATGACTATAACGAATAAATTTCATACTAAGGTGATAGTCTAATTCTTTATTCCAAGTCAGTCGCATAGCCATTAATACAATTGCTGTACATGTGATCCATAAAGGAAGACGTACATGTAAGAAGATTTCCTTTGCGTAGTAACCAATCGCAAAATAGACAACTGCAATCAATACCACATCTAAATTCCAAGGTATCATAATTGTTTGGGATGCTTTATCAACAGCTCCACCAACAATATTGACAACATAAAAACTTTCGAGCTGAGCAAGTACATAGCACAAACTTATGAATAGAGCTTGGTTTACTCGATTTAAATAACGTGTTACTAATAAGAATAAGATATAGGTGAAGAATAATGTAGTGATGAACCAAATAACACCATAAGAACCTCGAGCAAATCGTCCTCCAAATAGGATTGTAAGTAAATCATGCTTGTACCATTCTAAATCTGTGTTACCTGTCATAAATGCTATTGCGTAGCGGAAACATGTTATGATTATTAGGAAAAAAATATAAGGAATCATTAGCTGCATCGTTCGTTTTTTAATGGATTGAATCATTGCTGCATTAGAGTCTGCTGGTCTAAAAAATAAACCACTAAGAACAAAAAATGCAGGCATATGGAACCAGTAAATATATGTTAGTAAAGGAAAATCTAAATGTTTAGGATAATGTCCAATTACTACTAATATCATTAAAAAACCTTTTGTCGCATCGACCCAGGTTAATCGTTTTTTATTCATTACTTTTAAGCCCTCCAATGCGATATTCTATACCAATAGTCTTAGTCTGAAAAGTAGAAAAATGTAAAATTTTTATATCATTTATATTTCAAAATAATTACAGAATGGAGGACTTATGAATGGATATCTTTTTATCGAAAGCTTCTTATCCACTTGATAAGTTAACAATTCAAGAGTTAAAAGAGTTAATGCAAAATGCAAATACTATTGGGAAGCAGGACATCGCCCTATTAATGAATGCTGATAGTTGGAAAAACTATGAAAGCCAAGGATTAGTTGTTTTAGCATATAACGAACAAGAGCAATTATTAGGAGCACTTAGTGCGATGGATTTATTTGGTCTTAATACTTATGAATGGAGTGTAGTTGTACATTCTGACTATCGAAGACAAGGGATTGGTACAGCACTTGTCCAAGGATTTATTAAAGCTCTAGTTGAACGAGGTGCAACAGGTGACATGGGAGTGTCATTTAATGATGTTGCTGGACATCATTTTTTGCAACAACTAGGGTACGAATACAATTCTTCAGAAGCAACATTACAAGCGGATGCAGAATCATGTGAGATTTCTAAAGACATCCTTGTTCGCCCATTTATCAAACAAGATCGAGATATATTAGTTACACTAATGCATGATGGCTTTGGCGACATGTCTGAAGAAACAGATGAACTTATCAACTTTAATACGACCACAGCTGGACGAATGCTTAATATGGTAGAACTTAATCAACAAGTAGTTGCAACTGTTTCTATAGTAGAAAATGAAGTAGGTGTATGGATCACAGCTTTTACTGTTCAGCAATCACTAAGAGATCAAGGAATTGGCTCAGCTGTCTTACAATGGGCAAAAAATTATGCACATCAAAAACAACAACAAAAGGTTTTGTTGGATGTTGAAATTGATAATACGAACGCACTTAGTGTTTACCAAAAAGCAGGATTTACATCATTACAGCAAGTAGATTATTTTATTAAGAAATAATGTATTGATTTAAAAAAAATGGTGTGTGAAGGTTATGAAAATTGTTTGTTTCGGAGATAGTATAACTGCAAGAGAAGAAGGCTATCCAAAACCAATGTTAACGACAATGCTAGAGCAGAAATTAACAGAGCATCTTTTTATTAATGCAGGTGTTCGGGGAGATACGACAGTTACTGCGGTAGAACGTTTAGAAAATGATGTTTTAAAAAGGAATCCAGATTTGGTGACAATCTTATTTGGAGCAAATGACTCTGCAGCACATAAGTTAGTACGATTAGAGGATTATGAGGAGAATTTACGTTTTTTTGTTAAAAAAATTGGAGCAAAAAAGGTTATTTTAATTTCACCCGCTCCAGTTGATGAAGCATTGCAACCTCATCGGTCCAATGCGCGAATAAAAGCATATGGGGATACTGTAAAGAAAATTTCCGATGAAATAGGATGTAATTTCATTGATTTTTTCTCAGCTTTATATGAACGGTCAAATTATAGAGAGATTCTTATTGGAATCAAAAATGATGGTCTTCATTTTGGGGAAGAGGGTTATCAACTCTTATCCAATATGATTGCTAAAGAAATTCGCATTCTTGAAAAAGGAGTAGCCGAAAAATATTAATAAAGTGAAATATTATTCAGAGGGGATTTTCTTACCCCCTTTGAGTATCAATAGGACCAACTTATTTTTTTGTTGATTGCTTGCTGATGGAAAGTGTTAGTCTGTAGCGGAACATCCAAATCTGAAGAGTGAAAAATTAATGTGTTGAAATGTTCGTATTTAAAAATCGAAAATAGATTTATGAAATTGATTCAATTATAAAAAAGTAGTCATAAATCAAAAATTTTCTTTATGCATCATACATATATTGGGGTTTACTACATATTATAAAAATATAATTTACTTTTAGGGGGGATTTTATGAGACTACCCGCATTACAAAAAGTAGAAAGTGTGCATAAGAATTTAATCAGCCAAATCCTTTGTAAAATCATAGGACGAAGAGTAGGTAAAATCGATAGCCCCAAAAAACGTTATTATCCGGTTCCTTCTCGAAAGTAAAAAAAATTATGTTAAATCGAGGATCAGAGAAGTACGATCCTCGATTTACAAATAAGAAAAATAGTAATTTATATAATTGAAAAAGGGCTTGGGAAACTTTCGATGTTTCCAAGCCTTTTTTCTATTGTAATAAAAAATCCTCTTTTTTAGCAGCAACCAAATGCAATTCATGCATTGCACGGGTTAATGCAACATATAGGAGTTTGCGATCAATCGTTGTATCTCGAAATGGATCATCAACTGCTGCGATTATGACTGCATCAAATTCAAGGCCTTTCGCAAGGTGACTCGGTATAATAAGCAAAGCTTCTTGATCAATTTCGGATGTTTCTGATAATGTCTGCACATGTACCTTTGCTTTTTTCAAGATTTTAGTGGCTTTTTTAGCTTCCTCCGCTGTTTTACAAATAAGTGCAATAGAACGGTGTCCTTTATTTCTAATTTGCCCATAGATTTCAGCAATTTGAGTAGCATCAAATTGCGCCATTTCATGAAATATTGGTTCTTCACCATGGCGAACAACAGGTTCTACTAAAGGTAAATCTTCATCCATTTTCTCTAAAATACTGTTAGCGACAGCCATAATTTCAATTGTTGTACGGTAACTTTTTTGCAATGTCTTGTAGCTGGCACGTGGAAAAAGCTCACGAACAGGAGACCATTCTGTCAATGAACGATAACTATGAATTCCTTGTGCAAGGTCGCCCACCATTGTGAACATATCCGTTTCAAGACCCTCTTTTAAAGCTGCAAGTTGGAACAAACTATAATCCTGTACCTCATCGATAAATACAACTTTCATCTTCCATTCATCTTTTATGCCCTTAATTTTAGCTTGCAAATAGAATATAGCGGCTAAATCTTCTAAAGCCCATATTTCTTTTTTATGAGCTTCTTCAAAACGGTCATGTTCTTCTTTTGACCATTCCGATGCCAGTTCTTCTTGTAAAGATCGATTTGTTAAAAATTCACGATAGAGTGGTTTAATCTTGTATTTTTCAAATCGTTTCATATAGCGGGTAACTACAGTTTTTGCCTCTTTTTCAACTGCAGGAATTCGTTCATCTCGCTCATCAATCCATTTAGTTACAACTTCTTTACGCTTTACATCATCACGAATGCCAAATAACGCCTTATCTAATACTGCATCATACCGCTTTTTTAAAGTATAAAGTAGCTGCTTTCTCTTTTGTCGCACATGGTTTTGCATTACAGAACGAATTTTTGCAATTCTTTTTTCTAAAGATAAATAATTATAATCCTCTAAAAAAAGTCTACGTATATGTGAAGCTTTTAAAATACGATATTTTTCAATATAGACATCTTCAAATTGATCAGCAATTTCATGCTCAATTTTGGCGACATACCGCGCCATAATGTCACGGTATTCAAGTGTTCCTTTCATTTTTGAAACCCAGAGTGCAATTTCATCTATTGTATCTTGTTGTACTAACTTTTCAAGCTGCTCATTTGGATCTTGTAATTTCAGTTTCATATTCGTAGCATTTTGCACATACTCAGCATATGTCGTTTGGCAAATTTGACCAACGCCCAGTTCTGGCAAAACGTCAGCAATATAGTCGATAAATAATTTGTTCGGAGCTAAGATCATTAAATCTTGTGCACGGAAATGTTCGCCCATCGTATATAGAAAATAAGAAATTCTATGTAAGGCAATAGTTGTTTTACCACTACCAGCGGCACCTTGAACGAGGATTGGTTGTTTTAAGTGTGCGCGAATCACTTCGTTTTGCTCAGCTTGGATTGTTGAGACAATTTCAGTTAGACGAACATCTGCTTTTCCGGCTAATGCATCTTGCAGGAGCTCATCATTTGTAGTGAGGTCAATATCACGGACTTCAAGTAATCGTCCTTTTTCAATTTTATATTGTCGCTTGGAGTATAGGTGACCTTTATTTTCTTCGCCGTTTACTTCATATGTTAAATCACCAAGACGTCCGTCATAGTAGACATTAGCGACTGGTGAACGCCAATCGACAATAATAGGTTCTTGCGTTTCGCGGTCAAACAAGGATGTTTTCCCAATATATAATTTTTCAGCTGGCTCATTTTCTTTTTGAAAGTGAATACGTGCAAAATAAGGTTTTTGACGAATTGCTTCTAACCCTTCACGTTGATTTTTTGCCATATCGAAGAAGCGAGCATTCGTTAAAATATTTTGGTAACTCAAACTGGAATCTAAATAATCTAAATCAGCCATCGCAGTACGAATATTTTCTTGTGCGGTTTGCACATCACGTTTTGATTCATCTAACAACTTTTGCATATAATATTTTGTATAAGCTAAATGTTGCTCTTCTTCTTTAAAATCCGGATGTTGTGTCATGAAATCGCCTCCCGTATTTTCAAAGGGTAATAATTACTACTATACGCTTGTTATCATTTTAAATGAAGTTTAACGTTGTTTAAAAGTTTTAGGCGCTGTAGGATGGAAGGAACAAGTAAGAATTGTGGAGGAATAAGTCAGATGAATATATTTGCGCACCGTGGTGCATCGGGCACCTTTCCAGAAAATACATTAGTAGCATTTCGAGAAGCAGCAAGATTACCAATTTACGGTGTTGAACTAGATGTTCAGCGTACTAAAGATGGCGTGTTAGTGATTAATCATGATGAAAAAATTGATCGTACATCAACTGGCAAAGGCTATATTCGAGACATGACTTTTGAAGAGGTTCGTTCGTATGATTTTGGTTCATGGAAAGGTGAACAATTCGCGGGGGAGAAAATTCCAACCCTTGATGAAGTGCTTGATCTTTTTAAAGCAACACATCATATGATTAACATCGAATTAAAAACGGATGTTTTTGAATATCCAGGCTTAGAGGATGACGTGTTAGAAACAGTGAAATCTCATGACATGATGGAACGCGTATTATTTTCATCGTTTGACCATGAAATTGTAGAAAGAGTTCTTGCAAAAGCACCCTTCAATGAGGTTGGTGCGCTATTTATGAAAATTTTAGTTAATTTAGACGAGTATGGAAAAATGATTGGCACTAATGCACTCCATGTCTCACTAGTAGCTGCCAAACGTCGAGCTGTGAAGAAGGCCATAGAAGCTGGGAATAAAGTACGGGTCTATACGATTAACACACTTGAGGATTATGATCTAATGGAAGAGCTTGGAGTAGAAGCGGTTTTTACAGATTATCCCGAAAAAATGTACCGTCATGCCTATCGCAAAAGATACGAAAATTGAATAGAATTGTGAATTATAAGATTTTTCATTTTATAATTGGTGCTGTTAAATATCATTGTTGATGTTTGAAAGATGCCATTTTTTATAGGGAAATTAACAGTATTCATTAAAATTATAAGATGTTGAAGTAATGAAAATAATATCAATATAATAATTTCCGGAAGAAAACGACAGTTCGTTGCTGTCGTTTTTCGTTTTTAATTCATTTTTAATCTAATTTTAATTGTCTACTAAATACCTACTAAGATTCCTTTTATGTTGTTCTATTACAATAGGTGTATGCCTCTTAAGTTATTGAAATAGGTCTTGATTTCATTAGTTGTGGACAAATTTAATTTAACGGGATAGGCAAAGGAATAATTGTAAAGTCTATAGACAAAGTCTAATTTTAGAAAATTAGGAGGAATCGGTTGTTATGAAAGATCAAGGAATTAGTAAGTCTATGCCAACTAATTCAGATAGAAGTTCAGTCACCCCATCACTAGGAAGACAAATGCTAAACAAAGTTCCACAAGTTACTATTTTCTTCTGGATTATCAAAATTTTATGTACAACTGTCGGAGAAACATTTGCGGATTTCCTAAATTTCAACCTTGGTTTAGGGTTAATGAACACTACCATACTTATGGGAATAGCGTTTTTCATTTTCTTGTTTCTTCAATTCAGAGCAACTAAATATGTTCCAGCAATTTATTGGACAACTGTTGTTCTAATAAGTGTATTTGGAACGTTGGTAACTGATAATTTGACAGATAATATAGGAGTACGACTAGAGGTTAGTACAGCAGTTTTCTCTGTGCTACTAGGTTTAACTTTTCTTTTCTGGTATCTTAGTGAAAAAACACTTTCAATCCACTCAATTTATACAAGAAGAAGAGAAGCCTTCTATTGGCTTACTATTCTTTTCACATTTGCACTTGGAACAGCAGTCGGAGATTTATATTCCGAACAACTAGGACTTGGTTATGTTAAAACAGGAACAATAGTTATTATTATTATTGCTGTTATCTACTTGGCATATAAATTCTTGAAACTTGATGCTGTATTAGCGTTTTGGATTGCATATATTCTTACTCGTCCACTTGGAGCATCATTAGGAGATTTCCTATCTCAACCAAAAGTTAATGGCGGGCTAGGTTTAGGAACAACCACTACTAGTATAATTTTCCTTGTAGCTATTTTAGCAATAATTGTTTTTCTAGCTGTTACAAAAATTGATACAACAGGAAAAAGTGAAACAGCAGAAACAAACCAAGAAAATGGAAACAAGAAAAATGTTTTGATACAAACCATTGCAGTACTGTGCATTTTCTTAGGTGGTGGTATAGGCAGTTACTATTCAATCAGTAATAGCGTCGCATCACAAGCAACTACATTAGCTGGACAATTAACAGACTTTATTAATATTGAAAATAATATGCTAAAGGATGTAAACTCAAATAACTTTACTTCAGCGAAAAAAGAGGCTGACGATTTGGAACATCAATGGGATGCATCTGAATCTAAACTAAGAAAAATAGATGGAACAACATGGACTAAAATAGATGGAACGTTTGACATTGTATTAGCATCAGTTCGTTCATCAAGCCCTGATGTAAGCAAGTGCAAAACTGCACTTACTAATTCACTTAGTGCCTTAAATAGTGCAAATAAAGCATCGCAAGCAACTACATTAGCTGGGCAATTAACAGATTTCGCTAAAATTGAAAGTGATATGCTAAACCAAGTAAACTCAACTAACTTTACTGCGGCGAAAAAAAGTGCTGACGCTTTAGAACATCAATGGGATGTAGCAGAGCCTAAACTAAGAAAAATAGATGGAACAACATGGACTAAAATAGATGGAACAATTGACGTTGTATTAGCATCAGTTCGTTCATCAAATCCTGATGCCAGCAAGTGCAAAACTGCACTTAACGATTCGCTTAGTGTCATAAACGGAGCAAATAAATAAACATTTTAGGAATCGCAAATGCGGTTCCTTTTTTTTATGTTGAAGATTTCTATCGTAGAAAGAATTTATACTTGCTATTGTAACTCTTTTTTATTTGAATAATAATTTAATCCCTGGTGCAGACACAATGTATCTAGTAGGGAGAAGTAGTATTTTAAACAAAATAACAGGAATGATCTTTATCTGCTTGGAACAAAAACTCCTTAATAAACATGAAATATAAAAATGCCCCCTTTCTAAAAAGAAATATCTGCTTTAAGTGAATATATAAGGTGAAAAGCCCCTTCAGTACTCTGAAGGGGTTTTTCGCTTGTCCGTTAAAAACAATGAGCCTGCCAAAAATCATACAAGGATCTTATATATTTACTTGGTGAAGAATCTTAATAGTTTTCCTTCATCCCATAAATAAAGTTGTAGTCACTGGTACTTAGATTAAGGGTTTTATTTACAAAGGATACTCATTTTTTTGTATTCATTCACAAATGATAAAAATAAACATTATTTAATTATGTTTGACAATAAATAAACGATAACATATTATGTTTATAAATAGTTAGGTGAATAAAGGGCGTGTTTGCTTATATAAAAAGAACGACAAGTAAGGTTTTTTTAGTTATGATGGAGCTTTTGAAAGAAAAGGATCAACATGCTCATAAAGAAAAAAGATATCAATGAAATACTAATCAATGAAATACTGACAGCTGTTTACCGTGATTATGTCATTTTAAGAAATTACTTAATTGAATATGGTTTTATTGATCGGAAAGCAGATGGAAGCCAGTATTGGTTAACAATGAATAAGTGAGAGGATGAATAAAATGGATTGAAAAACAGAATTGAAAATACAATATAAAGAAACAAAAACTGTGCCGGCGTGAAAAATGGCTAGATAAACTTAAGATATATGGAGAACGTAGATATAACTCAGAAAATTTAAATGAATAGGGGGATAAAGCTTGATTTCAACTGAAGAATTAAAAAAAGAAGAATTAACTTCAAAAGAACCTAGGGGAAATAAACTTACATTATTACGTCCGATGATAATATTCCTGATTCCTCTACTTTTAAGCAATATATTGCAATCAATTGGTCAGGTATTTGGAATGATCGTTGTTGGACATTGGTTAGGGGTAAATGCACTAGCAGCAATAGCAGCCTTTTTTCCATTGCTATTTTTACTAATATCATTTGCAATTGGGATTGGATCAGGTAGTTCAATTTTAATTGGGCAAGCTTATGGAGCAAAAATGGAAGAAAGATTAAAGGCAATTGTAGGAACTACTCTCTCTTTTACTTTTATATTAGGACTTATACTTGCGATTATTGGAAGTATCTTTAGTAAAGATATTTTAATAGGAATAGGAATACCTGAAAATATTTTGAATGTAAGTGTGCATTATGCTCAAATCTTATTTTGGTCAATGCCTATTATGTTTTTGTATATTGTATATACTACATTAATTCGAGGAACTGGAGATTCTAAAACGCCATTTTACTTTCTTTTATTAAGTACAATACTAAATGTAATCCTTTTGCCTGTATTCGTATTTGGGTGGTTCGGAATCCCTAATTTTGATATTTATGGTGCGGCTTACGCTACGCTAATTTCAACTATATTGACATTCGTTATATTACTAATTTATTTATATAAAACTAAACACCCGCTTCAATTAAATGCCTCAAGAAAATATCTTCGAATGGATGTTGGATTATTAAAATTGTTATTAAAACTTGGAATACCAACAAGTATTAATATGATTTTTCTTTCACTTTCTGAAATAGCAGTTATTACTTTTGTAAACAAATATGGGTCAGATGCAACAGCTGCATATGGAGTAGCAAATCAACTTGTAAGTTATGTGCAAATGCCAGCGTTATGTATCAGTATTACTGTATCAATCTTCGTAGCCCAATCAATTGGAGCAAATCAATTCGAACGGTTAAATCAAGTAATCCGCGTTGGGATCTTGCTTAATTATGTACTAGGTGGAATAACCGTATTATTTACTTATCTATTGGCTAAACCTATTCTTCATCTATTTCTAACAAGTCAAAATACGATACAGATCTCTCATAGCTTACTAATGATTACTTTATGGAGCTACCTAATAATTGGTCATTCATATATCCTAATTTCAACGATGCGTGCTAGTGGAAATGTACTTTGGCCGACAATTCTTAGCGTTATATCGATTTGGGGTATCGAAGTTCCCGTAGCATACCTACTTTCTCATTATACTAATTTAGGAATTAAGGGTATATGGATTGGGTATCCGGTTGCTTTCATTGTCGGACTTTTCTTACAATATTTGTATTATAGTTTAATATGGAAAAAGAAAAAATTAACGCGTTTAGTAACATAATTAGTAGTTGGATAAAAGGAAAGCAAGGTATGCGACTAAGACAACTAATCCAACTGAGGAGTAAAGAGAAGTGTAACATTGCTACAAAGAATAAAAGAGAGTCTATTCTAAAATGTAATAGGCTCTCTTTTGCTATATATAATTACCATTTTGCAATATGATCCTCTACTGTCCCGAGTAGTTGTTGGATAGGCATATAACGTCCATTTTTCAAGCGAATACGACCATTATAGTAGCCTACCATCTGGTGAACTGAGGATTTCACTAGTTTGACATCAGTAGTAGCTTCTCGTTCAAAGAATGGTGTAAATATAAGTTGTACATCATCTGTAAATTTCGTTGTAATATGCCATGGTTGCATGTAATTCTTATTATTATATTTGAAAATAACATCTTCATGAATCTTTTGCATTTTACCATCAACAAAAAAAGCATTTTCTGTCATACCGGTTCCATCTGTCCATTGACCACCAAAGTTTAATGCTATACGGTGGTTGCCACAGCGTTGTGAGGCCATACCCCAATTCCAAGTTGACTCGCGTGGCCATATTCCACGTCCATAGTCGAGAACGGCAAAGCAGTCTTCCTCGTTAAAATTATAACGTTTATCTCCAATTTTCACATAACCACATGCAGGTAAAGAATGATGCTTTGCCGTAAATTGAAACGTTTGACGATTCCATGGGATGACGACATTCAGTGAATCATCGTCTTCTAGATGTTTGATTGTTAAATCGGCATGCAAAAGATCCCCATCAAAATCAGGGATCGTCACAGTCATCTGTGTCTCACCTTGAGAATATAGTAATTGAATCTTGATATCATTATTATTGAAAGACACTGTTTCTAAAACACTCTCTGGCATCTTTAGCTTATACCCAAGAGGAATAGTGACGGTTTTCTCAAAATACCTTTGCGTTTCATATTCGAGAAAATAAACGAAACAAACTGCTGCGTAATCTAAATGACTAATCGTCGCTGAGAACATAATATCGTCACCAAAAACGCACCAATAATTCCATTTTTTCTTACGTAAAATATGACCTTTCAGATTACTTTGTATAATAGGTTTTCTTGCATAACCGATAGCAGTAGGATTTAAGTTGCCTTTTTTATCACATAGTAATGTCACATCAACAATTTCTTTTTCAGCATGCTGTGTCAAATCAAACATCCTTTCAAACATAAAAATAGGAGATACAAAATTATATTGTTCTCATTGTACCAAAAAAAGTGTAATATTGGTCACTCATAATAGGAATGTTGAAAAAGTTATATATTTGTTATAACACTCCCAGAATAAGTATCAATTGGGTTTGTCCTTACATACAGTGCAATAGGAGGTTATGGACTATGTATAATAGGCAAAAGGCGGTTGATTATGCGAATCGTTGGTGGGACCATTTCAATCCTGCATTCCCAAGATTCGATGATGATTGCACAAATTTTATTTCACAATGTTTGCTAGCAGGTGAAGCACCCATGACAGGTTACCCTGATAGAATAAAGGGATGGTGGTTAAAGGGAGGAACATGGAGTTATAGTTGGTCTACAGCAAATGCACTTTTCTGGCACTTACAAAATTCAAAAAAAGGATTACAAGGAAAAAGAGTTTCAAGCGAAAGTGAGTTAGAGTTAGGGGATTTGATTTTCATCGATTTTACTGGGGATGGTAGAATCAGACATTCTTTAATTGTAACGAGCATAATAAATGGTGTACCTTATGTCAATGCACATACGACTAACAGTTATCATCGTTTATGGACATATGAGGATTCGAGCGCATATACACCAAATATAAAATATTATTTCATGCATATAACAGTAACTCCATAGGATGATGTTCTTTTTATTTTCCAACAGACTGTGGTAAGGTGGAGAGGGTAATATACATACAAGTATATTCAACGTAAATTGTGTTCGTATTATAGGAGTGATTATGATGAATGAACAATCTTTATCAGTCAAGGAAGCAATTCGTGGACGTCGTTCTATTAAATTGTTCAATGGCCAACCTGTAGACCGTGAAGATTTAATGGAAATTATTAACGTTGCTGTATGGGCGCCAAATCATGGTAATCGTCAACCATGGCGAATAGTACTTGCTTGTGGAGCTGAATTAGATGCTTTAAAACATTTAATCCGTGAATATGCAGTGCCAGATTGGAAAGAATTATCTGAAGACGTACTTGCGAAAAAAATGCAAAAATTCACAACGCCAGGTGCATATGCATTTGTGATTATGCCACAAGATGTACGTCAAAAAGAACGTTATGAAGACTTTGCAGCAGCTAGTAGCTTCATTCAAAATATGCAATTACTAGCATGGGATCGCGGAATTGGTGCTTGCTGGAAAACACCTAACTGGATTGATAATCCAAAGTTCCGTGAAGCATTAGGCGTGAAACCAGAAGAACGCATCATCAGCATGCTTCAATTCGGTTATTTCGATACAATTCCAAATGAAAAACCACGTAAACCAGCAGAAGAAATCGTTACGATTTTTGGTGAATAATTTTAAATGTAGAAGCGGTTATTATTACGCTACTAAACTTTTTTAAATAAAAAGCTTTGTTGTATGATATTGTTGTTTTTAATGCATTCTTATTTGAGAAGGGCGGCGACTCCAGCGAGGAGGCCCGTCAGTTTGCCCGCGGCAAGCGTCCGCCAGTATCAAAATTTATGGAATCTTAACCGTATTGTTTAACAAAACCAAATAAGAAGCCAACATCCCTATTTACACATTAGGAATGTTGGCTTTTAAAATATTCTTATTTAGATAAATTTGCTACTTCATAGTAGTAATCACTAACTACGCGAAGACCTTTATCATAGTTTTCTAAGTGGAAATGTTCGTTTGGTGCATGGAAGTTTTCTGTTGATAATGCAAAGCCCATCATAATTATTGGAGCACCTAAGATTTCATCAAATGTTGCGACGATTGGAATAGAGCCTCCAGCGCGAATATATGCTGTTTTTGCGTCATATTGTGTTTCGTATGAACGACCTGCAGCTTGGATATAAGGGTGATCCAATGGTGTGATGAAAGGTTTCCCTTTATCAAAATCAGTGACTGTAATATCAACCCCAGCTGGTTTGTGTTTTTCAATATGTGTTCGTAATTGCGCTACGATTTCATATGGGTCTTGATCGGGTACTAAACGACAAGTGATTTTAGCGCCAGCAGTTGCAGGAAGAACTGTTTTAATACCTTCTCCAGAGAAACCACCGAAGACGCCGTTCACTTCTAAAGTTGGACGTGCCCATGTGCGTTCAAGATAGGTGTAGCCTTCTTCACCGTATAATTCTTTGACACCAGCTTCTGCTTTAATACTTTCCTCATCAAAGTCTAAAGCTTCGTATGCAGCTTTTTCATCGGCTGTAATTGGTCGTACTTTATCGTAGAAGCCATCTACAGCAATTGTACCATGTTCATCGTGGAATGATGAAAGGATATCTGCTAAAGCATGAATGGGATTTTGAACGCCACCACCATAAATGCCTGAGTGAAGATCTCCTTTTGCTGAACGAACATCAATTTGAACACCTGTTAATCCGCGTAATGCGTAACAAACTGCAGGACGACCTGGTGCATAAAGACTTGTGTCTGAGATTAATACTAAATCCGTAGCAAGTTGTTCTTTGTTTGCTTCAATAAAAGCAGGAAGATTTACACTACCAATTTCTTCTTCACCTTCAATAAGGAATTTCACGTTAACTGGTAGTTCGCCATTTTCCTTCATTAAAGCTTCGATTACTTTTACGTGCATAAATACTTGGCCTTTGTCATCACTAGAACCACGAGCATATAAAATATTGTCGCGAATTTCAGGCTTGAATGGTTCGCTATCCCATAATTCTAAAGGATCAACCGGTTGCACATCATAGTGACCATATACTAAAACAGTTGGTTTGTTTTCAGCGTGTAACCAATCTGCAGTGACAATAGGATGTCCTGCTGTTTCATTGACTTTAATATTTTCAAGTCCTGCATTTTTCATGGATTCTCCAAGAAAAGCAGCAGCTTTTTTCATGTCTTCTTTATGTTCAGATAAAGAACTAATACTTGCGATAGATAAAAATTGTTTCATTTCTTCGAGTTGTTCATCACGATGTGTAGTAAAGTAAGTATCTAATGCTTCTAATTGACTCACTTAAATCCCTCATTTCAGTATTTCAATAATAAAATTATTATAGCATAGCAGACATTTTATATAGAAAGCACAACTCTCATAAAACGCAGAACTCACTAAAATATGGTATATTATGTAGTAGAAATTTCGTGCGAAATTTGAACGGTTTTTTGGGGAGGAATCTTGTTGGAATTTCTGGGATTGATCATATGCTTGCTCATATCATTTTTCTTTTCAGGAAGTGAGACAGCTTTAACAGCCATAAATAGGATGAAGGTCCAATTGCGAGCAAATCAAGGTGACAGAATGTCTCAAAAACTGAACCTATTAATTGCTCAACCAGATCGTATGATTACGACTATTTTAATTATAAATAATACGGTAAATATTTTAATGCCAACATTATTAACTATTATTGCATTACGTCATGGTTGGCAGGTTTCAGTAGCTACTACAATTTTAACTATTATTATTATTGTTTTTGGTGAAGTTTTGCCAAAGACAATTGCTGTAACATTTGCAGATCGTCTTGCGTATATAGTAGCGCCAATTATCGCATTATCCGTAAAAATCCTTAGACCTGTTACGTGGATTGTACAAGGGTTCACGAATTTGATTATTCGAATTATTTCAAATGGAGCAGTGACGGAAGCAACTTTGACGAAAGAAGAATTTAGAGGCATGGTAGATTTTGCTTCTACAGAAGGTGCATTTGACGAAAGTGAATCTGAACGTTTAAAAGAAGTATTAGATTTTCCAGACAAGGATGTGTCGGATGTTTTAGGTACGCATCGTACGGATGTGGTAGGTTTACCAGCTGATGCTACCTATGAAGAAGTAAGAAATACAATTTTAGAATACTCATTTACACGCTATCCCATTTATGAAGAAAGCATGGATAATATAGTAGGGATGTTCTATTCGAAGAAATTTGTTGAATGGTCATTAGACCCGACAAAAGAGTTGGTAGATTTTATGGACCCAGATCCTCTTTATGTTGTTTCAACGGTAAGTGTTGAAAAAGTATTCACATTGATGCTTGCACAAAAGAAACATTTAGCCATTGTGCTTGATGAGTATGGCGGTACACTCGGTATCGTTTCACATGAAGATATAATAGAAGAAATGATTGGTCTAGAAATTGAAGATGAATCAGATGAGGAAGAGGAATCATTTATATATGATTTAACGGAAAATACATTAGTTTGCCATGGCCGATTAGAGATTGAAGAGGCTAATCATCTATTTAAGGTTGCGATTCCGCAAGATCACGAAACAGTTGGTGGGTTTGTACTAGAATTAAGTCTGCATATACCTGAGCCTGGGGAAACGTTTGATTTTGAAAATCTTCATATTGTTGTAAATGAAGTAGACGATAGCCGAATTACAAAATTGACGATTACAAAACAACTGATAGAAGAATAAAAGAAAATGCCTAAAAGACCCTTACGGAACTTTTAGGCATTTTTTATTGCAATATAAAATATAGATTTTGAAATTTTATTGGTCTTCAATGTTGGAATTGTTAGTGTGTACTCTTCAAAAAGTTAGGTATCACAACGAATAAAGGTAGATTATTACATGCTTTTCACACAAACCTTACACGAATGTAATGAAATTGAAAGTTAATCCGATAGAGCGAAAGCTTTGTTTTTGCGAAAATAAGTTTAACAAAGCAAGACATTGAACCGGAGGATATTAAAAATGAATATTACAATTGAAAATGTTTATGAAGAATACAATCGTTATATATATCACTTATGTTTAAAATTAACTCGTAACAAAGCAGAAGCAGAAGACCTTATGCAAGAAGTTTGGGTAAAGGTCGTTCGCTACGAAACTTATGTTGCTGAAGTCGAACACGTGAAAGCTTGGTTAACAACTATTTGTATGAATACTTTCCGCGACCGCTATCGCAAAAATGTTCGTCGCAGTAAGTACATGATGAGTCAACCTGAAACATTAGACGTACCAGTATTAGATTTGGTTCCCAATAATGAACCATCTACTGAAGCGGTAGTTGAACAAGAAGCAATTTCTCAAATTGTCCAAGAGAAAATTAATCAATTAGATAGTATTTATCGTAATACACTTTTATATTTCTATGTAAATCAATACTCTTTAGTAGAAATTGCTGAATTGATGAAAGTATCAATTGGTACTGTAAAATCTCGTCTATTCCGCGCAAAACAACGTTTAAAAGACATCATGATGTCTGATGCAACATCAGCAGAAGTCATTTTGCCAGCATAAAAAGCCCAAGACCTTATCACTGCATCACACAATCTATGCAGAGGTTGTTGGCTATGAATAAGATAAAAAAATCGTTACTCATTCTATAGAGTAACGATTTTTTTATGCATGAATGAAAATAGACTGAAGTAATATTAAAAGTTGGATGGAGATTACTTTAAATCCTCGTAAATGTACTACTAGCATTAATATGTTGGAAAAACAATATAATGATAAATACAAACAAGCGTGTTGATTAGGATAAAATAGGAAGAATATTCTTCTGTAATCTTACTTTCAATATTCTTGTGCCTCACTGTTTATTGATTGTAGAGCGGAGGATTGCTCGACTCCCGCGGGAAAAGCGTGGCAGTTGAGACCCTACATAGGGGTATCAGTTGATCATTCATTTTTTAAATGGATAAAAATGGATAGTTAATACGCGTGAAATACAAACAGACTATTCTAAATAAATATAAGAAAAAGCGCTCAAGAAACAACGTGTAAACCTATATGTATGCATTTGCAACTGTTGGTTGCGATATTGCAAATAATGACTTCTGGTTTAAAGAATGGGGATTGCTTATCATTTATTTAATACTTTAGATTGGAGGCAAACAGTTTATGGAATTAGAGAGTCGTTTAAAAAAGTTAAGAGAACTACATCAATATTCTCAAGAAGATGTTGCAAGGATTTTAGATATTTCACGTCAGTCTGTTTCAAAGTGGGAGCTCGGTAAAGGGTATCCTGATTTAGATAATCTCATAAGACATTTTGGGATTTTATGTATCACTATTGGTGGCTTATTTTTCCCATTCTAGGAATGCTATCGCCAATAATATATAGGCTTATTTGGTGGTGAAACAAAAAACCGTTCAAACTTTTGAACGGTCTTTTTTTCTTTGAATTATGCAGACAATAAGATAAAACAGCACTTAATAATAGCACTATATTTTTATCTGAGTATGGATATTTATAAAATTTATCCAAGTAAGCATTTTGAGAAGATAGATTGTAATGAATGAATTTCGTCTTCAGTGAGCATCCCAAACATACGGTCTAAAGTATTTGTAATATGCTCGTGAGCAGTTTCTAAAAGTTCATGACCTGCATCAGTAATCTCAAGCTGTGAAGCACGGCGATCAGTTGAATTTTGTGTTTTAATAATATAACCTGCTTTGATCAGCTTGGTAGTGAGTACAGTGACACCACCTGAAGTAACGTGAAGTCTTTCTGCCAAAGCAGAAGGGCGCATTGGTCCTTCTACATGAAGTAATTTCAGTATAAAGATATGCGTTTTTGACAATCCCATCGTATTGTGACTATTCCACTCATTTGCCCATTTTCTTTCTAAAGAAGAAACGATTTCAAAAAGGGAAGCAATACTTTCTCTTCTTGTTTCATTCATAATTTTCATCTCCAAAACGTATCATTAGCTTTCGTAAGATAAGCGTTGCATTTCATATAATTCATATGCACGAACTTTACGAGGGATGAAACGGCGAATATCCATTTCGTTATAGCCAACTTGTAGACGTTTATCATCTAAAAGAATAGGGCTACGTAACATTTTTGGATGATCCTTCACAATATCATAAAGTTCTTGAATCGATAATTGTTCAATATCACAATTTAAGTTTTTAAAGTCTTTTGAGTTCTTTGAAATGATTTCATCCGTACCATCTTCGGTCATACTTAAAATACGTTTGAATTCAGGAAGTGTTAATGTTTCAGAAGTAATACGTTTTTCTTCGTAAGAAATATTATTATCTCTTAACCAATGTAAAGCCTTTTTTGATGAAGTACAGCTAGTTTGAGTATAAATTGTAACAGTCATATAAATTCCTGCTTTCTTTAGTTTTATTATATTTATATCTTATCAGTAAGATATTTATAAGTCAATGGAGATTAGTGAAAAAAAGAGTCAAATTCGTAAAGAAATGAGTGAATTCACGAATTGTTCAAATTTACATTGTTTTAATCCTATCTAATCACAGTTGCTGAAGCTTAGGAAAATAATCTACTCGCATTTGCAAAAAGCGCCCGTCTGTAGCGAAACGATGGAATATTACTGATTGATTAAACAAATCTAAAATAAAAAAACACCACTGTACTAGATTTATACAGTGGTGCGATGAAAATTATTAATGTATATCTTTTTTCTTAAAGTTTCCACCTTGGATTTCAGACATGTTACTAAATGCTAAAAAGGCTGTTGGATCGACGTCTTGTACGATAGATTTTAACTTTGCTTCTTCAAGTCGGCTGATTACACAAAAGATGACTTGTTTTTCGTCTTTAGTATAGCCACCCTTGCCGTTAAGATAAGTGATACCACGGCCTAGGCGATCCATGATGGCTTCACCAATTTCATCTGATTGATCACTAATAATCCAAATTGATTTTGTTTGGTTAAACCCTTCTGA
This sequence comes from Rummeliibacillus pycnus, assembly GCF_044359855.1. Classification (GTDB taxonomy): domain Bacteria; phylum Bacillota; class Bacilli; order Bacillales_A; family Planococcaceae; genus Rummeliibacillus; species Rummeliibacillus pycnus_A. The sequence continues at coordinate 2,906,761 of NZ_CP132291.1, forward strand.
AACAAGATCAATTGTTTTAAAGGCAATGAAATAAGCGATTAAAGAATACATGGCACGATCTAAGCCAAATAAAAACCCAGCGCTTCCTAAAATGAATAAGTTCATGAACAATATAATTTGCCCGACAGAGAATGGAAGCTTTTTGTTAAATAAAATAGCCAACGTTTCACTACCATCTAAACAGCCGCCTGCTCTAATTGCAATCCCTACGCCTATACCAAGCATAATGCCGCCAAGAACAGTTGCTAGAAGTGTATCATTTGTGAATGCTTGTCCATGGGGAAAGAAAGATGTAGCGAGTGATAATACGGCAATGCCGTATGCTACTGAAATAGTGAAACTTTTACCAATTTGTTTATACCCTAAATAGAGAAATGGTATGTTGAATAAAAAGAGGAATAGACCAAGTGACGTGCCTGTTATGTGAGATGCCATCATGGCAATACCCGTAACACCGCCGTCGATTAAATGATTGGGGATTAGCACTCTTTCAAGGCCAATTGCCATGATTAAAGCACCAAGAGTAATTAAAGCAAAACGGATAACGATTCTTTTATGTTTTGCTTTCTTTTTCGATATACTATCTGAATTGTCATTATTGCTCATAAAACCACCATCCTTATATTTTTTGTACCATGAATAAATACACAACTTCAAGTGATAGCTATTGGAAAACTCTAAAAATATCATGATAAATAATAGAAAAGTAATAACGGATGAATCGAGCATGAAGCATCGGGCAAGTAAAAAGGAGTATCAGAGGAAGTAAAACAAACTCATATGAACTGAAAAAATACGATAAAAACGTCTATAAAATGAAATAAAGAATATCAAAACTGACTCCAAAATTCTACGGAGTAAAGCAAAAACTTTCTTCGGAAAACTATGTTTAAAGAGATAAAAAAGCTCTTCATTATTCGCGTCAGCATAAAAGGGATTAGCTAAAGCTAAAGACGCGCACAAGAAGAGCATTTATTATTTTATTTAAGGTAGTTGCCTGCTAATCGTTAAAACTAACAGAAAGCCCCCGCTTTAATTATTGATGTCCTTGTGAGAACCATTCTGCAACGTTCCATACTTTTGTAACTAGGCCATCATAGAATTCTGGTTCGTGGCTGACTAATACGATTGTGCCTTTGTATTCTTTCATGGCACGTTTTAATTCTTCTTTTGCATCAATATCCAAGTGATTTGTCGGTTCATCGAATAGCATCCAGTTACTTTCTTCCATCATTAATTTACAAAAACGAACTTTTGCTTGTTCTCCACCGCTTAGTTGATTTAGTGGACGGGAAATGTGTTCATTTTTTAACCCTGTTTTAGCAAGTAATGCTCGCACAGTTGCTTGTTCTAAAGAAGGATATGCATTCCATACATCATCTATTGGTGTGATAGATCCTGCTTTTACTTCTTGTTCGAAATAAGAAGGGAATAAGAAATCACCGCGTTCTACTTTACCGCCAAGTGCTGGAATTTTTCCTAGCATTGTTTTCAATAATGTAGACTTACCGACCCCGTTCATACCAACTAGAGCAATTTTTTCACCGCGTTCAATTTGGAATGTAAGTGGTGGAAGTAATGGCTTATCCTTGTCATACCCAATTAGTAAATTCTCAGCATCTACTACATAGCGACTTGAGCTACGTGATTCTTTGAATGAGAATTGTGGTTTAGCAGCTGTCTCAGGACGATCAATCCGCTCCATACGATCTAATTGTTTTTGACGAGATTTTGCACGACCAGTTGTTGAGAATCGAGCTTTATTTTTTGCGATAAAAGTTTCCTGTTTTTTAATGAAATCTTGTTGCTTTTCATAGGCATCAATATGTTGACGTTTATTGATTTCTGCAAGTTCTAGGAACTTTTCGTAAGTTGCTGTGTAGCGAGTTAGTTTTGAGAATTCCAAATGGAAAATAACATCAACTACACCATTCATAAATTCAGTGTCATGTGAGATTAACAAGAAGGCATGTGGATAATCTTTTAAGTAATTGCTTAACCAAGTGATATGCTCTTCATCTAAATAGTTTGTTGGTTCGTCTAATAGCAATACTTTTGGTTTTTCCAAAAGAAGTTTTGCTAACAATAATTTTGTTCGTTGACCACCAGAAAGGGCAGTGACGTCACGGTCTAAGCCAATTGCATCTAGTCCAAGACCACGTGCAACTTCTTCGATTTTCATATCTAATGTATAAAAATCGCCTGCATCCAGAGCATCTTGAATAACTGCCATCTGTTCAAGAAGATCTTCTAATTCTTCAGGTGTTGCATCCGCCATTTTAGTTGTGATTTCATTTAATTCTTCTTCTTTTTTATAAAGAGGTAAGAAGGCATCGCGCAATGTATCACGCATTGTTCTGCCTGGTGTTAATATTGCGTGTTGGTCTAAATAGCCATAATGTGTACCTGGAAGCCATTCAACACGGCCAGCATCGTGGATTAGTTCGCCTGTAAGAATGTGCATTAATGTAGATTTACCAACGCCGTTTGCGCCGACAAGACCAACATGTTCACCTTCTACAATACGAAAAGATACATCTTTAAAAAGGGTACGGTCGCCAAAGGTATGGCCTAATTTTTCAACTGTTAATATACTCATGTGTTATCGGGTCCTCCGTATCCATGCATGGAGAATCTGCATGGGTAGTATTGTGATTTGTTTAGTGTATAGTATCTAATTTAAATATTTTAAAGCATTTCTCGGTGCACAGCAAAAAACGCCTCTATATAAGCAGGCGCTTTTAGGATTCACAAGCTTCAAGTTGCTTGTTAAGTTCTGCAAGCTGCTTTTCCATGTCTGATAGACGTTGTTCTGCTTTTTCGATAAGTTCAGGATATCCTGTAGATTCTAGCTTTTCGATATCCCCTTGTTGGCGAATATAGTCACTTTTAAGTTCTGCGATTTGATATAGTAATTCATTTTTTGTTGGCATAATAATGCTCCTTTATGAAGTTAATTCATCGTGTATTTATGTTCACTCATTTGTAGTTATTGTATCATACCGCTTGTTTTCTTGGCTTGCTCTTCTATTAAAAAAGCAGTTGATTTTGCGTGACTTGTGATGAAACTCTTTAATAATGATTGTACATATTGATTATTTCGGTTTAAATCGATATTTAATTGCTTACGCACAGCATGCTCACGTCTTGCATCATGTAGTATAAATTCCATCACTGCATTTTGTAAAAGAGATTGTTTCAGTTTTTTACCCAGCCCTAGGTTAATAAAACCATTTGCTTCAGTAGGGAATATATGTTGCATTTCAAGTTCGTCTTGGCAAGTTACGATACATGGAATACCAATAGTCGCAACCTTATATGGAGTGTATTTTGCGCCGCAAATTACAATATCTGCCTCTCCTAATAACTCATAAAGGGCATTGTCTTTTTGGATAATTTTAATGTTTTTTCGACTAAGTGCCATTAATTTTAGTTCGTCTACATCATGAGAGTAGCTAGATTGAACGATTACTGAGATTTTGATAGGTATTTGCAATTGTAATAAATGGCGTAAAATACGATAACTTGTATTATCCGCATCCATACCTTCGATTGCTACAACGATATGCGGTTTGTCAGACAACTCATCGGTTTTTTTATGAATTGCCTGTAATTGCTTCGGTACAACATAAGATGAAGGACCAACTAAATAATGTGGAAGTAATTTTTCACGCTTTTCCTGATACAGCGTATGAAAAACACAATCAGCAGCTGTTCCACCTTCTCCAAAATCATCAAAGTGGAGTACTGTAGGGATAAATGTTTTTAAGTGATCGATTAAAGGTAATTCCGTGCTTCCTACATCATGAATCAGTAAATCAGGTGAGAGCTTAGTAAGTTCTGAAACTAATTGCTTGTCATTTTTATAGACAATTGGGTTAAAACCCTTTTGAATTAAATAATCAATTGCTTGCTCATCATGATTAACCAGTATTTGAATTTGTTTTCGGTCAAACATCGCAGAGAGTGTAACGATTCTTTCAATCGGGTAAAGATTATGACAAGGAGTCACAGCTCCTACTAAAACCGTCTTTTTAGTTGTTTGCTCAGTATGTTGATATTTCATACATCTCCATCCTTTCCGCTGCTATTTTCAATTTATGGGATGAAGAGTAGTAATATGTATAAAATCGTAGTGAAACTAAAGGAACTTTGTATTCAACAAAAGTAATGCAAAAAATAGATTTAACGTTTCCGTCAAAAGACTGATTTATTGTTATTTTAAGCTTATCACCTTATGAAAGGCTTTTGCATTTGTTACAATAACTCTAGGAATTTTAAATTGGAGGTAACACCTTATGAAGATTTTACTTGTTGACGGTACGATTATTGGTCGTAAAACTGGTGCTATTTTAGAGCAAATTGAACAATATATAAAAGAATTTGATGGGGATTTTGAGATTACCCAATTACATCTTGCTGATTTTGAACACCAATTTGTAGATGGGCGTCCATTCGATCAATACAATGATGATATGAAAAAATTAGTAAAAACAATAGAAGAAGCAGATGGATACATTTTAGCTACACCAATTTTCCAAGGATCTATCCCTGGTGTCTTAAAAAATACATTTGATTTCCTCAACCCAAAAGCATTGAGATATAAACCGATTTCAATAGTAGCGAACGGAGGAACATATCAACATCATCTAGTAGTGGAAAATCAATTAAAACCAATACTTAATTATTTCCGCGCATTAGTAACGCCAAACTATGTCTATACACATGCCGGTCATTTCGATAAAGACAACAAAATTATCGATGTTAACGTACACGAACGTCTTCGTGAAATGGCACGCGTATTCGTTAAATATTGCGAATTAAGCAATGATCTACCAAAAGAAACAATTGATCAACATTAATTTATAAATAAAACCGTTTCAATGCGAGCGGTTTTTTATTTTTTACAAAATATAATTTCTCAGTTTTCAAAAAATTCAAAAGGTGTTATAATAAATTAATCATATTTGATCGGAGGTGAAGAGAATGAAGAATTCAGCTATGGAGACTCGTGCAAAACTAGATAAAGCTATGTCTATGTACTTTGCACAAGTCATTACTTTTGATTTTGCCACTAACGGGATAGGTATGCCCTTTTTTAAAGTAAATCAAATAAAAAACGTAGCTGATTAACCATTCTTTTCACATATTTTAGACGGAAAAGACTGCTCGTTAATGGGCAGTCTTTTTGCATTTAGAGGCTTTTCGCTACGTATCCGGAGGGAAAGTAGATGTCTATAAAAGCAGAAAACATCACCAAATCATTTGGTGGTCATACTATTTTTGAAAATTTAACAGTTGAGGTTCAAACAGCCGAGCATGTAGCTATAGTAGGAAATAATGGCTGTGGGAAGACAACGCTCTTACAATTATTAGCTGGTGTAGAAACACCCGACGCAGGGAGAATTATTAAAAAGAAAGACAGTTCCATTGGCTATTTGCATCAAATTCCTTTTTATCCTGACTATTCAGTAACAGATGTTTTAATGGAAGCATTCGCCTCATTATTAAACATTCAGCGAAAAATGACAGGATTTGAGGAGCAAATGGCATCAGAAGAAAATCTAGAAAAGATATTAAAAGAGTACGGACAATTACAAGAACAATTTATGCAACTTGGTGGCTATGAAATAGAATCGAAAATGGCGAGTGTTGCAAATGGTTTAGGCATTAGTCGATTACTTGGGCAACAATTTAATGAGTTGAGTGGTGGCGAAAAAACGAAGGTAATGTTAGGTCAAATATTGCTACAAAATTCGTCTGTTTTATTGCTAGATGAACCCACTAATCATTTGGATTTACAAGCCATTGAATGGTTAGAAGAATACGTTAAGAATTTTGCAGGTACTGTTATTGTCGTTTCACATGATCGTCAATTTATGAATAATGTTGTACAAAAAGTAATTGAACTAGAAGATGGAGAAGCTAGCACTTTCCATGGCAATTACGATGCTTATATTAAAGGTAAAGAAGAAAAAATTGAACAGGAATTTGCTCAATACGAGGAGCAGCAGAAGAAAATTAAGAAGATGAAAGAGGCGATTAAACGGTTAAGACAGTGGGCAAATGAAGCATCTCCTCCAAATCCTGATTTATATCGAAAAGCTAAAAGTATGGAAAAGGCTTTAGAACGGATAGAGTTAGTAAAAAAGCCAAAAATAGAAAAGAAAATGAATCTACAACTAGAGGCATCAGATCGAAGTGGTAAAGAGGTTATCTCAATTGAAAATGTAACCAAAACATATAAATCGTCATTATTTGATGATGTGAATTTCTCGGTTTATTGGCAAGATCGCCTCGCTATCGTTGGAGAAAATGGAACAGGAAAATCTACTTTGCTTAAAATGATGCTGGGAGAAGTCAAACCTGACACTGGGAAATGCATCATTGGTAGCAATGTGAAAATTGGTTATCTCGCTCAACAATTTGAAACTCTAGATGATCAAATCCGATTAATCGATGCATTCCGGGAAAACATTTCAATGACAGAAGAAGAGGCAAGACATGTGCTCGCTCAATTTCTATTTTATGGCTATGATGTATATAAAAAAGTACGCGATTTAAGTGGCGGAGAGAAGATGCGATTGCGATTGGCTCAATTAATGCAACAAGATATTAATCTTCTCATTTTAGATGAACCCACAAACCATTTAGATATTGAATCGAGAGAAGTTCTAGAGGATAATCTTCAGAATTTCGCAGGGACTATTATTGCCGTAAGTCATGATCGCTATTTCTTACAAAAAATATTCACGAAAATAGCATGGATTGAGCAACAGACAGTTATGATTCATCATGGGGATTATCAATGGGCGAAGGAGAAACAACAGGCAAATATTATCCACATTCATCGAAAAGCAAAGGATAATAAATCAACGAAGCAAGCTAAGCAATTAACAACTGAACAGCAAATAGAAAAAATCGAAAAAAGAATGCAACAGCCTCATCTATCTGATCAAGAGTATGAAAAATTGAAAAGGCAATTAGATCGATTATATGAAGATTGGTTAGCTGAATCTTGACTTTGATAGCTTTCACGCATAAAGGGTCCTCGATATTTCTATATTGTGTCGGGGACTTTTGTTGGTTGAAAGTGTACTTTGTTTTATTAATGTTTGGTGGTGTTTCTTTATTTATTTTTTTCTCCTAATAATTTATAGAACATTAGAAATGCATTACCGGCAAAACCTATAGTTAAAGTAAATGTATTATGAGGTAAAAGCTTTAACGACCATAATGCCGTCACAATTGTAGCAAAAAATTTAAAGGTCATAGGAATCTCCTACCAAGTCAAAAACCTCGTTTTTGGGGAGTGTAGTCACACTCCCGTTGCTTGCCCTTTTGATAAAGAGTGATTACGAAACTGATAGAGCCTATGATGATCTTTGAGTAAAAGGAAAGGCACAGTTTCATTTTTGAAACTGTGCCTTTATGTAAGAAACTATGCAAAATCATAAAGAAAAGATACGGTTCAACTTTTTTAACCGTACTCTTTTATTGTGTTATAGCAATATTTATTAACTTATGTAAAATTTGCATCTATAATTCCACATGCAACTAATGTCATCAAAAGCGCTAATATAAACATAATCATTACAAATTTATATTTATAACTCGGTGTTTCTTTATTTAATCTATAAAATTTTATAACTACACATAACATTGTCACCGCCATAAGAAAAACAAACAAATTTAAGATAACAATCCCTGGCATTTAATTAACTCCTTTTTCTTAAACCTTAAAAATCAAAAGACTGTTGTCCCTCACCAGACAATAGTCTTTTGATTTTAAAACACATAGGTATCTATTAATTAACTACTATATCATAATTAAGCAACATATCCTTACGTGATTGATATATTTTCACACCAATTCCAACCATAGTTACTGAAGCGCCTACAGCTGTTAATCCGCCTACAACAGCACCAATTCCTGTAGCTGCTGTTATTGCTGCAACAAGAGTTCCGGTATAAGCAGTACCTCCGGCAATTGCAAAATCATCTTCTAATGAGATTATTTCTTTAACACTATTTTTGAATGTCTGTAGTCTAACTTAAGGGGGATTTTTATTTTGGTTAAATTTCAAGTAATATTAGAAAGCAAATTGTTAAAAAGAGAAGGACGTTCAAAACAGACGATTAACATTGGAAAATAAAAAATAAAGACAATAACTGTGGGGAGTAAATCGATATTCAAAAAGAGAAAACTTCTTCTAAATAATCCAGGTTCTAAATAAGCACGATGTACCATTGAACCCTCTCCCCAACGTAATTTTGTCACATCTGAAGTCAGTATTTGAATATAGACGATCTGTTTGAAATCTACGGTTCAAACGATTTGAAGTGATTTTACCTCATATCATTTTTCAATCTAAACACTATTTCCGTTACAATAGTAGACATTGAGAGGAGCGGAATTATGTCTAAATCATTAGTTTTAGCTGAAAAACCATCCGTTGCACGCGATATTGCGCGCGTTTTAGGATGTCAAAAGAAGGGGAATGGTTTTTTAGAAGGTTCCCAATATATTGTGACATGGGCACTTGGCTACTTAGTCACACATGTAGATCCAGAACAATACGACAACAAATATAAAGAATGGAAGATGGAAGATCTACCGATTATTCCGAACCCATTTAAACTTGTTCCAATTCGTCAAACAACCAAACAATTTAATGCGGTGAAATCACAATTAGCTCGTCAAGATGTAAACCAAGTTGTTATCGCGACAGATGCTGGACGTGAAGGAGAACTTGTTGCACGTTGGATATTAGAAAAAGCCAAATGCCACAAACCGATCAAACGTCTGTGGATATCTTCTGTAACAGATAAGGCAATCAAAGACGGTTTTGCACATTTAAAAGACGGACGAGCATATAACAATTTGTATGAAGCAGCCGTTGCACGTGCAGAAGCAGACTGGGTTGTGGGGATCAACGCCACCCGTGCATTAACGGTTAAATACAATGCACAGTTATCAACAGGTCGTGTCCAATTGTATCCTGTCAATTCCTTGGGCGAAATTTGTTAATCTAGTGTTTATCTAGGTTGTACGAATTTCGCCCATTTTTATTTGGGTGGAAATTGATTTTTAAAATAAAAACTTAAATATTATTAATCCCTGTATTTCTATTTCCTTAATGTGGTGCTCATCACCATAAAGTGGGGTTGATTTCCGTTCAGGCTGGGCGCTTTTAAAGCAAGAAGTAGAAATCCTTAAACAAGCAATGATGATTATGAATTCTAAATAGAGCTAATAGCTGACCATATTTCATGTACTACGATTATGTTAATATTAAGAATACAAGATATTAAAAGGAGCACGAAAACATGGTGAAAAGCTTAGTATTAGCAGAAAAACCTTCAGTTGCACGTGATATTGCGAATGTACTGAAGTGTAATAAAAAAGGAAATGGTTTTTTAGAAGGTGACAAATACATTGTGACTTGGGCATTAGGACATTTAGTAACACTAGCCGATCCTGAAAGCTATGATGAAAAATATAAAAAGTGGAATTTAGAAGATTTACCAATGCTACCGGAGCGTTTAAAGTTAACGACAATTAAGCAGACAAGTAAACAATATAATGCAGTAAAATCACAATTAACGCGTAATGATGTTAATGAAATTATTATTGCAACAGATGCTGGCCGTGAAGGTGAACTTGTTGCACGTTGGATTATTGAACGTGCAAAAGTTAATAAGCCAATTAAACGCTTATGGATTTCTTCCGTTACAGACAAAGCCATTAAAGAAGGTTTCGCTAATTTAAAATCCGGTAAAGCATATGAAAATCTGTATTTTTCGGCTATAGCTCGTTCTGAAGCCGATTGGTACATCGGACTTAATGCCACTAGAGCATTAACTACCAAACACAATGCACAGCTAAATTGTGGACGTGTTCAAACTCCTGTTGTTGCAATGGTAGCAGCACGTGAAAATGAAATTAAAAATTTCAAGTCTCAAACGTATTACGGTATTGAAGCACAAACGAAGGAATTAAAATTAACTTGGCAAGATGCAAACGGCAATTCACGCAGCTTTAATAAAGAAAAAGTTGATCACATAGTAACTACTTTAGGTAAACAAGATGCAAACGTAATTGATGTTGAGCGTAAGCCTAAAAAATCATTTGCACCTGGTCTTTATGATTTAACAGAATTACAACGTGATGCGAATAAACTGTTTGGTTATTCAGCAAAAGAAACGTTAAATATCATGCAGAAACTATATGAATCGCATAAAGTGTTAACTTATCCTCGTACAGATTCTAGATATTTATCTTCAGACATTATTAACACCCTTCCAGAACGTTTAAAAGCGTGTGGTATAGGTCAATATCGTTCTTTAGCAAACAAAGTACTTACAAAGCCAATTAAAGCAAATAAATCATTTGTAGATGACAGTAAAGTATCTGATCACCATGCGATTATTCCAACAGAGGAATTTGTGAACTTCGCAAACTTTACGGATAAAGAACGAAAAATTTATGATTTAGTTGTAAAGCGTTTCTTAGCTGTACTTTTCCCAGCTTATAAATATGAACAATTAACAGTACAAGCTCAAATCCGTAATGAAAAATTCATTGCACGTGGTAAAACAGTAATTTCTGTTGGATGGAAGGAAGTTTACTCAAATCATTTTGACGATGAGGATGCAAATGAAGATGTGAAGGAACAATTATTACCACTTCTTGAAAAAGGACAAGTGTTAAAAACAAATATAATTGTTCAAACTTCTGGTCAAACAAGACCACCTGCTCGCTTCACAGAGGCTACTTTACTTTCAGCTATGGAAAATCCTACGAAGTATATGAACACGCAAAATAAACAACTTGTAGATACGTTAAAATCAACAGGAGGATTAGGTACTGTTGCAACACGTGCAGATATCATTGATAAACTATTCAATTCTTTCCTAATTGAAAAGCGTGGTAAGGATATTCACATTACTTCTAAAGGGAGTCAATTACTTGATTTAGTTCCTAACGAATTAAAGTCTCCTGAAACAACAGCACAGTGGGAGCAAAAGTTAGAATTAATTGCTAAAGGTAAGCTGAAAAAAGAAACATTTATTGATGAAATGAAGCAGCATACAAAAGACATTGTTACTGATATTAAAAATAGCGACAAGAAATTTAAGCATGATAATATTTCCACAAAAACATGTCCAGATTGTGGTAAACCAATGCTTGAGGTAAACGGTAAAAAAGGAAAAATGCTTATATGTCAAGATCGTGAATGTGGACACCGTAAAAATGTTTCGCGTGTTACAAATGCACGATGCCCTCAATGTAAGAAAAAACTTGAGTTACGTGGTGAAGGTGATGGACAAATCTTCGTATGTAAATGTGGCTATCGTGAAAAGTTATCTGCATTTGAAGCTCGCCGTAAAAAAGAAGGCGGCAAAAAAGCAGATAAACGTACTGTTCAAAAATATATGAAGCAACAAAATAAAGAAGAAGAACCGTTAAATAATGCATTTGCTGAGTTGTTGAAAAATTTTAATAAAGAATAGTTTTATTTTAAGAAGTCACTTATCATGACTTCTTTTTTAAAAAATTGTTATTAACTATAAGTTAAGGAGGATATTGTTATGAAAATAAAATTTAATGAAAAAAAATCTAATTTTGAAGAATACATATTTGAGGCACTTACAGAATCTAATTTTGATGATTGTCTAAATAAAACTAGAAAAGCAGCAGAAGCTTTATGTAAATCTATTCTATATTTGAAGCTTCCTGAATCTGAAGCAATTGAATTTATAACTGGTGCCCGTACAGTTAATAAATCTACAATTACTAAACCAAGAAGATTAGATTTATCTGGCTTAATTCAGTTGGTTACAACAGATAATTCATCATATATCTTTATAGATGATAGAAATGAGAGAGAGATTGTTAGGATCAACTTAGATTCGATTCGTTTATTAGGGAATAAAGGTTCTCATGATAAAGAGCATATAAGAGAAACTCAAATCATAATGGAATATCAGTTGCTTAAAAGTAATTTATTGTATTTGATTAATTGGTGTTATAAAAATATGTATTGTATGGAAATGCCAAGTAAAGTTTTAAATGCAATAAATGAATTTAAAAATGAAGAAGAAGCAAATACTATTAAACAACAAGTAAACGAAATTGATAGCTTTTATGAATTACTTCGCGAATGGCTAAAAATTCTTGAATATTCTTTTGGACCAATAGAATTTAATTTGGAAAATGACAAAATCTTTGATATAGAAATTCCAGGAAGAAGAAATACAGTTGAAAAAATTTTAGTAATAAGTAGTATTGAACATATTGATTTTAATAAGGCTTGTATAGCAAAAGAATTAAAAGATGGCTATGATTGTGTAGAAGTATGGATTGTTACTTCTAAAACAATCAGTGATTCAGCTAGAAAATTTGAAGAAGGTGTATATTGTTATACCTTTGACGAATTAATTGAAGACAATTTTACCTTAGAACCTTATTTAGATTGGTTAAATAACTATGTAAATGAAAAAAAAATTGTCGAAAATTTTATTCAACTTGAATGTGAGATTAGAGAAGAACATAAAAATACTAAAAAAATAATAGCAAGATCAGATGAGGAAATAATAAAATATACTGATAAATGGTTAGAACATGACAGTAAAGATCATTTATCAATTTTAGGAGACTTTGGTACAGGTAAAACTTGGTTTTCTCTTTATTATGCTTGGAAACTAGCCGAAAAGTATAAAGAAGCTAAAGAAAAGGGGCTTCCTAGACCTAGGATACCTATTGTAATCTTTCTAAGAGATTATGCAAAAGCAGTAAGTGTTGAAACTTTAATTTCAGATTTCTTCTTCAGAAAACATCAAATTGATCTAAAAGGTGCATTTTCAGCTTTTAACTTTTTGAATAAACATGGTAAATTACTTATCATTTTTGATGGATTTGATGAGATGTCTGATAGAATAAATAAACAAAAAATGATAGATAATTTTTGGGAACTAGCAAGCGTTATTAAAGGCAATGCAAAAGTTATTCTTACTTGTAGAAACGAACATTTCCCTGAGATAAAAGAAGGGCGCTCCGTTTTAAAAGCCGAAATGAAAGAATCTACTAAACATTTAACAGGTACCACTCCACAATTTGAAACAGTTTATTTGAAATTATTAAATGAAATTCAAATAAAGGAAATTTTAAGTAAATACACTACCCCTTCAAGCATCGAAAAGCTATTAAAAAATCAAACTATATTAGATCTTTTAAAAAGACCAGTAATGATAGATTTAATCTTAGAGTCTATTGATAATTTAGCGGATTTAGAGAATGTTGATTTGGCTACAATTTATTTTTATGCTACTAGAAATAAATTAATTAGAGATATTAAAGAAGAACGTACATTTACTTCTTTAGCAGATAAATATTTCTTTATGTGTGAAATTTCTCAAGAAATGTTACATACTAATAAATTATCGATTAGTTACAAAGAATTTCCAAATTTAATACGCCAATATTTTTCACAAGTAGTTAAAGATGATGAAATAGATTATTGGCGTTATGATATGCATGGTCAAACTTTATTGATAATTGATGAGGATGGTCAATATAAACCTGCTCATAAATCTTTTCTAGAATATTTTTTAGCATTTAAATATATTTCTTTGTTAGGATTATTAAAAACAGAATATTTAAATGTAATTAAAGAGAGAAATAAAATAGATAATAGCATAGAGCCCAAGAAATACACTTGGGATGAGTATTTTAAAATTGAAAGTGGAAGCTCAGAAAAGATTGCTCCTATTTCTGACTTTACAGTTGAGAAAATAGAAGAACTAGCAGTAATAATAGGCAAAGAACTTTTAACAAAACCAATGTGTAAATTAGCAGTTGAGATGATAGATTGGGATAAAAAATCAGAGGATTTTAATAACTTGTTGAATGCTTGTAAAGGAAAAACTTTTGAGGAAATAGGATATTTAGCTACTAACTTAACTTTAATACTTTTAATGAAGGACAAAGATCATGGTATAAATAGAGATTTTTCTAATCTCTGTCTAAGAAATTTAGACTTTAACATTCTATTTAACCATGAACGATTAGAGGATTCCATCCATTGGTATCCTACTGATTTAAGCTTTGAAAATTCTAACTTCAGCTATTCAGATTTACAAAAATCCAATTTTTCTATTTTCACTTCTTTTGAAAGCAGTGAAAATAAATATAGATCCACAAATTTTCATAAAACATTATTCTCAGATGATTTCTTCAGAGAATATCAAATCGATGATATTTGTTTAATTAAAGAAGAGAATCGACTTCTTGTTGGTGCACATGATGAATTATTACTTTTAGAAACAGATACGTTAAAAGTAATTAAAAGAATTAAAGAAACAGCATGGAAAATTTTTTATTTAAAAGAAAAGGATATAATTATCGTATCTGGCTGGTTTAAACTTCATATTTATGACAAAAATCTTAATCATATAAATACTGTAAAAGTCACTGAAACTTATAACGAATTAAAAGATTCAGATGAAAAAAATGGCTGGCTAACTAAGTTTGGTTACTTAAAAAACAAGAATGAACTTCTTGTTTTGAGTGCAAATTCTACTTTATATAAAATTGATTTGAATATATTAGAAGAGAAAGAATACCATATTATTATGCCAAATAGCATTATGAAGATGTATCTCAATAATTCTTCAGAGTGTATACTTTTAAAAGGATATGATGAAATATTCTATATATATGATTTAAAAACGAACACCATCATTCACAAGGAAGATTATACAGTAATTAGTAATTTACATTCTACACGAGATATTTATATTATTAAAAATAAGAATACTCTCGAATTAAGAGAATTGTATACTCAAGAAATTAAATGTAAACTAGATCTGAATTTAAATGAACCTATATATTCCATCAATTTCAATGAGGAGAATAACTTAATATATTGTTTTTCTAATCAAAAAATAATTTTGATTGAGTTAGAAGAAGATACTTTAAATATTAAATCTGAGATTTCAGTAGAAAAGAATGAATTAGTTAAATTGGCGGAATTTTCTAGTGATAGTTCTTTTAAACAGCTCAAAAAGATAATATGTTTAAAGGAAGATAATATATTAATGTTAGTTGATAATCTCATTGGGGTTTATTCAATGAAAGAAAATAAATTCATCAAATACTTCAAGAGATTTGATAATATTATTGATGCTAATTTTAGAAATTGCGAGGGTTTAAGTGAAGAAACTCTTCAGAGAATATATCAAAATGGTGGTATCATTTAAAAGTAAGAACTCCTTCTTTTCTTTAAGGAAGGAGTTTTTTATTTCCATAATATTGACAGGATACAATTGAACCCTGCCACAATTTAGTTGTGCATTAAATCGTGTAGTGAGGGCACGGCTTGCATTCAGCCCAATGTACCAATCTGCCTCAGAACGTGCAACTGCTGCAAAATATAAGTTCTCATAAGCTTTACCAGGTTTTAAATTACTAAATCCATCTTTTATTGCTTTATCTGTTACTGATGAGATCCATAATCGTTTAATAGCCTTGTGGACTTTTGCTTTTTCAATAATCCAACGAGCAACTAATTCACCTTCACGTCCTGCATCTGTTGCGATAATGATTTCATTTACATCACCACGGGTAAGCTGTGACTTAACGGCATTAAATTGTTTTCCAGACTGTTTGATTACTGTAAGTTTTAATCGGTCTGGTAGCATTGGTAGGTCTTCTAAATTCCATGTTTTATACTTAACATCGTAGCTTTCAGGGTCTGCTAGTGTTACTAGGTGTCCTAATGCCCATGTTACGATGTATTTTGAACCCTCTAAATAACCATTTCCTTTTTTATCACACTTCAATACTCGAGCAATATCACGCGCTACAGAAGGCTTCTCAGCTAAAACTAAGCTTTTTGCCATATATAAAACATCCTTTCATAAATCCTTGTGTTTAATATAGCATATTGCCATCAAATTAATCATTTAAGATTTGCAAGAAGATGGACTTTAAAGGAACAATTCATTACCTATGGATATAATTTTACTAACTAAAATATCTAGCCTGTTAAGAAATGATAAGAGATATTTTACTATTTAGAACCATTACTTAACCCAAATTTAAATTGCTTTCTCGGGTTGATTTACATCACACCAAACTTTAGCGTAAATTTTGAAATGGTAAAATAACGAGAGCAACCCGAGAGATGGTTGAGGACTATACACGCGATATGAGCCTTTCTGTGTGGTCTCTCCCGAGTTAGAAAGGGAATAGGTATATTTTCCCGCTACACAGGCCTACAGATTGCTGTAGAAGGCTGCAGAGGTGCTTGGAAGGGATGACATCGGTACGCATACCATGCGAAAGACATTTGGGTACCATCATTACAAGCAACCTATAAAGACGTGGCAGTGTTGTAGCAGTTATTTAATCATTCCGCACAATCAATCAACGTGAAGTACATCGGTGTTACAGAAGATGAAGTCGATGCGACGATGGAAGATTTTTTGCTTTAAATTTAAGTTGACAAAGCCTTTAATGTAAAGTATATTTTACGTAAAGAGCACTTTACATCGAAGTGAGGGAGAAAATGAAAAATAATATAAAAAATCTTCGTACTGAAAATCATCTGACTCAGGATGAATTAGCAGAAAAGTTACAAGTGTCGAGACAAACTATTATTTCATTAGAAAAAAATAAATATAATCCATCTATAATATTAGCCTTTAAAATAGCTAGACTTTTTAATTGTTTAATTGAAGATGTGTTTATGTATGAGGAGGAATGATTGTGATAGATTTCTTATTTTCAAATAATAGCAAAACAGCTAAATTTATAGCTATAATATCAGGAATCTTCGTTTTTATAGTGGGGCTATATGCAAGTTATGAGGATTTTTTTAATCATAAAGTGTCTACTGGGGTTTTATTAATGGCAATAGGTATAATGCAACTCTGTAATTATTTTTTAATACCTCATATGTCGCTTAAAGACGAACGTGCAAAATTAATAAAAGAAAAATCTATGAGTATTAGTTATTATTTTTATTTAATTGTAATGTTGAGCATGCTATTACTGATAGATAATCCATTTTTCGCTTTCCATTTAAGCGTTAGGGAAGTATTAATATTACTTATTTCTATTTATTTGGTTTTTATCAATTTATCAATGGTTTACTTTTCTAAAAAAGTGTAAAAAAACAAACAGTCTTAATGACTGCTTGTTTTTTTTTTTTTATAAAGGTTCTATATCAAAAGTTCTAACCCAATAGATTTTAACATAGATTCCATTTTTCCCTTTATTGTTTGCTTCTATTCTTTTAGCTAATAATTGATACCAACCTGCACTTAGTGCAAAACCACCAGCTATTACAAGGGAAGGGGCTGTTACAACTGCACCTGCACCCATTCCTATTACAGTATAGTCAATTTGATCTTTATAGGCAGCCGCTTGTTTTTTGGTGAATTTACGATCATAACCCCACACGTGATATGTCCATTCACCATAAGTAGCTCTAAGTTGAGGGCCAATTTTGTCAATTGTCAAGTCCTCGTTGATTTTAATTTGTCCATTATCAACTTTTTGATTTAGCATATCAAAATGAGTTTGAAGTTCTGACAAATGATATTTTTTATATTGACCTGGTGGAACAAATTTAAAACCAACATGCCCATTTGAATCAACAGTAATATATTTTTGGATTTGTTCTAAATCCCTTTCTTGTTGGACAGCAGCACTTTCGGATAATGCGTAATTTTCAACGTTTTCATTTTGAACATCATTGTTTTCGGATTGGTCGTAATTTTCCACTCCGTTTTTTACTTCTTCGGCATTTGCTTGTAACGGAGCAAATGCAGATAAAAGAAGTACGCTTGATAAAGCTAAAGAAGCATATTTTTTCATATTTTCCTCCAGATATATGTATATTTGGTATTGCATTATAACTATAACACAAAATATGGTTAATTTAAAAATAAAATTTATTTTTACTTAAAAATGTAATACAATGCGATAGGAAATAATGTTTGTTTATGGATATTCCCCGAAAATTAAGATACTTAAATATTCAACCGAGTTTATAAAGTTGATTGAGAGAACACTAAAAAGAAAAAACAAGTGGCTGTTAGTCACTTGTTTTTTTCTTTTTTATATTTATTAGATCAATCGTACTGTATTTTAATATAAATATATATTAATAAATTCACGTGAAAGTTGCTATGTATTCAGATTCTAAACAGGACTTATACACTACATCAAAAGGTCGTCAGTTATTAGAACTTGCACCAGCTGATTTAAAATCTCCAGCATTAACAGCAGAATGGGAAAAAGAATTAACAAAAATTGCTAAAGGTACAGCGAAAAAATCCGATTTTATTAATAATATGGTTAATTTTTCTAAAAACGCTGTTAGAGATATTAAAGCAAATGATAAAAAATTCAAACATGATAATGTCTCTGGAAAACAATGTCCGGAATGTGGAAAACTATTACTAGAAGTCAATGGTAAACGTGGCAAAATGTTAGTCTGTCAAGACCGTACTTGTGGATATAAGAAAAAAGTCTCCACATTAACAAATGCACGCTGTCCAGTTTGTCATAAAAAATTAGAACTACGTGGTGAAGGTGATGGCCGTATTTTTGTATGTTCATGCGGTCACCGAGAAAAGCTATCGGCATTTGAAAAACGTAAACAGGCAACAGGTAATACAAAAGTGTCGAAACGTGACGTTCAAAAGTACATGAAAAAACAAGAAGAGCCAGCAAATAACGCTATGGCTGAAGCATTACAAAAATTATTCGGCAATAATGATAAGAAATAACGTTACAATAGTAGTAAAATTTTCCTGCAAAATATCATGGCAAAATTTGAGAAAAAAGGCATTTTAAAATCTCAAATATTGGTGCTAATATAGTTTTAACTATTTTGATATTAAAAAAGGGGGGATTGACATGAATATAGCTTCTCTTGTAAGCGATCGCTATACAGAAATTGAAAATCGTAAGCGGGCACTTCGTCAGAAAACAGCAGATAATGCTTATCGCAAAAATGCTCAATATTTTAAGCCGAATTTTAATCCAGCACTCGAAGAACTAGTGGAGTTATTGACCGGAAAAAAAGAACAAGAGCACCAACCCGAAGTACAATCTGCTATTCGTGATTTGAAACAAAACCAGGAAAAAGCAGTTAAGGCTGAGGTAGAGTCAAGTATCATAGTAGAGAAGGATGTAAATACGGAGAAAATGGAAGCGTCTTCTTTGCAGCAGGCAATCACATCTTCTCACAGTGCCCCTCACGATCAGACAATTGCGATTCTAGAGGATGTACGTCTCACAGCATTAGCTCCAGAAAATCCGAGTAAACAGGATTATCAAGTTGTCGCTAATGCTACTGAAACCATTCAACAAGCTAAAGGTCAATCTACTCAAGCAAGTGAACCATTAAAAGTGGTCCAAATGAATGGGCAGGAGAAAGATGAGACTGCTAAGAAACTTTTTTTAAAAAAAGCAATATCTCGTTACTCCTTCCATGTGCAAATGGCTAAACAAGGATTCCAGTTTGCACAACCAACTATCTATCTGGCTGTATAGAGGAAGTGTTATTCTATGGCAAAACATAAAATGCAAAAAACAAACGCAGTACGTCTTTTAGATCAAAAAAAAATTCCATATGTACTTGCAGAATATGAAGTAGAAGAAGGAAAAATCGACGGCGTATCGGTTGCAACAAAAATTAACCAACCAGTAGAAAAAGTGTTCAAAACGCTTGTAGCAATAGCGGGTAAAGGAAATCTCTATGTTTTTGTTATACCTGTAGCTGAAGAGTTAAACTTAAAAAAAGCTGCCAAAGCTGTTGGTGAAAAGAAAATAGAAATGCTTCATGTAAAAGATTTACTGCCTAATACAGGATATATCCGTGGTGGTTGTTCACCTATTGGCATGAAAAAGTATTACCCTACATTTATCGATATTTCTGCTGAACAAGTGGATGAAATGTATGTTAGTGCAGGGAAAATCGGTATGCAAATTTGCATTGTGCCAGAAAATCTAGTAAAAGCTACTAATGCAAATTTAGTATCACTTACTTGAAATTAATAATATTCTTGATACAATTAAAAAGCTAATTAATGAAAAGCCATTTATGTACTAGCATAGAATGGCTTTTCGTTTGTAATTGTAGAAAGAAGGATTTATATGAAAAAAGCAGATAGATGGCGTTGGCTATTCTTTTTTACAGGAATTATGGTCATTGGCCTTGGTATTGCGTTAACTGTAAAAGGCCAACGTTTTGGTGTAGGCTCTTGGGATGTTCTACACATTGGTTTATATAATCATTTTGGTTTATCGATTGGAGCATGGTCCGATATTGCAGGGATTACTATTATTACAATTTCTTCAATCGGCTTACGTCAATTCCCGAAAATCGCAACATTTTTGAATATGATTTTCATCGGAGTATTTATTGATTTCTTCAACTGGTTATTACCAGATGTTCATGAGATCTCATTTCAATTTATGGACTTTATCTTAGGGGTTATTTTAATCGCAGTGGGTGGAGGTATTTATATTTCTGCTAATTTAGGTGCAGGTCCTCGTGATAGTTTAATGCTTCTTGCAGTAGAAAAATTTCACTGTAGTATTACTTTAGCGCGTACGATTATGGAAATTGTTGTTGCATTTGCAGGTTATCTTCTTGGAGGACCTGTTGGAATTGGGACAATAATTATGGTATTTGCACTTGGTCCTATTGTTCAATTGTCTCTTGGAGTTTGTCGTAAATTATTGATGAAGTGTATTGGTGACGAACAAGTTGCATTTTTCTAATATAGAGAATTTGAAAAGGAGTTTTCCTTAAGTGATCTTTAGGGAGACTCTTTTTTTGTCGATAAAATATGTATTTAATAACAGTTTTCTAATTTTATTTATGGTTTTATTTACATATCATATCATGCATTTAGGCACCCTTTTAACTTAAAAAAAATCCTACCGCAGCATCATTTTCTGAATATTCAATAATGTTAGAATAAATTATGTAAGTGTTTCAAAATAATGGACGGAAGGGGTTTTTCTTTGAAAAAAGTTAAGTGGGTATCATTAGTTCTTTCGAGTAGCTTAGTACTATCGTTGATGAGTCCTTTGGCGAGTAAAGATGCAAGTGCAGAAACAAAGTCTTATGAAAATTGGAATACAGATCGATATGGTGATCGAATTGATATCGATCATCAGCTGAGCAAGCAAACTGAAAGTGCTGATTTCCAAAAGAAAGCTGAGGAAAAGATTAAAGAGCAGGCTAGTGAAGCGAAGGCTCTAGCAACATCTGATGCAGAGACAGATCCTAACTTCACATACGATGGTGGTACCAAATTATTTTTAAATAGGAATTTAGATCTTAAGGAATTCACGTTACGAAGTGTTGGCGACAATGTTGAAGTATGGGTTGCACACGATTTAGCATATGGTCCAGATAATCCTCGAAATCCAGATGTCGTAACACAAGCGCAAGTGGACAAGCTTCGTGATGAGTTTGACAAAAATATTTATCCGAAAGCAACAAGTTTCTTTGGTACACCGGATGCGTTAGATGGATCCAAATCTCCATTACCAGGAATGGTTGGATTGCCAAAAGACTACTATACAGGTTCTAACAAAGTCATTATGCTGGTTGACAATATTCAAGATGAGGGATGGAATAATCCTAACTATCCATTCTTTGTGGCGGGTTTCTTCTGGCAGACAATAGAAAAATATATTAATCGAAATATTATTACAATCGATACAAGTTCATGGGATACTCGCTTAGAATCTACTTTCTTTGGCACAACAATCCATGAATTACAACATCTAATTCAAGCGGATAATGATCCATCTGAGGAATCATGGGTTAATGAGGGGATGTCTACTTTCGCTGAATATCTAGGCGGTTATGGACATGATGATGGTTCGATTAATTTCTTCCTTGATCACCCTGAAAACTCACTGGTAAACTGGGATGAACATAATAGTGCAGAAACAGGTCCAGAAACAATCGCTGATTACGGTGAAGTTTATTTATTCATGCTTTATCTATATGATAAATTTGGACATGACTTTATCAAATCATTAGCAACTGATGGTACTTCCCAAGGCATTGAAAGTATTGAGAATGTTTTAAAACAATACAAAACGAATAAAGACTTTACGAAAGTTTATCAAAACTTCATGACAGCTCTTGCTCTAGATGATAGCACAGTAAGCAAAAATTATAATATTGATAGCATTGATTTACGTGATTTAGTGGTTGATAGACAAGGTACAAAACGTGGCAAAACAATTGATTTTGAAAAAGCACAAGTGTATGAAAAACAGGGTGTCCCTGCTTGGGGAGGAGATTTCAAATCACTTGATTTTACAAAAGAAATTAGAGGAATGAAGTTTAATGGTGCTGATTTCTTACCACTACAATGGAAAACTGTTGCAGATCCACTTGGTTCTGGTAAACAAGTTTTATGGGGCAATACGGGTAGCCAAGCTGATAATCAAATGATCTTTGAAGCAGATTTATCTTCTACTAACAAAGCAACATTGAACTTTGATCACTATTATCAAATTGAAGAGCAATGGGATTTCGGAGCTGTTCAAGTGTCCACAGATAATGGGGAAACATGGACAAGTCTAGCAAATGATCATACAAGATCTGATATTACTACAGAAGGTTATCCAAATACACAAGCTAATCTACCTGGCTTTACAGGAACGAATAAAAAATGGACTCCTGAAACGTTTGACTTATCCAAATATGCAGGAAAGAAAGTGTTAATTGCATTCCGTTATATGACGGATTGGGGTTCAGAAGAAGCTGGTTGGTATGTGAAAAACATTAGCATCCCTGAAATTGGTCTATCAAAATCAGGTACATCAACTGATGGTTTCCAATCTATTGGTCAATTGAAAAAAGAATACCTTGATTATGTCGTGACTTTTATCCAAACAAAGAAAAATAGTAAAGAGCGTGTTTATCATGTGAATCCATTTAATGTAACAGATACTCAAGCTCTTGATATTCAGAAAATATTAAAAGAAGGCAATGTGAAGATGATTACTTCTTATGCAGCAAAACCAGGACAACTGAATCCATTAGATTTCTCTTATGAGGTTATCTTAAAAGGAGATAAACCGAATAAAGGAAATCAAAAAGGTAAAAATAAATAATCTTATGTAATGAATACTGTCTATTAATTTCAAATTATATTAGCAGAAACGAAAAACAAGATAATTTGTTTTTCGTTTCTGCTTTTTAATATTTTTATGTTAAATTGAAAATTTCTTGAAATAGGCAGTTAGTATGCTTTCTTACTTCATCTTTTTATCTATTAACATATTAGCCTCTAACACATTCATTTTATCTTCTCCTAACACACCAAATACCTTTTTGGATGTGGCCTCTTTTATAATATTTTGCACCTCTTCTTTCGATAAATGAGATGTTGCTGCAATACGATCAATTTGTATTTCAGCTGAAGGAATTGAAATATGTGGATCTAGCCCAGATCCGGAACTAGTCATTAAATCAGCAGGAATATCTTTTTTAGAGACAGATGGATTGTTCTTTAAAAATTCATCTACACTGTCATTCATTCGTTTCGTCAACTCTGGATTAGATGGAGCGTAGTTAAAGTTTCCAGAACTGACACCTGTATAGTTTGGATCATTTTTTTCATATACATTATAATTCACACTTGAAACGCGACTAATAAAATGAGCTGGATTTTCAAAGGTTTGGCCGATTAATTTCGATCCTACTACTTTACCATCTATCTTAATCAGACTACCATTTGCTTTATCATGGAAAACTAGTTGTGAAACACCAGTTACAGCAAATGGATAAATAAGGCCGCAGATAATCATCATCACAACAGATGTTAAAAAAGCTACCTTGATTTGTGGAAATATTTTTTTCATCGTCATGACTCCTCTCTAAATTCCTATCATTTTTAATATTGGTGCAATAATAATATCGATTACTTTAATGCCGATGAAGGGAACTATCGCACCGCCAACTCCGTAAATTATGCTGTTTTTGATCAATAGTTTTGATGAACTCATCGCTTTATATTGCACACCTTTCATCGCCACAGGAATGAGTAGGGGGATGATAATGGCGTTGAAAATAAGTGCTGAAAGAATAGCACTTGTTGAAGAGTCTAAGTGCATAATATTTAAACGATTCATCTCTGGAATGCCAATTAGTAAAATTGCTGGGATAATCGCAAAATACTTCGCAATATCATTTGCGATACTGAATGTTGTTAGTGCTCCTCGAGTCATTAACAGCTGCTTCCCAATTTCAACGACTTCAATAATTTTAGTTGGATCGGAATCTAGGTCAACCATATTTGCTGCTTCTTTGGCAGAGTTTGTACCTGTATTCATTGCCATTCCAACATCTGCTTGAGCAAGTGCTGGTGCATCATTCGTACCATCACCAGTCATAGCGACAACTTTTCCTAGTTTTTGTTCATCTCTTATGACTTGAATTTTATCTTCTGGTTTGCTTTCTGCAATGAAACCATCAACTCCAGCTTCTTTGGCAATTGCTGCAGCTGTTAGTGGATTATCTCCTGTGCACATAATGGTTTTAATCCCCATTTCACGTAGCTGTTTGAAGCGCTCTTTCAAACCAGACTTCACAACATCTTTTAAGTAAATCACACCGAGAATCATTTCATTTTTCATGACAACTAAAGGCGTTCCACCTTCGTTTGATACAACATGAATAAGTTTTTCTAAATCTCTCGGTACAGCCTTGCTTTCTTTCTTAATCGTGTCATAAGCACCTTTTCGATACCTTTCACCATCTGCTGTATTGAGGCCACTCATTCGTGTTTGTGCAGTAAATGGAATATGCTCACTTGATTGAATAATCTGTTCGACATCTTGCACAGCAAGTTTTTGTTCCTTAGCTAAAGCAATAATTGATTTTCCTTCCGGTGTGTCATCTGTTAATGAACTTAAATACGCTGCAGCTGTTAATTCTTCTTGGTTAACACCAGATACAGGAAGAAAAGCTGTCGCCATACGATTCCCGTGAGTAATTGTCCCTGTCTTATCTAAAATTAATGTATCTACATCACCACATGCTTCTACTGCTTTCCCATTCATCGCAATCACATTAAATTGTGTTACGCGGTCCATTCCTGCGATACCAATTGCAGATAGTAATCCGCCGATTGTCGTTGGAATAAGACATACTGTTAATGCGATTAAAGTTGCAATTGAAATGTCGATGTTTAAATATTGCAGCATTGGATAAAGCGTCATAACCACTAATAAGAAGATAATGGTTAAACTTACGAGCAATGTACTTAATGCAATTTCATTCGGAGTCTTTTTCCGATTTGCTCCTTCTATAAGAGAAATCATTTTATCTAAAAAGGACTCTCCTGGAAGTGAAGTGATTTTAATGGTTAATTCATCACTTGTGACAATCGTACCTCCTGTAACAGAAGAGAAGTCTCCACCTCTTTCCTTCACGACTGGCGCAGATTCACCTGTAATAGCTGATTCGTCTACAGTTGCAATTCCATCAACTACTTCACCGTCATTTGGGATTGTTTCACCTGCACGAACGATCACAATATCACCATGTGTAAGTTCACTAGCTTGTTTCATTACTTCATTTCCATCTATAATCACTCTTGCAGATGTAGAAGATTTGGTTTTTTTCAGAGTGGCAACTTGGGCTTTCCCTCGACCTTGTGCTATTGATTCTGCGAAATTTGCAAACAAAATCGTTAAAAATAAAACAACTGCAACAACGCAATTATATAAACGTAGATTTTCTTCTCCTGCATGGAATAGAGAAGGAAAGATTGATAACAGTACAACGAGGAAAAAGCCGATTTCTACGACAAACATAACAGGGTTTTTTAACATATATATTGGATTAAATTTTTTTAAAGCACTTACGAATGAAGTGGCTACAATCTCCTTTGTTAAGAGGCCATTCTTTTTTGCTCCCATGTTCTCACTCCTTTTCATGAGTTAAGCTGTAAAAATTCCGTAATTGGTCCAAGTGCAAGTGATGGTAAGAATGTTAATGCACCAACAACGAGGACAATCGCGACTAGGAATAAAGTAAATGTCGCATTATTTGTTTTCAATGCACCGACTGATTCATTGTGTACGATTTTTTTCGCTAGTAATGAAGCAATAGCGATTTGCAGTACAATGGATGTATAGCGGCCAAAAAACATAGCCAAGCCGGTTGTTACATTCCAAAATGTTGAGTTATCTGCCAATCCCTCAAATCCTGAACCGTTATTCGCAGAAGATGATGCAAATTCATAAAGTACTTGTGATAAGCCATGAGCACCTGGATTTGTAATCCCAGCAACTCCACCAGCTGTGATAACTGCTAATGCTGAGAAACCAAGAATAATAGTAGGATGAATTAAAATACAAAGAGCAATGAGTTTCATTTCTTTTGCTTCGATTTTCTTCCCTAAAAACTGTGGTGTTCGACCAATCATTAAACATGCAATGAAGATTGTAAGAAGAACGTACATCATCATATTCATCAAGCCAACACCTTTACCGCCGAATACGACATTTAGCATCATGTTGAATAATGGTACTAAACCTCCAAGGGGTGTTAACGTGTCATGCATATTATTTACAGTTCCTGTTGTAAATGCCGTCGTTACAGCAGTAAATAATGAAGATTGCGCGATACCGAAGCGTGTTTCTTTGCCCTCCATATTGCCTGTATGATCATCAATACCAATTGCATGGATTGCTGGATTACCTGATTTTTCACTTAGATATACAACTGCAGCCCCCATTAAAAAGATGATACTCATAGCTATGAATATCGAAGCTCCTTGTTTTCCTATCCAAACTTTTTTATCACGTTTTTTCCGATATGCAATCATTAAACCAAGTGTTACAACACAAGCCCCTGGCAGTAACATCATCGAAAGCATTTCTACTATATTTGATAGTACAGTTGGATTTTCAAATGGTGTGGATGAGTTCGCTCCATTAAAACCACCTCCATTTGTTCCTAGGTGTTTAATTGATTCCATTGCAGCAATGGGTCCAAACGCAATGTCTTGTTGTTTATGCTCAATCGTAGTTAAAGTAATATTCTCTTTAAACGTTTGAGGGACACCTTGCGATACGAGAATAAGAGAAACAACAAAAGATAAAGGCAATAAAATACGGGTAATAACACGTACAAAGTCAACGTAGAAATTACCAAGTACGTCTGTTTTAGCAATTAGTCTTCGGCAAAAAGCCATACATACGGCATAGCCTGATGCTGCAGACGTGAACATCATGAAGATTATTACAAGCATTTGAGATAGATAGCTTAAACCCGATTCGCCGCTATAATGCTGAAGATTCGTATTCGTCATAAAGGAAATGATCGTATTAAACGATAATGTCGTTTCCATATTTCCAATATCATTGGGATTTAAAAAAAGTGCGGATTGGATACGTAAAATGAAATATCCAATAGCAATCATTACAGCATTTGAAAATAGTAAAGAGAAAATATATTGTTTACCTGTCATATCCTCTTGTTTAATTGAGCTCAGTTTATAAATGATGTTCTCCACTCGATTAAAGAAACCATCGCCCCACATCTTTTCCTTCATCGTAACTTTATATAAGTAGCGTCCAGCGATAAGGACGAGTGGTAAATAGATAAGCAAAACAATCGTAATTTGCCACATGGTAAAGGACCTCCTTTAGTACTTTTCTGGATTTAGTAAAGCGTGTACGAGATATCCGATTAAAATAATCATGATTGTTAATAAGATCCACATTAGATTTCACCTCTACTTTTCAACTTCTTTGTAGCACCATGTTGTTAAAGCAAAAAGACTCGTAAAGCTTATTATTAATATGAAAATCATGTATAGTTCCAACATTTTGCACATCCTTTCTTGCTTGTGATTGGTTTTACTATAGGTGAAAAGAAATTAATGTAGTGTTTGGATTTTAGATAAGACATTAAGATGGCGTTAAGATGTTTGAAAGAACGTCCTTTTTGTGTGGAAAGTAATTATAATGAAGGCAAGGGGGATGTTGAAGTGACTCAATATTCAAATCATAAGCGTGGTCAGTTAAAGATATTTTTGGGTTATGCAGCAGGTGTTGGAAAGACTTATACCATGTTAAAAGAAGCAAAAGAGCAACTTAAACTAGGGACAGATGTTGTCATTGGTTATATAGAGCCACATCCTCGTAAAGAAACAATGGAGCTGCTAGAAGGATTTGAAGTAGTACCTACAAAGTCTATTTCATATAAGGGAAAACATTTTACGGAATTAAATCTAGATGGCATTATTCGGCGTGCACCTGAACTTGTTTTAATTGATGAATTGGCTCATACCAATACACCTAATCTTAGGCATTCCAAGCGATATGGGGATGTAGAGGAACTACTAAATCAGGGGATTAATGTGTATACCACTCTAAACATTCAGCATATTGAAAGTCTACATGACCTTGTTGAAGAAATAACGCATATTAAAGTTCGTGAACGTATCCCAGATGCAATTATCGACCAAGCATCACAGATTAAACTCGTCGATATTGAACCTGATGAGTTAATTGAAAGATTAAAAGAAGGCAAGATTTATAAAAAAACGTATGTAGAGAAAGCTTTAAATCATTTCTTTCAAATTAATAACCTTATAGCATTAAGGGAAATTGCGTTAAGAAGAATTGCTGATACAATTCACAATAAAACGAACAACTCATATGTAAATGCTATGCAAAATAATGTGCTAGAACATATATTGGTGGGGATTAGTAGCTCTCCTACGAATGCAAAAGTAATTCGAACTGCTGCTAGACTTGCACAAGCATTACATGGTAAATTTACCGCACTTTATGTAGAGCGAGATACCAACCAAGCAATGTCTCAAGTAAATGAAGAACGATTAAAGAAAAATTTGAAGCTAGCTGAGCAATTAGGGGGCAATGTTGTTACAGTTCAAGAGGACAGCATTGCTACGGCAATTGCTAATTATGCTCAATTAAGTGGTGTAACAAAGCTTGTTATTGGAAGAACGATAACGAAAGCAACCATTTGGGGAAGATCGAAAATTACTGATAAGTTAAATGAGCTTTTACCGAATCTATCAATTTACATTGTCCCAGATCAAGAAAATACACCAAAGAAGAAGATGGATTATAAAACAGATTTCAAACTACAACCTTTTGACTTACTTAAGATGATTCTTATCTTTAGCATCGCGTCGATTGTTGGGATGTTCTTTAAATCCCTCGGGATTAGTGAAGCAAATATTATTACGATTTATATCTTAGGTGTATTGATAGTAGCTATTTGGACAACTAGCTGGGTAATGAACATTATTAGTTCACTCGTTGCAGTATTGAGCTTTAACTTCCTATTCACGAAACCAATCTTTTCGTTTGAAGCGTACAATCAGGATTATCCAATGACTTTTATTATCATGTTTGTTTCGGGTGTCATTACAAGTAGCTTAACAAAAAAAGTGAAAATGCAAGAACGACAAGCCATTCAAAAATCCTATCGTATGGAAACGTTACTGGAAACCAATCGTAAGCTACAATCTGCATCATCTTTTGAACAATTGATTGAAGAAGGTTCCTCAGAAATTGTTAAACTTACTGAACTCCCAGTATGCTATTACAGTATTAAGGATAAACGAGTTATAAAGCATACATTTTATAAATCACCCTTGCTTTCTTCGGCGCAGAATAAGGAACAGGAGAATGAATTCAACAATAAAAATGAGCTTGCCATCGTGCAATGGGTTATAAATAATGAACGTGTTGCAGGCATGACAACGGATGTTTTTAAAGAAGCTTACGGTTATTACGTCCCATTTCTTTCAAATAATAAGGTTACAGGTGTAATCGGTATTTCACTTCATAAAAAAGGACAATTGCCGACTTTTGAACGTCAAATATTGTATGCTATTTTGAATGATTTTTCGTTCGCACTTGATAAATGGCAGCTACTGCGTATTAATGAGAATGTACGCCGTGAAAAAGAATTAGAACAAATTCAATCGAATTTGTTGCGCTCTATTTCACATGATTTGCGAACACCACTTACAAGTATTTCGGGACATGCGGATATTTTGAAAACGAATGATTACAATATGTCTATAAATCAGCGCCAAACACTGTATGAAGACATTTATTACAATTCCAATCGGCTTGTACAACTGGTAGAAAATTTACTTGCTGTATCAAAGTTAAGTAATGGACATTTTCCTCTTCAAATTCAAGAGGAATTGATTGAAGATGTTATTAACGATGCAATTTACCAACTTTCAAAAAATAGTACCCGACCAATTCAGGTCCATATTGAACCTGAATTTCTTTTGGCACATATGGACACACGGTTAATTGGGCAAGTACTTATAAACTTACTTGACAATGCGGTAAGCTATACTCCTTACGAAAGTAGTGTCGCTATTTTCGCTTTTGAAAAGGGAGATGATGTCCTTATTGAAGTTCGAGATACAGGAAAGGGTATCTCAGATGGACAAAAGAAAGAACTGTTTCAAACATTTAAAAAGAGTCAAATGGAACAAAGTGACGCAAAACGCGGGCTGGGTATTGGTTTATCCCTTTGTCAAACCATTTTAAAATTGCATGAAAGTGAATTAACTGTTCGAGATAATATTCCTCATGGAGCGATTTTCAGCTTTTGTTTGAAAAAAGGAGGTGTAGTGAATGAATCGTAAAAAAATTCTTATTGTTGAAGATGATATTGCCATCGGAAATCTTATTAAAATGACTATAGAGCTTCACGACTACGATTATAAACTTGTTACAAAGGGCATTGATGCATTAAAGGAAGTTGTTTCAACACATCCAGATGTCATTATTTTAGACCTTGGTTTACCGGATATGGATGGTATCGACATTATCCTAAAAGTACGTACTTGGTCGAAAATTCCAATTATTGTTGTCAGCGCTCGTGGTGAAGAAACCGAGAAGATTAAGGCGCTTGATATGGGAGCAGATGATTATGTTGAAAAACCATTTAGTGTTGATGAATTGCTTGCTCGCATACGTGTTGCACTAAGACGTTCAGTTACTAATGAAGGTTTAGAAAAAGAGCAACCCACATTTACAAATGGACCACTCTCAATAGATTATTTATCCAATACCGTGTTTGTTAATCATGAGGAAATCCATCTTACACCAAATGAATACAAGCTTTTAGAAACATTAAGTAAAAATCTTGGCAAAGTGCTCACTCACAACTATTTATTAAAACAAGTTTGGGGAGATGCGCTCGACACTGACGTACCAAATTTGCGTGTCTTCATGGCTACACTCCGAAAAAAAATTGAGAAAAATGTAAATCAGCAAAAGTTTATTCAAACGCATATTCGGATTGGTTATCGCATGATTCATTGGGAGAAAAATGATTAATGATAAGGGGCTGTTCAATAAGTAGATCAGCCTCTCAATATTAAAATATTTATATATTTTGGATTTTAGTACATATAGAAAAGAAATGTGGGCGCGGTGCGAGACTCCTGCAGTAAATCTTGCAGGGTACTGAAAAAGTAAAATAGATGTTAATTTATGATAAAAATCTGGTATAGCTATCTTCGTTGAAGTGGAATTAGCGGAGACTCCTGTGGGAAAACGAGCTAGATGAGACCCCGGAGCGCAGCGAGGAGGCTCATCAGTTCGCCCACGGAAAGCGGAGCTAATTCCACTTCATTAATAGCAGGATTACTTTTTAAAAAATACAACTGTATTTTTAGAAAGAACATTAACTGCCTCTTTATAAAGGAATATATATGATGTTTTTATAATGGTTCTTTTCAGGAGTACAAAACGGAAGAGGTATATGCTACAATATCGGTATAATCGCATGAAAGGGATGATGACCTTGTCAAACGTACTCAATACATTCGTTAACGACAATTTACAACAGCTTCATGACCAAGGCTTATACAATGAAATCGATCCAGTCGAAGGTGCCAATGGGCCAGTTATTCAAGTTCGTGGTAAGAAACTGATCAACCTATCTTCAAATAATTATCTTGGTTTAGCAACCAATCATGAATTAAAAGAAATTGCTAAAAAAACAATTGATACTTACGGCGTAGGTGCAGGTGCAGTTCGTACAATCAACGGTACACTTGATTTACACGTTAAATTAGAAGAAAAATTGGCAGAATTTAAAGGAACTGAAGCTGCGATTTCTTATCAATCTGGCTTCAACTGTAATATGGCAGCTATTTCCGCTGTTATGGATAAAAATGATGCAATTCTTTCTGACCAACTCAATCACGCATCTATTATTGATGGTTGTCGCTTATCAAAAGCGAAAATTATTGCATTTAATCACTCTGATATGGAGGATCTTCGCAAAAAAGCGAAAGAAGCAACTGAATCAGGTCTTTACAATAAAGTTATGGTTATTACGGATGGCGTTTTCTCAATGGATGGAGATATTGCAAAACTCCCTGAAATAGTAGAAATCGCAAAAGAATTCGACCTTATTACATATGTGGATGACGCACATGGCTCAGGTGTAACAGGTAAAGGGAAAGGTACTGTTAAACATTTTGGTTTACAAAATGAAATCGACTTCCAAATTGGAACTCTATCAAAAGCAATCGGCGTTGTTGGTGGTTATGTAGCGGGTAAGAAAAACCTGATTGATTGGTTAAAAGTCCGTTCTCGTCCATTCTTGTTCTCAACAGCTCTACCACCAGGTGATGTAGCTGCGATTACTCGTGCAGTTCAAATGTTAATTGATTCTACAGAACTTTGTGACAAGCTTTGGGAAAATGGTGACTACCTAAAAGCAGGATTGCAAAAGCTTGGCTTTAACATTGGCCATTCTGAAACACCGATTACTCCATGTATTATCGGTGATGAAAAACTTACACAACAATTTTCATCTCGTCTAATTGAAGAAGGTGTTTATGCAAAGGCAATCGTCTTCCCGACTGTTCCAACAGGCACTGGTCGCGTACGTAATATGCCAACTGCTGCTCATACGAAGGAAATGTTAGACGAAGCTTTAGCTATTTATGAAAAAGTAGGGAAAGAGCTCGGGGTTATTTCCTAAGCATTGAAATCTGTTTAAGATAAATTGAGTTTACTTAAGAATAAAAAGTTGTGGATAAGGAGTTATGCTTATCCACAACTTTTATTTTTGCTTATAGCCATTATGTGTATTATGAATTTTTAATAATCGTTAATTCTTATGCTAGTTCAGCAGGTTTTTTTAATAGATTTAGTTTTTCAATGCGCTTTACGGCTTCAGTTAGTCGCTGTTCATCTACTAATAACCCTACTCGTATATAACCTTCGCCATATTCTCCAAAGCCATTACCTGCAGCGACAGCCACATCCGCTTTTTCTAATAGTAAATCTGCAAATTGTTGACTTGTATAACCTTCAGGAACAGGAAGCCATGCAAAGAAGGAACCCATTGGTGCTGTTACAGGCCAACCAGCTTCGTTGCACGCTTTGATAAGTACGTTTCGTCGATTTTCGTATAGGGCTACTTGCTCTGTAACACAAGTTTGATCCCCAGTTAAAGCTTCAACTGCTGCTAATTGCAAGGCTGGAAATAGGCTAACAAAGAGATGATCTTGTATAAGGTTTAAAGCTTCAATTATCTGTGCATTACCAACTGCAAAACCTACTCGCCATCCTGCCATATTATAAGTTTTAGATAATGTGTAGACCTCAATGCCGACTTCTTTTGCCCCTTCAGTTTGGAGGAAGCTAATTGGCTTTTTACCTTCAAAACCAATTGCACCGTAAGCAAAATCTTGTAGAATTGCTATATCGTTTTCTTTTGCCAGTTTGATTGTTTCCTGGTAGAACTCTTTTGTAGCAATACCGCCTGTTGGGTTATTGGGATAGTTTAAATACATTAATTTTGCACGTTTTTTTATATCTTCAGAAAGCTTTTCGTAGTCTGGAAGG
Source organism: Rummeliibacillus pycnus (assembly GCF_044359855.1). Lineage (GTDB taxonomy): Bacteria > Bacillota > Bacilli > Bacillales_A > Planococcaceae > Rummeliibacillus > Rummeliibacillus pycnus_A. Next base: position 2,940,704 of record NZ_CP132291.1, read on the forward strand.
AAATCGTTTTCTGCTAAAAGTGGCATTGTTTCAAATTGGACATCTGCTAATGTCACACCTGATAAATAATCAGGGTAGCCAGGGTCTGGGAGTAGCATTGTATCTCCAGGATTTAATAGAGCAAGAGGTAATTCAACGAGACCAGCTTTTGCACCGAAAAGAATGGATACTTCTGTTTCAGGGTCAATGTCCACATCGTATTCTCGTTTATAAAAGTGAGCGACAGCTTCCTTTAGTTCAGGTAATCCGCGGAAAGGTGAATATTTATGCAGTTGCGGATTGGCAGTTGCTTCTTGCATTGCTTTTACGATATGTGCTGGTGTAGGCTGATCTGGATTTCCTTGTCCTAGATTAATTACATCTCTTCCTTCTGCAACGGCGTCACTTACTTGTTTAACAAGGTGTGCAAAGAATTGTTTCGGTAAATTTTTTAGTTTTGTTGATAACTCCATAAATATTTCCCTCCAATTGATAGTTAAAAGTGCTAAGTCCATGTACTATACATTTGAATTAGATATAGCTAGAATAGAAGAAAAGAAATTTTCTGAATTAAAAAACGATTTAGTGAAAATAGTATAACCTTTTTAAGAAAATGTCTATAGGTGGTGCGAAAATGAAGATAGGATGTATTCAATTAAACGTAGCTTTTGGAGATGTTGAAAAAAATTTTACAAGGGCAGAAATATTTATTCGAGAAGCTGCTAGTAAAGGAGCAGAGCTCGTTATTTTGCCTGAAATGTGGAATACGGGCTATGCATTAGAAAAATTAGAGGAATTAGCAGATGTGAATGGTGAAAGAACGAAGAAATTCCTTCAAGCATTAGCTTCAGAGCTACACATTCATATTGTAGGTGGTTCAGTAGCGACGAAAAAAGGAGATGGATTCTTCAATACAATGTATACAGTGAATCTCCATGGCGAAATAGTTGGCGAGTATGATAAAGCACATTTATTCCGCTTAATGGATGAACACTTACATCTATCTGCGGGTGAGGGACAAAATAATTTTGAATTGGGAGATTTGCAAGCTGCTGGAGTGATTTGTTATGATATTCGTTTCCCAGAATGGCTTCGTCTTCATGCGTTAAACGGCGCGAAAGTTATATTTGTATCGGCCCAATGGCCAACCCCAAGGATTGATCACTGGAAAGTATTATTGCAGGCACGTGCCATTGAGAATCAATGCTTCATCGTTGCAATTAACCGTATTAGCAATAAAGTAGAAAACTTTAATGGTCAATCGATGGTGATTGAACCATGGGGCGAAGTACTGTGGACAGGTAAAGAAGATGAAGAACTTTCCATAGTCGATGTTGATTTCTCGAAAGTGGATGAGGTACGTAAGAAGATTCCAGTGTATGATGATCGACGTCCAGAATTGTATAAGGATATTTTGAAATAAATTCATTGACCCATTTTACTATATCTTAGTAGAGTGGGTTTTTATTTTTAACGAAGTCACATCAAGAAAGAAGATAAAGCTTCCTAAATTGGAGACGTCAATTTCACAGGACGTGGATAGAATTTAAAATTTCGTGGATTGACTTCCCAAAAACGTGGATAGCCCCTATAAAAAGCTACACCATAGCAATAAAGCCATTCTAATAACCTTCTCTAAGCAACATATATATAACATAGGCTATATAAAAAATTACTTCACAGGATACTTATAGCAAAAAAGTTGTCGTTTATTGGTAAAGTACTACTTCCTACTTGTCATCTCACTTATCTCATTTTAAAATAGGAACAAATGTTCTTGTTGGAGGTGTGCTGTGCTGTATGAAAATCTGCCGAGAAGGTCGGTTATGTGTGTAGATATGAAATGTTTTTATGCTAGCTGTATGGCATCATGGGCTCATTTAGATGTTGAAAAAGAGGCGATTGCAGTTGTGGGAAACTTTCAGCAAAAAGGGAGTATTGTTCTGGCTGCTTCTCCGATTATGAAGCAACGATTTCAAGTGAAAACAGGAACGAGACTATATGAAATACCGAAGCATCCAGATATTCATTTATTTGAACCGAAGATGGAATATTTTGTTCGTATGTCGGTTGAAATTACCAAGCTATTGAATAGTTATGTACCAAAGGAAGCTATTCATGTATATAGCATTGATGAAAGCTTTGTCGACCTTACTGGTACCGAAAAACTGTGGGGAGATCCAGTAGAAACAGCACACCAAATTCAAGATGAACTTTATCGACAATTTGAAATTCGAAGCACAGTTGGCATGGGACCAAATATGTTGTTAGCAAAACTTGCACTCGATTTAGATGCGAAAAAAACAGGCTTTGCCAAATGGGATTATGAAGATGTGGAAAAAAAACTGTGGCCAGTTACACCTTTATCGAAGATGTGGGGAATCGGTCATCGAACAGAACGAACGCTTAATAATATGGGGATTTTCTCTGTTGGTGATTTAGCTCATGCTGATTTAGCCACATTAGAAAATCATTTCGGTATTATGGGCAATCAGCTATACTATCATGCTCGTGGCATCGATTTATCAGAAGTAGGTGAAGCACCACTGATAGAAGGGCAAATTAGTAATGGCAAAAGCCAAATATTGATGAGAGATTACAACACCAAAAAGGAAGTGTTGGCTGTCCTCCTTGAAATGTGTGAGGATGTGGCAAGAAGAGCACGAGAAGCTTATAAAGTAGGACGTACCATTACTTTGGGAATTTCTTATAGCAAAAATGCCTTCGGAGGAGGTTTCAATCGTTCGCGCACAATTGATGAAGCAACCAATGATACAATGGTCATTTATCGTGTTTGCCAGCAAATATTAAATGAGCAATACAATGAACGTCCTGTACGGCAAATTAGTGTCAGTATTACAAAATTAGAATCAGAACATTCCATGCAGCTCAGCTTTTTTGATACAACTCGTTGGAGGCGTCGCAAACTGGGTGCCACGATGGATCAGCTTCGCACTCACTATGGTTCTTCAGCAGTATTACGGGCAGTATCTTATACGGATGCAGGCACTGCGATTAAGCGCTCCAAATTACTCGGTGGACATAAAAAATAAAAATGTATATTTATACATTTTAAAACCAATTGGTTTATGCATCCGAGTGAATACGTTATGCAAAAAAAGGAAAGTTGATTGTGGATAACTTGAGTGTGGATAACTAAAAACAGTGAAAAGAAGTTTATAGAAAAATCATCTTTAGCATAGAATTATGCGGGTCGAATGAATGTACAAAGGAGGTATTTAGCTTGATACGTGATCGAGGAAATATAAAATGGACTGCGATGATGCTACCAGAACATGTACAAAGGCTAAGAACTTGGCAACAGGAGACACAACAAATTGCAAAACCTGCATTTGATGAATGGACATTACAAGCATTAGAAGAAGAACTGATGCAAGCTTATTACGGCAAGAAAGAAGTATTACTAGAAGTTTGGCATCAGCGATTAAGTACTCAATATAGAGGTGTCATTACGAAACTCAAAAGCGAAGAAAAAAAGATTTGTTTATACGATGCCAAACAACTTGTGAATAATTGGATTGAGATAGAATTCATTCTCTGTATAAAGGTACTTGAGTGAATTAATTTTATAATTCAAAACTCATATAAAATATACGAACATATCATGATATCTAATTTTGTTCATTGCAACGCTTTCGACGGCGAGTCCTCGAAAATGCATTCGCATTTCCTTCGTGTGATGTTCATTCAGTGAGGCTTATTCATAGTCCTATAGGAAAAGATTGAGTTGAAAGCCCCGTAGGAACTTAGTGACACTGAAAAAGTAAAAAAGATGAAAATTTATTATAAAAATCTGTTATAGCTATCTTTGTTAATGTGGAATTAGCGAAGACTCCTGCGGGAAAGCGAGACAGGTGAGACCCCGCAGTGAAGCACGGTACGGGCTTCCGAGGAGGCTCAACGCTCGCCCGCGGAAAGCAAAGCTAATTCCACATCACGCTGAAACCAGATTAATACTATTAATATTTGTATATAAACACTTTTTCAGTACCCTAAACGTAGTGGCAGAGATCGAAGTCAAGCCCGAGGAAAGCGCCGTCTGTAGCGGAACATCCATAGTGAAAAGTTAATGTGTTGAAATGCTCGTATTTAAAAACTAAACATGAGTTTATGAAATTGATTCGCATAGCCATAAAAAAATAAAGATATTTTAAAATAGTTGATTTTTTCAAAAAATTCATTGACAAATGACGTAAAAGGAAATAATATGATTATCATAAACTTACAACTTAATAAATGGAATTTATCAAGAGTGACTGAGGGATAGGCCCTGTGAAGTCCAGCAACCCCCGCTAGGGAAGGTGCTAATTCCTACAGAATTTATTTCTGAAAGATAAATGAACGTCGATTATAAGATACATCTTTCAGTTGAGAGATGTATCTTTTTTTAGTAAAAATACATAGTTTGTCGATAGGAATCATTGAAATTTTCCGCAATAGTAATTAAACGAGGATTAGAGGGATGTATATGCTGGAAATACAAAATGTATCGAAGGTTTACAAAGCAAAAAAGAAAATGGTAACCGGTGTAAATCATGTCTCTTTGACAATTGGAGATGGAGAGATATTTGGTATTGTTGGTTATTCTGGGGCAGGCAAAAGTTCCTTATTACGCTGTATTAATTTGTTGGAACAACCAACGGATGGTCGGATATTAATCGATGGACAAGATTTAACAAAGTTAAAAGGTGAACAGCTTCGCCAAACGCGTTTGAAAATAGGGATGATCTTTCAACATTTCTATTTAATTAGCCAAAAAACAGTTGGAGAAAACATTGAATTTGCATTGAAAGCTGCTAAAACACCGAAGGAAGAACGAAATAAACGAGTTGAAGAATTACTTAATATGGTTGGCTTGGAAGATAAAAAAGATGTATTTCCAGCGCAGCTAAGTGGAGGGCAAAAGCAACGTGTAGGTATCGCAAGAGCACTGGCGAATAATCCATCTGTATTGCTTTGTGATGAAGCAACATCAGCGCTTGACCCAACAACAACAACATCCATTTTACGATTATTGAAGAAAATTAACCGTGAGCTTGGCATTACGATTATTCTTATAACGCATGAAATGGATGTTGTGAAAGAAATTTGCGATCGTATGGCGATTATGCAGGACGGTAAAGTGATTGAAGAAGGCTCTGTTTATGATATCTTCGCAAATCCAGAAAAGCCATTAACGCAAGAATTTATTAGTAGTGTTGTATCATTTGATATTCCACAGGCAATCATGCAAAACGTCAAGGGAAATGTTGTAAAGATCTTATTCAAAGGTGATGTGGCGGGTGAGGGGGTTATTTCAGATACGCTTCAGCAATTTGAGGTACAAGGGAACTTCCTTCATGGCACAATTGAATATATTCAAGAAAGACCACTTGGTATTTTCCTCATGGAGCTGAATGGACGAGTAGAAGACATTAACCGTTCGATTTCCTATATGGAAAGTCGTGGAGTAACAGTGGAGGTGTTAGACTATGATATTTGATCCAAGTCATTTTGCTGATATGTTACCAGATATTTGGAGGGCATTTGGTCAAACACTTCAAATGGTGGGAATTTCTTTAGCGATTGCGCTAATCATTGGTTTGCCACTCGGTTTGCTATTATTCATTACAAGTAAAGGGTTATTTTCTACAAGCAAGCCAGGGTTACTAGGCAATCGGTTCGTTAATATAGTTGTTGGCTTTATCGTCAACCTTATTCGTTCGATTCCATACATTATCCTTTTAGTAGCACTATTCCCACTCACAAAAATAATTGTTGGCGATACGATTGGTCCAATCGCAGCAAGTGTTTCTCTATCTGTTGCAGCGATACCATTTTTCGCAAGACTAGTAGAAACATCTCTTCGTGAAATTGATAAAGGCGTCATCGAAGCGTCCATTGCTGTTGGAGCAACACGCTGGATGATTATTAAAGATGTATTACTGCCTGAAGCAAAATCAGGTGTTATACAAGGAATTACCATGACGATTATTAGTTTAGTTGCATACTCAGCGATGGCCGGAATTATCGGCGGTGGTGGTATCGGTGATTTGGCAATCCGCTTTGGTTATTACCGTTATGACAACACGATCATGATTGCAACAGTTGTTATTTTAATTGTAATCGTTCAAATCGTTCAATTAGCCGGCGATGCAATAGCAAAAGCAGTAGATAAAAGATAAATAGGAGGTTTTATAATGAAGAAAATTTTACTTGGATTATTAACTTTAGTATTAGCAACAGCTCTAGCTGCATGTGGTGGTGGAGATAAAGCAAAAAAAGACACAGACAAAGCTACAGAAACCAAAGATATTATAATTGGTGCAACAGCAGGCCCATACAGCGATATGTTGAAAAAAGCAATTGTTCCTGGACTTGAGAAGAAAGGTTATAAAGTTGAAGTAAAAGAATTCAGTGATTATATTCAACCGAACAAAGCTTTAGATTCAGGAGATATTAATGCGAATTTATTCCAACACTCCGTATACTTAGAAAACTTTAACAAAGAGAACGGTACAAAATTAAAACCATTAATCATCGTACCAACTGCACCAATGGGCTTCTTCTCTAAAAAATACAAGACAGTAGATGCCATCAAAGATGGTTCAACAGTAGCGATTGCAAATGATCCATCAAATGAAGCGCGTACATTAAAGTCTTTACAAGAGCAAGGTCTAATTAAAATTAACGATAAAATCGATCAATTAAAAGCTTCAACAAAAGACATTAAAGAAAACCCTAAAAACTTAAAATTCCAAGAAATTGAAGCAGCTGGTTTGCCACGTGCTGTTGAAAGTGCAGATCTTGTTGGCGTACCAGGTAACTTCGCATTAGCGGCGGGTATGAATTTACAAGATGCTGTATTCCTTGAAAACATGCCAGATCAATTCCGTAATGTTGTAGCAGTACGTGAAGCAGATGAAAAATCTCAATTGTCTAAAGATATAATCGAAGTAGTAAAATCTGCTGAATTTGAAAAAACAATCGACTCTGACTTCAAAGGATTCGGCAAGCCTGACTGGATGAAAAATAAATAAAATTCAGGGGAATACAATTAGTTACTATAAAAGTATTATCAACAAGCTTTTTTCTACAAATGTAAAGGACCACCTCAAACTGGAGGCGGTCCTTTTTGTATACATAAATATCGAAATATCTCTACTTCAGTTTTTCCTCCATCTCCTGAAAACTATGGGTGAGTAAATATTTTTGAATACCGCGCGCTTGTTTAATGGCTTTTGTGGAGTAGTGTTTGAAATTTTCCTTATCCTGCCTCTTAAAAAAGATCAAACTTTCAATAGAAGATGACATCCATTTTTGCGTTAGCTTTGGTAGTAGAGCTTCTGCTTGTTCAAAATTTCCTAAGTATGCTTCGCTGTGAGCGACCATGTAACTATGGAAAGGTTCTTTTGCAATTTGCTTTGCTTCAGATAAAGCTTGATCATAATTATTCTCAAGGATAGCGAGTATGGATGCATAGTTATGTTTTACATAAGGCTGCTTATAGGTGGTGATAATTTTGTCTAGAGCTGCTTTTTGCTCGGCTACGGATTGATTGGCGATGGCATATGGATAGGCATACAAGGCTTTGTGTTTATTTACCTCAAGGAAGCGTTCTACTTTTTTTAGATTATTGGTCCATAATAATGCGTTGAAGTGAGGATACATGGTGAATAAAAAAACATAAAGAAAAAGTAAGATAAAAATTTGCCATTTAGGAATATCCATCAACAATAAAAAGGTGCAAGCAATAATTGCGAATAAATAAATGAGCGTTAATTTCCATAACTGCATCAATTTCACTCCTTTTTGCCTATTATAAACAAAATTTTCAGAAAAGTCTTTTTTGACATATGTACATTGATAGAAAACAAATATTGTGTTTTTAAAAAATACATTATATAATCTTTCTAACGGAAAACACTGATAAAACGTTAAAAAATAGGCTTATAAATGTACTTTCCATAAATACAATTGTATTTATATAAAATATGTACACTCCAAAAACACATATGTAGCTGACTAGAGGAGGAAATAAAATGAAGAAAATCATGATTACTGGTGCGTGCGGTCAAATTGGTTCAGAGTTAGTAGCGAAACTGCGCGATGAATATGGCAAAGAAAATGTATTAGCAACAGATATAAGAGAAGTTTCAATGCAAGCAGGACCTTTTGAAGTACTTGATGTCATGGATGCACAGCGTATGCACGATATTGCTAAAGACTTTGGTGCAGATACAATGATGCATATGGCAGCATTGTTATCAGCAACTGCTGAAGCAAAACCACTATTTGCTTGGAATTTAAACATGGGTGGTCTTGTCAATGCATTAGAAGTCTCTCGTGAATTAGGCTTGCAATTCTTTACTCCAAGTTCTATCGGTGCATTTGGGCCATCAACTCCAAAACACAATACACCACAAGATACATTACAACGCCCAACAACGATGTACGGTGTGAACAAAGTAGCTGGTGAGTTATTATGTGATTACTACCACACACGTTTTGGATTAGATACCCGTGGCGTTCGTTTCCCAGGATTAATCTCAAACGTTACACCTCCAGGTGGTGGTACGACAGACTATGCAGTGGATATTTATTACAAGGCTGTACAGGAAAGAAAATATACATCTTATATTGCGAAAGATTCATATATGGATATGATGTATATGCCAGATGCTTTGCAAGCAATTGTCGATTTAATGGAAGCAAACCCAGAAAAATTAATCCATCGTAATGCATTTAACTTAACAGCAATGAGCTTTGAACCTGAAGAAATTGCAGCATCTATTCGAAAACAAATGCCAGACTTCCAAATGGATTATGATGTAGATCCAGTTCGCCAAGCTATTGCGGACAGCTGGCCAGATTCAATTGATGCAAGTGCCGCAAAAGAAGAATGGGGATTTAAAGCAAAATACGATTTAGATGCTATGACGATCGATATGTTAAAAAAGTTAGAAAAAAAAATTAGTCATTCAGCATAAAGCAAAAATTCAATTAGTAAGAGCCATATAACTCATGGATACTAGATTCTACAATTAAAAAGAGCACTCTATAAGCCTAATTTAAAGGCTTACAGAGCGCTCTTATTTTTTTGTTAAGGGGGAATAAATCTATTTATTGTAAACCTTTAGCAATTATAATAAGCTTTCCTTTGTCTAATTCCTTCTCCGCAGCAGCAGCTTCTTCTTTACTTAAACCAATAGCTTGCATTTGACTACGGAGTTCATCACCACGAGAAACTACATAATTTTTCATCGTATTAAAAAATCCTTGATCTCCCATACTGACTTCTGCTGTATTTAATGCATCTGTAATATCTTCTTCTCTTTCTTGATAATGAGCGAAAATATAAATATTATCCCGGTTGTAACCTTGTGACTCTAATTTTGCAATTTGATCTCTTGCTTGTACTGCATTTTCCACAGGGATATTGTTCAACATTTCAATCTCCTCCTTTTGGATTCTACTTATGGTATTCCCAAAAATAAAAAGATTAAACATTCATATTTCTTTGTGTAAAAAGTAATGCCTTTTTATAGCAATCATTCATAATATTGAACTAAAAATCATAAATAATAATTAGATTGATAGAACCTTTTATAGCAATATTTGGTCTGACGAAAAATCAGTATTAATGAAGGAGTCTCTGCTGAGTGAAGTTTCGTATTACAGTAGGTAGCTTGAATGCTTTGAAGTAGTGCTTATACAAACAAAGGGAGTTGGTTAAGTATGATGCAAACACCATTAGTATTAACAGATTTTATAAAGAGAGCAGAGCGTTATTTTCCAAAGAAATTAATTATCTCAAGAACGGCTGAAAATACGATCCATCGTATAACTTACAAAGAGTTTGGGCAACGTACTAGAAAGTTAGCCGCAGCTTTAACGAAACTTGGTATGAAGCGAGGAACAAAAGTAGGATCTTTTGCATGGAATCATCATCGACATCTAGAGGCCTATTTTGCTGTTCCTTGTGCAGGAGCTGTCTTGCATATGATTAATATTCGACTATCACCTGAACATATTATTTATATTATCAATCATGCAGAAGATGAAATTCTATTGATTGATGGAGATTTATTCCCATTAGTAGAGAAAGCAATTCCATTGTTGAAATCTGTTAAACATATTGTTGTAATGCAGGATGGACTGGAACTACCTGAAACAGAATTAGAAAATGTTCATTCATATGAGCAATTACTAGAGGAGGCAGGAGAGGATTACGAGTTTCCAGAAGATTTAGATGAGAATATGCCAGCTGGGATGTGCTATACAAGTGCAACTACAGGATTCCCAAAAGGAGTTGTTTATACTCATCGTAGTTTAGTGCTTCATAGTATAGCGCTTGGGTTAGCAGATTCGCTTGGGCTTCGTGAAAATGATGTAGCAATGCCTGTTGTGCCAATGTTCCATGTCAATGCATGGGGAATGCCTTTTGCAGCAGTTAATTTTGGGGCAACGCAAGTGTTACCGGGACCAATGTTTACACCTGCATTGTTACTCGATTTAATTGAACAGGAAAAAGTAACATTGACAGCAGGTGTACCAACCATTTGGCTAGGAACTTTAAAAGAACAAGAAGAAAAACCAAGAGATCTTTCTTCATTGCGTGCAATTATTTGTGGCGGATCTGCATCACCGAAAGGTTTAATTCAAGCTTTTGAAGAAAAATATAAAGTTCCTTTTATTGTTGGTTATGGAATGACGGAAACAACACCAATTGTGAGTTTATCAACCTATACTTCTGAAATGGAGCAATGGTCAAAAGAGAAAAAGTTGGATATTCGTGCAACACAAGGTTTAACAGTATCCTTAGTTGAAACAAGAATTGTGAATGAGAATGGGGAAGTTCCTTGGGATGGCAAAACAATGGGAGAGTTAACAATCAAAGGACCTTGGATTGCAGATGAATATTATAAAGATGAAAGAACGGCAGAAGCATTCAAAGATGGATGGCTATATACAGGCGATATCGCCGTGATGACGCCAGAGGGCTATATTAAAATAACTGACCGAGTAAAGGATTTGATTAAAAGTGGTGGAGAATGGATCTCTTCTGTTGATTTAGAAAATGCATTAATGACACATGAAGGTGTGTTCGAAGCAGCGGTCATTGCAGTGCCAGATGAAAAGTGGCAAGAAAGGCCACTAGCTTGTGTTGTTTTGAAAGAAGGAAGCAGAGCCACGAAAGAAGAATTGCTTACTTATTTGGAAGGTCAATTTGCAAAATGGTGGGTACCAGACGACGTTGTATTTCTCAAAGAAATTCCAAAGACGTCTGTCGGTAAATTCTTGAAAGCAAAACTTCGCGAAGATATAAAGGAACAAAAATTATAACTTATTTTAAATAAAGCAGTCATCTGGATTAGTAGGGTTACCTTACCAATACTCTCGAACCCTCGGAAAAGGAAATGAGAAGAATGTTTCGGATATAAATATGAAAAAGTAGCGTTATAGCCAAGTGCAAGAATCGGACCACCAATGATTAATCCTATACCTGACCAATTATTACTTTCCATTAAATGTCTCCAAGCTTTCAATGCAATTTATATCAGATAAAGAAAAAAGCATTTTCATGTTAATTTCAACATAAAAATACTTTTCTTGAATTTTACAGAAAAAATTAATCCTCAATTAATTTCTTGAAATTAATGCGCTTATTTAATGCAGTCATCACAGGAATACCTACAGCCATAACTGCAAATTCGCAAGCAGCTACAGTTAACCATGTAAATAAGAATGGTAATTTTATTGCAAGATGTAGTTCGATAGCTACTAAGAACATCGTAAAAGTAAATACGATCGTATTGAAAATCATACGTGCTAGCTGTCCTTTAATAAAGCGAGCAGAAAAGATGGTAAGTCCAAGTGCGAGAATGGATTGCCCTACACCAAATACTAAATCATACGTACCAAGTGGTGAGAACAAATTCGTGATGAATACACCAATTACGATGCCAATCATATATTTTTTGTTGAAAACAACAAGGTGATTGAACATTTCTGATATACGAAATTGCACATTATTATAGCCAAAAGGTGCAGTAAGTATTGAAACCGCAATGTAAAGAGCAGCAATAATTGCGCTGACAGCTAAAGATTTTGTCTTCATTATTTAGTTCCCCCTAGTTTTTTTACGTGGGATGGTTTCGAACCACGTTATTATTAAGAAACAAAATAATATTTTAAATACTTTAAGCAAATATGTCAAATTGCATTTTACTAATATTTTATCCGTTTCGCTACGTCGGACGCTTTCTGCGGGCAAACCGACGAGTAATCGTATTGCTACTACGATTACTCGTCGCAGAAACATTTCTGCTACCGCTCACTTGCGGGGTCACGTTTGGCTTGCTTTCCAGCAGGACTATGAATGAGCTTCTCTGAATTAACATCACACAAAGGAACTGCGAATGCGTTTTCGAGGAGTTTGCCGCCTGTCGCTCAAGAAGATTCATGATCATATTGTTAAATTAAATCTAACTTTAAAAAGTTCACAAAATAGACACAAGTATGTGGAGGTGCGAAAAAACCTTATATATAACAAGTTTATCGCGTTGAAGCGTTGAAGTTCATTCTACTAAAATAGTCTAAAAATTCATAATATTATTGACTATTGTATAAGCCTTTTGTAATATAACGATAATTAGTTGCTTTCAGTAAAGAAAAATAAGAGATAACAAGAAATTGAGGAGGGAACTTCATGAAAAAAATGAAAAAGTATGCATTACTATTAATGTCAGTAATCATCATATTAGCGCTGGCTGCATGTGGTAGTAAAGATGAATCATCTTCATCTGGTACAAAAGATAAGAATGCAGCGACAGACGGAAAAACGTATAAAGTTGGAATCACGCAAATTGTTGAACATCCATCATTAAATGAGGCAACAAAAGGTTTCAAAGCGGCACTTAAAGATGCTGGCTTAAAAGTTGACTATCAAACTAAAATCGCCCAAGGAGATCAAAGTGTTAATACAACAGCTGCTAATAACTTAGTAGGTAGTGGAGTGGACTTAATTTTTGCTAACTCTACACCAAGTGCTCAAGCAGTAGCTGCCGCAACTACAGATATTCCGATTGTATTTACTTCTGTAACAGATGCAGTTGGTGCTGAACTTGTAAAATCAATGGAAAAACCAGGTGGTAACGTAACAGGTACCGTTGATACTCACCCAGATGCTATTCCAAATACAATAAAATTCTTATCAGAACAATTAAGTGCTAAAAAAGTAGGGATGGTGTTCAACTCAGGTGAACAAAATTCTCGTGCTCAAGTGGATGGCGTGAAGAAAGAAGCGAAAAAAGCAGGTATTACAATCGTTGAAGCTTCTGCATCAACTTCTGCGGAAGTAAAACAAGCAACGGAATCATTAGTAGGTAAAGTAGACGCAATTTACATCATCACAGATAATACAGTAGTTTCAGCTCTTGAGTCTGTATTAGATGTAGCAAATGAAAAGAAAATCCCTGTTATGGTAGGGGAGCTTGACTCCGTAAAACGCGGTGGTCTTGGGGCATATGGCTTCAGCTATTATGATATCGGTTATGAAGCAGGTCAAAAAGCTGTTGAAATCTTAAAAGACGGTAAGAAGCCCGCAGATATCCCGGTAGCATACCCAGCAAACTTAAAACTAGAAATCAACAAAACTACAGCAGATAAAATCGGCGTAGACATCAAAGAGGATTGGAAAGCAGAAGTAGTCAAATAGATAGGAGATGATTCTATATGTTTACAGCGATGTTTACAGCAATTTTTGGCTCAGTGGAGCAAGGGATCATCTATGCAATAATGGCACTCGGAGTGTATTTAACATTCCGAGTGTTAGATTTTCCTGATTTAACAGTGGACGGTAGCTTCGTGACAGGTGCCGCAACAGCAGCAACGATGATTACACTAGGATACAACCCAATTATCTCCACACTATGTGCAACATTAGCAGGCTTTGTTGCCGGTTCCATTACTGGCCTTCTACACACAAAAGCAAAGATTAACTCACTGTTAGCAGGGATTTTAATGATGATTGCTTTATACTCCATTAACTTGCGAATTATGGGGATGACGATAGATACAGCTGTTGGACGTCCGAATATTCCACTCGCAAATTCTGATTCACTATTCACATTGTTCTTTGGGTTTTGGGAAAAGCTCGGGATAGATAAAGCTTTAAATGGTATGTTAACAAGCATGGGAATAGAACATGTCCCCAATACTTGGGGGACGATATTCATCATGTTCATTTTGACATTTGCCATTAAGTTTATCTTTGACTGGTTCTTAAAAACAGAAGTTGGTTTAGCTATTCGTGCAACAGGTGATAATAACAAAATGATTCGTAGCTTTTCTGCAAGTACAGATACACTAATCATCTTGGGGTTAGGTTTATCAAATGGATTGGTTGCATTATCAGGTGCGCTCATCGCTCAATACGGTAAGTTTGCTGATGTTGGTATGGGGATTGGTATGATAGTGATTGGCTTAGCCTCTGTTATTATTGGTGAGGCTATTTTTGGTACTAAAACAATTGTACGCACAACATTAGCTGTTATTTTTGGGGCAATCATTTATCGAATTGTTCTGGCATTAGCACTACAAGTTGAGTTTTTGGATACAGGCGATATGAAATTAATTACAGCAGTGATAGTAGTAATAGCGTTAGTTGTCCCAACATTAAGAGCTAAGCAAAAGGAAAAATCCCGTATAGCTAAACGTCGAGCAGAACGTGTTGCCGGAGTAGTGAAACAGGAGGGGAAGACGATTGCTTAAACTAGAAGGAATCAATAAAATCTTCAACGAAGCAACGCCCGATGAGAAAATCGCGTTAGATACTATTAATTTGGATTTAAAAGCAGGAGATTTCGTCACTGTAATCGGCAGTAATGGTGCTGGTAAATCTACTATGATGAATATGATTTCCGGCGCTTTAATGCCCGACCTTGGTCAAATAAGAATTGACGGAAACGATGTAACACGTCTTCCAGAATATAAACGTTCACGCTTTATCGGCCGTGTGTTCCAAGATCCAATGGCTGGTACAGCACCAACGATGACGATTGAAGAAAATCTAGCAATCGCTTTTTCTCGTAATCAAAAACGATCTTTACGTAGCGGTGTAGATAAAAAACGCCGTGAATTTTTCAAAGAATCCCTAGAAACATTAAATCTTAATTTAGAAAATCGCTTAAATGCAAAAGTAGGTCTATTATCTGGTGGTGAACGCCAAGCATTATCACTGTTAATGGCCACTTTCACCAAGCCGAATATTCTTTTATTAGATGAACATACCGCTGCACTGGATCCATCAAGAGCAGAGTTAATTACCAATTTAACAAAGCAATTGGTTGAAAAAGATAAGCTGACAACATTGATGGTGACACACAATATGCAACAAGCAATTGATTTAGGTAATCGTCTCATTATGATGGATAAAGGGCAAATTATTCTAGAGGTAGAACCTTCAACGAAAAAAGACTTACAAATAGACGACTTAATGAACCAATTCCAACGCATTCGTGGAGAAAAAATGGTGTCGGATCGTACATTGTTAAGTGTTTAATATGGAAAACCTGCATGGTAATTGTGCAGGTTTTTCTTTATAGATTCGGAAGAGAGTTAACGTATATATTAGATTATACATAGTTCAAGATTTGAATAGAGAAGCTTAGTTCTTAAATAGTTATCATTGTCCGGTGTGAAAATTAAAACTAAAAAATAACTACTATTAAAAATTACTTATAATAGCGCAAAAGATATAAAATTTTTAAACTTAATATACAATAACGGTTCTGCGATAAAATTTCCGTTATAATAGAATCAAATTAGTTACAATACAAAAAAGGTTTATTACTCTACATCCTAGAGAGTAAATTTCGGAATTGTTTAATGACCATCTTTATAACATGTATCTTTTCAAAAACAAATTAAGTATCACCGATAAAACAAACCTTTTTGCAATAAAGGAGCAATTATATGAATAAATTTTTGCCGAATTTATGGAGTACATTTTTATTATTGATTCTAGGTTTTTTAACAATTGTTGGTGTCATTGCACAAATTGCTAGCAATCCCAATTTAGATAGTTGGACATGGCGTCAATTCATTATGCTTGTAGTCGGTATTTTCGTTTACTTTACATTTTCATTTTTAGGGTTTTATTATTTAATCGCTCGCATGAAGAAACGCGGGATTTGTTGGGATAAAGAAGGTGTGTATGTCGACTTTAGTAATCACAAAATATATTGGTATGAAATTGAGGATATACATCGCATGAACTATCCTGGAATCGGCAAGGCAACAGTCATTTCTACATCAGTAGAATACGGACAAGACATTCAAAATCGTCTCGATAAATGGAAATCAACCTCCTCAGGATACTCTTTCGATATTTTCTGGATTAGTGTGCAAAAATCAAAAGTGATGCATGAACAGCTATTTCATGAGTTTGAACAATATAAAAAGAGTAATGCTACAGCCTAAATAATAGCTATCTAATAAAAAAAGCCTCCAAAGATCATGGCTTCTTTGGAGGCTTTTAAATTTATATTAGCTATGGAAGATTTTAGTTTTTTTATATCTATTTGGCTCATCACCGTAACTTAGGGATGACTTGCGCTCTGCCAGTGTGCTTTCCAGGGGGCGTCCGATGAGCCGCTTCACTCACTGCGTTCGCTCCAGGGTCTCATCTGGACGCTAATCCCCTAGGAGTACACTGGCTCCGCTCCAGTCAATTTACACTACATTATAAAATAGTAACCCCAACTTTTGGTGAAGATCCATCTATTTTATACTAACAAGGCAAACAACGTACTATCGTTATTCACTTCTTTGAATGAGAAGCCATTATGCTTCATGCGATGAAGTAATCCTGCGTAATCTTCAGGGTATTTTAATTCAATTCCGACTAATGCAGGACCACTTTCTTTGTTGTTTTTCTTTGTGTATTCGAATGTTGTAATATCATCTTCAGGGCCCAGTACATCAGTAAGGAATTGGCGAAGAGCACCGGCACGTTGTGGGAAGTTGACTAGGAAATAGTAAAGTAATCCTTCATGAATCAATGATTTCTCTTTAATTTCTTGCATACGGCCGATATCATTGTTACCTCCGCTTATGATGCAGACTACAGATTTTCCTTTGATTTGATCTTTGTAATAATCAAGTGCCGCTACAGATAGAGCACCAGCAGGCTCTGCAATGATGGCATGTTTATTGTATAAATCTAAGATGGTTGTACAATCTTTGCCTTCTGGCACTACAACGATATCATCTACATATTTTTTGCATAATTCAAACGTTTTTTGACCGACACATTGAACGGCAGCTCCGTCTACGAATTTATCAATGTGGGCTAATTCAACAGGATGATCTTGAGCGAGTGCTTCCTTCATACTAGCAGCACCAGCAGGCTCAACACCGATAATAGAGGATTGTGGTGAAAGATTTTTCACATACGTAGAGATACCAGAAATTAATCCACCACCGCCGATACTAGCGAAAACGTAGTCTACTGGTACTTCAATGTCGTTCATAATTTCGACAGCGACCGTTCCTTGACCGGCAATAATATCTGCATCATCGAATGGGTGGATAAAAATATGACCATCCGCATCTGAGAATTCCATTGCACTTTTCGCGGAATCATCGAAAGTATCTCCAGCTAAAATAATTTCGACGAATTCACGACCAAACATACGAACTTGATCGATTTTTTGTTTTGGCGTAGTTGTAGGCATGAAGATATGGCCGTGAATACCTAAATGAGCACAAGCATAAGCAACACCTTGAGCATGATTACCAGCACTAGCACAAACAACGCCTTTTTCACGTGCTTCCTCTTCAATTGTTTTGATTTTATAGTAAGCTCCTCGTAATTTAAAAGAGCGAACATGCTGTAAATCCTCACGTTTTAAGTAAATATTACAGTCATATTTTTCGGATAAATAGTCATTCTTTTGTAAAGGTGTGTGTACGACGACGTCTTTTAAAAATTGATAGGCGATTAGTACGTTTTCCACCTGTACAGTTTTTCCCTCTTGCACAGTCATATTAAAACCTCCTACTTTCTGTAAACATCAATATAGTTTAATTTATTATAGCGCTAAAATTGCTAAATTTTAAGTAAATTCTAAATTTTTGTTCAATAAATATAAAATTCAAGAAAAAGATAACATAGTGACGTTTCCGTTATAATAGATAACATAGAAACAATAGAAAGGTCAGTGCAGTATGAACTTTTTTGATAAGATGCAAGAATTGACGGGTGTATGCTTAAATGAGGTGCAGCAAAAAGCTGTGCGCTATGCAAAGGGCCCCTTATTATTACTTGCATCCCCAGGATCAGGGAAAACAACTACATTAAATATGAAAATTGGTTATTTACTATTGGTGAAAAAAGTACCGGCACATAAAATCTTAGCCATTACATTTAGTAAAGCTTCTGCTGTAGATATGGCTGCACGTTTTGACCAATTTTTTTCTACTATTTTAAAGGATCGAGTTCACTTTTCGACAATTCATAGTATCGCTTTTCAAATTGTACGCGAGTATTTCTCAATGCATCACCAAAACTTCGAAATTATTGAGGGGAATAGTAACCGTGATTTTGATAAGAAGACGATTCTTCGGAATATCTTCATACAGAACCGCAATACTATCCCTTCTGAAGATGAAATGGACGAACTATTTTCTTACAGTAGTTTTGTGAAAAATAAAATGATTCCTGATGAGGAACTGGTTCAGAAGAAAATGATGATGCCTGGGCTGGTAGAAATGTATAAGCAATATGAAGCTTATAAAGTTCAAAATCCGGGTTTAGTCCTATTAGATTTTGACGATATGTTGTCCTATTGTTACAAAGCTTTATATGAAGATGCTTATTTGCGAAATAAATATCAACAAAGGTTTGAATATATTTTAACAGATGAAAGTCAAGATAACTCGGTAATACAGCATGAAATCATCTATCTATTAGCATCTCCCCAATTTAATATTTGTGTCGTGGCGGATGATGACCAATCAATCTTCATGTGGCGAGGAGCAGATGTACGAAAGCTGCTTGATTTTAAAAAAATCTATCCGAATGCTAAAACGGTCACAATGGCACAGAACTATCGATCGACGCCGGAGATTGTGGATACAGCAAATGAATTTATCAAACGCAATCGTAATCGATATCCAAAGAAAATGTTCACAGAAAATGCATCGGGAGAGTCAATTGAGATTCGTAATGTAAAACGCTATGATTTGCAATTGAATTATGTTGTGGAGGAAATACAAAAAGCTGACAATCCATGTGAGGTTGCCATTTTGTATCGTAATAATAATTCAGCCATTCTTTTAGTCAACAAATTTTTTGAAGAAGGTATTCCTTTTTATATGAAAGATGTTGAATTGAAATTTTTCCATCATTGGATCGTCGACGATATCTTGAATATTATGCGACTTTCTTATAACGACTCACGAGTGGATATTTTAGAAAAGGTATATCCGAAGATCAATGCCTATATAAAGAAAAATCAAATCCTGCAATTGCAAAAACATTTGAGTAAAGAATCGGCATTCGACCGTTTACAAGAAATGATCCATGCACCTTATCAAGAGCAAGTGTTGAAGCGAGTAAAGCAAACCATTCGCAAGCTTCAAATGCAGGAACCGTATGAAGCAATCCAAACGATTCGCCAAGATTTAGGGTATGACAAATCTCTTCAAAATTCAGCGGAACATTTACGCATGAATGAAGAAAATCTGTTTGATATATTAAATACTTTAGAACAAATTGCAAAAGAACTACCAACTCTTGAAGCTTTTGCATATCGTTTAAAAGAAATTGAACAACTTATGCGCACTTCCAAAAAGTATAAAGGACGAAATGTCATTACACTCTCTACTTTGCATAGTGCAAAAGGATTGGAATATGACCGTGTTTATATGATTGATCTAATTGAAGGAATCCTCCCAAATAACGAAGATATAAAAGAGTATGAAGTAGGGAATATCGAAGAAATGGAAGAAGCAACACGCCTCTTTTATGTTGGAATGACACGAGCGCGTCACCATTTAGAATTGTTAACTTACAATACTCGCAGTGGTGCTCATGTGAAAGAATCTCGCTTTGTGCAAAATGTGCGGAAGATCATAGCACCTGAAGAGAACCAGGAACCAATTGTAAAGAAAAAAAACAAGCAACCAAAATTCAGACCTATGCAGGATCATGCCATCACAGATGAAGCTGAACTAAATCTAGGTATGCAAGTGGAGCATCATTTATATGGAACTGGGCAAATCACAAGTTTACTTCCAGATTCTATTGAGATTGATTTTGAATCGGTGGGTTCTAAAAAATTCATGCTTGATTTTTGCTTAATACATGGATATCTAAAAAAAGTATAATGCCAACATCGATGAAAAGGATATTTTCATCGATGTTTTTTGTTGTGCATGAAGAAAAGAGTGTTATTAACAAAAGATGATACTATTCTAATAATTTTCAATTTAAAGATAGATAAAAAAGGAATAACAATCTATTAAGAGAAATTATAGATATGTGGTATTCTCTTTACCACTAAACATATATTAATAGATGTAAAAACATTTGAGGACAAGTTAAATTCTACCTACATTCATTAACGAATGGATTTTTAAAAATAATTCAATTGGAGGGCGAAAATCAATGAATGTATTCCATCAAACAAAGGTGAATTTCC
Source organism: Rummeliibacillus pycnus (assembly GCF_044359855.1). Classification (GTDB taxonomy): domain Bacteria; phylum Bacillota; class Bacilli; order Bacillales_A; family Planococcaceae; genus Rummeliibacillus; species Rummeliibacillus pycnus_A. The sequence goes on from NZ_CP132291.1 coordinate 2,961,394, forward strand.
AAGAGATTGTAAAGGAAGTAATTGCATGGAGACATTATTTACATCAACATCCAGAGTTATCTTTTCAAGAAGTGAATACGTCTCAATTCATCTATGATAAATTATCTGAATTTGAAAATCTAAAGATTACTAGACCAACAAAAACAAGTGTGATGGCTCGTTTAATTGGTGCACAACCAGGTAAAGTTTTAGGGATTCGTGCTGATATGGATGCTTTACCAATACAAGAACAAACAGGATTAGACTTTGCATCTGAAAATCCTGGTGTTATGCATGCTTGTGGCCATGATGCACATACAGCCATGTTATTGGGAGCTGTGAAAATCTTGACTTCGATGCAAGATCAAATTAAAGGCGAAATTCGATTTTTCTTCCAACATGCTGAAGAGTTACTACCAGGTGGTGCTAAAGAAATGGTCGAAGCTGGTGTAATGGAAGGTGTCGATGTAGTGATTGGTGCCCATGTAATGTCGGATACGCCAGTTGGTAAAATTGGTTTTGTATATGGACCAATGATGGCATCTCCAGATGGATTTAATTTGAAAATTCAAGGGTTTGGAGGTCATGGTGCGTCTCCGCATCAAACAGTGGATAGTATAGCTATTGCTGCACAAGTGATTACAAATTTACAGCATATCGTATCACGTAATATTGACCCATTAGAAAGCTTTGTCATTACAGTAGGTAAAATTACTGGTGGAGAAGCATCTAATGTGATTCCTGATTCAGTGGAACTCAGTGCCACTGTCAGAAGTTTTGGAGGAGACCTAAGAGCCAAAGCGAAAGAGCGTATTGAGCGTGTTATTAAAGGGGTGACCGAAGCTCATGGCGCTACGTATGAATTAGATTATATGTATGGTTATGATCCCGTAGTCACAGATCACGAAATTACAAAGATAGTAGAAGATTCAGTAAGAGAGCTTTATGGAGATGACTCAATATTAATACAAGCACCTAGAATGGGCGGCGAAGACTTCTCAGCTTTCTTAAATGAAAAACCAGGTACGTTTTTCATGATTGGTTCACGTAATGAAGAAAAAGGAATCATCTACCCACATCATCATCCCAAATTTGATGTAGATGATGATGCATTGCAATATGGGGTTAATATTTTTGTCAATGCAGCATTTAAGTTATTAAAATAAAATGATAAAGACACTCTATTCAAAATGTCATTTCTATTTAGAACATATTAGCAAGTGAAAGTCATAATTATAGGTTGTAAATGAATTGTAATGAGTATAAAAGAGAAGGGCTATCCGAAAGGTGGTAATAAACCATCTATTGGATAAGCCCTTCTATCTATTTATTAAAATTTTTCTTCAAAATCTTCATGCCAACGATAAGAATACATGCGTTCAATTGCGAACCAGTTATTTTCTTCTGTTGCGCCTTCTTCTCTACGCTTTGTTTCTTCTTGTAGCATCCATCCTGTTTGTGAGATATGGGCACTCATTGAATTCCATTTGGCTTCTTTTACATCACGGATATCATTTACGATATCTGGTTCACCAAGACCTTGTTCTGTGTCATTTGCAAAAGCCACTCCATAAAGACGTGGGCGATTTGTTTCAGGAATTCTGCGAACTGCTCGGACAACTGCTCTTGCTGTTGCTTCATGATCAGGGTGTACGGCATAGTTTGGATAGAAAGTGATGATTAATGAAGGATTTATTTCATCGATCAAGTTCGTCATCATTTGAACCATTTTCTCATCATCTTCAAATTCAACTGTTTTATCACGTAAGCCCATCATACGCAAATCCTTAATACCGATGGCTTCACAGGAAGCTTTTAATTCTTCTTTACGGATAAGCGGTAGTCCTTCACGTGTTGTGAAAGGAGGGTTTCCAAGATTACGGCCCATTTCTCCTAAAGTAAGACAAGCATATGTAATCGGTGTACCAGCTTGTGCGTATTGTGCCAATGTTCCAGATACTCCGAATGCTTCATCATCAGGATGGGGGAACACGACAAGAATTTGACGTTCAGGTTGTAGCATCTTTTTCAACTCCTTTTAATAAGCAAATGGTGTTTCGCTAATTTCTAATGCGACTGCAAGTTTGCCATCATAGCCATGCCCAGCCATCAATAAGCGATTATGTTCATCTAATTCGTAGTGAGTAATACCTTGCGCATATACCCAACCTTCCCCATGCAATTTCAATCCAACACGATGAGGTGCATCAGATGTCACCTTCCCTAATTCATAACGTAATTTCACATTGCGTATAAACGCACCAGCGTTAAACATTTTTTCGTCGAAGTGACTTGCATATGCACCATTTGTTGTTTCTAAGTGTATATAGACATCTTTATTCGCAAAGGAATTAAGAAGTTCTTGTAGTTTTTGTGTATCTACTATTTCCATCTAAAAGCTCCTTCCAAAGATAGAATCTATTCTATAGTATAGAGAATTCTTTTTATAAATGCGATTGCTAAGCATTCTTTAGATTTATAGAAATTGAATGTATGGAATGAACAAGTTAGTTTTACACCTGTAGGAATCAATTTCATAATGCAAAATTTATATAAAATATACGAGCATTAATGATATCTGATTTTGTTCATTACAACGCTTTCGACGGCGAGTTCTCGAAAATGCATTTCCTTCGTGCGATGTTCACTCATAGTCATATGGGGAAGCTTGATTGAAAGCCCCGTAGGAATGTAGTGGAGGCACTGAAAAATGATTTAATTCCAAATTAAATCACAAAATTTTATCATTAAAATCAATAATGAAATTGATTCGTATATCTCTTCGATTGATTGAAAAAAGACAGAAATTACTTCAATCCCTAATTGATGTTTATAAATAAAGCTTCAATGGGAATACTGGTTTTAGGAGATGATTCGGATGAAGTTAACAATACCAAATGTTGATGAGGAAAGTAAAATTTCTAGAGCATGGATGACGTCTATGATGCCGTTTTTATTTATCGCGAAGAAGGATAAAGCGTTGGCGGAAGAGCTATTATCTAATGGATTTAAATTTTTTGATTTACAAGATGAATCACAGCAGTCTGCATATTACGGAGATATCCATATTTCAAACATTGCTTTAAATCAGCATTTTTTGCCTTACATAGAACGACGTCTTTTTCCGAATAGCATTGAAGACGATGCATTTCATCGTTTTTCAAAAGCTGTCCCTAAAAAAGGAGAGTTGGTTATTTATGATCGGCATTATTTTTTTCAACTATTAAGTGTGGATGTGGTCCTTTGTCCTTTTGGAGTAGGCTTTGTCACAGTGAGAATCGAATTAGAAAAGGGCTATTCGCTATCTGAAACGCTCGATTTTATGAATCATTTTCGCATACTTGAACCTAAAACAATGGATGAAAAAGGTGTCCGACTTTATGTATCGTCCTTTACTTTTTATAACATTAACGATCTCATCATGATTTATCTATGTCCAGAAATTCAACCGTACATCATTCATGATGAAATTAGAAATGGATATTATGGTAGTTTGCCCTTTTTTGAAGATGAGAGAATGCTTGTAGCCACTTATATTGAGGTAGACGAGGATGATTTGTCGATTGAACAGCTGTACAGAGCTAGTCAATTAGATGGTTATACGGAAGATAACATTCCATTGATTTCTGCAGGAAATACCGAACATATGGAAGAGTATTTAAAGACAAAGATGAATAATCGGTATATGCCAAAATTATGCGATATTACGACAGAACATGTTCAAATTACTATTGCTTTTCGACAAGCGGATGACGTTTTGAAAGAAAAAGCAAGAATTCGATTTATGGGTATACATTATTATAATGTCTTACTACATTATTTTTATAAATTGACACTATTGGAGCTATCCTTCAGATATAGCGAGTTGTCATGGAAAAAAGACGAGATATATGTTGAAAGATTAATGAAACAAATTACATTGTTTTCTTCTAAATTTTATTTTCAAGAAGTCAGTAGCCGTTCATCTAGCCGTGAAACTGCAAAGAGATTGCGGAGTATCTTTCGAATCGATGAATTATTTGGTGATGTAGCCAAAACTCTTGACGCACTTTATGTAAATCAAGAAAAGACTGCCGATCAAAGGCAAAACCAATTACTATTTATCTTAACGATGTTCTCGGTTATATCAGGTATTTTCGGTATGAATCTGGTTGTTATTGAGTGGAATGATGGATATGATTGGTCGAAGATTTTCGGTTATTCGATATACGAATGGATCTGTTTGATAACAGCAGTAGCAGGGATTTTGATGTCTGCTGGATTATTGCTGAGTACGATCTATACATGGGGAAGACGTAAGATTCAATTTAAAAAATGGTACTGAAAATGATTAAATAAAGCATAAATGAATTTTGTCCTATCATAAAATGCAAAGAAGCTTCCACTCTTGATATGGAGTGGAAGCTCTATTTTGTAAAACGAATGTAAATATACGGATGCCAATTAAATTTCAGTTACTGTAATTTCTGGAGCTCCGTAAACGCCTTTTGCACCGTGCATAACAGGTCCAACGAATTGGTTCAATTTCCAACCGTGTGTGATGGCAGCAGCAACAAATTCTTTTGCTTCAACAACGGCTTCTTTAACATCAAGCCCGTTTGCAAGGTTTGCTGTAACAGCGGCAGCGAAAGTACAACCAGCACCATGATTATAAGTTGTATCGATTTTAGCTGTTTCTAATAAATAATGTTTTTCACCATCGAAGTATAAATCGAATGCTTTAGTAGGATCGATTGAACGGCCGCCTTTGATAACAATATTTTTTGCACCAAGTTCATGAATTTTTTCAGCGGCTGCTTTCATTTCTTCAATGTTCTTAGGCGTTTTCATACCTGCTAATTGTCCAGCTTCAAATAAGTTTGGAGTTGTTACTAAAGCAAGAGGAAGTAAGTATGTGATCATTGCATCAACATTTCCTGGATTTAGTACTTCATCTTCACCTTTACATACCATTACAGGATCAATCACTACATTTTTTACACCAGAAGCTTTAATAGCTTCACCAGAAGTTTGGATCACTTCTTCTGTTGATAACATACCTGTTTTTAAAGCATCAATACCTGTAGAGAAAGTTGTTTTTAATTGTGCTTTTAATGTATCAGTTGGTAATGTATAAACTCCATGAGACCAGTTGTTGTCTGGATCCATTGTAGCGATAACAGTGACAGCTGCCATACCGTATGTGCCGTGCTCTTGGAAAGTTTTTAAATCTGCTTCTAAACCAGCACCACCTGATGCGTCAGAACCAGCAATTGTTAAAGTTTTTTTCAATGACATAGTGAAGACTCCTTTTTAAAAATAGTTATCAAACTTTTCGGACAACGATTGATATAGGTTATCCATTTAAGGCTTAATAATAAGCCACATTTTTATATTTCGATTAACTTTTATTATATGTACTGAACTGGCTAGAATAAAATAGTCAAAAATCATAAAATTAATGTGGTCAGTTTTTGTTTTCAAGAGAATCTGCACGAATAACTTTCCACAAAAAGAGTAGGCAACCGATACTGATGATGGCTAGAAAACTAGCAGCAACATAATGATTTTGTTGGAACATACCAATCACAAAAAATAGTAGCACAACAATGGTAATTGCAAAAAATAAATAAAAGAAGCACATACCTACTGACTTTGCTTTGTCAGGTACGTATTTTCCACTTTCCGTTGTTTCCATAACTTTTTTTAATTTTTCTTTCAACTGTAAGTTTGCCATTTGAATCCCTCCAGTAGTATCGTAAATGATTTTGGTCATAAAAAGAAATATTTTTGTGTAACCTTACATTTCGACAAAAGGTCTATTTTATCGCTACAATATCTTTAAGTAGTGTAATAGAAAGGTATAATGTTAGAAGGAAAAGAGGGAAGTCTATGACAAGAAAAAACAAGGATCTAGAAAAAGTGCTAAAAGACTTTCATATGGAGGAACAGCAAGCAGCGACAATCATGGAAGCTGCAACAGGCTCTCGCTCTCGTATACGTTTTAGAAATAATTTATTAATCGGTCTATTTAAGAATTGGTATACATGGGCAGCGATTATTATTATATTAGCGGTTTTGATCTTACCTTTTGTCACATGGAAACTATTACAGGGGAATAGTTTCGCAGAACAAAAGGGTTCACTCGTTGAACGAATTCAAAATCTCAATGAACTAACAACTGCAGAGGCTTATACGAAGGTCATGATTGAACGTGAAAATAATGAGTTATTTGGGAAAGAAATTGGCGTGGATATTCCAGGAACAAAACGTGAGCTATTGGTCGTTATTCCAGGTGGGGTAAAGGCTGGAGTTGACTTTTCAGGTGTAACCGAAAAAAACATTGATATTAATGAGAAGCATAAAACAGCTACGATTACTTTACCCGCCGCTAAAATTTTAGGTCAACCAGAAATTAACTTTAATAAGGTACAAGTTTTCTCTAGCGAAGGACTTTTTCGGAGTAAACCAGATATAAAAGAAGCTTATAGTCTAGCAGCAGATGCAAAAAAACAAATGATTGAGGAAGCAACAACTCAAGGTGTACTTAAAACAGCAGAGAAAAATGCTGAAAATTCAGTAGCGAATATGTTTTCTTTAGTAGGATATGATGTAACAGTTAAATTTAAGGAGTAGTTTAGATTGACGAAGATTATTTTTGATAATGATTGGCAAGATGTACTTGGTGCAGAATTTAATAAACCATATTATTTACAGTTACGAGAGTTTTTGAAGCAGGAATATTTTAAGGAAACCGTTTATCCGGCGATGGAAGATATGTGGAGTGCATTTCGCTATACGCCTTACCATAAAGTGAAGGTGGTCATATTAGGACAGGATCCTTATCATGGACCAGGCCAGGCACATGGGATGAGTTTTTCAGTGAAGCCAGGCGTACCACATCCCCCAAGTCTGCAAAATATGTTCAAAGAATTACATGATGATTTAGGATACGATATCCCACTCGATGGTACATTAATCAAATGGGCCGAGCAAGGAGTGCTGTTATTAAACACGGTACTAACAGTTCGTGCTCACCAAGCCCATTCACATAAAGATCATGGTTGGGAAGTATTTACAGATACAGTTATACAAAAACTATCAGAACGAAAGGAACCGATAGTTTTTGTGCTATGGGGAAGACCTGCTCAGCAAAAAGAACGTCTTATTGATGCAAGTCGCCATGCAATTATTAAAGCGCCGCATCCAAGCCCTCTAAGTGCTTATCGTGGGTTCTTTGGTAGCGGTCCTTATTCTAAAATTAACAGTCAGCTTATCGAATGGGGAGAGCAAACAATTGATTTTGATTTGACAAAATAGGAGAATACCACGATAAACGTTTAAGCTTTAACACTTCACGTCATCTTTTAAGCATGGTAAAGTTGTATTAAAAGTGGAGCCCGTTTGTTCAGGCGTTATAGTTGAATAGGATTAGACGAGGGGACGTAACATAACATGCAACAGAGTTGTTTTAAATGCAAACATTTTTTTGTAACTTGGGATCAGCAAAATCCTAGAGGGTGTCGTGCCTATCAATTCAAAAGCAAAGCGGTTCCATCGGTTATCGTAAAAAATTCATCAGGAATGGATTGTTTGAAGTTTGAGCAGAAAGAGAGGGGATAGACAATGATTTCGTATGAAACGGTTATAGCGGAATTAGCAAAACACGTATCACGAGCACAAACAGTAAGAAATGAGGCACAAATGCGTGAAGAACTTTCAGCCATACGTGCGTTATGTGATGTGGCACTACATAACAAAGCACAACAATCATCCTCTAATCATAGTATCCCAAAAAAGATGACAAATACGGTACATGAGCTACCACAGCAAACTTCAACACAGTTGGCTCACACTTTAACACCAAACAAGCTTGAAGAAGAGGATGCAAATGGGGATTCTATTTTTGACTTCTAGAAGGGAAAGTGAAAGTGATGAAATTTAATATTATTGCAGGCGCTGTATACGCATTTCTAGCAGTTGCATTTGGTGCATTCGGTGCACATGCATTAAAAAATGTATTAACAGAACATTATGCTAAGGTTTGGGAGACAGGTGTCCAATATCAAATGTTCCACGCCATTGGATTAATTGTAATAGGTATTTTAATGAGTAAAGGTTTAATTGGTCCAAGCTCACTATTGTCACGTGCAGGTATTCTGATGTTCATAGGTGTTATTTTGTTCTCAGGTAGTCTTTATGTGTTAGCTATTACTCAAATTAAAGTATTAGGTGCTATTACACCAATTGGAGGCGTATTATTTTTAATCGCTTGGGTATTGGTTATTATAGCTGCTCTAAAAATTGGTAAATAAATTATTAAAGTAAAACTCGCTCTAAAGAAAAAACTAAACACTGGAGCATGAAACTTGATAGAAAACTTAAAAATGCCTTGTGTTTTTTGATAAACACAGGGCATTTTTAAGTTTATGGGGTTTGGGGGAAGTAATTCATTTGCTCGTCATATTCTGCATAGTCAAAGTAAATCATTGGGAAGAGAAATCGATGATTCGTTTTGAGTTCTCGTAAAATAACATGATCTCGTCCTGCAGCTTCAACAACGCCTCTTACAGTAAGGGTGTTTCCAGAAGGAGATACTGCATGTTCGAAAGAAAAGTGGAAATTCCCTGGTTTTCCGCGATTTAAACGTAAAATATTTTCAATGAATGATTGCTCTCTTGCCGGGAAGGCTGGATTTGTTCCAGGTTGCCCAGGAGGCACTTGTGTAGTACCAGTTGGAAATGGTGTACCACTAGGATAAGACGGTGTAACAGTAGGATAATTGGGTGTCCAATAATATTGAACCATAACATCTTCCTTTCAAATTATTATACTTGTGGGCTATCCTCTACTGATGGGGTAAAGAAGCAATGGGCTATAAAGCGGCCTGTGTTCAATTGACCATACCAGTTATCTGGGCAATCACCTTCAAGGCAGAAAAGCTAGGGTAGAGGGGTGGAAACGTTCACCATTAATCACACGCTGGGCAATTTCCAATCTGAATCCCTCGCTCGTTGGTAAAAGTAACCCTTGGTAGTTGCTTCAAAGCTACCAGGACTTTGAAAGACCATTCAGCCTCTTCCCAATGAGTCTAGCTAATAGATCCAGTTCTCTTGGAGTTAATTTCACAACAGGCATCACATAACCTCCTCTTCTTTATATATGAAAATTCAAGAAAATAAGAACCATAATATGTGTATAAATTTGTCGGGACTAGGGAAATAATTTTAAAAATGAAACGTCCCTTCAAATGTGACTAGAAAGAAAAAAGATGGATTTTTTTGTATACTTTCAAGTAGGGTCAGAATGTAATCGATGTAATAATACAGAAAGAAGTGTTCGTTCATATGCAGTTTGTTTTTGATTTAGATGGTACGATTTGTTTTGGTGGTAAGCCTGTTGCTGAGTCTATTTTATATAGTTTAGAGCACTTAACAGAAAAAGGTCATGAGGTGATTTTTGCTTCTGCTCGTCCGATTCGCGATATGCTGCCAGTATTACATAAAAGATTCCATGGCTATAAGATGATAGGTGGCAATGGGTCTTTAATATGTAAGAATGGAAATGTGAAGCAAAATGCCGAGTTTGATGTTATTACCCTAGAGCACATAAAAAGACTAATGGCAGAATACCATGCCACATATTTAATCGATAGTGAATGGGATTATTCCTATACAGGATCAGCAGATCACTCTATTTTAAAAAATTTAGACACCAAAAAACTGGCAGTCAATAGACCATTAGATAAGTTAGAACATATCGTTAAGATAGCTATTCTGACTTCATATAATATGATGGGTTTACGAAAAAAATTGGAGAAATTAGATGTTATTATACATACTCATCATCAAGAGGGTATGTTAGATATTAGCCCATGTGGAATTCATAAATGGAGTGCTCTACAAAAACTAGGGGTCCGAAAAGGAAAATATATTGCTTTCGGCAATGATGCGAATGATGTAACGATGTTCGAAAATGCTCAACATAGTGTTATGATTGGACAACATCCCCTGTTATCACACTATGCGGATGAAAGTATTGAAGATGATACATTAATAGAAGAAAATATTATTGAAAAGCTTGCGGAATTAGATAAGCGATTTGCGTATTAAAAAAATCCAGCTCCCCTTGTTAAAAGGGTGCTGGACTTTTTCATTCATTATTTAACAGCTAAGAATTTTACTAATTTTTCGTTATCCATAATGTTGCCAACGAAGAATTCACCGAAGTCAGCGTAGCGAGCTGAAACTTCATCAAAGCGCATTTCGTAGATTAATTTTTTAAATTCTAATACGTCATGGGCAAATAATGTAACGCCCCATTCATGATCATCAAAACCGATAGAACCTGAGATGATTTGCTTTACTTTACCTGCATAACTGCGGCCAATTAAACCGTGAGAACGCATTAATTCACGACGTGCATCCATTTCCATCATGTACCAGTTAGCGCCTTTTTGACGACGTTTATCCATAGGGTAGAAGCAAATATGTTCCCAACGTGGTAGTTCAGGATATAAACGTGCACGAATATGTGGGTTTTGATATGGATCTTCTGCCGGTTCATCACCAGATTGCTTTCCGGCTAAGTAGTTAGAAAGTTCAACTACAGATACATAAGAATAAGTAGGAATTGTAAAATCAGCAATAGCTAATTTGTTGAATTCGTTTTCAAGATCTTGTAGTTCTTCCATTGTTTCGCGCATCGTCATTAACATGAAGTCTGCTTTTTGACCCAGAATAGAGTAGAAAGCATGACTACCAGTTTTCGCAATATCAGCTTCGTTAATTTTTTCTAGATAATTGATAAATTCATCAACTGCTGCTTGACGTTCTTCTTCAGAAACTAATTTCCAAGAAGCCCAATCGATTGAACGGAAATCATGTAATACGTACCAGCCATCTAGTGTTTGTGCTGCTTCGATCATAAGTGTGGACACTCCCTTTTATTGAGAATCATTCACTTTGATTTTAACATAAATGCGTAGTAGAAGTATCTAGAACGCTTTAGTTTCATGAATTTGACATGAGATATTTGGCTAAATCATGTATGCTTATCATACCAACATAAAATTAATTCAGGAGAATGAACGATGAAGGATTATTTACAACAATCAGTTTGGCGTTTTTGGGATCAATCTGTAAGTGGAAAAGGTCATTCGCCATTAGAATCATTTGCGGCAGATGATACACTATGCCAATTAGTAGGTCAAGGTCAATCACCATCCACCATTAGAACGTGGGTTCATGATGAATCGGTTGTTCTTGGTATTCAAGATCACCGTTTACCACATATACAAGAAGGGATGGAATTATTAACAAAGAGAGGGTTTACACCCATTGTACGTAATTCAGGGGGGCTAGCTGTCGTATTAGACCCAGGGGTATTGAACATTTCAATTGTTTTATCTGAACGAGAGAATAAAGTTGATATTAATGCAGGTTACGATATTATGGTTGAGTTAATTAAGCGATTATTTCCTCAAGCTGCGGATAAAATTGAAGCATATGAAATTGTGGGTTCATATTGCCCAGGTTCGTATGATTTAAGTATTGGTGGAAGGAAGTTTGCAGGGATTTCACAACGACGTTTGCGTCAAGGAATTGCGGTACAAATCTATCTTTGTATTGAGGGAAGCGGAGTAGAAAGAGCAGAACTTGTACGAGATTTCTATAAGGTTAGTTTGCAGGGAGAAGAAACGAAGTTTAAATATCCTGATATTCACCCAGAAGTAATGGCTTCACTATGTGAACTGCTTGATGAGCAACTAACTGTGCAGCAAACCGTAATAGAATTACAACAATTATTAGCAACTCTATGTGATGAACTAAAAATAGGTACATTGCAAGCAGATGAATTGGATTTATATACATTTTATTTAAAAAGAGTTCTCGACAGAAATCAATCTATGCTGTCAAAAGATTAATTCCTTCGGTATTATTTCTCTCATGCTGTCGATTTCCCGGGAAATTTGCTATTTAATTTTTTATAATGCGCTGTTAATATATGATTGTTAATATTGAAAAAACAGTACCCATTAAAATAGCATTCTAAAGAGATTGTTCAAAAGCTTCTTTTGGAAACCTTTTTGTGAAGAGTAACCGGAGAACGCAAAAAAACCTGATTGCTAAACCTTTAAGTTTAGCAATCAGGTTTTTTCATTCATTCCTCAACACCTACAGATGCATCATCTTTTTTAACAAGATTTCCATTTCGCTCCATTGTAAAAACAGGTGCAATATGTTCATCTTCTGTGCCAAGTGTCATTAAACGTCTTGCGCGGTTCATTACGTGCATAAATTGATCGTAATCTTTTTTCATATTACGATGTTCTTTCTCTAAACGGAGTACTTCTTTTTCTAATCTTGATGCTTTGTCGTTTGCTATATTTGCTAAATGACGCCATCTTGTCACTTCTTCATCGTGAAAATCACTTTGTTGTAAACGCATTAAGTATGCTATTACAAGATCAATTGACATTGCAGAAAGTGGAATCGTACGCGTTACTTCAGGATGTTTTTCATTTGGTAGTAAATAGAGTCCAGCTGTTCTTCTACGAGCTGACGTACCGTAAATACGCATTCTTTCCTTACGCTCTTTTTTTGCAAGAGAAAGTTCTTTCTCATAGTTTTTACGAACCACTGCATTCCAACGGAAACCGCAAGCAGCAGCAGTACGATTCAACGCATCACCTGCTTCTTCAAAAGCGGTAAGTTGTGTACTCCCTTCTTTAACATGACGTAATACAGCTTCAGCTAATAATTCATCGTTTTCATGTAACCAAGCATCTTGTCTTGTTTTCATTATTTTAAACCTCCTATATGATTCATAGGATTAGCGTAGACAGTTTTTATCTTTTTTATTCATAAACTTATAATAGTTTTGTGAGTATTATGTCTTGAATGAAAGATAGAAAATACGATACACTATTACATAGACTTTAAACTGAGATATAGAAAGGGTTGTAGACAAGATGGCAAACGAATTTCGTGTTTGCGATGAATGTCAGGCCGTTAATTTAAAAACATTAATTCCAAAGCTGAAGGCAATAGATCCTGATGCAACGATAGATATTAAATGCCAATCTTATTGTGGTCCTGGACTTCGTAAAACATTCACAATCGTCAATAATCGTCCATGTGCAGCACATACAGAAGAAGAGTTAATGCCTAAAATTATCGCCAAATTGAAATCACAACACAAATTACCTGAGAGTTATCAAGAAAAAATTTAATCTAAAAGTGGAGAATGCTCATTGAGACTAGAAAATCATTAGAAGTCCCGAATCAAAACGTTTTTCCGGTTTCAAACGAGGAACTGAAATGATTCGAAGTACTAGCGTCTAAATCTGGATTAATAGAAACGTATCAAAAAATTCTTCATAACACGACTTTTTCCACCTTTTAATAAGGTGGTTTTTTCATTTATAATGAAAAAATATAGTACATCATGAAACTTTTTAAGAGAGTGAGCGGAGGTGCCAAATTTGAGTTATGCGACAAAAAAATTAGCAGAAGAAAAAGTGTTTAAAGATCCAGTCCATCGCTATATACATGTCCGAGACCAAGTAATTTGGGATTTGATCAGTACAAGAGAATTTCAACGTTTGCGTCGTATTAAACAACTTGGGACAACTTATTTAGTTTTCCATGGAGCAGAACACAGTCGGTTTAGTCATTCTTTAGGAGTTTATGAAATTGTACGTCGAATGGTGGATGATGTGTTCAAGGGTAGAACAGAATGGGATGAAAGCGAACGTTTAGTCGTACTATGTGCAGCTTTATTACATGATTTAGGTCATGGTCCATTTTCGCATGCATTTGAACATGTTTTTGACCTAGACCATGAAGAATTTACAAGAGCGATTATCAAGGGGAACACAGAGGTAAATGAAGTATTAACTCGTGTTGCACCTGATTTCCCGCAAAAGGTTTCAGATGTCGTTGCCAAAACATATGCAAACAAACAAGTTGTCAGTATGATATCCAGTCAAATTGATGCAGACCGCATGGATTATTTACAAAGAGATGCGTATTTTACAGGCGTTAGCTATGGTCACTTTGATATGGAAAGAATACTGCGTGTTATGCGTCCGCAAGAAGAACAAGTAGTGATTAAATCGAGTGGTATGCATGCTGTTGAAGATTATATTATGAGTCGCTATCAAATGTACTGGCAAGTTTATTTCCACCCTGTATCTCGAAGTGCAGAAGTAATTTTAACCAAAATCCTTCACCGTGCAAAAGAATTAAGCAAAGAGAATTATAAATTTATCCAAGAACCTACTCATTTTAAGGCATTTTTTAATAACGAAATTGAGTTGGAAGATTATATTTCACTAGATGAAAGTATTCTATTGACCTATTTCCAAATGTGGACAAAAGAAAATGATCCGATATTAAGTGATTTAAGTCGCCGTTTTATCAATAGAAAGCTATTTAAATACATTGAATTCGATCCGGCAAATGAATATGAAAAGCTAAGGGATTTGGAAGATTTATTTATCCAAGCGGGGATGAATCCTAAATATTATTTAGTGCATGATTCAATATCTGATTTACCGTATGATTTCTATCGTCCGGGTGAAGAGGAAGAACGTGTGCCTATACAATTATTAATGCCTAATGGAGACATTAAAGAATTATCTCGTTGTTCTGAAATTGTTGATGCGGTCTCAGGTAAACGTCGATCAGATCATAAATTATATTTTCCAGAAGATGCATTACTACAAAACGGAAAACAAAAAACATTACGAAAACAAATACTAAATGTGTTGAGAGGATAAATCTTCTCAGGGAGGAGAAAAAATGTGCTAGAAGAACACGCAAAAGTTGTACAATTTGTGTCGTTAGCAAAACAAGTCACTGGTCGTAAAAAATTACAAAAGATGGTTTATATTGCAAAGAAAATGCAATTTCCATTCCATGAAAAATATCATTTTCACATCTATGGTCCTTATTCAGAAGAGTTAACATTACGCGTGGAAGAACTATGTACGATGGGCTTTTTAACAGAGCAAATGGAGGACAAGGGTTCATATGTTCAATATTGTTATAAGGTAACAGATAAAGGGGAAGACTTTTCCAATGCTTTGTGCGAGGAGCAACAAAATTTAGGTCAAATTGTTGACATATTGAATAATAAAAGTGCAAGATTCTTAGAGCTTGTATCAACATTGTTGTACTTTGATGAATTACCTAAAAATGAACAAATTGAAAAGATACATGTCGTAAAAGGGAAATTAAATTTTACAGAACAAGAAATGGATGACGCTTTTGAAATAATCGGCACACTTTCCCAATTTAAAGTCAACTGATTTTTTGATCAATAAAAGTGTAGTTTGATCATCTTAAAATAAAATAACCTGTAGACAAACTATAATTTTTCTAGTTCATCTACAGGCTAAGCCACATACTTATATGTGGCTTTTTGTATACGATATAAATCCAAAATGCTTTTATTATTGTTCGCTTTTTCGAACGCCACCGATAGCATAGTGTTCTTTTTTCATTTCTTCAATGATAATTGTTACATTTTCTTTTGGAGCATTGACAGTTTCTGAAATGGCTTCTGTTACTTTTTCAACTAGATTATGTTTTTGTTCGTCTGTACGACCTTCAATCATTTTAATAGTAACTACAGGCATTCTAAGTCCTCCTCGTGTAAAATATAGTGTATATTCGTTATAATAACAGAACGGAGGGATTTAGCGAATGGCAAATGAAGAAAAACCTAAAAAAATGGAATTTACAATTATAAAAAACAATCCGACAGATGGTCACAAAGGATTTGGTATCGGTTCACTATCACTTGAAAATGTTTCACCGGTTATTATCGATATTGAAGAAAAGACAGCAGAAGTTGATATCGGCGCTATGCATGCTCGTAGTGCAGTAGAACGTGGTATTAAATTCACAACGGATCGTGCTGATTCAGAAGGCGGAAAACCTTATTGGTTAGTATGGGTTACAATTGAACAAAAGCCAGAGGGTGCATACTATGCTGGCGTTACAGCATGTGAAATGGTAGTTAATCGAGAAAAGCGTCGTGGTTATAAAATTTTGGCAGACCATGTTAATAAAATGGATAAATCGATGAAACGACACATTATCGTAGATCACATGGATGCCTCTTCCAAACAGGTGTTAGGGGAATTTTTAACGAACTTTAACCAAGATATGTGGCAACAAAGTGATGCTAAACTACGTACAGAATTAGGTTTTTAGAACTTAATTCCTTGAATTATCTGTGACATTTTCTAAGCCTTTTCAATACATAGTTGAAACTATCATGGAAAGGAAGTAAACTTGAAATAAAGCTTACAAAAGTGAGCTAGGACAAATGCTTATAGAATTTGCAGAAGTGTTATGTGGCATTTTGTAAAGGACCAAGCCTAATGCTCCATGATTCTCACATTTCAGTAAGCAAAAAAGCTTTCACTCCAACGGATAACGGACTCTGTTGGATTGGAAGCTTTTTATTTAGGGTGTGATGTTATGATGCTCATTAGTAAATAGGGTTAATATAAAAGGCTTTGCCAACAGTCAAACACACTGAAGGCAAAGCTTTAATTTGTTAAAAATTATTCAAAGAACGAAAACGGAAATAGACTCCACGATTCATCAGTATCTTTCGTTAAATCTTTTAATATGGTTGGATCTGTACATTTTTTCTTTGGAACATCTTTTTTCTTTAGATAAACAACTCGTTGTCTACTACAGCTTTTTGTTGCAATACCACCTGTTTCTACATCGACGATTGCTGCTTCAACTCCATTTGGCGCGATAAAAGGTTCACTAGCCATATCTTTTTGCGCTTTTTCCATAAAGTCAATCCAAATTTGCTTCGTAGCACGACTATCTGCATCGCTTGTCATTTGTTTTCCTTGATCGTAACCATTCCAAACACCAGCTGTTAATGAAGGAGAGAACCCAATCATCATTTGATCTGTAAGAGTTGTTCCAGATTTTGCAGCATACGGTCTTGTTTGTTTGTTTCGAAGGCTAATGCCCGTTGCAGGAGCATAATCATTAAATACAGGGTCGAACATGCCTGTCATTAATTGTGTCAAAATGAATGCATCGTCTTTTTTCAATATTCTTTTTGATTCTTTATGTTTATCTAATTTGTAAATAACTTTGCCATCTACATCTTTGATAGATAAAACGGTAATAGGAGTTCTCTTAACCCCACCTGCAGCGATAGTATTATATGCAGAAGTAATATCTTTTAAGGAAACTTCCGTTGTGCCTAAAGCTACCGATGGTGTATTTTGTACAGTTTGGCCTATACCAAAACGATCTAACATTTGTTTGAATTTACGATAGCCAACTTCTTCAAACGTTTTAACTGCATAAATATTGTCTGAAATCGCAATAGCTTGTGCCATTGATAATGGATGATTTGCAAATTTTCCATTTACATTTTTGGGCTCGTATTCAGAGCGTCCACCATCATATGTGAAGATGGTTTGTTCTGTATTCATAAATGTTAAAGGTGAGAAATTATTTTCTAAAGCAGTAGCATACAAGAATGGTTTAATAGCTGAACCAGGTTGTCTTTTAGCTTGTATAGCACGATTAAATGGACTTTTAACATACTGACTTCCGCCAACTAATGCTGTAATATAACCAGTTTTCGGATCCATGCTGACAAAACCAACCTCAAGTCCTGATTTAGGTAGATTTTTTTCAATTGCTGCTTCAGCTGCTTGTTGATGATAAGGATTTAAAGTTGTTTGAATGGTCCATCCACCTTCTTCAATTCTTCGGCCACTCTTCTCTAATATTTTTTGAGCTTCTGCCCATACTGTATCGATAAAGTATGGTGCATTCGATTTTTCATTGTCCCATTCATCATATTTGAAAGTTAGTTTTTCTTGTTGTGCGCGTTCCTTTGCATCTTTTGATATCATATTTTGTTTTTGCATTATTGATAATATAAGTTGTTGTCTTCCATGATTTTTTTCTTCATTAGCAAGTGGCGAGTAAATACTAGGGCCTTTTGGTATTGCAATTAATGAGGCTGCTTCTCCAAGCGTTAAATCTTTTGCAGATTTAGCAAAGTAATACCTGCTTGCTGCCTCAACTCCATACATCCCATGCCCAAAGTAAACCGTATTTAAGTAACCTTCAAGTATTTTATCTTTATCGTAAAAAGTTTCTAAACGATAGGCATATAGGGCTTCATTTACTTTTCTTAGCCATGTTTTATCATGTGAAAGATACAAGTTCCTTGCATACTGTTGTGTAATTGTACTGGCACCTTCTACTTTTCCCATAGCTTTTAAGTCTTTTAGTAAAGCTCCCGCAATACGAGTGTAGTCAAACCCATGATGATTATAAAAATTCTGGTCCTCCGTAGCGATAAGTGCTTCGGTTACGAAGGGAGAAATTTCATCAAGCCCTACCCAGTAGCGTCTTTGCTGTGAAAACTTATCTCCTATTTGATCTCCATTTGCATCTAAGAAAATAGTTGCTTTCGGGACAGTTAAGGAAGGAGCTCCTGTAATTTGAGCATATATGCGGAGTGAGAACAGAGCGGTTGCAAATGCTGAGCCGCACACAATAACCCAAACTATTATTTGCCGTAGTCTTAGCTTCTTTTTCCGCTGCCGATGATATTCAGCTCGGTTCATTCAATCGCTTCCTTTCTTATTGCTAGAATCTAGTATGTGAAGTGTTTGGATAAACTAAACGGAAGAAAAAAACGAAATTTGACAAATAAAAGCGGAACACGTGTGAAGTTGGATAGAATAAAAGCTAAACACGCCCGTTAACTTTGTCGGTCAAATGTTCTTCACGCGAAGTGAGTGCTTGGACTCCAAGCGGGAGATGATGAAATGACCATAATCAAGCTTAAATAAAATAAAAAAGATGCCAATTACCATTTGGTAATCGACATCTATCATTAAATCTAAGTGTGAATATTATTATAATGAATAATTTGGTTTTTACCTTGTGAGGTTGCTTGCATCAAAGCCTGGTCTGTTGCTGTTACAAGTTCTGAAATACTTTTCCCGTTATCAGGGAAGTTAGCAATGCCGATAGATACGGTAATTGGAATTTTATGTCCGTCAGAAATGAAGTAGGGATTTTGAGAAATAAGTTTGCTTATTTCATGAGCATAATGCAAACCAAAAGCGGGAGCAGCTTGCTTACAAGTTACATAAAATTCTTCACCACTAATTCGTGCAGTATCCGCACCTTCATGTTCCCGAACAAATTGTTTTAAATACTGTCCAATTTGTTTTAAAATCTCGTCCCCTACAAGATGTCCATAAGTCAAGTTAACATTTCGAAAATGGTCAATATCGATTAAAAGCAAAGTGAAATTTTCATCGTTTTCAATAAATTCCTCTAGTATACTTTTAAACTTTCGACTATTAGGTAAATCTGTTAAATAATCAGTATCTGCTAACTTTTCTATTAAACGAATTCTTTCAAATTGTTTTCTAAATAGGTTTAGAACAAAAACGGTTATATAGAAGGCAGGGATTGAAGTAACGACTAATGTGATAATCCCAAGAAGTCGACTATCCGGATCCGTGCTTAAAAAAGCAATTCCTATACCGAATTGCACAATAGTATAAGCTAAATAATAATGCATATTACGATACGAAATAGGTTTCCATCTAGTTAATAAAAAAAGGATTAGACCCATAAGCATTGTGTTTAAGCCGGCGATAATGGAAGTCGTTGAAATACCCAATACATATATTCGAAATAAACCGATAAGAAAAGAGGAAACGACCATTGAAATAGGGCCACCTACTAATCCGGAAATTAAAATAATAACGTTTCGTACATCGTCTATCACACCATTGCTAAAATGAATTGAAGTTTCCATTAACAGTAAACCAGTGATAGCAGATGCTACCCCAACAACCCAAGGGTGTAAATTTGTATATTCGTCCATGTATTGTTCAAGGTATTCATATACAAAATGAAAAAAGATGACAAAAGTAAATAAAAGCGAGAAATTGATAATATAATCAAGAATAATCGAAACCACCACCAATTAATACATATATTATAGCATTCATTAAACAACGCTCTTAGAAAATAACCCATCTTTTGGCAAAAAAACAATATTAAACGTATTATTATCTATAATTTATAGAAATAATAAGCATCTAATAGAATGTTGTATCTTGAAAATAAGTGTAATCCTATCCTATAATAAAAAGGTTATATTAAGAAGAAAACGGAGGCGTCGTAAAATGTCAGATGCACTTACAGCACCCGTAAAATTAAAAATAATAACTACCATTACACAACAAGATACAAAGCCCGAGCAGTATGAACTATGGTCTGAGGGTACGATTATGCAAAAACGTAATCAAATTTATCTGCGATATGAAGAAGTACAAGAAGGAAAGCACATGCAAACGACTCTACGATTTGGTCAAGAAGATGCCATTATCATCCGCAATGGAGATATTAAAATGCGCATGCCATTTGTACTTGGACAAGCACAAAAGGGTCACTACAATAGTGAATATGGACAATTACCAATCGTTACTCTAACGAAAGAGATGAAATTCGAACCGTCCGAATCTTTACAAAGCGGTCGATTTTATTTGCAATATGAACTACTAATCGGCGGACAATCTGTCGGAGACTATGCTTTAGAACTGAACTATACGGAGGGAAATAAATGAATGCAGTAGAACAAGTTCAACAAGTCGTTAAAGAAGCGCTTGTTGCAGCGATTCAAAAAGCAGAACTTGTAGAAGATACAAGTGCATTGAACATTCACTTAGAAACACCAAGAAATAAAGAAAACGGTGACTACGCAACAAATATTGCGATGCAACTTACAAAATTAGCAAAAAAACCACCGCGTGCTATCGCAGAAGCTATTTTAGAAAGCCTTGATACAGAAGGTACAAATATTGAAAAAATAGAAATCGCAGGCCCAGGATTCATGAATATCACTTTACGCAAGGATTATTTAGCTGAAGTCGTAACAACTGTTCTTAATCAAGGCTTAGATTATGGCCGTACCAATGCTGGTAAAGAAGAAAAAGTCCAAGTTGAATTCGTATCTGCAAACCCTACTGGCGATCTACATTTAGGTCATGCGCGTGGGGCATCTGTTGGTGATTCTCTATGTAATGTTTTAGATTTTGCAGGTTACAATGTATCTCGTGAATACTATATCAATGATGCTGGTAACCAAATTACAAAATTGGCAAAATCACTAGAAGCACGCTACCGTGAAGCACTAGGTTTAGAATCTAATATGCCTGAAGACGGCTACCATGGCAAAGATATCATCGTAATTGCACAAGAATTATCTAAAGAATTTGGCAAAGATGTATTAGAAAAATCGGATGAAGAACGTTTTGAATTCTTCCGTGAACATGGTTTAAAACACGAATTCGGTAAACTTCAAAAAGACTTAAAAGACTTCCGTGTAGATTTCGATGTATGGTTCTCTGAAACTTCTTTATATAAAGAAGGCAAGGTACAAATTGCACTTCAAAAACTAAAAGACAACGGTCATGTGTTTGAACTAGATGGTGCAACTTGGTTCCGTTCTACTACATTTGGTGATGATAAAGACCGCGTACTCATCAAATCAGATGGTTCTTACACTTATCTAACACCAGATATCGCATACCATGAAGATAAATTACGTCGTGGCTTTGATAAACTAATCAATATTTGGGGAGCAGACCACCACGGTTACATCCCACGTATGAAAGCAGCTATCGAAGCACTTGGATATGACCGCGACACATTAGAAGTAGAAGTAATCCAAATGGTTAACCTTCTTCGTGATGGTGAAAAGGTCAAAATGTCTAAACGTACAGGCAATGCAGTAACATTACGTGAACTGGTAGAAGAAGTAGGATTAGATGCAGTACGCTACAATTTTGCAATGCGTGCTGGCGATTCGCACTTAGATTTCGATTTAGATTTGGCTGTTAAACAATCAAATGAAAACCCAGTATACTATGCACAATATGCACACGCACGTATTAGTTCAATCTTACGTCAAGCATCAGAAAAAGGGCTTGCACCTTCAACTGAACATCTTGACACATTATCATCAGAAAAAGATATTGAAGTATTGAAAAAAGTCGGTGACTTCCCACAAGTCGTAGCAGATGCAGCACGCGTACGCGCACCACACCGTATTGCAAACTACATCCAAGAATTAGCAGCAACATTCCACAGCTTCTACAACGCAGAAAAAGTTCTAGATGCAGACAACAAAGACCGCTCTGAAGCACGCCTTGCTCTAATCACAGCTGTCCGTACAACAATCGCAAATGCACTAAAACTAATCGGAGTTTCTGCACCAGAAAAAATGTAAACTTAAATGCTGAACGCGCCGGTTTAGCCCCGACAAGCGCTGGAAGGCCTGAATCGAAAGCGCTTTTCAGCTTTCGACCGAAGGACTGAAGCGACCTCGAGGGGCTGGTGTGAGAAGCTGGATATCGTTGTAAGTGATGAGGACGCTCAATCAGCTTTATCGGCCAAATGTTCCTCCGACAGAGGGGCGCTTTTTGCCCCGTCCGAGGAGGGTTATCTGGTCCGAAAAGCTAGCGTCCGAAGCCGGATAAGCTAAGTGATGAGGACGCTCGTTCAGCTTATGAAGGGAAGTTCGGCTAATTTCGCCACTTCCTGTGGCAACGTCGACCGCTCCCGCATCCCTGCGAAGCAACTGTTCCGGAAATATAAGAAAGGACATTACATATTTAGTTATGTAATGTCCTTTTATTTTGGATAATATAATTTCCTCAAATGTTTATTCTGAATCAGAAAAAGCAAGTTTACCTTCAGTATAAGGTATATGTTCCACGAAAACTTCTACATCATTTCCGTTTGCATCTTTCCCCATTCTTTTATAAGTGTATTTCTCCTCAGTTACTTCTGTTAACTCTACAACGCTTTGTGTTCCTTTAGATTTAGATTTGAGAATACGAAATTTCCCACTATTCGTGATAAAGAAATTTCCGTTATCGCGACTCTCTTTTGATGTTTTATCATAGAATTCGTATCTCGACGTTTTATCGTCATATTTTGCAAGGGCTATAAAGTTTGGATTCTGTTGTGTTAAATCATTACCATTTTTATCATATACTTTTGTTCCTTGCCAAGTTGTACTTCCGAGAATCTTTGCAATTTTTACGCCTTTATTTAACGATGATTCTTCATTACCCCTTACTTCTGAATTAACGGGTATTTTTGTTCCATTTTCACTACCTGTAGTAAGATCTTGTTTACCGAATCCTTGCCATTGACAAGCAGATAAAATTAACATATTTACTAGGACAAGCACCATCAATACTTTTTTCATATTTCATCCTCCTTAATTTACTACTAGTACCAATGTTACCAATTTATAGACTTTTAATACTTCTCATTCAACCTCTTTGATCAGGCGGTGATAATCCCAGCCTGAGTTGTAATGAATTGAAAATATCAATATAGAATCAATTTCATCATTCAAAGAGCTGATAAAAAATGAACATTATATGAGCCTTTGTTATATGCCATATCTATTAGAACATTGCCTATGAGCGGAAGATGGCGAGTCCTCGAAAATGCATTCGCATTTCCTTCGTGCGGTGCGAATACAGGGAAGCTCATTCAATGTCCTGCGGGAAAGCGAGACAGGTGAGACCCCGCAGTGAAGCACGGTACGGGCTTCCGAGGAGGCTCAACGCTCGCCCGCGGAAAGCGCGATCTGAAGCGGAGTTATAAGTAAATACTAAAAATGAAATATTATCCTAATTATTGAATTGTTTATTTAGAAAATATTCGTATTTTTTAACTAGAAAAGCACCCATGAAATTGATTAAAGTGCTACCTTCCAAAAAGTAACTCCAAAATGATCAATCATGAACGAGGTATAAAAAATATAAAAAAGAGAATGATATGGTGAATTCTATTTTGGGAGGAATCATTATGAAAGTTGTTGCAATTGTAGGTAGTATCCGAAAAGACTCATATAACAAAAAACTAGCTGAATTTGTAAAAAAACATAATGCAGATAAATTTGACATGGAAGTCTTAACTTTAAATGATTTACCTATGTACAATCAAGATAACGAAAATGATCCACCGCAATCTGTTGTAGATTTTAAAGCGAAGGTAAAAGCTGCCGATGCGGTACTTTGGGTAACACCAGAGTATAATGGGTCCATTCCGGGGGTGTTGGGTAATGCAATCGATTGGCTATCACGAGTAGATCAAGTCATGATTGGCAAACCTTCTTGGATTATGGGGGCTTCGATGGGAGTATTGGGAACTGCGAAAGCACAAATGCATTTACGCGACATTTTATTTTCAATAGGATTATCATCTCCAATACTAATAGGCAATGATGTATATATTGGGGCTGCGCACACGAAATTTGATGATTCAGGAAATATAACAGAAGAAGGAACGGTTCAATTTTTAGATAAAATAGCTGGTAGCTTTTTAGAGTGGATGAAACACTATTAATTTATACATGATAATCGTGAACAGCAGTAAAATCTCCTAGAAGAGAAGCTTACTGCTGTTTATTTTATATGGTAAATTTTTATTTCAAATGCTAGAGAAAAAACAATTGCCCAAACTTATCTTTCACAAAAACCAAATATTCGGTATAATGATAAACAATTCAATATAAAAGAAGTACGGTTCTCGACATATACCAAATGTTGAGTGAAAAGGGAAATCGGTGAAAATCCGATGCGGTCCCGCCACTGTAAGTGTGAGCAACTCGTAAACGGCCACTAAAAAGAAATGATTTTTTGGGAAGGCACGATGCGCGATGAACACAAGCCAGGATACCTGCCGAACTCAGATCACCAAATAACTACGAGGATAGAGTGGGTGCTAGTGTACTTGAATATACTGGAATCATGATGCCTCTCGAAAAATACGAGAGGCATTTTTTATGGAGGAGGAATTTTTGTGAAAAAAATTTGGCAACTGGGTTTCTTACTAACAATGGCGTTTGTTCTACTTGTTGGAT
The DNA here is from genome assembly GCF_044359855.1 of Rummeliibacillus pycnus. Lineage (GTDB taxonomy): Bacteria > Bacillota > Bacilli > Bacillales_A > Planococcaceae > Rummeliibacillus > Rummeliibacillus pycnus_A. Next base: position 2,986,333 of record NZ_CP132291.1, read on the forward strand.
GCAATCAAAGCGAAACTCAAAAATTATCAACTGGAAAAAGTGAAAAGACTACTCAAACTACAGACAAAACAGCTACATACCCTATGACAGTAAAAGATGCGCTTGGGAATGAGGTAGAATTTAAAGAAGAACCGAAAAAAATCGTATCACTGATCCCAAGTAATACAGAAATCTTATTCGCACTAGGTTTAGACGACAAAATCGTTGGTGTAAGTGATAACGATGATTATCCAAAAGCTGCTACTAAAAAAGAAAAAGTCGGCGATATGGAGTTCAATGTTGAAAAAGTTTTAAGTTTAAAACCAGATGTCGTATTTGCACATGAATCGAGTGCAAAAATGGTTGAATCAGGATTACAACAATTGAAAGATGCAGGAATTACCGTTTTTGTAGTAAAAAATGCGGCAAGTTTTGAAGAAACATATGATACGATTAAACAATTGGGACAAATTACAAATCAACCACAAAAAGCGGATCAAATCGTTGCTGGTATGAAAGTGAAAGTAAAAGAAGTACAAGATAAAGTAGCGAATGTTAAACAACGTACTGCTTTTGTAGAAACATCCGGTGAACCAGAAATTTACACAGCTGGTAAGGGTACATTTATGCAAGAAATCTTTGACCTAGCAAATATCAAAAATGTTGTGGATGATCAATCAGGTTGGTTCAAAATCGATCCAGAACAAATTGTCAAACGTAATCCAGATACTATTATTGTAATGGAAGATGAAAAATATTTTCCGAATATCGTAGAGAAAGTAAAACAACGTCAAGGCTTTGACAGTATTACAGCTGTTAAAAATAACGCAGTTGTGAAAGTAGATCAAAATTTAACAGCTCGTACAGGTCCTCGCCTTGCTGAAGGGTTAGAGGAAGTAGCGAAGGCTGTTTACCCAGAGGCATTTAAGTGAAAAAGATCATAGTCGGATATATCGTAGCCATTGCCATTCTTTTGGTAAGCATTGTGCTCGGTATTTCCGTTGGTTCCGTAAAGGTGCCGATCAGTACGTTATGGAATATTGGAGTGGATGAAACAGCAACGAATATTTTATGGAACATTCGAATGCCTAGAGTAGTTTTAGCAGGACTTGTTGGAGCAGCATTAGCCGTTGCAGGAGCAGCTTTTCAAGGATTGTTAAAAAATCCACTTGCAGATCCATACACGTTAGGAGTGTCATCAGGTGCCTCAGTAGGCGCCGTGATGACGCTCTTTTTCAGTATTTCAACCCCTATTTTAGGTATTTTCACATTACCAACTTTCAGCATGATAGGGGCTCTCTTTGCAATGTTTGTTGTTTTAGGTTTTGCTAAATTAGTCGATCGTACGATGAAAATGGAAACTCTTATCTTAACAGGGATTATTGTGAGTTCTTTTTTAAGTTCCGTGATATCATTGATGATTGCCTTAACAGGAGAAGAACTTCGCCAAATTATTAATTGGTTAATGGGTAGTGTATCGATGAGAGGATGGCCATATGTCAAAATGATCTGGCCGTTTATTACATTCGGAACAATTCTATTATGGCTTAATCGACGTGAACTGAATGCCATGTTGTTTGGTGAAGAACGAGCAAAATATTTAGGTGTAAATGTGAAGAGAAGTAAGTGGATGCTATTACTCGGTGGTTCCATGTTAACGGGCTCTGCTGTAGCAGTATCTGGCACGATTGGTTTTGTTGGTTTAGTTGTGCCACATATAACACGACTTTTATTTGGAACAGATCATCGTCATTTAATTCCATTATCTTTTATTAATGGTGCATCGTTACTTATTCTATGTGATTTGATAGCACGAACAGTTATTGCACCTACAGAATTACCAATCGGTGTGATTACATCGTTTATTGGAGCACCAGTTTTTGCTTATATTTTCTTCCGTCAACGCAGAATGAAGGGGGCGTAATAGTATGCTTGCTGTAAAACAACTTAGTGGTGGTTATGATTCCAAGAAGCCAATTGTAAAAGATATTTCGTTTACAGTTGATAAGGGGAAGTTTATCGGGATTCTAGGACCGAATGGTAGTGGAAAGTCCACTCTGATCAAAGTGATAAGCGGGATTTTGCCTGCTACTTCTGGAACTGTTCAAATTGATGGTATAAACCTAGAAGATTATTCCACAAAGGAATTAGCGCGTAAAATGGCGGTGTTGCCGCAATTGCATGCTCATGCTTTTTCACATTCTGTTCGTGAAACAGTATCAATTGGTCGTTACCCACATCAAAGTAGCTGGTTTTCAACATGGTCAAAAGAGGATGAAGAAGCAGTCACAGAAGCAATGCAACAAACAGGTATTGCTCAATATGAAAATCAAAATTTAGAGTTTCTTTCTGGTGGAGAGCAGCAACGAACCTTTGTTGCACAAGCATTAGCACAGCGCTCAGATTTGTTACTATTAGACGAACCAACAAATCATTTAGATATCGAACATCAAAGAAGATTGATGGATATGATTCGGCATGAAGTTGTACATAATGGTCTGACGGTTGTTTCTATTTTTCATGATATAAATTTAGCCTCACTCTATTGTGATCAGTTGATCTTACTTGAGGACGGGCAAATTTATTCAGAAGGTGAACCACATGAAGTATTAAAGGAAAAACATATTAGGGATGTTTATCGTACGGAAGTGTCAAATTATCCACATCCAGTGTTACCGAAACCACAAATTACGTTAATACCGAAACCACATAAGGATATACAAAAGGCGATTTCTATTACAGCCGAGCAAATTAAAGTGCGTGATGAATTTGTTGAGTTACAAACATCATTTCCATTAAAAACTGTATCATCTGCAGTTCATAATGCTGGATTTGGATGGTTCCAGGCTTTTATTAATCGTGCCGTAGATATCAAATATATGTGTGAAGATGCGCATGAAGAATTAAAGCAATATTTAGAGAAACACGGTTTTTCACCTTCTAACACAGTTGCAATGATGACAGCAGTTGCCGCGAAGTATGTAGTTATTCGGGAGTTTTCTTCTACTATAGGTAGTATTGTTGTTGCAGTAACCGCAGGTGTTGGAAATGCGGTTGATGTATCAAAAGCCTATGAACGTCCGGAAAAACCACATATAGGAACAATCAATACATGGGTTTTCATTAATGGTACTCTTACGGATGAATCCTTTATGCAAGCGATGATTACGGCAACAGAAGCAAAAACGAAAGCATTAGTAATCGAAGATATAAGAGATACTATTTCAAATACGGTTGCTACTGGAACGTCAACAGATAGTGTGCTCATTGCTGCTACACAAAAAGAACCGTTCTTTGAATATGCAGGAACCATAACAGGAATTGGAAAGCTCATTGGCCACGGTGTATTTGAAACAACACGTATTGCATTACAAGAGTACAAACGTGCGAAAGGAATACTATAACATGTTAGCACATTTAATTGCTTGCTCACTTGGGGTAATTCTTGATCGATTAATTGGAGATCCACCTAAAATGCCTCATCCTATAAGATGGATTGGTAATACAATTCAGTGGTTAACAAAACGATTAAACATTGGAAAGTTTCGTAGGATGAAGGGACTTCTACTTGTTATAGTAGTTGTTGGTATCACAACAATTGTAGCTTATTTAATTGTTATTGCTGCATATACAGTAGGAACAATTTTCGGCATTCTAGTTGAAAGTGTGATGATTGCTGTGGCGCTTGCACAAAAGAGCTTACAACAAGCAGCAACGGATGTTTATACCCCGCTTGTAGAAGGAAATTTGAACGAGGCACGTGAGAAGCTATCTTGGATTGTTGGCCGAGATACCGAAAAGCTCTCTGTACCAGAAGTAACGAGAGGTGTTGTCGAAACAGTTTCTGAGAATACGAGTGATGGTGTAACAGCACCTTTGTTTTGGGCATTTCTCTTTGGGGCGACAGGAATCTGGATGTACAAAGCAGTGAATACACTCGACTCCATGGTTGCTTATAAAAATGAAAAATACGGGGACTTTGGATTTGTTGCTGCACATACAGATGACATTTTTAATTACATACCAAGTAGAATAACAGGCTTTCTCATGTTGATTGGGACGAAAAAAGAATCGACACAGCCATTTTCTCATCGTTTGAAAGGTTGGTTAAGAGACGCTAAAAAGCATCCAAGCCCGAATAGTGGATTTTTAGAAGCAGCAACGGCTTACCAACTTGGCATTCAATTAGGTGGTACGAATAGCTATAAAGGTGTAATTTCTGAACGAGCAAAAATGGGAGAGCCAGAAACAGAGCTTGCACCAAGACATATTAAAATAGCCATTGAACAAATGCATGCTGTAACAACATTGTTTTGGCTTACAGGCGTAATCATAGGAGGAATTCTCATTGTCGTTACCTAATCATGGTGCCAATCCGCATCTTTTATATGAAAAGCTTTCTATTGAAAAACCCGGACAAATCATTGATTTTAGTGAAAATGTTAACCCTGCAGGACCGCCGGAATTTATTAGGCAGAATTGGGATGATTTACAGCATCTTGTTGCACAGTATCCAGATCCACAGGGGCAACCATTTTTGTCAGCTGTAGCAAAATACCATGGCGTTCGCGTTAATCAAGTTTTGCTTGGTAACGGGGCTGCGGAAATTTTTTCATTACTTGCTTCAATGTTTCAAAAAAAGCGTGCTATTCTTATTCACCCGACTTTTTCAGAGTATGAAGCTACTTTATCAGCAAACGATGTAGAAATTATTCATCTTGAAGTTGAAGAGATCGTAACGTGGCAACTCCCAATCAACCAAATAATTGAAGAGATGCAACAGGCGGATGTCTTGTATTTATGTACGCCAAATAATCCAACAGGTGTATTGCCGCCAATAGAACAGCTTCTTTTGCTCATAACAGAAGGGAAAAAGGCAAATTGTCATATTGTTTTAGATGAAGCATTTATCGATTGGATTGATGAAGACGCATCGATGATTCCCTATTTAGAAGACAATCCACATGTTATCATTGTACGTTCTATGACAAAAATGTACGCTATTGCCGGTGTGAGATTAGGCTATATGATTGCATCACCAAGCATTATTGAAAATTTACAAAGAAAAACATCCCATTGGCATATTAACGGATTAGCAGCTGTTATTGGTGCAGGATGTTTGGAAGAAAATGAATATCGAGATCAAGCTATTCGTTATGCACAGAAAAGTAGAGAAGAATTCACTGCTTTTTTACAACAACTAGGCTGTAAGACAACAAACAGTGTTACGAACTATGTTAGTTTTCAAATACCGATACCACAATATTCAAAAGAATTCTTTCATGCGATGCTCCAAAAAGGATTTGTCCTTCGTCATACGGAAAATTTTCGTGGTATGAATGGTGAATGGTTTAGAGTAGGGATGAAGAAGGAACAAGCAATGAAGGCTTTACAGAAGGGGATGACTTCATGGCTGAAACACAGCTCATCTTTATAACTGGTGGCGTACGAAGTGGCAAAAGTGCTTATGCTGAACAACAATTACGACAATTAGCCGATATGAACCACGCGAAACGACTTGTTTATGTTGCGACCGGGGTAGGGTTTGATGATGAAATGAAAAAGCGAATAGCGAGACATCAATTTGATAGACAAAAACAACAACTAAATTGGGTTACGTTTGAACAACCAACGAATCTGAGAAAATTGCTACCTCTTATTCAACCTGGAGACGTGATGCTATGGGATTGTGTCACAACTTGGTTAACTAATGAATTTTATGAAGGCTTTGAAACAGGCATTTGTAATTGGCAACGGCCCGAGAAGCTGGAGCAACGTATTCATGATATGAAGAATACTATTTTACAATTACATTCTTTGCAAATTCCGATTGTCATTGTTTCCAATGAAGTGCTTGATGAACCCATATCAAGTAACCAGGAAGTACAACTGTATCAAAGACATTTAGGAAATCTCCATCAATGGTTTATAAAACAAGCAACACAAGCCATTGAAATTGAGTATGGCCATGTTCATCAATGGAAATAGAAAAGGAGGTGAGACTATGAGTACTGTGGTGAAAGGAATATTATTGGCATTTCAATTTTTCACCGTTGTTCCGATTCATAAAGAATTACCATTAACGAAGAAAACAGTTACTGCAATGTTCTCCTTTTTACCGTGGTTAGGTGCCCTAATGGGGGCTGTTATGGCGGCAATATTTTATATGATCCAAACATATACCGAAATAAGTCCAATGCTAACAGGGTTTATCCTTATATTTGGTTATATAATTTGGACTGGCGGGTTACATTTAGATGGTTTTGTAGATATGGGAGACGCTTATTTTTCATATCGTGATATAGAAAAACGTATCGAAATATTAGACGATCCACGTATTGGAGCTTTTGGTGCGATGTCGTTACTATTTCTGGTATTAACGAAAATTTTTTTCCTATCAGAATTAGTTGGGCAACAACAGTTCAATTGGATCTGGTTAATAGTGGTACCATTTTTATCCCGATTAGGGATGTCCATTTATTTCATCCAGACAAAAAGTTCTAAGGAAAAAGGGTTAGGCTATTTTTTTAAGCAACATTTACATACGTCATCGTGGCTAATTAGCACAATTATTTCTACTATTATTGGTACAACAATAATTATTTGGATAAGTAGTGAATGGACTGTAGCAATGGTATTACTTGGAGTAGTAGTGGTAGCTGCATTGCTCTATAAATTGTGGACTATTCGCAATTTCCGTGGTAGTTCTGGCGATTTACTTGGAGCGTTTATTGAAGGAATGGAGGCAGTATTATGGATTACGCTGTTACTGTTTACTTAATACGCCACGCAAGAACGAAGAGTAATAATGAAAGACGGTATTTAGGATGGGCAGATGAAGACATTTTGCCGAATCAAAACCTGCCTGTATTAGATAGCAGATGTGAAACGATTTTTGGTAGCGATTTAAAACGTTGTAAACAAACGGCAGCATACTATTTTCCGATAGCTTCATATCTTGGAGATGTAGGGTTTAGAGAAAGCAATTTTGGCGAATTCGAAGGCAAAACTTATGAAGAGTTAAAAGAGATCCAGCAATATCGAAACTGGATTGATAATCCACAGCGTTTAGCACCACCGTCCGGTGAAACATTAGAAGAAGTTACGAAGCGTTGTATGGAGGCTATTGCTCGATTACCAAAAGGCTTTACTAGATATCCTCTCATTTTACATGGTGGAACAATTCGGATATTGCTTGTTAACTTTGCTCCAGAATCAAGTGAATTTTGGGATTGGCATGTTTCACATGACGATATGTATAAGCTTCAGTGGACTACTAAAGAAGCTTTTGAGGAGGGGAAACGATGCACATCTTTATCGGTGGTGCCTATAACGGCAAACATGAATATGTGATAAATTGGTTAAAAGAGCAAGATTTATTTGATGTCGAATGGTATATTGGGCAATTACCACAAAACCCCACAAGCGAAACAATTGTTGTTTCAGGACTTGAACGTGTAATCAAACCACTACTTGAGCAAGATGAAAGAAAGTTAGCTACCCAGATTACGGAACAGCTACAATCATTTGATAAGAAGCATCGAGTCATTATAATTGCAACTGAGATGGGGAGAGGCATCGTACCAATTGATCAACAAGACCGGCAACTTAGAGATACTTGTGGGCGATTATATCAACAATTATTTGCAGTAAGTGAACATGTAACAAGAATTTGGTACGGCTTAGCTGAAAAAATAAAATAGAAAGAAGGATGAGAGATGAATTTATACACACGTACAGGCGACAAAGGGAAAACAAGTATTATCGGAGGAAGAGTAGATAAAGACGATTTACGAGTTGAGGCATATGGTACGATAGATGAATTGAATTCATTCATCGGTAAGGCAATGACAGAGCTTGATCAGGGGAATTTCCAAGATATATTGCAAGACCTAGAAAATATTCAAAATGAATTGTTTGATTGTGGTGGCGATTTGGCAAATGTGATGAAGGAACGTCATTATAAAATGACGGATGAACCGATTGAAGAAATGGAAAAACGCATTGATGTCTTAATGGATGAACCCCCTTTACTAGAAAAATTCATCTTACCTGGTGGATCTCCTGCAGCAGCTACATTGCATATTGCTCGTACAATCGCAAGACGTGCTGAACGTCAAACGGTAACATTATTGAAAAACGCAAAAGAGGGAGATGTCCCTACAGTTGTACAACGTTATTTAAATCGTTTATCTGATTATTTATTTGCGGCTGCACGTGTGGCAAATTCACGCTTAAATGTTGCGGATATTGAATATATCCGAGGCGCAAAGGTGTTTAGAAATGGTGGAAGAAAAGACAAAGAGAAGGATTAGATAAAAGATGAAATTACGATTGATTACGTTAACAGCAATGGTATCAGCATTATGTGCAGTAGGAGCAATGTTCAAAGTTCCTGTAGGAATCAGTTCAGCAGCTCTTGATTCTGCTCCAGCATTTTTAGGAGCTATCATTTTACCCGCACCAGTAGCAGGGGTTGCTGCGGCATTTGGACATATTGTTTCAGCTGGTGTAGGCGGTTTTCAGTTAGGGCCATTTCATATTTTAATTGCTTTTGAAATGTTTCTTGTTGTATGGGGTTTTGCGAAACTACATCAAAAGAATCACTCAATTTTAAAGTGGGTATTTGCTATTATTGCTAATGGTATTTTATCTCCGCTACCATTTTATTGGTTGATTTCTCCGAAGATGTTCTATGCTGTAACTCCTGAAATTTTCATCACAACATTAGTAAATGTAGTTATAGCAGGTATATGTATGCCGTTTTTATCAAAAGCTTTTGCAAGAAAAGAGGCTCATTCATAGATGAGAAATGCATTACAATTGTCGAATGGCTTTATCGTAACTACCGACAATTCTGGAGCTATTGGACAGAAGAAGTTAGATGTTGTACACGTTCCAGATGATGTTACAAGCTATTTTTCTGCTCGTGTGACATTGCTAGAACAATGGGTAGAGGGCGCTGTACCTGAAGCAATCATTTTGCACAATTTCAGTGATGAAGATGCTTGGAATCGTTATATAACTGGTATCAGCAGATTATTTCGCGAAATTGGTATAGGGTTACCTAGAATTACAGGTAGTACAGAATCCAATATGGAAACATTGCAATCAGGGATAGCTATTACGATGATCGGTGAATCTGTCAAAGATATACCGCCTGTACAATGTCTAAAATGGTTTACATATGGCAAACCATTAGTTGGGGATAAATTAGTGGCTGAACCAGAAAAAATCGCTGATATGAAATGTATTTATAAAGCAATCCAGCAAGATATAATCGGACGTATTTGGCCGGTAGGATCTAAAGGGATTTCTAAAGAAGTTCACAATCTGTTTGGTGAAGTATCATTTGAATGTGCATGGGATATCCATGAATCTGCAGGTCCATCAACAGTCGTTTTAGTTGGTATTTATGAGGAAAAAATACAACAAGCACAACAACTTTTGGGAGAATTATTGCAACCGATTGTAGTACATGCATAATCAAAACATCGAAAAATCTATTTACAATAGACTTTTTGATGTTTTTTTATAATTTTATTGTGAAAAATAACATAGTATATTTGTATCTAGATATGATAGAATATTGAATTAACTTAGATATTATTAATTAAGAGAGAAATAATGATTATTTTAGAGAAATTATTGAATGGTGCATTGAAATTCTGTTGACTGAATGCTCATTCATATTTTACAATGTTTATAATAATATAATTTCTAAAATCTACCTATTAGGTAGATGACGTTAAGACAAGAAGCAACTTAGGGGGGAAGGAAAATGAATCCACTATTAATCATTAATTGGATTTTATTTTTAGCTGTAGTCGCATATGGATTAGGGTTATTCGCTTACTTGGTAAAGACACGCTATCAATTCATCAAAATGGGGAAAAAGGTTGAATTTGATAATGATGTCAAAGCAAGATTACAAAACATTTGGGTGTATGTTTTTGGACAAAAAAAATTACTAAAGGATAAAAAGAGTGGTGCTATTCATGTCATGTTCTTCTATGGATTCATATTAGTACAACTTGGTGCCATTGATTTTATCTGGAAAGGTTTAAACCCAGGGTCACATTTACCACTTGGACCTGTTTATCCGTATTTTACATTCTTCCAAGAAATAGTGTCACTTGTTATTTTGGTTGCAGTTGTATGGGCTTATTACCGTCGTTATATTGAAAAGCTTGTTCGACTAAAACGCGGATTAAAATCTGGGCTTGTATTGATTTTTATCGGTGGTTTAATGGTTTCTGTACTTGTAGGTAATGGAATGGGCATGATTTGGCATGGTGAAGAAGCAACTTGGTCAGAGCCAGTAGCTTCCCTCATCGGCACAGTGTTTGGATTCCTACCAACAGCTGCAGCCACTACTGTTTTCTTTATCATGTGGTGGATTCATCTACTAATTCTTTTAACATTCTTAGTGTATGTTCCACAATCTAAACACGCACATTTAATCGCAGGCCCTGTAAACGTTTACTTCAATCGTTTAACACCTGTTGGAAAATTAACGCCGATTGATTTTGAAGCATTAGAAAATGAAGATGAAGAATCAGAGGAAGTACCTTCATTTGGTGTTGGGAAAATAGAAGATTTTACACAACTTCAACTGATTGATCTCTATGCTTGCGTAGAGTGTGGACGTTGTACGAATATGTGTCCTGCAAGTGGGACAGGTAAAATGCTTTCGCCAATGGATTTAATGACAAAACTTCGTGACCATCTAACATTTACTGGTGCTGTCCAAACACATCAACAACCATGGGTACCGAAAATATTCTTCAAAAATACACAAGGGAATCAGCTTGCTGTTGCTGCAGGTGCAGAAGGTGTAACGATTGAAGATGTCTACAGTCCATCATTAATTGGTGATGTTATTACAGAAGAAGAGATTTGGGCGTGTACTACTTGTCGTAACTGTGAGGATCAATGTCCAGTTATGAATGAGCATGTTGAGAAAATTATTGATCTTCGTCGTTATTTAACAATGACAGAAGGACGTGTAAATCCTGATGCTCAGCGTGCAATGACGAATATCGAACGCCAAGGAAATCCTTGGGGGATTAACCGTAAAGAAAAAGAAAATTGGAGAGATGCTCGTCCAGATGTTCATATTCCAACAATAAAAGAAGCTTCAAAAGCAGGTGAAGAAATCGAGTACCTATTCTGGGTAGGTTCTATGGGTTCTTTTGATAACCGTTCACAAAAAATTGCCTTAGCATTTGCTCACTTGATGAACGAAGCAGGTGTAAAATTTGCAATTTTAGGAAATAAAGAAAAGAACTCTGGTGATACACCACGCCGTTTAGGAAATGAGTTTTTATTCCAAGAGCTTGCTGAAGCGAATATTAAAGAATTTGAAAAAGCAGGTATTACGAAAATCGTAACGATCGATCCACATGCATATAATATTTTCAAGAATGAATATAGTGACTTTGGGTGGAGTGGAGAAGTGTATCACCATACAGAGTTGTTGTTTGAGCTTGTTCAACAAGGTCGACTTAAACCACAGTATGAAGTGAATGAAACTATTACTTTCCATGATTCTTGTTACTTAGGTCGTTACAACGATGTGTATGATGCACCACGTGAAATTTTAAAGTCGATTCCTGGTGTCAAGCTAGTGGAAATGGAACGTAATCGAGAAACGGCTATGTGCTGTGGTGCAGGTGGTGGGCTAATGTGGATGGAAGAACATGTTGGTAACCGAATTAATGTAGCACGTACAGAACAAGCATTAGCAGTAAGTCCAACAATTATTTCTTCTGGCTGTCCTTATTGCTTAACGATGCTATCAGATGGCACAAAGGCAAAAGAGGTGGAAGAACAAGTAGGCACATACGATATTGCTGAGTTACTAGAAAAATCGGTGTGTGGTGAAGTTCAAGTTTCAACAGAGCCTTTAGAAGAAACAGTGTAATAAGCAGAAAAAAATAACATATTGCATAAAAGTCAAAATTTTTATACAATATTTACAAGTGAAAAAGAGAGAGCAAGTGCCCTCTCTTTTTTTCTAAAATTTTATTGAGCGAGCGTTCAGTCAGTCTGGAATTTCGAGCACTCGTTTTATTTATTCAGTCTGTGTAAGCGTATCCAATGACAATTTAAAAGGGGTGTCAAACTTGCAAAAAGCGGTAATTATTGATGGAGCACGAACAGCCTTCGGAAAACTTGGCGGAAAACTTAGTCCTTTAACTGCTAGTGACTTAGGTGGTGTAGCAATAAAAGAAGCATTAAAGCGATCCAATATAGGAGAGACGCAAGTAGATGAAGTCATTATGGGAACAGTTTTACAAGCAGGGCAAGGGCAAATTCCTTCGCGTCAAGCAGCTTCAAAAGCAGGAATTCCATACTCTGTAAAAACAGAAACCATCAACAAAGTCTGTGCTTCAGGTTTGCGAAGTGTAACTCTGGCAGATCAACTAATCAGACTTGGTGAGGAAAGAGTAATTGTGGCTGGTGGGATGGAGTCCATGTCTAATGCACCGTATTATTTACCAAAGGGTCGATTTGGTTTGCGAATGGGAGACGCAACACTAGTCGATGGTATGATTTATGACGGTCTTTCATGTTCATTTCATCCACAGCGCGTACATATGGGCACATATGGAGACGAGACAGCAGAGAAATTCGAACTGACTAGAGAAACGCAAGATGAATGGGCATTACGAAGTCACCAAAGAGCAACGCGTGCAATTAAAGAGGGGAAATTCGCTGAAGAAATTGTAGCAGTGTCAATTTCTCAAAGAAAAGGTGATGACATTATAGTCGATACTGATGAAGCACCTCGTAAAGACACATCGCTAGAAGTTCTTACGAAATTGAAATCAGCTTTTAGCAAGGATGGTACGATTACAGCTGGTAATGCTCCTGGGGTGAATGATGGTGCATGTGCAGTTGTTGTCACAAGTGAGGAATATGCGGAAGAACATCAGTTGTCACCACTTGCTTACATTGTTGGTCATGCTGAAGTTGGTGTAGAACCGAATGATTTTCCACAAACACCAGGTCTCGTAATCAACAAAATTTTAGATAAGACAGGAAAGAAATTAGAGGATATTGATTTGTTTGAAATCAATGAAGCCTTTGCAGCAGTAGCACTTGCAAGTAGTAAAATTGCTGAACTTGACGCTGAAAAAGTAAACGTCAATGGGGGAGCTGTAGCATTAGGTCATCCGATAGGTGCATCAGGAGCAAGAATAATTTTAACTCTAGCATATGAGTTAAAACGTCGTGGTGGGGGACTAGGAATTGCAGCTATCTGTTCAGGTGGTGGTCAAGGGGATGCCATCATGATTGAAGTCCCAACACAAAAGGGAGTGGAGAAATGACAATTCAAAAAGTAATGGTAATAGGTGCAGGACAAATGGGTTCGGGGATAGCCCAAGTTTGTGCTCAAGCAGGATTAAACGTCAAACTTAATGACATTAGTGAAGAATCTTTTGCAAGAGGTATTCAAACGATTGCTCAAAACCTTTCTAGAAACGTTGTAAAAGGCCGTATGACAGAAGATGAAAAAGATTCAATTTTGCAAAGATTCACAAAATCTTTATCTATTAATGATGCACATGATGTTGATTTAGTAATAGAAGCAGCTGTTGAAAATATGGAGATTAAGCAATCTATTTTTAAACAACTAGATGAAGTTGCGCCAAAACATGCAATTTTAGCTTCCAACACTTCGTCACTACCAATAACAGAAATTGCTGCAGTGACAAAACGTCCAGAACAAGTAATTGGTATGCATTTTATGAATCCAGTACCAGTCATGAAACTTGTAGAGATTATTCGAGGTCTAGCTACGTCAGATGAAGTGTACAACATGATTGAAGAGCTAACGGAAAAACTCGAAAAGGTACCAGTGGAAGTAAATGATTTCCCGGGCTTTGTAGCAAATCGTGTGTTAATGCCAATGATCAACGAAGCAATTTATACACTTTATGAAGGTGTAGCAACGAAAGAAGCAATTGATGAAGTCATGAAACTTGGCATGAACCATCCAATGGGGCCATTAACTTTAGCAGATTTCATCGGCCTTGATACATGTCTTTATATTATGGAAACATTGTATGAAGGATTTGGTGATAGTAAATATCGTCCTTGCCCGTTATTACGAAAATACGTCAAGGCAGGCTGGCTAGGGAAGAAAACTGGGCGTGGGTTCTATACTTACGAATAAAATCGGAAGTTGAACTAGCAATAAAGTGAACCTTCACTCAAAGAAGTGGGATCTTAATGCCCGTTAAAGCGGGATAAAGGGGAGATTCATCATGAATTTACAGTTCACGGAAGAACAATTGATGATGCGCAATATGGTTCGGGATTTTGCGAAGGATGTTATTGCACCGCAAGTCAGTTATATGGAAAATGGGGGTTTTCCACGTGATATTCTAGCCAAAATGGGAGAGCTAGGACTTATGGGCATAACAGCACCAGCAAAATATGGCGGTTCAGAAATGGATTTCACATCCTATATTATTGCCATTAACGAATTATCAAAGGTAAGTGCAGTCATCGGGGTGATTTTGTCTGTGCATACATCGGTCGGAACAAATCCTATTCTCTATTTTGGCAATGAAGAACAAAAAAAGCGTTACGTTCCAAAACTTGCCTCTGGAGAATACTTAGGTGCATTTTGCTTAACAGAACCATCGTCAGGATCTGATGCGGGGTCTTTGAAAACGAGGGCAGTAAAAGCTGGAGATGATTACGAACTGAATGGTTCTAAAGTTTTTATTACCAATGGTGGAGAGGCAGATGTGTATATTGTCTTTGCCTCTACTGATCCGTCAAAAGGTGTAAGAGGAATCTCAGCATTTATCGTTGAAAAGGATACTCCTGGTTTAATCGTTGGCAAAGATGAAAAGAAAATGGGACTACATGGCTCGAGAACGGTACAGCTTACATTCGATCAAATGAAGGTCCCAGCTCACAATTTACTCGGTGCAGAAGGGGACGGCTTTAAAATTGCAATGGCAAATTTAGATGTCGGTCGCATCGGTATTGCTGCGCAAAGCTTGGGGATTGCAGAAGCAGCTTTAGAAGAAGCGACAAGATATGCAGCTGAACGTAAACAATTTGGCAAACCAATTGCAGCAAATCAAGGAGTTTCATTTAAGCTAGCAGATATGGCAACAGCAATTGAAGCAGCTAAATTGCTTGTCTATAAAGCAGCAAACTTACGAGCAACGGGGAAACCATGCCGAAAGGAAGCATCAATGGCAAAGCTTTTCGCTTCCAAAACAGCTGTTGATGTAACTACGGAAGCCATCCAAATTTTTGGAGGCTATGGTTATACCGAGGATTATCCAGTAGAACGCTACTTCCGCGATGCGAAAGTAACAGAAATCTACGAGGGAACAAGTGAGATTCAGAGAATGGTCATTTCGAGATGTTTATAAGAATGCACTAATACATTTGCTTGTTGATATTTGAAAAGAATACTGATTGTTCCAAAATGCCTTACATAAAGAGCGAGAAAGTTTTGCTTTGGGATGAAAGTGAAGCGTCAAGAGTACCGAACTTTGTGAGACAACAGAGTTGACTGCAGTTTGTGTGCTTATCGTACTGGCGCTTTGGATAAAAAATTGGGCAATAACATGCATAAAGAAAAAGTGGCAGTATATATAAATTTAAAATACAAAGGGGAAATACGGGATGAATTTTACACTATCTGAAGAACATGAAATGATTCGAAAAATGGTAAGAGATTTTGCGGAAAACGAAGTAGCACCTACTGCTGCAGAACGTGATGAAAATGAAACATTCGATCGCGCTATTTTCGACCAAATGGCTGAGCTAGGCTTAACAGGGATTCCTTGGCCAGAAGAGTACGGCGGTATCGGCTCAGATTATTTAGCCTACGTTATTGCAGTTGAAGAATTATCGCGTGTATGTGCATCTACAGGTGTAACGCTTTCAGCACATACTTCACTTGCGGGATGGCCAGTTTACAAATTTGGTACGGAAGAGCAAAAACAAAAATATTTACGTCCAATGGCTGAAGGGAAGAAAATCGGTGCTTATGGTTTAACAGAACCAGGCTCAGGTTCAGATGCTGGCGGTATGAAAACAACAGCAAAACTAGATGGGGATCACTACGTTTTAAATGGTTCTAAAATCTTTATCACAAACGGTGGGATTGCAGATATTTACGTTGTTTTTGCGGTAACAGATCCTGAAGATAGAAATGGTACTTCAGCATTTATTGTAGAAGCAGATTTTGAGGGCTTCTCAGTGGGGAAAAAAGAAAAGAAAATGGGTATTCGTTCATCACCTACTACAGAAATCATTTTTGATAACTGCCGTGTACCAAAGGGAAATTTACTTGGTGCAGAAGGGGACGGTTTCAAGATTGCGATGAAAACATTAGATGGAGGTCGCAACGGTATTGCAGCTCAAGCAGTTGGAATCGCACAAGGCGCATTAGATGCTGCAGTCGCTTACTCAAAAGAACGCGTTCAATTTGGCAAACCTATTTCTGCAAACCAAGGGGTGTCATTTAAATTAGCTGATATGGCAACTGCTACAGAAGCTTCAAGATTATTAACCTACCAAGCTGCATGGTTAGAATCAAATAATCTACCATATGGTAAGCAATCAGCAATGGCAAAATTAATGGCTGGTGATACTTCAATGAAAGTGACAACTGAAGCAGTTCAAGTCTTTGGCGGTTACGGTTATACGAAAGAATATCCAGTAGAACGCTTCATGCGTGATGCGAAAATTACTCAAATTTACGAGGGTACGCAAGAAATTCAACGTCTCGTGATCTCTCGTATGCTTCTAAAATAATATATGGCAAAAGAAAGTAAAAGGCAGATTCAAACATCTATCAAAGATGAAAGCTTAATAGAAAAGAGACGGACGGAAATGATTCAAGCTGCAGTTCGTCTCTTTAAGGAAAAAGGCTTTCATCGAACGACGACAAGGGAAATCGCCAAAGAATCGGGCTTCAGTATAGGCACACTCTATGAATATATTCGCACGAAAGAAGATATACTCTATCTCGTTTGTAACAACATTTATCTAGAAGTTCGAAAAAGATTAGAACCTATTCAACAACATGAAGCTACTGTGGAAGGTTTAATATCGGCTATTAATCAATATTATTTACTTGTTGATGATATGCAAGACGAAATGCTTGTCATGTATCAAGAATCGAAATCTTTACCAAAAGATGCTCTTGAATATGTATTATCTAAAGAAATTGAGATGGTTGGACTTTTTGAAAATCTATTAGCAGGCTGTGTGAAATCAGGAGAGCTAGAGATGCCTAAAAAGGAAATTAAACTCCTTGCACACCAAATCGTACTTCAAGGTCAGGCATGGTCCTTCCGTCGATGGGCATGGCGCAAGGATTTTAAAATAGAAGACTATATTAAAATGCAGACAAAAATACTAGTAAACGGTATTCAGGCATAGAGGTTTAGGGATGCGAGGGAGAAAAACACAAACAGGGGATGCTTGTTGTTTTCTTTACTTGCATTTTCTATCTGTGGAGAAATTGTTCATTTAAAATGAGGGGGAATTTAATATGACAAAGCTAGAAATTTATAAACCACTGCAGCATGTCCGTTTTGTTACTGCATCCAGCCTATTTGATGGTCATGATGCATCTATTAATATAATGCGTCGTATTTTACAAGCAAGCGGTGTTGAGGTAATCCATCTAGGGCACAATCGATCTGTAGAGGAAGTAGTAAACGCTGCTATTCAAGAAGATGCACAAGGTATTGCTATTTCTTCCTATCAAGGTGGTCATATTGAATACTTTAAATATATGTACGATCTTTTAAATGAAAAAGGGGCACCACATATCGGTATTTTTGGCGGTGGTGGCGGTGTTATATTACCGAAGGAAATTAAAGAACTACAAGATTATGGTGTAAAAAATCTATTTTCCCCTGAAGATGGCCTATCACTGGGATTACAAGGTATGATCAATAAAATGATAGAAAAAAGTGATTTCTCAACGGTAAAAGATGACTTGATTGATAAATTACAGCAGCTAAATACCGAAAAACCTGAACTACTTGCACAGCTTATAACAGCAGTTGAAGAAGGAAAGCAAGCTGAAATTGATGAGCTGCTAAAACTGGCAAGAGAATTATCTAAAAAGACGCCTGTATTAGGGATTACAGGTACAGGGGGAGCAGGGAAAAGTTCGTTAACAGATGAATTAATTCGCCGATTCTTACACGAATTTCCGGAAAAGAAAATCGCGATTATCTCTATTGATCCTACAAAACAGAAAACAGGCGGGGCCTTACTCGGTGACCGAATCCGTATGAATGCAATCTTCAATAATCGTGTGTATATGCGAAGTTTAGCAACACGTAATTCACATACAGAATTATCCGCGGCACTTGGTGATGTTTTAGAAATTGTGAAAGTTGCAGGATTTGATTTAATTGTGGTTGAAACGAGTGGTATTGGGCAAGGAGATGCTGCAATTACAAGTGTTTCTGATCTGTCAATGTATGTTATGACGAGCGAGTTTGGAGCACCTACCCAATTAGAGAAAATCGATATGATCGATTTTGCAGATCTAATCGTGATCAATAAATTCGAAAGAAAAGGTTCAGAAGATGCATTGCGTCAAGTACAGAAACAGTATCAACGTAGCCATGAATTATGGCATCAAGACCTTGATACTATGCCTGTTTTTGGAACGATCGCGAGCCAATTCAATGACAAAGGAACGAACTCCTTATTCGCAGCATTAATACAAACTATTAATGAAAAATGTGACTATGATTGGCAAACAACTTACGAGCAATTTGTTAAAACACAAAAGCAAAACGTCATTATACCAAATGAACGCCGCTACTATTTACGAGAAATTTCAGAAACAGTTCGTGGATATCATAAAAAATCTGAACAACAAGTAGAACTAGCAAGAAAACTATTCCAATTAGAAGGCTCACTTAAGTTGGTACAAGAGAAATCACCAGAAGATGCTCTTGTACAATCATTACAGCAACTAATTGATGGCGTAAAAGATCAGCTAACAATACAATCAAAACAGATTTTAGAGAATTGGCAGACGCTAAAAGAAAGTTACAGTGGCGACGAACTCATAACAAAAGTTCGAGATAAAGAAATTCGTACATTATTAACAACTACGAGCTTATCTGGATTGAAGATTCCAAAGGTTGTATTACCGAAATTTGTGGATTACGGAGAAATTCTTCGCTGGGTTTATGCAGAAAATGTGCCGGGCTCATTCCCTTATACGGGAGGCGTGTTCCCATTCAAACGACAAGGTGAAGATCCAAAACGTCAATTTGCTGGCGAAGGTACGCCGGAACGTACAAATCGCCGCTTCCACTATTTATCAAAAGATGACGATGCAAAACGTTTATCAACGGCATTTGACTCTGTGACATTATATGGAGAAGATCCCGACGAGCGACCAGATATCTACGGAAAAGTAGGTGAATCTGGTGTTAGTATTTGCACACTAGAAGATATGAAGAAACTCTATGCAGGATTTGATTTATGTGCAGCATCCACATCTGTTTCGATGACAATCAATGGACCTGCTCCAATTATTTTAGCTATGTTTATGAATACGGCAATTGATCAACAAGTGCAGTTACGTGAACAAGAGCTTGGTCGTAATTTAACAATAGAAGAATTTACTGAAACAAGATCGCAAACATTAAACGTAGTCCGTGGTACAGTGCAAGCAGATATTTTAAAAGAGGACCAAGGGCAAAACACATGTATCTTCTCAACTGAATTTGCACTTCGAATGATGGGAGATATCCAGCAATATTTTATAGATGAAAAAGTTCGCAATTATTATTCTGTTTCAATCTCTGGTTATCATATTGCAGAAGCAGGAGCTAACCCGATTTCACAACTTGCTTTCACACTAGCAAATGGCTTTACGTATGTTGAATATTATTTGAGTCGAGGTATGAATATCGATGATTTTGCACCAAATCTTTCATTTTTCTTCTCAAATGGACTTGATCCGGAATATAGCGTTATTGGTCGAGTGGCACGCCGTATTTGGGCAGTGACAATGCGTGATCTATATGGAGCAAATGACCGTAGCCAAAAATTAAAATATCATATCCAAACATCAGGAAGAAGTTTACACGCACAAGAAATCGACTTCAATGATATCCGCACAACATTGCAAGCGTTGATGGCATTACACGATAACTGTAACTCGTTGCATACAAACGCTTATGATGAAGCGATTACAACACCAACAGAAGAATCTGTTCGTCGCGCAATGGCCATTCAAATGATTATTACGAAAGAACATGGTTTAACAAAAAATGAAAACCCATTACAAGGATCGTTTATTATTGAAGAATTAACAGAGCTTGTGGAAGAAGCGGTACTTGCTGAGTTTGATCGAATGAATGACAGAGGTGGCGTATTAGGGGCAATGGAAACTCAGTATCAACGAGGTAAAATCCAAGAAGAGTCCATGTATTATGAATCATTGAAGCATTCAGGTGAACTACCGATTATTGGGGTGAATACTTACTTGAATCCAAATCCGCCATCAGAAGAGGCAATCAACAGTATGGAGATCGCACGGGCATCAAAAGAAGAGAAAGATGCACAAATTCAAAATTTGCGTAACTTCCAACAACAACATGGGGGAGAAGCAGCAATCGCACTACAAAGCCTAAGAGAAACGGCCAAACAAGGTGGCAATATCTTCGAAGAACTCATGCAAACTGTAAAAGTAGCAAGCCTCGGCCAAATCACTAATGCACTATACGAAGTTGGCGGACAATATAGAAGGAATATGTAACGAGTTTAGCTAAAATAATAACTTTCCCGCTTAGTTGAAAGCATCAAGTTTTCAACTAAGCGAAGCTTGCAGATGATTCCATGAGTGGTGCCAATAAAATATAACATCTCCTTAGTAGTGCAAGACAGAAGTCAAGTAGTACCAATGAAACAACAAATAGCAACAATTAATACCGAATCCTTGAGTAGATTAAGCAAAATTAGTCCATAATAAGGTTTAATATGTATAATAGAATCAACCTTCAATATCAAAAAGCTAAAAAATCCATTCCTTCAATAGTCATTATTCAGTTTTCTTGTTCTCCCACTTTACGAATAAGCAATTGAGGAGTATGCTTATTCAACAGAGTAAATAAGAAAATATGAGCTTTAGATTTAATTGATATAATTATGAAGTGTCTAGTCGATAGATTAGGCCTTCTTTTTCGCTTTTTAAGTAATATTTTGATTAGACTATTTTGAAGGAGTGAAGGTACAGTGAAAATCGTGATCCACTTCATGATTATTATATTGTGCTTAGTACTGACTTATTATATATATGATAAACAATTAGGAGCGATTTCATTCCTTCTTCTTGCAATATATTTGTTTGTCTACGGGTTTTATCGTTTGCAAATCGAAAAAAAGAAGAATTGATTGTAGCGAAAATTAAGTATAATTGTTTATAATGGATATTATGTTTATGAAGAAGAAAGGACGTGCACGAATTGAACCTTCGTGAGTTAAATCAAGAACAGTTAGTAGAGGAATCATTAATCAAATTAGCATACGCTATCTTAGAAGAAAAACACCAACCATTGGCATTTGCTGAAATTATGCAAGCTATTCAAGACCTAGGTGCTCGTACAGATGAAGAAATGAAAAAAGCAGCCATCCAATTCTATACAGACATCAATATTGATGGTCGTTTTATCGTATTAGGAGAAAATCGCTGGGGAATCCGCGAATGGTATGCAATCGATCAAGTAGAAGAAGAAACTGCACCAACTGTTAAGGTTCGTAAGAAGAAAGCAAAAGCTGCACTTGTTGATGACGAGCTTGAAGAAGATGATGATGAAATCGAATTTG
Organism: Rummeliibacillus pycnus; assembly: GCF_044359855.1. Taxonomy (GTDB): domain Bacteria; phylum Bacillota; class Bacilli; order Bacillales_A; family Planococcaceae; genus Rummeliibacillus; species Rummeliibacillus pycnus_A. Next base: position 3,008,170 of record NZ_CP132291.1, read on the forward strand.
AAGAAGACTTCGATGAATTTGTCGATGATGACGAAGAAATTGATGGCGAAGAAGACTTCGATTCTGCTGATATCGATGAAATTGATGACGATGATTTAGATGAAGAAATCGAAATCGAAGATGAAGAATTTGAAATCGATGACGATGATGAAGAACTAGATGATGAAGAATTAGAAGACAAAGAAAAAGAATAACATCTTGACAACTTAGGTAATATCATATACCCTTTTACTTGGGCTCCTTAAATAAGGAGAATGGCCGTATAAGTAATACGCTCCCCCTGCAATTTATTTGCGGGAGGAGCGTTTTTTGTATTTTTTATAAGTGTTTAAGAAACACTACCATCAAGGAGGAATTTGCATTGACCAAATATATTTTTGTAACCGGCGGCGTAGTTTCATCACTCGGTAAAGGTATTACAGCAGCATCACTAGGACGATTATTAAAGAATCGTGGATTAGAAGTAACAATCCAAAAATTCGATCCATATATCAACATTGACCCGGGAACAATGAGCCCATATCAACATGGCGAAGTATTCGTAACGGATGATGGTGCAGAAACAGACTTAGACCTTGGACACTATGAACGTTTTATCGATATCAACCTAGGCAAACATTCAACTGTTACTTCAGGTAAAGTGTACTCAACTGTATTGAAAAAAGAACGTCGTGGTGACTACAATGGGGGAACAGTACAAGTAATTCCACACATCACAAACGAAATTAAAGACCGTATTCAACGCGCTGGTCGTGAAACTAATGCAGATATCGTGATCACTGAAGTTGGTGGTACAGTAGGTGACATTGAATCATTACCATTCCTTGAAGCAATTCGCCAAATGAAACGTGATTTAGGAAATGAAAATGTACTTTATTTACACTGTACACTAATTCCTTATATTGCAGCAGCAGGTGAGTTAAAAACAAAACCAACTCAACACTCTGTAAAAGAATTACGCTCTTTAGGTATCCAACCAAACATTCTTGTTGTACGTACAGATCGTCCAGTACCTCAAGAAATGAAAGAAAAATTAGCGTTATTCTGCGACGTTAAACCACATGAAGTAATTGAATGCGTAGACGCAGATCATTTATATGAAATTCCTTTAGCTCTACAAGCTCAAGACTTAGATGATATTGTACTTGACCACTTCGGAATTCAAGCTCCAGAAGCTGATATGGAAGATTGGAAAGCTCTTGTAGATAAAGTGAAAAACCTTAAGAAATCAACAAAAATTGCGCTTGTTGGTAAATATGTAGAATTACAAGATGCTTATATTTCTGTTGTTGAAGCACTTAAACATGCTGGTTATGTATTTGACACTGATATTGAAGTAAATGCAATCAATGCAGAACACGTTACATCTGAAAATGTAAAAGAATTACTTGGAGATGCCGATGGTATACTAGTACCAGGTGGTTTCGGAGACCGTGGCGTTGAGGGTAAAATCCTTGCTACTCAATATGCTCGCGAAAACAACGTACCATTCTTAGGTATTTGCCTAGGTATGCAACTTGCAACTATTGAATTTGCACGTAACGTACTTGGTCTTGAGGGTGCACATTCTACAGAATTAAAACCAGATACAAAATACCCAATCATCGACTTACTTCCGGAACAAAAAGACGTCGAAGATCTAGGTGGTACACTTCGTCTTGGTTTATATCCATGTAAATTAAAAGACAATTCTATTGCAGCAAAGATCTATGATGATGAGTTAGTATATGAACGTCACCGCCACCGTTATGAATTTAATAACGAATACCGTGAAGCAATGGAAGCAGAAGGACTAGTCTTCTCAGGTACTTCACCAGACGGACGCTTAGTTGAAATTATCGAATTTCCAGAGAATAAATTCTTCGTGGCATCTCAATTCCACCCAGAATTCACATCTCGTCCAAATCGTCCACAACCATTATTCCGTGACTTTATAGGCGCATCGGTAAAATAAAAAACGCATGAAAAAACCAGGCCCTAAAGGAGCCTGGTTTTTTCTTTATAACAGCCACTATCTACAGTCTTAAAACCAAAACACACTACCAAAAAGAGTGGGTTCATCTATTATTATTCAACTATAAACCTGATAGCATTTCATCATAGGACATTTTAATTGCTTCGTAGATAAATAATGCTGCCATCGTATGTGGTAATACAATACGTTCGCCTAACTCATTTGGTAACAAACCTTTATTAATACCTAATGAAATATATGTGTATGCCAAATCAGCCATTTCACCTGCGTTTTCTTCCTTTTCACTTGTAACAACAGTGAAAGGAATAAAATTATCATATAAAGTATGTGCTAATGCCAAAGCATCTGGATGATTGGCATGACGAGTGAAGATGCATACACGATCTAAATCTGCAATTTCCACATCTTTTGTCCAAGGACGTAATTTTTTAAAAGGCTCAGCCGCATTTAAAGCGTTAATCTCAATTGCTTGTAATTCATCAAAGCAAGCAAAGTAAACGACGCCATCACCAATACCAGCTTGAGCTAGTAAGCGTGCAGATTCTTCTATTGCTTCTTCTTGATTAGTAGCAACTCGTTGAAGTAATCCACCAACTTGAGTAGATAACATTTTTAACATTCTATTCACCTCATGAAGTTAATTATAGAGATGGATGATTTTAATTGCAAAATTGGAAAATGTAGATTTTTTGTAGTTCATGCAGGAGAAAAAAAGGTAGACACGAATACTATATATGGATGGCACAATAAGGAGTAGAGTATAGTGAAAAAAATATTAATCGTCGATGATCAACAAGGCATACTATTACTGCTAAATGAAGTCTTTAAAAATGAGGGATATGAAACATTTTTAGCTTCAAATGGAACAGAGGCACTTCAATATATAGAAAACACTGGGTTGGATTGTGTTTTACTAGATATGAAAATTCCAGGTATGAACGGATTAGAAATTTTAAAACATATTAAAAACCTATTTGCATCACTACCGGTTGTCATGATGACAGGGAATAGTGATATGGATGTTATTAGCAATGCAAAGGAACTCGGAGCCAATCATTTTTTTACGAAGCCATTTGATATTTTTGAGGTAAGGGATACGATTAACAAATTGTTGAAAGAATAAGTATAGACGGTGGTCAATACTTATTCTTTTTGTTATTATGATAGTGATATTATTCAATTTAATAATACCATGCTACATCCTAAAGGAGGATTTACTAATGGCTTTGGTTTCAATGAAAGAAATGTTAATTACAGCAAAAGAAAATGGATATGCTGTTGGTCAATTCAACATTAATAATCTTGAATGGACTCAAGCAATTCTACAAGCAGCAGAAGAAGAAAAATCACCAGTAATTCTTGGTGTATCTGAAGGCGCCGGAAAATATATGGGCGGCTTTGTAGCTGTAGTTCAAATGGTTAAAGGGCTAATGGAAAGTTACAAGACAACTGTACCAGTAGCAATTCACTTAGATCACGGTTCTAGCTTCGAAAAATGTAAAGAAGCAGTAGATGCAGGTTTCACATCTGTAATGATCGACGCTTCTCATCATCCGTTCGAAGAAAACATTGAAATCACTTCAAAAGTTGTTGAGTATGCGCATGCACATGGCGTATCAGTTGAAGCAGAACTTGGTACAGTAGGTGGAGATGAAGATGGTGTTATTGGTGGTATCATGTATGCCGATCCAGAAGAATGCCGTAAAATGGTTGAAGCAACTTCAATTGATTGCTTAGCACCAGCACTTGGCTCAGTTCATGGTCCATACCACGGTGAACCAAACTTAGGCTTCAAAGAAATGGAAGAAATCTCAGGACTAGCTGGGCTTCCATTAGTACTACATGGTGGTACTGGTATCCCAACAAAAGACATTCAACGTTCTATTTCTTTAGGAACTGCGAAAATTAATGTTAACACTGAAAATCAAATTGCTGCTACAAAAGTGATTCGTGAAATTTTGGACAAAGACAAAGAAGTTTACGATCCACGTAAATTCTTAGCACCAGCTCGTGAAGCTATTAAAGCGACTGTTGTTGGTAAAATTCGCGAATTCGGTAGCTCACAAAAAGCTTAAGCATATATTTTAGTAGAGAGAAGTGGGAGAAGATATCGATTGTGAAGTCGGTTCTTCTCCATTTTTCCATCATTCAGGAGGAATATAAATTGAAATTTTTCATCGATACAGCAAATTTTGAAGAAATTAAAGAAGCACACTCTTGGGGCATTATCTCAGGTGTTACAACAAACCCATCTTTAGTAGCAAAAGAAAAAAACGTGTCATTTCATGATCGTTTAAAAGAAATTGCTGAATTAGTAGATGGCTCAGTAAGTGGGGAAGTTATTTCCTTAGATGCTGAAGGAATGATTGAAGAAGGTCATGAACTAGCTAAAATTGCTCCAAACATCACAGTTAAATTACCAATGACACCAGCGGGTTTAACAGCATGTTCAACACTTTCTAAAGAAGGTATCAAAACGAACGTAACTTTAATCTTTAGTGCAAACCAAGCATTACTTGCAGCACGTGCAGGCGCAACTTATGTTTCTCCATTCTTAGGCCGCTTAGACGACATCGGTCAAGAGGGTACAGAATTAGTACGCGAAATTGCTGAAATCTTTGCAATTCATGAACTTCCAACTCAAATCATCGCTGCTTCAATTCGTCATCCACAACATATCACAGAAGCTGCTCTTGCAGGTGCACACATTGCAACTACACCATTTAAAGTATTAAAACAATTATTTAATCATCCTTTGACTGATAAAGGGATTGAAGGTTTCATGAAAGATTGGGCAAATAAAGATAAATAAATAAGGAGATTCAAATGGACGTATATAAAATTGCAGGAGAAAAACATTTAAAAGGCACGATTAAAGTTAGTGGCGCTAAAAACAGTGCAGTTGCTCTAATACCAGCTTCTATTTTGGCTAATTCTCCTGTAACTATTGAAGGATTACCAGAAATTTTAGATGTTTGGACATTGAAGGCCTTACTTGAAGAAATTGGCGGAGAAGTTGAATTTAAAGACGGTCACATGGTAATTGATCCTCGTCCAATGATTGATATGCCATTACCAAATGGTAATGTCAAAAAACTACGTGCTTCATATTACTTAATGGGTGCTATGCTAGGCCGTTTTAAAAAAGCAGTAATTGGCCTACCAGGAGGATGTCATTTAGGACCACGACCAATTGACCAACATATCAAAGGATTTGAAGCTTTAGGTGCACAAGTTACAAATGAGCACGGAGCTATTTATTTACGCGCAGAAGAACTGCACGGTGCCAAAATTTACTTAGATGTGAGTAGCGTAGGTGCTACGATTAACATTATGCTTGCAGCTGTACTAGCAAAAGGTAAAACGGTAATTGAAAATGCTGCAAAAGAACCTGAGATTATTGATGTTGCTACATTATTAACGAATATGGGTGCAAAGATCAAAGGTGCAGGTACGAATGTTATTCGTATCGAAGGTGTAGAAGAATTGCATGGTACTAATCATACAATCATTCCAGATCGTATCGAAGCAGGAACATATATGATTATGGCTGCTGCAGTAGGTGATGGTGTGATTATTGATAATGTGATTCCACTACATTTAGAAGCGGTAACAGCAAAACTACGTGAAATGGGCGTAAAGGTAATCGAAGAGGAAGAACGAATTATCATTCCGAAAACAGATGCTTTAAAATCAGTTGATATTAAAACATTGGTTTACCCAGGATTTCCAACCGATTTACAACAACCATTTACTGTTCTATTAACACAAGCAAATGGTTCTTCTATTGTTACAGATACAGTTTACTCTGCTCGTTTCAAACATATCGATGAAATTATCAGAATGAATGCAAATGCAAAAGTAGAAGGACGTTCAGCTATTATTACAGGCCCTAGCAAGTTAGAGGCTGCTACAGTTACTGCAACAGATTTACGTGCAGGAGCTGCTTTAATTATTGCTGGATTACTTGCAAAAGGTGAAACAGAAATTCACGATATCTATCACATCGAGCGTGGTTATAGCGATATTATCGCTAAATTACAGGCTTTAGGTGCAGATATTAATAGAGAAACAATCGAACCAGACTCCAAAAACAGTGTGACCAATAGATCAAACTGAAAAAAATCCGCAGACAAAGTTCTGTGTGCTATAATAGGTTTAGTTTGAAACGATTCCAGTCAAAAAGACAGGAAAACGGGAGGAACAGTAAAAAATGAAACGCAGTTTATCAATGGAAGTAGTACGTGTAACAGAAGCGGCAGCAATCGCCTCAGCAAGATGGATGGGCCGTGGATTAAAAATGGAAGCAGATGACGCAGCAACTACAGCAATGCGCCAAGTATTTGATTCAATTCCAATGGATGCAGTTGTTGTAATTGGTGAAGGCGAAATGGATGAAGCGCCAATGCTTTACATCGGTGAAAAACTTGGCTCTGATCCAGAAGGCCCTCAAGTTGACATCGCAGTTGATCCACTAGAAGGTACTAACATCGTAGCAGCAGGAAGTGGTAATGCTTTAACAGTATTAGCAATTGCCGATCGCGGTAACTTACTCCATGCACCTGATATGTATATGGAAAAAATCGCAGTTGGTCCAGAAGCAGCAGGTAAAATCGATATTGAAGCACCTGTTATTGACAATTTACGTGCAGTAGCAGAAGCAAAAAATAAAAATATCGAAGACGTTGTGGCCACATTATTAAATCGTGAACGTCACCAACCAATCGTTGATCAAATTCGTGCAGCTGGTGCTCGTATTAAATTCATCTCTGATGGTGACGTAGCAGCAGCTATAAACACTGCATTTGATGAAACAGGTGTTGATATCCTATTTGGTACAGGTGGTGCACCAGAAGGCGTAATCGCAGCTGTAGCATTAAAATGTCTTGGGGGAGAATTCCAAGGCAGACTTATTCCTTCAAATGATGAAGAAGTAGAACGTTGCCGTAAAATGGGCATCGAAGTCAATACAGTGTTAAAAATGGATGATTTAGTTAAAGGCGACGACGCAATCTTTGCTGCAACTGGAGTAACAGACGGCGAACTATTGAAAGGTGTCCAATTTAAAGGCGGTCACTGTACAACTGAATCAGTCGTAATGCGTGCAAAATCAGGAACTGTTCGTTTTATCGAAGGCAGACATAGTTTGACTAAAAAACCAAAACTATTTATGCAAGACTAAACTTCAATTTTTACTTGCCCGGCATCAGCCGGGCTTCTTCTTAATGTTCATTCCATTCAAAAACTCGTAAAACTCACATACCATATTTCGAATTATTTTTCTTAACAATATTATATTAAGAGTGGTGTTATGCCTATGACGACGATGACAATTTCTCAACTAGAAGATATGAAATTAAAGGATTTGTATGCGCTTGCGCGAGAATACAAAATTTCATATTATGGAAAGTTGACTAAAAAAGAATTAATTTTTGCAATTCTAAAATCACGTGCTGAAAGTGAAGGATACTTCTTCATGGAAGGTGTTTTAGAAATTATCCAACAAGAGGGCTTTGGTTTCTTGCGCCCTATTAACTATTCACCAAGTTCAGAAGATATCTATATTTCAGCATCCCAAATTCGCCGTTTCAGCCTTAGAAATGGCGATAAAGTAACGGGGAAAGTCCGCCCGCCGAAAGAAAATGAACGCTACTACGGTCTTTTGCATGTGGAAGCAGTAAATGGTGAAGATCCTGAAACAGCGAAAGAACGTGTGCATTTCCCAGCGCTTACGCCACTATATCCAGATCGACATGTCAAACTAGAAACAACACCTGCAAAACTATCTACACGTATTATGGATTTAGTTGCACCAGTTGGTTTTGGACAACGAGGTTTAATCGTAGCACCACCAAAAGCAGGTAAAACATTACTTTTAAAAGAGATCGCCAATGCAATTACAGAGAAATATCCAGAATCTGAATTAATCGTTCTATTAATCGATGAACGACCAGAAGAAGTAACGGATATTGAGCGTTCAGTAAAAGCGGATGTTGTTAGTTCAACATTCGATGAATTACCAGAAAATCATGTAAAAGTAGCAGAACTTGTTTTAGAGCGAGCAATGCGACTTGTAGAGCATAAACGCGATGTTATTATTCTGATGGATTCGATTACAAGACTTGCACGTGCATATAATCTAGTAATCCCACCAAGTGGACGTACATTATCAGGTGGTATTGATCCAGCGGCATTCCATAGACCAAAACGCTTCTTTGGTGCTGCACGAAATATTGAAGAAGGCGGTAGCTTAACGATTTTAGCAACAGCTCTTATCGATACTGGATCACGTATGGACGAAGTAATCTATGAAGAATTCAAAGGTACTGGTAACTTAGAACTACATCTAGATCGTAGTCTAGCAGAACGTCGTATTTTCCCAGCAATCGATATTCGACGCTCAGGTACTCGTAAAGAAGAATTGTTAATTCCAAAAGAACAACTTGATAAACTTTGGGCAATTCGTAAAACATTCTCAGACTCACCAGATTTTGCAGAACGCTTCCTAAAAAAATTGCGTAATACAAAAACGAACGAAGAATTCTTTGAAACATTGAACACAGATATGAAAGCTGCACGAAATGGTAAAGGCTTAATTTAAGTGAAATCTCACATACATTAGTATTAATGCATTCATAATAAAATGTTTTTATTAGTAATGGCGATTTTTTAATATTTAGTAGTTGCACCTTTTTAGGATTCTTGTTATACTACGGATAATGCATTTCATACGCGTTGCATATGCGACAAACTAATCTGGGTCGTGTAAGGCAACAGTTCGATAATACTCTGTTCCAGATGGTTCAGGGCGAGAGGAGATACCAAACATGAAACCAGGAATTCACCCAGAATACAAAGAAGCTACAGTAACTTGCTCTTGTGGTAATTCTTTCAAAACAGGTTCAGTAAAAGGCGACATCGTTGTTGAATTTTGCAGCGAATGCCACCCATTCTATACTGGCCGTCAAAAATTCGCGTCTGCTGATGGACGTGTGGATCGTTTCAACAAAAAATACGGTCTTAAATAATTTATCTAGAACACTAAAATACCTGCCTAGCAATTCATTGCAAGGCAGGTATTTTTCTTGCGACAAAAAGTATTTTCGTGTAGTATAAAGCACGTTGTTTTAAATAATAAATACATCACACATAACATATTATTTACCGAAAAAAAAGAGCGGAAATCAAGTGTTTTTTTCGGTATGATGATGGATATACGTTTCGAAAGGAGTCTAGTCAATGTACGTTATGACTCAAAATGGCTGGATTGAAGTAATCTGCGGCAGTATGTTTTCAGGAAAGTCCGAAGAATTGATTCGACGTGTGCGCAGAGCACAATTTGCAAAACAAAAGATTGCCGTTTTTAAGCCGAAAATTGATAATCGATATAGCGAAGAAGCAGTTGTTAGTCACAATGGAGCAACGGTAATTGCCCATCCAATTGAAAAGTCTACTGAAATGTGGAATTATCTTACAGATGATTTTGATGTTGTTGCAATTGATGAAGCACAATTCTTTGAAGAAGATATTATTGAAACTGTTCAAAAGTTGGCTAATCACGGCTATCGTGTAATACTAGCTGGACTTGATCAAGATTTCAAAGGTGTTCCTTTTGGTCCAATGCCAGAATTAATGGCGATTGCTGAGCAAGTGACAAAACTACAAGCTGTTTGTAGTGTTTGTGGTTCACCAGCAAGTAGAACACAAAGACTGATTAATGGACAACCTGCAAAAGCTGATGATCCTGTTATTCTGGTTGGGGCTGCAGAAGCATATGAACCTCGTTGCCGCCATCACCATGCAGTACCAACAGGTCAAACAAATATGGCTGAGTAATGCAAAGGAAGAAGAGGAGTGGCAAATTGCTACCCCTCTTTTATCTTATATCAGCTGAGTAGTGCTAATAGAACTTTGAGTATGCGCTTAACTAGAGTATAAAAATTAAAAATTGAATTAATTGCTTTATATTGCTATACATAAAAAGACTCAAAATATCAAGAAAAACACAAAATAGCAGTCTTGATGTTCTAAAAGAGTAGCGATAGCAACTTTTTTTCATTATACTATTTAAGGAGCATATAAAAGTGGAAGCGACTTATCCAGAAGATAAGCTATTGCAAATCCAAAACATCTTTGGTCTTGACTAAGTGGCTGTTTAGAGATGGATATCCTAAAGTCGCCACGTCCAGTTGTAAATGTTTTCTGGGAATAGTAACCACAGGAACAACATCTATCAGGTTCACTTAATGTGAATACACGAGGCTCTATTCTCCTTAGCTGGATAGAAATAAATAAGAACTTATGTATTAGCACGTGTCAGCACATATAAGAAATACAAATTAATAAATTGATTAAAGAAAGGTACAGGTGAAAAATAATGTTTGATCGCCTACAAGCTGTTGAAGATCGTTATGATAAACTAAACGAACTTCTAAGCGATCCAGATGTCGTATCTGATTCGAAAAAATTAGCAAAGTATTCAAAGGAACAATCTGATATTCAAGAAACTGTAGAAGTGTATCGTGAATATAAATCAGCAAAAGAACAATTAGCAGATGCAAAAGAAATGCTGGAAGATAAATTAGATGCAGAAATGAAAGAAATGGTGAAGGAAGAAGTGAACGGTTTAGAAAAACAAATCGTAAATTTCGAAGAACGCCTTCGTATTTTATTAATTCCAAAAGATCCGAACGATAGCAAAAACGTTATTATGGAAATTCGCGGTGCTGCTGGCGGTGATGAAGCTGCATTATTCGCAAACTCTCTATTCCGTATGTATAGCAAATATGCTGAAACACAAGGCTGGAAGATTGAAATCATGAACGCAAACCCAACAGAACTTGGTGGATATAAAGAAATCGTCTTTTTGATTAACGGTCAAGGTGCTTATTCTAAATTCAAATTTGAAAGTGGTGCACACCGTGTACAACGTGTACCAGAAACTGAATCACAAGGACGTGTTCATACATCAACATCAACTGTTGTTGTTATGCCAGAAGCTGAAGAAGTGGAATTAGATCTTCAAGAAAAAGATATTCGCGTAGATATTTATCACGCATCAGGTGCTGGTGGTCAGCACGTCAACAAAACAGCATCTGCAGTTCGTATGACACATATTCCAACAGGTATCGTTGTTGCCATGCAGGATGAACGTTCCCAATTGAAAAACCGTGAAAAAGCGATGAAAGTACTTCGTGCTCGTGTTTATGATAAATTACAACAAGATGCACAAAGCGAATACGATGCAGAACGTAAATCAGCTGTAGGTACTGGGGATCGTTCAGAACGTATCCGTACTTATAACTATCCACAAAACCGTGTGACAGATCACCGCATTGGCTTAACAATTCAAAAACTCGACCAAATTATTGAAGGTAAACTAGATGACGTTATCGATGCTTTGATTTTAGAAGAACAAGCCAAAAAATTGGATGCATTAAATGACACAACAATTTAATTTTGTTTATGAGGCCCTGAATGGGGCTTCTTCTTTTTTAAGGGATAATGGTCGAGAAGAAGTAGCTGCAAGATTGCTTTTACAACATGTATTAAAAAAATCGTACACGGATTTACTAACAAGCATGCGTGATGAAATTACAGAAAATGATTGTGAAGCTTTTTGGAAAATGCTTGAATCTCACGCAAAAGGGATGCCAATTCAGTACATTATAGGTGAAGAAGAATTTTATGGTCGACCGTTTAAGGTTAATGAATCTGTTCTAATTCCTAGACCTGAAACAGAGGAACTAATCGTAGAAGCTACGAAGCGTATAAAACTTATTTTTGGAGACAAGCCTACTATTCAATTAGCGGATATTGGTACTGGAAGTGGTGCGATTGCGATCACGATGAAAAAGGAAATACCAAGTTTAAATGTAACAGCAACAGATATTTCAACAGCTGCTTTAAACGTAGCTATGAAGAATGCAGAGACGCTGAAGGCGACTATTCATTTTGAAGAGGGAGATTTAACAGCGCCAATTGAACAGCAGAAATGGCAAGTCGTACTTTCCAATCCTCCATACATTGCATACGATGAGGCAAAAGAAATGTCAGAAGTGGTGCTTGATCATGAACCTCACACAGCACTTTTTGCAGAAGAAGAGGGACTAGCACTTTATAAAAGACTAGCAAAGAATCTACCAAACTTAATGACGAAACCTAGTTTTATAGGTGTAGAAATAGGTTATGCACAGGGACCAGCAGTGGCTACATTGTTTAAAGAAAGTTTTCCACAGGCGAAAATTGATATTTTACAAGATATAAATGGAAAAAATCGTATGGTTTTTTGTGAATTAGGTGAATAAATAGTAATCTCTTTGCCCATGCTAGAGTCATGGAGGGGATACAATATGATAGAAGATTATAACGCTATTAAACAACCGCAAGAATTATCTTACTACACTATTAAACAACCAAAAAAACAATCACAAGTGAATATACTTTTACAATTTATAACTTCGCTTTTACTTATACAATTGGTACTTCTTATTATACAAGGCTTTTTAACTCAGCAATATAGCACAGAACTAGAGCAGCCGAGATTTCGCATCATTGCCAATAGTAATTCTGCATCGGATCAGCAATATAAACATCAATTAGTGGAAAAGATTAAACCGATTTTAGAAAAGGCCGTACAAAATTCATCCACAGAACTGAACTTATCAACAATTGAAAATCAAATTAAAAATAAGTTATCCCCAGAAATGGGAAATGAACAGATAAAAATCACAACAACGAATGCATTATTTCCACCAAAACGCGATGATTACAAAATGTATGCACAAGATAAGTATCAAGCAATTGTCGTGACAATTGGTGCTGGTAAGGGAGATAATTGGTGGTGCGGCTTATTTCCAAAGGTTTGCTATCGTGATGAAGAACCAAAGGAAAAAGCAGCAGAAGAAGAAGAAAAGCCGAAATTTTTTATTATCGAATGGTTTAAGAGCTTTTTTGAAGATTAGAGTTACCCACAATATTTGGTAAATTGTCCACATTATTCACAATGTTATCAACAAATTGTGCATAACTTTCTGAAAACTCTTATATATAGGGAGGAAATGACATGGAAACACAACGTCTCATTGTGGATAACAATGTGGATTCCAAAAAAAGTTATTCACAAGCTGTGGATTTGTTAAATCGTGGAGAGCTAGTTGCTTTTCCAACAGAAACAGTTTATGGACTAGGTGCCGTAGCTACAAATGAAACAGCAGTCAAAAAAATCTATGCTGCAAAAGGAAGACCATCAGATAATCCGCTTATTGTCCATATTGGTACTTTCGATGAACTTGAAAATTATGTGGATAATATTTCAGATAAAGCAAGAAAATGTATGGGTGCGTTTTGGCCAGGTCCTTTAACGATGATTTTCAAAGTAAAACCCAATGTACTAGCGGCTAGTGTAACGGCAGGTCTTGATACAGTTGGTATTCGCATGCCTAATCATCCAGTCGCATTGAAACTTTTACAAAAGCTAGGAAAGCCTGTAGCTGCTCCAAGTGCCAACCGTAGTGGGAAGCCTAGTCCTACAGAAGGTATTCATGTTGAACAAGATTTAGCAGGTAAAATCCCAATGATCCTAGATGGAGGAGCAACTGGTATCGGTGTAGAATCAACCGTCATTGATCTTACATTAGAAACACCTGTTATTTTACGTCCGGGCGCTATTACAAAGGAAATGTTTGAAAGTGTAATTGGTCAAGTTAAACAACCGACCCATATCGAGCAAAAAGCAGGTGCACCTCGCGCTCCAGGGATGAAATATACACATTATGCACCAAATGCACCTGTATATTTAATAGAACAAGATGAACAACAAGTTTCAGAAGCTATTAAAGAATTGCAACAACAAGGTCATAAAGTAGCGTTGCTTGCACCACAAAGTTTTGAACATCTGAATTCAGATTGGTTCTTTACATTTGGAGACTCTAAACAAGATATGGCAGCAAATCTTTTCCATGCATTACGCGCATGTGATTTGACAGCTGCGGATATTGTGTTAGCAACTGTTACTTCAACAGACGGAGTAGGTGCTGCCATTATGAATCGCCTAGAAAAATCAGCAGGTAGCAAATGGTATACAAAAGATTTTCAAGAGCAATAAAATGATTTCTATTGATGGCTAAATAGCACATTTATTTCAAAGCTTCTTTATGAATATTCATAAAGGGGCTTTTTAATTTACGATATATATACGGTATAACTAATGAACTTCGATACATAGGATAAAAGAGATTCCTATAGGACGGAGGGAAATTGTGCCAGAAATTCTTGCTGCTATTATTACCGCGATTGATGTTTTGACGATTTATTTACTGTTGCCACAAATAAAATATCGCTTTTGGCTTTCTTTATGGACAGGTGCCCTTCATATGATTTTTCCCTTCATTGGTTTCCATGTAGGTGAATGGTTAGCTACATATATATCAAACCTCGCTCAAAATATTTCAGGTTTATTATTAAGTATGATTGGCGTACATCTATTATTAGCAGCGAAAAATAGTAAACCTGCACAAATCCCAGTAATAATATTAGCTGTTACCACAAGTTTAGATACCTTTTCAGTCAGTGTATCTTTTGGTATGCTTCAATTACAAGAAACATTACTCATTTGTGGTATGGGAGTATTTGCTTTTCTATTTTCATATATAGCATTAGTATTAAACAAAAAAATCCCAATAAGAATAGGAACTTACTTACAAATAATTGCTGGAATTGCGTTACTTTTGATGGGTGTTTTTTCATTTAATTTATAAAAAAATAGAACATTTTGACTGTATTTTAATATATAATGAAGGGTGAAGGTGCACGATGAATATTTATTTTGTATGTACAGGAAATACATGTAGAAGTCCAATGGCAGAGGCCATATTAAAATCAAGAAATATACAAAAAATTGAAGTGAAATCTGCTGGGGTATACGCTATGCCTGGAAGTCCTATGTCACAGAACACAAAGTCTGTCTTAAAAGAACAGCGCATTGACTATGAGCATACTGCGCAAACAGTTAACCTAGAAGATCTAAAATGGGCAAATTTAATATTAACAATGACCCATGGGCATAAGGAAGCGCTTTTACAAGTATTCCCACAAGTAGCAGATAAAACGTTCACATTTAAAGAATACGTAACTGAAAATAATGATCTGGATGTATTTGATCCGTATGGAGGAGATATGTCAACATATCGTGACACTTTCCAAGAACTTAGTAGATTAATGGATGCACTTGAAAAGAATTTATTGGAGGAATAACCATGGAAAAAAAACGTGAGCGACATTCTTTTGGTTTAAAAAAGAAACTCATTCTATTTGTAACGATTTTAGCAGTGATTACATATAGTGTAAGCTTCTTCTTTATCGAGTATTTGCAACCTCAATTTTTCCCAAATATAAAGAAAACAGTTTTTGAAATAATTACATATATACTAGGAATCATATGGTCCGGTATATTAGCGGGTGTCTTTAGTTCTTTATTGGTAAAACCATTACAAAAGCTTGAAAATGTTGCAATCGAAGCTGCTGAAGGCAAAATTGGCAAAGATATAGAAATGCCGAATAGCTCAGATGAAATTCGTTCACTATCAGAAGCTTTCCAAACAATGCTTGTGAGTCTACGTCAAATGGTTTCAAGTATTAATCAAAACTTCCAAACAACGAACACAACCGTCCTGAATCTATCAGAAGAAACAGGACAAGCATCAAAACAAACAGAATCAATTGCAGAAACAATATCAAATATTTCTGAAGGTGCTTCGAGTTCAGCTATCGCCATACAAGAAACGGCAGAAGCGCTAGAGGATGTCCGGTTGTTAGCAGAAGAAGTAAATCAACGCGCTATGACGTCATCCAATCAATCAGCACAAATGATGTCAGGGTTAAAACACACAACAAATGCAATTAACCAACTGGTTGAAGGTATTGAAAAAATTGCATCGGGCAATCAATTAGCTCTTCAAGATATACACCAACTTGAACAAAATGCATTAAAAGTAGAACAGATAATTCAACTTGTCGGTGATATTGCAGAACAAACTAACTTACTCGCTCTGAACGCGTCTATAGAAGCAGCGAGAGCAGGAGAACACGGTAAAGGTTTTGCTGTCGTAGCCGAAGAGGTTCGCAAACTTGCAGACGAAAGTGCTGAAGCTGTTAAGGGCATTACACAACTGATCCAAACCATCCAACTAGATGTTCAAACAGTTGTTGGTAAAATGACAGAACAAGTTGATTTTGCAGAAGGTGAAGTAGCTCGTATTTCTGAAACAACATCAGCAGTCGATGATATGGCCGAAATGGTTAGCAATATGGCAGACTCAATTGTAGAAATCTCTGAATTTGTGGGTAAGCAATTACATAACATCGAAAAAACAGCTCATCAATCTCAAGAAGTAGCGGCAATAGCAGAACAAACTTCTGCAGGTGCAGTAGAAGTTCAAAGTGCAACCGATGAACAGGTACGGTCAATCGAACAAATCGATCATCTATCACAAATGTTAAAGAAACAATCCGAAGAACTATACCAAATGATTCAACAATTTGAACGCTAGGTAAAAGAGTGTGGAGATCTATTTGAACTGACCCCATTGGGTTAGACAAAACAAAAAAGCATCTTTAAAGGAATTCGGGTATTAGTTACCTAACTATTTCTTTGGAGGTGCTTTTTCTAATGGGGACAAGAGTAAGTTATCCGTATGAAGTAAAAATGAAAGCAATTGAGATGAGATTAGCGGGGGTGCCAGTACGAAAAGTAATGGAAACTTTGAACATTCGAAATAAAACACAAGTAGAAACATGGATGCGATGGTATAGAAATGGAGAAATTCATCGCTTTGAACAACCAGTTGGCAAACAATATACCTTCGGTAAAGGTCCTGAATATGAAAGCGAACAGTCAAGATTAGAAAAGGAGAATCGCTATTTGAAACAACAGATTGAAGTGTTAAAAAAGTACGCAGAATTGGAGAGGAAGTGGTTGGACAAGTAGCTGTCGATTTAATCGATTCATACAAAGGGAAAGTAACAATACAAACAATTTGTGCTCATTTAGGTGTTCCAAGATCTACTTATTATCGTTGGAAGAAATTATCAACCGATGAAAAATCAAAAACAGCTCTTGAACAAAAGATAGGTGATTTATGTAAATCAAATAAATTCAGATATGGTTATCGAAAAATTACAGCACTTCTACGAAAAGATCGACTAGTAAATCATAAAGTTGTTCAACGTGTTATGCAAAAATATAATTGGCAATGTCGTGTGAAAGTGAAAAAACGTAAAGCTACTGGACAGCCCTATCATGTAGCTGAAAACTTAATGAACAGAGAATTTACAGCAACGCAGCCACTTCAAAAACTAGTAACCGATATTACTTACTTGCCTTTTGGTGGCAAACAATTATATCTTTCAAGTATTTTAGATGTATTTAACAGTGAGATTGTAGCGTATTCGATTGGAGATTGTCAGGACACAACATTTGTACTGGATACACTGTCTCAAATCGATAATTTACCCGAAGGATGTATTCTTCATAGCGATCAAGGATCGGTTTATACGTCCTATACGTATCAAAGAGCAGTAAAAGCAAAAGGCATTACCATGAGCATGTCCCGTAAAGGAACGCCCGCTGATAATGCCCCAATTGAATCGTTTCATGCGACGCTTAAGTCAGAAACGTTCTATCTCGATGGATTAACTCGCACTACAACCGCCATTGTAGAGCAAACCGTACGAGAATATATAACCTATTATAACAATACTCGAATCCAAATAAAACTAAACAACCAGTCGCCGATTCATTATCGACAACTGGTTGGATGATGCTTTTTTGAGACTGTCTCATTTAAAGGGTTCAGTCCCATTCTCCACACTTTTTTAGTGCGTAAACATCACTTCAATTACTATAAGTCTCTTTTCTCTCTTTAACATCCATACAACGAAAAACATTAAAAAGCGAATTAATTAAACGTACATGAGGAAATATATTCGTGTTTTTGGATGTTTTAAGCCTGAATCATACTATAAAATTACAAATTATTCGTATTTTAAAAACTTCCCTATCGCAATTAAGTGAAAAATATGTCATTATACATATAGAAGTGGTAAACTGATGATGAATAGAACAATTGAAAAGAGGGAAACCATTGAAAATTGCAATTTCATCAGATCATGGCGGTAACAACTTACGAAAAGAAATTATAGCTTTATTGGAAGAACTAGGTATTAGCTATGAAGACTTCGGTCCAAAATCATCTGATTCAGTAGATTACCCAGACTATGCACTACCAGTTGCAAATGGAGTTGCTAGTGGCGAATTTGACCGTGGCATATTAATTTGCGGTACAGGTATTGGTATGTCTATTACTGCAAACAAAGTAAAAGGTATCCGTTGTGCATTAGTACATGATGTATTCAGTGCAAAAGCAACACGTTGTCACAATAACTCAAATGTGATAGCAATGGGGGAACGAGTAATCGGTCCTGGATTAGCACGTGAAATCGTTCAAACTTGGCTATCAACTGATTTTGAAGGTGGACGTCATGAACGTCGTATCAGCAAAATCACAGCTTTAGAAGAACAAGAATAATAATCAGATTTGAGGTCTTAAGAGATGAACTTAAAACAAATTGAAGAACAGCTACAAACGCTGCTATTAGAATTTGAACAACAAGTTACCTTTCGAAATGGCCAAATATTTGTCGTAGGTTGCTCAACTTCAGAAGTAAAAGGCGAAAAAATTGGCACAGCAGGTGGCTTAGAAATTGCAGAAGCATTATATAAGCCTTTAAAAGCTTTTGCTGATAAACATGAAATATATTTAGCGTTTCAAGGTTGCGAACATTTAAATCGCGCCTTAACTATAGAAAGAGCTGTAGCAGAGCAATATCGACTAGAGCCTGTCTCTGTCATTCCAGTTCGAACTGCTGGCGGCTCGATGTCTACTTATGCGTATAGTCAATTCAAAGACCCAGTAGTAGTAGAAGAAATTGTAGCGCATGCAGGCATTGACATAGGTCAAACATTGATTGGTATGCATTTAAAGAAAGTGGCAGTTCCTGTCCGTACTTCAATCTCACAAATTGGAGATGCAGTCGTGACAGTTGCGAAAACTCGCCCTAAATTAATAGGCGGCGAGAGAGCTATATATAACAAAGAGTGAAAATAGGGGGAATAGGTGTAATGGAAAATCTTGCAGCACAAGAAAAGTCAATCATTGCGTCACAAGACAAAGCAGTATTTGAAGCAATGGAAAAAGAATTTGCTCGTCAACAATCAAATATTGAGTTAATCGCATCCGAAAATATCGTTTCTAAAGCGGTATTGGAAGCTCAAGGCTCTGTATTAACTAACAAATATGCTGAAGGCTATCCTGGCAAACGTTACTATGGTGGTTGCGAGCATGTAGACGTTGTGGAAAATATTGCACGTGATCGTCTAAAAGAAATCTTTGGTGCTGAATATGCAAACGTTCAACCACACTCTGGTGCACAAGCAAATATGGCTGTGTACTTCACAATATTAGAACAAGGCGATACCGTTTTAGGTATGAACCTATCTCATGGTGGCCACTTAACACATGGTAGCCCAGTAAACTTCTCTGGTGTTCAATATAACTTTGTGGAATATGGTGTAACAGAAGATACCAACGTAATCGATTACGAAGATGTTCGCCAAAAAGCAATTGAGCACAAACCAAAACTAATCGTTGCGGGTGCATCTGCTTATCCTCGTAAAATTGATTTTGCTAAATTCCGCGAAATCGCTGATGAAGTAGGCGCTTATTTCATGGTGGATATGGCACATATTGCTGGTCTTGTAGCTGCAGGTGAACATCCAAATCCTGTACCATATGCAGACTTTGTGACATCAACTACTCACAAAACATTACGTGGTCCACGTGGTGGTCTTATTCTTTGCAAAGAAGAATGGGGTAAGAAAATTGACAAATCTATCTTCCCTGGAATTCAAGGTGGTCCATTGATGCATGTAATCGCAGGTAAAGCTGTTGCATTTGGTGAAGCACAACAACCTGAATTCAAAGAATACATCGGGCAAGTTGTAAAAAATGCAAAAGTTTTCGGCGAAGCATTACAAGCAGAAGGTATTAAACTTGTATCAGGTGGTACAGATAACCACCTATTACTTTTAGATGTACGTTCTCTAAGTCTAACTGGTAAAGTTGCTGAAAAACTATTAGATGATGTGAATATTACTGCAAATAAAAATACTATTCCATTTGATCCAGAAAGTCCATTTGTCACTTCAGGTGTTCGCGTTGGCACACCAGCAATTACTTCTCGTGGCTTTAAAGAAGAAGACATGAAAGAAGTTGCTTCAATTATCTCTTCTGTATTGAAAAACCCAGAAGATGAAGCGGTAAAACAAGATGCGATTAAACGAGTGAAAGTTTTAACAGATAATCACCCAATTTATTCAAAATAATCACAAATGACTAGCTACCTTTGCAATTATGCAAAGGTAGCTTTTTTGTAATATATTAGTTTAAAATAATCTCACGCAATATCAAATTGAGCAAACAAATTATGAAGCGAATTAAGGTAATTTTAAAAAAGCAAAATCAAATTACATAAGTCTGTTTTTTTTCTGTTATAATAAGCAAGATAATATTAAATAGGGAGAGATTACCTTGGGTAAAGTATACGTATTCGACCATCCATTAATTCAACACAAACTAACATATATTCGTGATATAAACACTGGTACAAAAGAATTTCGCGAACTAGTAGACGAAGTAGCAACACTTATGGCATTTGAAATCACTCGTGATTTACCAACTGAAGAAATCGAAATTGAAACACCTGTTACAAAAACAAAAACGAAAGTATTAAGTGGTAAGAAGATTGCAATTGTGCCAATTCTTCGTGCTGGTTTAGGTATGGTTGATGGGGTATTAAAATTAATCCCTGCTGCAAAAGTAGCTCATATTGGCTTATACCGTGATCCAGAAACATTAAAACCAGTAGAATATTATGCAAAATTCCCAGCAGATTTAGAAGAACGTGATTTTATCATTGTTGACCCAATGTTAGCAACTGGTGGTTCAGCAATTGAAGCTATAAACTCACTTAAAAAACGTGGTGCAAAGAATATTAAATTCATGTGCTTAATTGCTGCTCCAGAAGGTGTAAAAGCAATTCAAGAACAACATCCTGATATCGATATTTTCATTGCA
This sequence comes from Rummeliibacillus pycnus, assembly GCF_044359855.1. Classification (GTDB taxonomy): domain Bacteria; phylum Bacillota; class Bacilli; order Bacillales_A; family Planococcaceae; genus Rummeliibacillus; species Rummeliibacillus pycnus_A. The sequence goes on from NZ_CP132291.1 coordinate 3,029,338, forward strand.
TCTTTAGACGAAAAACTAAATGATCACGGTTATATTGTTCCAGGTCTTGGCGATGCTGGTGACCGTTTATTCGGAACAAAATAATACAATCTTAGGTGGTGCGTAGAAATTGTCTAAAAAGTGGAAAGTAATGACGGTTTTCGGAACTCGACCTGAAGCTATTAAAATGGCTCCGCTTGTATTAGAACTTAAAAAGCATCCAGAGGAAATTGAAACAATTGTTACAGTAACAGCGCAACATCGACAAATGTTAGATCAAGTACTCGAAACATTTCAAATCACACCTGATTTTGATTTGAACATTATGAAGAATCGTCAAACACTAATCGATGTTACTACAAGAGGACTTGAAGGCTTAGATGCTGTCATAAAAGAAGCAAAACCTGATATTATTCTTGTTCACGGTGATACGACGACAACATTTGTTGCAAGTTTAGCTGCATTTTACAACCAAATTGCTATTGGACATGTAGAAGCTGGATTACGAACTGGTAATAAGTATTCACCTTATCCAGAAGAAATGAATCGTCAGCTTACAGGGATAATGGCAGATATTCATTTTGCACCCACTGAACAAGCTAAACAAAATCTGCTTCTTGAAAATAAGGCGGAGAAGGGTATCGTCGTCACTGGTAATACGGCAATAGATGCATTGAAAACTACGGTTAGTGATAATTATGAACATCCTGTATTAAACCAAATCGGTCAAGATCGAATGATTTTACTAACAGCACATCGACGTGAAAACTTAGGTGATCCAATGCGCCATATGTTCAGTGCTATTAAACGCTTATTAGCAGAATTCGACGATATCCAAGTTGTCTATCCAGTACATTTGAATCCAGTTGTACGTGAAATTGCGGGTGAAATTCTTGGCGACGAAACAAAGGTTCATTTAATCGAGCCACTTGAAGTATTTGACTTCCATAATTTCGCTTCAAAATCCTATATGATTTTGACAGATTCAGGTGGTGTACAAGAGGAAGCACCTTCACTTGGAAAACCTGTTCTTGTCTTGCGAGACACGACAGAAAGACCAGAAGGCATTGAAGCTGGTACGTTGAAATTAGCAGGTACGAATGAGGACACGATATATAAACTTGCTAAAGAATTACTAGAAGATAAACAAGCTTACGAAAAAATGGCACATGCCTCCAATCCGTATGGAGATGGACATGCTTCTGAAAGAATCGTAGAATCTTTACTTGCATTTCTACCAACAATATAAAGTGAAACTTCCGTCAGTAGGGCTTCATCCCTCACTGATGGTTAGTTGAACCAATCGGGCTTTTACGGGCAGTTATCCCCAACCTATCTTCTTTGTTTCTCTCTCAATCTTGAGATTGAGGTATTACTGCCCGTTAATGCGGGATAAAAATAAAAAACTACTTTACAAATTCTATTAAGAGAAAATGTAGAGTAGTTTTTTATGTCTATTAGACAAAAATGTGTCAATTTCAATTTTTTTGTTCAAAATTTGTCTACAATTTGACAAAGTAGTACCACTTGTGAACTTTTTCACTCTAACCAATTGACATGAAATATTCACTATTGTATGCTTACAAAGGGTAAGAATGATAAGGGTTTCATGGCTCAAAATCATAATGGAAACTCTTTAGATATCAAGTTTCTACTAATTTTGCAGTGGATGTCAATTCTTGTAAAATTTTAGCGGTTTTTGTACGTCTATTTGATGTCCATATGAGGCGGTGGTTTATCATTAAAGCTTATCTCTCAACATTTGGATCCGATTCAACTCAAATGAGAGTTTAAACGGCTTCCACCCCGCGTGTAGTGTTGTACTACTTATCCGACATCCATTCGGTGGTCAGCTATTACTTCCATCATTCGAAAATAAGATTCAGGAGATTAAAGACCAATGCTAGAATTGCATCAGATTTTTGCTAGGCAGAAGAAAGTCCTATTTTTTTTGCTCGCATTTTTTGCGTTAGGCTGGGGATTTACATCGTTTAGAACTGTATTTGCTGGTCTTGCAGTAGGTGTGCTTTTTGGTCATTATAACTTTTGGATTCTCGTCCGAAGATTGGAACGTTTTGATCAAGCATTAAGTGAAGGGAAAAAAGCACCATCAATGGGATCGGGCTTTCGCTTTGCATCCGGTGTTGCTGCTGTAGCAGTAGCAATTACTTGGCCAAAGTATTTTCACTTAGTGAGTGTGGTCATTGGGCTAATGATTCCGTACGTTCTGCTTTTAGTAGACAGGATTGTATTTCATGTAAAAACCAATAAGCACATTTGAAAGTGAGGTGAATGCACAGTGCAACATGAAAATCCGCATTTTGAGTTTTTGGGCTTAGGATTTAACCCGGCAACTATTCTAGTATTGCTGGTTACAGCTGTTATTGTTTTCTTAATTGCTTTCATTTCAACTAGAAATATGAAGTTAAAACCAACAGGTATGCAAAACTTTATGGAGTGGGTTATGGACTTCGTAAAGGGAATCATAGGGAACAATATGGATTGGAAAACAGGAGGTAAATTCCATGTACTTGGAATTACACTTATCATGTTCATCTTCGTTGCGAACATGCTTGGTCTTCCGTTATCTGTTCAAGTGAATGGAGAACTATGGTGGAAATCACCAACAGCAGATCCTACCATTACAATGACTCTTGCAGTTATGATTTTAGTATTAACTAACTATTACGGTGTAAAACAACGTGGTTTCAAAAATTATTTCCGTGGATTTGGACAACCAATGGCGTTTTTATTCCCGATTAAAATCATCGAAGAGTTTGCAAATACATTAACTTTAGGTCTACGACTATATGGTAATATTTTTGCAGGTGAAATTCTTTTAGGTTTACTTGCAGGTTTAGGTACTAAGTGGGCTGGATTAGGCTTCGTAGCAGCATTTATTCCAGCATTGCTATGGCAAGGATTCTCGATCTTTGTTGGGTCAATCCAAGCATTTATTTTCGTTATGTTAACAATGGTTTACATGTCTCACAAAGTGAGCGATGACCATTAAGTATAAATTTGTCTAGTATATTATGCAAGACAACTGACAACCAAACAAAATTACAATTTCTAAGGAGGAAAATTTCAAATGGGTTTAATAGCAGCAGCAATCGCAGTTGGTTTAGGTGCACTGGGTGCAGGTATTGGTAACGGTCTTATCGTAGGTCGTACTGTAGAAGGGATCGCTCGTCAACCAGAATTAAAAGGTCTTTTACAAACAACTATGTTCGTAGGGGTAGCTTTAGTTGAAGCCCTTCCAATCATCGCAGTAGTTATTGCGTTCATCGTAATGAACAAATAATCGTCTTAATTGTTTTATGAAAATGGCGAAGAAAATTTCATCTAAGGAATCCTTCGCCATTCCTTTATTGCCTTTAAAATTTAGGGGCAAAATTCCTTTAGAATTTATATCTTACTAAGATTCCAATCATAAATGATTTGAACTCTAAGCTCTTGAAGGGAGTGAAACAATCGTGTTTTTAGACTATCTATCACTAGGTGAAGCAGTTCACACTGGAGTAAACTGGGGAGATATCCTTGTTACTTTAATAGTTTTCATCGTCCTAATGCTTCTTTTGAAAAAGTTCGCATGGGGTCCTTTGATGGGAATTATGCAACAACGTGAAGAACAAGTTGCTAGTGACTTAGACGCAGCTGAACAAAGCCGTCAAGAAACTAAACAATTATTAGAAGAACAACGTAGCCTTCTTAAAGAAGCTCGTGTTGAAGCGCAAGCGATTGTTGAAAACGCTAAGAAACAAGCTGATCTTCAAAAAGAAGAGATTGTTTCAGCAGCTCGTAACGAAGCTGTACGTTTACAAGAATCTGCTAAACGTGATATCGAGACTGAAAAAGAAAAAGCAATTGCCGCTGTTCGTGAAGAAGTGGTTTCACTATCTATCCTTGCAGCTTCTAAAGTACTTAACAAAGAAGTCTCAGAAGAAGATAATCGTACTCTAATTGAAGAAACGATTGCGAAGGCAGGGGAAACTCGATGAGTCAATCGACTGCAGCGAATCGCTATGCTAAGGCATTGTTTCAATTAGCACAAGAACATAATCTTCTAAAAGAAGTAACAGAAGATTTACGTGAAGTAAAAATCGCTTTTGAAGAAACCAATGAATTATTCCAATTACTTGATTCTCCAAAAATCGAAACTGACAAAAAGAAAGAAATGCTTTCTGAGTTATTTACTTCTGTACAACCAATCATCGTGAACGCTTTAAAACTTTTAGTTGATAAAAAACGTATTCACGAAGTGGTAAGTGTAATTGATGCGTTCGTAGCTCAAGCTAACGATGCTCAAGGTGTTGCAGATGCAGTTGTATTCTCAACTCGTACACTTGCTGAGGAAGAAAAACAACGCATTTCTACTGCATTTGCTCAAAAAGTAGGAAAAAATGCGCTTCATATTACTAACGAAATCGATGCATCGCTACTTGGTGGTATTCGAGTTCAAATCGGAAACCAAATTTACGATAACTCTGTCGCAACAAAACTTGCTGGCTTAAAACGTGAATTAATCGGTTAATCCAATAATCATTTGAGAGGTGACAAACGTGGGCATCAAAGCTGAAGAAATCAGTGGACTTATTAAAAAACAGATGGAAAATTACCAGTCTGAAATGCAAGTTAGCGAAGTTGGTACAATCATCACTGTTGGTGATGGTATCGCTCGTGCTCACGGCCTGAACAACGTCATGGCTGGAGAATTATTAGAATTCTCTACTGGTGTTCTTGGTATGGCTCAAAACCTAGAAGAAAATAACGTTGGTATCGTTATCCTAGGCCCAGCTAAAGGCATCAAAGAAGGCGATGAAGTTCGTCGTACAGGTCGTATTATGGAAGTTCCAGTTGGTGAAGAACTAATTGGTCGTGTTGTAAACCCACTAGGTTTACCTGTTGATGGACTAGGTCCAATCAATACTACTAAAACTCGTCCTATCGAAAGTCCTGCTTTCGGTGTAATGGCTCGTAAATCAGTTGACGAACCACTACAAACAGGTATTAAAGCAATTGATGCTTTAGTTCCAATCGGTCGTGGTCAACGTGAATTAATCATCGGTGACCGTCAAACAGGTAAAACATCTGTTGCAGTCGATACAATCTTAAACCAAGCTGACCAAAACGTAACATGTATCTATGTTGCAATCGGTCAAAAAGAATCAACTGTACGTAGTTTAGTTGAAACTTTACGTAAACACGGTGCTTTAGAATACACAATCGTTATTACTGCATCTGCATCTTCTCCAGCTCCATTATTATACTTAGCTCCTTATGCTGGTGTATCAATGGGTGAAGAATTAATGCTACAAGGTAAAGACGTATTAATCGTATATGATGATCTTTCTAAACAAGCAGCAGCTTATCGTGAACTTTCATTATTATTACGCCGTCCTCCAGGTCGTGAAGCTTACCCTGGTGATGTATTCTACCTACACAGTCGTTTACTTGAACGTGCTGCTAAATTGAACGAATCTTACGGTGGCGGTTCAATCACTGCTCTTCCTTTCGTTGAAACTCAAGCAGGCGATATCGGTGCTTACATTCCAACAAACGTAATTTCAATCACTGATGGACAAATCTTCTTACAATCTGACTTATTCAACTCAGGTGTTCGTCCAGCGATCAACGCAGGTCTTTCTGTATCACGTGTTGGTGGTTCAGCTCAAATCAAAGCAATGAAAAAAGTTGCAGGTACACTACGTCTTGACTTAGCTGCATACCGTGAACTTGAAGCATTCGCTGCATTCGGTTCTGACCTTGATGCTGCTACTAAAGCAAAACTTGAACGTGGTAAACGTACTGTAGAAGTACTTAAACAAGATCTTAATAAGCCAATTAAAGTTGAAAAACAAGTTGTAATTCTTTATGCATTGACTAAAGGATTCTTAGATGATATTCCAGTTCAAGACATCGTTCGTTTCGAACTAGAATTATATGCTTGGTTAGATGCTAACGACGAAAAAGGCGCCGGCGTTTTAAATCAAATTCGCACTACTAAAGGCCTTCCATCTGATGAAGATATGGCTTCAACAATCAATGCATTCAAAAAAACTTTCGCAGCTTCAGCTGAGTAAGATTGCATAGTTTTGTGAATTTTAAAATAAAACGGTAAGGTGGTGAAATACCAGTGGCATCATTACGCGAAGTAAAACAACGTATTAAATCTACAACTAGTACTAGTAAAATTACGAACGCAATGCAGCTCGTGTCATCTTCGAAAATGGCACGTGCAGAAGCTAACGCTAAAGCATACGTTCCATATATGAGTAAAATTCAAGATGTTGTTGCAGCAATCGCAGCAGGAACTCCAGACGGTGCACATCCGATGTTAATCTCTCGTCCTGTAAAAAAATCTGCTTACCTAGTAATCGCTTCTGATCGTGGTTTAGCAGGTGCATACAATTCTAATGTTATTCGTACAGCACTAGATGCAATAGCAAGTCGCAACCAAACAAAAGATGACGTCGTTATTTTTGCAGTTGGTCGTGTCGTTCGTGATTTCTTTAAAAAACAAGGCTATAACGTAGTTGAAGAAGAAATTGGTTTACCTGACCAACCTTCATTTGCAGATATTAAACAAATTGCTCGTAAAGCTGTTGGTATGTTCACAGACGGTACTTATGATGAACTTTATATGTACTATAGTCACTTTATCAGTGCAATTTCTAACGAACCAACGGAGAAAAAAGTACTTCCAATTACTGATATTACTCCGACAAGCGCTACAACTGCTTCTTATGAATTCGAGCCATCAGGCGAAGAAATTCTAGAAGTATTGTTACCACAATATGCGGAAAGCTTGATTTATGGTGCGTTACTAGACGGTAAAGCGAGTGAACATGCTGCGCGTATGACAGCAATGAAGAGCGCTACAGATAACGCTCATGACTTAATTAATGATTTAACAATTCTGTATAACCGTGCACGTCAAGCGGCTATTACACAAGAAATTACCGAAATCGTTGGTGGAGCTGCGGCCTTAGAATAGGCCTCTCCCTAACCTTTCCGTAATTAGTTTGATAGGAGGGAAATACAAGTATGAACACAGGACACGTTCTTCAAGTAATGGGTCCAGTTGTCGATGTACAGTTCGATAACAACACATTACCAGAAATCAACAACGCGCTAACTGTAGAAATCAAACGTCCTAACGAAGACGCTGTAACACTTACTTTAGAAGTAGCTCTTCACTTAGGCGATAACGCTGTTCGTACCATCGCAATGTCATCAACAGATGGCTTACAACGTGGCTCAGTAGTAACTGACAAAGGTGCTGCAATCTCAGTACCAGTCGGTGAAGTAACATTAGGTCGTGTATTCAACGTATTAGGTGATACAATCGACTTAGCAGATCCAATCCCAGCAGAAGCTCGCCGTGACCCAATTCACCGTGAAGCTCCTACTTTCGAAGAACTTTCAACAAATGTTGAAGTACTTGAAACTGGTATTAAAGTAGTAGACTTATTAGCACCATATATCAAAGGTGGTAAAGTCGGACTATTCGGTGGTGCCGGTGTAGGTAAAACCGTTTTAATCCAAGAATTAATCAACAACATCGCTCAAGGACACGGTGGTATTTCCGTATTCTCTGGTGTAGGTGAACGTACTCGTGAAGGTAACGACCTATTCTATGAAATGAGCGATTCAGGCGTTATTGCAAAAACAGCAATGGTATTCGGTCAAATGAATGAGCCACCAGGTGCTCGTATGCGTGTAGCATTATCTGGTCTTACAATGGCTGAATACTTCCGTGATGAAATGGGACAAGACGTTCTATTATTCATCGATAACATTTTCCGTTTCACTCAAGCAGGTTCTGAAGTATCTGCGTTACTAGGTCGTATGCCTTCTGCCGTAGGTTACCAACCAACACTTGCTACTGAAATGGGTAAATTACAAGAACGTATCACTTCAACAAACAAAGGTTCTGTAACATCTATCCAAGCAGTTTATGTACCAGCCGATGACTACACTGACCCGGCTCCGGCTACAACGTTTGCTCACTTAGACGCTACAACTAACCTTGAACGTAAACTTTCTGAAATGGGTATCTACCCAGCAGTTGACCCATTGGCTTCAACTTCTCGTGCTTTATCACCTGAAATCGTGGGTAAAGAACACTACGAAGTTGCTCGTCAAGTACAAGCTACATTACAACGCTACCACGAATTACAAGATATCATCGCTATCTTAGGTATGGATGAATTATCTGATGAAGATAAATTGGTAGTAGGTCGTGCTCGTCGTGTCCAATTCTACTTATCACAAAACTTCCATGTTGCTGAACAATTTACTGGTCAAAAAGGTTCTTATGTTCATGTAAAAGATACAGTACGTGGCTTCAAAGAAATCCTTGAAGGTAAATACGATAAATTACCAGAAGATGCATTCCGTCTTGTAGGTACAATCGAAGAAGTTGTTGCTAAAGCAAAAGAAATGGGCGTAGAACTTTAATACTAAGGACTAGGAGGAAAAAATATGAAGACAACTGTAGTCAACATTGTCACTCCTGACGGTCCAGTATACGATTCAGAAGTTAGCATGGTTATTGTAAAAACTGTAACTGGTGAAATGGGTATTCTGCCTGGTCATATTCCAACAGTTGCTCCTTTAACAGTAAGCGCTGTTCGTCTTAAAAAAGACAACAACAAAACTGATATAGTTGCAGTAAGTGGTGGCTTTGTTGAAATTCGTTCTGACAAAGTTACAATCTTAACTCCTTCAGCAGAACGAGCTGATTCAATCGATCTTGCTCGTGCAAAAGAAGCTGTTAAGCGTGCTGAACAAAGACTTCAAAATAAGCAAGATGACATTGATTTCAAACGTGCTGAATTATCTTTAAAACGCGCGATGAATCGTATCAACGTTAAAGAGGGTAACATCTAAGCAATAGGTTAATTTTAAAGCGAGCAGAATTGTTTTTCTGCTCGCTTTTTAAAAGTGAAAATGGAGGGAAAGCATGGATTCAGTATCATCTTTAATTGGACAAAACGCACTGATTGGTATTATTTCTCATATTTTCTTCATAGGAATAACGTTTTATGCTTTACAGTCATTAATTTATGAAAAGGTTTTCAAGAAAAACCATGTTTTTCAAATTCAACTTTTATTTATTTTATTGAGTATTGCAATTGGATCAACGGTGTCAAATTTCTTTATTACAATTTCAACTTGGTCAAGACAATTACCATTTTTATTTAATTAAATGTATTCTGTATGCAAAAGAAATAATGGCACAAACTTATTGTACAAACGTTAGTATATTGTTCAGCACTTAAGCACGATTTATATTACAATAGAGATATGTGCTTTTAGTCATTATTTAAATCATTTGCATTAAATGTTTTACATTATTTCTTTTGCATATAGAGTAACCATTACCCAGGAAATAATTTGTTGAAACTTGTTTATTTTCCTCAAAGCTTGGGTACCTATGTTAGCGAATAGAAATGGAAATTTTATAACACATTTCTAGCATTTTGACGTAATATAGTATTACTATAGTTATTTATTCGTAGAAAACTAAAATAGTGTAATCGGTTCTTGTCAACATCATGAAAAAAAGGTATTATGTAAGTTGCTTTGTTACTAATTATTGGCATTGAATGAATAAATACATGAATTTTATGGACTGAAATATAAAAGATTTAATTTAGAATAAGTTCGGAGGGACATATTGTGGAGAAAATTGTTGTAAAAGGCGGCAAGGTTTTACACGGAAATGTAAAAGTAGAAGGAGCAAAAAATGCAGTTCTACCAGTTCTTGCAGCATCATTATTAGCGTCTGAAGGAAAAAATACAATAAAAAACGTGCCGAACTTGGCAGATGTATATACGATAGACGAGGTGTTAAAAAGTTTAAACGTACATTTAACATTCTCCGCTGAAGAAAATATTGTCGAAATTGATGCATCTGGACAATTATCATCTGAAGCTCAATTTGAATATGTACGTAAAATGCGTGCATCCATTTTAGTAATGGGGCCACTTTTAGCACGAAATGGTTATGCACGTGTTGCCATGCCTGGTGGGTGTGCAATTGGCTCTAGACCAATTGACCAACATTTAAAAGGCTTTGAGTTAATGGGAGCGAAAATTTCTACAGGCCATGGTTATGTAGAAGCATCAACTGAAGGTCGATTGAAAGGTGCTAAAATTTATCTGGATTTCCCAAGTGTTGGAGCTACAGAAAACATTCTTACAGGTGCTGCTCTGGCAGAAGGTACAACAATTATTGAAAATGCTGCAAAAGAACCTGAAATTGTGGATTTAGCAAACTTCATTAACGAAATGGGCGGTAAAGTTGTTGGTGCTGGAACTGATACCATTCGTGTTGAAGGTGTTGAGAAATTATATGGCACAACACATTCAATTATTCCTGATCGAATTGAAGCGGGGACATTTATGGTTGCAGCGGCAATTACAGGTGGAAATGTCTTAATTGAAAATGCTGTACCTGAACATATGACAGCTCTTATTGCTAAAATGCGTGAAATGGGTGTTGAGATCGAAGAAGAAGATGCCGGCTTACGTATTCGTGCAACTCATCCTTTAAAAGCAGTAGACGTCAAAACAATGCCACATCCCGGATTCCCGACCGATATGCAATCTCAAATGATGTCTTTAATGCTTGTAGCTCAGGGTGCAAGTGTGATAACAGAGACAGTGTTTGAAAATCGTTTTATGCATGTTGAAGAGTTTCGACGCATGAATGCCAATGCAAAAATCGATGGACGCTCTGTTATTATTGATGGCCCTTGCAAATTGCAAGGTGCAGAAGTCGCTGCAACTGATTTACGTGCAGCAGCTGCACTAATTCTTGCTGGATTAGTTGCAGAGGGAATTACACGCGTTTCTGAACTTAAACATCTAGACAGAGGATATGTCAATTTCCATAATAAATTAGCAGCTTTAGGTGCTGATATCGAACGTATCTCTTCTGAAGAAGTATTCGAAAAAGAGCTTCAAACAAACTAATGATAAACTTTAATGTTTATAATAAATTTAACCCATTACATACTTATGTATGCAATGGGTTTTTATTTACAAAAATTTTTAAAATTTATAGAAAAGGACTGTTCCTATAAAGCATAAATACCGATTTCCTTACATATTCTTGAATATGAAAAAAATACATCTCTATATTCTACTTATTATTGTCGTCTTATTCACATTGCCAACATTTGTTACGAAGTACAAGGAATCAAAAGTAGTGCCCACTTCAGATACCGCAGTAAAACAGCCACAGGAAAAAAAGTCAAAGGATGAAGAGTGTGATATCCAAATTTCAATTCAAGGAGAAGATAAAAAGTACCCGCTTGAAGAGTATATTGTTGGGGTTGTCGCTGCTGAAATGCCCGTTTCCTTCGATTTAGAAGCTCTTAAAGCACAATCTATTGCTTCACGTACATTCGCCTTAAAACGTACGAATTTTGGCGAAAATGCCATAGAGCCAAATGTTTCGGCTCAGGCCTTTGCGGACGAGGAACAAAGAAAAAAAGACTGGGGTATAAGCTTTAAGAAAAATGAAAATAAAATTCGTAAAGCTGTACAAGCAACAAAAGGACAAGTATTAGTTTACAAAGATGAACTTATCACAGCTATGTTCTTTTCAACGAGTAATGGACAAACTGAAAGTGCAAAAAGCTATAGTGGACAAACAATTCCATATCTACAATCTGTTTCTGTCCCATCGAATGAAAAAAAATCTCCAAGATATCACACGAGCTACAGCTTTACGTTACAACAGTGGAATGCAATATTCAATCAACAATGGACAATAGCACAAATACAAAATGTTAAAATCTATCGTAATAATTCAGGAAGAGTTGAAACAATTAAAACAGGAGACTTTCATTGGTCAGGTAGAGAAGTACGAGAAAAGCTTCAACTAGCATCTACAGATTTCACTATTATATGGGATGCTAAAAAGAAAATAATACAAGTAAAAACAACAGGATATGGTCATGGTGTAGGAATGAGCCAATACGGTGCAACGGCACTCGCAGAAAAGGGGGCTAATGCGAAAGAAATCTTACAACATTTCTATCAACAAGTAAAAATAGAAAAATTAAAAAAATCTTCTTCTCTATGTTTAAACTCTCAAGCTATTGACAACAATAGCAAATGAGGTGATGAAAATGAGAGAGGAAAATAAACAAAAACCTACTCCACAAAAATCAAATGTTACAAAACAACGCTGGTTCTGGCCAGTAATTTACGCAAGTTTTTCAATTCTTTTAGTTGCAGGTGTTTGGGGATACTCGGCATTTACGAACTCGCCTAAAGAGACAGGTACTAGTAATTTAACAGCTACTAATAGTCCAACCAGTCCGTCTGTTGAAACAAACGCAACTGCAGAATCATTGAAGTATCCATTTAAAGAAGCACTCTTAAAAGATGCAAAAGTATTACAGGACTATTATGATGTTGAAGCGAGTGAAGAATCTAGAGAAGGTGCATTACTCGTATTCAACCAAACCTTCACTACAAGTGATGGCATTGCCATTGCAGTAAAAGGTGAAAGTTTCGATGTTCTTGCTGCACTTAGTGGAACAGTTGAAGAAGTAAAGAATGATCCATTCGTTGGGAACGAGATTACTATATCTCATGCTAATGGTATGACAACGAAATACAGCTCTGTTGGTGAAATTACTGTTAAAAAAGGGGATAAAGTAGACCAAGGTCAAAAACTTGGAAAAGCTATCTCAAATGAATTTAATCCAACAGCTGGTACACATCTTTATTTTGAAGTAATGCAAGAAGGTAAACACATCAATCCAAAAAGTTTACTTGCATTTTAGATAATTCTCGCATCAAGGTTCTAAGCAAAAGGTTTTAGACATAATGTGAAGAAACGTTCGTACATTGTGGAAAGGAAGAGAATGTGCACGAACATATTCGCAATCGATGTCTAAAACTTGGTTTTATGCTTAAAGATTCGCAACAAACTGTGAGAGCCTTAGCTCAAAAGACAGGTTACTCTAAGAGTACCATTCATAAGGATCTCACCGAGAGGTTATCTCAGGTAAATGAGGAATTAGCGAAAGAGGTAAGCGAAATTTTAGCTTATCACAAATCCATCCGTCATATTCGAGGTGGAGAAGCAACGCGCCAGAAATGGCTAACACGCAATGCAGAAAAAAAGACACCTTCGCATTATGATTAGCGAGGGTGTCTTTTTCTATCTTTTATTTTAAAAGAATGAATTGAAAGATTAATAACTCAAATCCTTAGTTTAAAAGAGCAAATAAGAGTAAATAATAAGGAATAATAATGATAAAAGTATTGTGTGTAAAGTCACGTTTAATGACCTAATTTGCCTAGGTCTCATTGAAATAATTAGATGTAATTAACTCGTTGCTATGTTAAAATATTCTAGATACATATATATATTTTATGACGATTATTGAGATATGAGGAAAGGGGAAACAACATGTTTTCTAAAGATATAGGAATCGATTTAGGAACAGCGAATGTACTTATTCATTTAAAGGGCAAAGGCATCGTATTAAACGAGCCATCCGTTGTTGCAATCGACAAAAATACGAAGAAAGTATTAGCCGTTGGTGAAGAAGCACGCAAAATGGTCGGTAGAACACCCGGTAATATTATTGCTATTCGTCCATTAAAAGATGGCGTAATCGCTGATTTTGACGTAACAGAATCAATGTTAAGTTATTTTATCAATAAGTTAAATATATCAGGTTTTATGGCTAAGCCTCGAATTTTGATTTGTTGTCCTACAAATATTACAAGTGTTGAACAAAAAGCGATTCGTGAAGCAGCCGAAAAATCAGGTGGTCGCAATGTATACTTAGAAGAAGAACCAAAAGTAGCAGCAATTGGCGCAGGTATGGATATTTTCCAACCAAGCGGGAATATGGTGATTGATATCGGTGGTGGAACAACCGATGTTGCTGTACTTTCAATGGGCGATATCGTAACATCTGAATCCATTAAAGTTGCTGGAGATGTTTTTGATAATGATATCCTCCAATATATAAAAAAAGAGTACAAGCTATTAATTGGGGAACGTACTTCTGAAAATATTAAAACTACAATTGGTACAGTATATCCTGAAGGCAGAGATGAGGGAATGGAAATTCGTGGTCGTGATTTAGTGTCTGGTCTACCAAGAACAATCGAAATTCATTCTCACGAAATAGAAAAAGCATTACATGAATCTGTTTCTTTAATCGTACAATCTGCTAAAAACGTACTTGAAAAAACGCCACCAGAGCTATCTGCAGATATTATTGATCGTGGAGTAATGGTTACAGGTGGCGGCGCGTTATTACATGGCTTAGATCATTTATTAACAGAAGAACTAAAAGTACCTGTATTTATCGCAGAAAATCCAATGAACTGTGTAGCTGAAGGAACTGGCATTATGCTAGAAAATATCGATAGAGTACCAAAACGTCGGAAATAATAGCCGAAATAAAATAAGTAATAAAAATTTTGAAAAATACTTTTTGCAACCAATTCTCTATCTAAAAATTAATAAAAAGTTACTTTATCAAAAACTAATTACATTTTTTATTGAAAGGGTGAAATCGATGTTTCGTGGATTTTATACAGTTGCTTCAGGCATGATTACTGAACAACGTCGCACAGAACTTTTATCAAACAATATTGCAAATGCAAATACACCTGGATATAAAGCAGATCAATCGACGATTCGCTCATTTCCAGATATGCTAATGTCGCGTATTACAAAAAGTGGTTTTCCTGATGTTCAAAATGGTTTTGAAGGAAGTTCAGCAAAGCAAATAGGAACACTTGGCACAGGTGTTTACATGCAAGAAACTTTACCTGACTATTCACAAGGTCAAATTACTGCAACTGAGTTGCCCACAGATATTGCCTTAGTAGATGGCAATCTGCCGATTGATAAGGGAACGGGAAAACCAGGAGCTATCTTCTATCGTCTGCAAAATCCGACAGGTGGAGAAGCATACACTCGTAATGGAAACTTTACATTAGATGCAGCAGGAAACTTAGTGAATGCCCAAGGATTTTATGTTCTTTCAGATCAAGGTAAGAAAATTACATTACAAAGTGATGATTTCCAACTTACTGAAGATGGCGCTATTATCGAGAATGGTAAACAAGTGGCACGTTTAGGCGTTTCTTACTCAGCACAGCCAGATACACTAGCTAAACGTGATACGGGCTTATATTACACAAGTGATGGTAAAGACCTACCATCTGCATACAATGTAAACAACGTTAGCTTTTCAATGAAACAAGGTTATATCGAACGTTCAAATGTCGACGCAGCTCGTACAATGACAGATATGATGACAGCTTACAGAGCCTTTGAAGCCAATCAAAAAATACTTCAAGCATACGACAGAAGCATGGACAAGGCTGTAAATGAAATTGGAAAAGTATAATTTCTTTCAGTAGAAGTCTACCACCTCTTTTAGGTGGTGAGATGAATAAAGATTTTGGTTTACGTTAAGCTGGAATCCAAACACTCACTGAAAGAAGGTAAAACCTTCGGCAGATGTCATAGATTTTAAAAAAGTAAAAAAAGAAGACTAGTACGTCACAACCATGCAACTAAGTCTAACTGACCTGTTTTACCCAGGCCAAAATAAAACAAAATCTGGACGCAATTATGCCGAGATGTAATTGATTTAGGTATTTTTTGGATACTTAGGAGGTATACTAGATGATACGAACTATGATTTCTGCAGCCAATACGATGTCTCAACTTCAAGATCAGTTAGATATTATAAGTAATAACATGGCGAATAGTAATACACATGGTTACAAAACAAAAGAAGCGAATTTCAACGAGTTACTCTATCAACAATTTGAAAATGACAAACAAGACAAAGTAAAACGTCAATCGCCAGTTGGTATACGCATTGGTGTAGGTGCTCGTCTAGCACAGGCACAAACAAACTGGAAACAAGGTGGCATTCAACAAACGAATCGCTCACTGGATTTCACATTCACCAAACCAAAACAGTACTTTAATATCTTAATGCCAGATGGTAAGAACGGCACGAAAACAGCATATACACGTCAAGGGGACTTCTACCTTTCACCTATGAAAAACGGCAATACAATGCTAGTGAATACAGATGGATATCCAGTTGCAGATGCCAATGGTAATGCCATTTTATTAAAAGATGGTGCAAAAGACTTTTCAGTGACAGCAGACGGAACATTAAATGTTAAGTATAATGATAATACGAGCGCTAAAATTGAAATGGGTGTTACAGAGATTCAAAAGCCGCAACTAATGGAACATATATCAGATACGTACATTGGTTTACCTAAAAATTTCAATCAGCTTGGTGTAGCACAAGGTGCAGTTTTACAAAACTTACAAGGTGCAAACAGAAACCAAGTGGCTATGCAAAATGGTGGACTTGAATTATCGAATGTTGATATTTCAAAAGAAATGACAGATCTTATTAGCACACAGCGTTCATATCAATTTAATGCGAGAACAATAACTTTAGCCGATCAAATGATGGGGCTAGTTAATGGTATAAGATAAGTAATTGTTAGTAGAGGAGAACAAGTAATGGCAAATAATTCAACTAATCAGAGAACTGATAACCCGACTCCGCAGCCAACTACTCGTAAGGAAGCAAAACAAAATAGAGAAACAGCAAATGATCGCGTAGAAAGAAAGTGGAATTCTACAGGTTCATTTTCAATCGGGCTCAGAATCATCATTGTTGTTGTTTTACTTGTCGTTGCAGCAATCGCAGGCTCAATGATTGGGTACGGCGTAATCGGTGATGGAAATCCACTTGGAGTTCTAAATCCATCAACATGGAATCATGTATTGGATATTATGAATGGAGTAGAATCCAAATAGGGTTTTCACACATTTACAATAGGGGGATATAGTATGTTAACTGCAGATCAAATTCAACAAATATTACCACATCGTTATCCATTTCTTTTAGTGGATCGTATTACAGAAGTAGAAGAAGGTAAACGTGCTGTAGGCTTAAAAAACGTCTCCATTAACGAACCATTCTTCACGGGTCATTTTCCAGGTTACCCTGTAATGCCAGGTGTACTAATTATTGAAGCAATGGCACAAGTAGGCGGTGTAGCGCTGCTAAAATCCGAAAAATTCAAAGGTCACTTAGCTTTTCTAACAGGTGTTGATAATGCTCGTTTTAAACGTCAAGTCATCCCTGGTGACCAACTTAAAATCGAAGTTGAATTCACAAAACTTCGTGGCGTAATGGGCAAAGGACACGGAAAAGTAACAGTAGACGGCGAACTTGTCAGCGAAGCAGATATTTTATTTGCTATTGGACCAAACCAAAAAAGCGAAGAAGAATAAGTAGCATAAATGAATAAGGCACTCCAAATCACTGCGATAGGAGTGCTTTTTTTGTTGTCTTATTACTCAAAGTTATTATCTCCACATTCATAAAAATCAATCGAAATCATTTTTTAAATCAAAGGATAGATTCACTTTTTCAGTGCATCCTACTTTTAAATCGCACACAGTGTGATGGTTAAATTAATGGTGGAAGGAGGAAATAAAAAAATGTGGAAGCAGTCAGCTGCGATCTTACTTTTTTCAGCACTTGTATTAGTTGGTTGTAATACCAATAAGGCAATCGAACCAACTCGTACTGAAACACCAATGGAGGACGTGAATAGAAACGTCAATACTGGTGTAACTGACAACGGTATTACAAACGATGGTGTTAATAATGCTGCTAATAATGGCGTTACTGATGTTGAAAGAGGCGTAAACAGTGGTATTAATGCCGTAGAACGTGGCGTAAACAAGGCTACAGGAGCCGTTGAAGAAGGTATCAATAATATTACGCCAGGAACCAGCAAACAGACAACTGATAACACAGTCATAGATAATAATGTAGGAAACGGTCACTATGTTCCTCACGATAGAGATGACAATAAATAACAAAGCTCGGCATATCCTTTAGGGTATGCCGTTTTTTTATTGCTGAACTGAAGTTAGATGGAATTATTCTGATTAGCAGAATTTTTTAAGCGTGGTCTAGTACGCATATCTGCTTTAAACTTTTCAAGCAATGCATTACCAGTTAATCCTTCTTCAACAAGCTCTAAAAGCAATTGTTCAGCATACTGTCGGCGACCAGAATTTAATGTGCCTTTTAATAATACTGAAACATAATTCTCTTCAGGCATCTGTACAATATCTTGCACAACGACTCGGAAAGAAGCAGGCTCATTATCTGGATAAGAAATCACAGCACGGACAGTTAATATCGTATCGGTACCTAAATAAGGAGCAAAATCTGATGCATATTGTCGATCCATATACATTTCTAAAATCCAGGATTTATGGCTGTTTTCTTGATTAATAATAATTCCATCTGTAAGCGGATATGATGTTAATTGTTCATCTTTCAATAATTCCAACGACAACATTTTGAATGTTTTCACGGAAATTTATCACCTATCTTTCGACGAATTTCGTACGGTAATTATAACATTAAAAAATCAGCTAAAAAAATATTTCGCATGATTTTTAAAAAATAAGGAAATGCACAGTGACGCTATTTGTACAAAATTGAGTGTTTTCAAAATTGAATTTCGTACATACAAACAAGCTTAAAACCTTCATTTCGCTGTTTTGCACAAAATTTGGAATCCCATTATGATATGGATAATTCAAATGGGAGGAGGTGAAGGCTTGAATCAAGTTGCTCTTGTAGGGAGGATTACAAAAGATCCTGAATTACGACAACTTTCAGAAGGGAGAGTACAAACAAATTTTATCATTGCGATCAATCGGAATTTTAAAAATGCAAATGGTGACGTAGATGCAGATTTTGTATCATGTTCTGTTTGGGGCAAACTCGCTACAAATGTGGTGAAATATTGTGGTAAAGGCTCATTAATTGGGGTTGGTGGCCGACTGCAATCAAGATCCTATGAACGTGATGACGGAAAAAGAGTTTATGTTGTTGAAGTGGTTGCAGATGAAGTACGTTTCTTAGCTCTAAAAGAGCGCGAAGGAAAAACGTTCCAAAGACAATCAAATCAATCAGAAAAAATGAATCCGCCAATTGCTCAAACAGCGTCAGGGCAAACGCAAGCAGTACCAACAGGCTTTGTACTACCGAAAGAAGAAACAGAAGGATTACCAATGGTTTAATTTCTTTCCGCAGTTGAAAGAAGTTAAAGCCTCAGGCAAACGTCACAGATTTTGAAAGTAATTAATTCAAAATCCAGACGCAATTACGCCGAAATTTAGTTGATAACAGCAGTCCTATTGGAAAGACCGCACCAATAGGTTTGATGAATTGATCCAAATAAAATCAACCAAACGATCATCCATTGGAACAATTCAAAATAGCTGTATGAATAAGATTCGTTGTGTACAGCATACATAACGAAGAAAATAATTAAATAGTTAAGGTTGTTAAATTGTAAAAGAGAATAGAAATTTGTGGGGAATTTCTATACGAAGTTTGAAAAGCGTTTTAAAAACTGTCAATGGGGAAGACAGCGGATGAAGTCATCGTAGCATGGCTTTATCTGTACATATAGGCGTCCATCATATAGGGGCGCTCACAGAATCAAAAAATAGATAAAGGGTCTCCTAATAAGTCCTTAAAAATAGTTGAAGCGATAAAATTAGCACCCCGGCCTTCACGTTTAGCAGGGGTGCTTAGCAGAAAAATAGTAGATTGTTTTTCAACTCAAACTAAAAACTAAATGACAGTAAATCCATAATTTCTTCGTCTTTTAATTCAGTAATCCATTGACTAGATTGTATTAGGTCTTCAGACAATGCTTGTTTTTCAGTAAGTAATGTATCAATCTTCTCCTCTACGGTACCGGTTGTGATGAACTTATGAACATGTACAAATTGTGTTTGACCAATTCGATACGCACGGTCTGTAGCTTGGTTTTCAACAGCCGGATTCCACCAACGATCAGCATGAAGAACATGATTTGCTGCTGTTAAATTCAGACCGGTACCTCCGGCTTTTAAAGACAGGATGAAAATCGGAAACTCTCCATTTTGGAAAGACTCCACGAAATAGTCACGCTGTTGCTTTGGCATACTACCTGTTAAAAATGGCACATCAATATCATATAGCTCAGATAGGCAGTGTTGTAATAGATGCCCCATGCCAATATATTGTGTGAAGATTAAGCATTGCTCCTGATTATTCGCAATATCAGCAGCAAGTGTCACGATACGATCTAGCTTTTCAGAACGACTTAACATATCTTCAGCATTTTCAAATGGTTCCTTCAAATAAAGGGCAGGGTGATTACACAGTTGTTTTAACTTACTAAGCATTTTCAAAATCAGACCTTTTCGCTCAAAGCCAGATAATGTCTCTAGTTTATGCATTGTTTCTTGGATAAAGCTTTCATATAAAACAGCTTGTTCCTCTGTAAGCGGGCAATATTCGCGTTGCTCCAGTTTATCGGGAAGATTAAGCATAAGCGCAGGGTCTTGCTTCGTACGACGCAATAAGAAAGGTTGAATCTTCTTACGTAGACGGTTCTTATGATTTTCTGATTCATCACGTTCAATTGGTGCGATAAATTCTTCTTGAAAACGAGAGAAACTACCAAGATAGCCTCTATAGCTAAAGTCAAAAATTGCCCATAACTCAGATAAACGATTTTCTACAGGTGTACCGGTTAACGCAATATGATGCCCGCCATGTAATTTACGAATCGCTTTCGATTGCTTCGTATGCATGTTTTTAATATTTTGTGCTTCATCAAGTGTAATATTTGCCCAATTGCGATTTTCAAGCATTTCAACATCTTGCGTAATCGTTCCATAAGTAGACAACATAACTTGAGGTTTTTCCTTATCGATGTAAGCATCAAAAGCTGAATCTTTTAAACGATTAGAACCATAGTGCAAATAAACTTTTAAAGACGGGGCAAAACGTTCTAATTCTTTTTGCCAGTTACCAAGTACAGAAGTTGGGCAGATGATTAAAGTTGGTTGTGCATCTGTTTCTTGATCATAAACATGTAGTAAATAAGAAATTAGCTGAACTGTTTTCCCAAGCCCCATATCGTCGGCCAGACAAGCTCCAAAGTTTTGTTCACGCATAAAGACAAGCCATTCAAACCCCTCTTGTTGATAAGGGCGCAAAGTTGCTTGTAAGCGATCAGAAACTTGTACAGGGGGCAGCCCTTTTTTATCGACCAATTTTTGTACATAATCACGCAATGATTTTTGCATCTCAAATTGGAAGAATGGATCATCACGATTTTCGTCATCCTCTTCTTCGTCAGGGATAATTAGTTCTTCCGGCAACTCTTGGAATAATAAATCACGAACGGTCCAATTTTCATTTTCTGCTTTATCCATTAATTTGCGGATTTCTTGCATCCATGCAGCATCTACACGTACCCATTCCGTACCTGCACGGATAAATTCACGATTATCATTGACCATTTTTTGGAATTCTTCAATAGGAATATCTTGTCCATTTAAAGAAAGCTTCCAGTCGAATGTCAAAATTTCTTGGAGCCCCGCTGCAGATTTATAATTTGATGCTGTACCCGCACTAGCACGAACTTTTATGCGAGAATCTTTTAAATCCTTAAGCCATGCAGGAAGGACAATTTCAAAGCCAAGCGCTTGCAAACGTGCAAAATCTGCACGCAAAAATTCACGTACATCTGGATCTTTTAAATGCATTGAAAGGAAGTTATTTGAATCGATATTTTGCATATAATCTTGTGTATGCAATAATTCAACCATTTGTTGTTGTAAATTTTTAATACCAGTGGAATGGTGCTTCCATTTATCTGGTAGTGCATGTTCAATTTGTAGTGTACGTTTTCGCATAGGAGGAGCCCAAAAGTTTACGCTTTTCTTATTTCGGATTACTGTTTCAAGAATCCATTCATCGCTATCTTCTGCTGGTTCCCGAAGGCGTAATCCAACGTAAATTTCATCATCTACTGTTTTTGATTTAATTGGCCATCCGCCATTGCGGAAGAAAGGTAGTAATGAAGGAAGGTCACTAATTGTTAAGCCTGCTTCAATTAACTTTTGTGTTAATGCCATTTGAAGAAGTTTTTTTGTTTGATCATCAATTGGCAAGTCTAGCGTAAAATCATCTTTACCAACAGTAATATCATTCCATAAATCTTCACTATACCAATATGTAGAAGCATTTGAAGCAGCCTCTAGCCAATGGCTTGAATTTTCATCTATTCCCACATAAGTAATAAATGGATGCTTTTGATCCTTTGAAAACAACTCGACCATTTCAAGTGGAGTTAGAGAAATATGGTGAGACGAATGATTTGCCGTTAAACCATAAAAAGCTGGCTCATATTGAAAGAAGAGAAATGAGAGCCATTCATTCACAAGCATGGGTTCGCCACTTTGCTCATGTGCTTGCAAAGAAAAGGATTGTCCCGTTTCAGTTTCGATATCGAGTAGGATTGACTTCAAAAAGGTGTCGGGTACTTTTGCATTGATTGTCATAGCATCAAGTTTCCTTTCTCAATTTCTTCTTGTAATGCACGAAGACGTTTATATTGTTGCCGAGTTTGATCGACATAATTATTCCAAAATTCATTTTTCCCACTCTTTTTAGCAGCCGTCTTCATTTTTTTCCAAACACGTACAGCTTGTTTATAATGCTGTCTTGATTTTTGATTGAGTTCGGACATAGCAAGTGCATGATATAACGGTAAAAGGGCATCCGGTTTTTCTTCTAATACGGTTTTTAATCCACAAAGCTCTAAATAGGCGAGTGAAGAAGGGAAGCGATGGTGAAGGGCAGTCCATTCCATATAACGTCCTCTTTCTATTAAAAACAGTGAATAAGGTTGCATGCCATACATACCGGAGGATGAAAATAAAACTTCCGCTTCCTCGTCATTAAGATCGATTTTCGAACATAGTTTATTGAAAGCGCTCACAAAGGCTGAACGATATCGAGTGGATAGCCATGTGTTGATAAAAGAATCTAAACAAGGTAGCATTGCACGGATAATCATTGAAAGAGCCTTGTCATCTTCATTTCGATCTGCAAAATGCGCCAAATCCATCCAAATTAACATATCTGGGTCATTGATATCAGCTAACTCTTGTTCAAGTTCATCATATTTTTTCAGCATAATAAAAAACATGGATTCGATGCTTGCAATTTTAACATCATCTGCAATATGACGATCATTTTTGATTGAAGCTAGTTCTGATTCACGGCGAGACTTTTCATTGAACATTGATTCCCAGAAAAATGTGTAAATGTATAAACGTTGCTCAAAATAGCCGCTTTGGTGCAAAAGAAAATAATTAACCATTTTTTGCAATGTATCATAAAAAGGATCTGTCGCAAAAAGACGTGATTTCGAAGAGGTTAATCGAATATGTTCTTTCACTTTCTCGGCTTCATGTTCGATAAAATTATTGAAATAGGTCTTATAAGATTCCGTTGTCGGCTTCAAATGCTTCCATGTATGAGATAGTAGCGCTAAATGAGTAAATAGTTTATACAAACTTTGCCATTCACGCTCAAGAGGTGTATGTTGGAAAATTTGCCGTTCCATATCTGCGAAAATGCTTTCAACCAGATATGGATTTAACACAGGCTGATTGTATAAATTGGTTTTATAGACATTTTGCACAAGACGCAACCATGCTTCTGGTGAGCGCTCATCTTTCAACAAATTCATCTGCGTAGCCTTTTTCGAACGAAAACTTTCAAGCCATGTTGCTAAAGAATCAATATATTGATATAGAACAAACAAAGCCGCCAGCTTATGACGGCACCAATGTTCTTTTGGGCAATCACAAGAAAGATTGCCAGCATTTATATGAAATGTAACATTCGTAGGAGTCGCATCTTGTACAACAAACGAAATGACATTCCGTTCTTCACTATAAGCACTAATTTTCACATAGTTGTGACGAGCCAAAAATGCAGCACGCCGTACCAACTCTTCATCTTCAGGATTTGAAGCATGAAGATCTAAACCAATTTGAGCCATTTGATTACGAATAAAATCCTCGTAACTTTTGGCGATATCAGAAATATTCGTATTCATAACATTCTCTCCTGCAAAAAAAACTTTCCTTTCATTATAAAACTTTTTGATACCATCCGTAAATGTATAAGGAAATATTTCGCTAGAAAGCCTTTTTACATTGAGCTAATTTGATGAATATTGGGGAAGAGTTCAGAAAAGGCGACAAATATTTTTGTGTCAATAAACGGTATTTCGTGATATTATATTAATAATCAGAATATTCCTTCAAAGGAGGGGGCTTTAATGTTAGAAGTGAAAAGAATGGAACCATTCTACACGAAACGAGATGGAGGGCGACTTAAAATGGTTTTTGCCTATCAATACTTCTCCATTATAAAGGACGAAGAACTATTCCATTTCATCCCTGTAGAAGGAAAAGAAATTGTGATAAATCTATCATCATTACAAATTGAAAACTTATCTGAAGTGTTTGTATTCCAAAAAGGCAGTCGTTTTATCCGCCTACCATTATATCAATTGCTCCTAGTTTCAAATATTCACGATCATCTTGAACTCATCCTAGACGAACTTGAATTGAAACGAGGCGAACGGTTATTGAGTGCACCTTCAGAAATCGATGTACTGATTGAAGAACTAGAAGATTGGAATCGCTTACGCCTAATCGATCACGCATTAGCTGCCCGTGACGAAGATTTATTCTACAAACTAGCAAAAGAGTTGAAACCTACGGAGGACCCACAAGTTGAATAAGCAATACCTATAGAAAGCACCTATTCATCGCGAATATGACTAGGTGCTTTCGGTGTATCCACAACCAAAAAGATATAGCACAATCATGACACCTTCTCAGAAATTCCATATAAGACAATAAAAATAATATGCTCAGTACCAAGCAATTTATCACAAAAAATAAAAAAATATGACTAACTACACAGAACGAATGAGTAAATACACAATAAAGTGAAACTTCCATCAGTGTGGGTTTTCTTCATCCCACTGATGGTTAGTTGAACCAATCGGGCTTTTACGGGCAGTTATCCCCCACCTATCTTCTTTGCTGCTCTCTCAATCTAGAGGTGGGGATATTACTGCCCGTTAATGCGGGATAATACCTTTGTATTCATAGTCAGGTTTATTTACCCCAGAAAAACGCAAACAGCACGATCAGCAATAAGGCAATACAACTCCCATAAATCCAAATCACTGCATCAAAAAAGTCCAATCCTATTCGCTTCCAGAGTCCTCTCATCGCGACCCTCCCATCATCTCATATTCAACTTTACCCAAAGATATGCAGAGATAAACCTTTTTGATCATAAATTTAGCTAAAGATGAAGGCCACTTCTCAACAATCATCCCTTAAGCCTGTACTCAAGCAAAGGCTTATTATTTTTTATTCCCTCAACATAAAACAAGCACCCATTTAACAAGCGAACAAAATCGCGCAACAAAGCCCCAAGAACTATCATTAACTAATCGCCACACCTCTAAAATCTCATTCTTAAATTCAAATTTAAAATAAAAATGAACTAGAGTATTTTTTGGGTTGAATAGATACGAATCCCCATGAAAATATCCGAATAGATAATTAATCCTATTAATCTAAAAATACCAATATTCAATTTTACCTATACACGTATGAAGTAGTGTCATTGCCTTTTTTCTTATGAATACATAGGATGTTTTTGCATTCAACCTAGTAAATATGAATTTTAGATAATAAGAGCGCCAATTTAAATCAATCCGTTTACTTAAAAAAGAGAAATCTATGTTAGTTCTATTGACCTTATTCACAAACAATAATTTCAATAGACAAATTACCTCCTTTTTCATTTTATGGGTGTATATATGCATTTTCAAACAAATGGAATAGAAGGTAATTTTACCATTATTTTTTCATCTTCCGCATAATCCTACTAATATCAAGGGTTCTGGCTATATTAATATATTTTGCAATGAATCTTAGAGTGCATTTTTAAATACTAAAGTCCTTGGCATTATTAGGAAATAACGATTAATTTGAAAAGAGCAAAAAATTTTCGACACAATGTAGCAAAGTTTTTAATTCTGCTAATTTATAGTAATTATAACAACTAGAGATTTTCTTTAGCACCTTTGATTCTGTTGCCAAATGTCATTTTGGGAAAGGGGGAAAGGTGTTTTTCTTTGGACTTATTAACTTTATCTAAAAAATTGCTAGCTGCAAGCAAAGTAGGAACATCTAAAAAAATGAAGAGGGAGGAATGTAAATGAGAAAGAAAGAAGGCACTGTCAAAGCATTTAGCATTGCGACATCTGCACTTATGGCGATTTCACTGATTTCTCCGAATATCGCTGGGGCAAAAGCAAGTGATCTCCACCAGTCTTTTAGAGATTCTAGCCAAAATGCAATTGTTGTGAAGGACAAAGTGAGCAGTAGTCTACTTGAAGATTTTAAAAAGGACGAAAAATTAACTTTCTTGATCAAATTCAAAGAAAAGGCATCTGCAAATAAAGTCGCAGCAGAAGCTAGAAAAAGTGCAGAGAAGGACAAGTTATCAGCACAGCAAACGAAATTTGTTCAGCGTTCTGCAGTGGTATCAGATTTAAAGGCAACATCCCTTGAATCACAGGAATCTGTAAAACAATACCTCGAAAAAGAAGAAGATAAGGGTAATGCAAAAGACATTGAATCATACTTTATCGTAAATGGTATGGCTGTTACAGCTACTAAAGAAGTGGCTGAAAAGGTTGCAACATTTGATGAAGTAGAAAAAGTTTTGCCAAATGAAACCCGTCAACTCTATACAACAAAGACAAGTACTGAAGATGAATCAAAAATAAAAACTGTTGTTGAGCCTAAAACTCAATCTGCCGGTAACAACAAAGCAAAAAATGCAGTTGAGGAAAAGGCTAAAACTTCAAGTATCGAATGGAATGTTGAACGAGTGAAAGCCCCAGAAGTTTGGGGTATGGGAATTGATGGAACAGGAACCGTTGTCGCAAGTATTGATACAGGTGTTCAATGGGATCACCCAGCACTAAAAGCAAAATATCGTGGCTATAATGCATCGACTGGACAAGTATCGAATGATTTCAACTGGTATGATGCCACATCAGCAGGACGAGCTACACCATATGACGATATTGGACATGGAACACATGTAACGGGAACAATGGTAGGGAGCGAACCAAATGGATCTAACCAAATTGGTGTTGCTCCAGGTGCAAAGTTCATCTCTGTAAAAGCATTTACCTCAAACGGTGGAACTGACGCTGATCTTTTAGAAGCGGCTCAATGGATTTTGGCACCTACTGATTCAAACGGTAACGCACGAGTTGATATGGCACCAGATGTTGTCAATAATTCATGGGGAGGCGGTCCAGGACTTGATGAATGGTACCGTGATGTCGTACGCAACTGGCGTGCAGCTGAAATTTTCCCAGAATTCTCTGCGGGGAACACAACATTGACAAATCCAGGTGGTGCTGGATCTGTCGCAGCACCAGCGAACTACCCTGAGAGCTTTGCAACAGGTGCAATTGATAGTAACAACAAAGTAGCAAGTTTTTCTCTTCGTGGTCCATCACCATATAATAAAATCAAACCTGATATTTCTGCTCCTGGTGTCAATATTCGTTCATCAGTACCAGGTAGTGCATATGAAGGAGGATGGAATGGAACATCAATGGCGGGGCCAGCAGTTTCTGGTGTAGTAGCACTTCTTCGCCAAGTGAATGCAAATTTAACTGTTAATGAGATGGAACAAATTCTCATCAATACAGCAACACATTTAACAGACTCACAATATCCTCAAACACCAAATCATGGTTATGGTTATGGATTAGTGGATGCTTATCAAGCTGTATCGTCTATCGCTGCAGGTCTTGGAACCCTTCAAGGCCAAGTGACAAAACAAGGAAATGACAACGAAGCACCAGTGCTAAAACATACAGCTCCAAAAGAAACGTATGCTGGTATGGATTTAGATCTAACAGCTTCAGTATCAGATAACATTAGCATTTCATCTGTCGTATTAAAATACAAAGATGGAAATGGTGCGTGGCAAGATATTACAGCGAGTCGTAAATCGGGTGATTATAAATCAGGAGAGTTTGGTGTAACGGTTCCTGGTGCAAGTATTCCAGTTGGCGACTTCAAATACAAATGGGTGATTAATGATTTCGGTAATAATGAGGTTGTAAGTGATGAATACACTGTAAAAGTGAAACCGGGCATTACAGTTGGATATTCTGAAAACTTCGAATCACAACCAATTGGCTGGCATTCCTTTGGAAAGGAAAACAGCTGGGATTGGGGTAAACCAACTTCTGGTCCAGGAAAAGCTGCATCTGGAGAAAAAGTATATGCAACAAATTTAGCAGGGAATTATGCGAACAATATGAATGCAACATTGGTGATGCCTCCAATCGATCTTCCAGAAGGTCACGCTTACTTGCAATTTAAACAATGGTATAACTTCGAAAAATCTTCTTCTGGAAAAGCTTATGATTATGGCAATGTTTTTGTATCAACAAACCAAGTAGATTGGACACAACTATATACAGTTTCAGGTGCATCAAATGGCTGGCTAAATGCTGAAGTAGACTTATCTGCATATGCAGGTCAACGAATCTATTTAGCATTCAATGCATTCTCAGATTCAAGTGTTGCCAAAGAAGGATGGTATATTGATGACGTGGCATTAGCAAATGCTTCTCAAACAGGCAAAGTATCAAAAGGAAAAGATAAAAACAATACGAACAACAATAATGGAAATACAGGAAAAGGTCAGGATAAAGATGCTAAAAAAGAATCTATTGATCCTAAAACAATTAAACCTGTATTACCTGTAAAAGAAAAAGCACCTATTGAAGAAGCAATTGTGAATCCAACACTTCTACCATTAGGTGCCCAAGTAAGTGTACTAGAATCCAACCGTTCCGTTTACTCAGATCCAGCTAACGGATCATACTCACTAAAACACAGTTCAGGTACATTTACTGTAAAAGCTGAAGCATATGGATTCACATCAAAACAACAATCAGTGAAAATTGAAGCAGACAAAGCAACAAATGCAAACTTCACATTACAAGAAATTGCTCAAAATACAGTGAGCGGTAAAATCACTGATGAATCTACTGGTGAAGGAGTAGCAGGAGCAACCATCTTACTTGAAGAAGATGCGAACATTACACCTGTTACGACAGATGCAGAAGGTAACTACTCTTTAACTGCATATCAAGGGGACTACACATTGAAAATAGTCGCTCGTGGTTATCATAGCCAAGAAGTAGCGATTACAATCGGTGGACAAGCAAGTACAAAGAATATTATTTTAAAACCATTTTACACTTACCCAGGTGGAGAAATAGGCTATGATGACGGTACAGCAGAAAATGCACGTGCATTCAATGCTGCTGGCAATGCATGGGCGGTGAAAATGTCACTTCCAGAAGGAAAAGAACAAGGCATTGTCACAGATGGTGTATTCCGCTTCTGGGATACTACATGGCCAAGTCCTGGGGGTACAGCATTTGAAGTTGAAGTATGGGATGCGAATGGAACCGATGGGGCTCCTGGTAAAAAACTTGCAGGACCTTTTAATGCAACAGCCCTACGAAATGGTCAATGGACTGTTGTTGATTTAAGTGAACACAATATTATTGTAAACGGCGATTTCTTTATGGTATACCGCCAAACAAATGCAAATCCAAATGCCCCAGGGCTTGCAACAGATGAAGATGGTAAGAATGCTGGAAGAAGTTATCAAGGCGTTTCAGGAGCTTGGTCAAAATCACCAGTTGCAGAAGGTAACTATATGATTCGTGCTCGTGTTAGTTATGAAGTAAATGCGCCAGTGATTACATCACCAGTAGCCAACACTGTAACGAGTGAATCATCAATTCAAGTTGAAGGGAAAGCTTCCCCAACAACTGAAATCACACTGAAACAAAATGGTAAAGAAGCAGGTAAAACAGTCGTTGGAGAAAATGGTAAATTTTCTATTCCTGCTACATTAGTAGAAGGTACTAACACTTTCTCAGTAGTTTCTAAGCTTAATGGAAAAGTAACAGGAGAATCTGAATCTGTTAAAGTGATTTTAGATACTATAAAACCTACCCTAACAATTGATAGTCCACAAGATGGTGCTAAAACGAACCGTGAGAGTGCTACAGTTGAAGGTACAATTTCTGACGAAAATCTTGAATGGGTACAAGTAAATGGCAAAGACGCAAAAGTTACGAATGGTAAATACTCTCTACGCATTCTTTTAGATGAGGGCGTAAATGAAATCAAAGTAGTAGCACAAGATAAAGCGAAAAACAAAGTGACGAAAAAAGTGACAGTAACTGCAGATTATACAGCACCAGTTATTGAAAACTTAACGCCAGCAAATGATGTTACTTTGACAACTGGTAAAACAGTTAAAATCGTATTTGACAGCGAGCCAGACCTAAAAGCAACATTCTTCATTCATATGCCATTAACAAACGTAAATGATGTTGTACAAAATGCAACAGAGTTACCAATGTCTGAAGAATCAGCAGGACATTATGTTGGCTATTGGACTGTACCGGACGGAACTAAAGCAGATGGAGCAGTTATCGAAGTAAAAGCAGTCGATAGCTTCAAAAATGAAACACTCCAAAAAGCTGCGGGTAAGCTTTATATTAATCTTCCAAAATAATAAAAGAAGCCTCTGATCTAAGTGATCAGAGGTTTTTTATCTCAATTCCAAATGGGGCAAAATTCAATCCAACAATGGAAGATCACCTATATTACTAAAAATCCCATGAAACTAGGTAAACTGCCCATCACACCTAACTATCTCCCATCTCTATTTATGCATACACTACTATGAAAGGGTGGATAGATTATGAATGAATTTGAACAATTGCTGGAAAGCATATTACCACCATCGGCCACTATTTTGGAATTGCAAAATGCAAACAACAGACCAGCCATTTTATTGGCAGATATAGATGGAGATCGGTTAAAGGAATTAATCGTTGCCTATAAATATCAAGGTGAAAACTATCTTCTACTATTAAAAAAATCGTATGATATTTGGTATCCAATGGCAGAAATAAAAGGTAAGGGATATGCAATTACGGATTTAATGGCTGTTCCACTAACTCCTTTAGGTGTAAATTCATTAGTCATTGGCTGGCAAATAGGAAGTATCTGGTCACAACTGGTTTTATTACAATGGAAAATGTATAACTTCGTAAATTTACTTACAAATTACGTATATTATAGTAAGTTGTTTGTGGAAGATATGCCTGGAAAATACGGGAAAGATGGACAGTTTGAATTAGCGATTTGGACTCATGATACGGGAGATGCCTACATGGTTGATGTTTATCGATATCAAGGAACAGGACTTACGATAGCAAAAGATGTTTATCCTTATTATTTCAAAAAGGTTGCTTCCTATAACAAAGAAATATTGCAGAAATACGATATCTCGTATTATTGGTACTATTTAGCCGAAGCTCTCCTAAATGCAGAAGAATTCGATCATGCACTTACTTCAATTGATAAGGCATTAACTTTTACAAATCCATATCCATCAAAAGATAAAATGATTGAATTAAAGAATGAAATATTAAGCAAACTGAGGCAAAACTAAAATTCTATTTACTAGTTATAAAACTCCTACCGTCTACACCCCCTTTCCCCGGAAACACAAAGAAATTCTTATCTGAACTCAGACAATGAACATTGTGTTTATTCAATAATTTCTCCAAATGGAAGCGCAAATAAAATGTGCGAATGTGCGAGTAAATCGTAACTGAGCGCGAGTATTTCCCTTGAAAACGTGAGTAAACCCAAAAACTCAAAAGTGAAACCAACACCTTCAGCAAACCTCTTCTAATATAAATCTTTTAATATTATGCCATTCCCCATTTCCCGAAATTTTTGTTATAATGATTGTGAAAAGTTCATATGTATGAAGAATGTAGGGGGGCTGGTGATGCCAGCTGAGAATGTATCCGATAGATACTGACCCTTAGAACCTGAACTGGTTAATACCAGCGGAGGGAACATCAGCTAAAGATAATAATAGAGTTATCAAATGACTATCTTTTAGAATGTATGTTAACGTCCGGAATGGTTCCGGACGTTTTTTCTTTTTCTCTTTTTTACATAGAACTTGTTAAATAACAAAGATTGGAGCAAGTAAGATGAAAAAATTATATGTGTTGCTGTTAGTGGCGATACTCGCTTTAGCAGGATGTCAGTCAAAGGATAAAAAAGAAAATGCAGCAGGCTCGAAGAAAGAGCTAAAAAAAGTAACAGTTGTCTTAGATTGGACACCTAATACAAACCACACTGGATTGTATGTTGCAAAAGAAAAAGGATTCTTTAAAGAACAGGGTTTAGATGTAGATATTATTCAACCAGGCGAGACGGGGGCAGACCAACTTGTTGCATCTGGCAAGGCTGATTTTGGAGTTAGCTATCAAGAAGGAATTACACAAGCACGAGTACAAGGGGTTCCTCTTGTATCAATTGCAGCGATTATTCAGCACAATACATCTGGTTTCGCATCACCAATCGCGAAGAACATTAAATCGCCAAAAGACTTTGAAGGAAAAACTTACGGTGGATGGGGTTCACCTGTTGAAAAAGCCGTTATTGGTTCATTGATGAAAACCGAAAATGCAGATGTGAAAAAAGTTGATATCATCAATGCAGGAGATGCCGACTACTTTACAATGGTCAAAAAAGATGTAGACTTTGCGTGGATTTACTATGGATGGACAGGTATAGAAGCTGAACTTCGCGGAGAAAAATTGAACATGATCTATTTAACGGATTACAGTAAAAAGCTTGATTACTACACACCTGTATTAGCGACTAATGAAAAAATGATTCAAAATGATCCGGAAACAGTGAAAGCTTTTGTTAAAGCGGCTTCTCAAGGTTATCAATATGCCATTAAGAATCCAGACAAAGCGGCAGATATCTTAATCAAAGCAGCACCAGATTTAGACAAAAAACTTGTGAAGAAAAGTCAAGAATGGCTTGCTGATAAATATCAAGATGATGCTAAACAATGGGGCGAGCAAAAACTTGAAGTTTGGGAAAACTATGCAAACTGGATGAGTGACAATAAATTATTAGAAGGTAAATTCGATGCTAAAAAAGCATTCACAAATGAATTTTTACCACAATAGGAGGAAATGAAAATGGCTAATTCTTTAATCAGTGTTCAAATTATACCGAAAACAGAAAAATATGAAGATATGATTCCTTTTGTAGATGCTGCGATTAAAGTAATTGATGAATCAGGGGTAAAATATGAAGTGCATCCTCTTGAAACAACGATGGAAGGCGAAATGTCAGAGTTGATGAATATCATTACGAAGATGAATGAAAAAATGGTTGAATTAGGATGTGTCAATGTCATTACACAAGTGAAAATTCTTTACCAACCATCAGGTATTACAATGGATACCTTAACGGAGAAATACCGATAATGAAATGGTTAAGAAACAATGGAGGGGCGATTGTTCTCCTCCTCTTTCTTTTAGGTCTATGGGAAATTATTGTACGAATCACTGACACACCGGCATGGCTTTTACCAGCACCATCACAAATTTTTTCAGAAGGATTTAAAGTGATTCCTAGCTTTTTTGTTGATATTTTGGCAACAACAAAATTGTCTCTATTAGGTCTGATTATTGGGAGTGCAGTAGGTTTCGCAATAGCAGTTATTCTACATATATTACCGGTTGTACAAAAGATAACGTACCCATTGCTCATTCTGTCGCAAAACATTCCAATCATTGTTTTAGCGCCATTGTTAATCATTTGGTTTGGATTTGGCATTATGCCAAAACTTATTGTCATTGGGCTTGTATGCTTCTTCCCAATTGTTGTCGCAGCTTTAGACGGCTTCAAAAACACGCCACCAGAGCTAAAATACTATATGCAGATGGCAGGGGCATCTAAAACGCAAATGTTTTGGAAATTGGAATTACCTAATGCCCTTCCATCTTTATTTTCAGGACTTAAAATTTCGGCAACTTACAGTGTCATGGGGGCAGTTATTTCAGAGTGGTTAGGTGCGAAAGAGGGAATCGGGGTATATATGACTCTATCCCAAGCATCCTTCCGCACAGATCATGTATTTGTAGCCATCTTTACTATCATGCTTTTAAGCGTACTCCTATTTGGCCTCATTCGTATACTTGAAAAGTTATTCATAAAAGGCAAGCTAGAGAGGTAGAAAAAAATGTTATTAACTATTGAACAAGTCAAGAAGCAGTTTGCTGAAACAGAAGTCTTACGTGATATCTCACTCCATGTAGAAGAAGGGGAATTTGTTGCACTTCTTGGTCCATCTGGAAGCGGCAAAAGTACACTCTTTAACTTAATCGGAGGAATTATCGAACCAGATGAAGGCACCATTTCTTTGAATAACAAAATTATTCATGGAGAGCGGGGATTAATCGGCTATATGCCACAACAACCTTCATTATTTCCATGGAGAACAGTTCTTGAGAATGTGGTACTTGTCCAAGAATTATCAGGAAAGCCTAACATCCAAGAGGCGAAAGAGTGGTTAAAAAAAGTAGGGCTCGAAGAATTTGAAAACGCCTATCCCATTGAACTTTCAGGTGGGATGAAACAACGTGTCGCTTTTATCAGAGCCATGTTGAGTAAACAAAATCTATTATGCCTTGATGAACCATTCTCTGCATTAGACGAGTTTACAAGAATTAATATGCAAAAATGGCTACTATCTGTTTGGGAAGCGAATCGAAAATCTATTTTATTTGTCACACACAGTATTGAAGAAGCACTGTTTTTGGCAGATCGAATTTATATTTTAACGAAGCGACCTACGATGGTGAAAGAAGAAATCATAGTACCTTTTAAGCGACCAAGAGATGAAAGCCTCTTTAATAATGAAGAGTTCTTTCATATGAAGCAGGAAATTTTTAACCTACTAAAAGATGAATTAGATGAGGGATTGTAAAAATGATCATCGATGCACATATTCACTTTGACCAATACAATATAGATCAGCAAGAGGCAATGTTAAAAGAATTGCACCCAAATGAGGTATCGCATGTCATTGCTGTTTCGACTGATTTACAATCATGTAAAGACAATTTGGCACTTTCAAATAAAGACAAGCGCATTATGCCCGCTTTCGGCTTCCATCCAGAACAATCATTAGCAGATGTAGTGCAAGAAATGCAGCTTTTCCAATGGATTGAAGAAAACAATGAGAATATGATTGCTATAGGGGAAGTTGGGTTACCTTATTATTTAAATAAAGAAAAAGGTATCAATTATCAACCGTATATTGACTTGCTCGAAAAATTCATCGTTTTAGCAGCACAGCTCAAAAAACCTATCGTTTTACATGCAGTCTATGAAGATGCCAAAATAGCTTGTGACTTATTAGAAAAACATCAAGTATCTGCAGCACATTTTCACTGGTTCAAAGGAGATACACAAACTGTAGATCGAATGATTGCTAATGGATACTTCATTTCCATTACGCCGGACGTTCTATATGAAAAAGAAATTCAAAGTCTTGTTCAACACTATCCACTTGAACAAATGATGGTAGAAACAGACGGACCTTGGCCATTTGAAGGACCTTTCGATGGACAAATGACCCACCCAAAAATGATCAAAGCAAGTATTGAAAAGATAGCACAAATAAAGCAGCAACCTATTGAACAAGTAGCTAGTGTGCTCTATGAAAACACGAAAAGGTTTTATAACATAGACTAATTTTATATAGAAAGACTCCTCTAGATCACTTGATTTGGAGGAGTTTTGCTTTTTTAGAGAGACTCTAGTTTGTTCATTTTCTTTTTTAGGATTTTATTTGCTCTCACCTCTGGTTTATTGGCTCTTTCTTACGATTAATTTGCTATTTTGGGAAGTTTATTCGCTCCAATAGAAATTGTATTCGCTCTCTCAGCGATTTACGTCCTCATATCAATGTGGAAGACTCTTCTTATTCTCTGTATAACCATATATTCACCCCTGTTTGAAACAAAGAAACATAGCGAATACTGAAGTCATGCGATTTGAAGAGGAGGTATTTAATGAGTAAGCTACCTTGGGTGATGACGCAAGAATGGCATGATGTGTATTTTCTTCATTGGCCAATTGCACCAGAGGATATACGGCAATATGTTCCGATTGAATTAGAGATTGATACATTTGAAGATCAAGCTTGGATTGGTATTATATTTTTCAAAATGAAGAATTTCAGAGCTAGGTTGATGCCTTCTATTCCGAGTATCGATACTTTTTTTGAGCTAAATGTACGAACTTATGTAAAGCATAAAGGAAAATCAGGAGTTTATTTTTTTAGTTTAGATGTAAATAATAAAATCGTTTCACAGTTTGCAAAGTTTGGGAGGTTTTTGCCATTTCGCTTTGCAAATATGACATCGAAGATTGATCAGAAGGTAGTAACTTTTCAAAATAGATGGGAGTATACAGGGAAGTTTCCAGAGGTATTCATTGCATCCGTTGAAGTGAGTTCTGAGCCAATCCAAAGAACACCATTAGAATACTGGCTAACAGAACGCCATCATTTATGGACGAAAGTAGTGGGGAGACTTATACGACAATATAATCGGCATTCACCTTGGATTTTGCAACGAGTACATTGTACTGTTCATGAAAACTCGATGTCGCCATTTCTAATGCGTAATGTAAAAGAAAATAAACCTATAGCCCACTTTTCAAAATATAAAAAAGCTTTCCTCTACTTACCAGTAAAAGAAAGCTGATTATCTGCAATAATTCAATAGGATGTATAAAATAATGGACAAAACTGTTTAACGATTCCGTTCGCAATCATGTCAGACATTTGCAATGCTTCCATTACAATCTGGTCAAATACAGCGATATCTTTTTTATATTCTTTTTGAATCATACTGACGGCTTCTTGTTTCGTTAAGCTTAAGTGGGTATAGAACATTTTTTGAATTTTCGATTTGTTTAGGTAAGGATTAATACAGCTTAAGAACAAAGAAATGTCGTCTGCGTTTTTATACCATTCTTTCTCTTTTGCAGCTGCTGTTGCTGTATCACCTTTTGCAGCTGCTGTTACCAGTTCTGCAGCGATTGTTAGGTGGTCATGGATGAGTGAAGCATATCGATCTGCAATTTGATCGCCGTAAAACGGTCGGAGACAATTTCCTAAGTCTGTCGCATTTCTTAAAAGACGTTCCTCAACAAATTGTACATCTGGTAAGTTAAATACGATACTCGTAATAACCATTCGTGTCCAATTGACATGCTCCATCCAAAGGAGGCGATTCATACTTATAAAATCGACTTCAGCTTTACTTTTACAGCAGTTATCGTAAATGGATGGTGGTTGTTGAAGGAAAAAACGAATAGGGGCAGTGTATTGAGAGTATGGTTGCCCATACATTTGCCCTAAAGAATATGAGGTATTACCACTTGAATAAGGATACAAAATTTACATCCTCCCTCTAATTAATAAGCCATTTATCAATGGATGATAACTGCCTATAAATTAGCATATGCGGACCCTTCGGATATTGATAAAATAAGAAACTTATTCAAGAATGATCAGAATGCAAAATAAAATTTCTAAAAAGATTTTAAAGGAAAAAAATCTATCTCTTTATGGAAGATAAACAAAAAAATTTTAATCACTTTTCATCAAATCATTTTCACAATCAGAGAAGGTATCAGGCAAGGTTAAAATACTCATTGACTACATTAGAATCTATTGGTAAAGAGCTGATTGTTGGTATGTTTTCTATTTTGGATTCAGATATCAACTTTACCACGATACGACGAAGAATTTCGTCTTCTAACAAACGTATAAAGTCTAAATTCAAATTATAAGTTTTCGCGTCACTGTATGCCTGGATTAATAATTCGTCTGATAGTGTCTCCATTGATCATCTCACCTCCAAGTAAAAAAAGATTTTGTTCTAATATATGAAAAGAAAGAATATATTGGATAGTTTGCTAAGTTGTACACTTAATTTAACAAATTGTTTAATACAAGACAACCAGCCACTTATCCACAAGAAACCGTGGATAAAATGTGATTAACCTGTGTGGATAAATGGTAAAGTACATATAAAATGGTGTGGAAATTGTGCATAAACTTATCCACAATTTCCTGAAATGGGGAAATTTGTCGAAAAGTTTTTATGGAAATATTGCTTTTATTTGTAATTTCGAGTGATTTCCCAACATAGTACTCACAAAAATACAAAAACGGTTTGGTTTATTTGTGGATAATGAATTCAATATATACATGAGCGAATAAGCTGGTTGAAAGAGCGAATAAGCTGGTCAAAAGGGCGTATAAGATGGTTGAAAGAGCGAATAAGCTGGTTGAAAGAGCGAATAAGCTGGTCAAAAGGGCGTATAAGCTGGTTGAAAGAGCGAATAAGCTGGTTGAAAGAGCGAATAAGATGGTTGAAAGAGCGAATAAGCTGGTTGAAAGAGCGAATAAGATGGCCAAAAGAGCGAATAAGCTGGTCAAAAGGGCGTATAAGATGGTTGAAAGAGCGAATAAGCTGGTCAAAAGGGCGTATAAGATGGTTGAAAGAGCGAATAAGATGGCCAAAAGAGCGAATAAACTGGTCAAAAGATCAATTAAAATCTGCAATTTATCAAATATTTCAGACCCTCGATCCCAAAATCAAAATCACAATCTCACAAACAATTTTTTTACTCAAAACTCTTTTAAAAAAGAAATAAAATATTTAATTTTTCAGATTTATGAGTATAATGAATACAATGACTTTAAATCTAACCTAACGAAAGAAGGATTTTTCAATGTCTTTATCAATGAACCCACATATGGATCAGCTAGGATTGCCTGGTATTCGTAAATTTTCAAATCAGTTAGTCAACTATCCAGATGCGATTAACCTAACAATCGGTCAACCGGATTTCCCGGCACCTGAAGCAGTGAAGCAAGCAGGGATTCGAGCGATTGAGAACAATTTAACAACTTACTCATCAAATCCAGGTTTAATCGAATTACGTAAAGCAGTGGCCGCCTTCTTCGAAGAAAAATATAATTGTCACTACAAACCTGAAGATGAGATCCTAGTAACAAATGGTGCAACACAAGCGATTGACTCTGTTTTCCGTACCATCTTGGATGTAGGGGACGAAATCATCTTACCTGCACCAATCTATTCGGGATATGAACCAATCATTACGTATTGCGGTGCAAAATCAGTTTACTTAGACACAACAGACACAGACTTTCAGCCATCTGCTGAACGCTTAGAAAAATTAATCACACCAAAAACGAAAGCGGTATTATTTAACTTCCCGTCTAACCCAACTGGTGCTACTATTTCACATGAACAAATGGATGCTCTTGCAGATGTGTTAAAAAAACATGATATCTATGTGATTTCAGATGAAATATACAGTGAAAATACATTTGTTGGAGAGCACCGCTCATTTGGTTCTTACGAAGAGTTAAAAGACAAATTATTCCTAATCCATGGTTTATCAAAATCTCATTCAATGACTGGCTGGCGTATCGGCTTCTTAATGGCGGATGCAAGATTAATAGGGGAAGTTGCGAAAATTCATTCATTCAATGCTATTTGTGCAGCACTTCCTAGCCAATATGCAGCTATTGAAGCATTAACAAATTGTAAAAACACACCGCAAGAAATGAACGAAAGTTATATCAGACGCCGTGATTATGTCTATGATCGTCTCATCCAAATGGGCATTGAAGTGAAAAAACCAAACGGTGCATTCTACATCTTCCCATCTATCAAAAAATTCGGGCTAACATCTGAAGAATTTGCACTTCGCTTGATGAAACGAAAAGAGGGCGGCGTTGGCGTCATCCCAGGTTCCGTCTTCACACCTTATGGTGAAGGCTACCTTCGTATCACATATGCATATTCAGATGCAGAACTTAAAGAAGGTATGGACCGCCTAGAAGCATTTATCAAAGCACTATAAATATCATAACTAGAATTTTTGATTAATAATGAACAAATTAATCTTCCCTTAAAACTTATAAAGGCTGTCACTAATCCTTACAATTGGATTAGTGACGGCCTTATTTTCTTGCAAAAATATAATAAGAATGTTTAGATATGGTCAATCTAAAGGGCTTAAAAATAATTGTTGGACAGCTCTTATAAATAGAAAGAAGCTAAACATTTTTAAAACACAAAGAACCCCCAAATGCATACCGAATGCAATTAGGGGGTTCTTTTTCTTGTATATTATTTTACAGTAGTTGCTGCTACATTTAGGTCTTTTTTAATCTTTGTTGTTGAGATGCCTTCTGTACGTGGAAGGTAGATGACTTCACAATAGTCATTTAGAAAATCGAATTTTCCTTCCCAATCATGTCCCATTACGAAAGTATCGATATTGTGATCCTTTACATCTTGAATCTTTTGTTCCCAATTGTTTTCAGGAATCACTTCGTCCACATATTTGATAGCTTCAAGAATGGTTTTGCGATCTTCATAACTGTAGTAAGCTTTTTTACCTTTTAATGCGTTGAATTCGTCACTAGAAATTGCAACAACTAGGTAGTCGCCAAGTGCTTTGGCACGGCGTAGAATATTAACATGACCAACATGTAATAAATCGAACGTACCATACGTAATTACTCTTTTCATAATGTGCCTCCATAGATATACTAATGCGTATTATATTACACTTTATTCAAAAATGAAAGAACCCCAGATGTTCTCCACTTTTACTTATTCAATAAATAATCAACCAACTTGCTACTTGCATGACCGGTTGAGAACGTATTCCACGATGTAGAAAATGCTTTTATTTGTTCCATATCAAACTCATCTTTTTGCAACACGTATACAAGTTCATCATCTGTTGATACTACAGGTCCAGGTACTAATTGATTGTAATTCGTCCAAAAACCACGTTCCATCTCATACTTTTCCAAATCATATGGATAAAAAATTTGCGGTTTACCCAATAAAGAAAATTCAAATGGTATAGAAGAATAGTCACTTATTACATAATCTGTCACACATAATAACTTATTGACAGCTACATCGTTTTCTACTGAGACGATTAATGGATGATCAAATGTCCCCATATTTTGCGCTACAGCCGGATGTAATTTAATCATCATAATGTAGTTTTCGCCAAGTTGCTCTATTATATCCCGAAAATCTAAAGGAATACTTTGTACATCAAGCTGTTGATCACGGAAAGTTGGTGCATACAAAATAACTTTTTTTCCATTTAGCATCGGATATTTTGCTAACATCTCACGTCTTGCTGATTCAATTGCAGAAGGATTATAAAAGAAATCAGTACGTGGGATACCTGAACGCAAAAATTGATGATCTTGCATTCCAAAAGCTGCTTTGAAAATCGGCACCATCTCATTCGAACCGACAACTACTTTATTCATACGGCTATATACGTGCTTAAAACGTCGAATAGCAGCAGGGGAGCGGAACAAAACGCTTGGATCTTGTAATCCAAACTTTTTCACCGCACCTGCTGCATGCCAAAGTTGAATACATTCCACGTTAGGACGGAAATTTGTCACACTTAAAATTGCAAAATAATTATCAATTAAGACCGTTTCGGCTGTCGCCAAATGATAAAGCCCCCGAATATAATCGAAAGAGTTTGTTATTTTAAATGATAGTACTGAGCTTGCTCCGGATCGGTTAAAACTTTCCTTACATTTACCAGTTCGTAAAACAACAATATCTTTAAAATCACGAGTTGCAAGCTCATTTACGACAAATCGAGCATTATCGCCAAAATCACATAGAAACACGATTTTTTTCTTTAAAGGAAACAAATTGAACACAGAAAAAATGCATCTATTTATAAATAAAAACAGTTCTATCAACCATTCTTTTCTCATTCATTCACCCAATCTAGAAATTCTTATCTATAGTTACAGATTATATCATATTTCGAGTTCCATTTTCTAAAAGATATCGAATGACTAAACTTACGCTTAGACTATTTAATATTAATAAGTAAAATTATTGAAAAAAAACAATCCTTTTAACTTACAGAAAAAACTGGATGAATATCATTTTTTCTCATCAAATTCTAATTTTTCGGTGAGATAATTTTCATTAACGAAATAAAAAGTACGTTTAGAAAATAATTACTACTTTAGAATGCGGTAAATAAGGCTTATTCCTTTAATTACATTATTTATACCCAACAAAGATTGATTTTATAAAGTTTGGGATTTTCCTTCCCTTTACTGCGGAATTAAAGTATCGTATCTAATCTTTAATTTAATTCGGAAAAAAATAATTGAAATTCAATTTTAAGGAATTTAATGATAAAAGTTAAAAAGAGGTGTCTTCAAATGGAACAATGTGTAAGTATAATTGTCCCCGTATATAATACTGAAGAATTTTTAGAAGAATGTTTACAGTCTATTGTTGAACAAACATACGAAAATCTTCAAATCATCGTTGTAAACGATGCTTCGACCGATCAGTCTGCGCAAATTATTGATCAATTTATAGCTCAAGATACAAGAATAGAATGTATCACAAATAGCAAAAGAATGGGTGTAGGTTCTTCACGAAATCTAGCCATACAAAAAGCAACAGGAGAATACATATATTTTGCGGATAGTGATGATCTACTTCATGAAAAAGCAATCGAATACCTTCTTCAAGGAAATGAGCCAGATACAATTTACACAGGTCATACCGTGAAAATCACTAAAAAAGATGGAATAGAAGAATCGTTAAAAGAACAAGAACAAGAACAAGAAACATTCCGTACAAAATCTCTCCAACAATATGAATTTTTTAAGAATATAATTGTACTAAATACTTTATTTCCAACTCATCTTATTCAATCATTCCAATTAAAATTTGACGAAAAGGTTGATAGCTATTCCGAACTTTCTTTTATGGTGCCTTTTTATATGCAATATAATATTGTTCGGGTGAATACTTCTTATTATTTCCAACGTGATCGTAATGATCCCATTTCAAACCCATCGCTAAATCAACGCAATCAAGATGTATTACTACATGACTTTGTCGATATTTATATTCGCTTAAAAAGTGACTACGAAAATAACGAAGAAGTGAATAAATACTTAGATAAACAGCTGATTAAACTGTATCGTTCACAATTCATATTATTGATGAAAGAAGAAGATAAAAAAGAACCCGCATTTCATTTGCTTTCTCGCGGAATAAAATTAATTTCAGAGGAACGTGTAAAGAAAGAAAACGTCGTAATACGTGGAGAACTTCGTGCATTACAAAATAGACAATTTAAGAAGTATCTTCGTGTATTGAAACTTCACCATTTTGGTAGGGATACAAAGAAATCCTTAAAAAGTCTCAACAAATTTTATCGCCAAATCTATCGTGATGTTTTTATGAAATTACCATTAAAAGAAAAGAAAGTCGTTTTTGAAAGTTTTCTAGGAAAGCAATATGCTGACAGCCCAAAAGCCATCTATGAATATATGGTCGAACACTATCCAGAATATGAATTTGTTTGGATTTTCAATGAAACAGGTAGAAAGCTTCCTGGAAATGCAAAACAAGTTAAACGGTTAAGTCTTGCTTATTACTACCATATGGCCACTTCAAAATATTGGGTTAGCAATATGCGTCAACCTCTTCATTTGAAAAAAAGAGAGGGGAATATCTTTCTAGAAACATGGCATGGTACGCCATTGAAAAGACTTGTTTTTGATATGGATGAAGTTTATTCTGCAAATCCAAAATACAAAAAGAATTTTTACCAACAATCACGGTTATGGGATTATCTTATTGCGGCAAACCCATACTCATCTGAAATTTTTAAATCAGCGTTTAAATTTGATAAGAAAATGCTAGAATACGGATATCCACGTAATGACACACTATACCAAAATAATAATGAAGACTATATAACAAAAGTTAAGAAATCACTCAACATGCCATTAGACAAAAAGGTCATTTTATATGCTCCAACATGGAGAGATGATGAGTTTTACGAAGCCGGCAAATATAAATTTGATTTAAAATTTGACCTACAAAAGCTACGTGAAAAGCTGGGTGATGACTACATTATTATTTTACGGATGCATTACTTTATTGCTGATCACTTGAATATTGATGGC
Source organism: Rummeliibacillus pycnus (assembly GCF_044359855.1). GTDB lineage: Bacteria > Bacillota > Bacilli > Bacillales_A > Planococcaceae > Rummeliibacillus > Rummeliibacillus pycnus_A. The sequence continues at coordinate 3,073,413 of NZ_CP132291.1, forward strand.
TATGAAGGATTTGTCTATAATTTATCTAAACATGATGACATAGCGGATCTATATTTAATCTCAGATATACTCATAACTGATTATTCATCTGTATTCTTCGATTATTCAAATTTAAGAAGACCTATTCTGTACTACGCGTATGACTTAGAAAATTATCGTGATAAACTCCGTGGCTTCTATTTAGATTATGAAAATGAAATGCCAGGACCAATTTTAAAAACAACGGATGAAATTATTGATGCAGTAAAGAATATCAATCAAATCAATGAACAATATAAAGACAAATACAATAATTTCTACGATCAAATTTGTTGTTGGGAATCAGGACACGCAACAGAAAAAATAGTGCATGAAGTATTCGAAAAATCACCAAATGAGCACAAAAACCTCATATGTAACGAATCTCTTACATAAGATCTAAGTGGCTTATGTAAGTTTGAAGCTGATGCTCATCAAAGAAACGAGGGAAATCATTTTGCATGGTAAAAGCATTTTAGTAACAGGAGCAGCAGGCTATATTGGATCACATACATGTGTGGAGTTGTTAGAGGCTGGATACGAAATCGTAGCACTTGATAATTTGAGTAATAGTAGTGAGACTGCACTTAAACGAGTGGAGGAAATCACAGGAAAAACCTTTTCGTTTGTAAAAGGTGATATCCGCGATCAGGCAATATTAGAACAACTTTTTACTAATTACCAAATAGATGGGGTTATGCATTTTGCTGGATTAAAGGCAGTTGGTGAATCCGTTGAAAATCCCCTTTATTATTATGAAAATAATGTGCAAGGGTCAATCGAGTTACTAAAAGCAATGCAACGTCATAATATCAAGAAAATCGTCTTTAGCTCATCAGCAACTGTTTATGGTATTCCAAAAGTGGTCCCAATCGATGAGACTTTTCCTCTCAATGCCATTAATCCTTATGGCCAAACAAAGCTGATGGTAGAACAAGTGCTGCAAGATATTGGTCATGCTGATCAGGAATGGCGAATCGCATTGCTACGCTACTTCAATCCAATTGGTGCTCATGAAAGTGGCAAAATAGGAGAAAATCCTTCTGGTATTCCAAATAATTTAATGCCTTATATTTCACAAGTAGCTGTAGGAAAACGTGATAAGTTATCTGTCTTTGGAGATGATTACAATACTCCTGATGGAACGGGCGTCCGCGACTATATTCACGTTGTTGACCTTGCAAAAGGGCATTTAAAAGCATTAGAATATCTGTCAGATCATACAGGCGTTGATGCCTTTAATTTAGGAACAGGTAATGGTTATAGTGTACTTGAACTAGTGCATGCTTTTGAAAAAGTATCAGGCAAGAAAGTCCCTTATCAAATAACCAATCGCCGAGCAGGAGACAGTGCCATCTGCTATGCAGACACAACAAAAGCAGAACAAATGCTAGACTGGAAAGCACAATACGGTATTGAACGAATGTGCGAAGACACATGGCGTTGGCAATCTAGCAATCCAAACGGCTTTGAATAAAAAAGAGAACCGCGAAAACAAATCGTTTTCGTGGTTTTTTTATGGGTAGTTTTCCGGCAGTTGCTTGGTATGGGGACGTAAATTGCTGATATAGCAAATACAATTTCAACCGGAGCGAATAGGCGGGTGGAACGAATAAACTCCAAAAAAAACTAAAAAATGCGCAAAATTAATTTTTGAATATCAAATAATGCAATATCAGTACGCAAAACTTAATTTCACTACCAATAAAGCTATTGTTTTCGCGATTTCGCGACTTTGCAACAAAACAACAAAGCCTATATGGTTAAGTCAAGAGGATAAGAGGGAGGCATTATATTGATTATAAAAACATACTCAGCAACACATTATTTAGAGACATTAAAAAGTTTAATTCATCGCCTTTCGCCAGTATATTCAAGAAAGAAAGACTTAGAATATGAATACAATCGTATCAGCGCTGGTGATATAGGCGAAAAATTTGTTATGGAAACGCTTGAACAACTTCAGCTACCATATGATTTTTATATTTTCCATAATCTTTCTTTAATGAAAATATAAGAATGCCTGCCCGTAAAATCGGTTTTTACCGACTCCACGGACAGGCATTCTTCCTACCAAATGAACAAATCAGGCTCAGAAATAGGCCACTCGTTGTTCAACTAATCATGAATCTCGCGATAGAAGTTTTCAATCGCTTTTTGGTTATATGTGTTATAGTCAAATTCTTTAAATGACATATTTTGGTCTAAATATATTTTCTTCATCGCTTCATAGATACTTTCTACAGATGTATCTTCTGTTAATAATCCATAGTCGCCGTTATCTAAAGCGGCACGATTCGCTACAATATTTGTTGCTACAATTTTCATCTTCAATGTTAGTGCTTCAAGTAACACCATTGGTTGTCCTTCATATTTTGATGATAGAACGAAAACATCGCATTGCTTCATAAATGAAAATGGATTATCTAATTGCCCTGTTAAAAATACCGAATCCTTTAATTTTAATTTTTTTACTAATGAATCCAATGGTTTTCTCAACTGGCCATCACCAAGTAGATACAACTTTGTATTTGGGAATTCTCCATGAATTTGCGCAAATGCTTTAATGAGCTTATCCTGAGCTTTCTCAGGTGAAAGACGACCCATTGTAACAAATTTAAAGGAATCATCATCCTTCAATTTAATAATATTGTTGTGAATATCAATCCAGCAATTATAAGGTGTTACGACCTTTTTTTCTACCCAGCCAATTTTTTGAGCCCCATCATAAAGTAATGCGGAATGACCATGTCCTGTACGCATTTCCTTTTTCACTGTTAAAGGTTTTAAACGGAGTTCGTCAGGTAATATGAAATCTGCAACCTCTGATGTAGAAGGCAGTTCTTTATATACCCCAACTGAATCTTCTTCAACAATCGCTGGGTACACAATATCTTTTTCATCGATGAACACAGAATAATCAGCTGGCACTAATCGAACACTACGACTATCGATCCAGCCTTGGACATAAGTACCTTTCTTCATAAAATAATAAACGCGATCTTTAAACACTTGTTTTTTATGAACAAAAATAAGCTCGCCACGTAAATCCTTTTTATGTTTAACGATTTTACTATCCGGACGAGTAGGAGGCTCTGTAAAGACTTTATAGCTATCAAGATCTTCTAAAATATAACCGTATTGTTTTACTTTTTCTTCTAACTTTGCAAGTCGATTCACCTTATCGATCAATTCTTTATGCTTGTTATAGTGGAACTTAACATAGGTATTGGCAATAGAGCGTGAAAGAAGATTACTACTTGCCATTGGTCCAATCTTTTCTAATAAGGTGACCGCATTACTGTTAATCCATCCAATCTCATGATTGTCGATTGAGATCAAGTAGTACGTAGCTTGTGGTGTTTCGGCCATCTTCGTAATGTGAACAATCATATCTTTTAAAAATGTAACGTCAGATTTCTTATGAGCTCCTGGTGCACCAAAAGGTAAATTCCACACATAATATTTTGGTGTTACATTTGTAAGCTTTGCAAAAGTATTCATAACCTGATAAGAAATATTCACATCTTGTTCATTGTCAAATTCTTTTATCAATAATTGAGATTCCTTGCACCATCCAACATAAATATCATTCACCGTAATTTTACAATAGTCTTCGTTGCGCCAATGATATTTTGCGGAAATGTGAATTTCATCAGCTGCTTGAACAACATGTTGAATTGTTGGATTTCCTTGCATTACCTCGTCCAGCGTACGATAAATAGAAACTGATTCAGCCGGGATTTGCCAGTTACCAATTTCATTTATCAAAGCGATATGAGAACCTTCTTTGATTTGATCATAGACTTTTTTGGGTGGATTTAAAATTCGATTAGGATCTATCGTGTTTACACAATATCCAAATTGTTCGTCTGTTGTAAACCTTGTTAATTTTGATTTATTTAAATTCATAGTGGCTTCCGAAACGGCCAATAATTTATCAAATTGATAATAAACTGAGAACATCGTTAGTAAATTTTGATAGTGTGGACGAACGCCATTCACTGTACGATTTCGATCGGCTTTCATATCACTGTGTAAGAAACAAATTTTACGTGTACTATTTGAAGCTAATATAAGCTTTGACCAATAAAAGCTGTAGCCACTAAAGTCAATTGCATAGTCAAAATGTACGCCACCTGTTAGTCTGCGAATTTCACGTTCATACGCCTTATTTGGATAATGCGGTTTTAACTTTGGGGTTAGACCATGTGAGCGAATAAGTCGATCAAGAACAGCTTCTTGGAACGTATAGACTGGTACACCTGGTTTAAAAAGAAAACGTACTTTCGGGTGGATACGATTTTGGTTATGCAGTACTTCCTCTTTGCCTGAAGAAGCTACAAAGGCAGTCACATCGTACCGATCATAATCAATATTATTTGTTAAGTTGATAAAACTATTGGTAATCCCATTATTGATCAAACCGCCAGGATAGATGAAGATCTTTTCTTTTTCATTTGCAAAACGTACTACTTTTACATCATCTAACGCTTCCTTGTTAAAGACCAAGCGATAGAATCGTTCAGCCACTTTGCCATCATCATATGCTACAAAGCGTTTTTTAGCTGCTTGATAGACATCTCTATACTCTTTTTTTACATCTTCAATATGAAGAATAGCATTCGCAACTTCATCAATTTGCTCATATATAGGACCTGGTAGTTCTTTTTCATCTAAGTACATACCGCGATTTTGAGAATACAGATCTTTGTCCCATGCATAGAACAAAATAGGTTTGTCTGTTACTAAATAGTCAAAGAATACACTTGAATAATCCGTGATTAAAACATCCACGACACTGAGTAATTCATTCATATCCATTAGATCTGATATTAGTCGACTTTGAGCTTCCGGATAATTTGTTGCTACATCATAGAGGAATGGGTGTACCTTCATTAGCACATGATATTGAGGACCAATCTGTTCTGCCAAATAATCCATCTCACGAATAATTTGCTTCATATTATCATCTGCATTATTCGTATCTGTCCCTTTCCAAGTAGGGGAGTACAGTACAATCTTCACATCTGAAGAAACGGCAAGTCCTTGTTGGTTTAACTGTTTTACGATATCTTCACGTTTTGAATTTAATGTTAAATCATTACGTGGATACCCCATTTCTAAAATAGAACCTTCATAAATACCATCTAATCGGAAAGCGTCGGCAAAAAGTTTGGTAGAATGTTCATTTGGACTAATAATATAATCCGCATTCAAAAAGTTACGCACGACATTTTGACTTCCAGAAGGATTTCCAGGAATATCATAGCCCATATATTTTAATGGTGTTCCATGCCATGTATTAATGTAAGTTTGTTCAGGTCGAGGAACGAAAAATGATTGGAAAGTAGAGTTATTCAAAATATACTGAGCTTGAGCTAGCCATTTTAAATAGTCTTCACTATTACGTTCAACAAATGTAACGTTTGTCATCTCACGATAAGGAGCAATCACCTTTTCTAACTCTTCAGAAGGTTGAATGGACCATATATGCTGATATTTTTTTTGAGTGTCATGTTCTAAAATATATTTGAATACGGCAAAAGGAGAGTCTGTTACACTTTGTCCGTCCCTTACTTCATATATAATAGAATGATCTATAATTGATAATGTATCATAGAACTTTGCGTATAATTGATTTCTTCGATGAGCTTCCTTATGGTTACGGTCATCTAAGACTTCTTTAAAGTTTCCATACAGTTCTTTTACGATCATCGAAAATCACCTCGTTTATTTTTAAAATAATCCCTATCGTATAGTAGCACTTTTTTGGTGCTAATGAGACCAATTTAATCATTTTTTAATGAAGAAAATGGAGAATATTTATATTTAGACTAAATTAAAAGTCACGAAACCCATAACTTATTGTCCTTCAAAATGACACAAATATACCTATTTAAATGTTGCTGTTACAGCGTCTGATTGCTGGACATGCCTATCTATGTTATGATAATTTGCAGATTAAATTTTTACATAAACATTTTAATACCACATGAAAGAGTGAAAAGATGATGTTAAATAACAAAACATTTAAGAAATATTTTGCTAAGGCTTTCCGCTTTATCGGACGCAAAGCGCCTCGTATTAAAAACCTGGTCATATTCGAAAGCTTTCACGGCAAACGTTACAGTGATAATCCACGAGCAATTTATGAATATATGAAAGAACATAATCCTGAATACAAACTAATTTGGAGTGTTGATAAAGGCAGTATCCCAATGTTCGAAGAAATGGGTGTCCCTTATATGAAACGATTCACTCTTAAATGGTTATTCACTTTCCCGCGTGCACAATATTGGATAAACAACGTACGCTACCCAAAATGGATGACACGACCAAAAGACACAACTTATGTACAAACTTGGCATGGTACGCCACTTAAAAAACTAGGAACAGACATCGAAGAAGTTCACATGCCTGGTACAAAAACAAAGAAATACCGCAAGAATATCATTGCTGAATCAAAAAACTGGAGCTATCTTGTAGCACCAAACCCATATACCGAAGAAATTCTTGGACGTGCCTTCCACTTTAAAGGACCGATGATTCAATCTGGGTACCCACGTAACGATGCACTACAACATGAAGATCCAGCGAAAATTGCGAAAATCCGTAAATCATTGAACATTCCTGATAACAAGAAAATCGTCCTTTACGCACCAACATGGCGTGATGATCAATTCTTCAAAAAAGGGAAATACAAATTCCAATTCCAATTTGATATTCAAAAATTAAAAGAACAATACGGCGACGATTTTGTATTACTTGCACGTATGCACTATCTTGTATCCGAAAACTTTGATTTCAGCCAATACGGCGATTTTATCAAAGACGTTTCAAACTACTATGATATCGCAGACCTATACTTAATCAGTGACCTATTAATTACAGACTACTCATCCGTATTCTTTGACTATGCTATCTTGAATCGCCCAATCATCTTCTACATGTACGACCTAGAAGATTATCGCGATCGCCTTCGCGGCTTTTACATCGACATCGAAGCAGATGCACCAGGGAAAATCGTTCAAAACGAACAAGACCTATTCGAAGAAATCGGCCGTTCCCTTAAAGAAGGACACTACTCACAAGATCAATTCAATCGCTTTAATGAAAAATTCTGCGTATGGGAAGACGGCAAAGCCTCAGAGCGCCTAGTCAAACAAGTATTCGGAAAATAATAGCTAAAATAAATTAAAGCCCTACCGCTACTGGTAGGGCTTTTTGACTTAAAAGCGGGATACGAACAAGGCTAAGTTATTGAAGCGAAGACGTAAAATGTATTCTATTAGATTGCATTTTGAAAATGCGAGTAAATTGATCGAGAACGTGAGTACTATGATAAAGATCAGTTGTAACAAAAAATGCTATGCACAGAATCATTTAGTTACAACTGATGATACAAATAGCTAAGGTGGCCCATATCCATCTATGAGTTTCCGTAATCTTGAAGCACTAAACGTATCTTGCGTAAAAGCGGCTAGGTGCTTTTATTTATAATGAGAAAATAGGATCTTCTATAAACAATTACTCTCGAAAAGTAAGATGTATTAATTTGAACGGAACTTTTCTATAAAATAATTTTTGTAACTACATATTTACAATAACTCTTTCATAAATATGCCAATTGTACGGACGGTATATTTTACATTAATATGTTATACTATGTGAAGTGTTTTTCTATTGATATCAAGTAATGTTATATGTAGAATCTCATACTTTAAACGACTCTGATGAATAGAGAAAACTCAGCTGGATTAACGGAAATCATAACAAGTTCTTACTTATTCTTTATGCTGCTCATGAAGACCATGAATAATAGAAGAAAGTTATGAAAAAGTACCAATTTAGCTATACTTATAAGAAAACAAAACACTACTAGTTTACAACAAATTCAATACATGAAATTGGGGAAAAAATTGAAATGAGAGCACTTATTAAAATTATAAAAGAACAAGTAAATTCTTTTTATTTGATTATGCGCTTAGCAAGTTTCCAATTGCGCATGGACAATCAGAATAACTATTTGGGCTTTGCATGGGAAATTCTCAACCCAGCGATTCAAATGGCGATGTATTGGTTCGTCTTTGGCTTCGCATCGAATCGTGGCTTAATGAAAGGTGATAATGGAGTCGAGGTTCAATATATCTACTGGATGCTAGCTGGAATCTCGTTCTGGTTCTTTATTCAAAAAGCGATTTTAAATGCTTCCAAATCCATTTACCAAAAATATTCAATGGTCGCCAAGATGGACTTCCCACTATCGGTGCTACCTAGTTACGTTATTATGAGCAAATATTACGGACACCTAATATTAGTCGGCGTCATCATGATCGTCTTTTGGATTAATGGATACTATCCAAGTGTATATTACTTACAGCTAATATACTTCTTGGCTATGAGTTATATTCTTGCATTTGCTATCACACTTTTAACATCTACCTTAACTGTTGTGGTTCGAGATATTCAAATGCTAATTCAATCACTACTACAAGCAATGTTCTTCTTATCACCAATTCTTTGGGATCGTTCAGCGAACATGCCTGAGTGGATTCATAACATTTTAATGTTAAACCCATTCTACTATCTAGCAAACGGCTATCGAGCGTCATTGCTATACAATGATTGGTATATCGTGTCACATTGGGAACTAACACTATACAACTGGGGACTCATCTTAGTTTTACTACTAATTGGCTCAACAGCACACTATAAGTTCAGAAACCGCTTCTCTGACTTTATCTAAAAACCGTATGGAGGAGAGTATTCATGGCGGAATCAGTTATTATCAAAAATGTAACAAAAACGTATCGTATGTATAAAACAAAGGGTGAGCAGCTAGGTGATCTTATTTTCCCAGGAAAAAAGGGAAGTAACTTCAATGCTGTCGAAAACATTTCCTTTGCAGTAGAAAAAGGGGATGTCGTTGGGCTTGTTGGTATCAATGGCTCAGGGAAATCAACCCTTTCCAATATAATCGGTGGACTTGTTCCACCAACTTCAGGCGAGGTTATCGTCAATGGGGAAGTCAATGTCATCGCCATTAACGCCGGTTTAAGCAGCCAGCTAACAGGTATTGAAAATATCGAGTTCAAATGTTTACTTATGGGCTATAGTAAAGAGAAAATCGCCAAAGTCTTACCTGAAATCGTAGAATTCTCAGAGCTTGGAGACTTCATCTACCAACCCGTCAAAAAGTATTCAAGCGGTATGAAATCAAAACTAGGTTTTGCCATCAGCGTCACAGCTGACCCTGATATTCTCATCATCGACGAAGCCCTTTCTGTTGGGGATCAAACCTTTGCGGACAAGTCACTTGCGAAGATGAATGAATACAAAAAACGTGGCAAAACGATTTTCTTCGTTAGCCACAACTTAAGTCAAGTAAACAGTTTCTGTACCAAAATCGCTTGGATCGAAGGCGGCCATCTAAGAGAATTCGGCCCGACAAACGTCGTGATGAAAAACTACTCAGCCTTCATCAAAAAATATCATAAACTGCCAGCAGAAGAACAGAAGGCATTCCGAGACAAACTCGCAGATCGACGCAAACATAACAAAAAAGAATTGGATGAATAACAGGGGCTTTTATTTGTTCCTCTCGCTTCATCTCAAATCACGGATTGAACTAATTTCAATCCGTGATTCACTCTTTTTTCTTACATATCGCAAAAGGATGTGACTTTCTAATGAAAAGAACAATATTTATGACAGCATGGGACATGGATGTTGAAAAAGGCGGCGTCAACAAAGTAATGCTTCATCGCTCAGCATTATTCTCAAACAATGACTACCGTTCCGTCCTACTCACAATGGATTTTAAAATGAACTACCCTGAAATCGCATCAGAACTACGTGCAACAGGGCAACTAGGCAGAGATGTTGAAATTATCAACGTCTATGATTACTATCGTGAAAAATTTGCTAAAAAAGATGTATCGAGCTCACAAAAAGAACAGTACGAACAAAACGTAAAGAAATATGAAGGTGACTATTGGGTACAAGATGGTGGCTATTTTGCTCGCTATTTCATAAATGGTACCTATATCAAATATAAACAATGGGACGATGACGGCATCCTAAAATTCATCGATTATTTCGATGAAAACCGTGTCCGTAATCGTCGCGAAGAATTCCACAAGGATGGCTATAAAATTCGCGAAACATTGTACCACCCAGCCAACAATAAAAAGAATCAAGAAAGATATTTTACACCAGATGGTTTCTGTTTCTTAACAATGTGGTTTAACTATCAAACTGGTAAACAACAACGGATCTATTTATTTGACCCAGCACACAAAAAAGTAGAGGACTTTGCGAACCGCATAGAATTCCATACGTACTGGCTCGAAGAACTTTGTCGCACCGAAGTGGTTAAACCAGTTGTGATTGTAGATGGAGCAGCAACAGCAGAACGTGTCATCAATATGAACGAAGACTTAGCATACAAAATCTATATGCTTCACTCAAATCATTTTGAAGAACCTTACACACTGGGTAGCAAATATCGTGAAGCAGTCCAACCGATTTTGGACATTATTCCAAAAGGTTTCCCAGTTGTCGTCCTAACTGAACAGCAACAACTTGACCTACACAAGGAAATCGGCAACCGTGGTAATATTCATGTCATTCCAAACTGCGTTGACTTACCAGTAGCAAAAGTAGAAAAAGATCCACTACTTGTTTCACTTGTAGCACGCTACGCCAAAGATAAACGTATCGACCAAGCTATCGAAGCATTCCTTGAGGTAGCACGTGATGTACCAGGTGCCAAACTGGAAATCTACGGAGCAGGCGAAGAAGAATCCGAACTAAAAAAATTAATCAAAAAATTAAAAGTACAGCATAGCGTCAAACTAAAAGGCTACACAAATCGTACGGACGAAGTGTTTGCCAAATCAACAGTCTCCCTTGTCACATCAAAAGCAGAAGGATTTAGTCTTGTCATGCTTGAATCATTTGCTAACCACACACCTGTGGTCAGCTACGAAATCAACTATGGTCCAGCTCAAATCATCAAAGATGGCGAAACAGGCTATCTGGCACCAGATGGAGACATCGAAGCACTTGCAGATTGCATCAAAAAACTATTGGCAGACCCAGAAGATGCCAAACGCATGGGCATCAACGCCTTCAACCTAATCAAAGAATCCTACACACCAGAAATCTACTATGATAAATGGCGTGACCTAATCGAACAAACCATTGCTGAAGATAAGCAAAAACCATTGTTATAAATAAGTAAAACCAGCCTCAGAATCAATTGAGGCTGGTTTTTGTTTAGAGATAAACCCACAAAACGAACAAATGAAGTCCCCAAGTGGCCGATTCAGAGAAGGTTTAAAATGCTACTATTGTCCGCGACAAAAAATCCAATCACAACCAGAATCCAAGCCGCGTAATTGAGTTGAGTAGTGCAAGTTTGAATGGAGGTTGAGTAGTGCAAAATGGGAGCCGAGTAGTGCAAGTCATCGACTGAGTGGTGCAAGAGCAGTTGAGTGGTGCAAGTCAGACTCCGAGTGATGCAAAAGAGAAGCCGAGTAGTGCAAGTCATCGACTGAGTAGTGCAAGAGCAGTCGAGTAGCGCAAGTCAGTCTTTGAGTAGCGCAAGTCATCACGCGCGTCCGAAGCCAATCCAGCACTGAATTCAGCCGATCACCCCCCCTCCCCCCGACAACTTCCGATATAAAATGCCATCCCATGTTTAAATCACTCCCAATTTAGGTTACAATAACCATATATAACAATCCCTCGAAAGGAGAGCACAATGAATAGGACTATTAAAACAATTGGCATGATTCTAACAATCCTACTATCCACGGTCTTTATCGCACACGGACAAGCCTCTGCAGAAGAATCGGAATCTTTCGTAAAAAAAGAGGTCAACGAGATTGCCCACATCAAATCTAAAACCGACAAAATCTACAAAAGCCCTGACAACAAAGATGACTTCCAATTAGCCGAAACCACCTACACCAGCAGAGCTTATTACGTCAAAAGCAAAACGACAATTAACAAAAAAACGTATTATCAACTATTCCAAGGTTCCAAAGAAATCGGCTGGGTAGCATCAGGTGACTTAAAACGTAATACACGTACACTGCTAAATACTACAAAATCCACTGTATACATAGCAGGTTCAGGACAATCCTACAACATGCCTTGGGGTGGTACGAAAAACAAAGTCTTCACATTAAGTGATTATCGTGCGAAAGCATTTAAAATCACTCGTACCGAAACAATTGGCACAGCAACATGGCACCAAGGTACATTAAACGGTAAATCAGTATGGATCTCAGCAACAGATGTAGAAACAAATCCATACATCGCACTAAACTTAAGAAAACCATCCGACATCACGGCAAATGAAATGCGTGCTTTCTTATTAAGTAAAGGGAAATTACCAAACAATATCCTTTATCAACTAGCACCAACATTTGTCACATTACAAAAAGAAGCAGGCATAAACGCACAATTTATGTTCGCACATTCCATTTTAGAAACAGGGTGGGGCAGTTCCACCATCTCACAATACAAAAACAATTATTTTGGCTATCAAGCATATGATACTTGCGCACTTACATGTGCAAAATACTTCCCAACAGGTAAAGACGGTTTAACTGCATATGCCTACAAAATTTATCGTGATTACTTAACAACAACAGGTCCATATTACAATGGTCCGACATTGCTTGGCATGAATGTCAAATACGCAACAGACAAAGGTTGGAGTGAGAAAATCGCTAATTTGATGGCGCAAATGAAACCTTATAGCAGCTCTTATTATAGTGACAAAGAAGCAAGTACAAAGGTATTCCAAGCACCACAAGAATACGATAACGTCATTCCAGATACAAAAACTCAACCAGAGCAATATCGTGCCATGCCATCAAGCATCACAGCAAAAGTCGATGTATCAGCAGGAGCAATTGTCTATAGCCTGCCATATATCTACTCAGCTCGATATGGTGTATATCAAAAAGGCAAGTCGCTCACATTAAAGGCATACCATACAGATGTCCGTGACTTCAAAAATGAAAGCGGAAAATCAGTACGCTGGTACCGCATCCAATATAACGGCAAACAAGCATGGGTTCGTAGCGACCAAATCGCAGTTTCAAACTTAGGCTTTACAAGCGACACTGCAAACCTAAGAGACGGCGCGGATACAAAATATACAAAAGTAGCATCAGTCAACAAAAACATGCCAATCAAATTCGTCAAAAAAGACAACAAATATGTTACAAAAAAAGATAAGAATAAAACCACTTGGTATCAAATCTACAAACCAGGCACTACCAAAAAAGTATGGATCAGTGGTTCACTAATTCAAATGTATAACTAACAATAATGGGATCACCTTTAATATACTGGTGATCCCATGTTATTTTTTTCTAAAGAATTTATCCAAATGCTTATTTATATATATTTATTAGAGAAGACCATTTTCAACAGTTATAAAACTATTGAAAATGACCTTCTCTTTCATATTTGAGGGAAATATTATTCGATTATCAATTGGGCATATAATGTTTTGAAAAAGTAAGTTCAATCAATATCTAGTATATTTTATATCCCTAAATATCCTCGGCAGCTAACTCGTCAATACCATCCCGATTAGAATTCTCTCATTTTAAGCTTTCGCTACTATTAATGAAACCCCATTTTCTGTGAATCTTTTTTCAGTAGCTTCTGATAATTTGTCATCTGTTACAATAGCTGTCACATCGTTTAATGAACAAATTTGCACCATTACATCTTTATTGAATTTCGTATGATCGCATGCTAAATATGTTTCTTTTGAGATCTCTATGATTTTCCTTCTTGTAACGGCTTCTTCAAAACTACCATTTTTATTCCCAAATGTTGAATTTGACTTCCACGATTTCTATGAAAATATGAAAAAAGCAGGATTCGTACTATACCCAGGCAAATTAACAGATGTTGATACTTTCCGCATCGGGAATATCGGTGATGTTTCGACAGAAGACTTAAGTGTATTATGTGATGCAATCGATCAATATATGGGAGTGAATGTATAATGGCGAAAATTGAAGCGGTAATTTTAGATTGGGCAGGAACAACAGTAGATTTTGGCTGCTTTGCTCCAGTCAATGTGTTTGTGAACATTTTCAAAACGGCTGGTATTGATGTAACTATTGAAGAAGCACGAAAACCGATGGGCATGCTGAAAATTGATCATATCCGTACAATGCTAGAAATGCCTAGAATCCAAGAGGAATGGCAAAAACAATACAATCGCCCTTCAAACGAAGAGGATGTAAATACACTTTACGCTCAATTTGAAGAAGAACTAATGGCTACATTAGCAACTTATACAGATCCTATTTCAACAGTGATTGAGACAGTCGCTCATTTAAAAGAGAGAGGCATTAAAATTGGCTCAACAACTGGTTACACTGCTTCTATGATGGAAGTTGTCACAAAAAACGCTAAGCTAAAAGGTTATACACCAGATTATTTAGTTACACCTGATGATACAAACAGCTATGGTCGTCCATATCCGTTTATGATCTTCCGTAATCTTGAAGCACTAAAAGTATCTTCTGTAAAAGCTGCTATTAAAGTAGGGGATACAGTATCAGATATGAAAGAGGCAGTAAATGCAGGGATTCCAGCAGTAGGTGTGATTATTGGAAGTTCTGAAATGGGGCTAACCCAAGAAGAATTTCAATCATTAAGTAACGAACAAAAGAACGAAATCATCGAAAAGGTACGTGCAACCTTCTTAGAAAACGGGGCAAGTTATACTATTGATAAGATGGCTGATTTGCTTCCTTTAATTGATCAAATAGAAGAAAAACAAATGCAAGTTAATATTCAATAAGTACAAACATATTTGTAACGAAAAGTGCCCTTAGAGTAGACAAGTGAAACGTCTACTTTAAAGGGTGCTTTTATTTATATTGGGTTTATTCTTTGGGTAGAGGAACTAGTTTGAAATGCTATGTTTCTATATAGGTAAAGTTTTCAATAGAAAAGAACTAACGATTGAAAGCTATAAAAAACTGATCGTGGATTAGCCCAGAAAATTCATGGGTTTTGTCCAGATGAAGAGTCCTAAACCACAATAGTTTAGGACTCTCTTTTTTGAAAGGATTAATTTCACAAATAATCTGTTGAACTATTAGGAATGCTACCATTCAGTATTTCTATTTTGGGTTTACCTAGTGCGTAACCTTGGCCATAATGAATTCCAACAGATTGAAGGTATTTTATTTCTTCTATATGTTCTACGCCTTCAGCAATAATTTTTGTATTAGATTGTTCTGCATAATCATATATCATCGAAGCTAGTTTTTGACTGGCCTCATTTTGATGAATATTTTGAATAAGTGAGCGATCTAATTTGATAAATTCTGGTTTTAGATAGATTAACGTCTTTAAACTATTGTAGCCAGAGCCCACATCATCAATGGCAATGCGATAACCCTGTGAACGATAATTGGAGAGAACTCGCTCAAATTCTTGGAAATCTGTGACAGCACTACGCTCCGTTAGTTCAAAAACGACTTGATTTGGTTGCAGTCCAACATTTTCTAAAAGTTTTAATGTTTCGCCATTGTGATAGTTTTTATCCAGTAGAATTGATGGATGGACATTTAAAAATAATGTGTAATGCTTTGCAATGGAGTTTTCCGGAAGTCTAGTCATATATCTTTGTAAAGAAAGATTCCTACAAAACTTTTCAAATGCAAAAACCATATCCGTTTGCCCAACAAATTCATAAAACACATCGGCATTTGAAAATAATTTTGAGTTAGATGGTCTATTTAACGCCTCAAAGGCAAATGTTTCATCTGTATGCAAATTAACAATGGGCTGGAAAAATGTGTTGAGCTTTTCGTTTTTTAATATTTTTTTTAGTTCATTGTATCTTTTGAAATTCAAGAGATCCTCATGACGCCGGCTATATAAGTATTTTAAATATGAGAATGAGTTAACAGGTGAATCCCCGGAATATATTGAAAAATTCATACGATCTCCTTATGTATAAAGATGTTTTTCCTTATTTTAATGTTTTATTGTTAAAGCAATGTTAATTTTTTTTAAAGACTTGTAAATGACAGGCAACTGTTATGAATGTGAAGCATCGTGGAAAAATGAGGAACTTTACTTAAATGAGTTCCAAGACTTAAGTACTTTTCTTCAAGATAAAGGACTTGTTTAAAAGGATGCTCAATTTATTGATCTTGGGGTATGATTGAAAAAAATAGTGATTGAAAACCTTGATTGGCTGTATGCCATCAGGGTTTCTTTTTTTGTAGCTACCTAGTCCCGAAAAATAGTTCTTTGTTACCTCGATGACTTTTAAAATTTTCTATACTTTCATTTAAATAGAACGATGACAAGAATAGATGGCTAGTAATGTATCAGAGAATAAGAGAAATATATGGATATCGATGATAGTATTTACTTTAACTGTAACTACTTTTCTTTGGCCCCAAGAGTTTGATCCACCAGTTTATAAATAATTATTCGATAAAATCATATGATAATTATCAAAAAAATATCCTTTTAAAAGAACGGAACTGTTGATAATGGTACAAAGAATAGTAATTATAAGTGACAAACTATTTTAAGTTAAAATAACAAAAGGTCTGGGGAATAAAGTGATTCTCCAGACCTTTTATTTATATATTTTCATAAAAACGCTAGTCAGATAAGGACTGCAGCTGAACGAACACACGAATAGAGCATTAGTAAGAGTAAACAGGGGAGACAAACTTATGACCATCTTAGCCAAACTGTTGATCTAGTTACAGCGAAGTTCTACCGAGCGACCATTTTGTTGCAACACTTCTACGTGTTTTTCACCCCAGCTACATAAAAGGTCCAACAAATCACCTAAGCTATTGCCATAGTCACTTAAACAGTACTCTACTTTTGGGGGAACTTGATTATACACTTTACGTAGAATAATGCCATCAACTTCTAGTTCTCTCAACTGCTGTGTAAGCATTTTTTGTGTAATGTCAGGAATTGCTCGTTTTAATTCGCTCGTTCGCATTTTTTGGTGACGTAGATTACATAAAATGATAGGCTTCCATTTACCACCGATAACATCCATTGTAGCTTCAACGCCAATATTATAAATACGTGTATCGGGAGGGGTATTACTTTGCATGAATTAAAACTCCTTCAGTTTGAAAATTTTCTTCCACTTTAGCATATTTTCTTAAGTTTGTCTGTTGAACAGTACTTTTTTCAAAAAAAGATATGGCGTACATCCCTTGATAGCCACAATTATTACTTTTTGGTGCCTATAGCACTTTAAAGTACTTACTTGTTTAAAAGGACTATGAGCGTATACTTAAAAACATCAAACGAGAAGGAGACAACACAATGCAAAATATTATGTTAAACAATTCATATAAAGTACCACAAATGGGACTAGGAGTATTTTTAGTAGAGGATGAAAAGATTCTGACTGATGCTGTCAATTGGGCATATGAAGCAGGCTATCGTCATTTCGATACAGCTCAAATTTATAACAATGAGGCAATTTTAGGTAAAGCCCTAGCACAAAGAGAGCGTTCAAGCTATTTCTTAACAACAAAAGTATGGAATAGTAACACAACTTATGAGGAAACGTTAAATAGTTTTGAGGAATCGCTACAAAAATTACAAACGGATTTTGTGGATTTATTGCTTATTCACTGGCCAAGCGAAGGATATGTTGAAAAATGGCGTGCATTAGAAACGTTATACCAACAAGGAAAAGCAAAAGCCATTGGCGTATCAAACTTTGAAATCCATCAATTACAAGCATTAATGGAAACAGCTACAATTAAACCGATGATTAATCAAATTGAAACACATCCATACTTCCAACAAAACGAGTTACGTGAGTTCATGGAGAAAGAAGGAATTTTCCATCAATCATGGGCACCACTAGGACAGGGATTAAAGGATTTATTTGAAGAGCCTGTTCTACAAGCTTTAGCCAACAAATATCAAAAATCTGTTCCACAAATCATTTTACGTTGGCATCTTGACCGAAACTCTATTGTTATTCCGAAATCTGTTCATAAAGAACGTTTAGAAGAAAACATTAATGTTTTTGATTTTACTTTAACCGAGAAGGAATTAGAAGAGATTGCTTCACTTGATCGTGGATTACGAGTAGGACCAAATCCAGCAGATGAAGCATGGTTAAAGGAGACTACAGGAAAGTAAGGGAGCAACCATGAAACAAAACAATGTCTCACCGTCGTTGACGCTATTGGCTTTAGCCATCAGTGCATTTGCTATCGGTTCGACAGAATTTATTAGCGTTGGGCTTTTACCGATGATTGTTGAAACGTTTAATGTCAGCTTAGCTCAAGCTGGCTTAACCGTTTCTTTATATGCACTAGGCGTAACTGTGGGAGCACCACTATTAACCATTTTAACAGGTCAAATCAATCGTAAAAAACTGATGATTGGTATCATGATCACCTTTATGATAGGTAATATTTTGGCAGCAGTAGCAATCAATTTTCCGATGCTATTAGCTGGACGGATTATTTCTGCATTAGCACATGGTATATTTATGTCCGTATCTACCGTTATAGCAGCTGAAGTGGTTGCTCCCTCAAAACGAGCGAGTGCTATCGCCATCATGTTTACAGGGTTAACTGTAGCAACTGTAACAGGTGTACCACTTGGAACCTTTATCGGTCAACATATGGGCTGGCATTTTTCATTTTGGTTCATTACCATAGTGGGTGGTATCGGCTTAATTGCCGATGCTTGGCTAATTCCTAAAGAACTACCTATTCCAGGTCGCATAACTAGTAAAGGCATTTTACGAATTTTCCGCAGTAAAGAGCTAATGTTTGCGCTATTAGCTACCGCCTTCGGTTATGGAGGGACCTTTGCTGCATATACCTACCTTAGTCCACTATTAGAGAAATATGTTGGCTATTCAGCTAGTGGCGTGGTAATACTACTAATTGTCTATGGCATCATGGTAGCGATCGGGAACACTGTCGGTGGTAAACTAGCCAATCGAAATCCTCTTTCAGCGCTACTCAAAATGTTCATTGGACTGTTAGTTGCATTGATCTTTTTATTCTTTACGGTTCAAAATCTTTATCTGGGCACACTTGCAGTACTCATTATGGGCATCTTTGCATTTATGAATGTTCCCGGTCTTCAATTATATATCGTTCAGCTGGCTGAAGAAAAAACACCATCCGATGTTCTATTAGCGTCAGCTTTAAATATTTCAGCATTTAATATCGGCATCACACTCGGTGCTTCAGTAGGTGGACAAATCACTAGTAGCGTAGGACTACTTTATACTCCACTCGGTGGTGTAGGCATGGTATTCCTAGCGATCTTGTTGATTATACAATTACAGCGTTGGAATAAAACGAATGCCAATCTATAAGCAAATGTAGCAGGCAAGTATGCTCAAATCATAAGTAAACAGATAGACTAACAATGGTAGTACAAATCAAAATCACGGTTTGTGCTACTATTTTTTTGTGAATAAGAAATGATTTTTAGTGAAATGTGTGAATCCCACGTATCTAAGGGGACGTAAATTGCTGTAAGAGCGAATAAAATTCCGAAAGTAGCAAATTAACTTGCTGAATTAGAGAATAAAGCAGCTCAACTAGCGAATAAACCAACCAGAGGAGCGAATAAACCAGCCGAACAAGCGAATAAACCGCTCCGAATACCAAATTACTCACCCCATTTTATCCGCGGCAAGTAACTGTAGTGAATATATGAATCAAATCCGCGCCCAATCAGAGCAATCTAAAAGGAAAGGAATTAGTAGGACGTAAATTGCTGTAAGAGCGAATAAAATTCCAAAAGTAGCGAATTAACTTGCTGAATTAGCGAATAAAGCAACCAGAGGAGCGAATAACCCCACCAATCTAGCGACACCCCAATCCCACACCCCTCACTTCCAAATATCTCGATTTCAAAGAGTTATCTGTTGACGACCCAACCTTCTCACACTACAATGGGTAATGTAATAATGTGAGGTGGCCAATCATGAGAATACGCAAATTTAAAATGCATGAAAGTGGATTGAACCGCTTTTTTGGACCGCTTGAAGCTAAAATTATGGACATTTTATGGAACAGTGATGAAATGACCATTAAAGAAGTCCAACACCATCTAGAAAAAGAAAAAGCGACTAACTTTAACACGGTTATGACTGTCATGAATCGGTTAGTTGAAAAGGGAATTCTACAAAAGAGGGCAGAAGGAAGATCCTCTATGTACAAGCCCATTCAATCGAGAAATGAGTTTGTGGATACGCAGTCCAAAGAGATGACAAATGAACTGATGGATGAATTCGGCAATGTGGTTGTAAGTCATATGCTTGATGCACTTGAAGACGTAGATGATGAGTTAGTCAAAAAGCTTGAGATGAAGATTAAAGAACTGAAAAAGGATCGATAGCATATGGAAAAACGCCAATCAACGACTATGTTAATCGTGTCACTTTTCATTTCTGGAACTATTTTTGTCCAAATGGCTTTATATGCTATTGCATTTTTTGCCGGTTGGGACATGAAATTTAACCTCGTCGATGTATGTCATAGTGCCTTGAAAGCAATCGGCATGTCTTCACTTGAATATGCCCTCGACGCACTTGTAATCTATACATTACTATTCTCGTTATGGAAATTGGGATCGCAATTGATTCACACGATGAATATGACAAGAAAATTTCAACAATATAGAGAGAACAAGCTAACAATCGAATTGAATAAGCAATACAGCACCAAGAAGGAATCCATTTTAGTTATTTCCTATCCTGTGCCACTTGCGATTACAATGGGATTTATTTCTCCTAAAATCATGGTTTCAACAGGACTGATGAATCTGTTAAATGACGAAGAATTAGATGCAGTTATTTATCATGAAATGTATCACCAAAAAAACTATGACCCGCTTAAACTATTTTTGCTATCACTTTGTGCCTCATCCATGTCGTATATTCCGATATTAAAATGGTTCAATCAAAAATATAGAATCGTACAGGAAGTATTGGCGGATAACTTAGCGATAGAAAAACAAGCAACATCTATGCACATAGGTAGTGCATTATTGAAAATGTTAAAAGCAGGAAAGTTAGATTCAATGCCGTTTGTTTATGCGTCTTTTGCAGATACATCTGTAAATTACAGAATTGAATATATGTTAAATCCTTTAAAAGATAGTCAAATAAAGATTCCAGTGAATATAGCGTTCAAATCATTTATGATTTTTAGCTTAATCTGTATCTTTTTTATTTACGCGCTTGCGTAAATTTTTTACCCAATTACACTACATGATGTAGTTTAAAGAAGGAGCATTTTAATATGTCTAAGAAATTATTTTGGATTATCGGCATTATTGCCGTATGTGTGATTGCACTTATTGTGTTAAATGGAAAAGGTGGAAAGTCGTCAGCAATAATTGACTATAAGGACCAACCATTTTTAGGTGAAAAATCTGCACCAGTTGAGATCGTTGAATTTGGTGACTATAAATGTCCACATTGCGGTGAATTCAATAAAAATGTTTTACCTTATATTGATCAGCAGTTCGTCCAAACAGGGAAGGCTAAGCTTTACTTTATGAATTACGCATTTATTGCCCCTGATTCTAAAACAGCAGCACTTTTTGCAGAAACAGTTTATCAACAACTCGGTAACGAAAAGTTCTGGAAATTCCACGAGCTATTATTTGCAAATCAAACAACAAAAGATGGCAAAGAAAACTTAATGAACGAAGATTTCCTAAAAACAGTGTTAAGTAAAGTAGCAAGCAAAGATGAAACAGAAAAAGTAGCGAAAGCATTCAAAGAAAATAAAGCAGAAGCTGCCTTTGACAAAGATATGAAAACTGCAAATAAATTGAAGGTACAAGCAACACCTGCAATCTTCATTGGTGGTAAAGAATTCAAAGGAAAAACAATGGATGACTTCGCGAAAATGGTAGATGAGGCTGCAAATGATAAGTAAACCTTTACTATTCGCGTGGATTACATCGATTATCGCGATGGGGGGAAGCCTGTTTTTCAGCGAATATATGGGCTTCATCCCATGTACACTTTGTTGGTATCAACGAATTTTGATGTATCCACTTGTTATTTTCCTAGGCATCGCCTTTTATCATAACGACAGAAATATTTATAAATACATTCTACCGATTTCAGTGATTGGTATGATTATGGCGGGCTATCACTATGCACTACAAAAAATTCCGTCCATGCATGAGTTTGCCACATGTTCAAGTGGTGTACCTTGCTCTGGACAATATATAAATTGGCTCGGCTTCATTACGATTCCGTTGCTATCATTGATCGCTTTTACAATGATTACAGTTTCGATGATTATACTTTGGAAACGTAAATAATATGTCTATTCTTGAAGGAAGGACAATAAAAAAATCTATGAATCATAAAAAGAAAATAAGATTTTACTTACGTCTGATTATTTTGGTCGTACTGTTTGGGGCGATCGTCTTTACCATTTACAATACGGCAACTAAAGAGAAAGCTGACATGTTGCAAGTAGGTGATAAGGCTCCTGATTTTGTACTGGTTGATATGAATGGGAAAAAGCATCAATTATCGGAATACAAAGGCCAAGGCGTCTTTCTCAATTTCTGGGGAACTTGGTGTAAACCTTGCGAAAGGGAATTTCCCTTGATCGACAAGCAATATCAGGCACATAAAGGCCAAGGTCTACAAGTATTAGCTGTCAATGTTGCTGAACCCGAGCTTTCTGTTCAAAAATATATTGACCGAAAAGGATTAACTTTCCCTGTCCTAATCGATCATACGAAATCAGTTATGAGAGCATATAATATCGATCCATTACCAACAACACTCCTCATTAACCCAGAAGGAAAAATAGAAAAAATCATCACCGGACAAATGAATGAATCCGACATCAAAGCAAACATGGAGCAGATCATGCCAAAGTAAGTGGAATTGAGTATGCCAGGAATGTTGTATATACAGCATTTCTGGTTTTTAAATGTCTCAACCCCATTGTCCGCGGCAGAAAACCCCATTTCCCCTAATATCGTAGCCGCGCTCAATCAGAGCAACTCAAGATCCTCAATAAAAAAGAGTTTGAGAAAACCTAAATTGTTGCAAGGGCGAATAAAATTTCAAAAGTAGCGAATAAACCTATCGAATTAGCGAATAAACCCATGGAAGAAGCGAATAAATCCATCCAAAGAGCGAATAGACCATCAAACTTGCAAATAAACCGAACCAAATCGCGAGTAACCCATTAAACTCGAGAGAAAACCAAAGACTCAACCCCATTGTCCGCGGCAGAAAACCCCATTTCCCCTAATATCGTAGCCGCGCTCAATCAGAGCAACTCAAGATCCTCAATAAAAAAGAGTTTGAGAAAACCTAAATTGTTGCAAGGGCGAATAAAATTTCAAAAGTAGCGAATAAACCTATCGAATTAGCCAATAAACCCATGGAAGAAGCGAATAAATCCATCCAAAGAGCGAATAGACCGATCAAAGTAGCGAATAAATCACTCAAACTCGCAAGTAAACCTCACATCCTAAACCCACCATCAAACTATCAATATTTCAATAAAAATCCAAATTCATCTTATACAAAGCACTTAAAATCATGCTATAGTTATTAAAAATCCATCATTTTCATAGAAAGGAAGGATCAACATGTCATCACAACAAAAGGCAACAAGAAAACTAACAACAGCAGTCATCTCTGCAGCTATGCTTGCGTCAACAATATCGATGTCACTACCTGCGCTAAAAGCAGATGCAAAGACAACTGTTACTCAATCTACAAAAACAGTAAAGCAAACAAATACTAGTAAACTAGGCCAAATCAAAAATGAAAAAGCCGTTATTTATAATTCACCAACCGCAACAAAAGGAACAAAAGCAGATATTAAGAAACTGAAGAGTACTTATTACATAAACAAAACAGCAGTATACAACAAGACAACCTATTACCAAGTGAGCAACTACAAAAGCACAACTCAACCATCAATTGGTTGGGTGAAAGCACAAGACCTCACAACCAAAACGTATACGATTAATAAAAACAGCACGACACCCAGATATATAACAGGAACGGGTAAAGGCTACACAAGACCATGGGGCGGAGAGCGCAACGTCCTCTTCACATCCCTTAACAAAGACAAAGGGACACAGTTTAAATCAAAAACAACTGTAAAAGCCGGTGACGAAACATGGTACAACGGTACGCTAAATGGTCAAACAGTCTGGCTAAAATCAGACCAACTGACAACGAAAAAACCAATAACTGTAGTCAAACCGGTACTTAAAACAGTAAACAGACTTGGACGCATCAATACACAAATGGCCAACGTCTATCCAGATATCAATGATCTAAAAAAGTCAGCACAAGCAACGGAAAAGAAACTAGGTAAAACCTATTACATTACCCAACAAGCAACGATTGGAAAAGATATCTATTTCCAACTAAGCACGAACCCAACAAGCAGTGCAGCTAAAGTTGGCTGGATTAAAAGTTCAGATGTAAAATCGGTGACGCAAGCTACAGCTCAAATCCCAACAACGCAGCAAGCACTAACAGGAAAAGGAGAAGGCTACAACATCCAATGGGGCGGCAAAAACGATATTGTAGAAAAATCACTAACAGCATACAAAGACAAAAAAATCACCATCAACAAAGCAATTAAAGCAGGTGATGAAATCTGGTACCAAGGAAAAACAACGAACAACAAAAACATCTGGGTATCTTCAGAACAAGTGAAAAACTATAAAGAACCAAGCAAACCAAAACCTGAAGAACCAACTGATCCTTCAAAACCAACAGATCCGACAAAACCGACGGATCCATCAAAACCAGATACATCGCAACAACCAGAAGCAACAGCTATTACAAAAGTCGGCACACTAAAAGATACAACAACGAAAATCTATCAAGACCTAACCGACTTAACAAAAACAATTGATGCAGGCACGAACTATACAAATGAAAATTTCTATGTGTACAAACAAGCAATCGTTGATAACAAGACCTACTACGAAATTAGTCGAACAGACGGTACAAAAACCAAATCAGTAGGATGGATAGAAAAAGGTCAAATCACCTTAACAGATATCACGTCATCTACCGCAACAAACGTAAAGCTTTACTTAACAGGTTTCGGCAAAGCATATAACATCTCAAGCGGCACGACAAACAACGTCGTTTATAGTTCACTTGCAAATTATCGAGCAAATGCCTTCACAGCTAAGAAAACAGAAGTCATCAATGGTAAAACATATTATCAAGGCAGTATCGGAGGCAAAACAGTCTGGATCACACCAGAGCAAGTAGGGAACGATTATTTAGCAGAGAACTTAAGAAAAACATCGAACATCACACAAAACGAAATGCAAGACTATCTTATAAAGAAAAAAGGTACTGGTATCAAAACAAACAATCTATACAAAATGATTCCAGCATTTCTTAAAGTTCAAGAGGAATACGGCATCAATGCACAATTCATGTTTGCCCATGCAATTTGGGAAACAGGGTGGGGAGGTTCATTAATCTCACAGTACAAAAACAATTTCTTTGGCTATCAAGCATATGACTCAGCACCATTCACATGTGCTTTATACTTCCCATCTGGACAAGCAGGACTCGAATATTATGCAGATGCCATCTATAACAAATATTTAAAAGCGGGTGCCATCTATAATAATGGTGTCAGCATTGCAGGGATGAATACTAAATATGCAACAGACCAAAACTGGGGTCGTAACATTTCAAGACTAATGGAAGAGATGAAACCCTATGACAGCACATATTATGGAGCTCATCCACTAAGTACATTAAATCCAGCACCAGTAGCGACTGTCTATAACCATATCATCCCAGCAGACAAACCACAGCCTGATACATTCTTTACATTTGATGATGGGATCACAGCTACTGCAACACTACTAACACCGGTCTACTCGATGCCTTATGCAACAACAGCTAGACAAATTGGAACATTAACATTAGGACAACCGATTACTATTTTAGGACACAACAAAGATATCTGGGACTATGAAGATAGTAAAGGTAATCTAAAAGGTCGTTGGTTCCGTGTCAGCTACAATGGCAATGACCAAGCATGGATCCGAAGTGATTACTTAAACATCCAAAATCTAGCGGTCACAAACGGAGATGGATCCAACGTTCGTGACAAAGCAACATCAAAAGACTCTAATATCGTGGCAACACTTAACAAAGATAAATATCTAAAACTAGTAACAGACTCAAAAGGTACAGCCGTAACAGCAAAAGACGAAAACAACACAACTTGGTACCAAATCTACATCCCAGGCACAACCACAACAGCCTGGATCAGCTCAACAATCATCACGAAATTCTAAAACCATAATTACCGAAGGCCCTAACCTCAAAAGAGATTAGGGCCTTCGTGTTTATAAAATGAATAGGATAATGATTTGTGAGTTGAGCCAAACAATTGGTGAGTAGTGCAAGCCAAGTCGCGAGTGGTGCAAGTTGTTGTGCGAGTAGTTCAAGTGAAAGCTTGAGTGGTGCAAGTAAACCATCGAGTTGTGCAAATCAAGTTAACTGGTGCCAATCACCCGCCAAGTAGTCCCAATCCCATCCATCCATCCATTCACCCCATCCCCACCCCATCAATAAGTAATACTAAACCCTCAACAATCATATACTTCCCTTTAGCTCTTCATGGATACACAACGCATATTATTCTGTAAATCAGGATAAACTTTGTCCGTCTCTACAAACGAATCCCAACATTGAGAAGCGTTCAGCAACCAACAAATTAACTAAAGGATGTTTTTATGAGAAAAAGCTACTTTGCACTATTCACCGCCATTATATGGCTCATCGTGATCTACAATATTACGGCCTCTCCCTCCGCAACTGGATCAAATACTTTGAATATAATCCACACATCATTAGGAATAAGTGAACCAGTAGCAGAAATCCTGAATTATCTAATTCGAAAGTTAGCACATATTACGGTGTTCGGCTTTTTAGCAATTATTTTGTATTTTGTTTTTAAAAAGAACAGAGTTTTCAAGGCATGGCTTTGCACAACCCTCTACGCGGGAACAGATGAAATTCATCAATTATTAGTAAGTGGAAGAACATCGTCAATCTTCGATGTAATGATAGATTCTTTTGGTGCTATTGTCGCTTTAACCGTACTTACCTATGCAATAAAAAGATATAAACAAAGAAGCCAGAGAAATGTAGTGACCAATTAACCCCGGCCGGCTACAATCACTCATACAATTCAATACTAAAAAAATCGCCTGATCCAATAAACGGTCAGGCGATTTTTTCTGTGAATAATAATATTCGAAAATAAAGCACATGAAAGCTCTTTTTATACAATTCATTAAAATGATTAGTGACATTAACACTATATAAATAGTTTTTTATGTAGGACATTTAATTCGTA
Organism: Rummeliibacillus pycnus; assembly: GCF_044359855.1. GTDB lineage: Bacteria > Bacillota > Bacilli > Bacillales_A > Planococcaceae > Rummeliibacillus > Rummeliibacillus pycnus_A. The sequence goes on from NZ_CP132291.1 coordinate 3,100,877, forward strand.
AATAGCATGAAAAATTATATACTTCCACCTAGTACAAAAAGAAATCATTTCATTTTGCTACTTACTTCAAGACAATTTCACTATCGATTTCAGCGCAAATTCTCCAATTCCCTCGAATTAACGTATTTTTCAGTCATAGCTAATAAAAAAGCACCATATAATGAATCAGCTTTATAGTAGTTTCAATTTGGGATGAAGGAGGACTCGAAGTGCCATACAACAAACGATTGCCGTTACTAATGTTATTAGACTCTATCATAGTTTTCTCAGCAATATTTTTTGGGTATTTTTTATTAGATCCTATTATGAAGACTTATACAATGCCTTCGCTTTGGGTTAGTTCCATTACCTTATTAATAAGCCATCATCTATTTGCAACGATATACCGCATGTATCAAAATGCTTGGGAATATGCGAGCATTCGAGAATTGCTAGCTATTGTAAAGGCTGTTACATTCTCAATGCTAACAACAGCCATCATTCAACTAATCGTTTTCCAACATGCCAATATACGTGTACTGGCGATTACTTGGATGATGCATGTGATTTTAATAGGGGGCTCAAGATTTTCATGGAGAGTATATCGAGATCGTTTTATCACACCAAATCCCGATAAAAAACGGACGTTAATCGTTGGAGCTGGATCTGCTGGTACAATGGTCGTTCGACAATTATTAAAAAATACAGAAACTGACCTTTATCCAATTGCATTTGTAGACGATGACCCGACAAAAACAAAGCTACAAATGTATGGAGTAGAGGTAAAAGGGATGATTCAAGATATTCCAAAACTAGTAGTGAAATTGAAGGTCGAAAATATCGTCATCGCAATTCCTTCTCTCACAAAATCAGAGTTAAATAGAATTTACGAGGAAAGTGCAAAAACTAAAGCAAAGACGAAGATCATGCCATCTATTGAAGACCTCGTTTCAGGTAAAATTTCAGTCAATCAATTTAGAGATGTTCAAGTGGAAGATTTATTGGGCAGGGAACCAGTGGAATTAGATATAACGAGTATATCTGGAGAAATAACAGGGAAAACAGTGTTAGTGACAGGTGCTGGTGGTTCAATTGGATCTGAAATTTGCCGACAACTATGCAAATTCTATCCCAAACAGTTATTACTCTTAGGCCATGGCGAAAATAGTATTTACACAATTGACATGGAGCTAAGAAAATTCTATCAAGATGAAATTGAATTAATTCCTCTTATCGCAGATGTTCAAGATCAAGGGCGAATTTTCGAGATAATGGGTAAGTATTTGCCAGATGTGGTTTATCATGCAGCAGCACATAAGCATGTACCATTAATGGAATATAACCCAATCGAAGCGGTAAAGAATAACATTTTCGGAACAAAAAATGTAGCAGAAGCAGCACACACATTTGGTGTGGCTAGTTTTGTCATGGTCTCTACAGATAAAGCAGTAAATCCGCCTAATATCATGGGTGCAACAAAACGTTTTGCTGAGATGATCGTACAAAACTTAGCAAAAGAAAGCACAACAAAATTCGTGGCGGTTCGCTTTGGAAATGTCTTAGGAAGCCGCGGCAGTGTCATTCCTCTCTTTAAAAAGCAAATCGCAGCTGGGGGGCCAGTAACAGTAACCCATCCAGAAATGACAAGATATTTTATGACGATTCCAGAAGCTTCTCGGCTCGTGCTTCAGGCTGGGGCGTTGGCAAGGGGGGGCGAGGTATTTGTTTTAAATATGGGTGACCCCGTCAAAATTGTGGACTTGGCTCGAAATTTAATCACCCTATCAGGCTATACAGAAGAAGAAATAGGAATAGAGTTTTCTGGGATAAGACCTGGCGAGAAGCTGTTTGAAGAGTTGTTGAATGACAATGAAGTTCAGAAGAAGCAGGTATTTCCGAAAATCTTCATCGGGAAGGCTGAGCCAATCGACAAACAAAAGCTATACAAGGTGATGGAAACGCTACTAGATCTAGATTCCGAAGAAATAAAAGAAATCATCATCGAAATTGCCAATACCAAAATTAGCGAAAAATCTAAGCTGAGTAAAGCTGGTGCCTAAGAATAAAACTAAAAACTCATCAACATTTGAACGAAATGTAGATGAGCTTTTTTCTGTCTATGTATCAGTAGTAGTTACTGTAACTCCTAGGACAAGGACTTAAAACATCGTATTAGCGAATGAACTAGTAAAGAGAGCGAATTAACTGGTCATAAGAGCGAATAAACCAACAAAAAGAGCGAGTAAACTCCAGTAAAACAAGAGTGAAAATCAAAAACAATAATACTCTTCTTCGTCCGCAACCCAAACCACAGCAGTAGTAAAACAACCACTGCGAACAAGCAGACATAATTTACTAAAAGTACAAATACAATTAATAAAGGGCCAATAATATTTACCGAAATAGCAAGATATCTTAACAAAAGGCTGAACCGTAAGAAGAAAAGGTCTTGATTCGAATGTCTATTCATCTATGGTAATTAATTTATTGTTAAGCATAGACTTGGAGGGATTAATAATGAAGCATTTAATTAATACTCAGTTTGATCTTGCGATTTTAATAGCTCTGGAGGAAATTGGGGTACCGACGAGTAAAGAGAGGATAGTTTTTAAAACAAAACGCTTTTGGCAGAGGTGGAAAAAGCACAGTCAAAAGCAAGAAGTGACAAGAATAAGAGAACGTCTATCTGATTTGACTACAAGAGGTATTATTTTAGTAAAAATAGAAAATGGAAGAGCATCATATTACTTAAACAGAGATTATGAACCAAAGGACGTCATAGGTAAGTGCATGGGCGAGTTATTTAAGAGTGCTCCTATATCATTTTGGAACGATGAACGACTTTTCGGTTATGAAGAAGTAAATTATGACTCTCTTATTTTTACGTTAAAAGAGATTAGAGAGATTATTGCAAAGTATGATATATCCGAGTATGTTTAAAGACAATCAAAATTACAAATGCAATGTTACTCATTTGTAGTACTAATAATCATAAATTAAAATCTTCATCGCCTGATTAGTCGAGTCAATTCAGGTGGTGTTTTTTTGTGTTAAATAAATTCGAGGAAGTGATAATCATCCATCCGAATTGAAATGAAAGACTTAAAACGCACGAAACGAGGATACAATTCGATATTTCGAGAGTAAACGAATCGAATCCGGAATAAACCAATCCAAGGAGCGAATAAACGAACCCAAAGAGTGAATAAACGGACCGGATCCGCGAGTAAACTCCGACAAAATGCGAGTAAAAATCCCCCCCAATAATGCTCATCTTCGTCCGCGACTCAAAATCAAAGAAATACCAAAATCCCAACCGCGATCAAGCCGAGCAATCAATTCCTCGCCACCAAAAAAGGGATCTCAATAGAGAATCCCTTTCAAATTCCAAACGTCATTCACTCTAAATCACTCGTTCGATCAACCAAATTCCACCCAAAACAAATGCAAGACTTGAAACTCCAATAATCACTTGCTTTGAATACTTCGAGCGATATACCCAAGTTAGGACTGGCAATAGAAGTGCTACAATGGCAAGTTGAATAATTTCAATTCCGATGTTAAAACTAGCTAAATCAATAGCTAAGGAGCTTTTTGGTAGATTCATCTCTTTTAAAATATCAGCGAAACCCATGCCGTGGATTAATCCAAATACAAATGTTAGTACCCATCGATGACTAATATCTTTGCGGAAGATATTTTCCAATGCTACGTAGCAAATGCTAAGTGCGATAGCTGGTTCAACGATACTTGCTGGTACGTTAATGATACCAAGTACTGAGAAAGTTAGCGTGATACTATGTGCAACAGTGAATGCTGTAATCGTTGCCACAATTTGTTTGAAGCTTTGTCTTGCGATTAATAAGGACAATAAGAACAACAAATGGTCATAGCCAAATAATATATGATGCATACCAAGTTTCAAGAATGATAGCCATGAAGATGAAGTTGTTGTAGCAGTAACACCCGCCGATTTTTGCTCAGCATTTCCTTGGACTGATTCATTTTGTGCATTCGCTTGAACAGTTTCTCCATCACGATTATCACTTGCACCATTCCCTGAATCCTCCTGTGCCGTACCACTGCCATCAGCTTGTTGCTCCTGTTGAACTTCTGTAAGCAACATCGTCCAAGTTCGATTTTTACCCTCTAATACCCCCTCACTCTTCTCTCCCATATAAGAGGCAGTAATTAGATTGATATAATTTGTTGCGGAATCATTGTAATAGAATCCATCATTAAAATTCAGCGTATCACCAGGAGTAAATGCTGGGAAGATCATTGTGACTGTAAGAAATTCTTTGTTCTTCTTTTTGATAATCTTCATGTCTTTAACTTCAGGTGTTTGCTCTTGATTCCCTTTATCAAGCGTAAGCCCTTCAGTAATCAATTCTTCTAAATGATGCTTGTTCTTTTTGATTTCAGAAGAATCCAGAATCCAGTTTTTATTTTGATCAATAGAGGGCAATAGTTCAAATATAGATAACGTATCTAAAGAAAATTCCATTGTAGTTTTATCTTTTTCCATTGATATATTTGTATAACTAGCACTGTAAGCATGGGCAGAAGATTTCAATGGATGGGAAATAAATAAAATAAGAAATAAAATGGGAGTAATTAAAGTAAGATGTCCAATGTTAAACCTGGGTAATAATTTTTTGATAGATAATTTCATATGTATACCTCTCTTTCTTCTTTATATAAAAATAATTTTAAATGGATATACAATAGCAATCTCTCTTTATATAACCATATTTATAGCTGATTTGCATAGTAGTTAAAAGTTTATTTAGAATTTTTATAAAATAATTTACGAAATGATATATAAAAAGTAACATCCATCTAGTAAAATAAAAAAGTAATTGAAAATATTAGGTTGTCTGACGTCATAGGACTTACCAATCATTGGTTTTAATTACAATAAAACAACAAAGGTGGTAAATGGATGAAAAGGAATCAGGAGTTCAACCGATGGACAAGTTTGTTCATGATCGTTCTTCTAGTGATTAGCACGATTTTGCCGAGTAAATTTATGAATAAAGCTCACGCAGAACAAGCTAATCATGTGGTTATTTCTCAGGTTTATGGTGGGGGAGGAAATGCTGGGGCTCCCTATAATTTGGATTTTATCGAATTGTACAATCCTACAGATCAAGATGTATCACTTGATAATTGGTCAATTCAGTATGCCTCATCCACTGGGAACACGTGGACTCCCACAGAATTAAAGGGGACTATTAAAGCGCATGGATATTATTTGATCGCAGAAAAAGGTGGTACCGTTGGTGTTGATCTACCAACACCAGATGTAACTGGCTCAATTGCAATATCTGCTACTAGTGGGAAAGTGGTTTTATTAAACACTACTACTCTAGCTAGTGGTACAACTCCAGCGGGTGCGATTGATCTTGTAGGTTTTGGTGGCAGTAATACCACTTCTAAAGGATTTGAAGGCACAGGTCCAACACCAGCTCCATCTAACACAACAGGCGTTCAACGTAGACCATACGCAAATGTCGCACCAGCACAAGGACTAGGAAACGCATGGGATTCAGATGACAATGCTGCAGATTTCGCAGTTACTAATCCCACAGCAAGAAACACAGCAAGTCCAACAGAATCACCGATGATTCCTAAACTCAGCTTGCAACCTAAAGGAACAAATATTCAATTTAACCAACAAGGAAATACTGCAACGATAATGGGGAAAGTAGATGCAGTTGAGCCTAATTCAACGGTAAAAATATATGAAACTGCATCCAAAGGAACTCCTCTAACAACTGCAACAGCACAAGCAGACGGTTCCTTCACAGCAGATTTCACAAAAGAAACACCTCTTTCTTCTATCTATGTTTCAGCAACACAAACTGGTCTTGACGAAAGTGACGCAATTGCAATCGACTTAGCAACTGCCAGCAAAAATATTGATCAAACAATGTTAAGCTATGTAGTAACAAACGGCAAAGGTACTTTAATCGGTAACGCAAAATCTGCTACGGCAAATGCAATAATCAATGTCTACCCTACTGCCAAAGCTGAATCTGGCACTAGTTTACTAAAAACTGAAGTAAAAGCCGATGCTTCAGGTGGTTTTAATGTAACAATCGACAGCGCACCTGACACTGTTTATGTAACGCAAATCACAAACGGCAGTAAGGGAATTATGTTAGAAAGCGCACCTGTCTCAGTAACAAAAGCAGATACTTCTGTCATTTCGAAAATCAAGGATGTACGTGAACCTGATGCAAACGGAAAACCAGTTAACTTAAATAAAGTTTTCACTATAGAAGGTGTAGCAACAGTCAATAACCAAATTCTTGGAACACAAAAGCAAAACTTTTATATTCAAGATGAAACAGCTGGAATCAATATTTTCGGATCAGTAGAAACACCTTTTAAAACGAACAAAGGTGATAGAGTTCGAGTAACAGGTAAAGTATTAATTTACAATGGTTTATTAGAATTGGAAGCAACTTCAATAGAGAAAATTAGTGAAGGAAATTCAATTCCAGATCCAAAACCAGTCACAATCCTGGATCTAACGATATATGAAAAAGCAGAACCACTAGAAGGTAGCCTTGTAACAGTAACAGGAAAAGTTTCTGCAGTTGCAGTCACTGCTCCAAACTACAATGTGACTTTCGTTGATGAAAACAATAAAGCAACAACATTACGCGTAATGGGTACAACTGGTATTAAACCTGAAACAGACTTGGAAATTAATAAAAGCTACACAGTCACTGGGATTGTAGGGCAATATACAACAAATGCATCACCAAAGAGTGGTTATCAAGTCTTTCCACGTGATGTAAAAGATATTGCACCAATCCTTGGTATTACTCATTCACCTATTAAACAAGTTTATAAAGACGTAAACGTAGATTTTGAAGCAGAGGCAGATGGAGCAGATTCTGTCACAGTTTACTACAAAACAACGGACGCAACAGATTACACCGCATTAAAAATGGATAAAGGGAGCGGAAACCGTTACACAGCAACCTTACCAAAAGAAAAAGTTCCGCAAAGCGGCTTCCAATATTACATCGAAGCAAAAGCAGGGGAACAAACTCAAACAAAGGGTACAAAAACAGAACCATATACAGTAGCAGTAATCGAAGACAAAGCTGGCCCTGAAATCACTGGTCTAACACCACAAGACAATACAAAAGTGGAATCACCAAGACCAGAAATCTCAGCACTCATCAATGACCCAAGTGGGATAAAAGAAGATTCAGTAAAACTGTGGTTAGACGGTAAAGAGCTCAAAGCACCACAAGCAAATATCAGTAAAACACAAGTAAAGTACACTCCTGAAGAGGATCTCTCTCTTGGTAATCATAAAGTGAAGGTATCTGCATCAGACAACAAAGGTAACCAATCAGAAAAAGAATGGACCTTCGAAGTGATAGCTCGTTTCACAGGTGGCCATCACTACCGAGGAACAACGCATAACCATACGAATATCTCACATGATGCAGCTGGTACACCAGAAGATGCATTAAAAGCAGGGAAAGCGCATCATTATGATTGGTTTGCATTTTCAGACCACTCACATGATATTGATCCAGAAAAACTTGGACAAGACACCGTAACTCGTGGCAATATGCAAGAACGTTCAGGCGGCGCTCAATGGCAGCAAACAAAGGACCTAGCAAAACAATATACAAAAGATGATTATGTCGTGTTCCCAGCATTTGAAATGACATCTACAACATGGGGACATTCTAACATCTTCGGTACGGATAATTTTATCGACCGTAATATTAACGGCAAGCAATATCAAGATTTAAGCCAATACTATGCATGGGTATTAACTTACGACGATATCGTTGGTCAATTCAACCACCCAGATATGTCGGCCAATGCATTTAATAATTTCAAACCTTATAACAAAGAAGTAGATAAACTATTTACGATGTTAGAAGTTGGAAATGGTTCTGGTCACTATGGCTATGCCAATGCAGAAAAGAAATTCTACTCAGCTCTAGATCTAGGATGGCATATCGCTCCAACATATGGTGAAGATAATCATGATGGAACTTGGGGACAAACTAACGCACGTACAGTCATCGTTGCAGATAGTCTAAAGCAAGAGTCTCTTCTACATGCAATGCGCAACATGCGTGTTTATATGGAAGAAGATCCAAACTTCCAGTTGGATGTATTAGCAAATGGTTATTACATGGGCTCAACAGTTGATAGCAAATCATTGAAATTTGATATTAAAGGAGACGACCCAGTAGCAGAAGCACATAATAATAGTGATTATGCATATCTGCCAACATCATATAAATCAGACGACCGTATTAAAAAAGTGGAACTGATTACAAATGGAGGAAAAGTAGTTGATACCATTGAACCGATGACAAAAGACTTTACTTGGAAACCAGAGTACACAGTATCAGGTGGTCAACAGTGGTTTGTCGTTAAAGTAACTCAAATGGATGGCGAACAAATTTACTCTTCACCAATTTGGTCAAAAGAAGAATCAGTGGATGTCAAAGTAAATGACCTTGATGTAAATGGTGGGGTCGTTATCGATGGGAACCCAGCAAAACTAACAGCAACTGTAGCAAACAATGGTACAGAAGCAATCAAGAATTTAAAAGTAGATTTCTATTACGATGAAGTAAATGAAAAAAATCTAATTGATTCAAAAGATATTACATCCATTCCTACAAAGGGTTCATCATCTGCAACAGTTACATGGCCTAACCCGTTAAAAGGTGACCATAAAATTATTGTAGTGGTGACTTCAAAAGATGGACTCGATATTGGGAAAGTAGAGTACACAGAAGCCATCAAAGTAAAAGAATCACTAGGCAAGAAAGTACTAATCGATGCCAATCACGGCAACGAAAATACAAGCGCTGATGGTGGCACATATAAAGATAACTTAAAAGCCTTTACACTGATGCTTCAAAAAGAAGGCTATACTGTAACTGAAAATAAAACAGCACTGACAGATGACGTCTTAAAAGATGTTAAAGTATTAGTATTTACAAACGCAACAAAAGCTTTGACAGATGATGAAAAAGTAGCTGTTAATAAGTTCGTACAAAATGGCGGTTCCTTATTTATGGCAGGTAAAAGTAATAACGGTAGCATAACACCTGATAATAATAATGCTTTACTAGCGCAATTAGGTTCAGCCATTCGAATCAGTAACGATGGTGTATTCGATGATAGTAAGACAGGTAATTTCTGGAGTGATCCAGCAGTAAGTCCTTTTGCTGTCAGAATTCATCCAGGATTAGTTTCAAACTATATAACAGACCGTGTATCATTTGTCGATTACTATAGCGGTGCAAGCTTGTCTGGAATTGACAATAAAGCACTGGAAGCGAATGATAAGCTGACCATTCTCGCAAAAGGTAATGAAACAACTTACCAAAAAAATATCAAGGGTGGCTACACGTACGATAACGTTTCAGACGATAAAGGCGGCTCAGCAATTCCATTAATTGCAACTGAAGAAATTGGCAGTGGACGTATCATCGTTTCCGGTATGAATTTCTTCAACGACAAACAAATGGATGAAGCCTTTGAACCGAAAGGTAATGACGAGCTAGCATTTAATTCCATCAACTGGTTAGCAAAACGAGATACCAAAGTGCAGAAAATCGCGGAAATTCGCAAACTGTCTGATGATACAAATGTAGTAATAGAAGGAACAGTCACTACAGCTGCAGGCGTATTCTTCGACGCCTTCTATCTTCAAGATGACACAGGTGGTATTATGGCCTTCCAAGAAGTACCGGCTGGTTCTCTAAAAGAAGGCGATAAAGTACGCGTATATGGTCATATGAAAACATATGAAAACAACAAAGAATTAGAGTTTACAAGTTTCAACAAAGATGTCATCAAACTAAAATCAGGAAAACCATTAGAACCGAAGACCGTATTAACTGGTCAAGCAACAACTGCTGCCAACCAAGGGCTTCTAGTAAAAGTGAAAGGCAAAGTTGTATCGAAATTCGATGAAAACTCATATGTTATCAATGACGGTTCTGGAGATTTGCTCGTATTTACAGACGGTTATATCGTCAACCAAAGCAATATTCCAGTACCAAATCTGAAAGCGGGCGATACATTAGAAGCTGTCGGACTTTCAGGCTCCTTCTCACAAGGAACTCGAATTCGTGTGAGAGATACTAGAGAGTTAGTAGGAACGCCGAAATCTGGATCAGACTCTTCAGGAGGTTCTGGCTCTGGTTCAGGCAATGGCTCATCAGGAGGTTCTGATTCTGGTTCAGGTGATGGCTCTTCCGGTGGTAAACCAACACCTCCAATTACTAATGGTGTTGAAAATAATACCCAAACAAATAAAGACGTAGTATTCACATTAGCAAAGGATGCAACAGCAACTCTAGATGGGAAAGAATATAGTAGCGGTACGAAGATTACTGCTGAAGGAGAACACGCATTAATCGTAACGGACAAAGATGGAAAAGTAACCATCATCAAATTCACGATTGATAAAACAGCTCCAACAGCACCTAAGGTAGGTAAAGTATCGGATAAATCAACGAAGATAAGTGGAAAAACAGAAGCTAATGCCACTGTTAAAATCTACATCTCAGGAAAATACCAAGGCAGTGTGAAAGCTGATAAATCTGGTAACTATAGCTTTAACATGAAGAAGATAAAAGCTGGTACTACGATTACGATCAAAGTAATAGACAATGCAGGAAATATCAGCAAAACAACAACAATCAAGGTAGAAGACAAAACACCACCAAATACGCCAAAAGTTGATAAAATCACTGCTAACACAACGAAAATAACAGGTAAGGCAGAAGCGGGATCAACCGTATATGTAAAGTCAGGAAATAAAATTATCGCAAAAGCAATAGCAAACAAAAAAGGCGAGTTTGCGATTAAACTACCAAAACAAAAAGCAGGCAAAGTCTTAACCATCACCTCTAAAGACAAAGCTGGAAATACAAGTAAGTCCAAAAAAGTAATCGTGAAAAAATAAAACGATACCTGGCACGCATACAATTTACTACAATTCAATCATAAGCTAATTCCACACCACCTGATTAGTCGAGACTAGTCAGGTGGTGTTTTTGTATAGACAGATCCTCTCTCGGTTTCTGCATGATCCACCGCTGTCTCATTTACTGTACAGTAGCAATCAATAGTTTCTTCGAAAAAACTTCTATTCGTATAATGATCATTTAAGATCAGTTATCGTACAAAACAAAAAGCGACCGATATAACGAATTGCAATTTAGTTTTACAGGGTACCCTTTATAAAAAAACAACAGAAAATCTCGTGCTATATTATTACAATATCCAACAATTGCGTAACATTTGTAATAGTCATTCCGAATAATAGTATGACTGAAAATTGAAATTGTCATGATGATGTCAAAATATCAAAATACATAACTGTTTTAAAAAAACTATATATAAAGGAAGAAACTCAAAATTACTTTCTGAGTATTGAGTAAATTTCAAACGATTTTATACAGAAATTAATTTGTTTCGTTATTATGCAAATGTTACAAATAATTATATACTTAAAAATCATCTTAAATTAGTAAAATACAAAGCTACAAAATAATCTTATATTCCTACGTTTTATGTTTATGTTGTATAAATCAAATAATTTTTGTAAAAATATTGTTATTTGAGAAAAAATGTATAATTTTTTTGCTTTTTTTGATAATATAGTGATATTGTACTTTTTATGTTGAATATTTTTACAGAAAAAAAGGTGGAAATTCTCCCTCTGATAGTCGATAATTAGGCTAAGCATGATTAGCTGATGAAACAAAAAACCAGCAAAATGCTAATCATATCCAATAAGGGAGGATTTTTATTCATGGCAAATCATAAATTTGTTAAATCTGCAACAGCACTTGTACTTGGTGCTTCTGTACTTACTAGTGCAGTATTAGTTCCAGGCGCAAATGCTTCAGCAAAAACTACTTACAAAGTGACAAAAAAAGGTACACTTGTAAACGCAAAAACTAACAAAACAGTGAAAGGTTACAAATCTTATAAAGGTAAACTTTATAACAACGGTAAAAAATTCACTGGCGTGTACAGCAAACGCTACTACAAAAACGGTGTTAAAGCTACAGGTACTTACAAAGGCGCTTACTATGTAAAAGGCGTTAAAAAAGTAACAACTGGTACTTACGCAGGTGCTTACTACGTTAAAGGTATCAAAAAAGTAACAACTGGTACTTACTCAGGCGCTTACTACGTAAAAGGCGTTAAAAAAGTAACAACTGGTACTTACAACAAAGCTTACTATGTAAAAGGTAAAAAAGTTGTTTCAACTGGCCTTTACGAAAACAAATACTACAAAGATGGCGTACTTAACGTAGGTCTTGCATTATTCCAAGACAAACTATACAAAGATGCTGATCTTGCAAACGGCGTATTCGAATTCAACAACGATACTAACGCTTACGAAAACGGTGTTGTAGTTAAAACTTCAGTTGCTTCTGTAAGTGCAGTTAACCAATCAGAAATCACACTTTCTGGTGCGGCTCTAGGTAAACTAAAAGCTGCTGACGTTACTGTTGCTGGTGTTGAAGTAACTTCATTAACTCCATCTGCTGACTGGAAAACAGCTACAGTTAAATTAAACGGTTCATTACCTGCTAACAAAGATGTAAAAGTATCTGTAAAAGTTGGTACTGAAACTAAAGACTTAACTGTAAATTATGCATTCGGACCAAAAGCAGTTTCAGTACTAGCTAGTACTTATGATGATGATACAGCTAACCAAAAATTAACTGTATTAGTTGATGGCGTTGCAACTTCTGTAGATTATCTATTATCTTCAGGTTACAATGTTGAATTCAATGCATACGATTCTGAAGGTAAAAATGTAACAACTGATCTATTCGCTTCATCTACAACTGGTTCATTAAAATCTTCAGGCTTAAAAACTGGTACTTATAAAGTAACTGTTGTTGTATCTAAAGGTTCTGCAATTTTAAACTCTGAAAAAGCAGAAATCAAAATTGCTAACTTAGATAATGCAGCTACTGCAATCAGTGATTACGAATTAGCTAATACAACAACTAGCCGTACACAAACTAGTTCAACATTAGTAGTTAACGAGTCTGCAGTATTTGAAAACCTAGTTCTAGGTGTAGGTTCTAACAAAGCTGAAGTTGCAACTACTTTAAGTAATCCAAACGTAAAAGTAACTTCATCTGATGATTCAGTTATCTCTGTTGCTAGCAATAATACAATTACTGCTAACAAAATTGGTACTGCAACATTAAAAATTACTGTAGGTAAAGTTACTAAAGAGGTAACTATTACAGTTAAAGGTGAACAACGTTATGCGAAAAGCATAGTTGCTGCTAACCAATCTATCTTTGTTGATGGTAATTCTTCAACATCTAACATTAAAATCCTCGATCAATATGGTGATGTATTAAAAGCTGGTGCTTCAGGTCTATTTGCTGTAGTTCCTACTGATGTTACAGGTTTAACATTTGGAAATTCACCTGAATTAGTTGTAGGTGCAAATGGAACTGCTCCATTAACTCTTGGTACAGCAACTGTTGCTGGCCAATCAGGTACTGTAGTAGTTAAAGATTTAGCAACAAAATCTGTTGTTGGTACATTTACAGTAAAAACTACTGCTGATAACGCTATCGCATCTACTAAATTAACTTATGCTCCAACATCAGAATCATCTGACGATGTAATCGATGCAGAATTAGCTAGTGACGATACTGTTGAATACCAATTGAGCACTTTCAATAAAGATGGTGTTAAAATTAAATCTGCAATTGATTTAGCTGGATATAAAGTTAAATTTAACGGTTCAGTTGTAAAAGTAAATGGAGATGCTACAGGCGAATATAAAATTACTTCTGGTACTTCATTCACAGTTTCAATTAAAGGAAAAGGTACTACAACTGTTGCAATTTATGATGCAAATAATAACTTAGTTGATACAAAAACTGTAACGGTTAATACTGCTGGTACTTCATTCAAATCAGTAGCATGGAAATCAGCTCCTGAAGTAACTTATGGTAAACAAATTAACTATAAAGATGTATTAAATATTACTGAAGGTGCAACTAACAAAGATGATATCGTTAAAGATGTAACTTTATCTTCTCCAGTAGCAAACAGTGTACGTATCTATACTGGTAAAGCTGCTACAACTGCTGCATCAACTGATAAATTATCAAAAGGTGATTTATATATCGACCGTGATGATAGCGGTGATTATTCTACAGGTGATACAGTAATTGGTACAGTAACTGCAAAAGCTGCAGCAAACTCTACTAACTTAGATGCTACAAATGCGATTGATGGTGCTAAAGTTGTAACTGGTACAGTATCTAAAGGTAGCGTAATCTTCTCAGTAGTAGTAGATGGAAATGTTATTACTGATACTTCAGTAAAAGTAAACGTTACAGGTACTACACTTCTACAACAAAATTTAGATGCAGCAAAAGCAAAAGCAGCAACAGCAGCAACAGCTGTGACAAATGCACAAACAGCAGCAACAAAAGCAGCAAAAGACGAAACTGATGCAAAAGCAGTAGCAACAAAAGCAGATGCAGACCTAGCTGCTGCTAATAAAGCTAAAACTGACTTTGTAGCAGCAAATCCTGGAGCTGATACTACAACTTTAGACGCAGCAATTACAGCAGCACAAGATGCTAAAACAAAAGCAGATGCAGCAGTAACAGCAGCAACAGCCGCTAAAACAAAAGCAGATGCAGATCTAAAAACAGCACAAGATGCTAAAGTAAAAGCAGATGCAGATGTAGACACAGCACAAAAAGCATTAGACGCTGCAAAATAATTAAATTTTAAAACTATTATTTGGTGCCAGTCACCGAAATAATTCTGACTTTAGAATACAAATTAAGTCCTTAATCTCTTCGGAGGTTAAGGGCTTTTTTAGTGCGTCCAGATGTCATCCAAATTGTTATGAATAAATAATATCAATAAAAATGATTAAAAGAGGAAAGTTTGGTTAATGATGTTTATATCACTCTCTTGATAATTGGTTAATTTAAAGGAGGTTAATAGGATGAAATTAACAAAAAAATATTGGATTAGTACCGATGAAGGTATCCCGATAGAAACAAGAACAATATTAAATGAATACTTGTTAAGTATAAAACTAGCAAATAAAGCTGAAACGACGATTTCAAGATATCGTTCGATATTAGAGCGATTCTTTCTTGAGTGTTTAATTCCTATTTCTGAGCTAACATCAGAGGATGTTCTTAAGTGGTTACAAGCCTATTCTGTTGGTAAAAAAGAAAGAACACTGGACCAGGTAATTTCCACGCTTTCTTCATTTTTTAATTTTTGTCTTTTAGAAGATTATTTGGATACTGTGGTTATTAAACAGCGCTGGCGTCCAAAAATACCGCAGTCGTTGCCGAAATATCTAGCCGAACAGGAGTATGCTCGAGTTAAAAGAACCGCTGAGGGCTTGTCCACTCGAGATCGAGCGCTTGTATTACTTCTTTTTTCTTCAGGATGCCGCAGGTTTGAAGTGGCTCAATTAACGATTCAAGATGTTGATTTTAATAGACGAACAGTAATAGTCAAAGGAAAAGGGAAAAAGATAAGACATGCCCACTTTTCAGAAGAGTGTGCTTTCGTGTTAAAAGATTACTTACAAACGAGGTCAGTTGATCCAACGGAGCCTTTATTTTTAAACAAATTTGGTCAACCCCTTCAACAAAGCGCAATCTACGCAGTGATAAAGAAGGTTGGAAGAAAGGCTGGTTTGAGGCAATCGTTACACCCTCATGTTTGTCGACATACTTTTGCAACGAATATGTTATCAAAAGGGGCAGACTTAGAATTTATCGCTGATGAAATGGGCCATAGCAATCTAAATACTACGCGAGTCTATGCACGTATTCCTGCCGAAGATATAATTTCGGCTTATCAAAATAAAATGGAGTAGATACCTATGAATCTAGACGTTCAACAATCTTTCTTTCAAGATCACCAAGCTCGATTTAGTTCAGAAACGATTAGGGGATATAAGATTGCCCTCAATCAATTTTTTTCCTTTTGCGGCAAGGACTATGACAGTGTAAAGTCTACTGATATTCGGTCCTGGCTCGCTTCAATGGAGGAAAAAGGTTTAAAACCGCGATCAATCAACATAAAATTTATATCCATGAGAGTCCTAATGTTACATCTTCGAGTAGTAAAAAACTCGTTCAGTTTCTTAGAACCGAACGAGTTTTTATTTTCATGGGTGATAATTTATATTGAGTTCCATTACAACCACTAGAACTAAAAATACAAAGGTAAAAAGGGTGAACCCTAAGCCGTATAAACCGTATTTTCTACTTTCTTTATTTAGCAGAGCGATTATAGATAATATAATTGTAAGTATCGGTAAAGGATAAGCTATTGTAAGCATGGAATTTGTGAACAAACTAAAATTAAGAAAAGCTAAGCTTATAAAACTCAATAATACAGATACTAAACCTATTGAAAAATAGATGTTAATTGATTTTTCTGAAGTCACTTCGTTTCCTCCTAACGCATTTCTGGTGTTATTACTTTCATACCTGATATTTTTTCATCTTCTATCATAGCGTCAAGGTCTTTTACCTTAATTGATAACGTAGCACCATATAGTTTCAAACCATTATCTTTGATATAGTTTCTTCTTTCTTTTATTTCTAAAGATATTGGCCAAATGAGTTCATCAACCATATCAGAATTGGAAGATATAAATGCTAATTGCTCGTAAAATAATTGAACAGGTGTAGATTTATCTATGAAACCAGAATTTTCAGGGGCTCTATTATTAGACGGGAAACCAATTAGAGTAATCCCCCGTGTTTTATCGCTTAAGGCTTGTTTCTCCTTACCTGTTTCAACAGCATTCCAAATAGACTTTGCATTATATTCGTTTAAGAATTGTGATACTTTACCATATTCAATACTATTTTTAAAAACTACGAATGCATTAACGGTACTATCCTTATCTAATCCATTGGTAGAATCATCTAAATCCTCATTTATAATTGTTTGTGGAAAAGTAGCTGACGTTTCTTTAGGAATGTTCAAATTCTGCTTTTGAGAAATTACATTACCAAATCTATAGGTTACTTCATGTGATCCCACATTATATTCAGTCGAATTATATTGTTGTTTTATTGGTGCATCAATTGTTAAACCAAAAAAAGGAGAAATTGAACTTCTAACTTTGTTGTCATTAATCGTCATTGTCGGATCAGTTAGTGAGTATATAGTTTCAAGTGTAAGTATCTGCTTGTTGGCTCTATCTCCAATTGAGTAATATGTTAAAGATAATAAGAACATTACCGGACCAATCAATAAAAGAGTTGACAATATACTAATAATCGTATTCCATTTGGCCTTACTCTTAGCTTTTAATAATATGTCCGTGTGATTTAATGATTCTTTCACCGTGTATCACCTTCCCATTTCTTGTTTAATGCTAGATCTCACCCTAAATATTAAGCTTTTAAATGCAGGTACCGTCATGCCCATAATTTCAGCACATTCTTCATATGTAAACTGCTTAATTATTTTTAGAGTAAATGCCTTTTTCTGTTTTTTAGGTAGTTTATTTATTATCTTTAAGGCTTCTTGCAGTGTTTCATGTGTTATATAATCTTCTTCTATATCTGAATCGACTTGAATTCTATTAAAATAATCATCAGCAGTCACAGTAAAATGTTTTTGTTTTCTAAAATAATCTATACAAGTGTTTTTTGCTATGGTAAAAAGCCATGGTCTAATGTTGTCACCTTGATATGTGTCTAATGCAATATATACTTTATAAAACGTTTCTTGAAGTAAATCTTCTGACTGTTGCTGATCCTTAACAAGGCTGTAAATATAGCGAAGAAGATCATTAGAATATAGATTAAACACCCTCTCAATTGTTTCCATAACTTCCTCCTTCTTCACTTAAACAACGCACGGAAATTAAAATCGTTTCATAAAATGTAAAATTATTTTAATTAAGGGTATTATTTTCCACAGAAAGCTTTCCAATAGAAGAAAGCTTTTTAAGGTGGTGCTCGGATTCGAACCGTGGATAAAAGTTTTGCAGACCTTTGCCGTTACCACTTGGCTACACCACCAAATATTTATGTATACTACTTGAAAGAAACAGGAATGTACTATGCGTTTCAACCAAAGGAAATAAATTCATTTATTTTTAATTGTGTGGGGGACTGGCACCATTCCCAAGGTTCTCTATAAAAAAGACCTTAACCTCTTAAGAGATTAAGATCTTCATATTCTTTAAAAGCTCCTTCTTAAATTATAAAGTAACAACAATCCCGTTATCTGTAATATCCGCTTTATTGTTAGCTTCATCTACTATTTGATAATCATCAGATGTTAATGTCACGCCGCTTGCAAAGTCTGTAGTTGTTAATTCTTTATTAATTGTAAGAGTTACTTCTTTGCTGCCTGTAGTTGTTTTTGATAAGGAAGCAACTGTGCCTGTTACTTCTTTGCCACCAATATTTACTTTGTATGTTGTGTCATTATTGACTTTTACTTCTTCATTGAATGTCACAATGACAGTTGTTGAACCAACGATTTTGGAAACTTTTGCAGAAGTAATTGTTGGTTTTACATTTTCGTTGAATGACTTAGTTGTGACAAAATCATCCATCATGTTACCGTTTAGAGTTTTGATGCCTTTAACTTTTACAGTACGGTTTCCAGAATAGTTGTTTGAACCAGATACAAGTTTTACTGTGGCTACACCACTTGCATTTAAAGTGACGGAGTCAATAGTAGCGCCTGCTACGTAGTAGTTATCTTTGTTTACGACAGTTGAATTGTCCAAAGCTACATCCGTACCGAAGTCAACTGTAAATGTATCATTATCCACAACAGTTACTTGTTTGTCTGTTAATACTAGTTTTGAGTTATCTTTGTCTTCACCGCGAGTGAATAAGAATGCAGATTTTTTTGCTGCATTTTTGTTATCTGCTACGTCAGCAAATACATTTGCGATTAAGTCTACAGTGTACGTAGTATCTTTTTCTAGTGCTTTATCTTCAAATTTTAGTTTTGATAATGCAATTGTGTATTGAGTTGAAGAACTTGGTACAGGTGTTAAATCGGAAGCAGCAAATTTAATATTGCCTGTAGTTGTGACATAGTTTTTAACTGCTTTTGCTGGTAGAGTGATTGTACCTGAAGCAACTAGTGTAGTGTCTTCACTCGTTGTAAAGGTTAATACTTGTTTGTCGTCTTTATCTATAGAAAGTGATGCAGTTACTGTTGGTTTTACAGTATCAGCAACAAAATTGATAATTTGATTGAAACCTTTACCAGCTTCACCAGATAGGTCAGAATATGATTTGTCTGCAATTGCTACATTTACTAAGCCAGATATTGCAGAATTTAACTCGACAATGTATTTTGTTTTATCTGTTTTATCTTTAGTTATCGATTTGATGTTAGAGTTCGAACCAGATATCAATAAGTCTGTTTTATCAAACTCTTGAACTTCTTCAGAGAATTTAATTTCAAATTTCTTTGCATTAATAGGTGTTACACTAGTAACTTGGGGAGCCACACCATCTTTTTCACCTTTTTGAATAGTGACTGAGAATGGTGTTTCAAGGATATTAGTAGCAAAGTCTGTTAAACCAGTGAATGATACCTTAATATCTTTTCCAGCTACTACAGTTGAAGGTAATACAACTTTAATAGAAGAACCCTCAACGGTGATGTTGTCGGATGGTACTTGAATAGAAGAACCATCTGCATATTTTAATGCGACGAATCCTTTATCATTGATGGGTTCAGAGAAATTAAAGACAAAGGTAGAAGCATTTTGTTTTGTAAAATCAACATATGTTGGAGCCGTTTTATCATCGACTTTTACAATTTGGGTATTTGCTGCAAATTTTTCTTTAGTCGTTGTTTCTACTTTATCTGTCACTTCTACCACGTTTGAACCAGTGAAAATAGATCCAGATCCAGCAGTGATGATTACTGATTTTTTATCCGTTGATAATTCAGCTGTTAAATCCGGTAAAGTAGTGGAACCTACTTTTGTCACTGTAATATTTTTTAGCGTATTTGATGCACCAATGATAGTTGATGCATCTACTGAACGATTGAAAGTAATTTTAATTTGTTTTGCGTTCATTGCTTCCAAAGACTTTACTTTAGGTCCAACAACAAGTCCACCTTCAAATGCTTTTTCAACTTCGTTATCTAGATATGTATCATTAGCTAGATCCGCATCAAAATAGTATTTTTCATTGAATAATGCTAGTCCTACATTAAGTACGCCATCTTTATAGAATTTATCCTCATAAAGGCCAGTATCAACCACTTTTTTACCTTTTACATAGTATGCATTTTCATAAGTTCCAGTTGTTACTTTTTTTACACCCTTCACATAGTAAGCACCAGAATAAGTACCTGTCGTGATTTTTTTAACGCCATTAAGGTAATAAGCGCCAGCGTAAGTTCCAGTTGTTACTTTTTTAACGCCTTTCACGTAGTAAGCACCTTTGTAAGTACCAGTAGCTTTAACACCATTTTTGTAGTAGCTTTTGTTGTAAACACCAGTGAATGATTTACCGTCTTTAAACAGTACACCGTAATAAGATTTGTAACCTTTGATTAATTTGTTTGTTTTTGCATTTACAAGTGTCCCACTTTTAGTCATTTTGTAAGTGGTTTTTGCAGAAGCATCTGCACCTGGAACTATTACTGAAGTTGTTAGAACTGAAGCTCCCAGTAATAGAGCAGTTGCAGTTTTAGCAAGTTTAAAATGTAACATGGATAATATCCTCCTTTTTTTGGATGTGATTATTAATTTTGTTAATCACCACTATACTAATTATCAACTATACAGGTTTAATTTACCATAATTTTATGCGAAAATATTTAACTAGTGTTTGTTATATGTAGGTAGAGAGAATCTAGGTTAACTAGTTAGAAGTGAAAACGTTAAAAACCCTTGCATTTCAACAAATGCAAGGGTTTTTGTGAGGATTTAATGTTATTTTTCCTTTTTAAATTTCACTTTTGTTTTAGAGCTTTCTAATTGACCTGGTTTTTGGATTGTTACGTAAATTGTGCCGGCTTTTTTGCCAAGGCTTAATTTGCTTACTTTTAAAGTACTTGATGAAGCGGTAGCGTTTTTCAGTAATTTCCCTTTTGAGTTATAGATACGCACAACAGTTTTTTTGCTTACTTTTTTCACTGTGATTGTATCTTTGGCACCTTTTTTATTTACTACTGAGATATTTTTTGAAGAAGGTGCTGCTGATTTAGCTTTCGTGTAAACATTAATTTTATATGGTTTGTTTACTGTGTTTGATTGATCAGAAACTCGAACATAGTACATTCCTTGAGGTAGGGAAGTAGCGAATGAAGAAAATCCACTATTTGAATTTTTAGTAGTAAATTTACCAACTTCTCCGCCCATTTCGTTATAAATGGTTACTAACCAAGAAGTGTTAGCCTTATTACTAAGTGAAAATACAGTGTACGTATTATTGTTTTTGATCTCTGTACGGTAATAGTCAAAATCATTTATGGTTGAGATGATTCCTGTGTAATTAGTTGCGAATGAAATTGCTGTTGCACTATACATGGAATCGTTATTTTCTTGTTCAACGTTTTGGTTTGTATTTGTAGAAACTTTAAAGTTGTACCGTTCATTTGCGTATTTAGGTGAGTCCATTTGACGAACCACTACATAATAAGTACCGCGAGATAACCCTACATTTTTTGTTACATTACCCGAAGTTGTATCCGTACTTTTCAGGCGAAGGTATTCTCTTTCACTTGCATCATAGATGACAGCTTCCCATTGTACGTCTTTATGATTGCTTAAATTTAAAGTAACGTTACTGTCAGCTCTTAATGCAAATTTATAGCTATCACGGTCATTGTTTGAGCTGATATTCCCGTAATATGTTTTGTTAATTGAAATAGCATTCGCATCTTGAAGTAATGTATTATCTTCTTTTTCAAAATCTGAGCGAGCGCTGTAGTTCACTTTGAAAAGACTAGCTGTAGTATCAAAGTTGCCCCAGTTACCTTTCACTTGTAAAGTATAAGTCCCTTTAGGAATACCGATTTCTTTCTTTGTTGAATTGCCATTTAACATATATGTTGTAGAAGTCATTGTTGCTAATTCTTTTTGGTTCTTGTTTGTTAGCACCATATCCCATTTTGAATTGAGGTTATTTTTCATTTCTAATGTAACGACACCGTCTTTTGGAATATTAAGTGTGTACGTTTCACCTTGAACTGTTTGGATAAATTCTGTTTTCCATGTATTAAATGGAAGGTTTCCTGCTGCTGCTTGTGCATGGGACACATTAAAACCAACTGCACATAAAGTGAACAGCAAAACAAGAGAACAATATTGAATAACTCTTTTCACTAAATCCATCTCCTTGTTATTAATATTTTGTACCTATACAAAATACCATATTTTCCATGTATGGAGGAATCGGCTAAAGGAATTATTTAATACATAGTTAATAGATTATAAATAATGCTAGCTTAGTACTAATTTGATTTAATTTTAAAATATATGTAAAAAAACTGATTTGAAAGAAAATCAGGTGTTTTATGTTAGGTGCCTAACTGCCTATATACTTCTTTGGTGTTCATAACAATAGATGTTTTCATTGAACTTTTGGTTTGATAGGCAATAAAAGCATTTACGCGATTCTATAGAGTCTATGGATGACAATTTAGAATACATAAAATTCTATTTTCTCCTTTTCGTTTTATAGAAATTTAACAATGTCTCATTTCAACAAATAGGTAAAAATAATCTTAATAGTATGTTTTTTACATGTTATAATTTCTAATAATTAACATAATTGTATCCTATTTTAATTGATCATGTTCATTGGATTAATGTGAAATGGAGATTAAAGAATCGTAGGAAGACTTCTGTTTTTTTATAAAAGAGGTGATGAACATATGTCTTTAGGTTATTACTATGCACTTTTACGTGAAAAAGAAGAGCAACTTAAAAGACTGCAGGCTTGTAATGGTCAGTTGCACGCACATCAACAAGATTTTATCGAGTATGAAAGCAAGATTATACAACCTACACTTTCTAGTAGCACTTGGCAAGGGATGTTAGCCAATAAGTTTGATCAAACTCGCACCGAGCAGATGCTTACTGAATATCGTGATTTAGACGGGCAACAATTCAGTTCTGTTTATCAGGTGTTAGGTGACAAAATAAAAAGCTTACAAGAAGAAATACTTGCTATAAAAGCGATTATTAAACAACTTGAGGCAGAACTTGCTGCTCAAAGGAAGCGAAATTAATAACAAGTTTTAGGAGGTGATATTTGTTGGGTATGGAAATTAAAATCAAGCAGAGTGAGATTGAACAAGCCCTTTCTAAGATGAAATCCTCTACAAATGCTCTTCATACTTCGCTTCCTTCTACAGTCGGTGAGGATAATGTTCTAACGCTCGTTGAGAAATGGAAAGACCTCCATCAAGCGCTCGAACAAGTTGTAAAAGCCTACAAAGTCCTATTAATACAAAACGAAGAGGCAAGCAGACAAGCTGTTCAGAGTATGATGGAGTTGGATCATCAGCTGGGGGATTATACACTATTGAAATAAGAAATTTACACTGTGGGAAGTTTTACTTTATGCTAAGTGAGGTGGATCGATATTACGAAGATATTAGATGTTACTGGCTTACAGAATGGAATAAAGGATACGCTCAAATCATTAAAAAATAAACAAACTGAGATAAAAGAAGTTGAAAAGGCAGTGCAAGGGATAATTGCACTAGAAGATGCCTTTAAAGGAAAAAGCGGTGATGCGCTACGAGACTTTTATAAAGAAGTCCATATTCCATTTATGTCCTATTATCAAGATTTTATAGAAGATTATAAGAGTAAACTAGATATCATGGACAAAGAATTACTTGCGCTAGAATCTGCTAGTGATGGTAGGATTGTCGAAGAATTTTTAACAGGAGAGTTAAAAAATAGTCTGCAAAAAACAGCCAATCATACAATCACGCTAACAGACGATACGAATGATACGATTCTTTCGGTACAAGACATTGTTGCATTACCACAATTAAGTGATGCATCCTTTCTTGAAGAAGTCAATGACGCGAAAAAACAAATAAATGATACGGTAGAAAAAGTTCATCAATTTGATTACAATCAAACTGAAGCACTAGAACAATTATCCAAAGATGTATCGAACATGCAAAACTACATAAACGGGATAAAATCGCTATCTAACAGCGGGAAACTCCAACTAGAAAACTATGCAAGCGGTACCTTAAATAAGTATCATTTGGATGATTGGCTTACGGACGTAGGAAGCACCTGTCCTAGAGCAGACACAGAAGAAGTCGATAAAATCGAAGAACTGAAAGAGAAACTTTTAAAGGCATCTTCTGTAGACGAATATTTGAAGATTGCGGAAGAACTTGGCGATGCAAACCTAGATGAAGATCAGAAACAATTCATCACCATGCTGAAAACAGCGAAAGGTATCAAAGACGGCCTCTACGAATCGGGAAAAGACTTCGTGGTAGGGATATGTAATGGGATATATGATTTATTCACCACCAATCCAATAGAAACGGTGGAGAGTACACTTAAAGCGCTTAAAGCGGTAGCTGATCCAGAAACATATAAGTATCTGGCGAAATCGATAGCTGATTCGTATGAACGAGATGTGATTAACGGAGATGCCGAGTCACGTGCACGATGGATATCCTATGCATCAGTAACCGTCTTGACTTCCGTGGTGGGAACCAAAGGGGCAGGAGCTGTAACGAAGGCAGGAATGGCAACGACGAAAGCCGCTGCCAAAGCAGGAGTAAGCACAGTAAAAGGTGCACTAAAAGAAACCTCCATCACAAACTTATTGCCATATGCGCCCCAACACCAACTAGCTGGTGTGAATGTAGGCGGTGTGCCGTTTAATACGGTGGATAGTGCAGGGTTGAGAGATCGGTTGCTTTCTGTGGCTAAGGGTAGTGTGGAAGACTTTAACCCGAAAACAGCTACAAATAAGCAAAAGGGTAATTATGGTGAAATAAAATCAAGTGACAATTTATTAAACAATAAAAGTTTAAAAGGTGCTGGATATGATTTAAAGCCAGTTGGTAAGGGTGCTCCATCAAGCATAGATGATAAAATAGTAAAAGGGATTGACGGATTATACGAAAATAAACATCCAGATTCGAATATCAAATATGTTATTGATGAAGCTAAGTTTGGTAGTTCACAATTAGGCAAAACTAAAGATGGACCGCAAATGTCAGATAAATGGTTGAGAGGTTCAATATCTGGTAAAAGTAGAATATTAAAAGCCGTTGATGGAGATAAGAAATTAGCAACAAAGATTACAAATGCATTAAATGAAGATGAAGTTGAAAGAGTACTATCTAAGGTTGATAGTAGGGGAAATGTTAAAACATTTAGGTTAGATGCAGATGGTAACATCATAGGGGAATGGCCATAATTTAGAAGCTAGGAGGAATCAAATGGAATGAGAGATCATTTATGTATAGAAGAGAAATGTAGAGAAGGAATAGAATTTAATAAAGAGTTTATTGAGGAAAATAGAGAGTATATTAGAAGTTTAGAAGAAGATGAAAAAAATGGTATTCAAAGAAAACCTAAAGACAATCAAAGTATTATCGAAGGAAGGTATTTAAGCAATTTTTTATATGAGATAGAGGATATTAGGGCAAAGTATTCTTTAGGAGAAGACATTAGTGAAATAGAAGAAGATTTTCATAATGCAATTTATGATTTAGAGCATATAGGAAATAATGAAATAGGATATATATTTTTGATTTGGATGATTTCCTTAGGAATATTATTAGAAACGGATAAAAAGAATATAGAAAGATTAAATAGGGTAATTGAGAAAAAAAATATTAATGATTCAGTGATTGATTATTTGTTATATGCTAGTGATATTGGATACACAAAAATCACTAACGCTTACTATAAAGAAAATCCATATGCAAAAACAAGAGAAATTATAGAACTTGCGCAAACAGATAAGAAAGAAGCATCAAGCAGATTGAAAACCTACATGGAGAAAGAATGGTATAAAGGCCATTATGATTATGAATGGAAAAATGCGCATAAAGAACCTGGGTATGTAGGATATTGGAGCTTTGAAACAGCTGCACTAGCAAAGATACTAGAACTAGATGATACAAGCCTACTAAATAATAATCACTATCCGTATGATTTAGCGCATTACAAGAATTCAATGATATTCAAACCAATCTCCCTAAGTGAATACAGTATTGAAAATGAGACTGAAGAGATAGATGAAATAATAGAAGGAATTGAAAATAATCCTTTATTGGAAACAATTATTCCACCAAGATGGCACTCATTTGTCAATGAATTGATACATGATTATGAGAATATGGATGATCGTAGTTTTTATGAAAAATACAAGGAATCGATAGGATTAGGCCAAGCATGGTTTTTATTACAAGAGTATGAACAAGAAAATGAGCAAAAAAATCTCTTAGGAAGTTTAATTGTTTTTGCGATGACCGAAAAAGGATATATATTGCAATTGGATTATAAAGAAGATTTGGAAGATTACAATTCAAGTATGAAAAATTACTGGAATGACTCAAGCACAAAGTTGGTTCAATTTATATTAGATAATGATCAGAAATATTTTGCATTGGTACCAGTAGATGAAAATATAGGGGATATGTATGAAATTGTTGTTAAAGAAGTAAAGTGAAATTATTAAAAAATCAGTAAGAAATCTATTTTGTTGGTTTTAGGGACATGAAAGTAAAATTAAATGAATAATAAAATGGTGGTAGTTGGAAAATCCGACTGCCACTTTTTCTTTAGTGGGGCTTAACTTTAAGGGTACGGGTAGGCGTACCGTTTAATACGGTGAATAGTGTAGGGTTAAGAGATCAGTTGCTTTCTATGGCTAAGGTGGAGTCGAAGGGTAGTACTAAACCTTTCCAAAAACATCACTATGCAACAAATAAAGGTAAGAAATACACTCCTCAAAAGGAGGATATAACAAAAAAATACGGTTTACATTTAGACGATGAATGGAATAAGGAACTACTACCACATCAAGGGATACATCCATATGCATATCATGATTATGTATTAGACAAACTGAGTACTTATGATAGATTAGCAAAGGGAAATAGGGAGAAATTTCTTAAATTGTTTGAAGGGTTAAAGCAAGAAGTTAGAGATAATCCAGATATGCTTTATAAAGAATATTGGAGGTCAAAATGAAATATTTTAAACTAATTATAGATGACAGTAACGATAATGATGTGGTTGTTCATTGTGAGGATACACTTGGTTTTGAACAGTATGAGTTAAAAGAAGGGAATTATTTAGAGAATTGGAGTGACAATATCACTTTTTATTATAATCTTAGGGATGGAAATAGATTTACTGATTATTTAGCAAATAATTGGGGATGGTTTATTGTATCAGAAAAGTTAAAAAGATTAATAAATACAATTGGAGAAGGTGTCCAATTTTTACCTGTAAATGTTGTTGATTTTGAAAGCAAAACTAGAATAGAAGATGATGAATATTTTGTAGCAAATGTATTGGAAGTAGTTGACGCATTAAATCTAGAAAACTCTGATTATAGCGTAATGGATATAGACGGTGAAAAAATATATTCGGTTAGAAAATATGCAGTTTCTGAAGAAAAAATAAATAATAAAAATATATTCAAATTAAAGGGAGATGAAATTCCATTTTTCGTGTCAGAAACTTTTAAACAATTAGTGGAAGGAAGTAATATTACTGGTTGTGACTTTCTTGAAATAAGATCTATCTTATAATTTTTCAAGAACCTTAGAGGTGATATGCCCCCCAAAAGTTGGACTAATATTATTTTTAAGCAACTTTCTCGGTAGTGAGAACCCTATATTGAACGGGGCTATTACCACAGAGTTTTTCTTTAATTCTTTTATGAAGCATTTTAAAAGGTTCTGGTGATATTGACAATCTAGTACCTCATTTATTAAAACCTTGATTGGCTATATGCTTTCAAGTTTTTTTAGTAGAACAATTATCCAATGATGTATCGAACATGCAAAACTACATAAACGGGATTAAATCGCTATCTAACAGCGGGAAACTCCAACTAGAAAACTATGCAAGCGGTACCTTAAATAAGTATCATTTGGATGATTGGCTTTCGGACGTAGGAAGCACCTGTCCTAGAGCAGACACAGAAGAAGTCGATAAAATCGAAGAACTGAAAGAGAAACTTTTAAAGGCATCTTCTGTAGACGAATATTTAAAGATTGCGGAAGAACTTGGCGATGCAAACCTAGATGAAGATCAGAAACAATTCATCACCATGCTGAAAACAGCGAAAGGTATCAAAGACGGCCTCTACGAATCGGGAAAAGACTTCGTGGTAGGGATATGTAATGGGATATATGATTTATTCACCACCAATCCAATAGAAACGGTGGAGAGTACACTTAAAGCGCTTAAAGCGGTAGCTGATCCAGAAACATATAAGTATCTGGCGAAATCGATAGCTGATTCGTATGAACGAGATGTGATTAACGGAGATGCCGAGTCACGTGCACGATGGATATCCTATGCATCAGTAACCGTCTTGACTTCCGTGGTGGGAACCAAAGGGGCAGGAGCTGTAACGAAGGCAGGAATGGCAACGACGAAAGCCGCTGCCAAAGCAGGAGTAAGCACAGTAAAGGGTGCACTAAAAGAAACCTCCATCCCCAACCTATTTCCATATGCACCCCAACACCAACTAGCTGGTGTGAATGTAGGCAGTGTGCCGTTTAATACGGTGGATAGTGTTGGGTTGAGAGATCGGTTGCTTTCTGTGGCTAAGGTGGAGACGAAGGGTAGCAGTAAGGGAGCTAAGGGTAAGGTTAATGTTGAAAAAGATGATTACTTTATAGGATCGTTAAAAGGAGAGAAAATTCATTTAAAAGGTGTAAAGGTAGAAGAAATTATTTACACTAAGAGACTTCCAGAAGAAACAGCAAAACTTAGAAAGCAATTTAATAGTTCTGTTAGGAAGAATTTTCTTAAAGAATTTGCTAACAACCCTATAAGAGTTGAATATCTTAGAAAAGCTGGTTTAGGTGAAGATGATATTGCTAGAATGAAAGATGGACTTAACCCTAAAGGGTGGCAAGTGCATCACAATTTACCTTTAGATGATGGTGGTACAAATGATTTCACTAACTTAGTATTGATTAAGAATGACCCTTATCATAAAGCGGTTACCAATGAACAAAACTCTCTAACAAGAGGATTAGCCCCTAAACAAAGTAAAACGATAAATTGGCCAATGTTTGATAATGATGTTTACCCATCAAAACCTTTTAATAGGAGGGAAGAGTAGATATGCCCCAGTGGAAAGACTTGTTGATAGAAATAGAAGAAATTGAAAAAAAATATGGAAGTTCACTTAGAAATCCAGCGTCAGATACAGAAATTATAAAAATGAATCATAATATTCAGCAGAAATTAGGAAACATTGTATTACCTAAGTCATATATTGAATTTCTAAAGAAAATAAATGGGTTAGACTTTAATGGATTAGTAATCTACGGTGTTGATGACGTTCTACTTGATAAGGAAGAAGATGAAGACATCCATGGGTTTATTGAGACAAACGAGCTTTGGTATGAAAATGATTGGCAAAAGCAATATATATTTTTTGGAGATTCTGATACAGCATGGTATTGTTATGACCTAAAAGAGAGTGTATATGTAGAACTCGATAAACCCTCTGGAACTTTAATTCAGTCATTTGAAAGTTTTGATTCCATGTTGAGTGATGCACTTGAAACAATTCTTTTGTAATGAAATCCTTAGTGTAAATCTTTTTTGTGTAAAACCTCAAGGGATACTTTAAATCCCTTGGGGGGAAGTTTTGACGCCAGTTACTTAAACAATTATAAAAATAAGCTACAAATAAAGTCTTTAATCTTTACAGAGGTTGAAGGCTTTTTAAATACTATTTATTAATTATTGATATTATTGATGCAAGGAACATCTATATAAAAGAGAAGGACTTTATACACCCGAGATACGTTCAGGGCTATTGGAACTAATAAAATTAAATAAAGCAAAGCATCCAAATATGTTTGATAGATAGTAGGAGGTGGGGAAGTTGGACATAATAGTCGAACTTACTGAATTAAAGAATAATCGTTTATTAAGAGATGAGAATGAAGTAGAAAAGTTTGAGAAGTCTATAGAAAATATTTTAGTGATGAAGGATGTTAATCATATAGAAATATTGTGTCAAGGGTTTGATGATTTAACTGAAAACGATGAGAAAATGTTTGGGTTAATTCATGCTATTGAGTCGTATGATAACATTGTTAGTTCTGAAGTTTCGTTGGAAGTGTTAGCTAATTCTATTCCTAAAATGCTTCCTCATGCTAAGGAATGGTTAAAAATACTTCACAAAAGGATATTAAATCATGAACCATCGAGAAATGTATATAAAAAAATCATCCCTACATTGAACAATGATACTCAGGAATTTATTGTTTCACAACTAACTAGTATTAAAGAAAAGAACCCCAGTCGTTTTGAAGAAAGCGTAAATTCAATATTAGATTTTTAAAGCAATTTAAAAACAAGTATGGTTTTTATTACAAGAGTATGAAAAAGAAAATGAGCAAAAAAATCTCTTAGGAAGTTTAATTGTTTTTGCCATGACCGAAAAAGGATATATATTACAATTGGATTATAAAGAAGATTTGGAAGATTACTATTCAAGTATGAAAAATTACTGGAATGACTCAAGAACAAAGTTGGTTCAATTTATATTAGATAATGATCAGAAATATTATGCATTGGTACCGATAGATGAAAATGTTGAGGATATGTATGAAATTATTGTTAAAGAAGTAAAGTGAATTTATTAAAAAATCAGTAAAACATCTATTTTGTTGGTTTTAGGAACCTGAAAGTAAAATTGAATGAATGATAAAATGGTGGTAGTTGGAAAATCCGACTGCCACCATTTCTTTAGGGCTTAGCTTTAAGGGTACGGGTAATGATAAAAAAATTGACTGTTGATGATATACCAACTGCAAGGAGTGGGAAATTTAATGGATTTTTCATTTCCCTTACAAGTAGTGGGTTAAATGAACTTTGGAAAGATAAAAAATTAGAAAGAAAATTGAACGTCAGCTTCGAGCACCTGGAGGTTTACATGAGTGGCACTTAGTTTCAAGGGCTACGCAATTTAAGTATTGGAATATTAGTGCTAAAGAGATTAAAGATTTACGAACAGCTATATCTGATGTTAAATTTGTCAATCCAAACGGTGTTCATGGAGGTTTAGGCTCAACTAAAGCACATAATGAATTGTTAGCAATAATAGATACTTCTAGCGACTATAATACATTCGTTAGACGACTTAATAATTGGGCTAATTATAGACTCGAGGGTGGGCTTTCGTCTTTACCAGAAGGTCTTAGAGTAAAATAGGAGGATAATATAATGGAAAAACAAGGATGGATTTCTATTTGGTTAGGTAATATTAAAGAAGAGGACTCTATAGGAGAGTATGTAGATATAACGTATGTTGAGGATGGCGAGTCTGTACCTTCCAAATTTTTTATCGATTTTAATATTGATATGGATGAAACAGATGAGGATACTATAGAAAAAGCGGTCTATAAGAATAGCAGTAGTGATATTTCCACATTATTAGATGGGTGTTCGTATGAAGAAATTATCATCCCAAAAATTAAGAAAAGAATAGACTTAAAAAAATCATATAATGCAGTAATTCTGATATATAATTTTGAGTATAACAATGAAATTACTTCAACTGATGCTTTTGACTTTTTTACTTCTATAAATTATGAGTAAGGAGAGTAGCTTGAAGCGATGGATAACACAGAGATTACTTTTCTAGAAGGGTTGCTCTATGGTACAGAAAAAAACTATATAGTCAGTCAGTTAACGAATACAAATAACTCTTTATTACTTCATTACTTTGCTGCAAATTATAATTGGAATAGTGGATTTGATGTACAACAGTTATTCTAGAAAATCAGGCTTGTGATTTTGGAACGGGTTTACTAATGTTTCATTATGCAGACGGATATCGCATGTTAGAAAATCAGGATGAAGTTTCAAGTTCATCGTTAGAAGAATGGAAAAATTTTTTGGGTAAGATTTATAATAAACTTACAATTTAAATCTCAGAATATTTCCTTCGACCCTGAATTAACAAAAATTCAAAAATATAAATTGAAAAAGAGTAACCCAACCATTCCTGATATTCTCATTAGTAAGTCGCCAGGAGAAGTGGTTGATATTCCAAAAATATAATGTGATTGGTTAAAACCTAAAGTTTTGGTTCTAGGTACCCAAACGATTCTGAAAATAATGTACAAATAAAGTCTTTAATCTCTACCGGGGTTGAAGACTTTTTAAATACGACTTATTAATTCGAAAAGCTTAGCGTGTTATTCATATAATGTAAAACTGGTAATATTAGTAAGGGTAGTACTAAACCTTCACAAAAACATCACTATGCAATAAATAAAAGTAAGAAATACACATCCTAAGATGGAGGAGATTACTAGAGAATATGATTTAGACTTAGATCATGATTGGAATTAGAGAAGATCCAGATATGCTATATAAAGATTATTGGAGGAAGCAATAATGAGATACTTTAAGTTGCTAAAAGACTGTACAAATGAGAGGGAGATATTTTGTTTGTGTGAAAATCCTTTTGGTTGGGAGCAATATGAATTATCAGAAGGAAAGCAAATTAGCAGTTGGAATGAGAAAATAACTTTCTATTTCAATCCAATTGAAGGTAATCAGGTATCAAATTATATCCATAATAATCTATCATGGTTTATAGTTTCCCCACTGTTTGAAACGATATTAAACGAGATAGATAACGGTGGGGTGCAATTCTTGCCAATAAATATAATAAATAAAGAAAACGATAGTTCAATACTTGGATATTCAGTAGGAAATGTGGTTAATGTGGTTGACGCTATTAACTACGAAAAGTCAACATATAGTGTATTTGAATTAGATGATGATAAATTTTATGATATCTCCAAATATACATTAAATGAAAATGAAATAAAGGATAAACATATATTTAAATTAAAAGGTGATGAAATTCCAATATTTGTATCGGGATTAGTGAAAGAATTAATAGAAAAAAATAATATTACTGGTTGTGACTTTCTTGAAGTTGAAGTAACCCCGTAAGCATCTTAACTTACCATTAGAGTAATTTCTAAGGGTTTTATAATAGGAAGAGGGTTGAATAAACAGTATTTAAACCAGAGTTGAAGGGTTTTTAAATACGATTTATATTAATTTGAAAAGCTTAAGTGTTATTCATAAATGGAGAAAACTGGTAATGTTTGCAAGATTAACTGGAACATTATTGATGTAAGAGGTCAAGTCACAAGTGATGTTTTTAAGAACATTAAACTAAAAATAAATGAAAGAACAAATAGTGCAGCAGAAATTATTTTTAAGATGAATTAGAGGTGAAATTTAGATGGCGGTAGGAATATTAGTAGATTGTTTTTATTACGAATTAGGTCATAGAGATTTTGTACATTCATTCTTTTCGACAATCTCATATCATTTAGAAAAAGAAAGATGGGGGACAAAATACCCTTTAATTATGAATGAGTTATATAACGACAAATTAAATTGGGATGATGTTTCTGTTGCAAAAGTTAATTTAATTGAAATTGAGCAGGAGTTATCAAAATACATGCCAGAACAAGTGATATGGGATATTGATGATTTATCACAAAAACCACCGTGGGGGGATAAAATACGTCCAAAAGTTACTAGTCTAGCGAATTATTTTGCAACAACTAGTGGGAAAACATTTATTGAAGTGCTACTAACAGCGATGGATGTAGCGGAAGAAGATAAATGTGATTTGAGATTTCATAAATTATAACTTTTTTAAAACCATGGGTGTCTTTCCGTGTTTTTTTACGATACTGAGTGGCGAATACATCACTCTTGAAGATTTGGTGCCAGCTACTCAAACAATTACTTAGATAGATTTTGGAAGTGGAGAGTTAAACAATTCGGAATAGAAAACAAATGAGGTGAATATATGAATTTTAGAGCTGTTGAGGAATTTATCGAGGAATTTAGTAAAGAAAAAGATTTCACCGGAGGTATCGGTGAAGAAAAGATTAAGGTTATTGAAGAACAGCTTAATGTTGTATTACCTGAAAGTTACAAGTGGTTTTTAAGAAAATATGGATCAGGCGGTATATTTGGTATAAATATTTTAGGTCATGGTTTAGTGAGTGCAACAGTAGTAGGCACTACTAATGAGTATAAAAAGTATTATGGATTAGAAGATGGAATAGTAGTAATCGTTCATGTAGATGCCTTTGCATATTGTTTAGATACAAATAAGATGAATAACGATGAATGTCCGGTTATATCATGGGATGTAGATAGCGGAAGTTATGATTCTGAAGAGGCTAGTAATTTTTTAGAGTTTTTTTGGAATTATTTAAACGAAATGAAGGGAAATTGGGAAGAAGATCAAGAAGATTGGTAAAGGAGATAACCTGCCAAGAGTACACTCCTTTTGGTGGATTTTTTCTTTTTAATCGACAAAGAAATAGGGTTGATCCTTCCCAACAACTACTTATCATAGAATTAAAGAAGTTAAGGGCGCGTAAAAACAAATTAATGATTCGATAGGTA
This sequence comes from Rummeliibacillus pycnus, assembly GCF_044359855.1. Classification (GTDB taxonomy): domain Bacteria; phylum Bacillota; class Bacilli; order Bacillales_A; family Planococcaceae; genus Rummeliibacillus; species Rummeliibacillus pycnus_A. The sequence goes on from NZ_CP132291.1 coordinate 3,135,585, forward strand.
AAATTTTTAAATGAACACCAAGTTGGTATTCATGGTACAAGTTCACCAGCAAATGTCTTGTTTAAAGGAGGTAAAAAATGATGAACTATAATTTTATAAAAGCAAACAAAGAAAATAGCTTTTATTCAGTCACTGAAAGTGAAATAGAAGAGGTTGAAAAAAAACTGAATTTAAAAATTCCTATTGAATTAGTTAATTTTTATTTAGAAGTTGGTTATGGGTTTATTAAAGGATCAGAGTTTAATATTAATCGTATTATGGACCCTTATTCTATAAGAGACTTTCGATTGAGAATAAATGATTTCGAATTTTATCCAGAAATAGAAATATACGATGAATTTGAGAGTAACAAATTAATATTTTTTGAGGGTAATGAATCAGCTTTAATGTCAATTGAATTGAATAATAACAATGAAAATCCAATTTATTATTATGATATTCAAATAGCAACTTCTCTTTCCGGATTTTTAAGAAAAATAGATGAAAATGATAAGTATTACCTTGATTTATTAGTAGATTGAAAATATAGCGAACATATTACTTAATGCTTGAGAGAGCACAATCCAAGCTATAAGCCCACCCAATCGAAACATACGATTATATTTCGAAATCAGCGATTCGTTTGAACGAGATGTAATCAACGGAGATGCCGAGTCACGTGGGACGATAGGATACCCTATGCTTTTGGAACCGTCGTGACTTCCGTGGTTAGAACCAAAGGGATAGGCGCTGTATCAAAGACCGGAATGGCAACTACGAAAGCCGCTGCCAAAGCAGGAGTAAGCAAAGTAAAGGGTGCACTAAAAGAAACCTCCAACCTAAACTTATTTCCATATGCGCCCAGAGAAATTTAAAGTTAATTACTTTATTGATGGTGAGCCGTTCTCTGAAGTTATTAAAAATTAATCTAAGGAGTGAAAAGTAATATGAAAGAATTTGAAGATAGATTTAGTGAATTGCAAGCGGATATGATATCGATATGTATGGAATATGTTGAGGATAGAGCGGATAAAGTATATGTTTACGCTTCATGTGAAGAAAATATTATTTCGAGCAAGTTCTTTTATTTAATTAATAATAAGTATGTAAAATGTCATAAGGTAAATGATGCATTGGATGGTGGAGACGAAAGATATGATGTGTCTCCAAATCGAATGATGATGATATTGAACATAATGAATGAAGATATCGAAAAAGTAGAAGTATTGTGCAAAGAATATGAAAGAGACATGCCAACAGAGATGAAATTAATATATGAAGTTAAAAGTGGCAATTTCAAAGCTGATTACAAGTATGATTTAGTATATACGAATGATGATATTAAAACAGCGGGGCATATTGCTGATGAGTGGTTTGAAGAGATGAAAAATAAAAATCTTTAAATTGTTTAAAGGTATGTTCGGATTTGAATTAATGACTTAGATGGTTGTACCATCAGGGACTTCCGTTTTTTTAAAATTGAATATTAGGTAACTTTCTCGGTAGTGAGAACTCTGTAATGAACAGGGATCTTGCCACCGAAAGATCAGAATTATTATGCATGGGTACCAATAGATGAAAATGTTAGAGACATGTATGAAGTTGTTGTTAAAGAAGTAAAGTGAGTTTATTGAAAAATCAGTAAAAAATCTATTTTGTTGGTTTTAGGGGCCTGAAAGTAAAATTGAATGAATAATAAAGAGTGTTTGAGCCGGGAGGATTTGCTAATAAATAAAAAGGAGAAGTAAGATGATAATAAAAGATGTGGTTTTTGGTGAGCTTAAATATAATTATGGATGGGTTAAGTACACCACAATTGAATTTTGTGGAAAAGAAGTTGAAATAGCATTGATGGTTAAAGGTGAAGAAGACGGAAAGTTTGATGAAGAACAATATATTGCTTATAACTCACTAGTGCAAAATTGGGAAAAGTTACAGCAAGGTTTTTTACAAGCAATATTAGACTATTACAAACAAGAGCGTCAAGAACTAGGATATGATATTGAAGTTAATGAGAATTATCCGCAAATCGAAACAACTAATCAATTACTCGAGGTGATAACTTTAGTTGGAATTGTTGTTTCATATGGAGATATTTATGAAGAGCGAGATATTGGGATAACCTTTGATTGTACATGGGATACAGAAAATGGGCTAGGGATTCGTTTGATAAATGAAAAAGTAACTGAAGTAGGTTACCAGGATGTTGCTATTTAAAAAGTTTTGGTGCCAGGTACCTAAACAATTCTGAAAATAAACTACAAATAAAGTCTTTAACCTCTACCAGGTTGAAGGCTTTTTAAGTACGATTTATATTGTTATTCATATAGGTATAAACTGGTAAAATTACAGATAGAAATGTATCAAAATGATATTGTCGCCCATCCAGTAGATTCGTATGAGCGAGATATGGTGAAAGGCGATACTTATTCCATATGCATAGGAATCGTTGGGACTTCCCTGCTAATCATTTTGGAAAGAAGGGCAGTAATTAAGGAAGGTGGAAAAAATGAGTAAAAAATTATCTAAAGAGGAATTAGTTGAACTAGTAAATAAAATATGTAATCCCAAGGAATCTGACGAAGAAGTAAGTGGATATATAGAAATTTTAGAAGATAATGTTCCTCATCCATCCCCTAGTGACTTAATTTTTTGGAGTGATGAGGATTTATCACCAGAGGAAGTAGTAGAGATTTCCTTAGCGTATAAAGAAGAAAAGTAATTTTAAAACTATATCATCTCCATACACTTTTATCATTTTTGAATTTCGAGTGTAATCTTGATTTTCTTCTATATAATTATTATTAGATTGACACATTACCCTTCTAATTTATATATTGACATAATTTAAAAGGTACTTTCGGAATACGAGTGCATTTAGTATTTATTATGGGTTCTGAAGGTTTATCGAAGTCTATCTATAGATAATAATTTGTTTGTAATATCTTCAATGATAGAAGATATTAATAAAATCATAAAATATAATAAAAATATATTGACGCTATAAAAATATCGTGATATATTATTTAAGTCGCTAAGAGAAATAGCGAAAAATGAAATTCGAAAATAATTAAATTAAAAAAGTTGTTGACATCGATTTTGAGATTTGATATAATATTAAAGTCGCTGAAACAAACGACCTTGAATATGAACCTTGAAAACTGAACAAGCAAGACGTTAATTAATAAACTTTGTTTACTAACTTCGGTTAGTGACAAGGACAAAATAGATATCATCTTATAGATGATACGCTAGCAAAGCTAATGAGCTTTCAAACTTTACTTTTATGGAGAGTTTGATCCTGGCTCAGGACGAACGCTGGCGGCGTGCCTAATACATGCAAGTCGAGCGAATGACGAGGAGCTTGCTCCTCTGATTTAGCGGCGGACGGGTGAGTAACACGTGGGCAACCTGCCCTGTAGACTGGGATAACTTCGGGAAACCGGAGCTAATACCGGATAATCCATCTTCTCTCATGTGAAGATGTTGAAAGGCGCTTCGGCGTCACTACAGGATGGGCCCGCGGTGCATTAGCTAGTTGGTGGGGTAACGGCCTACCAAGGCAACGATGCATAGCCGACCTGAGAGGGTGATCGGCCACATTGGGACTGAGACACGGCCCAAACTCCTACGGGAGGCAGCAGTAGGGAATCTTCCACAATGGACGAAAGTCTGATGGAGCAACGCCGCGTGAGTGATGAAGGTTTTCGGATCGTAAAACTCTGTTGTAAGGGAAGAACAAGTACGTTAGGAAATGAACGTACCTTGACGGTACCTTATTAGAAAGCCACGGCTAACTACGTGCCAGCAGCCGCGGTAATACGTAGGTGGCAAGCGTTGTCCGGATTTATTGGGCGTAAAGCGCGCGCAGGTGGTTTCTTAAGTCTGATGTGAAAGCCCACGGCTCAACCGTGGAGGGTCATTGGAAACTGGGGAACTTGAGTGCAGAAGAGGATAGTGGAATTCCAAGTGTAGCGGTGAAATGCGTAGAGATTTGGAGGAACACCAGTGGCGAAGGCGACTGTCTGGTCTGTAACTGACACTGAGGCGCGAAAGCGTGGGGAGCAAACAGGATTAGATACCCTGGTAGTCCACGCCGTAAACGATGAGTGCTAAGTGTTAGGGGGTTTCCGCCCCTTAGTGCTGCAGCTAACGCATTAAGCACTCCGCCTGGGGAGTACGACCGCAAGGTTGAAACTCAAAGGAATTGACGGGGGCCCGCACAAGCGGTGGAGCATGTGGTTTAATTCGAAGCAACGCGAAGAACCTTACCAGGTCTTGACATCCCAGTGACCGCTCTAGAGATAGAGTTTTCCCTTCGGGGACATTGGTGACAGGTGGTGCATGGTTGTCGTCAGCTCGTGTCGTGAGATGTTGGGTTAAGTCCCGCAACGAGCGCAACCCTTAATCTTAGTTGCCATCATTTAGTTGGGCACTCTAAGGTGACTGCCGGTGACAAACCGGAGGAAGGTGGGGATGACGTCAAATCATCATGCCCCTTATGACCTGGGCTACACACGTGCTACAATGGACGGTACAAAGAGTCGCTAACTCGCGAGAGTACGCTAATCTCATAAAACCGTTCTCAGTTCGGATTGTAGGCTGCAACTCGCCTACATGAAGCCGGAATCGCTAGTAATCGCGGATCAGCATGCCGCGGTGAATACGTTCCCGGGCCTTGTACACACCGCCCGTCACACCACGAGAGTTTGTAACACCCGAAGTCGGTGAGGTAACCTTTTGGAGCCAGCCGCCGAAGGTGGGATAGATGATTGGGGTGAAGTCGTAACAAGGTAGCCGTATCGGAAGGTGCGGCTGGATCACCTCCTTTCTAAGGAATATTTCGGAAATAAGTTCTTGGAACTTATACGATTAACGCTTGCTGTTCAGTTTTGAAGGCTCATTGCTTTCAAAACTTGTTCTTTGAAAACTGGATAAAACGACATTGAAGAAATTCTTAAGTAACACATTTTTTATATTAAGTTTTAAATTTTTTAGGCTTAATAACTTATAGGTTAAGTTATTAAGGGCGCATGGCGGATGCCTTGGCACTAGAAGCCGATGAAGGACGGCACTAACACCGATATGCTTCGGGGAGCTGTAAGTAAGCTTTGATCCGGAGATTTCCGAATGGGGGAACCCACTGTTCGTAATGGGACAGTATCTTGACGTGAATACATAGCGTCATGATGGCAGACTCAGGGAACTGAAACATCTAAGTACCTGAAGGAAGAGAAAGAAATTTCGATTCCCTTAGTAGCGGCGAGCGAAACGGGAAGAGCCCAAACCAAGAGGCTTGCCTCTTGGGGTTGTAGGACACTCAATACGGAGTTACAAAGGAATGAGTTAGACGAAGCGGTTTGGAAAGACCCACCAAAGAAGGTAACAGTCCTGTAGTCAAAAGTTCATTCTCTCCTGAGTGGATCCTGAGTACGGCGGAACACGTGAAATTCCGTCGGAATCTGGGAGGACCATCTCCCAAGGCTAAATACTCTCTAGTGACCGATAGTGAACCAGTACCGTGAGGGAAAGGTGAAAAGCACCCCGGAAGGGGAGTGAAAGAGATCCTGAAACCATGTGCCTACAAGTAGTTAGAGCCCGTTAATGGGTGATAGCGTGCCTTTTGTAGAATGAACCGGCGAGTTACGATTACATGCAAGGTTAAGTTGAAAAGACGGAGCCGTAGCGAAAGCGAGTCTGAATAGGGCGAATGAGTATGTGGTTGTAGACCCGAAACCAGGTGATCTACCCATGTCCAGGGTGAAGGTAAGGTAACACTTACTGGAGGCCCGAACCCACGCACGTTGAAAAGTGCGGGGATGAGGTGTGGGTAGCGGAGAAATTCCAATCGAACCTGGAGATAGCTGGTTCTCTCCGAAATAGCTTTAGGGCTAGCCTCGTGATAGAGAATCCTGGAGGTAGAGCACTGTTTGGACTAGGGGTCCATCCCGGATTACCGAATTCAGACAAACTCCGAATGCCAGTGATTTATGCACGGGAGTCAGACTGCGAGTGATAAGATCCGTAGTCAAAAGGGAAACAGCCCAGACCACCAGCTAAGGTCCCAAAGTAATTGTTAAGTGGAAAAGGATGTGGCGTTGCTTAGACAACCAGGATGTTGGCTCAGAAGCAGCCATCATTTAAAGAGTGCGTAATAGCTCACTGGTCGAGTGACGCTGCGCCGAAAATGTATCGGGGCTAAACAATTCACCGAAGCTGTGGATAGACATCTACGATGTCTGTGGTAGGAGAGCGTTCTAAGTGCTGTGAAGTCAGACCGGAAGGACTGGTGGAGCGCTTAGAAGTGAGAATGCCGGTATGAGTAGCGAAAGATGGGTGAGAATCCCATCCACCGAATGACTAAGGTTTCCTGAGGAAGGCTCGTCCTCTCAGGGTTAGTCGGGACCTAAGCCGAGGCCGATAGGCGTAGGCGATGGATAACAGGTTGATATTCCTGTACCACCTCCCTACCATTTGAGTAATGGGGGGACACAGTAGGATAGGGTAAGCGCACTGTTGGTTATGTGCGTCTAAATAGTAAGGCGTGAGAGTAGGCAAATCCGCTCTCTATAACGTTGAGCTATGATGGCGAGCTCGTATGAGCGAAGTTCCTGATTTCACACTGTCAAGAAAAGCCTCTAGCGAGGTAGGAGGTGCCCGTACCGCAAACCGACACAGGTAGTCGAGGAGAGAATCCTAAGGTGAGCGAGAGAACTCTCGTTAAGGAACTCGGCAAAATGACCCCGTAACTTCGGGAGAAGGGGTGCTCTAGTAGGGTGCAAGCCCGAGAGAGCCGCAGTGAATAGGCCCAGGCGACTGTTTAGCAAAAACACAGGTCTCTGCAAAACCGTAAGGTGACGTATAGGGGCTGACGCCTGCCCGGTGCTGGAAGGTTAAGGGGATTGCTTAGCGTAAGCGAAGGTGAGAACCGAAGCCCCAGTAAACGGCGGCCGTAACTATAACGGTCCTAAGGTAGCGAAATTCCTTGTCGGGTAAGTTCCGACCCGCACGAAAGGCGTAACGATCTGGGCACTGTCTCAACGAGAGACTCGGTGAAATTATAGTACCTGTGAAGATGCAGGTTACCCGCGACAGGACGGAAAGACCCCGTGGAGCTTTACTGTAGCCTGATATTGAATTTTGGTACAGCTTGTACAGGATAGGTAGGAGCCAGAGAGACCGGAGCGCCAGCTTCGGTGGAGGCGTCCTTGGGATACTACCCCAGCTGTATTGAAATTCTAACCCGTACCCCTTAGCGGGGTAGGAGACAGTGTCAGGCGGACAGTTTGACTGGGGCGGTCGCCTCCTAAAGAGTAACGGAGGCGCCCAAAGGTTCCCTCAGAATGGTTGGAAATCATTCGTAGAGTGTAAAGGCACAAGGGAGCTTGACTGCGAGACCTACAAGTCGAGCAGGGTCGAAAGACGGGCTTAGTGATCCGGTGGTTCCGCATGGAAGGGCCATCGCTCAACGGATAAAAGCTACCCCGGGGATAACAGGCTTATCTCCCCCAAGAGTCCACATCGACGGGGAGGTTTGGCACCTCGATGTCGGCTCATCGCATCCTGGGGCTGTAGTCGGTCCCAAGGGTTGGGCTGTTCGCCCATTAAAGCGGTACGCGAGCTGGGTTCAGAACGTCGTGAGACAGTTCGGTCCCTATCCGTCGTGGGCGTAGGAAATTTGAGAGGAGCTGTCCTTAGTACGAGAGGACCGGGATGGACACACCGCTGGTGTACCAGTTGTTCTGCCAAGAGCATCGCTGGGTAGCTATGTGTGGACGGGATAAGTGCTGAAAGCATCTAAGCATGAAGCCCCCCTCAAGATGAGATTTCCCATTACGCAAGTAAGTAAGATCCCTTGAAGACGACAAGGTAGATAGGTTCGAGGTGGAAGTGTGGTGACACATGGAGCTGACGAATACTAATAGATCGAGGACTTAACCAAAAGTTCTTAAGAACTTCAATGTGAGTTTATCCAGTTTTGAAAGAATAAATCTTTCTTATAAAAAGTCTAGTAATGATGGCAAAGAGGTCACACCTGTTCCCATGCCGAACACAGAAGTTAAGCTCTTTAGCGCCGATGGTAGTTGGGGGCTGTCCCCCTGCGAGAGTAGGACGTTGCTAGGCAGACTCAGGGGCAACTGATAAATATCAGTTGTTTCTTTTATGGAGGATTAGCTCAGCTGGGAGAGCATCTGCCTTACAAGCAGAGGGTCGGCGGTTCGATCCCGTCATCCTCCACCATTTTTTATCATTTATTTTAAATGAGTCATTAGCTCAGTTGGTAGAGCATCTGACTTTTAATCAGAGGGTCGCTGGTTCGAATCCTGCATGACTCATCATTTAATTAAATATCGCGGGTGTGAGATCTAATCCCATCACCCGCTTTTTCTTAATACATTGCGGAAGTAGTTCAGTGGTAGAACATCACCTTGCCAAGGTGGGGGTCGCGGGTTCGAACCCCGTCTTCCGCTCCATTAAGAGATGCCGGGGTGGCGGAACTGGCAGACGCACAGGACTTAAAATCCTGCGGTAGGTGACTACCGTACCGGTTCGATTCCGGTCCTCGGCACCATCTTTTATTTAAAATAAAAACGAAATAACTTAATTATGATATGCGCCCATAGCTCAACTGGATAGAGCGTCTGACTACGGATCAGAAGGTTGTGGATTCGACTTCTGCTGGGCGCACCAGTTTTAAATTTAATATTATTATTATGGCGGCCTAGCTCAGCTGGCTAGAGCGTACGGTTCATACCCGTAAGGTCGGGGGTTCGATCCCCTCGGCCGCCATATTACCTGGAGGAATACCCAAGTCTGGCTGAAGGGATCGGTCTTGAAAACCGACAGGCGGGTCAAACCGCGCGGGGGTTCGAATCCCTCTTCCTCCTCCATTTTTATTAAATAATGAAATCAAGTTAATACTATTATCGCGGGGTGGAGCAAATCGCAATACGAAAATTGCGATTAACGTCGACGCAAGCAAAGCGTGGAAGACGTCAGCTTACTTAGTGCATATTGAAATTAAGATAATATTACTATCGCGGGGTGGAGCAGTTCGGTAGCTCGTCGGGCTCATAACCCGAAGGTCGCAGGTTCAAATCCTGTCCCCACAACCAAAATGGTCCGGTAGTTCAGCTGGTTAGAATGCCTGCCTGTCACGCAGGAGGTCGCGGGTTCGAGTCCCGTCCGGACCGCCATTTTACATAAATTAATTGTTATCACGGGTCGGTAGCTCAGTTGGTAGAGCATTAGATTGAAGCTCTAAGTGTCGGCGGTTCGATTCCGTCCCGACCCACCATATGCGGGTGTAGTTTAGTGGTAAAACCACAGCCTTCCAAGCTGTTGTCGAGAGTTCGATTCTCTTCACCCGCTCCAATTATGGGCCTATAGCTCAGCTGGTTAGAGCGCACGCCTGATAAGCGTGAGGTCGATGGTTCGAGTCCATTTAGGCCCACCATTTAATTATTCCGAAGTAGCTCAGTTGGTAGCAGCATCTGACTGTTAATCAGAGGGTCGCAGGTTCGAGTCCTGCCTTCGGAGCCATATTGGCCCCTTGGTCAAGCGGTTAAGACACCGCCCTTTCACGGCGGTAACACGAGTTCGAATCTCGTAGGGGTCATACTTAAAAATCCTTTAGAATCATCTTGGTTCTAAAGGATTTTTTTGCGCAATGATATGCATGAAATCTTGTAATGTATAGACCATTTGCTATTAAAGACGTTACTGCATAGCTAGCTTCTTTATGTTAACAGTACTACTATAACTTTTTTTCTGATATGTCCTGTTGTTGCTTTTTTCGGATACTTCCCAACTAAAAGCATCTTCTCACTATAAAGTTATAAAACTTACAAACATAAAGAGATTTATACATTTAGAAAACATATAAGCTTAAAGCACTTGCTTGTCAACTAAAGACAACTGGTGCTTTTTATTTTAAGATTACAACATAGGGTACTTGAGGGAGATCCTATTCACGTGCAGAATGGGTGTCATATGCACTAAAGGGGAAGTTCCTGACCAATATATTAAGGTTTTGTCTAAGGAGTGAGAATTTTGAAACTATACTTTTTAAACGAGTTTTTGGGGAAGATAGGTAATATTAGTGTTGACGGAATGTGGATAAATGCTGAGATTGTCCCCTCAAAAAATATGGAGAAATTCTACGGTTTTTTTGCAGGGATTGTTGACGAGGAAAATGGTATTGAAGAAGATAGTTATAGTGAAGAATGGTTAGATGATAGCAATTGGTTTATTATTGATGATGAAAATAGAAAAAAAGGTATATATATACCTGCGGTTTATCCTGATAGAGAAATTAACTGGAGGTGGAGAGATTTCTAGAAAAAACACCCTGGAATTAAAGTGGATAGTATTATTAGGTAATGAGTGATAGATGACCTTATTAGTGCAAAGCTAATTAAGGTCTTTTTTAGTAAAAGGATTAATAGCCTTACTGAATAATAGAAACAATTGTATGTAGGGGTGAACTTCCACAAGCACCAACTAACCTATTAGATAAAAGGCGGGGATAAATTATGATATCGGATTTAAAAAAATTAAGAGTTTTATTTAAAGAATTAATCGATATTTTAGAAAAAGAAAATGATAGAGAGATATTGTATATAATTAATCAATTAGAATTAGGGTTACATTTAATTAATGAATGTTTGAATAGCAGCTATGAAAATAATGATTTAAAAGAACTTAATAGTAAATTAAAGGAAATATATAAAAAAATCAATCAGCCGCAAGTCGGACTTTCAGATTTTTTTATCTGGAGAGATAACGATGAAGAAAGGCTAAAAGCAAATATGAGTTTAGATACAATTAAGGAAAACTTATCATTAATATTTAATTATAATTAATATACATCAAATGACTATAACACATTTATTAGAAGCTTTAATAATTGGGCTTACTCTAGATTAGAGGACCAAATGTCTATAGCGAATGCAGGCGTTGTGCCTTTTAATAATTGTAAAGTAATAGCTTTAATGATTAGTTTATTAGTGCAAAGCCTTTTTGGGGGAAATCTTGCTAAGAATATGAAAGCTATTCATAGCTTTTATACTTATACGGGATTTTTTTGGTGTTCAAACTCTTTTTAAATATATATTTTTATCTTGAATTCTAGCTCTCATGTATTAGTGCATGAGAGCTTTTTATTTAGGAGGGAGATTCATGAGTGTTCTAAAAGCAACATACAGTACCTAAACAGAAATTACTTTCAAGCAAGCCTAAACAAAGAAAAAATTCCAACAATTGGTTATATTAATGAATTGCTAGTAAATATATATGGAATATAAAGTATCTATTATATAAAAACATTTTATTTGTAAACATTAAGTTTTTTATATGTAAGGGTGTGGAAATATTATTTATAATAGTAAATAATTGAGTTATGTATCGGCTGATATCAATTTTAATCAGATAAATGCCAATAATAATGAAGGAGGATTCTTGTATGTGACAAATTTCAAATAGTGAAATTTCTTTTGATGGTATTGAAGTAGAAGAAGCAACGCTTTAATTCTTTTAGCAAATTCTCATAAAGAAAGGAACTAGTTTAAATGAATAAAAGAAAATGGAAAAAGCCTTTAAACGCGTTTTTGTCGACACTCTTAGTAGCAAGTATCTTAACACCAGCCATTCCAACTTCTGCTGCGGCAGGACAAGCTTCAGAACTGATTATTTCTGAGTATATTGAGGGAAGTAGTTTTAACAAAGCTATTGAACTTTATAATGGGACTGGATCTGCCATTGATTTAAGTCAGTATAAATTAGAGCTATATGTAAATGGAGCTGCTCAAGCAGGACAAACATTACAACTTACAGGAAATATAAATGACGGAGAAACCTATGTAATTTATCATAATAGTGCAAATGAATCGATAAAGAGTAAGGGAAATCTCGCTAATTCTACCGTCATTAATTTTAATGGGGATGATCCCGTAGTATTAAAAAAAGGGAATAATGTTATTGATTCCATTGGACAAGTTGGTAAAACAGTAAAAAACATGGAGAATGTAACGTTAGTCCGGAAGAACAATATTACAACAGGCGATACAATTATTGATGATTCGTTTGATCCTACTAATGAGTGGGATAAATTGCCGATAGATGATGTATCTAACCTCGGTAAACATACAATGGATGGTTCTTCAGTAGATCCAGGAAACCCAGCTGACATCAAATCGATTGAACAAGCAAGAACTCTACCAATAGGCGAAACTGTTACGATCAAGGCAGTAGTTGCTGCAAAACTAAAAAATACGATTTCCGTTCAGGATGGTACGGGTGGAATAGCTGTACGTCCAGCTACTTTAGATGCAGCAGTTGGTGATGAAGTCACTTTAACGGGTAAAGTAGCTGATTTCAGAGGACTATTGCAATTAGATGGGGCAACAATTGTTGAAAAGAAACTAAATGTAGGTACACCAACACCTAAAATAGTTTCAGGTGCAGAAGTTTCAGAAGCAAATGAATCTCGCCTAGTAACAGCAAAAAATATTAAGATCCTATCTGTAGAAGATGGCGGTACTTCGGCTAACTATACGGTTACAGATGGTACAACACAATTTGTGGTACGTGATGAGACGAAGACATTGAACTTAGTGGTTGGGAAAAACTATGAATCGATTACAGGGATTGTGCAACAATTCGATGATGTCTATCAAATCATCCCACGTTCCACAGCAGATATTATAGAAGATGCGACTGCAGTTCAGTCTGTAATGCCATCAGTTAAAGCAGGAGCTGTTGCAAAAGGTACTGAAGTAGCTCTAACGACTACAACTGAAGGTGCAACTATTTATTATACAAAAGATGGAACAGAACCTACCAAATCTAGTAACGTATACAGTAAGCCTATAGCTATTCAAAATAATACGACATTAAAAGCGTTTGCTGTAAAAGAGAGTTTAAAAAATAGTCAGGTTACCTCGTATGAATATACTGTTTTTGATCCAGCACAAGGAATCCAAATTCACGATATTCAAGGAGCATCGCATCAATCACCTAAACGAGGTGAGAAAGTTTCAGGGCTTGAAGGAATTGTCACATATGTCTATAAAATAGGAAGCGGAAACTATTTCCATATTCAAACACCTGATGATAAAAAGGACAACAATCCAAACACGTCAGAAGGAATTATTGTTTATACGGGTAACACTGCAGCGACTGTTAAAATTGGGGATCTTGTAAGTGTTGATGGAAAAGTAGATGAATTTCAAATTGATGGTTATACTGACACAAAAAAAGACACAGATTTATCCGTTACACAGATTAATGCTCGAAACGACCAAGGTGGTAAAGTGGGCGTTGTGAAGAGCAATGTAACACTGCCAGCACCAATAGTGATTGATCGCAATAATCTGCCATCTGAAGTGATTGATAACGATGGGTTTGCTAAATTCGATCCAGAGGAAGATGCTATTGATTTCTGGGAATCTCTCGAAGGTATGAGGGTTCAGGTAGGAAATGTGAAAGCTGTAGCACCTCAAGAACATGGTGATCTGATTACAGTGCTAGATGAAAGAAAAACGGATACGATTCATGGTGGTGTCTTACTTACAGCAGATAATGCAAATGCTGATAGAATTCAATTTAAACTTTATGATAATACGCAAGCGAGAGATTTTAAAGTAGCAACAGGCGATAAATTTAAGGGCCCTATTACTGGGGTAGTCAATTATGGCTTCCAAAATTATAAAATCTATGCCGATTATGATGAGATGAAATCAAAACATGTTGTAGGTGATTCAACACCAGAAACAACGACAATCGTAAAAGCAGATGACAAATTAACCGTTGCTTCTTATAACCTAGAAAACTTCTCTAACAATACGAAAGAAACAACTGATGATAAAGCGCGCAAATTGGCACGAGCATTTGCTTCTGATATGAAAAACCCTGATATTATTGGTGTTACAGAAGTTCAAGATAATAATGGTTCTACTGCAGGAGGCACTGCGGCAGATCAAAGTTATCAGCGCTTAATTACTGAAATTAAAAACGCTGGTGGCGTAAAATATAACTACGTTAATATTGACCCAGAGAACAATGCAGATGGTGGTGCACCAAATGCGAATATCCGTGTAGGATTCTTATATAATCCAGAACGCGTACAATTAACACAAGGCATTCCAAGTGGTGATGCAAAAACAGCTGTAGGATATAAGAATGGAAAGCTATCACTTAATCCAGGGCGTATTGATCCTACAAATACTGCATTCAATAATAGTCGAAAACCACTAGCTGCACAATTTGATTTTAATGGTAAAAGTGTTGTTGTCATTGCGAATCACTGGAACTCTAAATCAGGTGATACACCATTATTCGGCTCAACACAGCCACCTAGATTGGAAAGCGAAGTGCAACGTCATCAGATTGCAAATGTCGTGAAAGACTTTGTAGAAAAGATTAAAGCTGACAACCCAGATGCAAATATTGTCTCTGTCGGTGATTATAACGATTTCCAATTCACGGATTCGTTAAAAATCCTCGAAGGCAAACACATGACAAACATGATTAATAAAGTACCTGAAGATGATCGTTATACGTATCTTTTCCAAGGGAATTCACAAGTGCTAGATCATATTCTTGTATCGAATAATCTAGCTAAATCAACTAAAATTGATATTCTCCATATCAATTCAGATTTCACTGACATGGCTGGCCGTGCAAGTGACCATGATCCAGTAATGGTACAACTTGATTTATCTGGTAAATCAGATGAGATTGTTCCTGAAAAAACGTACAACTTAGCAAACATAAGAGAGAAAGAACTAACATTTTCTGAGCCAAGCATTTCCGTCAATTTTGAAAGTGGCAAGATTACAAAAGGAATCATCATTACAAGTTCCAAATATGCTGAGCTGAAAGGGGAAGGATTCACAAGTAAAGGCTTTAATGGTTCATCAGTGACGATTAAACCAAAAGAAGCTGGTGCCATTATTAACTTCTCAGGGCTCCCACTAGGAAAAGTCATCATTGATGGACCGAATGTGAAAGAAATTAGAGGCGCTGAAAATATTAAACATATCAGATATACAAATGGTGCAAATCCTGAAAGCATTCAGTTTATAGATTCAGAAGGTGAGTCACCTTCAACACCAGCAGAAAACAGTGCTCCAGTAGCAATAAAAAACTTTGATAATCAAACTGTAGCAGTGGGGAAAAAGCTAAATTTTCTTTTGACAGACTATTTTCAAGATCCTGACGGAGATAAACTAACATTTAGTTCCCCATTAGGAACTATTAATGGTTCAGAACTAACTTTGGATTTACCTGTTGGCACTCATATTGTGGGAGTTACAGCTACAGATGGAAAGAAATCTGTCACCTCTAGTTTTTCTGTAACTGTTACTTCTGACAATACAACGGATAAATACTATAGCGATGCTATTGGGAAAGAAGGGCAAGTGTTAAAGGCTGCATTACACGATATCATAGATGATAACCGTGTGCTTTCATACAATGAAGCGTGGGATGCTTTGAAAATAACAGATGAAGATCCAAATAATTCGAACAATGTTATCCTACTTTATACTGGAGAATCTCGTCCAAAGAGCAAAGCCGGTGGCAATGTTGGAGACTGGAATAGAGAGCATACTTGGGCAAAGTCACATGGTGATTTTGGTACAAGTAATGGCCCTGGTACAGATATTCATAACTTACGACCAGCTGACGTACAAGTAAATAGTGCAAGAGGGAACTTAGATTTTGATAATGGTGGAAGTGCAGTAAACGGTTGTTCTGAGTGTAAAAGGGATTCTGATTCATGGGAGCCGCCAGATGATGTAAAAGGCGATATCGCTAGAATCCTATTTTACATGGCAACACGTTATGAAAAAGGTGACAGGGTTGACTTAGAATTGAATGATCGAGTTAACAATGGAACAAATCCTTTCCACGGAAAGCTTTCTGTTTTACTACAATGGAATGAACAAGATCCAGTAAGCAAGTGGGAAAAACAACGAAACGAAAAAATATACAATATTCAAGGAAACCGCAATCCATTCATCGACCACCCTGAATGGGTAGAAGCAATTTGGTAAGTCGTAAGGATAAGTGCCTGCGGGTTAAGATTTCAAAAGGAAACAATACGAAAGAGTAATGCCAAACAAATCCCATCTCTTAGGAGGTGGGATTTTCTTATTTCATCGAGTTCTCTTGGAGAGACGGAGGTGGACGTAAATAGCACGATGAGTGGATTTAATTTCTTTTTTTGTGGATTGGCCCAAAGAATCCATGGATTACCCTAGAAAAATCATGGAACTTGCCCATTGCTCTTTTCTATTTTCTGAATTTTGGATTCGTATTTAAATAAATAACTCCGCCAGCGCTTATAATAATAAAAAGAATTAATCCTAAATAGAAAGCTATAGGTGAATCGTATACTTCATCATAAAACCAAAGAAATATACATAAAGCTAAAAAGAACATCATTTTCCCCATAAACTTAGTCATCATTTTTTCGTTAAACTTATTTTTCTCTTCCTCAGATGCCATATTATAGCCAGCTATCAAAAAACTACCCTTTCCTAAAGATAAAATTAAACTGAATATCAAAAATAAACATAAAACAACAATTAAAATAATTGAATCTCCACTCATTTTATCTCCTCCTAATTATTTTCGTTAACGCAATAGTAGCATATTTCCTTTTATTTCTTTGGTGATTACTTTTCATAAGAACGTAGAATTGATAATAGACGTGATTGGAAAGGTTCAGCACTATAGAAAAAAGAGTATCTCCAATTATTTTACAATAACGGTATTTCGCGTATGGATATCTTCAACTTTATATTGTAAAAGTTATATGGTTCCTTCATGTTCTTTTGTAGAATTCATAAAAAACGAACATTTACATCTATACAATTTTAATGTTTATAAAGTATAATATAAAAAACAAACATTTAATTGAATTTAATGCATAAACGTTCGCGTTTTATGGAATGTGAGTAATTGATGAAGTGAAATGAATCCAACGATTATTTTATAAGATCTTCACACATAATTTTAAAATATTCTCTTAGTAAAGTTTTCAGAAAATAAATAAAATATCGAAAGATAGTAATTATGTATTATTATTATTTTTAGAATACTTAAAGGAAATTTCTTTAAATAATCGTTATGAGGAAGGGAATGTAATGATGAATACTACAATTCTTAAAAATGTGGAGGATTTGATCGAAGACAATTTTGATGAATTCTGTTCCATTCGAAAGAAATTACACCAAACACCTGAAATTGGTTACGGTTTATATGAAACTTCTAAAATCGTCAAAGGCTATTTAGATGAATGGGGTATTTCATATACTGATAATGTAGCGAAAACTGGAATTGTTGCAATGATTAATGAAGAAGTTGATGGACCAACCATTGCTTTACGAGCGGATATGGACGCATTACCTATCAAAGAAGAAACGGGTGTAGCTTTTGCCTCCTTTAACGAAGGTGCCATGCATGCATGTGGACATGATGTTCATACCACGACTTTACTAGGCACAACCAAAATACTAAATATGGTGAAAGACCAATTAAACTGCAAGATAATACTTATCTTCCAACCAGCAGAAGAAATGGTAAAGGGTGCGGAAAAGATGATTGCAGAAGGTGCACTTGAAAACCCAAAACCTGACTTTATCTTTGGCATGCATGTTTGGCCAGAACTCAATATAGGTGAGATTGGTGTCAAGCCAGGTTCCTTAATGGCGAGTATGGATGTTTTTGAGGTAACTGTAAAAGGAATGGCAGGGCACGGAGCAGCACCGCATCAAGGTATAGATGCTATTGTAGGGACATCTCAAATTATTACGTCATTACAAACCATTTTAAGTCGAGAGATTAATCCTGTAGATGCTGCTGTTATGACGATTGGAACCATTGAAGGTGGACAAGGATTTAATATTATTCCAGAAGAAGTAAAATTCAAAGGTACGGTTCGTACAGTGGAGAAAGAAACCCGATTTTTGTTGAAAGAACGTTTTGAAAGTATTGTTAACAATGTTGCACAAGCAAATCGATTAACAGCAGATATTGATTACGATATGAGGTATCCAATTACGATTAACACACCATCTGTTGTCCATGCCATTCATGATGGATTAGTAGAGGAATTTGGGAAAGACCGTATCGTAGATGTCGAGAACCCTAGTCTAGCATCCGAAGATTTTGCATGTTATTTAGAAGAAGTTCCAGGTGCATTTTTCTTCCTAGGTGTCAATGATGGCAAAGGAGGAGCTCATAAATTACATAACGCTCACTTTTTACCACCATTTGAATCAATAAGAAATGGTATATCCTTATTTTTATTTTTAGTTTTAAACAATGAGCTCTATCGAAATGTAAAAGCAGAATAAATCAAAAAGGGATTATTCGCCGTAAATAATCAAAAAGAGGTAGGAGTAGGAAATGAATCGTTTATTTAGCTGGAAAATACATATTTTCGTATTATTTTTAGTACTTATCGCAGAATTTATAGGTGTAAAAACATTAAAATTAGGTATTGGTTCTATTGCGTTTTTCCCAATGTTATATGCCTTAATCATTGGAGCAATTATTAGTTTACCAAAATTTAAAATTCTATCTGAAAAAAATATGACTGTTGCTTCTAATATATTGGGCATTTCTTTCATGTTGTTTGTCACAAAATTAGGAACATTAATGGGACCTTCTTTATCCCAGTTATTCGATGCAGGTTTTTCTCTTGTTTTCCAAGAAGTAGGTCACTTTTTAGGTACGATTGTATTAGGATTGCCAATTGCATTACTGCTAGGTATGAAACGGGAAGCAATTGGTGCAACATTCTCGATTGACCGAGAACCGAACTTAGCAATCCTTTCTGAAAAATATGGTGCAGATTCTCCTGAGTCTCGTGGGGCATTAGGCGTATATATCTGCGGAACATTATTTGGGGCAATCTATTTATCCTTAATCGCAAGTTTAATCGCTAGCACAGGATGGTTTCACCCGATTTCTTTAGCAATGGGAGCTGGCGTTGGTTCTGGTAGTATGATGGCTGCCATGACTGGATCTCTATCAATTATGTTCCCGGATTCTGCCAATGACATTGCTGTATTTGCAGGTGCAGCAAACTTAATCACAACAATCGTTGGTACATTTATATGTGTGTACTTCTCTCTTCCAATGACAAATCTTCTCTATAAATATTTAGAGCCGATTTTGGGAAGAAAATCAAAAAAAGAAAAGTCTGCAGGTGAATAATTATGAAGGATCAAATTTTAACATTTATCATCATTGGTATTATTGCAATATTAGGGAATTGGGTTGGCTATCATGTTTCACCCATTGAAGCAATCCCAGGTATGCTGATTATTGTTGTAATTACAGTTTTAGGTTTTGCTATAAATAAGTTTTTAGTCAAAAAGATCCCTACAGTTATTTGGGTCTCAATTATTGCATTATTAGTTACTTCAAGTGTTAATCCTTACCAGCAATCAATTGTCAAATATACAGAAAAGATTAACTTTATGGCACTTGCCACACCAATTCTTGCCTATGCAGGTCTTTCTTTTGGGAAAGATTTAAAAGAATTTAAAAAACTCGGTTGGAGAATTGTTGTAGTATCTATTTGCGTATACACCGGAACATTTCTTTTTGCCACACTCATTGCTGAAATTGGATTCAGATTGACTGGGAAGTTCCACTAGAAATAAGCAATTGATCAATATAACCGACTGCTGACATATATGTTAGAAGGTTATATTGTAACAATTACAAATATGTGGGCTTCATGTTTACATTGGTGTCAACAAATGATAAGAAAAATCCTTTCTACGGAAAGGGTTTTTTTCAATCCAATTTTATTTACAAAATACATATCGCATTTGAAGTCCAATCTAAAAAATGTGTATAAAGTCTAATCAATAAAAAAGTACAGACATATACTAAATTAGAAGTATAACCCTGATAGGGGGTGAATTGATGCCATTTTATCAGCCGGATCCTAGAAGAAGACCACTTCCACCAAGAAATAGACAAGGTTTTGGGCCTCCTAATCAAGGTAGACAAGGCTTTGGGCCTCCTAATCAAGGTAGACAGGGGCAACGTTTCTTTGACCCTAATCAACGACCCCAATCAAATGTTTCTAGATTTGAAAGACTACCAGATCATTTAAATACAATTATGGGCCATGCGGGAACAATAAAAAATGGGGTAAATATGGTGAGGCAAATAGGATCATTTTTTAGATCATTTGATGGAAGAAGACCTTAATTAAACCAAAAGCTCTCGGGTATATAAACACGAGAGCTTTTATACATATACGGGCTTTTTTTGGTGTTAAAGTTTTGGTGCCAGGTACTCAAACAACTAAGATTGACTGGGAAGTTCTACTAAAAATATGCAATTGATCAATATAACCGACAGCTGACACATATGTTAGCAGTTGTTTTTTTGTATACAATAAGAAAAAGTATTTTATTCGCTAATTCCACTGATTTATTCGCTCTATTGGACAGTTAATTCACTCTTTTGGACCTTTTATTCGCTCTATTTCAAATTGTATTCGCTCTCTCAGCAATTTAAGTCCTACCAAGACTATCTAAAATCTAGATATTTATTAAAAATGAAAAGATGCCGCCATTAGAAGTATCTACGACAGCATCTTTCATATTTTTAGCTAAACATGTTTGCAAACTGCATGTTAATGTTCTCTTAATTTTTCCAAAGCAACCTCTTTTTCATTCTCTGGTTCATGGAGAGGATATATTCTAGCTGTTCCTTTTGTTTCATCTACATGTTGAATGTATATTGGAACTCCGTCATGTAATACATTTGCTAAAACTGGTGATGCCGCAATTTCTTGTGCTCTTTGACTATCCACTATAAAAACCTCCATTTCATTTTGTTTACTTATTAATTATTCTCATTCACTCATTAATCAATGCATACAGATTTAAATTTACAGTCACCAGCACAATTTGCAACAAATCGCTCAAATTAGGGCTATTCTTTTTTGTAATAATGCCGGTATTAGTCGGTAAAAAAATTTTAGCCCCTTATCTCTCACAAAAGAGTAGGGGCTAAAGGTGTTTATTTATTTCACGTATTTTTGCAACTCAACATGAACTAAAACAGGTTAGCTTAAGAAATTCTTAGATACATAAAGAATACCCTTATTTCTTTTTAATTTTATCTTTTTTGTGTCCGATAAAAAAGAGTAGTAATATTACCCTGCTCTTGGAACACTACTTTTTAACATAGCTATTCCTGCACTAAACAGAATAGTCAGAAGAATAACTAGAAAAAAAGTAAAAAAATTAAAGAAAATAGAATTTGACCAGAAATTCAATAATGATAATTCACTTTCCTTTGTATAAGAAGGACTAACCTCCACGATCCTTTTTCTCAATTCTGAAGCTTGATTGTAGACATTTACCAGTATTATGAAAGATAGCACGCTTGACCCTGTAATTATCATTATTTTCTTAGCTTTAGCTAGTTTAGTTAATGTAAGCGTCGAATACTTAAAAGTTCCATAAACAAAAAATCCAAAGAAGGGAAAGAGGAAAATCCAAGGAATAAGGCCTGGATTACCATTACCACCAACTACTCCAAACTCACTATTTATATTTAAAGTTTGTGTCATATCATTACATAAATAAAAAAGTAAACAAGACATTAAAAAGCTTATGATGTAGATGATCTTAAACATATTCCACCTTCTTTTAGTGATTATCTTGAGAATGAAACAGTATGAACCTTACCAACCATCGTGCTCCAGCTAACCCAATGTGCCCCTGTATTATCTGATCCACCATCGGAATCTTTATAAGAAAGATATTGTCCACCATCAGTATCAATTCCGTTGATAACCCTCCAATGATAATCTTCATCACCAAGAGCAAGCCAAACTGTTGCCACCGGATGCCCATCTCTAATAGGAGCAGTAACATTACTATATCCAGGATCAGTTGTTCTTGTGTATTTCCAGCCTGTCATATCATGGTTTAAGTGAACTTGAAAACCATTTGCAAGTGAATATGAATTTGTACCTAACGCATATGAATTCATTTCAAAATATAAATGATTAATCAAATTTGCGTTACTGTTACTATATGAGCCTTTTCCTCTTACTTTGTATCCTTTAATATCTTTATAATAATTCGCTATCATTGCCCCAGCAGCTGGGCCACAAGATGAGTCTGGATGGGTTACACCCGATTGCCTTTGCCAAACTCTCGTTACATTTAAAGTAACAGGTGGAACAGACTGAACTCCAACCTTACTTGAGTCATGAATATCATTCCATAGCGGATTTGTATCTTTTTCATGTTGAATTCCAATTGAAATATTGGAAAGTGAACCGTTATTTTTAGAGGTTGAATTGGCGATATTTTGAATCTTATTATATATTTCTTTTTCAACTGAGCTAGCACTGTCTGAGATTTTTACTCCTTGCCCTCCCAAGTAATATGCCTTTTGAGTCTTATTGGCTAGTTCCTTTCCATAATAATAATCATAATTATTTTCAAATATGCCGTACTCAAATATTGGATCGAATCGGTAATCTGCTGCTATCATAACATATCCGACTAAAGCATCTTTTGTGTAAATTTGAAAGTAATAGGAATTCATTTTATCATCTAGTCCATAAAGCTCTGAAAGAAGCTTCAGTTCATAGTTTTTATCTTGAAGTTTGAAGACTTCCATTTTGTATTCAATGAATTTTTTTGCTACATTTTCAGCTTCAAATTTGTCTACTTCAAAACTTTGCACCTCTTCTGCTTTTACATTTGGTACGTTAAACAGTAATAGAGCACACCCAAGTAATATTTTTACTAGCAATGATATATTACTTTTCAATTTTCCATCTCCCTTATTTTTATAAATACATGTAAAATATAACATTTTTTATAATGTTTGGATATATATTTAGGTATTTAAAAAATATTAAGGAGGGAAATCAATACGATACAACAAGGATCCTTTCTATAAGTGGTGCCAGCCCTTCAATCGTAAATATTCCAACATCCACTTTAGCTTGAACAAACAGCATTAGCTGTTTGTTTATTTGAAAATTTTCTCATGAAGTTGTCCTTCTTTTGTTCTTTTGTTTCTATTTAACAGATGAGGAGGGATGTATTTTGAGTATCACGTTGTTTCATATTCTCGACAAATGGAATATCAATAAAACTTTTCAATCATGGATTATTAATTGCATTTACTATATCTTTTCAGGAGGAATCACTATGGAATTATTAATCAACTGCACACCGCTTTTTGTATTACCAGATCTAGCAAAAAAGTTAAAGTTAAAAGAAGCGATCATCTTACAACAGCTCGATATCCAACTGCAAAATTCATCGGTGAAATTCGAGGGTGATACTTGGTATAGGAGCACTTATGAAGGCTGGGCCAAACAGTTTCCTTTTTGGTCGGTTATAACGATTCAGCGCACATTTTTAAGGCTTGAAAAAAGGCACTTTATTATTTCGACAAATAGGTTTAATACAACTAAGTGGGATCATCGTAAATGGTATCGCATTAACTATGATCTTCTTTATGATGAGCTGGGATTACAAAATAGTTCAACCTTAGATGCAGATTGAGCCCTATCTATGGACCATATTGATTTGTATGAAGAAAACAATGTGATTCAATATTTAAAAGAAGTAAAAAGAGAAGAAAAAAAGATATAGGGGGGAGCTTATTTCTTTTTTTGAATGACTCTTTAAGAGAGTTGGATAGATAGTAGCTCTTGGGATTCGATAAAATATTATGGGAAGAGGTACAGGTGGACTTAAACATACTAAATTTCTTGTTGAGTAGAAGCAGGTAGAGCACTCAAAAGGATTATGATCTGTCCCGAAGACAGATCATAATAACGAAAGCCATTATCAAAACAGGAGTAAGCAAAGGGGGGACTGAAAGAACTCTCAATCCCAAACTTATTGCCAAATGCACTACAACACCAATAAGTTATAGCGAATTGGTGTTGAATAGTGCAGAGTTGCTTTACTAGTAGCCAATGGCATTTTCTTGGGCAATTGTTTTAATGGTTTTTAATACATTGGATGTTCGATTGTATTTTGAGGTATAAGTATATTTAATATTTTTGAACCGATTATAGTACATTGTATTAAGTGTATTATTTGATTTGTAAGAAATTAACACATTGCCTACATTGCCTTTTACCTGTACTTTTGTTAGTTTGCCATTTTTAATCGCATAGATGCGGTCAACGTATGGCCAACCAGTATTTTCATTTTCAAGTAAGCAAATTATGAGTGTTGGTTGTTTTGCATTGCGAGCAATCGTAACTTTTGCTCTATAAGGTGGTTTGTTTTTGAAGGTTGTTGACAGTGTTTTTTTCGCTTTGCCAGGATACTTTAAAGCAAATTCATATCCTTTAGAAGTATGTTTCGTTTCAAGTGTTACAGATTTTAGGTTCCGATCAACTGCTTGATAATTCTTAGCTGAAGCTTGTGTTGAAGAAAAGCTCATAAACGTAATAATAAACAACACGGAAGCGCAACAACTCCAAAATATTTTTTTCATGAAATCATCTCCCATCTATTAATATATTACCATGTATATAAATTATGGGGTATATGTAAGTTTATGGGTTATGATGACTTGATTACTCAAACTTCGCACCTGATCAAATACTATGGAAACTTAATTTTTATACTTATACGGGATTTTTTTGGTGTTCATAACAATAGATGCTTCCTTTGAATTTTGGATTTGATAAGCAATATGATTTCACTTTATCTGAAACAGGTTTCTTGCATATAACGCACTTATTTTCATCGGCTTTGTCATCATTATTCATGTTCGTTTTTATCTTCTCAATATGCTGTTTTCTGATTGAGGGATCGAGAACATTGGATTGTGAAAGTGTATTGTATATCCAGTCGATTTCATCATTTGTTAATAAGGGTTCATGGTGTTGCAATTTTAGGATGGCAGTTTTCCTATTAATAAATTCCGATAATAGAATATCGTAAATAACTAATTCGTTTGACTGTATTTTCTGTAAATCTGGATCAATTTTTAGTTTGCATCTTTTTGTGAAAGAGACGATTGAGAGAAAGTGTTCATGGTGTTTTATATCAACCAGCTCTTTGATCGCTTGAATATGACCGTAATTTTGTAGTAGTGGATTCATCATTTTAAATTTGCCATTAATTAACCACGTTTTTCGATTCTTTTCTCCGTAAATAGTACCTTGATAGTTCTTTGTTTCAATAACAAATATTCCGTAAGGTGTAATGATTACATGGTCAATTTGTGAGTAGCCTGTCGATGACTTACCATTCTTTATAAGTAAGTCACTATGATACTTATAATTTTTAGGAAACTGATCTAGTTGGATATTGATTTTATATTCACCAAGTTCTCCTTTTCGATTTGCCCATTGTTCATTATTTTTCTTACTATCAGTAGTTTTTTTAACTGAAGAATTGGTAACTTCTTTTACATCCTGTTTATTTTTTTTAAAGAGAAAGCCAAAAACCATGTTTTTACCTCTTTTCTTGTGCAAGTGGTTTCTTTTTATGTATGACTTTATATATACTATTTTATATAAATTATACTAATACTTAGGTCTAATATATTATAATGTGTATTTAATTCTACCATATATATGGTAGAATTGAGTTTCAAAAGAATTTTTAGGAGGATAAAGTAAATGAAGAAATGGATAATTTCCATAGTAAGTATATTATCAATATGTTTAGTCTTTTCATCAACAGTATCCGAAAATGAAGCACAGGCAGTTGGACCAACTGTAAAGATAAAAAAATACAAGAATAATAGGTATTATCAATATGCTGAGATTAGTGGAGCAAAATATATGGATGCTAACTCCAAAATGCTGAAGCACACTAAAAAGATTTATAAGGATAATGCGAAGCTTCAAGTAAAATTGAAGAAAGATTTAAAGAGCGGCAGAGCGATGAAGGGAATGGAATACTGGTCAAAAATTAGTTGTAAAAAGAAATATAGTAGCTCTTCAAAAGTAAGTATATTATGTGTAAATGATATATATGATGGCGGGGCACATGGAATGCAATATGTAAAATCCTTTAACATGTATAAAGGGAAGGTCATAGGTCTAAAATCTGCATTTAAATCTGAAAAGAGTTATGAAGATGGAAAAAACTATGCCAA
This sequence comes from Rummeliibacillus pycnus, assembly GCF_044359855.1. GTDB lineage: Bacteria > Bacillota > Bacilli > Bacillales_A > Planococcaceae > Rummeliibacillus > Rummeliibacillus pycnus_A. The sequence continues at coordinate 3,161,709 of NZ_CP132291.1, forward strand.
AAACTATATGCTTAATCATCCTAGCGATTACCCATTTGCTGATCATCAAACAACAATCGCAGGACATTCTTTCTTCTGGACTGCTAAAGGGTTAAAAGTTGTTTTTGATCCATATGAAGTAAGTTCGTATGCTGGTGGTATACAATATGTATCAGTACCAAGTAAATATTTAAAGTAGATTTTGATGTAAGGCACCGAAAAAATAGAAAAATAGACTACAGATTAAGTCACAAGTGATCTAGAATCACACAGTATCTAAAAGTTGAATCATTAATCCAAATTGCCACATATAATAGAAGAAACACAGACCAACCTATGGTCTGTGTTTCTTTTTCGTGATAGCTGATTTTACATTTCTAAAACAAATGCTTTTAGCAAATCATCGTATTGGCTATTCAAATCTTCATCAGTGGTTTGAATGTGCCACTTACCATCAACGTTTTTCATAGTAATTGAATAGTTACTTGAGTCGCTGCGTAGTTTTGTATTGTTTAGAATTTGGTCAATTCGACTCATAGTATAAACTAAAGCATCTTTTTTCGCTTTATCATATTCATTATATGAATATTTTTTTTGATTTTTTTTCATAAATTGTGCGCTTACTTTTGTAGTTTGTTTGAACAAATCAGAAGTATCAAAGTTTTTTAATCTTACCATCACTTTTGCATTTTTTGCGTCTGCATATTCGATTTGATAAGTTGGTTTGATTTTTCGATTTAATGCTTTACGGTATTTATCAATAAAAATTTTCTCAGTTTTTAAATCTGGTGCGTAATCCCCGGAACCTTCTTTAATTTGATTTCCAAGTTCTTCATCAAATTTTTGGCTATCCTTAATCACATCATTTGTGAGTAAAGTTTTAAAATCAGGGTTTTCTTTGCTTAGGAATACGTTATCGATGTAAGATGTAATTGCCTTTTTCGCATTTTCAGTATCATTTTTATATTTTGACGGATCCACTTTTACTACTAATTCTTTCTGTTTGTTACCTTTATCATCGTAAATATGTGGTTGGAAATGAAGCTCATATTTTTCTTCTGGATTAATAGGGTATGCTAAATTGCCAGATGCCTTTTTCTCTGGTGAAACACTTCCAGATAATTCTTTATAAGAATCTTCGTCTGGAGGATTTACATAAACTGTTTCAATCTTTTCATTGTTTTTATCATAAAGACTAAAATCTAATCCCGATATAGATATTTCGTTTTTAGATTTATTATGTACTGTTATGTTTAACTTGAGGTAAGTTTTTTCTTCATTGTCATCATATTTACTGATTGCTATATATTCACCTGAGTTGAGTTCGATTCCAACGTCACGTGCTTCTTGCTTAGAATCAGAACCGCTACCACTACCACTTGAACCACATGCTGTTAGAAGTAACGAAAGTACTGCAAATAAACTAACGAATAACCACCTTTTCTTATTAATAACAAATCCCTCCATTACAATAATTTCTAGATGATTATAGCACTTCTCAAACCTTAATGTGGGTTAAAATGTAAAAATGGAATAAAAATACCAAATGAGGAATGGTTATAAAGAAATAAAAAATACGTTATATTCCATCTGTTTGATGAGTAATTACCTATAAATGAATAAAGTAATTTATGTTAATTCTTTAAATAAATTTAGCTATGTCGAAATATTGAGTGTTTTGTATTGCAACATTTTCATATTTAGAAATATGGGAACGGAATTGTTAGGTGAAAGGTCTAATGAGAAATGAAATTCAAATGAAATATTTTAGTTTTTACATAAATATTTGATATTTTTACTTATCTTTTTGAGAACGATTTAATACATCTCCTTATCTAATGAGTGGAATTGAAAAGCTTATTCGTGAAATCGGAGGTGTTATCCACGATATTGGTGGTCCAATTCGCGAAATTAGGTTGCTTATCCGCGAAATAATGATTTGTATTCGCGCAAAAGACAATTTAAGTCTCTTCAGCTTCCTCAATTACCATTTTTCACGACTACCTTTCCTTTAAAAAGAATATCCCTTCGCGAACAATGCACTTGAGCAATTATGATTTCTTTTGAATAAATAGATTTTTTGGGTTACTGGTAACTTCAGCTTATATTTATATCAACACCACCTGAGCAATACAAATCAGGTGGTGTTGTTCATATTAAATTTCTTTTCTTACTTTCTCTATTATCCGCATCCGTCTCTTTTGCAAAGTAGCAACAGAAGCATGATATTTCGCTGACAATTCTTCATATGAATAGCCCCCGATGTAATAGTCTATGAGAAATTGCTGCTCCTCTTTAGAGATCTTGTTGAGCAATCCCTCTAATATATAGGATACTTCGGATTCGATTGATGTTGGCATATAAAGCTCGATGATGTCATCTTGTTCCGGCTGATAGCGTTCTTCATAACGATTTTCTTTTTTTAGTTCATCTAAAATGCTGCCACGGATACAGGTAAAGGCATAGGGTGCAAAATCTCCCTGTACATGATCATACTTTTCCCAGGCTTTCCATAAGGCAATGCGTGCTGTTTGAGCATAGTGTTCATGGTTTTTGTAAATACGGCATTTTCGAATTGCTGCAGAGATCATGGGTTCATATTGCTCTAAAATTTCATCAAATTGAAACATAATTTGTGTCCATTCTCATTGTGCACAACGCTTGTTTTCCTAGGTGCACCCAGAATACAGATTTGTGTTGTCATCTGTAAAATGAACAAAATGGCATTTTAGAGGGCTAAAACACACAAAATAGGTCTGTCGAAGAAATGTCGAACATTAGCAAAAACCCGTCATTAGTGTGTTTGTAGCAATGATAAAAATTTGATAAGTACTAAATTTTCAAGTGGTTTATTCAGTTTCTATACAATTTTTGATTTTTTATAATATTCACTTAATTATGAATTAATTGTTACAAATTACATAATATGTAACTAATATATTCTAGATAATGGTAATGTATGGTTATAAAGTATTGTTGATGGATGGAGGTCTTGGGATATGAGTATGGAAGTTTAATAGTATTGATAGATAATGCCAAAGGGGAGTTATTCACTTAATCTAAAAAAGAATGGGAGTTGTTCTAGGATGATTAACGTGTTAGGTGTTATTTATGAAGAAGGGTATAAAAAGGAGCTAGAGGATGCATATGTATGTGATCAAAAAAACAATCGATTTGCGGTAATTGATGGGGATTCTGGTTTTGGTCCTTTTTCTGGCGTAGAGGCTGCTCACACTATCAGAAAATTTCTTCTAGATAAATCTTACGAAAATGATTCTTTGGAACACATCCTAAGATCAGCGAATATTGAAATGCGAAGAGCGAAAAGAGGAATGACAATATGGGATGATCTTGGTGATATGGAAAAGTACATAAGGAATTGTTGTAGTGTAGCCGCAATTCAAATAAGAGATGATACGTTGCACTATATTCAAACAGGAAATTGTATGTTATTTGTGCAATATCAAAACGGTACCATACGTAGCTTAACCTATGACCACACAACCAAAATTCAAGAAAAATATATTCGAAAAGTAAAGCTTCAATTTAATGGTTTAAAAAAGACGTTGAGGAGAAATTACACAGAAAAGAAGTTAGTGCAATGCTATGAAAACGCGCTGACGTTGACTCAATCTTTTCGTATGCAGTGTTGCGAAAGCTTTAATACGTATGAAGGATATGGAATCATAGACGGAAGTAGAGAAACTTCGAGCTTCTGGGAAATAGGGAAAATTCCATTGATGGATGTAAAGAAAATCGCATTAGTAACAGATGGTTTTCAATTACTAAGTCATAGACCACCAAGTCATGAAAATTGGATGGAATCAGCAAAGCAAATTTTCAATAGAGGACTCAAAAGTACCTGCACGAAAATCACCCTAATGGAAAAGAATGACCCATACTGTCAACAATTCCCCAGAGCCGAACGCTCCGATGATAAAACAGGGATTTTGTTGGAGGTTTTGAGGAGTTAATAAGCTTTTTGAACATCTTATTTAAACACTAAAAAGATGTAAATTAAAATTGAATTAAACTTTGGACAACTTTGCTCTAAATATGAATTATTGGGATAAAATAAGATTATGAAAAAGTTAATATTACTTATATTAATCGGTTTATTTACGTTCAGTACAATTAAATTGTTTTCAGTTTCTACAGTAAAAGCAAATAGACCTATGATGGTGATTGCACATAGAGGGGCGAATGACAAAGCGCCTGAGGAAACAATGCCAGCTTATAAAATAGCAGTTCAAGAAAAAGCGAATTATATTGAAATGGATTTAAGGGAAACGAAGGATAATCAGTTAGTTCTGATGCATGATCCGACGATAGATCGAACAACAAATGGGAATGGAGAGGTAAATCAATATAGCTTACAGGAACTCCAAAAGTTTGATGCTGGAAGTTGGTTTAACCCAACATACAAAAACGAAAGAATCATAACGCTTGAAGAACTTATAAATCAATTTGGTTCAAAAACAAATTATTTCATAGAAACACGACTGGTAGATAATAAGCTGAAGATGGAAAAGCCATTAGTAGATTTATTAAATAAGAAAGGGCTAATTAAGAAAAACAAGGTGATCATTGAATCTTTTTCAGCTATGAGTCTAAAGAAAATACATGACATTAACAATAAAATTCCCCTTGTCCAATTGATGCTTTGTACTAGTCAAAAGGATTTTACAACCGAAAAAATAAATCAGTGGAAAAAATATGCAATGGGGATAGGCGTGAACTCAACTTTGGTTAACAAAGCATTAATCGATATTCTTCATCAAAACCACCTGAAAGTGTATCCATTCTTTTTTAATACGGAGACAGAACTAGCTGAACAAAAACGAGTCATGAAAGACGGAGCAGACGGTGTATTTACGAATCACATATCTGATACGCAGTCATTATTGAAATGATTAGAATGACCAATTGCACCAACTAAATAATTGATTGCAAAATAAGAAACCCTTGCTTCCTTAAATGGAAGCGAGGGTTTTGCTTGAAAATCGTAGATAAAAAATTCATTAGATAACATATTAAGAGTATTTTATTGATAGGTTGAGTGTAAGGATTTGACTAATTAGAGGTTAAAGTGGTGGGGACTAAAGATGATTTATGCGAGCCGAACTATTTGAACAGAAATAATATACTTACTAGTCATGGTTCAAAAATAATACTAAAATAGAATAATAGTAAGTAAAGGTGGTTTTATCGTGAGAAAATTGTCATACATAATTTTAGTAGGAGCGCTATTAGCTGGTTGTGGTAACAGTGAAGAGCCGAAAAAAAGTGCAGAAAGTGCAAATTCTACATATACAAAAGCTGTAGAGCAGGGAAAACTCGCATTAACAGATGGGGATATTGATAAAGCGTTAGCGTCTTTTGAATTAGCGCTAGACGAAAAACCCGAAGATTCGCAAGCCAAAAACTATGTAACACAATTAAAGAAAACAAAAGAGATTGAAAATTTAATCGATGATAAGGAATATAAAAAAGCGATTAAGCAAGCAAATGGATTACTGGATTCTACAGACATACTCAATAGCGTAAGTGGACAAGTAGAGAATCTACGTCAAGAAGCAAAGAAAAAACAAGGCAAAGAGCTTGCTGCTAAAACAAAAAAAGAGCAAGCTTCTTCAAGTAACATCAGTACATCTCAATCTCAACCGCAAACACAAACAAGAAATAATATGTATCAAGTATATTCAAATCGCGCATCTTCAATTGTCACAAATTATGATAATCTTGCTGCAATGATTGACGGTACAACACAAGGTTCAGAAGATAAAATGATCAATGCAGAAAATGCACGTTATGCGCAATGGGATGCATTACTAAATGACATCTATGGTACATTAAAAACAAAATTGCCAGCAAGTGATTTTAATAATCTACGAAACTACCAACGTCAATGGATTAATGGCCGCGATGCTACTGCAGATCGAGCAAGTATAGATGCAGAAAGTATGGATTCGTATACACCAAAAGTATCACACGCTATGTCCTTAGCAGAAGTTACGAAAGAACGCTGTTATGAATTACTAAATGACTATGCAGCTCAACTTCAACGATAAAGACAGTTGATTCAAAACCTATAATATATCCGTTACTAGATTACAAAACAATTCCGTGTATCAATTTTGATTGGTAGATTACAATGAAGACTCTGTGGAGAGGAAATCTCTATAAAGTCTTTATTTATTTTCGTTCTCTAGGGATAAAATCAGAAAATTATTCTAATATAAAAGGCATGAATGCTGAATAAACAGCACTCATGCCTTTTATATTTTTTTGAATAGCCTTTAGTAGAAATGCTCACTATCCTAAAAGCTTTTCTGTCTCTTTATCAAAAAAATAGATGTTTTGTGGATCGATGCTAATGGAGAGAGTAGTACCAGCATCAATTTCATGTTGTCCACTCCATTTTGCAGCCCATGCTTCTTGAGGCATATAGAATGTGACATGTGTTTCATGTCCAAGCTGTTCTATACTTCGAACGTGCATTTGTAAGTCCCCACCTTTTTGTAAATGCTCTGGACGTATGCCAATAAGAAATTCCTCTTGTTGTGGAAGGGTGGTTGCGATTGACTGTGGTAGCTCGATTTTCCATTCGCCTTCAATTATTAATTGCTGCTCTTTACAAATTGCTCGCGCGATATTCATTTTCGGTGAGCCGATAAACCGAGCAACAAATAGATTTTGCGGATGATTGTATAAATCGAGTGGCTTTCCAATTTGCTGAATGACGCCTTCATGCAGGACCATAATGCGATCGCCCATTGTCATTGCTTCTGTTTGGTCATGAGTGACATAAAGAATGGTTAGACCGAGCTTTTGTTGAATACGGCGAATTTCTGTCCGCATTTGTGCTCGAAGCTGTGCATCTAAATTGGATAAGGGCTCATCCATTAAGCAAATCGGTGCATCGTTGACAATAGCACGTGCTAATGCAACGCGTTGTTGTTGGCCTCCTGATAATTCATGAGGCTTTTGTGATAAATGGTTTTCTAAGCTAGTCAATGCCACAGCATCCTTTAGTAGCTTTTCCTGTTCTTTCTTGGATATCTTCCTCATTTTTAAATTAAATAAAATATTTTGCTCAACCGTTAGATGAGGATAGAGCGCATAATGCTGAAAAACCATCGATATTTGTCGGTTACGGGGTGGCTCATCATTCATTTCCTGACCGTTGATAGTAAGTACACCGGCTGTAATGTTCTCTAGTCCTGCAATCATATTTAATAAGGTGCTTTTACCAGAACCTGATGGACCAACAATCACAAAAAATTCCCCTTTTTGAATATCTACATTAATATCCTTTAGAATGAATTGCTGCTGATTATTGTATGTTTTTTGTAAATGCTTAAGCTCTATAAAAGCCATCCATCTTGCCTCCACTAAATTCGTATATATAATAGAAGATTCTCAAAATGTTTCGTGGATAATCGTTCCTGTTTTTGAAAGATCATAGCCTCCAATTGAACTCAATTCAGCGTGAAATGCTTCAGATGTTAATATTTTCTGTACTTCTTCAATAAGCAGGTGATTTTTTTCAGTTTTTAATAGAACAAGATCATAACGTTCATCAATAAAAGGTACAAAATCAACATCCACCAATTTGGTTGTTTTTTCAATCCCAATTCCGACATTCGCTTCTCCAGTTGCTATTGCTGAGGCAACACCGAGGTGATTGGTTTCTTCTTGGTCATAGCCCTGAATCGTTGAAGGAATAATATGATGGATGCGAAGCTGTTCATCTAGAAGTGTGCGTGCACCAGAGCCCTTTTCGCGATTCATCATCATAACATTTGGTTTTGCTAAATCTTTAAAGGAATGAATGTGTAGTGGATTTCCCTTTTGAACATAAAATCCAGCTTTTCGTGATACGACATTGACTATAATATAGGGTTGGCTAACAAATAGTTTTTTGACATACGGCGTATTGTATTCACCTGTATCGCCATCATACATATGTAGGCTCGCAATATCTGTCTCTCCTTGATATAAGGCAATTAGACCATTCAAGCTTCCCTCATGTGAACGGAGTGTTTTATAATAACCGTTTTTTGTAATATATTTTCCTAGCAAATCAAGGACTAAATCTTGACCGCTAATAACGATTGTTTGATTATCTCGAGTCATCGGTTTTGATGTAGCATCTTTATTGCTTATTTTTTGTTTTTCGATATAAGCCTCTAAATCAAGAGCATCTATACGCATTTGTCGACCAACGCGAAAGACGGGAATTTCACCTTTTTTCACGAGATCGTAAGTAGTGAGTTTCGATATTTTTAATAGTTGTGCGACTTCTTCAATTGTATAGGAACGTTCCTGTGACATAGCAATCCCTCCATTACTTTATCCCGCATTAACGGGCAGTAATCCCCCACCTCAAAATTGAGAGAGAAGCAAAGAAGATAGGTGGGGGGATAACTGTCCGTAAAAGCCCGAATTAATGAACACAGACTAAGATTGCCACGTCCTGTGGCAATGTCTGTGTGACTCACATCCTGTGAGCCTCAACTAACCATCAGTGGGGGATGAAGAAAACCCCCACTGATGGAAGTTTCACTTTATAGTAACGCATTTATTTTGCTTTTGTCACAAAAAAGGACGCTCGGATTATTTTATTTTTAATTATAATTAGTTATAATTAGATATATCTAATTATAACTAATTATAAAAAGGGGAAAAACGATGAAAAAGTCTTTTTATATATTATTTTCGATTGTCCTTGTACTCGGCATTTTAACTGGCTGTGGCAGTCAAGAACAGCAAAAAAGCCAAGGTTCAACAAAGCAAAGTCAAGTGGAGTTAACTGTGTCAGCAGCAGCGAGTCTGCAAGATGCGCTTAATTCACTTAAAACTACGTATGAGAAGGAACATTCTAATGTGAAAATCACTTATAATTTTGGTGGCTCTGGTGCATTGCAACAGCAAATTTCACAAGGTGCTCCTGTCGACTTGTTCTTCTCAGCAGCAGAAGATAAATTTGGACAACTTGTCAAAGAAGGCATTATTGAAAAATCACAAGGTGTCAATCTTTTATCAAATGATTTAGTTTTAGTCGTTCCTAAAAAGAACGAGGCCGGTATTCATAGCTTTCAAGATTTAACGAAGGCCAGTAACGTGGCTCTTGGTACACCAGAGTCTGTGCCAGCTGGTCAATATGGAACAGAAACATTAGAAAATATGAAAGTTTGGAAAACGGTAGAACCGAAAGTTGTGTATGCAAAAGACGTTCGCCAAGTATTAACATATGTTGAAACAGGTAATGTGGACGCAGGTATCGTTTACCGCACCGATGCGATGATTTCAAAAAAAGCAACGGTTGTGGCTGTAGCCGATGACCATACACATACACCGATTATTTATCCACTCGGCATCATTAAAGATAGTAAGCATGCAAAAGAGGCAAAAGCCTTCTATGATTTCCTTCAAAGTAAACTGGCAATGGATGTTTTCAAAAGCTATGGTTTTAAAGGAACTAACTAGTGTATGACAATGGATTTTTGGACGCCCATTCGGCTATCGATTGAAATCGCACTTGTTTCTGGATTCATCGTCATCGTACTCGGCACTTTTATCGGAAAGTGGATGGCTAAAAAAACGTTTAAAGGCAAAACGGTCGTAGAAACAGTTTTACTGCTTCCTTTAGTGTTGCCACCGACTGTTGTTGGCTTTTTACTCATCATTATTTTTGGTAAAAACAGTTGGCTGGGACAAGGTATTGAATGGCTCTTTCATCAGCCCATCATGTTCACCTGGTGGGCGGCTGTTATTGCCTCAGCGATTGTCGCCTTTCCTTTAATGTACCAATCAGCAAAAACAGGATTTGAAGCGGTAGATGAAAATGTTGAAAATGCTGCACGTATTGATGGTGCAAAGGAGTGGCAAGTATTTCTTTTCATTTCCATTCCGTTGGCGATGAAGTCCATTGTTTCAGGTAGTATTTTAAGTTTTACACGAGCATTAGGCGAGTTCGGTGCTACCCTCATGTTTGCAGGAAATTTACCAGGAAAAACGCAAACAACACCACTTGCCATTTATGTTGCAATTGATGCAGGTAATATGACATTAGCCTGGTCATGGGTTATCGTCATGATCGGCTTATCCTTCGTCTTGCTACTCGGTGTGCATTTAATAAAGGCACCCGCTCGATAAATTCATATAAAAAAACAAGCCAAACGCTAGGCGTTGGCTTGTTTTTTTATCATTTGTTGTCGTAGGTATATATAAGATCTTCAGCTAAATGTGTGAAGGCTTCGCCAACGACAGAATCTTCGTCATAAACAGAGGAACCAGTATTTTCCTCAGGTTGTACGAATGGAATTTGGGCTATGACCTCTGTTTGTAGCTGCGCAGCTAATGCTTCGCCACCGCCTTGACCAAATAAATAATTACGTTCACCTTCATGATTTTCAAAATAAGCCATGTTTTCAACGACACCAACAATGGCGTGCTTTGTGTGTTTTGCCATCACACCTGCTCTTGAAGCAACATGCGATGCGGCATTATGGGGTGTCGTGACGATAATTTCCTCTGCATGAGGAATCATTGCAGCGACATCAATTGCCACGTCACCAGTGCCAGGTGGCAGATCCAAGAGTAAGTAATCTAATTCGCTCCAGTGCGTATTCGCTAAAAAGTTGCGAATCCATTTATTTAACATAGGGCCACGCCACATGACTGGTTGATTGTCCTTTGAATAAAAGCCCATCGACATCACCTTGACGCCATGGCTTGTAACGGGAATCGCTGTTTGCTCAATCATTGTTGGCTTTTGCTCAATTTTCATCATAGCTGGAATGCTAAAGCCGTAAATATCGGCATCTAAAATACCAACACGTTTTCCTAGTCGAGCAAGGGCTACGGCTAAGTTAATCGTTACTGTTGATTTACCAACGCCGCCCTTACCGCTAGTAATAGCGATAAAGCGCACGCCGGAATCTGGACGGAGTATTTTAGGCATACCTGTTTCCGTTGTTGCTTCCATTTTCAAAGCGGCTGTTAAAGCTTGTCTTTCCTCATCAGTCATTGAGCCAAAAGTGAGAGCAACATGCGTAGCTCCGATTGTTTGAAGAGTCTCCTCAATGTCCTGCTGGATTTTGGCTTTTAAAGGGCAGCCTTGAATGGTTAGCACGACTTCAAGCTGAATACTTGTACCGTCAATTTGAATATTGCGCACCATATTCAATTCAACGATGCTTTTATGAAGCTCTGGGTCATTGATTTTTTTGAGCGCTTCTAATACTTGTTCTTTTGTAAGCATCAGTCTTTCAATCCTTTACCAAGACCTTTTAAGAAGTGAATGCCAAAGTTTAGAGCACGGTTGACATCAGGGTCTTTGATGACTTTCGTTAAGCTAAAGAGTGTGACTTTTTCTTCTTTAGCAGTTGCTGCGTTGGCTTCATCAAGTCCAGTATTTAAGCTACCGATTAGCTTTTTCGTCATATCAGGATCCATTGCTGATAAAAGACCTGCAACAGACATTAGCTGATTGATGATGTTTGTTACAGGCTCACGAGAAATTTGACCGAGTGCAATATGGGCAATTTCTTCTTTCGCTTGTAGCATTTTATTGACCGCTTCGAGTGCTCCGATATCGTTTAAATCGGATACAATCGAAAAAATTTGTTGTAGTGCTTGCTCATTTTCTGAAAGTAAACCTTTTAAATCATTTAATTTTTGTTCTGCGATTTGTTCTTCTGTAACTTGTTGTTTTTGAATAGTCGTAATTGGTGCTGCCATTTTTACACCTCTTCATGATTCGTTGTTAAGTGAACGTAGCCAGGACGTTGCCATTTTCGCGATACTTCAACACCATTTTGTGGATGACGTTCTTTGTAGCGCGGATTTATACGTGGGAGTGGATTTTTCCCTTTCGTTTTTAACACTTCAACGCGTACTTTTGTTTGTTTGTAAGCAGGTGTGGATGTATTCTTATCGCCTGCTGGCCCAGTCAAGAAGTTGATAGATGAATCTTTATCAACGGAGTTCATCGGTAAGAATAGTTCATTGCCGCGTACGCGATCGGTAATAAGGGCATTTAATTTTAGTGCGCCATATGGTGAAATAAGGCGTACAAGTGAGCCATCTTCAATACCGCGTTCTTTCGCAAATTCAGGAGAAACTTCAACGAAAGTTTCAGGTACTTTTGATTGAATACCGCTTGATTTGTTTGTTAGGTTTCCTTCGTGGAAATGTTCAAGCATACGGCCATTGTTAATATGGCAATCGTATTCGGCAGGGAATTCCACAGGCTCTACCCAATCATATAAAGCGAATCGTGCTTTTTTGTCTGGGAAGTTGAAGCCGTCTGTATATAAAAGTGGTGTATCTTTTCCGTCTAGGCTACCCCAGCAGAAGCTATTCCAGCCTTCTAGTACGTCGTAGTTCGCTTGGCTGAAAATAGGAGATAGGCTTGCCATTTCTGCGTAAATTTCACTTGGATGGCTGTAGTTCCAATTAGCGCCTAAGCGATTCGCAACATCTTGGAGAATTTTCCAGTCTGCTTTTGAATCACCGAGTGTTGGTAGTACTTGATATAAACGTTGAACACGGCGTTCTGTATTTGTGAATGTTCCTTCTTTTTCAAGAGAAGGTGCTGCTGGAAGTACGACGTCCGCATATTGTGCTGTACGAGATAAGAACACATCTTGTACGACAAAGAAGTCAAGTTGTGAAAGTACTTGGTCTACATGGTTGGCATTACAGTCAACGAGTGCCATTTCTTCCCCAACAAGATACATTGCCTTCATTTTTCCTTCGCTAATGGCATCAAGCATTTGCATATTGTTGCGACCAGGTTCTGGTTGAATTTTGACACCGTATGCTTTTTCAAATTTTGCACGTTCCTCATCATTCACTACTTTTTGATAACCAGGAAGTAAGTTTGGTAATGTCCCCATATCACAAGCACCTTGTACGTTATTGTGACCACGAAGAGGGTAAGCACCTGCTCCTGGACGGCGGTAGTTGCCGGTTGCTAATAGTAAGTTAGAAATAGCAGCTGAAGTATCCGAGCCACCTGTGTTTTGAGTAACACCCATACCCCAAAGAACACATGTACCATCCGCATCGCGAATCATTTCTGCTACGTGTATAAGTGTTTCTTTTGAAATGCCTGTTTCTTGTACGGCATAGTCGAGTGTATATTTTTCAAGTACTTTTTTGAATTCATCGAAGTAGTTAACATTTTCTTTGATGAATGCTTCATCATGCCAGCCTTGGTCGATCATATATTTCGTAACAGCCATGAGCCATACTTGGTCTGTGCCTTGCTTAGGTCGCATGAAAATATCTGAGCGTTCGGCCATTTCATGTTTTCGTAGATCGGCTACGATTAATTTTTGACCGTGTAATTTATGCGCACGTTTGACGCGAGTTGCTAAAACAGGGTGACCTTCTGCTGGGTTGGCACCAACGATAATAACGAGTCCTGCTTGGGCAATATCTTTTACCGTACCTGCATCGCCCCCCATACCAACTGTACGGAACAAGCCGTCTGTTGCAGGAGATTGGCAGTAGCGTGAGCAGTTGTCGACATCGTTTGTTTCGAACAATTGACGTGCCATTTTTTGAATTAAGTAGTTTTCTTCATTCGTAATTTTTGAAGAAGAGATAAAACCAACAGAACCTGAACCAAATTCTTTTTGAATACCACCGAGTTTAGAAGCAATCAAGTCAAGTGCTTCTTCCCATGATGATTCAACAAATTCTTCATTTTTACGAATTAATGGTTTTGTTAAACGTTGCTCCGAATTGACGAAGTCCCAACCAAATTTCCCTTTGACACATGTAGAAATAGCATTTACAGGACCTTCAGAAGGTTGAACTTTTAAGATTTTGCGACCTTTTGTCCAAACTTCGAACGAACAACCTACACCACAGAAGGTACAAACGGTTTTCGTTTTTTTTGTGCGCTTGCTACGCATAGCAGATTCAATTTCAGAGATGGCAAAGATACCACTGTAGCCAGGCTCCACTTCTTTGATTAAATCAATCATTGGGTCAAGCGTATCTTGTTTCATACCTGTCATAAAACCAGCTTCTCCAAGCATTGATTTTTCCATCAATGCATTACATGGACAAATCGTTACACATTGACCACAGCTAACGCAGGAAGAATCATTGATCGCAACGCCTTCATCCCAAATAACACGTGGACGTTCTGCTTCCCAATCTATCGATATCGTTTCGTTTACTTGAAGGTTTTGGCAGACCTCAACGCATTGACCACAAGCGATACATTGGTTTGGATCGTAGCGATAGAATGGGTGTGACATATCAACTTCTGTTGGATCCACTTTTGGCGTGTACGGATATTTTTGATGCTCAACTTCCATCATTTCTACCGTATTGTGTAGCGTACAGTTCCCATTGTTATTATCGCAAACTGTGCAATACAGCATATGGTTCTCAAGCAGACGATCCATCGCTTCTGTTTGTGCTTCTTTTGCTTTTGGTGATGTAAGCTGTACATCCATTCCAGCCTGTGCCTTCGTTGAACATGAACGAACGAGCTTCCCATCTACTTCAACGATACATGTATCACATGTTTGAATCGGGTCCACTTCTGGTACATGACAAATTTGTGGATGGGGAATTTGATTTTCGTTAATGACGTCTAAAATCGTTTCGCCCGGTTTTATTTCATAGGGCGTACCGTTAATTTTCATTTTCGTCATAGTATTGCCTCCTATTTTCCTCAAACATAAAAAAATCCACCATGAATGTGCACACTTCTAACTAAAAAGTATGCTTAAGCAATTCATGGTGGATAAGATTTTTAGCAGATCTTACTAAAAGACCAATCCAAATTTTTTTTTAGAGTTGTTCAAATAAAATCAAAACATAAAAAACATAAATATTTTGATTCCATTTATTTTATAGAATCATTATAGCCCCTTGTAGAAAATATAACAATATGAATTATAAAACCTCTTTTTTGATAATGATTCTCAGAAAGGTTCAACACCGAAATCTGTTTTTGACAGAAAAATTACATGGAGCGAAGGGTGGGACTCCAGCGGGAATAGCGAAGCGATGCAGGAGCACATCTTTTAAGGAACAAAGCCTAAGAACGCCACGTCCTGTGGCAACGGCTTCGTGACCAACATCGTGTTGGCCCGAGGAGATTGAAGCCGTGCCCGCGGAAAGCGTCCACCCGTAGCGGAATGTACGGTCAAGCACATGTTTGGTAAAGAGCCAAAAAAAAATACACTTTAATTTTTTTAAAAGTTGCTTTATGATTAACAAACTGTAGAGATGAAAATAGCTTAAAAGAAAATAAAAACATTTTTTACGATAGGAGAATGCTGATTATGTCGAAAAAAGTGAATGAATTTAATGACATCATCCGAAAGCTTCGCAAAGATTTATTTGGCAAAGGCCCTGAGCGTATTCATACCATTTTTGTGGAAAATATGGCTATATCAACGCTATATGGAAATATAACGCCAACTGAAAAATTCATTGCTAGTACACCAGAAGGCGTGGCGATGGTACATGCTGCTCGCACAAAAATGATTCAAGAAGTGTATTCGAAGGCAACGCCTGAAGGTATGGAGGAATTGATGGGGGCCAAATTATTGCATCTGTTTTCAGATATCAAAATCGAAGAGGATATGGCCGTCTCTGTTTTTATTTTTGATCAAAATATTGTGGAGCACTAGGAGGAACTATGGATACTGAGATAACGAGAGAAATCCTTCGCGTAGAAAATGGGCAAGTGCAAAAAGTTGAAGATACCATCGTAACAGAATATGCAGTGACTGTTAAAATTAATCAACAGGAATTTGTAACAATGGTTTGCACACCTGAATATGTGGAGGATATGGTCGTTGGCTATTTAGCCTCTGAAAAGGTGATTACAAACTTTGATGATATTGAAAATATTTGGTTCCAGGAAAAAGAGGGCGTGGTACATGTCCAAACGAAAAAACTGAATCCATTAGCAACGAAGCTACAAAATAAGCGCTACATTACATCCTGTTGTGGTATGAGTAGACAGGGCTTTGTGTTTGCTAATGATGCATTGGCTGCAAAAAAAATGGATCATATTCACATTCAACTGACACCACAAGATTGTTTTCATCTCATGCAAAATATGCAGCAAAATGCGGTGACTTTTCAAAAAACAGGCGGCGTTCACAATGCAGCATTATGCGATGCAAGTGATGTTGTACTGAGTCGAAAGGATATTGGTCGCCACAATGCGCTCGATAAAATTTATGGCTATTGCTTACAACATGACATTTCAATTCACGATAAGGTCATTGTATTTAGTGGTCGTATATCATCGGAAATTTTACTGAAGGTGTCTAAAATTGGATGTGAAATTATTCTTTCTAAGTCAGCTCCAACAGAATTAGCTTTACAACTAGCGGAACAATTAGGTATAACAACTGTTGGATTTATCCGTCAAAATTCGTTAAATGTTTATACACATGCAGAACGAATTCTTTTCGATGGATAAATTGGCTTTATCCGAACAAGGAGATGAAACAATGAATTCGATACAAGATCAGTTTGAGCGACCTTTGAGAGATTTACGAATATCCGTGACAGATCGCTGCAATTTTCGTTGTCGCTATTGCATGCCAGAGGAAATTTTTGGACCAGATTATGCCTTTTTACCATCTCAGCAAATTTTATCGTTTGATGAAATTGAGCGGCTTGTAAAAATCTTTGTTTCTTTTGGCGTGAAAAAAATACGCATTACAGGCGGGGAGCCCTTACTACGAAAGGATGTTGCGCAGCTAATTGAGCGACTTCATCATATACCAGGTGTAGAGGATATCGCTATGACAACAAATGGCTCTTTGCTGAAAAGGTATGCAGAAGATTTGGCGAAAGCGGGATTATCTCGCGTATCTGTTAGCTTGGATTCACTCAATGAACAACGCTTTTTATCGATGAATGGTCGTCGCGGGAAAGTGAAAAAAGTCCTGGAGGGGATTGAAAAGGCAGCGCAAGTAGGCATGCAGGTCAAGATTAATATGGTTGTGCAAAAGGGACAAAATGATCAGGATATTTTGCCAATGGCTCAGTTTTTCAAAGAAAAAAAACATATTTTACGTTTTATTGAGTATATGGATGTTGGAAACTCCAATGGCTGGCGCCTAGATGATGTTGTATCGAAAAAAGAAATTCTTCAGGCAGTTAAGCAGCTTTCACCGATTGAGCCAGTAAGCCCAAATTATAAAGGGGAAGTTGCGACTCGTTATCGCTACAATGATAGTGATCAAGAAATAGGTATTATTTCTTCCGTGACGGATTCGTTTTGTGCCACTTGTACACGAGCCCGTATTTCAGCAGAGGGTAAGCTTTACACATGCTTATTTGCTACAGATGGTACGGATTTACGTGAGCTTTTACGCTCCGGACAAAGTGATGATGTCATTGCAAAATGCATTGCGGATGTGTGGCAGCAACGGGCAGATCGCTATTCTGATGAGCGAACAGAACATACATCCCACCAGGAGAGAAAGATTGAAATGTCTCATATTGGTGGATAATCACAACAAAATAGAATAGACAAGAGGGATTAGTAGGATGGCTTTTAACAAACCAGAGCAAATTACAGAAATCGCCATTAATGCAGGTGTAGGTAAAGCAAGTTATTCAATCTTTAAAATGTTAGTATTAGGATTTTTAGGTGGAGCCTTTATTGCCTTCGGGTTTTTACTTGATATTCGTGTATGTGGCAATATGCCGGCAGCATGGGGCAGCTTCGCTGGCTTTGTTGGAGCAGCGGTATTCCCATTAGGACTTATTTTAGTTTTATTAGCAGGTGCTGAGTTGATTACGGGGAATATGATGTCTGTAGCAATGGCCTTTTATGCAAAGAAAATTTCAATTCCAGCATTAGTCCGTAACTGGTTTTGGGTGACACTTGCCAATTTACTTGGAGCTTTATTTGTAGCATACTTCTTCGGACATGTTGTTGGTCTAACAGAAACAGGCCCATTTTTAGATAAAACAGTAGCAATTGCGAAAGCAAAAACAGCAGATTCATTCTTACAAACGTTTATTTCTGGTATTGGCTGTAACTGGCTTGTATGCTTAGCTGTTTGGTTGGCTTATGGCGCAAATGATTTTGTTGGTAAAATTGCAGGTATTTGGTTCCCTGTCACAGCATTCGTTGCGATTGGTTTCCAACACGTTGTCGCAAATATGTTTGTTATTCCAGCTGCTATTTTTGCAGGACAAGTAACATGGACTGCCTTTTTAAGTAATGTTATTCCAGCCTTTTTAGGAAATGTCGTTGGTGGCGCCGTTTTCGTTGGCTTGATTTATTTTGTTTCTTATCAAAAAGAATACAGTGCAACTAAATAGCACACAAAAAAAAACCGGCGTATGCCGGTTTTTATGCACGTTCATGTAAAAAGTGGCCGCTTTTACCGCCTGTTTTTTGCACAAGATAAGTATCTTGAATAACCATCGATTTATCGACAGCCTTGCACATATCATAAAAGGTTAAAGCTGCAATGGACACAGCTGTTAATGCCTCCATTTCAACACCTGTATTACCTTTGCATTTTACGAGTACTTCAATATGCAGTGCATAGCCTGTATCCGTTTTTTCGTAGTTAAATGTAAAATCCGTACCCTGTAGCATAATAGGGTGACACATCGGAATAAGTTCAGATGTTTTCTTTGCACCCATAATACCTGCGATTTGTGCAACTTGAGTGGGATCTCCCTTTTTGATATTGCCTTGTTGAATCGCTTCGTATAATTCAGTTGATAATAAAACTGTACTTCGTGCAATAGCTGTTCGTTTCGTTTCGTTTTTATCGGAAATATCGACCATTTTAGGACGACCTTCTTCATTCCAATGGGTAAATTCAGTCATGATAATCTCCTTTATTGTATACGGTATTGGGTAATTCGGGCCAATCGGTTATGGCATTAATATTGATCAGTGCTTGCTCATCATCTGAAACAGGCACATAGTAAACGGTCAGTTGATCGAGTAGCGATTTCATGCTTCTTTTATTTTGCTGCAATAATTTTTCTGTTTTGAGTAAAGCGCGACGATGATAAAGGGCAGCGAGCGGTTGTATTTTGTCCGATTGCTTTGGCACGATAGCATCATAAGTGTCGTCTACAAAGGAAAGCATCTTGCGGACAAAGGAGTCCGTTATAAAGGGCATATCGCTTGCAAGTAAGAAAAACCAATCTACATCTGGAGTTTTGGATAAAAGATTATTTAAAGCAAAAAGCGGTCCTTGATGTGACATTTCCTCGATATTCAAGCGAACGTCCTTTTCTTCAAATTGTGGAGATAACGATGCATTTGTTGAGATAATAAGAGGCTTTAGTGCATTCTTTTTTAGCGCTTGTAAGCTATATTGATATAAAAATTGTCCATTGAACATTTCAAACATTTTGGGTTTTCCATATCGTGAGGATTGACCACCTGCTAGTACGACACCTGCAATAGTCATCGTCTATGCAACTCGCCAATAAAATGCTGCACCGTAGGAATGATGAGCTGACTCATACCGAGCTTAACGGCATTTGTTGAGCCAGGTAATGCATAAATAGCCGTTTGCTGTAAGCAACCGGCAACGGCACGACTAAACATGGTTCGTGGACCAATTTCCTCATAGCTTAATGAGCGAAATAGTTCGCCAAATCCATGCATTTCTTTTTCAAAAAGAGGCGTTAGTGCTTCGTATGTGACATCTCGTGACGTAAAGCCGGTACCGCCTGTTACAATGATGGCATTGATGTGAGCATCCTCACACCAAGCACGCACTTGTTGTGAAATTGTAGCAGCGTCATCTTTTACGATGCGGTATTGAACAGTATGAAAACCCACGTCTTCTAGTAATGCTTTGATTTGTTGACCGCCCTTGTCCGTCTCTACTGTGCGCGTATCACTAACAGTTAAAATGGCGGCATGTATGGTGAGATCTTTATGAGTTGGATGCATTGTAAATCCTCCTGATCATAGAATCAATGATTAATTATAACGATATAAATCGAAAGGTCAAATAAAATTCAGTAATAGAAAGGCAGCGTTTTGAATGAGTGATCGATATTCTAGACAGCAACTGTTTCAGCCGATTGGGGAAAAAGGACAGGCGCTATTGCAACAAAAGCATGTACTAATCATAGGAGCAGGCGCATTAGGGAGTGCCAGTGCAGAGGCTATTGTACGAGCAGGTGTTGGTAAAGTGACAATTGTGGATCGTGATTACGTGGAATGGAGTAATTTACAACGCCAGCAACTGTACAGTGAAAAGGAAGCAGAGCAAGAAATACCGAAAGCCATTGCAGCAAAGGAAAGGCTCGCACGTATTAATTCGAACGTACAGATTAAAGGATTAGTCATGGATGCAATGGCCGATTCATTAGAAAGCATCGTGCATGATGTCGATGTTATTTTGGATGGCACTGATAACTTTGATATTCGTTTTGTCATTAATGATTTAGCACAAAAATATCATATTCCGTGGATTTATGGCTCATGCGTAGGTAGCTATGGTACGACTTATACGATTATTCCTGGAAAGTCGCCATGCTTGCACTGCTTATTGCAGGCGGTACCAAATATGACGATAACCTGCGATACAGCAGGCATCATTAGCCCAGCTGTGCAAATAGTAGCAGCTTATCAAGTAGCGGAGGCATTGAAAATTTTAGTGGAGGATTGGCAGGCAGTATGTGATACGTATCGCACGTTTGATGTATGGCATAATCAGCATTATGATATGCGTGTACAAAAGGCGAAAAAAAAGGATTGTCCGTCATGCGGTGAACAGGCAATTTACCCTTATTTAGCCTTTGAGAATCAAACGAAGGTGGATGTATTGTGTGGTCGAAATGCTGTACAAATTCGACCTCAGAGATCAGATGACTATAATTTAGATTACCTAGCTCAACAGCTTCAAAAGCATGGCACTATTCAGCAAAATCCATATCTATTATCATGTCAATTAAAAGATTATCGACTCGTTATTTTCCAAGATGGTCGAGTGCTTGTGCATGGTACAAATGATGTGCAGCAGGCAAAAAATTTATATTATCGTTTATTAGGATAAGGAGCGTATGAAAATGTTTGAAAAGAGAACCCCTATTTCAGTTGGTGAGGCTGTTCGTCGCGTGATGCAATTTGCTTTTACAGGAAGAAAGGAAATGGTGCCACTGCCTAAGGCATATGGTCGCTTTTTAGCAGAAGATTTAAAAGCGGATCAAGATGTGCCGGCTTTTGATCGCTCTCCCTATGACGGTTTTGCTATTCGTGCAGAGGATAGTACATCCGCTTCCGCGGAGAACCCTGTTTCTTTTAAAGTCGTTGGAGAAATTGGAGCAGGCTTTGTCTTTCCAGAGCATGTGCAAGAGGGACAGGCTGTTCGTATTATGACTGGTGCTCAAATTCCAGCAGGATGTAATGCAGTTGTCATGCTAGAATTGGCACGCTCTTATGTAAAAGAGGGCAAAACCTATGTGGAAATTAAACGAGCTTATCAAGCAGGCGACAATATTTCGTATCAAGGGGAGGATATGAAAAAGGGAGATGCACTTGTTCAAAAGGGAACGTTTATTAACCCTGGTGTCTCCGCATTATTAGCTACTTTTGGTTATCATGAAGTGCCGGTAACACGTAAACCAGTCATTGGTGTGATTGCGACAGGGAGTGAATTATTAGAAACAGATGAGCCGCTTCAACCTGGTAAAATTCGTAATAGCAATGCCTATATGATTATGGCGCAAATTGAACGTGTTGGAGCAGAGGCACGCTATTATGGTATATTTAGCGATAATCTAGACATTTGTATTGATGCAGTGAAATCCGCTTTATCTGAGGTGGATATGCTCATTACAACAGGTGGCGTTTCCGTAGGTGATTATGATTACTTGCCTGCAATTTATCAGGCGCTTGGTGCAGAGGTGTTATTTAATAAAGTAGCGATGCGTCCAGGTAGTGTCACAACGGTTGCACAGCGAGACGGCCAGCTTTTGTTCGGACTTTCAGGAAACCCTTCTGCCTGCTATGTAGGCTTTGAGCTATTTGTTCGTCCCATTGTGCGGAACGCCTTTTCAAATCAAGCACCACATTTGCATAGAGAGCAAGCCATTTTAGGAGAAGATTTCAAAAAGGCTAATCCGTTTACACGTTTTATTCGTGCTCGCATTTACTTTGAAAAGGGGCAGCTCTTTGCAGAACCTTCAGGCTTTAATAAATCGAATGCTGTCTCCTCATTAGCGGAGGCTCAAGCTTTCATTGTACTTCCTGGTGGTACGCGCGGTTATGAGAAGGGGATGAGCGTAGACGTTTTATTACTTGAAGGTGAACAAGGAAGTGAATGGCCATGGGACAACATTGTGCCGTCTTACAGATAGTCGGCTATCAAAATAGTGGAAAAACGACATTAATGGAGAAGTTAATTGCTAAGGCTTCAGAGGAAGGGGCACGTGTTGCAACCATTAAGCATCATGGTCATGGTGGAGCACCCGAAACTGTATATAGAAAAGACAGCCAGCGTCATGAAAGAGCAGGTGCAGTGATTGCTGGTGTCGAAGGAGCCGGTACATTATGTTTGAACATTCAGCAGGCCTCCTGGCAGCTTGAGGAGCTCGTTGAATTATATCAACTATTTCACCCCGATATGATTTTAGTAGAGGGCTACAAAAAGGCAGATTATCCAAAGGTCGTTTTAATTCGTGATAAGGAAGATGTCGCCTATTTACAGAAATTGACGAATATCATTTGTGTACTGTATTGGCAAGATGTAGACCTTTCCACTTTTACATGCCCTGCATTTCCAATAAGGAAAGAAGCTCTTTATATGGAACTTTTACTAAAAAAAGTGAGGAACTAAAATGGAAGAAAAATTATTTGTTATCACAGATCAGCCTATTCGTGTAGAGGAAGTTACGAAAAAAGTAGAGAGTCGTAATGCAGGGGCTATCACGGTCTTTATTGGAACGGTTCGAGAATTGACAAAGGGCAAAAAAACGTTGCATTTAGAGTATCAAGCGTACCCATCGATGGCGATTAAAATGTTTCAGCAAATTGAAAAGGAAATAAAAGAAAAATGGCCGGAAGCGCATCTTGCTATTACGCATCGTACAGGGAGATTGGAAATTTCAGATATTGCAGTTGTTATCGCTGTTTCTTCGCCACATCGTAAAATAGCCTATGAGGCAAATGAATACGTCATTGATCGCATTAAACAAATTGTGCCGATTTGGAAGAAGGAATTTTGGGAAGATGGCACAGCTTGGATTGGCGATCAGCTCGAAAATGTACCTTATCCATCAGGAAAACCTGTAGTGGAGGGAGGGGAAAAGCATGATTAACATCCTACTTTTTGCACAATTACAGGAGGAAATCGGTCAGTCGCAAGTGATGATGGATGCCTCAGAAGCAACGGTACAACAAGTAAAAGAGTGGTTAGAGGAGCAGTATACTCTAACATCCTTACAGCTAACGATGGCGGCCGTGAACGAGGAATTTGCAAACGATGAAACCATTGTAACCTCAGGTGATACAGTGGCATTTATTCCACCGATTAGTGGTGGGTAGTGGAAAGACAACAACAAGGCAGTAACAGGTACACTCAAATTTGTTAGTATGGGACTTTCATATAAAATTATATTTTCAAAAGGATATGTGCCGAAGATTAAAAGTGCTTACTAGTACTTATGTGAATCAAATTCATAATGCAAAGATTTGATAAAAATCTAGTAGCTATCTTCGTTGAAGTGGAATTAGCGGAGACTCCTGTGGGAAAACGAGCTAGACGAGATCCCGGAGCAAAAATTCTTTTTGAGTTAAGCAAAAAGAATTTTCTGCGACGAAGCTAGCGAAGCGATGCAGGAGCACAATGTTTTAGCTTCCGAGGAGGCTAAACGCTCGTCCGTGGAAAGCGAAATCTGGAGCGGTATACTAAGTAAATACTATATTTTAACTAGAAAAGTATTTATGAAATTGACTCATGTGTAAATTAAATAAACACCACCTATTGGTAAATTAAATAGGTGGTGTTTTGATATTTTCAATTAAACCACCTTTAATTATTTGAATTTTCCGATAACTATCTATATGATCATCCCTTTACAAATTAGTCGGAAAAAAATTTTCAGCTCTTGTAATGCAAAACTGCACCTCCAATTGAGATGCAGTTCAGATGACAGTAGTTTTATATTAATCCTGATTTCAAAGGTGTTATATATTGTTCCAATGAAAAGGACATGTTTCCTGTATTTTAGTGTGTAATACCTAAAAAAGCTCCTAACAAATAAGAGATAAGCCATAAAGCCCATACACCTATGCTAAATTTGTGGAATTGATGTTTGGCATTTTCAGTTCCTTTTCGATAGACATAAATTGCCCAAATAAGATGAATAGCCATTAAAACGATAGCCGAACCGCCTGCTATTTGATGTAGACCTAATTTTGATCCGCCAGTTGTTTCAGCAATAGTGCCCATTGTAGTTGTACCAATTGTATCGAATACAAGACCAATTACAAAACTTAAAATGTGACTTATTTTAATTGTTCCTGTACGTTTTTCGCTAAATACACCCCATGTGTAGAAAATAAGCGCAAGAGTAATGATTACAATTGATAAAAGTAATGTACTATCCATTTGTGTTTCCTTCTTTCTTTTAAAAGATATGGTACTAAAGGAGCGTGATACCATTTCAATAGTATGGGAGATAACATGACCCAATGCAACAATAATTTTTGAGTGCGGTGCAGGAATAGACACAATTTAATAGAGACATAGAGCTCTGATAGAGGTTCATCATAAAAGAATAAATAATAGATGTAAAAGTACCGATAGCAAGCCACCTTATATTTCCAAAATAATATGCGTTATTGAATTTTATTGACATTTATAGTTGGGAGTAATAGTATTTCTTTGTGCGCTTAAATTTTCTTTTTTTTACTTTTAATATAGTATTTTATTCCTTAGTTCATAGATGGGTATAAAGTATCTATTAGCTTGATCTTTTTATATTTGAAATACATACGTACTATAGAAACGACATGGTAGAAAAGAAAAAACATAAAATTTGTCGTAATTAATCTGACATGTGAATTGTAATACGTAATTGTAATTTTCTATTGGGTAAGAAGGGTAAAATTGAATAGAGAGACATTTCAGTGATAGTCAAACAGAATTTGAAGGGGCAACTTCAGTTTGAGCTTCATTGTGCTGTACATTTGAAGGAGATTATATTCGATGAAGTTATTAACTAAAATATTATTATCGATTCTTGGTACATGTATGATTGTATTTGTTACGATCATAGGATTTAATCTATATCAAGTCAATCAATCATCTGTAAAAAACGCCAAAAAAATAGCTTCCATGGAAAGTGAAAGACAAGCAAGTAATGTTGAAGATAAATTAAATTATGCAATGGATACTTCTAGAGGGATTGCAACTACATTAACCTCAATGGTAGAACATCATAAAGCGAACCGTCAATTAGCAAATTTCATTTTAGCAAATACACTTCAAAAAAATCCGAATTTCTTGGCTACTTGGACAATTTGGGAACCAAATGCTTTCGATGGAGCAGATAAAAAATATAAGAACACCAAGGGGCATGATAAAACAGGGAGATTTATTCCTTATTGGACTTGGGAAAATGATCAGATTAGTCTAATCCCATCAGATGATTATGATGTACCAGGGGAAAACGACTATTATGATCTTGCCAAAAGCACTGGTAAAGAAGTTATCCTCGATCCATACACTTATCAAGTAGGTGGAAAAAAAGTACTAATGACCACAGTTGTCGTACCTATTAAGATGAATGATAAGGTAGTTGGGGCTGTTGGGGTGGATATTAGTCTAGACGCTATACAAAAAGTTAACGACTCAATTCACCTATATAATAGTGGCTATGGTGCCATTATTTCGAATGATGGAACAATTGTATCTCACAAATCACATCAATTAGTTGGAAAAAGCAGTTTTAAGCTTGCCGGTGAAAATTCAAGTAAAGTCAAAAGCGCTGTTCAAACAGGGCAATACTTATCCTATACTGATGTAGTATCTAATGGGGATGATGTATATAAAGTGTATACACCGATCCATATCCGTTCTACAGATACTCCTTGGTCACTTATGATTACTATTCCGTTAAATGAAGTAAAACAAGATGCCACTACAATGATGAAGTACTCAATCATTATTGGTCTTATTGGTATCATTATTCTTGCAGCATTGATTACATTGATTGCGAGAGGATTAGTTAAGCCAATTGTAAAAGTAGTCGATAATGTTCAAGAAATTGCTGGTGGCAACTTAACTACGGAAGCATTAGCGATTCAATCAAAAGATGAAATCGGTCAATTAGCGAAGGCTATGAATGAGATGACTTCTAATACTCGAACATTAATCAAAGACGCTGCAGGTATCTCAAGACAAGTATCTTCTTATAGTGAAGAATTATTGACACATACCAATGAAATAAGTGATGGCATTGAACAAGTATCTGCGACAACGGAACAATTAGCTGCAGGTTCGACTGATCAAGCGCAACATGCTAATGAAACGTTAGAAAAAGTCCAACATGTAGACCAAGCAGGAAAAAACATAGGACAATATTTGGAAGAGATGACGAAGAGTTCGCATAGAACAGAGGGTTCCGTTGAAAAAGGTTTACAAAGTGCTAATCAATCGATACAAGGGATGCAAACAATCCAGGAAAAAGTAGCGTCCACTGCAAGTATTGTTCAACAATTAGGTGAAAAGTCAAAAGAAATTAGAAGAATTCTTGAAGTGATCAATGACATTGCGGCTCAAACAAACTTATTGGCTTTAAATGCAGCCATTGAAGCAGCACGTGCTGGAGAACATGGAAAAGGTTTTTCGGTCGTAGCTGATGAAGTGAGAAAACTGGCCGAACAATCTGCAGAATCTACAAATCAAATTTCAACTATTATTGTCGGTGTATTAAAAGAAACACAGGAAGTTGAACAAGCTATGAATGGTGTTGTTCAAGAAGTTCAAGTAGGTTCTACTTTAATTGATCAAAATAGAGTAGCTTTTGATGATATCCATCAAAATATCAATGAAATGGTTAACAAAATCAATCAAGTCAATGGTGCATCTAAAACAATTCATGATGCAACCACAGAAGTGCTAAAAGCCGTAGAAAGTATTGCTGCAATCAGCCAAGAATCATCTGCAGGGACAGAAGAATTATCAGCAACTATGGAAGAACAAAATGCTTCAATGCAAGAGATTCAGGGAATGGCCAACAACCTTACTCATATGGCAGAATCACTTGATCAATCGTTATCAAAATTTAAGTACTAGTTTCCTTTGAATAAGGCAGTCCTTTAAAAAACGGGATAAACTGTATTCAAATTTATAGAGTTTACAAAACCAGTAGAGAACAGAGGTTAAGATTAATAACCCTATAAAGTAGACAATTCATAGTCTACTTTATAGGGCTTTTTATTTTAATCAAATAAATTTCTAGTATTTTTTTTGAGGAAATACAAAGTAGACCAATAGAAATCATCTAATGATTTTTTTATAGTAAATTCTATAAATGATTATTTAGGTTTAATTTAAATGAGTATTCAGTAATATATATAAAAATGGTATAAAATAATATAATTAGATAATAACGGGTATTTCGAAAGGGGATAATTTAATACTGCATGTTCAAAGGTAATACCTTTTACTTTATTTCTTTAACAACAAAACAACAAAAACGTTGGAAAAGCAAATGTTACGTTTAAAGGTAAGGGACAGTATGCCGGAGTTACCAGATCATTTACATTTAAGATTAAACCATAATCACCAACAATTACAGCTGCATCGAACTCAAGAAGAAATACCATTACATTAAAATGGAAAAAAGTAACGGGTGCCAAAAAATATGAAATTTACTATTCATATAGAGGATTAAACGATTATTAATATGATACAACAAAGAGTATTTCTACGAAAATATCATATGTTAGCATACTTATAAAATCAAAGTAAGAGCAGTTTATAATAGTGACATATACATTGATGGTCAGGTAAAAGCAGTAAAGGTGACGAAATAGAGCTATTTGAAGCTGAGTAGTAAGATTTAAAAAAAGATTTATAAATTTAACTAATTCCCACACATCATCAATCAAAAAAACCACTAAGAAGTGGTTTTTTTGATTATTTATTTTTTATTTGTTACTTTTTTTAATTCAAGCTCTGTTTCATATGGATATTTTGGATTAGTAGTATGACCTGCTTTAATTAATCCATAACCTGGGGCATAATAACATTTAGTTTGAATTCCTGAATGTTTATCGGTGGTCTTTGTTATTACTACATTTTTAAATGTACCTGCTTTAATTTTTACCGTTGCATTTGTTGATACAATTTTGGTCGGAGTTCCATTCCAATTTAGAAATGTTTTTCCTTTTTCAACAGGATACGCTAAGTAGAAATAGTTCTTTTTTGGCTCACCTGTAAGTTCCCATTGTAATCCATTTTTTGTTTCTCTTTGTCTGAATGTGTAAGTATCAGTCCATTCAATTTTACCATTATCATTAATACCTTGGTTTTTTGCTTTCCAATAAGATATACCATCTTTCTTTTTCATAAACGTATATGTTATTTGGTTAATATCCCCATAGTAGATGTAAACCTTGTTTGGATTCCAAGCATAACTTTTTGTAGTTGCTTCAGTTGTTGGAGTCATTAGGAATGCGGATATTAAACAAATAAAGATAATAGCTATTATCTTTCTCAAGTTAATGCCCCTTTGCATCAAATTTTATTTTATTATATATCGTACTAATTTAATTTTTGTTTATTCTTCTTCAATAAACTGTCCTACGGGGCTTTCAGCTAAAGCTTATCCCGTAGGACATTGATTTCAGAAACTAAAAAACCTCAATCTCATCTGAACTAACAGAAACTTTATGCTTCAAGCTATTAACTGCAAAAGCTTTTGCATGATATTTACCTACTTGATCAAATGTTACTGAAAGTTGATGATCAGTTGAATAATTTTTCATATCAATTCGTTCATTGTCGCGGTAAATATACCATGCGATTTTATTTTCCTCTGAATCGGTTTTAGCCACAAATATGCATTGTGATCCAATAGGTTGCTGACCTTTAGTTGATTGGATTAATTCAAGTGAAGGATAGTTTAATAGCTTTCGAATACTTTCTTTTAAAATAGTTGGAAAGAATTTGCTGACATC
This sequence comes from Rummeliibacillus pycnus, assembly GCF_044359855.1. Taxonomy (GTDB): domain Bacteria; phylum Bacillota; class Bacilli; order Bacillales_A; family Planococcaceae; genus Rummeliibacillus; species Rummeliibacillus pycnus_A. The sequence continues at coordinate 3,190,879 of NZ_CP132291.1, forward strand.
ACTATGTTTACTGTAGTTTCCTAAATCAATATCGTACTCGATTTTAACAGTATCTAATTTAGCTAATAAGGGTTTTACATGGTTTTCATAGTGGGGTTCGTCTTTCCCTAGGTGTATGAAAATATTCGGTTTGTTTTCTGTTTCCTCAATCATTTTCGGCATGATCTCATTCAGAAACGAATGATCTTCGTCCCCTGAAAATCCAGACATGAAAAGAGTCACATCTTGTGAGTTCGTTTGATCTAGTAAATAGTCACCTAAATAATATTGAGGAGAAGCAGCGATAATATGATCGAATCCATATTTAATGCCAAAATATAAAGCCGCATAGCCACCTTTGCTAGATCCACAAGAAATGACGTGATCAATGTTATTTTCTTTCATAATATAGTTGATCAAAGAAATGACGGATCTTTCAATGGAAAATTCCCTCTTTTCACAAAGATAATAACTTGCTCTACTACCAAAGTCGTCCAATATAAAAAGCTTGTTACAGTCAAACTCTTTTAGTGTTCGAACAAAATTATATGTCGGCTGTTTTCCTTTAGTAGGAAACGCCGAAAATATGATGATTAAGCTATTTGTCTTTGCATATGATTGTTGAAATAAATACTTGATTGACTTTTCACTTTCAAAAATTTTTTCGCCTTTAAACATAAGGGTCTCCTTTACAAGGTAAAATTGTCCAAATCTAAAGATTATTTTATTACAGTCGAAGGTAGAATTATTGAATTTAAAAAACACTTCACAATAGTTTTACAATGCTGAACCACATCACGTAATTTTGCTACATTGATAGTAAAATTAAAACGCCGAAATGCAGAAGAGATCTTAGCATTTGGGCGTTTTGTTTTTTTATATGAACTCAATTTCATAATGCAAAATTCATATGAAATATACGAACAATTGAGCTATCCAATTTTGTACATTGTGGAGCGAAAGACGGCGAGTCCTCGAAAATGCTTCGCATTTCCTTCGTGCGATGCTAATTCAGTGAGGCTCATTCAAAGTCCTACGGGAAAAGCTTGAGCTGAAAGCTCCGCAGGAAGAAATTCTTTTGTTAAAAAGAATTTCTTGCGACGAAGCTAGCGAAGCGATGCAAGATTACATCTTTTAAGGAACAAAGTCTAAGAACGCCACGTCCTGTGGCAACGGCTTCGTGACCAACATCGTGTTGGCCTGAGGAGATTGAAGCCAAGCCCGTGGAAAGCGCCGTCTGTAGCGGACATTTTATTATTTAAACCAACCATTCGGTTCAACATTTAAACGAATATTCACTTGTTTTGTTTCTTGGTATTCTTCAAGACCGTATTTGCCTAAACTGCGACCAATTCCACTTTGTTTGTAACCACCCCAAGGAGCTTCTACATATGTTGGATGGTAATCATTGACCCAAGTAATACCTGCGCGAACTTTTTTAATCACACGTAAGGCTTTGGCTCCGTCGCTCGAAAAAACGCCGCCAGCTAAACCGTAATCCGTATCATTCGCGAGTTGAATGGCCTCTTCTTCTGAATGGAATTTTTGGATAGTGACAACTGGACCGAAGATTTCTTCACGTACAATACGCATATCGTTTGTAACATCTATGAAAACAGTTGGGGCTATAAAGAAACCTTTGTCTAATCCATTTTCAGTGAGACGTTTACCACCAGCAGCAAGCGTAGCGCCTTCCTTAGTTCCACTTTCAATATAATTTAAAATACGATTCATCTGTTGTTCACTTACTATTGCACCCATTTCTGTGTCTTCTGCAAGTCCAGGGCCAACTTTAATATGGTTGGCACGCTCAATATAACGAGCAACAAATTCATCATAAATGCTATCTTCAACTAAAATACGACTACCTGAAGAACAAACTTGACCCCCGCCATAGAAAATTCCAAATAATGCATAATCAACGGCCGTTTCAAAGTCTGCATCAGCAAAGATAATATTTGGTGATTTGCCACCAAGTTCTAAGGAAATTTTCTTTAGGTTCCCACTTGCTGCCTGCATAATTTTACGCCCAACATTTGTACTACCAGTAAAGGACACGATATCAACATCCATACTCTCTGCAATGGTTTGGCCAACGGTATCGCCATGTCCTATGACCATGTTAGCAACACCTTTTGGCACGCCTGCATCATGTATAATTTCAAACAGTTTCATGGCTGTAACAGGTGTAACCTCAGAAGGTTTGAAGACAATGCTATTACCGGCAGCTAATGCTGGAGCAATTTTCCATACAGCCATTAAAAGAGGGAAATTCCAAGGTACGATTAATCCTGCAACCCCGATTGGTTCTTTTATGACCATTGCCTGCACATTATCGGGTACAGGGTAAGTCTCACCATCTGGATGTAAAATCAGGCCTGCATAATATCGGAAAGCTGTAGCGGCATCCGCAATGTCAAAACTTGCTTCATCTTTTCTTTTTCCGTTATCTAGTGTTTCTAGGATCGTTAATTCTTCAGCCATTTCATCGATTTTATTGGCGATTTCTACTAATACAGCTGCTCTCTCATGCGTAGTTTTGGAAGACCAAACACCCGATAGAAAACTTTCTTTTGCTGCTTGGATAGCGAGTTCTGTTTCTTCTTTTAATGAGAGGGGAGCATAAGCAATTACTTCTTGGTTCGCAGGATTAATCACTTCTTCGTATTTTTTTGAAATTGGTTCGCTCCATTGACCGTTAATATAGTTTTTTAATGTTAATACACTTGTTTGAATTGTCATTTGCATTCTCTCCCTTGTTATAGTTTTAAAGTAAGTTTTTCTGATTTGGCACGTGAACAGCAAGTTAAGATGGTTTTACGTGATTTTTTATTTTCCTCACTTAAGAAGACATCTCGGTGATCTACTTCACCATCGATAACATCTATTTCACAACTTCCACAACCACCAATACGGCAAGAATGAGGAGCATCAATACCTGCTTTTAAAAGTGTTTCAAGTAACGTTTCTTTGTCAGATACTTCGAGTATTTGTTCACTTTCAGTAAGTTCCACGATGAAAGGATTTTTAGGTAGATTATCGTTGTTGTTACCGAACAGTTCAAAATGAATAGCACTATCGGGATAGCCTATAGATTTAGCTGCATTGCGAAATTCGTCTACCATATTCGTAGGGCCACAAAAGTAAACGTGCGTTCCAACACGATGAGTGGCCATTGTGTCAGGTACCATTCGTTGAGGATTTTGAACACGGCTAAAATAAAATGTCGTTTGATTAGGATAGTGCTCTTGTAAATAATCATAAAAAGCACAAGATTGTTTTGTTTTAGCTGCATAATGCAATTCAAAAGTATCTTCTTTTGGTAAATCACGAATCATGGTCAGAAATGGTGTGATACCAATACCTGCCGCATAAAATGCATGGTGGCGACCACGAGAACTTAGTGGAAAATGGTTTCTTGGAAAACTGATAGATATAGTTTGACCAATCTCAGCTTGTTCGTGCCAGAACACTGACCCACCACGAGATTGAGAATCTCGCTGAATAGCAATTTCATAAAAATTACGATTGGTTGGCGGACTAGTTAAAGAATAGGAACGAACATAACTTGTTTCACCTTTATTAATGGTCGTTTCAATATGGGAACCTCCAGTAAAAGCAGGTAAAAGAGATTGATCAGTTGGAACTAGTCGAATACGTTTTACGTTATGTGTTTCGTTTACAATTTTCTCTATTTTAACTTCGATCTTCCCGGCAACTCTCATCTTACGCAACTCCTTACTTTTTCGATAATTGGTAGGAAAGGATAGCCAATGTACCCTTTCCGAAGGGCAGAGAAGAAGGGACCGACACTTAAGTGAGTTCCGCATGAGCACTGTGTTGTCGTATCATCTAGTTTGACTTCATGTAATTGATAACATTTCATACAGTAGACTTTCTTTTTCTTCTCACCTAGTATTTGAATTTGTAGCTCTTCTTCGGCCATTCCTTCTTCAATACATACGTCAAAGACCATACTTGCTTTGTCCCAAGGTGCAAGGACAAAAATGTGGGTGCCAATGGTTTGACTTTGTATTAATTGACGAATCATTTCTTTGTTCTCTGGGATGACCATTTCTATAACAGGAATTGTTTTTGGAAATAGTTCTTTTGAAATCTGTGTATCTTTTTCTCGAAGAATCAAAATTTTTTTGGTAGATTCTCTACATATGAAGGATTCATCAGTTAAAACGATAGAACGATCATAAAGGCTTGGGCGTTGTGGCATATTAAGTTTCCTCCTTTTTCATTTTTTCAGCTTCACAGCGTAAGTACTCAATTGATTGAGGTAAAAAAGGTGCAATGCCTTTGTACTCGGCCATTGCTTCAGGTATATCTTGTAGTACGTTATAAGTTAGATCAAACCATTCTTGACGTAGTTTTAAATCTTCCAGAGGTAAAAATTGAGTGTTTAAAACGAAAAGAATCGCATTACTACGTGGCATACGATAAAATTTTTGTTCTTCTACTCGTAAGCGAACGAGTTTACCGGCGTTTTCTGGCGTAATAAGATTTCGTTGAGGTTCCCATACATCCATTGTTTCGTAGTTAACATCCCAACGATCCGCCATTAAATTCCAATTGATTCGTGTCCAAGGCTCACCAGGATTAATAGATAACAAAAACCTGCGAATTCTTTCTACTAACTGATCACCTTTTCTTGATACAAAGGGAACAGGTGCATGAATTTCATCGAAGGACATACCCGCATTCCAATTTGCGGAAAAAAGAGCGGCATACGAAACTTGGCCGACTTCTAAATAGAAGTTGTTATCCCTATGAACCATTAAGATAAAATCATTATGGAAATGACGTCCAATATAATCTAGTGGTGCATATGGAAGTGTACTGCTGTCTCCAAATGTGAATGTATCCTTGTCCTTAAATATGTGGTTTTCGAAAGTCCAAACTTGGCCATTTTTTTCTAAGGAAAAATGTTGAGGATAGCGATCTATTGCCATTTCCACTAACATCTCTAAAATTTCCCATTGAAATTCATCTGTTCCTTCAAGTGCTTGAAAACGTACGTCTGGTTGTTCGTCAAGTAATCGTCGTTTAGCTTCCACTTGCAGTTTGTATTCGGGTGTAATTTCAATACAGTTTAAATTTTCGAGTTTACTTAAATCATTAGAATATCGGTAATTTCCCGAACGGAAAGGGAACGGGAAAGTATTCAAATCAGTACATTTAAAATCTAAATCTTGTGTAAACATTTAAGTTTCCTCCTTTTAATGATCTTTAGTTGGGTGAATCATTGGCAATACCGTTGAATGATCAACAGAGAATTTAAATACATATTTTGCAGAGATGTAATAAGTCACGAGAGCCACAAAGTAGGTTGGAAGACCGGCTGATAGATGTAAAAAGAGTTTGCTAGATTCCATAGTGAGCGGATTGTATAAAGACCAGTACACAATCGTACTCATACTAATTGCGATTACAGCAGATGGATTAACCCCCTTATAATAGTTATAGTCACCTTTTAAGTTATAGAGTTCGCGAAGCGAAATTTTTTGTTTTTTTACAAAGAAGTAATCAGAAATAATAATGCCCCCTAGGCTAGCCATTACAAAGGAAATAAACGACATAAATGAACCGAATGCATTATAGAAAGTGGGACTAATGAGTAAGAGAATTGCAGGAATTGTTGTACCCATTGAGAATTTCCAGGAGTTTGAAGGAAACATTGTTTTAAAGCTAATTGCTTGGGAGTACATAAGGAAAATAACCGCTCCTACATTTGCTACGGTTAAAAGAAGTAAGCCAGCAACTCCTAGATATGAGCCCCCTATTGGGAACATCCAGGTAGATGGATCAATAGAACCAATCACTAATGTTGCTAGAGCGCCAACCAAAGCTGCAAGGCAGACAATAATGCCATAGCTATAAAAACTAGCTTTATATGCACCAGCTCCTGTTTTTGCTAGGCGTGCATATTGCCCAAGGTAAGGTAACCAAGAAAATCCCATACCAATATTAATTTCTAGTGCTGTCATAAAAGATTGTGATTTTATGTCAAATGGTTCTGATGGTATAAGTGAACTAATGGCTGGGATATGAGAACTGAATATTAAAATTCCGAGTAATCCTGCTAAAAATACTAAAAATGAAGGAACTGCTAAGAGGTTAAATTTTTTGATAGCGATTGGTCCTTTAGCTGCTATGATAAAGGCAATAAAAAATAAAAAAATAGCAAAAAAGGGTGTTCCAGTTGTTGAATCTATGAAGAATTTAGGTAAACCTAGCCAAGTAGCAAGTTCCACAAGCGTTTGGCCCGACATAAATAATGCAACGGAAATATAACCAAGAGTTAAACAGAGAAATAATAAGAAGAAGAGAGTTGCCCCTAAATAGCCAAGTGAACTTCGAAAGCCAATAAATGTATCGATTCCATAGCGTGCAAAAAGTAAAACAATCGGTGCAATTAAAAACATCGGAAAGGCATTTCCAAATAGAATGACAGCTATTGAATCTTTTGCATTCAACATACTTCCTGTATATGCACCCGTCAAAAGCCCGAAAGCAGAGAATCCAATTACCACCTGTACCAAGATTAAATCCCATAAACCGAAAATTTTACCTCTTTTATCAGTTGGTAAATAGCCAAGAGCAACATCATCCGCAATATTCGAGTTCTCTTTAGACAAAGACTGACCTCCTTTGTGCTTTTTCAATGTTATTTGTATTTGTATTTAGATAATTTATCCTTAAATTACTGTTATAATGAAGAAAAGTGCTACAAGAGACATACAGGTTAACACATCAACCGTATCAATAAGGCGAAAATGACCACTATATTGCGATTCTTCTTGTTCAAATTCATGGATTTTTTGTTCTAGTTCGGCTGTTAGTCGATCTTGTAGAGAAAGGGCTAAGGGATTTACAGATGCTTTGTTTGTGTATTCTGTCATATTCAATCACCTCCTTATGTTAAGATTTTTTACGGTTACTTTATATAAAAGCAAGAATCATGCCAACTTAAAATTCTGATTTTTACAATAATTCGAAACTTTTTACTATTCGATTTTGAAAGCGTTATTCAAATCTGAAATTGAGCGGAGTGAATGGAATAATGGACTGGAAGCAATTTTTATTACAACAATTCGATGGTGTGGTGATTGCAGATGGTACTGGTGTAATTGAAGAGTTTTTGGTAGGGCAAAGTAGCTTTTTATATGAGGGAACAATATTACATACCATTCAAGAATTAGAACGGAGAGTTTTTGAGAAAGCAATTTTTTCATTGATAGCAGAAAAAGAAAGGCAATCATTTCTTCAAAAAACGAGAACAGGGCTACAAATCATAACGAAAGTATTTAAATATGAAACTAAGTGGATATATGCTTACAGTAAAGTGGAGATAAATAGTAAAAATACAGTATATAAAGCTATTCCAGCTGAATTTCCGTTTATCGTAAATTGCCCAGAAATGTATGAAGTATATGAGAAATTACGTAAAACTGCTAAAACGGGTGTAACTGTTTTGCTTTTAGGAGAGTCAGGAGTCGGAAAAGAAATGGCAGCCCGTACGATTCATGTATCAGGTATGCGAAAAAAAGGACCATTTGTTGCGATTAACTGTGGAGCAATTCCAGAAAATTTAATTGAAAATGAATTATTTGGACATGTTGATGGGGCTTATACAGGTGCATCCAAAGGAGGGAGCATCGGTAAATTTCGTCAGGCAGATCATGGGATTCTGTTTTTAGATGAAATTGGAGAACTACCACTTCAAATGCAAGTAAAGTTACTTCGCGTACTTCAAGAGCGTACAGTGACGCCAATTGGTAGCCAAAAATCTTATCCAATTGATGTTCAAATTGTTTCAGCAACCAATCAGAATCTCGCTAAACTTGTACAAGAAGGGAAGTTTCGAGAAGATTTATATTATCGTTTAAATATTGTTCCCATTCATATTCCAGCCCTACGAAATCGTGTGCAAGAAATACCGGATTTCATCAATTATTTTGTCGCTAAATTTACTCAAAAATATGATTTAAATGTAGTCTTAACAGATGACGCAGTGGATTATCTTTGTACTCAGGAGTGGCCAGGGAATGTACGTGAATTAGAAAATAGTATAGAACGACTAGTTGTTTTAACTGAAACAGAGATTATATCAAGCAGAGAAATTTTAGGAATCCTAAATTTAGAAAAGAAACCGACTAAAATCAATCATTTTTTCTCACAAGTTTTACCTTTAAAAGACGCATTTGATTTAGTAGAGAAAGAGTTAATCGAAATGGCAATGGCTCGTTATAAATCGCCAAAGTTAGCAGCCGATATGCTAGGTATTAGCCAACCAACGATGAGTCGTAAATTACAAAAAATAAGGCAGCAAGAACAATTACCAGTTAAAACGAAACGAGCGGTATTAGAAGAGGAGCTTGATAAAAGGCTACGATCTATCGCAATCGTAACAGCTGTCACAATCCCATTAAAGCTTGTTCAACAAGCAATAGAGGATGAGAAATGCGATGCTACCGATTTATTGACAAAGAAGCTTTCAGATATAAAACGACTGGAAGGTATTATTCATTGGGTATATGTATTCAAGCGAAGTCAAGAGGGGAACTTGATACATGTGTCAGCATGTGACGATTTTGTCATGGCAAACGGTGAAGAATACCAAGCTCCAAAGGAAGTTATAAAAGCTGCCGATGATGCATTCAAAGGGAATGTTTCGATTACATCAGTTTATGAAGATCGCTATGGATCATGGAAAACATGTTTTGCACCTCTCATGACCGATGAAGGTGAAGTACATGCGATTATAGGCTATGATTATAGCCAATCCTATATTACGATGGAGTTAAAACGTTTAGGACACCAGTTAAATGTAGTGATATAAAAGGACAAAGAAGTTTTTTAAAGAGGACTTCTTTGTCCTTTTTTTGTTTTATCATGTGGTTGTCGTATGTAAAAACCGAAAATGGAATTATGAAATCGATTCCATAAATAAATATTTTAAAAAGAAAAAATATTTGTAGAATTTCAGTTTGAATTATTGGATAATAATAAAACCAAGCATGAAAATAGTAAAAATATGCTGAATGGGGTAGGAGGTGAAGCGTTAGGGGAGACCAGTAATTTAAAAGTAAAACTAACGTATTTATCAATTAGTCATATGAATCGTTTATAGTCCATTAATACTTCAAATACAAAGTCTCTTATGGAAAATATAAGGAATGTTATATAGGGATTGAAAACATTTTAGAATAACTGCATAAATGGAGTGGTTAATGATGATGATGAGACCGTGGAAACCTAATGAGAATGTAAGAGTAATGTTTGATGAATCAAAGCAGCATCGATTAAAACTTATTTGCACTTGGGATGAGAGTTTGCCAGTGTGTTTGTTTATTCTGCTGAATCCAAATACAGTAGAATTGGAGAATTGTGATCAAACCACTGATAAATGTATTAAAATTGCTTCTTATAATGGGTATGGTTCGATTGTTATCGTAAACCTATTTTCTCTACGAACGCCAACCTCAAAGAAACTGTTGGCTGTGGATGTTCGTTCAATTCCGCAAAATATAGAAATTGTTAAGCAATCTATTGATGAAACAGATATGATTATTGCCGCATGGGGGGAGGAAGGAACATGGTTCAATGCGAACTATCCCATTCTAAAATATATGGAGGATACCGGTAAAAAATTGTATCACCTTCATACAGACTCATTCGGTTGGCCAATGCATCCGATATCTATAAAAGCAGTAATTAACTTTAAAGAATATCGTTATTCAGAGAATACGAATATTCAAACTTAAACTAAAAACCTTCTAATAGAAAAATCTATTAGAAGGTTTTAGTTTGTTAGAAGAGTCATAATTGAGGCAATACACGAACCGACATAATTTAAGTCCTAAATGAGTCTATTAAGGAAATGAAAAGAGGCTACGAATCATTTCGTAGCCTCTTTCAATTTCAATTCTATTTACTTACTTTAATGGCAGTACCGTTACTTTTGTTACCAGCTTGATCTTGAGCAACTACTTTTAATGTAGTGCCTTTCTTTTGAGCTTTGATTTTCACTTTATAGTCGCCTTTTGAATTCGCAACTGTTTTTCCTAGTAACTTATTGCCGTTATAGATGAATACTGTTGCATTTGCTTCTGTTTTGCCAGTGATAGATGTAGTTTTTTGCGTTACTCTTTTAACTGTCGGTGTTTTAGGTGGTGCGAAATCTGGCATTTTCACCAAAGAAGGTAGACCAGAGATATAGCCAATGCCACCTGTTTTGTTTATACCGATTTGTGTATCAATTGCTTTTTCGAGTTCATCTTTATTCACCGCTGTAATTGATTTTGTATCAAGTTCATCACCAGGGTGTTGGAAATTACTTAGGATATAGGCGAAATCATTGCGATTATCTGCTGCGAATAAACCAGTTGATTCGGCTCCTGCTGGTGTAGATAAAACTCGATCCAGTTTCTTCGTATCTACATTATAAGCCCATACATAGTTATTCGTATGCATACCACTGTCTTCACCAATAAATAGTGTTCTCATTGCTTCAGAATAGCTTAAGTTATCTGGATTTGCTACTTTGTCCACAGTTGCTGTATTACCATATGAATCAGCTGCAGGAAGGTCTTCACCAACTACAAGCCCTGACATAGATGCAGCTACATATGAACTATTAATTGCTGTACCTTTGCTATCTTTTTGACCTTTATTTAAGTCTAATTGATAGGTGACGCCAGATTTAATTTTTGGTAATTGAATATGGTCTGCTGGATCTTTTCCTGTTGCATCCTTTTCCATACTTCCTTCTTGATAGGAAATAGCGATGTATACTTTGCTATCTTTCGCGTTTAGCGTTACACCTTCCATTTTATTAAACTCAGTCGTTGCACCAAGGATTGCAGCGTAACGGCGTGATTCAAGGAAAGCTGCTGCTTTTTCTTTACCTGGTTTCACTTTTAAATATTCTACTTTTTTACTTGCATATGTTTTGATAGCTGTGAAACCTGGTGCAGGAGTATCAGATGTTTCAAAAATATCACTGAATTTAATACCGCTATCGATAATATCTTTCACTTCTTTATCGGTAGCATGGCCAAGATTAATCCATTGTAAATCTCCAGAACCACCGTTTTCAATTCCCGTTTGTTTAAATTTAGCTGCGTATAATGTACCAGCTGATAAATCTTTTTCGTTATCTGCTACATACATAAACATCCCTGTATTACCACCATCGTCACCGAAGAATACAGTTTTGTTATCAGGCATTACTTTCATGAGTTCGTGAGAGAAACGGCCTGTGCTGTAATGTTTCACAACAGATGTATCACCGTTTTTATTCACTGTAATTTCAGGTGAGTAACCATAGAAATAAGGATTTGCTTTCTTTGCATCTCCAAAATAAAATTTAGCAAAACTTTCTGTCCAAGTTCTTGCGCTTGATTTTGGATCACTTTCAAATGTACGTGCATCTGGTTCGTATTCCTCCGAACCTAAATGTGTATTCCATGGTGATAAAGATCCGTTACAAGGAATCCAAAGACCGTTCACAGAAGAAAAGTCAATCTTACTTACTTTTTTCGGTGTAAGTTCACCCGTTTTCTTATTTTGATCCAACTCCGTTAAAGACATAGAAGCAGGAACCAAACCATAAGTTGATTGCCCATCAGCACCAACTGTTTGATATTCATAATGTGTAACCATGAAAAGTTTTCCGTTGATAGGATTTAAAATGCTATTTGAATCCGGTGAATCTGAAATAAAGTATTTTCCGTTTGTGCTGCTAGGATCTTTGATTGGATTTCCATTCACATCAATTGGCGTACCTGCTGGTATCTTTTCTCCTTTTGCGGTTGCTACTTTATCTTCAGATTTAAATAATTGTTTATAAGAAAGAGGGAAAGTTTTAACTTTTCCGTTATTATATTTAACATTAACTGAAGCAGTTGTGTATGTTTTTACCATTTGATCAATAGTTGACGGGGCTTTCATCCCATTGAACTGAACAGATTCAATCTTCAATTGTTCCTTAGCAGCTGCTTGAGTAGGTGTAATAGCTGGAATAGCAATGGCTAGTGCTAGTGCCGCTGCAGCTCCTTTTTTAACAAATCTCTTATTCATCATTCAATATTCCTCCTAAAAGATTAATAGCCTTCTATCAATAATTACACATAATAACTATTAATGGAATATTAAGGTGGTGTTAAAGATTGTTAAAGATGTGTAAGAAATTTAATAAAACGATAAAGAACTCTATAGAATTTTTCTACAGAGTTCTTTATCGTTTTATTTTAAATATCTGATTTAGGATTTTAGAATGTGCAAATTTAGTACTTTAAATACCTTTGTAGAACAGGTACATATTTAAAACCCGATGCAAAAGAATCTAATTCATAAGGATCGAACACAACGTTGATACCTTTTAGTGTCCAATAGAATTGGTGATTATATATATTAGTATATTGAGTTGCTAATGGATATTGATGAGGATGATTTAGAACATAATTTTTTACATATTTATTTGCTTCGAAATAGGCTTTTGAATTTTTGAATGCTTTTTGTAATGTAATGTTTTTACCTTTATAAAAATTGAATACCGTCATTATGACATCATCATGTGCCCCGCCTAGATAAAATGCATTAATATAAGAAATGCTGATTTTATTATCCTGATTGAACTTCACTTTGCTGATGCTATAGGACGCATATTTAGAATTTTCCTTTTTAAATTTTTGATCAGCTTCATAGATACTTGCTATATATTTCAACATTTGATTATTAGCTGCATCGTATTTCTTTCCACTAATGACTGCATACTGAAAGTTTTTGTTATTTTTATAATTCTTAATAGTAATCTTCGGATTTATTGAAGTCGATGCAGATACTAAGTCCAGTGACGAATCGTTAATTGTTGGTTCGGAGAATAATAAGAAAAAAGCCATGATTAATACTGCACAATTCAAAAATATTTTCAATATTTTACCTCCTACTGAAGTGGTGTTTGTCACTCACAAAATTCACTATAATTTAGTCTTTCCACTTCAACTCTAATTATTTATGAATATGAATTGATTTTATAATTCAATGGTTTGATAAAAAAACGAACATTAAATGGGTCATTGTTATATGCCATATCTAGTAGAAAATTGTCTATGAAGCGGAAGATGGCGAGTCCTCGAAAATGCATTCGCATTTCTGTCGTGCTAAGTTAATTCTGAGAGGTCAATTCATAGTCCTGAGGGAAAGTAAGGAGAACATTGAAAAAGTAAAAATAGATGTAAATTTATGAGAAAATCCAGTATATTTATCTTCGTTGAAGTGGAATTAGCGGACACTCCTGTGGGAAAACGAGCTAGACGAGACCCCGCAGCGAGATTTTCTCTGCGACGAAGCTAGCGAAGCGATGCAGGAGCACAAGCGAGGAGGCTCGTCAGTTCGCCCACGGAAAGCGGAGCTAATTCCACTTCATTCAAGCAGATATATATTTTTAACTAGAAAAGCATATATGAAATCGAAAATGAATCAACTTCATAAATCCATTTTCGAGAACTCGCTGTCGAAAGCGTTGCAATAACAATATTAAATATCATTAAATATTCGTATATTTTATATGGATTTTGCATTATGAAATTGATTCGCATTTAAATATATTGCAAATATTCTATCAATCCATTGGATAATATATATATATTTATCTATAATGTAATATATTAGTGAAACTGGTAGTTTCATTATTAAATGATATTCCAGGAGGATGGTCAAGTGGGAAAGTATAATTTGAGGTTTGTTAAACCGGTGGCATCGTTAGTTTTAGGGAGTGCTGTAATATTAGGAGCTGTAAGTACGACACAAGTAGAAGCGGATGCGGCATCGAGTTATAAAATTTCACATGGTAAACTTGTCGACAAAGCAACTGGTAAAGTTGTGAAAGGGTTCAAATCATTTAATAGCAAACTTTATAAAAATGGCAAATTATATACGGGTATAAAAGGTAATATATATTATAAAAATGGCAAAAAAGGAACAGGTAAATATAAAGAAATCTACTATGTGAAGGGTAAGGTATTTACAGGTATCGATTCGAAATCAGGGAAGTATTATGTAAAAGGTAAGGTCAATAAAGGCCTCGCAGTTTACAAAGATAAATTATATAACGGGGCATCTTTGAACAAAGGCAAAGTTGTTTATAAAGGTAAACTTTATGACGGTGCTAAATTAAACAAAGGTCTAGTGCTTTATCAAGATAAACTCTATAATGGATCCACTCTGAATAAGGGTGTTGTCCAATTCAATAAGCTTTGGTATAAAGATTCAAAACTTGCAAATGGCACAATCAAAACACCTGAAGGCAATGAAATTAAAGTAGTGGATGGCAAGAAGGAAGACTTTACATTATCTGTAATGCATACAAATGACACACATGCTCATTTAGATAATATTGCAAAAAGAACAACCGCTATCAAAAATGTCAGAGCCGAAAAGCCAAATTCATTGCTACTAGATGCAGGTGACGTATTTAGCGGTACACTGTATTTCAATGAATTTAAAGGACAAGCAGATCTTAAGTTTATGAACGCATTGGGCTATGATGCTATGACTTTTGGTAACCATGAGTTTGATTTAGGCTCAAGTCCAGAAGGGCACCAAGCACTTGCCGATTTCATCAAAGGAGCAAACTTCCCATTTGTTAGTGCCAATGTGAACTTTTCAGCGGATGCACGTTTTACAGGTTTATTCACGGATCTAATCTCAAGTAACCCTGAGAAAGGCAAAATCTACAATGGAATCATTAAAGACATTAACGGTGAAAAAGTAGGTATCTTCGGATTAACAACAGCTGAGACGAAAGATATCTCAAGCCCTGGAAGCATTGTTTTTGAAAACTATATAGCGGAAGCTAAAAAAGCAGTAAAGGCATTCGAAGGTAAAGGTGTCGACAAAATTATTGCATTAACACATATTGGTTATGATGATAACCCAGCAGTCGATAACGATCTAACATTAGCTGCATCTGTAAAAGGGATTGATGTAATCGTTGGCGGACATAGCCATACACAACTGGATAAACCTGTGGTTGTTGAAAAAGACAACGACAATAAAGCAAAAGATCCAACAGTCATCGTTCAAGCTTATCAATATAGCGACTTTTTAGGAACAGTAGATGTTGAGTTCGATTATGCTGGTAAAGTAGTGAAATCAGATGGCAAGTTGATCAAGACAGCTGATTTACCAGAAGATCCAGAAGCTGCTGCGATGCTGAAAGATTACTCTGAAAAATTGAAGGCGGTTTCTGGTAAATCCATTGGAGCGAAAGCAGAAAGTGAACTCACTAACCCAAGAGTTGATGCAGAAGGTAACGGCATTAGCGTACGAAATAGTGAAACAGCTCTAGGTAACATCATTACAGATGGTATGCTTGCAAAAGCAAAAACGTATGATAAAGATATTGTAATGGCAATGCAAAATGGTGGAGGTATTCGATCAGCTATTCCTGCTGGTGATATTACAGTGGGTGAAGTAATCACTGTTCTACCATTCGGTAACACACTTGCAACGATGTCATTAACTGGTGCTGAGTTAAAAGAAGCATTTGAAACCAGCCTCAAATCATATCCAAAAGAAAATGGCGGATTCCTACATGTATCTGGAGCTAAAGTAGAATTTGATTCATCCAAACCAGCAGGTGAGCGAGTAGTTTCCATCTCATACAAAGACGCAAATGGTAACTACACGCCTATTCAAGATAATCAAACCTACAAAGTTGCGACAAATGCCTTCACCGCAAAAGGTGGAGACGGCTTCACAGTTTTCGCCAAAGCATATGCAGAAGGCCGCGTAACAGACCTAGGATTATCAGATTGGGAGAACCTAGCAGAACATCTAACAAACCTGAAAACTATTCAACCAAAAGTAGAAGGTAGAATTGTAGATGTGAAGAAATAAAAAACTAAAATCACCATCTGATGAATTAGGAATCAGTTGGTGATTTTTTGATGTTTTTGATAAAAATATATCTATGGTGAATAAATCCCACTTGGTACGATGACGTAAATGGTTGAGATAGCGAATACAATTTCAAATAGAGCGAATGAGCAAGCGGAAAGAGCGAATAAACCCCGAGAGAAAGCGAATAAACCCCGAGAGAAAGCGAATAAACCCCGAGAGAAAGCGAATAAACCCCGAGAGAAAGCGAATAAACCCCGAGAGAAAGCGAATAAACCCCAAGAAAGAGCGAATAAAAAAGAAATCAATGCAACTCATTTCCCACTAGAGAAGCCTATTTTACTTTTAATTATATTAATGTGTACTAATAAGTGAATAGTATATCCTTATTAAATAGAATTTCATTCATTAATATGAATTAAGAAAATTTTTTTAATAAAATCCTCTAAATATACACCCTAATTACCATTAATACTAAAATATAAAACGGAAACTCTACCTCTCTTATGAAAAAAATAACATTTAGTATGACATAATTCTCTTATTGTGTTGACATATTAGGGGGATTTCAGTATATTAATGTGTAATCGGTTACACACAGCCGTGAAGGAGGAGAAATATGGTAACAATTAAGGATGTAGGGAAACGTGCAGGCGTTTCTGTTGCTACTGTCTCCAGGTATTTGAATGGAAAAGGCTATGTTAGTGAAGAGGCGAAGCAAGTAATTGAAAAGGCGATAGCAGAGTTAGATTATAAGCCAAATCAGCTCGCTCGATCATTAAGCACAAAAAAGACTAATATCATTGGTTTACTTGTACCGGACATTACCAACCCATTTTTTCCTGAGTTAGCTAGAGCTGTAGAAGATACAGCGTTTGCAAATGGCTATACTGTTGTGCTGTGTAATTCGGGAGAACAGAAAGAAAAAGAAATTCATTATATAGAATCATTGCAGCAAAAGTATGCTGCGGGATTTATTGTGACGACGAATCAACTAGAAGCGGACTATTATCGTAATATTCAATTACCGATTGTTGCTCTCGACAGACGATTAGATCCGTCCATACCGACTGTGACAACAAAAAATGTTGATGGAGCTAAAATTGCAACGGAATATTTAATAGGAAGAGGATGCAAACACATACTTTGTATGCGAGGTCCCATAGGATTAGATGTTGCAGAAGATCGAATGAAAGGCTTTATTGAAACAGTAGATCACTATCCAAATATAAGAACAGATATCATTACAAGTTTATTTGATTTTGATGAAGCAGAGCATAAAGCATTTGAATTTCTAAAAACACATGAAACAGTTGATGGTATATTCGCGACAAGTGATGCATCTGCGATTGGAGCGATGAAAGCAGCGCATTCACTAGGCATCCAGATTCCTGGCGATCTTCAATTAGTAGGATTTGACGGAATCAGTATTGGAAAACTGTTAACACCAGAATTGACGACGGTTGCACAAGATATTTACAAACTCGGCACTGTCGCTACTGAATTGCTCATAAAAAAAATTGAAGACGAGGTAATTGAAAGTAATTTAATCGAATTACCTGCAACATTAGTTGTTAGAAGTTCTACGAAATAAGGAGAGATTTCATGATTACTGTGGTAGGTAGTATCAATATGGATTTAGTAGTTGATACAACAATTTTCCCTAAACAAGGTGAGACGGTTTTAGGTAATCGTTTTGAAACAGTACCAGGTGGTAAAGGAGCAAACCAAGCAGTAGCAGCTGCAAGACTTGGAGCAGACTTACATATGGTAGGTGCAGTTGGTGAAGATGGCTTTGGCCAAGAATTAACAAATAATTTAAAGGCTGAAGGTATTCATACACAATATGTATCAACCACAACGAAAGCAGCGACTGGTATTGCCAATATACTACTCTATCAAAATGATAATCGTATTATTGTTGTTCCAGGAGCAAATGGTTTAGTAACATCAACAGAAATTGATGCTGCTAAAGAAATTATTGAGCAAAGTGAAATGGTCATTTTGCAACTTGAAATACCAGCAAAAACGGTTCAATACACATTAAATCTATGCAAAGAACTAGGTGTGCCAGTATTGCTAAATCCTGCACCATCAGAAAACTTTGATGCATCATGGATGGAGTTAATCAGCTATATTACACCAAATGAAACAGAATGTGCAGATATTTTCTCAGGTGATTTAGAAAAAACATTAGAAAAATATCCGAACAAATTAATCGTGACACTTGGCTCTAATGGTGCTCGTTATTTTGATGGGAAAGAGCATATTTTCGTAGAAGGATTTAAAACACAAGCGGTTGATACGACTGGTGCAGGTGACACATTCAACGGTGCCTTAGCATATGCGGTAACATCTGGACAATCTCTCAAAGAGGCAGTTCGATTTGCCAACATAGCTGCATCATTATCAGTCGAAAAATTTGGAGCTCAAGGTGGAATGCCAACGCTTCAAATGGTAGAAAGTCGCTTGGGAGGACAGTCATTGTGAAAAAGCATGGAATTTTAAATCGCGAGCTTGCTGGAATCTTTGCCAAAATTGGTCATACGGACACAATCGTTATTGCTGATTGTGGTTTGCCGATTCCAGATGGCGTTCCTTGTATAGATTTAGCTTATACATTAGGAAAACCTAGTTTCGCAGATATTTTAGAAGTAGTTTTAGATGATTTTAAAGCTGAAAAAGCTGTAATTGCACAAGAGATGGAAGGTCAAAATACGGCACTACACAGTCTTGTTCACCAAGTTCTTTACGTTCCAATTGAAACAGTTAACCACGAGGAACTAAAGGAACTTTCATCTAAAGCAAAAGTAATTATTCGTACTGGCGAAGCAACACCGTTTGCAAATATCATTTTGCAATCAGGCGTTATATTTTAACGAGGTGGTGAGACCGAATGATTGAAATGACAGGCATTGATAAAGCCTTTAGCGGTAATGTCGTGTTGAAAGATGTACAATTTTCACTTGCAGATGGAGAAATCCATGCATTAATGGGTGAAAATGGAGCTGGTAAGTCGACGCTAATGAAAATTTTAACGGGGATTTATGAGCGAGATGCAGGCATTATTAAAGTAAATGGACAAGAGGTTCATTTTAAATCACCTAAAGAAGCCGAAGCAATGGGGATTGCAGTGATCCATCAGGAGCTTAATATTTTACCTGATCTAACAGTTGCTGAAAATTTATTCTTAGGAAATGAACAAACGATTGGCAAATCTGGCATTTTAAAAACAAAAGAAATGAATAAAGAAGCTAGTCGTATTCTTAGCCAACTCGGTTTAACAATTGATGTAAAAACACCTGCTGGACAATTATCTGTAGGGAAACAACAAATTATTGAAATTGCCAAAGCAATTGAAACGCATGCCAAAGTAATCATTATGGATGAACCGACAGCAGCCTTAACAGATCGTGAAATTGAAACGTTATTTAAAACAATTCGTAAACTACAATCTCAAGGTGTTTCCTTTGTTTATATTTCTCACCGTATGGAAGAGATTTTTGCTATTTGTGATCGCATTACGATTTTGCGAGATGGTCAATATGTTGGTGTTCGAATTATTAAAGAAACAACTTTCGATGAAATTGTCAAAATGATGGTTGGTCGTGAACTTGGTGACCGATTCCCAGAACGAAAAGCAATAATCGGTGATGTTAAGCTCGAAGTGAAAGGGCTTACAAGAAATGGGTATTGCCAAGATATTAACTTCCAGATACGAAAAGGTGAAGTGCTTGGTATCGCTGGTTTGATGGGTGCTGGTCGTACAGAAGTTGCACAAGCATTGTTTGGCTATCGAAAAATGAACAAAGGTGAAATATTCATAGATGGTCAAAAAGTAAAAATTTCCAATCCACTTCAAGCAAAAAAACATGGCATTGGCTATGTAACAGAAGACCGTAAATCAGAAGGGTTAGTAGTTGATTTTTCTATTAAAGAAAATATTATGCTAACAAACTTAGATAAAGCATCTAAATTAGGTATTATCGATCGTAAAAAAGAAACGAGTTTTGTAGATAAGCTTATTAAAAAACTTGGGGTTCGTACATCAGGTGCTGCACAAACAGCAAAATCATTAAGTGGTGGTAACCAACAAAAAGTTGTAATCGCTAAATGGTTAGGTGATGAACCGAAAATTTTAATATTAGATGAACCAACTCGTGGTGTCGATATCGGTGCAAAAAAAGAAATTTATCAAATTATTAATGACCTTGCAGAACAGGGTGTAGCGATTTTAATGATTTCGTCAGAGTTACCAGAAGTCATCGGTATGGCTGATCGAGTGCTTGTTATGCATGAAGGTAAAATCACTGGTGAAGTCACAAAAGAAGAAATGACGCAAGAAAAAATTATGTTTTATGCCACTGGAGGTGACAAAGTTGTCCAAATCTAAAGATTTAATCCAAAAACTTGGACCACTACTAGGACTCCTTTTAATTATCATCATTATTTCAATTATGAGCCCTAGCTTTTTAACAGCTACAAATATTTTCAACGTACTTCGTCAAGTATCAGTTAGTGCGTTAATCGCATTCGGGATGACTTTTGTTATCTTAACTGGCGGTATCGATTTATCAGTTGGATCAACCCTAGCCTTAACTGGTGCCATTAGTGCTGGTATGCTTGCAAGCGGTATGGATCCAATTTTAGCAATGCTTATCGGATTAGCGCTAGGAGCAGTGCTTGGTGCAGTCAATGGTGTCATCATTGCAAAAGGGAAAGTTGCGCCATTCATCGCAACATTAGCAACAATGACAATCTATCGTGGTATAACACTTGTTTATACAGATGGTAAACCAGTATCAGGCCTTGGTGATTCAATGGTCTTCCAAATGTTCGGTAAAGGGTATTTCTTAGGAATTCCCGTACCTGTTATCACGATGATCGTGGCATTCTTTGTTCTTTACTTTATCTTACGTAAAACAACATTTGGTCGTCGCGTTTATGCAATCGGTGGTAACGAAGAAGCATCTCGTCTTTCAGGTATCAATGTAGACCGCGTAACAATCGCTGTTTACTCACTTACAGGTATGCTTGCAGCACTATCTGCTTTGATCTTAACTTCACGCCTTAACTCAGCTCAACCAACTGCCGGTGAATCATATGAACTTGATGCCATCGCTGCAGTTGTACTAGGTGGTACTTCGTTGACAGGTGGTCGCGGTTGGATTTTCGGTACATTAGTGGGTGCGTTAATCATTGGTGTACTAAACAATGGTTTAAATCTTATTGGGGTATCTTCATTCTTCCAACAAGTTGTGAAGGGTGTCGTAATATTAATCGCGGTACTTCTTGACCGTAAAAAAACAGCATAGGAGAGTATCAATACAATGAAAAAACTATCTTGGACTTTAGCATTATCAGCTTCACTACTACTAGGCGCGTGTTCTATGTCACCAAATGGTGATAGCTCATCATCTGATAAAGCAGAAAAAAAATCTACAGATGATATGAAAATTGGTATGTCAGTTTCAACATTAAACAACCCATTCTTCGTAACACTATCTGACGGTGCAAAAGCAGAAGCGAAAAAAGATAAAGTGGATTTAACAGTGGTAGATGCACAAGACAATGCTTCAAAACAAGCTTCTGACGTAGAAGACTTAATCCAACAAAAAGTAGACTTAATCATCATTAACCCAACAGATTCAGAAGCAGTTGCTTCAGCAGTACAATCTGCTAATGATGCGAATATTCCTGTTATCACTGTTGACCGTTCTTCAGACGGCGGTAAAGTTGTATCACACATCGCATCAGACAACGTAAAAGGTGGCGAAATGGCTGGCCAATACTTAGAAGAATTAGTAGGCAAAGGTGCAAAAGTTGCTGAACTTGAAGGTGTAGCTGGTTCATCTGCTGCTCGTGACCGTGGTGAAGGTTTCCACAAAGTAGCTGATAAAGACTTAAAAGTAGTAAAATCTCAAACTGCTAACTTCAACCGTTCTGAAGGTTTAACAGTAATGGAAAACATTCTTCAATCTAACCCAGATATCAAAGGTGTATTCGCACACAATGACGAAATGGCTCTAGGTGCTCTTGAAGCAATCGAAGCTGCTCACAAAGACATTAAAGTAGTAGGTTTCGACGCTACTGACGATGCTCAAAAAGCAGTTAAACAAGGCAAAATGGGTGCAACAATCGCACAAAAACCAACTGAAATTGGACAAATCGCAATCGACACAGCTGTAAAATCACTTAAAGGTGAAAAAGTAGCAAAATCTATCCCAGTTGATCTTGAATTGATTAAAAAATAGTAAATAATTTATTGAAATAGAGGGCCACACTTGGATAACAAGTGTGGCTTTTTTGATGGGAAAGAAGGTTGAGTGCTGCAAGTAGACTTCTGAGTAGTTCAAGAGAGAGCCTGAGTGGTGCAAGTAGATCGCTGAGTAGTGCAAGGCAAGCTGAGCGGTAAGCAGTGTAACAACACATTATTACTACAAAAAATATATTTTTACAATTTCATACAATAACTTAACGCCTCCTTTAAATTACCAAAAAACGTATTTTTTATAATGAAGATGTAAATTAAAAGGAGGTAATGTTCAAAATGACAAAGAAAAAGAAAATGTTTACATCAGCAATAGCAGCAGGGATCCTTTTTTCTTCATTAGGGCTTCAAGATTTAGGGTTTGACCATGCTTATGCAGAACAAAAAGCACCTTCCATATTAATAACTGAAATAACACCAAGCACTGGTAATATTAATAATGTGGATGGATATGAATTTATTGAACTCTATAATAACTCTGATCAAGAAATTTCACTGAAGGATTATAAGTTGCTCTATCGCTATCCAGCTTCTGCGAATAAAGCGGATGCAGATTGGGGATTTACAGAAGATAAAAAAGTGCCAGCACATAGCACAATTGTCGTTTGGGTGAAGAATAGCGCCAATCGAGATACAACACTTGAGCAATTCAATGCATACTACAAAACCAATTTAACGAAAGACCAAGTTACGTCCATTGAAACAGATGGTATGGCAAATGCTGCTGAACGTATTCTTGTTGTTTCGGATACATACAAAAATGAAATTGTTAGTGCAAAATATTCAAAAGAAGATGTCAGAGAGGATGTGGGTATTCAATATAAATGGTCTGGCATAGATCAGACAATGGAGATTTTAAAAAGGGATGAAGGTGTAACACCAGGGCAAGTGATTGAAGGACAAGTCCCTGATAATCAAGGAGAAATCATAAAAGATACTACGCCCCCAACGATTAACCATATACCTATTACTAAAGCAAGTGCAGAAGAAGGATTGAAACTTCAAGCGAAAGTGACAGATGACGTATACGTAAAAAATGTCGTATTGTCGTATCGCTTAGATGGACAAAGTGAATGGTCAGAAGTACCAATGACCATATCTGCAGACAATAATTATCATACACAACTAACTGCTCCTCAGTTAGTAGGAAAAGAATTAACATACAAAATTACGGCTTATGATGGAACGAACGCTGTATCATCAGACGAATACAAAGTCGAGATTGCACATGAACCTTATAATCCACAAGATGTCCCTTATTTGTTGGTAACAGAGATTGTGCCAGATTCCACAAATGTCGGAAACTCTGATGGCTACGAGTATATTGAAGTTTACAATAACTCTGACAAAACTTTAAATTTAAAAGACTATAAAATTCACTATCGCTATCCCGCTGAAGGACCAGAAGCGGACCTCATATGGGCACCTGAAAAAGAAGATCTTGAACTAGCCCCAGGCGAGACAATGGTCTATTGGATTATTAACGCTGAAAATGGGTCCAAAACAGTAGCAGATTTCAATCAAAACTATGGTGTCAATTTAGTTGAAAATAAAAATATCGTCAAACTGTATAACAGTGGTATGGCAAATGGTAGCCATCGAGGTATTGCGATTTCTACAAATACAGGACAAGATATTTCAGTTGCCTATTACAATGTTAATGGTACAAATATGGATGCAGCAAAAGACAAAGGTATACTTTACAAGTTTCCAACAGTCCCTGGCGACAATGTCATGAAAAAATATAGTAGCAAAACGGAGAACGGAACACCGGGTGCTGTCTCTCCTTATCAAATGCCAGAAGAAAGAGTAAAGCTTACAGAAGACAACATAGCACCTGTTATTACAGACCAATCAATTACTGAGGCTGTATCAGAACAAACTGATGTTAAATTGAAGTTTGACATTAAAGACAGTCAAACGGTCAAAACAGCTCGTCTGTACTATAAGAATAATCAAGAATCTACCTATCATTCTGTTGATCTAAAAAAAGATCATGCAGACGGCTTATTTAGATATACTATCTATTCTGCTAATTTGATTGGTAAAGAATCGCTAGAATACTATTTAGAAGCATCTGATGGGACGAATATGGCAACAACAGATAAAAAGAAAATCGGAATTATTCAAGATAAGCGTCCAGAAGGTCTTACACTAAATGTTGAAGACAAATCTTTACTATCCAAAAATGTATTATTAAAAGCATTTCATTCAAAGAATAATAATGATACGAAGCTAATTCTAGATGATCAGGATATTACCAATAATGCAACATTTACCATGGCTGATCCAGCCTATTTTGCAGTAGATGTAAAAAGTACAAATTTATTTTTCAAAAATGCTATTACAATCGGTGATGATGCCTTACGTATTTTTGATGATACGATCAATGACTACACAACATTAACAGTTCCAATCGATCCGAAATACTTTGAAAAAGGTAAAGAAACGAAAATTTCCATTCGTTCCGGTACGAAAGTGTCTCCATTCGATCCAAATTCAGAGGAAAATCGCGATGATTTTTATGTAAAGAATATTCGCCTTATTTTAAGAGATGGGACAGTCATTTATGATCCAAAATATAATAATCCAACGAAGGAAATTTCTGTTGGAGATAGTAGTGGGATGTCCCCAGTATTAGATGTGAACTTTATGGTGCCAGATGAAAAATATGCAGCCAAATCATATGCGTGGGATACAACAACTGCAAAAGACGGTGAGCACACATTCATTGCTCAAAATGGTAACGAATCAACGCAGGCTAAAGTATTAGTTGATAACACAGCGCCTAAAATCACAGCATCTGTAGAAGAAGGCAAAGAATATAAAGGTGATTTTACACTGCAAGCTGAGGCACAGGATGAACATGCAGGTGTGCAAGAAGTTACAGCTACATTAGATGGTAAAGACATTACATTACCGATGAAAACATCTTCAGCTGATTTAACACCAGGTGAACATTCATTTGCGATAACAGCAAAAGATCAAGTTGGAAATACTGCAACGAAAACAACAACATTTAAAGTAGTGGAAGAGCAACCTTATGCACCCGTATTAATCACACCTAAGAATCATGAAAAAGATGTATCATTATCACCGAAACTTCAAGTAAAAGTATCCGATCCAACGAATGATAAGTTAAGTGTTTCATTCAATCGAGGATACCAATATAAAGCTGATCAAACATCGCACATGACGGTCTTTGCAAACAGTGCAGACCGCGAGCCACCAACAACCATTTCGTCAAAAGGAGAAAAGCTTGTCAAAGATGTAGACAAACTAACAAAGGTGGATGGTCAATATATCACAACAACCGGGGACGAAAAATATCCATATCATCGTTTTGAAATTAAGCTCGACAAGGCAGTCGATAACAATGATGAGATAGAAGTAAACTGGGAAGGTAAATCAATTATCGGACGTAAAGTTTCGATGTATGTGTGGAATTATGATACTAAAAAATGGGAAGTCAAGGAATGGAAGGTTGCAGAAAATAGTGAAAACTTTAAACTCCATGCTACTGTTAAAGGGAATGCATATGTACAAGATAAAACGGTACAAGTAATGGTGCAAGATGAAATTGCAGCAACCACTCAATTTGATTATTCATTAATTTGGATGTCCGATACGCAATATTATTCTAAAAGCTATCCACAAATTTATAACAAAATGACTGATTGGATCGCATCTAAAAAGCAAGAGATGAATATCAAATATGTATTCCATACAGGAGACTTAGTTGATAATGCGGATCAAGAGTATCAATGGCAAAATGCGGACAACTCGATGAAAACACTTGATCAAGCAAATGTACCTTATGGTGTCTTAGCAGGGAATCATGATGTGAATCATAAAGCAGAAGACTATACAAAATACGGTGAATACTTTGGCGAAAGTCGATTCAAAGGAAAAAATTACTATGGAGCATCTTACAAGAATAACCGTGGTCACTATGATTTGATTAATGAAAAAGGCAATGACTTTATCATGCTTTATATGGGGTGGGGCGTTAATGAGGAAGACATGGCTTGGATGAATAAAATTCTTGCGCAATACCCAGAACGTAAAGTGATTCTTAACTTCCATGAATATTTACTTGTGTCTGGTAATCGGAGCCCGATCGGTGATGAAATTTATAAAAAAGTAGTCGTACCAAATAAGAATGTTATTGCCGTATTATCTGGCCATTATCATGATGCTGAGACACTCGTTGATGAAATTGATGATAATAGCGATGGCACGCCAGACCGCAAAGTATATCAAATGCTAGCTGATTACCAAGATGGTCCTGAAGGCGGACAAGGTTTTATGCGTCTACTTCAAGTCAACCCTGTAGAGAACAAAATCTATATGAAAACCTATTCTCCTTACTTAGATAAATTTAACTTTTATAATACGACAGATTACCCTAGCAAAGACGAATTCGTGATTGAAACTGATTTAACACCAAAAGAAAAAGTTGTCGCAACAGATGCGATTGATGTAAACGTCTACACAAATGACGAAATTGGTAAGGTGAAAAATATCAAAAACGGAAAAACTGCTTCAGTTAATTGGAAAAAATTAAATAAAGGTACAAACTATAGTTGGTATGTTAATGTTACGGATGACTTTAAAGGAAAAGTACGCTCACCTATTTGGACATTCAAAACGATCGATAACACCAAACCAACACATGGGAAAAAGTAACAGTAACGGTGTCTGGTACACACAATATTGAACAACATGCCACAATGTAGGTTTCAGTCTCTTAAGAGGCTGGAATCTTTTTTTTCGTATTTTTTCTTAGGTTATGACAATCCGTGATTTAGTTATTTTATGTCTTTTTATAAAGTAATCACAAAAGTATTGAATTCATAATTACTAGATTTCACTCACATTCATTCTAAGAATCTATTAAGTTAATAGAAGATTGCACAAACTACAATGCATATTGATTCGTAGCAAATAAAGCAGGTTAAATAATATTTGAATGATTCCATTTTCTTCAGTTAGTACATAAAGAAAGTTACATTTTATAAAAGTTTAGCATTCCAATCAAATGAAAAAGGCCTTGATTTCCGACGGATATCAAGGCCTCAATTTACTAACTTTTTAAACTGATACTTCACATAAGCTTAGAAAGCTTAATGGTTAAATATCAAATTTTACAGTAGAAAAATATAATAATAATGACACTTAATGAAAAGTGTTTAATCTATTAGGACTCTTTACGTAAAGGTGAGGCGTTATTAGATTGTACATTTAATTTGTTCATCTCGTCTACACGCTTTTCCCAATAATCTGCGTTTTTAATCCCCAATTTACGAGGGTCAAAAACAGGGTCTAAGCCTTGTTTCTTCTGTTCTTCGTAATCTTTCAAAGCTATCAAAGCTGGCTTTAATAAGAACAATAAACCAATTACGTTGACATATACCATTAAACCAAGACCAGTATCCCCTAGTGCCCAAGCTGTTGCAGCTGTTTTTACTGAACCAAAGAATAATAGCGCTAAGAATCCTACTTGCATGATACGAATCGCAATTTTTAGCTTCGCACCTTCCATCATAAAGGCTAAGTTTGTTTCCGCGATATAGTAATAAGCCATAATCGTAGTAAAAGCAAAGAATAATAACGCGATAGCGATAAAGCCTGAACCTAATCCTGCAAGTGGGAAGGCTTGTTCAATTGCTGCTTGCGTATAAGCTTCACCTGGATTTATTCCTGGAATATTTTTTACTAAAAATTCCCCTGTTTTTTCATTTTGTACGTTATAAGCTCCTGTGAACAAGATGATAAACGCTGTTGCTGTACATACTAAGAAAGTATCAAAGTAAATTGAGAAAGCTTGAACGAATCCTTGCTTAACTGGATGTGATACTTCAGCAGCAGCTGAATGATGAGGACCAGTACCTTGTCCTGCTTCATTGGCGTAAATACCACGTTTTACACCCCAAGCAATTGCTGCACCTAAAATCCCTCCGAACATTTTATCTTGACCGAACGCACTTGAGAAGATCAAACCAAAAACTTCAGGAATTTTATCAAAGTTTAAGATAATAATGACAATGGCCATTAAAATATACACTCCCGCCATGAACGGAACGATAATTGAAGCAGCTGTCGCAATACGTTTAACTCCACCCATAATAATGACACCAATTAACACGACTAAAAATACACCGGATACCCATGCAGGAATATGGAAAGCATTATTCATCGCACCCGCAATTGAGTTTGCTTGAATAGAAGGCATTAATCCAGCCATGGCGATTACACCTACAACAGCAAAAATCATGCCAATCCATTTCTTTTGTGTAAATTTGTAAAGATAGTAAGCTGGTCCACCACGGTAGATTCCGTCTTTCTCATCTTTATAAATTTGAGCAAGTGTTGATTCGACATAAGAGGTTGCGGCACCAATAAATCCTAACACCCACATCCAGAAGATGGAGCCAGGTCCACCGTAAGCAATTGCTGTTGCTGTACCAGCAATATTCCCTACACCGATACGTCCTGCTAGTGCCATTGATAATGCTTCAAAAGAAGATACACCAGAAGACGATTTTTCACCTTTCGCCAACTGTACAAACATATCTTTAAAGAAGCGTACTTGCATGAATTTTGTACTAAATGTAAAAATTAAACCGACTACTAAAATTCCGTAAATAAGTACTGGACTCCATAGCAATGCATTAATTTTCGTTAACATTTCTTCCATAAAACTTCACCCCACTATTGTGATATAAAATTAATTATATTCTGATTATTTTGAAGCTTCAATATATATTTGTAGAAAAATGTTTTTTTATGATGATAGTTTTGAAAGTTTTACCTATAAGTAAAATATTTGATGTAGATTTAACTTATGAATGCAGGCTCAGGTTGAGTATTATAAATTCATAGAATTACAAACGTTAGAAGTAACGAATTTAAAACTGATTTTTCCTTTTTGTAATATTTACAAACTTTTACAATCCTTAACGTGGATTTACTTAGTAGAGTGTTGACAACTCATTCCATAAGTTACTAAAATAAGAGGGAAGAATGAATTGAGACCGTTACTATCAACTAAAATACATAATGTATTTAAAAAAGCTCTGTTATGAGAACCCTCTCTACAGGGCTTTCTATATTTCTATTGACGAATCATTATTTGTTCGGATTATGGCACAAGTAGATAAGTGAGGGGAAGACACAGACATAAATTATCTATTTTGATATATTACCCAAAAATCGACACTTTTTGTTTTATACATGAGGGAAAATTATCTATCCAATTCACAATATTGGTAGTACATAAGGGATAAATTCAGCAACAGAAATGAGATGGCATTCTTGATAAGAATTTTGAAGTAACAGCCATCATGATTAAAAGGAGAAGTAAACATGACTTTGAAGGTACAGCCATTGAAGGGGATTTTTAAACCAAAGGATTATCGTACTATGTTACAAGAAGCTGAAGATTATTCTTATTATAAGATAAATATATTGATACTTTTTGTAATAAGTATGTGTGCATATGTAGTAAGTGGAGCATTTGGAATAGGCACTGAGTCGTTATCGAAAGAATTATCAAGTGTTAGCGGTCATGCATTTGAGGCACGAAAACAATTATTTCTAGTTGGAAGACTGTTGCAAGGGATTTTAGTTCCATGTGTATTTCTTTTTGGAACTGCATTATATTATTTTGCATTTATTAATGGTGGTTATCGAAAGTTAGTCATCGC
Organism: Rummeliibacillus pycnus; assembly: GCF_044359855.1. Lineage (GTDB taxonomy): Bacteria > Bacillota > Bacilli > Bacillales_A > Planococcaceae > Rummeliibacillus > Rummeliibacillus pycnus_A. Next base: position 3,220,753 of record NZ_CP132291.1, read on the forward strand.
TCAAATGAATATATTTGGTATTTTCTTAATTGAAAAGATCATTCAGATTCCATTATTCTTATTGCTAAATATTGATGTAACTTCTAATGTTTTCTCATTTGGTATTCTTGCACAATATATGACGAATAATGAAGTGATCATTCACTTCCTTGGAGAAATTACATTATTCCGAATCGCTATGATTGTCTATTCATATTACTATTTATCAAGAATAGTAGAAGTTCGTAAAAGGACTTTAATAATTGCTATCAGCATTTTATTTTTACTTTATTGGATTTTCGCAAGCTTTATGTCTTATATCAAAATAGGATTCTTTTTCTAAAGGGGGATGAGAAACTTGAAAAAATGGGGCAAGTATCTTATTGCTGCAATAGTAGTTATTTTTGTTGGGAGTAATCTTTTCCTCTTATTAAAGGAAGATAGTAAGGCAGCTCGAACAATTAATATAAGTGATTGGACAACAATAAATAAAGGAAATGTGAAAAAAATATTACATACAAATGGTGTTACACAGCCAGAAACTGAAACCCATGTGTATTTTGACAGTCAAAAAGGTTCCTTAGGTGAAATCTTAGTAAAAGAAGGAGACGTAGTGACAAGTGGTACGCCTTTATTCTCTTACGATTCACAAAAGGTTGAAGAAAGAAAAGCAGATTTAGAAGATGAAGCAAAACGATTACAAGGTGAAATGGACAGTATTGACCAAGAAATCTCCCAATTGCAACAAATCGATACAAATGCAACTTCAGATACGACTAGTACAAGTTCTAACAACAAAAAAGTTAAACTAGATGTAAATGTGAATCTATCATCTATTGTTGAAGGAAATGTTCAAGAGAAGATTGCAGAGGCAGAAGCAGAAAAGGGTAAACTTGAAGCAGCCTTAACTGAAAATGAAGCAAAGGTATCTAGAGTTGAAAAACAGTTAACTGATTTAAATGTTGTAAGTACTGTTGATGGTCAGATAGTGAAAATTAACTCGGATTTAAAAGATCCGATGATGACAATCGCTTCTACGAATTCCGTTGTGAAGGCTATTTTACCTGCAAAACAAATCCAAGAAGTAATGAATGGTCAACAAGTGAAATTGTATTCAAAACTAACGAATCAAACTTACAAAGGGACCGTTTCGAAGGTCATTACTTATCCGATTAAAGATAAAAAGAAAAATAAAGAACCTATGTATTCATTTTTGGTTAAGCTAAATTCAGAAGCAGTGAAAGAAGCTGGTGCTGATAAAAATAAGAAGACAGGCAACACTGAATCTTTATCTGTTGAAGGAAAAAAAGATGGACAGACCCAATCTGGACAAACAACAGATACGCAAAATCAAGAAAGTCAAATGGCAGCTGTCAAAAAAGAAAAGCCTTTGTTGGTTGGAACTAATATGAATATGCAAGTAACAGTAGATGAAGCATCAGGCGTACCAATTATCTTTTCTAAATCGATGTGGAAATCTGGCAATAAACAATATGTATATCAGCTTACTACCAATGGAGTTGTTCAAAAACAACCAATTACTTTGGGTGTAGCATATAAAGGTAAAAATCAAGTTGTAAAAGGGCTTCAAGCAAATGATGTAATTATAAGTAATCAAGATGCCATTTCATTAGCATCAACATCAAATTTCATCACACCTATCAAAACGTACGCAATACAAAAGAAAGAGATAAAAAGCATGACCAAAAAACAACAGGCCCAATATATATTGACTGGGATATTTGAGTAACAACACATAAACAGCACCTAGTTTCTTTGGAAACTAGGTGCTGTTTTTAATCTTTTTTAGGACGTGAAATGAGCAGAGATAAATAGATTTATCCATGCCTTATCGTGAATGAACAAGTTCTCCTTGAACCCAGACTTCACGAATGTTTTCTGGTCGAACAAGATACATGATTTTTTGGAAGATATCTATTAAATCTTCTTCCTCATTGTAAATAGGGAGTTTTGCAGACGCTATTTTGGTATCAATAACTTGCACATCCCAGACAAAGTTTTCTTCTAATTTACCGATTGGCAAGCTTAAGCTTGCCCCACCGCCAGCAGTTGCAAGATAGAATGCCTCATTAATCGTAATACGAGAAGATGGTAAACCTCTTACTTCTGCATGTAAATTTGGATTGACACCATCTTCTAACATCCTAGAAGACATCACGGCTTGTCTTACATTATCAAAAAGACTAGGTGAAAAGCCTCCAGAAACATCGGATCCTAAACCAATCTCAACACCCTTTGAATGGAAATGAGCAATAGGAATAACGCTATTGGCAAAATAAGCATTCGAAATAGGACAATGACTGATTGCAGTCCCTGTTTTAGCAAACAAGTTTGCATCATCATCATTTAGAAAATTGCAATGTGCCATGACAGACTTATCACGTAATAGCCCAAAATCATGCAATGCAAAGGCATCATTCTGATTGAAGCGCTCTTTTACATAGCCATGTGCCCAATCACTTTCACTGCAATGTGATTGCACATGAGTATCGTATTTATCAGCTAGTTCTCCTAATCCTTTTAAAGCGTCATCAGTGCAACTAGGTATAAAGCGTGGTGTAACGACTGGATAGACACCTTGTTTAACTGATTTTGCTAATTCTTTCACAGCTAAAATAAATTCCTCTGTATCTTTTAAAGCTTTATCAGTATCCGAGTCACGATAATAGTCAGGGTTTTGCTCAGGATCATCCATTACTACTTTTCCAACTAGACCACGTTGTCCTTTTTTAGCGCATATTTCGGCTAACAGTAAACTAGCTTCTTTATGAACAGTAGCAAAGTAAAGTGCAGTGGTTGTTCCGTTTGCAAGTAAGGTACTGACTAAATCTCGATAGACGTTTTTCGCAAATTCCAGATTTGAAAATTTAGATTCAAGCGGGAAAGTATATGTATTTAGCCAATCATAAAGTGGAATGTCTAATGCAGTGCCAGATTGTGCCCATTGAGGCGCATGGACATGTAAGTCAACAAAACCAGGTAAGAAATATTTTCCTTCAGCTAAACGATGAAAGTTCGTTTGATCCGCATAAGTATCTAGTAAATACTGATAGGCCTCATCTTCTGGTGCTACAACTTTTTCAATCATTCCTTCTTCATTAATACAGAAAAGATAATCTTTTAAAATTTGTATTTCCTTAGGTGACTTGCTGGAAAAAGCAGTTCCTTGGAAAATTTGCGCATATTTTTTCATAGAATCACCTTAATGTTCGTATTTTATTTTGTTTTTATAATTATTATAGAAATTAATACTGAATAAGTCTATATAAAACGTATGATATTTAGTTTTTAGCGTTAAATATTTGTGTTTTTTGAGATATCAGTCACACGCTGAATTGACTTCAAGTTAAGACGTAACAGTAAATTGGCTGAATTCGCGAGTGAATTATCAAAAAACGCAAGAAACGGCAACAACTCGAGAGTAATCAAAAAAGCAATTTCATGAAACAAAAAATACCCCATCCGTAAGATTGAAACTACTTCGGATAGGGTATTTATATTTTAATAAGAGGATGGTATTAATCAAAGTGCAATCCCGCCTCTCGCAGGCATCTTATCTATCTCTTCATGGTCAACATCGATCTTTTGCAAATCATCAGTTGGTTTCTCTAAAGGGTTACCATGGTTGGGCTGAGTTTTTTCTATATTATTAGAAACGTCTTTTTCTTGAGATAGTAAGTTTTCGATTTTGCTATCAATAAAATCCAGTGATGTGGTTAAGACAATCTTTAAATCTTCGAATGCCGAATTAAGGGTTGCCGGTGTAGAAGCAAATAACTCAACACTAGTTTTATTCCAATCATTGAGAGGAGTGGAAGGATTGTTCATAGTATAATACGATCCTGCTACAAAAGCTATGAAACATAAAAGTACCACACCGAATAACTTCTTAATCATCATTTCCACCTCCTTCTTTAAAAGCTAAATACATCCTTTCCAAAAAGAGGGGAAATTATAACTAGGTGTTAGAATTAGGTAAGTAATACATATCATAATCAATAAAAAATGGTATCCAATCTAAAATTCCTTTCCAATAATAGAAAAACGTTCTCATAAAAATTTTCTTTTGTGGAATTATAACAATACATAATATGGAGGTGATTCAATGAATAATGACAATCTAAAAAAATCTACGAAGACTGAAACAGGTGTAGAAAAAGTTATAGGAAAAGGCACATATCCAGGTACAACGAGCAACGCAATCAAATCGGTCGTTGCAGATTATGGTGGAACTGCTACATCAGCTTATAGCCACCCGGTAAATTATAATAAGCCTCCAATTTTCTCATCAGGTGGTCTGTCTATCCACGAATCACAAGGGGGAAAAGTAGAACCTCATCCTTCTAAAAATGAAGAAAATGAGACATTCGAAGAGCAATTAGGTGCAGATTAAGACACTAGTTAGATGCACAATGGAGGTGAGTAAATGAGTGGCAAGAAATATACATCCGTAGGAACTGATATTGAGGAAGTAAAAAGACAGAATGCTGAATCTGGACCAACATATAATGAAATAAAAGAAATTATTGCGAATAGTGATGTAGGAGGTCCTACTAACGAAGTGCCAGATATCGATGAGCCAAAAAAGTATACATGGACTGGAACGGATATTAATGAAGTAAAAAGACTAAATGCCGAATCTGGTCCTAGCTATAATGAGATTTTTGAGATGCTTGATAAGGAATTAGAAGCGGAATAGAATCCACTACTATCCCTACCACATTCAATTCGTTACATTTTAATTAGGCCTCTTATCTCTTTGGAGATTTGAGGCATTTTGTTTTGGAACTAAAATGGATTGACAGAAGTCTCCTCAATCATTTTCTTACGCTCCATCCTAATTGTCACCGTTCAGCAGTATTTTTCATAGTATAAACTTAGATGCATACCTGATTTTGGTATTTTGTATTGTTAAGAACAAGGGGGAAAGATATGCCTGCGATTACAGGAGCGCAATACATTGATCGGATCAATAAGCTGAAAACGAATGTATGGATCGATGGAAAACAGGTGACGGGCAATATTTCGGAACATCCAGCGTTTAAGGGGGTAATGCAAAGCCAAGCAAGTCTTTACGATTTGCAACATGATGAAAAATTAAAAGAACTCATGACTTATCCATCTCCAACAACTGGTGAAGCGGTAGGGCTTTCCTTTTTAATGCCAAAGACGAAAGAAGACCTGGCAAAGAAAAGAGCAATGGTACAGCAGTGGGCTAGAGAGAGTAACGGAATGATGGGAAGAAGTCCAGATTATATGAATACGACGCTAATGACGCTCGCAGCTTCAGCACATTTGATGGAAGGAGAGGAGAATTGTTTTCCTGAGAATATTAGAAAATACTATGAATATGTCCGTGATAATGATTTATCCCTTACTCATACTTTTATTGAACCACAAGTAGATAGAAGTTTAAACTATTGGGAAAGATCAACAGAGCCTATTTCAGCAAGTATTGTTGATAGAACGAATGAAGGATTAGTTGTAAAAGGAGCTCGTTTACTTGCAACTCAGGGCGGAATAACAGATGAAATGCTATTAGTATCAGCAGGTAAACCATATGATGATGAGAGTGGATTTGCATTCTCCATTCCTAGCAACAGCAAAGGACTTAAGTTTATTTGTAGAGAATCCTTTGTTGGAGGAGATTCCAAATTTAACTATCCATTGAGCTCTCGCTTTGAAGAAATGGATACGATTGTTGTTTTTGATAATGTCGTGGTTCCTTGGGAACGTGTATTCTTTTATGACAATATAGATGTTGCGCAGTCTTATCTTAACCAAAGTTCGTTTCAACCATTTGCATTGCATCAGGTTCTATCTCGACAGATTGTAAAAACCGAATTCATGCTGGGTATTGTTCTGTCCATCATCGATTCAATCAATATTTCAATCTACCATCATGTGCAAGAAAAGGCTGCTGAAATCATGGTTGCGTTAGAAACTTTGAAGGCTTTAGTGATTAAATCTGAAGTAGATGCAAAAGTGAATGAATCTGGTTTAATGCAACCGGATTTCACCACACTTAGAATTGCCATTAATATTTACCCTAAAGTATATCCGCGATTTACAGAAATTGTGCAGTTGCTAGGAGCAAGTGGACTAATGTCCATCCCTACAGAAAGCGCATTTCACTCTCCAATTAGAAAGGATTTAGATCAATACCTTCAATCCAAGGGGAATAATGCAGAAGACCGTGTCAAACTATTCCGCTTAGCATGGGATGCCACTATGAGTCCTTTTGGCACACGCCAAACACTATACGAACGCTTCTTCTTCGGAGATCCAGTGAGATTAACACTGGGGATTTATCAAGATTATGACAAAAAACCATATATTGAGCTCATCAAGAGAAAACTAGAATAGCTGTACAAATAGCCTATCTGCTTACAAGATTTTAGACAGCAAATAAACCTACATTAACCATCTGATCTCTACTAAATCAGATGGCTTTTTCTATGAGCGATTTTGCAATAAAAATAATGAGATAACAAAAATAATCCGTATCAATCATACATATATTGAATTTGACGATTTTCTTAAAATAAAAGCTGTATTTATATTTTAAAGGCAATTAAACAGCTTTAGTTGCATGATCTTAAAACTTAATCTTAATAAAGATTGGATGATGAAAGTTATTGAAAAATCGCTTCTTCTTATTGTTATTTTGCGTCTACTGTCTGGAAGTATTGAAGTAACAGCAGCTTTGTTTATGCTAAAATTCAATAGTTTAGAAAAAGCTTTCTATATTAATACGATGCTTGCTTTAGTAGGGCCAACTGTATTAATTGTAACTACTGCGATTGCATTATTTGGACTAGCTGATAAAATTTCTGTGACTAGAATGATTTGCCTCTTTGCAGGAATCACACTCATTCTTATTAGCTTAAATGCTAAATAAAAACATTTACAAATTTTTATCAATGAAAAGATATTGAAGGACGGATTCTACATTTAAAAAGAATCCGTCCCTTCATTTTTTTAGAGATTAGCCTTCATGGTCAGTCACCGATTGATTCGACTTTTATATATTTGAGAACTAAAAATAACAGAATCAGTCCTAACACGCCTGCCACAATATAACTCGTGTTTAGATAATTTTCCATCACGAGTGACATAATAGGAGGGCCAGCTGCAACACCAATATATCTAGCGGAGCTGTAAAAAGAGGTGACTGTACCGCGCTCTTCTTTTTGAATATTTTCTGTAATGATTGCGTCGAGCACTGGAAGGAGTGCCCCTAACGCGATTCCTGCGATACTTGTGACGATCAACAAAAGAGTTAAACTTTCCTTTGAAAATCCGACGAACACAATGCTTGCAGAGACAATGATTAAACAAATAATGATTATTACCTTGATTGTTTTCAAATTCCCTTTAATTTTCCTTCCAGTTACGTACGAAGCGATACACAGCAATAATAAAGGAATTGCTAAAACAAATCCCTTTTTAACTCCTTTTATGTGATGCCCTTTTTCAAGATGCTCAGAAAGGAAAAATAGCATGCCAAATAGTACTAGCATAACGAAAATGCCATTTAGAAATACTACAATTAGCCAACTACCATCTTGTTTGAACGTATTTTTGACCCTTTTCCAAAATTCTTTAAATGCTACAGGAGGCTCTTTTTCTTTTGGTGTTTTTACAAAGAAGAAGATCAAGATAATAGAGATTAAACTAAATGCTGATATAGAGAAAAACGGAAGAAACCATAAAAAGGCGGCAAAAGCTGAACCGAGAATGGGACTTAAAACTTTTCCAAATGTGTTAGATGTTTCGATAATTCCTAGAGTGGCGCTTGTTTTTTCATCGTCACCATTATACAAATCGCCAACGAGTGGTATAACAATGGGCATAGCACCAGCAGCCCCCATACCTTGCAGTATTCTTCCTATAATGATCATTGTATAGGGATTTTCCATTTTCCATGAAGCTAAAGCAGCTATTAATCCACCAATAATCGCGAAAAGTAAACTTGGTAGGATGACTATTTTGCGACCAAAACGGTCAGATAAATAACCAGCTACTGGAATGAGCAGGATGGCTGCCACTGAATAACTGGTAATTATCATACTTGATTGAAATGAAGAGATCCCCACTTTTTTTTCCAAGATGGGGAGAACGGGAATTAGCATAGAATTTCCAAGTGTCATAACAAGAGGAATTGAGGCTAAGCTGGTGATACACCATATACTAACCTTTTCCTCATTTCTATCGGCATTCTCCATAAAAACACCTCTATATATTTTTCAATTAATATAGATATGGTTTCCAAAAGTACTGAATTTATGCTGTGCAAGGTTTATTATATTTTCGGTTAAAATACTTTTACGATGAGGAGAATTAAAATAGCGATTTATATGCTTGTATACCAAAATGAATGCCGAAACCAATCATAGAAATAGAAGATAAAGCAGATACGATGTTTAAAAACTTATAAGATAAAACTTTTCTTGAACCGCTTGATAAAATTGCCATTATAAAATCCACCAATATTATACCCAACAATATAAATAGACTATAAAATGCTATTTCCAATCCACTTAGTCTCCCTGATCCACCTACCAAAACGGAGCCATAGATTCCTAGCCAAAAAAGAATTGTTAAAGGATTTAATAATGCGATAAGGAATCCTGATAGAAGTGAATGTCTGAGACGCAACACTTTTTTAAAATTGGAATCAAGTTTAACTTTGTGCATTGTAAGTAAATTCTCAATCCCCGTATACAATAGAACAAAACAGCCAAAAGACCATAAAATGGTTTTGAAAACTGGATATTCTATGAAACGTCCAATGCCAAAGTACACTAAGAGCATATACGTTAAATCTGTGGCGATCGCTCCAAGACTGAAAAACCAAGCGTGGAAAAACCCGTTTTTAATGCCTAAATTAAGCAAAGTAGCCTTTACTGGCCCAATAGGAGCAGCTAAAGAAACCCCTAAAAAGAAATAGGGAAATAAGGAATGCATAATCGTTTCCTCCGTTTTATAATGTTGTAATATCATATTCCGATGAGACAACCGCTACGACAAAGAAGGAAAAATATTCGTCGCCTTGATCAGAAACAATCGTGAAATTAGTGTTTGTTTGAACAATTAACAGAATATAAGTGTCTTGAAAAATATTGTGCCCCTAATCTATGAGATTAGGGGTTTTTGTATAAAAGTATTTTAAGCATTGGTGGGATATAAAAACTTATGAAGGTTTTATAGAAGTTAGTATCTGATGTTTCATTAAAGATTATGTTGATGAATGGTAACTTAGTTAAGTTTGTTATTTGAATTAATTTCATAATGCAAAGTTTTGATAAAAAACACGAACATTAAATGGATCATTGTTATATGCCATATCAATTAGAAAATTGTCCATGAAGCGGAAGATGGTGACTCCTCGAAAATGCATTCGCATTTTCTTCGTGCGGAGCGAATTCAAGGAAGCACATTCAATGTCCTGCGACGAAGCTAGCGAAGCGATGCAGGAGCACAATGTTTTAGCTTCCGAGGAGGCTCAACGCTCGCTCAGCACGAAAGCGCCATCTGGAGCGGCATACTAGTAAATACAGGGAATGAAATATTATCCGAATTATTGAGTTGCTTATTTAGAAAATATTCATATTTTTTTACTAGAAAAGCATTTATGAAATTGACTCATTTTAATAGTGATTCTTTTGTATAAATTGATAAATTTCTATTGTTACATATTTTATAGTTTAGCTTCTTCTAAGCTCTACAATATTCACAATTTTTTAATAATATCTTAAAAGTTAGCATTTTTTAATAACTACCAAAATAAGATGTTATTAGATTCTTCTATTTATGAGAAAGGAGCGGGAGATTTATTTCACTTAATAATTTTTAAAAAAGGGGAGATACGATTGAAAAATAGTTGGGGATTAAGAAAGAGTGCCATTGCTGGTCTGATTTCATTATTGACCGTATCTAGTCTTCCGTTTAATGCAAATTTTGCAAAAGCGGAAGAAAGCAACGTGTTGGACGAGTTTTCAAAAATGAAAGAAGCAACAGAGAAAATTAGTGAAGCTACAAAGGATTTTAAAGATAGTGACAAAGTGAGAGTAATTGTTGAGTTGAAGGGAGAACCAGCGATTACTTACTCTACCAAGCAAGGAGTTAGATTCAAAGACTTAAAAGAGTCTAAAAAAGATGAATTGATATCAAAAGTAGAAAAGCAACAAGATGAATTTATATCAGATGTAAAAGACGAAGATATTAGTTTTAAAGTTGAAAATCAATTTACTACAGTGGTTAACGGGGTCAGCGGGGAAGTAAAATATGGGGATATTGAGGATCTTGAAAAGCTAGATAACGTAAAAGACGTCAGTATCGTTAATGAGTATGAAAGGCCCACAGAAAAACCTGAAATGCTATCAAGTAAAGAATTGGTCGAAGCCATGCAAACATGGAATGCTGGCTATGATGGCGAAGGGATGGTTGTAGGGGTCATAGATACGGGTATCGATGATACTCATAAAGATATGGTTTTGGATAAGAATAAGAAAATAAAATTAAGTAAGGATAAAGTTGGTACTCTTGTAAAAGACGCTAATCTTTCTGGTAGATTTTACTCTGATAAAGTTCCATATGGCTACAACTATGCAGATAAAAATAGCGAAATACTTGATCTTGGTCCAGATGCTTCAATGCACGGAATGCACGTAGCAGGTACGGTTGGTGCAAATGGCGATGAAACAGATGGCAAAGGGATTAAAGGGGTCGCTCCCAATGCACAATTATTGGCGTTAAAAGTATTTGGTAATGACCAGGCAATGCCATCAACATTCGGTGATATTTATATTAAAGCAATAGATGATGGGATTATCCTTGGAGCAGATGTAATGAATATGAGTTTAGGATCAACTGCTGGTTTCGTTGATTCGACTAGTTTAGAGCAACAGGCGATTGATCGTGCGGTTAATAATGGTGTGTTAATGTCTATTTCTGCAGGTAACTCAGCTCAATATGGAGCGAATTATGGAAATCCATTAGCTACAAATCCAGATATCGGACTTGTAGGTTCTCCTGGCCTTTCTACAAATTCATTGTCGGTTGCATCTATTGAAAATTCGAAAATTACTCTTGACCAACTAAATATGAAGATTGGTAATGAAACACTTCCAGTTGCATATAAAACGCAATCTTCTCCATTACCTTTAGAAGTATTTGGAAAAGATACTGAAAAAGATGTTGTTTATGTTGGTGATGGTAGCCCTGCAGAATATAAGGATAAAAATGTAAAAGGGAAAGTAGTTTTTGCAGTTCGAAATGCGAGTAATCCGAACTATACAGAAATCCAAAAACAAGCTGAAGCAGCAGGAGCAGCAGGTGTCATTATCAAAGGTACTGCCGCACATGGAGATTATGTAAGTATGGCTCTAACTAATCCTACGATTCCATTAGTTTCGTTAGGGGTATCTGATGGTACTATGTTAGAAACAAAGATTAAAGCAGCAGGTGGAGTAGGTAAAGTAAATTTCACAGGTAAAATGACTACTGTGGTGAATGGCTCTGCAGGGAAAATTTCATCATTTAGCTCTTGGGGGGTTACACCAAGCCTTGAGATGAAACCTGAAATTACGGCTCCGGGTGGACAAATTTATTCGACATTAAATGATGATAAATATGGTGTTATGAGTGGTACCTCCATGGCAGCACCACACGTATCAGGTGGCTCAGCTCTAGTACTAGAGAAAGTTCAAGAAGCATTCCCGAATTTGACAGGAGCAGACAAAGTAAAACGCGCAAAAACATTATTGATGAATACAGCTAAAATTGTAACCGATTCTACGAATAATAATCTTCCTTATTCTCCACGTCAACAAGGTGCTGGTTTGATGCAACTGAATGCAGCCGTTACTACTCCTGTTTATGTTGAAGCAGAAGGTACACATGAAGGAAAAATTGAACTAAAAGAAATAAAAGATGATATGTTTTATATGACAGTTAAAGCAACTAATTTTGGTAAAGAAAATGTTTCTTATAAAGTTGATGCATCTGTCTTAACTGATGCGACTTCTGGTTCAGAAACGGCAGCAGTAAATGCTTTAAAAGAACAAATAGTTAAAGACGCCAAGATAACAATAGATAAGAAAAATATCACTATATTCCCAGGCAAAACTCAAGATATTACCGTTCAAGTCGATCTTTCAAAAGCAAAAGCTGCATTAGAAGCAATCCAAAAGAATGGATACTTCGTAGAAGGTTTCATCACCCTTACAAATGATTCTCAAGATGTAGCGTATCCAAATCTTTCTGTTCCTTATTTAGGTTTTAAAGGAGATTGGAACAAACCACCTGTTCTAGATGCAACAAAATATGATACAGGTTCTTATTATAACGTTTCTGGAATGGTGGATGATGAAGGATATTACCTTGGATACAATCCATTCAAAAAGACTTACAGTAAAGATAAAATCGCTATTTCACCAAATGGTGACGGTTTAAATGAAACTGTAACGCCGGTGTTGTCCTTCTTACGAAATAGTAAAACAGTTGAATACGCAATTACAGATGCTAGTGGTAAGGTATTACGAAAACTCCGTACGGACAAAGAACAGCGTAAAACTTATCATAATGGAAAAAGCAATGGCTCTATCTATTCATACAAACCTTTTTACACAGAATGGGATGGATATTTGAATAACAAGAAGGCTGCTGATGGTACGTACTATTACCAAGTAAAAACGCAAGTCGATCTTGCTGGTAAAGACAATCAAGTAACGAAGTTCCCAATTATCGTTGATAATACAGCACCTGTTGTTTCAAGCATAGCATATAGTAAGAAGACGGGGATTCTATCATTCAATGCAACAGATGAAAAGGGTAGTGGATTGCAATTTATTGAAGTTTATGCAAATGGGAAATTATTAGGTAATTTACAACCTAGCACACAAAGTAATTATAGAGTGAATGTTGGAAAATTGGCAGATAAGACAAGCATCCAAGTAATTGCTTATGACTACGCATATAACCACGGTGGATTAACGACATCAAGCCCTGGAGATACTACGATTCCATATATTGTGTCTGATACACCTGAAGCTCTAGGAGTTTACGATACACGTGACATCCCTGTTACTGGTTATGTAACTGATGGTTCAGAAGTAGATTACTTGAAAATAAAAGGCGATAAACTAACTAATAAAACAAATGATGTCAAATTAGTATATAACCCTGTAACAAAACAATATGATTTTGCTACCATGATTAAATTTACAGAAGATGGTGTCCATGATATTTACTTTGAAGGTGCTGATAAAGTTGGCAATAAAATTGAATTCAGAAGACAAATCATCATTGATACAGAAGGGCCGACATTGTCAGTAAGTGGTCTGCCAGACAATAATTTTGTAGCGATGGAAAGCTCAGAAGTTAAAGAGCCAGAGAAAGATGATGATGCAACAAAAGACAATGAAGTAGTTGTAAATGATGATTCAATCCAAGATGCTGAATCAGCTGAAAAAATAGACACTACAGTCAAATCTAAATCTGAAGTTGTTGGAAATGAAGAATCGGCACCTATTACACAAGTTGCGGACCCTGTAGAAAGCAAAAAGTCAACAGATCCAGAAGTAACTGTTACAGTAAGCGACAACTTTGATGACCTACGCTTATTAGTAAATGGCAGTGAAGAATATACGACCGATTTTAAAGAGCCATATGTAATGAGAAAAACAACTCATGAACAAAAAGTCCAACTAAATTTAGAGAAAGGGATAAATGAAGTTGTATTCCAAGTAACCGACCTTGCTGGGCATATTACGAAAAAGACTATTAATATTTATAAAGATGTTCAAGAACCTAATCCATTTGTTACTTCATTAGAAATCTCAAATGAAAGTAATGTAACAGTAGATAACCCTGCTGTAATTACTGCATCAGCTTCTAAATCCATTGACTGGGAAGCAAAGGTTGTTGGTCCAAGTGGAAAAGTAACGAATCTCGAAGGTGATAAAGGTACAACATATGAAGGTACATTTACACCTGATAAACTAGCAGAAAGCGGAAAGTACCAATTAATCATCGGTGCTAAGGATAGTGATGATTCTGAAAAACAGATTTCATATTTCAATGTTTCAAATTATCCAGTTACTGTGGATACTGAAAAAACATTAGTAACTGATGAATTAGGTAATGTAGAGAGTTCATTTGCAAAAGATCGCGTAGTTAGCATTAGAACTATTGTTAAAAACTTAGGAGCAGCTACATTAAATACTAAAGCTGTTTTCCAAGTGAAAGATAAAGATGGTGCAGTCGTTTACTTCCAAGAAAATAATGCTAGCGACGTTATTGGCAAAGCGAAAAATCGTTTCAAATTAGATATCCCGCTAGATTCATTTGAAAGTGGCGAATATACTGTTGAGTTGTTTGTCTTAGATACTAATGATCAACCAATCCCACTCGCAGAATCAAGCAAAATAGCAACATTTACAGTGAAATAAATAAATGAAAGAAGAGAGGACATTCGTTGTGGTCTCTCTCTTCTTTATCAAGATGGGAGTGAATGTCGTGAAAAAAAACTTAATCATCGCCTTAATTGCTGTACTTGTGTTCTTGAGTGCTATTTCGCCAGCTAGTGCAGATAGTAATGTAAAAGTTACTGTAGAAACTGACGCAGGAAAATATGTTGTAGGTAAAATAATTAAGGTTTCAGGAACTGTGCTAAAAGGAAACGATTCGGGAAAAGGTACTACCCCATTGCTTGAAGTAAAGGATGCTGATAATAAAACAGTTCAGTATTATCAATGGAAGGATTCCGAAATCGATGCAAATGGTAATATTTCAACAACCATTAATACGAAAAATTACACTAATGGGGTTTATTCAATAAACATTTCGGCAAAGGATGCACAATCTGCTTCAGTATCTGTTGAGTTAGAGGGCGGCTCAGACAAACCAAAGCCAAAACCAGACCCAACACCAGAGCCGAAGCCAGATCCGAAACCAGATCCAAAGCCAGAGCCAAAACCAGACCCGAACCCAGATCCAAAACCAACACCAACACCAGACCCAACACCAACACCTGGTCCAACGCCAGATCCAACAACTCCTGTGAAACCAAGCCCAATACCAGATCCAACTGTGACTCCAAATGCTCCAAAAGTAAACACTGTGACATCAGAAAGCTTGAAAATTACAGGTACTGCTGATGTAGGGGTGAAAATAAGAATAACAGACAAACAGTATTTCATTAAAGAAACTGTTGCCAAATCTGATGGTACATTTTCTATAACACTCAGTGAAAAACTAAAAACAGGAACAATTCTTTACGCAATAGCAAAGGCTGGAGATCATGAGAGTAAGGAAACCAAAATTATTGTTACAGATCAAACAGCACCAGCAAAACCAGTTGCCAAACAAGTTAGTGACAAAGACAAAAAAGTAACTGGAACAGCAGAAGCTGGATCAAAAGTCAGCATCAAAGTAGGAACAAAAACAATTGGCTCAGTAATTGCAGACAAAACAGGGAATTTCTCAGTAGCAATTGCTAGTCAAAAATCAGGTACAATTCTATCTGTAACAGCAGAAGATGAAGCAGGAAATATCAGTCAAGCCGCTAAGGTTACAGTAGTAGATAAAACAGCACCAAAAGCTCCTTTAGTAAATAAAGTGAAAACAACTTCAACTAAAGTAACGGGAAAAGCTGAAGTAGGCGCTAAAGTCTATGTAAAAGTGGGCAAAACTGTTATTGGCTCAGGTACCGTAAGCAAAAAAGGAACCTTCTCAGTAACTATTAAAAAACAAAAAGCAAATACCAAGCTATCTGTATATGCAAAAGATAAAGCAGGAAACATTGGGAAAGCTAGCATAATTCCGGTTATGAAATAAGTTATCAAAAAAACCTAATCTCCAAAAGATTAGGTTTTTTGATTTAGAATCAGTTCATACATTACTTCTCTGAAAAAGATTATTACTCAGTCACATTCAAATTGAATCTTCATTAATACTCTGGAAAAGTAATGTACACCTTGCATCAAATAAAATGAAATTCAAAAAAGTTTTTTTAACCACTAGTCATGATGTTTCAAGTGATAGTAGTTGGATATCCTATAGAAGTCTAAGTGAAACAAAATCATTGGAACATATTGAGGTGTAAATGAACGATGAAAGAATTCAAGGTTACTTATTTTTTTGATCAAGAACATTATGTCAGACGTTTTATCTTTGTTGAATCGCAAGAATCAGCGGAAAAACTTATTCAGAGTGAACGTGACCAATATATTTCGTTTACAGATAATAGAGGGATTTACCATGAATTGAATACCAGTAATGTTCGGGTTATTCAAATTTCTGAATATCACAGAGTAGACAAAAGTAAAAAAACAAAAGAAGATACTTACGATCAAAATAATTTTTACTCATAATTTTACGCGTTGCGGAAATAGTAAGGGGTACAGAAATGGAGGTGTTCAGTTGAGCAATTATAAGCGTGATGGATTTACAGTAGCAGGGACGGATATTGATGAAGTAAAACGAAAAAATGCCGAATCAGGCATGTCCTACAATGAAGTTAAAGCAATGCTTGCAAAAACGAACTTACAAGATACAGCCATTTATAGCGATACAAATGCCCCAAAAATACAAACTGAAAATAAACTTAAAATGTAAAAAGTATGTTAACACCATTTGGAAAGCATTTCATAAAAGAAAATGCAAAAGATTCGTTTCCAAATGTAATCAACGAATCTTTTGTTATTTTTCTTCAAAATATTCGTATTGCAAGATGTGAAATTGATAACATTATAAGATTGTGATAATAAAAATAGCAAATAAGTATTATTTATTGTAATATAATCTCTCATTTTGTAATATTATTTTGATATTACTATAACAAGTTTGTTACATAACTCTTCTATAATAGATTCTATTAGTAATAGACAAAGGGAGTTAAGAAAATTGAAAAAAACCATCATCTCAGCAATGGCATTAAGCTCGATTATGCTATTCTCAACAATTAGTGAAGAAACAACTGCATCAGCAGCTACTACTACATATACAGTAAAAAAAGGCGATACATTATCAAGCATAGGCGCCAGATATCATATTTCATATAAAACTCTAATGAGTTGGAATAATTTAAAATCAACAAATATTAAAGCTGGACAAAAATTAAAAGTTAAAAAGAGCTCATCAACTAGCTCTAGTAAGAAAAGTTCTTCTACCTCAACTTCTACATACACAGTAAAAAAAGGTGATACTTTATCTGGAATCGCTAAGAAATATGGTGTATCGTACAAGACACTTATGAGCTGGAATAATTTAAAATCAACAAACATTAGAGCTGGACAAAAGTTAAAAGTTAAAGGATCTACAAAAAAAGTAAGCGATAGTGTTGCGCCAATATCTGGCGATACGAAACTAGAAAAAGCTGTATCAATCGCATTAGCTCAACAAGGTGTACCATATGTATTCGGTGGAGCATCAACAAGCGGATTCGATTGTAGTGGACTTGTATACTATGCATATAAAAATGCTGGGCTTGCTTCTTACCGTACAACAGCAGCTGGTTTCTACTCTATCTCAACAGCAACTAGTTCACCTAAAGTAGGAGATTTAGTATTTTTCAAAAATACATATAAATCTGGTATTTCTCATATCGGACTTTACATGGGGAACGGAAAATTTGTTAGTGCAAGTGGTACAAAAGTACAAGTAAGTTCAGTGAATGAATCATACTGGAGCAACCATTTTGCAGGATATAGACATTTATAATCGGTGACTGACACAGACAATTTTATATATTTTGATTAATCAATACCATCTGATTCGATGAATCAGGTGGTATTTTTTATGGAAGGTGTGGTTAGTTGTACTGAAGACTTCCCAAAACATCTGACATAGAACTAAAAGGAATAGTTATTCTGCTGAGACCTTGGATAAAAAGTCAAAAGAAAAATGCCAAGACCCAAATCAAGGTCTTGACACTTTAGTGAAATAAGTATTCTAGTGTTAAATTTAACTCCATATACTACAATTTCGGTATTTATTTATATTGAAAATTTGTTAACAGATGTTCGAAGTTCTTCTGCCATGGCTGCTAGGTTATTTGAAGAAGCGGTGATTTCTTCCATGCTAGCAGTTTGTTCTTCAGAAGCGGCAGCAACATTTTGAATGCTACTAGAATTTTGAACAACGATTACGCTGACTTCTTCCATTGATTCTGCAATGTTGCTAACGCCACTATTCATAGCTTCAATGGCATTACTTACTTGCGTCATTTGAGAAGTTAGATTGGACACAGATGTATAAATTGCATTAAATGCATCACCTGCTTCATCAAAAGCATCGGCACTTACTTGTAGATTTTCATAACTAGTAGACATAGAATCAACAGCATTTGTCGATTCAGCTTTGATTGAATCAATCCGGTTACTAATATCGTTTGCGGCAATTCTTGACTGATCCGCAAGCTTTCTTACTTCCTCTGCAACGACAGCGAATCCTTTACCATGTTCACCAGCACGTGCAGCTTCTATCGAGGCATTAAGTGCAAGCAGGTTTGTTTGATCTGCAATTTCAGTGATTAATGAAACAATTTGGCCAATTTCTTTTGAGTAATTGTTTAAACGATTCACGACTTCAGAAGTTGTATGAATCATGTCAGTTGTTATATTCATTTTTTCTACAGCGTTTTGAATAATATCTTTACCATTTTCAGCTGTTTTGGTTGTATCAATCGCTTTTGTACTAACTTGTTCTACGTAGTTAGTTACGTCATTCATCTTTTTCGAAATAGTATTGACGTTATCGCCGATTTCTTCAACAGCGTCGGTTTGCTTGTCAGAACCAGCTGCCACTTCTTGCATAGATACTGTAACTTGTTCAATAGAAGCGCTTGTTTGTTCTGATCCCGCAGATAATTCCTCAGATGTAGCCGCTACTTGCTCAGCATTTGAACTAATTTGTGAAATGATGGTTCTTAAATCATCTACCATATGATAAACGCCAAAGGATAATTGGGCGATTTCGTCTTTACCTTTAATCTCAAATCGCTTAGCTGCTAAGTTACCTTTTGCGACTTCATCCACATAGTTGTTGACAGCAAGGACAGGCTTAATAATTTGTTTACTTATGATGTAAGCTAGTATTGCACCTACAACAATGAACAATAATGCTAAACCTACTGAAACCCATATTACTTGTGTTTGAATTTGCGAAATAAATGAAGCATCCATATCTAATCCAAAAATGATATCAGTCCCTTTAAAAGGGATGAATATAGATTTATGAACACCGTATTTATCTTTATAAATATCACTATACATGACTTTTCCTTGATCAATTGCTTGATTCATTTTAGGGTCAAATTTATAAGCGCCATTATGATTGTCTGTACCACTTAACGCTACAATATGTTCTTGCCCATTAGAACGGGAAAGAACGTAGGCATTTTGAATGTTTTGCTGTTTTTTTGCTATATTTAACGTATTTAAAAGAGTTTTATATTGTGTTTGATCATTATTATCAGCATTCGTAACAAGTGAAGTATCTATATGCCCCATTACTTCATTTGAAACGAGGTGTAATTTATCTTCAAAAAGACTCATTACCTTATATTGGATAATATTGTTACAAGTATAATAAAGTATAGAACCGAATATTGTTGAAATTATCGCAATCGGAATGATAAAAGATAGAATATACTTAAATAACATTGAATGTCTATTTTTAGAGAGAAACTTCAAGGGCTGAACCCTCCAATTCTTCAATTGAGTGTAGAAGTGACTCAATCATTGCAGGAATATGTTCTACTTCAGTATAAGGTGAAATGGAGAAGAATTTTGCTACCCCAACTGGAATACGGTCTGTGCTGTCAGATGCATCAACAGTACAAATACGTGTTGTGTCTCCAAAGAACACGTCATCACGGTGTTTACCTAATACTTCAAATAAAGATGAATTTAATGCATTTATTTTTTCAA
Organism: Rummeliibacillus pycnus; assembly: GCF_044359855.1. Classification (GTDB taxonomy): domain Bacteria; phylum Bacillota; class Bacilli; order Bacillales_A; family Planococcaceae; genus Rummeliibacillus; species Rummeliibacillus pycnus_A. Next base: position 3,240,690 of record NZ_CP132291.1, read on the forward strand.
TTTCAGAAACTGAATAAGTACCTGCTTGTTCTGAATCCCAATTATAACCATTAGGGTATAGACGGAATGCAGTAATTGGCCCGATATTAGTTGGATTAACCACTTGAAGGGATGGTATTTTATCTGCTAATTGGTGATGGAATGCTAGATTTACTCGAACATAATTCGCTAATATTTCTTGGTAGCCAGTTTTTCCAAATGCCATTAAAGCAGCATATATTGCAATTGAACTACCCATTCGAGAGCATTCTAATGTATAGCCTGTGTGATATGAACCATATCCACGGTTACCTACATATGGAGTATCAAAATCTTCTAAATCTAGAAGACCAAGTGCACTACCTTCTTTTAATAGGAATAGACTTGTTAAGTATGGAGTTTGACCGAGTTTTTGGAAGTCAAAGCATAAGGAATCAGCCATATATAGGTATTGCATACGTGAACGGATGACCATTAAGCTTTCAAGAACTTCATCTTCAAATTGCAGTGGGTTTTTGGCGAAATCATAATCATTAAAGAATGCATAAAATCCGCCTAAAGCTGAATCAGCGTGAATATGAATTGGTTTCAAGTTATGACGATTTTCTAAGGCAGTTGTAATTTCTTTAATCTCTTTAATATTGTCAATTGCAAAACTATCTGTAGCCCCAGTTGTTGCAACAATATATACTGGAATACCACCTTTTTCGATGACCTCAGATAAACGTTTTTGTAAATCATCCATATCCATTGAATGATCTTTACCGGCTTTAACTCGGATTAAATGGTTGCTCCCAATACCTACTGCTTCAATTGATTTTAATAAACTATAATGCGCATTTTCAGATGCGAAACAGTAAAGGTTATTTGGCACACCTTCTTCTTTCGCATGTGGGAATTGTTTTGCAATAGCTACGCGAAGTCCACTGAATACAGCACCTTGACCACCCCAAGTTGTATAACCGAAGCTCTTAGTATAATCATATCCCACCAATTTAGACATCATAGAAATGACTTTTACTTCAGATTCTGTAGCTGCAGGTCCGTAAACATCCCATAAGTTATTACCATTTAAAAGAGAATTAACAAATAGACCTAAAATACCTGGAATACTTGCCATAGGTAATACGTTTGTTACAAAGTTATGAGTATGGAATGGGTGACCTTTCATTAAGTCCGTTAATGAATTCACGACTGTATCTAATCCCGTACCATTAGTAGGAACACCATGTTCTTCCATCAATTCTTGATAAAAGTTAGCTGAGCGTTCCTGCATTGGACCAAGTGTCGTTTTAGATGGATCTTTTAATGTGTCCATTGTAGTTAAAATTTTCTCAAGATAACCTACTAGTTGCTCTCTCTGTTTTCCATTGCCATCTTCGCTTTGGAATAGTTGTTTAATATTATTCAATTTAAAAACACCTTTCGTAGTTCTAAAAACTTATAGTTATTTTTATTAATGTAGTTCGTTGTACATAAATAGTATAAGAAAAAACAAGTATAAAATCCATGTGATTTAAAATTAAAATAATTCCGAAAATTATATTAAAAAAGGTTCGTGTTGATAAAGCCTTCTACTTAGTAGCCGCGACCTTTTGTCATTAGGTGAAAATTGTGGTAGTTGTTGTTTTCATATATCCAAGGCAAAGCCCAATCTATAATATTCCTTTTACATATACTACAAAGAATTTCGGAAAAGGAGAGGAAGTAGATGGTTCAACCTTTTAGAGGACAGGGCGGCGGTTTTGGTAGACAGATGTTCCCAATGCAAAGGTTTCCGATGCAAAGGTTTCCAGAGCAACGGTTTCCATTTCGAGAAGAACGAGAAGAACGTTTTCCAAGATTTGAAGAACGAGAAGAACGTTTTAGAGGATTTAATCAATTTAATCCATGGTGGGGGCCGGGACCGTGGAACCCATGGTGGCAATGGAACCCATGGTGGCAATGGAACCAATGGAATTCATGGAGCCCATGGAACCCATGGAACCCATGGATGCGATAAAATAGGATAACTTTCGCCAAAATAATTATGACAATAAACTACAATCAAATCTAATAACAAAAAGGTATCCATAAAGTCATTCAAAATTGACTATTATGAGATACCTTTTTTATTAGTTTTTATTGAGCGAAAGGCGAATTTCTAAGTATTTAGTATATATTCAGCCCTTTTTCCGTAGACTTAGTTAACTATAATTGAAATGAAGGGTTTGATAAATCTGGAAGGTAAAATTTCGTTCAACTCAAACATTAATTTTTCAACAATCGGAACATGCTTGCTATTATTATGTATGTCTGATGCACTCTTTACTGACATAGGCATCAGAAATCATCTTATTACAGAGGCAAATCCATTGATGAATTGGGTATATGAGAATAGTATTTTATTGTTCTATGCACTAAAAATTTCAATGCCTATTTTATTAATTGGAATTTTGAGAAACATTCAACCCTCTCTGTTAATTAGAAGTCTAGTGATCGGAGTAACAGCTATATATTTTGCAATCCTATTTACGCATATTTGGTGGATTGCGATTGCCGTTTTATGACGGACAAAACCAACTAAAGAAAAATAAATTAAACTGTCTAAGATAGAGTAATACATTTGTAAACCAATTTGATCATTGCTACAGCTGGTTATTATCGGAAATTTTCCACGCTAAATTTGTTGAATCAGCGTGGATTTTTTTTATGGAAAAGAATTTTTGAAATTAACTTATAAAGAAAATGTATGCAGGAAAATTACTATTTTAGTCCATGGTATTTATACTGTGCGTAGAGTTGAATTACGAAAAAAATAAATGCTATAAATACAGTGAAAATATCTATAAATGTTTATTTAAAGGGATTTATTATAAAAAAACGCAAACTAAAAATGTTAAAAATTGAAAATAAAGAATTATTTGACAATTGGAAAATATGGATATAAAATGATATAAATGGATTATATAAATATGACAAAAGTTCTTATTTTTATAGTAATCTGTTAATGGGAAAATGGAAGTAGGTGACTGTTGTGGACTATAAAATGCTTCGGATTGTGGACTAAACTCGAGAAAACCTCTACAAATATATTAGCTTTAAGTTCGTATACTATTTTTGATCATATAGACTAATTATAAATGGAGGGTTACATAATGTTAGAAGAAATTTATACAGTAAGTGACAATACAATGGCATTTCTCCCAGATTTCGATGGTGTTGGTGGTTTTAAAACTACTATACTTGAAGTGGATGATTTAAAAGAATGTCATTTGAATCCTGTTGAACTTCTAGATCAAAATTTACGCTTTTTTGGATCTAGTTTAAGAGGTGCAAGTGAAGGAACTCGTTATATTCTTGGAGAAGTTAATATGTATCCAGTAATTATGAATCTGAAACATCAACTTGTTTGGTTTCCGACAAGATCTCCAAAAAAGAATGATTGTGTTTGGCTAGCACTTAATCATATTAAAAGTTACAAGCGCAATAAAAACCAAAGTACTAAGATCATTTTTACAAATGGTTCTTCACTAAATATTGAGGTTAGCTTTAGTTCCTTTGAAATGCGAATGAATCGCGCTTATGCTTTGAAATTCCGACTAGAATATCGCTCAAGTTTTATGTTAATACCCCCAAGTGTCCAAAGAAATTTTCTTAAATACGAAATCATTAAAGAAGCGAATGATATAAATTATCAAATACATAGCAAGGATGAGGATTCACTAGATAATTAATTTTGCTATGTACTATAATTATGCGATGCCCTTAATGACGAATAGAATTAGGGGCATTTATAGTTCATCCAGAATTAAAAGAATATGTTAGATCATATCATCCATTATTTTTTGTTTACATAGTTCGATTTAACTTTATATAAAAATTCAAAACTTACATCATTTATATTCATCTGAATCAATTTCATAAATTCATTTTCGGTTTTTCAATTATTTAATGATATCCAACTTTGTTCATTGCAACGCTTTCGACGGCGATTCCTCGAAAATGCATTCGCATTTCCTTCGTGTAAATTCGCATTCATAGTCCTACGGGAAAAGCTAGAGATGAAAGCCACGAAGGAACGTAGGAGGGCATTAGAAAAGTAAAAATGGATTCAAATTTATGATGAAGATTTGGTATAGCTATCTTCGTTGAAGTGGAATTAGCGGAGACTCCTGTGGGAAAACGAGCTAGACAAGACCCCGGAGCGAGATTTTCTCTGCGACGAAGCTAGCGAAGCGATGCAGGAGCACAAGCGAGGAGGCTCGTCAGTTCGCCCACGGAAAGCGGAGCTAATTCCACTTCATTCAATAGCTGATATACACTATTAATATTTGTATTACTACACTTTTTCAGTGTCATCGAACGTAGTGACGAGGAGATTGAAACCAAGCTTGCAGATAGCGCCGTCTGTAGTGGAAGATCCAAATTTGATTAGGGAAAAGTTAATGTGTTGAAATGTTCGTATTTAATAGTTTATATGAATTTTGCAATATGAAATTGAATCATTTAAAGGTACAATAGTTTGTAAAAATATTATCAGAATGAGGGATTCTATGAAAAAACTCCGAATCTTTTTAGCTAGTGTAATGGCTATGATGCTCTTCTTTACTTCTTCATTTGCATATGCAGCAGAGCCATTAAATGAGGTGAAAAGTATAGTAAAAGAGCATTATTACCCAAAAGTACCAACCGATGCATTGAATAGTAAAACGATTGAAGATTTGATGAAGCATTTAGATCCCTATTCCATTTATATGACAAAAGATGAGTATCAATCTTTCATGAATTCTATAAACATGGAGTTGGTTGGAATAGGAGTTACCACCCTAGAAAATAAAAAAGGGCTTAAAATCACATCGATTATTAAGGGGAGTCCTGCGTCAAAAAGTGGATTAAAAGTAGGAGATATTATTACAAAAATTGATGGGAAAAGTATTGCGGGGAAGTCTGCTGAATCAACGCTATCACTATTAATTGGGAAAGAAAATACAACAGTAAATCTAACAATCTACAGATCTTCGACGAATACAACACTTGATAAAGAATTAACGCGTAAAGTGATTTCCTTACCAAATGTAGAAAAGGAAAAACTTGCAGGGAAGATTGGTTTTATTCGCTTAAATAGTTTTTCAGAAGGCAGCGCAAAAGAAATTCAGGATGCAATCAAATCAATGCCAGGAATGAAAGACTGGATTTTCGACCTTCGTAGTAATGGAGGTGGCTATGTAGGTTCTGCACAAGAAGTAATTGGTCTTTTTCCAACTGCTAAACACGCATTTTTATATAAATTAAAAGGCACTAAAATGTATGGGGTCGATGCCATAAAGCAAAAAGTGCAATGGAATGCACCTGTATCTATTTTAACAGATAAGTATACAGCCAGTGCTTCTGAGATGACGGCAGCTGCTGCGAAGGATCTAAAACTAGCGAAAATTTACGGTCAAACTACATTTGGTAAAGGTGTTATGCAAGAACCGATAGAATTAAGCGATGGCAGTTTTTTAAAGCTAACAATTGCTGAATTCTTTGGACCTAAAAATTATAAAATTAACCAAAAAGGCATCAAGCCCGATGTGCCAACAGCAATCGGTAAAGAAGTTGAAAAGAGCCATAGCGACTTTTTACTAAAGCAGTTGAAGAACTATAACAAACTAACTCCCATTGAAAATGGGTCAGCTTCAAAATCAATTAGTTTAAAAGTTAGCAAAAATCTATCCTGGAATACAATGAAAAATGCGAATGTTTACTTATGGCAAATAGGTGGCGTATCACGGAAAATTTCGCTGAAACTAGCATCTGGTAAAAAACTCATCATCACACCAAGCAAACAGCTAAAATCAGGAACGAAATATTACTTAGTAGTACAACCGAAAACGAAAAACAAAAAAGGTGCATACAGTAAAGTAACCATCAAATAATGAAAAGTGACTCATTATGATTGACAAAGGGATTAATAGAATCTTGTTAATTTAGATGAGTCACTTTTTTGTTTTGAACTTTAAAGTTAATACAAAAAATGCCTACAAGTCTAAGTGTAGACTTAATAGGCACTGCTAATATTAATTTCCTCTTCTTCATCGATTGTTTCATCAAAATACTCCTTAAATCCTCGTAATTTCCTCTACTATATCTAAAATTAAAATGTAATAGGGTATAAGGGAGTTAAGTAGGTAAAAGTATATTTTATCCTATTGGAATTAGTTAGATCCTTTAAACGTGGCAGTTGCAAAGCCTACAAGCTCTTGATTTTCGTCGTATAATCGACCTTCTAAAATCACTGTTGAACGGGTATGTGAGATGACACGACCTAAAGCTTGGATACGGCCTTCAGTAATTGGTTTTAAAAATCGAGTCTCCATTTGCATTGTAACGACTTTATCAAAGCCAAGTGTATGAGTTGCAATCCCCATAACTGTGTCGAGTGCTGCCATAAATACACCACCATGTAGGGTTCCTACGACATTTGTTAAATCATCATGGAAATTAAAAGCAATTTCAGCAATACCGTCTTCAGCATGACCATATTCAAAACCAAGAGTTTGCCAGAAAGCACTTTCTTCAAAACGTTGTTGTACTGTTTTCATCGTTGTCAAAATATCTCCTCCAGTACTATAACTATATCTTTTTATGGCTTAATAGAAAAGATACATTATAAAAGTAACTTGAACATTATTTTACCTAATTTATTTGATTTATCTTGTACGACATTGGTGTCGATTCACAATAGGTAGTTATTAGTAGACACCATCCATTAGGCACTGAAGAAGTAAAAATAGATGTAAATTTATGATAAAAATAATGGAAATCTATTATAGTTATCTTCGTTGAAGTGGAATTAGCGGAGACTCCTTCAAAATGCGTATTTTCTTCGTGCAATGTTCATTCAGTGAAGTTCATTCAATGAAGTTCATTCAATGTCCTGTGGGAAAACGAGCTAGACGAGACTCCGGAGCACAGTGAGGAGGCTTTTTTTGTTTGTCTGCAGGTTGGAGCGGTTCTCTTCCCGCACCTGATAATATCAACTTTGTTCGTCAATTTTGAATAAATCTATGAATAATCTAGGTTCTATATTTTTTTAATCTTATATTTGTATATATTTTAGTCAATTTCGTAATTCGAAGTTTTGATATAAAACACGAACACTAAATGAGGGAATTGTTTGTGCTATATCTATTAGAATATTGTCTAGTAGCGGAAGATGGCGACTCCTGCGGGAAAGCGAGACAGTTGAGACCCCGCAGGGAACGAAGTGAGCGAGGAGGCTCAACGCTCGCCCGCGGAAAGCGCCATCTGTAGCGGCATATTAAACAAATAGTATATTTGAAGTATAATCCGAATTATTGGATTGTACATTTAGATAATATGCGTGTTTTTTGCCTAGAAAAGCATTTATGAAATTAATTCATTTACATGATTTAAGATATAGTAAAAAAACGCTTTCAAAACTATGAAAGAATGAAATTATACCATGTATAATAGTAAGAGTGATTATATTACATTATTTTTCATTTTATGCATTGAATTGTAAGACGTCAGACCGTAGAATATTTAGAGTATCGAATCTTATTATTTGGGAGAGTGTTAATGTGTTCAAAAAGAAATTAGTTGCTACTTTAGGCGCAGCAGCATTACTAATGGTACCAGTATCGGGGTATGCAAAGACAACTACGTCAAAGGTAGAAACAACTGTTCCAGTTCAATTACTAGCAATCAATGATTTACATGGTAATATCGGTGAATCGTTTAAAGCAACAGATGGCACGCCAATCGGTGGAGCAGCCTCTCTTGCTTATAACTTTGAACAAGAGAAAGCAGCATTTGCGAAAAAGAACAAATTAAAATCTACTACTACAAACACTTTAAGTATTCAAGCAGGTGATCTAGTAGGTGGTAGTCCATCTTATTCAAGCTTATTACAAGATGAACCAACTATGAATGTAGCAAATGCGATGAATTTCCAAGTAGGTGCACTAGGAAATCACGAATTTGATGAGGGTATTGAAGAATTCCAACGTATTTTAAAAGGGCAAGCTCCAACAACTGCAACACAAAACTATGATTTAGTGAAAGATTATAAACAAAATAAGAGTGATATGGAAGTCCTTTCAGCTAATATTGTTGATAAAAAAACTAAGAAACTATTACCCGGTTTCAAGCCTTACACAGTGAAAAAAGTAAATGGCGTAAAAGTAGGCTTTATCGGTGTCGTAACTCCAGATATTAAAACAGTTGTTTTATCTAAATATGTCGAAAATATTGATGTAACAGATCCAGCAAATGCTATTGCAAAATACGATAAAGCTCTACGTAAGGAAGGTGTCAATGCTATTGTAGTTATTGCACATTCTGGTGCTTATAACACCAATGCAGACACATCAATTGAAACGCAAGGACAAGACAAAGTTGCCGGACAATCAGTTGATATGCTAAAAGAACTTGAAAAAATTGATCCAAATCACTCAGTAGACGTAGTATTTGGTGGTCATGATCATAACTTTGCAAATGGCGTATATAAGAACACACGTATAGTTGAAGCAAAATCATTTGGTAAAGCATATTCAGTAGTTGAAGGTACATTAAGCAAAAAAACAAAAGACTTTACAAAAACACCTTCGGCTGAAGTGAAATATAACTATAAGAAGACTGATGAAGAGATTAATAGTAACAAAGTTTCTAAATCAGTTAACAACATTGTAAACACAGCAAAAGATTTAGTAAAAGCAACTACAGATAAACCAATTGCAACTGCAGCATTCGAATCCATTTCAAAAGATCGTGCTGCATATCCTTTAGGTGGATCACCAGTAGGAAACCTTGTAACAGATGCACAACTATATGATGCAAACACAAATGGCTACAAAGCTGATTTTGCTATGACAAATTCAGGTGGTATTCGTGCAGATTTAACAACAGTAAAAGATGGCGACAAAAACGTTATCACATGGGGTAAAGCACAAGCCGTTCAACCATTTGGTAACTACTTAAAAGTTGTAACAATGACAGGTGCTAACATTAAAGAAGCAATCAATCAACAATTCACTGGTGGTTACGGTTTAGAAGTATCAGGCTTACATTACACTTACAATGCAAAAGGTGTTGTCGATGTATTTGTTGGAAATACAGAAGAAAAAATTGATCCAGCTAAAAGCTATAATGTAGTTATTAATGATTTCATCGCTGGTGGTGGAGATAACTTCCCGGCATTTAAAACAGGTACGAATGAACAAATTATCGAAATTGACACAGATGCCTTCATTAATTATTTATCAAGTGTAAAACATGTTGAAGAATCAAAAGATGTTCGTAATGTGAAAGTCGACTAATTCGTTAGTAAAATATTGAGAGACTCTTAAGTAGGTTAAGAGTCTCTCTTTTTTTATGTAAAAATATGAAAAAAGTCACTGAAATTGCCGATAATTAGGGTATAATAGGTAATTGTAAAAATAAATATATTCTAATATTTATGAATTTTTAGAGCCTAACTGACTGATAGGAGAATGAAAATTGGATACGATACGAACTTATGCAAGTAATAATCATGATATTAAAGTAGCAATTCGGGACATAACAGGTCAACTACATCCTACACCAGAACTTGTTATCTTTTTTTCAAGTACAGTTTATTCATTTGAAGAGGTTTCAAAATTATTTAATGATCACTATCCTTCTGCTCAAGTTGTAGGATTGACAACCACTGGAGAAATTGGCCCTAAGGGATTTCAAGAGTTTGGACTTTCAGCTATTAGTTTTTCAAAAGACTTTGGACATGTAAGAGCCATCTTAATGAACGATATTGGAAAGTATCCTGTATTTGCACGGCAACAACTAAAAACAGCGGCACAAGGGGTAGGAATTCAAACCTCAAGTAAGCATCCTGAAAAGGAAGGAATTGGACTCGTTTTTCCAACTGGATTAATAGGTGCAGAAGAAAAAATGTTATCTATAGTAAATTCCATTTTCGATGAGGATGGTTTTCCGTTTTTTGGTGGAACAGCAGGAGACGATGCAAAATTTGAAGCTACTTATGTAAGTGTAAATAACGATATTTCAAGTGTGGGTGGCGTTGTTATTTTCATGAAACCCGCATTGGGATTCAGTGTGATTAAGGAAAATATTTTCACAAGTACAGGAAAGAAGATGAAAATCACAAAGGTAGATACAGAATCACGTATTGTTTATGAAATGGATGGACAACGTGCAGCCACAGTTTACGCAAAGAAACTTGGTGTACGAGAAGCTGATTTACCTAATTATTTTATGTCCAATCCAATTGGCCGACGTTTCAATGATGAAATTTTCATCGCATCCCCATTCCAAGTCATGACAGATGGGGCCATCCAATTTTATTGCCAAGTATTTTTGGATTCTATAGTAGAAATTTTAGAACCAATGGATCCTGTCAAAACATTAGAACACACATTACAACAATTGACTTCTCAATTTTCAAAATTAGAAGGTGTACTAGCATGTAACTGTATTTTGCGAAAGCTACAATTTCAAAATCAGCAGTTGTTCCCAGCGCTAAATCGACAACTTGAACAATTACCTAATTTAAGTGGATTCTGTAGTTATGGTGAACAAATAAATAAATCATTAATCAATCAAACACTCGTATTATTAGGTTTTGGAGAAAAGGGAGGAAGATAGCTATGTTCGAAAAACTATTTAAGCATCCGGTAGATGAAGTGGAAGTTGCAAAGGAAATTGAGGGATTAACAACTAACGAGAAAGAAAAAGTGATTTCTGGTCTTGAAGATTTAATAGGTTTATTAAAAAAATCAAATGAAAAAAACGCAAAAGGCGATAGTGTATTTATCGAAAGAATTACAGAAATAAAGAACGCCTTAGAAGATGAACGACAATCAATACTTGCATCTAATGATAATCTCCAAAAAATTGTTACAGAAACAGAAAATATACATTCCATTACAACTGCTGTTGAGGAACAAGGAGAAAAGAATATTCAACTTGTTGTTGAGGGCAACCAGAACATGGACAAACTGGATCAGCAAATGGATTATGTCAAGAATGTCTTTGAAGGTTTCGAAGTGTCTATTGAAGATGTGCAAAAAGAAACGAATGCTATTACTCAAATTACGAAAATGATTGGAGATATTGCGGACCAAACGAACTTGCTGGCATTAAATGCATCAATCGAAGCAGCAAGAGCAGGTGAGCATGGAAAAGGATTTTCTGTAGTCGCACAAGAAGTTCGTAAACTTGCTGAGCAAAGTAAAAGCGCGCTTGTTGATATCAATAAAAAAGTGCAAGAAATCACACATAAGGTTGAACTTCTAGCTAAAGATATTAGAGAAAAATCTGAAGATGTTGCTAAAACACAAGAAATGACACGTTTTACAAGTGAATTCTTTGAAAAAATTTCTGCATCTGAAAGTGAATTGTTTAATAGCATGTCGAGTATTAATCTTGCAACAGATGCAGCGATGAATGAAATTGTAGCATTCCGTCAAGAATTAGAATCCATTGCAGAAACCTCTTCAGGCTCTATAGAGAAGATTGATGAATTGTATTCCTTTGCTCAAGATAAATTCTTTTTATCTACAGAGATGACCTCTTTTATCTCACAATCTAATGACCTAGTAAAAGCACTAAAAAATAAAAAGCTATAAATAATGTTGCAAAAAGAATAAATTAAAGTAGCCCTTGCGTTTCATTTTATTAATCTTAGATGTAATGATAAGATAATAGTAAGTTAAAAAATCATACAATTATTAACGGAGGTTATTTTAATTGAAAAAACTTGCAGCAGCTTTATTTGCAGCAACACTTGCTTTCTCGACTGTTGGTCCAGTTGTAATGGATAGTCATCATGGTACAATAACTGCAGAAGCCAAAGGGTATAAATCAGGAAAACGTGGATTCAATTCAAACGGAAGTTCAAATAATAATTCAATGTTCAATAATAAATCAAATACAAATAGCAACACACAAGATAACAAAAACTCAAGCTTCAACAATAAATCAACAAATAACAAAACAAATACAACAAATCCGACAACGAAAAAAGGCGGATTCCTTAAAGGGATGATGGTCGGCGGATTAGCAGGTATGCTATTTGGCGGTATGTTAGGTCATATGGGTGCCATGGGTAATTTATTTGGTTTACTTATCAATGTCATTGCAATCTTAGCATTAATCATGATCGTAATGAAGGTCTTCCAAATGTTCAAACGCAACAAGAGAAGAGATGAGGAACGCAACACATGGAGACAATAATTATATCAGAAGATAATTTGATAAACGCTCTATGCGTGTACCATGCTCGTCAAATTAATGTAATGCCTGAAAACGTTGAAATTGAACTAAATTTCGATGACGATGAGGGATACTTTGCAGAAGCTTATTACAATGGTCGAAAAGACATTTATCGAGTTGCGAATATGTTAGCGGCAATTCGCATATTCCTACAGGAAGAAATGAATGTTGATCCATATGCAGCAAGCATCCACTTAGAAATTGATGATGAACAGGGCATGATTGCAATAGTTGAATAATAAATTAAGCCATCCAAATAGGGTGGCTTTTTTGTTGAATGATAATTATTCATTCAACTTCAAAATGCTATATAGGATAGTTTCCACTAATATAATAGTAGAAACTCATATGAATAAACAAAGAATCCTTCTTAAGAACATAATATAGTACGATAACTATTCCTTTCAAATATCAACAATCAAATTTCCCCCCCCTTAAAATAGAGCGGTCCTAACAAGACTGTTAAAATGAAATTTTATTGACATATATATTAGAAATAACGAACTTTTGTAAAGTATTTGAAAAAACCAACCTAGCTTTAAAATTTAAGTTATATAAAAATAATAATAGTAAGTAGTAGTATACATGTATTTAATAAAAAACCGCGTTTTGTAATAATAAAATGATGTTTTATGAGGTATTATTATCCATAAGGATTGCTGATAGGTGGAATATGGAATATTTACATACGAAATGCACTTTAAGGTAATCCTTGTATAGTTCGATATCTAAAGGAGAATGGACAATGAAAAACTACACACAAAAATTAATAAAATCTGCCACTGCATTTGCTTTAGGTGCATCTGTAATTACATCTGCAGTTGTAGCTGTTGATACAACTGCATCTGCAAAAACTTCTTGCAAAGTATCTCATGGCAAACTAGTAAATTCTAAAAGTCATAAGTTGATCGCGGGCTTCAAAACTTATCAATCAGTACTTTATAAAAACGGTAAAAAATTTACTGGTGTTTACAAAGGTAAATACTATAAAGGCGGTACTTTATTTACTGGGGTAGTAACTAAAACTTATTACAAAAAAGGTGTAAAAGCTACAGCTACAGTTAAAGGTGTATACTATAAACAAGGTAAACCATTCACTGGAGATAAACACCATGTATTCTACAAAGAAGGTAAACCATTCACTGGAGAACATCACCATGTGTATTTCGAAAACGGTCAAAAAGTTAACCGCACAATGCCAAATGGTAAATATTATATCAACGGCGTACCTGCAAACGGAATCTACGAAATTAATGGAGTAAAAGTAGAATACAAAAAGGGGAAAGTTGTAACTGATAAAACTTCTCCTGTAATATCTCTTGAAAAAGGGGCTAAAACTGTTTATAAAATTAAGAACGGTGAAGTATTTACAGTACCAACAGCAACTGCAAAAGATCATTTAGGCAATTCTGTTGAAGTGGTTTCTTCAATTATCAATTCAGCAGGCAAAGCTGTTGAAAAAATTGACACAACAGTAGCAGGTACTTACACAATCACTTACACAGCTAAAGATAATTCTTCAAGCAAAGCGACTGCTATTCAAATTTCTGTAGAAGTGAAAAAAGCTACACCGGTTCAAAAATAAAAATCTATTAAAAGAACACCTGATATATTCACTCAATCCATAATTGCTAAACATGTATTTTTTAATCAGAGATAAATAATAACAAATGCATCAAGAAAAAGGCACAAATCTTATAAGAGATTAGTGCCTTTTTGATATGAGTTTTATAGCTTATTTAGCGATTGATTATTCGTAATATATTTATTGAATTATTTTGGACATAGCAATATGGGGGTTACAAATTAACATAATAGGTACAAGGTTGTTTAAAATATTGAATGCATAAGAAATTAAAACTATATAGGGTTTATAAAATGATGACGCAAAATATTTTTATATGACATATCTCCTTAATTTGGATATAAATAAAGTAAAAAACGAACATTTGTCGTAATTTGTCGAATAATATCAGCTATTTTTATGTAAAAAACGAACATTTGATTCATAAGTATTATTTGATTGTTAATGAGAACTATATAAATACCAAATATTTTTAAGTGAAAAATAGTAAAAATACACATACAAAGGGCAGTTTTTATTGTAAATTTTTATAAATTTTTTGTGCAAGGAAGTTTACAATCTATCAAAATATAATTTGACTTATTTTAAGTCTGTAATTATTATCCACATATTTACTTATATTCAAACTTTAATACATATTATTTGGATTAATTGTAATTATAAAAGGTAAAAAATATAAATTTAATAGTAACAATTAATTATTATTCATGTTTTTGATAAAAAAACTGTTAAATTTATTAAAAACACAAAGATTTTATGATAATATAGTCGATAAGGATTACTAAGAGGGTATATATGGAATATCTTCGAGTATGAAATGCACATCGTGGTGATCCAATTATAGTTCATCGGATAAAGGAGAATGGAAAAAATGACAAACCACAAATTAAAATTTGTTAAATCTGCAGCTGCACTAGCTCTAGGTGCTTCTGTAATCACAACAGCAGTAGTTGCTGGTGACACAACAGCATCTGCAAAAACTACTTACAAAGTTTCAAACGGTAAACTTGTAAACGCTAAAACTAAAAAAGCAATCAAAGGTTACAAATCTTACAAATCAGTACTTTACAAAGACGGTAAAAAATTCACTGGTCTTTACAGCAATCGTTATTACAAAAACGGTGTTAAAGCAACTGGCACTTACAAAAACACTTACTATGTAAAAGGTGTTAAAAAAGTAACAACTGGTACATACGCTGGTGCTTACTATGTAAACGGCGTTAAAAAAGT
The DNA here is from genome assembly GCF_044359855.1 of Rummeliibacillus pycnus. Lineage (GTDB taxonomy): Bacteria > Bacillota > Bacilli > Bacillales_A > Planococcaceae > Rummeliibacillus > Rummeliibacillus pycnus_A. The sequence goes on from NZ_CP132291.1 coordinate 3,255,742, forward strand.
AACAACAGGTACTTACGCAGGTGCTTACTATGTAAACGGCGTTAAAAAAGTAACAACAGGTACTTATAACAATGCTTACTATGTAAAAGGTGTTAAAAAAGTAACAACAGGTACTTACAACAAAGCTTACTATGTAAAAGGTAAAAAAGCCGTTGCAACTGGCCTTTACCAAAGCAAATACTATGTTGATGGTGTACTTAACGTTGGTTTAGCATTATTCGAAGGTAAACTTTACGATGGTGCAGAACAAAACAAAGGCTTAAAAGAATTCAAAGGTAAAACTTACTTCAATGCAGATCTAGCAAACGACACTTACAAAGATGCAAATGGTGTTGAAAAAGCATATGAAAACGGTGTTGAAGTCGGCGCTAAAGTTAAATCTGTAGAAGCGATTAACGGCGCTCAAATTAAAGTTACTTTCAACAAATCAATCGATGAAGATACAATCTCAAATATTACAGTTGCTCCTGTAGGTGGTTCAGCTATTTCTTCTGGTTTAACACTTAAACTTTCTGAAGATAAAAAATCAGTAGTGATTACTAACGCTACAGCATTCACTACTGGTGAATACACAGTAAAAGTTACTGATTCAGTTAAAACAACAGCTGGAGATAAAGTAGAAGCTTCTACTAAGCTTATAAAAGTTGAAGATAAAGTAGCTCCTACATATGTAGGCTTCACTAAAGAAAATGCTTCAACATTCTTATTTAACTTCTCTGAACCAATCAATGACCTTGGCTCTGTAGTTGTTAAAAAAGCAGATGGTACAGTAATTCCAACTACTGATGCTACTGTGACTAAAGATGGTTCAACAATTAAAATAGTACTTTCTTCAAATGTAGAAGCTGGTAAAGATATTACAGTATCATTTGCTGGTCAAACTGACTTTGCTACTAACATTCTTGAAACACCATTCACAGTAACTGTTCAAAAAGGTGCTAAAGACGGTGTAGCTCCAGAAGTTACTAGTGTAACTCCTGTTAATGCTAAAAAATTCGAAATCAAATTCTCTGAAGAAGTTCAAGGATTTACAGCAGCAGATTTAACTGTAGCTGGTTCATCAGTGAAATCAGTAACTCAAGATAAAACTGATAAAACTAAATACATCGTTGAATTAAACTCAGCTGTATCTGGTTTAACTAATGTATCAGTGACAGACAAATCATATGCAGATTTAACTGGTGAAGAAGGTAAAGCATTCAGCCAAATCGTGAACTTTGCTGCTGATACTGTAAAACCAACTGCAACAGCTGCTATTTCTGTAAATAAAGATGGTAACCAAGTATTAACTTTCACTACTAGTGAAGATACTACTTTAGCTGCTACAACAGGTACAATTACACTTCCAGCTAAAGCTGTTAAAAACTTTGTAACTACTACTGGTGACATCACTTTTAATTCTTCAGATTTAAAACCTGTAACTGGTTCTTCAACTCAATATACAGTTGAATTATCTAAAGTTAAATTTGCTGGTGCATCATTAGTTAAAGATACTACTTATACAGTAGACTTAGCTGCTAATGTATTTGCAGATGTTGCTGGAAACAAAAACGAAGCTAAAACAGCTGCATTCTCATTCACTCGTGGTGCAGATAAAGATGCTTCTAAACCTGTTTTAACTGCTGCAAATGTTAATGTTCTAGATAACGATACATTTACAGTAGACTTTGGTACAACTGTAGAATTAGACAACTCAACTGTTGTAAACAAAGGAAACTACTATGTTGCAGGTGCTCAAATTGATTCAGTATCGCTAAATGCAAATGGTGTAGCAACAGTTAAACTTGTATCTGGCTCAAACAACAACACTGGTAACCGTACTGTTAAAGTAACTGGTGTTAAAGCTACAAATGGTAATGTTATGGATGACTTTACTACAACTAAATCATTCAATGAAAACGTAAAACCAACTGTTCAATCTGCAAAAGTTTCTAAGATTGATAAAGCTTCTTCAGCTGTAGTAGCAAAAGACGGTCAAGCTACTGTTGCTGGTACTACAAAAGTTGTAGCAACAAATGCTGCAGCTGCAACATCTACAACAGCTACAACAACTTACACAGTTAATGCAGCTGGTGATAAAGTTTCTGATGGCACAAATGAATTTGCATTAACAACTGGAAACGGTACAATCACTCAAGGTGGTGTAACATTCACAGCAACAGGTTTAGCTGCAAATGAAACTTTCACAATTGCAACAGTTGCTGGTGAACCTGCAAAAAATGCAGACGCTGGTAAAACAACTATTAAAGTAACTTTAAGCGAAGAAGTAAATGCTTTAGCTACTGATTATGTTGTAAACGTTGATGGTAAAAAAGTAGATGGTGTTAAAGCTACAGTAACAGCAACAACTGCTAAATCTAAAGAAGTAACAATTGTTATTGATAAAGAGTTAACTGCTGATGACTTTGCTAAAGGTGTTACTCTAACTTCTGATGATTACAAATTAACTGATGAAGCTGGCAACAAAGCTGATATCTCAGCTGCAGGCATCAAAGTTTCACTTTAATAAATCCCTCCTCTTACCTTATTGGGCGAACGGATTCAAAGACTCCTATCTTCTTCGGAAGATAGGAGTTTTTTTGTTTCATAGCGTTTGGATTCTCTTTTTAAATATATATTATTATTTTGAATTCTAGCTCTCATGTATTTGTGCGTGAGAGCTTTTTAACTTAGGAGGGATGTGCATGAGTGTGAAGACATTAGTTGTTGTAGTACCTACTGGAGTTACAGTTGCAGTTACACCAGATTTTAACGTAGTGGCAGTATAAATATCCGTTAATATTGCTGCAGCATCTTACGGCTACAGCAACATAACAAATGAGGAATGCTGAAATTATTTAGGTATAGAAAATAATTACTATGTTTCAAAACTATTTAGTCATATGAATATAAAAGCTGTAGGCAACACAAGAATTCAAAAATATTAATATGACTATCAGCTACCTTTGTTTAAAAATAAAATGAAGATTTTCCTTAAAAATAAAAGCCAGCTTCATAGCTAGCTTTATAAATTATTTCTTCGATTTTCTTACCTCAAATAAAAATTGCGGGATTTTCAACATACGTTTAAATCTTGTCGGCTGTGTAATTAAGCGGTGGAACCATTCAAGGTTCAGTTTGATAAAGATCTCAGGAGCACGATCCACATTTCCAGACAGTACATCAAGGCTACCTCCGACCCCCATCATGACTGCATTTGAAAATTGATTTCGGTGTTCTGCAATCCACTCTTCTTGTTTTGGAGCACCTGTTGCTACGAAAATAAAATCAGGATTTAAGGCAGCTGCTTTTTTGGCAACTTCATCTCCGTTACCATCTCCACCATAGCCATCAGCAACTCCAACAATTTTAATATGTGGATATAATAAATTCGCCTTTTCAGCTGCTTGTTTAGCGATGCCAGGCTTTCCACCATAAAAGAAGAAGCGGTTATGACCTGCCTTTGCAGTTCTCAAAAAATCATGGACAAGTTCATAACCAGGAATTCGCTCTTTTAATGGTGTACCAAGCATTTTAGAACCGATGACAACACCAATCCCATCTGCAACTACATAATTTGATTCCAATAAACATTTTTCGTAATTTGTATTTTCTTTTGCTAACATAATAATTTCGGGATTCGCTGTGACGATACAAATTGGTTTTTCGGTGATTTGCATCTCATCCACAATATGATCAATAAATTCACTCTTCGTCGTATCTACAACCGGGATCCCTAGTACATCTATCTTCTTCATAATCTAACCTTTCCACGTTCGTATGTTATTTCTTCCTATTATATACTACGGACACATATGTTCAAAATAAGTGATGTAATGAATAGGGCAAACAAATCTTTTGAAAAAGTAATAGTTTATAATATTCCTTTAAAACACAATAGACGAAGTTATTGCAAAAAAAGATTCCTTAAGTAAGCTGCATCACTAGCTAAAAAATGTAGCCAATGCCGAAAAATAATTTAATTAATATCATACATACTTATTACAAAAATGGGGTAGACCATAAAAGGAGAATTTTTCTAAATAAAAATCCATTTTTCTCATTCTATTCTAAGAAATATGTGCTATGATAATCTTTGTGAAAAATTGATAAAGAAGATGATTATTAATGCTTTTTGAAACTTTAGGTTTGATGTATCCGTCTATATATAGTATAGAATTTTTTGAAGATAGGAAGTGGATGTGAAATGACGAATAATCGACGATATCAACCTAAGAAAGCATCCATAAAAAGAATAGCTGTTTCAATTGTTTTGCTCATAGCAGTTATTTCGGGTGCATATATGCTCCTAGCGAAAAACGACAAAGCAGCAACAGATAACAATCACATTAAAGTTCAAAATGTCCATAAAACAACGACGGAAAAACCGACTGAGAAAAAGGATCCTGATAGCAAAAAGGAAACCGATTCTACCGGTTTTAAAGAAGGAACCGTAACAAATGCCATCCAATCGAATAATGATGGAGATACAACAACAAAAGACTCTACAAATGTAATCATGCCGAAAAATGATACATCTGCTATTATTGCGAATGCAAAAACGCAAGTGTATACAGTCTACACAGATTTACAACAAGGCTCAGGGTTTTTATTCGATAAAAAAGGGGACATTATCACAAACGCACACGTTGCAAAAGATGCCTCTTATGTATTTGTAACGAACGAACATGGACAAGAATTCCAAGGGCAAGTCATCGGGATTTCGAAAAAGACGGATGTTGCGTTAATTCGTGTACCTGAACTAGCCGGAAAAGATCCACTTGTTCTAGATACTGCATCTGCAAGAGTGAATACACCAGTTATTGCAATTGGTAGCCCGAATAACAAGGGCGGTACTGCAACTGAAGGTAAAATTACAAGCATTGGTGCAGAATTCACAGATGAATACACTTATAATGGATTGTATGAAATGACGGCACGCTTACATTCAGGCTCAAGTGGTGGCCCGCTTATTAATGCAGAAACAGGTAATGTAATAGGAATTAACTCAATTATACTTACAGATGAACCTGAAATTGGTTATGCAATTCCAATTAGTAAGGTTATGTCACTCATTACAACTTGGTCTAACAAAGATGTTAAAATTAGCATCGAGAAGGATCAAGATTTTGAAGATAATCACAAAGAAGAGGCTTACTTAGGTAAAAAGCTAATAAAAGACTATGTAGATGGTTACTATGAATTGTTCCCATACGCGATCAAAAATAAATCGCAAAGCTATTATGAAACCTATATTATGCCTGGAAGCAGTGCGATTAATACAGCCAAAAAAATGGTTGAAAGTTATTCAACAGATGAGAAGAAATACAAAGATCTGCAACATACAATTGGAAAAATCAATATCTATGACGCGTATGCAACTGTAGAAGTCAATTCAACATTTGTATATACAGATAAGAAAACGAAGCAAGAACATAAACTAAAAGAAACAATTGTATACACAGTTGTGATTGATGATTATGGTGACTATCAATTTACGAAGATAGATGTTACAAACTCATCTGACTCAGCTGATGATAACCAGCCAACGAATACGGAACCAGGGTCAACAAATGCAGAAACAGAATCAACAAACAGTTCGAATAATAAAGATGGAAGTCAAAGTACAACAACCGAAGAAGATCCATCAACTATAGATAAACAAAGTGTTAATTCTAATGTAAATACGGATGCAACTACAGATTCAGTTAACGATAATACAGACAGCAAAAATAAGACTGAAGATAATCCATCTGCTGCAACTGATCCACAAAAACTTCAATAATAACAAACAACAAAGAAAACACCCGGTCAATGAACTACAATTCACGGCCGGGTGTTTTTATAATTTGTAGAATAGTGAGGCGTGTAAAAACACATCTAATTAGATGTTTGCTCAGCAATATACATATAAATGGTGGGATATTAGAAACAAACGATGTAGAGCTTCATCAGTGGCTAGTAAAGTGAAAGGTAACCAACTAAAGTAGCTGGAAGAGCAAAATTTTGGGTAAAGGGATAATCGGAAGTATAGAATATTGCATCTTGTTTCATTTTTTTACATACTAGAATAAAAAAATAGTAAGAGAGAGTAAGTGTACAGATTATCGATGCGTAGAAAACGGTTTTTATATTCGGAGGAAAGTGTATGTGATTTAGAAGATAAATAGGGTACATAGAAAAAACCTAAGTAAATGACTTTGGAGAAGAAGCCATTTACTTAGGTTTTTGATTTATTGTTTTATGAATAGTTGAGTGTAGAGTATTTGATTAACGTACTGTACCGTAACTGTGTACGTAGTATTTCCAGTAAGTACTCATAGTTTGGAATTGAACGTGATCACCTGCAGCGTGAACTAACATCCCATTACCAGCATAAATAGCAACGTGCGTAATTGCACCGCCACCAACGTTGAAGAATACTAAGTCGCCTGGTTGTGGGTCATTAGTATATTTAACAGCTGCACGTTGTGCTCGGCTTGTACGTGGTAAAGAGATACCGTGTTTAGCGTAAACATAGCGAGTGAAACCACTGCAATCAAAACCAGAAGGGGTTGTACCACCATATACATAAGGAATACCAAGGTAGTTTTTAGCAGTGCTTACGATATCACTCGTTTCAGTACTTTCAGATGTTTTCTTAACGCCAGAACCTTTTTTTAGATATGCAGCTGACATCCAACCTGTTTTACCGTTAACAGTCACTTTAAACCAAGTTTTGCCACCAGCAAATTTTTTGTATTTTGCATTTACAGTTGTGTTTTTGCTAATATATGCTAATGCTTTTGAACTTGTAGTAGAATCAGCACGTAAAGTTAGTGAACTAGCAGTAACGTGATATTTTCCACTAATTTGTGTTGCTTGTGAATCAGCTACCGTTGTAACTTCAGTTTTTTCAGTAACTCCAGGTGTTGCTTCGTTGTTTTCTGCAGCTTTCACATGTCCAAAGCTAATTGTTAATGCTAGTGCACTTGATGCGATTGCTGTAAATAATGCTTTCTTATTCATCAAATTCCCCCAACTATTCTCAAATATTTTGTATATATAGTATTAAACGATTGTTTTAGTATTTGTAATGTTTACAAGTATAACTTTATAAAAAATCTGATAAAAAGACAATGCAATTTCGTTTACAGTTATATTACAGTTATGTAACAAATGGCATAGATTACGACTTTAATTGAGTATATTAAACCCAAATAGTAGTATTTTCTTTCAAATAAAACATTCATTTGCATAAAATCAGAGAGAATATGACGTAATTTGAAAGGTAGGATATTTATATCAATGCCATTTTATTAGGATAGTATCTATGTAGTTTTGTAATATTACATATTGTTACAAAAGAAAAAGGCCTTGCCAAGAATGGTTGGCAAGGTCTCTGGATCGTTACATTGATACATCTTTAATTAGTATGTTAGATCATAGAATCGTTTATAACTATCAAAATGGCTTTTCCAGTAGGAATCGTTAACAGAAGAAACCTGTACATAATCGCCACCTGCGTGAACAAATTGACCGTTTCCTAAATAGATTCCCAAATGTGAAATCCCTTTTTTATACGTATCTTTAAAGAATACTAAATCACCAGCTTTTGGTGATGAAACGTAGTATGATCGTGCTTCGTAATCAGCAGCGCTTGTTCGCCCAATATTGCTATATCCTGAGTGACTGTATACATAGTAGATAAAGCCGCTGCAATCAAATCCACTAGGAGAAGATCCACCCCAAACATATGGTACCCCTTGAAATGAAAGAGCTAGATTCAAAGCTTCTTTTACTACTTTTGAAGAACCTTGCCCTACATTGTTTGGATTTGAAACAGATGTCGTATTTTCCTTTTGTTGTTGACTAGTTGATCCACTCTTTTTGACAGATAATACTTGTCCTACACGGATAATATCAGATGTTAAGCCATTCCATGATTTTAATTGTGTAATTGTAATTCCGTAGTGATTTGCAATGATCGATAGTGTATCACCAGCAATTACAGTATGTTTTGTAGCTTTTGAAGGAGCTGGTGCTGTTGTTTTATTTGTTGAACTTGTATTATTTGCACTATTAGAATTAGAGTTCAAACTACTTCCGGGAATCTTCAATGATTGTCCAACATATATTGAATCGCTTTTAAGATTATTACTTTTTTGAATTGAAGCAACAGTTACATTAAATTTAGCAGCAATTTTTGCTAAATAATCACCGGATTTCACTTTATATGTAGTAGTGGTTGTTTTTTTGGTAGTGCTATTTTTGTTTGTACTTTTGTTTGTATTTCGTGTGTCAGTAGTACTAGCAACTTTTACGGTTGAAGTACCAGGGATTTTCAAAGTTTGCCCTACATAAATCATATCATCTGCAAGATGATTTTCTTTCATAAGCGATGATATTGGAATATTATGATATGCAGCAATTTTTGCTAAATAATCACCCGATTTTACTTTGTAAGTTCTAGACTGTTTTGTAGTAGTGGTTGTTTTTTTTGTAACAGAAGCAGTACTCACTTTTGTAATAGACTTACTGTTTGTTTTAATATTTTGTCCAACATAAATCATATCGGAAGTAAGATTGTTCGATTTTTTTAGCTGGCTTACAGTTGTATTATATTTTTGTGCAATCACATATAAAGAATCGCCGTTTTTGACCTTATATGTATTGGTGCTTGCTTCTGCATCATGTGCGTTAACAACCAGTGTAGCAGCACCTACAGCACCTACTGCTAAAACAGAGTATAAAGCTTGTTTCACAAAAATCACTCCTTTTTTGTTGGATAATAGCGTACGAATGTCGTTAACTTCATTGTAGATAAAAACTAAAATTAAAACAATCTACTTAAAAAAAAGGGTAAATTTGATAGATTAGTAATCGTATGATTTTATTTAAATAATCGAATGATTATAACTAAAGAACTAATGATATTGCAAATAAATATATAAAATCCTTGTTAATTGTATAAAAATAGAAAATTTAATATGCAAAAAGAGCGCAATTATTGTTAAAAATTGTGCTCTTTTTGTAAAATATTATCCCGCATTAGCGAGCAGTAATACCCCCACCTCAAAGATTAAGAGAGAAGCAAGAAGGTAGGAGGGGGATAACTGCCCGTAAAATCCCGATTGGTTCGGTCCAACAGGATGTTGGACACTCAGTTGTTGCCACAGGACGTGGCGAAATTAAACTGAGTTCTTTTTTAGTGGGGATGAAGAAAACCCCCCACTGATGGAATTTTCACTTTATAATTTGAATACTTGAATACTATTGCTTAATGACTCAGCCATTTTACTTAATTCTTCAGTAGATGCTGTAATTTCTTCCAGTATTGCATATTGTTCTTCAGAAAGACTAGCAATATGTTGTGTTTTGTCAGTTGTATCTTGTGAAATGGTATTTACGTGATCAAGTGAAGCCACAGTTTCTTGAGATGCTACAGCCATAGCTTCCGTTACATTCGATACTTCTTGAATTTCATTTGAAAGTGATAAAGAAGTCTCGTAAATCTCTTTGAATGCAGATCCTGTAATTCGAATACTTTCATATCCAAGTTGGGCTTTCTCGTTTACATTTTCCATTTGCTCTACAGTATTCTTCATATTTTGATGAATATGCTCAGTTGTTTGACGTATTTCGTTTGCTGAACGTGCGGACTCTTCAGCTAATTTCCGTACTTCATCAGCAACAACTGCAAATCCTTTTCCGTGTTCACCAGCACGTGCAGCTTCAATAGCTGCATTTAGTGCAAGTAAATTTGTTTGTTCAGAGATTTCCGTGATAGCAGTTACCATTGTGTTTATCTTTTGAGAACTATTTGCTAATTCCAAAAGAGAGGTTTGGGTTTCTACTATCGAACCTTGGATTGCTTTAACATGCTTCACGGAAGTTTCAAGATTTGTGCCACCTGAAACGGTTTTTTCGGTTGCTGTTGCCGCAGATCGAGCTACTGATGCTGCTGATGCTGCGACAGATTGGATTTGACTAGCAACAAGATTCATTGAATTTGTCCCATTAGAAACATATTGCATTTGCACATTCGTATCATGTGCAAGTTGATCAATTTCTTCACTTACTTGTTTAGTAGCAGCATTTGTTTGATCTGTACTTGCATAAAGCTCCTCGGAAGCAGCGGCTAAATGCTCACTTGTATGAGTTACAGTTGTAATCATTTTCTTTAAATTACTGAACATATGATTAAATGCTTCTGCTAGTTGACCAATTTCATCTTTAGAACGATGTTTTAATAAATCTAATGTTAAGTTTCCTTCTGCTATTTCTGTTGCAAAATGGGTCATACTGTATAGTGGACGAATTTTTCTAGATAAAAGAATAAGAATTGTCATAAAATTTATAAGTAAAAGCATAAGCAATATGACCATGATCCATACGCTTACTTTGACTTGTGAGTTTGCTTGCTCTACTTGATTGCTTGTCCAAGCGGAAAGCTTATTATCAAAAGAGGCAATGGTGTTACTAACATTATCTTTAAGTAAACTATATTCTGTTCCATAGAGTGTTTTTTTCGCTTTGTCATATTCACCTTTTTTAATGAGGGCAATAGTTTCTTCTTCTATTGGTTTTAGATGGGTAGACTGTTGAAGCGCATATTCAGCAAGTGCTAACGTATCTTCAGGTAAGTGGTCACGCTTAAGCTGCTTGATTGTTTTATCGGTGTCAAGTGATTGCTGATCCTCATCCTCATAAGCCTTTAAAAAGCGATCTGAACCCGATTCAGCGTATGTGCGAATATTAGAAGATTTGGTTTCGATATTTTTCATCAGACGCACACCGATAGATCCATCTTGTTTATCAATTTTTAAGGCGTTGGATTGTTCGGATATACTTTTCGTCAAATACCCAATACTTAAACCATTTAGCACAAGAAGTACAATGGCAATAATGATTGAGTATTTTATCATGCTACTTATTTTCATGCTCCCACTCCTTTATAAAAGTAATATGTAGATATTGTTATACAGTACTTATTGATTACTTATTACATTAATCCTTGAGGTTAATATTTATTATAAAATATTCCATATAAATAGTATAAAGGCAACCAATTGATATTAAAACATAATTTTCAGAATATTTAATCGTATAGTTTGAAACACTAAAAATAGTATGGATCATAAAGAAAATTGAGTTATCACAGAGGAATGTATATAGATATAAAACTTTGAGTTAAAAGTCATCATATTGCTACTAGAAGATGCCAAAATATTTTGATTAGATTATGGGAAGAATATTAGGTAGTGATGGGAATATGTAATTGAGACTATATAAATTAATTGTAAATGGAAATAGGGACATGGGTGTTAAGTATAAAAAGGAAATATGGTGTTTTAGGGCACAACAAAGAACCGCTAACAAAGGCGGCTAGCGGTCTCTGTAGAGCTGAGGAGGTTAATTATTCCGAGTTGCAAAGAGAATATATTTCAATGTTGAAATAAACGATTAGTAATAGGAAGTGAATAGAAAAAACATAAAAATTTCCATAAATTGATTCATAATCCACTATAACTCAAGCATACCCGAAAAAAGAAAATTTAAAACAAAGATAGGTGAATCAATTTCATAAAGCAAAGCTCTTATAAAATATACGACATAATGATAGCCAATTTTGTTCATTGCAACGCTTTCGACGGTGAGACCTCGAAAATGCATTCGCATTTCCATCGTGCGATATTATTTCATTAAGGTTATTCAGAGTCCTACGGGAAAAGTTTGAGTTGAAAGCCCTTTCTGTAGAGGAACATCCAAATCTGAATAGTGAAAAGTTAATGTCTTGAAATATTTGTATTTAAAAATAAAAAATAGATTAATGAAATTAATGCAGGTGTATATTTTACAGATAATTATGACTTTCCGCCCCCCTTTTATTATAAATATTTACCTTTATAGTGCATAGTAGTAGAATGAAATTCAAATGGTCACAGAAAAGTCATAATTATCAAAGATAAAGCCAGGACGGAGGAAAATGAATGTCTACTCAAAGTATCATGCGCAATTTAATAGTAGAAACACCATCAAAGCCAGGGAATTTAGCTAAAGTCGCTAAAGCAATAGGTGATCAAGGTGGCGATATCGGTGATATTAAGACACTAAAGATTGGAACATTATCTACGGTTCGAGACGTTACTTGTACTTGTGAGAACCTTGCTCAATTAGAAGATATCGTTAAAGCTATTAATGAACTTGAATATATTACTGTTCGTGCTGTTTCAGATGATGTCATGAAAGCACATGAAGGCGGAAAAATACATATGACTAGAAAAATCGATGTTCGTTCGTTGAGTGATTTACGTCGTATTTATACACCAGGTGTAGCGAGTGTTTGCCAAGAAATCCAGCGTTCCCCAGAAAAAGCACATTATTTTACAAGTATCGGGAATACAGTGGCGATTGTAACAGATGGTACGGCCATCCTTGGTTTAGGCAACATTGGTTCAGTAGCTGGTATGCCAGTAATGGAAGGGAAAGCAGTATTATTCGACCAATTTGCTGAAATTAGCGGTGTTCCAATTTTGCTAGATACAAGTAATCCAGATGAAGTAGTGGAAACAGTGAAACATATAGCTCAAGGTTTCGGTGGCATCTTATTAGAAGATATTGGATCTCCCCATTGTTTCGAAATTGAAGACCGTTTGACAAAAGAATTGCAAATCCCGGTTATGCATGATGATCAGCATGGTACAGCAGTTGTAACGTTGGCGGCAGCTTTATCAGCATGCCGTTACGCTGGGGTAGATATAAAACATGCTGTTGTTGGTCAAATCGGTCTTGGTGCAGCGGGTCTTGCGATTAGCCGAATGTTGTTAGAATATGGAGTAAAAGAAGTATGCGGCAGCGACTTGCAAGAAAGCGCTCTTGTACGATTAAGAAGCTTTGGCGGCACAGTCATGAACTCCATTGAAGAATTAATGGAACACTGTGACATCGTAATTGCTACTACAGGTGTAAAAGGTCTGATAAAACCTGAAATGATTCGCAAAGGACAAATTATCCTAGCGTTATCAAATCCATACCCAGAAATTACACCTGAAGATGCACTTAAAGCTGGAGCAGCCTATGCAGCAGATGGCCGCCTTGTTAACAACGTACTTGGTTTCCCGGGTATTTTCCGTGGTGCATTAAACGCAAATGCAAAAAGAATCACATATCCAATGCTATTAGCCGCAGCAAATGCAATAGTGGATGCAACACATAACGGTGATCTCGTTCCACACCCACTTGATCCAAACGTCCACAAATCAGTAGCAAAAGCAGTCGAACGCATTGCACTGAAAGAGCTAAGTCAGGAAACAATATTATAGAAGAAAGTATTGGAAAGGACTGCTAAGAGCGGTCTTTTTTTGTTTTGTCCATTGTGCTCAAAGGAGGATTAATTGAGCGAGTTAGGAGATGAAGTGGTGACATGGTGATGTAAAATGTTGTGAATGCAAATACAATTCAAAAAGTAGCATAGCAAGTAAATTGATTAATATCGAAAGTAAATGACGGGGAGTCGCAAGTAAGTTGACAAGGTTCGCAAGTAAATTTCACCAGCAAATTAATCGAATCTAAGAAAGTAAATTTCACTAGCAAATCAACCATCTAAAAATCACTCCAAATCTGTGCAAATTAAAAAAACCCCCTTTAATACAAGGGGGTGAACTGATCCAATAAAGTTAGACAAATAGTTTAGGCAGCTTCTAAGACCTGAGTTCGATATTCTACTGGACTTAGGTCTATTAATTTTGCCTTCATTCGTTTGTGATTATAATACTCGATATAATCATGTAGTTCTTGTTCAAAATGTTCCATACTCTCAAAATCCTGAAGATAAAGAAGTTCAGATTTTAACAAGCCAAAGAAATTTTCAATGACGGCGTTATCTAAACAGTTGCCCTTACGGGACATACTCTGCGTAATGTGGTGTTCTTGTAGGGTCTTCTGATACTTCTTCATTTGGTAATGCCATCCGGAATGTAGAATTACTTGATCTCCTGGTTGAAGACGATTAATAGCTTGATCTAACATCTCTCCAACAAGTCGATAAACAGGACGGCTCATCACTTTATACGCAATGATTTCACCATTACACAAATCTAACACAGGTGATAAATAACGTTTCTCTCCGAATAGATGAAATTCCGTAACGTCTGTTACCCATTTTTCATTCATTTTCTTTGCCTTAAAATCACGTTGTAATAGATTTGGTGCGATTCGACCAACGGTCCCTTTGTAAGAACGATATTTCTTTATACGTACAAGACATTTTAAGCCCATCTGATTCATTAGACTATTAATTGTTTTAGGATCGTGAGTATAACCATATTTCTTCAATTCTTTAGCTATACGACGGTAACCATAACGACCTTTATGTTCGTGGTAAATCATTTTAATTGCTTCTTTTACTTGTCCGTATTTATCAGTTTGATCTAATCGATTTTCCCAATAATAATACGTACTACGGGGAATGCCAGCGACTTTAACCAACTCCACAACGTCATATTTATGCTTTAGTTCAACTATTACTTGCGCTTTGATTTTGTTTGTAATTTTTCTTGCATTTGAACTAAAGTATTTAACTTTTTTAAGTAGGCGTTCTCCATTTCTAAACGCTTTATCTTTGCTTGTAAAGCCTCTAGCGAGCCTTCATCTGATACTACAACTTTTGATTGCATCTTATTCGATTCTTTTTTCATTGGAGGGCGCCCCTTTTTCTTTGGTTCTAGCGCATCCAGCCCCTGTGTTTTTAATAACCATTCCCATTTATAAACTGTACTTGGAGAAGAAATATTAAAATTACTCGCTGTTTCTCGAAGAGAAGCGCCTGTTTCGTTCATAAAATTAAGTACGTCTAGTTTAAACTGAACAGAGTAAGCTGTATAGTCTTTTTCAAAACCATTCATTCCTTGGGCCTCAAATAATTTTACCCAGTTGATAACTTGAGATTTGGTTGAACCAATACTTTCTGCAATCTTTTTATAACTTTCAGTTCCATTTAAATAACGTTTCACTGCGTTTAATTTTGTCTCCATTGTAAATTTAGTCATAAAAACACCCCGTAAATGTTAGTTAGTGTCTAACATTTACGGGGCAGTTCAGGGGACACGCTTTTTCTATTATTCTATTTATCTACTTTGCTTTCAAATTCTCAACGGTAAACACTCGGCCGTAGTCATCTTTGTAGACGATATGTTCGCTGTTGAATTTTGTTGGGGAATCAAGTCCAGCAGCAGCTGCTACTCGGAAAAGTCCCTCACGCATTGTGATAATGTAGTTGGTTACACGATATTTTTTCTCTTCAACAATTAGACCGTTTTGTAATTTTGGATCCGTTGTTGCAACACCTGCTGGGCACTCATTAGTATGACAACGTTGAGCCATAATACATCCAACGGAAATCATGAAGCCACGTGCAACATTGATAAGGTCAGCACCTAAGCCAAGAATAACAGCTGCTCGGTCTGATGTAATGATTTTACCTGATGCGATAATTTTAACGCGATCGCGAACGTCGTGTTTTACAAGAGCATCATGTAAAAGGACAAGACCTGAGTGAATAGGAAGACCAACACTATCTGCTAAGTCTTGGAATGTCGCACCTGTACCACCTTCAGCACCATCAATTGTGATAAAGTCTGGCCCTTTGCCAGTTTCTTTCATATATGAAGCAAGTTTTTCTGCATCTTCAGGGCTACCGATTACAATTTTAATACCAACTGGTAGTCCACCAGCTTCGCGAATTTTATCAATAAACTCAAATAATGATGGTAAATCATCAAATTGACGGAAGCGGTTTGGACTATTGATTGTTTTATGTGGTTCTACATTACGGATTTTTGCAATTTCTTCAGTTACTTTATCTGCTTCAACATGTCCACCACGAGTTTTTGCACCTTGGGCAAGTTTTAATTCGAAAGCTTTTACTTGTGGTATAGCAGCTTTTTCTTTTAACAATTCAAAACTAAATTCGCCTTCTTTTGTACGATATCCAAATAAACCTGAACCAATTTGCGCGATTAAATCAGCACCACCAGCTAAATGGTGGTCTGAAACACCACCTTCACCAGTGTTCATCCATGAACCTTTAGCCATGCTAATACCTTTAGATAAAGCTGAAATGGCATTTTTACCTAATGCACCGTAACTCATTGCTGATTGTCCTACTAAACTACGAACGTGGAATGGTTCGCGACAATTTTGACCAATTACAACTGCATCTTCTTCTGGTAATAACCAAGGTTTGACGGTTACTTTTTCATTATGTTCTTTACGGTTGAACAATCCATCAGAATCAATCACGTATTTTTGTGTTTCAACCGTTTGACTTTGGTCGACACGCATTTCATCTACTTGTTTAGTGAACATAGCGTTACGAATGTAGAATCCTGCTTCTTCAAAATTACGTTTTGAGCCAAATCCAATGACATTTCCTAAGTATTTCCCAGGTAATACGACATGTAAAAACTCTTCACGACTAAAAGGTTTCCCTTTATGGTCATCGTCGAACAGATATTGTCGAAGTTCCGGTCCGATTTTTTCTGTAATATAGCGCATTCTACCAAGAACCGGGAAGTTTCGTAGAATTGCATGTTGTTTTTGGTTTCGATCCATAAAATATAAAACTAAGAATGTAATACCAGGTATTACAACAAAAATAGCAATTAGTATAAGTAATAGTAAGAAGATTATCTTAAAGCCTTCCATAATAGCCACCCTTTTAATATTTGTGTCGAATTCGTGAATTCATCTAATTTGCGTATTAAATATATCACAAAACGAGATGAATTCAAGTGGTTGAACCAAAAAATGTATTTATTTTAGGAAATGGTTGCAAACGCTTACCTTAAACAGAAAATTATTAGGTTGGCGCAATGAATGTCGTAAACAACACTTAGCATGCTTTTGGGTTATTTCTAATTTATTTCACTATATCTGATGGCTTTTTCATTCATTTCAGCAAAAAAGACGATTAGAGTAAATCACTCTAATCGTCTTTTTTAAATCAAACTAATTTTCTTTTTTCGTAACTATAGTAATCACATAACCTATGATTGCACCAATGATTGCTGGAACTAACCAGCCAATGCCTGATGAATATAGAGGTAAATGACTAAGTAAAGCATCGTAAGCTTTGATGTCGATTACTTTCGCACCTTTTAATCCGTCATAGATACTAACTAGTCCAGTGAAGAT
Source organism: Rummeliibacillus pycnus (assembly GCF_044359855.1). Lineage (GTDB taxonomy): Bacteria > Bacillota > Bacilli > Bacillales_A > Planococcaceae > Rummeliibacillus > Rummeliibacillus pycnus_A. The sequence goes on from NZ_CP132291.1 coordinate 3,272,896, forward strand.
TAATGCAACGATATAAACAGGACGTGCATCATTGAATAGGTTAGAAACTAGAATTAATATCATTAGTACGATAGCTAATGGATAGATCATGTTCAATACAGGACCTGAGACAGCTAACATTTTTTCAAGACCAAAATTAGAAATGACTGTACTGAAAATCGCGAAAATCCATACCCATGTTTTATATGAAAGTGCTGGAATAATTTTATGGAAGAATTCAGATGAAGCAGTCATTAAACCAATTGAAGTTGTAAGACATGCTAGCATAATTACAAGTGTCAGTAAATAATTCCCGAAGTCACCATATAAGACATAAGCTGATTTTGTAATAACATCTGATCCAGTACCGATAAAACCTATTGTTTTAACACTGGATGATCCAATATATCCAAGTGAGATATAAACAAGAGCAAGTCCAATAGCTGCAATAAAAGCTGCGAAGATTGTTGTTTTTACAACAGTTGGACGGTGGGTAATATTTTTACCTTTTAGAGCCTCAACGATTACAATACCGAAGATTAATGCAGCAAGGAAGTCCATTGTTTGATAACCTTGGATGAATCCTGAAGAGAATGCTTTGTGTAAGTAATCAGCTACAACTGTAACTTTTGCTTCACCATGACCAGCCATTGGAGTAACAATTGATTTAATTGCCAGTGCAGCAATGACGATTAATAGTGCTGGTGTTAGTATTTTACCTACACGGTCAATTAATTTACTTGGGTTCAATGCAAAGAACATTGTAATCCCGAAGAAAAGGATTGAGAAAATAACTAATGGCCAGCTACTTTCTAATAAAGCACCATGTAGATATGGTTTAACACCTAAATCGAATGAAACTGTACCAGTTCGTGGCATTGCAAAAAATGGTCCAATTGCAAGATAAATAATTGATGTGAAGATAATACCGAATGCCGGGCTAATACGACCAGCCATATCTTGAAGTTCACCACCAGATTTTGCAACGGTGATAACACCTAATAATGGAAGACCGACACCAGTAATTAAGAAACCAATTATAGCAACAGCAAAGTGTTCGCCGGATTCTTGTCCTAATTGTGGAGGGAAGATAATGTTTCCGGCACCCAGGAACAATGCAAAAAGCATGAACCCAACCGACACTTTTTCCCACAGAGGAAGATTTTGATTCTGCATAAAGAAGACTCCTTTAAAATGTACTTGCGTATAATCTCTGAAAGATTTTATGAAATTAGAACGCTAATTATAAAAGTGATTAAATATTCGTTGTTATCTGAAAATTCTAATTACAACGGTTGTAAAAAGTTACTTGAATAGATTAACATGAATATGTCAAGAATGGAACCTCAAATTGTGATGAAAAAGTGAAAACTTATACTAAAAGGGCATAATATTCTAAAATAAAAGAAAATTATGAACAAACTGATTATTAAGGGGGTATAAAGGATTATTAAGAGTTTGTAGATTCATATAAAGAACTTTATCTTTATGATAGATTGTTGCTGAAGAGAATTTTTACAGGTTTCAATGGGACAATATATCATTGCGAAACGGAGACAACTAAACTCTTTTTATGATTCATATGAAAAAATAATCGATAAACTTGATTTAGTTCAAGAAAAGAAATCACGTAGCTAAGGAAGAAAAAACAAATACAATAGAATTTATTGAACATCTAAACCATACGATAACAAGTAGAACTCCACATATTGAACATACAAACCAAATTTCTTTGGAAAATAAATCTACTGTTAAATAGTTTTCAGTTTTAATGGATGACTTACATAAGCAAACTCATGGTATGCACACATCAACTGAGAAATTCAGCTTGTCGTAAAACTAAAGTGATTGAAAATTCAAGGGAATGGATACATACTAAAAATGATTTATGATCTCCTGGCTGATTTGCCAGGAGATTTCTAATGAACTTGAAACAATTTAAGTCTTAAATACGTCATAGTAGAGGATAAAGAAAAAGTACGAACATAGTAATATGCTAAGAAATTAATTGAAACAGAGTGTTATTTTCCTGAAATCGTGCTATAATACTTCTTGTATTCGATGATGACTAGCATTTGAATGCGTTTTTTATTGCGCATTTATTAATATATGTAGAGTTTATAAGGAGGACGGGTAATATGAATTACCTAGCATTAGTTGTAGCCTTTGTCGCTTCAATTCTTTTGACTCCGCTTGTTAAACGACTCGCATACCGTATTGGTGCCGTCGATAAACCAAATTATCGTAAAGTGCATGCCCATATTATGCCTCGATTAGGCGGATTAGCTATCTTCCTAGCATTTCTTATAGGTGTAGTTGTTGCACGCCCTATGGATGAATCAATGATTGCAATCTTAATTGGAAGCTTTGTTATTATTGTGACAGGCGTCCTTGATGATATGCTTGAAATCTCTCCAAAAGCAAAATTGATTGGGCAAACAATTGCCGCTGTAATCGTTATTTTCTTTGGTGATGTTCGAATTGATTCTATTAATTTACCATTCGATGGCGAATTGAATTTCGGTTACTTAAGTATTCCATTAACTTTAATTTGGATAATTGGTATTACGAATGCGATTAACTTAATAGATGGATTAGATGGCCTTGCAGCTGGTGTTTCAACAATTTCATTGATCACGCTTGCTGGCATGGCGTTCATAATGAGTAACACATTTGTACTTGCAATGGCATTAATCCTTGCAGCTAGTACATGTGGTTTCTTATTCTATAATTTCCACCCTGCGAAAATTTTCATGGGTGACACCGGGGCATTATTCCTCGGATTTATGATTTCTGTTTTAGCATTACTCGGATTTAAAAACGTAACGTTTTTTTCTTTAGTAATTCCTATTATTATGTTAGGTGTTCCAATTTCAGATACATTCTTTGCTATTTTGCGTCGTTTGATAAACAAACAACCACCATTTAGCCCAGATAAATCTCACTTGCATCACCGTTTGATGAGTATTGGCTTTACACACCGCCAAACTGTATTAATCATTTATGGTATTGCTGCAATGTTCGGTTTAGCAGCAATCATCTTCTCAATGGCAAAACTTTGGGGAGCTATCCTTCTAATCACAGTAATATTAATATCAATCGAGTTATTCGTTGAAGTGATAGGACTAGCAGGAAACAATTATCGCCCATTGTTAAACTTAGTACGGAAGAAATAAAACTATATAACAATCAGAGTGAACTAAAAGATCCTTAGATAACGATCTTTTAGTGTCACTCTTTTTTATTTATAAATGAAATTTAGTATTGTAGTATTTATAATGTTGTACTTGCATAGGGATATAAATTGTTGAGGACGCAAATGCAATATAAAAAGTAGCAAGTAAACTGGTCAAAGTCGCAAATATATCATCGGAAATCGCAAGTAAAATGGTAGAATTCGCAAGTAAATTTCCCCTGCAATTTAATAATATGTCCGAAAATAAATTTCACTCAAAAATGAGTCGTAATTCAAACTTATAAAGAACCGAATAGATCGTAAGGATTTTATTATTCGTGAAAGAATAGAAAAGCGGTACCACGGATAAATGGAGAAATATCTTATTCAAATACAATTTGAAAGAACGAGATCATCTCACACCTACGGGTCAATCAGTCTCACATACAAATAAAAACAAAGGCATCTATCAGCAAAAGCTGTTAGATGCCTTTTTATTATTGGTTATTGTTCGAGTTATTATTCGAACTGTAATTTGAGTTATAGTTGCTACCAGAACCAGAGCCGCTATAGTTACTACTTGAACCTGATTTATAATCTGATCCATATCCATTACTATTGGTGTTTGTTGTATTGTTATTCGTGTTCGTTGTTGAGTTATTATTCGGATTTGTTTTTGATTTGTTAATTTCGTTTGCTGTAAGACCTAAATGTTTTTGCAGTGTTTGTTTAACCTCTGCAAGATTATTGTTATCTAGCTTGTAATAGTAAATACCAGTTGACATATCATCATAACCTTTTAAAGATAGGGAATCGACTTTTGGCATACCGTTCTTTAAGTAAGCAGCAAGTGATTTCATCTCACCGAATGTCATGTTGGTTTTCATATTGTTACCTACAGCAGCTAAAATATCATCGTATTTTGTAAGTGATGTAATAGAAGAAGCTTTTTTAATAATGGCTTCTAAAATCATTTGTTGGCGTTCGCCACGTTTAATGTCATTATCTTGATGGCGTGTACGTGCAAGAGCTAATGCTTCTCGACCATTTAATGTTTGCATTCCTGGTTTTAAGTTAACTGTACGTTTATCATTTTCATCAAGTTCATGCATTGCATACGGTACATTTACTTCGATTCCGCCAAGTGCATCTACAATTTGGATAAAAGAGTCGAAGTTTAAACGATAATAATAATCTACTGGAACGTTTAGTAGATTTTCAACTGTATCAATTGTCGCTTGAGTGCCACCGAACGCGTGAGCGTGTGTAATTTTATCATAATGACCTACATAAGGAATATACACATATGAATCTCGAGGAATACTTAATAATTTTACAGATTTATCTTTGTTGTTTAATGTTGCAAGCATAAGAGAATCTGAGCGTGAGTGGTCAGAACCTTGTTCCCTCTTTTCACTATCATCGATCCCAACAAATAAAATGGAAATATTGTCTTTTAAAGGCTCAACTTTTGCATCCCTTAATTCGGATTTAACGCGTGTATTATTTTTATCGAAAGCTTTATTTGCAGCTTTTTCGCCTTGCTTATATAGGTAGAAAGCATAAGCTCCAGTAGAAACAATCATTAAAGAAATCAATATTAAAAAGATTTTTAAAAACAAATGCTTCTTCTTTTTCTTAGGTACTTTTCTCTCCTTTTTTGCCTGTACTCTTGAATTTGTCATATATAATCTCCTCTAAATTAGGAATACTAATCTACATGTTGTATTGACGCTAACACAAAAATAAAGTTTCCGCTTTTTGTGCAACGAATTTAATTATACTATGAGGAATTAAATCAGTAAAATGAAATTTAGGTTATATTCTGTCAAATTCCAGAAATATCTTGTCGACACATGTAATAATAGCTTGCCCATTTGTTATTTCGGTAAGCCATTCCATGAACTTAGAGTCTTCCTCTTTTGGAACAAAGACATAAATTTCCACATGACCTGCATAGTTTATGTCCCTTATAATATAGGAAGAGTTTCGAATTTCATTTTCAAGTTTCCCTAACCAAACATATTCGACATCAATCTTCATAAGATGATGGACTCTACGTTCAACAATACCAGAAGCATCAATTCCAGATGTAGTGGCCTTACCATAAGCACGGACTAATCCTCCTGCACCTAATTTAATGCCCCCGAAGTATCGAGTGATAACAACTACAGTATCCTGTAAATGTTGTTTTTTTAGCACTTCTAAAATGGGCACTCCAGCTGTTCCACTTGGTTCACCATCATCATTTGCTTTCTGGATTTGGTCGTGTTCTCCAATTAGGTATGCAGAACAATTATGAGTAGCCGAGGAATGTTCTTTTTTTATGGATTGAATAAATTCTATAGCTTCTTGTTCGGATTCCACTCTTTTGCAGTTAGCGATAAATCTGGATTTGGATATTACTATTTCACTGGTTTCAGTACTTTTTAGTGTTAAATAATTTTTTCGCATGTTACACTCCTCATTAAATAGGTATTCCCTAATGAAACCTTTGACATCTTCTTGACATCAAAAATTAATAGTCATAGGACTGACTAATGATATAATAATGACTGGGGTACAGTAGGAAAGGTGTAGGTTTGATATTTATTTAATAAAATCAATTCCATAATGCAAGATTTATACGAAATATACGAACGTTTTTAGTGATATCCAATTTTGTTCATTGCAACGCTTTCGACGGCGAGTTCTCGAAATGTATTCGCATTTTCTTTGTGCGATGCTAATTCAATGAGGTTACTAGTCCTACGGAAAAAGCTTGAGCTGAGATGTTGAAATGTTCGTATTTAACCGAAAATGGATTTATGAAATTGATTCAATAGTGTATTATTTATTTTAAATGTAGCACAAAATGTAAGGGTGATGTAAATGTTAAATGATAAAGTTGATTTGAAATCATTAGATTTGGTTTTCAATCGAATGGTTAAAATGATTGATGAATCGAAAAATGACATCTTTACGATCAGTGAACAAAGCCGAAGAACATTTGAAGAGATGAAACTTGAACTAGAAGAAGTTCGTTCTAACATAGAGAATGTAATATCCGAAAATGATGTACTCGAAGCTAAGTCAAGACTTTCAAGAAGTCGTTTAGCAGAAGTATCAAAGAATTTTAAAATATTTTCGGAAGAAGAAATTCACAAAGCCTACGATCAAGCAAATAAAATACAAATTCGCTATTCAATTCTTCAAGCTGAAGAAAAACAATTACGAGAAAAACGAGATGATTTAGAAAGACGAATGCGCAGTCTACTTGATACAATTGAAAGAGCGGATCATTTAGTAAACCAAGTAAATGTTGTTTTAAACTATTTAACGTTCGATCTTAAGCATATTGGTCCAGCACTTGAGAATGCTAAGATGAAAGAAGATTATACGATTAAAATCATTGAGGCAACGGAAGAAGAAAGAAAACGTATCTCAAGAGAAATACATGATGGCCCTGCTCAAATGCTCGCGAATGTATTATTACGTACAGATTTAATCAATCGCACATATGAAGAGCGTGGTGTTGAACAAGCTATAAAGGAATTATCATCACTAAAAGATATGGTACGAGATGCGTTACATGAAGTTCGACGTATTATCTATGATTTGCGACCTATGGCACTAGATGATTTAGGAATCGTACCAACTTTGAAAAAATATTTGAAGTCAGTAGAAGAATACAACGAAGGAACTATAGTTCATTTTAATTCGATAGGTGAACAAGTCCGTATAGGTACAAATTATGAGGTTGCTGTCTTCAGATTGGTTCAGGAATGTGTCAATAATTCACTTAAACATGGTAAATCACGCGATATATGGATAAACTTTGAGTGGCGAAAAGAACACTTCAATATTACTATTAAGGACAATGGTATAGGGTTCGATACAAATATTGTAAAAAAGAATTCCTTTGGATTAATCGGTATGCGTGAAAGAGTCGAATTATTAAACGGAGATATGAATTTAACATCTGCTGAAAAACAAGGTACACGAATTATGTTTAAAATCCCCGTAAATCAAGATGAGAAAAAATAAGGGACCAATTTTAGGAGGAAATATTAATGACAAAAATTATTATTGTAGATGATCACCAATTATTCCGTGAAGGTGTTAAACGAATTTTAGATTTTGAAGATACTTTTGATGTAGTAGCAGAAGGCGATGACGGTGTAGATGTCGTTAATCTATATGAAGAATTCCAACCAGATGTGGTATTAATGGATATCAATATGCCGCAAAAGAATGGTGTCGAAGCTACTTCAGATCTATTAGAAAAGTATCCTGATGCAAAAGTGATTATGCTTTCTATCCATGATGATGAATCATATGTTTCACATGCATTAAAATCTGGTGCACTTGGCTATATGTTAAAAGAAATGGATGCAGATGAAATCGTCGATGCCATTAAAATTGTAGCATCTGGTGGTTCATACCTACATCCAAAGGTAACACGTAATTTAGTAGCAGAATATCGCCGTTTAAGTGAACGTGAAAACAAAGGATCTTTCCATCAAACAGAGATTCGCCGACCTTTCCACCTACTTACAAAACGTGAATGTGAAGTTCTTCAACTTTTAACGGATGGACAAAGTAACAGAGCAATCGGTGAAACATTATACATCTCTGAAAAAACCGTAAAAAATCACGTATCAAGCATTCTTCAAAAAATGAATGTAAACGACCGTACACAAGCAGTTGTAACAGCGATTAAAAACGGCTGGGTAGAAGTTCGATAATCATAAAAGATTAGTAATAAACGAATTCGTATAAGGCTAGGGTGACTGGGAATACAACAGTTGCTCTAGCCTTTTTCACTATTTAGATAGTGGAAAAATGTTTAATATTAAAGTGCTGGTAATTTTCTTCGTTGTTGACTTATATAAGTGAAATCTGAGGTGGAAATACGTAGACTCCTGCGGGAAAGCGAATCAGAGAGACCTCACCGCGAAATTTTTCTGCGACGAAGCTAGCACAGCGAGTGGGATCAACGGTTTGCCCACGGAAAACAAAGCCATTTTCACGTTTATCAACAGTGTAGTTTAATATAGTCCAAATTAAAAATGGCAAAATAATGACATGTTCTACTAGAAAGTAACTTTAAATGACATATAAATAGATTCTGGATTATACTAATTGAGTATGTCTTACAAGAATTCTAAAAACGGCATAAGCGGTACATATTAGAAACTTATCTATAGCGATTACGTCTTAATAATTATTGAGATTACAGACATTATGAATATTTAGAAATTTGGGTATTCTAATCCCAAGAAGAATGTAGGAGGGGTTTAAATGGTTTTTAAAAAGTTAGCACTTGTCGGGATTTGTGCTTTAATGTTAGCAGCTTGTGGAAACAATGAAAGTGCTAAAGAAAGTAGTTCTGGTTCTACAAAAGATAGCGATTATACATCACAAAATAATTCGATTAATCATGGTATACCAGATACACAACAAAGCAATGCAGAATCTACACAAGATTCGACAAAATCTAGCAAAGAACAAACATCACCCGATTCATCTACTTCCAATAAGGATGACCAAGTAGGCTTCGAAATAAATTCAGATGGTAAAGTCGAAGAAGCAAAATCTATTCCGAATGAAGAAAAGAAAGCAATCATTGCTGCTTTCAACGAAAATATAGATGCATTCAACGCTAAAGACATTAATCGTTACGCAGCAACAATTTCTGAAAAACCAAAAGGCTTCAATCGCCAAGAAGACATTGATTATGCAAAACAAGTCTTCAAAGATTATGACGCAAAACGAATAGCCAAAAATGTAACAATCAAAAAATACAAACAAGATTATGCAGAGGTATTTGCAAATGTCAAAGTTTTTATGAAACAAGATAACAACTCATTTTCTCAACCGACAAATCAGGTATCAGTAATGGTCAAAGAAAATGGTAAATGGGTTATTTCAGCAATTTATGTAATGGGAACAAAAGAATAGGTAATTTATTAAGAGGATGCAAGGGGTTTACCTTTGCATTCTTTTTTATCCCGTATTAACGGACAGTAAGACCCCCACCGCAAGATTGAGAGAGAAGTGAAGAAGATATGTAGGGGATGAAGAAAATCCCCACTGATGGAAGTTTCACTTTATTGAAATTTGACCTAAAATAGAAAATAAGAATATTTTTTATTTAACATTGATAGAAATATATTATAAAATGAATAAATTAGTTAGGAGAGTGAAATTCGTTTATGAGAACAGCAATTGTAACAGATAGTACAGCCTATTTGTCCGAAGCTGAACAACAACAATACAACATACAAGTTGTACCTCTTAGTGTAACTTTCGATCAAGAATCATATGCTGAAGGCGTCGATATAGATGTTACTACTTTTTATAATAAAGTCAGGGTCGCAAAAGAGCTTCCTAAAACCTCACAGCCACCGATTGGCGAGTTTGTTACTTTATTTGAAAAGCTAGCAAAAGACTATGATGAAATTGTAACGATTCATTTATCAAGCGGTATTAGTGGTACATATCAGGGAGCAGTCCAAGCTGGAGAAATGGTCGATGGTATCGACGTCTACGGATTTGACAGTGAAATTGCTTGTGCAGTCCAAGGTTTCTATGTAATAGAAGCAGGGAAAATGGCTCAAGCTGGCGCTTCAGCAAAAGAAATCATCGATAAACTAGATGAGATGAAAAAAACAATTCGCGCATACTTTATGGTAGATGATCTATCGCATTTGCAACGAGGTGGACGACTTTCTGCTGCATCTGCATTGATTGGGGGCTTGCTTCAAGTCAAACCTCTACTGCATTTCCAAGACAAAGTTATCGTACCATTTGAAAAAATTCGCACACGTAAACGCGCTCTAAAACGAGTTGAAGATTTATTAGGTGAAGACGTAGCAGTACATCCAAATATCGAAGCAGTTGTTATCCATGGAAACTGTGAAGCTGAAGGAAAAGAATGGCTAGCTACGCTTAGTGAAAAATATCCGACTGTACACTTCGAACTAAGCTACTTCGGCCCAGTCATCGGTACCCACCTAGGTGAAGGTTCTATGGGACTTGGATGGTATAGAAAATAGGTTTATATGAAAAATGTATCTCACCAGATTTCTTGGTGAGATTTTTTTTGCGACAAGATTATGGATAATAGATTGAAATATTGTCGGGAATAATGAGAGCATTTAGTCATTTCACGGGTTTTGAAGACGTAAATTGCTGAGAACGCGAATACAATTTCAAAAGTCGCAAGTAAAACAGTCATTTTCGCAAGTAAACAGATAAAAAGCGCAAGTAAAAAAAGATCCCTAATGTCTTCATCGTCCGCGGCAGGATTAAAATAATATGACCTAAAATACAGCCGCGAATAATAGGAGAATTTAGTAGTTTTCATTGGTTTCGGACGTAATTTGCTGAGAATGCGAATACAATTTCAAAAGTTGCAAGTAATTTGGCCGAAGTCGCAAGTATTTCACCCAATTACGCAAGTATTATTTTTCCTGAATGCAGAGAGTAGTATGAAAAAAATTCTAGTACCACTAATCTATAAAAAAAGAATATAAATGGTCTTTCCATTATCCGCGGCAGAATCTAGAGTAATATGACACAGGCTCCATTCGCGAACAATAAGAGCAATTAATCTTTTGCTCTAATAAGTTCAAGAAAGTCATCCTATAAAAGCAACTTGCAATATCACTCCAGAATCTGTAAACTAAACCCAATCCAACCCCAGAATTTGGAGGAAACAATTGCACTTTACACTAAACAAAACAAAATTACCCCATAAACTTTCTTTCCAACATAATCTTATTAACTTTCAACTTCGTGACTTTCTAACAGGTCGGTTATGGCTTCGTGATCATTCTCCATTCATGGAAGAAACTATCAACAAACATATACAAATGGGATACATTCAAACGATTCCAGGTGTACAATCAATCAACTTAACTAAAAAGCTATTCCCGAATAACAAATATATTTGCAATCGCTGTCAAAATCAGAATGCAGAATTTTTTGCGTTTTTTAATTGTGCCAATTGCGAGCGGATTTGTGTATATTGCCGACATTGTATCAACATGGGGAGAGTGAGCAGTTGTTCAGATTTGATGATATGGTCAGGGCCGCAGTCCAAACTAATTCTACCGAACCATACAAGATTCAACAGTTCTTGCATTTTTCAATGGAATGGCACATTCACACCTCAACAAAAGAAGGCTTCAGAGGAATTAATAGAAAGTGTCAAAATGAATCGATCCCATTTGACCCATGCAGTATGCGGAGCAGGGAAAACCGAAATACTTTTCCCTGCAATAGCAGAAAGTCTAAAGCAAAAAAAACGAGTCTGTGTAGCGACACCGCGAACGGATGTTGTGCTCGAACTTGCTCCACGTATTCAAAAAGTATTTCCAAATACTTTTGTGCAAGCATTATATGGTGGAGCGACGGTTGAAAAACGCTATTCTCCACTAATTATTGCAACGACTCATCAGCTTTATCGATTTGAAGAAGCATTTGATATCGTCATTGTCGATGAAGCAGATGCCTTCCCATATACATTTGACGAAACGTTGCAACAAGCTGTTAATAAAGCGAAGAAAAAAGAAGCACCAATATTATTTGTAACTGCAACTCCATCTGATGAATTAATTGAAAAAGTAAAGAAAGTAATGGGTGGATATTCTTTTATTCCTAGAAGATTTCATGGTCACCATCTACCGGTGCCACGCTATGCCACACTTTTTAATTACCAAAAACATATTACTAAAGGAAAGATTCCAAAAAAATTGCAGGATTGGACAAACACCCGGCTCACCAACAAAGAGCCGTTTCTCATATTTTTCCCAACAATCGAGCTAATGGAGAAAGCAATACCGCTATTTCAAAAATTGCATCCACAAATTGAAGCGGTTCACGCAGAGGATCCTGATCGCAAAGAAAAGGTACTCGCACTTCGTGAGAAAAAGGTTCCGGGTCTTCTAACAACAACAATTCTAGAACGAGGAATCACCATTCCAAAGGTACAAGTAGCAGTAGTTGGAGCTGAAAGTGGAATTTTCACAGTGAGCGCACTAATTCAAATCGGTGGTCGTGTTGGGCGCTCGGCAGATTGCCCAACAGGGGATTTAGTATTTTTTCACCATGGCATTACGCTTGAAATGGATGGGGCACGGAAAGAGATCATAAAACTTAATCAAATGGAGGTGCTGACATAATGCTGACTAGCAGAAACCTAGATAGAGTAGCAACAAAAGTTGTGACACATTGCTATCTATGCAGCACGCAACTCCAAAATAAACTCACTTGGAGCAGACTTCTTACCCAAATCGTTGAACCAGTTATTTGCGAAAAATGCATGCAGAAATTTGAACGTGTAACACTCGAGCAGCAAAAATATGAGGATGTCACAGCGCTTTATCACTATAACGAATCGATGAAGGACTTCCTACATCAATATAAATTTTTTAAGGATGTTGTATTGTCCGAAGTTTTCTGTGCACAAATTCACAACTACTTAAGGGATAAACAAGCAATTATCGTACCAATTCCGATGCATCCCGAAAAATTAAAACAACGTACATTTGCGCATATCGATGAAATACTTAATGCAGCGAATATCCCCTATACACATTTGCTTGAGAAAAAGTCGCCGATCACTCAATCAAGTAAATCGAAAGTAGAGAGGGAACAATCAGAGCAACTTTTCAATCTGAAACCGCATTCCATAATCGAAGCTGTACACTATATATTAGTAGACGATATAGTGACAACAGGTACCACACTAAAACATGCGAAATCATTATTACTAGAAGCAGGTGCCAAAAAGGTTACAGCCTTTACACTAATTCAAGGATAGATACAACAAACAGTAATGATAAATAGAGTAATGAAAAGTACCCGAAAAAAACACTGAAACTCACACATTAAGTATCCAAGGTCCTATATATTTGTTATGATGTAATCAGAAAAAAGTTTACTGATATTACACTTATAAAATATTGCTTCATTATGTCGACAATATGAATATACGTAAATGAAAATAGAGATGGAGGTACTATAAATGGGGGAGTTACGAAATTGTCCGAAATGTGGAAGTTTCTATAACTATACTGGTGTTAGAGAAGTTTGCCCGAAATGTGCTCAAGAAGAAGAGCAAATGTACGAAGTTGTGTACCGCTTTTTGCGTAGAAGAGAGAACCGTGCAGCTACAGTAGATCGAATTGTTGAAGCAACAGGAGTAGAAAAAGAACTATTATATAAATGGGTACGAAAAAATAGATTACAACCTGCCCTATTTCCTAACTTAGGCTATCCATGTGATAACTGTGGTCACCTAACTAATCAAGGGAAATTATGTGATGATTGTACCGAAGAGCTGAAATCGAATCTAAATAAATTCGAAGCGGGACGCGAATTCCGAAAGAATATAGAAGAAAATAACAAAGCAACATATTTAGCCGAACGTCGAAAAAAATAAAAGTCCTAAGTCTCCATGCATAGTATTTGCATGGAGATTTATTTTTGAAAGGAAAAAAGCACTATTACGATTTTTAATCACTAGTATGTCTTTCGCTTTTCTTCTATTTTGCTTAACTTAACTTAAACTTATCCGAAATAATGTGTAGACAAGGAACGAATGAGAGGAGGTCATAGAGATGAAAATCTATAACTACGGTGTAAATAAGGTAAACCCTTATCAAAACCAATCGCTGAAAACAGAGCAAGTAAAGAAAAACACACTTAATGTAACAGACCAACTAGAAATTTCTTCAGCTGCAAAGGACCTTCAAGGGATTAAAAGTTTTGCTGATGAAAGAGCTGAGCGTGTTCAGCAACTTAAAGAACAGGTCCAATCTGGTAATTATAAAGTAGATGCGCAAAAGCTTGCATCAGATATCTTGAAATATCACCGCCGATAAGAAAAAGGAGTATAAGACATGTCGATTGATCCACTACTATCCATCATGGATAAACTCGAAAAAATGCATAAGAGTCTGCTCAAGCTTGCGTACCACAAAACAGAGCTGATTAAAGTTGGAGACATGGCTGGACTCGATCAAATGCTCAAGGATGAGCAAGCGCATGTAGCTGCGATTTCACAGCTCGAGCAACAACGCCAGAAGATGGTAACGGATTACCTAGGAGCTAAGGGGATTGCTCTATCTGGCCAAGCTACAGTTGCCGATGTAATGGAAGCAGCTGATACGCATGAAGAAAAGGCAAAGGTAGACGAAGTAAGAAAAAGACTATTACTTACTATCGAATCTTTAAAAAAACAAAACGATTTAAATCAAAAAATGATTTTCCAATCACTACAATTCGTGAATATGACATTAGATTTACTAAGACCACAACCTGATCAGATTAATTACTCCAAAACAGAAGCGCGTGGCAGTAAAATGCAGCAAACGCATTTTGACTCACAAGCTTAAAAGTACCTTCTATTTAAAGGTGTTTCAGACTGTAGACAAAGTCAATTTTTTCGACTTTGTCTATTATTTTAGAAAAAAATTCTACCGAATAGATAGGCATCAAATTTTAAAAGTCAACTGTAATTAAACAAATATTATTTCAAATATTAATTTTTAAGAATATCATAATTCACCCAATTGTAATTATTGACTGTACCTTTTGTAATAAAACACTATACATAATAGTGTTTTTGTACCGTAATTAATAATAGATTATATGATACAATATTCTTAATGAAAGGAGTCTTTTTAAATGACACAAAAATTAAAACATCATTTAATTCCTACTTATTATAATGAATTTAAATGTATCGGTGGTTCATGTGAAGATACATGTTGTGGTGGTTGGAGAATTGATATTGATAAAAAATCATTTAAGTCATATAAAAACGAAAGAAGCTCAGCTATAAAAAATGACTTACAAAAAAGTATTCTTCGAAATAAAAAACAGGATGCTATTGAAGCTAACTACGGTTACTTTAAACTTGATGAAGAAAATAAATGTTCAATGTTAACTGAAGAAGGACTATGTGGGGTACAAAAAGAACTAGGCGAACAAGCTTTATGTAATACTTGCAAAATTTATCCAAGATTAATCCATGAAGTTAATAGCGTAGTTGAAAAATCTTTAACACTTTCTTGTCCAGAGGCAGCACGGGTAATGTTGAATCGCCCCAATGGGATAGATTTTGTTGAAGAAGAAGCAATTGAATCAATTAAACCGAATCAAAAGATTATGCATACCCCTGAAGAAAATGAAATATTTTGGAAAATACGAATTTTTATGATTGATACTTTGCAAAATCGTAATTATTCTTTAGAAACCAGATTATTACTTATTTCGATGTTTATTCAAAAATACTCAGAATTGGAACAGATCAATACATCAAATGTGGACACATTAATCTCTAGATATAGTAATTATTTAAAAGATAATTCACTCGAGAAAGCTTTCTCGAATATTAAAGTCCTACATTCTACTCAATTACTATTCGCATTACCATTACTTAATTATGAAACAACATCTAGTAGATACAACAATTTAGTCCAAGCTATCAAAGAATCTTTTGAAATAAAAGACAATTCCTTATCTGAAGAATCGGTTAATATTTACAAAGAAACACTCAACAAACATTATAAAAATTTCTCCGATACATATGGTTATATTCTAGAAAACTACTTAGTAAATTCTATATATGAGCAAATTAAAATGCCGGACAATAAATATCTTTTAGATAAGTTTACTTCTATTTGCGTAAACTTCACTTTAATTAGACTATTTATTCTGGGGTATGGTAAATCGCAAGGTGAATTTAATCTAGATTTAGTATTATATTGTATTCAAAGTTTTTCAAAAAAATTAGTCCACAATTCTGAATATAAAACTCAAATAAGCACAATTTTACAAAAAGATACATCTTCTATTCTTTCGCAAATTACAAGTTTTATTCATATCTAAAAACAAATCAAAAAAGGTATTAAGTACATCCTTATACCTGACCGTAGACAAACTCGAAATTTCGAGTTTGTCTACGGTCTTTTTTTATTAAAATATTATTAATATCTTTGGTATAGAGTAAGTTGATTTCCGTTTTGGCTCCAGTCAAGAGGTTTTGAGAAATATTTGATTGAAGAAATTATTATTTTTGAGAGGAAGGGTTCCCCTTCCTCTCAAAAAAATTTCGCATATCCAAAAAATTAACGAAATTTCTTTTTTTCGCTTGGTCAAATGCGTAAAAGAACTAAAAGAGTGTTCTATCTATCAATTAGTCGATAGAACACCTAAAAATCTATAAAAGGTCCAAAAGGTATTCAGAATGAGACCATTCTGAATGCCTATTGTCGACAATCTGAAGCACCTTATTAATGGTGCTTTTTTTCTGAATAAATATAGGATTGTTGATTAATTGTAGATTCCTTCTTCAAAATTACCAATAACATCCGATTAAAATATATATAAAACGAATTTAATAGACAACTGCACATCGCAGCTATACATAGGAGGTAAAAGAATGGGCTCCACATTTATGGGACTGGAAACAAGTAAGCGTGGCCTTACTACTCAGCAAAGCGCTCTTTATACTGTAGGGCATAATATTGCAAATGCAAACACACTAGGTTATTCAAGACAACGTGTCAACATGGAAGCAACTATGGGATTTCCAGGTGTTGGAATGAACGCACCTAAAATTCCAGGTTTTTTAGGTACGGGTGTTCAAGCAGGATCGGTTCAGCGTATCCGTGATCAATTTGTCGATAATCAATACCGTCAAGAAACAACAAAACTAGGTTACTGGTCAGCAAAATCAGATGCCGTATCTCAAATGGAAGATATTTTATCAGAACCTTCCGCATACGGTTTGAACACTGCATTCGATAATTTCTATAAATCATTACAAGACTTAAGTCCAGACCCAAAGAATCCAGCATCTCGAGCAGTAGTAGCACAACGTGGTGAACACTTAGCAGATTCGTTTAACTACCTTAGTAAACAACTAACACAAATCCAAGGGAATCTCAAAAATGAAATAAGTGTAGAGTCCAATAAAGTAAACTCAATTATTCAACAAATCGCTGCATTAAACCAACAAATAGGTAACGTCGAGCCAAACGGTTATCTACCAAACGACTTGTATGATGCACGTGGTAATCTTCTAGATCAGCTTTCTGAATATTTCAATGTTACTGTTGATTACACACCTTCAGGTGGTAATGCACTTGATATTGCAGAAGGCTCTATGAATGTCTACATCAAACTAGATGATGGCTCTAAAGTACAAATAGTAAACAAAAACCAAGGAGCTACACTTACTGCGAATGGATATAACCCAGTAGTAGATCCTACAACGAAAGAAATTACTTCATATACTCATGGCTCTTTTGACAAATCGGATACCTATACTGCCTTTACGGATTTTACTATTGAAATGGGAGGTACTACTTCTACCATTACTTATGATCAATTTGATAACATTGGCTCAGGTAAAATGGCTTCTGTGATTAATTCTTACGGTTATGCAACTCAAACAACTGACACATGGGATTCTGGTGCAAAAGCATGGAAAGATACTGTTGATGTTACTGCAGGGGGAAATGTGTTATCGGATGGAGTATACCCAGATAAATTGGAAGAATTGAATCTATTGGCAAGAGAGTTTGCGAAGGAATTTAACAATATTCATAAGGCAGGCTTTACATTGGCAAAAGATGGCACACCATCTGAAAGTGGGGAAAATTTCTTTACGGATGGTAATGGCAGTAAGAATGATGCAACCATTACTGCAGCCAATATTAAAGTGAATGCTGATATTTTAAAAGATTTAAATAAAATTGCAGCTTCCACAGAGCCAGGTGAAGAAGGAAACGGTAAAAACGCCATTGCTTTATCTAATTTAAAAACAACAACAATTAAAGGTTTAAATAATGCATCAGCACAAACTTATTATCAAGGGGTCATCGGTAACTTAGGGGTCTTAGGCGAAGAAGCATCAACTATGACATACTCTTCAACAACGACTCAGTTAAATATTAGCAATAGACGTGCATCAGTCAGCTCTGTATCGTTAGATGAAGAAATGACGAATATGATTACATTCCAGCAAGCATACAATGCTTCTGCTCGTATGATCACAGTAGTAGACGAAACACTAGACAAAATCATCAACGGCATGGGCCGTGTAGGTTTATAGGAGGTAACTAATAATGCGTGTAACTCAATCAATGCTTTCAAACAACCTGCTTCGTAACTTAAACACAAGTAATAGCAAAATGGGCAAATTACAAGAACAGCTTTCATCCGGCTCCAAACTAACTCGCCCTTCAGATGATCCGGTTGCTACAGTTAAGGGCATGGGTTATCGAACAACTTTAGACAAAAATAGCCAATTCACTCGTAATATGAATGAAGTGAATAGTTGGTTAGATGCATCTGATGACGCTATGGGACAAGTAGGGGGCGCATTAAAACGTGTACAAGAAATTGTAACGCAAGCTGCTAATGATACGAATACGGATGAAGATCGAGAAAAAATAAAAGCAGAAATCGACCAAATACGTCAACAATTACGTGATGTGGCAAATACCCAAATTGGTGATAAGTATATATTTAGTGGAACAAAGACGTTGGATCCGTTATTTACAAGTTCATCTGCTAATAGTTCCGCAGGAGATACAAATATCACGTTAAATGGAAATTCAAAAAGTGTATCAGTAGAAGTTTATGATGGAGTCACTCTTGACGTAAATGTGGATGGAAAAACACTTTTCTCCAAGATCGATAATTTAATGGAAAAAGTGCAATCAGCTTTACAAGATACAGATGCATTAAATGCAGGAACTACATCAGGTACTGTCATTGGGAATTTACTTGGTGATATTTCAAAAGGACAAGAGGATGTTTTAACAGTTCGTGCTACAGTTGGTGCAAAACAAAATCGTGTAGATATGATGACAGATCGTTTAAGCTCTCAAAAAATCAGTGTTACAAAACAAATGTCTAATAACGAAGATGTAGATTATGAGGAATCTATCACAAATCTAATTACTGAAGATTCCATCCATCGTGCAGCACTATCAGTAGGTGGTAAAATCATTCAACCAACATTAGTAGATTTCATTAGATAATGCTTATTGTAATCTTTTATCAAAAATTAAGGTGAACTTTGCTTCGAGGATGTGACAATAATGAGGATAGATCAAATTCAGATTCATACAACCAATGCAAAATTAGCATTGAACATAAGCAAACCTGTTCAGCAAATTGAACAACCACGAGCACAACAATCTATCGAACAACCAGCTGCAACACTTGAGATGCATTCAACACCTTCTAAATTATTGATAGATTCCTCTCAAGCATATCGTGATTTAGGATTACTTACAGCAAAGGAAGCAGTAGAATATAGTGCGCAAAAAGGAAAAGAAGATGTGATGGAGGGAATCGCTCGACGTGTAAGTGAAGGCGATCAAATGATGGATATATCAATAAGCTCTGAAAATGCTATTCAAAATATTGCAGAAAGTACAGCACTTTCGCCCCCACCTCAAATGGCGATTACATGGAAACCATCAGTAGGGGCTGTAAAAATTAATTATGAAGCAGGTAGTCTTGATATAAATATTCAACAAAATAAGCCGAAAATCGATGTCCAAGTTGGAAAAGTTGTTCATGATTATACACCTGGCCGTGTTGAAGGAGTAATGGAACAATATCCATCAGTAGAAATTACAGTTTTAAAAGCAAATGAATAAAGTGTATGCTAGTCTAGCGTACACTTCTTTTTTGTTTCACAATAACACGAAATAAGCTCCTTAAAGCTTTAAGTAAACGCACGCAAGTGAATAAATGTATGGATTTATCTTTCCTTATAAAAGATTGAATCTAGCAAAAAAATAAATTCTAGTATGCTAAAATAACGGTAGAAAAGAAGTGGAAAGAGGGATGAAACCCATGAAAATTGATACGAAATTCTTAGGACAAGTAGTAGTAACACCAGAACAACTATATTCTTTTGAAGAAGGCATACCGGGCTTCCCAGAAGAGAAACATTTTGCACTCATCCCATTTGGTAAAGACACGCCATTTATGATTTTACAATCAACGAAAGTCACACAAGTTAGCTTTGTCCTAGCGTTCCCATACACATTTAAAGTGGACTATACATTTGACCTATCAAAACAAGACGTAGAAGCACTTAAAATCGAAAAACAAGAAGATATACTTACATACGCTATCGTCACTTTAAAAGACACATTACCAAAATCAACGATCAATTTACTAGCTCCAATAGTTATCAATACGAAAACAAACCAAGGACGACAAATCGTATTAAATGCAAACAACCAAGAATTACTGCATTATCCCTTACATCCAGTCAAAGAAGGTGTAAAATAATGCTTGTCCTAACACGTAAAACTGGGGAATCAATCATGATTGGCGATAATATCGAATTGAAAATCATTTCTGTAGACGGAGACCAAGTAAAAATAGGGGTTGATGCACCTCGTTCAGTAAAAGTGTATCGTTCAGAAATCTATAAAGCGATTCAAGATGAGAATAAAGCAGCATTGAATTCTTCTATAGATTTGTTGGCGGATTGGAATAAGGATTAAGAGACTATCCAGGATGGATGGTCTTTTTTATCTCAACACTTTA
Source organism: Rummeliibacillus pycnus (assembly GCF_044359855.1). Classification (GTDB taxonomy): domain Bacteria; phylum Bacillota; class Bacilli; order Bacillales_A; family Planococcaceae; genus Rummeliibacillus; species Rummeliibacillus pycnus_A. The sequence goes on from NZ_CP132291.1 coordinate 3,293,630, forward strand.
ACTTATTTAAGTGTTAAATTCCATGAGTTTTATAATTGGTAAAAAAATTAAAAAATTTTTTTCAAAAATACTAAACAAAAAATAATAGCCTACGATATATATAATGTAAGGCAAATAAGCCAAACAACTCCACAGGGACGTGGAAATAAAAACATTTCAAGGAGGAATCTCACAATGAGAATTCAACACAATATCGCAGCATTAAACACACACCGTAACTTAGCAGCAAACACTGAAGCGTCTTCTAAAAACTTAGAAAAATTATCATCTGGTTATAAAATTAACCGTGCTGGTGATGACGCTGCAGGTCTTGCAATTTCTGAAAAAATGCGTGGTCAAATTTCTGGTTTAAACATGGCATCTAAAAATGCGCAAGATGGTATCTCTTTAATCCAAACTGCTGAAGGTGCTTTAAATGAAACTCACTCAATTCTACAACGCCAACGTGAGTTAGCAGTACAAGCATCAAATGATACAAATACCGATGATGATCGTAAACAATTACAAGCTGAAATCACTCAGCTTAATTCAGAAATCGATCGTATTTCAGGAGATACTGAATTCAACACTAAAAAATTATTAGATGGTACTTTTGATGGTAAATTCCACATTGGAGCAAATAAAGACCAAGTAACTTCTTTAAAAATTACTAAAGCTGATACAACTACTTTAGCAACTAATGCTTCAAAAGTTGATACACAAACTGATGCAGAAGCGGCTATTAAATCATTTGATGATGCAATTCAAACAGTTTCTACTAATCGTGCAACTCTTGGTGCTGTTCAAAACCGTCTAGAACACACTATTAACAACCTTGGTGCAACTTCTGAAAACTTAACAGCTGCTGAATCTCGTATCCGTGATACAGATATGGCGAAAGAAATGATGAACTTCACTAAAAACAACATCTTAACTCAAGCTGCACAATCAATGTTAGCTCAAGCTAACCAACAACCACAAGGCGTTCTACAATTATTACGATAATTGTGAAATTATTAAAAAACCAACCAGTAATGGTTGGTTTTTTTATTATATGCTTTGAAAACCTATGTAGGTATGAGAATGCATTATCATTGGCATTATATCCTAGATGACGAAGGCAAATATTGAAGAAATTTTTGAAAATTTAACATGAATCAATAAAGAGAGGAATCTTCTTCTTTCTTTATTGATTTTTTTTCTTTTAAACCGATACTAAATTAAAAGGAGGGATATTAATGAAAGTCTCTTTAGATAATTCTGCAGATATAAAGACTCTTGAAATACCAACTAATAAAGTTCTTAGCAAACAATATTCAGGAGAATATAACATTCCATCCTCTCTTATTTCAGAGATGACAGATGAAAGTGGTCATCCTACAGATCAAGCATTTCAAACAGCAGTAAATAAGTTAAATGAATTTATGGAGTACCATCAAAAAAACTCTAAGTTTGTATTTCATCAAGATTTAAATCGTTATTATGTTCAAGTTGTCGATGCACAAACAGAGGAAGTAATAAAGGAAATCCCGCCAAAAGAATTACTTGATGCATATTTTGAAATGCAAAAATTAGTAGGGAAATTGTTTGATAAAAAAGCTTAGCGAGGAGGAAAAATATGGCTTCAGTAAATAATAACACACAAGTAGCGTATTCTTACTTACAATATAAAAATAAAGTTGGTGGTCTCGTATCTGGAATGGATATCGATTCTATCATGGAAAAACTTATGAAAGCTGAAAGCTCACAAATGGAAAAGCTTCAGCAACAAAAACAAAAGTATGAATGGAAACGTGATGCATATCGAGGAGTAAATACATCATTAAATACATTCCAACAAGATTTATTTGATAAGTATGGTCTTTCTAATTCTTGGATTAGTAAAACTGTAAATAATTCAAACTCTTCAAAGGTTTCTGTTACAGCCGGAGGTGCAGCAAATGGTACTTTGAATATTCAAAGTGCAACTGCGGCAAAAGCAGCAGCTTCGACTTCAGAAACAATTGGTGCTGCTAAGACAGATGCAATTGTTCAGCAACGAGTAAATGCTGATACAAAACTATCTAATATTGAAGGATTAGATTTAAGTGGAAATTCATTAGTTTTTGACGTTGCTGGTCAGAAGGCAACTGTTTCTGTAGCATCAACTGATACGTTAGGTGATTTAGTAAATAAATTAAATAACACTAAGCTAACAATTGATGGGGTTGAGAAAAATGTATTTAAGGCCTCATTACAAGATGGAAAACTATCTATTTCATCTTCATTAGGTACAATTACTACAACAGATAGTGATACATTGAAAAATTTAGATGCATTAGGAATGCGTAATAATACAACTGCATTAGGAAATGAACTAAAAATAACTGATGTAGATGGAAATAAGGTTGCTGCTAATAAAAATACAAAGTTATCAGATTTAGGTTTAGCTCCATCGGGTACATTATCTTTTAAAATTGGCGATAAAACAAAAACAGTTTCATATTCAGCAGAAGACGATACTGTTGAAAAATTATTTGCTAAAATCAATGCTACCAGTACAGGAGAAGATGATCCACAATTAAAGGCAAGTATTAATTCTTCTGGTCAAATTTCTATTACTTCAACAGCAGGAACTGTTTCATTAGACGAATCAGATATTAAAAATCAACTTGGATTTACGAATAAAGTGCAAACAAGTTCTCGCTTATTTGAAAAAACAACGGATACTACATCTCCTAATACAATTCAAGGGACAACATTTTTAAAAGAATTAGGATTTGGCGATTCGGGAACATTTACTATTCGCGCAATTCAGGCAGATGGTAAAATGAAGGATACCGAAATTAAATACAATAGTACAGATACTATTAATGCGTTAATGTCTAAGATCAATAATTCTGGAGCTGGTGCTACAGCTATTTTTAACAATGGTCAAATGAGTATTTCTGCTAATAATACAGGTGCTGTAGCAGATGATACAGGTGCTGAAGCAGTTGGCAAAGCAGAAGTGAGCTTGTTAAATTACAATATTGTAGATGGTAGCAAAAAGGATAATGATAAAGCTGTAGATTTATTTACTAAATTAGGTGTTAAACAAACTGCTAATAGTGACGGTGAAATTACATTAGCGGAAGGTGGTTCTTCTGCAACCCTTAAAGTGAATGGTGTTGAGTATAAAGGAGCTTCCAATACATTCAGTATTGCAGGGTATACTGTTCAATTAAAAGAAGATATTTTAGAATCAGATAAAGTATCTATCTCATCAACAACAGATGTTGATAGTACAATTGGTAAAGTTAAAGAATTTGTTAATATGTATAATGATTTGATTAAATCATTGAATTCAAAAACATCGGAAAAGAGAAATGTGAATTATGATCCGTTAACAGATGCACAAAAAGCAGAAATGACAACAGATCAAATTACTAAATGGGAAGAAATGGCCAAAGCCGGTATTATTAAAGGTGATAGTAATATAAATTCGGTACTTTCTCAAATGCGTACCATTTTAAACGGTGGTAAAGGCTCAGAAACACTTTACAACATTGGCATTACTACATCATCTACTTGGTCGGATAATGGTAAGTTAGTAGTAGATGAAAATAAATTAAGAGAAGCTCTTGATAAAGACCCGGATGTATTATCTCGCATTTTTGTTGGTACAACAGATGATCCAGGAATGGTTGGTCAATTACGTACGGCTGCTAAAAATACAATAAAAAATATTGAAAAAACAGCAGGAAAAGATAGCCAAGCTTCTAATCAATATTCTCTTGGAAAAACAATTAATTCATTAGGAGATAAGATATCAGATTGGAAAGCTCGTTTAAAAACCATTGAAGAACGTTACTGGAACCAATTCTCTGCAATGGAGAATGCAATCCAAAAAGCAAATAAACAATCATCAATTTTTGGTCAATAATTATTAGTAGTTTTAAAGGAGTTGCTAAATGTGTCAGTACAAAATGCATACAATGCTTACAAACAAAACAGTGTTACAACCGCGTCCCCAGGTGAACTGACATTAATGCTTTACAATGGCTGTATCAAATTTATCCATCAAGGGAAGAAAGCGATAGAGGCCAAAGATATTCAAAATCGAAACAAAAATATTCAAAAAGCACAAGCGATTATTTCGGAATTAATGGTTACGTTGAATATGGATATACCAATTTCAAAAGAAATGTTCAATTTATATGAATATATGTATCACTGTTTAACACAAGCCAATATAAAAAATGATTCTGCTATTTTGGATGAAGTAGAAGGGCTTGTAACTGAATTCCGAGATACTTGGAAAGAAGTTATTAAGATTAATCGCCAAAAACAGTATGTCGGAGATCAATTCTAATGGAGCTACTCCAAGAGTTATTACAAGTATCCGCTCAACTATTCAAGCACTTAACAATGCTCCCTTCAGATAAAGAACGTGATGACTATATCAAGAAAATCGATGACTATTTGGACAAGCGTGGGACAATTATTGAGCAATTACAACAACTCGAAGTGAATCCATTACCTGGGCATCCTTTTGAAAAGCAACTTCGTGAGCTTGATAAAGGTATACGTGACCGCTTGCAAAAAGCAAAAAAAGAGATTGCAGAAGATATAAAAAATCTACAAAAATCAAAAACATCTGAGCGCCGATACGTTGATCCTTATTCAAGTGTTCGTGTGATGGATGGTACTTATTTTGATGGACGAAAATAATAAGAGAATTATTCTCTGTTTTTAACCCAAAAATTCTGGTAAAACTACTCTGTTTCTACCAGAATTTTTTCTTTCCTTACCTGCTATTTTCAATAACTCCCTCTTTGTTCTATCTGTTAAGTCTTTCTCCTCACCCCCTTTCCTCCTATTAACAAATTCTATATAATAAAAACTAAACTATCTAATAGAGAAAGTGACGTGTTTTATGAAATATAATCGTAAAGAGTCATTTCGTCATGAGTTTGAAAGAAGAGTAGATGCTCAATATAAATTGGTGATGGGAGAAGCAGGGAAAGAAACATTTACGCAAGATGCTTTTTGTCATTTAATTGATTTAAGTCCTAGTGGTACAAAAATAGAAATGTCTCAAAGCTTACCAACAGAGACTCAGTTGATTAGAATGGAATTGAATTTTGTGCTTTATGCTAAACCAATTTCTGTGCAGGGAGAAGTAAAATGGAAGCGACCAAAAAACGGTGAGTTTCTATATGGTATTGATCTAGATACAGACGAGGTCATGGAAGCGCTCATTATTTCTGAGTTGAAATTGCGTCGCCGCCAAGAAGTAAATGAAAAAAAGCTAAATCTATAACTTAAAAAAATTCTCGTATAAGGTGAATGCATCTGTACGAGAATTTTTTATGCGATTTTGTGAAGTTTAATCGTATTAAAAGGATTCTTTAAATCTGCTATCTTTAGATTTAAAGGTTATTAATAATGATAAGTTTTCATTGCAATATCGTGAATTTACTAATGCTCTTTAAATTTTTTAGCTAAAGCCGATATGAAGGTTATAAGTTTATATATATTAAATAGATTCAAAAATACCAATTCATATTAGCAATAGGTAAGAAAGAGATTGCTAAAATAATAGATCTGGAAAAGGGAGGATTCTAGTGCGTATTAAATCATTCGTTTCAATGGGAGTAGCCGCTATGTTAATCGTACCGACACTTATAACAGCAGCGAATCCAGAGCTGGCACATGCAAAAACAACTTCATCTAAAAAAATTAGTTCAAAAGCAAAGTCAGTAATTGCAAAAATAAATGAGATTAACCCAAAAAAGTCCAACTATATTGCAAAAACTAAATCGGCCGTTAGTGCTTATAAAAAGTTATCTAGTAAAGATAAAAGCATGGTCTCTAACTACGCAGCACTCAAAAAGCATTGGAGTAAAATTCAACCATCCTTAAAGAAGATTAATTATCTGAACAAAAAGGTAGCTACCTTAAATAGCAAAAACTATGCAACAAAAATTGCAACATTAAAAAAACAATACGACAGTCTAAACAGAATTGAGAAAGCAGCTGTCCCAAAAACAATTGTTACAAAGTTAAACTATTATGCTAATTTAAAGGCGAAGTCAGTAATTGCACAGATTAAAGCAATCAATCCGAAAAATTCGGATTACATTGCAAAAACGAAATCAGCGATGAGTGCCTATAGCAAATTATCTAAAACAGATAAAAAGAAAGTCACAAACTATTCAACACTCAAAAAACATTGGACTAAAATTCAGCCGTACCTAAAAAAAGTTGCTGCATTAAACAAGAGTGTTTCTACATTAAACAACAAAAATTTCACAACGAAATCAGTAGATCTAGAAAAACAATATAATAGCTTAGACAGCATCACCAAAGCAGCTGTCCCAAGCACAACCCTAAAAAAACTAAGCTATTATTCAGACGTCGTCGGCACACAAAAATTGATGTTAATGTCTGTAGGTACTCAGCATGATGGAACATCTATTTTAAATATCATTAATTCTTACAAAAAATTATCTGGTGCACAACAATCATTATTAAAAGATCTGATTAGTAATGATCCTGAAGCAAAAGCAAACCTCGATAAATATTTAGCCCTTGAAGATATTGTTAAAGACGCTGCTGACGTTGAAAAGAAATATGCAGCACTAAAATCAACAAGTAAAACCTACGCTCAAGATTTAGTAAACTTGTACAATAACTACATTGCTGTAAAAGATAATTCAACGAATTACAATGGAACAAACTATATTACAAGTAGTTTTGTACCTCATGCTGCTGAAATTAGTGGAATTGGAGATGCCTATGCCAATGAAATTAGTAAGGCAAAAGAATTTAATGATTTTATCAATCAGTTTGAGGCTGGGATGCTAACGAATGCTTATGACACTATTAAGAATAAGCTTCCTGCATATAAAGCACCTTCTATTACAAAAGCAACTTTGAATTATCCAAAAGTAGCACCAATTGATTTAGCTGACAAGAAAGCTGTTACAACTTATAAAAAATATGAACCAGTACCAGATATTGCTGATGGATTTACGAATGCTAGTCTGCCACTATTGAGTCAAGTAACTTGGGCAGGATCTGGAGAAGCATCACCTAAGTCTTTACTACCATCTGCTCAAATTGCCAAATTAGCTGAATTACTACCGCAATACAATAAACTAGGTTCAAATCAAAAAACAATTGTGCAAAATGTTCTTGCATCAAATAATGCTAAAGACTATCTATCAGAAGGAAAAAATCTTACTAGTGCACAAGCGATTGATAAAAGCTATGCAGCAGCTTTAAAAAATAAAGCGAAGCCAAGTTATTTTGCAGATTTACTGAAAGTAAATAGCACATATGATACTGCTACGCCAGAGATAAAACGCTTCGTGGTGAATGCAGTGAAGATTAGTGATATACCATATCTTCAAGAATATAAAGATGCTCAAGATGGGGTAAAAGCATTTACTACTGCAGTAAATGCAATACCAGCTGCTACGACAGCTGACGATGCTATCAGTAAAATTAGTTCAGCAACTACTGAGTATAATAAAATTTCATCTAAACCATCATGGTTAGGGCTTGTCGACAAAAACGTATTAAAAACGTATAACGACTATGCACAAGTACCAGATGTTTTAAAATTAGTTGCTAAAGTTCCATCTTCTGTTCCTAATCCTTATACAGCAAACCAAATTACCAATATTACGTCAGCTATTAAAGCATACAAAAAATTAGGAACCCCCCAAAAACAAATTGTGGATTCAAAGTATCCTACTTTTGCAGATATTGTATCAGATGAATCAAACATCTCAGCGGCACAGAAAATCGATAGTGCATATTTAAAATTAAAGAAATCAAGTAAGTCATACCCTAAAGATGCTAAAGCAGTATATTATTCATATGATGACGCTTCAGATAACGTTAAAAAGTATGTAGTGAATGGACAAAATATTGGTAAACTCAAAACAGCGTTTGAGAAGCCACAAGATATTGCAAATCGCTTTGCGGAATTGGTCAATCCATTAAATAGAAATAGTACAATTGCAGACGTAGAAAAAGCAGTAAAGTATTATAATGATTCTATTGATTCAAATCCTAATGCCAGTGATTTAGTTGATAAAGCGGTTATGAAAAAATACAATGACTATGCACCAGTTTCTAAAGTTGTTAAACTACTAAGCCTTATTAAAGAATCGAATGTCAACTCGCCATCTGTTACGCCTACTGATGTGAAGTATATTCAACAAGCAACAATAGCTTATAATGCATTGAAGCCAGAGCCGAAAATGATTATAGATGATGCAGATCGCTCCAAATTCCCATTCTTATATGATGGGAAATATATAACAGAAGCTGCAGCAATTGATAAGGCGTACGAAAAGGTGAAACCGACAGATGCTAAATATGAATTAGAAATATTAGATGTCTATTACAAAATGTATGATCGTGCGCCTGCAATTGTACAAAAATATGTGGCAAATAAAGCAGAGCTCGATAAAATCGGTAAACGCTATGAACCTCAATTAACAATTGCGAGAGAATTTGAAACAAAAGTAAGACAAATGTCGCATATTAGTGAGTCTGGTTATACACCAACCATCAAAACGGTTCGAAGTCTTGAAAAATATTATGATGATAATGTGAAGTATAATATAATAAATGCAAAATATAATATTCCATTATCAACATTGATTGATCCAGGAATATTGGAAGAGTATCGTAAATATTCATTAGTTTTAAAAATTCAAGATATTGCAAAAAATATATATGTTTCATATGGAAAATTATTCAATGATGAAAATGTGGAATTTGACAAAGTAAAAGATAATTTTTATTGTAATGATGCTCCGACTAAGGATCCAAGTCGTTGTCATCCTAGTGACTATTATGAAAATGCTAAAAAAGGATTTACTGATTCTGGGAAAAAAGATGGAAATCCTATTAAAATCTCAAATCCGAATGATATTAAACTGATTTATAAAGCAATCGATTATTTTAAACAATTAGATACGCCACAAATTTCCATTTTGAAGAAAGCACCATCGTCACTAACAGACACATATTATAAAGATCGATATGGTGGTAACAGTGAACCTAATACGGAAGAAGGAGATGTTCACCCATCTATCCCAATGAGTGATGGGGAAATTAAAAACTTCCTAAAGGCACAAGAAATTGATAAAGAATACGAAGCACTAAAACCATCAAGTAAAACGTATATTCAAGATGCAATTGCTTTGTATTATAAGTTTAAAAAAGCTGGAAGACCTGTTCAGTTGTATGTTATTCATGAGAAGGATTTGAATAATTTCAGAGACGGATTTGGACAAGGAACGGAAAATAAATTAGACAAATTAATTAAAGCTGTAGATAAGTTTGTGGCAGATGTAAAATTATTATCAAATGATAGTAAGATTACTGACATTGTAAACGGTGTTGATGGTGTTGTTGATCAATATAATAACTTCAACGAAGCACAATTATTAGTCCTTGAGCAAGGTGTTTTAACAAAATACAATGCGTATGCACCTATTGCGGATATTCAAAAATTAACACCAGTTAGTGGAAGCAAATACAGTGACGCTGACATTGATGCCATGCTAAAGGCGATTGCGATTTACAAAAAGCTAACAAAAGATCCAAAAGCAATTGTTGTTACAAAGCTTATAGACAACGATCCAAAGTATAAATATCTATTACATGAAACAGAAATTAAGGCAGCTCAAAAAGTTGACAAAGCATTCAAAGCTTTAGATAAAACGGATGACAAATATGTATCGAATTTAAAAAAAGTTAATACTGACTTTGAAAATTTGAAAAGGTTAAAGTTAAAAGGACTTTCAGGTGAAACTGCTCAAAAATATGTAACTTCCGATATTTCCAAAGCAGTTGATGCGGCTGTTTATAAAACACCAAAACAAGCAGCGGAAGCTTTTGAAAAGTTAATTGTAGGGGATAAAAATAACGAAAATGATCCGAACGCTTGGCTTAATCGAGATACAGTTCCTTATAGTGAAATTGAAACAGCTGTTAGTACGTATAAACTATTAAGTACTAAAGCAAAATCATTAGTGGATAGCGATGTAATGAAAATTTACAACAAATACGCACCCATTGTAACGATTGTTGAGACTTTATCAGGTATTATACCTGGTTTTGTTGATAGTACTACGCTTACTGATTCAGAATCTATCGGGTATTACAAGAACAAAAATTCGAAAAAAGATGTAGGTTCCGACGTCTTAAATGCAATCCAACTATTTAACAAACTTGGTTCAGATCAAAAAGATATTGCTAAAAATAAGTTGACTGTGTTAGGGAAACAAAATTTCTTAGATGAAACAAATAATATCAAGGCTGCCCAAGCATTAGACAAAAAAATTGCAGCGATTAAACCTAAATCTTCAAACTATGTAAAAGGAATTGTCGATGCGCAAAAAACATTAGAAGTAATGCCAAAAGAGCAAAGAGTGTACCTACTTAATGCTGCAACACTTGATGGTTATGAAACAAAATCTCAAACAGCAAAGGCTATTAAAGATTTATCTGACTTTGAAAAAGGTGTTCAACAAGTTGATCAATGGACTTCTGAAATCCAAAAAGATGGAAGTGGAAATATCATTGGTACATGTACGGATACGACTACGAGTCCTTCTTCGACTGGTGCTTGTAGCACTTTAATTACTAATAAAATGGTGTATTTAAAAAATCTATTCGATCAACTAAATACACCAAGAATCGTTGATGGTGCAGAAATTAAATTAGCGACATTAATTGATCGAACAATATTAGCACGTTATCAATATTTCCGTGCAATATATGATGTCATCGAACAATTATAAAAAGCATTCAAAAATCAATAGCATGATAATTCTTACTTCCCTCACTTTAATCCAGAGAGGGAAGTTTTTTTTATTGAATATAGTTTTAATAAGTGAATTAACTTCATAATACAAAATTTATATAAGGTTCAATTTTATTAATGTGGATATTCTTCAAACTATAAATCCACTTATTCCCTAAAATCCTATAATCGATTCACTTTTTTATAAATTTTCTAAAAATTTACTTTTTGTATTCGATATTAGAGTAAGAGGTTGTAACATACATATAAAGTAAGAAGGTGGAATAGATGGAATATCGACGTCAGGAAGCATTTCGGCATGTTTTGGTTCATGAAGTACCAGTAACCTACAATAGCCAAGGGGATAGAATGAAGCCGTATCTGAAAGGTAACATTGTTGAGATTAGTCCAAGTGGTTTAAAGCTTTTTACTGAGGAAAGCTTGCCTTGTGAAAAAGAAGAAATCGAATTGGACTTGTCATTTAAGTTATATTCGAAATCAATTAATGTAAGAGGCGATGTTCGTTGGAAGAAGGCCATTGGTGGTGGTTATCAATATGGCGTTTATTTGAATACAGTGGATGAACATCAAGAATTAATCATTTCTGAGTTGAAACTACGACGAAGGAAAGAAGTTTTTGAGGATAAAAGACAAAATTCGTGATTTTATTTGTTCAAAAAAGCGTAAAAAATAAATTTTTTTTTCGGTTTTAAGAAGGAGTTTTTGGGGAAATGTAGAATAAGTAAGTATGGTTGAAAAAAGGAGGAGTTTACATGCTAACATTTAACATTCGTGGTGAAAACATTGAGGTAACTCCAGCAATTCGCGAGTATGTTGAGTCAAAAATTCAAAAATTAGAACGTTATTTCAACAATGATCTAAATGCAACTGCTAACGTGAATTTAAAGGTGTACAATGACAAGAATACGAAAGTGGAAGTAACTATTCCTATGAAAAGCTTAACATTACGTGCAGAAGAACGTAATGGAGATATGTATGCAGCAGTTGACTTAATCACTGCTAAATTAGAACGTCAAATTCGTAAACATAAAACAAAAGTGAATCGAAAATTCCGTGATCGTGAAGGTGTCGGTTTATATTTCGCAAATGTTCAGGCTGAAAACTCTGCGACTGCTGTAGCGGATGCTGAAGAAGATTTATCGGTTGTTCGTACAAAACAATTTGCTTTAAAACCAATGGATCAAGAGGAAGCCATTTTACAAATGAACCTTCTTGGACATGATTTCTACATTTTCACAGATTCTGAATCTGATGCTACGAATATCGTGTATAAACGTAGAGATGGTAAGTATGGTTTAATCGAAACAAACTAAGCTTATGTGTAACCTATATAGGTTACTTATAATAAACCCAGCTGACAATCAGCTGGGTTTTCTTCTGGCAACTATTCATACAGATTTTACTAGAAATTTAACTACAATCATTCTGCTTTACTTAGCATTAGTCAGTAGGATTACATTACATATTATTTTACTTTTTTCGTTGAAGAAACTTCTAAATGCTTTTGTAAAGTACTAGAAGCTTGAGATAACTCTTTTTTATCCATGATGTAATACCAAATGCCATTAATAATCTTACCTTGCCCTTTTTCAAAGTGAATTTGTTTGATATCGCTTAACGATTGTCGATAATTTTGTTGTAATTCTTTTATTTGGTTAAATGTTAAGTTCGTTGAGACGTTCTTGCCAAGAATATTGAAAATATCTTGATATTTCATTAGTGTTTTTAATGATGTACCCTTTTCTATAATAGATTGAATGACTTGCTTTTGACGATTTTGTCTTCCAAAGTCACCTTGTGGATCTTCTTTACGCATTCGAACATAATCTAATGCAGCCTCTCCATCTAAAGTGACCATACCTTTTTTAAAATGATGGCTTCCTTGTTGGAAAGCTATCTCATTCTGGACTTGTATATTACCAATTGTATTAATGACTTGTTCAAATCCTTTCATATTGACTTTAGCCACATAGTCTATTGGGATGTCCAAAAGTTTTTCTACGGAGTTCATTGACATTTCGATACCGCCAAATGCATATGCGTGATTGATTTTGTCTTTCGTGTTTTTACCAACAATGGTTGTATAAGTATCACGCGGGATACTTACCATTAATGTGTTTTTCGTTTGTGGATTAACTGATAGGACAATGATCGTATCCGAGCGCCCTTTATCATGTTCTCGTTCATCTACACCGAGGAGTAACATTGAAAATGGTTGCTTTTCTTGTAATGTTACTGGTTGAGTGCGCTGCTCAGTTGGAGTATGTTCAATAGGTGTATAAATTTTCTCAAATGTTGAAGTAGCATTATAATAAACAGTATAGGCGAAACCGCCTATACTAATGATAACAAGGATTATGATGCCCAAACACCATTTCATTAATCTACTTATTTTCAATTGTATAACCTCCAAATAGAGTATTTTTCTGAATGGATAGGGAATCTCGTGATTTAATATCTTCTAAATTGTATTATTACGATGATGTCCAATATATTCGTTTATTTATTCATAATCTCCTGTTTTATATTATGCATTTAATAGCTTTTTTAACTGTTTAATAATTAGAAAAATTAATAGGATAAGACTTATCGTACATTTGCACTAATTACTTATACAGTGTTAAAATAAAGGTTGAGACTATATAGGATGTGAAAATGAATGCCCAGCATATTGAATAAAATTTTTGATCCAAATAAAAAAGAAATTAAACACTTAGAAAAAGTTGCAAGTGCCGTTGAAGCATTTGCTAAAGATATGGAACAACTTTCTGATGAACAACTACAAGCAAAAACGGATGAATTTTACAAACGCTTTTCTGAAGGTGAAAGTTTAGATAGCATTCGCCCGGAAGCTTTTGCTGTTGTTCGTGAAGCATCAAAACGCGTATTAGGCATGTACCCATACCCTGTACAAATCATGGGTGGTGCTACTCTTCATGAAGGTAACATCGCAGAAATGAAAACTGGTGAAGGTAAAACATTAACATCTACTTTACCTGTTTACTTAAACGCACTTACTCATAAGGGTGTTCACGTTGTTACTGTCAACGAATACTTAGCGGGCCGTGATGCTGAAACAATGCGTCCTTTATATGAATTTTTAGGCTTAACAGTTGGTTTGAATTTAAATAACATGTCAAAAGACGAAAAACGTGAAGCATATGCATGTGATATCACATATAGCACAAACAACGAATTAGGTTTCGACTATTTACGTGATAATATGGTTCTTTACAAAGAAGAACGTGTTCAACGTCCTCTTTACTATGCAGTAATCGATGAAGTTGACTCCATCTTAATCGATGAAGCGCGTACGCCATTGATTATTTCCGGACAAGCCAATAAATCTGCTGCACTATATAAACAATCAAATGCATTTGTACGCATGTTGAAAAAAGATGAAGATTTTAACTACGAGGTTGAAACGAAGGGCGTTACTTTAACTGAACAAGGGATTGAAAAAGCTGAAAAAGCATTCAATATTGATAACCTATTCGATTTAACTCATGTTGGATTAAACCATGCGATTAACCAATCTTTAAAAGCACATGTAAGTATGAATTTAGATGTGGATTATGTAGTGCAAGATGGCGAAATTTTAATCGTTGACTCATTTACTGGTCGTATCATGCAAGGTCGTCGTTATTCAGATGGACTTCACCAAGCAATTGAAGCAAAAGAAGGCGTGGAAATTCAAAACGAATCCATGACTATGGCAACTATTACATTCCAAAACTACTTCCGTATGTATGAAAAACTATCTGGTATGACAGGTACTGCAAAAACAGAAGAAGAAGAATTCCGCAACATTTATAATATGTATGTAGTTGTTATTCCTACTAACAAGCCGATTGCTCGTGATGACCGTCCTGATTTAATCTATGCATCAATGCAAGGTAAATTCGAAGCAGTTGCCAATGATATCGCTGAACGCCATAAGAATGGTCAACCAGTTCTTGTTGGTACTGTTGCTATTGAAACTTCCGAACTGATTTCACATTTATTATCTAAACGTGGTATTCCACATAACGTATTGAACGCGAAAAACCATGAACGTGAAGCTGAAATCGTAGCAGAAGCAGGTCACAAAGGCGCTGTTACAATTGCTACAAACATGGCTGGACGTGGTACCGATATTAAACTTGGTGAAGGTGTCCTTGAAGTAGGTGGCTTAGCGGTAGTTGGTACAGAACGTCACGAATCACGTCGTATTGATAACCAATTACGTGGTCGTGCGGGTCGTCAAGGGGACGCTGGTGTTACTCAATTCTATCTTTCACTTGAAGATGAATTGATGAAGCGTTTCGGTTCTGAAAGTATGAAAGCCATGATGACTAAATTAGGTATGGATGATTCTCAACCTATCCAATCTAAAATGGTATCAAAAGCTGTTGAATCAGCACAAAAACGTGTTGAAGGTAACAACTTTGATGCTCGTAAGCGTTTATTACAATATGATGACGTATTACGTCAACAACGTGAAATTATCTACAAAGAACGTTATGAAGTATTAGAAACTGAAAATATGCGTGGATTAGTTGAATCGATGGTGGATGAAGAACTAGTCAATGTAGTACATTCTTATACAGCTGAAGAAAATGCAAATGACTGGAATTTATCAGGATTAGCAAGCTTTGTAGGTGCTAATTTACTTCCTGAGGGTGTTGCAACAGAAGAAAATCTGCATGGCAAATCTTCAGAAGAAATCATCGAATTCCTTCGTGCGGAAGTAAAAGAAGAATACGATCGCAAAGAAGAAGAACTTTCACCAGAACGTATGCGTGAGTTTGAAAAAGTTATCTTACTTCGTGGAATTGACTCTAAGTGGATTGATCATATTGATGCAATGGATCAATTACGTCAAGGTATCCACCTACGTGCGTACGCTCAAACAGATCCACTTCGTGAATATCAATCAGAAGGTTTTGCGATGTTCGAAACAATGGTTGATGCAATTCGTTCAGATGTCGCAAAATATGCGATGAAAGCTGAAATACGTAGTAACCTAGAACGTGAAGAAGTGGCTAAAGGTGAAGCGGTTAATCCGAAAACAGAAGAAAACGGACCTGCTAAACGTAAACCAGTTCGCAAACAACAAGAGGTTGGTCGTAACGATCTATGTCCTTGTGGTAGCGGTAAAAAATATAAAAACTGTCATGGTGCTGTTTAATCTAGCCCTTTCAGATTCATATAGTACACTCTTCTTGAGTTCTTGTAACCACAGAGTGATATTGGCAAAGGGGCTGTCCAAAAGTAGCTTTTGGACAACTCCTTTATGCCTTTTTAGAAGGCTCTGTTTTAAGAAATTTGGTGACTTAAGCGAAGATGAAGACTCCTGCGGGAAAGCGTCTTTGTAGCGGAAATATTAAAACATGGTTCTATACTATGGTAAATGTAATAGAAAAGTGGAGGTGAATGCTTCGACACTCCTGCCGAAAAACTGGCAGCTGAGACCCCGCAGTGAAAGGATTTTTGCGACGAGTAATCGCAGGAGCAAGCGTTAGCGAATGAGGAGGCTCGGCAGTCAGTCGGCGGAAAGGGAGAGGCAGGCACCGGAACGGGTTAGTTAGATACTTTGAATTCTTTCGATAATATTTGACACAGAACCTGTATTTTTAGATAGTAACAACTTTGGAGGAATGGAAATGATCGAATTATCAGATGTTCGAAATGAGTTAGATAATACCGCTAAGAAATTAGCGGACTTTAGGGGGTCTCTTTGACTTAGAAAACAAAGAGGCTCGTATTCAAGAATTAGATGAGATGATGCTTGAACCTTCCTTTTGGGATGATCAAAACAATGCTCAAAAAATCATCAATGAATCAAAAGGCTTAAAAGATATTGTCAATGAATTTTATGTACTAGTCGAAACACAGGAAAATCTTGAAATGACTTTAGAATTATTAAAAGAAGAACCTGATGAAGAATTGCAACAAGAGCTTGGCGACGAAATGAAGGAATTCTCAAATCGTACTTCAGAGTTCGAATTACAATTGCTTTTAAGCGGCGAATACGATCAAAATAATGCAATTATAGAATTGCATCCAGGTGCAGGTGGTACTGAATCACAAGACTGGGGCTCTATGCTTTTACGTATGTATACACGCTGGGCTGAGAAACATGATTTTAAGGTTGAGACATTGGATTATTTACCAGGTGACGAAGCAGGGCTAAAATCCGTTACACTTGCAATTAGAGGTCATAATGCATACGGCTATTTAAAAGCTGAAAAAGGCGTTCACCGCTTAGTTCGTATTTCTCCATTTGATTCAGCTGGTCGTCGTCATACATCCTTTGTTTCTTGTGATGTTATGCCAGAATTCGATGACGAAATCGCCGTTGAAATTCGTTCAGAAGATTTAAAAGTAGATACGTATCGTGCATCAGGTGCAGGTGGTCAGCATATTAACAAAACAGAATCTGCTGTCCGTATTACCCATTTACCAACAGGCGTTGTTGTAGCATGCCAAGCTGAACGTTCACAAATTAAAAACCGTGAAAAAGCAATGAGTATGTTACAAGCGAAATTGTATCAACTTAAAGTAGAAGAACAACAATCTCAATTAGATGATATCCGAGGCGAGCAAAAGGAAATTGGTTGGAGTAGCCAAATTCGCTCTTATGTATTCCATCCGTATTCAATGGTAAAAGACCATCGTACAAATACAGAGACAGGGAATGTACAAGCTGTTATTGATGGTGATATTGATCAATTTATCAATGCTTACTTGCGTTCACAATTATAATCAACCAAAAACTGTGGAAGAATGAAAATGTTCTTCCGCAGTTTTTTTATTTCAAATTGGCTATGATTTGAATTGGAATCAGCTTCGCTTTCCGCAGACGAACCGATGAGCCTTCTCGATTACTTCGTTCACTATGTGGTCTCATATGGCTCGTTTTCTCGCAGGTTTAGCATGCTGGCACAATTGCAAAACTAACTAAACAGATTCTTAGTTAGAAAATGCACAGACACAAACTGCATTTACAATATTTAACATTTTATAAGTAGGCGATAAAGAAAGCAAAACGAAAGTTTACTTGCCAAATTTTACATCGTCCATTTACTTGTCAAAATCTTATACCCATTGTAAAATGAAAATAGAACATTTGTTCTTAATTTGGAGGTGGAATGATGTTAAATTTATCAAAGGAAGCGATCCAAATGCTAGAACAGGTCATTTACTTACCAATGGTTTTACAAATTCTACAAAGAGACTGTCAGGCGTTTGAACAAGGCACTTTTAAACTAAAACAACCGTATATTAAATTAGTCGAACAGACTATATCATTTGTTCAAAAAGAGTTAGCAGGGGCTAAACGCTATTTACGTAAAAATCAGTTACAGGTATTTCGTGGTGAACGAGACGATTTATTTTCGGAATACATTTTCGTACGTCAACGTGCACAAGATTGTCGGCGATACTCTAATATTCGGCTACGGAACCATGTAGAAGATTTATTGTCTTATTATTTAGCTAAGGCACAAGAAATAACTCATTGCGAACAGTAGCGAGTACACTTTCAGCATATTGTTGCTGTAGCATATCATCCATATGACGGAAGTATAAAATGGATGCATAGTATTGCTGCCTTGAAAGGGTTGTGAAACTAATCTGTTCTTCTGTATACACATCTTTTTTAAAATGTAGTCCTATACCTTGTTTACCAATTAATGAATGCCCCCTAAAGTTTTGCCAAAGAATCCACGTATTATGATTCTTTTTAGGAGCTGCAGTTGGAAAGAAAATATATGGCTTATTAATAACAGACAAAACAATGGGAAGTTTAATCATATTTTCTTCCTTACTTGAATTTACATTTACCTCTCTAAAAATACTATTGGAATAATTTAAAGTAGCGTCTAATGTAGTTCCTAATGATGCGCAAATGCGATTCATTAAACGTGTTACTGTGCATGGCACTACATATTTTTTTTCTAATTCCAAGACTAACGAGTAATTATGTCCATCGATTATCACAGGTTTCAACATACAAATATTGGGTGTTAAACAAAAATCATAAAGACTAACCATTCTGTAGTTCATTTTAGTTCCTCCTTTGTGATTAAAGCATTGTTTTGAATGACGATAACAATAGTGGAAAATTAATGTGTAAATTGTGTATAACAACACCCGCTTTCTTTCCTGAAATGTTATGAGAAAGTAAAAAATTTGCATATTCATGATGTTTTTTCTATACTATCAAAAAGTATTTAGAATAGAAAAATGACAAAAATGATCATTTCGTTGGCAAAATTAATCGTTTGCTTGGACTAAACGAGCAGTTTGGTTGGACCAAAAAATTTTTAATCAACTGTTTTTTTAATTTATCTTTTTCGCAAAATCTCCCAAGGACTAGCAACTAAAATGACTTATATTGAAAAGAGTACAAGTCAAGAAATTGCTAACAGAAATTGTAGAGGACTATACTCATTCGGAAGATTAAATACCGTTCAATCAGAGCGGTTTTTTTTATATAACTATCTAAAACGTACGTTCGCGTTTTTCTCGATATTTTCTAACAGCTATGTTAAAATATAGCTACTAGATTGCGACGAACGAGGAGGACAAAATAATGGAGCAGGAATTTGATTTGCATTCACCCTACAAGCCCAGCGGAGACCAACCAACCGCTATTCAAGAACTTGTTGAAGGTGTAAAACAAGGTAAGCAACATCAAACATTACTTGGGGCAACAGGAACAGGAAAAACATTTACCGTTTCTAATGTGATTAAAGAAGTAAAAAAGCCAACACTTGTAATTGCTCATAATAAGACGCTTGCAGGACAACTATACAGTGAATTCAAAGAATTTTTCCCAAATAATGCAGTTGAGTATTTTGTAAGTTACTATGATTATTATCAGCCGGAAGCATATGTGCCACAAACAGATACCTATATTGAAAAAGACTCCAGCATTAATGACGAGATTGATAAGCTACGACACTCTGCAACATCTGCTTTGTTTGAACGAGATGATGTAATTATCATCGCATCTGTTTCTTGTATTTATGGTTTAGGTAATCCAGAGGAATATCGAGAAATGGTTGTATCCATTCGAGCAGGTATGGAAATTGAACGTAATCAGCTATTGCGAAAATTAGTAGATATCCAATATGAACGAAACGACATTAATTTTACTCGTGGTAAGTTTAGAGTGCGTGGAGATGTGGTTGAAATCTTCCCAGCATCTCGTGATGAACGCTGTATTCGTATTGAGTTCTTTGGTGATGAAGTGGATCGCATTCGTGAAGTAGATGCAATTACAGGTGAGGTATTGGGTGACCGTGAGCATATAGCAATTTTCCCAGCTTCCCACTTCGTAACACGCGAAGAAAAAATGTTGAAAGCGATCGATAATATAGAAGATGAATTACAAGATCAACTAAAAAAATTTCGCTCAGAAGATAAATTGTTAGAAGCACAACGATTAGAACAAAGAACGAATTATGATTTAGAAATGATGCGTGAAATGGGCTTCTGCTCAGGAATCGAAAACTATTCACGTCCCTTAACGTTAAGACCAGCAGGGGTAACACCATACACATTACTAGACTATTTCCCGGAAGATTTTTTATTAATAGTCGATGAAAGTCATGTTACATTACCACAAATCCGAGGTATGTATAATGGGGACCAAGCGCGAAAAAATGTCTTAGTAGAACATGGTTTCCGTTTACCATCTGCACTTGATAATAGACCGTTAAAATTTGAAGAATTTGAGAAACATATTCATAACGCCATTTATGTCTCGGCAACACCAGGACCTTATGAATTGGAACATACTCCTGAAATGGTTGAACAAATCATTCGTCCAACAGGTTTATTGGATCCTAAAATTGAAGTGCGTCCAATTG
Source organism: Rummeliibacillus pycnus (assembly GCF_044359855.1). Taxonomy (GTDB): domain Bacteria; phylum Bacillota; class Bacilli; order Bacillales_A; family Planococcaceae; genus Rummeliibacillus; species Rummeliibacillus pycnus_A. The sequence continues at coordinate 3,314,285 of NZ_CP132291.1, forward strand.
AAGGTCAAATTGATAACTTAATTGATGAAATTCAATTACGCGTAGAACGTAATGAACGTGTACTAGTAACGACTTTAACGAAGAAAATGTCAGAGGATTTAACCGATTACTTAAAAGAAATAGGCATTAAAGTTCAGTATTTACACTCTGAAGTTAAAACGTTAGAACGTATCGAAATCATTCGGGAATTACGAATAGGTACGTATGATGTCTTAATCGGTATCAATTTATTGCGTGAGGGATTAGATATTCCGGAGGTTTCGCTAGTGACAATTTTAGATGCAGATAAGGAAGGCTTTTTACGATCTGAACGTTCACTAATCCAAACAATTGGACGTGCGGCTCGTAATGCCAATGGACATGTCATTATGTACGCAGATCGTATGACGGATTCCATGACGAAGGCAATTGAGGAAACAAACCGTCGTCGAGAAATACAAATGGCTTACAATAAAGAACATGGTATTACACCAAAAACGATTCAAAAAGAAATTCGTGACGTTATACGTGCAACACAAGCAGCAGAAGAACCAGAATCTTATCTAACAAAAGTGACGAATGGTAAGAAATTAACGAAGGTAGAAAAGACAACATTACTAGAATCACTAGAGAAAGAAATGAAGGATGCAGCAAAAGCGCTTGATTTCGAACGTGCGGCTGAACTTCGAGATACTATTTTGGAATTGAAAGCGGAAGGATGAGCAGTTTGAAAAATCAAGAAATCGTTGTACAAGGAGCACGTGCTAATAATTTAAAAAATATTAATGTAAAAATTCCGCGAGATCAATTAGTTGTCATGACTGGGCTTTCAGGTTCTGGTAAATCGTCACTTGCATTTGATACGATTTATGCGGAAGGGCAAAGACGCTATGTGGAATCACTTTCTGCCTATGCAAGACAATTTTTAGGACAGATGGATAAACCAGATGTAGATGCCATTGAAGGACTATCACCAGCAATTTCAATTGACCAAAAAACAACAAGTCGTAACCCTCGTTCAACAGTTGGTACTGTGACAGAAATCTATGATTATTTACGTTTACTTTATGCGCGTATTGGAAAACCAATTTGCCCTAATCATGGCATTGAAATTACGTCTCAAACTGTTGAACAAATGGTCGACCGAATTGTGCAATATCCTGAACGTACAAAGCTACAGTTGTTAGCGCCGATGGTATCGGGACGAAAAGGTACTCATGTAAAATTGTTAGAAGACTTGAAGAAACAAGGCTATGTCCGTGCACGAATTGATGGAGAGCTGCGTGATTTAGATGATAATATCGAATTAGAAAAAAATAAAAAACATAATATTGAAGTGGTCATTGACCGTGTTGTTTTAAAAGAAGGAGTAGAGTCACGTTTAAGTGACTCATTAGAAACAGCTTTAAGATTAGCAGAAGGCCGTGTGATGGTTGATGTGATGGGACATGAAGAATTGTTATTCAGTGAACATCATGCTTGTCCTATTTGTGGATTTTCGATTGAAGAATTAGAACCTCGCATGTTTTCTTTCAACAGTCCTTTTGGCGCTTGTCCGCAGTGTGATGGACTTGGTACAAAACTTGAAGTAGATGAAACAATGGTCATTCCAGATTGGGATGTAACGCTAAATGATGGCGCGATCGTACCATGGAATCCAGTTAGTTCTCAATTCTATCCACAATTATTAAAGTCTATATGTGACCATTACGGAATTGATATGAATATATCTGTAAAAAATATTCCAAAAGACCAAATGGACAAAATTCTACATGGATCAGGAGATGAAGTGATTCATTTCCATTATGAAAATGATTTTGGAAATATTCGCGATCAAGATATTCAATTTGAAGGTGTATTAAGCAATGTAGAACGCCGTTTTCGTGAGACTTCTTCCGACTATATTCGCGAGCAAATGGAAAAGTATATGGCACAACAACCTTGTCCATCTTGTCATGGTCATCGTTTAAAGCCAGAAACATTGGCTGTGAAAATTGATGGGAAGCATATTGGCGAAGTGACAAAATTCTCTATTAAAGAAGCCTACACATTTTTCCAAGAGCTCAAACTATCAGAAAAAGATATGCAAATTGCGCGTCTTATATTAAGAGAAATACAAGAGCGACTTAGCTTTTTAATAAATGTTGGCCTCGATTATTTAACATTAAATCGAGCAGCTGGTACTTTATCAGGTGGGGAAGCACAACGTATTCGTTTAGCGACTCAAATTGGATCGCGTTTAACTGGAGTTCTCTATATTTTAGATGAACCATCAATTGGACTACATCAACGTGATAATGACAGATTGATTGCGACATTACAAAGTATGCGCGACCTTGGAAACACACTAATCGTCGTAGAACATGATGAAGACACGATGCTTGCGGCTGATTACTTAATTGATGTTGGTCCTGGTGCGGGTGTACATGGCGGTGAAATTGTCGCAGCTGGTACGCCACAGCAAGTAATGAAAAATAAAAATTCGCTGACAGGTCAATATTTAAGTGGACGTAAATTTATCCCACTTCCAATAGAGCGAAGAAAACCAGATGGCCGTTTCCTCAAAATTAAAGGTGCGAAAGAAAATAATTTAAAAAATGTAAAAGTTGATATTCCGTTAGGAGTCTTCACTGCAGTTACTGGTGTTTCAGGATCTGGAAAAAGTACTTTAGTAAACGAAGTACTTTACAAATCATTAGCGCAAAAGTTAAATCGTTCAAAAGTAAAACCTGGTGAAGTGAAAGAAATTGAAGGAATTGAACAATTAGAAAAGATAATCGATATCGATCAATCGCCGATTGGTAGAACACCACGCTCAAATCCAGCCACTTATACAGGTGTTTTTGATGACATTCGGGATGTCTTTGCTGTAACCAACGAAGCAAAAATACGTGGTTATAAAAAAGGACGGTTTAGTTTTAATGTCAAAGGTGGTCGCTGCGAAGCTTGTCGTGGTGACGGTATTATTAAAATTGAGATGCATTTTTTACCTGACGTTTACGTACCATGTGAAGTGTGTCATGGAAAACGTTATAATCGCGAGACATTAGAAGTAAAATATAAAGAAAAGAGCATTTCAGATGTATTAGAAATGACCGTTGAGAATGCATTGGAATTTTTCAAAAATATCCCGAAAATTGCACGGAAATTGCAAACGATTGTCGATGTAGGTTTGGGGTATATAAAATTAGGACAACCTGCTACTACTTTATCTGGTGGGGAAGCACAACGTGTAAAATTAGCATCTGAATTGCATAAACGTTCCAACGGTAAATCTATTTATATTTTAGATGAACCAACAACAGGTCTGCATGCAGAAGACATTTCGCGTTTACTGAAGGTTTTACAACGTTTAGTTGACAATGGTGATACCGTATTAGTGATTGAACATAATTTAGATGTTATTAAAACAGTAGATTACATCATTGATATGGGACCAGAAGGTGGCGACAAAGGTGGTACAGTCATTGCCAAAGGTACACCGGAAGAAGTAGCTGAAACAGATTGCTCTTATACGGGCTTTTACCTGAAAAGAATATTACAACGAGACCGTGATCGTATGGAAGAAGCAGTTGCAGGTGCCAAAAAATAGTTGCCAAGGCAACTATTTTTTCTGCAACGAGCAAGCAAAGCGGCGCAGGAGCAAAGTATTGATATTTCTGCGACGAGCAAGCAAAGCAGCGCAGGAGCAAATGTATTGATATTTCTGCGAAATGCATTTGAAGCAATTCAGGATAGTAAGTATAAGTATGAAATATAAAAGGGATGTAATGCCAAGTGGCAAAGCTAATTATTGTTTCAGGATACAATAGTGTCGGGAAAACAACTGTCGGAAAGGCACTTGCTAAAGAATTAGGAGCTGTCTTTATTGATAGTCCCAAAACAACAGATGTACTTATGGAAGAAATTATTAATGCATATGATATTTCAGGAACCGATTTTGCGACTGTGATGAAGGTACGTCAAATGACGGAATTACAAGTTCAAGCACTACGTCAATTAATAAGAGATCAACTTGAATTGGGATTAGATGTCGTTCTTGAAGTGTCTACTTATTATAGTGATGCACATTTTGTAGAAGTTGGTGAACCAAATGTCACCAATATTCATCATGTCGAAATTTCGATTCCAAATGTAGAAGAAGAAAAAAGAAGATTTATGTTTCATCATCCAGAAGCCTATCTCCAATATGAAAAAGACTGGGAAAGTTATGTAGCAAAACGCTTACCGGTTTATACAGATGCAGATTTATTTGAACAAAATATTGTCATCGTCTTTGATAATACATCTCCATTGACTGAAGTTACTCTTAAGCAATTAGTAAATCAAGTGGAATAGGATCAATTTCATAATGCAAAATCCATATTACATTTAATGATATCCAATTTTGTTCATTCAAAGCTTTCGACGGCGAGTCTTCGAAAATGCATTCGCATTTCCTTCGTGCGATGTACATTCATAGTCCTACAGGAAAAGCTTGAGCTGAAAGCCCCGCAGGAATTTAGTGAAGGCACCGGAAAAGTAAAAATAGATGAAAATTTATATTGAAAATCTAGTATAGCTATCTTTGTTGAAGTGGAATTAGCGGAGACTCCTGTGGGAAAACGAGCTAGACGAGACCCCACAGCGCAGCGAGGAGGCTCGTCAGTTCGCCCACGGAAAGCGGAGCTAATTCCACTTCATTCAATAGCGGATATATACTATAAATATTTGTGTTACACCACTTTTTCAGTTGCCTCAACGCTCGCCCACGGAAAGCGAAGCTAATTCCACATCATGAGTAGTGGGAAGCCAATGTGTTAAAAAGTTCGTAGTTAAACACCAAAAATGGATTTGATTCAAATAGAATAAAATGAAACTTTTTTTCGGGCAATTCGTAACTATTAGTAATACGAACAAGGAGGCCATTTAAATGCAAGATGAACGCAAACGCATTTTAGATTTAGTTGAAAAAGGCACCATTACAGCTCAAGAAGCGATAGTATTATTAGAAAAACTGGAACAATCATCTACACAATCAATGGAAAATCAGCATCAAGATAGCTTAGACAATACAAATACGCAATCAAAATATGAACAAACCCAATCAAATACAAAAGAAACAAATCAACAATCCCAATCGTATTCGCAAACAAATGATGAACAATATTCTTGGCAAGAACAAGGGCAATCATCTAAACAATATCAATCTTCAAAGGGAATCGATGAAACATTCTTTGAAGATTTGAAAAGGGATTTTACACAATTCAGTTCAAAATTTGTTGATTTAATGAATACTGCTGTCACGAAGGTAAAAGAATTTGACTTTGATAAGTCATTTATTGATCCTAATGTCTTCGAAAAAGAAGAAATAATTGAAACAACGGATTTTTCAAATATAAGTATAGACATTCCAAATGGCAATGTTGAAGTGAAACCGTCAATAGATGGTACGGCAAGAGCTGTATATAAAGCGAGACCTTCGTTTGTCAAGATAAGTGATGATCTAGAAAAAGAATTCCGAGATCATTTTGTTTGTAAGAATGACAATGGGACGTTACGAGTGATTAGTACAACAAAGAAAATCCGTGTTGACGTTACTTTATATATTCCTCAAACAAATTATAATACGGTAACAATCCATCAATTTAATGGTGGGTTCAGTACAGGAAATATTAATATTGAAAAATTGAAAGTGAAAACGATGAATGGCAGAATAGACTGTAAATCCTTTAATTTTAGAAGGGTGGATTTGGAAACAGCGAATGGTGCGATTGAAGTTCGTGATGTAGCCGGCGATGAACTAGAAGCAGAAACAGTTAATGGTCGTATTTATGTTGATGGTGCTATTAGTGAAATCGAAGCAGAATCTGCTAATGGACATGTGGTAGTTACAACTCGTTCTCAAGAAGCAAAGAGCATTAAAGCACAAACAGTAGCGGGTACTGTAGAAATCTATATACCAAGTACAGTCTCTTTACAAGGGGAAGTTTCATCTAATCTAGGAAAGATGGATGTTCGATTACCAGATATACAGCGCTTAAATGAACAAAGTCAATTTTTACAAAAATCTGTTCAGTTCTCTAAAAAGATTGAGGATGCATCAACTTTAGTCATTGATGGAGAAACAAAGACAGGTTCAGTTATTGTTAGATATAATTTATAATCAAAGAGTTTAGACAAAAACCGGGGAGATTTTCTCTCCGGTTTTTTTTTTAGCTTTCGAAATTTGGGATGAATAGTAGAAGATTGCCTATTTCCGCTTCCACTTGTGCCAACGGTTATCGAATTTTTATCATGTGAATCATTGAGAGGCGTGCGAGTAGCTAGATAGATTACAGACAAATTTCATGCAAAACAATTATTTTTCATCAAATAAACACATTTAAATATATTTAATGATTTGAAATAAAACTGTAATGATAGAAAACTAGTACAATGTTATAATGGTCTTAACTAAAATTGGTTAAGTTTTACTATAAAATAGGTGGTAAAAAAATGATAGAGATGAAGAATGTCTATAAAAAGTACCCAAATGGAATTGTTGCGATTAATGGACTTAATATAAAAATTAACCAGGGAGAATTTGTCTATATCGTGGGTCCTAGTGGTGCAGGTAAATCGACATTTATTAAAATGATGTATCGTGAAGAAAAAGCAACATCAGGAGAAATTATTGTCAATGGAATGAATTTGTCGTCATTAAAGAATAAGGAAGTACCTTACTTAAGAAGACAGATAGGTGTTGTTTTCCAAGATTTCAAACTTTTACCGAGATTAAATGTGTATGAAAATGTCGCATTTGCACTTGAAGTGATTGAAGAGAATCCGACAAAAATTCGTAAGCGCGTTCTGGACGTGTTGGATTTAGTTGGTTTAAAAAAGAAAGCAAGAATGTTTCCTGATGAATTATCAGGGGGCGAACAACAACGTGTATCAATTGCACGCTCCATTGTTAATGTACCAAAAGTGGTTATTGCTGATGAACCGACAGGGAATTTAGATCCAGATACTTCTTGGGATATTATGAATTTATTTGAAGAAATAAATGCCCGTGGAACAACAATTATTATGGCAACGCATAATAGAGAAATTGTAAATAACATGAGACGCCGCGTTGTGGCAATTGAAGGCGGTCTAATTGTTCGTGATGAACATGGAGGTGACTACGGTTATGAAATCTAGCACCATAAGTCGTCACGTAAGAGAAAGTTTCAAATCGATTGGGCGAAATGGTTGGATGACTTTCGCATCTGTAAGTGCAGTAACCGTTACATTATTATTAGTTGGCGTATTTATGGTAATCATGATGAATTTAAACAAGGTTGCTACTGATGTAGAGAATGATGTAGAAATCAAAGTTCTCATTGATTTACAAGCTGACTCAAAAGCTGAAACAACCTTGCAACAGCAAATTAAGGACATGCCAGGTGTAGAGTCGATGAAATATTCATCGAAAGAACAAGAATTAAACGGTTTAGTCAAAGATTTTGGTGAAGATTTAAGCTTATTCAAACAAAGTAATCCATTAAGAAATGTTCTTTATGTAAAAGCAGAAAATCCTCAACAAACAGCGACAGTAGCTAAAAAAATTGATGCTTTAGATAATACTTATGAAGTGTTGTATGGAAAAGGTAAAATTGAAAAGCTATTTAATTTTTTAAATATTAGTAGAAATGTTGGGATTGTATTAATTATCGCATTGCTTCTTACTGCGATGTTCTTAATCTCCAATACAATTAAAATTACGATTACAGCAAGAAGAAAAGAAATTGAGATTATGAAATTAGTAGGGGCAACAAACTGGTTTGTACGTATTCCATTTGTTTTAGAAGGTATGTGGCTAGGATTATTAGGGGCTATTATACCAATTGCGGTTGTCACTATTTTATATTCACAACTTTATAGTGTAATTGCTCCGAAAATGAAAGGAGAAATCTTCCAATTGCTAGATGTAACACCATTCATCTTTGAAGTAGATTTATTAATATTATTGATGGGTGTCGTTATAGGTATTTGGGGAAGTTTTATGTCAGTACGAAAATTCTTGAAAATATAATATTCGATAGAGATAAGGGGGTTCACCAGTTGAACAAGAAAGCAAAAAGTTTAACGAGCGCAATTGCCACAACACTAGCACTTACATTGTTCATGCCGTCTGTAAATGTTAGTGCCGAATCTATCAATCATTTAAAAGATAAACAACAAAAATTAAATCAAAAAACGTCTGAATTAAATTCTGATATTCAGAAAAAATCAACAAAGATTAACAATAATCAATCAAATATGGATGGCATTATGGAGCAAATATCAAAGCTTGATAAAAAAATCCTGAAAACAGATAAAGAAATTACAGTCGCTTTAGAGAAAATTGATCATACAACGTCAGAAATTAATGCTTTGAAAGCATCTATTGCTGACTTAGAAAAGAAAATTAATGAACGTGATGATCTACTACAAGATCGTGCTAGAGCAATTCAAGAGAATGGTGGTTCAGTAGGATATGTAGATGTGCTACTGAAAGCAAATAGTTTTACTGATTTTATTGATCGTATTTCAGCAGTTAATACATTATTGGAAGCAGATCGCCTGATTATCCAAGAGCAAAGTAATGACAAGAAAAAGCTAGAAGAACAAAAGGTAACGTTAGATGAAAAGTTACATAAACAAGAAATCGATCGTGATAAACTCACTTCATTACGCAGATCATTAGACGCAAAGAAAAAGGATAAAGATCAATTAATCGATAAATTAGAAGCTGAACAAAGTAAATTAAAATCAGAGAAGAAGTTATTAGAAAAAGAATACTCAGAAGCAATTAATATTAGCAAAGAAGTCGAAAAAGATATTGCAAAAGAACAAGAACGTTTAGCTAAAATTGCTCGTCAGCAAGCAGAAGCTGCGGCAAAAAGCTCTAACGTAACAACAGTATCAAACGAAGGTGAAACAGGGGATATTCCAGAAGTAGCAAGTGGTACTTGGACAAAACCTACAAACGGGACCCTAACATCTGGTTTTGGATGGCGTAATATTGGCTTCGGACCTGAATTCCACTATGGAGTTGATTTAGCCAATAAGCAGGGCACACCGATTGTAGCAGCAGCTGATGGAGTAGTGTTCCGTGCTAGCCCATTATCTACATATGGAAATGTTATCATGATCACACATTCTATTAACGGACATACATTTACGACAGTCTATGCACATTTAAGTGGATATAAATCTACTGTAGGACAATCTGTGAAAAAAGGACAAGTTATTGGTTATATGGGCCAAACTGGTCGGGCATATGGCAGTCATCTGCACTTTGAAATTCATACAACAGCATGGAAGGGCCAAAGTGTAGGAGCTATTAATCCATTAAGATATATTTCCTTATAGTAGTTAGTTTGAGCTATTGAAGATTATTCTTCAGTAGCTTTTTTTTATGAAATGAGAAATAGAGAAACGTCAAATTGTTTGCAATGTTGATTAGAGTGATTTTATTGTATTTATTCATGACTTTAAATTGCATTTGCGAACTCGATATTTTATAAAGGGAAGGTACCTAATTCACCATAAAATCATTTGTGGGCAGCAGGATAGGAAGATATCTAGCTAAAAGCTTGTTTTGTATGACCTTCTAATTTAATATACGGTATAGGGTATGTGCAATTCGAACATGGAGGTGGAAATAAATGCAAGTAACTGAATGGTATAGCATCAGAGCACTTACGATGTCATCTTCATGGGTTGCTCTATTCATAAGTTTTGTTCTAATGGGACTATTATTATGGATATTATATAGTAAAGAGATTGCATCTATTTTTTCTGATGTAGCTTTGCAACTCATATTAATATGGAAATTTAGTGTCATTGTCACAGACTTTTCAATGGTTATTAAGCATCCACTGACAATATTATATTTTAATGGTGGTATGATTGGATTTGTACTAGGTATATTGTTTATATGCATTAAACTTTGGTATAAATTACGCCAAAGTAGTTTTAAAGTCGAATATTTACAAGCGGTATTTGTCACAAGTATTCTTTGTTCCAGTATGTATCAAATATTGATGACTTTTCTAAATGATGCTGCACTATGGCAAAGAGTACTTACAATCACGAGCTTTACATGTTGGATTATGCTAGCATTATGGAAAAGAAAAGCTGATTTTACTTGGCATAAGCAATTGTTACTTCTATTTCTTTGTACACATGCATTTGTTGCTACATTACAGCCATTAGGCATTTGGCAATTGTCTGTACTGGTGACAACAATGCTCGGCTTATTTAATCTCACTTTAATAAGCAGTAAATTCCCTAAAACTAAGTAATTTAAGATAGATAAAACTTAGGTGGAATACAACTGTCTCACAGAAGTCCAATTGATTCAACTAACAAACATCGGGGAGAAGGACGACCCTCTGTTTGAAATTTCATTGTCTGTATATTGCAATCTAGGAGGCTACAAAGTTGAAAAAGAAAATATTTGGTTTGCTACTAATCGTAGCATTAATCGCTATTGCACTAACGAATTTTGTGAAATCAAAGGTAGAAGAAGGCCAAAAAGTCGATACATCATCTACTCAAGTCTCAGCTAAAGTCGAGAAAAATAGCGGTTTAGCAATAAACCAAACAGCGCCGAATTTTAAACTGAAAACATTAGATGGTAAAGAAGTACAACTCTCAGATTATCGAGGAAAAAAGGTTATTCTAAATTTCTGGGCAACTTGGTGTCCGCCTTGTAAAGCGGAAATTCCTCATATGGAAAAATATTATAAAAAACAGGCAAAAGATGATGGTGTGGAAATTCTTGCTGTAAATTTAACAAAATCGGATAAAGATGAAGATTATATTCGAGACTTTGTGAAATCATATGAAATAACATATCCAGTTTTATTGGATGAAGATGGGAAGCAACAAAAACAATATGAAATTGTCACAATTCCTACAACATTCTTTATCGATAAAAATGGTAGGATTCAAAAAAAGGTTGTTGGACCAATGGATCAAGATATGATGTCTCAAACTATCGCTACCTTAAAATAATAATGTTCTGTCCACCATTTTCGGGTTTTAAATTTCGTTTCCTATTCATATATTAGATGGATATGGGAGGGACGAGATAAATGCGAAAATGGTGGCTTTATTTATGTATGGTTTTTGTATTATGTGTAGGGGCATTCGCTTTTGTGAAGTACCAGAAAACAGACGCGGTAGTAAAAGAAGAACGAGGAGTATTGAAATCTGTAGGAGAAGCTTACGAGCTAATTCGCAAAGAGTCTGTCCATGAAACGACAGAAAAACAGCTTGTAGAAGGAGCTATCAATGGGATGGCTGGTGCACTAAAAGATCCGTATAGTACGTACTATACGAAGGAAGAGGCAAAGTTGCATAGGGAACAATTGTCAGATGAAAGGGTAGGAATTGGCGCAGAGATTACTGTAAGTCAAGGACGTTTTATCATCGTATCACCGGTGAAAGATTCTCCAGCTGAAAAGGCAGGGTTAAAACCATATGATGAAATTGTACAAGTGAACGGTGAACGTACCGATGGTAAAACATTAACAGAATTATTAGCCCTTATTAGAGGGGAAGCAGGTACAAACCTAAAGATGACAGTTTATAGACCTTCAGAAAATCGTCATGTGGAGTTAAATATGACGAGGGCTGCAATCACCCAGACGTCGGTTAAGAGTAAAATATTGGTTTCAGACAGCAAAAAAATCGGTTATATTTCGATGACAGTATTCGGAGAGAAGACAGCAGAAGAGTGGTATAAGAATACCGAAGAGCTTTTGAAACAACAAATTTCTGCCTTAATAATAGACGTTCGTAGTAATCCGGGTGGTTATTTGAAAAGCGTGGAGCAAGTGATTGGAAGTTTGGTACAACCCAATACAACCTATGCTTATATGGAAAATGCAGTAGGAAACCAGCAACCTTTACAAGTAACGAAAAAAAGAATGGCATTTAAGTATGATGAAAGATTAAAGACGCTACCTGTTGTATTATTACAAGATGAAGGTAGTGCTTCTGCGAGCGAAGTTTTAAGTGCAGCATTAAAAGATTTAAACCGTGCTTCTATTATTGGTGTGAAAAGCTTTGGAAAAGGAACGGTTCAAGAAACATGGCCACTATCTAACGGTGGTGAGCTTAAACTTTCAACACATAAATGGTTAACTCCAAAACGTGAATGGATTCATGGCAAGGGAATCAAAGCAACATTAGAAGTAGAACAAAACCCATTATTCAATATGAAATTTCCACCAATGACGGGGAATTTTAAAGAAGGAGATTTTTCGGAAAGTATTCAATCCGTTCAGGAAGTTCTAAAAGCTCAAGGGTTTTCAATTAGTAGAGTGGATGGCTATTTTGACAGAACAACGGCAAAGGCAGTAGAAGAATATAGTAAAAAACATATGCTCACTAATGGAAATAAAATGGATGAAAAATTCCTTTTTGCATTACACGAAGAAATGGTGAAGTTTAGAGAGAATCAGGAAAATGATTTGCAACTACAAATGGCGATCGGTTATATCAATCACCAATTAAAATAATAGGCGAAATCTATTTGGCGTATAGGCCGAAAAAGACTTCGTTTTCAAACGGCTGTTTGATACAATGAAGAGACAATACTATTCATAGCAAAAATTGAAAGGTGATGCGAACTATGTATTTAGACATTGTCATGGAACTCTTAAAAGGCATCGGCCGTTTCTTTTTAAATCCGTTATTATATGTTGCTATCATTTTCTCGATCTTAATCGGCTATCGTCGTGTAAAAGGAGAGAGAAAATCTTTTAATATACGAATTTTCTGGGGCTGGTCTGAGACAATTTTAATGATAAAAGAAGGCTGGTTACTTGGATTAGTCATTTCGATTATTAGTATTGCAGTTGGTTTGGTTGTTCCAATTCAATTTCTCGTTTTAAGTGCTGCTGTAGGTGTCTTATGCTTACTAACATTCTATTATCATCTAGCATCTGCAGCATATCCTTTAGGAATCGCTTTTATCATTTTGTGGTATACATATATAACTGATGGTTCATGGCATTTCTTGAATTGGGATGTTACGAGTGCTTCAATGCATGTAGGTATGCTGGTAACGATACCAGTTATGATTGGTCTTTTACTTATTGCAGAAGGTTATTTAATTAAAAAAAATGCAGCAAAACTTGCATCTCCCAAAATTTTAAAAACTGAGCGTGGATTACCATCTGTTATCTATCTTGCAAAACGTTTATGGCTACTGCCAATATTCTTTGTGTTACCAACTGGAGCGATTCAAGAATATATTCCATATTGGCCACAGATTCCACTAGGTAGTGATTCATTTTCATTGATTCTAGTTCCATTTGTGATTGGATTTCAACAACGTTCACGTAAAATGCTTCCAGTACATTTCTATCCACAATTAGGTAAAACGATAGAAATGTTAGGCTTCCTTGTATTAGCAGAAGCAATTGTTGCTTATTTCTTCCCGATTATGGGGATCGCAGCAGTTTGTGTCGCAATTGTTGGACGGGCATTGATTTCGATTATTTACTCAATTAGTGAACGACATGGTAAGTATGCTGTGACTCCACAAGATACAGGAGTTATGGTAGCAGGTGTCTTGCCAGATTCACCAGCAGAAGCAATGGGTATTCAAGTAGGGGAATGTATTCGTAAAGTAAATGGTATTCCTGTTAAAACAGAAGAGGAACTGTATGAGGCTTTGCAAATTAATGCTGCACATTGTCGACTAGAAGTGCTTGATCAAGATGGTGAAGTTCGTCTAAGACAACATGTCATTTATCGTCATGACCATTTTAGAATCGGCTTACTTGTTGTACGATAGGGAATGATTGTATGTCGGTGATAAAATTTTTAATGGCGCTTATACTTCCTGGCTTATTGGTTATATTATTTACGCGAATTACGTTTAAAAATTATGTGGGTTTAGCCCTTTCAGTAGCATTAATGGCGGCGTCAGTTTATGCAGGCTACACACATCCGCCTATATTGTATGTAGTGGATGCAATTTCGCTAACAATTGGTTTCTGGTATACAACAAAGATGATGAATCGACATAATAACTGAAATAGAAGAAGCCTGTCCTTAATTGTGACAGGCTTTTTTTGTAAGATCATGTTACTTTTAGCTTTATCTGTCACATGTTCTTCACACACGAATAATCAATAAAAAATCATGAAGAAAAATAGTTCATACTACACTAAAGAATAATGGAACTATTGTATAATGTATGGAAAGAACTAGCATGTTATAGAAAGTGGTTATTTTTTGAACTATGTAGAATGCTGTACTTTTGCGCAACTTATAGGTGTTTGAATCGCTCCTATTAACTGAAGAGAAATATAATCGGAAAAGTTAAAAAAGGAAAGATTAAAAGGAGGCAATTGGAGTGCCAGATTGGTTATCCATTGAAAATTTTCAGTCACTAGCACATCAATACCGCTTAATTGGTACTCTATTGGCCATTGCATTACCAATTTTGGAATCGTTTTTGCCATTTTTGCCATTAGCAGCATTTGTAGTAGCTAATGCCAGTGCTTATGGTTTGTGGTGGGGTTTCCTATTCTCATGGGTCGGTGCCGTATTAGGTTCGTATTGTGTATTTTTAATTATACGTAAATTTGGTAAAAGTAGAATTTTACGTTTCGTTACAGAAAGAAATACAGTGAAAAAATTAATCCATTGGGTTGAATATCAAGGGTTTACCCCATTATTCATCTTATTATGTTTCCCGTTTACCCCTTCAGCACTTGTCAATATAGTGGCAGGGTTATCTAGTTTGAAGAAAAAAAGATACCTCATTACGATTATGTTGGCTAAATTTGTGATGATTTTTATCATCAGTTGGATTGGCTCTGATTTACGAGCTTTGGTTACGAATCCAATTAGGACATGCCTGATCATTATCATTCTGATCTTGTTATGGTGGGGAGGAAAGCAAGTGGAAGCTAAAATGAATGAAAAAGTAGAACGAGATATGAGAGAATTTTCGAAAAATAAAAAAGTTCAATAGAACACATAAATGTAAGTGAGGAGGATTAAAGATGTCGCTACGTATTGTAACAGGACGTTCAGGGACGGGGAAATCAACACTTATACAGCAAGAAATCGCTGCTGAGGTTCAAAAGAGAACGATTGGTTCGCCTATTTTTTTAATCGTTCCAGATCAAATGTCATTTTCTGTGGAATATGATATGACGCATGATTACAACGTAAAAGGATTAATACGAGCACAAGTCACTACTTTTAAGCGTTTAGCGTGGCGTGTTTTGCAAGAAACAGGTGGAATTAGTCGTAAAGAAGTGAATGGTTTTGGTTATCGAATGCTTATTAGGAAGCTACTAGATCACCATAAAGAAGAATTTACTTTGTTTCGAAAAGCTGCGGATAAGCGTGGATTCACAGCTGAAATGGAATCATTATTAAAAGAATTCAGCAGATATAGTTTAGATAGTGCAGCACTAATGAATCTAGAAGAAAATTTAGAACAAGTTGAAGCTCCTCAAACTTTACGAGATAAAGTCCATGACTTGCATCTCCTTGTTCAAGTAATCGAAGAATCCTTGGGAACTACATATGTAGATAGTGAAGGATATTATCCTCTACTAACTACACAGTTAGTAAATTCTAAAATAATTCGAAAAGCAGATATTTATATAGATGGATTTACAGCTTTTACGACTAGGGAATTTGAGTTAGTTCAAGAACTATTAAAGGTAGCAAATCGTGTTACCGTTGTTTTACCAATGGAAGCAGAAGCGGATGCAGATGATGAACAATCTTTGTTTTATCAATCAGCACGAACATGCGCAAGATTAAAAGAGTTAGCATTTGAGAATGGCATTGAAGTCGAACCAATAGCTCATTGCACACAGCAACATCGATTTAATACAGCTGATTTACGCTATATTGAAAGTCAGTTTGAAGTATTCTCGCCAATTCAACAAGAAAGTGATGGCAGTGTAGAAATTATTGAAGCAGCCAATCGACGTTCAGAAATTCATGCTATTGCAAGAAAAATTAAAGAATTAACCCGTAATGATCAGCTGCGTTATCGTGATATTGCCATTTTATATCGTCAGGCAGATGTTTATGATCCACTGATTTCAACAACTTTCCCACAATATGATATTCCCTTCTTCGTCAGTCAGAAAAAAACAATGCTTCATCATCCACTTATTGAGTTAAGCCGTTCAGCATTAGAAATAATTCAATCTGATTGGAA
The DNA here is from genome assembly GCF_044359855.1 of Rummeliibacillus pycnus. Lineage (GTDB taxonomy): Bacteria > Bacillota > Bacilli > Bacillales_A > Planococcaceae > Rummeliibacillus > Rummeliibacillus pycnus_A. Next base: position 3,330,468 of record NZ_CP132291.1, read on the forward strand.
GTATGAACCTATTTTTCGTGCAATTAAAACTGACTTATTCTTCCCAATAACTTCAGATATTCAAATTTGGAGGGAAAGAGCAGATATACTTGAAAACTTCGTATTAGCTCAAGGAATATATGGAAAACGTTGGTTTGAAGAAAATCGCTGGTTATATAAAAAATATCGAGGTTTAGAATTATATTCAAAGAATCAAACAGATGAAGAGAGAGCTTACCAAAAAGAAATTGAAGCAGTACGAGCGCAAATAAGAGAACCCTTAAAAGCTTTCGAAGATCAATTAAAAGGTGCTTCAACTGGTGTAGATATTGCCACAGCTTTATATTCTTTTATAGAAAAGTTGGAAGTTTTTGATAAGCTACAAGCATTGAAAGATCGTGAAATTGAGAAAGGTCGTCTGCTAGAAGCAAGTGAGCATGAGCAAGCTTGGAACAAGTGGGTAGAAATATTAGATCAGTTTGTCATGCTATTCGGCGATCAAAAAATGACAGTAGAGGAAGCGTTCGAAATTTTAGATGAGGGCTTTGATACATTGGAATTTTCTCGAATCCCTCCTTCACTTGACCAAGTAACCGTTGCAACATCGGATATTGCACGTCTAACTAAGTCAAAAGCAGTATTCGTAATCGGCGTAAATGAAGGTGTCTATCCGAAACGTATTGATTATGAGGGGTTATTAGGAGACAACGAACGTGAATGGTTTACGCAAATTGGTTATGAAATCGCACCTACTTCAAAAACACGATTATTAGAAGAAGAATTCATCACATACCATGCTTTTACAATGCAATCTGATCGACTAATCGTGTCGTATGCGATTGCTGATGAAGAAAGTAAAGCTCTATTACCTTCGTTATATATAAAACGTTTGGAAGATCAATTAAAAAATATTAAGAAAACGGTTGCTTTAGTCGATCCTAGTGAATCGACAAATGAGCAAAGTGCACTTCCTTACATTGTTCATCCTAGAACTTCTTTAGCTTATTTAATGAAGCAACTTCGTTTACATCAGGAAGACCATGAACTAGGGGAAGAGTGGCTTGCTTTAAAACGTTATTATGAAGACGATCCATATTGGAATACTGTTTTAGAGCGTTTAATGCGACCGTTGAAAACGCATAATAAAGCAGAAAATCTAACACCTGAAATTACAGAAGCATTATATGGATCTACGATGACTTCTAGCGTTTCTCGTATCGAAAAATTCTATCGTTGCCCATTTGCTCATTTTTCTTCATATGGTTTGCATTTAGAAGAAAGACCAGAATATCGATTGGAAACTCCAACAATAGGAGATTTATTCCATGCGGCTTTAAAATGGATTGGGGAAGAGACAGATCGTTTGAAAATCACATGGGCACAGCTATCAAATGAACAGTGTACATTATTAGCAAAGCAAGCAGTGGAAGCGATATCGCCACTTCTATACCATCAAATCCTTTTGAGTACAGCACGTTACCGTTATATTCAACGCAAACTTACTTATATTGTGCAACGTACACTGCAATCACTAAGTCAACATTCGAGGGTTTCAGGGTTTAAGCCTATTGCTGTCGAAGCTGCATTTGGACCCGGAGATCCATTACCGCCGCTTGTAATCCAACTAAAAGATCATAAAAAAATGCAAATGCGTGGCCGAATCGACAGAGTAGATGCGACAATGGTTAATGGTAAACCCTATATTCGTATAGTAGACTATAAATCATCTGCACATAAATTAGATTTGAATGATGTTTACAATGGATTGTCATTACAAATGTTGACGTATTTAGATGTTGCTATAACAAATTCTGAAGAATGGCTACCGATTCATGCTGAAGCAGGTGGTGTGCTCTATATCCATGTCCATAATCCAATGCTAAGTACAAATAATAGTTTGTCTATAGAAGAAGCAGAGAAAGAGCGGTTGAAAGGTTTTAAAATGCGCGGATTATTGTTAGATGATTATGACTCGATTATAGCAATGGATGACCAATTATCAGAGAGTGGAGGTTACTCTCAAGTAGTTCCAATTTATATGAAGAAGGACGGGAATACATCTCCTAATCTATCATCTGTTATTGCACCGAAAGATATGCAGTCCTTAACAAACTTTGTTCGCAATAAGCATAAAAGAGCTGGAGAGGAGATATTAGAGGGATGTACAGACATTAGTCCATTTAAAATGAATCAACGAACAGCATGTGAATTCTGTTCATATAAGAGCGTTTGTCAATTTGATACTACGGATACCAATCAACATTATCGTCAACTACATGTAGAAAAATCAGGAGAAATCATCGATAAAATTCGTAAGGAGGCTGGCACAGATGATTCAGATTCCTAAGAAACCAGAAGATGCGACTTGGACAGATGAACAATGGAAAGCTATCTGGGCATCAGGGAAAGATATATTGGTTTCTGCTGCTGCAGGTTCAGGGAAAACAGCTGTTCTTATAAATAGAATGATTGAAAAAGTCATTTCTACTACAGACCCAATAGATGTTGATCAGCTTCTAGTTGTAACGTTTACAAACGCTTCAGCCGCTGAAATGCGCCATCGGATGGCGAATGCTTTAGAAAAAGAAATTAGTAAAAATCCGCAATCCAAGCATTTACGTAGACAGCTTAGCTTGATCAATAAAGCACAAATATCAACATTGCATTCATTTTGCTTAAATATTGTGCGTCAATTTGCTTACTTATTAGATATCGATCCAGGCTTTAGAATTGCAGATGAAACAGAAGCTGCTTTATTAAAGGATGATACATTAGCAGAAGTATTAGAGACAGCTTACGATGGAGAAAATGTAGAAGATATCTATCGTTTAGTTGATAGTTTCACTTCTGACCGTGATGACCAAGCGATTGAAGTGCTACTCAATAAGCTTTATGAAATGTCTAGAGTAAATCCTGAACCAATAAAATGGCTTCGCTCTTTACCAGATCATTATTCAATTGATGAAAATACTACAATTGACGATTTAGAAATGACTACACATATTAAGAGGGCTATTTTACACAGTATTGATGGAGCGATTGCTTTAATTGAAGAGGTATGTGGACTTTCTTTACAAGCTGATGGACCATTTGCTTATGGAGAAACTGCGCAGAAAGATCTAATCCTGTTCCAAGAAGCAAAAGGATTCATAACAGAACGTAGTTGGGCTGAAGCCTATACTTTTTTCCAGTCTGCGAAATTAGATCGGGCAAAATCGCAGAAAAAGGGTAGCTGTGATGAAGAGTTACTAGAACTTGCGAAAGCAAAACGAAAACAAGCGAAAGAACTGTTTGAAAAACCCATCGAAACTTATTTTAAACGAACTCCTGAGAGGCTATTAGAAGAAATTCGTTTGATGAAACCAATGGTTGAAACATTGGTAGAACTAGCTATTCAATTCAGTGAGCAATATGGCAAGGCTAAGAGTGCAAAAGGGGTAGTTGATTTTTCAGATTTAGAGCACTTTGCCTTATCTATTTTAACGGATGAAATAGACGGTGAGCTTGTACCATCTTCTGTAGCACTTGATTATCGTGCACATTTTAAAGAAGTTTTAGTCGATGAATACCAAGATACGAATCGCTTGCAAGAAACCATTTTGCAACTTGTGAAAAGTGGAAATGCATCAAACGGTAATATGTTTATGGTTGGGGATGTGAAACAATCTATTTATCGATTCCGTTTAGCTGAACCAACGTTATTTTTGCATAAGTATTTAAAGTACAATGAAAATCCAACTGATACAGGGTTACGAATCGACTTAAATGCGAACTTTCGTAGTCGACCGGAAGTATTGCATGGTACGAATTATGTTTTCCAACAAGTAATGGGAGAAGAAGTCGGTGAAGTTGCTTATGATGAAGCAGCCGCTTTAAAGCCTAAAGCTCCTTACGATGAAAAAGAGATGCCTCTTGAATTGGCAATATTACATACAGCTGAAAAAGAGGAAGAACAAACAGATTCTGAACTATTAGATGAGGAAGACTTGAAAAAATCGCAACAAGAAGCCAGATATATTATTAAAGAGATTCGCCACATAATGGATTCGAATATGGTTGTTTATGATCCATGGGAGAAAAAAGAAAGATCCGTCGAATATCGAGATTTTGTCATTTTGATGCGATCCATGACTTGGTCTGTTGATATTGTGGAAGAGTTTAAAACAGCTGGTATTCCACTTTATGCGGAAATTTCAAAAGGTTATTTTGAAGCACTTGAAGTGATGATCATGTTAAATACATTGAAAATCATCGACAATCCATATCAAGATATTCCATTTGCGTCAGTATTAAGAGCACCGTTTGTAGGTTTAACAGAAAATGAATTAGCAAGTATTCGTTTAGCAGATCCAAAAGCGGCCTTTTATGATGCATTAAAACAATTCGTTCGAAACGAAGGAACAGGACTAAAATCAGCAACAGCTGAGAAATTACAACGATTCTTGTTACAACTTGAAGATTGGCGCGATTTAGCTAGACGTGGTTCATTGGCTGATTTAGTCTGGCGAGTATATATGGACACAAATTATTATGAAATGGTCGGTGCCATGATAAATGGTAAGCAGCGTCAAGCTAATTTACGTGCCTTACATGATCGAGCAAATGCCTACGAAAAAACATCTTTCCGAGGATTATTCCGCTTTTTGAGATTTGTAGAGCGGATGCGTTTAAGAGGAGATGATTTGGGTGCTGCTCGTGCAATAAGTGAAAAAGAAAATGTTGTGCGTCTAATGACAATTCACTCCTCTAAAGGTTTAGAATTCCCATTTGTATTTGTTGCAGGAATGGGTAGAGAATTCAACAAAATGGACTTCCATTTACCATATCTATTTGACCAAGAATTTGGATTGGCGGTTAAAATGATAGACCCGGAAAAGAGGATTCAATATACGTCTTTCCCATTTTTGGCAATGGTTGAAAAGAAGACACTAGAAATGAAATCGGAAGAAATGCGTATTTTGTATGTTGCGATGACGCGAGCAAAAGAAAAGCTATATCTAGTTGGTACGGTGAAAGATTGGGAAAAAACTCAAAAAAATTGGGTTGATGCAAAGCGACTTCATCCGGATGGAATGCTTCCGGATTATATTCGGGCAAGTGCGAAAAACTATTTGGATTGGATTGGGCCAGCATTTGCAAGTCATCCAGATTTTGAGGGTAATGGAGAAAGTGTTAAGGAATTATCCCATTGGAAACTTACTGTAATTGATACAGATGATTTCAAATCTATAAATGATGAGATAACTATAGAGGAAGAACTTGTACAAGAAGAACCACAAGTTGATGAAGCAATTTTAAAGGAAATTCAAAATCGATTTGATACACCGTATGCCTTTGAACACGCTATTACAAAACGATCCAAAACATCTGTAAGTGAGTTGAAGCGTTTGCAACATCTAGAATCACAAGAAGAACCAGAGTACTTTACTAAAGTCTCATCAAATCAGCAAAGAGTAGCAACAAGACCTGCATTTTTACAACAACGTTCATTAACAGCCGGAGAAATTGGTACGGCTATGCATACAGTTATGCAACATATTCCTCAAGAGGGGTTGCATGATGAAGAAGCGGTACGTCAATTTGTGAAAATATTAGTGGATCGTCAACTTTTAACAGAAGAAGAAGGCACTGCAGTACAAGCATCTAAAGTTGTAGCATTTTTTGAAACAGAGATTGGGCATCGATTCATGAATGCGCAAGAATTACACCGTGAAATGCCATTTACAATTAGTCTTGAGGACAGCGAGAGTGACACACAAATTGTACAAGGGGTAGTGGACTGTTTACTAAAGGATTCAAATGGACAGTGGATTTTACTCGATTATAAAACAGATCGTATTCTGCCAAGGATGAAAACAATTGAAGGATTGCAAGCAGAAATGGTTGATCGATATGAAGTTCAACTTTCATTATATAAGAGAGCGTTAGAGGAGATTTTAAAAATCAGCGTGCATGAAAAAGTAATTTATGCATTTGATGCTAAGCAGTCAATTCGATTGTAGGAGGAAAGTTAAAAGTGAATAGTACACCAACAACTAGTAAACAGCGAATAGATACTTTGGACATACTTCGTGGTGTCAGTTTGCTAGGTATTTTACTAGTTAATATGTTCGCATTTAGCACACCATTGCCACATATTGATTTGAAGACGTGGTTTACAGTGCCTGCGGATAAGGAATTTCAAAAATGGCTAGATATTTTTGTACAGGGGAGTTTTTATCCACTTTTTTCAATGCTATTTGGTTATGGACTTGCCATGCAATATTCAAAAGCATCTCGTTTAGGTGAATCATTTTATAAAATTGGTATTAAGCGTTTGATCGTTCTTTTCGTCATTGGTATTTTTCATGCATTTTTCATATGGTGGGGAGATATTTTGATGACGTATGCTTTTTGCGGTTTTGTAGTAATTGCTTTAATTCGGTTAAGACCAGGTTTTTTATTAGCAATTGGTTTAATCTTCTACACGGGTATTAATGGTTTGATGGCATTGCTAACAGGATTTTCCACTCTAGTTGATCCTTCAAGTAGTGATATATCTCAGTTTATCGATATTGAAGGTGTACAAGGAGCATTAAAAGCATATGGCGCAGGATCCTGGACTGATGCATTTACACAACGATTAACAGATTTGTCCGTACAATTCTCTCCGTATATGTGGGGTATGGCCTTATTTACAATTTTACCCTATATGTTAATTGGGGCAGCTGCTTCAAAATGGCAGTTGATAGAAAAGGCAAAAAGTAAAATGGTTTTATGGGGCATCTTAATGATTATTATGATTCCGCTGGGTATTTCTTTAAAATCATTGACATATACTTTGCACCGTAATGTCTTTTTAGATTATATTCAAACTTATTTTGGTGGTCCAATTTTGGCGCTAGGTTATGCAAGCTTAATTGTCTTAGTTTGTTGTATTCCTTACGCAACAAAAGTATTATCACCGATTGCAAAAGCTGGTAGGATGTCGATGACGATTTATCTCATGCAATCAGTTATCGGTACGTTCATCTTTTACCATTATGGTTTAGGACTTTATGGTAAAATTGGAGTAGATACAGCAACTTGGTTAGCTGTCGGCATTTACGTGATACAACTCGTCTTTGCAACGATTTGGTTCATGCAATTTAAGCAAGGACCGATTGAAGCAGTTTGGAAGAGAATAACTTATGGAAAAACTGTGCTGAAAAAAGAGGAAATAAATCACTAAATGATGTATCATGGTAAAAAAAGAAGGAGTGCTAATTTTCATGAAAATCTTATCTTTTCGTTATAACGATGTTTTAAGTTTTGGTCCAAAAGTAAAAAAAGAAGAAGCTGTTTGGGATGTATTAGCAATTCAAGAAGCGCTTCAAGTACTCCCTTCTTATGCAACAACCATAGTAGAAGGTATGACATATGGTTATGAATTTGTAGAGCAAACTCGTAAACTTGTAAGAGCAGCTCAACAATCAGAGAATCCATCTCAGTTCAAACATGATTTCAGTGAAATTGAGTGGTTAGCACCAATTCCTCGTACAACCAAAAATATTATTTGTATCGGTAAAAACTATGATGAGCATGCAAAAGAAATGGGCTCCGATCAAGCGCCTGAAGATATCATGGTCTTTACGAAAGCACCAACATCAATTGCAGCAGATAAACAAACACTATCCGTGCATGCAGATGTAACTTCACAATTAGATTATGAAGGTGAATTGGCTATAGTCATTGCTAAAAAAGGGAAGAACATTCCGAAAAATTTAGCCTATGATTATGTTTTTGGTTACACAATTGCAAACGATATTACTGCACGTGATTTACAAACAAAACATAAACAGTTTTTCTTAGGTAAAAGCTTAGATGGTGCTTGCCCAATGGGACCATACTTAGTAACGAAAGATGAAATACCTAATCCACAAAATTTAACAGTTGTGACGAAAGTAAATGATGAAGTTCGTCAAAATGGTTCAACTACCGATATGATGCACTCAGTAGAAGACCTAATCGTTGAAATCTCTAGATTAGTAACTTTAGAACCAGGAGATGTTATCTTAACAGGAACTCCAGCTGGTGTTGGAAAAGGTATGAATCCTCCACAATTCCTTAAGACGGGCGACGTAGTAAAAGTTTCAATTGAAGGTATCGGAACATTAGTAAACCGATTCGAGTAAAAATTAGTTAAGTTATTCACTAATTTGACACAGACCGATGGAAGTAGTTTTCCATCGGTCTGTTATATTTGTTTAGTTCTTACTGATTTGATAGTATAAATGTGATAATTAAATAGAAAGTGGTGGATTTTGAATGATACACATGCATTTAACTGCGATTATAATCGCAATTATTTTATTCTTTGTATCAGCAACAATGCAAGCTGGTTCTAAAGGACAAAAAGTAACACATATGATTTTACGAGTATTTTACATTTTAATCCTCATCTCTGGTGCAATAATTTTCAGTACACAAATGGCTGGCGCAATGGCTATGCAATATGGTCTAAAATTACTAGGTGGACTTCTAGTAATCATCATGATGGAAATCGTATTAGTACGTAAAGAAAAAAGCAAATCTACTGGTACTCTATGGGTTCTATTTTTGATTTTCTTAGCCTTTACTATTTATATGGGCTTCCACTTACCATTAGGTTTAAAATTTTGGTAGAATAAGATTCTTTTGAATTGGCACATCCTGACAAATGATGTTGGGGTGTGTTTTTTTATGCATTTTTACTTGAATCAATTTTATAATGCAAAATTCATATAAAAGAATACGAACATTTAATGATCTAATTCTATTCATTGCTTCGCTGCAGACGACGAGTCCTCGAAAATGCATTCGCATTTCCTTCGTGCGAAGCTCATTCAGTGAGGTTTATTCAGAGTCCTAAGGGAAAAGCTTGAGCTGAAAGCCCCGCAGGAAGAAATTCTTTTGTTAAAAAGAATTTCTTGCGACGAAGCTAGCGAAGCGATGCAGGAGCACATCTTTTAAGGAACAGAGCCTAAAAACGCCACGTCCTGTGGCAACGGCTTCGTGACCAACATCGTGTTTGCCCGAGGAGATTGAAGCCAAGCCCGTGGAAAGCGCCGTCTGTAGCGGAACATCCAAATCTGAAGAGTGAAAAGTCAATGTGTTGAAATGTTCGTATTTAAAAAACAAAAATGGATTTATGAAATTGATTCATTTCACTTTGTATTTAAATAATAGAAAGATTCTTAAATCATTTAGTTTTCACACTTTTGTCGAATTTTTCACTATTTTATGGGCTTTTTGGATGAAAGCATGGAGAGTTTTGAAATGGTTTGTTAAAATTACTTTGGACAGTTCTGCAGAGGAGGACTTCAAAAGTGAACGTTGCAAAATGGATAAGTACAGCTGTAGCTTCGGCGTTGCTAGCTTCAACAATTGGTACAACGACGATTGCACATGCTGAAGGAGAAACACATCAAATTAAAGATGAAAGTATATACGACGTATTAGTTGATCGTTTTTTCGATAAGAGTGTAGAAAACGATTACAATATTAATGCAAAGGATCCGAAAGCATTCCATGGTGGTGATTTTGCTGGTATAGCTACGAAAATCAATCATCTTCAGGATTTGGACTTTACATTGATTTCAATGGGTTCCGTCTTTTCATCCGAAACATATGATGGAAGTGCAGTAGTAGATTATAGCAAGATTGAACGACAATTTGGTACAAGCAAAGAATTTAAGTCACTATTAAACGACTTGCATAAAAATAACATGAAAGCAATGGTTGATTTCCCAATTAATAATGTCAGCAAAGACAATGTATGGGCATTAGAAGGAGATCACAAAGATTGGTATACAACTGCAAATGGCGATCGTATCAACTGGAAGACAGAAAACCCAGACGTGCAACAAGCATTAATTAAAGCAGTTGTAGATTTTGTTGGGAAGTACGAAGTTGATGGCATTCGATTGACTCATTTGGGTAATGCAGATACAGCATTCATCAATAAAATAATAACTGCATTAAAGCAACAAAATAAAAATCTATTTGTTATTTCCAATGAAGAAAGCGATGCTGACTTTGACTTAGAGTATAACCCTAAAACAATTGATACGTATCAATCCATCTTCAAAAATGTAGACGAAGATTCATCTAAAGTAGAAGAACCCTATAAAGCATATGCGAATGGTGAAACAGACAAGCCGGCTGCCTTAATGATTGATGATTTGAATAGTGCTCGATTTACTCATGCATCAGCTGAGGAAAATATGTTCCCGCCAACACGTATTAAAGTAGCTCTAGCTGCTTTAATGACAATGCCTGGTGTTCCAATTGTTACTTATGGTACTGAAATTGCTCAAAATGGTGTGAAAGCCCCTGAAACGCATGCAGCATTGGACTTCCGTACAAAAGAAGACATCATTTCCTATATTGGTAATCTTCAATCAATCCGAAACAAATCAGAAACACTCCGAACAGGTAAATATAAATTACTAGAAAATAAAAATGGCTTAATGGTTTATGAACGCTATTCTGATGATGAAAAATGGATTGTAATGGTCAACAATACAGATAAAACACAAAGATATAAATTAGATCCATCAATCATTGGGGAAAATAAAGAACTTCATGGTATGTTTGAAAGTGATATTGTCCGTCAAAATGATAATGGCAAATATAACTTAGTTTTAGAGCGTGAAGTTGTAGAACTTTACCAAGTTACAGACAATAAAGGTATCAATGTGCCTTATATGATTGCATTAGGTCTTGTCTATGTGATTTTCATCGGATTTATCGTTGCGTTATTACGTAGAGGACGCAAACATAAAAAAGAATAATCGTAAGAAGCCCCTGATTTCAAATGGAATCAGGGGCTTCTTAAAAAATAATCTATTAGTCTAGGTTTAAAAAATAGTGGTGAATAGAAACAATTAATCTTTTGGTAGTTTGCTTAAGAAGAAAATGGCAATTGTTCCTGTACCAGTGTGTGCAGCAATAACAGAACCGATTAAATGGATTTCCACTGCTTTTGGATGAAAGTTTTCAATAATTAAAGCCTTCATCTCTTCAGCTGCTACTAGGTCATCACTATGAGTTATGGCAATAACTTGATCAGAAAGAGATTCGCCACGTTCTTCCATTAATTCGATAATACGTTTAAATACTTTCTTGCGACCACGGTATTTTTCGATTGGAATAAGTTTCCCATCTTCAACATCAAGGACAGGTTTTATACTTAAAAGTCCACCTATAAAGGCACTTGCTTTAGATAAACGACCACCTTTTGCAAGATAATCTAAATCTTCTACAGTAAATAGATGTTCCATATGTTGCGCATTGAAGCGGATTTTATCTACAACTTCATCAGTAGTACAACCTTCTTCGCGTAGTCGAACGGCTTCTTTTACTAGTAGACCATAACCAAGTGATGCACATTTTGAATCAATAATTGTTAGTTTTAAATTAGGATATTGTTCTTTCACTTGTTCTGCCATCATTACGGCAGTGCTATAGGTACCTGAAAGTTGAGATGAGAAGGCAATGTAAATGCCTTCTTCTTTAGATTGACCAAGTAAGCTGAATTCTTCTAAGAAGCGCTCAGGTGATGCTTGTGATGTTTTTAATAGTTCGCCTTGACGGATGGCACCATATACATCTTGTAAATCGACACCAATTACATCATCATATTCTTGACCTTTGAGTTGAACGCGTAGTGGGATTATTTTGACATTGTTTTGTTCGTAAAAAGATTTTGGTAAATCACAAGCGCTATCTGCGTATATTCTCATTTTTGAACCCCCCTATATTTTTTCTATAATTGAAGACGATCTATTAGGATTTCTGCGATTCCATCCTCATTATTTGATTTGGTAATTTCATTAGCAATATTTTTTAACTGGCCGATACCGTTACCCATTGCTACACCGACACCTGCATAATCAATCATTTCTAAATCGTTATCTTCATCGCCAAATGCAATGATACGGTCACGAGGAATACTTAAATCCTTTGCAACATGCGAAATTCCAACGGCTTTGTTCATACCATGTCTCACGATTTCGATAACTGGGAAAGGATCCCCCCAACGTCTATGATCAATCAATTCAGCTTTTGTATCTGCTAAATATTTACGGATTATAGGGACACTTTTTTCATTTGATTGGATTAATAAGCTAGTTGGATTATCTTTTAAATAGTTTTTTAGATCCCCGGTTGTAACTTTTGGATCTCCCATACTAAAAATGTTGAGTAATTTTTCATCATGGTATTGTACATATACATCGTCCATTACCTCTGCAATCAAGTTTTCAAACTGATCACGATTTAAGGATTCAACAACTTCTTGTACAATTTTTAAATTGATAGGACTGTGTATAGTATGCCAATGCTGATTTAGTGGATGGTGTACGAAAGCACCATTAAAATTTACAATCGGCGTATGTAAGCCTAGTTCATGATAATATATTTTACTTGCACGATAAGGTCTACCCGTAGCAATCATCACTTCATGACCTGCTTCTTTCGCCTTTAATAGTGTGCGCTTTGTTTTATCTGAAATCACTTTTTCATCGGTTAATAGAGTACCATCTAAATCTAAAACAATCAAATGGGGTTGTACCATTCGTAACACTCCCTTCGTTTCTTCCTTTAATGTGTATTTACGATTATTATGATTATTATAGCCATACATGTGAAAATATTGTGACTAAAGGAAAATATATATAAAGTTTATCCTTTCTATAAGCTTTTAGTCAAAGCTTTGTAACAGTTCCTATTTTTTGATAACATTGCAATATAGAAATTAGGGAGTGAATTTAATGAAAGTGGATCATGAAACTTGGGGCAATATCCCTTTACTTCATATATATAATGAAGAAACTGTCAGTGCTGAATCGCCAGTAGTCATCTTTTTGCATGGATTTCAAAGTGCAAAAGAGCATAACCTACATTATGCGTATCAACTAGTGAACAAAGGTGTACGGGTTTTAATGCCAGATGCACTTTTACATGGCGATCGTGAAGAAAGTCTAGATTCGATTCAACTAAGTTTACGTTTTTGGGAAGTTGTCCTTACTTCGATTGAAGAAGTCAACTTTTTATATGAGAAATTGAAAGAAAAAGGATTACTTGCAACAGATAGAATTGGGGTGTCAGGGACTTCAATGGGTGCTATAACTACAATGGGGTGCTTAAAGGTATATCCTTGGATTAAAACTTCAGCTGTCATGATGGGTGCTCCTGCATATGTTGAATTGGCAAAAGGGCAATTGGCTGAAATCCAAGAAAAAGGGTTTAAAATCCCTCTAACTGATGTTGAATTAGATAAAATGCTAACAACATTAAGTTATTTTGATATGAGTAAGCATCCGGAAACAATGGCAGGAAGACCTGTATTATTCTGGCATGGTAAAAAAGATCACATGGTTCCATTTGCTCCTACTTATGCATTTTATGAAAGTATTCAACAAGATTATGCAGAGCATCCTGAGAATATAAGTTTCATCGTTGATAAAACGGCTGGACATAAAGTATCTCGTCCAGCAATGTTAGCCGGAACACAGTGGCTTGCAGACCATTTGGCATAATCAAATAGTAATGTTATGATGAAGTTAACACTGTACAGAAAGGGGAAACACCATGGATGCAGATTTAAAAGAAAATATTCTAGGTGCCTTAGAAAATGTTATTGACCCTGAACTAGGAATAGATATTGTAAATCTTGGTTTAGTATATGATATAGATTTATCTGAAGAAGGTACTTGTATTGTTACGATGACACTTACTTCAATGGGATGTCCATTAGGTCCAGTTATTGTAGATCAAATTCGTACAGCATTATTCGATATTCCAGAAGTAAAAGATGTCGATGTAAATGTTGTGTGGAATCCACCTTGGTCTAAAGATATGATGTCTCGTTATGCGAAAATGGCATTAGGTATTCGATAATATAAAAATTCAATCAGTGGAGCTCTCTAGCTTTCACTGATTTTTTTGTTTTATTTAGCCAACAAAACAGATGCGTTAAATAGATCGAAGACTTACTCACATAAAAACAAAAAGCTTGGCGCATTATTAAACAGCGTACCAAGCTTTTTGTATAGTTATTTTATAGTTGGGTATATATATGATGACTATTAATCAATACGACAAACACTAACTGGGCAATTTTCACATTCGCATTCATCTTTTAAATAGTTCACATTATGGACTGTAATAATACTCTTTTCAAAGGATAATACCTTTGACTTTTTTAATTCATTCAGCATTCGATTAATTACTTCACGGCTTGTAGCGCATAGATTTGCAAAATCAGAATTCGTTAAAGGATAATCGATTACAATATCTCCGTTTTCTTGTAATATACCATAAGTATTTGTTAATCGAATAATAGTGGAATAGAGAGCACCTTTTTTACCATACAAAAGTAAATCACGCAATTTGGATTGTGTTTTTAAATTTTGAAGTTGTAACCATTTGATACACTCGATTAATATATCGGGCTCTTGACTTAAGCACATTTCGAATAAGTTTTTATCAAGTGTAATAATATTCGAAATTTCTAAAGCTTTAGCACTTAACGGATAATAGCCTGTTTTACTAAAAATAATACCTTCACCGATACAGTCATTACTATCACAAATACGAAGTGTCAATTCTTTTCCACTGACAGTTTCTTTGGATAAAATGACTTTTCCTGATACAACGTAGAAAATGTCCTTTACTGGTTCTCCTTCTAAGCATAAGTGGCTGCCTTTTGAAACTTTAATTAAAGAACCATTTTCTTCGAAAATTTTACGGATTTTAGTTGGAAGTGGTTCAATCTCATAAAAAGTTACCATATCATCAACAACCTTCACTTAGTTTTCTCAATTATAACATAGGAATTTAGAATTATATAAGATGATGTGAAATGTCACATTTATTTTAGATTTTAGAATGAAAATGGGGGATTTCAAAAGTCAAAAAAGGTCAAACATTTCTCTTTACAATTAAAACTAATAGAATTATAATGTAATTAATCAAAAGGTCAATAAAGGTCAAACAAAGGAGTTGGATCTTATGCAAATGAAAATGAACAATGAAGAACAAAAAAGCCCATTGGAACAATTTGGACGTAATTTGGTGGAAGAAGTTAAAAAAGGTAAAATGGATCCTGTGATTGGTCGTGATCAAGAAATCCGAAATGTCATTCGTATCCTATCTCGTAAAACAAAAAACAATCCTGTATTAATTGGTGAACCAGGGGTAGGTAAAACAGCAATCGTAGAGGGGCTAGCCCAACGTATTGTCAAAAAGGATGTCCCTGAAGGTTTAAAAGATCATCTTATTTATGAATTAGATATGAGTGCATTGATTGCAGGTGCTAGCTACCGTGGTCAATTTGAGGAAAGATTGAAAGGTGTCTTAAAAGAAGTAAAAGAAAGTGAAGGACGCATTATTTTATTCATCGATGAAATTCATACGATTGTAGGTGCTGGTAAAACAGATGGTGCAATGGATGCAAGTAATATGTTAAAACCAATGCTTGCTCGTGGTGAACTTCACTGTATCGGTGCCACAACTTTAGATGAATATCGTATGTATATCGAAAAAGATCCTGCATTAGAACGTCGTTTCCAACAAGTATTAGTACGCGAACCATCTGTAGAAGATACAATTTCAATATTACGTGGTTTAAAGGAAAGTTTTGAGTTACATCACGCAGTGAAAATTCATGACCGTGCAATTGTTGCAGCGGCAGAACTTTCAAATCGTTATTTGACAGAGCGTTTCTTACCAGATAAAGCAATCGATTTAATCGATGAAGCTTGTGCCATGATTCGTACAGAAATCGACTCCATGCCACAAGAACTCGATGAAGTGACACGTCGACAAATGCAACTTGAAATTGAAGAACAAGCATTAGTGAAGGAAAAAGACGAAGCAAGTAAAAAACGTCTAGTTGTATTACGTGAAGAATTAGAAAAACTAAAAGAATCATCTAAAGCGATGAAAAATCAATGGGAATCCGAAAAAGCTTCATTGCACACAATTCAAGAAAAACGTGAAACATTGAATCGCTATCGTCGCGAATTGGAAGAAGCAGAAAATCAATATGATTTAAACAAAGCTGCAGTTTTACGTCATGGTAAAATTCCAGAACTAGAAAAAGAATTACAAAGTTTAGAAAAATCTTCGCAAGAAGCGAATGATGCTCGTCTTTTACGTGAAGATGTTACATCAGAAGAAATCGCTTCAATCGTTTCCAGATGGACAGGCATTCCAGTGACAAAATTAGTAGAAGGTGAACGTGAAAAATTATTGCATTTGAAAGACACATTACATGAACGTGTAGTAGGTCAAGATGATGCAGTTCGTTTAGTAACAGAAGCTGTATGGCGTGCAAGAGCTGGTATTCAAGATCCCAATAAACCAATTGGATCATTCTTATTCTTAGGACCTACAGGTGTTGGTAAAACAGAGTTAGCAAAAGCATTAGCTGCACAATTATTTGACTCTGAAGATCACTTTATCAGAATCGACATGTCTGAATACATGGAAAAACATAGTGTATCTCGTTTAGTTGGAGCACCTCCAGGCTATATCGGTTATGAGGAAGGTGGTCAATTAACAGAAGCTGTCCGTCGTAATCCATATTCAGTCATTTTATTAGACGAAATTGAAAAAGCACATCCAGATGTTGCAAATATTTTACTTCAAATTCTGGATGATGGTCGTATTACAGATAGTCAAGGACGTACAGTAAACTTTACGAACGCGGTGATTATTTTAACTTCTAATATCGGCTCAAATTATTTACTTGATATGAAAGATCAAGAAAGCAAACATGCGGTTGAAGATTTAGTCATGTCTGCATTAAAACAACATTTTAAACCAGAATTATTGAATCGTTTAGATGACATTGTGATGTTCCATTCATTAACTGATGAACATTTTTATCAAATAGCTAAAAAATATATTGGCTACTTACAACAACGTGTAGCAGAACAAGAAATTGAACTAGTGGTTGAAGAAGATGTTCTACAATGGATTGCTAAAGAAGGTGTAGATCCAGCATTCGGTGCTCGTCCTTTACGTCGTTTCATCCAACGTAATATCGAAACGATTGTCGCTCAGGAATTATTAAAAGGTGACACATTACCAGGGGATAAAGTAATTGTATATATGGATGGTGACAAAGCGTCAATTCGTAGTGAAAAAGCTTAATACCATACAAGCATAACTAATGAATAGAGTCACAAAGTACGAAAGGAATTATCGTATTTTGTGGCTTTTTTAGTTGGATTACAATAATAAGTTAATTGTAAATCGATATATTTTAGTAAAAGTAAGAAGTCTGAAAAGCACCAAATTGTGATGGTTTAAAATGGGTCTTTTATATAAGAAAAAATCCTGCCTTTATAATGGGCAGGATCTTCATTATTCGTGATGACCGATTTCTTTAGGTGAATCCTTTGGAAGAACTGCATCAATTACAAGGATTAATACAGAAAATACAAGTGACATCCATAAGCCTTTTGTAAATGCTGGGCCATCTAATGGTACATTGTTAATAGAGCTGACTACATAGTTTAATGTCGAAACTAATAGTGCAGACCATACAACTAACATAATATATCTCATTTGTTTCACCTCTAACAGACTTTTCTACCTGTTCTATAATATCATATATAGCCGTTTATTTAAAAGAAACTTTTCGTCTTCTTTTTTATTATTGGCAAAGTTATGACGGATTGTTGAAAAGTAAAAACTTATTCGTTATAATTAAGACCAGATACTAATAATTGATAATAAGAAGAGAGGCGCTACCTCATGAATGCTGGGATTATTGGAGTAGGAAGATGCGTTCCAGAAAAGGTCGTAACAAACTTTGACCTTGAAAAAATGATGGATACTTCCGATGAGTGGATTCGTACACGTACTGGAATAGAAGAAAGACATATCGCAGAAGATGATCAAGATACATCAGATATGGCATTTGAAGCAGCTGAAAATGCTCTTAAAAATGCAGGAATTACAGCAGAGCAAGTTGGATTAATTTTAGTTGCAACTGTAACACCGGATCAACCATTCCCAAGTGTTGCATGTATGATTCAAGAACGATTAGGTGCAACAAACGCTGCAGCTATGGATCTCTCTGCTGCATGTGCTGGTTATATTTATGGACTTATTACAGCAAAACAATTTATCGAAAACAATGCTTATGATTATGTTTTAGTAGTTGGTGTAGAAAAATTATCTAAAATAGTCGACTGGTCAGATCGTAACACAGCAGTTCTATTTGGAGATGGTGCAGCTGCTGCGGTTGTTGGTAAAGTTTCTGAAGGTAGAGGGATATTATCATATGAGCTAGGAGCAGATGGTACTGGTAGTAAATTCCTTTATCAAAATGAAAATGATCATATTGCGATGAATGGCCGTGAAGTATTTAAATTTGCTGTTCGTCAAATGGGTCAATCCGCATTAAATGTGATTGAAAAAGCAGGATATACTAAAAATGATGTAGATTATTTAATTCCACACCAAGCAAATATTCGTATTATGGAATCAGCAAGACAACGTTTAGACTTACCACCTGAGAAAATGTCTACAGCCATCAAAAAGTATGGTAATACATCAGCCGCTTCTATTGGGAATGCATTAGTAGAAGAATTAGAAAACGGTAAAATTCATGATGATAATTTACTAGTTTTAGTAGGTTTTGGCGGTGGCTTAACTTGGGGTGCAGTAGCAATCAAATGGGGAAAATAACACAAAGGAAAAGTGAGGAATAAAATCATGACAAAACGGCGAGTAGTAGTGACTGGTATTGGAGCAGTAACACCACTAGGAAACGATATTTCAACAACTTGGGAAAATATTAAAGCAGGTAAAGTTGGAGTAGGTCCTTTAACAAGATTAGATCAAGAAAAATTCCCTGCAAAAGTTGCGGCAGAGGTAAAAGACTTCGATATAGAAAAATATGTTCCTAGAAAAGATGCTCGTAAAATGGACCGTTTCACACAATTTGCATTAGCTGCTTCAATTATGGCAGTGGAAGATGCAAACCTTGAAATTACACCTGAACTAGGTCTACGCACAGGTGTTTGGATCGGGTCTGGAATTGGCGGGATGGAAACATATGAACAACAATTTATGAACTTCATTGAAAAAGGCCAACGCCGTGTTAGCCCATTCTTTGTACCAATGATGATTCCGGATATGGCTGCTGGCCAAGTATCTATTCACTTTGGCGCAAAAGCGATTAACTCATGTACTGTAACAGCATGTGCTTCAGGTACAAACTCAATCGGTGATGCTTTTAAAGTAATCGAACGCGGCGATGCGGATGTAATGATTGCTGGTGGAGCTGAAGCACCGATTACGAATATGGCAGTTGCAGGGTTCTGCTCAAATACAGCATTAACACTAAATCCAGATCCACAAACAGCATCACGTCCATTTGATAAAAATCGTGATGGTTTTGTTATTGGTGAAGGATCAGGTATTTTGATTTTAGAAGAATATGATCATGCAGTTGCACGTGGTGCCAAAATCTATGCAGAAGTAATAGGTTATGGTTCAACAGGTGATGCGTTCCATATCACAGCACCAGCTCCAGAAGGTGAAGGTGCAGCCCGTGCAATGAAACAAGCAATTGATGATGCTGGGGTAGCGCCAGAGAACGTCGATTATATTAATGCGCACGGAACAAGTACACCATACAATGATTTATATGAAACAAAAGCAATGAAAACAGTCTTCGGAGAACATGCTTATAAATTAGCTATTAGCTCAACAAAATCAATGACAGGTCATTTACTTGGTGCAGCTGGAGGGATTGAAGCAATTTTCTCTGTATTAGCTTTAAAAGAAAGTATTTTGCCTCCAACGATGAATTTAGAAACACCTGATGAAGAATGTGATTTGGATTACGTTCCAAATGAAGCACGTAAACAAGAAATCACATATGCATTAAGCAACTCACTAGGTTTTGGTGGTCATAATGCTTCATTGTTATTCAAGAAATTCTAGAGCATTTAATGATTTTTAAATGCTTATCAAAAATAGTAAACAAAAACACAGGGCAAATAAGCTCTGTGTTTTTGTTTTACAATTAATATAGATAAATAAGCCCGTTGATCTCAGCTGCGGGCGGACGCCAAGCCGCAATTCGAATTTCTTATATGCGATGTAATTCAGTGAGGTTCATACATAGTCTTGCTTGCCCGCGGAAAGTGCCCAAATTTAGCAGCTATCTACTAAAAAGACTTTCTCATGAATAGAGAAAGTCTTTTGCTCATAGAATGTAAAAAATAGTAAAGGATTTATGCTAATGAAAATATTAATTTTTCTAATTTGTTATGGTCTTATTGTGATAACTTCTACGCACATGATTTTGTATTTAAACTATCGAGCATTAGGGTATACATGGACAACCGTTTTTACTTTTATCTTACAGACTGTCGATTTTAAAATCTTCGTTGTATCATGTATTGGAATGCTTATCGTCTTTTTCTTCCCAAGCCCATCGCAATCTCCATCTTAGAAACTGTTTCACTAGCAATTGCATTTGCTTTTTCAGCGCCAATATCTAGAATGTGATCTAGTTCAGATGAATTGATTAATTCTTCGTATCTTTCTTGAATTGGTGTTAAATGGTTGATGATGCTTTCAGCAACACCAGCTTTAAATGCTCCATAACCTAACCCTTCATATTTTGCAACTAAGTTATCAATTGAAACATCAGTTAAAGAAGATTCAATTATTAAAAGGTTAGAGACACCCGGTTTGTTTTCAACATCGAATTTTACAATACCTTCAGAATCTGTAACGGCAGATTTCACTTTTTTCTCAATATCTTTGGCAGAGTCTAAAACGCGAATCGTTGCTTTTTTGTTATCATCCGATTTACTCATTTTTTTCAATGGGTCTTGTAATGATTTAATACGAGCACCGTTTTTAGGTAATTGAATTTCTGGAATTTTAAATGTTTTTCCATAACGTTTGTTGAAGCGTTCTGCTAAATCACGTGTAATTTCAAGATGTTGTTTTTGGTCCTCGCCAACTGGAACAATATCTGTGTTATAAAGTAAAATATCGCCTGCCATTAAAGGTGGATAAGTTAATAACCCAGCTGATACAGCATCTTTACCATTAGCTTTATCTTTGAATTGTGTCATACGTTCTAGTTCACCAATGTAAGATGTACAAGTTAGCATCCATCCAGCTTGTGCATGAGCTGGAACTTCAGATTGGATAAATAATGTTGACTTATTAGGATCAATACCAGCTGCAAGATAAGTTGCTGCTAAGGTACGAATGTTTTTGCTTAGTTCATCACTATCTTGTTGTACAGTGATAGCATGTTGGTCTACAATACTGAAGATGCAATCATAGTCATCTTGCATAGCGACAAATTGACGGAAGGCACCGATATAGTTGCCTAATGTAATAACGCCTGTTGGTTGAACACCTGAGAAAATTCTTTTCATGTAATAATTCCTCCTTAGAAAATAAAAAAACATCATGCATCCCAAAAGGGACGAATGATGTTTTGTATCCGCGGTACCACCCAAGCTTGTCGAAAAATCGACCACTCAATCTCTTAACGTGAGATGCCCGAGCTTCACTACTACATGATGGTTCATAAAGCTAACTCAGAAGTCCATTCCTCATAGTGTATGATCTGTTCACACCTTCCACAGACTCTCTACACATACTTACTACAAGTACTACTCTTCGTCTTCGTTTTAATTATTTATGTTGAAGATTATAATATAGCCCAATTTAAATTTCAAGTTTCTACTTTATTAAATATACTATGAAATTTGCCTGTTTTTGATACATAAAGCAATCTTCATTTCAAAATATTTGTCTAAAAGCTAATTTTTTTGGAAAAAGCTTGTGTAGAAAAAAATAAAAAAATGCAACCTTTTGAAATATAATACGTAGATATAGTAAAACGTAAATTATTTTCAATTTCAAGTTGCTAAATGAGAAAATTTTTATTTTCTTTTGATGTTTAAGAGCTATAAATTTTGGTAATATTAAAATTGTAAGTGAGAATTACTCTACACGTTTTAAATAAAAAGCTTAAAGTAGTAGAATAATTAGACATAAATCAATTGAAATAATTTCTTTTTTTGTGTATATTCAAATGATAAAATTTGTTGTATAATGATGTTAGACCTCTTTATTAGAGTAATTCTAATTTAAAAATAGCTAAATGTTTATATAATTTAACTAACATTTTGAAAGGGTGTGTTTGATATGATGGTAACATTATTTACATCACCAAGTTGTACTTCATGTAGAAAAGCAAAAGCATGGTTAGAAGAACATGAAATTCCATATAAAGAAAGAAATATTTTTGCTGAACCACTTAGCATTAGTGAAATTAAAGAAATTTTACGAATGACTGAGGATGGAACAGATGAAATTATTTCTACTCGCTCTAAAATATTCCAAAAACTAAAAGTGGATTTAGAATCTTTACCACTACAACGATTATATGAATTAATTCAAGAAAATCCTGGGTTATTACGTCGCCCAATTATTTTAGATGAAAAACGTTTACAAGTTGGTTACAACGAAGATGAGATTCGTCGATTCTTACCACGTAAAGTTCGTGCTTATCAATTACAAGAAGCACAAAAAATGGTGAACTAGTCACATAAGTTAATGATTATATGTACAAGCTAAGCTAGAGCTCCGCTTATTAGAAATTTGGAGTTTTAGCTTTTTTGTTTTTTAACCATTATTAAAAAGGCAATAAGGATGATCGATATGAGGCAAACTTCATAACAATATAGTATTATTCTTAAAATGAGTTACGTTTCGATAAGTTTTACTTGTAAACGTAAACAACTCTATTATATTTCATATACTATTGTTATTTCTTGAGATTTATCCTTTTCATTTTTCGCCATCTCGTCATACAATAGTAAGAGACGCTGTTTATGTGGTACACCTTCAAGTATCTGGCTAGCAGACAAATCTTTTTAGAAGTAGTGACCGGAGGGAGTTGTGTAAGTATGGATATGGAACGCATTAATGAGAATACACTAAAACTCTTCATTTCTTATCTTGACATTGAAGAACGCGGTTTCACGAAAGATGAAATATGGTATAACCGAGATAAAGGCGAAGAACTCTTCTGGGTAATGATGGAAGAGATTACTGACGATATAGATTTTGAAATGGATGGTCCATTATGGATTCAAGTCGTAGCAAAAGAAACTGGACTTGAGCTAACTGTTACTTCTGCCAAATTCACTTCAGATGGATTGCTTGATTTACCATCAAGTCTAGAAGAGAAGAGAAAGTTTTTCGAAAATGCGTTTAGTGGTATGGATATCAAATCACATGAATTTGATGAAATTTTCATCGACTCAGATGAATATGTTGATGGCTATACGTTTGTACTAAATGAATTTGATGATATCATCGACATAGCATATAGAATGCCAGAAGAAGCAAATTTCGAAAATTCATTATACGAAATGGACGGCAAGTATTATCTGCACGTAGAATTCGATGAAGAATACTCTATGGAAGAACTAGAGAATTATTTAAGTGTTATTTCTGAAGGTGCGGAAGAAGCTGATACGACGATCCATTTGTTAGAGGAATACGGAAAGGCAATTATGACTGATCATTGTTTTGAAACAGTCAGAAAATTTTTTTAATAAATAAATGAAGTAGGGGTGTCTTGAAAGTATAAAAAATTACTTTTAAGACACCCATTTTATATTTATAGAGACATCTAACGTTTATCTTTGACGCGAAAGGAGTTGTTCAAACGGTAATTTTGAATAACTCTTTTTATTGCAAGTTGTATAGAAAATTCTTACAATTAAAATAGGAGGTGATACTATTTTAACAGCGTTGAATGCGAATAAGCAGTTATTCGTTTTGACAAGGCAATATGCAAGAGATCAACTGATAGAATTACGCAATCACGAGCAGTTTTACTGTCCCAAATGTCAGGAGCCTGTTCATCTGAAAATAGGACAAGTGATGATTCCACATTTTGCGCACAAAAAACAGAGTAACTGCCAACAAACTTTTTCAGAAGGTGAAACAGCAGTACATTTACTAGGAAAACATCAATTGTATGAGATGTTCAAGAAACTACAGTTAAATGTACAATTAGAGCCTTATTTACCGGTATTAGCTCAACGACCTGACGTTCTAGTTGAAAAAGAACAACAACAATTTGCGATTGAATTTCAATGCAGTACGATTCCTATTCCCCAAATGGAAACTCGTACAATAGGGTATCTGCAAGCAAATATGATTCCTATATGGATTTTAAAAACCCCAAAAGAAAAGCAACCTTACAAAAATGGTATTCAACAAATAAAACTATCCCCATTTAAACAACAATTTATCACATATATTCAAAATCATGCGCATATCATTACTTTTGATCCGGAAAAAGCAGCTTTTTTATACTTTTCACATTTAATCCCATTAGGAGGTTATCGTTTTATTGCAAATGTAAAGCATTTATCTATAGAAACTCAACATTTTCCTTTTTTAAATGTTAAAGAGCCTTCCAAAGATGAATTTCTTATCTATTGGCAGCTTTGGAAAAAGAACAGACAACAATTCCTAAAGAGACGATTATTTATAAGTAAAAATGGGGTACAAGATTCCTTTTTACGAGCGTGTTATTTTATGGGCTGCCATGTGGAAAATTTACCGTTATTTATCGGCATACCTGTGTCGAAAACAAGCAGCTTTTCTGTTTTTGAAGCTGAATGGCAGATGCTATGGTTGTTGTTTTTGCTGGAAAAAGGATACGACTTCAAGTATATATCTTCGTACTTTATCGATGAATTTAGAAAGATGTATCCAGTATTATTTATAAATAAATATGCTGTGAAATCACTACAAGATTATAATGAAATACTTAAAAAAATAGGTGTAACGCATATTAACAGTATATTTGACGAAACAGCGCTATATCGGTATTTATACGTTCAATTTCTTGCAAAGCATTAAGAAAATTGAGAAAATATTAGGGTACTTCGTTTCTCAGGAGCAAATTTAAATAGGGGGTCATATCATGACTGAAAATTTACAAAGCAAAGTATTAAAAAGAGAGGAGGTACCTACAGAGCTAACTTGGAAACTAGAAGATATTTTTGCAACTGATACTGCTTGGGAAGAATCATATAAAGAAATCAGTGAGCAGAGTAAACAAGCTGCTAGTTATCAAGGGACA
The DNA here is from genome assembly GCF_044359855.1 of Rummeliibacillus pycnus. Taxonomy (GTDB): domain Bacteria; phylum Bacillota; class Bacilli; order Bacillales_A; family Planococcaceae; genus Rummeliibacillus; species Rummeliibacillus pycnus_A. The sequence continues at coordinate 3,355,618 of NZ_CP132291.1, forward strand.
ATTAAAGATGGAGCCGAGGCATTACTTAAGGTTTTACGTTTCCGTGATGATGTATATAGTAAATTAGGTCGTCTCTATGCATATTCTCATATGCGAAATGATCAAGATACAACAAATGCAATTTATCAAGCGATGGATAGTCGTGCGAAAACATTGTATGCTCAAATTTCGACAAGTTTATCTTTCCTAACACCTGAAATTCTATCTTTAGATGAAGCGGTTATTGAAGGATATCTCTCAGAAAACGAAGATCTGAAATTATATAAACAAGAAATAGAAGAAATCAATAAAGAACGTCCGCATATTTTACCGGCAGAACAAGAAGCAATCCTTTCACAAATGTCAGAAGTTACAGGTGCATCTTCAAACACATTTAGCATGTTGAACAATGCTGATTTAGAATTTCCTACAATTAAAGATGAAAAAGGCAATCAAGTCCAATTAACACATGGTAATTATGTCCACTTTTTAGAAAGCAAAGATCGTTCTGTACGAGAAGCAGCTTTCCATGCAATGTATGGTACGTATGGTGATTTTAAAAATACATTTGCCGCTACTTTAACAGGTAATGTGAAAGCGCATAATGTCAGTGCGCGTATTCGTAAATATGATTCTGCGCGTCAAGCTGCAATGTCTGCTAACAGTATTCCTGAAAAAGTGTACGATCAATTAATTGAAACAATTCACAACTATTTGCCACTAATGCACCGTTATATTTCATTACGCAAAAAAATTCTTGGCGTTGATGAATTGCATATGTGGGATGTTTACACACCATTAGTACCGGAATCTAAAATCGATATGACTTACGAAGAAGCAAAAGGCCATATGTTAAAAGCTTTAGGCGTGATGGGTGATGAATATGTAGGTATTATTGAAAAAGCATTAAAAGATCGTTGGGTAGACGTTGTTGAAAGTAAAGGAAAACGCAGCGGTGCATACTCATCAGGCTCTTACGGTACAAACCCATACATCTTATTAAACTGGCAAAATAATTTAGATAACTTATTCACTCTTGTACATGAATTTGGCCATAGTGTTCATAGTTATTACACTCGTAATAATCAACCATTCGTATATGGTGATTATTCAATTTTCGTTGCTGAAGTAGCTTCAACATGTAATGAAGAATTATTAAATGATTATCTACTGAAAACAATTGATGATCCAAAAACACGTATTTACATTTTAAATCACTGGTTAGAAGGTTTCCGAGGAACGATTGTTCGTCAAACGATGTTTGCTGAATTTGAACATATTATCCATGACTTAGATCAAAAAGGTGAAGCGCTAACTGCTGAACGTATGACACAAGTGTATTACGATTTAAATAAACAATACTTTGGTGCAGATATGGCAGTAGATGAAGAAATAGGTTTAGAATGGGCACGTATTCCTCATTTCTACTACAACTATTATGTATATCAATATGCAACGGGTAAGAGTGCAGCCATTGCATTAAGCTCGCAAATATTATCTGAAGGCGATGTGGCTGTAGAACGCTATATTAACAAGTTCTTAAAAGCAGGTTGCTCAGATTACCCAATCAATGTACTAAAAGCAGCGGGTGTAGATATGGAATCAGCATCTCCGATTGAAGAAGCATGTAAAGTATTTGAACGTAACCTAGATGAGCTAGAAAAGTTGCTTGCTGAATAAAAAATTGTATTTTGAAGTCACAGGGAGTTTCCTCTGTGACTTTCTTATTTGATTTCATATGAATTTTGCATATCTATGAATCATTTTAAATTATCTACTGATGTGCGGAGTTTGCTCAAAATTATTCCGATAACATTATAAAGTATAAGGTAAATTATAAGATGGTTTCATGTTAATATTTGGGTATTTGTAGGCGCGTTCAAACAAATTTCAACGACAAATTTCGAGGTTGTTCTCCCAATATCTTCAAAATGAATATAAATGAAATACATCCTATAAGTTATAATCATCGGCAATTTCATTACATAATATACATAAAAAAACATCAAATCAGTTGGAAACGCTTACTATATGACAACTTTGTGAATATAAGCGTGAAGCGTTGCTATATATGATTTTTCATGCTAAAGTTTAGATGTGAAATAAATCACAAACAAACATACACCCCTTTGTTTGAACGTGAACATTTCTCCCATCCCCTTTGTGAAAAGAAGCATCTCTCGTAGAGATGCTTCTTTTGTTTTTGTCAAAAAATAGCGAATCCAACTTAGCTTAAAATAGAGCAAAAAAAACCCCAATAATGCTTACGCTATTAATTGGGATTCAATAGATAGATATTTATTTTAAACGCCAGAGCGATAATTCATCACATGTTATTCGATCAATTTTTTGTTGAAGCATTTTTTTCTTTAATTCACGTTCAGCAGTATTGAGAGAGATATGATAAATAGCTGCAACTTCTTTTGTTGTTAATGTATGATAACGATAGAATAAATCTTCTACTGAAGGTGGTTGTTGACAAACTAGTTTGTCATCGAGTAACTCTTCTAATATCTTTTCATAAACTTCATAGGAATAAGTACCAGAAACTTTTAAACCTTCATCTTCTATATTTTCATTAAAGAATACAAAGCTTGGCACTTCCTCTACTTCCATTTCACGAGTAATACATAAATCACTTTGGAATGCACGTGAGGCTTCCATTGAAAGTAAATCGGATTGGAATTCTTCAACATCTAATCCAGTTTCATGTGCAATTTCTTGTAACGTACTGCATTGGCAGACATTTTTTGTATTAATTAAAGCGTATTCTTGTAATTTCACCAAAAAACGATAACCCGCTTTTTTTCCTTGCAGTTCAGCTGCTTTTACGGCAATTGAAGGGAGGACAGGGTGAGATACATCGACAAGCTCCTCATGTGATTCACAACTATTAATTCGTTGACATGCAGTATTTAATGAATTAAGTTCTGTACTTAAGACAATGCGTGCTGAAAAATATTGACCATAATTTATTTGTAATTGACGGATCAGTGATTGTAGTTCCCAACTGCTGGGAGAAAGTAAATCCATAAAAACATAAAGTTCGATTGGCTTACTCAGTGCAGTTGCGGGCGATACAGTAGGTTTTTCGGTTAAATATTGAATATTGTTCACTCTAAAACCTCCTCGTCATCATCCGGTGAGTTAATCATATGATGTGCCGTAAGGACGAGACGTTGATAATAGACATCGCGAAATTTACCTTCAAGACCTACTTCATCCATTGCCTCAGACATACATTCTAACCAAGCTTGTGCACGTTCAGGTGTAATCTTAAAAGGCATATGGCGTGCTTTGAGCATTGGATGTCCATGCTCTTCTGTATAAATATTGGGACCACCTAAATATTGTGTCTGAAACTGTTTCTGTTTGCGAGCTGTCTCGGATAAATCATCAGGGAATATAGGCTTTAGCTTCGGATTTTTAGCAACTTTGGAATAGAAAATATCAATTAATTTATATAGTTTTTCTTTACCAATTTCCTCATAAGGAATTATAGGTTTTTGCGTCATAGATGATTCTCCTTTGCTTTAGCTGTAATACTATTTTATCAACCTCTTTGTATTTTCACAAACAAATTACTCGCTCTCTATTCCAAATTTCATATTTTAAAATGAAAAAACCAATAACGGTCGCATGTTTAGAGCAATTCATCATAATTATAAAAAAATAAAGGATGAATGAATAGTAGCGAAGTTATTGGTATTTTGTCAAATTATGCTTTGTATGTATTCATAATATTGTTGACGTAGTTTGTTGTTTCCTTATAAGGTGGGATACCTCCATATTTTGTTACGGCACCAGGTCCGGCATTGTAAGCAGCTAGCATTAATTGATAGTTTCCACCGAATTTGTCATACAATTGCTTTAAATATTTGGTTCCGCCCATAATATTTTGCTCGGCATCATATACATTAGAAACACCTAAATATTTTGCTGTGCCCGGCATTAATTGCATTAAACCACCAGCCCCAGCTGAACTTGTTGCATTGTTTTTAAAACCAGATTCTTGTTTAATAACAGATTTAATCATTTTTTCTGGAATCCCAAAAGTTTGAGATGCTTTTTTTATAAATGCATCGTAGTTAGTATTAGAAGATACGCTAGTTGATCCTGCTTGTTGGTTTGTTAAATTACTTAATGCTTGGTCATAATTATTGTTGATCTTGTTTAAAACAGATACAGGTGTATAAACAGGCGATGTACCTTTGTAAAATAAAGAGTTATTTGTATTGCTTACGGAATTGCTTAAGCCATTTAATAGTTGACTATAATCAGTTGTAGCTGAGCTTCCTAGACCAGTTTGCAATTGACTGTAGTCTGTTGAAGAAGCGTTTCCTAATAGGCTACTGAGTGGGCTGTAAGATGATAATAGCTGTGATAAATAGGAAGAACTATTTGAGCTTGAAAGAGAATTTGTTAGTCCAAGCATTTGAGTAGTATCAGATGTACTAGATGGTGAATTGGTTAATTGTGACAACATTTGAGCGAATAAATCAGATGTCGAATTTGAAGTATTCGCAGCACTTGTACCAGAAGAGCTCATGCTTTGTAATGCTTGAAGCTGAGCCAAAGATTGTAATGATTGTGTGTTCATCTATTCTCCTCGTTTCTTATTAACAGCGCTCATAAAACGAGCGATTTTTTTATCAGCTGGTCTCATTGGGATTGAATAGTGTGCAAGGAATTTCTCAAAAATCACCTTACCAGTTGCTTCATCCGCCACTTCGTATTCTAATTCATAATCATCTGTGTCTGCATAATGAGAATGATCAAATACTAGAAGACCACCTTCATATTCTATTTCGGCACGTTTGGTATAGAGTGTACCTAAAATTTGCAAATCCTGTGGATCTATCTTTAAAGCTTGAAGGCGTTTATTAACTTCATTTGCATGAAGGGTAGAGCTACCGGTTAGAATAGATTGAACTACGTCTTTTGTAAGTAAGTCCGTTGTTTCAATTAGACCAATGCCTGCTGCAGGTTCTTTTAATGTGCATTCAAAACGATTTTGTACTTCGCGAATACGTAAACCAGAGCGTACATTTTTTAAAGCAAAATCTGGTGAATCAAAATAATGATTGGTTTGTTCGTGGAAATTTTCTTCTGTTAGTTTGAAGGATTCACACAGTTGATCAAATTCCTCTTTTGTTAACATATTTTTGAATTCTATTTCTAATTGTTGGGTCATTATTAAACACCCTTTCTATTTATGAATTATAAAGGAATTTTATAACAAATTGCAATGTGCATAAAATGACGAAAAACCATGACAATTATCCATAAAAATGGTTAGAAATTTGAGTGCCTATGATAAAATAGATACCAGGTTCACAGAAAGGAAGATTGGCATTGCGTAAAACTTATACAGTACAAAAAGGTACAATACAAGATTCACATATCCAATTTGATTTACAAGAAAATGTTCACGATATTAAATGGCGTCCAGCAGGACAAATGATTACTGATTCAGATGATATGGCATTTATTTACTTAATGGACGAAGAAGATGGTTATAGTTATGTGAAATTCCCACAAGCTGTTTGGCCACTATTAGTCGAAACGTTACAATCAAAAGTAAATCCTATGTTAAAATGGAATACTGAGCAGATTGAATTGGTCAACTTTCAAGATGAATTACAATCACTTATATATAATATTGAAGGTAACTATAATTATGGAGAAGTTTTTACAACTACAGTTGAAGAAACTTTTGCAGAACTATTGAGTGAAGCCTAAATGTGTTAGGGGGACTTATCATGGGACAATGGGATCGCTTTTTACAGCCCTATAAGCAAGCAGTTGACGAACTAAAGATAAAATTAAAAGGTATTCGTGCACAATTTGAAAAATCAAACACGACATCACCGATTGAATTTGTTACTGGACGTGTAAAACCACTTGCGAGTATTTATGATAAGACATTAGAAAAGGGATTAGTATTTGAACCTTCAGATACACTTGCGCATGAATTACAAGATATAGCTGGTGTTCGTATTATGTGTCAGTTTGTAGATGACATTCCAACTGTTATTGAATTGTTACGTCAACGAAATGATTTACATATCATTGAAGAAAAAGACTACATCACAAATGTAAAGAATAGTGGATATCGATCATATCACATGATTATTGAATATCCTGTCGGTACAATTCAAGGAGAAAAGACGATATTAGCTGAAATTCAAATTCGCACACTTGCAATGAACTTCTGGGCTTCAATCGAACATTCCTTAAACTATAAATATAAAGGGGTTTTCCCTGAAGAAATAAAAAAACGTCTTCAAAATGCGGCAGAAGCAGCTTTTAAGCTCGATGAAGAAATGTCTGAGATTCGTGAAGAAATACGAGAAGCGCAGGCCTATTTTACAGAATATAAAGAAGCATCAAAACCTAAAGTTCGTCAAGATCATCTGAAAGGAGCCCGAGAGAACCTATGAGATTTGCCATCCAATCACGTAACGATCCACAATCAAATGAACTAATGGAACGTGCGATTAACTATTTAACCGATTTTGGTCTAGAAGTAGATGAAGAAAAACCGGATATTGTATTATCTATTGGGGGAGATGGGACGCTTCTACATGCGTTCCATCGTTACACACATATGTTGTCTGAAGTTTCGTTTGTTGGTATCCATACTGGACATCTTGGCTTCTATGCAGATTGGAAACCAAGCGAAATCGAAAAACTAGTGATTTCTATTGCAAAAGATGAATTAAAAGTAATTGAATATCCTCTCCTAGAGGTTACGATCAATTATCAAACTAGTGATGATTGTTATACGTATTTAGCATTAAATGAATCTACGGTTAAATCACCAGAAGTTACGCTCGTAATGGATGTAGAACTAAATGATCGTCCATTTGAACGTTTTCGCGGTGATGGGCTATGCGTTTCCACGCCGTCTGGTAGTACAGCTTATAACAAAGCACTTGGAGGTGCAATTTTGCATCCATCCTTGCAAGCTTTACAACTAACAGAAATGGCTTCGATAAATAATCGTGTTTTCCGTACAGTTGGATCTTCTCTCGTTTTACCGGCTCATCATAATTGCATCTTAAAACCGGTAATGGCAGAAGATTTTATGGTTACAGTTGATCATGTTCAACTATTGCATAAAAATGTAAAATCGATTCAATATCGTGTTGCAGATGAGAAAGTTCGTTTTGCTCGTTTTAAAGCTTTCCCATTTTGGCAACGTGTACATGATTCTTTTATCGATAGTGATTTACAAGAATGATTAAAGACTTTCGGTATCGTATAACCTTTATCTCACAAAATGATAGCCAATTACTAAGAGAGGCATTAATGGAGTATGGTATATCAAAACGAGCATTAACAGCCATTAAATTTAAAGGTGGGTCTTTACTCGTAAATGGAGTAGAACGTAATGTGCGGTATCCTCTTGCAATTGGGGATGAGATTACAGTTATTTTTCCTATTGAAGAAATAAGCGAGGGGCTACTTCCCGAAAAAGGAGAATTAGCCGTACAATATGAAGATGATGCATTGCTTATTGTAGAAAAACCACCGTATCAAAGTACAATCCCTTCACATGACCATCCAACTGGTAGTGTTGCGAATGTCATAGCGGCACATTTACAAGCACAACAAATTGTCTCTACCGTCCATGTGGTGACACGATTAGATCGTAATACTTCAGGGTTAATGTGCATTGCTAAGCATCGGCATATTCACCATCTTATGAGTGAAGCACAAAAGAAACATAGCATTAGCAGAACCTATGAAGCATTCGTTCATGGACACGTATTCGATGACTTCCAACAAATCATCTCACCCATTGGTCGTAAGGATGGGAGCATTATTGAAAGAGAAGTACGGCAAGATGGTCAATTTGCACATACAGATGTACAAGTCATCAAACGATTTAGTGTACAAGGTGAGAAAATAAGTCATGTAAGATTAACATTGCATACTGGGCGTACACATCAAATTCGAGTGCATATGTCGTCGATTGGTCATCCTTTACTAGGGGATGATTTATATGGTGGCACAAGAGAACTCATTGATAGACAGGCCTTACACTGTGTTTCACTAGTACTTCAACATCCATTAACTCATGAAGAAATGGAATGGCATAGTGAGCTCCCTGAAGATATGCAAAAAGTTATTGTTGTGTAATATTCGTTTGGATTAATTAATCTCTATATTCTTCTATTTTCAGCGATTAATTCGGAAAAATTTCGAAATCTAGGCCGGTTGAATAAGTCCTTAAAATATATAGAAAAAAATAAGTTAACGCCTGAATTCTATATAGCGTAAAAACGAACCGTGTGAGTCAACGTAGTTGGCTCACACGGTTTGTGTATAAAGGGAGGCGGAGTAAGGTGATTGCAGGATTTATTACTTGTATAGTTGTTGCTTTAATTATGATTATTATAGGATATCAAATCCATATAAAAAAGAAACTATGGCTCATTGCAGGTTATCAAGAAGATTGCTTTATTGGTGATAAAGATAAACTAGCTAAGTTTTTCGGTATATTCTCTTACATAGTAGGTATTGCTACTTTTTTATTACCTTTTGGACTGGAATTATTGGGTGGAATTAGCGGTATTATATATGCAGTTTGTATATGTGTAGGGACAGTAGCAGTTTTAATATGGACTCAAATAATTAATAAACCATAAGGGGAGCATGTCAGTGCTATCAAGCTAACAAAACAAACTTTCCATAAAATAAAAAAAACGCCATTCTTTCTTTAGAATCATAGGAAAGAATGGCGTTTTTGATATGAACTTATCAATTATTGATGAATTAGAATTTCTACATACCAAGGTGCAAAAGGTAGTGGGCATATTGGTGTGAAAATTCAATTAGAGCACGATTTGCTTAGTGATTAGTTTCTCCATATTTATGTCGGATTGAAAAAATACAATGATAAAACTTATCGTTCTACTTGCAAAACGTCTCTTCAACCACACGATGTATGTATACAGGATTCACAGCCCCTTGTTTATTTAAAAAGAAATATTTCCTAGGAAATAGAGAAAGGTACATTTGAGTCTATATAAGTTTAAGTGGTACTATTAAATTTGTTCCAAAAATATTTTACAAAAATTAATTGACCCTTATCAATTGTTCGAACTATTATTAGTAAGGTGTTATTTAAAGAATAGAAGTCGAGAGGAGGGGACATGCATGATAAACGAAACAATGGAAAAAGATGAAGTGCAATTTAACGAGGAACATCTACGATTGTTAGTACAAAATGGTGATATGGATGTTTTCAGAGAAAATTATTTTGCACTTCATCCATATGATCAGGCACAGTTTTACGAGAAGGTGGAGCCTGACATACGACAGGCCATTTATCAGTATTTGTCCCCGAAAGAGATGGCGGAGATTTTCGAAGCCCTCGAACTAGACGATAACGAATACAAAAGATTCCTTGAAGAAATGTCTCCAGCGTATGCAGCACAAATGATAGCTGAGATGTATACTGATGATGCAGTCGATGTCTTAAATGAACTAGATAAAGATCAAATTAGTCATTTTCTTAGAATAATGGATAATGAATCAGCGCAGGAAATTAGAGATCTTCTGCATTACGAAGAATACACAGCTGGTTCAATTATGACAACAGAATATGTCGTAATTCCAGAAAATTCAACAGTACGCTCTGCCATGACTATTTTGCGTAACGCTGCGCCAGATGCAGAAACTATTTACTACCTTTTCGTAGTAGATGAAACAAATTGTTTGACGGGAGTTATATCATTACGTGATCTGATTATTGCGGAAGAAGATACTCTCATACATGATATTATGAATGAACGTGTTGTTAGTGTGAATGTAATAGATGACCAAGAAGATGTCGCTCAAATCATGAAAGATTATAATTTCTTAGCTGTACCTGTTATTAATTCAAAAAATGAAATGCTTGGTATTATTACGGTTGACGATATTATCGATGTTATCGATGAAGAAGCATCAGAGGATTACTCTAAATTGGCTGGTGTCTCTGATATGGATACTTTTGATACTAGCCCATTTGCAGCAGCTAAAAAAAGATTGCCTTGGCTAGTCGTACTATTATTTTTGGGAATGATAACAGCTAATTTAGTAGATTTATTTACAGGTACACTTGAAAAAGTTGCATTACTTGCTGCATTTATTCCATTAATAGGTGGTACATCTGGGAATAGTGGAACGCAAGCATTAGCCGTAGCAGTTCGAGGAATTGCTACTGGGGATGTTGAAAGTACAAATAAGTTGAAGCTAATGTTTAGAGAGTTAATTACAGGGCTCATTATGGGGCTTGTTTGCGGTACCTTTGCATTAGGAATAGTTTACTTTTGGCAGCACACCTTATTACTTGGCCTACTAGTAGGTGTAGCAATTTGTTGCTCAATCGTAGTAGCTACTTTAGCAGGTGCATTTATTCCACTATTAATGTATCGATTAAACATTGACCCTGCAGTAGCATCGGGTCCATTTATCACAACCTTAAATGATATTACAAGTATATTAATCTATCTTGGTATTGCTACCGCTTTTATCAATCATCTAATGTGAACCAATTTTGTCTTAGGGGCATAGTATAAAGATAAAAAAGGATGTGTTAATGTGGGGAAAAACCCACTCCTTTTTATCAAAAGCCCACCAGCTTTTTTTAAAGAAATAGAAGAATCTGACCTTATGGAAAAGTTTGATGAAGCCAAATTAGCTATTTTGGAACAACAAGATGAATCATTACTTATTTCACAAGAAATGTCTCCAGTGTTAGAAGATGGGGAAATGCGAAAACGAAAAGAAAAACTCCTTTTTTTATCCAATCCATTTCAGCAGAAAGCATATCAACCCCTTGTGTTCGTGGTTAATGATGGGCGGGAAATTGCAGGAGAAGTACAAGAGGTCAATATTGAAACGCATGAGGTTATGATCAGAACTACGAATGATGTCGTGCATCCTATCTCTATTTCTAAGCTTGAAGATTTACTATGGCGGGGAAAATCCTTTTTATAGTCTGAATGTACAATGATTAGGTTACTATATTTAGATTTAAGTAATAAAAACGAGTATCAGAACTTTTCTGAACTCGTTTTTATTTGCTTACATTTTTAAAATATCTCCTCCTTCCTTCATCTTCAGCTGTAGTTCCTATCTTCTCTATCCAGAATAATCCTCGGTTCGCCAAACAATAAAACGATGGCTTGATATAATATCAAGCCATCGCTTCTTTTACCGACGCTGCTTCACCTAAAAAATTAATCTGTGCAAACCCCTAAGAAAACATCTTTAACACATTGAACACCGCAGAAACAATTTAAATCAACTGTGATACAACTATTAGTAGCTGCAAATTTTCTTACTTTGCAAAGATTTCTTAAGTCTAAATCTTGACCATGATTAGCAATAAGCTGAACATCATTATTATCATGAGTAAGTGGCTCTAAAACTCGTAAAGTTGCACAGCAACTATCGAAAACATCCTCTACTCTGAAGAATACAGAGAAGCATGAGCAATCAGGACTTCCACTTTCTCTGAAGAATGCTTTAAATGGTGTTCCGTCTTCTGTAAGTAGCATGAATACGCGGGTATCAACATTATTGCTTCTTGTAGGACTTACTAAACCACCAAGCGGTTCTAAAAAGCAATTTGTAGGACAGTCGCAATCATGATTTACACCTTGGTTTTGAATATCAAGAATTGCGCGAACAACATCACATACGCAGTTTTGTTTTTTATGGTGATTATGGCTTGAACTTTCTTTTACGTTAGAACTTTCTCTTCCGCACCCCATCTTGTTTTCACCTCCCTTTCTAACTCTCTATACCATATGAGTGATTTAATTATAGAATCGGGCTGTTGTCACTCTACCTGAATATTTTTATTTAAAAAGCATCATACTAACTCAAAAAGGGTGAGAAGTATGAAAAAGGGACTTCTGTTGCTTGTCCTCTTATTGTTGGTTGGCTGCAATAATGGAAAAACTGCTTATTTTACAGCAACTAAAGACGACAATTATAAGACTGAGCGACAAGATGTGGAAAAAATTGTGAAGGATGATCAACATATCAAAAGAGTAACTGCAGTTTTTACAAAGGATGCAGCTCTCATTGGTATCGAAGTAAAGCCATTTTCTAAATGGAATAAACAGAAATACGAAAAAGAATGGCAGAAGGAAATGGAAAAAGCCTTACCAAATCATGAAGTTTTGGTAAGTACAGACTTGAAAATAATTTGGGAAACCGAAAAATTATCGAAGAAAAAAATGAATGATGAAAAACTTAAAAAGGAAATTACAAAGTTAAAAGATCTGTCTAAGGAGGAAACGTAATGGATGCAAAGCAATATGAAGACTTACAACAGTCATTATCGCCAAAACCATCAATATTAAAAAATTGTCTTAAAGCATTCCTTGTTGGAGGTATTTTTTGCACAATTGGTCAGCTTATTACCTTCTTTTATATTGCTAATTTTAACTTTACGGAAAAGACAGCTGGAAATCCTACTGTTGCGACAATGATATTCCTCTCGATGCTTTTAACTGGTTTTGGCCTTTATAAAAAAATTGGTCAATTCGCTGGTGCTGGATCTGCAGTACCTGTTACCGGCTTCGGTAATGCCGTTATCTCTTCAGCGATTGAACACAAAACGGAAGGATTTGTATTAGGAGTCGGAGGAAACATCTTCAAATTAGCTGGATCAGTTATTGTTTTTGGGGTTGTTTCAGCATTTGTAGTAGCTCTTGTGAAGCTTATCTTAGTAACTATGGGGGTGACGAATTGGTAATGGATCAAGGTGTATTATATTTTCCATCAAAGCCAGCAATCATTGCCTCTGGCGTTGTTGCTGGACCTGTTGAGAAACAAAGTGTATTTGCAACAGATTTTGACATGCTTTATGACGATGAGCGAGCAGATGAAGATACTAATGAAAAAGGCCATCAACAAATGGCCGAGCAAGCCTGTCAAATTGCCTTACAAAAGGCAAAAATAAAAAAACAAGATATAGATTTTCTGATGAGTGGTGATTTAGTTAATCAGATGACACCATCTAATTTTGTAGCAGCAACTTTAGGAGCACCATATATTGGTCTCTTTTCTGCATGTGCAACGGCAGTTTCAGGTGTGATAATTGCATCATTATTGACGGAATTGGGAGGTAGCAGGTATGCACTTGCAGGAGCAGCAAGTCAACATAATTCGATTGAACGTCAATTCCGTTATCCTGTTGAATATGGTGGACAAAAACCTGGCACTGCACAATGGACTGTGACGGCTGCTGGTTATGTTTTAATAGCGAAGGGGCAGATGAATAGCCCAGCTATTGAAGCGGCTACTGTTGGAAAAGTAATTGATTTGCAACAAACTAATCCATTTCATATGGGGGCAGCTATGGCTCCAGCTGCATGCGATACTATTACTCGTCATTTAAAAGGTCGAGGACAGAAATTAAAGGATTATGATTTGGTCATGACTGGTGACCTTGGAAAAGTAGGGCTTTCTATATTAAAAGAAATGCTTATTAAAGAAGGTATGTCCAAGCAAGACGTGATGAAAATTAGGGATGGCGGTGCAGAATATTATGGCGATGATGAAGCTTTTTTAGCAGGTGCAAGTGGTGCTGGTTGCTCAGCATCTGTTTTTTTTAGTTATATTTTAAAACAATTAAATGATAAAAAAATTGAGCGGGTTCTTGCAGTTGCGACGGGGGCATTGCTTTCGCCATTAACAGTACAACAGAATGAGTCTATTCCTTGTACTGCCCATGCAATTGAAATCTCGATGAAATGAGGAATTTTAATGATTGTATCTCTTGTAATAGCTTTTATCGTGGGTGGTCTCATATGTGTAATAGGACAACTATTGATGGATGTTGGAAAACTTACACCTGCACATACTCTAAGCATTTTGGTTGTAGCAGGAGCTGTATTGGGCGGGTTTAATCTATATGAACCCTTAATTGATTTTGCAGGAGCTGGAGCAACAATTCCGATTGCTTCATTTGGTAATTCATTAACTAATGGAGCAATTGTTGAGGCTGAAAAACATGGCTGGATTGGTGTTTTGACAGGAATGTTTGAAGTAACAAGCTCTGGTATTAGCGCTGCAATTGTATTTGGAATGATCGGTGCTTTGATATTTCATTCAAAAGGACAGCAACCATAGTACAAATGCCCGACTCTTCTTGTTAATTCCGCATAACATATGGGAGAAAAGAGAGGAGGGATTGCAATGTCAGGATATGGAGGTTACAGTAGTTGTGGCTATGGTGGCGGCTACGGTGGTGGCTGCGGTGGTGGCTACGGCGGCGGTTCAACATTCATTTTAATCGTTGTTTTATTCATTCTGTTAATTATTGTAGGCACTAGCTTTATTTACTAAGGGGGCGTTAAGATGAATCCATATTTCTTCCGTAAAATCGAAGAGAAAACAGGAGTTCCAATGGAAGAAGTCTTTGCGCTAGCTAATGCTATACAAAATGCTGATTTTCAAGATGAACGACAAGTTCGCAAAGTTGTTCGTAAGGTTGCAAAGCTTGCAAATAAGCCAGTAACGAAAGAATTAGAAGAACAGATTGTTGCGTCTATTCTTAAAAATGGCAAATCCTTAGATTTAAGTAAAATTCAAAATATGATGTAGAATGAGGCTATTCCCCTGTAATAACGATTACATTTCTTGCATAAAAGTAAAAGTATACTACAGGGGGTGGCTTTAATGGGCTATATATTACCAATGGATGACTTCCAAGCTACACAATATATCAGACGTTCTCTTTCTAATAGTGAACATTATTCCTATATTCATAATGTTCACGGTATAAAAAAGGAATCTCGTTTTGGCAGAGGACAAGAAGAAAGAACGAAACGCTCAGATTTAATGCATTGGGAGCGAAAGAAATCAGTATATAACGCCCTTCATACATCTTCATATGATAAGGGTATGGCTAACGTTACAGGTAAAGGATTAATCTATAATTTTTATGTATAGATAAAGCTATTATAATTGTGAGCTTGAGTTTGATACTAACACAATCATTATGACAATTTACAAACTAGTGTAAAACACTTCCATATAAAAAGCTACGATGTGTTATGATTTTTTTCATAGTACATCGTAGCTTTTTTTTAAGAATTAAACACTTTTTCCATTGCGCGATGTGGGATACCCGCATCTAAAAATTCAGGAGAAGTGATGTAATAGTTCTGTTTTTCATAAAATGGAATAGCATGCGTTTGTGCATTTAGTTTCACCTTTTTAATGTTAGAACCTTGAATAAATTGTTCTAGGCTTTGCATCATTAAAACACCAATTTGTTTCCTGCGAAAAGGAGGTAATACACAAACGCGGTCAACAGTAGCGGTTAAATCTTCTATAAAACGTACTCGACCTGCTGCGATTGGTCGATTATCAAAGTATGCTACAAAATGTGTAGCGATTTCATCATACTCATCTATTTCTAATGGAAGAGGAATTCCTTGTTCTTTGACGAAAACTTCTTCTCGTACAAAGAAGGCATCTTGTAATTCTTTTTCAGTTTCAACAATCTTCGCAAAAACCAAAAGTTAAGCTTCTCCTGTTAATCGGTAAGTTTCATAAACAGTCCAAGAGCCATCCTCAAGCTGATATAGTAAATGAATACGATTGATAGTTTCGCTAAAATCAACATTTGTCATACGGAGTTGCCCAAAAATATCGTCATGTTCTCCAGAATTCATGTCCTGTGCAATGGTAATATGGGGAACAAATTTGTATAGTGCCTTTCCACCAAAGTACTCTGAATGGAATGCTTCATGTAGATCTAAAAGCTGTTCGGTTGGATCCACCTTTAAATAGATTGCATTGTTCACAGGTGCAAAAGAACTCACTTTTGACACATGGATAGAGATGGGAGTGAAATGAGTACAAATCTCTTTGATAGCATTTGAAACATTATCAATTTGTGAATCCTCTACTTCTGACACACTTTTTAATGTAATATGAGGTGTAATTTTAGCGTAATGTGAATCATATCTTTTTCGATAAGAATTCGCAAAGTCTTGTAATTGCTTAGATGGGAAAGCAACAATACCATATTTCATCAAGCAGAACCTCCTTGGAGTTAATTGTTTATTGTTCTCAATTTTCAGTATAGCAGAAAATTGAGAACATGAAATGTGATAACTACTTTATAGACTAAATTTTTGTTTTATTGCTCTTTTTAAATCCTTTTGCCAATATTTCCATGTATGTTGTCCCTCAAACTCTTCATAAAAAGTAGTAAAACCTCTGTCAACCAATAATTGATGAAGTTTACGATTCGGTGTAAGGAAGTCTTTAATCGTCTTATTCATTGTCGTCACTTCATGTTCTAAAGAACCCACAACATGGTAAATAGAGAAAGCATGTGGATCTTTTACTTCGCGAACTTTATCGAGTACCGTATCGTCAACAAATGGAGATTGCAGAATCACCTTGCCAAAAATATTAGGGTAAGCGATAGCAGCAAGCAAAGAAACGGTAGCTGCCTGTGAATCACCAATAAGTGCACGACTCATGCCCATTCGATAAGTTGAATAATGTTCATCTATATATGGCACAAGTTCATGTGCTAAAAAGCGCAAATAGGCATCATGTAAATCACCATTAGGTAAGTACTTCCTTCTGCGATCCTCAATACTTTTATAAGGAACACCTACAATAATCAAATTTTCAATTTCTTCATTGGCTAAGTATTCGTCAGCTACACGGCTTATGCGACCTAATTGAAAATAGTCTTTACCGTCTGAAGCGATTAAAACGGAATATTTATAAAAGGGAGAATAATTTGCTGGGATATAGATTAATAGTTCTAACTTTTCCTGTAGGGTCTCGCTGTAAAATTCAATATCTGTAATGGTTCCTTGTCCCACATTGAACACTCCTTTAATGTATATGTAGGGAAATTGTAACATATGAGTTCGTAAAGGTATAATAGTAGATAGACTGAATTATTAACTAGAAATGAGGTTTATCAATGTACAATGAAAAACTTAAAGTGTCTTCAGATATTGTGGCGAAAGCAGCACGAGAAGCATTAGAACGTCGTGGTGTAACAATCAATGACATTGCGGAAATTGTTTATGAAATGCAATATCCTTATAATAATGGGTTAACATTAAACCATTGCGTAGAATCAGTTGAACGTGTATTAAACAAAAGAGAAGTTCAGCATGCTCTTCTTGTCGGGATTGAATTAGATGAATTGGCTGAGAAAAGAATGTTATCTCAACCATTGCAACAGTTAATTGAATCTGATGAAAGTCTATTTGGCGTCGATGAAACACTTGCAATAGGGTCTGTTCTTACGTACGGGAGTATTGCTGTTACAACATATGGCCATTTAGATAAAAAGAAAACTGGAATAATCCAACAACTTGATTCAAAGACTGGTCATGGTGTCCATACTTTTTTAGATGATTTAGTGGGAAGTATTGCTGCATCTGCATCGTCTCGATTAGCTCATCGGATTCGTGATTTAGAAGAAGCAGGTGAATCAATCGTTGGTAGAGATAAAATTTAGTAAGGGACAGCGCCAATGGTTTGGCGCTGTTCAAAAAACAAATCAAGCAATAGAGAAAGAATGTTGGTGAAATAAATGAAAATATGGTTGGTTGTATTATGCATTTTTGTTCTTTTAGTTTTAGCGGGATGTAAAATTGGACAAACTTCCAAATCTACAAAGGATAACAATCGAGTTTCAGTTGAGGTCATCAGTATAATGGATGGCGATACGATTAAAGTAAAATACAAAGGTGAAACAAAAAAAGTTCGATATTTATTAGTTGATGCACCTGAAATGTACCATAAAAAAATAGGCGAGCAACCATTTGGTCGTGAAGCACAAGCTCGAAATAGAGAAATATTAAATAATGTAAAAGACGTTTCACTAGAATTTGATGTTGGTGGTAAAGAAGATAAGTATGGACGCTTACTAGCATATGTTTATGCAGATGGAAAAAGTGTACAAGAACAACTTATTCGGGAAGGACTTGTGCGAGTAGGGTATATTTACAAACCTAATACAAAATATGTAGACAAGTATGAGAAAATTCAAGAAGAAGCAAAAAAAGAGAAAAAAGGTATTTGGCAATATGATGGTTATGTCACAGATCGTGGCTTTGTTAAATCGGTTGTGAAAAACTGGAGACCTGGTGAGGATGCTACAAAGGGCAAATCAACAAATGCAAATGCATCTTCTACATCTAATCAATCACAAAATAATAACAAAAACACCGAAACTGGAGTTTGCAAAATTAAAGGAAATATTAATAGTAAAGGGAAAAAATTGTACCATTTACCTGGAATGAATAATTACGAAGAAGTAAAAGCAGAGAAAATGTTTTGTACAGAAGAAGAAGCACAAAAAGCAGGTTTTACGAAAGCGAGCTGAAATAAAAGCGGAGAGAGCTCTTTCAGCTTTGTGAGGTAGATGTTCTTCACGCGAATAGGCGCTTTCTACCTTATAGCGAGGAAAGTGCCCACATCCTGGCCGAAAAGCAAGCGCCTTGAGCTGGATAAATGAACAATAACATTTTCTTCATATTACTTACGCGATATTTATTTGGAGTTTAGATTAATTCAATGTTGTATCGCACAATTACCAAATTAACTTTCTTCTCCATCATTTAGTGTTTAGTAGCAATCAATTAACAATGTTTTTTTGATTCAACCTAATTTACTTCGATTATTTTAGAACAATTAGTTTTTTTATCCTCTTTCACCGGGTTCTTCTACATATTTATAGATCACTCTCAATTATTGTCGTTTTTGATCGGATTTATATACAAGAGTCAAGTTTGCGTATTCGACATTAAAGTGCACTAATTGATAATCAAGTCGTTTATTGTGAAAATTTGTCATTGTGTGAAACAGGTGCTATAAGAATTATAAGATTGCAGATTTACTGTCGAAAAATAAGGGGTTATTCATGCCGTTAATCTTCTTCATATTGCAAATTAATTACTACTACTCTATAAAAATGTAGAGTATTTTCCATTTTCTATGGTACGATGTAACTCATAGTAGATAATGGGGTGTGTGTATGACAAAAATATATATTGTACGCCATGGTGAAACAGATTGGAATTGTGAAGGTAGACTTCAAGGTGGTACAGATACGACTTTAAATGACAGAGGAAAGAAACAGGCAACTGTATGTAGAAACTATTTTAAAAAGATAAAATGCGATGCTATATTTACCAGTACCCTACAAAGAGCAATGCTTACAGCGACTATTATGAATGAAGAATTAAAATTACCATTCTTTCAATTAAGAGAGTTTGCTGAGCGAACATTCGGAGTAGCGGAGGGGATGACCTATGAAGAACGAGTAAAGGTTTACCCACATAAAGAATATCCAAACCAGGAAAAAATTGGACAATTAAAAGAAAGAATAGCAAGTGGTTTGCTTAAAATTCATGAGCAATATCCTGATGGAAGTGTAATATTAGTAACGCATGGTGCTGTAATCCATACACTTTTTTCAATGGTAGAAAATGCTGAGATTTTCCCCCAAAGTGCTCGGCTATCGAATGGTGGAGTAAGCATAATTCATGATCAAGATGGAAAATGGTGGTTAGAAAAATATAATCAAATTCAACATTTGTTGAACAAGTAGAGAGATACGTAAAATTTTACGTATCTTTTTTTAGTGGGCCCAGAATGAACATAATCTCTCTTATTGAACGATGATGTTAAAGTCGGGAGTTAATCACTTCCTCCCTCCTACGTGGGCACTGAAAAAGTAAAAATAGATGAAAATCTGGTATAGCTATCTTCGTTGACAGAGATCGTTTAAAGGAAGTTAGCCTAATATCGTAGCATGATTTGATAAAATTCCCCAATTATGAAGAGCAGAATAGATGATAATAAACGTTTTTTTGTAAATTTGTTTTTTATGAATACAGGCTAATTCATAAAAAATACAACAAGTTAAACTTTACAAAAAAATTAAATTGACATGGGTATGCTACTTGTGAAATCGCTTTAAATTCACGAATGGCAAATTTTATTTTAACTTAAATATTCTATTTAAGTTAAAATTATGCTGTGAATAAAATGATTTTTACTAAAAAAGCTAATGGTTTTTTTCGGTTTTGTGAACGCTTATATTACAAGATTGTAAATGTTGCGTTAAATAGTGTAAATTTAAGAGAAATTTTATTAATTTATTGTTAAGATATTTTTGCGCTCAAAACAACAAGTTTTGACACTAACTTTTTCAGGAGGAATTTATGTTTAGTCGAAAAAAAGCAGATCCATTTTTTGAGGTATTAGCAAAAATTTCAGTCAACGTTCAAGAGGCAGTCCACTATGCCAATGATTTTCGTATTCAAAATTTAGAGGATCTACGAGAAATTAGTACTCGTATGAAGAAATATGAAACAGAAGGAGATACTCTGATTCATGAACTAATCGTCATGCTAAACAAATCATTTATGACCCCCATTGAAAGAGAAGATATCCTTGCTTTAGCAAATAGTATGGATGATGTTCTTGATGGTATGGAAGAATGTATCGCTCATTATGATATGTTCGCACTTACCAATATAGATGAATCGATGAATACTTTCATCAGCTATATTGTAAAAAGTGCTGATGAAATCGTAAAAGCAATGGATAAATTACAAAATAAAAACTTAACTAGCATGCGTGAAAATGCTATTTTAATAAAAGATTATGAGAGTAAGTGTGATGAAGTATTACGTACTTCTATTAAAAAATTATTTTTAAATGAAAAAGACCCAATACGTATTATCCAACTTAAAGATATATATGAACAACTAGAAGATATTGCAGATGATTGTCAAAACGTGGCGAACACGATGGAAACAATTATTATGCGTAATGCATAAGGAGCGAATGATAACGAATGGATTCAATAATTGTACTGACCGTTTTAGTCGTAATTTTCGCACTGACTTTTGACTTCATCAATGGATTTCACGACACAGCCAATGCTATTGCGACATCCGTTTCAACTAGAGCTCTACCGCCAAAAGTTGCTGTTGTGTTAGCTGCAACAATGAACTTTATAGGTGCCATTACTTTTACAGGTGTAGCAAAAGCGATTACAAAGGATATTGTCGATCCATTTGCTTTGTCTAATGGCTCTATCGTAATTTTAGCGGCATTAATAGCAGCTATAATTTGGAATTTAATTACTTGGTACTATGGTATTCCATCCAGTTCTTCGCATGCTATTATTGGTGCAATAGCTGGTGCAGCTATTGCAGCTGCAGGATTCGGTATTTTAAACTATAGTGGGTTTATAAAAATTCTAGAAGCTTTATTATTATCACCATTTATCGCTATTGCGGCAGGTTTCCTTGTGATGTCTTTATTTAAAGTGATTTTCAGAAAAGCTAATCTTTATAAAACAAATAAAGGAATTCGCATATTACAAATTTGTACTGCAGCAATTCAATCTTTTACCCATGGTACGAATGATGCGCAAAAGGCAATGGGAATTATGACAATGGCTCTCATTGCAGCTGGATGGCAAACTGGTGAGGAGATTCAAACTTGGGTACGAGTTGCAGCAGCTACTGCAATGGGTTTAGGAACTTCAATTGGTGGTTATAAAATCATCAAAACAGTGGGCGGTAAAATTATGAAACTACGTCCTATAAATGGTGCAGCGGCAGATTTAGCTTCAGCATCTGTAATCTTTGGAGCAACATTAATTCACTTACCTGTAAGTACGACACACGTTATTTCTTCTGCTATTATGGGTGTGGGATCTGCACAACGTGTAAAAGGTGTTAAATGGGGAGTGGCACGTAAAATTGTCATGACTTGGATTATTACAATGCCAACAGCAGCAGCTTTAGCAGCGGTATGCTACTTCATTTTAAATATGTTTTTCTAATAACTTTTCAACAACTGTCTAACAGCTTTAATTACTAGCTGGAGGCAGTTTTTTTGTAGAAAAAAATATAGTTATCTGAAGTTGAAGTATTAGATGAGTTGGTTATTATGTATCAAATGATTAGATATATTAGGAATATATTATGTCAGAAATATGTAGTATGGAAGGGGATTGTTACTCTAGGGGTATCTCAAGAAAAAAAGGGTATAAAAAAAGCAGGCGCTCATCTGCCTGCTCATAAGAAAAGAACTCCCGGCAATCCGTGCCGTTACGGAGTTCTTTTTTGTGATGATTTACAAGTAAATATCACATAGGTTTGGCACCTAAGATAGTATTATACAATGAATTTTGAAAAAGGCAAGTACTTTTTAATGAAATAAAAAAGGATTAATGAAAAAGACCAGACTCTCTCGATTTTCGTAACATTTTCTGTGTTAAATTACGGAGTTGTTTTTTGAAAATACTACCGAAAAGTAAGACTATAACCAGAACGACAAATAAGAAAACAAAATCAGTCCTAACTTTTGTCCAAATTATTCCCCCAATTGCTTCTCGAGCTAACGAAATAGCATAAGTGAATGGAAGAAATGGATTAAGTATTTGGAAAAACTTCGGCAAAAGTACGACTGGAAATGTTCCACCTGAACCAGCAAGCTGTAGAACAAGCAAAACGATTGATAGCGCCTTTCCTACATCTCCAAATACTGAAACGAGTGTATATACAATGGACATAAATACAAGGCTTATAAATAAACAAAATACAACGAACCAAAATGGGGCATGTACGGATACTTTTAAGATAAAAATATTACCCAAAACAATAATGATTGTTTGAAGAATTCCAATTGTCCAGAAAGTAAGAAGTTTTCCAAAATAAACTTCTCGAATTTCGTAGTCATCAACCTGTTTAGTATCAACTGATAAAAGTGAAATCAGCAAGAGACAGCCAACCCAAATGGCTAATACTGTATAAAACGGAGCCATGCCAGTCCCGTAATTTTCAATTGGAAAGACACGATGCTCATTCATCTTAATGGGCTGTTCAAAGAATGATTTTTCTGCAATAGGATTATTTATTAACAATTGAATAATGCTATTTAAATCGGTCTCTTTTTCTAAAGTTCGAATTTTATCAGCTAATCGGTGCACTCTTTCATTTACATATGGATACTCACTTATAAAGGTTTGTATACCTTTTTGTGTATCGTTAATGAAGCCATCCGTATTATTTAGTAAGGTTGCTACTTTAGGTATTGTACCCTGAATATCTGTAAGGACTTCCTTTGCACCTATCAATGTTTGCTTTGCACGATGGATTTGTTCAAAAATTGTTGGTTCCACTGTTTGCGTATATTCCTTAACAAAGCGATCTAATTCAACAGATGTATTAGTAGCAATTCGTTGTAGTTGATTTATTGAATTAGTAATTTCTTGTTCTTTATTTCCAAGTGCTGTATCCATTTTGCGGGCATTTGTTTGTGCATCGTTTAAAATTTTACTGGTAGCTTCAGTTTGTGCGATGGCCTGATCTAAAGTTTTCGAATTTGTCGAAGCATTGTTTTCTAGATTGTATTGTTTAAGTGACAGTAGAAGTTGGTTGATTGTAGATATTTTATCAATTGCTTCTGTAACTCGGGTATCTAAATTATTCTTTACAGTTTCAATTTCTGTAAAACTAATATTTGCCTGCTTTAATTGTGTTAGTAACTTGTTAGCATCCATTGCGATTTGTTGTACTGTTTGCATATCTTTTTTTACTTGAGGACTTATTGCATTTAATTGTGTCTCGGCTTGATCGATAAAATCAAGAGTATCATTAACAGTTGTTAATCCTTGAGATGTTAAGCTCTCTGTTTTGGGTATCTCTTTTTTCGCATAATTTACGATTTGCCTAGCTTTATTTACATCCAGCTGTGCGGATTTTATTTTTTTATAAATGGATGGCAAATCTTTCTCGAGTGTAAAGACAAAACTCTTTAATTTTTCAATATCAGGTAAGTCCTGTTTCATTGCAATACCAATACGATTAAAGATATCAAATATTGTCCCATTAACAGTGCCGATAAATTGGCTACTCATTGAATCGACAAGTACACTAGCACCACTGCTTGTTATTTTAGGTGCAATAGAATTAATCTTTTCATTTACAAAATATTCAAGCTGGGCTTTATGAGGATTTTCATTTACTACAGAAGCTAAATCATGAGAGAAATTTTGGGGGATAATTATTACAGAAAAATAATCACCATTATTTAGATGATCCAGTGCCCTTGTACGATTAGTAAATTGCCAATCCATATCATTATTATTTTTTAGTTTACTTATCAGTTCATTACCAGCATTAAATGTTTTACCTTGCACTGTTGCTCCAGTATCTTCATTGACAATCCCTACTAGAATTTGGTTTGTTTTTCCATACGGATCCCAAGAAGCAGCAATATTAAGCCATGCATAAAGGGATGGTAATATAATGAGGCCAGATATAATGATAGCTGATACCCAATTTGTTCTAATACTTTTTAAGTCGTTTAAGTAAATTTTCCAACTATTCTTCATCGATGCTCCACCTTTCTTGAAGGAGAAAAAAAGTATGTATACGGGCATTTACCGTATACATACCCGAAAATGGAAGGCTGGAAAATTAACCAAAAGACCTTTCTAAGATGGAGATTCTTCATGGAAATCAACATCACCTGAATTTTTTAAATACAAAAAGTCCTCATTATCTATTTCTTGCTGACGCTCTACTGAAATACCAATTGACAAGTCTCCTGAAAATAGTGATTCCCACCAAGTTTCTGTTTTTAACATCGTCTGTTCTCCCTTCGCGAGTAGAATTCAAAATTCACAAATGGTACAATTTGAAAAAGACAGTACGTGCTGGCAAATCAACATGCTATGTAGCTGAAAATAGTATGGATGGCTACACCTTTTTTATACGTTGAAGGGGGATATTTATGGCGAATTTTACTGCACAAGATGTAGAGCAGATGATAACTGAACAGCGAAATTATTTTTTTTCAAGCGCTACCAAAAAGATTGAATTTCGTAAAGAACAGTTAAGAAAACTTAAGGCTGCGATTAGCAATAATGAAAAGGGGATTATGCAGGCATTGTATGATGATCTGCATAAAAGTGAGTTTGAGGCCTATTCTACAGAAGTAGGCTTGGTATTAGAAAGCATTAGTTATATGCAAAAATATTTAGAGGAGTGGATGCATCCGGTTGCGGTTTCGACACCGATACATTTTCAACCTGCAAGGAGCTTTGTCGTAAGAGAGCCTTATGGTGTTACGCTCATTATTGGACCTTATAATTATCCATTTCAACTTGTGATGGAACCATTGATTGGTGCAATTATCGGTGGTAACACGGCAATTGTAAAGCCTTCTGAATCAGCGCCGAATACAGCAGAAATCTTAAAGAAAATCATACAAGAAACATTTGAAGAAAACTATATTCGCATTGTAGAAGGAGAAGTTGAAGAAACGACTGCACTTATTCACGCTTCATTTGACTATATATTCTTTACTGGAAGTGTTGCAGTTGGGAAAATTGTTGCGAAAGCTTGTGCTGAGCGATTAACACCCTATACATTAGAGCTTGGTGGAAAAAGCCCAGCAATTATTGATCAAACAGCAAAAATAGAAGTAGCAGTAAAACGACTTGTCTGGGGAAAATTCACAAATGCTGGTCAAACTTGTGTGGCACCTGATTATGTACTTGTCCATGAGTCGATAAAGGTACCGTTTATCAGACATTTGAAAAAAACGTTGCAAAAATTTTATGGTAAAAATGCACAAGAAAGTTCCGATTTTGGACGGATTATTAATACGAAGCAGTTTAATCGACTAGCGAATTTGTTGGATAAAGAACATGATAATATTTTATTTGGGGGTCAAACAGATCGTGATGACCTATACATTGAACCAACTATTTTACAGGATGTTACATGGAATAGTCCCATCATGGAAGATGAGATTTTTGGTCCAATTATGCCAATACTAGTTTATGATGATCTACGCCAAGTCATTCATCAAATTCGACAAAAACCAAAACCACTTGCTGCATATTTCTTTTCTGAAACGGATAAAGCGGTTCAATATTTCTTAGATGAATTGCCATTTGGAGGAGGTTGTATCAATGATACGATTACTCATGTTGCGAGCGTTCATCTACCATTTGGAGGCGTTGGAACATCAGGAGTTCATAATTACCATGGAAAAGCAAGCTTTGAATGCTTTACTCACCCAAAATCAATCTTAAAAAAATCAACAAAATTAGCGAATAACTTACTATTCCCTCCATATAAACAAAAAGTGAAATTAGTAAAAACTATTCTACGTTAAAAATAGAGATGGCTCGTCGGTTCGCCCTCGGAAAGCGCGTCGCTGTAGCGAAATTAACCAAAAACTATCTATAAAATGAAAAGGATTGTCCAACAGTCATTGGAAGATGAGAGTTGGGCAATCCTTCTATTTATTTTATCGATAATGGGAGGGAAATTGTAATTTCAGTACCTTCTCCGTATGTACTATCAATTTCTATATGGCCATGATGATCTTGAATAATTTTCTCAGTAATCATCATTCCTAATCCTGTTCCGTCAGGTTTTGTTGTATAGAACGGTTCAAATATATGATCGACTACTTCTTTTTTCATCCCTAATCCTGTATCTTCAATGCTAATTGAACAAAATTGTGTGGATGTTTTTTCAATGGTAAGTTTGATAGCACCGTCTTTTTCGATAGCTTCTACTGCATTCTTGATAAGATTGATAAGAACCTGTTTAATATGATTTGCATCACCTGTAATAGCAATATCATTATCATTCCAATGTTCAGATAAAGCAATGTTTCTAGCCTGTAGCTCAGGTTTGTATAATGTCAAAATATCGGATAACACTTTATCTATCTTAAAATCTATTGGATTCATTGAATGAGGTTTAGATAATACTAAAAATTCACTAATAATCAAATTAATTCGATCAATTTCAGAATCGATTAAATTTGTATAGAAACTATATGGTGAATTTTGATCATCATTCATCATTTGTACAAAACCAGAGATTACAGTAAGAGGATTTCGTATCTCATGTGCAACACCAGCTGCAATCTCACCCGCCATTTTTAATTTTTCGGATTGGATACGAATTTGTTCGGCTTCTTTTTTATATGAAATATCGCGTGTAATAACAGAAGTTGCGATGATTTGCCCACCTGTATCAAAAATTGGAGAAAGGGTAATTTCTGCATCGAAATAGGTGCCATCTTTTTTCATATCTTTTGTTTCGAGTAAGTCAAAACTTTCACCATTTAGCATTCTACGGATCCGGTCATTTGCATGATCTATATTTTCAGGAGGGACCATTGGTATTGATTTACCAATACATTCTTCTTTAGACCATCCATAAAGCTTAACAAATGCAGGATTTACTGCAATAACATTGTTATCTAAATCAAATACAGCAATACTATCCTTGGCATTTTCAAAAAATAATTTTAGATAGCCTTCCTTTGATAACAACTCTTGCTCTTTGCTACTTGCTTCTTGTTCTACTTTTTTCCACCTTTGATTCATATATAAAATTTGGATAATGCCAATTACCGCAAAAAAACTAATAACTAGGAAGAAAATGGTAATATCAGATCGATTATAATAATGTGAGAAATCTTTATAATGAAATTTTAATAATAAATAAAATTCTAACATTGTCACAATCATCATTAAAAAATTTAACCAAAATGACTGATATAAAGCGAGTACAAAAAGTAGTAAAATAAGAAATATTAAATAGTGCGTGTAACCGGATTGAAAGTTAATCAGCAATCCAACACTATTTAGTCCAATGACTAGAAGGATACATACTAAGCGTTCATCTGCTTTGTACCATGATAATAAACTGACAAGTAAACAAAATAGAATAGCAATGATGGGTATTGGTATTTCGTAGTCTAGTAATCCTAATAAGTTAAACAATGTATAGATGATAATTGCTGCTGTTAGGATAAATAATACGAATTGATTTCTTCTTCGCAAAACATTTGATTCCTTCATAAAGACACCTCGGATATGGTATTAATATCCACCTTGAATAGGGTATTAATACCATCATACATTATTTAGCGTTGCCGTAAAATGTCGTATTTTGATATTATGAAAAGAATAGGTAGGAGGCTTTTGTCATGAATAACACTTTTAATGAACAAGAAACAGTCAAATTACTAGGGAAATTAGCTAATATTGCGAGTCCATCAGGTTACACAATGGACATTATGAAATTTATATCAGGACTATTGAAAGAAATAGGAGTACAATTTAAACAAACTAACAAAGGTGCATTGATCGCAACAATTCCAGGGGAAAACAATGAGCGCCATCGCTTACTTACTGCTCATGTCGATACTCTTGGTGCAATTGTCAAAGATGTTAAATCGAGTGGTCGATTAAAACTGTCAATGGTAGGTGGTTTTAACTGGAATGCAGTGGAAGGAGAATGTTGTACAATTCATACTGCTTCCGGCAAAAAAATTCGAGGAACAATTTTAATGCATGAAACTTCAGTACATGTGTATAAAGGAGCAGGAGAATTACCACGTAATGATGAACATATTGAAGTACGTGTAGATGAAAAAGTCTTGAATGCTAATGATACACGAGCTATCGGTATTGAAGTAGGTGATTTCGTTTCGTTTGATCCACGTTTTGAAGTAACAGAAACGGGATTTGTAAAATCTCGCCATCTTGATGACAAAGCAAGTACCGCTTTATTGCTTCAACTTTTAAAAACGATAAAAACAAAGAAAATTGAATTGCCATATACTACACATTTCTATATCTCTAATAATGAAGAAATTGGTTATGGTGGTAATGCTAGTATTCCTTCTGAAGTTGTAGAATATATTGCTGTTGACATGGGTGCAATTGGTGATGGGCAAGCTACGGATGAGTGTACTGTATCAATTTGTGCAAAAGATTCAAGTGGTCCATATCATTATGAATTAACTCGTCAATTAGTTTCACTCGCAAAAGCAAATGTAATAGATTATAAATTAGATATCTATCCTTACTATGGCTCAGATGCATCAGCTGCCATTAGAGCAGGTTATGATATTCGCCACGCTTTATTTGGTGCTGGTATTGAGTCTTCGCACGCTTATGAAAGAACACATGTCGATTCACTACGCAATACAGCTGCATTACTGCTTGCGTATGTTACATCATCTATGATTGATGAATAATAGGAGGAAATTTAATTATGCAAGCAACACAATTACTACAATGTTTACCTGTAAAAAAAATTATCGGTACATTACCTGAAAATATTAAAGACATTGCAATTGATTCTCGCAGTGTTCAACCAAAAAGTCTATTTGTCTGTATTAAAGGTTATACAGTTGATGGTCATGACTTTGCGCAAAAGGCAGTTGATAACGGTGCAATTATTGTAGTAACAGAACATCAACTTGATTTAGAAGGTAATGTTGCGCAAGTAATCGTAAAAGATACGAATAGAGCACTTGGCTTACTAGCTGCTAAATTTTTTGATTATCCATCAAAAGATATGACAATGTTTGGGGTAACCGGAACGAATGGTAAAACAAGTGTAGCAACAATGATTGAGAATATCTTACTTGGTTTAGGTATACGCTCAGCTATGAAAGGTACCATTGGGTTTAACTTAAATGGTATTCTTTACGAATCTGGAAACACTACAAGTGATGCATTATCAACGCAACAAATGATATTCCGTGCAAGAGCAGAAGGATGTCGTGGAATGGTAATGGAAGTATCATCTCATGGTCTTGTATTAGGAAGAGTAGCAGGAGTGGATTTTGATGTAGCAATCTTCACAAATCTTACTCATGATCATTTAGATTTTCATGGAACAATGGAAAACTACGGAAATGCAAAAGGTTTGCTGTTCTCACAACTAGGACAAGATCTTGATAAAGACAAGCATGCGGTATTAAATGCTGATGATCCGTGGTCAGAAAAATATGCAGGTTTAACACCTTTTCCAATTTGGACATATGGCTTAAAGAATGAAGAAGCAATGTTCAAAGGTATTAATTGTCAATATCATGACCATATGACCTATTTTGATATGGTAACACCAGAAGGTATTTTCCCAGTACAATTACACTTACTTGGTGAATTTAATGTTTATAATGCTTTAGCTGCAACAGCTGCTCTTTATTGTAAAGGCTATGCGATTAAAGATATTATCGAACAATTAGAGGTAATGGGGCCTGTAAAAGGACGTATGCAACAAGTTTCGACAAAAGATCTTCCTATTAATATTTTTGTCGATTATGCACATACACCTGATGCAATAGAAAAAGCAATTACAGCTGCAATGCCATATAAGAAAAACAAAATGATTTTCTTAATCGGTACAGGTGGTAATCGCGATAAATCAAAGCGTCCAGATATGGCAACAGAAGCTTCTCGTGCCGATTATGTTATCTTAACAACCGACGATCCTCGCTATGAAGATTACGAAAGTATTATGAATGACCTAGAAAAAGGGATGCAACATGATCGTTATAAATGTATTGGTGATCGTGTAGAAGCAGTACGCTATGCTGTAGAGATTGCTGAACCGGGTGATATGATTATTTTTGCTGGTAAAGGTCATGAAGATTATCAAATCATAGAAAACACAAAATACCCACATAGTGATGCAGAAATAGCACTAGAAGCTGCTAGAGAAAAGTTCAAAAATACTAATAAATAATTATTTCAAATACTACAAATGTTACACTTTGTTAACATTTGTAGTATTTTTTTGTTTTTTTAGGAGAGGGAACTTAAAATTTCTAAAAATGATGCGATGATACAAGTAATAATGCTAATAAAAAGGAAGGGAGAAATATGAAATTAAAAGATAATAAGTTAACTAGTATGGATAAGAAACGGAAAGTTAATAAAGTTTTAATTGCAGGAATCTCAGCTGTCATTACGACAGCTACAGTCCCTAATATTACCCTGGCAGCTGTAAATGAGAATGTCAATAAACAAGAAACAAATAGTACAAAACTCGAGCAGTCTATTAAAAAATCTGAATTAGATGTGAAAGAGGATACCCCTACTTTAAAAAATAATTCAAAAGAAGAAATATCAATTCAAGATGAAGAATCAAAAGATGATAATACAACTATAAATAATGATGCTAGTATTATTGTAAAAGAGTCAGAGACTGAAAAAGCACTAGATCAACCTATACTACAAACTAAATCTGTAAAAGATAAAAATGTTGAAGAAAAAGAGATTTCAGCACCAGAACAAAATTATCAAGTTTTAGATACAGCGGTTAGTGTTGGCTATTACTCTGTTAATTCTTTTATAAGTGGTATTGCACCAATTGCTCGATCACTTGCACATAATAATGGATTATATGCATCTGTTATGATTGCACAAGCTACATTGGAAAGCGCTTATGGTACAAGTGATCTTTCTTCAGCACCAAATTATAATTTATTTGGGATGAAGGGTACATATAATGGGAAATATGTTTTAATGCCAACATTAGAGGATGATGGAAAGGGACATTATTCTCAAGTAAACGCTAAATTTAGAAAATATCCATCTTATCAAGGATCATTGCAGGATTATGTGAATTTAATTAGAAATGGATTATCGTGGAATCCTTATTTTTATTCGAAAGTTTGGGTTGCAAATACAAAATCATATCGAGATGCAACAGCTGCATTAACAGGTACATATGCTACGGATACACTTTATGCCACAAAGCTTAATAATCTAATAGAAACTTATAATTTAACCCAGTATGATACTGTTTATCTTGATAAGGAAGCAGCTAACGGAACATCTTCTGGGTCAAGTAAACCTACAACGGGCTCAAATAGTACACAAAGTACCTACATAATTGTTAAAGGTGATACATTATCAAAAATTGCCCAAAAATTTAATGTAACGGTATCCAATTTAAAAACATGGAATAATTTAAATTCAGATTTAATTTATATTGGTCAAAAAATAAACATAAGAAAATTAACCTCTGTTACAAAACCAGCATCGAATAGTACGAACAAAAAACCAAGTACTACAACAAATACAAAAACATACAGAGTAGTAAAAGGTGATACATTATCAAAAATTGCTCACAAATATAAAACAACAGTTGCGAATTTACAGAAATGGAATAACCTAAAGTCAGAATTAATTTTTGTAGGTCAAAAGTTAAATGTGAGTAAACCAACAACAAGTCCAAAAACATCTAATAAAACAAATGACGCCATCAAGAAACCGAGTAATACGATGAGTACTAAAATGTACACAGTAGTAAAGGGTGATTCATTATCCAGAATCGCTCAAAAGTATAAAATAACCATATCAAATATAAAAACATGGAATAATCTAAAATCAGAATTAATCTATGTTGGCCAAAAGCTAAATGTAAGTGAGCTAAAAACAAATCCTAAAAGTAATGGGCGTTTTTCCGTAACTTCTAGCAATTCAAAAAACACAACTACGTATACGGTCAAAAATGGTGATTCTCTATATGTTATTGGGAAAGTTTACAACGTCTCAGTTGCGAATTTAAAAGCATGGAATAATCTAAAATCAGAAACGATTTATATCGGCCAGAAAATTAAGATACAAAAACCTAAAAAAATGATGATTTCCTCAACTACTTCATCAACCAAAAAAACAACAGGTACCAAGAAATATACCGTACAAAGTGGTGATTCGATATCAGTTATCGGGAAAGTATATGGTGTCTCAGTAGCAAATCTAAAAAAATGGAATAACTTAAAATCAGATTTAATCTATGTAGGCCAAAAACTAATCGTAAAAAAATAAGACAATCACAACAAGTGGGGGTATTAAAACCCTCACTTTTTTTGTTATAATTGTAAGGTTAGGTTTTGAAGATGAAAATTATTGTTCAAAATATATATATAAGTATTTAAAATAGATAAGGAACGTGATACCCAGTGTAGAAAAAATTGTCTTCATTTGGATATTTTAATTTATAATAAGACGAATTGATTAGAAGGAGATAAAGAAATGAGTTCTATGTTTGAACAAGATATATTAGCTCGTCGTACGTTTGCCATCATTTCCCACCCGGATGCTGGTAAAACGACAATGACCGAAAAATTACTATACTTTGGTGGTGCCATTCGTGATGCAGGTACTGTTAAAGCAAAAAAATCAGGTAAATTTGCAACATCTGACTGGATGGAAATCGAAAAGCAACGTGGTATTTCTGTAACATCATCTGTTATGCAATTTGACTATAATGGCTGCCGTGTCAACATTTTGGACACACCAGGGCACCAAGATTTCTCTGAAGATACGTATCGTACTTTAATGGCAGTAGATAGTGCTGTTATGATTATCGATGCTGCCAAAGGGATTGAAGCGCAAACATTAAAATTATTTAAAGTTTGTAGTATGCGTGGTATTCCAATCTTTACTTTCATCAATAAGTTAGACCGTCAAGGTAAAGAACCTCTTGAATTGATGGAAGAATTAGAAGAAGTATTGGGTATACAAGCTTATGCAATGAACTGGCCTATTGGTATGGGGAAAGAATTCCTTGGTATTTATGATCGATATAATAAACGTATCGAACAATTCCGTACAGACGAAGAAAATCGTTTCTTACCATTAGATGACAATGGTGAGCTTGCTGTTGAACATGACATGAAAGAAACATCCTATTATACACAAGCAATGGACGACATTATGCTTCTAGATGAGGCTGGTAATGAGTTCTCAGAAGAACGCATTATCAAAGGCGAACTAACTCCAGTATTCTTTGGATCTGCTTTAACTAACTTTGGTGTACAAACATTTTTAGAAACGTATTTAAATTTTGCTCCAACACCACAGCCTCGTTTAACAGCAGATGAAGCTCTTGTAGAACCTTTAGATAAGGAATTTTCTGGATTTGTATTCAAAATCCAAGCGAATATGAATCCAGCACACCGTGACCGTATTGCTTTCGTACGTATTGTATCTGGTAAATTCGAGCGTGGTATGAATGTCACTTTAACACGTACTAATAAATCCTTTAAAGTAACACAATCTACACAGTTTTTAGCAGATGATCGTGAAACTGTAGATGAAGCGGTTGCTGGAGATATCATTGGTTTATATGATACAGGTACCTATCAAATCGGTGATACCATTGTTGGTGGTAAAAAAACATTCCAATTTGAAAAACTACCACAGTTTACACCAGAACTATTTGTTCGTGTAACTGCGAAAAACGTTATGAAATCAAAACATTTCCATAAAGGCATTGAACAGCTCGTACAAGAAGGAGCAATTCAATACTACAAAACACTTCATACAGAAGACGTGCTTCTTGGTGCAGTTGGTCAACTTCAATTTGAAGTATTCGAAAATCGTATGAAAAACGAATACAATGTTGATGTTCGTATGGAACCAATCGGAAACAAAATGGCTCGATGGATTGAAAATGAAGAAGATGTTAAAGAATCAATGTCAGGCCCACGCAGTATGTTAGTACATGACCGTTTCGATAACCTCGTATTCTTATTCGAAAATGAATTTGCGATGCGTTGGTTTAATGATAAAAATCCAGACATTCGATTATATAGCTTGCTTTAATAATTGCGTTGTCAAATATAATTGATATTAAGTAATAATAGAAGATATAACTGTTGCCGATAGCATAAATCGATGGATAATAAATCATATAAGGCTGTAGATAAACTAGAAGAAATTCGAGTTTATCTACAGTCTTTTTATTTTTTTAAATATATTGATAAATAAATACCGTAGCTGAACATTCATATCTGAATACTGAAAAATTAATGTGTTGAAATGTTCGAATTTAAAAAACAAAATTGGATTTATGATATTGATTTGCACAACAAATATTTGTAAATATTCTGAATAATAATTATGATAATAGAATAGAAGCATTGCAATCTGTTCGCCTATTATGGATGATTCTAGTAAATTAACGTACTATTAAAGTTTTGTAAATATAAACGGGATTCAATATGAGTGCTGATGATATATTGATAATATAATCCTAATGAGTGTTAAATTTGCCATTCTTATAACAATAGAAAGAGGGAAAATCAATGACAGTAGCCTTTTTTACCGGATTTCCAGGATTTATTGCAAGTAGGATCATTCGCGAGGCATTTAAAAAATATCATTATGAACGTATTTACGCCATTGTTTTAGCTACTCAATTTGATAAGGCAGAAAAAGAGAAAAAGGCTATTCTAACACAATTTCCAGACAGAGAGATTGTACTAATTGAAGGAGATATTACTTTACCACAATTAGATTTAAGCGATGAAACAATTATTATGCTACAAGATCAAGTGGAAGTCGTATGGCATCTAGCTGCTATCTATGATTTAGCCGTACCAAGACCTATTGCTTGGAAAGTCAATGTACATGGTACAGAGATGATGAACCTCTTTGTAGAAGAGTTACCCCATTTAAAACGTTATATGTATTTTAGTACGGCATATGTTGCAGGAACTCGCTTAGGAAATTTACTTGAGACAGAACTTGTACGTCCAGATGGATTTAAAAACTTTTATGAGGAAACGAAGTTCGAAGCAGAATTATCAGTAGACATGCTAAAAGACCGCCTTCCTGTTACAATTATACGGCCAGGTATCGTTCGGGGAGATTCAAAAACGGGAGAAACGATAAAGTTTGATGGTCCTTATTTTTTACTGAATATGATTGATCGGCTAAAAAAGTTGCCAATTCTGCCTTATATCGGCCATTCTACTTCCAAAATCAATGTAGTTCCCGTAGATTATATTTTTGAAGCTGCTGTTTATTTGAGTGAACTTGAGGAAGCGAGAGGTACCACTGTTCATTTAACAGATCCGAATCCTCATCCCGTTCAAGAAGTATATCGTGCTTTTGTAAAAGAAATAACGGGTAAAACACCAAAAGGACATATTCCGTTAAATGTTGCTCAAGCATCATTGGGTATTCACGCTATTCGTAAAAAGCTTGGTGTTGAATACGAAGCACTTGACTATTTAACTTGGAATGCAAGTTTTGATACAACAATTGCAAATACTTTATTAAAGGATTCAGGAATTAAATGTGCAGATTTTATCAATACAATTCCGACTATGATTCAATATTATGAAGAACATAAAAATAATCAGAAATATCAAATTGAAATAAAATAATCAGGTAAACCCATTTACTTTTAGATCATTTTTCTTTATACTAGGCGTATACAAAAACTAAATAACTTTTGACATTATTGTCAAAGGGGAGTAGCTATTGGGAAACCTACCTTATACTCGTCATTACATGACTTAACTGTCATCGGGTATGAGAGCAAATTTTACTTTTACAAATTGCTAAGCGAGACCTTTGCCTTTTTAGGCAGGGGTCTTTTATTTTTTGTGCAAAAAGGAGGAAATTGGATGGAAACGATATTATTGGAATATGGATGGGTATTATTAGTACTGATTGTATTGGAAGGATTATTAGCAGCAGATAATGCTGTTGTAATGGCTGTCATGGTCAAACATTTGCCACCAGTACAACAGAAAAAAGCATTGTTTTATGGATTAATAGGTGCATTTGTATTACGTTTTGCTGCACTGTTCTTAATTACATTTTTGGTTAACTGGTGGTGGGTACAGGGAATTGGTGCTGCGTATCTTCTGTTTATTTGTTGTAAACATATTTATGATATTCGAAAACATAAAAACGGTGAGGATAAGCAACAGAAAGAGAAAAAGGCATCTGGATTTTGGGCTACCGTTGTAAAAGTAGAATTGGCCGATTTAGCTTTTGCCATTGATTCGATGTTAGCAGCAGTCGCACTCGCTGTAACTTTACCAGAATTGGGTAGCTTCCATATTGGTGGTATTAATGGCGGCCAATTTGCAGTGATGTTCTTAGGTGGTATTATCGGTTTAATCATTATGCGATTTGCAGCGCAGTGGTTTGTGCGCATATTACAACAATACCCATCCCTTGAAACAGCTGCATTCTTAATCGTTGGATGGGTTGGTGTAAAACTAACTGTGATGACATTAGCGCATCCTAAAGTTGGAATATTAGATGAACATTTCCCCCACTCCGTATTATGGAAAAGTATTTTCTGGAGCGTTCTCGTCTTAATAGCTCTGGGTGGTTATATCACAGGTGTACGAAATAAAAAGAAGTTAGCAGTGAATCAAACGAAACATATATAAGAGATTGAAGAATAATCCCAAAAAATCCTATTCGCAGGAATTTTCGAATAGGATTTTTTTATGATCAAATTGGGTACATGGTTACTTTATATAGTGTATATATAATGAAATTTATAAGTTGAATATCATAAGGCTCTTTCTTTTTTGCCTTATTTTGCATACAATTGATTGTATCATGGTTTCAAGAGTGAAAGGATCGATATTATGGGGACAGCTAAAGAATTAAATAAGCGTTCAACGCCATTCCAAGCGATCGTTTCATATTACTTTGTTGCTATAGCTATTTCATTTATTCTTTTAAGATTACCAGGTGTGCATCAAGATGGTGTACATGTATCCTTATTAGATAGTTTGTTTACAGCTGTAAGTACAGTAAGTGTTACGGGATTATCAGTTGTCAATATTTCAGAGACGTATACTACCTTTGGAATTGTGATGCTGACTTTAATTATGCAGCTTGGTGCAATCGGTATTATGTCATTAGGTACCTTCACATGGCTTTTGTTCGGAAAAAAAATTGGTTTACGTGAGAGACAATTAATTATGGTAGACCATAATCAATATAATCTATCAGGTGTAGTACATTTAATTAAAGAGATTCTCAAAATATTATTGGGGATTGAATTCATTGGGGCAACAATTTTAACTCTTTATTTTACACAGTATTATGACACATTTAAAGAGGCTCTTTATAACGGATTATTTGCTGCAATCTCTGCTACAACTAACTCAGGTTTTGATATAACAGGAAGTTCTTTGGAACCTTTTCATCATGATTATTTCGTACAATTGATTAATATGATCATGATGGTATTAGGGACTATTGGATTTCCTGTATTAATTGAAGTGAAAAGATTCCTTTCAAATACAGACCAGAATTTTAAGTTTTCTCTTTTCACGAAAATTACAACTTCAACTTACGCTATTCTATTTGTTGTTGGTTCATTGGGGATCTTAATATTAGAATCTTTCCATTCGTTTAAAGGAATGAGCTGGCATGAAGCATTGTTTACAGCAATGTTCCATTCTCTATCTGCAAGATCTTCAGGATTCGTAACAGTTGATATATCGAATTTCAATGAAGCGACAGATATCTTTTTAAGTGCGCTAATGTTTATTGGGGCTTCGCCAAATTCCGTTGGGGGAGGTATTCGAACGACAACTTTTGCGGTTGCCATTCTTTTCTTGATCAATTTTGCAAGGAATAAAACAGATATTCAAATCTTCCATCGTGAAATTCATATGATTGATGTATACCGTTCTTACGTAGTTATTATTGTATCGATTTTCATAGTATTTGTAGCAACAATGATTTTAACATTATCAGAGCCAAATGCGACACTAATGCAAATTATTTTTGAAATTACATCTGCATTCGGGACAGTTGGAATGTCGCTGGGCTTAACAGAACATTTATCAGCATTTGGTAAAGTCGTTATGATGGTTCTAATGTTCATAGGAAGGGTTGGAATAATTTCTTTCTTATATTCGATAGGCGGGAAATCTAAAAAAACAAATTATCATTACCCAAAAGAGCGTGTAATAATTGGTTAATCATATTAGGCTATAAAGCAAAGAGAAAAGGGATATCTATAAGCTGTTTAATGCTTATTAGAAATCCCTTTTTATTATTCGGTTAGAGAGATCTATCTCTTATTAATGGGCAGTATTATTCAAGCTGAGTGAAGTTCAAAACTTTATCCTGCATTAACAGTCAGTAATACCCCCACTGATGGAAGTTTCACTTTATGCTAATTTTGTTTCATCAATTGTAGCGAAGTAAGGTGATCCGTCTTTGCGGAAGAAAGTGAATAAATAGCCTTTTTGTTTTTTTATTTCTCCATTTATATATGCATCATAGTTAATGCTAAATGGCGTTAACAATGTATGCTTGTATAAATCTTTTTCTACAATATTCATACTTGCAAATTCTAAACCTACTATTTCAGGTTTTTCGCGTAAAGCTTTGAAAATTATTTTTGAAGCATCTTCTTGTGTTCGATTTTGCCACCAAATTTTACGAGGCTGGAATTGTTGCGCTTTTAAATAGTCGAGCTGCATTAAATTGGTAACAATATCTATTGGAACATTGCCACGTTGCTCTAAGAATTCTAATAAGCGAGTAAATAAGTCTTCTAGTTGATGACCGATACGAGACCATCCTTGTTCATCCCAGTAGGTTCCGAACTCTTGGAAAAAGTCGAAAGCTGAGTCAAATACCTCTGTTACTAAAAACTCGATTGTGCTATTCATTCGATGATCATTCCAATATTTTTCTAAAATATCCTCAGTCTGTTTAATGTGTAGGATATCGTCAAATGATAATAAGTTATTAGCAAAGATTTCATAAGGAGCCATATCGATATATTGGTAGCCAAATTGTTTTGCCTGTAAACGAAGACCAGTACCACGTAATAATTTTAAAAATCCTAACTGTAATTCTTCAGGTCTCATCGCAAATACATCGTTAAAAGTTTTACGGAAGCTCATATAATCTTCTTCAGGTAATCCAGCAATTAAATCTAAATGTTGGTCAATTTTCCCGCCCTCTTTTACCATATTGACAGTACGAGAAAGTTTAGTGAAGTTTTGACGGCGTTTGACTAAATCATTTGTTAAATCATTTGTCGATTGGACACCAATTTCAAAACGGAATAATCCTTTAGGTGCATTGTCATTTAAAAATTGAATAACTTCAGGTCTCATAATATCTGCTGTAATTTCAAACTGAAACACTACACCAGGTTTATGCTCGTCTATAAGAAATTGAAACATTTCCATCGCATAGCTTCTGCTTATGTTAAATGTTCGATCGACAAATTTTACTGTTCGAACACCATGATCCATTAAATATCGAATATCATTTTTGATTTTCTCACGATTAAAGTAACGAACGCCAACTTCAATAGAAGAAAGACAAAACTGGCAATTAAATGGACAGCCTCGACTCGTTTCGATGTAAGCAATCCGTTTTGGAATATGTGGAATGTCTTCTTCGAAACGGAATGGGCTAGGTATTTCACGTAAATCAATTTTAGGTGCAGCAGGATGAATGATGACTTTACCTTCTTTTAAATAACCGATACCAGGTACATCATCTAGTGGAATTTGGCCGTCTAAATAATGAAGCAATTGTTTGAATGCCAACTCGCCCTCTCCCATAATAATATAATCGACTTCTTTAATACGATGTAGCCAATCATGAACATCATAGGAAACTTCTGGACCACCTAAAATAATTTTAGTATTTGGACTTACTTTTTTTATCATTCGAATAACGCGAATAGTTTCTTCGATATTCCATATATAACAACTAAAACCGATAATATCTGGTTTTTTTTGATAAAGATCTGACACGATGTTAAATGATGGATCCTTTATAGTGTATTCAGCTAAGATAGGGTCGAATTCAGGTTTAGCGTATGATTTCAAATACCGAATAGCAATATTGGTATGAATATACTTAGCGTTTAATGTAGCAAGAACGATATTCATGTAAAAGCTCCTCTAGTTAAAAAGTTATTGTGGAAATTAATTGAATATTTTACATAGACCTATTAGAATAAAGGTAACAGAATAATTATAACGAAATTAATATAAGTACAAATACCTATTTTAAATAATTAGAATTTATGGAATAATCTGAATATTACTATAAACAATATTATTTAAAATATAAGAGAATTTGTCATAGTTTTTGGACAAGATTCATATAAGTATAAAAAAGAAGGGCTTGGTGAGTATCTAATGGCTAAGGAAATTTTTCAAGTTTTTGATTTTTCGTTTCAAGAATGTGAAGAACCAATTGTTATTGTGGATCATAGATACCATATTTTGTATGCAAATGAATTAGCTCAAAATCTATTACAAATTGAAGAAGATGTAAATATTAGTAGTTGGTTTAACCAAGAATCCTATGAAACTTGGAAAAGAATGATTGATGCTACTAAAAGTCATTCGTATATAGCTGAAAAAATGACGATTGATACTTTATATTACAAGATTGAGGATATGAAAGTTACCAGCTATTACTCAGATGTATACGATTGGATTTTACTATGCTTTCATTATTCCGAAGCGCCTTCTAAAGTTGAAAAGCACTATGATATAGAAGCAAAATATCAACGTGTATTCGATCAACCTGGAAATGGGTTTATATTAACTAATGCAGAAGGCAAAATTATCGAAATGAACGAAATGGCGGAAAAGTTACTTAATATCTCTAGCAAAGGCTTTATTGGACAATATTCAACAATATTATTAACATTATTCCCAAAAGATAAAAGTGAAATTCAAAGATTTTTTAATAAATTAGTTGAAACAGGAAATGGAGAAGTAACAATACAAGTTCCAACTAAAGACGGCATTCGTTACGTACAATTAATGTGCAACTATGATAGTTTAGCTGATATTCACTTAACCGCAATACGTGATGAAACAGAAAAGACTATGTTAATTAAGCAAATTGAACACCAACAAACTCTTCAAATGATTGGTGAAATGGCAGCAAGTATCGCTCATGAAATTAAGAATCCTATGACTTCTCTCAAAGGTTTTACAGATTTGATGAAAATGACTGCAACTGATGAGAATAAACGCTATTTATCAGTTATCGATAGTGAAATACAGAGAATTGAAAGCATTGTCAATGAATTTTTAAATCTTTCAAAACCTGGTGAATATGAAATGAATGTTTTTTCAATTGGAGAACTTGTTGATCAAACAATTGAGTTAATGCAACCTCGAGCACTAATTCAAAACATTCAAATTGTATACGAAAAGAATATATATCAAGACGACTTTATTTTAGGAAATAAAAATAAAATGAAACAAGTATTAATCAATTTATTAAAAAACGCGATTGAAGTAATGCCTGCAGGTGGTAATATTACAATTCAACAGTATGTAGATTACTATGATACAGTAACTTTAACAATCAAAGATGATGGGACAGGTATGTCAGAGCAACAATTGGAAAATATTTTCCTTCCGTTTTATACAACAAAGCCAGAGGGTACAGGATTAGGCCTACCATTTGTAGTAAAAACAATTGAAGAACATAGTGGGAAAATTTTTGCAACAAGTAAAGAAGGGGAAGGAACTACTTTTGAACTTGTGTTTCCTCAAGTTATAAAAAGTCAAAATGATCGCGTGGCAGAAAATGATAGGTCAATCCATTTCCCTAAGTTACAGTTGCAACGCAATTTCTATTATCCAGTTTAAGAAAAAGCATGTTTTGACAAAACTTCTACCGTATCGCTATAATAGTTTTAAATCAAGATAATCGAAATAGAGGATGAATATTATGGCATCAGAAGAAGTGAACCAATCGTTAAAATTGTTTATCGTACTTTCTAGAGCAAATAAAGCGATTAATGAGTGCACGAATCAGTTCTTCCAAGAAAATGGTTTAAACCCAACAGAATTCGCAGTATTAGAATTACTTTATCATAAAGGGCGTCAACCCCTGCAAAAGATCGGAAGTAAAATTTTATTGGCAAGTGGCTCTATTACGTATGTAATTGATAAGCTTGAAAAACGTGGTTATTTATCACGTATTTCTTGTCCATCAGATCGCCGAATCACGTATGCAGAAATTACTGATGATGGAAAGACGTTTATGGACGAGCTTTTCCCAAGACATGAACAACAATTGCATGAGTTAACAAACGTTCTATCTCCTGAAGAAAAGGAACAAGCTATAGTGTTGCTAAAAAAGTTAGGACTTTCTATTAAAGATTTATCGTATTAATCTTTAAAACAAAAACGAGTAATGATTGGTTCATTACTCGTTTTTTTATTGAGTCCAGAAAATGGATAGATAATACTGAATGTTCGTTCAGACCTGAATATCACAAAAGCTTTCGAATAGAAAACATCTCTTGAATTTCCTAGCGAAAAAGCGTTGTGACTTGAGGATTTAACGTTCAAAACTGAATAGATATAAAAAATGCAGGTTACGGGATTAATAAATGGTAATAATAGGATGGAAGTGCTACCATGACATTGTAAATCATAATAATAAATTGAATACTTTCAATCAATGAATCAATTTCATAAATCCATTTTCGGTTTTTAAATATTTTGCATTATGAAATGGATTCCAATGTATAGAAAAAATAATTGAATCCTTCAGTTATTAATTCTACTTCTATAAAAAATGCCACCCAACAAAATTTGAAGGACGGCCGTTAGTGTTTTGGTGATTTGCAATAAATGTAATTGTTAGAAAGTAATTGTAATCAGGATATGTAAAAATTTTCAGAAGACTTTTCTTCGCTATTTTTCAGCAACATTTGCTAAAATTTTGTAGCGTTTATGGTTTACAACTGTTCTTTCTTCCATATCTAATTGATTGAAGTTTTCCATGTAAGTGAGATTTACGATTACAGAGTTTTCGTTTATTTTTTCGACAATACCTTTAAGACCATCACCAAACTCAATAATATTTCCAATTTCAGCTATTTTCATGAAAATCAGTCCCTTCATCTACTAATACTTTACAGTTTGCCTTAAAATTGTTCACACGTAAAGTAATATCTGCAGATAATTATATTTTATTTTTTTACAACATACGAAAAGGGAGTTATTAATATGAATGATTATAAAAATAAACTAGAAGAGTTAAAGAATGGAACATTAAAAGAGATAAAAGTTGGAAAAAATGAATTTTATTCATTAAGAGAAGCATTGGTTGAAAGAGAAGATTTTAAGCATTTTCAAGGAATTGCACAACAAGGTGGTAATATCGTCTATGTTTACTTGGAAGAAGCTAGAAGTTGAATTGTCGAATAATGTCGGAACTTTCATCTCCGAAAATGTGGGAATAATAGTATAATAATGAACATGAATTTTGCTGAAAGGAGGATGGTGTATGTCTGAATCCATCTTGAAAAAGTTGGAAAAAACAAGAGAGAAAATGATTCGCTCTGGGATTGAGAATGGTTTTTCAAATGTTGAAACCATCCGCTTAAGTAAAAAGTTAGATCAATTATTAAATACCTATCAATTACAAAATGGTAATGAGATGAATGAGTATTCTATAAACGTTGATTTAATAAAGCATTAAACCGTTCCCCAAATGAAATGAAAAAAATCATCTTTTTTTCGGAATTTAGGTTTAAATATTTAAATGGGTGGAATAGTAATAAAGAACACAGCAACAATCTCATTTCCCCCTTTCTTAGCAGATACTTTAGGTATCTGCTCTTTTTATTTAGGCTCTGTTAAGCTTACGTTCGATTTCCT
Organism: Rummeliibacillus pycnus; assembly: GCF_044359855.1. GTDB lineage: Bacteria > Bacillota > Bacilli > Bacillales_A > Planococcaceae > Rummeliibacillus > Rummeliibacillus pycnus_A. The sequence continues at coordinate 3,399,916 of NZ_CP132291.1, forward strand.
ATGAACCCGAGAATTAAAAATCCCCTAAAAATCTGGTACAATATGGTTAACACATTAGCAGGGGGAACAATCATGACAAACAAATGGTCAATTGGATTTATTGGTACAGGTGTAATGGGCTTAAGTATCGTTAAGCATTTATTAAAAGATGGACAAGAAGTACATATCTATTCTCGTACGAAAGCTAAGGCAGAGCCGTTAATCGAATTAGGTGCTAAATGGTATGGCACTGCTGGAGAAGCAGCACAAAAATCAGATATCATTTTTACGATGGTAGGCTTTCCACAAGATGTAGAAGAAGTGTATTTTGATGATCACGGTATATTTGCAAATAGTAAAGCAGGCACAATTGTTGTTGATATGACGACTTCACAACCTACTTTAGCGAAAAAAATCGCAGAACATGCTAAATCAGTACACATGGAAGCTTTAGATGCTCCAGTTTCTGGAGGAGATGTGGGAGCACAAAATGGAACGCTATCCATTATGGTTGGAGGAGATAAAGCTGTATTTGACAAAGTATTACCTTTGTTTGAAGCCTTTGGTGAAAATATCGTTTATCAAGGTGATGCAGGAGCAGGACAACATACAAAAATGTGTAACCAAATTGCGATTGCAACGAATATGATTGGCGTTTGTGAGGCCATTGCATATGGTAAGAAAGCAGGTTTAGATATTAACACTGTATTAGAATCTATTTCAGCAGGTGCTGCAGGATCTTGGTCATTAAGCAATTTAGCCCCTCGTATGGTAAATGGTGATAAAGCTCCAGGATTTTATATAAAACACTTTATCAAAGATATGCGTATCGCTTTAGAAGAAGCAGAGCTCATGCATCTCAAATTGCCAGGACTAACACTTGCAAAACAAATGTATGATGAGTTGTCTGCTAAGGGATATGATGATAACGGAACACAGGCATTAATCGATTTCTATGGAAATTAAGAATTCAAAAATAAGTTGATCAAAGTTTCTTTTGATCAACTTATTTTTTTGTAAGGAATTTGTAAATTTTTGATGAAACAAAGGAAATAATACGTGTCTTATGGAATAATATTCTATTGGGGGTGGAGGCTATGGAGAAACAGTTTAGTAATAAAAAAGCACGTAGTTCAATTGCTTTATATTTATCTTTACCTATATTATCCTGGGCCTTTTATGATTTTGCAAACACGATTTTTTCATCGAATATTAATACCATTTTCTTTCCGTTTTACATGGATGAAACGTTAGGTACAGATGAAGTAAAACAGCAAGTTGCAAGTACCTTTATATCCTATGCAAATGCCATTGCGAGCTTTTTCTTAGTCATTTTTTCACCATTATTTGGAGTATGGATTGATCGTACAGGTTTTAAAAAGAAATTTATTGTATGGTTTGCCTTAATTTCAATTCTCTTTACTTTCTTAATGGGCGTTTTTAGCTCAATCGATTTTGGTATATCAGATGCAGGGATTCCTATTAGTTTATTTTATGTAGTTATTAGTTTTGTGATTGCCAAATTTTTTTTCAATTCTAGTTTAGTATTTTATGATGCAATGATGCCGGATTTAGGAACAAAAGAAGAAATGCCATTAATTTCAGGATTTGGTGTTGCAATCGGTTATTTAGGAACGCTATTTGGATTGTTAGTTTATCTATACGTTGGTAATTCGGATTTTCATAAAGCTTTTATTCCAACAGCGGTATTATATTTGCTTTTTTCATTGCCAATATTCTTGATCAATAAAGATCAACCAATTCCTAAAAGTGAGCGTAGTCGGACAGCTTTTTTAGATGGCTATAGAGAAATTATTGCAACGTTTAAAGATATGAAACAGTATAAAGCGATCTTCACCTTTATGATTGCTTATTTCTTTATAAATGATGCCATCGCAACGACTATTGCCATGATGGCAGTTTATGCAACAGCTATTGTAGGATTTACATCTAGTGAGTTTATCTTACTATATTTAGTTTCGACCATTTCAACGATTATTGGCTCTATAGCATTTGGATATATTACGAAGAAAATTGGTGCAAAATCTGCAGTAACTTGTGTGTCGTTATTAATGATTGTGGCATTAATATTTGCTGTATTTGCTTTAAATCCTTTGATGTTTTGGATCGCAGGCAGCATGTTTGGTATTTCGCTTGGCTCCATGTGGGTTACATCACGAACTCTGATTATCGAATTATCACCTAAGGAGAAACAAGGACAATTCTTTGGATTATTCGCTTTCTCAGGGAAAGTTTCATCTATAATTGGTCCAGTTATCTACGGGACTGTAACTTTATTGCTAAGGGACTATGGTACTGTCGCGAGCCGAATAGCGCTATCTACATTAATCGTAATGACGATTATCGGGTTGCTTATCCATTTAAGAGTTCGGACGAATGTCACGAATTGATATGGGAGTAATTGTGCATATATGGTACAATTGAAGCAATAAGAAGTAGTGTTCAAGGAGGAAGCCCGCATGAATGAAAACAAAGGTATTTTACTAGAAAGCGGCACAAATGAGCTGGAAATTGTCGAATTTGAAGTAGGCTCTAATAAATTTGGTATTAATGTTATTAAAGTAAAAGAGATTATTCAACCGATTCCGGTAACTTTTATCCCACATGCTCACCCACATGTTGAAGGTATTATTCAATTACGTGGTGAAGTATTGCCTGTCGTAGATATGAAAAAAGTATTAGGCTTGGCGAATACCCCATATAGCGAACAGCAAAAATATATTGTTGCTGAATTCAATCGACAACGTGTTGTTTTTCATGTTGATAATGTAACGCAGATACATCGTATTTCATGGGATCAAATTGAAAAGCCATCAGAAATGTATCAAGGTGGTAATTCACAAGTAATTGGTGTCATAAAACGAAATGGCATCATGTTATTATTGTTAGATTTTGAAAAGATAATGGTAGATATTAATCCTGACTCAGGTATTAATGTAGCTTCTGTAAAAAAATTAGGAAACCGCGAACGTTCAGAAAAGAAAATTATCATTGCAGAGGATTCTCCATTATTACGCAAATTGTTGCATGATACTATGCTTGAAGCTGGTTATGTAAATGTTGAGTTCTTTGAAAATGGAAAAGATGCTTTAGATTATCTATTAGGTATCGTGGAAAAAACAGATGATATTACGAAATATGTTCAATTGATGGTCACCGATATTGAAATGCCACAAATGGATGGCCACCATTTAACAAAGCAAGTCAAATCACATCCAGTATTAAAAAAATTACCAATCATCATTTTCTCTAGCTTAATAACAGATGATTTGCGACATAAAGGAGAAGAAGTAGGAGCAGAAGATCAAATTAGTAAACCAGAAATTGCCGAATTGATTTTAAAAGTGGATGAATACGTATTATAAGAAATAGAAATAGGCTGCCTTAAAAGTATGGAGAATTACTTTTAAGATAGCCCTATGTACTAATAAAAATACTATAAAAGTCATTAGGTTCTTCGGTTACTGGTCACAGAAAAAACGAACTTGTATTGCTTCACTGGCTTCGTTGAAAAGGATTTGTCCAAAAGGAGCTTGAGGACAAATCCTTTTCTGCGTAATTTAAATTAATGGCCATAAAAATAACTGCTGTTTTTATAATAATCATGTTTCTTTTTTTCATCGTGAATTTTCTTGGGTGTCAATTTATTCTTTTTAGGTAGCTGTTTAGTACATTTTAAATCTAAGAAATTATTCAATATACTCTTAGCTACATTGAGTCCCATTTTCCTACGTGGATTACGATATGTTTCATCAAGATGCCCTAAGTGAGGCAATTGATTAAAATCTTCTTTTTTAGGTAAAGTGTGAAAATAATAATCAGCACATTGAATGACCACTGCGGATTGTTGTTGACTATAACGTGGGTTTTTGACAAAATGCAGACCTAACTTTTTAGCACGACCTGAACGAATCATTTTCTCTAGAGCTAGGCGTTTTAATGTGTAGAGTGGTCGATTATCGAGGGCAGTTTTTGCATGCTTGTTAACCGTATAAATGGCTGTAGCTATTTCTCCATCTTTATGGTAATTACTCATAAAAAACCTACCTTTCATAGAATCTAAATCGAAATAAGTATGATGTGAGGGAAAATTCTGACCATTCAATCTATAATATACTATGATACCAATATTATAATTCATTGTATATAGCGAGTGTTGAAAAGAAGAGGATGTGACATTAGTGAGGAATTTTAAAACAGCAATCATTGATATTGGATCTAATACTATTAGACTGGTGTTGTACAAATACGATCTAAAACGTGGGATGAAAGAATTTGAAAATATTAAAGTTGTCGCTCGATTAAGGAATTATATTCTACCTAATGGAAAATTATCAGAACCGGGAATTTTGAAGTTGCAAAATATCCTGGCCACTTTTCAAGAGATGTTACATGACTACGGTATAAATGATGTACTAGCAACTGCAACTGCAGCTATTCGTCAGGCAACTAATGGTCAGGAAATTTTAGAGAAAATGAAAAAAGAGATAGGCATTGAAATTAAATTATTATCTGAAGAACAAGAGGCATTCTATGGATATTTCGCGGTAGTTCATACAATAGCAACACCATCGGCTGTGACAATTGATATGGGTGGAGGAAGTACTGAAATCACATATTTTAACAATAAAGATTTAGTTGAATCGCACAGTTTCCCATTTGGTTCTGTATCACTAAAGCAGCAATTTATGAAAAGTGATACGTTAACAATTGAAGAAAGAAATAAGATTTATCAGTTTGCGAAAGAACAGTTTTTAACTTTAAGCTGGTTAGCAGGGCTTACATTGCCTGTCATTGGTATTGGTGGAAGTGCACGTAATATGGCGAAAATGGATCAGCGTAAAAAGAATTATCCGATTTCAGGGATACATCAATATAAAATGACGAAAGAAGATTTTGATACAATCCGTTTAGAAATTGCAGAATTAAGCTTTGAAGAATTAAAACAACTTGATGGCTTGTCCAGTGATAGAGCGGATATTATTGCGCCTGTACTAGAAGTTTTTCAAGCATTGATGGATGTTGTACAAAGTCCAATTTTCCAATTTAGTCGAAAAGGCCTTAGGGAAGGGCTTGTTATAGAAAAAATATTAAAAGAGAATCCAACAGCCTTTGATAAGTACCATGTTCTTGAATCTAACGTTGACTTTCTAGCGCAAGAATTTGGAAAATCTAAAGAACACAATGAATATTTTGTGAGACTTTGTGAAGGAGTATATCGTGAGTTTTGCAAGCATGGTGCATTACAATATACGGATGCTGATTTAGCAATGATGTTGCAAGCTGCGAAATTATTCTATCTAGGGGAATATATCGAAGCTGATGCTGCAAGCCAACATACATTCTATTTACTGTCTAATCGATCAATAGACGGTTTAGGCCATAAAGAGAGAGTACGATTAGCATTATTAGCATCATATAAAAACAGAGATGACTTTAAAAGATATATTGAGCCATTTGGTGAATGGTTCACAAAAGAAGAGTTAAAGCAAATACAGGGTATAGGTGCCTTACTAAAGTTTGCCTATGCACTTGATGCATCAAAGCGAAAAATAGTAGAAAATATTGAAATTGAACAAAATGGACAAGGAATAATGGTCCATATTTACTCAAGTGGAAATGCATTAGCAGAAAAGTATAAAGTATGCCGTCAGAAAAAGCATATAGATAGATTGTTTCCAGGGGACGTTACTTTACGATTTATAGAAAAGGAAGGATAAAAGATGGAAGCTACAAAAATAAATCTAGAAGAAATTGCTAAACCACAGTACTACAATAATCGTGAACTCAGTTGGTTGGCATTTAATGAGCGTGTCTTACAAGAGGCTGAAGATACCAATAATCCATTAATAGAGCGTTTGAAGTTTTTAGCTATTTTTAGTTCAAATTTAGATGAATTCTTTATGGTAAGAGTTGCTGGTCTTCAAGATCAAGTTAGAGCTGATTTCCATAAGCCAGAAAATAAGTCAGGTTTGACGCCGAAGGAACAATTGGCTCATATTTTAGAACGTTCACAAGCACTTGTTGCCCGTCAAACAGAGGTTTATAAAGATTTAGTACTTAAACAGTTGCCAAAAGAAAAGGTTTTCTTACAAAAAACAAATAGTCTTAATAAAGAACAAAATACGTTTTTAAATGAGTACTTTGAAGAAATTATTTTCCCGGTATTAACGCCTGTTGCAGTGGATGCATACCGTCCTTTTCCAACACTACTTAGTAAAACAATGAATATCATAGTACATCTAGAACAAAAGAATGCAGAACCAGAATTCCGAGAAAAAATTGCTATAGTTCAAGTTCCTTCCGTATTGGATCGTTTTATTCGGATTCCATCTGCTAGTAATGAAATTCGAGGTGTATTATTGGAAGATGTGATTACTGCAAATATTGATAAATTATTTTGGGGATATAAAGTGAAATCTGCACAATCATTTCGTTTAACACGCAATGCAGACTTAACGATTCATGAAGAGGGTGCCCGTGATCTTCTTGTTGAGATTGAAAAAGAGCTGAAAAAGCGTAAATGGGGTGCTGTTAGTCGTATTGAAGTCCGCTCAGGTGAGATGGATGAAGATGTATTGCAATATCTACTAAAGGTGTTAGAAGATTGGGAAGCAGATGTTTATAGTTTGGATTGCCCATTAGATTTAACGTTCCTATTCTCATTTTGTAAGATGATTGTTGAAGGTAGAGAACATTTGGAATATGAAACTTTTATACCACAAGCACCACTAGATTTAGAATCAGATGAAGACTTATTTGAAAAAGCTTTAACGCAAGATTTGTTCTTCCATCATCCATATGAATCTTTTGCACCGATTGTTGATTTTGTAACAGAAGCATCGGAAGATCCAACTGTACTTGCAATTAAGCAGACACTATATCGTGTAAGTGGTAACTCGCCTGTTATTCAAGCATTAAAGCAAGCTGCGGAAAACGGTAAACAAGTAACGGTTCTAGTTGAGTTAAAAGCACGATTTGATGAAGAAAATAATGTACATTGGGCAAAAGAGTTAGAACAAGCAGGATGTTTGGTCATCTACGGTATGCATAATTTAAAAACACATTCTAAAATTACGCTTGTTGTACGTAAACGCCAAGGTCGGATTGAGCGTTTCGTACATTTAGGTACAGGAAATTATAATGATGCTACAGCTAAAATTTATACAGATATGGGAATCATCACAACAAATAAAAAAATTGGAATTGATGCAACAAACTTTTTTAATTATTTAAGTGGATATACAGAAAAGCCTAATTTCCACCATTTAGTCGTATCACCATATGATATTCGAAGTGAGTTCATCAAACTAATCAATGAAGAAATTATTTGTCACAAAAAATACGGTAAAGGTCATATACGTGCAAAGATGAATTCTTTAACAGATAAAGAGTTAATCATGAAAATGTACGAAGCATCAATCGCGGGTGTTAAAATCGAATTAATTATCCGTGGTATATGCTGTTTACGTCCAGGGGTACCAGGAATAAGTGAGAATATTAAAGTAACAAGTATCGTTGGCCGTTTCTTAGAACATTCTCGAATTTACTGGTTCAATCATAATGGAGAAAATAGATTATATCTTTCTTCTGCAGATATGATGACACGTAATATGGTCAAACGTGTCGAAATCTTATTCCCGATTTTCGATACAGAAATTAAAAAGCGTATTATGAAAATTATGAAAACAGAATTACGTGATAATGTAAAGGCTCGTATTCAAGGGACAGATGGTGTGTATCATTACAAAGGTAAGAAGGAATCTGAACAATGGATTAATAGTCAAGAAATCTTTTTAAAAGAATCATTACGTATATTAACAGATGAAGAATAAAAAGCGGTAAACGCTAGTTTAGATTTATCAGTCAAACATTCTCAACCCTAAGCGTCGTTCCTTTCTTCTAAGGGTTGAGGAATGCTTTCCTTAAGGCGGCTAGTATCTACCTGAATAAGGGAATATTATTAGAAAGTTTTCAATTCGTGTTTTATTCGATTTATTCTTATTTTTTATATAAATTTTGAGCTAAATCTATTATGATAGTCATATAGTACATGTTTTCATTGGAGGCAATACATGAAGAGAACAACTTTAGACCTGATGTCTTTAAAAAAAATCGCTAACTATTATAGTGAATTTGAGCCTTCTGTCATTACTTTTATGATATTCCGAATAGGAGATCTATTTAATGTTTTTTTTGCAAATGAAAATTGCCAAAAAGAGTTTGGGCATTTCCATGAAGAAACTCAATTAGCAGAGAGATATTTGCCAAACGATATTTGGTTGGCATTAAAACCTATGTTAATGCAGCCTCATGATGAAATGAAGATAAATTTTGATAGTAATCACAAAATCAGTATATTGGTAGGGAAAGATGGACATGACACTTTCTATTTATGCACAATACATAAGAAACACCAGGATTCATCATTTATTTCCTTGTTAGAACAAAATCTAGATTCTATTGTTACTATTGATGAAGATGGCACTATTTTAAACAGTAACCAAGCTGCGAAGGCAAAATTCGGCTACAAGGAATCCTATATAACTGGGAAGTCTTTATATGAATTCGTATCGATATTTTCAAAAGATAAAATACAAAAACTAATTAAAGAAACTGTTTTATTGAAAAAGCCACTTGAATTAGCGGATTGTGGTATTAAAACGATTGAAGGGAAAACTGTCGTAATTTTTGCTAAGAGTATTCCCATTATAGAAAATCAAAAAGTTGTTAAAATTCTACTTTTATTTCGTGATATAACGCCATACAATGATAAGAATATAAGTGTTACTTATTTGTCTTACCATGATCAATTAACAGGTGCATGGAATAATAAGGCTCTCAATGAGCATTTTCCAGATGTAATCCAAGAGGCTAAGCGTCAAAAGCAAAAAGTAGCAGTACTTTCAATTGATTTGGATCGTTTTAAAAAAGTTAATGAAAATTATGGTTCTTCTGTAGGGGATATTATTTTAAGCGAAGCCGCAAAGCGTATTTCATATATCATAAATGACAGTAGTTATCTATATAAACTAAATGGTGATCATTTTATATTTGTTGTGCAAAATGCTACTAAGGAACAGATACAATCAATAGCTATGCAAATTATAGACCTGTTAAAAGAACCAATTAATATTGGTGATTTAGAATTATCTATTTCGGCATCAATAGGTATTGCATGCTTTCCAAATGATGGCGATTGTGTGGAAGAGCTGCTTCGAAAATCCAATCAGGCTCTTTTTTATGTAAAAGAGAGAGGTCGTTCAGGATTTCGTTTCTATCAAAATGCAATGGAAGATCAATTTCGAAATACTGCACTTATGGAAGCGCATTTACGTAGAGCTATAGAAAAAGAGGAACTAATCGTCTATTATCAACCGCAAATTGATTTGGAGACAGAAAAAATCACGAGTTTTGAAGCTTTACTTAGATGGCAAAATCCTAAATTTGGATTTGTATCACCCGATAAGTTTATTCCAATAGCAGAAGATTCAGGATTGATTATAGAAATTGGAGATTGGGTATTAGAGCAAGCGTGTAAACAACTAGGAGAATGGAAAAAGCAAAATATTACAAATGTCAGAATAGCTGTTAATATTTCACCAAAACAATTCCGAGAAGATAAATTAGCTTCAAAAATTCTCCAATATTTAAATCGATATGATGTAAAACCTGAAATGTTAGAGCTTGAAATTACTGAAAGTTCAATGACAGATGCTGAAGATACAATGATCATTTTGAAACAGCTAAAGAGTATGGGATTGATTATTTCAATCGATGATTTTGGCACAGGTTATTCTTCATTAAGCTATATTAAAAGATATCCTATCGATATTATTAAAATTGATCAATCATTTATTAGAGATATGGATACAGATGAAAAAGACCGCGCCATTGCAAAAACAATTATTCACCTCGCACATAGTCTCGGATTAGATGTGATCGCTGAAGGTGTTGAAAAAGAGGAACATGTAGGTTTTTTAAAAGACCATCAATGTAAAAAAGCACAAGGATTTTTATTTAGTAAACCTTTACCATTATGCGAACTAATGAAAACAATTCCATTAATAAACTGAAGAAATGGGCTCTTTTAGAAGAGAAAAGCTTCTGAATGGAAGCATGTTCTTAATAAAATTTTGTGTTTCAATTTTTGATGAATCGGGTTCAGCTAAAATTCTTTTTGCTTAGTAGGGGCAAGAAGAATTTTCTGCGGCGAAGCGATGCAGAAGCAATCGTATTATAAAAATTAAGGATAAAATCGTTTTTCAGAGCCCTCACTCTTTTTAGGGCTCTTTTTTTATAGATAGCACCATTCATTTTAAATGAATAAACGATATATAACCGTGTCATACTATAAAAAAAGAAAGAGGGTTTTCTATGGGAGTATGGACTTGGCCTTTAATTTTTGTTGGATTACTAATCTGTGTGGTCTCGTTAATTTGGACAATGCGAGTTGCAAAGAATCAAGAGGTTCAAGAAGGAACACATGATGAATCCTATTCAGAAACAGTTGAAAATAATCCAAACATATTAAATCCGATTTTCTGGATGTATGGAATCGCTGGTCTTTTTATGGGGATTGTAATGATTTACTACATTTTATTTTATAGATAATAACTTTTTATGCATGGCAACTTTTGATGAAAAATGTGAAAATGAAAATGCTTTCAAGTGCAATAATGGAAATCTTTGAATAACATATGGTAAGATGAAGTTGTAGTTTATTGTTCAATTTTGAACAAGTGAAGTGAAGGAGTAGAACTTATGATTTCTATGACTAGTAGAGATTTTCTTGAAATGCCGATTGCTGATTTAATCATATCTTCAGAAAAAGTTGCACATGTACAATTAGGAAATAATGCTGAGCATGCCTTACTTGTGCTTACAAAAACCGGTTATTCTTCTATTCCCGTACTCGATGCCGGGTATCGTCTCCAGGGTTTACTTAGTATGCGTATGATTACAGAATCTATATTAGGGCTCGACCATATTGAATACGAAAAATTAGACAACATAAAAGTAAACGATATTATGGAAACAAAAGTAGCTACGCTAAATATCAACGATAAATTCCAAAAAGCATTAGATTTAGTCATTAACCATGCATTTTTATGTGTAGTAGACGATGAGGAAAGATTTGTTGGTATTATGACGAGACGTGTAATCTTAAAACAGTTAAAAAAACATATCTATCAATTTAATGCGTAATATCATAGTTTGAAAGAAGGTCCAGATTTGGGGCCTTTTTTATTTGGCGCTATAGAAATGGTTATCCAATAAAGCTAAATAGACTTACTAGAATGTAAGTATTGAAAAATGCTATCATCTGTATGAAGATAAGGATATGGTTTTTTAGAATAAGAGGAGGTTCTTTGAATGAATACACCAGAAGCTCAAATCATCAAAGTGCTTTCTGAAGAAGGAAATATGCGTAAAGCAGCAGAGCGGTTATTTTTGTCTCAGCCCGCGTTGTCTCAACGCTTACAATCGATAGAAAAGGATTGGGGAGCGCAACTTTTTATACGATCCCAAAAAGGACTAACAGCTACACCAGCCGGAGAACTTGTCATTCAATTTGCGGTTGAGATGATAACAAAAAAGGAAGAAATATACGAATCCATTCAATCGTTGAATTCCAAAGTACATGGGACTCTTAAAATTGCATGTGCATCTATTGTTGGGCATACATGGTTACCTAAAGTACTAAAGGATTTTGTGACACAATATCCAGATGCGAAAATTTCGCTAATCACAGGTTGGAGTTCTGAAATTGTAAAATCACTTTATGATGGTGAAGCACATGTTGGAATTGTGCGTGGACATACAGATTGGAAGGGGGCAAAACAGCATCTTTTCAGAGATACATTGTACCTAGTCGATAAGGAAATTACGTCTGTTGACGACGTTTTTAATACTGATAGACCATTTATTCAATTTAAAAGCGATTCAAATTATTATCAGGAAATTCAACAATGGTGGCAACGCCATTTTTCTTCAAATCCACGTCATCAAATTACAGTAGACCAAATTGAGACTTGTAAACAAATGGCGCTAAATGGAATAGGATATGCAATTTTGCCTTCAATTACATTAAGTGGACAAGAAGACGTTAATACGATTCCAATAACCAATAATGAGGAAGAATTTGAACTAACACGTGATACATGGTTAATTGGTTATGAATCGTCATTTGAGTTAAGACAAGTGGCTGCTTTTGTGGAACTTGTGAAAAAACATGCAGAATGTTTGTATGATTATTCAAAAAAATAAATGAAATATTCTCATTTTTCGTGTACAATAGGGGCATATTTCTATATAAATAGGAGGAATTGTCGAATGCAAAAATTAAACGCACAAGAAATTATTTCATATTTAGCAAATGCTAAGAAAGCCACACCTGTAAAAGTTTATGTTAAGGGTAATAATGTTTCTTCATTAGCATTTGGAGAAGGTAGCAAGGTTTTTGGAGAAGGCAATTCTGTTGTTGTATTTGGTGAATGGGCAGAAGTGCAAAAAACATTAGAAGCTCATAAAGATGTTATTGAAGATTATGTGATCGAAAATGATCGCCGTAATTCAGCAGTGCCAACTTTAGATTTAAAAGGAATTAATTCACGTATTGAACCAGGTGCGATTATACGTGATCAAGTAACAATTGGTAACAATGTTGTTATTATGATGGGAAGTGTTATTAATATTGGTGCTGAAATCGGAGATCGTTCGATGATTGATATGAACGCTGTTTTAGGTGGTCGTGCTACTGTAGGTAAAGATTGTCATATTGGTGCAGGTGCTGTTCTTGCAGGTGTTATTGAGCCACCAAGCGCTGATCCTGTAGTAATTGAAGACAATGTTATGATTGGTGCAAATGCAGTAGTTTTAGAAGGTTGCCGTGTTGGAGAAGGTGCTGTTGTTGCAGCAGGTGCCATCGTTACAAAAGACGTGCCTCCATATACTGTAGTAGTCGGAGCTCCAGCAAGAGTGATTAAAGAAATCGATGAAAAAACAAAATCTAAAACAGAAATTATGCAAGACCTTCGTCAATTATAAGAGGTGTTGAACGATGAAGTCTTTATTGGAAATCAGAAGGGATTTACATAGAATTCCTGAGATTGGCTTTCATGAGGAAAAGACGCATAAGTATTTACTTAATGTGATTGAAGAATTATGGAAACCCTATTTCAAAATTGATACATGGAAAACAGGAATTATTGTAACCATTGCAGGGACGAATCCACAATTGAAAGTTGGGTGGCGTACGGATATTGATGCATTGCCAATCACTGAAAATACAGGATTACCTTATGCATCAGAACATCCTGGTTTTATGCATGCATGTGGTCATGATTTCCATATGACAATAGCACTTGGATTAGTGGAAGCCTTCTCAAAACAGCAGCCAGAAAATACAATCATCATCTATTTCCAACCTGCCGAGGAAGGTCCTGGCGGTGCTAAACCGATGCTTGAATGGATGCAGAAGAATCGTCCTGATTTGCTTCCTAACTATATTTTTGCAATGCATATTGCGCCAGAATATCCAGTTGGAACAGTGGCAACTAGACCAGGAATGTTATTTGCTAATACATCTGAGTTATTTATCGACCTTCATGGTGTAGGAGGACACGCTGCTTATCCTCATAATACAAAGGATATGACAGTAGCAGCCGCAAACCTAATGATTCAATTACAATCAATTATTAGTCGTAATCTAAATCCATTAGATAGTGGTGTTATTACAATCGGTAAAATGACTTCAGGTTATGTGCAAAATGTCATTGCAGAAAATGCACGATTAGAAGGTACCATTCGTACGATGTCAGCAGCTGCAATGGCTCTAATAAAAAATCGCATTGAAGCTCTATGTAAGGCAACTGAAATTGCTTATGAGTGCAAAGTCGAAATAGACTATGGTTCATCATACTATCAAGTGTATAACCAAGAGCAATGTGCGAAGGCATTATTAGCAAGTGCAGAGGAAACTCCTGGTGTAATGCCTTATGAATGTCCTCCTGCAATGACAGGTGAAGACTTTGGTTTCTTCTTAAAAGAAATCCCTGGTGCTATGTTCTGGAGCGGTGCTAATACGGATTTTGGTTTGCATCATGCATCTATTAAACCGGATGAGGATTTAATCGATGTAAATGTTCGTTTTGTTGAACATTTTTTACGTAATTATGGTGTGTAATTCAGAATAAGAGAATAGAGTTAAAGGCTTAATTGAATGCCTTTGGCTCTTTTTTTTATATAATTTTATGTAATATTTTATCATTTTTTACAAATAAGGAACCTTATTTGTTGGGAAATCGTAATAGTATCAAAGAGAGAAAAAGGAGGTTATTTTTTTGAAGAAGAGGCTATCAATAATCTTTTCGTGTTTGATCTTATTTATAAGCATATTGCCAACCTTCACGTTAGATGCTGCAGCTAAAACAAAAATAGATGTAAAAGTAAGCGCTGGCTTGGATAATAAATATAAAGATACGATGGGATTACCTGTATTGCTGACAGTTACAAACAGTGGTGATGCATTTTCCGGAGATATCGTCATTGACAATCAACAAAATTATTCTGGAGGTATGGGAGTAGTAGTTCCTTTAGAAATAGGTGCTAATGAGACAAAAACGATCAAATTAATGCTCGATTATTTCATGAATCAACAAGGAAGTAATAATGGCTCAAACAAAACAATTCATATTTATAAAGGTGGCTGGAAAAAAGGGACTGAAATTAGTTTTACAGGTGATGCTGAGATCAAGCCACAAATGTATGAAAGAGATGGAATATTTGTTTTAACTTTTACAAATAGTGTTGATCGCTTATCTGCACTTACAAAAATTTCATCGAATAGTTCTAATCCTGCAGAGATAATTCATCTTGGTCAATTAAAGCAAGATCTGATTCCAACAACTGCTAATGGTTGGTCAATGGCTAATGTTGTGGTTGTTGATGAATATTCTATTGCATCATTGAAAGAAGAAGAACAGCAATCCCTTTTAGATTGGGTTAAATTAGGGGGAACGATTGTCATCGGAGCTTCTGATAATCTGGATGGGGAAATCGGAATATTCGAAAACTATTTACCTTTATTATTAAGCAATGAAACTGCAACTATTTCACCTAAAGATATTCAAAAAACAATAAAACATACGAAGTTTTCTAATGTATTTACAGCTTATCAAGCAAAGAAAGTGGGGCAAGCAAAAACAATATTAGAAGTTAATCGTGACATTTTAGCTGCTAAGCGAGATCTAGGAAACGGACAAATTATTCAAACAGCCTTTTCTTTAGGTGATGAGCCACTTTCCACTGAAAAAGATTACAATCAGTTACTACAAAAAGTTATTCCTATTAGTGCAGTTAATAACAGTTCAGGCGCTAACATGAGTTTTATTGAGGGCGATAAGCAATGGAATGAATTATTCCCTACTTTTCAAGTATCAACTATGCTTTTAGTTATCGTTATTATTATTTATATTTTCATCGTAGGGCCACTTTTGTATTTTGTTCTTAAAAAGAAAGACAAAAGAGAGTTTGCTTGGTGGATTATTCCCGCACTTTCACTTTTCGTATCGATTTTAGTATTTGCTTATGGTGCGAAGGATCGTTTAGCAAAACCGCAAATTCAACAATCTGCTATTTATAAAATCAACCAAGATGATAGTTTGACAGGGTATTATATGAATTCGTTGTTAACAAATCGTAGTGGTGATTTTACGTTTACGGTATCACCAAACAGCACGGCAACCTTGCTACATAATTTTGATGTGGGTTCAATCCATAAACAAGGTGTTATAGAGCAATTCCAAAATGAGAAAGAAGTAACCTTACGCAACAATCGATATTGGTCTGTATCAACAATAGCTGGTCAGACACAAATACCCAATGTGGGGAGCTTCCATATTGATTTAGAAGTAGAGAAAAGTGTGTTAAAAGGAAGTGTGACAAATAATTTACCTTACACAGTAAAGGATGTATCGATTTGGTATGGTAGCCAATGGTTAAAGTTAGGCACTATGAAGCCAAAACAAACACTTAAAGTCACACAAACAATTAATGGTGCGTTGTTATTACCAGCAATGCCAATTTTAACGAATTATTCAAATGCAGTAAAAGCGAAAGATGATATTATAAATAATCGCAAGCAAATGTTAAAAGAGTCTGTTTATGAATTAGTCAGTAATACAGAAGAACCTGCACTTGTTGGATGGATAGACAATTCCATTACCCCGATTTCTTTGAAAAGTGGTAAAGCCGATATGTCAGCCGTTAATTTAGTCGTTCAAAGCTTTAGTCCAAAGACAAATTTAACTGGAGAATTTGTTTTACCTGCGAATTCAATGAGTTTCGACATAAATTCCATTTCAAATGCAGGGTATGCTGATCGATCTTCAGAAAATAGTTCGATATGGTATATAGATCAAGGAACATATGAATTTATTTGGACTATTCCAGAGATGCTTCAAAATAAGAAGTTCGTATGGACAGAATTACAAATGGCTAATACAGATACTAAAAATGTACTACTGCAAATTTTCAATGAAAAGACATCAACTTATGAGCCAATTAATGATGGACGTTTTACGTTAACTAAGAATATTGAAGATTATATATCGGTTGATGGAAAAGTAAAATTTAAATTAGAGCGTAAAATGTCAGATGATCAAAGAACGACAATTCCTGCATTACAACTAAAAGGGGAGGTGAAGTCATGATAGAGATTAAAGGATTAACGAAGAAATACGGCTCCTTTTACGCATTAAAAGGGCTTGACCTCACAATTAATGAGGGAACTGTTTTTGGTTTTGTTGGCGCGAATGGTGCAGGTAAATCTACAACTTTCTCTATACTTTCAACATTATTACAACCAACAGCAGGTGAAGCATTAATAGACGGCATCAGTGTTACACAAAATCCTGAATATATCCGTAAACTAATCGGTTATATGCCTGACTTTTTCGGTGTTTATGATCAATTGAAAGCAGAGGAGTACTTAGACTTTTTTGGTTCGAGTTATGGAATTCCTGCTGAGCAAAGAGCTAAACTTATCCCTCAATTACTAGAACTTGTAAATTTATCTCATAAAAGATATGACTATGTTGATGTGTTATCAAGGGGGATGAAACAACGTTTATGTCTAGCAAGAACATTGATTCATGATCCGAAGGTATTAATATTGGATGAACCTGCATCTGGTCTTGATCCAAGAGCACGAGTAGAAATGAGAGATATTTTGAAACAGCTCAAGGAAATGGGAAAAACCATTTTAATTTCATCACATATTCTTCCAGAGCTTGCGGAAATGTGTGATGAAATAGGTGTTATCGAACAAGGGAAACTTATTGCGCATGGTTCTGTAGCTGAGATACAAGCACAGCTTATGGGAGAGCGATTTATTACGGTGAAATATCAAGCTGGATATGATATGAAATTAGCCAAACAATTCCTTGAGGAAAATCCTTTTGTATCATCGATCGAAATAACAGAAAATAAATTGAACTTCCGCTTTAATGGATCTGATGAGGATCAGATGAAATTATTGAAGCAAATCGTACAACATGAAGTGCCTATTTTGTCCTTTGCAGAGGATGAAAAAGATTTAGAAGATGTTTTCATGGCGATTACGGAGGAGGTAGAAAAGGAATGAGATCAGCATTTAACAATCCAGTACTAATAAAGGAATTGAAGCTACGTTTCCGTTCTTTTAAAAGCTTTGCAGGAATTTTGTTTTATTTACTTGTGTTAAGTGTCTTCGTGTTTGGTTTCATCTTTATGTCAACGAATTTTACTGGGAGCGGTTTTATTAACCCGCAACAAAGTGTAATTCTATTCGGTTTGCTGACATATGTACAGATGGCGCTGATCTTGTTTATCACACCAGGATTAACAGCCGGGGCAATAAGTACAGAGCGTGAAAAACAGACGTTGAATATTTTATTGACATCTTCTCAAAGCTCTTTTCAAATCATTTTCGGCAAAATGAGTTCATCGATTGTCTTTTTACTATTACTGCTTATTGCAGGATTACCACTTTATAGTTTAGTTTTCCTATTCGGCGGTATTTCTCCTGGACAATTACTTATTATTTTTGCGTTTTTGATTGTAACGATGTTAGCAATTGCAAGTATCGGCGTCATGTTTTCAACATTAATTCGTAAAACGATAATTTCGATGATTACCACATATGGTGCTATGTTATTTTTGACGGGGATAACCGCATTTTTCTTTATGATTGGGATTAGTACGATAGAAAATTCCCCTGGATCATTGCCATTAAAAAGTCCAGCACCTATTTCACATTTTTGGGCAACCATTAATCCAATTGCTTTAATGTTGACATTAATTTCACCAGAAACGTCTGACGCACTTTTTGAATTGACAAAAATACATTTTCCAGTCTGGGCAGGCTATTTAATCTTTTATATAGCTATTACAGTTATTTGTCTATTTATTTCAGTGAAAAAGCTACGTGTCAATATGAAAAAGAAAAAATAAGGAGTGTGACAAATGAGTAATCGTAGTCAAACGTCTAAAGCGGTTCAAAAAGCTCGTAGTAGTATGCTGTTTGAATATTTTTTTAAATACAGTCAGCGTATGATTGCCTACGCATTATTGTTCGCATTTGTCATAATGCTTGTATCTCGCTTTTTTGTCCTTCCTTTTTATAAAGAAATTGCATTGGGAATAGCTGCTATAACACTTTTTATAGCAGCTATCTATTTATGGTGGAAACGCCCATCTAAAAAACAAACCTTAAATGCTTTAGATAACTATTTTCCTGATAATCTATTGCGCACTGTCTATTCGATAGAAGATTTTGAATCTCACTTGGCAAAACAATTGGTAATACAAACAGAGAAAATAGCCCCATATGCTTTAGTCAACTACCAGAAACGTAAAAAAAGTTTATGGCTTACGAAGACGCTCATTGGTAGTATAACAATGATTTTAGGTATTGCTTTATTATCTTTGTTCCCTTCTACTGCACAGCAAACAGCAAATAATGTAAAAGAAGAAGAACTTATGACAGCAGAGGTTAAAAAGGAAGTTGGAAATATAGGGAAAAAAGCAGAAACAAAAGAAACAAAGAAAGTAATGGAAGAGCTTCAAAATGAGTTAAAAAAAGCGAAAACCACGGAAGCTGCATTACAAGCAGTCGTGAAAAAACAAAAAGAACTAGAGCTTCAAAAGCAAAAGCTAGAAGATAAAAAAGCTGCAAGTGGGAAAGGTTTATCAAAAGAGGAGCAACATCAATTAAAAGACTTACAACAAGCAACCGCTTCTCTTTCAAAAAAAGCTTTACAGACTCAAAAGGCATTAAGTAATTCGGGAACACCAATCAGTCCGAATTTACAGATTGCCCTTAACCAGACTGCACAATCCAATCAATCGATGGTTCAGAATAATAGTTCACCAACACAATCAAATTCAAATAATTCCGCTAACAATAGCCAAAATACTACTCAAAATAATACTTCCTCTTCTTCACAAGGAAATAGTCAAGGTTCAGCTAATAACCAAGGACAAAGCCAAGGTCAGGGAAGCAGCAATGGCAACGGCAACAAAAGTAACGGTGGATCAGGTAGTGGTTCTAGTAATAAACAAGGAAATGGAGCAGGTAATGGTTCTGGAAATGGTAGAGGTCCTGGTTACGGACTTTCTGCAGGAACAGGTACAGGAAATCGTAGTTTAGTAGCTGTACCAAAGCGAATCGGAGAAAAGGGGAAAACAACAACTGATGGAGGCAAACTGAAAGATGGTGATCCAACATCTATTCAAGAAAGCAATAATGGGAAAATTGCAAAGGGATCTGTTCGCTCTTATAAAGAAGTAACAGATAATTATAAGAAGTCGTATATGCAAACGACAGAGCGATTACAACTCCCTGGTGAATTAAATCAAATCGTACAAAAATACTTCTCATCAGTTGAGGAATAGTAGGGGGAATATCATGTCATACACTGCTGAGCAATACGAGCAAATAAGTGAACAGTTAAAATTAGTACGACAAGAAATAGGACGCTATATAGTCGGGCAAGAGGAGACGATTGACCTTACTTTATACGCAATATTAGCAGATGGGCATGCACTTTTAGAAGGCCTCCCTGGTCTTGGGAAAACAATGCTTATTCGATCAATTTCAGAGGTATTGGATTTATCTTTTAAACGAATTCAATTTACACCAGATTTGATGCCAACAGATATTACGGGTACTAGTGTTATTGAAAGAATGCATGATGGAAAATCGCATTTTAAATTCCAAGAAGGTCCAATTTTTAGCCAAATGGTATTAGCGGACGAGATTAACCGTGCGACACCTAAAACTCAAAGTGCATTACTTGAAGCAATGGGGGAGAAAACGGTGACGGTACTTGGAGATACAAAACAAATGGCAAAGCCCTTTTTTGTTTTAGCTACACAAAACCCTATTGAAATGGAAGGAACCTATCCACTACCAGAAGCTCAAATGGACCGTTTCCTATGCAAAATTCAAGTTCCAAGTCCAACGAAAAATGAATTAATGGAAATTATGAAAAGAACCACTGGTGCAAAAAATATTAAGTTAGAAAAAAGATTATCCGCAGACGAATTAATAGATATACAACAAATGGTAAAGGAAGTTATTATAGCTGACGATATGCTGGAGTATGCAGTTGATTTAGTTGTTGCAACACATCCTGATCAACCATCTGCACCAGAAATGATTCGACAATATGTCGAGTATGGAAGTGGTCCTCGGGGCTTGCAAAGTATTGTAAAGTTAGCAAAATCGAGAGCTCTTATGAATGGAAGATTTCATGTTTCAATTGCTGACATAAAAACAGTCGCAAAGCCTGCTTTACGCCATCGCTTATTACTAAATTATGAGGGCATCGCCACAGGGCTTCGAATTGACGAAGTGATTGATCAATTTATCGAAGTAGTACAACAAGGACAAAATGTATGAATATAAAGAAAAACGTTTTACCAGTTGAATGGGGTAGCAAAATTGGCCGTTACAGTTTACAAAGTAGATCGAGAATACGTGGACAACATAAAGGGTCACACCGCTCCCATCGATTTGGTTCATCGCTCGATTTCTCTGATTTTAGAGAATATCATCCTGGAGATGATGTCCGCCAATTGGATTGGAATATCTATGCAAGAACCGAAAAATATTTTATCAAACGATTTTTAGACGAACAGGAAATGCGCGTTCACATTTTATTAGATACAACAAAATCGATGGCACAAGATGATAAGTGGGAAATAGCAAAACTATTAACTGCAGCCCTTGGCAGTATAGTTCTAATTAAAGATGACCACTTATCCTTTAGCTATGTTACAGATACCCCTGTTCCACCTTTTAGAAGAAAAGGGGCGAGCTTTCAATATGCCTTTGAGCAAACAGTGGCAAAGCTTGAAAACCATATAGTGGATAAATCATTTGCTAATAATGCGATGAACATAGTATCGAAGGATTCCACGATATTAATTATTATTTCTGATGGTTTAGAACCTATAGAAGAATGGCAAGCGTTTTTGAAACAAACGCCAAAAGTAGCTGGAGATGTACGTTTTTTACAATTACAAACAGCTCAAGAAATTGCACCTAACTATACAGGGGATGTGCAATTAGTAGATGTAGAAACAAAAGAACCATTGAATGTTTCGATGTCTCAAAATGTTACTACTTCTTACAAGCAATTGCGTGAGGCACATCAACAGCAATTGGAGGCACTTTGCCATCAATATGGGATTGCTTTTTTGCCAGTGAAAACGTATGACGGGATACAGCATATTTTATTTCAACAACTTACGAAGGCATGTTGGATACAGTGAGGTGATTTAAATGGGCATTTCGAATTTATCGTATATATGGACAGCTATCATCCCGCTACTTGTCTTAATCTATTATTTCTTTCGAAAAAAATATGTGATACAAGATGTATCTTCAACACTTTTTTGGCGAGAGGTTATGAAGGAAACGAAGGTATCTCCCTATTTACAACATCTACAACGAAATGCATTGTTCTATTTGCAAATGTTGACATTACTTTTAATGGTGTTTGCACTCCTCCAACCATATATCAAATCGAAAACCATTGCGGGTGAACAAATTATTTGGGTCGTGGATACATCAGCTACAATGCTAGCAAAAGAAGGGAATCAAACTGTTTTTGAAAAGCATAGACAGGAGATGCTTGCTTTATCTAATCAGCTTGATGGTAAATCTGTAACCATTATTACAATAGGTGCAGAACCTAAAATCATATTACGTGATGAGCACAATACAGCTGCAATCCAGAAAGCCATAAAGGAATTACAAGTTACATATAGCCATGAAGATTGGCCAAATACGATGGACTTTCTACAAAGTATTATTGGTAAGAAATCGACAGCTGTATATGTTTTTACAGATTCTATGGATCGCAAACAATTACCTAAACGAACCGAAAATGTGAAATGGATTATCCAAGGAGCAGATAGAAAGTTCCAAAACATTTCACTGCAACGATTTGGCGTAATACAAACCGGTAATAGCATGCAAGCAATCGCACAATTTGACAATCAAACAAAAAAGGACCAACAAGCTACATTAAAAATCTATGATGCTAACAATAAAGAGATTTCCCAAAAATTGGTCCATCTAAATTCGAATCAAATAACAAAAATAAAACTAGATAATTTAAAATTAACAGCTGCAGTAACCGCAAAACTATTTGTAAATGATGATTATGCTGCCGACCAATCGATGAGTACAGTACTTGCAACTGATAATACACAAATTTATGTGGATCAAACTTTACATCAGTTAGTTGTGAAAGCATTTCAATCAATTGATTCCTCAACAAGTACCGTCTCTACAAAGCAATTGAAGACAATCCAAGGACATAACTTACTTGTGACAAACCAAACAAACCTATTAACACAATCACAAAATCCTATATTACTCATTGGGAGAGATGACAAGAAGGCTTTTCAAGTTGAAGGGTCTGTGAAGGTAATAGATAAAACTCTCTTTTCATATGCACCAATTGACGATATCTATGTAGAAAAGTTATACCCTGAAGTAAAAAATGCAAAGACATTAGCAACTGTTGGTGATAAGCCCTTTATACAACAAACGAAAAACGGTCATATTGTTGTACTAACAGATATGCAAATGACGGATTGGGCCTTATATCCTTCATTTCCTCTGTTTTTATGGAGTGCAAATGAGAAACTAACTGCAGTGGAAAGTCAGCTTGGTACATTTAAACCAGGAGAAAAAAGAACTGTTACATTACCAGAAAGTAATAAGGGTTACGATATTTACTCTGCAAACGATGAATATATCAATAGTCTAACCGATGGAGGAAGTTTTGTGGCCCCTGCAAAACCAGGGGTATATTATGTAAAATCAGATGGAGAGCCTTTATATTTTGTGGTTGCACTTGAACAGCAAGAAAAAACATTATCTGAAGGATCTTCGTATCAATTCGGTGAACTAACAGCAAAGGCTACCACAAATAAAGTCGACTCAACAATCATGGCAATTCTTATCGTGATTATGATTGTTTTACTAGTAGCAGAATGGGAGGTGCAACGTAGACATGGATTTACGTATTGATCAACCTTTTTGGTTACTGCTAGCGATTCCTATTGTCATTTATATCAGCTGGTTTTTAAAGAAAAAAACATTACAAAAGCGTGAGCATTGGGTTATTTTCTTCTTGCGATTTTCAGCTATCTTTTGCTTGCTCTTTGCTGTTGCGAGACCCTATATTACATTTCCTAATCAAGATGAGCAGGTTGTCTTTTTAGTGGATCGTTCTGCTTCATTGAAAGGAACAGATTCAGATGCTGCATCTTGGATAGAAAAAAGTTTACAGCATAGAAAGAATTCCCAATATACGGGGATTTATAGTTTTGCTAAGGGCATTCAAACAGATTCTGGTTTAACGAAAGATACCGTGCAAGTTACGAAGTGGCAAGATATGGCTGATACTAGTGAAACAAATATCTCAAGTGCATTGCAACTGGTCACAAATATGTTAGAAACAAATAAAGCAACAAGAGTAATTTTACTTTCTGATGGTTTAGAGACTGCAGGAAGTATAGAAAACCAATTAAACTATTTTAAACATAATGGGATTCAGATTGATACCGTTCTGCTGAAAAATGATCAGATGACAGATGCGGCTATTACGAATTTTCAAACACCAAATGTTGCACATGCTGGTGAAGAACAATCATTACAAATTCAAGTAGAAACTACAGAAGCAACAGATGGGGAACTCTTAATTGCTTTAAATGATGAAACAATTGCAAAGAAAAAGGTTGCCTTAGATGCTGGGAAAAATACAGTTACTTTTAAGCATATAGCGAAAAAACAAGGTCTATTAAAATACGAAGCTACACTAAAAGTAGCAAATGATCCATTCCTTGAAAATAATAAATGGATGAGTGTTACAAATGTTAAAGGGCAGCCTCGTATTTTACTTGTTCACGGAGATGGTAAGTCCACTGCTTTATCTAAATTAATTGTTCAAAAAGAGCTTGTAGTAAAGACAATTTCAGCTTCCGAATTACCTTCTACACAAACGTCGTATTTGCAATATGATGCCATCATTTTTGATAATGTTCCAGGTCATGAGGTTGGAGAAGCGAAAATGGGTATGATTGAACAGTCTGTCAAAAACTTTGGTATAGGGTTTATGATGACCGGTGGCGATAGTAGTTATGGTTTAGGTGGTTATTTTAAAACACCAATTGAGAAGCTTTTGCCCGTTGAGATGGAGGTTAAAGGGAAGGAACAGCTTCCGTCTTTGGGATTAGTTATCGTCATGGACCGTTCTGGAAGTATGACTGGAAACAAAATTGAACTGGCTAAAGAAGCAGCAGCACGTTCTGTAGAATTATTGCGAAAAAATGATACATTTGGTTTTATCGCTTTTGATGATCGCCCATGGAGTATTATTGATACAGCCCCATTGAAAAACAAAAAACAAGTGATAGCTGATATTTTATCTGTTAATCCAGATGGTGGAACAGAAATCTTCCAATCGCTTCAATTGGCATATCAGCAATTAGAACCGTTAAAGCTTCAGAGAAAGCATATTATTTTACTAACAGACGGCCAATCTTCGACAAGTAGTTCATATGAGCAATTAATAGAAGGTGGAAAGCAATCAAATATTACTTTATCAACAGTTGCGATCGGTGATGATGCAGATCGCAGACTTTTAGAAGAACTCGCACGTTTTGGAACAGGTCGTTTTTATGATGTCCGAGATGAAGAAACGGTACCATCGATTTTATCACGTGAAACATCCATGATGACACGAACCTATATAGAAGATAATCCTTTTTATCCGATGATTACTTCTGGTGCACCATGGAATGCACTGTTTACAGATGGTGTGCCGCAAATGAATGCCTATATTGCAACTACTGCTAAACAAACTTCAAAAGTCATTGCTAAGAGTAAACAGAAAGATCCTGTGATTGCAGAATGGAATTACGGACTTGGTAAATCAATTGCTTATACATCTGACACATCAGGGAAGTGGGCAGGTGATTGGGCACGCTGGGATAAATGGTCAAGATTCTGGAATACTGCAGTTTCGGAAATTCTTCCTTCATATGATGAAATTCCCTATACAATTTCACAGCAATCGGATGGCTCCTATTTAGTAACAGATGCCACAAAACATGCGGCTTTTATGGATATAGCAGTAGTAGATGATAACGGGGGAAAAGTAGAAATAACAGAAGAAGCAGTGGCCCCTGGAAAAACAAAAGTATATATCGATCATAAACCAGGGCTTGTCTACTTCAGCATTAAAAATGAAGATGATGGAATGTATAAAGCAGGTGTAACCATACCTTACAGTAAAGAATATCAATTGCAACAGCCAAATTCAGAACTCCTTAAACAAATTGCTGATACTACGGGCGGAAAAGTATTAAAAGAGCCGAGTGAGGCATTTCGTAAGCTTCCCAAAAGTAGCTTTGAGCAGCAAAACATTACAACTTGGTTACTATTAATAGCGATGATATTATTCTTTATTGACATTACATTAAGACGCTTTGGTTGGCAGACCATTCGAGGAATATTTATGAGGGGAAATCTAACAAAAGCCAAGAAAACAGAAGAAATAAAGCGATTAGATGTTGAAGCATTAGTAAAAAATAAAAAGAAATA
This sequence comes from Rummeliibacillus pycnus, assembly GCF_044359855.1. Taxonomy (GTDB): domain Bacteria; phylum Bacillota; class Bacilli; order Bacillales_A; family Planococcaceae; genus Rummeliibacillus; species Rummeliibacillus pycnus_A. Next base: position 3,426,086 of record NZ_CP132291.1, read on the forward strand.
AAAATTCGACACGTCTCTTTTGGAGCGTGTCGAATTTTTAATATCTAGATTAATGAGCTGCAAAAGACTTTTTGTTCCAAATGAAGGTAATAAGGAAACATCCAATTAAGATGACGGTACCAAGTACAAATGGAAGATTCAAATGCCAATCCAATAGTACCCCTGCTAATGCTGGACCAATCATATTACCTAGGCTCATATAAGCATTATTCATCCCTGCAGCATATCCTTGCTCATTCCCCGCGACTTTTGAAATAAGTGTATTTACTGCGGGTCTTATCAAGGTAGTTGTTGTTTGGAATATGGTTGTTACGAATAGGATTGTAAAGTAACTGCTAACGAAAATCATGCCAAGCATTGAGATAGCTGCAAAAATAAGACTTACTAAGATAATGTTCATTTCACCAAAACGCTTGAACAAACGGTTAAGTAACACACCTTGAACGATAACGCCTACAAAACCACCGACAGTCATGATGATGGCGATATCATTCGGAGTGTAATCGAATTTATATGTTACAAACATAGATAAAGTCGCTTGGAAATTTGCGATTCCAAATGAGAATACAAGAACAACAATCAAAAGCACAAAATAAGGTGTCTTAATTGAACGAATCATTTCTTTGATGATATTATTGCCAGTTGGCTTGTCAACAACGGTAGGTTTCACGTTGGGTAAAAATAGTAACGAAAATATCCCTGCAGAGATTGCAGCACTACCAGCTACAATGAAAGGAAAGTGAATACTAACATTTGAAAGGGCTCCACCAATACCAGGTCCAATCATAAAACCAAAGGAAATGGCTGCACCAATTAAACCCATTGCTTTTCCGCGTTCTTCAAGTGTTGTAATATCTGCCGTATACGCCATAATGGGTGGTGTGATAAAGGCAGCACCCATACCTGTTAAAAAACGTAAAACAAACAGTTCCCATAAATGGTTGGATATACCGAATAATATTTGACTTATGCCATTTAAAATCAATCCAAAAACAATTAGTTTCTTTCGGCCTAATCGGTCCGATAAGCTTCCTGCGATTGGAGAAAAAATGAATTGTGCAAAGGCAATTATGGCAATTAAAAAGCCAAGCTCTTCTCCCTTAGCACCAAATTCTTTTAAATAACTGGGCATAATAGGCACAATCAACCCAATGGCACTCATTGCTATAAATATATCAAACATTAATAAAATGAGCGCAAATCTATTGTTTTTATTCATCTATTTCTGTTTCTCCTTATTTATTTCGTCTCACTAAGTATTGAATTTACATTATGTTAAATTATATAGCTTGTCTGTTTGCGATTCAATTAAATAGGTTTTATGCAAAAGGGAGATTTTGAAAAGGGGGGTGGCTAAAAAATAAATGGATAAAATAAATAATAGAAAATTAATAAAATCAAAAAGAATTCGCTCCCTTTCCGGGGGTGAACCGACGAGCCTCCTCGCCTGGCTCGCTTTCCCGCAGGGGTATCGCGAATTCTTTTTGATTCAAATATCTTATTTACATCATCAATTTAAGTGCATTCTTAATGGCTTTATCGATTTAGTGCAGAACTTTAAATTTTATCTTATAGACATTTTAAATTTTAAGAATAATTCGTTGTATTCTCCGATTTTTTCTTTACCTAAATTTTTATAAACATGAAGTTTATTTCGAACTTCTTTTGAAGGATAGTAGCGTTCATCATTTACCACTTTAGGATCCAATAATTTAAGTGCTGCTTTGTTAGGTGTAGAGTAACCAACATATTCAGCATTTTGAGCAGCTACTTTTGGATCACACATGAAGTTAATGAATTTCAGAGCACCTTCATAGTTTTTGGAAGTTTTTGGTATAACCATATTATCAAACCATAAGTTTGATCCTTCTTTAGGAACGCTGTATGTTAAATCTTCGTTTTCACTCATCATATCAGCAGCTTGGCCAGACCAAGTTAATGCAACTTCAGCATCTCCATTAATCATCATTTGTGTAACTTCATCGCCAATAACTGCTTTCACATTTGGTGCCATTTTGATCAATTTATTTGTAGCTGCATTTAACACATTACTATCTGTTGAGTTAAGTGATTTACCCATACTATTTAATCCAACACCCATTACTTCACGCGCACTATCGACTAAAATTACTTTACCTTTTAATGTCGGATCCCATAATTCATTCCAACTATCAAAATTATGACCTTTTATAAGTTTTGGGTTATAAACAATCCCTACTGTACCCCAAAAATAAGGAATAGAGTATTGGTTATGTTTATCAAAATCCAAGTTTAAGAAATCTGGATCAATGTTTTTTAAATTTGGAATTTTACTTTGATCAATTTTCTTCAATAAATGACGCTCTTTCATTTGCTCAATCGTATATTCAGATGGAACAGCGATATCATAATTTGTCCCACCTTGTCCGATTTTCGTCATCATTGCTTCATTAGAATCGAATGTTTCATATATTACATGAATGCCTGTTTCTTTTTCGAATTTTTTAAGCAAAGCTGGATCGATATATTCTCCCCAGTTGTAGACAGTTAATATGTCTTTACCAGATTTACCTGATGTTGTATCCATAGCGTGTGCAGTATACATAAGAATGCCGCACACAAGTAAAATACCGATGGTTGCTCGTACTAAGGATTTCATTTATGAGCCCCCGTTCTTGTCTGATGATTTGTAATAAGGTAATAACCCAATACAAGAATTAATGTAACAAAGAATACTAAACCGGAAATAGCATTAACTGTTAAGGAAACCCCCGCTCTTGCCATTGAGTAAATTTCAACAGATAAAGTACTAAATCCATTTCCAGTAACGAAGAAAGTTACTGCAAAGTCATCTAAAGAGTAAGTTAATGCCATAAAGAAACCAGCGAAAATCCCAGGTTTGATAAATGGCAAAATAACACGTGTTAATACATCACGACGACTAGCACCTAAGTCTAGTGCTGCATCAATTAGTGAAGAACTCATTTCTTGTAGTTTAGGTAATACCATTAGAACAACGATAGGGATGCTAAATGCTGCATGAGATAGTAATACAGAAATAAAGCCTAATTTAACCCCAATCATCGTAAATAAGATTAAGAAAGAAGCACCAATAATAACGTCAGGGCTAACGATCAGAATGTTATTTAATGATAAAAGTGTATTACGAAGTTTGCGGTTACGAATCGCAATGATACCGATTGAACCAAGAGTCCCAATGATTGTTGAGATTAAAGCAGAGAGCAAAGCTACAACAACTGTATTAATCAAAATAACTATTAATCTAGAATCATGGAAAACATCTTTATAATGGCTAAAAGTAAACGAATTAAAATTCGTCATGGAGTCGCCACTGTTGAAAGAATAAAATACTAAATACAGAATCGGTGCGTAAAGAACGACAAAGACAAAGGCTAAATAGAGTTTCGATCTTTTATTTAGTTTTTCCAATACGTGCCGCTCCTTTCTGTCTTTCACCAGTGATTAGCATGATGATAAACATAAAGATAATTAAGAATACAGCGATTGTTGAACCCATTCCCCAGTTTTGCGTTGTTAAGAATTGTTCTTCAATTGCTGTACCGAGTGTAATAACACGGTTACCAGCGATTAATCGAGTAATCATGAATAAAGATAGGGAAGGGATAAATACAGCTTGAACCCCGGATTTAATACCATTCATCGTCAATGGAATAATTACCCTGCGTAATGTTGTTAATTTAGAAGCCCCTAAATCACGTGATGCATCAATTAATGCGGGGTTTAGTTTATCGAGCGCATTGAATATCGGCAAAATCATAAATGGGATAAAGATATATACAGAAACAAATACGAATGCATAGTCTGTAAATAGAATTTGTTGATTTGGTAACCCAATTGCTTTAGCAAATGCATTAATCGGACCCTTATTCCCGAAAATCCCAATAAATGCGTATGTTTTTAATAGTAGATTTATCCATGAAGGAATAATAATCAATATAAGCCAAAGCTGCTTATGCTTCATTTTCGTAATCAAATAAGCGGCTGGATACGAAACTAATAATGAGAATAGTGTAATTAGGAACGCATACCAGAATGAGCTTAGTGTCATTTTTAAATAAACACTAGTAAAAAAATTCTTATAGTTTTCAAAAGTAAAATGGCCGTGTAAATCTAAAAGAGAATAGTAGAACACTAATAAAATTGGTGCAATTACAAAGAAGAGTATCCAAATATAATAAGGGATGAGTGAAAGCAAATTCCCTTTTCTACGCATTGTCTTCTTCTCCATAAGACTCTAATCGTCTATCAAAGTCTTCTTCAGTTTCGTTTAATCGCATAACGTGAATTGCTTCTGGATCAAAGTCTAAGCCGATTTTTGCACCAACATCTGCTTTTTTCAGTGAGTGAACAAGCCATTCATTGCCATCCTGATCATAAGTAGAAAGTTCATAGTGTACGCCACGGAATAGTTGTGTATCTACTTTAACGACAAGTTTTCCTTTGTCAATATCTGTGATTTCTAAATCTTCTGGGCGAATAACGATGTCAACTTTCTCATTAGGATTTAATCCTTGGTCAACGCATTCAAAGGTTTTACCAGTGAATGTAACCTCAAAATCTTTTATCATCGTACCTGGAACAATATTGGATTCACCTACGAAATCAGCTACAAAGCGATTAATTGGTTCATCATAAATATCAACAGGAGATCCACTTTGCTCTATATGACCTTCATTTAAGACGAAGATTTCATCTGACATTGCGAGTGCTTCTTCTTGGTCATGCGTGACGAAGACAAATGTTTTACCTAAACGTTGTTGTAATTCACGAAGTTCATATTGCATTTCCGTACGAAGCTTTAAATCTAGTGCGGAAAGTGGTTCATCTAATAGGATGATTTCAGGGTCATTGACAATTGCTCGTGCAATCGCAACACGTTGACGTTGACCACCAGACATTTCTGAGATTTCACGTTGACTATAGCCGGCTAAGTTTACGAATTTTAATGCTTCTTCTACTCTCTTCGTAATCTCTACATTGCCTACTTTCTTAATACGTAAGCCAAATGCTACATTTTCAAACACATTTAAATGTGGAAATAGTGCATAGTCTTGGAATACAGTATTAACTTGTCGCTCATTTGCAGGAACATTATTAATTTTTTTACCATTAAAATAAATAGAGCCACTTGTTGGTTCCATAAAACCAGCGATTAGACGTAGAATGGTTGTTTTACCGCAGCCTGAAGGTCCGAGTAAGGTATAAAATTTACCACGTTCCATTTCAAAGCTGATATCCTTCAATACAACAGTTCCGTCGCTAAATGATTTTGAAACTTTATCAAAGTGAATAATTGCATTTTCCGACATTTACGGTCCTCCTAAGCTACAAATATGATTCAGTTGCGACAAGTAAAAACTCCGTCTTGCCTGCAAAATCATTGAACAATTGATGACTATCTGAAGCATCAAAGTAGATTGTATTTCCTTTTCTTGCAATAAATGATTGTTTACCTAATACAAGTCGTACACGACCTTCTAGCACATATATAAAGGTTTCGGATAGAGATGGCTCAAATTGTTTGAATTCACCATGTTCTTCGAAAGTAATCATGACAGGCTCAATTTCTTTTTCATTTGAAGTTGGAATAAGCCATTCTATACTATATTTTTTTTCTTCATCTTTATAAATGTTGTGATCTTCCTCGGTGTATACGACCTTCTGATCTTCAACATCATCATCAAAGAATTCTTTTGGTGTTGAACCAAGGACTTCTAATAATGCGAAGAGTGTTTCGATTGAAGGAGAGTTTAAATCTCTTTCTAGTTGAGAGATATATCCTTTGCTCAAATCTGTTCTTTCACCTAATTCTTCTTGGGTAAGGTCCTTTTTTAGACGAAGTCGTTTAATTTTTTTGCCGATTTGCATCTATTGTACTCCTCAATTTGTTTACTATTCGTAAACTTGCAGTTAATTAAGTTTACTTTTGCCCAACTTGGAGTAACAAAAGTTTACTCTTACAAAACTTTTAGTTTACTGAAACGCTATCTATTATACAAAATTGCTCATATTTTTCAACCTTTTTGGTGAAAATAAAATTATTCGGTTTTAATTAGTACAAAAAAAGATAGATGATGCAGATTATAGTCCGCTTTCATCTATCTTTTTTGATATTGAATTTGTTTAACAATACCGTTAATATTTCATCCGTTTCTTTACATGTGAAGGCTATCTTTCAGTGGCGTACGAGCCTTATCTTTTGCTCCTTCATCTCATCGCTAGCTTCGTCGCAGAGAAAATCTCGTTGTGGGGTCTCGTCTAGCTTTTTTCTTACAGGAGTCGCCGCCTTTAGCTCAAGTAAGATGCATTAAAAAATCAACAATATTATATAATAGAGCCTTTGTATTCTTTATATTAAAATCTTTAAGATTATCTTTACATTGGTATAAATGATTTTTAGAGTCAATCCTTTATGTTTTAATCCAACCAAGGACTCCTTTTTATTTTCAATAGTTAAAACTCTAGAACTCGTTTCACTTCATTTAAATAAGAATTACTTACAGGTAGTTCATTGCCATCTTTCATAATAATGATTAAATTTGAGGAGAAGTCACGAGTGATACGACTGATGGCATGAATGTTAATAATATAGGAACGATGAATCCTTAAAAAATAGTCTGGTAATCTTCTTGCGAGCTCTTTTAGCGTCAAATTTATTTTATATTGTTCACTATCCGCATAAAACCAATTCTTCTTATTAAGGCTTTCAAAATGGGAAATCTTATCAATTGCAATTGGTACCCACTGGTCTTGCTGCTTACCTGTTATAAAACGAAAAGGGTCTCTTTTCGCTTCGGGATGATTTGGAGACAATATAACAATTAATGCAGCAGGCTTACCTAAAAAATCGATAGGGTAGCCAATACCATAATAGGGGATACCCAAAAGTTCCTGATCTATAACAGTTTCAATTTTCTTTCTTTCATTAATAACACGATCAGCAATGCTTCCTTTTTTAAACTTCTTTCCATTTTCTAAAAGAATATCGTATGCACCTACTTCGTAATAGATGTAAGTTTCGCCTACAGCTATAGCGATTGAGGCTCCTTTTGGTATCCAATCTACTAATAAATTACTATACTGTTCGGCTAATTCTTTCGCTAAAACTTCTGTACTTTGTATCATGTCATGCTCCTCCTATACCAATCCTGAATTCTTACTTCGTCTTAGAAATTAATTCATTTATCGTAAAAAAAAGGTATTTCATCCAAAAACAATTACAAAATACATTGCCTGTTGTATATTAGTTTATAACAACGGTAGCTGTTATGCAACAAAATGTAGGGGTGTATTTTTAGATAGAAAGCTAGCGTTCAACAAAGTCAAAGTGGAAGGTGTGTTTGTATATGTTAACAAGACAACAACAAATTGAACAACTTGAAAAAAGCTGGGCAACAGAAGAGCGTTGGAAAGGGATTGAACGTCCATTTACTGCTGAAGAAGTAGTGAAACTTCGTGGTTCTGTACAAATTCAACATACTTTAGCGGAAAAGGGTGCAGCGCGTTTGTGGAAATCTCTAAATGAAGAAGATTTCATCAATGCATTAGGTGCTTTAACAGGAAATCAAGCAGTACAACAGGTAAAAGCAGGCTTACAAGCAATTTACTTAAGTGGTTGGCAGGTAGCTGCAGATGCAAACCTTTCTGGTCAAATGTATCCTGATCAATCTTTATATCCTGCAAACTCTGTACCACAAGTAGTTAAACGAATCAACCAAGCACTACAACGTGCAGACCAAATTGATCATGCTGAAGGTCGCTTAGACAATTTCGACTGGTTTGCGCCAATCGTAGCAGATGCAGAAGCAGGTTTTGGTGGTCCTTTAAATGTCTTTGAATTGATTAAAGGTATGATTGAAGCAGGTGCTGCTGGTGTTCACTTAGAAGACCAATTAGCATCAGAGAAAAAATGTGGTCACTTAGGTGGTAAGGTGTTATTACCAACTCAAAATGCAATTCGTAATTTAGTAGCAGCACGACTTGCAGCTGACGTATCCGGTGTACCAACTATTTTAATTGCACGTACAGATGCAGATGCAGCTGATATGGTAACTAGCGATATTGATCCACGTGATGCAGAATTCATCACTGGAGAACGCACACCAGAAGGATTCTTCCGTACAAAAGCTGGAATCGATCAAGCGATTGCTCGTGGTTTATCTTATGCACCATATGCGGATTTAGTTTGGTGTGAAACATCTAAACCAGATTTAGAAGAGGCAAAGAAATTTGCAGATGCAATTCATGCTCAATTCCCAGGTAAGCTATTGGCTTATAATTGCTCTCCATCATTCAACTGGAAAGCAAATTTAGATGATGAAACAATTGCAAAATATCAAGTTGAACTTGGTAAAATGGGTTACAAATTCCAATTCGTTACTTTAGCTGGTTTCCATGCACTAAATCACAGCATGTTCAAATTGGCTCATGATTACAAAGATAACGGTATGGCTGCGTACTCTAAATTACAACAAGAAGAATTTGCGAGTGAAGAAAAAGGCTATACAGCTACAAAGCATCAACGTGAAGTAGGTACTGGCTACTTTGATGAAGTATCACAAGTTATTTCAGGTGGAACTTCTTCAACAACAGCTATGAAAGGCTCTACAGAAACTGCACAATTTATCTAATTAATATATTACGGCTGTTTGTACCTATTTCTAGTTCAGACCTATTTATCTTTTAAATCGCTTACACAAAAACTAGATTTAATTGATTTTAAGAAATAGTAACAAACAGCCTTCTCTATTCTTCAGCATAGTTGATTTGAAAGGATGATCGATTTGGGAAGTCAGCAAACGGCAACACCTACTATTAAAATATTAGGTTCACAAAATGCATCAACTGAGCAAATATTAACTCCAGATGCATTACAATTTATCGCATCATTACAACAGCAATTTAACGATCGAAGAAAAGCTTTATTAGAACGAAGAGAGGTTCGTCAAAAACAATTAGATGAGGGTGCTTCTTTAAATTTTTTAGATGAAACGAAGTCAATCCGAGAAGAGGATTGGACAATTGCCCCGTTACCTGAAGATTTACAAGACCGTCGTGTTGAAATTACAGGACCTGTAACGCGTAAAATGGTCATTAATGCATTAAATTCTGGAGCAAAAATGTTTATGGCATGTTTTGAAGATGCAACTTCCCCAACTTGGGAGAATATGATTGAAGGGCAAATCAATATGTATGATGCAGTCCGTAAAATCATTTCCTTCACTCAATCTTCAAATGGCAAAGTATATAGCTTAAATAATGAAACAGCTACATTATTAGTTCGTCCACGAGGGTTCCACTTAATAGAAAGAAATGTAGAAGTAAATGGTGAGCCTATGTCTGGAAGCCTTTTTGACTTCGGTTTATTTTTATTCCATAATGCAAAAGAATTAATTGCAAGAGGTTCAGGGCCGTATTTCTATTTACCAAAATTAGAGAGTCATTTAGAAGCTAGACTATGGAATGATATCTTTGTCTACTCACAAGATTATCTAGGAATTCCACAAGGGACGATTAAAGCCACCGTTTTAATTGAAACGATTCCTGCGGCTTTCGAAATGGATGAGATTTTATATGAGTTAAAAGAACATTCAGCTGGTTTAAACTGTGGTCGTTGGGATTATATTTTTAGCTATATCAAACGATTACGTAATCATTCAGATGTTATTTTACCGGATCGAGGCCAAGTGACGATGACATCCCCATTTATGAGAGCGTATACACAATTGTGTATTCAAACTTGTCATAAGCGAAATGCACCTGCAATAGGGGGAATGGCTGCTCAAATTCCTATTAAAGATGATCCACAGGCAAATGAAATTGCTTTCGAAAAAGTTCGAGAGGATAAACGCCGTGAAGCGACAGATGGACACGATGGAACATGGGTAGCACACCCAGGATTAGTACCTGTTGCAATGGAACAATTTGATCTGCATATGAAAAATCCAAATCAAATTGAACGTAAACGTGAAGATGTGCATGTTACTGCTGAAAATTTACTAGAAGTTCCACAAGGTACGATTACTGAAGATGGTTTACGTATTAACTGTAGTGTGGGGGTGCAATATATTGCTTCTTGGCTACGAGGGAATGGCGCTGCTCCAATCAATAATATGATGGAAGATGCTGCAACAGCAGAAATTTCACGTACACAGGTATGGCAATGGATTCGACATCCTGAGGGTAAATTAGAAGATGGCCAAAAGATTGATGTAGCCTTATTCAAAGAGGTGTTGAAACAAGAATTACAAAAAATTGCTGAACAAGTAGGGGAAGAAAACTTCTCAACTGGTCGCTTTGAAGAAGCTGCTGAAATTTTTATGAATTTAACATTACAAGAAGAATTTGAAGAATTCTTAACGATACCAAGCTACCAACATATATCTTAATACAAAGTCATGGTAGCAAAACATTATCTATAATTAGGAGGAGATCTTTATGCAAAACGAACAAAATGAAAAATATCCAAAACTTTGTACAGAATGCGGGTGTGAAATTGTGGAGCAAGTCGAATCTGCGTTATATGAATGTGAACGCTGCCTGGGCTCTAAAGAAGAATAGGCAAATCAACTTAAATTCAACATACACAAACCCAAAAACAATGGATTGCTCTTGCTAAAAAGAAGTGATCCATTGTTTTTTATTATGTAATTTGTTGTCGTTAGATATATTATAGGTACATAATGATATTGAAATGAACTAAACGAGAATTCAGAACGTTGATAAGGTACATTATTTTGAGAGGACAGAAAACTTCAATGAAAAAACAGCCTAAACACAAATATTTGGGGACATTTTTAGCTATTAACGGAAAGTTTATTAGGACGGATGAATTACAAGATTATTGCTATAAATGTTTTTCATTATTACGTTATAATGAAGAATTTGATACAAATTTTTGTGCGAGATGTAATGAATGGCGGGATTTAGCCAGAAACGACATTAATTCTGAGAAGGATTGCCGTCAACGTCCACAAAAGCCATTTGATGAGTAAAAATCTAATTTTGTCTTATCAACTATTTTGCTCTTTGGGGAGTGTTTGAAAATATTTCAAAAGTTGATAAATTGTCACATTATAACTAAACAACGAACAATTTGTAAGTTGAATTCTTTGCTTTCAATAGATGTATTTGTTATCGTAATAAATGGATTGTAGCATATGGAGCTACATACATTTATAAAATATTTACTTATGGAGGGATTTATCATGGCAGAACGTATGGTAGCAAAACAAGCTCCACGCTTTGAAATGGATGCAGTAATGCCAAACAAAGAGTTTGGTAAAGTTAGTCTTGAAGAAAATATGAAAAACGACAAATGGACAGTTCTTTTCTTCTATCCAATGGACTTCACATTTGTTTGCCCAACTGAAATCACTGCAATGTCAGATCGTTTCGACGAGTTCGAAGATCTTGATGCAGAAGTAATTGGTGTATCAACTGATACAATCCACACTCACTTAGCATGGATTAACCAAGATCGTACTGATAACGGTATTGGTCAATTAAACTATGCATTAGCAGCGGACCATAACCAATCAGTTGCTAAAGAATACGGTGTTCTTATTGAAGAAGAAGGCGTAGCACTACGTGGTCTATTCATTATCAACCCTGAAGGCGAATTACAATACCAAGTTGTTCACCACAACAACATTGGTCGTGACGTAGATGAAGTATTACGCGTACTTCAAGCATTACAAACTGGTGGTCTTTGCCCAGCAAACTGGCACCCAGGCGATGCTCTACTAAAAGGTTAATTCCTATAGTAAGAAAGTCAAGGGCCTAACATATTGTTAGGTCCTTTTTTAAAAAAATGCATATAGTAACAACATACATTATTAAATTATGGGGTGGAAAATTATGAAATTACGTTCAGATATGCCTGAATTAGAAGGAGAAACAGCATGGTTAAACGGCCAAGTTTCTAAAGCTGACTTAGTTGGCGAAAAACCTACATTAATTCACTTCTGGTCAATTAGCTGCCATTTATGTAAAGAAGCAATGCCAGAAGTTAATAATTTCCGTGATAAATATAAAGACGAACTTAATGTAGTAGCTGTTCATATGCCACGTTCTGATAAAGACTTAGATCTTCAAGAAATTAAAGATGTGGCTGCAGAACATGGAATTACTCAACCAATTTTCGTAGATAGTCAAATGAAACTTACCGATACTTTTGAAAATCAATATGTACCTGCATATTATGTATTTGATAAAGAAGGTAAACTTCGTCACTTCCAAGCAGGTGGAAGTGGCATGAAAATGCTTGAAAAACGTGTTAACCGTGTTCTTGACGAAGTACGTAATGCTTAATCTTCATACTTATTAAAGGTTGCTCTATAACGAGCAATCTTTTTTATTTATAGGCAAAAGCGGCTAATGATACTAGATAACTTTTAACAGCCAAAAAGGAAATTGTCTGTTAAAATAGATGAAGATAAAGCGACGGAATCGGAGGTATTTAGCATGAAAAAAGAATTTGTTGTTATCGGATTAGGTCGTTTTGGAGGTAGTATAGTCAATGAACTTGTAAATCAAGGTGCAGAAGTAATGGCCATTGATAAGCATCCAGAACGTGTCGATGAATTTGCAGCAATTGCCACCCAATCTGTTGTAGCTGATACAACAGATGAGTCTGTTTTAAAGTCATTAGGGATTCGAAATTTTGAACATGTCATCGTGGCAATAGGAGATGACATTCAATCTAGTATTTTAACAACATTGATGTTGAAAGAAATAGGTGTACAGAAAATTACTGTAAAAGCACAGAATGATTATCATGAAAAAGTGCTTCGTAAAATAGGAGCAGACCACGTAGTACATCCAGAACGAGATATGGGGATCCGAATTGCTAATAATATGATGTCCAATAATGTACTTGATTATTTGGAACTTTCAGATGAACATTCTATTATGGAAATTAAGGCAAATGATCTTTTAGAGGGGCATACGATTATTGGATTAGATATCCGTGCACGCTATGGTGTTAACATTGTAGCGATTAAACGAGAAAAAGAAATTATTGTTTCACCACAGGCTGATGAATTAATTCTTGAAGGTGATATATTAATTGTTATTGGAGCAGATGCAGATATTAGTCGGTTTGAGAAGAAGATGCTGAATTAGATGGGGCTAGAAAACAAACCTACTACAAATTCATTTTCACGATACTTTCTTACTTGTTTCTAGAAAATTTAAGTATATTAGAAATGGTAAGTATCGTATTTTGGGTTGACTTAAATTCTATCTAGAGCTGAATAATAAAATATATTGTGTAAATAAAAATCCCAACATTCTAGAATGTTGGGATTTTTATTATATAGATATCAAACTTCCATAATGATTGGCAATATCATTGGACGTCGTTTTGTTTTTTCGAATAAGTATGGTCCTAAGACATCCGTGATTTCGTTTTTCAACTCTGACCATTGAGGTGTCTTTTCGTGCAATGTTTGTTGTAAATGCTTATTTAGCATTTGTTGTGCTTCGTTTATCATCATACCTGATTCTCGCATATAAACGAAACCACGTGAGATAATATCTGGACCAGCAACCATTTTTTGTTGTTCCATATCCACGCTTACTACAACGATGACAAGACCTTCTTCTGATAGGATACGACGATCACGTAATACAATATTACCGATATCTCCTATGCCGTTACCATCGATATACACAGAACCTGAAGGGATACGACCAGCAACATGTGCTTCATTAGAACTTAGAGCAAGTACTTCACCATTTTCCATGATAAAAGTATTATTAAGATCAACATCACAATCTTCAGCTAAACCTGCATGCATACGCAACATACGATATTCACCGTGAATTGGCATGAAGAATTTTGGTTTAATTAAACGTAACATTAGCTTTTGCTCTTGTTGAGATCCATGACCTGAAGTGTGGATGTTATTTAATGAACCATGAATAACTTCAGCCCCTGCACGGTATAACAAGTTAATTGTTTTGTTCACACTTATTGTATTACCAGGAATTGGTGAAGATGAGAATACAACTGTATCGCCAGGTTGAATTTGAATTTGACGATGTGTACCATTAGCAATACGAGAAAGTGCTGCCATCGGTTCACCTTGGCTACCAGTACATAAAATCATAACTTCGTTTGCAGGTAAGCGATTTAAAGTTTGTGCATCAACGAATGTTTCTTTAGGTGCAGTAATATATCCTAATTCGCGACCGATATTGATTGCATTATCCATGCTTCGACCAAAAACAGCTACTTTACGGCCATGTTTAGCCGCTGCGTCTGTAACTTGTTTTAATCTGTGAATATTAGAAGCAAATGTTGCGAAAATAATACGTGATTCTACATTACGAAGAATTTCATCGATACTTTCCCCAACTTTACGTTCAGACATTGTAAATTCTGGACGTTCAGCGTTTGTACTATCTGACAATAAGCAAAGAACGCCATCACGACCGATTTCAGCCATTTTCGTTAAGTTAGCTGGTTCCCCAACTGGAGTGAAATCAAATTTGAAGTCACCAGTATGCACGATATTACCAGGGGGTGTTTTCACAACAATGCCGAATGCATCCGGTATACTATGTGTTGTTCTAAAGAAACTAACAGAAGTTTTACGGAATTTAATCACGTCATCTTCATTAATTTCAATAAGTTTTGTTTGGCGAAGTAAACCATGCTCATCCAATTTGTTGCGTAACAATCCAAGAGCTAATTTACCACCATAAACAGGAATGTTAATTTGGCGAAGTAAATATGGAATACCACCAATATGGTCTTCGTGACCATGAGTAATAAAAAGACCTTTAATTTTATCGACATTTCTTACAAGATAAGTGTAATCAGGGATTACATAATCGATTCCTAGAAGATCATCTTCAGGGAATTTAATACCTGCATCAATTAAGATAATTTCATCTTGGAATTGAACTGCATACGTATTTTTGCCGATTTCGCCCAGTCCGCCGAGTGCGAAAACCGCAGTTTGGTCATTTTTTACAAACTTCATTAAATTAGAGATTCTCCAATTTATAATTTTCACTTGCTTGTTCGTATTCTAAATAGTTTCCTTCAAGCAATTGAATAAATTCGATGTTGTAACCACGGCCTTGAAGTCTTTCACGTACTTCACGTACGTCCTCAGCTTCAAGGTATAAGCTTTTAGTATTTTCGCGAACTGGTACTTCAAGCACATTTTCTTGGTAATAAACTTTGTAAATCATTTTTTTGCTCTCCTTTAATACGTTCAAAATAATTGCATTTTCTTTATATTATCATGTAGGTAAACTAAAATAAAGAAAAGCCCTCCAAAATATGAAGGGCAAAGTAACTTTAAGCGATCGATTTTTTCTCGAGTAAGCCACGAAGCCTTTTTAACAATTGTTTTTTAAGACGTTTGAACATGGCGTATCACTCCTTAAAGTTATTATACTAAATTAACCAATAAATGTAAAGATGATTTACTTAACAGTTAAATTATAGAAAGAAGGTTTGTAATAAGTATGAAAAAGAAAATATTGTTTTTTGATATTGATGGAACACTGTATGATTCGGAAAAGAAGCTTCCAAAGTCAACGTATAAAGCGATTCAGCAGGCAAAAGAAAATGGGCATGAGGTGGCAATTGCAACTGGTCGTTCTCCTTTCTTTTTAAAACCTGTTTTAGATGAACTTGGTTTAAACTCATATATTAGCTTTAATGGACAATATGTCGTTTATAAAGGGCGTGTTATATCCAAGCGTCCTATTCCAATCAAAACAGTTGAAAGACTAGTAGCTCAAGCAACACACGAAAATAGTCCGATTGTCTATTTAGACCATTTAAAAATGACTTCAGCAACAAAAGATAACCCAAAAGTACGGGTAAGCATGGACTCATTATTTTATCCAATGCCAGAAGCTAATGAAGAATATTATAAGCACTCAGATACTTATCAGATCTTGTTATATGTTGATGAAGAAGAAGAAAAGCAATATGCGACATTATATCCAGAGTTAAAACTAATCCGCTGGCATGAATATTCAGTAGATGTTATTAATCACGATGTATCGAAAGCGTATGGTATAAAACAGTTCTTAAATCATACGGATTTCGATATAACAGATGCGATTGCTTTTGGTGACGGTCTTAATGACATTGAAATGTTAAAAGCTGTGGGAACAAGCGTAGCTATGGGAAATGGTCATGAAAAGGCGAAAGAAGTAGCCACATTTGTGACAGACCATGTTGATGATGATGGTCTATCAAAAGCTATGAGAAAGTTAGGATTATGTTAAAAAAATAGAAAAAGCTGTTCAATCCATATTTTACGTAATGGATTGAACAGCTTTTTATTATTTAATCTTCTAATGGACTTGCATTTGGAATTTCTGCGAATGGGTTGGCCATATTAATATGATCGTAGAACATAATTCCATTCAAGTGGTCTAATTCATGTTGGAATGCAATAGCAGGTAAGCCTTTTAATCGCATTTTCTTTTCTTCTCCATCGAGAGTAAAGAATTTTACTGTAATACGTGCATGACGTGGTACATAACCAGGTACATCACGGTCAACAGATAGGCAACCTTCTCCAACGGATACATAAGATCCTTCAACTGAGTGGCTGACGATTTTCGGATTGACAACGACCATACTAATTTGTTTTCCTTTAGGATCTGGTAAATGTAATGCAAACATTCTTTTAGATACATTAACTTGTGGTGCTGCAATACCAATTCCAGAACGTAATCCGTGTTTATCTGCAATTTCAGGGTCTTGGCTATTAATTAAAAATTGAAGTAAATCTTCACCAAACTTTTTTTCTTCTATTGTTAGAGGAAAAGTCATCTCTTTTGCAACTGCGCGTAATGTTGGATGACCATCTCGAATAATATCGTGCATTAAAATCATTGTACTCTTCCTTTCAAAAAAAGTTCCTAATTCATTATAACGTACAAAACTGTTCATTCAACGAAAAGAAATTAATTAAGAAGAAAAGATTGTTTTAGAAACGAAAGAAAAGGTAATAATTAAAGTTGTAAAAACTGTGCTAGTAAAGAACGGAAAAGTGCCACTGTTTTATATTACAGATTACAAAAACTATATAATACAGCAATTGAATAAGGTTTGTAATAACATAATTTAATTATTATGAATGCTAGGATTGACCGAGAAATTATTATTCAGTATACTGTAAATAATAGTTGTTGTATTACTAATTATGTAATAAGATTATAATACAGATATGAAGGAGATGTGATAACATGGCTTCTAAACAAGCTCAACAATTCGATCCAGTAGCTAATTTACACGAGATCGAAGAGAAATTTGAAATGTTCCAGATTTTAAACGAAAAAGGGGAAATCGTAAACGAGGAGGTAGACCTACAGTTATCGGATGAAGAATTGGTAGAATTAATGAGTCGTATGGTCTTTACTCGTATTTTAGATCAACGTTCCATCTCATTAAACCGTCAAGGACGTCTAGGATTCTACGCACCAACTGCTGGTCAAGAAGCTTCTCAAATCGCTTCACATTATGCTCTTGAAAAAGAAGATTATATTCTACCTGGTTACCGAGATGTACCACAAATCGTGTGGCACGGTCTTCCACTTTGGAAAGCGTTCCTATGGTCTCGTGGACATTTTGTAGGCGGTCAAATTCCTGAAGATGTGAATGTACTTTCACCACAAATTATTATTGGTGCTCAATACGTTCAAGCTGCGGGTGTTGCACTAGGTATTCAAAAACGCGGTAAAAAGGCAGTAGCCGTAACATATACAGGTGATGGTGGTTCATCACAAGGTGATTTCTACGAAGGAATTAACTTTGCAGGTGCTTTCAAATCACCAGCAATTTTCATTGTACAAAACAACCAATACGCAATTTCTACACCACGAGAATTACAAACAGCTGCTTCAACAATCGCTCAAAAAGGGATTGCAGCAGGCATACCAAGTATTCAAGTAGATGGTATGGATCCATTAGCAGTTTATGTAGCAACTCGTGATGCTCGTAAACGTGCAATCGCAGGCGAAGGCCCATCATTAATTGAAACGGTATGTTACCGTTATGGTCCACATACAATGGCGGGCGATGATCCAACACGTTACCGTACTTCAGAAACTGATTCTCAATGGGAAAAGAAAGACCCAATCGTTCGTTTCCGTAATTTCCTTGAAGCAAAAGGATTATGGAGTCAAGAAAAAGAAGCTGAAGTGATTGAAAAAGCGAAAGAAGAAATTAAAGCTGCTATCAAAAAAGCGGATGAAGCACCAAAACAAAAAGTTACAGATCTTATCCGAAATATGAATGATGGCGATTTACCATATAACCTACAAGAACAATATGAAATCTACACAGAGAAGGAGTCGAAGTAACCGATGGCACAAATGACAATGATTCAAGCAATTACAGACGCACTTCGTTGTGAATTAAAAGATGACGAAAAAGTGCTATTATTCGGTGAAGACGTAGGTGTTAACGGAGGGGTTTTCCGTGCTACTGAAGGTCTTCAAAAAGAATTTGGTGAGGATCGTGTATTCGATACACCTCTTGCTGAATCTGGTATCGGTGGTCTTGCAATTGGTCTTGCCTTGCAAGGATTCCGCCCAATTCCTGAAATTCAATTCTTCGGCTTCGTATATGAAGTAATGGACTCAATTTGCGGACAATTAGCACGTATGCGATATCGTTCGGGAGGTAGTCTTGGAGCACCTGTTACAATCCGCTCACCATTCGGCGGTGGTGTACATACACCTGAAATGCACTCAGATAGTTTAGAAGGTTTAGTAACATCACAACCAGGTTTAAAAGTAGTTGTTCCATCAACTCCTTATGATGCGAAAGGTCTTTTAATTTCATCAATTCGTGATAATGACCCAGTCGTATTTTTAGAGCACTTAAAACTTTATCGTTCATTCCGTGAAGAGGTACCAGAAGAATCTTACACAATTCCTCTTGGAAAAGCAGATGTAAAACGTGAAGGTAAAGATCTTTCTATTTTTGCTTACGGCGCAATGGTGCATGAATCATTAAAAGCTGCTGAAGCATTAGAAAAAGAAAATTATTCAGTAGAAGTTGTTGATTTACGTACAATTCAACCATTAGATATTGAAACAATTATTGCTTCTGTAGAAAAAACAGGGCGAGCAATCGTTGTACAAGAAGCTCAAAAACAAGCAGGTATTGCAGCAAATGTAGTTAGTGAAATTACAGAACGTGCTATTTTAAGCCTTGAAGCACCAGTTCTTCGAGTAACAGCACCAGATACTGTATATCCATTCCCGCAAGCAGAAGCTGTGTGGTTACCAAACTCAAAAGATATTGTTGCAACAGCTAAAAAAGTTTTAGAGTTTTAATTTTTACTTACACAAAGGAGATGTGACTGAAATGGCTTATAAATTCCGCTTACCTGACATTGGAGAAGGAATCCATGAAGGAGAAATCGTAAAATGGTTCGTTAAACCAGGTGATAAAATCGAAGAAGATACAGTTTTAGCAGAAGTACAAAATGATAAAGCAGTAGTTGAAATTCCATCTCCAGTTGAAGGAACTATTGAAAAGGTACTTGTAGAAGAAGGTACTTTAACAACTGTTGGTACAGTACTTCTAGAAATTGATGCTCCTGGATACGAAGAACTTGAACTTCACGGTCATAAAGATGAGGGAGAAGATACATCTGAAACAGAAGCACAAGTTCAAGCAACTGCTGAAGATGGTAAAGAAGTTGAAAAAGAACCTGTGCAAGCTGCTGAATCTGCTGCAGTTCAAGAAACAGAAATTAATCCGACAGCTAGAGTAATTGCAATGCCTTCAGTACGCAAATTTGCTCGTGAAAACAGCGTAGATATTAAACAAGTTACAGGCACAGGAAAAAATGGTCGTGTTTTAAAAGAAGATATCGAAGCATTTAAAAACGGTGGTGCAAAACCTGCTGTTGCAGAAGTTGAAGCTACAAAAGTAACTGAAGAAGCACCGGTAACAGAAGTGGCAGCAGCACCTGTTGAGTTTGAAGGTGAATTCCCAGAAACTCGTGAGAAAATGTCTGGTATGCGTCGTGCTATTGCAAAAGCAATGGTTCATTCTAAACAAACTGCTCCACATGTTACATTAATGGATGAAGTGGATGTTACAGAATTAGTTGCACATCGCAAAAAATTCAAAGAAATTGCTGCTGAAAAAGGTATAAAATTAACTTACTTACCTTATGTCGTAAAAGCATTAGTAAGTACTTTGCGTGATTTCCCAGAATTCAACCGTTCTTTGGATGACGCAACACAAGAAATTATACAAAAACATTATTATAATATTGGTATTGCAGCTGATACTGATAAAGGTCTTCTAGTTCCAGTTATTAAACATGCTGACCGCAAATCTGTATTTGCAGTATCAGATGAAATAAACCAATTAGCAACAAAAGCTCGTGAAGGTAAATTAGCACCTAACGAAATGAAAGGTGCATCTTGCTCTATCACAAATATCGGCTCAGCAGGTGGGCAATGGTTTACTCCAGTAATAAACCATCCTGAAGTAGCAATTTTAGGAATTGGTCGAATTTCAGAAAAACCTGTAATAAAAAATGGTGAAATTGTAGCCGCACCTGTGTTAGCATTATCATTGAGCTTTGATCATAGAATGATCGATGGTGCGACTGCTCAACATGCGTTAAATAATATTAAACGTTTGTTAAGTGAGCCGGAACTATTATTAATGGAGGCGTAATAAAAATGGTAGTAGGAGATTTTCCAATCGAAACAGATACAATTGTCATCGGTGCTGGTCCTGGTGGATATGTAGCAGCAATCCGTGCAGCACAAACTGGACAAAAAGTTACAGTTGTTGAACGTGAAAACGTAGGTGGCGTATGCTTAAACGTAGGTTGTATCCCATCAAAAGCTTTAATCTCTGTAGGTCACCGCTTTGAACAAGCTAAACATTCAGAAGATATGGGTGTAATTGTTCCAGAAGTGAAATTAGATTTCAAAAAAGCACAAGAATTCAAAGATTCTGTTGTTAAAAAATTAACTGGCGGTGTTGCTGGATTATTAAAAGGCAACAATATTGAAGTTGTAAAAGGTGAAGCTTATTTCCATGATGCTAACTCATTACGAGTGATTACTGAAAACTCAGCTCAAACTTACAATTTCAAAAATGCAATTATCGCAACTGGTTCTCGTCCAGTTGAAATTCCAACATTTAAATTTTCAAATCGTGTGCTAAATTCAACAGGCGCACTTTCATTACAAGAAGTACCTGAAAAACTTGTTGTTATTGGTGGAGGATACATCGGTACTGAACTTGGTTCTGCTTATGCTAACCTAGGTTCTCAAGTAACAATCCTTGAAGGTGGCAAAGATATCCTTGCTGGCTTTGAAAAACAAATGACAGCTATCGTTAAAAAAGGTCTTAAGAAAAAAGGTGTTACAATTGAAACAGGAGCTTTAGCACAAGGTGTTGAAGAAACTGAAACAGGCGTAACTGTAAAATATGAAGTAAATGGCGAAGCAAAAGCAGTAGCAGCAGATTACGTATTAGTAACTGTAGGTCGTCGTCCAAATACGGATGAAATGGGCTTAGAAGCAGTTGGTATTGAATTTGCTGAACGTGGACTTTTAAAAGTTGACAAACAATGTCGCACAAACGTACCAAATATTTATGCTATCGGTGATATCGTTGCTGGACCACAACTAGCTCACAAAGCTTCATATGAAGGAAAAGTAGCTGCTGAAGCAATCGCTGGAGAAAAATCAATTGTTGATTATCTTGCAATCCCTGCTGTTTGCTTCACAGATCCTGAAATGGCTACTGTAGGTTTATCAGAAGATCAAGCTAAAGAAGAAGGCTTTGAAGTAACTACTGGTAAATTCCCATTTGCTGCAAACGGTCGTGCATTAGCATTGAACGAAACAGAAGGTTTCGTAAAACTTGTTGCTCGTAAAGAAGATGGCTTACTAATTGGTGGTCAAATTATCGGTGCTGGTGCATCTGATATGATCGCTGAAATAGGATTAGCAATCGAAGCTGGTATGACACTTGAAGATGTAGCAATGACAATTCATGCTCACCCAACTTTAGGTGAAATTACAATGGAAACTGCCGAAGTAGCTCTTGGTAACCCAATTCACATTGTTGCTAAAAAATAATTGAAATCAAAAAACCTCTTAAGATACAGTTATGTATCTTAAGAGGTTTTTTTATAAAAAATTTTAAAAACATTTATTTGAATAAATTGCAAAAATCTATTTTCGTTTTTTAAATACGAACATTTCGATAAAAACATAATGGCGAACTACTCCTTTATTCATGCAAGGATAGATTTGAATAATCAGAATTATCAAATTAGTCATAATTATCTTATGTTTTTTTCTTGTTAGAAGAAAGATAGGGTAAACTAGGATAATAATATTTGAATATTAGGAGAGATGGAAAATGGAATTAGGCTTAAAAGGAAAAGTTGCAGTTGTAACGGGTGCTAGTAAAGGCATTGGTCTTGCAACTGCATTAAAATTAGCATCAGAAGGTGCAGATGTTGTTATTTGCGCTAGAACAGCATCAGCACTTGAAGAAGCCGCTAAAAGTATATTAGATGAAACAGGTAAAGATGTGTTAACTGTAGTAGCAGATGTTACAAAAGAAGAAGATTGTCAAAATGTCATTGCAAAAGCAGTTGAGAAATTTGGTAAGTTAAATATTTTGGTCAATAATGCTGGTACTTCAGCAGCCCAATCTTTCTTAGAAGTGGATTCGGATTTCTGGAAAAGTGATTTAGATTTAAAATTATTTGGGGCAATTTATACATCAAAAGCAGCATTGCCTCACATGGAACAAGCAGGTGGAGGCGCTATTGTAAATGTCACAGCAGTGTTTGGCAAAACACCATCAAAATCTTCACTACCAACAACGGTTAGCCGTGCTGCAGGAATGGCTTTAACCAAGGCGATGAGTAAAGATGTAGGGACAATGAATGTACGAGTCAATACGGTTTGCATAGGATTAATTCGCAGTGAACAAATTGAACGTAAATGGCAAACTGAAGCTCCTGAGTTGACTTGGGAAGAGTATTCAAGAAAAATGGGTAAGTCGATTCCTCTTGGACGTATAGGGGATACAGAAGAAGCGGCTAATGTGATTACATTTCTAGTTTCTGATGCAGCTTCCTATGTAAATGGTACTGCTGTAAATATTGATGGAGGATCGGCTCCTGCATTATAAAAATTGAATGTTTAGAGTTAATTTTTTTTATGATTCCCTTTTCAAATTGAAAAAATAATCGATTGAAATGACATAAAATCATCTTTAACGTTGAACACGTTGGAGGTGATTTTCTCTTTTCAGAAAATGTAAGCAGCACTACTTGGAAAATAAGAGAATAAATATAATTTACTAGAATTTAATTGTTTATTGTAGGTTTTTTTGTAATTAATTAGGCTAAAATTTAAAGTGTGTACACATTTTATACAAATTATGTCCACAAAAAGTTCAAAATACGACAAATTAATTGCTGTATTTGAGTAATTTTTATTTTTTTATTAAGAAGAAGGAGGTATAATTTCAAATGGATTGAGTGAAAGATTGAAAATCCTCAGGAGAAAAGGGTGCGAAAACTTGGGTGCCTGATTTTCACTGTATAGAATGTGAGAATAGTTAACTAATGTCCGTTCATATGAAAGTAGCTATTAAACCATTGAGTGAATTTCATATGCTCACATACCTATAACTGTAGCAATCTTCAATCAGAAAGCTAATTCAATAGATTTTAGAAAGACAGTTGTTTTAATTGTTTTTTGAGAAGGGAGTACATTATGAAGAAAAAAGTGCTTATTATGCCTGCTGTAATGGCGTTCATGACAATGATATTATCTGGATGTCAACCATTAATGGTATTCGATACAAAAGGGCCAAATGCGAAAACTTTATCAGATACAATCATCTTTTCTATAATAGTGATGGCTTTTATCTTATTGGTTGTATATGTATTGTTTATCTTCATGTTGTCGAAATATCGTGCATCTAAACAACCAGCAGGTTATGAACCGCCACATGAAGAGGGTAGTACAAAGTTAGAAATTACATGGACTGTTATTCCAATTATTATAGTAACAGTTTTATCTATTGTAACGGTATTTACAACATCAAAAGTTGAACATCAACAAACAGGTTATGACAACAAAAAACCGCTTGTTATTTATGCATCATCTTCAAATTGGAAATGGCACTTTAGCTATCCAGAACAAAATATTGAAACAGTTAATTATGTAAATATCCCAACAGATCGTCCAATTGAATTTAGATTATATTCATTTGGTCCAATTACAAGTTTCTGGATTCCACAGTTAGCCGGTCAAAAATATGCCATGAGTGATATGGTAAATAAACTTCACCTTGCTGCGGATGTAGAAGGGTCGTATATGGGGCGTAACTCTAACTTTAGTGGTGAAGGTTTTGCGCAAATGGAATTTGAAACTCAAGCAATGTCACAAGATAAATTTGACAAATGGGTAAAAGATGTAAAAGCAAATGAACCAAAACTAACTGAAGCAAAATTCAATAAATTATTAAAAACACCATTTGTAGGACGTGAAAGTTTCTCTTCTACACACTTATCATTCAGACCAGCTCCAGAAATGGACATGAGCAAACATGGTGAGTCACACAAAAATGATTCACACAATATGGATCACATGGGTGATATGAAAGGCATGGATATGAAAGGCATGGATATGTCTAAATAATAAGGTATCGCTTCAATTTTTTAATAATAGAAATGAGGCAAGAAAGGAGTTACACACATGAACATGGAAGAATTATTCGCTCCGATGAAAGAGCCGATGATTTTGGGTGCAGCAATTAGTATCGTTGTTGGCGCTATTGCCATTGTTGTCGGTTTGACCTACTTCAAAAAGTGGGGCTGGCTTTACAAAAACTGGCTTACTACTGTTGACCATAAAAAAATTGGTGTCATGTATATCTTAGTAGCATTGATTATGCTATTTAGAGGTGGAATTGATGCATTATTAATGCGTGCACAAACAGCAGTTCCAGAAAACAAATTGCTTAACGCAGAACATTATAATGAAATTTTCACAACACATGGTTTAGTCATGATTCTATTCATGGCAATGCCATTTATCATAGGTTTGATGAATGTCGTTGTACCACTTCAAATTGGTGCACGAGATGTGGCATTCCCAAGATTAAATGCACTTAGCTTCTGGTTATTCGCAGCTGGATGTGGATTATTAAATGTATCATTCATAATTGGGGGATCACCAAACGCAGGTTGGACATCTTATTTCCCATTAGCAGGTAATGAATTTAACCCTGGCGTTGGTAATAACTATTATGCTTGGTCTTTACAAATCGCAGGTCTTGGTACTTTAATGACTGGTATTAACTTCATTGCTACAATCATGAAAATGCGTGCACCAGGTATGAAATTAATGAAAATGCCAATGTTCACTTGGTCAGCATTAATTACAAATGTTATTATTACATTTGCATTCCCAGTATTAACTGTAGCACTTGCATTGATGACTTTAGACCGTCAATTTGGTACTAAATTCTTTGCTATGCAAGATGGTGGTATGGATATGCTTTGGGCTAACTTGTTCTGGGTTTGGGGACATCCTGAAGTTTATATCGTTATCTTACCAGCATTTGGTATTTACAGTGAGATTATCTCAACATTCTCACGCAAAAACTTATTTGGTTATAAATCAATGGTAATGAGTATGGTTGGTATTTCATTACTTTCATTCATGGTATGGGTTCACCACTTCTATACTATGGGACATGGTGTAATGGTTAATAGTATTTTCTCTATTACAACTATGCTTATAGCCGTTCCAACTGGTGTTAAAATATTTAACTGGTTGCTAACAATGCGACACGGGAAAATTACATTTACAACACCAATGCTTTGGGCATTAGCATTTATTCCAATCTTCACAATTGGTGGGGTTACAGGGGTAATGCTTGCAATGTCAAGTGCGGACTATCAATATCACAATACAATGTTCTTAGTTGCTCACTTCCACTATGTATTAATCCCAGGTACAGTATTTGGGGTATTAGCAGGTTATCATTTCTGGTGGCCAAAAATCTTTGGTTTCCGTTTGAATGAAAAATTAGGTAAATCAGCTTTCTGGACTATTGTAGTAGGTTTTAATGTAGCCTTCTTCCCACTATTTATCTTAGGTTTAGATGGCTATGCGCGTCGTATGTACACATACTCAGCTGACACAGGTTATGGTCCATTGAGTATGGTATCGTTCCTTGGTGCTGTTGCAATGGCAGTTGGCTTTATGTTAATTTGCTATAACATTTACTACAGCTTCCGTCATAGTCCACGTGATGAAAATGGCGACCCATGGGATGCACGTTCTCTTGAATGGGCAACACATAGTCCGGTTCCAGAATACAATTTCGCTATCGTACCAAAAATCAATCAATTAGATGAATTCTGGTATGCGAAAAAAGAAGGAAGAGATATTACAGCAGGCAAATATGAACGTATTCATATGCCAAACAACAGTGGCGCTCCAATGTGGATGGCTGGTGTAATGTTCTTATTCTCATTCTTCTTCGTATTTAGTGTTTGGTCTCTAGTAATCGTATTTGGTGTTCTAACATTAGGATTTATGGCTTATCGTTCATTTGAAAAAGATGATGGTCATTATATTGAAGTGGCTGAAATCGAAGCAACTGAACGTCGATTGAGAGGTGAAAAATAATGTCAAAAGTTAACAAATCAGTCCCATTAGAGTACAGCACAGAAGAAAATGATTTAAAAATCTTTGGTTTCTGGGTTTTCCTTGGTGCCGAAATAATCCTCTTTGCGACATTATTTAGTGTGTATTTTTCATTAGTTGATCGCACAGGTTCAGGTCCAATAGGTAAAGAATTATTTGAAATGCCACCAGTATTGGTAGAAACTTTTGCTCTATTAACTAGTAGTTTCTTAATTGGTTTAGGTGTTCACGCAATGCGTATTGGACGTACTAAAGCAATGATGGTATTCTACATTTTAACGTTATTACTAGGTGCAGTCTTCCTAGGCGTTGAAGTTAATGAATTCCTAACATATATTCATGATGGTGCTACAATTCAAACAAGTGCCTTCCTGTCTATTTTGATGACTTTACTAGGTACTCACGGTCTCCATGTAACATTCGGTCTATTATGGGGATCAAGTATCTTAATGCAAGTTAAAAAACGTGGATTAAATGCAAAAACAGCAAATAAAGCATTTATCTTCTCTCTATACTGGCACTTCCTTGATGTTGTATGGATCTTCATCTTCAGCTTTGTTTATTTGAAAGGAGTGTTGTAATAATGAAAGAACTATTTCCAAAAGAGCATGTAATGGGCTTTGTGGGTTCTCTTGTTTTAACACTCTTAGCATTGACTGTAATAATGTTTAAAGATATGTCTAACGGTGTTGCTATTACAATTCTACTTGTAACAGCTGCTGCACAAGCAATTGTACAGTTAGTATTGTTCATGCATATCGGTGAAACAGAAGACAAGAAAGCTTTATACATTACAATTATTTACTCAGTAGTTGTTGGTTTAATCACTGTATTCGGTACATTGCTTGCAATGATCTGGGGTTACATGTAGAACGAACAACAAAAAAGCAGCACAACAAAATTGTTGTGCTGCTCTTTTTTTACATTTCATCACAAAATTGCTTTAGTAAAACAGAGAGCCATCTCAAATGGTTATTCGTTTTTAAATTGGATGACATACCTAGTAGTAATGCTTTACGAGGATGTTCACTTTGTAATTCTTCAATGATTAAATCGAATGTATCTATTGTAAAAGAATCGTTTACATAATCTTCTTTACAATTTTCTATTTCAACGATTATATCATTTTTTTGAATATGACTGATATGACGATTTTTTTGTTCATACATTTCTTTTGTTATTAATGTTTTTAAATTGGCGTTAACAAGTATATCAATCCGATTTACCAAAAGCTTACTTAATTCATAATAGTCAATTGGCTGTTTTTGGAATACAATGAATTCTGCATAACCTTTCATCAGCCCTCGGATACATATTAGTAAATCAAATTGGCTATCTTCAATCTGGGAACTATAAGCCTCTCTAAGCAACAATAAAGTCATATTGTCAGCAATTAAGAAATGTTTTTGTATTTTTTCCGTCACATCTTGATCCACAATAGTAACAAGCTCACGAAAATGAGTTGAGATAAAAGTCGAATTTTTTTCGAATAACTCAAATGCTAATACAAAATATTGTGTTAGTTTTTCTTTTGGCGCTACTTGTAAACTTAATATGCTTTGAAACTTAGATGTCATATCTTTGATGATATACTCAAAAATTGCAATAAGAAGTTCCTCTTTTGATTTAAAAGAAAGATAAAAAGCTCCTTTTGATATGCCGCATGCGTTGGTAATGTCTTGGATAGACGTAGAGGCTATTGT
This sequence comes from Rummeliibacillus pycnus, assembly GCF_044359855.1. Lineage (GTDB taxonomy): Bacteria > Bacillota > Bacilli > Bacillales_A > Planococcaceae > Rummeliibacillus > Rummeliibacillus pycnus_A. The sequence goes on from NZ_CP132291.1 coordinate 3,454,528, forward strand.
ACGTTCTGATAAGATCTCCATAGATTTTTCAATAATTAGATCACGTTTAGACATGTTTTCACTCTTTCTATAATTCTTCCTATTCTATGGTTTGACTTTTGACTAGCTAGTCATTATTATATTGAATTGTGACCAATTAGTCAAAAAGGACGGTGTATGAATGAACTCGCTTATTAAATTTGTTTTGAAAAATAAACTGGCAGTATGGCTACTATCGATTATTGTTGCTGTTGCCGGGGTATATTCAGGACTTAAGATGAAGTTAGAAACATTACCTGATATTACAATTCCAGTTGCAACGGTAACAACAGTTTATCCAGGTGCAACACCAGAGCAGGTAGCTGACGATATTTCAATCCCATATGAAAAAGCAGTGAATCATCTAAAGGGTGTTTCAGCTGTTTATTCCAATTCCTATCAAAATGCTTCAAGTCTACAAATAGAGTTTAAGTATGGTACAGACATGAAAGAAGCAGTTAGTAATATTAAGGAAGTACTAGAAAAAGTAGAACTTCCAGAAACTGCTCAAAAGCCAACTGTAGATCGTGTTAATATCAATGCTTTCCCAGTTGTAGCTTTAAGTGTTGCAAATAAGGATCAATCTATTGCAGATTTAACAAAAACAACTGAAAACTATTTCGTACCTAAATTAGAAGGTATTGATGGCGTTGCATCTGTATCAGTAACTGGTCAACAAGTAGATAAAGTTGAGCTAACTTATGACCAAAAGAAATTAGCGAAATACGGCTTAACAGAAGATACGATTAAGCAATATGTAAAAGCAATGGATACGAAAGTTCCATTAGGTATGTTCCAATTCAAGGATGAAGAACAATCAGTTGTTGTTGATGGTAAAATGACAACAATTAAAGACTTGAAAAACTTAGAAATTCCCGTAACAATGCAAAGCTCAAGTGCAAATTCAGCAGCTGCTAAAGCACAAGCGCAAGCTGCACAGGCACAAGCATCTCAAGGTAAAGTAGGGGAACAAGCAGCGCTACAAGCTCCACAAGCGAGCCCGTTTGTAAAATTAGGTGAATTGGCTTCCATCAAAGTAGTTGGTGAAGTCGAATCTGTTTCCCGTACAAATGGTAAACCAGCAATATCTGTACAGGTAGTAAAATCTCAAGATTCTAATACTGTGAATGTAGTAAATGATGTTAAAGATGAAGCTAAGAAATTCGAAAAAGATAACAAAGGTATGAACATTGATGTAACACTAGACCAAGGTCAACCAATTCAAGACTCAGTGAATACGATGTTTGACAAATTGTTATACGGTGCAATCTTTGCATTCATCATCATCATGTTATTCTTGAGAAATTTCCGTTCAACGATTATTTCAGTTGTATCTATTCCGATGTCGTTATTAATTGCAGTAACTGTATTAAAACAAATGGATATTTCATTAAATATGATGACATTAGGGGCTATGACAGTAGCAATAGGTCGTGTAATCGATGACTCGATTGTTGTTATTGAAAATATTTATCGAAGAATTTACCTTGAAGGCGAGAAATTACATGGTAGAGCTTTAATTCGTGAAGCTACTCTTGAAATGTTTAGACCAATTTTATCTTCTACAGTGGTAACAATTGCAGTGTTCTTGCCACTTGGATTAGTTGGAGGTATGGTCGGAGAGTTATTCTTACCATTCGGTTTAACGATGGCATTTGCGTTGATCGCATCACTAATAGTGGCCATCACAATTGTTCCAGCCTTAGCACATGCATTATTTAAAAAAGAACTGTATGGCAAAGTTCAAACTAAAAAAGAAGAGCATGGTGCATTAGCAAAAGGCTATAAACGCATTCTATCATGGGTATTAGACCATAAATTAATAACTTCTATAGGATCGATTGTAATTCTTGTAGCAAGTTTATTCTTAGCACCATTAGTTGGATTTAGTTTCTTACCAGATGATCAACAAAAAATGGTATACCTAACTTATACACCTGAACCTGGTGAAACACGTGATAAAGTGATTGATGATGTAGAAGTAATCGAAAAAATGATTATGGATAAAAAGGATGTTAAGACAGTCCAATCATCGATCGGTGGATCTAATCCAATGATGCCTGGTCAATCAAATGGCGCTTTAGTCTATGTCATCTATGATAAAGATACGAAAAACTTTAGTGATGTAAAAGAAAAACTTATTAAAGAAGTTCAAAATGCTAATCAAAAAGGTACATGGAAGAGCCAAGACTTCTCATCTTCAGGATCAAGTAATGAGCTTTCATATTCAGTCTACGGAAACACGGTAGAAGATATCAGACCAGTAGTAAAAGATATAGAAAAAATTATGAAAGATCAAGATAATTTAAAAGATGTTAAATCTTCATTAGCTGAAAATTACACCGAAAAAACATTAGTGATTGATCAAGACAAAGCAAAAGTTTTAGGATTAACAACAGGACAAATTGCGATGGCGATTAATCCAAATACACAAACTGAAGTTTTAACAACAGTCACAAGAGATGGTAAAGAACTGGATGTCAATGTTCATAAAGAGGCAGCTTCTCCAGATAAATTCCAAGAAGTGCTAGATGAAGAGATTGATACACCTGTAGGTAAAAAAGTAAAAGTGTCAGATGTTGTTGATGTTAAAGAAGGTACAACTTCAACACAAGTAAACCGTAGTAAAGGTAAAATTTATGCTAGTGTAACAGCAACTGTTACATCAAAAGATATCACAAAAGCATCTTCAGGAGTTCAAAAAGAAATTGATAAATTAGATTTACCAAATAATGTAGAAGTTAATACGGGCGGAGTTACAGCAGATATGAAAGAAGCCTTCACTCAATTAGGGTTAGCGATTGCTGCTGCAATTGCCATTGTATACTTTACATTAGTCGTAACATTTGGTGAAGGATTAGCTCCATTTGCTATCCTATTCTCATTACCATTTACAGTTATCGGTGCACTTGTTGCTTTATACATTTCAGGTGAAACAATTAGTGTATCTTCCATGATTGGGTTATTGATGTTAATAGGGATCGTAGTAACAAATGCGATTGTATTAGTAGACCGAATCATTCATATGGAACATGCTGGTAAAACAATGCGTGAAGCAATACTTGACGCAGGTGCAACACGGTTACGTCCAATCTTAATGACAGCTATTGCAACTATCGGTGCATTAGTTCCATTAGCAATGGGTGCTGAAGGTGGTGGCCTAATTTCTAAAGGTGTAGGCGTTACTGTTATCGGTGGTTTAATCAGTTCAACGATTTTAACATTGTTAATCGTTCCACTTGTATATGAACTAATTTCAAAAATCTTGAAAAAAGACCGTGCCCATGAAAACAAAGAAGATTAATTAAATATTTGCTAGGTACTTAGCTAGCTTTTGTAGAATATTCTACAAAGGCTAGCTTTTTTTATTAAATATCGGAGTGGATTGTCGAACGTGAAGTAGACAGATTCGGAATATTCTGATAAGTTTTTATGTATTAAAAAATAAAGGGGTGTTCTGTTATGAAACAACACGGATTAATGTTTTTAAGAATAATAGGGCAAATAGCAGTTTTGTATTTATTATCCGAATTTGGACAGTGGTTAATGGCAATTTTACATATTAAATTCCCGGGAAGTATTATTGGGCTAGTCATTTTATTTATTTTATTAATAACAAAAGTTATTCCTGAAAATTGGATTGCAAGTGGAGCAGAGACATTACTTGCTTATATGACATTATTCTTTATACCTGTAACTGTAGGAATCGTTAATTATTCTGAACTGCTATCATGGCAAGGAATGACCATTATTGGAATCATTTTAGTAAGTACAATTGTTTCAATAGTTGCTTCTGGAAAAACAACGCAAATGGTAGAAATTCATCTAGAAAAACAAAAAGAAGTTCAAATGGAAAATCTCAAGGAAACCTGCTTTGAAAATATCCAACAAAAAGGTGGGGCATAATATGCTAGCTATAATTATTTGTGTATCCACTGTAGTTGTATTTTTTCTAATGAAAAAAGTGTATGAACGTTTTTACCATCCAATTCTATTTCCTGTATTTACAAGTGCAATCATCATAGTTGGTGCTTTGTTGATATTTCATATACCATATGAAACGTATATGGTTGGAGGTCAATGGATTGATCGACTCCTTGGACCCGCTGTAGTAAGTCTAGCATTACCATTATATAGACAAAAAGAATTAATCAAAAGAAATTATAAGGCAATTATTACTGGTATTGCAGTTGCAATGATAGCAGGTGTTGGCAGTGTTTTGTCGCTTGCAGTTTTATTTCGTATAGAAAATGAGTATATGAGGACATTGATTCCAAAATCAATAACATCTCCTGTCGCGATGCAGATTAGTAATGTAATAGGTGGTAATCCTACATTAGCAGCAGTGTTTGTCATTATTACCGGAATGATTGGTGCTATAATCGGACCATACCTCTACAAAATTTGCAAAATTGACACCGCAATCGCAAGAGGAATCTCAATGGGGAGTAGTGCTCATGGTATAGGGATAGGTAAACTTACTGAGTATGGAGAAAGAACATTATCTATGGGCTCGGTTTCGATGACATTGACTGCAGTTATAGGGGCGATCTTGTTACCGATATTCGTTACAATATTTTTATAGAATAAAGTCATTTCCCAGGGAATATACTATTAACAGACGACGGGAAAAGTTGCAGTCCATTTCCAGTAGAGTTTACAATAATAATGTGAAACAATTTGGTATAATACCATGATGAAGGTAGGGAATCTTATGGAATACTCATATCCATTTTCAATCAATTGGTCTACAGATGAAATAGTTGATGTGATCGCATTTTTTCAAACAATTGAAAAGGCATATGAAAATGGCGTAAAACGTGAAGAAGTGTTATCAAAGTATCGCCGTTTAAAAGAAATAGTGCCTTCTATGGCAGAAGAGAAAACTATTTTCCGTGAATTTGAAGAAGAAAGTGGTTATGTCAGCTACGATATTGTAAAACAGACGAAAACGAGTCAAAACGGCACAATTATTAAAGGGATTAGCAAACGCAGAAGATAATTAAAAAGCAATCGGTTTACTCAAGTCGAGAAATAGCCGATTGCTTTTACACTATTATTTTTTGTTTACCATAATATTATAAATTGGGATCAATGTATCAAAGGTTTCTACAACTATTTTGTCAAATTCTTTTGCGGAAAGTTTTACTGTTTTTTCCTTTGGTAATTGTAGACCAATCATAAATTCCCCTTTTTTCACATCACGTAAACGGGTTAGAAGTTTTTCGAGTGAACCGTCTTTCATTGCATCCATTAGAGGAATACCATTCGGATCAAAATGATCTCCTGTAATAAAAAAAGTTTCAGGAAGTTCATCGAAAGAATTCATATTATTTAGTAGATTGTTAGCTATTTCCTTTTTTGTAGGTGCTTCATAGATGGCACAAAGAAGGATAAAAATATGCGATTTAAAAAGGCCGATTTCGAAGTGTGGAAGTGCCTTGTACCCACGTTTATTTGGTGCAAATGCTACCCAACTATCGATAGGTGGATTTACTTTTCGTCTTGCATGTTTTGCTACATGTGGGTAAAACTCTTCCCCTATTTTCGAAGAAAAGTATGTACTAAACGTTATTCCAAGTTCTTCAAATTTAGGGCGTACATTCTTGATGAGTGCTGACATACGTTGTTCAAGTCCGGGTGTTGTAAAGACTTCAAAGTCTTTGTTAGTCCATTTTACTGTCAATTTTTTCTCTCCTTTTTTAACTTTATGTTTATTTTATTTGAAAAATGGGAAAAAATCTTGTAGAAGGACTTACCATTCTTCGTACAGTGAATATAATGTAGAAAATGGTCAGAAAATTCCATCTTCTTATCATTTTACCATCAAATTAAAGGAGCTGATCAGCATGAAACAAGTTGTTCATATTATTCGTAAAGTGGATTTTGAAAAGCAATATATTAAAGGTCTTCATTTAGAAGTGGATTATGAATTAGCTACATTATTTGATGCGATGCAATTGAATGATAAAGAGCAAATTGCTCAAAGTAAGGCAAGATTGGCTGAAATTCATATGGAACTGGAGGCATTCCATGCATTCGCCTAGATATAGCGCAAAAAATTTAAGGTGACACTTGCTTATCATTATGAGAAGCAGGTGTTTTTTTTGTTATAATATACAAAAAATGAAATGCTCTTCGTTTTTTCAAGGAAAGGTGAGAAAATTATGCAGATTACTAAAGTTCATGAATTTGCAAAGGCCATCATTATGGAAGCAGGGGAACGCATACGAAGTTCATTTTCTGAAAAGTGGAAAATTGAGACGAAAGCGGATGCAAATGATTTAGTAACAAATATTGATCGCGAGACAGAATTATTTTTCATTGAAAAAATTACGGCATTCGATCCATCACACAAAATTTTAGGGGAAGAAGGTATGGGTGAGAAAATTGATTCACTGGATGGCGTTGTATGGATAATTGATCCAATTGATGGAACAATGAATTTTATCCGTCAACATCGAAATTTTGCCATTTCAATTGGTGTTTATATTAATGGGGTTGGAAAGCTGGGATATATATATGATGTTATGAGGGACCAGTTATACTTTGCAGAAGAGGGACAGGGTGCTTTTATGAACGAAATTCCGTTAAAGCCCCTTGAAGCAATTTCATTAGATAAAGCAATTATTGGATTGAATGCCACTTGGGTGACGCCTAATAAAAAAATCGAGCATTTGCCAATGATTGAACTCGTTCGTACAGTTCGAGGGACAAGGTCATATGGTTCAGCTGCTTTAGAAATAGTTTCTGTTGCTTGTGGAAGAATGGATGCATATATATCTATGAGATTATCTCCCTGGGATGTTGCAGGGGGTGTAGTGATTGCTAATGAGGTAGGTGCAATCGCTAGTAATTTAAAAAATGAACCTATTAACTTATTAAAACAAGATACTTTTATCGTAGCTAATCCTACGATTCACAGTGAAATTATTAATCATTATATTCAACTAAAATATGATAATAAATAAATAAGGGATTGTCCTTAAAGTTGAAGAAACCCAACTTTTGAAGACAATCCCTTTTACTATATACAGTTCCGTACGTCACCACTCGAGGATTCAAACGACATGAACTCCACATCCTTTATCACAGGATGTGGTGAACTTAAGCTATCTTCCTCAAAATAGTACCTATATCGAAAACTGAAAAGACAGTATCGGCTTAAAGGGTTCAAAGTGCTGTAGTAGCGGGATGAAACACCTTACCTTTTAATTTTATAATAAGCCTTGATCTCTAAATTGACGTTTTGTTTTAAAGGCAAAACCGAAAACAGCACAAACAGCTACAATGCCTCCGATTATTCCTAAAGTACTTCCTACAGCTATTGCCCAGCCTATTGAACACATAGCTAAAACCCCTGCAAGAGCAAAGATAGCCATGACGATTTTTGCTTTATTCATAACAATCCTCCAAAAAATTATTGTAATACTATTGTCGAACTAAATACTAAGATTAGCAAGGTTTTCACTTGTAAAAAATAAAAAAGTTGAAAAAGACATGCTAAAGTAGGACATAAATCTATTTTTTATGTTATACTAGCACAGTTATGGACTCGAAAAAAGAATGTGGAGTGGAACAATGACAAATTTAAGAGAAGATCTCAGAAATATAGCAATTATTGCCCACGTCGACCATGGTAAAACAACTTTAGTCGACCAATTATTAAAACAATCAGGAACATTCCGTTCAAATGAACATGTTGAAGAACGTGCAATGGACTCTAACGATATTGAACGTGAACGTGGTATTACGATTTTAGCAAAAAATACTGCAGTTCACTACGAAGATACTAAAATCAACATCTTGGATACACCAGGACACGCCGATTTCGGTGGTGAAGTTGAACGTATCTTGAAAATGGTAGATGGCGTTTTACTTGTAGTAGATGCTTACGAAGGTTGTATGCCTCAAACTCGTTTCGTGCTTAAAAAAGCATTAGAACAAAAATTAACACCAATCGTAGTCGTAAACAAAGTTGACAAAGATTCAGCTCGCCCTGAAGAAGTTGTTGATGAAGTAATCGACTTACTTATTGAATTAGGTGCAGATGAAGATCAATTAGAATTCCCAGTAGTTTTCGCTTCAGGCGTTAACGGTACTGCATCATTAGATCCAGACCCAGCTAAACAAGAAGAAAACATGAAATGCTTATTCGAAGAAATTATCAGTCACATCCCAGCACCAGCTGATACTCGTGAAGAACCTCTTCAATTCCAAGTTGCATTACTTGATTATAATGACTTCGTTGGTCGTATTGGTATCGGTCGTGTATTCCGTGGTACTATCGCTGTAGGGCAATCAGTATCTCTAGCAAAACTTGATGGTTCAGTGAAAAATTTCCGTGTTACGAAAATGTTTGGTTTCTTCGGTTTAAAACGTGAAGAAATTCAAGAAGCATATGCAGGTGATTTAATCGCTGTATCTGGTATGGAAGAAATTAACGTTGGTGAAACTGTATGTCCACAAGATCACCTAGACCCACTTCCTCCAATGCGTATTGATGAACCAACTTTACAAATGACTTTCTTAGTAAATAATTCTCCATTCGCAGGTCGCGAAGGTAAATGGGTAACTTCACGTAAAATTGAAGAACGATTACTTTCTCAATTACAAACTGACGTTTCTTTACGTGTAGAACCAACAGATTCTCCAGATGCATGGACAGTTTCAGGACGTGGTGAACTTCACTTATCAATCCTTGTTGAAAACATGCGTCGTGAAGGATACGAATTACAAGTATCAAAACCAAAAGTTATTATTAGAGAAATTGATGGCGTTAAATGTGAACCAGTAGAACGTGTACAAATCGATGTACCTGAAGATTCTGTAGGTTCTATCATCGAATCACTTGGAGATCGTAAAGGTGAAATGCAAGATATGGTCAATGAAGGTAATGGACAAGTTCGTTTAATCTTCATGGTGCCAGCTCGTGGCTTGATTGGTTACACAACTGAATTTATGTCATTAACTAAAGGTTTCGGTATTATTAACCATACATTCGATTCTTACCAACCAGTTGCTACTGGCCGTGTAGGTGGTCGTCGTAATGGTGCCCTAGTTTCTATGGAAACTGGTAAAGCTACTACTTACGGTATGATGCAAATTGAAGACCGAGGTGTACTTTTCGTAGAACCAGGTACTGAAATCTACGAAGGTATGATTGTAGGTCAAAATACTCGTGATAATGACATTACTGTTAACATCACTAAAATGAAACAAAAAACAAACGTTCGTTCAGCTACAAAAGACCAAACAAACGTTATTAAAACACCAAAAATCTTAACACTTGAAGAAGCATTAGAATTCTTAGACGATGATGAATATTTAGAAGTTACACCAGAGTCTATTCGTCTTCGTAAACAAATTCTTAACAAAAACGAACGTGAAAAAGCTGCAAAAAAACAACGTAGCGCTGAATAATTAGTAATTATTCTCGCGGGTCGAGAGGAAGGGAGATATCTTGTTTAAGTCCGGTTTATTATTGAAACTGAATTTTATGCAAGTCGCTACATCTACTTCTACAGATGGACATGATCAAGTATTTAATCGTATGTCAGGTGTTGCTCGTTATATTTATGAGAATGCACCAAGCTATACGGTAGCAGGCTATATTTTATTAGCTGTTATCTTCGTATTAACTGCAATTGTGTATCATCTTGGATTTGCAAGATCAGCATTAAAAAAATGGCAAACTGCTGTGATTTATGTTTTCTTGTTCTTTGGATGTATCATATTAACCTTTTTAGCATTCTTCTTACCAATGGTTGAAGGATTAATAGTTGCAGCTTTAGTACTAATCGTCTATAAAGTTCGTTTGCGTAGAGATAAGAAAAGAGAAGCTGCTTCATAAAGATAAGGAGTTGTCCATTTTGGACAACTCCTTTTATAACGAGAAAGCTAGCAGAAAGAGTAAATTATCATTACGAAGAGTAACATCAGAAGCAAAAAGCACTTTATCCTTTCTCTAGTACGAAAGGGCTTTATTGAAAATATATCCTCCACTTTTTAAAAAATCTCTTTTTTAAACAAAAGGCTATGTTAAATTACGCTGTTGATAAACTTGAAAAGGGCTTCGGTTTCCGCGGGCGGGCGGTGAGCCTCCTCCTACGCTTCGCTTCGTGCGGGGTCTCGCCTGTCTCGCTTTCCCGCAGGAGTCTACGCCATTTCCACTCCAAGTTTTGCTTAAATAATCAACAATGAAGATTATCAGAGCCAAAAAAACATAGCCAAAACAAAAAAACAGAGCATCCTAAAGGATGCTCTGTGAAATATTTAAAATTCTTCATCTTCCTGAACTGCACTTCGGATAAAGCGAAATTTACCAGTAGCAAGTCTTGCATTTGTCTTTTCTGTAATTCGATCGTGACAAGTTGGACACATATAAGTGTGAATAGGACGATTGCGTAATTTCTTAGCTACTGGTGAGAAATCAGGGATTTCGCTAAGAGTATCACAGATTACGCATTTAACTCGCATAATAATTCCCCCCCTATTCTACTTGCATTCCTACGATTCCTTTAATAGGATTTTCGTAGTTGGAACCATCTCTTAATAATAAGTAGACAGGACCATCTTCGTTCAGCATTTTACCTTCTTTACTAAATTGGAAAATAAACTTTTTCGCATCTTCAATGCTATGACGATGTTGTGCGCCATTGTTTGTTTCAAATACAACAGTTGTTGCATCTTCTTTTGGTTCAGCATTATTAATGAAAGGTTCAATTTTTATACCGAAAGTACCTGTCATCATTTCCTTACGATCAAATTTACGCTCGGTTTTTAAAGTTGGTGGGAAAGTAGCACCTTCCATAATTTCACGAGACCAGAATTTCCCTGCTTTTTCGATATATTCTTCATCAGGATCTACCTCTTCAGGCTTTTCGATGAAATATTTTTCTAAATCTAGCTTACGGTCATCAAAAATCCAAACTGTAGGATCTAATGTAATTTGAAAGTTGACTGCACCCTTAATTTGAATGATGGATTCCATAGATTTTCCTCCTTCAATGTTCCATTTCACTTCTAAGTATAACGCTTTTTATCAATGGATAGAAAGAAATAATATTATGATTCTCAATTTGAAATATAGATGCTTGCATTTTTTCTTTGCAAAAGATAAAATTTATTAAGATAGAGTTGAAGAAATATCAGGTAATGGGGGCGTCCTCATGGATACAAAATCACAAAGTTCGTATCAGGAGAAAGCATTGGAACTCCTAATTGCCGATGCGGATAAAATAGCAAGATTAATAAGAGTGCAAATGGAACATTTGACAATGCCACAATGCCCTTTGTACGAAGAAGTTTTAGATACGCAAATGTTTGGTTTATCTCGAGAAATTGACTTTGCAGTTAAACTAGGTTTGCTTGAACGTGATAAGGGAAGGGAAATTCTCGATTCACTGGAGAAAGAGTTGTCTGCATTGCACGATGCATTCACAGAGAAATAAGTAAAAAACTCAAACACAAAGCTGTTTGGGTTTTTTTGCTAGATGATAAATGAGGTAATAATATGAAAACTTATTTCAAAAAATATGCTAAGTATTTTGACTACCCTTTGTTTTTTACATATCTTTTATTATGCTTGTTTGGATTAGTGATGATTTATAGTTCAAGTATGTTCTGGGCTGTCAATAGATTACAAGAACCGCCGGATTATTTTTATAAAAAGCAACTGATGAATTTATCGCTTGCGGCTGTAACCTTTTTTATAGGTTTAATAATACCTTATAAGCGTTATAAGGATAGAAATATGATGATGTTGATTATTGCTACCATGCTTTCTTTGTTGGCTGCTGTATTTTTATTTGGTTATAGTCCAAGTAATTCTGGTGCAAAGAGTTGGCTTAATTTTGGGTTTGCAAATTTACAACCATCTGAACTTACTAAACTAGGGATAATTCTTTATTTTGCAGCTTTCTTTGCAAAGAAAAAAGAGACTGGAAAATTAGATATTATTAATGAGTCAATTATGCCTCCGTTATTGGTTTTTGGTACGGTTATTCTATTTATAGGATTAGAACCTGATTTGGGGGCAATTGGTTTAATTACGATGATTGCATTATCAGTTATGGCTGCTAGTGGCATGAAATTTACTACTTTTAGTAAGATTATTGGTTGGTTAATAGGTTTAGCAGTTGTCGGTTTAATAGGGCTATTTATTTTCAAAGATTCATTCTTTACTGAAAAAAGAATGGGAAGATTAAGCGCATATCTCGATCCATTTAAAGACTCTGATGCTTTTGGATATCAAATTGTAAATGGTTATTATGCAATTGGCTCAGGTGGCGTTAAAGGATTAGGATTAGGACAATCTGTACAAAAAATGGGGTATTTACCTGAACCACATACGGACTTTATCTTGGCAATTATTTCAGAAGAGTTAGGGACATTGGGGGTAGCAATTGTATTATTTGGGTTAGGTTTTATCGTATACAAAGCAATGCGTATTGCAATTAAAGCAAAAGATCCGATGGCACGCATGATTGCTGCAGGTATTGGAAGTTGGATTGGTATTCAAACTTTCGCCAATGTAGGTGGATTGAGTGGTATTATCCCTTTAACTGGTGTACCACTTCCGTTTATTAGTTATGGCGGTTCATCGGTAATTCTGTTATCTTTAGCTATGGGGATACTAGCAAATGTCTCCATGCTTGTTAAAAAAGAGAATAATTGATTAGGGGGATCTTTATGCCGATTAATAAAATTCTAGTCGCAAATCGCGGCGAAATTGCAATTCGTGTTTTTCGAGCTTGTACAGAATTAAACATTCACACAGTTGCAATTTATTCAAGGGAAGATAGCGGTTCATTCCACCGCTATAAAGCAGATGAAGCTTATCTTGTTGGGGATGGCAAGAAACCAATTGATGCATATCTAGATATTGAAGGGATTTTACAAATCGCAAAAGAGTCAGGAGCAGATGCTATCCACCCTGGCTATGGTTTTTTATCTGAAAATTCGGAGTTCGCAAAACGTTGTGAAGAAGAAGACATAATTTTCATTGGTCCAACTTTTAAACACTTAGACATGTTTGGAGATAAGGTAAAAGCAAGAGAACAGGCAGTTGCAGCAGGAATACCTGTTATTCCTGGTACAGATGGTCCTGTTGATACTCTAGAAGAGGTATTATCTTTTGGAGAAGAATATGAATACCCATTAATGATTAAAGCTGCTCTTGGTGGCGGAGGTCGTGGTATGCGCGTTGTACATAATGCAGAAGAAGCGAAAGAAGCATATGATCGTGCAAAATCGGAAGCAAAGGCAGCATTTGGCTCTGATGAAGTGTATGTTGAAAAATGTATCCTTCATCCAAAACATATAGAAGTACAAATTTTAGGAGATAAAGAGGGTAATTTAGTTCATTTATATGAACGCGACTGTTCAATTCAACGTCGTCATCAAAAAGTAGTTGAAATTGCTCCATCAAATTCAATCTCGCATGAATTGCGTGAGAGAGTTTGTAATGCAGCTGTTCAATTGATGGAGAATGTCGGTTATATTAATGCTGGTACAGTGGAATTTTTAGTAGCTGGCAATGATTTTTACTTTATCGAAGTAAATCCACGTGTTCAAGTAGAACACACAATTACAGAAATGGTAACAGGTATCGATATTGTCCATGCGCAAATTAATATTGCAAATGGTTATACATTACATGGGGACAATATTAACATTCCAGAACAATCTAAAATACCGTTATTTGGTTTTGCTATTCAATCTCGGGTAACGACTGAAGATCCACAAAATAATTTCATGCCAGATACAGGGAAATTAATGGTATATCGTTCAAGCGGAGGTTTTGGTGTTCGTTTGGATGCTGGTAATGGATTCCAAGGTGCGGTTATCTCCCCACATTATGACTCTTTATTAGTAAAAGTTTCTACTTGGGGTAATACCTTTAAAGAAGCTGCTGCGAAAATGGATCGAAATCTACAAGAATTCCGTATTCGTGGAATTAAAACGAATATCCCATTTCTGGAGAATGTTGTAAAACATCCTAAGTTTATTGATGGGGAATTCGACACTAGTTTTATAGATTCTACACCTGAATTATTCTTATTTAAGCCTGCACGTGACCGTGGTACAAAATTACTTAGCTATATTGGTAATGTAACGATTAACGGTTTCCCGGGTATCGAGAAAAAACAAAAGCCAATCTATCCAAAGCCACATAAACCACAAATTGAACGTTTCCAAACCATTCCAGCAGGAACAAAACAGATTTTGGATGAAAGAGGTCCTGAAGGTTTAGTGAAATGGATACGCGAACAAGATGATCTGTTGTTAACAGATACAACTATGCGTGATGCGCATCAATCCCTACTTGCAACACGAGTTCGTTCATATGATATGCATGAAATTGCAGAAGACACTGCACGTATTATGGATAATTATTTCTCACTTGAGATGTGGGGAGGTGCAACCTTTGATGTTGCATATCGTTTCCTAAAAGAAGACCCATGGGAACGATTGATTAAATTACGTGAACAAATACCAAATGTATTATTCCAAATGCTATTGCGTGGTGCGAACGCAGTTGGTTATAAGAACTATCCTGATAATTTGATTAAAGAATTTATTCATAATTCTGCAGATGCAGGTATTGATGTATTCCGTATTTTCGACAGTTTAAACTGGATCAAAGGTATGGAAGTAGCAATTGACGCTACAAGAGATGCAGGGAAGATTGCAGAAGCTGCTATTTGTTATACGGGAGATATCCTAGATGATTCTAGAGCAAAATATACTGTGCAGTACTATAAAGATATGGCGAAGGAGTTAGAGTTAGCTGGGGCCCACATTTTGGCTATTAAAGATATGGCTGGCTTATTAAAACCGGAAGCAGCTTATCGATTAATCTCGGAATTAAAAGAAGCAACTGATTTACCAATTCACTTACATTCTCATGATACAAGTGGTAATGGCATTTACTTATATGCAAAAGCAGCTGAAGCGGGAGTTGATATCGTTGATACAGCATTGGGCTCAATGGCTGGTTTAACCTCACAACCAAGTTCGAACAGTTTGTACTATGCGATGAAAGGTAGCAATCGACAAGTACGTGCAAATATCGATGGCATAGAAAAGCTTTCATACTACTGGGAAGATGTTCGTAAATACTACAAAGATTTTGAAAGTGGTATGAACAGCCCTCATTCTGAAATTTATGTTCATGAAATGCCTGGTGGTCAATATAGTAACCTGCAACAACAAGCAAAAGGTGTTGGACTAGGAGACCGTTGGGAAGAAGTAAAGAAAATGTATTCTCGCGTAAATTTACTATTTGGGGATATTGTCAAAGTAACGCCATCTTCTAAAGTGGTTGGCGATATGGCGTTATTTATGGTACAAAATGATTTAGATGAGGAATCAGTATTAGTACGAGGAAAAACAATTGATTTCCCAGACTCAGTAATTGAACTCTTCCAAGGTTACTTAGGTCAACCTTTTGGTGGTTTCCCAGAAGAATTACAAAAAGTTATATTAAAAGAGCGAAAACCAATTACAGTAAGACCTGGGGAATTATTAGAGCCAGTAGATTTAAAAGAACTTCGTGATAATTTATTTAACAAATATAATAGACCGATTACAAGTCATGAAGTATTAGCTTCAGCATTATATCCAAAAGTATTTGAAGAATATATGGAAACGGCTAAGAAATTCGATAATGTTTCTGTATTAGATACACTAACTTTCTTATACGGTTTAAAACTAGGGGAAGAAGTCGAAGTAGAGATTGAAAAAGGTAAAACTTTAATCATCAAACTAGTATCTATTGGTGAGGCCCAACATGATGGTACGCGTGTGCTTTATTTCGAACTAAATGGACAACCTCGTGAAATTGTCATTCAAGATATGACAGTTGAAGTAGCCGGAGAACGAAAACCAAAGGCGGATCCGTCAAATGCAAATCAAATTGGTGCAACAATGCCAGGAACTGTATTAAAAGTTGTTGTATCTTCAGGTAGTCCTGTAAAACGTGGTGAGCATTTGTTAATCACTGAAGCCATGAAAATGGAAACAACTGTACAAGCACCGAAAGATGGCGTGATTAAAAATATCTTTGTAGAAGCAGGAGATGCTATTTCAACGGGAGATTTACTAATTGAAATGGAATCTTAAAAATAAAGTGGAAGCTGCCCTTTCAGACTAGAGTAGTCTAGCTAATGTAACGAGATAGAATAAAAGTGTAAAAGAAAAACACGACTTTCAATTGAAAGTCGTGTTTTTTTAGAATGATAAATTAATTGTGTTATTTTTGATCGCTTCTAGAAATAAGTAGAATCATATAACATAGCAGACCGAATAATAGAGAAATAAATAATGTGTGTAATAGAGCAATAATAATATTTAAGCGTGTTAAGACAACACCTATACCTGCTATAACTTGTAGACATACAAGTATAAATGCTATAATCCATCCCCAATATAGTACACGTTGATTCTTATAATATTTCATGGCGTGGATTACAATAAATAATATCCATACAAAAATTAATGCCGCAGCAAGACGATGTCCCATTTGGACCCATTCATAAAAGTTGTCTGGTAATCCGACAGAATTATTGTGACAAAGTGGCCAATCTGGACAGATTAAACTCGAATTGGTATGACGAACAAGAGCACCTGTATATACTACAAGATATGAGTAAATTGTTACTCCTATTGTATGTATTTTTAATCTACGTCCAATATGTATGCTGTTTACATTAAACTTCTGATCAACCTCAAAAATAATTAGAGTTAGCAATAATACCGCAGCAAAAGAAATAAGAGAAATACCAAAATGTAATGCTAAGATGAAGTCACCTTGTCCCCAAAGCACTTGTGCAGCACCAATTAAAGCTTGTGCTATTAAAAAGAATAAGGCCATAAAGGATAGAAATTTTACCTCGCGAACATGTCCAAGCTTTCTCCAAGACCAAAAAGATAAAATGAAGATTAAAATGGATACAGAGCCAGTCACTACGCGATGAGAAAATTCAATAAGTACTTCAGTTGTAATATGTTTTGGTATTAAAGAACCGTTACAATCGGGCCAGTTTCTTCCACAGCCCATACCGCTATCCGTTTTTGTAACGAGTGCCCCGCCCAACAAAATGAGCACCATTCCAAGTGTTGCAGCAACAGCAAACCATTTCATGTATTTACTTTGTTGCATATAATTGACACCTACTTTGAATATAGTAATCATATTTTAGCGATACCTGCAATTTTGATAATATCGAAAATATAGCTAAAATACAACTTGTAAAAAGTATTGACTTTTTTTATATGCAAGCGATTTCACAAATTGTTCATAATTTCGTTTCATAACTTTCACAATATTTAGAGATAAAATGATTTACTATAGATATGTTGTAATAGAGCTACCTGTTCCCTATTTTTCCTCTACACGAAATTTAACTTTTCGTCTAGAAATAATTACAGATTTTAGTTATAGTAGGATTAACAGGATATGCTTATCAAATTGAAAGGAAGGGTATAATGTCTAATAGTCGGGTACTTACTACCAGTAGAAATAGTGAGCCAGATACAAGTTCCTTTGTGAAAGATTTCCTAGCACTTATCAAAATTGGAATCGTTAATTCAAATTTAGTAACCGCTTTTACAGGGCTTTGGTTAGCATTTCAATTTACAGACAGACACTTCTTACAGGAATTGGATATAATGTTCTATGCAATAGTAGGATCAGCTTTCATTATTGCAGGTTCTGGTGCGATGAATAATTATATAGACCAAGATATAGATCCTGTGATGACGCGTACAAAGTCAAGACCAACAGTTACTGGTAGATTCACTCCTCGATTTGTAATGACAACAGCACTCGTCCTTCTATTTGTGGGTGAAATTTTGTTATTTATGGCATCATTTGCTGCCGGTGTGTGGGGTCTTGCGGGAATTATAAGCTATGTCGTCTTATATTCAATGTGGTCAAAAAGAAGATTTGTAAGTAACACAATTGTGGGAAGTATATCCGGTGCAATTCCTCCAGTTATCGGCTGGGCTGCTGTTGATCCTTCATTAGGTTCAGGTACTTTTGCATTATTCTGTATTATGTTCGCTTGGCAACCACCGCATTTTTATGCACTTGCAATGAAGCGAACAGAAGAATATCGGGCTGCACGAATACCGATGTTGCCTGTTGTTAAAGGCTTTAACAGAACGAAAAAGTCTATGCTAATTTGGATAGTACTGTTATTTCCACTACCGTTTTTATTAATGAAGCTAGGTTTAGGATTTATCATTCTTGCAACTACATTGAATCTAGGCTGGTTCATACTCGCAATATCAGGTTTTAAAGCCAAAGACGATTTGAAATGGGCAAACAAAATGTTCATCTATTCTTTGAACTATATGACTATTTTATTTGTTTCAATGATTATCTTTTCCGTCTTTAGCTAACGTTGGAATTCTTTCTTTATAAGAATTCATATAGAACAACCACAGTCCTGGTTACACATGAAATACAACAAAGAAAGAGGGGTTTAATTAAGCTATGATGAAAGGGCTTAAAAAGTGGCGTATTTTTGCAATGTTAACAGCACTTATTGTTTTCCTTTCTGGTTGTGGTAAAGATTATTTATCAACTTTATCTCCAGCAGGTGAAGTAGCCAAAGATCAACATAATCTAATGCTTTTATCAACTGCAATTATGACGCTCGTAATCTTAGTAGTAGTAGTAATCTATGTACTTGCACTTATCAGATTCCGACGCAAAAAAGTTGGAGAAAATGTTATTCCTAAGCAAGTAGAAGGTAGTACTACTCTAGAAGTTATTTGGACTGCTATTCCAATTATCTTACTTCTAATATTAGCTGTACCAACAGTTGCTCTTACTTATAAACTCGCTGATACAAAAGCGATGGATGCAAAAGATGCTGATGGTCATGCCAAAGCTGTTACTGTCAATGTAACTGCAAAATTATATTGGTGGCAATTTGAATATCCTAACGAAGGAATTGTTACTTCCCAAGAATTGGTAGTACCAACAGGTGAAAAAGTTTACTTCAACCTCACTTCAGGAGACGTAAAACACTCATTCTGGGTTCCTGCTATCGGGGGAAAAATGGATACAAATGTTGATAACGTCAACAAATTTTTCTTAGAATTCGATAAACAATCAAAAGACCTTGAAACAGGTGTATTCTATGGTAAATGTGCTGAACTTTGTGGTCCTTCACATGCATTAATGGACTTTAAAGTAAAAACTTTAAGCAGAGCAGATTTCGATAATTGGGTCAAAGAAATGAAAGCTTCTGATAAGCAAGTAGCTACAAGCGATCTTGAAAAACAAGGTGAAGCATTATTTAAAACTAGCTGTATCACATGTCACGCTACTTCTGGTGTAGGAAAAGGAACTGGTATTGCACCTAACCTTGCTACATTTGGCGATCGTAACCGTGTTGCAGGTGTATTAGATCACAATACAAAGAACATAAAAAAATGGATTAATGATCCTCAATCCGTTAAACCAGGTAATACTATGCCTCAACCTGAAAAAATTAATAAAGGTAAAAAATTCACAGATCAAGAGCTTGATGCTTTAGCTGCCTACATAATGGGCTTGTCTGTAGAAAAATAATGTAGAATTTTATTTGAAACATTTTGAAGGAGGTTAAGGTTGTGAGCTCAACTGCAAAGAAAAAGGGCTTTGGCGCAACTATTTGGGACTATCTAACTACAGTAGACCATAAAAAGATCGCCATTTTATACCTAATTGCCGGTACGCTTTTCTTCGTAATCGGTGGTATTGAAGCAATGCTCATTCGTATCCAACTTGCAAAACCTAATAATGATTTTGTAAGTGCGGGTCTCTTTAATGAAATTATGACAATGCATGGTACAACAATGATTTTCCTTGCTGCTATGCCATTGCTATTCGCATTTATGAACGCTGTTGTACCATTACAAATTGGTGCACGTGACGTTGCATTTCCATTCCTAAACTCACTAGGTTTCTGGTTATTCTTTTTCGGAGGTCTTTTCTTAAACCTTTCATGGTTCCTTGGTGGAGCTCCTGATGCTGGTTGGACTTCTTATGCATCATTATCTTTGGCATCGCCTGGTCATGGTATTGACTTCTATACTATTGGTTTACAAATTTCTGGTGCAGGTACGTTAATCTCAGGGATTAACTTCCTTGTAACAATCATTAATATGCGTGCTCCGGGTATGACATTTATGCGTATGCCATTATTCACTTGGACTACTTTTGTAGCAAGTGCATTAATTTTATTCGCATTCCCTCCACTTACTATAGGATTATTCTTTATGATCTTTGACCGTATGTTTGGAGCAAACTTTTTTGACCATACTATGGGTGGTAACACAATCATCTGGGAGCACTTATTCTGGATCTTCGGTCACCCTGAAGTATATATCTTAATTCTTCCTGCTTTCGGTATTTTCTCTGAAGCTATCGCAGTATTCTCTCGTAAACGATTATTCGGTTACTCTTCAATGGTATTTGCGACAATTTTAATCGGTTTCTTAGGCTTCATGGTATGGGCTCACCATATGTTCACCGTAGGTCTTGGAGCAACTGCAAACGCCATTTTCGCTGTTGCTACAATGGCGATCGCTGTACCGACTGGTATGAAGATCTTCAACTGGTTATGTACAATGTGGGGCGGTTCAATTAAAGTCACAACGCCAATGCTTTATTCACTTGGTTTCATTCCATCATTCGTAGCTGGTGGGGTAACAGGGGTTATGCAAGCTGCAGCTCCTCTTGACTACCAATTACATGATTCTTACTTTATCGTAGCTCACTTCCACTATGTTATCGTTGGTGGTGTTGTATTAGCATTATTAGCGGCTACACATTTCTACTGGCCAATAATGTTCAATAGAATGTTGAATGAAACACTTGGTAAAATCACATTTGTATTTTTCTTTGTTGGTTTCCATTGTACATTCTTTGTACAACATTTCTTAGGTTTAATGGGTATGCCACGTCGTGTGTTCACGTACCTACCAAACCAAGGATTCGATACATTTAACTACATTTCAACAATTGGTGCATTCTTAATGGCTATTGGTGTAATTATTTTGGTACTTAATGTTATTATCACTACTATTAAAGGTGAACCAGTTGGTCGTGACCCATGGGGTGACGGACGTACTCTTGAATGGGCAATTCCACAACCGGTACCATTTTATAACTTCAAACAAACTCCACTTGTTCGTGGTTTAGATACTTACTGGATTGAAAAAATGGAAGGAAACAAAGAAGGTATGTCATATGCTGAACCTATTTCAGATATTCATATGCCAAATAATTCTTTTGTTCCATTCGTAATGGTAGTTGGTTTATTCATAGCAGGTTTCGGTGCACTTTATCATCCAGATGCTGATAAACCATGGTCTTTAGCAGTATTAATTATTGGTTTAGCAATTACTGTTCTTTCTATGATTTATCGTTCTCTTAAAGATGATTTGGGTTACCATATCAGTAAAGAAGAAATAATGAATGAAAAAGGGGGTAACAAATAATGGATTTGAAAACTAAATTCACCCCACAATCTTGGCCAGAACATCCAGAACAATCAACTGTAGAAGGTAAAAACAAAGTTCTTGGTTTTTGGATTTTCCTTGGCGGTGAAACTGTTCTATTTGCTACCTTGTTTGCTACATTCTTAGCTCTTAAAGACAAAGGGCCAAGTGGTATGGAATTTACTACTCAAAACTTATTTGAATTACCACTTGCATTCATTATGACAATGTTACTGTTAACTTCTTCATTAACAAGTGTGTATGCAATGTACCACATGAAAAACTATAACTTTAAAGCAATGCAAGCTTGGTTAGCTATTACAGTTCTTTTAGGTCTTGGATTCTTAGGTTTTGAAATTTATGAATTCAATCACTATGTTCACCTAGGTTTTACATTTACTCAAAGTGCATTCGGATCTTCTTTCTATACTTTAGTAGGTACGCACGGATTGCACGTTGTCATCGGTTTAGGATGGATTACATTATTAATCCTACGTAATGCAAAACGCGGCTTAAACCTGTATAATGCACCTAAGTTCTTCATTGCATCATTATATTGGCACTTTATCGATGTTGTTTGGGTATTCATCTTCACTGTAGTTTACTTGATGGGAGTGATAAAATAATGTCACATGACGTACACGTAGAAGCTAGAAACGATGCAGAATACAAACTGTCTCGCCGTAAAGCTGGTCAAGCGATGCGTAACCAAGTAACTGTCTTTGCGATCATGATTTTCTTGACATTTATCGCATTCGCTGCAGTTCAAGCTGGATTTTCAGCTTATCTGGTACTACCAATAATTTTATTATTCGCTGCAGTTCAAGTCGGACTTCAATTGTATTACTTCATGCACTTAAGCGAAAAAGGTACAGGAATTATCCAATTCTTCTTGTACTCAAGTGTAATTGTTGCATTCACAATGGTTCTTGCTTTTATAACAATCATTTGGATCTAGTAGCTACACTTAAAGACCGAGTCTATATCAAATAGACTCGGTCTTTTTTTGAATTTAAGAGGAATAAAGAATGAAAATGCAGATTAGTTGATTAATAATATGTAATAGATTCGTGGAAACTCAGAGGAAATTGTCAATATTCGTTCATTGCTGTTTTAATGTAAGCACCTTATAATGAAGGTATTGAATGTAAAGGAGCGAACTTCGATGCCTTTGAGTATTTTTGGATTTCGAGCTATGTGGAGCCCAACATTAATTGGTGTATTGGTGTTCTTTACAGTGCTGTATTTTTTAGTGACAACAAAATGGAGAAAAGACTTTAAATATAGTGAACCTCTAAAAAAAGGGGAAGCCGTATCATTTGTATTCGCAATGGTTATGCTATATGTCATTATCGGATCGCCCATTGATTTAATGGCACATATTATGTTTACAATGCATATGGTTCAAATGGCTTTCTTACTATTGTTTATTCCTATTTTCTTTATTATTGGTATTCCAAACTGGTTATGGAAAAGTACAATTAACTTACCTTTTATAAAACCAGCATTTCATTTTTTGACAAAACCGATGATTGCCATTTTCAATTTTGTCTTATTATTCTCTTTTTACCACTTACCCGCGGTGTTAGACTATATTAAATTAGATGAAACTTTGCATGGTATTTATACATTTGTACTATTTATGTCAGCATTATTTATGTATTGGCCATTACTAAATACAGTTGAGGGTGAACCTCGCATGAAAGATTTAAATAAATTTTTCTATATAATTGCCAATGCAATTTTAATTACGCCAGCATGTGCTCTAATCATCTTCTCATCTACTGCGTTCTACGCGACTTATACAAATGGTGAAATGTGGATGAAATCAATGGCACTTTGTGTACCAAGCTCAACTTTACAAGGACTATCATTATCTGGCCCTGAATTATTTACAAATATGTCACCGGTTGAAGATCAACAACTTGGTGGTGTAATCATGAAGATTATCCAAGAAATAATTTTCGCATGTATTCTTGGACGAGTATTTATTATGTGGTATAGAAATGATCAAAAAAATGCAGATCAAATGACTGAAGAAGCATTAAAAGAAAGACAACGTTTATATGCAAATCAATACCATTAATTAAACTAGATTGTTAGGAGTAAAAAAATGAGTGTACCTATATTACCAACGATTAGTACTTCTTTCATCGTTCTTAGTGCAATACTAATTGCGATCGGTTGGGTGCTTATTAAACAAAAGAAAATTGAAGCACATAAAAAAACAATGATTGCTGCTGCAATTTCAGCATTATTATTCTTTATTATTTATATTTCAAGAACGGTATTCCTCGGTAATACTGCTTTTGGCGGTCCTGAACATTTGAGAATGTATTATACAATCTTCTTGGTGTTCCATATTATTTTAGCAACTTCAGGCGCAGTGTTTGGTATTATTACGCTAATTGCAGGATTTTCAAACAAACTAGAACGTCACCGTAAAATTGCACCAATCACAAGTATTATTTGGTTCTTTGTTGCGATTACCGGCGTTATTGTTTACTTATTACTTTATGTATTCTATAGTGGTGGTCCCACAACCTCAGTTATTAAGGCTATATTAAATAATCAATAAACAAAATAAAAGACTAATTTCTTGTATGAAAAGAAATTAGTCTTTTTTATTGGCGATTCTCCAACTTTTTCTAAATTGTTCAATCACAACGATTAAAATGGCTATAAATGGACCTATAAGAAAACCAATAAATCCAAACATTTCAAATCCAACATACATACAAATTATGGTAGTTAAAGGTGGGAGGCCAAGATGACTACTAGTTACTTTTGTTTCAAGTATTTGACGTAGTACTAGGACAACAATAGCTAAAATAAATAGAACAGTTCCCTCAAAGGTCTGTCCATTAATCCAACAAATAATAGACCACGGAATTAAAACCATCATTCCACCTAATACTGGAAGCAAATCGACAAGCCAAACAAGGATCGTCATAGGAATTGCATAACGAGGTGTAATCCATAATAAAGTACATAATGTAACGCAAAAAATCACAACACTCACTATCAATTGTGCTTTTAAAAAATCAAGTGTACCTTTTTTTAGGTGTTGAATAAAAACTTTAGCTGAAGAATTTCCTTCAAGGTGTAACCACTTACTAAAAGATTTGAGAATGTTCGGTATCTCTAACATTGAGTAATATAGTGCTAAGAAATAAATGAATAGCTTAAATGCTACTGAAGGAACTCTTTGAACTAAATTGAGTAGTCGATCTGCCTGAATATATGTAGTTACATTTTTTTGTAAACTACTCAACATTTGCTCAATCCATTGTTGTATAGAGAGTATGATAGGACGTGGTAAATCATGCATGATGTTTGTTAACTTGAATTGAAAATAGATCCATCTTGCATTGATTGTATCTAAAAATTGTGGAATCCATTGAGAAAATCCAACAAATTTTAAAATGATTAGAGTGTATAATAAGTAACAACATACTAGCACAATAATGCTGAAAATCGAGAAAAGAACGAATACTATAAAGCGACGAGATTTATTCCACTGGTTTTCGTATTTAATAATTAGTGGGTTAAAACAAAGTGCTGTCAAAAATGCTAAGAGAATTGGCTGTGCATAGAATATTGAAAATAGAAAACTTAAACCAAAAATGAACCATGGAAAGAATTTTGTGAATATGCGCTGTATCATCCTAATCACCCATATATATTTGACAGTGATAGTATGAGAAGTTTTTTGAAAATCATGCTAAAAAAAGAGCTTTTTTAAATATTTTTCGCTTTAGTTACAAAACGATAGGAGTCAAACATTTAAATAAGTTATGTAAATTTGATTGAGGATATTTGAACAAATACTTTGGATAAAACATCAACAGTATCCATTAAGATAGCCTTTAAATAAAAAATCCGTACAAAATGTAATAAATTGAACATTTTGTACGGCATTTGAATGAATAATTGCATTATGATTGAATTTTAAATTGATTTAGTTCTTTTGAAAGTGAGGCTAACACATCTTGACATGTTTTTACTAAATTAGCAGGGAAGATTTCATCTTCACCATATTCAATGCCATGTGGGAAATAGTGTTTTCCAAGAACTGGTTTTAATAAAGTGATGTTGGAATCATTTGAACCGTTGTCACCATCATTTGTGTAACCGAATATTCGTAAATAGTAAGTACCATCTTGAACAACAAATTTTCGATCCCAAGTAATACGTTCGTAATCCCAGCCAGTAGCTCGGATTAAACCATGTTGACTCATTAAGTCATCAAGTAATGTAATATGTGCAATTTTGTTCTCAAGTCCAGTATTTTCAAAATACATTCTAATATCCTCCTTCGACACTTTTGTACAATATACGTTCAATTTCATAATAGAGCAAAATGGCACTGGTTGCAATGACAACATTGTGAATCCATCTATGTAATTGGTATAATGAATTTACTAAAAAATTGGAGAGATTAAATTGAAAGTTTTTGTTAGAGTATTAATTATTTTGACGGCACTGTTAGTCGTTTATTTCTATATAAATCAACCGGTTAAAGAAAACGAACCATTAGCGCCTAATTCAAATGGCAAGGTGATTCCTCAAAAACAAGCACCAGACATGAACAATTCTACAGTTGAAAGACCAACTAAAGGGCTATCAACATTAGTTGGTCTTTCAACTAAAAAGCTAAAAGAAAAATTAGGAACTCCAGATCGAAAGAGCCCTTCTGCATATGATTTCGATTGGTGGGTATATCAAAAGTCACCAAGTAACTATATTCTTGTAGGTGTTGAAGATCATAAAGTAAAACAAGTTTATACTACCGGTGCTGATTCTAATGCAGCTCCTTTTAAAATCGGTCAAGGAATAGATGAATTGTATCGCAATACAATTACAGATACGGAAGTAAACGTAAAAGTTAAAGATAATATTTATACTTTTATCTTAAATGAAGAGGATTTGCAGTCTCGCATTTTAGTCATGTATGATGGATTGTATGCACAGTTATATTTTGATGCAATAGATAAAACGTTAGAAGCGGTTCGATATATAGATGGAGAAACGCTTGTTAAACAACACCCATATGACATGACTTATGTGGGGGATTTGATTACACCAACTGTTCCATCTTCATATAAGCAAGAAGAAATAGATCAAGAAAATCAAAAACAATTATTTGAATTAACGAATGTGTATAGACTCCAAAAAGGATTACCAGCACTATTGTCTGAGGAAGATTTAAATAAGTTGGCAATGGCGCATAGTGAAAAACTTGCGGTCAATAAAATCTCACAAGAAGAACAAGAAAGTAATGCATTTAAAGATAGATTAAAAAATGCGGAGATACAATTTGATTCTGCTGGAGAAAATATTACAGAGGATTATTTGGATGCGCCAGAAGCAATTAATGGACTTTTAAATTCAGAAAAACATCGTGACACCTTATTGAATAAGAATTTTAATCAAATAGGTACCGGTGCTTTTGGTAAACATTTTACACAAGTGTTCATCCAACGAGATCAAGCAAATAATTAATCTTCATCTGGATATACAACTGTTCCAGATTCTAAAGAAAAGACATTTCGAATATGCAGCGTGAGATGGTGCTGTTGTGCCATTTCCGCTGCCTTTTTTTGAATTAAAGGATGAACACTATTTAATAATGTCAAAAACTCTGAATAGGGAAGCTCTCTAATAAGTTCTGCATCGTTATCCAGATGGGGATCACCTGTCATGACACCAGGTACATCCTTATAATACTCAATTAATACATTTGGTAAAGTTGCACCTAAAACGGCGGCTGTTAAATCGCTACCACCTCTACCAAGAGTGGCAATCTCACCTTCATCCGTAATTCCTTGAAAGCCAGGAACAACAATACAATCATAGTGATTTAGGGCGGATAAGAGCGTTTCTTCGCTAATATCAATAATTTCAGCATCTCCAAAATTATTAGTAGTTGTTATTCCAAGTGGAGCACCATAAAGTAACAGGTTATCTATTCCAGATTGCTTTAGCTCTGATGATAGAACAGCAGCGGCAATTAGCTCCCCACATGCGGCAACTAAATCTTTCGCTTTTGTTGAAGTACTAAATGCATCTGTAATATTTAATAAAGTATCAGTAGCATAAGCATCACCAAATCTGCCCATGGCAGACACAACAACAATTGTTTTACCGTGTTCTTTTATAGCTCTTTTAATATGGAGAAGGCAATGCTTACGTGAAGCTTTTGATTGCATAGCAATTCCGCCAAATTTTTGAATAATCATTTTGTGACTCCTATCTCCTCGTGACATATTCTGCATGATTTTCATACCATATAAGTGGTGAAGGGGTTATAGTAATGTATTCATATGTTAATAAAATGTGCAGGAGGAACATAGTTGATCTTGGCAGAATTGTTAAAAGAATGGCCCTGTGAATTAGAATGTGGTTCAATACGTACTGAAATTAAAGGTATTACTGATAGAGCGAGTGATGTGAAACCTGGTGACATATTTGTTGCAAGAAAAGGGAAAAAATTCGATGGTTGGGATTATAAAGAACTCGCAATACAAAATGGAGCTGTAGCTATCGTACATAGTCGATACGAAGCAAAAGTCAATCTACAAATTCCAGTTATTTGGGTCCCTAATTGCTCAACTTTTTTATCGTATGCAAGCAAAAAACTTTACGGTGCTTATGATGAACAACTTACAATCATTGCAGTAACGGGAACGAATGGAAAAACTACCGTAACTCATTTTATCGGTCAATTATTACAGTCGTTGAATGTCAAGGTAGCGGTCCTTGGAACTGTTGGGTTATTTATAAAGGGTAAGAAACAAACAGTTAAATTGGAACCATTAACAACGCCATTAGCAACAGAGTTGTATAGAATTTTTGCTTATTGTGTAAGTCAAGGCGTAACACATCTTGTCATGGAGGCTTCATCGCTTGCATTATCAGAACATCGTCTTGATGATTGTAATATTGATATAGGTGTGTATTTGAATGTAAGCCGAGACCACTATGAAGAACATGGTGGCGAAAAATATTACCTAGCAGCTAAAAAAAGATTATGTCTATTTTCTGAGCAAATTATAGTTAACATTGATGATCCATTCTGTAAACAACTTAGAATGGAACATCCAATTGTTAAAAGTTTCGGAAAAAGTTTATTGGCAGATTGTAGTATTATCCATGAACAGACTATAGAAGAAGGAATGCAATTGCTCATTCAGGATCATGATATACCAGTTGATATAATGATTCCTTTTCAAGGTGAGTATTTACAATATAATGTACTTGCAGCAATTACAACAATAACAGAATTAGGATTTCCTTTAGAGGAAGTTGCCAAATATACAGGTAAATTAACATTACCAGCAGGAAGAATGCAAGAAGTTTCCAATACACTAGGATTCCGAATTATTATAGACTACGCACATACCCCCACTGCATTAGAAGCCCTATTAAGTGCACTTCGTTTACAAACGACAAAGCGATTAGTGGTTGTCTTTGGTTGTGGAGGCGATCGAGATCAAGGGAAAAGGGTTGAAATGGGAGAAATAGCTGATGCGTATGCAGATTATATTTGGCTTACAGATGATAATCCAAGAGGCGAACCATCCAGTGATATCTTGAATTCTATTGTAAAAGGAATTCACATGAAGCCATATCGAATGCAACCTAATCGGAAAAAGGCCATTCAGAATGCCATTAATAGCTGCAAAAAAGGTGATATATTAATCATTGCGGGAAAAGGTCATGAAGAAGGTCAAATCGTAGCAGGGGGAATTTTACCTTTTTCTGATGAAAAAGTTGTGAAAGAAATTCTTACTATGTTAGAAAAAAATAAAAATAGCTAATAGTTATAATCCTCTAATCATACAAGTCAATGTTAAATCTGTTATGATAGGAGTAGATTGGGGGAAATAAAGATGATAATGACTTCTGATTGGGCATTAATTCTTGAAGAAGTAGAAGTACTGAACACTATGATCCGTTCCTCCGAACAATTTGCGAGCCTTCAAAGGGCGCATGAGGCGGTTTATTCAGATGCCGGACTTGTTCGTGAAATTAATGATTTTCAGCGGATGAAAGAGCAGTACGAGGATGTACAACGATTTGGAAAATACCATCCAGATTATCAAACGATTATGAAATCAATTCGTGTAAAAAAACGTGAACTTGATGTTAATGATAAAGTTTCTGCACTTAGAATTGCAGAAAATGAATACCAGAATTTATTGGATGAAATTAGTTTACTAATTGGAAAAACAGTCTCTGAAGCTGTTAAAGTACCTGTAAGTAATCCATTCTTCCAATCTGGTTCCTCTTGTAGTAGCGGAGGGTGCGGTTCAGGTGGTAGCTGTTCATGTTCTGCGTAAGAAAATAAATGAATTTAATAATTATTAAATCTATCCAGCTTCACGTACCAGCCCATGGAGAGTCCATTGGATTTATATCCGATATTTGCTGCGCCTCTATCACGCTGCTTGCTTCTTCGCAGACAACATTTGTCACAGTAAGCAGTATTTAGCTTTAAATAGGGCGCGTTTAGCTTATTAAAATAAAAAGAGGTTTCTACTTTTAGTAGAAACCTCTTTTTGGATGGATACATTTAATGTCTTTTTATAGATTGACAACTTTGACTGCCAAATCAGGGCGATCTGTGACAATTCCTCTTGCCCCAATATTGACTAATTTTCTCATTGATAATGCATCATTGACGGTCCAATAATGAACTGGAATATTTAAGTCGTTTAAAAATTGTATGAAGCTTTGATTATCTAATGCAAAAACGCCATGTTTTTCTGGAATTTGGAACACATCAACTTTAGGATGATATAAATGTCCAAATTGACTTGTGAAAGAAGTATAAGCTTTTCTTACTTCAGCCTGCCCTGCGCCTAATGCTACTTTGCTTTGAGCATAGAGGTTAAAACGGTCGATTTGTTCATCATAAAAACTAGTAACTACTACACGATTTGCTGCATCAAGTTCTTCGATTAAACGCCATAGTTTAGAAGGCATAAGGCCACCTTCATATGTATCAGGCGCATCTTTCATATCAATATTTACGAACTTATCCGGGAACTCAGTCAATAATTCACGTAGAGTAACAATCGATTCAAATTCATCACGGAAAGAGAGATAACCATCTAAATCAACAAAATTATATCCAAAATTATACTTACATAATTCATCTAATGTTAGGTCAGCCACGCGTCCAGTACCATCGCAAGTACGATCGACATAATCATCGTGAAATACGACGATTTCTTCATCTTTCGTAAGACGAATGTCAATCTCAAATCCATCTACACCAAGATTGTCGGCTTTACGAAATGCTGCCATTGTATGCTCTGGTGCTAAATGTGATCCGCCACGATGTGCTAAAACTACTGGATGCTCATAAGTTAATGCATCTTTACTTTCACGTTTTTGTGGTTTAGAAAGAGCTTTAGACCCTGCCCAAGCCGCTGCACTTGCCGCAGCAATTGCGATTGCTACTTTCGTTTTCTTTCCCATATTAGTCCTCCTCAAAATGCAGACTTATTTTTCTATTATAACGGATTTACCTCTATCCTGTCAGCTAAACTTGGTTGCGTGAAAATTCAAAGCTATGGTATTCTTGATGGTAAGAAAAGAGGGAATCCAAATGAGAGATCGACAAGGCTTAATCGTATATGTACATCACCTAAAACAGGCTAAATCAATGCGTAGATATGGGCATGTACATTATATTTCAAGAAGACTAAAATATGTCGTTTTATATTGCAATCAAGAAGAAATTGAAAGTACTATAGCTAAATTGACCCGTCTCCCTTATGTGAGAGAAGTCTTACCGTCTTATCGTCCATTTGTCTCTACGAAGTTTGAAAATGCCAAACCAGATAAAGCAAAAGAGTATGATTACAAAACGGGTCTATAAAGGATTAACAATCTCTGTCGATATAGAATAATGATAGTAAAATTTATCTAGTGTCAATATAGTTTTGCTACTAAAATAAGCAATTAGTGCAATGATGGGATGTAGTGATAAAGGCGTAGTATACCAATCAAGTATTGATAATATAGCTCTTTTTCAGCATAAACAGAGGAATGCTTTACATCTAAAGTAATCAGTAATTGATCTACTTCTTTTGCAGTCTCCTCGAAAATTTCTAAACGTTTTGAAGGCTTTTCAGTCGAATAAGGAATCCCTTCTCGGCAAATATAGATCGGTGTAAATTTACTGTCACCAACAGGTTCAAATACAGAAGCGATTGATGCTACTTTTTTATCACCATCTGTTGCAGTAAATATAAATGTACGACTAATACGATGCTTATTTGTTTTCATTAGTTCACAAAGCTCGTAAATGTCCCCGTAGCCTTCTCCTAGTTCTATGAATTGTTGAATCATATATTATACACGTCCTTTCTTAACACATAGTATCATGATTTGGAGGATTAGCACATGAAATTTGCAGCCAGTTTATTTTCCATACTGTTATTTATAAATGGTATTATGTTGACTTTTCAGTACCATGTCTATTCTGATCAATTAAAAGAAGAAGACAAGGCCTTTCACTATAATCAAGATATCGACGTTGTTTATCGGAAAGGAAAACTGATTATTAATCATCACCTAAGTTCACTGCCAAATGAAAACATGAAGTTTAAATGGCCAACAAAGAGTATAAACAAAACTTGTTCTTCAGAGGATAAAAACAACTGTAGTAGGTTAAACAAAACGCTAACCGGATTACAAAAAGGAAAAACAGAAGAACAAACTTTAGCCTATGTAATCCCTGTATCTAAAAAAGGGCTAAAATCGGGGCAGGTTCTGCAGGATGTTTTTTTAACTTTACAAAAAGGGACGCCTGTACATACTACTGTACATATTACTGATGAAACTCGTTCAGGTGGCCAATGGATTACCGGATTACCCGAAGTGGATAGTAAAACATTGAAGCTTGTCCAATATACAATGTTTAGTGGAAATGGTCCTGTAACATCTCTATATTGGCAAAAAAGTAAAATGAAAAAAGTGTTTACGAATGATCAACTAACGCTTTACGGTATGAATGACATCACAGGTGATTTAGCAAATTCTCTAAAGGGTTTAAACTTAGAGAACTTTGAACATGTAGCAGTTATTGAAACAAATAAAAAGAGAAAATCTGCAGGGCGTATTTTATTTACATCTGAACTGAACGAAAAAACAGTAGAACAAAAAGTAATCTTATCTCAAATTTATCAAAAATATAAATTTGATACCTCTCCATCATGGGCACCAGCAATTGTAGCATCATTTTTATCAGATCGCACATTGGGGTCTGATAAGGCAAAGAAAATGATTGCTGTGTTGAAAAATTATATGAATCAGGATCAATTGGCAATATGGAAAAAAGGTTTAGAAAAAATGGAAGGTAAAGAAGTAACAACAACTTCCCTTGATCATTTGTTATCTGAATCTCTGCAATTAAAAACATCATTCTTTGATATGAATGCTAATAATGGGGGGAAAATAGCACCATTATTATTTGAAGATAAACGTCCAGTTTATATAAATGAATTGCAACAAAAAAATATGCAAGTTATATTTAAAGATGGACGTATTCTATATTCAGTAAAACCAATATTAAAGAACCTTGGATATACTTCAAAAGTAGGAACCAATGGATTCTATGTAAAGAGTGATTCACGCTCATTTAGATTCCCTATGGATGAACCATTCTACGTATATAATGATCATCGTTATGATTTTATATCGCAACCAATCGAAAAATATGGTAATGATTACTTCATAGAAGAAGCTTGGCTAGTTCGATTATTCCTCGTAAATGTCGAGAAATCAGATAAACGCATTGATATTATTACAAGCAAGAATGGGCAATAGATACGCCGTATTTATAGGCACAAAGGTTTGGTGAATGATGAGAGTAATTTCAGGAGAACGTAAAGGAATGCCGTTAAAAGCAGTTAATGGTATGACGACACGACCAACAACAGATAAAGTAAAGGAATCCTTATTCAATATTTTAGGCCCATATTTCGATGGAGGAATTGTACTTGATTTATTTGCAGGTAGTGGTGGCTTAGGTATCGAAGCATTAAGTAGAGGAATGAACAAGGCCATTTTCATAGAAAAAGATGGACGTGCTTTCCAAAACTTAAAATCCAATATTGAAAAGTGCCGCTATGAAGATTGCACAGAGATGTATCGAAATGATGCAACACGTGCATTAAAAATTTTGATAAAAAAAGAAGTTTGTGCAGATTTGATTTTTTTAGATCCACCATATAAAAAGAGTCAATATTATAAAATGGTAGAAGACATCGTATCAAACGGTGTGATATCAGATGGTGGGACAATTGTCTGTGAGCATGATACGGAAACGAATTTACCAGATGAGTTTTTAAATTTTCATAAAGTCCGAGAAGAAAAATATGGTGGTACGATTATTTCATTCTATCGTCTAGCAGAGGGAGAAGGAGATTACGTTGGATAAAATCGCTGTAGTACCGGGAAGTTTTGACCCGATCACTAATGGTCATTTAGATATTATTAAACGTGCTGCAGATATTTTTGATATTGTATATGTAGCTGTTATGAATAATTCAAGCAAAAATCCGTTATTTAATGTCGATGAACGGATGGATTTAATTGCAAGAGTTACAGAGAATATGCCAAATGTAAAAATTGACTCTTCATCGGGGTTACTAATTAACTATGCGAAGTCTAAAAATGCGAATGCAATCGTCCGTGGTTTACGTGCAGTATCTGACTTTGAATATGAAATGCAAATAACTTCGATGAACCGTTTTTTAGATAAACAAATTGAAACCTTTTTTATCATGACTCAAAACAAATATTCTTTTTTAAGTTCTAGTATAGTGAAGGAAGTTTCACAATATGGTGGAGATATTCATGACTTAGTTCCTGCTATTGTCGAAGAAGCATTGATAGAAAAATTCAAACAAAAATCTATTGAAAAATAATGAAAGGTTACCACGTATTAATGCGTGGTAACTTTTTTATTATAAAGTGAAACTTCACACATAACCCTACTCTATAAAGATGGGATATCTAAGTAAGCCTAATGAGAAATAAAAATTAACCAATATAAAAAAGGAATCAATAATGTTTGGAAAACTCTTGTATATACATAAGGTTTCATGGATATTCTTGCTTCTTTGGCAAGAACAGCAACTTGTAAATGAATACTTAAACCTTGCATCGATAAGATAGTAATTACTATCAATTCTAACCACTTAGAATTTGCAAATAAGTTTTGTGAAGCGTCTAAGCCAGATGTCATTTCAAGAAGACTATAGAGTGAAAGCATAATAGCATTAGGTAATTGATGGACAAATCGTAACAAAGTTTCAGTCAATACAAAACTTATGGTTGTAAAAAAAATAACTGTAGCAGCTACTAGTAGAACCGTGGGTAAGCTATTTTTGATACTTTCAATAAGTGGTGATGTAACGGTATCTGGTTGTTGCGAAACAATCGAATGGGTATTTTTTTTTCGGAATTTAAGAATAAAAATAGCGAGCATGACAATATTAACAAAATGAATTAATGCGAGCATATACCAGCCGCTATTGGGGTTTTTTAGAATTTCAACACCGACAAAACCAACAACAAAAAGAGGACTTGGAGCATGGCAAATTGCTAATAACAATGGGGCTTCTTTTTTTGTGACTTGCTGTTGTTTATACAAAAAGCTAATAGTCGCTGCACCAGTAGGAAAGCCTCCTAATGCACTAAGAGAATAAACTTGTAAGTAAAATTTCCATTTCGAATGCTGTGGTATACTGGAGACGTTTGTTAATCGTAAAAGCCATTGAGTCAGTATAAGATACGGAAGTAAGTATGGAAACAAATGATCAATAAAGAGCTCCATACCTGTATCGGCACCTTCGTGGGCTAGTCCAGGTTGTAAAAGTAATAAAAGAATAAAAAGCCAGCATATCAATATATTGCTGTAGTGTAATACGATGAACATCATCCATTCTTATAATTTTATGAGAACAAGTGATAAACTAATTAAACGGTGTAAGCGAACAAATTTTCTAATGTAGCGTCATATGATATGACTAAAGTGAGGTGTACCAAATGAATTTAAAAAAGTTTTTGGCATTAATTATTTTAACGGCGCTAATAATCCTAGGTTTTGTTTATCCGATGCATTATTATATTATGCAGCCAGGCGGTGCATATGATTTAGATAACTATGTAAAAGTTGAGCATGCAGATGAGCCGAGTAAAGGGAAATTAAATATGATGACTGTCGCAATGTCTGTCGCTACCCCATTTACTTATGCTTTAGCTCATTTTAGCGATGAAAAAGAAATTTTAAAAACGAGCCAAGTCAGAAGCCCAAATGAAAGTGATAAAGATTATAACAACCGTCAGCTTAAACTTATGACAGATTCTCAATTTAATGCAAAGTATGTAGCTTATAAAAAAGCGGGTCTCGACTATAAGGTTCATTACAATGGAGTATATGTTTACTCTGTCGTTGAAAAAGGTGCTGCAGACGGGATTCTAAATACTGGCGATGAAGTCATCGGTATTGATGGTAAAGAAGTTCATAAACATACAGAACTTGTAGATTATTTAGAAACAAAGAAAAAGGGAGATCAAGTAAAAGTTAAAATTAAACACGATGATATTATTATGGAGAAATCAATTACACTTAAAGAGATTCCTGGAGCACAAGGGAAGATTGGTCTAGGTATATCATTTGCAGATAGCACAACGATTACTACAAACCCTAAAGTTGTCATTAATGCAGAAGATATTGGTGGACCATCAGCTGGATTAATGTTCACTCTAGAAATCATTGACCAGCTAACAAAAGGTGATTTAACAAAAGGATACAATATTGCAGGTACGGGTGAAATGTACGAAACAGGCGAAGTTGGTCGGATTGGTGGAATTGATAAAAAAGTAATTGCTGCAAACGATGCTGGCGTTGAAATTTTCTTTGCACCAAATGACACATTACCTGAAATTGTGAAGAAGAAGAATCCTGGAATTCAATCTAATTACCAAGAAGCTGTAAAAGAGGCAAAAAAATTGGGCACGAAAATGAAAATCGTACCCGTTAAAACTGTAGATGACGCTTTGAAATATTTAGAAAATCTTCCGGAAAAGAAATAATCAATAACGAATGGGCGGGATTTTAAAATCCATGCCCATTTTATTTTTTCCAAGAGTTAGCATATATAAATCAGTTGCATGAATATCTTGAAGTAACATTGCATCAGTGGAGCTTGCAACACGACTTATAACTGGTAAAGTAAAAAGTTTTTTTCGCTCAGATAAATAACGTTGCCCATTTTGGGTCATACCAAGTATGCGAATATAGCTAGGAAGATTCGACGCTTTTAGCTGTTGCCATGTAAAGTTAGTGAAAATATGCGTAATCATGCGTTGTATTCTTGTCCAAGTATAACGCTTAGATTTTACTTTTTGCATAAAACTATTAAAATCTTGGCATTCCTTCGCAGCTTGTATGATTAAAAATTCTATCCCCTCAGTAACCTCTGCGAATGATGCAATTTGTTCCGGTGTTAGACGTAGAATGGAAAATCTCAAATATGGCCAAAAAAGTTCCCAATTTGCGAAATGGTGATATTCTTTGTGCCAATCTGTTAATACACTGTAAGATGCCTCCGGTAAAAATGAAGTGACATTTTGTATGGAGTGTTGTTCCTGAATCGCTTGACGAATACCCGTTGCACTAGCGATTGTCGTACCATCCTGTATCGCATCATGATACCCTGCTTGTATACGTTGAATCGTAATCGGCTTTACATGTGTATGATATTTTTGGGCAGTTTCTACGTAATGATAGCCAAGAATATTATTAGGCTTTGTTAAATCAGCGTATGTATGCCCGCTATTTGGGATAAGCTGTTGGTAGGCTGTATTTAAAGCTTGAGGATAGCTTAAACCGGTTTTAACTAATTTCTTGATATTTTCTTGAAAAGCACCGTTTCCTGCCTCTAAAAGGCTATAAGTATGCAAAAACGGTGCAATGTCTCCTTGTTCACTTCCAAAAGATAAAAAATCACATTGTAAGGCTTCTAGTAATAGGACCCCACCCTTAGCAAAGTCACTTGCTTGAGCCGTAGCATAAACGTATGGCAGTTCAATGACTAGATCCACTCCACTAGCTAGTGCCATTTTCGTTCTAGCCCATTTATCAACAAAGGCAGGCTCACCCCGCTGCAAAAAATGACCACTCATTACTGCAATCATTACATCTGCATCTGTATGTTCACGTGATTTTTTGATATGATAGAGATGTCCGTTATGAAATGGATTGTATTCGACAATTACACCAGTTGCAATCAAATCTTCACCCCGTTTATACTTAGTAATATGATTATACGAGGACTTTTGGTTAGTGACAAGAAAATATCTTGACATCTATAAATTAGCATTATATAATCAACTTTGTTGTCTTGAGGTGATAAACGTATGAAATGGGCAATCCCACAATTATCCAAATATCGCCAAAACGGGATGCCAATTGACGAAATTGTTCAATTGGACGGACTTATGCGTCGTAATACGGACATTCGCCGTATTACACCCGTTCATGTAAAAGGATTCTGCACTTTTGGTGCAGGTCAAATGAATTGTCATTTCCAATTGACAGGCACACTTACACTTCCTTGTTCACGAACTTGGGAAGATGTCGAGTTCCCTTTTGATATTGAATCAGATGAAGTTTTTAGCTGGTCTGACGAAGTAAATGCAGATGAATATGATAATGTTCATCCTGTTGAAGGGGAAGTAATAGATGTTGACCCTGTTTTAGAAGAACTAATTTTATTAGAAATTCCATTACAAGTGTTCAAAGAAGGTGCTGAAAATCCAGCTCCAAAAAATAAATCCAATTGGTCTTATTTAACGGAAGATGAGTTTTTAAGTCAAAAAGAAAAAGACGCACAAAAAACGGATCCAAGACTGGCTGCATTAGCTAAGTATTTTGATCAAACAGACGAATAACCGATCTGTAAGGAGGTGCCATCAATGGCTGTACCATTTAGAAGAACTTCTAAAACTGCGAAACGTCAACGTCGCACACATTTTAAACTAGCTGTACCAGGTATGGTTGCTTGCCCAAACTGTGGTGAACTTAAATTGGCTCACCATGTATGTAAAGCATGTGGACAATACAAAGGTAAAGAAGTTGTGAGCAAATAATTCAGTATTTGTTCTAAAAAAGACTACTAGAGAGACCATGGCTCTCAAGTGGTCTTTTTTTATTTTTAATTAAACTTCATCATTGTTTTTAGGCCTATACTATTTGTTGGGGTATAAAAACAATTGAATAAAACTACTCAAATGGATTTTTTGAAGGAACACAATCTAGGGAAAGTATTATAGAAGTGGAGGTGTATGTCCCGACACTACTGCCGAAAAACTTGTCAAACGTTATAACGAAGCAATGCTTAAAAAAAGAGGAAGCTAGTGGAAGAGGGAACGTACGGCTACTTCAACTGTGTAATAATCATCAGTAAAGTTTAGCAGAGCCTAACCTTTTATTTAAATGATAAAGCTAAATATATTTATATATGATTTTTATGGTAAAATAATTGATAATTTCAAATTATTAAGCAAAGGGGATATTTTAATGGCTTATTATTTTTCAGAACAAGATGGTGTATTAACATTTACAATTAATCGACCGGAAAAACGTAACGCGATTAATGATGAAGTAATGGAAGGATTTAAAGAAGTTATTACATACGTACATGATCATAAATCTGTACGTTTTTTAGTAGTTACAGGTGAAGGTGATCGAGCTTTTTGCTCCGGTGGGGACTTATCAGAATTTCATAATCTCTTTACGGAAGAACAAGCTTTTGGAATGCTAAGTAAAATGGCGAAAATTTTATATGAACTTGCAACATTACCAGTCCCTACAATTGCACTCATTAATGGTGCTGCTGTAGGTGGAGGTTGCGAGATAGCTACTGCATGCGATTTTCGATTAGTTAAAAAAGAAGCAAAGTGTGGCTTTATACAAGGGACATTAGGTATTACTTCCGGATGGGGTGGGGGAACATACTTATTTGAAAGAGGTTTACGCCATGATCGAGCACTGAAAATGTTAGTAGATGCAAAAGTATACCCAGCAGAATTACTTTACGAAATTGGCTTTGCTATGCGTGTTTTTGAAAACGATAAAGAACTAGCTTTAGCTGAATTTATAGCAGATATGAAGAAAATTCATCCAAGTGTCCACAAAGCATATAAAGAAATGGAGTTACGGAAATGGCGTGAACGTAATTTGTTTGACCGTGTTATGGATGAAGTCAAAACATGTGCAAAATTATGGGAAGGTGAAGAACACCATAAAGCTGTAAAACAGTTTCTATCAAAAACAAAATAACTTCTAAACTTGAAAATCTCGCATATAGTAGTAAAAAATGCGAGGTGATATGTATGGAATTAAAAAAGCGAAAAGATCAATGGCTTCAGCAAGATGATGACCGCCTAGCACAAATTGTGTTACAGGCAGTCAGTGAAGGACGCTCGCAATTAGCAGGCTTCCAGGAGGCAGCGGAAGCTTTAGGTAGGACAAAACAAGCATGTGGATTTAGATGGAATAAAACATTACGTAAAATTCACGAAAAGGAATTAGATAATGCAAAGTCTCAGCCCAAACAAATGATGAGAACGCATTTAAAGCAAGCGTTAACAAGTTTTGATCAATTATCAGAAGCTTATTTTGAGTTGAAAGATGACTATGATCAACTTCAACATAATTATTCGGAATTGCTTCAATGGGTTGAAACGGGTACGCAATTTTTAAAAAAGGAAACATCTGAATAGATGTTTCCTTTTTTCTTGAAGTAATATATGTTTCTACCCTGATATTCGAATTTTATAAGAATTAGATTAGTTAGAGTCCAAGCAGCAATTATTAACACCATATCGAAAACATCCAGTATATCCAGTATAATAATGATATCCGCAAGGTTTGCCAATTAAGGTGGATCCTTTTTAGGGTTAAGTATAAAGAAGAGGTGTGCAGATGCATTTTGTTATCGTTGGTGGAGGAGCCGTTGGACTTGTTATCGCTAATTCTCTCGCTCAATTTGGACATTCAGTAGAATTGCTTGTTCATTCAGAAAAACAGCGATTAGCTATTCAAAATGAAGGAGTAACATTTACGAATTGTTATGGTGAGAAAAGTGTCCAGAAATTTGTTGTGAGTACAAATGCTACAGATTTACAACAACAAGCCATCTGGATTATTGCAGTAAAATATCACCATCTTAATGAGTTAACCCCATTATTTAATCAGTTATCAGAAGATACAGAGCTATTATTTATCCAAAATGGCATTCGGCATATAGAGTTTGCAAAAAATCTTAAACAGAATACGATTTTAATGGGATCTGTGGAATTTGGGGCTGAAAAAGTTGATAACCACAGTGTAATACATCGTGGTATTGGTGCTTTGAAAATAGCAAATTACAGAGGTCAACAATCAAATGTTGAAAAGTATTCATTACTAGCCTCAAATGAGTTTCCTGTTGCTTTAATGAATGATTACAGTAAAATGTTGTTACGAAAAGCACTATTGAATTGCTTTGTGAATACTCTAACCACTATACTAAGAGTGAAAAATGGTGCGCTTATCGAGTATCCATCTAGCGAAAAAATACTGCACCAATTATATCAAGAAGTAATGACAGCCTTTCCTGAACAAAAATCTGAGCTTTCATTTGAGGATGTAGCAAATGTATGTAAAAATACCGCACAAAATACTTCTTCAATGTTTGCGGATTATTTGAATGGAAGAATAATGGAGATTGATACGATTTTAGGTGGCATCATCGATTTAGCTCAAGAAAGAGGCTATGCAGTCCACATGCTATCAACTTGTTATTCATTATTACAGGCGATGCAAGAAGGTGGTGTAAGAAATTGATGGCGATTTTATCCGTTATATTGGATATTTTCGTGTTATGCCCGTTTCTTATTTTAGGAATACTATATCTAATGTTAAAAAAGTTCACCAAGGAATCAGTGAATCACTTTAGCAAAGCAGCAGACATAACAACTATAATATTGTTTTTTTCAATACCCAAGACCGTAAAATTTTTTTGGTCCTTTGATATAGGTTTTACGGTCTTAATTATTGCAATACTAATTGCGATGGTGTTTACAGTAATTGAATGGAGAACAAAGAAAGAAATTGAGTTAATGCCTTTATTTCGTAAAATATGGCGTTTTCTATTTTTAGTTTTATCATTTACATATATTGCAGTATTACTTGTGGCAATCGTTCAAAAAATATTTATTCTTCTATCCGTTTGAGCGTATTTTTTCATATATACGCAAGGTAAATGCTATACTTCAATATAGTTAACTATCATAGAGGAGTTTACAATATTATGAAATTGGAGCAAATTGAGATTCCTATAACGAATCCTTTACTAGATGATTATCGTAAGGAGAAATCGTCTATATTATCATTTTTTCATTATCCAAATAGAGCAGAATCATTTTCACAACGTTTAGAGGATTTACAAAATCATCCTATTCGTCGTGGGCAATTAGTGGCAATTATTCGTGATTTTATGGAGTCTTTTGAAATCTCGAGTAAGGCAGAAGAACATTTACAAGAATTAGAAGATAATGCGGTAGTCATTGTTGGAGGTCAACAATCTGGATTGCTAACTGGTCCTTTATACTCTGTCCATAAAGCAATTTCCGTTATTTTATTAGCAAAAGAGCAACGTGAAAATCTAGGAATACCTGTTGTGCCTGTATTCTGGATTGCTGGAGAAGATCATGATATTGATGAGATTAATCATACCTTCACAGCAGTAAATGGACGTTTAGAAAAACATATTTATGGTGAACGTCCGAAAAAGAAAACGATGGCATCTACTACAGCGTTAGATGTTGAAATGGTTCGCAATTTCATCAACGAGACTTTTAAGCAGTATGGTGAGACAGCTTATACAGAAAATCTAATAGCAAACATTGACGCTATTCTACAAAAGAGCACAACATACACAGATTTCTTTGTACAATTAATGAATGGGTTGTTTAAAGAAGAGGGTTTATTATTTATCGATGCTTCTAATCCAAAATTACGTGAATATGAAGCGCCCTATTTTGAAAAACTAGTTCAACTTTCAGAAACAATTGCAGATGTCGTAACAATTCGAGAAGCAGATCTTGCTGAATTAGGATATGGTACTCCAATCGGTGCGACTAAAGAAGCTGCTAATCTTTTCTATGTAAAAGATGGGGAACGTTTCTTATTA
The DNA here is from genome assembly GCF_044359855.1 of Rummeliibacillus pycnus. Taxonomy (GTDB): domain Bacteria; phylum Bacillota; class Bacilli; order Bacillales_A; family Planococcaceae; genus Rummeliibacillus; species Rummeliibacillus pycnus_A. Next base: position 3,497,316 of record NZ_CP132291.1, read on the forward strand.
GAGCGCCATGATGGTAAATTTATCAATCATATGGCAAATGTTCAATTTACAAAAAGTGAAATGTTAAAACTAGCAAAAGAAAATCCAACCTGTTTAAGTAATAATGTTGTCACTCGACCATTAATGCAAGATATGGTATTCCCTGTGCTTGCATTTGTCGGGGGTCCTGGTGAACTAGCATATTGGTCTACTCTAAAAGACGCATTCGAAACATTAAATATGAAAGTGCCAGTTTTTGTACCCCGCATGAATATGACAATTGTAGATCGACAAGTACAGCCGATACTTGATGAATTACAAATTTCTGTAGCTGACGCCATTGCAGGGAAAACAGCCTCTTTAAAATCTTCATTTGAAAATGAAGTATATGATGCAGGTGCAAAAGAAGTACTTGAACAAACAAAACAGCTACTGCAATCGCAATATGATGGATTACAAGATCATTTACGTAACAACAATATCCATTTGGAAAAATTAGTTGATAAAAACTTATCAATCCATGAATCGCAACTTGACTTTCTAATGCGTAAGATTGAACAAGAAATCTTGTTAAAACATGATGTAGAGTTAAGAAAATATCGTACGGTTGAAGATCGCATACTACCAGGCGGTGGTTTACAAGAAAGAACATTCAATCCATTCCAGTTTATAAACGAATATGGTGAAGACCTAGTGAAAGATATGATGGAATTACCATTCTCAATAAATGGAAAGCATAATGTAATCTTTTTGTAACGACCCAAGTAGTAAAAGAGAATTAATTTTGAAGAATTCTTAAATGAATATCCTCCATTATATAGAATTGATGATTTTTAATGTATTCTACTTGAGCGAAAGGCGGAGACTCCTCGAAAATGCATTCGCATTTCCTTCGTGCGATGTTAATTCAGAGAGGTCTATTCATAGTCCTGCCGGAAAGCGTCCTCCTGTAGCGAAACTGACGAAATATAAACAGTATTGTTTAAAAAAACCATTGTGTAAAACAAAACATAACAAAAACCAAAAGGTTATCTCACTGAGATAACCTTTTTTTGTGAGAAAAGTAATAGTGTGATTCGTTATATAGAAAAAGAGAATCTACATAATGCGAGCTCATGGCATAAATTATCTATTAGTATTTGAAAATGTAGACATGAATAAGATTTTAAGTACAATTTACACATTTTTAAAATTTGGCTTTGAATTACTTATGAATTAGTGGTGGAATGTGGGGGAATGTGGTAATCTATTTTCATATAGTGGGGTGAGTACCATGTTCATGGGGGAATATCAACATAACATTGATGCAAAAGGCCGCTTAATCATACCAGCAAAATTTAGAGAACATTTCGCAGAAGGTTTTGTCATCACTCGAGGATTGGATCAATGTTTGTTTGGGTATCCTATTGAAGAGTGGAGGAAACTCGAAGAAAAGTTGAAAAAGTTGCCTGTTACGAAAAAGGATGCACGTGCATTTACGCGATTCTTCTTTTCAGGCGCAACAGAGGTAGAAATCGATAAGCAAGGCCGTATTAACATTCCCATGAATTTACTCTCATATGCCCATGTAGAAAAAGAATGCGTCATTCTCGGCGTGTCCAACAGAATTGAGATTTGGGCACAGCAATCTTGGCAAGCATACTTTGCAGAATCTGAGGATTCGTTTAACGAGATTGCTGAGAATATGATTGACTTTGATATATAACAACAAAGAGGAGGATTTCAGTTGTTCAATCATACGACCGTATTACTGAAAGAAACCGTTGATGGATTGAACATTCGTCCTGACGGTATTTATGTGGACTGTACTTTAGGCGGTGCAGGACATAGCGAGTACCTCGTTAGCCAATTATCTAATGAAGGACGCCTCATCTGTTTTGATCAAGATTTAACTGCAATTGACAACGCAAAAGCTCGTTTAGCTCCTTATATCGATCGTGTAACGTTTGTCCATTCAAACTTCCGCTATTTGAAAGAAGAACTAGCCAATTTAGGGATTTCTAAAGTAGATGGAGTTTTATACGATTTGGGGGTTTCGTCACCACAGCTTGATAATGCGGAAAGAGGTTTTAGTTATCATCAAGATGCACCACTTGATATGCGAATGGACACAACAGCAGAACTTACTGCCTATCATGTTGTCAACGAGTGGGATTACAACGATTTAGTTAGAATTTTTTACCGTTATGGAGAAGAGAAATTTTCAAAACAAATTGCACGTAAAATTGAAGAGGCACGAAAAGAAGAGCCAATTCGTACAACAGGTGAATTAGTAGATCTAATCAAGGAAGGAATTCCAGCAGCAGCAAGACGCAAAGGAGGACATCCTGCAAAACGTGTTTTCCAAGCAATTCGCATTGCTGTTAATGATGAGTTAGGAGCAGCTGAAGAGTCTTTGCAACAAGCGATTGATGTGATTAATGTGGGTGGACGAGTAAGTGTCATTACATTCCATTCTCTTGAAGATCGCTTATGTAAAACAATTTTCAAAGAAGCTTCATCATTACCTGAATTACCACCTGGCTTACCTGTAGTTCCAGAAGAGTTAGCACCAGATATAAAACTTGTCACAAGAAAACCGATATTACCAACAGATGAAGAACTAGAAGTAAATAACCGTGCGCGATCTGCAAAACTACGCATTGCTGAAAGAATCAAAGACTAAGAGGAGTTGATAACATGGCACTACTTGATCAGAAGGAACATCATATATATATTCAGCAACCAGTTGCTTCTGAAGGGCTTGTCCCGAAACCTGCGAAAAAACCTTTCAAGAGTATAATTACAAAAACAGAAAAAGTTCTGATGATTGCAATGGTTGCAGCGATTGCGGTGATTGCTGTAATGAATTTAAACATTCAATCTTCGATCAATAGCACTTCAGTTGAAATTCAAAAGACTGAAATGAGTATAGATGAAGTGAAAAAACAAAACTCAGAATTGTCTATGGAAGTAAGTGAACTTTCAACATATGATCGTATTTGGAAAAAAGCGAAAGCTTTGGGCTTAAAACTCAACGAAAATAACGTGAAAGTAGTGTCAGGACAATGAAAAAGAGTAAGTTTCAATGGGGAGCCTCCACGATGCTAATCATCTATGGGCTCCTATTTTTTTTAATGTTTTTTAGAATTTTCTATATTCAAGTAACAGGACAAGCAGAAGGTCAGCAGTTGGCTGCAAAAGCAACTGCCAGATACGAAAAAACAAAAACAATTACAGCAGATCGAGGAAATATTTTAGATAGACAAGGGCAAGTAATCGCTAAAGATGCTATTAGCTACCGCTTAGTTGCTGTTGTCAGTCCCGAAGCGTCCAAAGGCACGAACAAAGTGATGCATGTTGAAAATCCCAAGAAAACAGCTGCTGTATTAGCAAAATATATTGATATGGATGAAGATGCAATATATAAAAAGCTAACCCCGGAAAAAAAGGACACTTATCAAGTGGAGTTTGGGGCAGCAGGTCGTGATATTAGTCATGCAACAATGAAAGAAATTGAAAAAGAGCAACTTCCAGGAATTATTTTCATGGAAGATAAAAAGCGATTCTACCCTAACGGAACTTTTGCATCTAACTTAATTGGTATAGCGGGAAAGAAAAATGATAAAGATCCGCAAGCTCCTACAGTAGGGAAAATGGGTTTAGAAGCTATTTATAATAAAGAACTTTCAGGTGTGAATGGCAACGTACAGTATAAAAGTGACTTATTCGGATATCTATTGCCGAATAGTAAGGAAATGGTTCAACCCGCTAAAGATGGCGATAATGTTTATCTAACGATTGATAAGACAATTCAAAATTTCTTAGAAGATTCTATGAGCAAGGTATATAAGCAATATAATCCTGAATCAATGGTTGCTGTTGTAGCAGACCCTAAAACAGGTGAAATATTAGCAGTCTCTCAACGTCCAACTTTTAATCCTCAGACGGGTGAGGGGTTAGATAACAGTTGGATTAACAAAATGACTGAAACGACTCTTGAACCAGGTTCGACGATGAAGACATTTACACTTGCAACTGCAATTCAAGAAGGTAAATGGAATCCGAATGACAAGTTCCAATCGGGTCAATATACAGTGTACGATCGTACGATTCGAGATGCTAACCAAGTAGGATGGGGTAGAATTACATATTTAGAAGGGATTCAACGTTCCTCAAACGTTGGGATGGCTAACCTGTTGAAAAAAATTGGTGATGATACATTCATTCAATACATGAAAAAATTTGGCTTCGGTCAAAAAACAGGTATTGATTTACCGAACGAAGCAACAGGGAAAATTTTAGATGAATATCCAATTAACCGAGTCACAACTACGTACGGTCAAGGATCTACAGTGACACCCATTCAATTAATTCAGGCAGAAACGGCAGTTGCTAATAATGGTAAAATGATGCAACCTTATGTAATTGATAAAGTTGTTGATCCGAACACAGGTGAAATTGTTAAAGAACATAAGCCGATTGTAAAGGGAAATCCTATTTCAGCGGAAACAGCTAAGCAAGTAAGAGATACGTTAGCAACAACCGTTACTTCAGAAAAAGGTACAGCACAAAAATTTGCAAGTAAGGAATACGAAGTAGCAGGTAAAACAGGTACGGCGCAAATTCCTAACCCAAATGGAGGCTACTATTGGGGAAAGAATAATTTCCTATATTCATTTTTAGGTATGGCTCCTGCTAAAAATCCAAAGTTAATCATGTATGTTGCAGTGGAAAAGCCACATTTAGGTGTAACCGAAGTAGGCTCAGAGCCGACGTCAAAAATATTTAATACAGTGATGGATAGTAGTTTAAAATATTTGAACATCAAGCCATCCAAGTCCACTACTGAAAAATCCATTTTAATGGAAGATGTTGTGGGACAAGAATCGGACAACGTCATTACAAATCTAGAATCAAAAAATATCCAAACAATACGCATTGGATCTAAAGGTAAAATAACGGACCAATATCCGAAAAAAGGACAATCAGTATTCGCAACAAGTCATGCGTTTATCAAAACATCAGGTAATATACAAATACCAGATTTTAAAGGGTGGTCTTTACGTGACATATTAACGTACCAATCTTTATCGGGTATTGAGATTGACGTAAACGGTGATGGATACGTACAAAAGCAAAATATAAAGCCAGGTACAGTATATGATGGGAATAAAAAATTAGTATTAACATTGGAAAAACCACAACAACAATATAAGTAGTTTCAAAAGAATATTTTAGATAAAGCATAGTCACCTTTTTACAATCATATTTTGAATGTAAAAAGGTGTGATTTGTCGAACAATGTGGGTAACTAAACAAGCAAGTGTGAGATTAAAATTTGTGTTGATGATTTTTATCTGTTTAGGTTTTTTGCTTATTGGAAAATTGATTGTCGTTCAATTTATACAACATGAGTTTTTAACAAAAAAGGCAGAAGAGAATTGGGACCGTGAAGTGCCAATGAAGAGTTTACGAGGCGATATTATCGATCGAAATGGCAAGCTTTTAGTGGGAAATAAATTGGCGCCTACACTATATTTTATGCCTGCTCAAAATAAAGAACCTGAAAAAGTTGCAGCACAATTGGCACCAATATTGCAAATGGACGAAAAAGATTTGGAAAAAAAGCTTTCACAAAAGGTGACGATTGTTAAGATTGCACCACAAGGTAAAAACATTACTAGTGAGGTAGCTGAGCATATACAACAGCTACAAATTCCAGGTCTGTATACGGGTTTAGATTATATTAGAGATTATCCGTATGGCGAATTACTCTCTAGATTATTAGGGTTTACTGGTAGTGACATGCAAGGACTAGCAGGGTTAGAATATCAATATAACGATCTTTTATTAGGTAAGCAATCAGCTATTCGTTTATTTACAGATGCCAAAGGTGCTAATTTACCTCACGTGGAAGATGGGTGGAGGGAAGGGCAAGATGGTGCATCGTTAGAGTTGACTATCGATATGGATGTTCAAAAGGTTATTGAAAGAGAATTGTCTCAAGCTATGGAAAAGTATGACGCGGATCAAGCAATTGGAATTGCTATGAATCCTAACACTGGAGAGATACTAGGATTAGCTTCATTTCCTACATATAATCCAGCCGAGTACCAAAAAGTAGATTCGAAGATTTATAATCGTAATTTACCAGTTTGGATGACCTATGAACCGGGATCTACATTTAAAATAATAACCTTAAGTGCAGCTCTAGAAGAAAATGTAGTTGATTTAGAAAAGGATTCCTTTTATGATCCAGGTTATGCCATGGTAGAAGGGGCGAGGCTGCGCTGTTGGAAACGAGCAGGGCATGGTCAAGAAACATTCCTTGAAGTTGTTGAAAACTCTTGTAACCCAGGATTTATCGAATTAGGAAGACGTGTTGGGCCAACTAAACTTCAACAGTATATCCGTGACTTTGGATTTGGACAGGTGACAGGCTCTAATATGGCTGGGGAATCAACAGGTATTCTATTTTCACCTAAAAATTATGGTCCTGTTGAACATGCGACGACTTCATTTGGCCAAGGAATATCGGTTACGCCTATACAACAAGTACAGGCAGTTTCTGCAGCTGTTAATGGTGGAAAACTAATGACGCCTTATATCGTCAAAAACATCATTAATAGTGAAAATGGTAAAGTTCTTAAGTCATATGAGCCTACTCAAAAACGCCAAGTAATTCGACCGGAAACATCTGCGAAGGTCCGAGCAGCTCTGGAATCTGTTGTTGCGAATGGATCAGGAAGAAGTGCTTATAGAGATCATTTGAGAATTGGCGGAAAAACAGGGACTGCACAAAAAGCAGAAAATGGGCGTTATAAAGATGGAGAATATATCGTATCCTTTATCGGCTTTGCCCCAGCAGATGACCCGAAAGTTGTGGTTTATGTTGCTATCGATAATCCAAAGCATGGCTCTCAATTTGGTGGTGTCATTGCGGCTCCAATTGTTGGGCAAATTATTGAAGATATTCATCCGATTGTAGGAATAACGGATCGTAAAGACCAGTTAGAAAAACCATATCGTTGGGGAGATATTGAAAAAGTTCGTGTTCCCGATTTAGTTGGCAAAACGAAAAAAGAGATTACAGAAATGTTGTATCCGTTTCGTTTAGAATGGCATGGAGAAGGAAATAAAATTGTTTCTCAAATTCCAAAAGCAGACGCACAAATTGTTAAAGATGGGACTATTCACGTTTATTTAGAAAATCAGTAATGTTAGTCTTTAAAAATGTAACTGAAACTACTATGATAGTACATGTACTAAAGAAGGTTAGAAGGAGAATTTTTTCATGTCAATCGAAACAATGCTAATTATTTTAGCAATTTCATTTATTAGTTCGGTCATATTAGGACCAATTATTATCCCTATGTTAAGACGCTTTAAATTTGGTCAAAGCATTCGAGAAGAAGGACCAAAATCGCATATGAAAAAGGCAGGTACCCCTACCATGGGTGGTGTCATTTTCTTACTTTCCATTATTGCTACAACAGTAATTATGAGTTTAGTAAAGGGTGCATTTACATCTCAATCAATTATTTTGATACTCGTCCTAGTTGGATATGGAGTAGTTGGATTTTTAGATGATGGACTCAAAATTATTTTCAAACGTAATTTGGGATTAACATCTTTACAAAAACTGATCGCACAAATAGTTATTTCGATTGCGGCCTATTTCTTAATGAAGTTAGGAACGTTTCATAATACAGTTCAAATTCCGTTTACAGATTTTGCAATACATTTAGGCGTATTCTATATGCTGTTTTTAATCTTCTGGTTAGTTGGCTTTTCAAATGCAGTCAATTTAACAGATGGATTAGACGGATTAGTATCAGGAACAGCTTCGATTGCTTTTGCAGCTTATGGTGTGTTGGCACTCTTAAATGATCAATTGGATGTTGCCATTTTTGCCTTTTCAGTTGTGGGTGCTTTACTTGGTTTCTTAATCTTCAATGCAAACCCTGCAAAAGTATTTATGGGCGACACAGGTTCACTAGCTTTAGGTGGCGCGTTAGCTATGTTATCCATCCTAGTTGGTCAAGAACTACTATTATTAATAATCGGAATAATTTTTGTCCTTGAAACTTTATCTGTTATTATGCAAGTAACCAGTTTCAAATTGACAGGTAAAAGAATTTTTAAAATGAGTCCACTACATCACCATTTTGAACTATCAGGTTGGTCAGAATGGCGTATTGTCCTAACGTTTTGGTTAACAGCATTAGTGGCGGCATTGATCGCAGTGGTTCCGGAGGTATTATAATGAAAAACATAGCCATAATGGAACACAAAAAAGTATTAGTATTAGGTCTAGCTAAAAGTGGTGTAGCTGCCGCAGAATTACTTCATAAAATGGGTGCATTTGTAACAGTGAATGATGCAAAACCATTTGAAGAAAATAAGGATGCACAAAAACTTCTACAACAAGGAATTACCGTAATATGTGGCCGTCACCCAGAAGATTTATTGGATGAAGGATTCGAATTAGTTATTAAAAACCCTGGTATACCATATACAAATATTATTGTAGCGGATGCAGTAAAACGTGGAATTCCAGTATGGACAGAAGTGGAATTAGCTTACTTAATTAGTGAAGCGCCTATGATTGGTATTACTGGTTCAAATGGTAAAACAACTACAACTACTTTGCTATACCATATTTTGAACCAAGGTGGCTTGAAGCCATTAATTGCAGGGAATATTGGTACAGTAGCTTGTACTGTAACCGAAACTGCTGAAGCCGATAATATTATTGTGACAGAATTATCTTCTTTCCAACTAATGGGAACTGAGATGTTTAAACCTAAAATAGCCATTTGGACGAATTTATTTGAAGCACATATCGATTATCATGGATCCATGGAAGCATATGGTGATGCTAAATTCTGTATCACACGTAACCAAGATGCGTCAGATTATTTAATCTATAACGCAGACCAAGAAATCGTTGCTTCATATGCTCGAAAATCAAATGCTCACTTAATTCCATTTACAACGACTCATATAAATGAGGATGGAATTAGTGCAGATGATGAAATGATTTATTGGTTAGGTAAACCATTTATAAAACGTGATATTATCGCTTTACCTGGTAAACATAACCTAGAGAATGTTCTTGCAGCTGTAGCGGCAGCTATTATTATGAGTTGTCCGAAAGATAAAATGAAACACGTATTAAATTCATTTACTGGTGTTAAACATCGCACACAATTTGTTCGTGAATGGAAACAACGTAAAATCTTTAATGACTCAAAAGCAACAAACACACTTGCTACGCGTAGTGCACTTGAAGCATTTAAACAACCAATTGTACTACTAGCAGGTGGTTTAGATCGTGGTCATTCATTCGAAGAATTACGATCATTTATGTCAAATGTTCATGTAGTTGTGGTATCTGGTCAAACAGCAGATCGTTTTGCAGAATTCGCTACTTCTTGTGGTGTAAAAACAATTGTCCATGCTAAGGATATTCAAGAAGCAGTACCAAAAGCAGCAGAATTATCAAATGAAGGTGATGTCATTTTACTTTCACCTGCATGCGCAAGTTGGGATCAATATCCAAACTTTGAAACACGTGGAGATTTGTTTATCGAAGCAGTTATGAATTTGAAATAATTGTCATTATTAAGTAATAGGAAGGATGCCTTGCCTGATACAACGTGAGAGACTTTGGTTAATGATTGCAACGTTATTTTTGACTGTCATTGGCATTGTTTTTGTTTACTCTGCCGGTACTTACTGGGGGAAGATTCACTACGGTCAAACAGCACCTTTTTTAGTTAAACAGTTAATTTATTTAGGAGTAGCGTTATTTGCCTTTTTCATTTGTAGCCGTTATAAAGGACTACAATTGGAAAAGACTTGGACGCTCCTATATTGGCTGTCGTTACTTTTACTTGTCGCTGTATTAATTCCGGGAATTGGTGTTGTTCGAAATGGTTCTCAAAGTTGGATCGCACTTGGACCACTTAGTCTTCAACCATCTGAACTTACCAAAATTGCCACAATCGTCAAACTAAGCTTTATTCTGGCGAATCAAAAAGCAACGGAATCTAAAATTCACTGGCGGCATTTTTTATATTTATTTTTACCAATAGCGCTCATAATGGTACAACCTGATTTTGGATCAGCCTTTATTTTAATCGTTTCTGTGTTTTTGCTGTTCTTTATAGCTGGTTATCCTATTCGTTTTTACGCTTTCCTGATCATTGCCGGTGTTGTAGGGCTAGTAGGGTTAATACTTTCAGCTCCTTATCGTTTAAAGAGGATAGAAGCGTTTTTAGATCCATGGTCAGATCCACTTGGTAGTGGTTTTCAAGCAATACAATCATTGCTTGCTATAGGTCCAGCAGGACTATATGGATTTGGCTTTGGAAATAGCCGACAAAAGTATTTATACTTGCCCGAACCACAGAATGATTTTATCTTTTCAATTATTGCAGAAGAAATGGGATTTATCGGGGCTGCAACGATAATTTGTGCTTTTGGTTTACTAATCTACGCTGGTTTTAAATTAGCGTATAAATCAAGTATGAAAGTTTCGTTATATAGTATTGCAACATTAATAGGGATGATTGGCTTTCAAGCTTTTTTGAATATCGGAGTTGTTTCAGGGTTGTTGCCGGTAACCGGTGTGACCTTACCGTTTATTAGTTACGGGGGAACATCCCTTGTCGTAACATGGATCGCAATTGGGATAGTGTGGAATTTTTCGAAAGAAAGATAATTTTAGAAAGGAGTGATCAGTTTGGAAAAAATTATTGATATCGAAGAACGAATTCCGACATTAAAAGAGCGTCGAAAAAAAAGAACAAATCGTCGTTTTCTCGTACTCATTGCCATTTTCGTTATAACCTTACTGACACTTCTGTATTTTCAATCTCCAATGAGTCATATTGGAAAAATTACAGTTGAAGGAAATCACCTAAAGAGTAAAGAATATTACATAAAGCATAGTGGTCTTGAAAAAGGGAACTCTCTATGGGAATTCAAAAGTAGTACAGTAGAAAAATTATTAAAGGAACAACAAATTGTAAAGAATGTATCAGTAAAAAGAAAATGGTTGAATGATATCACGATTTCTGTGACTGAATATGATCAAGTTGCATATTTAAAGGAAAATAACCAATATAATTTGGTGTTAAACAACGGCACAATTTTACATTTGAATAATATACCGGCTAGTTTGAATATGCCGATATTGGTAGGTTTTGAGGATGAAAAAACGAGAATGAAAATGATTCAACAACTTAGCAAGTTGAATGATGAATTAATCGCTTTAATCTCTCAAGTGAATGCTATACCAAATGATTCAAATCCATATGCAATTCAAATGTTCATGAATGATGGATTTGAAGTAAGAGCATCGATTCCTACGCTTGCCTCAAAATTGAAATATTATCCATCGATCGTTTCACAAGTCAAAAAAGGTGAAAAAGGGGTAATTGACTTAGAAGTTGGAACTTTTTATCGTTCTTATAAAAGTGAGTATGGGGCATCTGAAAAGTAATTGTATCCTGTAAGTCCAAAAATTGTATAAATAATCTAAATTTATTCTATTTATTCTGGTAATCAGTTTTAATTAGGCTATAAATATAGTAATCTTAGCTTAAACAGAAATGTAATTGAATAAGTCTAAGAAAAACTATAAAAATAGTGCTAAATATTTATTTGTGATTATTAGAGTTAGAAGTAAGTGTATAAATACATGTAAAAATAGTATTTTAGAATCTTTTCAGTCTACACAGACAGAATTTCGAGCTTTTAACACTATGTAAATAATAAAAAATGCATCAAAAGTTAAAAAAAACAGTATATATGAAGGAATTTTAAATAGTTTTCCTGAATTTATTTAGACAAGTTCATAATTTTACAATAGAATAATTATTAAGAGTTGTTGAAGGAGGTGCCACAGTTTGAATCATTCAGAATTATACGTTTCGTTAGATATAGGATCTTCTTCTGTTAAAGTCCTCATCGGAGAGGTTAATGAGGAGACTGTGCATGTAATTGGTGTTGGTAATGTCAAGTCATCAGGTATTCGTAGAGGAAGCATTGTAGATATTGATGCTACTGTACAATCTATAAAAAAAGCAATCGATCAAGCTGAGAGAATGGTAGGCATGTCTATCAATAAAGTAATATTAGGTATACCTGCTAATCAAGTTCAGCTTCATGATGTAAAAGGTGTAGTTGCAGTTAATAGCGAGAATCGCGAAATTACTGATGTGGATTTAGATCGTGTAATAGAATCTGCACAACTTATGTCTATTTCACCAGATCGTGAATTAGTCAATATTGTTCCAAGCCAATATATCGTGGACGGTTTAGATGGGATTAATGATCCTAGAGGAATGATCGGTATTCGTCTAGAAATGGATGGTACTATGATTACCACATCAAAAACAGTTTTACACAATGTCCTACGTTGTGTTGAAAAGGCTGGATTAGAAATTCAACAAATTTATTTGCAACCGTTAGCAGCTGGTGAATTTGCGCTTACGGAAGATGATCGTAATAGAGGAACTGCATTCATCGATATTGGTGGAGGTTCAACAACAATTGCAGTATTCAAAGACGGACATTTTTTGCATACAGCGATGATTCCAGTTGGCGGTGAACACATTACAAAAGATTTATCGATTGTATTAAAAACCCCTACTGAGCAAGCAGAAAAGATAAAAACAGAATTTGGACATGCATATTATGATGATGCTTCAGATGATGAATTATTTGAAGTTCCAGTAATAGGTGCAGATACAAAAGAGCAATTTAGTCAAAGATACATATCCGAAATTATTGGCGTTAGACTTGAAGAACTTTTTGATTTAATTATTGATGAATTATATCGAATGGGTATTCAAGATTTGCCTGGCGGAGTGGTATTGACTGGTGGCGTTGCAAAATTAGAAGGTCTTCCTCAATTAGCACGTCATGTCTTACAAACAAGTGTCAAAATTTATGTGCCTGATTACATTGGCGTAAGAGATCCTGAATATACAGCAGCTGTAAATTTAATACGTTATGCATACAAAGAATCACAATTTAACAGAGATGTTACCGATAATGTTCCTTTGGTACCTGCAGGGCGTGAAGATCATCATGTAGAACAACAAAATAGTTCTTCGCTATTTGAATCACAAGAGCATAGAGATGGTGTTCTTACGAAAGTTAAGGGCTTCTTTAATAGATTTTTAGAATAATAAGGGCGATGTTCTCTACACATTATTAGCAAAATTAGGAGGAATAGAGATGTTAGAATTTGAAACAAATGACGATCAACTTGCTGTAATTAAAGTTATCGGTGTTGGTGGCGGAGGTAATAATGCCGTTAACCGAATGATTGAACATGGTGTACAAGGTGTAGAATTTATCGCCGTAAATACAGATGCACAAGCATTAAAATTATCAAATGCTGAAGTGAAAATGCAAATCGGTGCGAAATCGACTCGTGGATTAGGTGCAGGTGCTAACCCAGAAGTGGGGAAAAAAGCTGCTGAAGAAAGTAAAGAACAGATTGAAGAAGCACTAAGTGGTGCGGATATGGTTTTTGTTACTGCGGGTATGGGTGGCGGTACAGGTACTGGTGCAGCTCCTGTAATTGCTCAAATAGCCAAAGATCTTGGTGCATTAACAGTTGGTGTAGTTACGCGTCCATTCACATTTGAAGGCAAAAAACGCCAAAAGTCAGCACTTTCTGGAACTGCTGCTATGAAAGAGGCAGTTGATACATTAATTGTTATTCCAAACGATAAATTATTAGAGATTGTTGATAAAAACACACCAATGCTTGAAGCATTCCGCGAAGCTGATAATGTTCTTCGTCAAGGTGTACAAGGTATTTCGGATTTAATCGCCGTACCAGGTTTAATCAACTTGGACTTTGCCGATGTTAAAACAATTATGTCTAACAAAGGCTCTGCATTAATGGGTATTGGTATTGCTTCAGGTGAAACACGTGCTATAGAGGCTGCTAAAAAAGCAATCTCAAGTCCATTACTTGAAACTTCTATTCATGGTGCAAAAGGTGTTCTTATGAATATGACTGGTGGCTCTAATTTGAGCTTATATGAAGTTCAAGAAGCAGCTGATATTGTTTCATCAGCATCTGATGAAGATGTAAACATTATCTTCGGTGCGGTTATCAATGATAATCTAAAAGATGAAATCGTGGTTACAGTCATTGCGACTGAGTTTTCAGAAGATGAACCTCAATATGAAGTACGTAATGGGAATCGTAGTGGAATTGGTACACCTCGTCAACAACCAACACCTGTACAACAAATGGCAGGTCGTGAAGTTCGTTCAGAAGAAATTGTACAACCAATTCAAGAAAGCCCACGTCAAACAACACAATATCAATCCAATTCACAAGACGATGGATTGGATATTCCGACATTTTTAAGAAACCGTAACAAACGCCGTTAATGCAAAATTTTAAAGTGGAAAAGACTACCTACTTAGTATATCTAAGTAGGTAGTCTTTTTTATATTATGCATATTTTTCACCCCAATTAACTATTGGTACAATTTTAGCAGTTGTGCTTATTTAAAGAGAAAAAATAGAAATAGATTTCTGTCTAAAGATGATCTTTTATGGACAATTTGAAAAACAGTGGTTTCTACTCACCTCATTTACAAACGAAAGATTTGAAAAGGTTTTTTTGATTATTATATGAGAACAAAAGGCGAATATTTGAAAAAAACTAAGAATAATCTAAATCTAATTAGAAGTAATTTTGCAAACGAAAGTTACCTAGAAAAATGAATGATTCTGTCGGAAAGTTTCTGCTTCCTACATTCACCCTTTGACATTTTTTGAAGCTATCATATGTTACCTTTTCTATGTGGGAGGTGGTGAATTGTATGGCGAAGTAATGATCTTAATTAATGCACTTTTTAACTATGTTATTCTTTCTTTTACCAATTCAATTTGTTATATGCAACAAAAAAGAATGCGACTTATAATCAGTGCATTCCTTGCTGGCATTTGGATCGTTATATTTGGACACCATTTTCTCATGATGGTCATTGCATTTATTTTAATGATTACGACTGCTTTTGGCTTGCAAATCCGCAAATGGTGGAAGGGAGCGCTTATGTGTTTTGTCGCAGCTTTGTTTGCAGGTGGATTATTTACAGCATTCGAGCCACTGTGGATAAATGCATCAGTATTTACCTTATTCATAATAATCGGAGCTGTAGCGACGGCAGGATTATTTTTGTTAAAAAATCGATTGCAGGTTGCTAGGGGTGATACCTTGCAGCAACGTCTAGTTCAATTATGTGAATTGCGATTAGGAGATATCACAATTTCTCTAAAATGTTTTATAGATACAGGAAATACGACAGTTGAGCCGTTATCTGGAAAACCTGTTCATTTTGTACGTTATAAAGCAATAGAAAACTCTTTACCTGAAAATTTGAAAATGGCTTTGTTTCGATGGGATGTAAATGAGCCATATGTTTTGGATATGTTCCCCGAAGAATACCGAAAAAAAGTGGCTGTTATTCCAATTACAACTGTTCAAGAGAAAAAGACTTACAGCTTAGCTCTCCGTTATGATAAATGGCTTATTATGGACGAAGAAACTCGCCCAATTTCACCTGGTTTTTTAATTATTACAATTCAAAACACCCCGTTTCCGCAAGAGGCAGATGCCATATTACATTTTACTGCTTTATATCACATTTAATGAATGGAGGTTTTAATAATGATTCGTCGATTTTGGCGTTGGTTAGTTGAAGCAATTGCAAGCTTTAGGCAGACAGGTACATTTTATATTGGTAGTCATGAATCCTTGCCTACACCTTTGAAAAAAGAGGAGGAGCAAGAAATGATTACTGCTTTCAAGAATGGTGATATGCATGCAAGAGATATATTAATCGAACATAATTTAAGACTAGTGGTGTATATAGCAAGACGATTTGATAATGCTAAAACACCAATAGAAGATTTAATCAGTATTGGTTCGATTGGATTGATCAAAGCAATCGAAACATTTAATGCTGATAAGAAAATTAAATTGGCTACATACGCATCAAGATGTATTGAAAATGAAATATTAATGCATCTGCGTAAAACGAGTCGTATGAAAGGTGAAGTCTCATTAGACGAACCATTAAATTCAGATGGCGACGGAAATGAGTTACTACTATCGGATATTTTAGGAACAGATGAACACTTAATCACCGATGATGTAGAAAAAAAGATGGAACGTCAACATATGTTCCATGCTATTCAAAAATTAGATGAGAGGGAACGCTATATTATGGAGTGTCGCTTCGGACTTGCGGGGAAAGAAGAAATGACACAAAAAGAAGTAGCGGACCATTTAGGTATTTCTCAATCTTATATTTCCCGTTTAGAAAAGAAAATTATTCAAGAATTGCGCAATCATTTGAATCAATTAACGTCATAATGGTTGAATTTGGAGAGAAATAAAGCGCATATAATTATCCGTTTCGGACACACTGAATTTACTAACAGTGATGAAGCATCCGGAGGGCAAAATATGCGAACAAAAGTTGAAATATGTGGTGTTGATACATCCACGTTACCTGTTTTGAAGCATGAAGAAATGCGGAAATTATTTGTTGCATTACAAAGTGGACAAGAAGAAGTAAGAGAACAACTTGTGATGGGTAATTTACGGTTAGTATTAAGTATTGTCGGTCGTTTTGCTTATAGAGGCGAACAGGCTGATGATTTATTTCAAGTAGGGTGTATAGGTTTATTAAAATCAATTGACCATTTTGACTTATCACATAATGTTCGATTTTCAACCTATGCAGTACCAATGATTATAGGTGAAATTAGAAGACACCTAAGAGATCACCATCCACTACGTGTGTCTAGATCATTACGTGATATTGCATATAAAGCTATGCAAGCAAAAGAGCAATTTTTAACTGAAGAATTACGTGAGCCGAACTTAACTGATTTAGCGCGTATGACAGGTTTGCCTCAGGAAGATATATTATTTGCACTTGATGCAATCCAAGAACCGATGTCATTACATGAGCCAATATATGCTGATGGTGGAGATCCTGTCTATATGATGGATCAGCTGAAAGATCAAACTGTTTCAGAAGATAGATGGTTGACGTATGTATCAATTAAAGAACAAATACAAAAATTGGATAGAAGACAACAAAATATTCTCTCCAAACGTTATTATTATGGACATACTCAAACAGAAATTGCGAAAGACTTAGGGATTTCGCAAGCGCAAATTTCTAGATTAGAAAAAAGTGCTTTGAAAACGATTCAGGAACAGGCTAGTGAGAAGTAATAAACGAATCGATCGATTTTAGAAATATCTAGCTGAACACGTCAATATTTCGGATTAAATATTCACTTGCCATATAAGTGTAATTAGCAAGTGAAGAATATTTATATTTGATTAACAAAGCTAAATTGGCGTGTTCTGCTTTTAAAATTAAGTATCAATCTCACATACAAGATTGATGCTTTTTTCTCATATATATACATAAAATGCTCTAGGAGGGATGCGAATGCGCTTTTCGGAAATTCAGCGTAAAGAAATTATTGCCGCAAATAGTGGGCGTTTCTTAGGATATGTTGAAGATGCGGTTGTTCACAAGGATACAGGATATGTTGAAGCTTTTGTTGTAGCAGAACCCAAAAAATTTATGGCATTCTCGGGTAGCCAAAAGGAGGCTTTAAAAATACCCATTGAAGATATAATTGTAGTAGGGAAAGATGTTATCCTAGTAAAAGGATTAGATTAAACTATTAAGGGTATTCATTGATAAATTGCACTAGGCTTGATACAATTAGGTAACAAGTATCTTTGAAAAGATGAGGCTACCATGACATTAATTATTAATAATTTAAAAGATATTCAGAAGAACATTCAAGTGGCTTGTCAAAAAGCTGGCAGAGAAGTTTCAGACATCACAATTATTGCTGTTACAAAGCAAGTTTCTACGGAACGTGCTATTGAAGCACTAGATGCCGGCTTAACTCATTTGGGTGAAAATCGTCCCGAAGGATTATTAGAAAAACGTGAAACAATTGCAGACCGTGCAACATGGCATTACATTGGTTCGATGCAAACAAGAAAAGTTCGTAAAGTAATTGATCAAATTGATTATTTACATTCACTTGATCGTATTAGTTTAGCAGAAGAAATCCATAAACGTGCCAATCAAACCGTAAATTGTTTTGTACAAGTCAATGTATCTGCTGAAGAAGCAAAACACGGTCTATCACCTGAAGAAGTGATAACCTTTATCGAACAATTATCAAACTTTCCACATATTCGTGTGGTAGGCTTGATGACAATGGCACCTAACACAGAAGATCAAGAGCTCATTCGAAGTGTTTTTAAAGGACTAAAAAAATTACAGTTAGAGATTGCTAGTAAAGGTTATGAATATGCGCCATGTACTGAACTTTCAATGGGCATGTCTAACGACTATGAAATTGCAATTGAAGAAGGTGCAACTTTTATCCGCATTGGCACAGCTCTAGTTGGCAATGAAAGAAGGGATTCTAATGAAGATGAAAGATAAACTGAAAAACTTTTTTTATTTGGAAGAAGAAGATGACTATGTTGAAGAACGTAGAGAACAACAAGAATCTGTTCATCAACAACCAACACCATCAGTTCCAAGACAACAAGTGAAGCCGGCGGTAAGTAAACCAGCAGCCGTTAAGAAACCAACTGTAAAAGAACGTCAAAAACATATAGAGCATTCAAATGTACCGAATCTTGTAAGTATAACTCAAAAAACATCAAAAGTTATTTTATCAGAACCACGAGTTTATGCAGAAGCACAAGATATTGCGGATAATTTAAAAAACAAGCGAGCTGTTGTAGTAAATTTGCAACGTATTGATCGTGATCAAGGTATACGTATTATCGATTTCTTAAGCGGAACTATTTTTGCCTTAGGTGGAGACATTAAACGAATTGGTACGGATATATTCTTATGTACACCTGATAATGTAGAAGTAGACGGTAATATTTCGGATTATTACTATGAAGATATACAATAGAGGTGTTTAATTGTCCATGTCCATATTTACAATCGTAACTTATTTGTTTCAAATATATTCAATCGCGCTAATTGTGTATATACTAATGTCTTGGATACCAGCAGCGTATGGTTCACCAATAGGTAGATTTTTGGCTAAAATTTGTGACCCTTACTTAGATTTCTTTAGACGTTTTATTCCGCCAATTGGTATGATTGATATTTCACCGATTGCAGCATTATTTGTTTTAAATTTAGTGCACATGGGTGTAATAAATGTTTTATCTTTTATTATTTAAAAATTCTAATCCCCACATACTATAGTGGGGATTTTTTATTAAAAACAAAATGTGCTTTGAACAGATAGAATGCTACTGCATGAATTTTGATAGGAGGGTGATAAATGGTGGAGGAAATTTTTCAACATTTTAGACCAGAAGAAAAAACTTTTATTGAACAAGCTATGGGGTGGAAAAACGAAGTTGAGGATCGTTATGCACCCAAATTGACAGATTTCTTAGATCCCCGTCAGCAATTAATCATAACATCGATTATTGGAAAAAATGGTAGTGTGCTAGTAGATGCAAATGGACGATTCGACGAGTCCGAACGAAAGCGATTGCTTATTTATCCAGACTATTTCCAACCATCTGATGACGATTTTAATATTGCAATCTGTGAACTTCAATTCCCTTCTAAGTTTATCCAGTTGAAGCATCCAGATGTACTAGGCGCTTTACTTTCAATTGGCTTAGATCGTTCAAAATTTGGGGATATCAGAGTAGATGAGTCATCTGTTCAGTTTGCTGTAGCTACAGAAATACTCGATTATATTAGAGTGAATCTGGTTAGCGTTGGTAAAGCGAAAGTGCATGTAGAAGAATTGCAATCAGGGACCTCATTATTGCCCGTTGAATCACATTGGATTGATCAGATGCTTACAACGAGTTCGATGAGATTAGATACCGTATTAGCGTCAGTTTATCCAATTTCCAGACAAAAGGCGGCTATGCTTATTAACGCAGGTAAAGTAAAAGTGAATTTTGCAGTTCGTGAACAAGTGGCTTTTGAATTACATGAATCGGATTTGTTATCCATTCGCGGATATGGTCGCTTAGTCATAAAAACGATTGAAGGAAGAACAAAAAAAGAGAAAATTCGCATTAAAATTGGTCGAATAGAACGGAAATCATAATTTTTAATAAAAATTTTGTAATTCTAGATGAACTTACTAATAGACAAAGGTATAATAAATGAATAAATGCTGTTAAGGAGAGGTGCAAAAATATGCCATTATCGCCACTTGACATACATAACAAAGAATTTAGTCGTGGTTTTAGAGGTTACAACGAAGATGAAGTAAATGAATTTCTAGAACAAGTTATCAAAGACTATGAACTAGTAATAAAAGAAAAAAAGGAATTGGAAGATAAACTTCTTTCAAGCAAAGAGCAAATTGGTCACTATAATTCGATCGAAGAGACATTACAAAAATCGATTGTTATTGCTCAAGAAGCAGCAGAAGAAGTTCGTCGTAACTCCCAAAAAGAAGCAAAATTGATTGTCAAAGAAGCAGAAAAAAATGCGGATCGTATTGTCAATGAAGCCCTTTCTAAAGCACGCCGCATAGCTTTGGAAATTGAAGAATTGAAAAAACAATCGAAAGTATTCAGAAATCGCTTCAAAATGATTGTAGAAGCTCAACTAGATTTAATCGAATCGGATGACTGGGATCATTTAATGGAATATGAAGTCGATACAACTGAATTAGAACGTTTAGATTTACCACAAGATTAATTTAGATACTTGACTGTATGGCTTTGATTTTTTATAATGTCATCATATATCTATATAAAAAGTAATGATGGAGACAGTATCTTATAAGTGCTGCCTAAGCGATTTGAGGATAGTGGAAGCTCAAACGAAACACTTATAAAAGAAAATCACTCCTGAACTAGATTGCTGAATCGAGTAAGCAATCTCGTTTACACCACGTTACGGTGTCTAAAGAGGCGTCATTATAACGGCGCAACTAGGGTGGTACCGCGAGATAACTCCTCCTCGTCCCTTTTTGGGATGAGGAGTTTTTTTATTTTTTAAAGCTAAGGATACCTTTAAAGGAGGAATTTATTCAATATGGAATACAAAAATACCCTATTGATGCCAAAAACAGATTTCCCTATGCGTGGAAATCTTCCAAACAACGAACCGAAAATGCAAGAGAAATGGGAAGAAATGGACATCAATGCGAAAGTACTTGAACGCACAAAAGACCGTCCAGCTTTCATCCTTCATGATGGCCCTCCATATGCAAATGGTGATCTTCACATGGGGCATGCATTAAATAAAGTATTAAAAGACATGATTAATCGTCATCGTTCAATGACTGGCTACTTTGTTCCTTATGTTCCTGGTTGGGATACACATGGTCTTCCAATCGAGCAAGCTTTAACAAACAAAGGTCATGACCGTAAAAAAATGACTATTGCTGAATTCCGTGAATTATGTAAAGACTATGCATATGAACAAGTAGAACGTCAACGCGAACAATTTATGCGAATCGGTGTACGTGGAGACTGGAAAAACCCTTATATCACTTTAAAACCTGAGTTTGAAGCTCGTCAAATCGGTGTATTCGGTGCAATGGCTAAAAAAGGTTACATTTATAAAGGGATGAAACCTGTTTACTGGTCCCCATCAAGTGAATCTGCACTAGCTGAAGCAGAAATTGAATATCAAGATATCAAATCACCTTCAATTTACGTAGCATTTGACGTAAAAGATGGTAAAGGTGTCGTTAATAATGATGAAAAATTCATCATCTGGACTACTACACCTTGGACAATGCCAGCAAACCTTGGTATTTCTGTAAACCCTGAATTCACATATGCAGTTGTGAAAGCAAATGGTGCAAAATACATTATTGCAAAAGGTTTACTAGAAAAAGTTGCAGAAAAAATTGGTTGGGAAAATCCTGAAATCGACCGTGAAATCGCTGGAACTGATCTTGAAAATGTTACAGCACAACATCCATTGTTCGATCGTGAATCGTTAGTTATGCTAGGCGATCACGTAACACTTGAAGCTGGTACTGGTTGTGTTCATACAGCACCTGGTCACGGGGAAGATGACTATCAAGTTGGTAAACGCTATGGCTTAGAAATTCTTTCAGTAGTAGATCATAAAGGTTGCTTAACTGAAGATGCTGGCGAATTTGCTGGTTTGTTCTATGACAAAGCAAACAAACCAATCTGTGAGAAACTTGAAGAAGTCGGCGCATTATTAAATTTAACATTCTTTACGCACTCTTACCCACATGACTGGCGTACAAAAAAACCTGTCATTTTCCGTGCAACGCCACAATGGTTTGCATCTATTGATAAATTCCGTCCAGAATTACTACAAGCAATTCGCGACACAAACTTCACACCAGTATGGGGTGAAACTCGTCTTTACAATATGATTCGTGATCGTGGCGACTGGTGTATTTCTCGTCAACGAGCATGGGGTGTTCCGATTCCAGTATTCTTCGCTGAAAACGGTGAAGAAATTATTACGGAAGAAACAATTGCACACGTACAAGCACTATTCCGTGAACAAGGTTCTAATATTTGGTTCCAAAAAACAGCAAAAGAATTACTTCCTGAAGGATTTACACACTCAGGTTCTCCAAATGGTGAATTTACAAAAGAAAATGACATTATGGACGTTTGGTTTGATTCAGGTTCATCACATCAAGGTGTATTAGAAGAACGCCCAGAACTACGTTACCCAGCAGATTTATACTTAGAAGGTTCTGACCAATATCGTGGATGGTTCAACTCATCATTAATCACTTCTGTTGCGATGAATGGCCATGCTCCATACAAAGGTCTACTATCTCACGGTTTCGTATTAGATGGCGATGGCCGTAAAATGAGTAAATCACTAGGTAATATCATTGCACCAAGTAAAGTTATGAACCAATACGGTGCAGACATCTTGCGCTTATGGGTAGCATCCGTTGACTATACAGCTGACGTTCGTATTTCTATGGATATGTTAAAACAAGTTTCTGAAGTATACCGTAAAATCCGTAATACACTTAAATTCTTACACGGTAACTTACATGACTTTAATCCAGAAAACGATTATGTAGCATATGAAGATCTTCGTGAAGTAGACCAATATATGTACATGGAACTTCAAAATCTTATCAAAACTGCACGTGATGCATATGATAACTATGAATTTGCAACTGTTTATAAAGCTGTAAATAATTTTGTAGCAACTGAACTAAGCTCATTCTACTTAGATATTGCAAAAGATGTTGTTTATATCGAAGGTGTAGATGCGAATGCTCGTCGTGCAATGCAATCTGTCATGTATGACACATTACATGCATTATTGAAAATTATGACACCAATCATCCCTCACACTACAGATGAAATGTGGTCATATTTACAATATAAAGACGTTGAAAGTGTTCAACTAACTGATATGCCAGAGGCTGTTCAAAAAGAAAACTTTGCAGCATTAACAGAAAAATGGACAAAAATTATGAACGTTCGCGATATTGTATTGAAAGCTTTAGAGGAAGCTCGTAATGCAAAAACAATTGGTAAATCATTAGAAGCAAAAGTAACTGTTTATGGTGATGGAGAAGCAGTGGCACTTCTAAACGATTCAAATATTCATTTTGCACAACTTAACATCGTTTCAGAATTTGCTTTAGGTGGTCAATTAGCTGATGCTCCTGAAAATGCAGTGAAGACTGAAAAAGTCGCTATAACTGTTGAAAAAGCAGAAGGCGAAAAATGTGAACGATGCTGGACAATTTCAAAAACAGTAGGACACAACCATAACCACCCAACACTATGTGAACACTGTGCAAATGTAATTGAAAAATATTACGCAGATGTAGAATAATTAAATGCTTTCGAAAATATAGACAACAATATTTCATTATATTGAAAGCTGAGTCGTCCATTACAAGTGGACGACTCTTTTTAATTAAGTGCTGTAAAAAATAATAATATTCATTGGGCACAATTCAAGTGAACACCCAATAGGCTGTTTTCCGCAGCTGGATAGAAATATTCTATTAAGCATTTAATTAGTCTATTTTTCGCTTCAGGTCATTATATGATAAAATAAGTTAGATTCGGGAGTAAACGGAGGATTTGCTGTGTATAAATATTATGGAATAGCTATATTCGTGATCATACTTGATCAACTGTCAAAATGGAGCATTGTCAAAAATATGAATTATGGTGAAAGTATCACATTGATTGATCCTTATTTTGGCTTATATTCACATCGAAACCGTGGTGCAGCATGGGGGATGTTACAAGGTCAATTTTGGTTATTTGCCCTTGTTACACTTATAGTAATTGTAGGGATTATTTATTACTTTCATAAAGAAGGAAAAGGTAAACCATTGTTCCAAGTTAGTCTAATGCTATTATTAGGCGGTGCAATTGGTAACTTTATCGACCGAGTGTTCCGTGGTGAAGTAGTCGATTTTGTACATGTAATTATTCCAGTTATTAACTATGACTTCCCAATATTCAATATTGCTGATGCATCGTTAACATTTGGAGTAATAATGCTAATTATTTATATGCTATTTGAAGATAAAATAGAAAAGAAAAAGGTGAAGTAATGTCAGCCACATTTACTGTAACAGCTGAGGTTAAAGGCGAACGTATCGATAAAGCCCTTGCCTCAATGCAACAAGACTGGTCACGAACACAAATTCAAGGATTTGTACAGGATGGTTTTGTTGTCGTGAACGGACAAGCAATAAAACAAAAATATAAAGTAAAAGAAGGCGATGTAATTACTGTTACACCTCCTGAGCCAGAACCTCTTGAAATTATTGCAGAAGATTTGAATCTTGAAATTGTCTATGAAGATTCTGATGTTCTTGTTGTCAACAAACCAAAAGGTATGGTTGTGCATCCTGCACCAGGTCATACAACAGGTACTTTAGTAAATGGCCTAATGTATCATTGTAAAGATCTATCAGGAATTAATGGCATTATGCGCCCAGGTATTGTTCATCGTATTGACAAAGACACATCCGGTCTATTAATGGTAGCCAAAAATGATAAGGCACATGAATCACTTGTTCAACAATTAGTAGATAAAACTGTGACTCGTCGTTATACAGCATTAGTTCATGGACATATTCCACATGATAAGGGTACCATTGATGCGCCAATTGGTCGTGATACAAAAGATCGCCAAAAAATGGGTGTAGTCGATAATGGAAAACATGCGGTAACACATTTCCAAGTGATTGGTCGATTTGGTGTGGATTATACCTTAGTCGAATGTCGTCTTGAAACTGGCCGTACACATCAAATTCGTGTGCATATGAATTATATTGGTTATCCTCTAGTGGGTGATCCAAAGTATGGACCAAAGAAAACAATCGATTTTAGTGGTCAAGTATTACATGCGGGGATTTTAGGATTTGTACATCCAACAACAAACGAGTATTTAGAATTTGAAGCTCCTTTACCTGATGATTATCAACAACTACTAGAAGAGTTGAAAAAGAACTATTGACACTTTAAGTCATAGAAGTATATAATAACTTTAGTAAAAATCTAATATTCACCTTTTAAAGACAGTCCAGAGAGGCTGGAAAGGGATGCGAAGAATGTGAGATTACTGTACGCATATACAGTTTATTTGACATATCTATAAGTATACCTATATCCTCTTGGGCTCTTAGCTCAAGAGGTTTTTTGATTTATAAGTGAAACGCGGCTCGTTCCGTAGCCGCCTTAGCTAGAACAGTTAAGAAAGGAGGCAAAGCTTGTGACGAAAAAGGCCGAACTTTTAGACCAAGCAGCAATGAACAGAGCGTTAACTCGGATTGCACATGAAATTATCGAACGTAATGAAGGTATCGATGAATGTATCCTTGTAGGAATTAAAACGAGAGGTGCATTTCTTGCAAAACGCTTAGCGCAAAAAATTAATATAATTGAGAAAAAGGAAATTCGATCAGGAGAATTAGATATTTCTTTATATCGAGATGATTTATCAATTAAAACTTCAAATGGAGAAGCATTCGTACAACAAGTAGATATTACGTACGATGTGACGAATCAAAAAGTAATTTTAGTTGATGATGTTCTTTATACAGGCAGAACGGTACGTGCAGCAATGGATGCTGTAATGGATATCGGTAGACCTTCTCAAATTCAACTTGCTGTATTAGTAGACCGCGGTCACCGTGAACTACCAATACGCGCCGACTTCGTTGGGAAAAATATTCCAACTGCTAGCCACGAACGAATCGAAGTAACCATGGTCGAAGTAGATGACCAAGATTTAGTAGCAATTTACGATTAAGAGTTAAAGCGTAAAATACGGAGGAAATATAGATATGTCAAAAGCTGTTTTAGATATCAATGACAAGCCGAGAACAAGTCAGTTGATTACATTAAGTTTGCAACATATGTTTGCAATGTTCGGTTCAACAATATTAGTTCCAACATTAACAAATTTATCACCAGCCATTGCTTTGTTAACAAGTGGTATTGCCACACTGATTTTCTTATTAGTAACGAAGTTTAAAGTACCAGCATATTTAGGTTCATCATTCGCATTTATAGCGCCAATTCAAGTAGCAACTTTTGCAGGTGGTTCTGGTAGTGCAATGATTGGAGCAATGGCAGTCGGATTAGTGTACGGACTTGTATCATTATTCATTTGGAAAACAGGCTATAAATGGATTATGAAAATCTTGCCGCCAATTGTAGTAGCTCCAGTTATTATGGTAATTGGCTTGGGCTTAGCGGTAACTGCAGTCAACATGGCAATGTACAAAAATGCTAATACACCAGATGCGGTTTACAGTCTACCTTATTTTGTAGTAGCTTTGATTACTTTAATCGCAGCAATCATCTGTAACAATTACTTTAAAGGCGTTATTAGTACAATGCCAATATTAATCGGAATGATTGTTGGTTACATCGCATCTCTTATTTCAGATGCATTTTTTGGAACACAATTAATTGATTTCAACAAAGTCATTGAAGCAAGATGGATTCAAACACCAGATTTCTTAATTCCAGGTATCGATTACGACTTTAAAATTACATCAACATTGCTTCTAGCGATGGTTCCAATCGTAATCGTAACAATTTCAGAACATATTGGTCACCAACTAGTTTTAGGAAAAGTAGTAAACCGTAACTTCATTAAAAATCCTGGCTTAAATCGATCATTACTAGGTGATGGTCTTGGTACATTAATCAGCTCATTAATCGGTGGTCCACCAAAAACTACTTATGGCGAAAACATCGGAGTACTTGTTCTAACTCGAGTATTCAGTGTTTGGGTAATTGGTGGAGCAGCAGTTTGTGCAATCATCTTGGCTTTCTCCGGTAAGTTAATGGCACTTGTTGGTACGATTCCAACACCAGTACTTGGTGGGGTTTCGATTCTACTATTCGGTATTATCGCTTCAAGTGGTTTGAGAATGCTAGTTGAAAATAAGATCGACTTCGATGATAAACGTAACCTAGTTATTGCATCTGTTATCCTGATCCTAGGAATTGGCGGTGCAAAGATCGTCTTCTCTGATACGTTCTCAATCCAAGGGATGGCTTTAGCGGCAATCGTCGGTGTAGTGTTAAATCTAATCTTACCTGGTAAAGCACAACCGGACATTGAGTTGCAAAAAGAAGAGCTTAATGAACAACAGCAAAATTAAATAACATATAATTTACCTTTTAAAGGTTGCCCAGAGAGGCACAGAAGGGTGATTCGATACGATAAACTTGGGAGAAAAAAGTACAAGTCTATCATGTCATATCCTTCCTCCGCCTCCTTGAATTACCAAGGAGGCTTTTTATTTCAACAATACTAGGAGGCACATGATGAAAAATCTACTGACAATGGAAAATGTATCTAACGAAGAGATCGAAGCAATTTTGAAACGCGCTGCAGAGTTTGAAGCGGGGGCAAAACCACAACTAGAACGAGACTACTTAGTAGCAAACCTATTCTTCGAGCCAAGTACTAGAACAAAAACTAGTTTTGAAACAGCTGAACGACGCTTAGGCACAACCGTGATACCTTTCGAAGCAGGATTTTCAAGTACATTAAAGGGTGAAACGTTGTACGATACAGTGAAAACGTTAGAATCAATTGGTATGGATGCAGTAGTTATTCGTCATAAAAAGGATGCCTATTATGAAGAATTATTAGAAGGCATTAACTTATCTGTAATCAATGCAGGAGATGGAGCCGGACAACATCCTTCTCAATCTATGCTAGATTTATACACAATATTCAAAGAGTTCGGGAAATTCGAAGGGTTAAATGTTACAATCGCTGGAGATGTATCCCATAGCCGAGTAGCAAAATCAAATATTACAGCACTCCGTCGATTTGGTGCAAATGTTAATATAGTTTGCCCTCCTGAGTGGCAAGGGAAATACACGGATGCTCATCATGAGTGGGATGACCTCATCGAAACAAGCGATGTCATTATGCTACTACGTGTTCAACATGAACGCGATGCAGCTTATGAAGGATTCACAACAGAAGGCTATCACAAGCAATACGGTCTTACGGTAGAACGTGAACAACAAATGAAAGACGGTGCTATCATCATGCATCCAGCACCAGTGAATCGAGGAGTTGAAATTGATTCATCTTTAGTCGAATGTGACCGTTCACGAATCTTCAAGCAAGTACATAACGGTGTATTTGTACGAATGGCTATTGTTGAAACCATCTTAAAGGAGAGAAATTAACGATGACAAAACTTATTCAAAATGTACAGTTAGTGAGCGTAGCGGGGGAACTGACAGTAGGAGAAATTTTCATCGAGGACGGCAAGATTGCTGCAATCGGTGAAAACCTTGGTAAGCAAGCGGACGAAGTAATCGATGGTAAGGGCTACGTCGCTTCACCAGGTTTTGTCGATGTTCATGTTCATTTACGCGAACCAGGGTTTGAACATAAAGAAACAATCGCAACAGGATCTGCATCAGCAGCAAAAGGCGGTTTCACAACTATTTGTGCAATGCCAAATACAAAACCAGTACCAGACTCAGTTGAAAATCTAGATATGATTAATGGCTTAATTGAAAAAAGTGCAGTTATTCGCGTGTTGCCATATGGTTCATTAACAGTTGCGCAATCAGGTGATGCTCGCACAGATTTAAAAGCATTAAAAGAACATGGTGCAGTTGCCTTCTCAGATGATGGAGTAGGCGTTCAAGAAGCTTCAACAATGTTTGAGCAAATGAAGGATGCAGCTGCTATTAACATGGCGGTTGTAGCCCATTGTGAAGATAACTCACTCATCTATGATGGGGTAATGCACGATGGAAAACGCAATAAAGAATTAGGGCTTCCAGGGATTCCTTCAATCTGTGAATCTGTTCAAATAGCACGTGATGTGCTATTAGCCGAGGCAGCTGGAGCTCACTATCATGTATGCCACGTATCAACAAAAGAATCTGTTCGCGTTGTACGAGACGCTAAAGCGGCTGGTATTAAAGTGACAGCTGAGGTTTGCCCACACCACTTACTACTAGAGGAGATGGACATTCCAAGCGATGATGCCAATTGGAAGATGAATCCCCCTTTACGTGCAAACGATGACTGGAAAGCACTTCATGAAGGCTTACTTGATGGAACAATCGACTGTATCGCAACGGATCACGCACCACATACCAAAGAAGAAAAATGCTGCGGTATGGTTGGAGCACCATTTGGTATTGTTGGATTTGAAACAGCATTTCCATTACTGTATACACAATTTGTGAAAACAGGAAAATGGACATTACGACAACTAATTGATTGGATGACAGTTAAACCTTCCAAACTCTTCAATTTACCTTATGGCACATTGGAAGTTGGCGCAGCAGCTGATCTAGTACTAATTGACATAGAAAATGAAAAAGTTGTAGATGCTGAAGGATTTGTATCAAAAGGAAGAAATACACCATTTAACGGATGGAAAGCGACTGGCTGGCCAGCACTAACAATTTACAATGGCAATATTGTATGGGAGGATGCACAATGACAACAAGAAAACTCATTTTAGAAACAGGCGAAGTATTTGAAGGACAAGCATTTGGGAGTGGCAAAGGATCAGATGGTGAAGTGGTATTCACAACAGGGATGACGGGTTATCAAGAAACGCTTTCAGACCCCTCATTCTGTGGTCAAATTGTTACAATGACATATCCCTTAATAGGAAATTACGGTATTAACCGTGATGACTTTGAAACAATCTCACCATCAATCAAAGGTTTCGTAGTTCATGAATTAGCTAAAGCACCATCAAACTTCCGTAACGAAGGAACTTTAGATGACTACTTCAAGTTGAAAGATATTCCTGGTATTGAAGGAATTGATACACGAAAACTAACTCGCTTAATTCGTAAGGAAGGTGCTGTAAAAGGCTATCTTTCAGAAGCAGGCGTAGAAGTAAATGTTGAAGAAGTAATCAATCGTCTACGTAATACTACATTTCCGATAGACCAAGTTGCTCAAGTTTCGACCAAAAGTGCTTACCCATCTCCAGGACGTGGAAAACGTGTCGTATTAATGGACTTCGGTATGAAACATGGTATTCTTCGTGAGTTAAACAAACGCGATTGTGATGTCATTGTTGTACCATATAACACAACAGCAAAAAATATTTTAGCTTATCACCCAGATGGCATCATGTTATCGAATGGTCCAGGTAATCCACAAGATGTACCTGAGGCTATCGAAACTGTAAAAGAACTAATAGGAAAAGTGCCAATGTTCGGTATTTGCTTAGGACATCAATTATTCGGACTTGCAAGCGGAGCAAAATCATTCAAATTGAAATTTGGTCACCGCGGAGCAAACCACCCGGTAAAAGATCTACGCACAGGTCGTACAGAATTAACTTCTCAAAATCATGGCTATGCAATTGATAGTGATTCACTTGATGGAACAGATTTAGAAGTTACTCATGTTGCATTAAATGATGGTACTTGCGAAGGCTTACGTCATAAAAAATACCCAGTATTCACTGTGCAGTATCATCCTGAAGCTTCACCTGGACCTGAAGATCCAAATCACTTATTCGACGAATTTATCGAGTTAATGAATAACAATACTAGAGAGGAGCAAGAACAACATGCCTAAACGTCACGATATCAAATCCATTTTAGTAATCGGTTCCGGCCCAATCGTTATTGGTCAAGCAGCAGAATTCGACTATGCAGGTACTCAAGCCTGCCTATCTCTTAAAGAGGAAGGTTACCGAGTTATTCTGATTAACTCAAATCCCGCAACAATCATGACAGATACTGAAATTGCAGATACGGTTTACATCGAACCAATTTCACTTGAATTTGTCTCACGTATTTTACGAAAAGAACGTCCAGATGCCATCTTACCTACACTTGGTGGTCAAACTGGCTTAAATATGGCTATAGAGCTTCATAACTCAGGTATTTTAGATGAACTAGACATTGAAATTCTTGGTACAAAATTAGATGCGATCAATCAAGCAGAGGATCGCGACCTATTCCGTAACCTAATGTATAAATTAGATGTGCCAACACCAGAGTCAGAAATCATTCACAACTTAGAAGAAGCTGAAGCTTTCGTAAAGACAATTGGCTATCCAGTAATTGTTCGCCCAGCCTTCACTCTAGGTGGTACAGGTGGTGGTATTTGCTACAATGAACAAGATCTTCATGAAATTGTTTCATCAGGTTTGAAATACTCCCCAGTAACACAATGCTTACTTGAAAAATCAATTGCTGGATACAAGGAAATTGAATATGAAGTAATGCGTGACTCAAAAGATAATGCCATTGTTGTATGTAACATGGAAAATGTTGACCCAGTAGGAATTCATACAGGTGACTCAATTGTAGTTGCTCCTTCTCAAACACTAACTGATCGCGAATATCATATGTTACGAAATGTATCCTTAAAAATTATCCGCGCTCTAGGCATCGAGGGTGGCTGTAACGTACAACTAGCACTGGATCCTGATAGCTTCAACTTCTACATTATCGAAGTAAACCCTCGTGTGTCTCGTTCATCAGCGCTTGCTTCAAAAGCAACAGGGTATCCAATTGCCAAACTAGCTGCCAAAATTGCAGTTGGCTTAACATTAGACGAGATGATTAATCCTGTAACAGGTAAAACATATGCTTGCTTCGAACCAGCACTTGACTATGTTGTAGCGAAAATACCACGTTGGCCTTTCGATAAATTTGAAACTGCCAAACGTAACTTAGGTACACAAATGAAAGCAACTGGTGAAGTTATGGCGATCGGTCGTAATTTTGAAGAAGCTATGTTAAAAGCTGTTCGATCATTAGAAACAGGGCATAAACATATAGAAATGAAAAATGCTGAAGAACTATCGGATGCGTGGATTGAAAAACGTGTTAAAAAAGCAGGAGATGAACGTTTATTCTTCTTGGGCGAGGCACTTAGAAGAGGAGTAACAATCGAACAAATCCATGAATGGAGTAAAATCGATTTATTCTTCTTAGATAAATTCAAAAATATCATTGATTACGAAACTACTTTAAAAGAAAATCCACAAGATATTGAAGTTTTACGTCATGCAAAGAAAAATGGTTTTGCGGATGAAACAATTGGAAAACTATGGGGTATGACAGAAGGTGAAGTATACGACTTCCGTAAAGAGCACGGCATCATCCCAGTTTACAAGATGGTAGATACATGTGCAGCAGAATTCGAATCTGAAACACCATACTTCTATGGCACATACGAAGATGAAAATGAATCAATTCGCTCTGATCGAGAATCAGTGATCGTACTTGGCTCTGGTCCAATTCGTATCGGACAAGGGGTTGAATTTGATTATGCAACTGTACACTCTGTATGGGCAATTCAAGAAGCAGGATACGAAGCAATTATCATCAATTCAAATCCAGAAACAGTATCAACAGACTTCTCAATCTCAGACAAGCTTTACTTTGAACCATTAACAATTGAAGATGTAATGCATATTATCGACCTCGAAAAACCAATGGGCGTTGTAGTTCAATTCGGTGGTCAAACAGCGATCAATCTTGCAGATAAATTAGAGGCTCGTGGTGTGAAAATCTTAGGTACATCATTGGATTCAATCGACCGTGCTGAATCACGTG
This sequence comes from Rummeliibacillus pycnus, assembly GCF_044359855.1. Lineage (GTDB taxonomy): Bacteria > Bacillota > Bacilli > Bacillales_A > Planococcaceae > Rummeliibacillus > Rummeliibacillus pycnus_A. The sequence goes on from NZ_CP132291.1 coordinate 3,530,423, forward strand.
ACCGTTTTGAGGAAGCACTTCACGAATTAGACATTCCTCAACCAAAAGGTAAAACAGCTACAAATACACCAGAAGCAATCGCGATTGCTGAAGCAATCGGCTACCCAGTCCTAGTTCGACCTTCTTATGTACTTGGTGGGCGTGCAATGGAAATTGTCTATAACACAGATGAGTTAAAACACTATATGGAACATGCGGTTGAAGCATCTCCTGAGCATCCAGTTTTGATCGACCGTTACTTAACTGGTAAAGAAATTGAAGTCGATGCAATTTGCGATGGTGAAAATGTTCTTATCCCAGGGATTATGGAACATATCGAACGTGCAGGGGTTCACTCTGGTGACTCAATAGCTGTGTATCCACCGCAAAACTTATCACAAAAACATATTGATACTTTAGTGGATTACACAACAAGACTTGCAAAAGGTTTAGGAATTATAGGGTTGATGAATATTCAATATGTTATTTCAAAAGATGTTGTTTATGTAATCGAAGTGAACCCACGTGCATCACGTACAGTACCTTTCTTAAGTAAAATTACGAATATTCCAATGGCAAATGTTGCAACAAAAGCAATCCTTGGCCAATCAATTCCGCAGCAGGGTTATTCAACAGGATTAGCTCAAGCGAAGGATGGCGTGTTTGTAAAAGTACCAGTGTTTAGTTTTGCTAAACTTCGTCGTGTTGATACAACATTAGGACCTGAAATGAAATCAACAGGTGAAGTAATGGGTAAAGATAGCACACTTGAAAAAGCGCTATACAAAGGCTTTGTAGCAGCAGGCATGAAGATTGAAGATCACGGTGCAGTATTAATGACAGTGGCAGATAAAGATAAAGAAGAAGCTAGCGCACTTGCAAAACGCTTTGTTGAAATTGGCTACTCAATATTGGCAACACCAGGTACTGCAGAAGCTTTAGCACAAGCGGGGATCAAATCAACAATCGTGGATAAAATCGGCTCTAATGGTCCAACATTGCTAGATGTTATTCAAAATGGTAATGCACAATTAGTAATTAATACACTTACAAAAGGTAAACAACCGGCGCGTGATGGTTTCAGAATTCGTCGTGAATCAGTTGAAAATGGAGTTGCTTGTCTAACTTCGCTTGATACAGCAGAAGCAATTCTACGTGTCATTGAATCTATGACATTCACAGCAACTGCTATGCCAAAAGCAGAGTTTGAGGTGAACGCATGATTCGACAAGAAAGAATGAAAGTTGTTCGTCATAAACAAATTGCAGACGATATTTTTGAGCTGACCTTAATTGGTCAGCTTGCCCTTGAAATGAAACAACCTGGGCAATTCGTACACTTACGTGTTTCAGATAGTTATGAGCCATTGCTTAGAAGACCAATAAGTATTTGCTCAATTGATACAGAACATATGGAATTTACGATGCTCTATCGTGCTGGAGGCCGTGGAACCAAAATGCTTGCTTTAAAACAGCCTGGAGATGAAGTGGATGTACTTGGACCTTTAGGTAATGGCTTCCCAGTAGAAGAGGCTAAGAATGGTGAAACAGCATTACTTGTCGGAGGGGGTATTGGTGTACCGCCATTATACGAGCTTTCCAAACAACTTAATGCAAAAGGTGTTCGCACAATACATGTGTTAGGGTTCCAATCAATCAATAACGTCTTTTATGAAAAACAATTCACTGAACTAGGTGAGACCTATATTGTCACTGCTGATGGAAGTTACGGCTCAAAAGGGTTCGTAACAGATTTATTAGCACAGCTTAACCCAGACTTCCAAGTTTTCTATAGTTGTGGTCCAATTCCGATGTTAAAAGCGTTGGAACAAGCATTTCCAGACAAAAAAGGATTCTTATCTTTTGAAGAAAGAATGGGCTGCGGTATAGGTGCTTGTTATGCTTGTGTATGCGAAACAACTGATGCGGTTGCACAGGATTATTTGAAGATCTGTTCAGATGGCCCAGTCTTCCCGAGAGGAGTGGTTGCACTATGAACCGTTTACAAGTAGAACTACCCGGTTTAACATTAAAAAATCCGATTATTCCTGCGTCAGGTTGCTTCGGTTTTGGTCAAGAATATGCAAACCTTTATGATTTATCTAAACTAGGTGCCATTATGATCAAAGCTACAACTTTGGAGACACGAAGAGGGAATCCAACACCTCGTGTAGCGGAAACTTCTTCTGGAATGTTAAATGCAATCGGATTACAAAATCCAGGTTTAGCACATGTGATGGAGTATGAATTACCTTGGCTTGAACAATATGATGTTCCGATTATTGCAAATGTAGCTGGAACAGAAACATCTGATTATGTAGCTGTCGCAGAAAAAATCTCAGCAGCACCAAATGTTAAAGCATTAGAATTAAATATCTCTTGTCCAAATGTAAAATGTGGTGGTATCCAATTTGGTACAGATCCGAAAACAGCTGGTGAACTAACAGCTGCTGTCAAAGCTGTATCAAATGTTCCTGTATATGTAAAGCTCTCACCTAATGTCACAAATATTGTAGATATTGCAAAGGCAGTAGAAGCAGGTGGTGCGGATGGTCTCACAATGATTAATACATTAATCGGAATGCGACTAAACCCTATCACAGGAAAACCAATTATCGCTAATGGAACTGGTGGATTATCAGGTCCAGCTGTTAAACCGGTTGCCATTCGTATGGTTTACGATGTAAGCAAGCAAGTGGAAATTCCGATAATTGGTATGGGTGGAATTACAAATGCTGAGGATGTTATTGATTTCTTATCTGCGGGCGCAAGTGCTGTAGCTGTTGGTACTGCAAACTTTGTAGATCCTTTTGTGTGCCCAAATATCATTGATGAACTACCACATAAATTAGACGAATTAGCATGCGAAAAAATAACAGATATTATTGGAAGGAGCCACCGATAAATGACAAATAAGCCGATGATCGCATTAGATTTTCCATCAGAAGAGAATGTCTTTAACTTTCTCTCGCAATTTCATGAACCATTATTTGTGAAAGTTGGCCTAGAACTCTATTTACAAGAGGGTCCGTCCATCATAAAAAAAATAAAAGAACAAGGACACGAAGTTTTTCTAGATTTAAAACTTCATGATATTCCGAATACTGTTAAATCAGCAATGAGAGGTTTAGCAAAATTAGGTGTAGATGTTGTAAATGTTCATGCTGCAGGTGGAAGTTCGATGATGAAAGCAGCTTTAGAAGGTTTACAGGAGGGGACGCCGGCTGGCAAGAAACGTCCTGCATTAATCGCGGTAACACAGCTTACATCAACTTCTGAAGAACAAATGCAACAAGAACAAAAAATAGCAACCACGCTAGAAGAATCTGTACTTAACTATGCGAAGCTTGCAAAAGAATCAGGACTTGATGGAGTAGTTTGCTCAGTCTTAGAAGCAAAAGCAATCGAAGAAGTATGTGGTAAAGACTTTTTAAAAGTTACACCAGGGATTCGCTTATCTGGTGGTGCATCACATGATCAAAAACGTGTGGCAACACCTTCATTTGCTAAAGAAAATGGCTCAACACATATCGTTGTAGGACGTGCCATTACCCAGGCAGATGATGTAGTAGAAGCGTATCACACAGTACAAGCACAATGGGGAGGACAATAACATGACAATTCAAAAAGAAGTAGCAAAAGGATTATTAGAAGTAGGGGCAGTCGAATTAAGCCCTAACGATTTATTTACATGGGCATCAGGAATTAAATCACCAATTTATTGTGATACTCGACTAACGATCTCATATCCAAAAGTACGTAAAACAATTGCGAATGGTCTTGCTGAATTAATCAAAGAAAACTTCCCTGAAACAGAAGTTGTTGCAGGTACAGCGACAGCAGGTATTCCACACGCTGCTTGGGTGAGTGATATTTTAGATTTACCAATGGTATATGTCCGTTCAAAACCAAAAGACCACGGTCGTGGTAATCAAACAGAAGGTAAACTTCACGAAGGCCAAAAAGTAGTCGTTGTGGAAGATATTATATCAACAGGTGGTTCAAGTATTACAGCAGTAGAAGCACTTCGTCGTGAAGGAGCAGAAGTACTAGGAGTTGTCTCAGTGTATTCTTACATGTTACCTCGCGCACAAGAAAACTTTGATCAAGTTGGTGTATCATATAAAAGTCTATCAAACTTCGAAGCATTAGTTGAAGCTGCAAAAGAAAATGGTGCGATTCAAGAAGAAGATATTCCAGGCTTATTACAATGGCACGCTGATTTGAAAGCAGGAAAACTATAAGAGCGTTTTGCTCAATGTTAATAATAATCATAAAAAGACCTTTTGCTAAAAAAAGCAAAAGGTCTTTTGTTTTTGAGTATTTTTAACATTTATGAAGTGAAGTTGTTGTAAATAGTCACTTCTATTTAACTGACACCAACTAATAATTTTATGTATCGTTGAGGGCTTCATATGGCATTAATAATTCTTAGTATTCATTTGTTAATTTCTTCATTCTGTATTAAAATAAAAGAAAACCTATTGATAAACTAAGGATTTAACGGAAAAGGGGTTTTCTTAGATGATTGAAAAAATAGAAGAATTTTTACCGCAATATACAATTGATGCGGAAACATCTGTAGCGCGTGTTGTTTTAAGAGTTGTCGACTTAACTCGGCAAATTGCTTTTTATGAACAAGTTGTGGGCTTAACAGTCCTTAATAAAACAGAGGATTATGCTTACCTAGGAGCTAAAGATGATACAAAGGTGCTTTTAGAATTAAGAAAAACGGCTAAAAAATTACAACCAGCTAAAAGTACAGGGTTATTTCATATCGCATTTCTTGTTCCAAGTAGAGAAGCTTTTGCTACGAAATTCTTTGAAATATTGCGTAACAAAAATACAGTAGATAGTCCTTTAGAACAAGCTAACCGTTTCCCTCATTTCGAACGTATCATTCCAATAGCAAAACTTGATAGTGCAAGTGATCATGGCTATAGTGAAGCATTCTATCTATCTGATGTTGAAGGCAACGGTATTGAAATTTATGCAGATCGCCCTAAAGAAGAGTGGGATCAATATCCAGCAGGCAGCAATCCACTAAACATTAAAGAACTAGTGGAACTTGCTCAATTTGATACGGATGGTAAACTGCCGCAGGGTACAACTGTTGGTCATGTACATCTCCGTATTGATGATATAGAAAAAACATTAGCATTTTATAATCAAGCATTAGGATTTGAATCACAACTTATTCTAAATGATGCATTCTTTATATCAGCGGGAGGATATCATCACCATATTGCAGGAAATACATGGAGTGGAAGTAATGTTGCACATCCACTCGATATTCATAGTGGGCTACAAGAAGTTCAATTTAAACTTCCAACAAAAGACGCTTATGAAAAAATGAAAGATCACGTAAAACAATGGACACCTTTGCAAGAGTTAGAAAGTAAATTTGTGGTTATTGACCCAAGTGGTAATCGTCTTGCCTTCTTAAAAGGGATACAATAGCATTGTCAATTTAAAAAGGAGTGTTACATATAACGAACGGTAGTACTCCTTTTATTTATTTTAAAGTACCAGTACTAAGTATTGAAGTTTCTACATGAACATCCACGTTTAATTTACTGATTGTTTGCTTTGTCATTTCTTTTGTCCATTTTCCATTGTGATACATTCGGAAATTTTCACTTAAACCGATTGGATCAATTTTCATTTTTTTAAGTTTCTCTAAAAATTGATTAATATCTGTTTCGATTTGTTTATTTACTGCATTTTCAAGGATGGTTAGATTTCGGCCATTTTCCAATTTATTTTTAAATTTCCCTTTATATTCACTGAGAATGCCTTCAATTTTCAATGTAATAGTTAGTTTTGGGGAATTCATGTTTTTATTACTCTTTATTTTCACCTTACTTTTAATTAAATCTAGCATAATTTTCTCCTCAGTATCTCTATTATTCAATTTTAGATATAGTGGAGCCAGATTCTTTTTTCCTTGTAAAGCTTGAATGATCAAGGCTTCGTTTGGTGATACTGTTCCAAATAAATGACCGTTTCTAAATAGTGCGATTTTCTCAATATCAATTTTACTGTCCTTTTTGGTTAACACAGGGAGAATTGGATCAAATACTGGACTTGTTGAGGTGTACACAAAACTATGAATATCAGTATTTGGATTAAAGGCAGTTGTCGCTTTAGGTTGTAGTAAATCTTTTAAATAATAGATAACACTTTGCTTATCGGGGTACTTTCCTTTTAATAATTCTTCACCACTCCCTTCAACAACAGCAATATAAACTTTATTACCAACTTGAGGATTTCTGTATAAATACTCAATAATATCCCTTACTTTTTCTTGTCTTGCAAAATCTTCATTAATCAGTACAATACGTAATTGATTTAATTCCACTTTTCTATCAGAAAGCTTACCGATTTTCCTAATGCCATTAGAAACTATATCAGAAGTAACAGAAATCGTTTGTATATTCTTTTGTGCTTTTTGAGAATACTGTGGAATTACTACAGTTAACTTTGTTTTGTTTTCTTCAATATAGTCAAATGCCATGACACCAACCATTGCAACATCTTCTAAAGGTATCTTTGATTTATCTTGAGAACATCCTGACAAGAAAAGTAATAAAAAAACTATGGAAATAAAAACACTGTTTCGAGTCATCTTTGCACCTGCTTTTGTCTAAGAAAATATAAAAACCCTAAAAATATCGGCCAAATAATTAAAATGTATCCACCATAATCGCTTACTAAAAATATTTTTTTTTGGGTTGCTTGATCAAATGGCAACTTCACCAAAAGGAAAATAACAAAGACAAGGAAATATAAATAATAATTTTTTCTTTTAGATGTTAGTATATCCAATCCTTTTTTTGCGCTCCATAAATAGATAGTAACTGTAGACAAAATCAACAATACCCAAAGCGCCATACCGAAAACATCTATTCTTTCAACAAAAGTAAATCCTCCGGCTTTGAAGATATTTAATACTGGAAATTCAACATGCTTAAGCTGCCATTCTGAATTATACATAACACTCGCTACAGAAGTTAGAAGGCAAAGTATTATACTAATCCAAACGCCAATCAAAGCATGTTGATAAGCCTTTTTTTGATCTTTAATAAGAGGAAAATAAAACATAATTAATTCATAACCTAATATTGTAAAATATCCTTTTTTGACGGCCTCGAAAAATTCCTTACCGTTGTAATTAAATAATGGGAAAATATGACTAAAATCTCCTTTTTCTATTGCCCAGTGTGTAAAATAAACCAAGCCTGTTGTTAGAAAGAAAGTCATAATGCAAAAACGTGCAATGGTTGTAATACCTCCGTTTGTAATATATATGAGCAAAAGGAGAAGAAGAAGTGCAGGAATCGTTACTGTTTGTTCTGGTAGTGCTGTACTTTGTATGAGATGCATGTAGTCACTAATAATATCTGCACAAAAAAGAGTAAATTGAAGTACGATTAAAACATTAATACTTTTACCTAATATCTTCCCGAGTAAAATTTCATTAATCTGAAATAAATTTTTAGTTGGGTATTTTGATATAAGCCAAATCATCTGCCCGAGTGTTAAACTTGCAATGATTCCAAAAAGGATAGGGAGTAGTACTTGACTGTAACCGACTGAACTAAGCCTTTGAGGTAAAGTGAGTATACCAGTACCAATCATTGAACTTTGCGCCAAAAAAATAACATGATATTTATTTAACAGTTTTTGATTATTTGTGCTCAATAAAAAAAACATCTCACTTTCGAAAAAGCAATCTACTTTTTTTGTGCTTTAGAAATTCCTGATTTCGATTTTAAGAACGCTATTGGAAATCGAATAACACTATCCATCAAATCAGTAGCCTTACGAGGTATAACAGGTGCCATGTATGATGTTCCTAAAGATTGTAAACGAAGTAAATGCGTTATTAACCAAGCAAATGCTAGCATTTGACCAAACAAACCTAATAGTCCTGCCGATAAGATAAAAATATATCGAACAAATCTACTGGCGTTACTCATTAAGAATATCGGTGGTAAGAAGGAGAGTAATGCAGAAGTGGCAACTAATACAATTAAAATATTGCTAAACAATCCAGCTTGAACTGCTGCAGTACCAATTACAATACCTCCAACAATACCGATCGTTTGACCAACTTTTGTTGGTAATCGTGACCCAGCTTCTCTCAATACTTCTATGATTAACTCAATAAACAATACTTCAAAAAGCGGACTGAAAGGGACTTTACTTCTAGATTTCTGCAAATTCACTAAGAGATCATAAGGTAGAACCTCTGGATGAAAAGTCATTGCAGAAATGTAAGTAGGTGTGATGATGATTGTTAAGAAAAATCCAAAAAACCGAAGAGTTCGAAGTAAGGAAGCTGTCGTCCAACGGTTATAATAATCCTCAACTGTAGTGAACATCTCAAAAAATGTTGAAGGACAAACGATGGCTGCTTGACTGTTATCCATTAAAACAATAATTCTACCGTCCAGAAGGCTGTGGTCAATCTTATCTGGGCGTACAGTCATATAATATTGTGGGAATGGAGAAAATGGATTATCTTCTATTAGCTGTTTTAATTCAGAAATATCTTTAAACGTTGGAAAATGAATTTCATTTAGTCGTTTTTTTAATCTATTTAAATAGTCTTTATTGACGATATCATCCATGTACATAATTGTAATTTTAACGGCAGCTTCGGTTCCTATTGTACGATTCTCATTTTTTAGCTGAGGATTTTTTATTCGTCTTCTTATTAAGGAAATGTTTGTTTCTAATGATTCTGTAAAGGCATCTTGTGGTCCAATAACTGTCGATTCGGTTTCGGTATTTGTAATTGCTCGTCCAGGAGCACTAAAAGTATCAATATGAAGCAAGGTTTTGGTTTCATGGAAATATAAGAGGGTTTGCCCGGAATTTAGGGTGTTAATTATCTTCTTCATATTAGCAAGTTTTATCGGTTCTCCAATTTGATGAATCTGATTTATATAATTAGCTAATGGAATAAATACCATGGATTGCATTGTCATTTTTTCCACAAGTGAAGTAGAGTAAATGACAGTTACGACGCCTTCAATTGTAGGAATATTCTTGAAAATAACGTCATCTACATGATTAGCTACTTCCTTTAACTTCTTTATTGAGGCATCTTCTAATGTATTAGTCATATTTTGATCGGCAGTGTTATTAGGTTGACCAAGCATGCTACGAACTAATTTATACTTCATGAGTATCAAACCGCCTTTCATTATTGATTTTGTTAGTTTTCCCCTCATTTACTCTTTGTATTCAAACAAAAAACGATCAGATTACCATAAAGTAATCTGATCGTTTTTTTAGGCTTGCTTTAACTTCATCACCAGTTCTTCGTCTGGAGTAACGTAGATTGTTTTTTGCTCAAAATAGATTACAAACCCAGGTTTAGCACCGCTAGGCTTTTTCACTTGACGAATTTCTGTGTAATCAACGGGAACAGATGAGGAATCCCTTGCTTTACTGAAATAAGCAGATAATGTAGCAGCTTCTCTTAAAGTTTGTTCATCAGGGTCAGAATTATGGATGACAACATGAGAGCCTGGGATATCCTTTGTATGAAGCCAAATTTCAGACTTTCTTGCAATTTTAAATGTTAAATAATCATTTTGCTTATTATTTTTGCCTACTGAAATACGCGTGCCTGTAGTAGAAATAAATTCTTCAGGAGCAGGTTTTGTAGTTTTTTTGCGACGTTTTGAGGCACGCATTTTCATAAAGCCTTGTTCTGCTAATTCCTCACGAATTTCTTCAATGTCATGAGGTGAAGCTTGTTGTACTTGCTGTGAAAGCATTTCAAAATAGGTTAAATCTTCATTTGTCTTATCGATTTGTTGTTTCACCATGATAAGTGCATTTTTTGCTTTATTATATTTTGTGTAATAGCTTTGTGCATTTTCAATAGGTGTTTTGCGTTCACTTAATGGAATATTCACTTCTGCACTATTTTCATCGTAATAATTAACGACAGTAATGTCTTTTTGGCCTTTTTCAAAATTATATAGATTTGCCATTAATAATTCACCGAAAAGTTGATATTGATCTAACTTAGAGGCTTGATTTAGATCCTTCTGTAGTTTTTTCAACTTTAATTTCAATTTATTAATTTCATTTTGTAGCCAACGTTCTAAGTCACCAGCTTGTTGTTTTACCCGGTCTCGTTCAGCTCTAGCAAAGAATACTCGATCTAGCAAAGTACTTAATGTTGGATAAGTAGTTGGCTTTCCTTCTAAATGAGATAGCACAACTGGTGAGAATTGAGTTTTACCGTTTACTTCTATATAAGTTGGTTGACTACCACCATTGTTAAATTCTTCTATGAATACTGGGAATAGATCGATCTCATGCTTACTACCTTCTTTCACACGATATAAAAACTCATTTGCATGAAGAGGAGAAAAGCCGGTAAAATGCTGGACAATCTCTTGTGCAGTCTTTTCGGTAGCAAAATATGTTTGTAATTCTTCACCAGTAACCTTTGTAGGGTTTACTTTGTCCTGAGCAGGAGGTGCTACATAGATTTGACCAGGAAGAACAGTACGATAACTGTTCATTGCAGGTGGTAAATGTTTTAAGCTATCGACTATTTTTTGTGTATCTTGTTCTACTAAAATGAGATTACTATGTCGTCCCATGATTTCAGCATGTAATTCTCTAGTAATCGGGTCTCCAATTTCATTTTTACTTGTAATTGTTAATACAATTATTCTGTCACCATCAATTTGTTTGATGGATTCGATAAAACCTCCTTCAATATGTTTTCGTAATAACATACAAAACATTGGTGGTTCTGCAGGGTTTTCAACTGACTGCTCTGTTAAATGTACGCGTGCGTAAGATGAATGAATTGAGAATAATAATTTATGATTAGTGCCATTAGCTCGTATTGTTAAAATGATTTCTTGTGCATTCGGTTGATGCACTTTAGTGATTCGACCAGTGACAAGTTGTTGTAATTCTTCGGTCATCGCTAGTGTAAATAAGCCATCATATGCCATATGTAAATTCCTCTTTCAAAGCGTTTTGTTCTATCTTACCATTTTTTTATGTGAATATGTCTTTTACACATTCTAAAATACCAATCCGCACAATATATTCAAAAGGGATTTCATGTTCTCTTCCATATTATATATAGGATATATTTGATACCATAAAACTTCTTTTTTTATAAAAAAATCAGCACGGAATAAAATTTTAGCGTACAATGGATAGATAACCAGTTAATCAATATACGCAATTACGTATATCTTATGCTATACTTATGAATAGTATGCAAAGAAGGATGTGACTGACCTTGGTGCGTAGTATGACTGGATTTGGCAGGGGTGTCACAACAACGGATCAATTGCAATTAACCGTAGAAATCCGTTCAGTAAATCACCGCTTTTTGGAAATTTCAACTAAATTCCCTAAAGATTGGACCGAAGCGGAAGTATATGCAAAAAAAGTACTTTCTACAAAAGTAGCTAGAGGGAAATTAGATGTATCCGTTTATGTGAAAGAATTAGCATCGCTTGGACAAGTTGTGCAAATTAATTGGCCACTTGTCAATGCTTACAAAGAAGCAAGAGAAGAGTTAAGACAACAAATTCCACTTGATGAACATTGGTCAATGTCGGAAATTTTAGAGCTTGACCAAGCATTAACACTACAAGTAAAAGAACTTCCAATAGAAGAAATTTTAAATGCAGTGGACAAAGCGGTCGAAGATGCAGCTACAGCTCTTATTCAAATGAGAAAAAGAGAAGGTCAGGAATTAGTAGAAGCAGTTAAAGGCTTTAAAAAGGCTTTAGAAGAGCAAATTGCCATTATTAAAAGTGTTTCGCCTCAAGCAGTAGAAAAATATCGTGAAAAACTAGTAGAACGTATAAAGGAAATTAGTCAAGCAGATAATTTAGAAGAGCGCCTTATAATAGAGGTAGCAATTTTTGCAGAAAAAGCAGATATCGCAGAAGAATTAGATCGCTTAACTAGTCATTTAAAACAGTTAGATGAAACACTACAAGAGGATACATCAATCGGTCGGAAGCTCGACTTTTTGATGCAAGAAATACATCGTGAGATTAATACTATTGGTTCTAAAAACCAATCAGTCGAAGCAGCAGCTGCGGTTGTTCAAGCAAAAACAATCTTAGAGAAATTGCGAGAACAAGTTCAAAATATTGAATAATAGCATCAATTATTGTATGATTTATTATTTGGAACGATGAGGGAGAGTTAATGAGAAGAGAACGTGGATTATTGATTGTTTTATCTGGTCCTTCCGGTGTAGGAAAAGGTACAGTGCGGAAAGAATTATTCTCACAACCAGATACGAATTATGAATATTCTATTTCCATGACCACTCGTAAGCCACGTGAGGGTGAAGTGGATGGTGTAGACTATTTCTTCAAAAGTAAAGAAGAATTTGAAGCACTAATCGAAAAAGGCAAACTACTTGAATATGCCCAATATGTGAGTAATTATTATGGAACACCTATTGATTATGTCAATGCAACATTAGATGCAGGTCGTGATGTATTCCTTGAAATTGAAGTTCAAGGTGCAGCACAAATTCGTGAAAAAGTGCCAGATGGCCTATTCATTTTCCTTGCACCACCTAGTCTTTCTGAATTACAACAACGATTAGTAGGTCGTGGAACTGAAACAGAAGACGTGATTGCAACACGTATAGCTGCTGCAAACAAAGAATTGGAAATGATGAATTTGTACGATTATGTCGTGGAAAACGATGAAGTACAATTAGCTTGTGAACGTGTCAATGCAATTGTTCTTGCTGAACATTGTAGACGCGAACGTGTAGAAAAACAATATTTAGCTATGTTGAGAGGAGAATAATAGATGTTATATCCATCTGTTGACGTATTAAAAACTAAAATTGATTCAAAATATTCACTTGTGAGCCTTGCTTCTAAAAGAGCACGTGCTATGCAAGAAGGTAGTCCAGAACATTTATCTTCATATGTTTCTGATAAAAATGTAGGGAAAGCACTTGAAGAAGTAGCTGCTGGCGTTCTTACAAAAGAAGAACAAGACGAAACAAAAGTTTACGAAGATGAAGTTTAATCTAATTCAGAGGGCGTAAGTGCTCCCGTTGAATTAGATTAAAGCCACAGATTTTTAAGAGGAATTAATCGAGCAAATTCGATTAAAATCTGGGCGCAATTACGCAGAAGCGTAATTGATTTACTAACGACGCAGAAGCTCCCAGAGAAGTTCCTTTCTTTGGGGGCTTATGTTGTTTCGAGAGGAAGAAAAACATGATTGCAAATAAGAACATTTTACTTTGTGTATCAGGCGGTATCGCAGTTTATAAGGCAGTGCTACTTGTTAGTAAGCTTACACAAGCAGGTGCACATGTGAAAGTAATGATGACAGAATCTGCAACCCGTTTTGTTACCCCTTTAAGTTTTCAAGTCATGTCTAAACATGATGTATATACAGATACTTTTGATGAAAAGGATTCCGCAGTTATTGCACATATTGATTTAGCGGATTGGGCAGATCTTGTAATCGTAGCTCCTGCTACAGCTAACATAATAGGAAAACTTGCCAATGGTATAGCTGATGATATGGTAACAACAACCTTACTTGCTACAACATCTAAAGTTTGGATTGCCCCAGCTATGAATGTTCATATGTATGAACATCCAGCGGTTAAACGAAATATTGCACGACTTACTTCAGATGGCTATGAATTTATCGAGCCGGAAGAAGGATTTTTGGCATGTGGCTATGTAGGTAAAGGTCGTTTAGAAGAACCTGAGAAAATAGTTTCTTTAGTAGAAGCGTTTTTTGAACCTAAGTATTTACCACTTCGAGGGAAGAAAGTGGTTATTTCTGCTGGACCAACGAGAGAAAGAATTGATCCAGTACGTTATTTAACAAACTTTTCTTCTGGGAAAATGGGATATGCAATGGCAACTGCTGCACAAAAGCTTGGTGCAGAAACAATTCTTGTTTCAGGTCCAGTGTCGTTGACTCCGCCTGTAGGGGTAAAAGTAATTCCAGTGGAAAGTGCCGAAGATATGTTACAGGCTATTTTAAAAGAATACGACGATGCAGATATCGTGGTAAAAACGGCAGCAGTAGCAGACTATCGACCAAAAAATCAGTTTTCTCAAAAAATGAAAAAGCAAGCTGGAGATTCAAGTATTGAGCTTGAACGTACAAAAGATATTCTGCTTACTTTAGGTGAACGTAAAAAACGTCAATTATTAATTGGTTTTGCAGCAGAAACAAATGATGTATTAAATTATGCTAAGGGAAAACTAGACAAAAAGAATGCAGATTATATTGTTGCTAATGATGTTTCTAAATCAGATAGTGGTTTTGGTACTGATACAAATACAGTGACATTAGTAGGTAAAGAAGACTTCCAGCAAGCCTTTGTCCACCTTCCAAAAGAGGAACTTGCTTTTGAACTATTCACTACCATCTTAAAAAGAGAAGGTATGTAGAAATGATTGCAAAAATCATTGTCGATGTCTCTGCTTATCCAGTGGACAGACCTTTTGATTATACAGTTCCTAAGGAGTTGCAAGAATTAGTAGAAGTAGGCTGTCGTGTTAAAGTTCCATTTGGTCCAAGAAACGTCCTTGGTTTTATCACTGCATTAAAAGAACAAACAGATGTACCACTTGATAAGATTAAACCAATTGCTCAAGTATTAGACATCGAACCTGTATTAACAGAAGAAATGCTAGAGCTTGCCGAATGGATGACAGTTCATACTTTATGCTATGAAATTGATGCACTACAAGTTATGTTACCATCAGCTTTACGGGCAAAATATGAGAAATCGATTAAGCTAACGACAGAGCTTTCTAATTTACCTGCTGAGCTACAGGCTTTGTTTGGTCAAAAAGAAATGATTCCATATAAAAAAGTTGAAGCGGCTAATTTATTACGGCCGCTTAAATATTGTATGAAGCAAGGTTTCGTAGAGCAAAAAACAATTGTCAAACAACAAGGGCAAGTAAAAGCTGTTCGCAAGGTGAAAGTAATAGATGATGTTTTTAAATTGCAAGAAATTGCTACATCTATATCCGCACGTGCAAAAAAACAAGTACAAGTAGCAGAATGGATGGTCGAACACGCCGGAGATGAATTCATCCCACAAGAGCTTTGTGAGACACTAGACATTACATTAGCTGTATTAAATGCGGTTGTAGAAAAGGGAGCTGCACAATATTTTCAAGAGGAAGTATATCGTGATCCTTTTGCAAAAGATGCAAAAAAGTCTATAGCACTTGCTTTAACAGACGAGCAAGATACAGCGCTTAAACAAATTTTAAAATCGATGAAAGCGAAGCAAGCAACAACTTTCTTATTACATGGTGTAACAGGAAGTGGCAAAACAGAAGTTTATTTACAAGCTATTCAAGAAGCAATTGAAAATGGACAAGAGGCTATTGTTTTAGTACCTGAGATTTCATTAACCCCTCAAATGACCGAACGCTTCCGAGCGAGATTTGGTGATTTAGTGGCGGTTATGCATAGTGGATTATCGAAAGGTGAAAAGTATGATGAATGGAGAAAGATTGGCCGTGGTGAAGTAAAAGTAGCAGTTGGGGCTAGATCCGCTATTTTTGCTCCTTTTAAGAATTTAGGACTTATTATTTTAGATGAGGAACATGAATCAACTTATAAGCAAGAAGATACACCACGCTATCATGCTAGAGATGTAGCAATTTGGCGTAGTCAGTTCCATCATTGCCCGGTTATTTTAGGTAGTGCAACACCTTCTCTAGAATCTTTTGCACGGGCAAAGAAAAACGTATTTGCTTTATTAACGTTATCCAAAAGAGCTAAACAACAATCATTACCCGCTGTTCAAGTTGTAGATATGCGTGAAGAACTTCATAGTGGGAATCGGTCCATGTTTTCTACAGCATTAGCTGATGCAATCCAAGCAAGGCTTGAGAGAAAAGAACAAATGGTTCTATTTTTAAACCGCCGAGGCTATTCATCTTTTGTTTTATGCCGTGATTGTGGAACGGTTGTACAATGTAAAAATTGTGATATCTCTATGACCTATCATCGTTCTACGGAAATGTTAAAATGTCACTATTGTGGCTATGAAGAACATGTTCCAACAGAATGTCCTGAATGCCATAGTGAATATATCCGATTTTTTGGTACGGGCACGCAAAAAATTGAAGCAGAGATTCATAAAGTCTTTCCGGAAGCAAGAGTCTTACGAATGGATGTCGATACAACAAGACAAAAGGGTGCCCATGAACGTATACTGGATGATTTTGGTTCAGGAAAAGCAGATATTTTACTAGGCACTCAAATGATTGCCAAGGGACTTGATTTTCCCAAAATCACATTAGTAGGCGTATTAAGTGCAGATACTTCATTGAATCTTCCTGATTTCCGTGCAGCAGAACGAACCTTTCAATTGTTAACACAAGTAAGTGGCCGTGCTGGTCGCCATGATCTACCGGGTGAAGTAATTATCCAAACCTATACGCCTGAACACTATGCGATTCAATTATCAAAAGAACAGCATTATGAACCATTCTATGAGCAAGAGATGGCGATGCGACATAAATTTGCTTACCCGCCATATTACTATGTTGTCCTTATTCAAATATCACATGAAGATGTTATGATGGCAGCTGAGTATGCTGGAAAAGCAATGGATTGGTTAAAACTTAAATTATCTCCACAAGTTGGTTTAATCGGACCTACTGCAGCTTCCATTAGTCGAGTCCAAAATCGATATCGTTATCAATGTTTGATAAAATATAAAAAAGAACCGAATTTAACGGAAACATTACAACAACTTATTCGGATGTATCGTACGGAATGGATTAAAAAAGGTATTCAACTAACCGTTGATTTAGACCCTTCATCCATCTAATTCGTACGTCTAGGAAAGAGGTCCAAAATGGCATTATTAGAAATTGTAAAAAACCCTGCTAAAGTATTAGAAACAAAGGGAGCTGAAGTCACTAGTTTTGACGCTGAATTAGCACAATTACTAGATGATATGTATGAAACAATGCTTGAAAATGAAGGTGTTGGTATTGCGGCCCCGCAAGTAAATAAAAGCATTCAAGCTGCAGTAGTAGAACTGGGAGAAGAACGTGAAGTCTTAGAACTAGTTAATCCTGTTATTGTTGAAATTTCTGCCGATACAGGAGTGGATATAGAAGGATGCTTAAGTTTTCCAGATTTATATGGAGATGTTGAGCGTCCGTTATATGTGAAAGTACAAGCCCAGGATCGTAATGGCGAATTATATGAACTAGAAGCTTATGATTATGATGCACGTGTTATTCAACATGAAGTAGATCATCTACAGGGCATTTTATTTGATAAAAAAATCACAAAAATCTACACTCTTGAAGAAATAGAAGAAATGTATGCTGAGGAGGATGAAGAACAATGATTTCGATTGTTTTCATGGGAACCCCCGATTTCTCTGTACCCGTCTTAAAAATGTTAAATGAGGAAGGCTATAATATTAAAGCTGTTGTTACCCAACCAGATCGTCCAGTTGGTCGTAAACATGTTTTAACACCGCCTCCTGTGAAAGCAGCTGCAATGGAACTGGGCTTACAAGTAATCCAACCGGAACGTTTAAGAGGTTCTGAGGAATTGCAGCAAATTATTTCCCTTAATCCTGACTTAATCGTAACAGCGGCATTTGGTCAGATTTTACCTAAGGAACTTCTTGATGCACCAAGACTTGGTTGTATTAATGTTCATGCCTCATTACTACCTTCATATCGTGGTGGAGCTCCTATCCATCAAGCAGTAATCGATGGTCAAAAAGAAACTGGCGTAACAATCATGTATATGGCTGAAAAGTTAGATGCAGGTGATATAATCGCTCAACAACCACTATCAATTGAAGAAGAGGACTATACAGGCCTATTATTTGATAAATTAAGCATCGTTGGCCGCGATTTATTAAAAGTTACATTACCTTCTATTATTGATGGTACAAATCAACGTATTCCACAAGATGTGGCAAAGGTTTCTTTTGCTCATAATATTTCACGTGAACAAGAACGCATTGATTGGACAGAAAATAATACAGATATTTACAATCAAATTCGTGGCTTACATCCATGGCCAATCGCATATACAACACTTGATGACCAAAACGTCAAAATTTGGTGGGCTAGAAAATCTAATACTACACATAACGAAAAGCCTGGAACAGTTATTGGGATTTCAAAAAAATTCTTCACAGTTGCAACTGGTGAAGGACAAGCAATTGATATTCTAGATTTACAACCAGCAGGTAAAAAACGGATGGAAGCTGTCAATTACTTAAATGGTGTAGGTTCTAAATTACAGATTGGGGACCATTTTGAATGAGTAAAAATAAAAATGTAGCACCAATTTGGAATGGAAATGTCCGTGATGCAGCACTTTCGATTCTGCTTGCTGTTGATAAACAACAAGCTTATAGCAATTTATTGTTACATCAAACCATTGAAAAATATAAAATTGATGCAAAAGACCGTGGCTTACTAACAGAAATCACGTATGGTACATTGCAATATAAAATGACGCTTGATTACTATTTAGAGCCCTATGTACGTGGGAAAATAGAAGATTGGGTTCGATGGTTATTACGTTTGTCTTTATATCAAATTGTTTTCTTAACGAAGATTCCTGACCATGCAGCTGTAAATGAAGCCGTTGAAATCGCAAAACACCGTGCTCGCCATCGAGGAGTTAGTGCAACTGTAAACGGTATATTACGTTCCGTTTTACGTGACGGAATTCGAGAAACAACAGAAATTGAGAGTAGTGCAACACGTTTAGCAATCGAAACAAGTCACCCAGAATGGCTTGTCCGTCGTTATATCGATGGCTTTGGATTGGAAAAAACGACAGATATGTTATATGAAAACAATCTACCACCATTGCAAACAGTTCGTGTAAATACAGCGAAAGCAACTGTAGACGAAGCCCTTCGAAGTTTATGGGATGAGAAATTTTCAGTAAAACGAAGTACAGTGATGCCGGAATGCTTGCACATCCTTGAAGGACAAGTGGCTCGTTCTACAGCTTTTAAAGAGGGGCTAATTACAATTCAAGATGAGAGCTCTATGTTACCGGCATATGCATTAGAAGTTAAACCTGGTATGAGAGTATTGGATATGTGCGCGGCACCAGGAGGCAAAACAACACATATTGCCGAAAAGATGAATAACGAAGGGGAACTAATTGCAACTGATTTACATCCACATAAGATTAAACTAATTCAGCAAAATGCTGATCGTCTAGGTTTATCAATTATTCATCCTCAAGTTTTAGATGGAAGAAAAGCAACTTCAATATTTGATGCTGAATCGTTTGATCGAATTTTGGTAGATGCACCTTGTAGTGGACTTGGTGTTATTCGACGTAAGCCGGATATTAAATACACAAAAAAAGAAGAGGATTTTGAAACACTTCAAAAAATTCAGCTTCAATTATTAAATTCTGCATATACTTTATTAAAAAATGAAGGCAAAATGGTTTACAGTACATGTACAATTGATAAAATGGAGAACAACGGTACTGTTGAAGCCTTTTTACAAGCTCATCCTGATATGGAATTATCCAAAGTAGAAGAAGTACCGGAATCATTACAAGCACTAAAAACAGAAGGCATGATGCAAGTCTTTCCACACGATTTTGGTAGCGACGGCTTTTTTGTTGCTGCTTTCAGAAAAAAAGGAGGATCCAAAAACTAATGGATCAAGAAATAAAAACCCCAGCAAGAGTAAAAAAAGAAAAACCCCAGCTCCGTGAATCAATTTATTCACTTTTACCTGATCAATTACAAAATTGGCTAAAAGAACATGGTGAAAAACCATTTAGAGCAGCTCAAATTTTTGATTGGTTATATATAAAACGCGTCACAAGCTTTGATGAAATGTTAAACCTTTCAAAAGGATTGCGTGATAAATTACAACAAGAATTTGCATTCAGCACACTAAATACTTTAGTTAAACAAGAGTCAAAAGATGGTACCATCAAGTTTTTATTCCAATTACAAGATGGATATTCAATCGAAACTGTATTAATGGCTCATGATTATGGTAATTCTGTATGTGTAACGACTCAAGTAGGTTGTCGGATTGGATGTACTTTCTGTGCATCTACATTAGGTGGTTTAAAACGTCATCTTTTACCAGGTGAAATCGTTGAACAAGTTGTGAAAGTTCAACAAGCTTTAGATGAAAAAGAGCAACGCGTAAGCTCAGTTGTTATTATGGGGATTGGTGAACCATTTGATAACTACGATTCTATGATGCGATTCCTAAAAGTGATTAACCATGAAAAAGGGTTAAACATTGGTGCTCGCCATATTACCGTCTCAACAAGTGGTATTATCCCACAAATTTACAAATTCGCAGATGAACAATTGCAAATTAATTTTGCATTATCATTACACGCACCAAATCAAGAATTACGTCAACAATTAATGCCTATTGCAAAAGCGTACAAATTACCAGAATTAATAGAAGCTGTAAAGTATTATACTGAAAAGACTGGCCGTCGTATTAGCTTTGAATATGGTTTATTTGGAGGTGTAAATGACTCTGTTGCACATGCAGAAGAATTAGCACATCTTGTAAAAGGTATTAAATGCCACGTCAATTTAATACCAGTAAACTATGTACCAGAACGTGACTATGTTCGTACACCAAGAAATAAGATTTTCGATTTCGAGAAAACATTAAAAAAACATGGTGTCAACGCTACAATTCGTCGTGAGCACGGCTCTGATATTGATGCAGCTTGTGGTCAATTACGTGCGAAGGAGAGAAAAGAAGAGACAACCCACTAATGAGGTGATACGTTGTGAGATATACAGTTGTAAGTGATATTGGAAAGAAAAGAGCAGTAAATGAAGATTCGGCAACTTTTATCTCCCATGACGATTCATACCAGCTGGCTATAGTAGCAGATGGTATGGGTGGTCATAATGCGGGGGATGTTGCAAGTCGAATGGCCGTTACACATTTTGAAGAGTTATTTTTGCAAGCTGATGCTGCCCATTTTACGTCTAATGAATCGATCAAAGAATGGTTAATTGAAACAGTAAAAGAACTCAACAAAACGCTTTATCATTACTCATTGACGCATGAGGATTGCCAAGGCATGGGTACAACGCTTATTGCAGTTCTTTTTGATGGAAATAATGCAACCATTTGCCATGTAGGTGATAGTCGTGTGTATTTTGTTACCCACGAAGAAATTCGTTTAGTCACAAGAGACCACTCGTATGTCAATATTCTCGTAGATAATGGTGAAATTAGTGAGGAAGAAGCTGCAAGTCATCCGAAGAAAAACTATATTATTAAATCCTTAGGAACAGAATCTACTATTGAACCTGATAGCTATAAAGTTGAATTAGTAGATGGTTCCTTTATGTTAATTTGTACGGATGGATTAAGCAATAAAATCTCAATAAAAGAAATGCACAATATTATAATGCAGGAATCGACTATAGAAGAAAAAGGCAATCAACTTGTGCAATTAGCAAATGATCATGGTGGAGAAGATAATATTACTCTCATCCTATTATCAAAAGATTCTGAGGAGGTGTAAGAATGCTCGTTGGAAAAAGAATCAGTGGACGCTATAAAATTCTCGACGTCATTGGTGGCGGTGGTATGTCTAATGTCTACTTAGCTCATGATATGATTTTAGATCGTGATGTAGCGATAAAAATTTTACATTATAATTTTTCAAATGCACAAGAGATGCATCGTCGTTTTCAGCGAGAAGCTTTGTCAGCCACTAGCCTTACACATCCGAATATTGTCAGTATTTATGATGTTGGTGAAGATGGTGATATGCATTATTTAGTCATGGAATACGTAAAAGGGCAAACGTTAAAACAATACATACAAAATTATGCCCCACTAGCACCTACAAAATGCGTGAATATCATGAAACAATTGACTTCTGCAATTGCCCATGCTCATCAAAATCAAATTATTCATAGAGATATTAAACCACAGAATATTTTAATGGACGAAGAAGAAAATGTGAAAATTACTGATTTTGGTATTGCTATGGCATTGGAAGACACTTCCTTTACACGTACCAATTCGGTGTTAGGTACAGTGCATTATTTATCACCAGAACAGGCTCGTGGTGGTACAGCTACAAAAAAATCGGATATTTATTCATTAGGAATTGTGCTATATGAATTGTTGACAGGTGAGCTACCATTTTCAGGAGAATCAGCAGTTGCCATCGCATTAAAGCATTTGCAATCAGAAACGCCATCAGTTCGTGCAATCGTTCCAGCTATTCCACAAAGCTTAGAAAATGTTGTATTAAAAGCTACAGCAAAAGATCCAGATCATCGCTATCGATCAGTGGAGGAGATGTCTGAGGACTTAGAGACTGTATTGTCCGAACAACGAAGTCATGAATCAAAATTCCGACCACCGATTGACGATGATGTAACAAAGCTCATACCAGTTATAAAAGAACAAGAAGTTGAACATGAACAGGATTTACAGAAAACGAAAGCAATGCCTATAAGGGATAAAGAGCAAAATGAGGAGAAGAACGACAAGAAAAACGACAAGAAAAAAGGCAAAAAGAAAAATAAAGCACTTATTTTTGTTGGAATCCTCTTGAGCTTATTATTCATTTTTTTAATTGTTTTATTTTTATTCCCAGATTTATTTGATGAAAAGAAATTGGTTGTACCTGATGTAACAAATCAAAAGGTAGAAAAGGCAATTAGTACATTAGAAAATGCAGGATTTGTCATAGGTAACCAAACAAAACAAGAGTCAGATGATGTAAAAGAAAATCATGTTATTGCGACAACACCTGATCCCGGAAGAGAGCGGAAAAAAGGGACGGAGATAGATCTTATAGTTAGTGATGGTCCGAAAAAGGTGGATATTTCAAATTATATAGGTCAAAGTATTGATCAAGTCAAAGAACTTCTCACAAAACAAGGTTTTAAAGATATCAAAATAGATGAGACTTTTTCTGAAAAAAATGAAGGAACAATTATTAAACAATCGCCTGAAGAGGGAGAAAAAGTTATACCAAAAGATACGACAATTACGTTTACTGTGAGTAAAGGTGTCGAGCAAGCAACTGTCGTAAATTTACTTGGTTATAATGAGAATGCGTTACATACGTATGCAAAAACTTCAGGGTTTAATATCCGAATTAGTAGTGAAAAATATTCTGATACAGTTCCGAAAGGACAAGTCATTTCTCAATCTCCAAAAGCTGGTGCAACAGTGAATGTTGGGAGTACAATTGAAGTTGTCTTATCTAAAGGTGTACAGGAAAAACCAGTTAAAACTTATGTAAAATCAATTAAAATTCCATATGAACCAGAAGTAGATGGTGAACCGCAACAAGTTCGTATTTATATTCAAGACCGTACACATTCAATTGCTGATATTGAACAAGAATTCCAATTGTATTCAACACAGGAAAAACGATTGCAATTTGAAATAGAAAAAGGACAGAAGGCTATTTACCGAGTTGTTCGAGACGATAAAATTATTATTGATGAAACAATATCTTATGACGATTTAAAATGAGGAGGAAGGGCATGGCAAAAGGCCAAATTCGTAAGGCATTAAGTGGCTTTTATTATGTCCAAGACGGTGAGCACTTCATTCAATGTCGTGGTCGTGGCGTCTTTCGTAATAAAGGTATTACACCTCTTGTAGGAGATTATGTAGAATACGAAGTAGAGGGAAATAATGATGGGATAATTACAAACATTTTAGAACGCCAAAATGAGCTTGTGCGCCCACCAGTAGCAAATATCGATCAAGCAATTCTTGTATTTTCAACAAAAGAGCCAGCTTTTAATACGATTTTACTTGATCGTTTTTTAGTGGTTTTGGAATCATTTCAAGTGCATCCAATTATTTGTTTGACAAAAACAGATTTGCTAAACGATGAAGAAAAGCAAAAAATTGCAAAGTACAGAGCCGAATACGAAGCAATTGGTTATACAATGATTGAAACGTATAAAGAAGATCCTAATCTACTGGAGAAAATGGCACCTCTATTGAAAGGGAAAACAACCGTTTTAGCAGGGCAATCTGGTGTTGGGAAATCTTCTTTACTTAATACAATAATGCCATCATTAGCATTAAAAACGGGCATTATTTCTGAGGCACTTGGACGTGGAAAGCATACAACCCGCCATGTGGAACTTATTGAATTAGCAGGTGGGCTAATAGCGGATACCCCTGGATTTAGCTCATTTGATTTTGATACGATAGAAAAGGAAGAACTGACACAATGTTTCCCAGAATTGTTCTCCTTATCAGAAGGATGTAAATTCCGAGGATGTTTGCATCTTAAAGAACCAAAATGTGCAGTAAAACTGGCTGTAGAAGATAGAACAGTGGAACAATATCGCTATGAGCATTATTTGCAATTCTTACAAGAAATCACTGATAGAAAGCCGAGGTACTAATTATGATTCAAATTGCACCATCTATTTTAGCTGCTAACTTTTCAAAATTAGCAACTGAAGTAAAAGAAGTAGAAGAAGCAGGCGCGAAGTTAATTCATATAGATGTAATGGATGGCCATTTCGTACCAAATATAACCATGGGACCAATTGTTGTAGAAGCATTACGTCCTGAAACAACACTACCTTTAGATGTCCATTTAATGATTGAAAATCCAGATCAATATATTGAAGATTTTGCAAAAGCAGGTGCTAACTACATCACAGTACATGTTGAAGCTTGTCGTCATTTACATCGAACAATTCAACTTATACGTTCTTTTGGTGTAAAACCGGGAGTAGTATTAAATCCACATACACCAATTGAATCGATTAAACATATTTTAGAAGATGTTGATCTAGTATTATTAATGACAGTGAATCCTGGTTTTGGCGGTCAAAAGTTCATTCATTCTGTTGTACCAAAAATTGCAGAACTTTCGGCATTAATTAAAGAAAAAAACTTAAATGTTGAAATAGAAATTGATGGTGGCATCAATACAGAAACTATCGTACCATGTGCTCAAGCAGGTGCTACAATCTTTGTAGCGGGATCTGCTATTTATGGTAAAGAAAATCGCAAAGAGGCATTACAAAGAATTCTAACGGCTGGAGAACAAGCAATTCGATGACAGTCGTTGTTGTTTGTGCAGGAGGTCCAGAGGAGGAAGTCGTTTCAAGCGATTTCCTCCTTTCTTTCGATGATGCTAAATTTATCGGTGCAGATCACGGCACAATGTACTTATTGAACAGAGGAATTACACCAGATTTAGCTGTCGGTGATTTCGATTCACTCACGAATGAAGAATGGCAATTGGTACAAGAGCGCGTACCTAAAATTGAACGCCATATTCCAGAAAAGGACGAAACAGATACAGAATTAGCGATTTTAAAAGCTTTAGATTATGAACCTACTGAAATTATTTTAACGGGTGTTACTGGTGGTAGGCTTGATCATTACGAGGCTAATTTACACATTTTATATCGTGTACAAAAAATGCATCCATCTATTGAAATAAAAATGATAAATAATTTGAATTGTTTGCAATTTTTATGGCCGGGACAACATAGAATAGTATCAGAACGTTATTTCAAATATTTATCCTTTTTTGCATTTGGTGATGCAGTGAAAAATGTAACATTACGAAATGTGAAATATGAAACAACAGATGAAATAATCGATATAGGGACTACTCGTTTTGCTAGTAATGAAATAATAGGTGAATATGCGTCTATTTCATTTTCTAATGGCATATGTTTAATGATAAGAAGTATCGATGATAAGGAGTGACCAGGTGAAAGTATACACATTTCAATTACCAAAAGTAGTTAGTAGCTTTGCTCGTTTTTGTTTACAAATGGTTACAAATGATCCTGCAGATCCAAAGAATGCAACTGCAAAAAAGAAAAAGGGAAAAGAAAAAACGACAGGTTGACAATAGTCAGCCTGTCGTTTTATTTAGATGAACAAATTAAACGCGTTCAACTTTACCTGATTTTAATGCACGAGCAGAAACCCATACACGTTTAGGTTTGCCGTTTACTAAGATACGAACTTTTTGAAGGTTAGCACCCCAAGTACGTTTGTTAGCATTCATTGCGTGAGAACGGTTGTTACCAGACACAGCTTTACGTCCAGTAATGACACATTGTTTTGGCATATTAATTCCCTCCTCATAAAGAAGTTGAAAGATTCATGATTTCACTTCGGTATTTCACATACTTTAATAATTTAACACACACTTTTCGTCATTGCAACTGATTTTGAAAGACTTTCAAGAAAAAAACCTTTACAGACTATAACTAGACGAAATGATAGGTTTTCTTTTATAATCAAAATTTGTATAGTACAATAGGAGATAGTCAAAAGAAAATCAGGGGGCATTCTTATGTCAGTAGAATTGAAAAACGAATTCGGTCGTATTGATATCTCTAATGATGTTGTTGCACAAATTGCAGGTGGAGCAGCAATCGAATGTTACGGTATTGTCGGTATGGCTAGTAAGCATCAAATTCGTGACGGTTTAACAGATATACTCCGCAAAGAAAATTTTGCAAAAGGGGTAATCGTACGTCAAGAAGGCGAAGGTTTACATATCGATATGTATGTCATGATTAGTTACGGTACTAAAATTTCAGAAGTAGCTTATCAAGTCCAATCAAAAGTAAAATATACACTAGATAAAACACTAGGCATGGCTGTCGATTCAGTTAATATCTATGTGCAAGGTGTTCGCGTAGCGAACGTGTAAGAGGAGGAACTCATTCAAATGAAGTCGTTAGACGGGATTAAATTCGCGGAAATGGTGCAAGCTGGATCAAGCCATTTATCTCAAAATGCAGAATATGTCGATTCGTTAAACGTATTCCCTGTACCAGATGGTGATACAGGTACGAATATGAATTTATCGATGACATCAGGTGCAAAAGAAACTGTTGCTAATAAGGGCGAAAGTATCGGTAAAACAGCTCAAGCGTTATCAAAAGGTTTATTGATGGGAGCTCGTGGTAACTCAGGCGTTATCTTATCTCAATTATTCCGAGGATTCGGTAAAGCTGTCGAAAAAGAAAATGAATTAGATGCGGTTAAATTTGCACAAGCATTACAATATGGTGTGGAAACAGCCTATAAAGCGGTTATGAAGCCTGTTGAAGGTACAATTCTTACAGTTGCACGAGTTGCTGCTGAAAAGGCAGTAGAAGTTGCAAAAACAGAGCAAGATATTGTTGTAGTTATGGAAGAATTATTAGCTGCTGCAAAAGAAGCGCTTGCTAAAACCCCAGACTTACTTCCAGTATTAAAAGAAGTTGGCGTCGTTGATAGTGGTGGTCAAGGTTTAGTATTTGTATATGAAGGTTTTACTGCAGCATTAAAAGGTGAAGAAATTCCAACTGCTACAAAAGTAGAATCAATTGAAGACTTAGTTAACGCAGAACACCATAAAGTTCAAGACTTTATGGATACTTCTGAAATCGTTTTCGGATATTGCACAGAATTCATGGTCCGTTTTGAAGAAGGTAAAAAGCCATTTGACGAAGCTGAGTTCCGAGAAGATATGAGTCGATTCGGTGATTCATTACTTGTCATTTCCGATGATGAAGTTGTAAAAATTCACGTTCACTCTGAAACACCAGGAGCAGTTATTTCTTATGGTCACCAATATGGAAGCTTAGTAAAAGTAAAAGTAGATAATATGCGTCTTCAACACACTGCGATTGTTGGAGAAGAACATCATAAAGAAGACTTTAAAAACACTGCAAAAAAAGAAGTGGAAAAGCAACCATATGCAATCGTCACAGTTGCAATGGGTGAAGGTGTTGCGAAATTACTTGAAAGTGTTGGCGCTTCATACGTTATCGAAGGCGGTCAAACAATGAATCCTTCAACTGAAGATATCGTTAATGCAATTAAGGAAGTAGGAGCCGAAAAGGTATTAATTTTACCAAATAACAAAAACATTGTAATGGCTGCTGAACAAGCCGCTGAATTATTAGATATTGATGCAGCTGTCGTGCCAACTAAATCGATTCCACAAGGTTTGTCTGCAATTCTTGCATTCAATCCTGAACTTTCAGTTGAAGAAAACAAAAAACATATGACAGATGCATTTGCCAATGTGAAATCAGGGCAAATTACATTTGCAGTACGTGACACTTCAATCGATGGGGTAGAAATTCATAAAGATGATTTCATGGCTATTAAAGATGGTAGTATTATTCAAGCAACTCCTTCATTAAAAGTAGCTTCTGAATTACTTGTTAGTGACATGATTGATGAAGATTCAGAAATTGTTACTGTTCTTTATGGTCAAGATGTAGAAAAAGAAACAGTGGATGAATATATTGAATTTATCGAAGAGCAATATCCAGAAGTTGAAGTTGAAGTTCATAATGGTAAACAACCATTATATCCTTACATCATTTCTGTAGAATAAAACCCAAAATATTTTACTAAAAACGGCCGAGAGACATTTTTCTTGGCCGTTTTTAATATTTAGGTGCAGTTAAATAGGCTCGTTGATAGTCGAAAAGATTAGTTATTTTGCCCGCGTGGCTTTCACAAAGTGCAAAAAAGCTTTGTTTTGCAACGAATCGTTGCTACCTGAGCAATGACCGAGTGAGACAAAGTAGTGGATCATGAGGTTTTTGAAGCTCAGCATGCTAGTGCTTTGGATAATAAAATCAACAGTAGCCATTAACTTAGTCTATGTTTGAATTAGAGGATGCTCGTTCAAACCCACAAAGCGGAAAACTAGATAGATCTAAAACGTTTGGTAATACGAAAGTATTCGTGTAATATTAGCATTGAAAAATAAATTGAAAATGTGGGGAGAAATTATGAAATTTACATCCGTCTTTGATATTATCGGTCCTGTTATGATTGGACCTTCTTCGTCCCATACTGCTGGTGCTGCTCGAATTGGTCGTGTTGCTAGAGATTTATTTGGAAGACAACCTAAATGGGCTAAAATTCACTTATATGGCTCTTTTGCTGAAACGTATAGAGGTCATGGAACTGATGTAGCTATAATCGGAGGACTACTCGATTATGATACTTTTGATGAAAGAATTAAAACTGCTTTTAAAAATGCCGCAGATGCAGGCTTAACATATGAATTTATTACTGAAACGGATCATACAGATCATCCGAATACAGCAAGGATTGTAATTGGTGATGATGACATGGAAATGTCGATGGTTGGTATTTCAATTGGTGGAGGCTCGATTGAAATTACAGAACTAAATGGATTCCCACTTCGATTATCAGGTGGTATGCCAGCTATTTTAGTTGTTCACGATGATCGAGCAGGTTGTATAGCAAATGTAGCAAATAGTCTTGCTAAGCATAATATTAATATTGGTCATATGGAAGTTTCGCGTAAAGAACGGGGTAATATGGCGTTGATGGTAATAGAGGTTGATCAAAACATCGACCATTCAATTTTAGAAGAAATAGAACTTCTACCTAATATTACGAAGGTAACTCGTATTAAAAACTAGGAGGTATAGCAGATGGAAGTATTGTTTCGTAATGTGAGAGAATTGGTAGAACGTGCTGAACGAGAAAATAAACTAATCTCTGAAATTATGATAGAACAAGAAATATTAATGTCAGAACGCAGCCGAGAAGAAATTATGGAACAAATGTCTCGTAACCTTAAAGTGATGGAAGAAGCTGTAGAACGAGGTTTAAAAGGTGTACACTCCGTTACAGGTTTAACTGGTGGAGATGCAGTTTTACTACAAAAATATATTCAATCAGGTAAAGGTTTATCCGGTGACTTTTTGTTAGATGCTGTAAGTAAGGCTGTTGCAACAAACGAAGTAAATGCTGCTATGGGCACAATTTGCGCAACACCTACAGCAGGTTCTGCAGGTGTTGTGCCCGGTACGCTTTTTGCAGTCAAAAATAAATTGAATCCAACAAAAGAACAAATGATTCGTTACTTATTTACGGCTGGAGCATTTGGTTTTGTAGTAGCAAATAATGCATCAATTTCAGGAGCAGCTGGTGGTTGCCAGGCAGAGGTAGGCTCTGCTGCTGCTATGGCTGCCGCTTCAATTGTAGAAATGGCTGGTGGTACACCAGCACAATGCTCACATGCCTTTGCCATTTCTTTAAAAAATATGCTGGGACTCGTGTGTGACCCAGTAGCAGGATTGGTAGAAGTGCCCTGTGTGAAACGTAATGCGATGGGAGCTGCAAATGCAATGGTTGCTGCAGACATGGCATTAGCGGGTGTTACAAGCCGTATACCAACTGATGAAGTAATCGGTGCTATGTTCCGCATCGGACAAACGATGCCAGTAGCATTAAAAGAAACTGCACAAGGTGGCTTAGCGGCAACACCAACAGGAAAGGCACTTGAAGCGAAAATCTTCGGCGGGGCTGTGTTGCAGCGTGACTGATTTATTGCAGAAAGTAACTGATTTAAAGGGAGTTGGAAAATCATCTGCTGAAACGATGAGCACGATGGGCGTTGAAACGCTAGATGATTTAATTTGGACCTTTCCATATCGTCATGAAGATTTTCGTTTAAAAGATTTAGCGGAAACGCCACATAACGAAAGAGTGACAGTGGAAGGCCGAATTGAAAGTGAACCAGTAGTCCTATACTTAGGTAAAAACAAATCACGTTTACAAGTCCAAATGCTAGCAGGACGTCATCTTATTAAACTTGTATTTTTTAACCAAGGATACTTACGTAATAAACTTATCCCCGGTACGATAGTGACAGTAACTGGTAAATGGGATAGAGGACGTCAAGTGATTAACGGAAGTAATGTAACATTTGGTCCGAAAACAGATCAAGCTGATTTCGAGCCAGTATATAGTTTAAAAGGAAAGCTTACACAAAAGAAATTCCGCCAATTTATGCGACAAGCATTAGATGAGTTGAAAGATGCACTTCCTGAGTCGTTGCCTAATCATCTAAGAAGTGACTATAAATTGTTAACCTTACAGGAAGCATTAGAAGGTGTTCATTTTCCAAAGGATGCTAATCATGCAAAACAGGCCAGACGTCGATTTGTTTATGAGGAATTATTACAATTTCAATTGAAAATTCAAGCATTAAGGAAAACACGGCGTGAAGAGGAACAAGGCATTGTCATTCACTATGATTTACAAAAGGTTCGAGAATTTATCTCTTCTTTGCCATATGAATTAACGAATGCACAAAAACGCGTTGTTAATGAAATATCAAGGGACTTATTAATTCCACATCGTATGAATAGATTACTTCAAGGGGATGTTGGGTCTGGGAAAACGGTTGTTGCGGCAATTGGATTGTATTCAGCTGTGACAGCGGGATTTCAAGGTGCTTTAATGGCTCCTACTGAAATTTTGGCAGAACAACATGCCGCATCACTCGATGAATGGCTAAGACCTTTTGGTGTAGAAGTAGCATTGCTTTCTGGCTCTATAAAAGCAAAAGCGAGAAGAGAATTAGTAGAAAGATTGGTTAAGGGTGAAATAGATGTAGTGATTGGAACGCATGCATTGATTCAACCAGATGTAACGTTCCATAAATTAGGGTTTGTTATTACTGATGAACAACATCGTTTCGGCGTTGAACAACGCCGGATATTGCGTGAAAAAGGTGAAAGTCCAGATGTACTTTTTATGACTGCTACGCCAATTCCACGAACATTATCAATAACTGCTTTTGGTGAAATGGATGTCTCAATCATTGATGAAATGCCAGCAGGACGAAAAAAAATTGAAACGCTTTGGGTAAAAAATGAACAATTTAATCAAGTGCTTTCTCGTATGGGGAAAGAACTTGTCGCTGGTCGTCAAGCATACGTGATTTGTCCATTGATTGAAGAGTCAGATAAGCTTGATGTACAAAATGCTGTAGACGTTTATCAACAGTTGGCGACTTTGTTTAAAGGGAAGTTCAAAGTCGGACTGATGCATGGTCGATTACCTGCGAATGAAAAAGATGAAGTGATGCGTGCGTTTAGTGAAGGGAAGCTAGATGTATTAGTTTCTACGACAGTAGTGGAAGTAGGCGTAAATGTTCCAAATGCAACATTTATGGTTATTTATGATGCTGAACGTTTTGGATTAGCACAACTACATCAATTACGAGGACGTGTAGGACGGGGAAAACATCAATCTTATTGTGTTTTAATCGCAGATCCGAAAAGTGAAGAAGGCAAAGAAAGAATGATTTCGATGACGGAAACAAATGACGGTTTTCGATTAGCGGAAAAAGATTTAGAACTTCGC
The DNA here is from genome assembly GCF_044359855.1 of Rummeliibacillus pycnus. Lineage (GTDB taxonomy): Bacteria > Bacillota > Bacilli > Bacillales_A > Planococcaceae > Rummeliibacillus > Rummeliibacillus pycnus_A. Next base: position 3,562,620 of record NZ_CP132291.1, read on the forward strand.
GGACCTGGTGATTTTTTTGGAAAAAAACAAAGTGGCTTACCAGAATTTAAAATGGCAGATCTTGTTCATGACTATAGAGTATTAGAAGTGGCTAGACAGGATGCGGTTAAACTTATCGAGTCTGATACATTTTGGCATGATGAAAATTATAAAGTGTTGCGACATAATCTTCAGTCATCAGGTGCTCTTGATGGGGAAAGAATCGATTAATATAAGAGGATGCAGGAGTGCTTAGAAAAACAACACTTGCATTCTCTTTTTTAAATTTATATACTGATATTAGTACCAAGTGCTAATATTAAGGGGCGACGATGAATAATATGAAGTACTCTAAAAAAGAACGACAACTATTATTGCAGCAAACGATTCAACAAAACCCATTCGTCACGGATGAACAGCTTGCTACAAAGTTTAATGTAAGCGTTCAAACTATAAGGCTTGATCGTATGGAATTGTCCATTCCAGAACTACGTGAGCGAATAAAGGACGTTGCCGCAAATAATTTTGAAAATGAAGTTAAAACTTTACCTATAGATGAAGTCATTGGTGAAATTATTGATATTGAATTGGATGAACGTGCTTTATCAATCTTTGATGTTGGAGAAGAACATGTTTTCCAACGAAACCGAATTGCAAGGGGACATCACTTGTTTGCGCAAGCGAATTCTTTAGCAGTTGCCGTTATCAACGATGAATTAGCTTTAACTGTCCACTCTGATATTCATTTTTTGAAACCAGTGAAAGCAGGAAACCGTGTAGTTTCAAAAGCGATTGTTACTGGTAAAGACAATGATCGTAATCGTACGTTTGTCACAGTTACCTCAACCGTTGAGGGTAATACCGTTTTTACAGGGCAATTTGAAATGTATCGAACGAAAGGTAAAGGTGAAATTTAAATGAAATTAGCAGTTGATGGTATGGGTGGAGACAATGCCCCACAAGCCATTATCGAAGGGATTTATCAAGCATTAGAAACATCAAGTGATTTAGAAATTTTACTATATGGTCAAAAAGAAAAAATGCAGCCATATTTAAAAGATTTAAGTCATATTACTGTTATTGATTGTCTAGAAGTAATCGAGGGTACAGATGAACCTGTACGTGCTGTACGTCGTAAAAAAGATGCTTCTATGGTTAAAATGGCAGAGGCTGTTACAAATGGTGAAGCAGATGCTTGTATTTCAGCAGGGAATACCGGAGCACTAATGGCGGCTGGTTTATTTATTGTCCATCGTATTGAAGGTATTGATCGTCCTGCATTATCAACAACATTACCTACTTTAGATGGTAGTGGCTTTGATATGTTAGACCTAGGATCAAATGCCGATGCGAAACCAGAAAATTTAGTACAATATGCAATAATGGGAAGCATTTATGCACAACAAGTTCGAGGTATTAAAAACCCTTCAGTTGGTTTATTAAATATCGGAACTGAGGATAAAAAAGGAAATGACCTTACAAAACATGCATTCACATTATTAAAAGATGCACCAATCAACTTTATCGGGAATGTCGAAGCACGTGAACTATTAAATCATGTTGCGGATGTTGTCGTAACAGATGGCTTTACAGGTAATATGGTATTGAAAACAATTGAAGGTACAGCAGGTAGCGTCTTCAAAATGATGAAAGAAGCATTTATGGCTTCTACGAAATCAAAAGTAGCTGCGCTTTTAATGAAAAATAATTTAAAAGAATTAAAAAATAAAATGGATTACACTGAATATGGTGGTGCAGCGTTATTTGGTTTAAAAGCACCAGTGATTAAAGCGCATGGTTCATCAAATGCTAGAGCATTCGCAAGTGCAATTCGCCAAGCGCGTAAAATGGTTGAACATAATGTAATACCAACAATTGATGCAACTATTAGCAAAGATAAGCAAAATGAACAATAATAAAAATCATTAATTGTTTTATACAAAGGGGAATGAAAAAATGACGAAAATTGCTTTTGTTTTTCCAGGGCAAGGTTCACAAACTGTAGGAATGGGACAAGAATTTGTTTCTAATGAACCTACATGTAAAGAATTTTATGATGAAGCTGACAAACTGTTAGGAATAGAATTATCAAAATTAATGTTAGAAGGTCCACAAGAAGAACTAACATTAACTTACCATGCTCAACCCGCATTATTAACTACAGGTGTGATGATCGCTGAAAAGTTAAAACAAGCAGGGATTAAACCAGATTTTACTGCAGGCCATAGTTTAGGTGAATATGCTGCGCTTGTCACTTCAGGTGTTATGTCATTTGCAGATGGAGTACAAGCGGTACATAATCGTGGTAATTATATGAATGAGGCAGTACCAGCAGGTCTTGGTGCAATGGCTGCTATTTTAGGTTTAGACCGTGAAGCTTTAAAGCAAGTAACAGATGAAGTATCGGCTACTGGAGAAGTAGTCCAACTTGCTAACTTAAATTGTCCTGGTCAAATTGTTATTTCTGGTACAGCTAAAGGTGTAGAAGAAGCTTCTGTAAAAGCAAAAGAAGCAGGTGCTAAACGCGCTATTCCATTAGTTGTTAGTGGTCCTTTCCACTCAGAGTTAATGCGCCCGGCTGCAAATAAACTCGAAGCAATGTTAGCTAAAATTGAAATGCACGATGCAGATGTATCAGTTATTGCAAATGTAAATGCACAACCTGTTACATCAAAAGAAGATATTCCAAATCTACTTGTTGAACAATTATATTCACCAGTATTGTGGGAAGATTCAGTTCGTACACTACTAGATGAAGGTGTAGATGTCTTCATTGAATGCGGTCCAGGAAAAGTTTTAAGTGGCTTAGTGAAAAAAGTAGATCGTAAAGTGAAAACATATTGTGTATATGATGAAGCAACATTTGAGCAAGTGTTAGAAGCGGCAAAGGAGTGGGCTTAAATGGCAGATTTATTAGGTAAAGTTGCAGTTGTTACAGGTGCATCAAGAGGTATTGGACGAGCAATCGCACTACATTTAGCCAAACTTGGAGCAAAAGTAGTCGTAAATTATAGTGGTAGTCAAGCAAAAGCTGAAGCCGTTGTAGCTGAGATCGAAGCAAATGGAGGAGCTGCTATTGCTGTTCAGGCGAATATATCTGATTCAGATGAGGTTTCAATGCTTATGAAGAAAGCAGTTGAAACATATGGTTCTCTTGATATTTTAATAAATAATGCTGGAATTACACGTGATAACTTATTGATGCGTATGAAAGAAGAAGATTGGGATGCTGTTATGAATACTAATCTAAAAGGTGTCTTCCTTTGTACGAAAGCAGTCTCACGCCAAATGATGAAGCAACGTTCAGGTCGTATTGTTAATATTGCTTCAATCGTAGGTGTAGCAGGAAACGCGGGTCAAGCAAACTATGTTGCTGCAAAAGCAGGTGTTATTGGTCTTACAAAAACAGCTGCAAAAGAATTAGCTGCTCGTAATATTTTCGTTAATGCGGTAGCTCCAGGCTTTATTGATACTGAAATGACAGAAGAATTACCAGAAGACATTAAAGGTCAAATGCTTTCTCAAATTCCATTAGCTAAATTGGGTAAACCAGAAGATGTAGCAAAAGTAGTTGCATTTTTAGCCTCTGATGATGCAAGCTATATGACAGGCCAAACATTACATGTTGATGGTGGAATGGTTATGTAGGTTTTGCTATTAATACAAACATTATTCTTGTATAATCATTGAGGGGAGGTGAACAATTTGGCAACAGTAATCGAACGTGTAACTAAAGTTGTCGTTGACCGTTTAGGTGTTGACGAAAGCGAAGTGAAACTAGAAGCTTCTTTCCGTGATGATCTAGGTGCGGATTCATTAGACGTAGTAGAATTAGTAATGGAATTAGAAGAAGAATTTGATATGCAAATTGATGACGAGGATGCAGAGAAAATTGCAACTGTAGGTGATGCAGTTAACTTTATCTCAAGCAAAGTCGACTAATTTGAGCGTATAACATACAATACTTAGGACTTCCTCTGCAATGATTGCGGAGGAAGTTATCTTTTTATTTTTGCACAATGTGAAAGAAAAAGGTAAACTAGAGGATGTACCAAATGGAAAATAAGAAGGTTGATAAAGATGAGAATACAAGGACTCTCACAAAAAAATGGCGCAATTTCAGAACAGGCTCGGCTTAAATTTGCTGAATTACAGGATCGATTAGGTTTGTATTTTGATAATGCAAATTTGTTATACAATGCTTTTACACATTCATCATTTGTGAATGAGCATCGTCGTAAATTATTTGAAGATAATGAACGTCTTGAGTTTTTAGGAGACGCTGTACTTGAGCTAACTGTTTCTAAATTTTTATTCCTAAAATTCCCTAAAATGAGTGAAGGTGAACTTACAAAATTGCGTGCATCAATGGTTTGTGAGCCATCTCTAGTGGTTTTTGCCAACGAATTAAACTTTGGCGAATATGTGTTGCTAGGTAAAGGGGAAGAAATTACAGGCGGTCGTGAACGTCCTGCATTACTTGCGGATTGTTTTGAAGCATTTATAGGTGCTTTATATTTAGACCAAGGTTTAGAAACAGTTGTTGGCTTTTTGGAAAAGGTTGTATTCCCAAAAGTTGAGCTCGGTGCATTTTCACATGTTATGGACTTCAAGAGTCAATTACAAGAAATGGTACAACAAAACAATTCTGGTACACTACAATATGAAATCATTAAAGAAAATGGTCCAGCACATAACCGTACATTTGTCTCTCAAGTAATGTTAAATGACAAGGAACTTGGAGTAGGTAACGGTAAATCTAAAAAAGAAGCAGAACAAAAAGCAGCACAATGCGCTATGCGTGCGTTGAAAGTACAATTAGCGAATGATCAGGAGGGTTAATTTTGTTTCTTAAACGGCTTGAAGTGATTGGTTTTAAATCTTTTGCCGATCGAATAGGTATAGACTTCGTACCAGGCGTTACAGCAGTTGTTGGCCCAAATGGTAGTGGTAAAAGTAACGTAACAGATGCGATTCGATGGGTACTTGGAGAACAATCCGCTAAGTCCCTTCGTGGTGCAAAGATGGAAGATATCATTTTTGCCGGAAGTGATTCGCGCAAACCGCTTAACTTTGCAGAAGTATCGTTAATTTTAGACAATGAGGACGAACGCTTGCCGATTCCATATAACGAGGTAAGCGTTACTCGTCGTGTCTATCGTTCTGGGGATAGCGAGTATTTGCTCAATAAACAGCAATGCCGGTTGAAAGATATTACGGATTTGTTTTTAGACTCAGGTTTAGGAAAAGAAGCTTTCTCGATTATTTCTCAAGGACGAGTTGACGAAATACTAAATAGCCGTCCAGATGATCGACGTACAATATTTGAAGAAGCTGCAGGCGTTTTGAAATATAAACAACGTCGTAAAAAAGCAGAGCATAAATTATTCGAAACAGATGATAATTTGCATCGTGTGCTTGATATTTTACATGAGTTAGATAAACGTATCGAACCATTACATATTCAAGCATCTGCGGCTGAAGATTATTTGAAAATGACAAATGAATTAAAGGGCATTGATATTGCTGTATTAGTTCAGGATATAGAAAATCTAAATCGCTCAATGGAGCAAATTGTAAAAGAAAAACAAGAACTTTTTTCAAAAGAACAGGTTCACGCAACTCAAATTGCTGAAAAAGAATCTAATATTACAATGCTTCGAAAACAATTAAGTGATTTGGATACATTACTAGATGAATCTCAGCATCAATTAGTAGATGTGAGTGCAGAAGCTGAGCGTTTTGAAGGTCGTAAAGTGTTAATGGCTGAAAAACGCATGAATGCAACGGCACAACTTGCGAAACTTCAACAATCACTTGATAAAGCAATCACTTCTCGTAACAGTTGGCAGCAAATAAATACAGATAAAGAAGCACAATTATCAGAACGTCAGCATGAACTACAAAATTTGAAAAAAGCAGTGAAACAGTTAGAAGATAACTTAAATCGCTCAACTTCTGAGATTGAAGCAGAAATTGATAAATGGAAAGATACTTATATCGACCGATTAAACGAAGAAGCAACTGTTAAAAATGAAGTGAAAAATATTACAAAGCAATTAGCTGAACAGGCTGAAAACTCAGTGAAAATTTCAAGTCAATCCACTGAAATGATCACAGAGCTGAAAGAATTACAACATGAACAACAACTTGTAGCTGAAAAACTGAAAAAAGTTGAACAGCAAGTTGCACAAAAACTTGAAGAATATAAAAAGTGCCAACAAGATGTACAACATGCTAGAAAGCAATATGATGATCAACAAGCAATGCTTTTCAAAGGTTACCAACATTTACAACAAATGAAGTCACGTCAAGAAACACTTGCTGAACTTGAAGCAGATTTTTCAGGATTCTATCAAGGGGTTAAGGCTGTCCTTGTTGCACGTGAGAACCAACAATTACAAGGTATACATGGTGCAGTAGCTGAACTAATTCATGTTGATGGTGATTATGCAAAAGCTGTTGAAACAGCTCTTGGTGCCGCGATGCAACATGTTGTCACAGAAACAGATGCTGATGCACGTAAGGCCATTGCATGGTTGAAACAACAACATGCAGGGAGAGCAACATTTTTGCCGAAGAATGTAATGAAATCTCGTAAAATACCTGCTAATATATTACAAACAGTTGCAAACCACCCATCATTTATCAATACAGCTGATGAACTAGCAACATTTGATCCTGCTTTCCGTACAATCGCTGAAAACTTGCTTGGGCATGTACTTGTATCAAAAGATTTACAAGGGGCTTCTCAAATAGCAAAAGCTTGTAACTATCGCTATCGTGTCGTTACTTTAGATGGTGATGTAGTAAATACGGGCGGTTCATTAACAGGGGGTTCTGTAAAACAGCAAGCATCATTATTTAGCCGTAAAGCAGAACTGGAAGGTTTAACTGCACAACTTTCCGACATGCAATCTTCTATTGAGAAAGCGGAAAAAGTTGTAGCTGAATGGAAAGAACAAGTCACAGAAAAGTCTGCACTACTTGAACAACTGCGAGTACTAGGTGAAGAAATCCGTGCAGAAGAGGTAGAGTTAAGTGCTCGTCATCGTGAGTTGGAAGCAACGACAAAACGTTTATCATTACGTGTCTCTATGTTTAGTGATGAACAACAAGATGCGTCTGGTCGTAAAACATCTTTAGAAGTTCAATTGGCAGATTTCAACCGCCGTAAGGAAGAACTTGCAAAAGAGTTAACGGAGATTAATCAAACAGTTGAAGAGCTAAATGTTTTAAAACAACAAAGTGAATCTGAACGTGATGTTTTACAAGAACAGTATGCTCTGAAACGCTCTGATTTAGCAGTTCTTAATGAACAAGTTTCTCAGCTTAGATTAGCTGTATTGGATGCCAATTCTCAACTTGAGCAAGCAATTGTAGATGTTGAAAACATTACGAAAGAAATTGAATGGTTGACGAATGGCGGCGATCTAAATGGACCAACTGAGGAAGAAATTGTTGCTAAAATTTTAGAGTTACAAACGAGAAGAGATGAGCTTGTCCAAACCGTTGAACAAACAAAAGGGCATCGTATTGATGTTCAGCAAAAGGTTGATTCAACAGATTTAGAATTAAAAGAATTACAGCGTGTACATCAAGGTCTCCTTGATGGATTGCGTAATTATGAAGTGAAACTAAATCGTCTAGATGTAGAGCATGAAAATTTATCAAAACAACTTGAAAAAGATTATGAACTTTCATTCGAAGAAGCGTTACTTGAACCCTCACTTGATATGGATGTGGATACAGCAAGACGTAAAGTTAAATTGTTAAAACAATCTATTGCTGAGTTAGGAACAGTCAACATCAGCGCAATTGAAGAATATGCTACTGTTTCAGAACGACATACATTCTTATCTAGTCAACGTAGTGATTTAATGGAGGCACAAGAAACATTACATGAAGCTATTCGTGAAATGGATGAAGAAATGACTAATCGTTTCAGCGAGACATTCTTTGAGATTCGTGAACACTTCCAAAAAGTATTCAGAGAATTATTCGGTGGTGGTCATGCAGATTTAGAATTGCTCGATCCAGATAATATACTTGAAACAGGTATTGAGATTGTGGCACAGCCTCCAGGTAAAAAGCTTCAACGACTTAGTCTATTGTCAGGTGGGGAAAGAGCATTAACAGCTATTGCATTATTGTTTGCGATATTAAAAACACGCCCAGTCCCATTCTGCATTTTGGACGAAGTTGAAGCAGCTCTTGACGAATCAAATGTTGCTCGTTATAGTCAATATTTGAAAAAGTTTAGTGCAGAAACACAATTCATCGTCATTACTCACCGTAAAGGAACGATGGAAGGCGCTGATGTTTTATATGGTATTACTATGCAAGAATCAGGTGTCTCTAAGCTTGTATCCGTTAAATTAGAACAGGAAGAACCTGTTCCATCCTAGGACAGAGGAGCGAAATAACATGAGCTTTTTAAAGCGTATGAAAGAAAAGTTAATGGGTGGCCCCAAGCCAGAACAAGAAGAAGTTGAAAAGGTAGAGGGACAAAAAGAAAGCCTAGAAGAAATAGAAGTTGAAGTGCCAACTATAGAGTCTCCTATTGAGGAAGTAGTTCATGAAACTTCACAAGAAGCGCAGCTAGGAACAACTACAGAGGCTATAAAACTAGATCAACATGAAGTATTAGAGGAAACACTTCCAGAAGTTGAAGAAGTACAAGTTGAGCCTGAAAAAGCGGAAAAGCCAAAACGTGGCTTCTCGGCATTTTCAATCACAGAAAAATTCAAATCAGGTTTAGCGAAAACTCGCAATTCATTTACTTCAAAAGTGAATGATTTAGTCGCTCGTTATCGCCATGTAGATGAAGAATTCTTTGAAGAGCTAGAAGATTTGCTTTTACAAGCAGACGTTGGTATCGAAACGGTTATGGAACTAACAGAAAAGTTGCGTTTTGAAGTACAACGCAAAAATATTAAAGATACAGAAGGTATTCAAACATTAATTTCTGAAAAACTAGTAGAAATTTACGAACAAGGCGAAGCTGATATTACGGAGATAAATATTCAAGAAGGCGAATTAACTGTTATTTTGTTTGTTGGTGTAAATGGTGTAGGTAAAACAACTACGATAGGAAAACTAGCACATCGTTTCAAACAACAAGGTAAAAATGTTTTACTTGCAGCGGGTGATACTTTCCGTGCTGGCGCGATCGATCAATTACAAGTTTGGGGAGATCGTGTAGGTGTTGAAGTTATTAAACAATCAGAAGGATCAGATCCAGCAGCAGTTATGTACGACGCTATTCGTGCAGCTAAAAACCGCAACGCAGATATTTTAATCTGTGATACAGCAGGACGTTTACAAAATAAAGTCAATTTGATGAATGAGCTTGAAAAAATCCATCGTGTCATTTCCCGGGAAATTCCGTCGGCACCACACGAAGTTTTACTAGCACTTGACGCAACAACAGGACAAAATGCGTTACAACAAGCGCAAATCTTTAAAGAAGCGACAAATGTTACAGGGATTGTTTTGACAAAATTAGACGGTACTGCAAAAGGTGGTATTGTGCTTGCTATTCGTAACAAATTGCACATTCCAGTGAAATTCGTTGGTCTTGGAGAACAAATGGATGATTTACAACCATTTGATTCAGAGCGTTATGTATATGGCTTATTTGCTGATGCATTAGACGAACAATTATCCAATTCGAAAGACTAATATTAAAAGCAGAAGGCGATTCGTAGAATTTTTACGAATCGCTTTTTTATTGGGCTATTGTTAAGGGGACTGTTGATATTTTATCGAAAGTACCATCACGCTAAGTTTACAAAAAGCATGATCCAGCTACGTTGTCTTACACAGTTCAGTCTCAGGTAGCTCTCATTCTCTTAACACAAAGCTTTCTCGGTCTTTGTGTAAGTAGAGTAGTATAGCGTCTTATTTGTAACGTGTCGAAAGGAGTTTTCCTAAGTTTTCTATGTTGTGTGGCAGATGTTTTTGCGTTGAGTGAACTCAGTCGTAATGGCAATCTGATCCAGGCATCTGAGAGAGAACGTTTGATAAAATAGACAAGTATTTTTACTTGACAGAAATAGCATTTATCTTTATGATACAGAAGAATATGTAAAAAAGAGGAGAGGTTTCGATATGCTACTTGAAAAAACAACACGCATGAACTTTCTCTTTGACTTTTATCAAGCATTATTGACAGAAAAACAACGTAGTTATATGCAACTCTATTACCTAGATGATCATTCACTAGGTGAGATTGCAGAAGCCTATGATGTATCTCGTCAGGCAGTCTATGACAACATTCGTAGAACAGAAACAATGCTTGAAGAATACGAGGAAAAACTTCAACTTTTTGAAAAATTCCAAAACAGACAGCAAATACTTGCAAAGCTTACAGAAAGTATAACTGATGTTCAATCAGAAAAAGCAGATCAGTTGGCACTTATTGAACAGTTAAAGCAATGTGATTAGGAGGCGACATGCATGGCGTTTGAAGGTTTAGCGGAGCGACTCCAAGGGACGATTAACAAGATTAAAGGCAAAGGGAAAGTAAACGAACAAGACGTAAAAGAAATGATGCGTGAAGTTCGATTTGCTTTAATCGAGGCTGATGTTAACTTGAAAGTCGTAAAAAGCTTTATAAAAAAAGTTAGCGAACGTGCAGTAGGTCAGGAAGTTATGAAAAGCTTAACACCTGGACAACAAGTTATTAAAATAGTAAAAGACGAGTTAACAGAACTAATGGGTGGAGAGCAAAGTCTGATTAAATTTGCTACAAAACCACCTACTGTTATTATGATGGTCGGTTTACAAGGTGCTGGTAAAACAACAACTACAGGTAAACTAGCAAATGTATTACGTAAGAAATATAACCGTAAGCCATTACTAGTAGCAGCCGACGTATATCGTCCAGCCGCGGTACAACAATTACAAACACTTGGTAAACAATTATCATTACCTGTATTTTCATTAGGAACAGATATTTCACCAGTTGAAATCGTACGGCAAGCTTTAGAACAAGCAAAAGAAGAACATCATGATGTTGTATTGATTGATACTGCTGGTCGTCTACATATTGACGAGAAATTAATGCAAGAGTTAAAAGATATTCGTGCATTAAAAGAACCAGACGAAGTATTCCTAGTTGTCGATTCAATGACAGGGCAAGATGCTGTGAATGTTGCCGAAAGCTTTAATGAAGCAGTCGGTATTACAGGTGTAATTTTAACAAAACTTGATGGTGATACACGTGGTGGAGCAGCATTATCTATTCGCTCTGTCACCCAAAAACCAATCAAATTTGTTGGTATGGGTGAAAAAATGGATGCTCTTGAACCATTCCATCCAGAACGTATGGCGTCTCGAATTCTTGGCATGGGCGATGTCATGTCGCTAATTGAAAAAGCACAAGCAACAGTAGATGAAGAAAAAGCGAAAGAATTAGAAGAAAAATTCAAAACGCAAAGCTTCACATTGGATGATTTCCTTGAACAAATGGGACAAGTGAAAAAACTAGGACCATTAGATGAAATCTTGAAAATGTTACCAGGTGCAAACAAAATTAAAGGGTTAGAAAATGCTAAAATCGACGATAAACAAATTGGTCATATAGAAGCCATTATTTTATCAATGACTCCAGCTGAAAAAACAAATCCTGAAATTATAAATGCAAGCCGTAAAAAACGCATTGCAAAAGGGTCCGGTTCATCTGTTCAAGATGTAAACCGTCTAATTAAACAATTTGATGATATGAAAAAAATGATGAAACAAATGACAGGTATGGCGCAAAAAGGGAAAAAGAAAATGAAACTTCCTGGCTTAGATTCCTTGTTTAAATAAAAAAAATACGCTAAAATATAGTGTGTTAAGAAAAAACACTTTACAAACAATCCAAAGCTTGCTATTATACTATCTTGTGTGAAACTATTCGGAGGTGCAATTAAACAATGGCAGTAAAAATTCGTTTAAAACGTATGGGAGCTAAAAAATCTCCTTTCTATCGTATCGTAGTAGCAGACTCACGTTCACCACGTGACGGTCGCTCAATCGAAACTATCGGTACTTTCAATCCACTAACTTCTCCAGAAGAAGTTAAAATTGACGAAGCTAAAGCTTTAGCTTGGTTAGCAAATGGTGCGAAACCATCTGATACAGTACGTAACTTGTTCTCAGAACAAGGAATCATGGAAAAATTCCATAACTCTAAAATCGGTAAATAATCGGAGGTGGCTTTATGCAGCAGCTGATTGAGACGATCGTAAAACCTTTAGTCGATTATCCAGACGAAGTGAAAATTATTACTGACGAAAACGACAATCGTATTGTTTATAAACTTTCTGTACATCCTAGTGATATCGGAAAGATCATTGGCAAGCAAGGACGTGTTGCAAAAGCAATTCGTACAATTGTTTATTCAGCAGCAGGCAGCCATCACAAGAAAAAGACTTATATCGATATTCTAGATTAGTTAAAACTAGGAAGGAGCAAACGTTCCTTCCTTTTTTATATATAAAAGCTGAAACGGTTAGTTCGGATCCGGAAATCACCACAAAAGCTTTCGGATTGAAAATGTTTTGACTCGATATCTAGCTGTTGAAACTGGATAGAATAAAAGCGGAATGGCTCGGATTAAGGATGATAGCTAAAAGCATCGCGTCTTGCGACAATTGTTTCTGCGACGAGTAATCGCAGGAGCAATCTTTCTCTGCGACGAGTAATCGCAGGAGCAACGACTATTTGACCCACATTCTGTGGGCCCCCTATTTTAAAGAGGTGAATAATATGGAATGGTATAACGTAGGTAAAATTGTCAACACGCATGGTATTCGTGGAGAAGTACGAGTAATCTCTCAAACAGATTTTCCAGAAGAACGGTATGCGGTTGGTCAACAATTAGGTCTTTTTAAACAAGGTGAGAAAAAGCCTTTACTACTTACAATTGCTTCTTCACGTAGTCATAAAAACTTTATTCTTTTATCATTTGAAGGTTACCCAAACATTAATGATGTGGAATCATTCCGCGATGGAATATTAAAAGTAAATGAACAACAACTCGAAGAAGACGAATTACAAGATAATGAATTTTACTATCACGAAATCGTTGGATGTACTGTTTACGACCAAGATGGAAAAGAAATTGGTCAAGTAAAGGGAATTTTTGAAACAGCTGCAAACGATGTGTGGACTGTGAAAGGAATAGATGGTAAAGACCATTACATTCCAGTTGTAGATGAATTTATCAAAGAAATTGATATTGATGCAAAGAAAATCGTTATAGAAGTAATAGAAGGTTTATTATCATGATGAATATTCACGTACTATCTTTATTTCCTGAGATGTTTTCAGGGGTGTTTGGATCCTCCATTTTAAAAAAGGCACAAGAAAAAGAAGCAGTAAAATTTTCTGTTACTGATTTCAGAGAATTTTCAAACAATAAACATGCTCAAGTAGATGATTATCCATACGGTGGAGGTGCAGGAATGGTATTAAAACCTGAACCTATATTTAACGCTGTAGAAGCTCTTGTAGCAGATGGAAAGAAACCACGCATCATTCTTATGTGTCCACAAGGGGAACGCTATACACAAGCTAAAGCGGAAGAATTAGCGCAAGAAGAAGATCTAGTGTTTGTTTGTGGCCATTATGAAGGCTATGATGAACGTATACGCGAATTCTTGGTAACGGATGAGCTATCAATTGGGGATTTCGTATTAACTGGTGGTGAATTAGCAGCCATGACAATTATTGATAGTGTTGTCCGACTATTACCAGGAGTTCTTGGAAATGATGATTCACCAGTATTAGATTCTTTTTCTACAGGATTACTAGAACATCCACATTACACACGTCCTGCAGATTTTCGTGGCATGAAGGTTCCTGATGTATTATTATCAGGAAATCACGCGAAAATTGAACAATGGCGCATGGAACAAACTCTAAAGCGTACATTTGATCGCAGACCGGATTTACTAGAGCATATCGAATTAACACCAGAACAACAAAAATATTTAAATAAACTTAAAAAGCTGTAAAGTATAAACACTTGCAACAGGTAACAATCTATGCTAATATTTGAGATGCATTTCTATGAAAATGCCGTATTACGGTGTTCCGCTGTAGCAACCGCAGTGACCTGCAAGAACATCTGTCTAAGGAGAGAAAACAATGTCAAACATTATTTCAGAAATCACTAAAGAACAACTTCGTACTGATATCCCTGCATTCCGTGCTGGTGATACAGTGAAAATCGACGTTAAAGTAGTCGAAGGTACTCGCGAACGTATCCAAGTATACGAAGGAGTAGTAATCAAACGTCGTGGTGGCGGTATTAGCGAAACTTTCACAGTTCGTAAAATCTCTTATGGTGTTGGAGTTGAACGTACATTCCCAGTAAATACTCCAAAAATCGCTAAATTAGAAGTTACTCGTCGTGGTAAAGTACGTCGTGCTAAATTATACTACCTACGTAACTTACGTGGTAAAGCTGCTCGTATTAAAGAAATTCGATAAGCTTATTTTGGAAGAAAAGAGAGCTTGCATTTCAAGCTCTCTTTCTTTTTGCCTGAAGCAATAAATCCTTGTACAATAATAAGTAGAATAGTCAAGGGGGACATCGATTATGGAAAAAGCAAAAAAGGAAAAGAATGAGTTGTGGGAATGGACGAAAGCTCTGATTATTGCATTTGCACTTGCAGCTGGAATTCGATACTTATTATTTACGCCTATTGTGGTAGATGGTGAATCGATGATGCCTACACTTGAAAATGGAGATCGTATGATCGTAAATAAGCTGGGTTACCGTATAGGTGATATCCATCGTTTTGATATTGTTGTATTCCATGCACCAGAAAAAAAGGATTATATTAAGCGAGTAATTGGTTTACCGGGCGATAAATTAGTTTATAAAAATGATCAATTATATATAAATGGTAAAGCAATTGCTGAACCATATTTACAAAAATTCAAAAATGAAATTACTGATGGTGGTACCTTAACAGAAGATTTTTCACTAAAGGATATTCCGAGTGTACATGGTGATACCATCCCACCAGGCTATGTATTTGTCATGGGAGATAATCGCCGTTACAGTAAGGATAGTCGCCATATAGGTATCGTTTCTGTTGATAAAATTATAGGGAAAACAAATGTTGTCTTTTGGCCACTCGATCAAATGGGCAAAGTGAATTAACAAATAGGAGTGAACAAAATGACGATTCAATGGTTTCCAGGGCATATGGCCAAGGCGCGCCGACAAGTAACGGAAAATTTAAAGTTTGTCGATATTATTTTCGAATTAATTGATGCGCGTTTACCTATGTCATCAAGAAATCCGATGCTTGACGAAGTCATTCATCAAAAAACAAGATTATTAATATTAAACAAAGCTGATATGGCAGATGAAGCGCAAACCAAAAAATGGATAGCTTTTTTTGAACAACAAGGCCATAAAGCAATTGCCATCAATTCTTTAGATGGAAAAGGATTAAAACAAGTAACGAAAGCTGCACAAGAGCTGCTAGCGGATAAATGGGAACGTATGAAAGCGAAAGGCTTAAAGACTCGTGCTATTCGTGCAATGATTGTGGGTATTCCAAATGTTGGTAAATCCACGCTTATTAACCGTTTAGCAAAGAAAAATGTTGCAAAAACAGGTAATATGCCTGGTGTCACTAGATCGCAACAATGGATAAAAGTTGGAAAAGAATTAGAGCTACTTGATACACCAGGGATTTTATGGCCTAAGTTTGAAGACCAAGAGGTAGGTTATAAACTAGCGTTAACAGGTGCTATAAAAGATACAATTACGAATATGGACGACTTAGCTATTTTTGGTTTGAAATTTTTAAGCATGCATTATCCTGGACGAATGGAAGAACGCTATCAAGTCTCTAATTTGAGTGAAGAAATTGTAGAGACATTTGATCATATTGGGAAATTACGACGCGTTTATATTTCCGGGGGAGAAGTTGATTATGACCAAGTAGCCGAATTAATCGTACGTGATATAAGAGGACAACAGCTTGGTAAGCTAACATTTGATTTCGTAGAAGATTTTGCCTCTTAAAAAATCAACCTTTTTTACCATTCGGTAAAAAAGGTTTTTTTCTGGAGTTTAAAAAAAGATTGCCGATAAAAAGGGTATTGAAGGGAAGAATTTGTGTGAGTACGATCAAAGAAGTGAAACAAGCTTTACTAAAAGAAACAGAATGGCAACCTTGGATGGCTGAGCTCGAAAAGGATACGCGACAAGGAGTCAAAAATGCATTAAAACAATGGCATCATCGTAAAGAAAAATACGACCACTTATTATCAGAGCATAAGAAAAAACTAGCGTTTGACGAATCATATAGAGCGTTTTCGCATGCGCTTATCGCAGGTACGGATGAAGCAGGACGTGGTCCATTAGCAGGTCCTGTTGTCACAGCAGCTGTAATCCTACCAGAGGTTTGTCCTACACTAGTAGGCTTAAATGATTCTAAACAATTATCAAAAGAGGTAAGAGAAAGCTACGTTGAAAAAATCCAACAATGTGCAATTTCCACTGCCATCCATTTTCAGCCTGCAAGTGTCATTGATGAGATAAATATTTACGAAGCAACGAAACAATCGATGAAAGCATCTATCGAATCACTTTCTGAGAAGCCGGATTTTGTGTTAGCAGACGCAATGAAGCTTCCTATTGATATACCACAGGAATCCGTCATCAAAGGGGATGCAAGAAGTCTAGCAATCGCTGCAGCATCTATTCTAGCGAAAACAGCGAGAGATGATTATATGGAAGAAATGGCAAAAAAATATCCGGAATATGGTTTTGAAAAACATGCAGGTTATGGTACAAAACAGCATTTAGAAGCACTTAATCAATACGGTCCTACAGAAATCCATCGAACATCATTCGAACCAATTAAATCCATGATCCTTCAGAAAGGGTGAGTAAAGGTGAATTATCCTTCATTATCATCAGTTCAACTTCAACAGTCGAGTGGAGCAATGAATCAGCAACCATTAGCTCTAAAACAAGGACAAGTCATTCATGGCACCATTAAACAACTATTCCCAGACCAAATGGCAGAAATTCAAATTGGTGGACAACGCTTAATGGCGAAAATGGAAGCGCCTCTCCAAACAGGAAACTCTCATTACTTCCAAGTGTCAGGGGTAGAACCAGATTTACAACTAAAAGTTGTATCAGGACCTATGGCGCCATCAGCATCTATGTCACAGCAAGTAACCCAATTACTTGACTCTATGCAATTACCGCAAACGAATGAGATGAAACAAGTAGCAACCTATTTTTTGAAAAATAATTTGCCTCTCTCTAAAGAACAATTGCAACAAGCGGAGCAAATTATGAAGTCACTACCAGAAAACGTCACTTCAAAAGAAGCGCTAAACGTTTTGCAAAAGCTAATTGAACTAAAACTACCTATACAGCAAAATACTTTCCAGGCTGTTTTACAAGGGAGTATGAAACAAGGCTTTACAGACACTCTAGGAAGTCTACAACAACTCTTGCAACAAGATTCATCTATTCCACAAGCGATGCGTGAACAGCTATTAAATCAATTACAAATGGTAAAGAGCCCCCTTGCTGTAGAAACGGGTGGCGTGTTATTTGCGAAAATGCTGGATATTTTATCGGCTTCAGCATCATCACCGGCAGATAAATTAACTATATTGCAGCTTTTAAAAGACGTAGGAATCATGCCGAAGAATGCCAATATATTTAACTGGAATACGGGTATGCTACAAACAACAAATACGAACGCAAATAACTTATTACAGCAACTTACATCTCAAATTCAAGTAGGGAATTCAAAGGAAGTTGCATCATTACTACCACAAGTAAAAGAATCATTGCAACAAAACCTACTACTTTCAGATGCACAAAAAATAACGTTACAACAAGCAATCTCAAAAGCTATTGCTCAACCAAATGCACAGAACTTCCAAGGGATTGAAAAAGCTATTCAAATGCAACAGCAGTCAATTAATTCACCTGCCAAATTATTGAATAGTCTGCAATTAGCATCGCCAAAAGATATGAGTACATTATTACCTCAGCTTAAATCAGCTATTCAGGGTCAATCACTATTATCTGCATCTCAGAAAGAAGGACTGCTCCAAACATTGGAGAAGTTTAATGTAGCAAATAGTACACCACAGTCAATTCAAGCCTTGGCAAAAGACTTACAAGGACAATTATTAAAAGTTTTTAGTGAATCAACACAATTACAGCCTTTCCAGTCAGATTCACAAGGGGTATCTGCAAAACAGCAGATGATGCTCATGCTAAATGCAGGACAATCAGCAAATGAACAGCTATTTAGCAAGCTTACTCAATTGGCAATGAATTCAAATTCACCAGTATTTCAACAAATGCTTGAGCAAACAGAGCAACAACTAGCACAACATCTTGATAGTAAAGCGTTTGAAACAGCAATCAAACAAACATTAGGAAATTTAGGACTTAGCTATGAAGCAAAATTGTTGGACAAATCTTCTGATATTCAACAAATCGCACAACAATTAAAGCCACAGCTACTAGGCTTATTACAAGATGATTCAGTATCGAGTACGACAAAAAGCGTAGCAGAACAAGTTGTGGCGCGTATGAATGGCATGCAGTATTTATCAGGTGAAAATGGTCCACAACATCAACTTATTATGCAAGTACCACTAGAGTTCTTCGGCAAAAAAACAGAGGCGACGTTGCAATGGAATGGACGAATGAAAAAAAATGGTAAAATCGATTCGGATTATGCACGTATATTATTTTATTTACAGCTAAATTCATTGAAGGAAACCGTTATTGATATGCAAGTACAAAGTAGAGTGGTCACAGTTACTTTGTATAACGAAACTGCTGGGTTAACCGCATTAGCGGAACCTTTAAAAGCTGCTCTTAAACATGGATTATCTCAACATGATTATCAACTATCTGGCTTATTTATAAAAAATTATTCAAAACAACCAGTGTCATTAAAAACGAATACTCAAACTACAACTGTAGAACAAAATAAAGGAGTAGATCTTCGTATATGACCGATGAAAAACAAACAAGAAAAGAAGCAGTTGCACTATCGTTTAATTCGATAACTTCAGATGCCCCAAAAGTGATCGCAAAAGGAAAAGGGCAAATTGCTGAAAATATATTGGAACAAGCAGAGCTTCATAATATACCGATACAAGAAGATGCAAGTCTTGTCCAATTATTAGGACAATTAGATTTAAATGAATCGATTCCCGAAGAACTATATCAAGCAGTAGCAGAGGTATTTGCTTTTATCTATCGTCTAGATCAATTACATGAAAAATTTCCAAATGAAAAACACTAATCTTTCTATCAGAAAATTAGTGTTTTTTTGATAATAGAATAATACGGCATTTTTCATTAAAAAAATGACATAAAGTAGGCTATGGACATTATTGTGTAGATTTTATACAATATATATGTATTTCATAATATTATGAAATTTAGATGGGAGGAACAAGGATGAATATCCATGAATATCAAGGAAAAGAAATTCTTCGTCAATATGGGGTATCGGTTCCTACTGGTCGAGTTGCTTTCTCACCAGAAGAAGCAGTTAAAGTTGCGAAAGAGTTAGATTCCAAAGTTATGGTAGTAAAGGCACAAATCCATGCAGGTGGTCGTGGGAAAGCAGGCGGTGTCAAAATCGCAAAGAATTTAGAGGAAGTACGTTCTTATGCTAAAGAATTACTGGGTAAAGTGCTTGTCACTCACCAAACAGGCCCAGAAGGTAAGGAAGTCAAACGCCTATACATAGAGGCTGGTTCAGACATCAAGAAAGAATACTATCTTAGTATTTTAGTAGACCGTGCAACTTCAAGAGTAACTGTAATGGGCTCTGAAGAAGGTGGCATGGATATTGAAGAGGTAGCAGCAGAAACGCCTGAGAAAATTTTTAAAGAAGTAGTAGACCCAGTTTTAGGTTTAACTGGATTCCAAGCAAGACGTCTTGCTTTTAACATGAATATTCCCAATAATTTGATTAATAAAACTGCAAATCTAATGCTAGGATTATATAAAGCGTTTACAGAAAAAGATGCATCTATTCTAGAAATTAATCCACTTGCTATTACAGGTGATGGAGAAGTACAAGCATTAGATGCTAAATTTAATTTTGATGGCAATTCATTATATCGCCATAAAGATATCGTTGAACTTCGAGATTTTGATGAAGAAGATCAAAAAGAAATTGAAGCTTCAAAATACGATTTAAACTATGTTACTTTGGATGGTAGCATTGGCTGTATGGTAAATGGTGCTGGTCTTGCTATGTCTACAATGGATACAATTAGTTACTATGGCGGTAGTCCCGCTAACTTCCTGGACGTTGGCGGTGGTGCAACTGCAGAAAAAGTAACAGAAGCATTTAAAATCATACTTTCTGATCCGAATGTTAAGGGGATTTTCGTTAACATTTTTGGTGGCATTATGAAATGTGATGTAATCGCAGAAGGCGTAATCGTAGCTGCGAAAGAGGTAGGTTTAAATGTGCCATTAGTTGTGCGACTTGAAGGTACGAATGTTGATCTAGGCAAAAAATTATTAAACGATTCAGGTTTAAATATCGTTGCTGCAGATTCAATGGCTGATGGTGCTCAAAAAATTGTAGAACTTGTAGGTTAAGAAAGGCGGAATCGGGATGAGTATTTATATCAACAAAGATACAAAAGTAATGGTACAAGGTATTACAGGTTCGACAGCTCTTTTCCATACAAAACAAATGCTAGAATATGGAACTAAAATTGTTGCAGGTGTAACGCCAGGTAAGGCAGGTACATTTGTAGAAGGTGTACCAGTATTTAACACGGTTATTGAAGCAGTTAATGCAACAGGAGCTAATGTATCTGTTATTTATGTCCCAGCACCATTTGCAGCAGATGCTATTCTTGAAGCAGTTGATGCGGATTTAGATATGGTTATTTGTATTACAGAACATATTCCTGTTCTTGATATGGTAAAAGTGAAGCGTTATATGGAAGGCAAGAGAACACGTTTAATTGGCCCAAACTGTCCAGGTGTTATTACTTCAGATGAATGTAAAATCGGTATTATGCCTGGATATATTCATACAAAAGGACATGTAGGGGTTGTTTCTCGTTCTGGAACATTAACTTACGAAGCTGTCCATCAATTAACAGTGGAAGGAATCGGCCAATCAACAGCAGTTGGTATTGGTGGTGATCCTGTTAACGGTACAAATTTTATCGATGTATTAAAAGAATTTGAAGCGGATCCGGAAACTTATGGTGTCATTATGATTGGTGAAATCGGTGGAACTGCAGAAGAAGAAGCCGCTGAATGGATTAAAAATAATATGACAAAACCTGTCATTGGATTCATTGGTGGTCAAACTGCGCCTCCAGGAAAACGTATGGGGCATGCAGGGGCTATTATTTCTGGCGGTAAAGGTACAGCAGCTGAGAAGATTAAAACGATGAATGCATGTGGTATTGAAGTTGCTGAAACACCAGCAGTAATTGGTGAAACTTTTATTCGTGTCATAAAAGAAAAAGGCTTGTACGAAAAGTGTAAAACCCATTAAAATGAAAGTGTAGTACTAATTACTAGTACTGCACTTTTTTTCTTAATATTAATCATTCTATTATAATGGAGGGAAGTCATGTTAGATGTGAAATTTACAGAAAGGCTACTTGCTCTACATTATGTATTTCCTGTTCCCCTAAACAGGTTACAAGCATTGCTTGAAGCAGATCCTGACCTGCAAAAGCTAGAGCAAATGCCAGTTCAAGAAATTGCACGATATTTGAATATATCTGTCGAAAAATCAAAGCGCTTACAAGAAAACTATGCAAATACGCTCATATCCCCATTAAAACAAGCGTACGAAGCTCATAATATCTTCCCCATTCCATTTCATCATCCAATGTATCCCAACAAATTACTTGCATTATACGACCCACCAGTTGTACTTTATACAAAAGGCTTAGTTGATATTTTAAAGAATTGGCGTAGAATTGCTATAGTCGGATCGAGACAAGCTACAAGTTATTCTGAGAAAATATTAAACTATGTCGTACCGCCATTAATAGATCATGATTATATCATTGTCAGTGGGCTAGCAAAAGGTGCTGATCGAATGGCTCACGAATCGGCTATTCGTTATGCTGGTCAAACGATTGCAGTATTAGGACATGGCTTATTCCACTTGTATCCAAAAGAAAATCGAAAGCTTGCAGAAATAATCGAGCAAGAACATTTACTTATTAGCGAATATCCACCCTATGTAAGACCTCAAAAGTGGTATTTTCCAATGCGAAATCGAATAATCAGTGGAATTTCAGAAGGAATACTTGTCACAGAGGCTGCAGAAAAAAGTGGAACGTTAAGTACAATTGAACATGGTTTAGAAAATGGTAAGCATATATTCGTTGTACCTGGTGATATTACGAAACCTCTTTCTAAAGGACCGCATAAGTTACTTTTAGAAGGCGCTACACCAGTATGGAATGGCTATCAAATTATAGAAGAAATAGAAGGATTTTTACTTTCTAAATGAAAAAGGGTTGCAAATTTTAGATTTCTGTTATACATTTTGCAACAGGTATTTCTTTTGGAAAATGAAACTTCACCTCTATAAGGGGGAACTTAAATGTCGGATTATTTAGTTATAGTGGAATCGCCCGCAAAAGCAAAAACTATCGAGCGATACTTAGGAAAAAAATATAAAGTAAAGGCTTCTATTGGTCATGTTCGTGATCTTCCAAGAAGTCAAATGGGTATTGATACAGAAAATAATTACGAACCAAGATATATTACAATTCGTGGTAAAGGACCTGTATTGCAAGATTTAAAGACAGCAGCTAAAAAAGCAAAAAAAATCTATCTCGCAGCCGATCCAGACCGCGAAGGAGAAGCAATAGCTTGGCACTTAGCAACAGCACTTAATATCGATATTGAATCAGATTGTCGTGTAGTGTTCAATGAAATCACAAAAGATGCGATAAAAGAGTCATTTAAGCATCCACGTCCAATCGATATCGATTTAGTAGATGCACAACAAGCAAGACGAATATTAGATCGTCTTGTAGGGTATAACATAAGCCCATTATTATGGAAGAAAGTCAAAAAGGGTTTATCAGCAGGTCGAGTTCAATCGGTTGCATTACGTCTAATCATTGACAGAGAAAACGAAATTAAAAACTTCCAACCAGAAGAATATTGGACAATCGATGGTAACTTCCAAAAAGGCAAACAATCATTTGATGCAGTTTTCTACGGTAATACAAAGGAAAAAGTTAAATTATCAAATGAACAAGAAGTTCAGCAAATTCTTAACCAGTTAAAAGGTGAAGATTTTGAAGTTATAAAAGTTGTAAAACGTGAACGTAAACGAAATGCTTCACCTGCTTTTACCACTTCATCATTACAACAAGAAGCAGCTCGGAAATTAAACTTCCGGGCACGTAAAACAATGATGCTTGCTCAACAACTGTATGAAGGTATCGATATTGGAAAAGAAGGTACAGTCGGTTTAATCACATATATGCGTACAGACTCTACTCGTATTTCTGAAACTGCCAAAAAGGAAGCACATGAATACATTGAGCAAAATTATGGTGAGGAATTCACAACATTAATTACTCAACAAGCAAAGAAATCAGAAAATGCACAAGATGCCCATGAAGCAATTCGTCCAACTAGTACTTTGCGTCACCCAGATCAATTGAAGGCTGTATTATCGAGAGATCAATTGCGTTTATACCGTTTAATTTGGGATCGATTTGTGGCAAGTCAAATGGCACCAGCGATACTAGACACGGTAACAGCAGATTTACTTAATGGTGAAATTATATTCCGAGCATCAGGTTCGAATGTGAAATTTCCTGGGTTTATGAAACTTTACATTGAAGGCTCTGATGATCAAAAAGAAGAAAAAGATAAACTTTTGCCCCCAATGGAAAAAGGGGATATAGTGAAAAGTTTAGAAATTGAACCAAAACAACATTTCACACAACCACCACCACGTTTCTCAGAAGCTCGTCTTGTTAAAACACTTGAAGAACTAGGTATTGGGCGACCATCCACCTATGCACCAACTTTAGATACCATTCAAAAACGTGGATATGTAACATTAGAAACTAAACGATTTGTACCAACTGAGCTTGGTGAAATTGTTCATTCTTTAGTACTTGAATTTTTCCCAGATATTTTAAATATCGAATTTACAGCTCAAATGGAAAAAGATTTAGATAGTATTGAAGATGGAAATATTAAATGGGTTAAAATCATAGATGATTTTTATCAAAAATTCGAAAAAGATCTAAAGCATGCAGAAATTGCGATGGAAAAAGTAGAGATTAAGGATGAGCCAGCAGGAGAAGATTGTGAAGTCTGTGGATCTCCTATGGTATTTAAACTTGGTCGCTATGGAAAATTCATGGCTTGTAGTAATTTTCCTGAATGTCGTAATACTAAAGCCATAGTGAAGGAAATCGGCGTGAAGTGTCCAAAATGTAAAGAGGGAGAAATCGTCGAAAGAAAAAGCAAGACAAAACGTATTTTCTATGGTTGTAACCGCTATCCAGAATGTGATTTCGTATCTTGGGATAAGCCTATTAACCGTCCGTGTCCAAAATGTAATGAATTATTAGTAGAAAAGAAAATCAAAAAAGGTATTCAAGTCCAATGTACAAGTTGTGACTACAAAGAAGAACCAACACAATAATGTGTTTTTAGAAAGCAGGTAAAAAATAGAATGACACCAATAGTTAATGTAATCGGAGCAGGTTTGGCTGGTAGTGAAGCAGCTTGGCAAATTGCTAAAAGAGGAGTAAAAGTACGTCTTTATGAAATGCGACCAGTTAAACAAACACCTGCGCATCATACAGATAAATTTGCAGAACTCGTTTGTAGTAACTCTCTACGCGCAAATAATTTAACAAATGCTGTAGGCGTTATTAAAGAAGAGATGCGCCAAATGGAATCTATTATTATTGAAGCTGCAGATAATTGTTCTGTACCAGCTGGTGGTGCCCTTGCAGTAGATCGCCACGAGTTTTCAGGCTATATTACTGAAAAGGTGAAAAATCATCCACTTGTTGAAGTGATTCATGAAGAAGTAACAGAAATTCCTGAAGATGGTATTACAGTAATTGCTACAGGTCCGCTTACTTCAAAAGCTTTAGCAGAAAAGATTCAGAATTTAACAGGTGAAGATTATTTATACTTCTATGATGCTGCAGCTCCAATTATCGAAAAAGACAGCATAGATATGGATAAAGTATATTTAAAATCACGTTATGACAAAGGGGAAGCGGCTTATTTAAACTGCCCAATGAATAAAGAAGAATTCTATGCTTTCCGTCAAGCGTTAGTAGAAGCTGAAAAAGCTCCATTAAACGAATTTGAAAAAGAAAAGTATTTTGAAGGTTGTATGCCAATTGAAGTAATGGCAGAACGTGGTGAAAAAACAATGTTATTCGGTCCGATGAAACCAGTTGGTCTTGAAGATCCGAAAACAGATAAACGTCCATATGCAGTTGTCCAACTTCGACAAGACGATGCAGCTGGTACACTTTACAATATTGTTGGGTTCCAAACACACTTAAAATGGGGCGAGCAAAAACGTGTATTTTCTATGATTCCAGGTTTAGAAAACGTTGAGATCGTTCGATATGGTGTAATGCATCGTAATACTTTTATCAACTCACCAAAAGCTATAGCACCAACATATCAATTAAAAAGTCGCCCGAATATTTTCTTTGCTGGTCAAATGACAGGTGTCGAAGGATATGTTGAATCAGCTGGAAGTGGATTAGTTGCAGGCGTGAACGCAGCTCATTTAGCATTACAACAAGATCTATGTATCTTCCCTGCTGAAACAGCTTTAGGAAGTATGGCTCGTTATATTACTGAAGCCGATTCAAAACATTTCCAACCAATGAATGTTAACTTTGGATTATTCCCAGCCTTAGGTGAAAAGATCAAATCAAAACAAGAACGTGGAGAAAAACATGCAGAACGTGCTTTAAACACTTTGCGTGATTTCAAAGCTTCTACGAATATTTAATTTGCGTAAGTCCTTAAATGCTGTTATACTTTTAAGGGCTTTTTTCTTTGCAACAGTTTTTCTTTGCTGAAATTTTTTTGCTCTAAATTATGTTTTTTAGATTAGAAAATTCCATAATTAGACATACTAACATAAAATATGTATGTGAAAAGGTAATGTACACAAATATGTCATAAATCTACTGAAAATTGCCATAGTCTAAGTTGTTAGAAAGCGTTCTCACTTTATATAATTGATTGGCAGTGAGAAAATAGAATTGAGAACATGAGTAAATGAGGCGTTCCGATGAACAACATACAATTTGATCAGGCAATTGAACAGTTTGTTACTTATATTCAACTAGAAAAAAACTTTTCACCTTTAACAGTTCGAGACTATCGAGCGGATATACTCGAATTTTTCGCATTTCTACAAGTAGAAGCTGTGGCGGATTTGGCTCAAGTCGAATACATACACGCTAGACTTTATGTAACTAAAATGTATGAAGAAAAAAAAGCGAGAACAACAATCTCAAGAAAGATTTCTTCTATCCGTTCCTTTTTTAAATTTTTAAATAAGGAATATGATTTGGACGACACTGCATTTCAAGCATTATATCATCCCAAAAAAGAAGTAAGGTTACCACACTTTTTTTACGAAGAAGAACTAACAAAACTTTTCAAGGCCAATGAAGGTGCAGATTCAAAATCATTACGCAATATGGCTATCTTAGAGCTTCTATATGCTACTGGAATTCGTGTAAGCGAACTTACATCTATTGAATTAAAGGATATTGATTTTTCATTGAATATCCTTAGAGTGATGGGGAAAGGTAGAAAAGAGCGTTATGTACCATTTGGTCATTTTGCAGCAGAAGCAATGCAACACTATTTAGAAGAGTCTCGTCCTAAACTTATAAAAGGCATACAGCATTCTGAGTTATTTGTTAATATGCGAGGTGGCGCTCTTACAGCTAGAGGCGTTCGCTTTATATTAAACGACATGATGAAACAAGCGGAGTTACATACATCAATACACCCGCATATGTTACGACACACCTTTGCAACGCACCTTTTAAATAATGGAGCAGATTTAAGAACAGTTCAAGAATTATTAGGTCATTCAAGTTTGTCTTCAACGCAAGTTTATACGCATGTAACGAAAGAACATCTACGAAACACATATATGAATGCTCATCCCAGAGCTTAATATTTTGGAGGAGGTTTTAAAAAATGGATTTGCACGCAACAACTATATTTGCTATTCAGCACAATGGTCAAAGTGCCATGGCGGGTGATGGTCAAGTTACACTAGGAAATTCTGTAGTTATGAAACATACTGCTAAAAAAGTACGTCGTTTATATAATGGTAAAGTACTTGCAGGTTTTGCTGGTTCTGTGGCAGATGCTTTTACATTATTTGAAATGTTCGAAAGTAGATTGATGGAGTATAATGGGAATTTACAACGCGCTGCAGTAGAAGTAGCAAAACAATGGCGTGGCGATAAAATGCTACAAAAGTTGGAAGCATTATTACTAGTCATGAATAGCGAGACTTTATTGCTAGTATCTGGATCGGGTGAAGTAATTGAACCAGATGACGGAATTTTAGCTATTGGTTCCGGAGGGAATTATGCATTGTCAGCTGGTAGAGCATTGAAACAATATGCTGGAGATCAGATGAATGCAAAAGAAATTGCGAAGGCATCTTTAGAAATTGCAGCAGATATTTGTGTATTTACGAACCATAATATTATTGTGGAGGATCTAAAAATATGACACAACAAAAAACCCCTAGAGAAATGTTGGAGTATTTGAATCGTTATATTGTAGGCCAAAACCAAGCTAAACGAGCAGTTGCTGTAGCACTTCGTAATCGTTATCGTAGACAATTACTTTCTGAAGAGATGAAAAACGAAGTAATACCAAAAAACATTTTAATGATTGGTCCAACTGGTGTTGGTAAAACTGAAATTGCTAGACGTATTGCTCGCCTTGTGAAAGCTCCATTTCTTAAAGTAGAAGCCACAAAATTTACTGAAGTAGGCTATGTTGGGCGTGATGTAGAATCCATGGTTCGAGATTTGGTTGAAATCTCTAATCGACTAGTAAAAGAAGAGAAACAAGAAGAAGTTAAAGAACAAGCTGAAAGTTTGGCAAATGATCAAATTGTTAAGCTGCTAGTACCTAGTATGCGTAAGAAGCAAACAACGCAAAATCCTTTTGAAGCTCTCTTTGGTCAAAAAAATGACACATCAGAAGAGAATACAGAAGAAGATAAACAAGTTACCTTAAAACGTTCTCAAATAGCCGATAATTTACGCGATGGGAAATTAGAAAACGAATGGGTAACTATAGAAGTAACAGAACAACAAACCAATATGATGGGTATGTTCCCAGGTGGCGGAATGGATATGGGTGGAACGAATATGGGCGATATGCTTTCGAGTTTAATGCCACCTAAAAAGAAAAAACGCCGCTTACAAGTAAAAGATGCTAGACGTATCTTAACAATCGAAGAAGCAAACAAACTGATTGATAGCGATGAGGTATCAGAAGAAGCTATTCTTCGAGCTGAACAATCTGGTATTATTTTTATTGATGAAATTGATAAAATAGCGACAAGAAGCAACAGTAGTGGTGGGAATGCAAATGTTTCACGTGAAGGTGTTCAACGTGATATTTTGCCAATTGTAGAAGGCTCAACTGTAAATACGAAATATGGTCCTGTGAGAACAGACTTTATGTTATTTATGGCAGCAGGAGCGTTCCATATGTCAAAACCATCTGATTTGATACCTGAATTACAAGGGCGATTCCCGATTCGTGTAGAATTAGAAAAGTTGACGAAGGAAGATTTTGTACGGATTTTAAAAGAGCCAGATCATTCACTTATCTTACAATATCAAGCTTTACTTGCTACTGAAGGTGTTGATATTGTATTTACAGATGAAGCAATCGAACGTATTGCTGAAATTGCAACAAATGTAAACCAAGATTCAGACAATATTGGTGCAAGACGTTTGCATACTATTGTTGAACGACTTTTAGAAGAGCTTTCCTTCGAAGCTGCAGATATTTCACCAGCACATATAGAAATTACTGAAAACTATGTTGACCAAAAACTTACCGAAATTGTCAAGAATAAAGATTTGTCACAGTTTATTTTATAGTTTATAATCTAAGATATTGCATAAAATTTAAAACCTTTTGAATATTGCATAAATTAAGGAAAATTTACAGGAGGCTAAATAAAAATGAATTTATTAGCTAAAACAAGAAGAATTAATTCGATGCTTCAAGCATCAGCAGGTAAACCAGTTAACTTTAAAGAAATGGCTGAAACACTTGGTGAAGTAATCGAAAGTAACGTATATATCGTAAGCCGTAAAGGTAAATTACTAGGTATAGCTGCAAATCAACAAATTGAAAACGAACGTTTGAAAAAAATGCTTGAAGATCGTCAATTCCCAGAAGAATACACTCGCCACTTATACGACTTCTCTGAAACTGCTTCTAACTTAGATGTCTTCGATGAACATAGTGCATTCCCCGTTGAAACTCAAGAAGTATTTAAATCTGGTTTAACAACAATTGTACCAATTAATGGTGGCGGAGAACGTTTAGGGACACTAGTACTTGCACGTTTAGAAAGTAAATTTGAAGATGACGATTTAATCCTAGCTGAATATGGCGCAACTGTAGTAGGTATGGAAATCCTTCGTGAAAAAGCGGAAGAAATTGAAGAAGAAGCTCGTAGTAAAGCTGTTGTTCAAATGGCTATTAACTCACTATCTTACAGTGAACTTGAAGCAATTGAACATATCTTTGAAGAATTAGATGGTTCAGAAGGATTATTAGTTGCATCTAAAATTGCGGATCGAGTTGGAATTACTCGTTCAGTAATCGTTAATGCTTTACGTAAATTAGAATCTGCGGGCGTTATCGAATCACGCTCATTAGGTATGAAAGGTACTTATATTAAAGTATTGAATAGTAAATTTTTAAATGCATTAGCTGAAATCAAAATGCGTTAATGAAATAACTAAAAAAAACCTTTTCTGTAACAAACAGAAAAGGTTTTTTTCGTCTGTAAAGCTAATAAACATTCAAAATGTGTTACCACTTAATTATCAAGTATGATGCCGGTTTTTAACAAACTAAACTCCTAAGTTTCACTTATGACTAATTAATTGTATGAATAGTAGTTATTTTGAATTATTATTTCAGTTTAATATCATTTTTTTAATAAAAATATGATATTTACCTTCCGTAATGACTTTTAGAGTGAAATGAAAATTAGCAGGAAGAAAGTAAGAGAAAAATTTTGCCAAAAATATATTATAAAAGTGAGTTTTTAACATCGAAAAAGATGCAATAGCCTATATTTTATCGTTTTCTACTATATATATAGTGAAAATATACTGTGATTACAAAGTATCAATAAATGTACGTAAAAAATGCTGTAGCTACCATTTTTTATATAAAAATAGTTTATTTGTCCTATTAAAAAGATGCTATAAATGATAGACACTTTATAACATCTTTATTACAATTAGAACGTGATGAAATATTAGAGAATTTGACATTTTAAGTCGAATTGAGGTGAACGATTTGAGCTTTTTTGGAGGCACTATAAGTAATATTGAAAATGGATTGTCATATTCTAGCGTAAAACAAAAAACAATAGCACAAAATATAGCAAATGTTGATACACCTAACTATAAAGCTAAAGATGTAAGCTTTAGTAAAATGTTGTCAGATGCTCAAGACTCATACATAAAAGCGTATCGGACTAACGATAAGCATATTGATTTTCAAACAGATCCCCAAACACCAGGTGTATATAGTTACTCTAATTTGAGTTATAGAGAAAATGGGAATGGTGTGGATATGGATAAAGAACAGGCAAGTTTAGCGAAAAATACAATTTATTATAATGCATTAATCGATCGAGTTAATGGTAAGTTGAATTCACTATTAACCGTTGCTAAAGGAGGATAAATATGACGATTTTCCAAAGTATGGACACTACTGGATCTGCTTTGACTGCACAACGACTTCGAATGGATGTAATTTCTTCTAATATGGCGAATGTCGATACAACACGTGCAAAAAAGGTAAATGGTGAATGGGTTCCCTACACAAGAAAAACTGTATCCTTAGTTCCAAAAGAAAATTCGTTTTCAAATTACCTAAATGTAGCTATGGGGAGTGGTGGAAATGCATCGGTGGGAAATGGTGTGAAAGTTACAAGTATTAATGAGGATACTAAAACCCCATATAAACTCGTTTATGACCCAACTAATCCAGATGCAAATAAAGATGGGTATGTTCAGACTTCAAATGTAGATCCATTAAAAGAAATGGTAGATTTAATTTCAGCAACAAGATCTTATGAAGCAAACGTAACCGTATTTAATGCCAATAAATCAATGCTATCTAAAGCGCTTGAAATTGGTAAGTAATTTTAACTAAGGAAGGATGAGGAACAATGGCGATTTCACAAGTTTCTATTACACAACCAGTTCAACCAACGTTGACGCAAACAGTGTCACAGACAATTCCGTCAAATAAAGAAAGCTTTGGATCGGTATTGAAAAATGCTATTTCTGCCGTTAATGATAGTCAAATAGCTTCTGATAAGATGACAGATAAATTAGTAAATGGAGAAAATGTAGAGCTTCATGATGTAATGATTTCTGCTCAAAAGGCGAATATCACATTAAATACCGCATTACAGGTTCGCAACAAAGTAGTAGAAGCTTACCAAGAAATCATGCGAATGACAGTTTAATAGAAAGGTTATCGCAATGTTATAAGAATTTGAAACAGTCACTATAACCGGAGGCTTAAAATGAATGAAAGACTAAAGAATATCAAAACCAAATTCGGTGGGTTTTGGGGTAGTCGAACAAAAGTGCAAAAAGGTACAATTATCGGTTCAATTCTAGCTGTATTATTAATTGCTTCTATTATTACATACTTTGCTACGAGAGTAACATATGCACCTTTATATTCAGACTTATCAGCTGCTGAAGTTGGACAAATTAAAGAACAGTTAGATTCAAAAGGAGTTAAGTATCAAGTAACAAATGGTGGAACTGCTATTGCAGTACCAGCGGATCAAGTAGATAACTTAAAAGTAGATTTAGCATCACAAGGATATCCACAATCTGGCCAAATTGATTACTCTTTCTTCTCAAAAAATGCAGGCTTCGGTATGACAGATAATGAGTTTAATGTATTAAAATTAGCATCTATGCAAACAGAACTTGCAAACCTTATGAAGGAAGTAAAAGGTGTCAAAGACGCAAAAGTAATGCTTACATTACCTCAACAAGGCGTATTCGTTAGTGATACGCAACAAGAAGCTAGTGCTTCCATCGTATTAAACACTGAGCCAGGCTATCAGTTTACAGATTCACAAATTCAAACATTATATAATTTAGCATCAAAAAGTGTGCCTAACTTAAAACCTGAAAATATTGTTATTACAAACCAGTATTTTGAATACTACGATTTAAATTCACAAGGTTCATCTTTATCTGGGAATGGTATAGCATCATCAGATGCAGAGAAACAGTTAGCAGTAAAAAAACAAATAGAACGTGATCTTCAACGTCAAGTTCAAACAATGCTTGGACAATTAATGGGAGCTGGGAAAGCGGCTGTCTCGGTAACGACTGATATTGACTTTACACAAGAAAAACGAAAAGAAGATTTAGTTGAACCAGTTGACAAAAAGAATATGGCTGGTATCCAAATCAGTGCCCAAAAGATTAGTGAAACTTATACAGGTGCAGGAGCTGCTGCAGGTGGAACACCAGAAGCAGGGCAAAGTACAGATAATTTTACTAATTATCAATCATCAACTAACGGTAACGGTGATTATGAAAAAACGCAAGATACAGTTAACTACGAAGTAAATCGTATTCACCGACAAATTCAAGAAAGTCCTTATCGTATTCGTGATATTGGAATTCAAGTGTTGATTGAACCACCAAAACCAAATGATCCAACATCATTGCCAGCTTCTACACAAACAGATATTAAAAATATGCTTAATTCAGTTGTACGTACTTCAATTGATAAGAATGAAGCTGGACAGTTAACAAATGCACAATTAAATCAAAAAGTGACAGTTGGCGTTGAAAAATTAAATGGAAATATGACGCCAGTTGTAACTCAAAGTTCAATTCCGTGGTGGATATGGGTTGTTGGCGGTATTTTACTAGTCGTGATTATTCTATTAGTTTTCTTTATTATTCGTTCAAGAAGACAAGAAGAATATGAAGATGATGAATACGAATATGAAGATGATGAATCTTTAGAAGTAGATGATATTTCTGAAGAAAAAGAAACCGAAACGACACTACGTCGAAAACAACTCGAAAAGATGGCCAAAGAAAAACCAGATGAGTTTGCAAAATTATTAAGAACTTGGATTTCAGAAGATTAGTGGGAGGTTTAAGCTGTGGTTAAGAAAGAAAAAGGCCTATCTGGTAAACAAAAAGCAGCACTCCTATTAATTTCATTAGGACCAGAAGTCTCAGCTGCTGTTTACAAACATTTAAATGAAGAAGAAATTGAAAGACTAACATTAGAAATCTCAAGCGTTAAAAAAGTAGAACCAGAGATAAAAGAGGGAATCATTGAAGAATTCCACAATATCGCACTTGCGCAAGACTACATTTCGCAAGGCGGTATTGGTTATGCCAAAACAGTATTAGAAAAAGCACTTGGAAATGATCAAGCGCAAGCAATTATTAACCGTTTAACATCATCTCTACAAGTAAGACCATTTGACTTTGCACGCCGTACGGATCCTGCTCAGATATTTAACTTTATCCAAAATGAACATCCGCAAACGATTGCATTAATTCTATCTTATTTAGAACCGCAACAAGCAGGTGTAATTCTTTCTTCTTTACCACAAGAAGTTCAAGCTGATATTGCAAAACGTATTGCAACTATGGATTCTACTTCTCCTGAAGTGATAAGTGAAATTGAATCTGTCCTTGAACGAAAATTATCATCAACTGTTACCCAAGATTACACAGAAACTGGTGGCGTAGATGCAGTGGTTGAAGTTCTGAATGGCGTTGATCGTCAAACTGAAAAAACAATTCTTGATGCACTTGAAATTCAAGATCCAGAACTTGCAGAAGAAATTAAAAAACGGATGTTTGTTTTCGAAGATATTGTTACATTGGACAATCGTTCGATTCAACGTGTTATTCGTGACTGCGAAAACGAAGATTTACTACTTGCTATGAAAGTTTCAAGCGAAGAAGTAAAGGAAATTATATTCAAAAACATGTCACAACGTATGGCAGAGACATTCAAAGAAGAAATGGAAGTAATGGGTCCTGTTCGTTTAAGAGATGTAGAAGAGGCGCAATCTCGAATTGTTGCTGTAACACGTCGATTAGAGGATGCAGGTGAAATTATTATTGCTCGTGGCGGAGGAGATGACGTCATTGTCTAGGATTATACGATTCGATGATCCCGAAACATCTAAAGAAAATTTCCGCACCATTGAAATAAAAGAATTATTTCTTCCACAAGAAGATGTAGAAGAAGATATAACACCACAGAATATTTTGGAAGAAAGAGATAAGCTACTCAGTGAAGCTCATCAAAATATCCAATATCAAAGAGAAATCTTTGAAAAGCAATGTTTGAGCGAGCGACAAGCATTGGATGAAGCAAAAAATAAATGGCAAGAGGATAAAATCATATTACAGCAACAGGCTTATGATGAAAGTTTTCAGCAAGGCCTTGAAGAAGGTCGCTTGAAAGCGGAAGCTAATATGTCAGAAGCAATTCAATTAGCAAATAATACAATTATTCAATCGAAGGCAAATGCGGAGAAGTATTTACAAGAACAAGAAGAAATCATATTAGATCTTGCTATTCGCTCCGCTGAAAGAATACTAGGTACAACTTTAGAAGAAAATCCTGAGCGATTCATCGATATCGTCCGAAGAGGATTAAAAGAAGCAAGAGAAATGAAAGAAATCAAATTATATGTTCCACCAACGTATCACCAACTGATAACGGATCATCGTGAAGAATTATGTTCAATGTTCCCAGTCGGTGTTCCATTTATGATATTTGTTAATGAGGATATCGGCGAAATGGATTGTTATATTGAAACAAATCACGGCAGAATTATGGTTAGTATCGACCAGCAGTTAAACGAACTAAGATTAAAACTTATAGAAGTTTTAGAAAGCGTGGATTGAGTATGATGAAAGCGGCAGATTTATTAGAGCATATATCATCCATACAAACCTTCAAAAAGTTTGGCAGAGTTACAAAAGTTGTCGGTTTAATGATTGAATCACAAGGACCAGATAGCTCAATTGGAGATGTATGTAAAATCCACGTAAATACTGTCAAACATGGTCACCAAGAGATTCTCGCTGAAGTAGTAGGATTTAAAGATGAAATCGTAGTGTTAATGCCATATACATCTCTCCGTGAAATTTCAATTGGCTGTTTAGTTGAAGGAACTGGAACACCTTTAGAAGTTAAGGTAGGGCCAGAACTTATTGGGAAAGTATTGGATTCAATGGGTCTACCGATTGATGGGAGTAGCTTGCCAAAAGGTTTGGCAACAGTACAAACAGAAGAAGATCCTCCTAATCCTCTAACTAGACCACCAATAGACGAAACACTAGAGGTTGGTGTTAAAGCAATTGACGGTATGTTAACAGTAGGTAGGGGCCAACGTGTTGGTATCTTTGCTGGTTCAGGGGTTGGGAAATCAACTCTACTTGGAATGATTGCTCGAAATACTGTAGCTGACTTAAATGTTATAGCATTGGTTGGTGAACGTGGACGAGAAGTTAGAGAGTTCATCGAACGTGACTTAGGTCCAGAAGGTTTAAAAAGATCAATCGTAGTTGCTGCAACATCTGATCAGCCAGCATTAATGCGGATAAAAGGTGCATTTACTGCAACCGCTATTGCTGAATATTTCCGGAATAAAGGGTTAAATGTCATGCTGATGATGGATTCTGTTACACGTGTTGCGATGGCACAGCGAGAAATTGGACTTGCAACTGGCGAACCTCCTGCTCAAAAAGGATACACACCTTCAGTTTTCGGGATACTGCCAAAGCTGCTAGAACGTACAGGTACAAATGAAAAAGGTTCTATTACAGCATTCTATACAGTACTAGTAGACGGTGATGATATGAATGAACCGATCGCAGATACTGTACGAGGTATACTTGATGGACATATTGTCTTAGATCGAACGTTAGCAAACAAAGGCCAATATCCTGCAATCAATGTTTTGAAGAGTGTTAGTCGATTAATGAACCATATTGCAACGCCTGAACATGTAAAAGCGGCAGAGCTTCTTAGAGAACTTTATTACACCTATGATAAATCAGAGGATTTGATTAATATCGGTGCCTATAAAAAAGGTACATCAAAAGAAATAGATGAAGCCATATTTTACGAGCCATTGATTACATCATTTCTAAAACAAGGATATATGGATAAAGTTAGTATGGAAGAAAGTGTTGCTGAATTAGTGAAATTATCGAATGGCGGTGGTCGGTAAATGCAAGTTTATAAATATCGCTTTGATAAAGTGATAACCGTGAAACAACAAGAAAAAGATCAAACTGAAATCGCATATAAAGATGCTAGTAAGTCATTTGAAGATGTAGCTACAAAGTTATACGATCTTTTGAGGAAAAAGGAAGATTTAATCGTTTTTCAGGAAAAGAAATTAGCAAATGGCGCAACGATTGATGAAATCCATCACTATTCAAGATTTTTAGATAGTGTTGAAAAATCAATAGACGATACTCAACAAAAAGTTATCCGTGCTCGTTCCAAAATGGAATGGCATAAAGATAAATTGCTAGAAAAATCATTAGAATGTCGAAAATATGAAAAGATGAAAGAAAAGGATTATCAAACCTATCAAAAAGAACAAGATCGTCTTGAAATGATTCAATTAGATGAACTTTCTTCCATCGCTTATTACAACAATGAAATCAGGTGAGAACATGGCAACAAAGCCTAGAAAAAAAGTAAATAAGCAAAAGTTACAAGTCGAAGAAGTAGAAGAGGAAAAGAAACCTAGCATCATTCAGAAGTTATTCTTTTGGGGTATTATTCCATTGCTCTTCGTATCTGCTGTTCTCTTGATAGCTGCAGAAGTTACAGGTACAAATATTTTTGAAAAAGCCAAAGAAATAACCGGAACTTCTTCATCGGATGAAAAAGCAAAAGATATAACAAAATTTAACTCTAATAACGAAAAACAAATTGCAGATTTGAAAGCACAAGTTCAAGAAAAGGATGCAGAAATCGCCAAATTGCATGGAGAAGTTGAAGACTCAAAAAGTGCTAAGTCTAAAATGGCAATTGAAAAGCATCGTTTAGAATTACAGATAAAAAAACTTGAAAAAGGCAATAACGTGACTCAAGCACAATTTAGTGATCTTGTTAC
Organism: Rummeliibacillus pycnus; assembly: GCF_044359855.1. Taxonomy (GTDB): domain Bacteria; phylum Bacillota; class Bacilli; order Bacillales_A; family Planococcaceae; genus Rummeliibacillus; species Rummeliibacillus pycnus_A. The sequence goes on from NZ_CP132291.1 coordinate 3,600,101, forward strand.
AACTTATGAAAAAATGACGCCAAAAGCTGCTGCACCAGCTATTATAAACATGAAGGATCCAGAGGCATTGAAAATTCTTTCAAAATTAAAACCAGATACTCTAGCAGCAATTCTAGAAAAAATGCCACCTAATAAAGCTGCACATTATACAGAATTGCTATCTAAAAGCAACTAATTAATTTACGTTGAAAGGAGGTGAAATAGTGAATATTGAATTGCTGAAAGTTTCCAAATCAGTAAAACCAGAAGTACATAATTCTAAATCTTCATCAAATAGCAAAGGATTTGCAGAAGTGTTAACGAAGGCAAACTCTTCAGTTTCCCAAAAGAATCAAGCCGGAGCAAGAAAAAGTGATTTTTCGAGAAAAGAGATAGCCACAAATCACTCAGTGAGCTCAGATACAAAAGAGTCTCAAGGAGCACAAGCAACAGGAGTAGTACAAGAAACTCCTGAAAGTAAAGAAACAAAGACTACAACAAGTGGATTCAAATTTGATTTATCAAAAGGTTTAGAAGGGCTTCTTGGAACTGTATCTAAACTTGTAGATGATTCAAAAGGAGAACAAACAATATCAATTAATGACCTATCATCCATCATTAATGCATCATCGTTACAAGAACTGGGTGCTACATTAGGTTTAAAATTAGAACAACAAGATTTTTCGGGAGGATTATCACTAGATAATATCCTTCAAGCTTTAGGGATTAATAAGGAAGATTTACAAAAAGCATTACAGCAGTTAACAGGAAATCAATCCAAAGCCGAAGATGTTTGGGATATGCTTGCAGGAATTGACCAAAATCAATTTACTTTCATCCAAAATCTGATGTCATCTATTAAAGGTGAATCAAGCTCTAAAATATCTAAATCGCAAGCTTCACAAGTTTTGCAGTTTTTGAAAGTAGTAGAACTAGTAGCTCCTAAAACAGATTTAATGGTGAAACAAGAATATCAATCATTTCAAGTAAAGGAATTGTTATCCACACTTGCATCAGAAGTAGAACAAACTGCAGTAGCAAAAAGTGAGACACAACAGACAAAAACAAATGATATTCAACAACTAAATATTAAATTAGCTGATACTACAGCAAGCGAAAGTGTTAGCACAATCCAAACAACTTCTAAAGTTGCAACAACAACTGTTTCATTAACACTACCGACAACTAAAGCGGCTCAAGCAGAAGCATTCGTGAAAGAATTTCAAGCAATTATGAATCGTAGTCAATTTTCGAACAATGCTGCTGGAACAAAGTTATTAATTAAGCTTTATCCAGAAAATCTAGGATCTATTCGTGTAGAGCTTGTACAAAAAGACGGAATAATGACGGCGCGATTTTTAGCATCCACCACTATTGGTAAACAAATGCTTGAAAGCCAACTACAACAGTTAAAACAAGGATTAGTAAACCAAAATATACAATTAGATCGAATTGATGTTGCTCAAGCATTAAATGAAACAAATCGTCATGAAAAAGGACAACAGCAGTTCCAACATGCTTTTAGACAGCATTCAGATGATCAGCAACAACAAAAGAAGGATGAAGAAGAGAAGTCAAACTTTAATGATTTCTTAATGGAATTGGAGGTTTAGAGAATGGCAGATACAACTGTAATAAATAATGCAGCAACAGATAAAACTGTAAAATCAGATTTCTATTTATCTAATAAAAAAAATAGTACAAGACAGACAGGCAATAGTTCATTAGATAAAGATGCTTTTTTAAAATTACTTGTTACACAATTGCAAAACCAAGATCCTACCAGTCCTATGGATGATAAAGAATTCATTGCTCAAATGGCTCAATTTTCATCCCTAGAACAAATGCAAAATGTAGCAAAATCGGTTGATACACTATCTGAGATTTCGAAGCAATCACAGCTTATGCAATATAACAATTTTATTGGAAAATCTGTTAACTGGCATGAATTAACATCTGAAAAAGATGAAAAAGGAAATGCTATTGTGAATTCAGGAAGTGGTGTTGTAAGTAAGATTTCTTATAACGGTGATAGTGTTATTATCACACTGGAAGATGGAAAGAAACTAACACCAGCTAATATTTCTGAAGTATTAAGTGGAGAATCAAAAAAAAATCCAGCTAATTCACTTGTGGAAGCTAGTATGTTAATAGGGAAAAACGTATCGTACACAGAAGAAAATCAAGAAATAAAAGCTACTGTGAAATCTGTTAAAAAAACTTCTGATGGCAACATTGTTTTAGTGCTATCAAATGATAAAGAAATTCAAGCAGATCAATTATCCTCTATATCTGAATAATGGAGGATTAATATATGCCGACAATTAAATATATTCAGCAGCAATATCCTATACAATCAGGAATTAAACAAAAAACAGTAAATGTAAAACAACTAGAAAAACAATCATTTAGTGAGTTATTAGCTGAACAAACGACAAAACAGTTAAAAGTGAGTAAACATGCATCTAATAGACTCCAAGAGCGCAATATTCATATTGATGATTATCAGTGGGAGCGCATTACAAACAAAGTATTTGAAGCAAAATCTAAAGGTGTCAATGATTCACTCGTTTTAACAAACAACGCAGCACTTATTGTGAGTGCAAAAAATGCAACGGTTATTACAGCAATGGACCGTCATGAAGCACAAGATCAATTATTTACCAACATTGACGGCACAATTGTGCTGGGATAAGGCAGGACCTTTTGAGGGTGCCTTCGTATTACCGATTGACTGAGGTAGTACACTCTAATCTGAAGGGAGAAAAATTATTTTATGTTACGTTCTATGTATTCTGGAATTAGTGGTCTTCGCAATTTCCAAACAAAATTAGATGTTATTGGTAACAATATTGCAAACGTTAACACTTCTGGTTTCAAAAAAGGTCGCGTAGTCTTTAAAGATTTAATTTCACAAACAACACAAGGTGCCACAGCGCCTAATGGTACTCAAGGCGGAACAAATCCAAAACAAGTTGGGCTTGGTTCACAACTTGCTGCAATTGATACAATTCATGAAGGAGGTTCTATGCAAACAACAAACCGAGGACTGGATTGTGCAATACAAGGCGACGGTTATTTTGTGGTATCAGATGGAACAAACAACTATTATACTCGTGCAGGTAACTTTTATTTAGATAGTACCGGAATATTAGTAACTGCTGATGGAAAGAACGTTGTAGGAGATGGTGGTCAAATTGCTGTACCTATGGATCAAGGTCCAACAGAGTTAACAATCGGTCAAGATGGTACAGTTTCAGTTATGCTACCAGGTAATACTACTCCTACAGCAGTAGGGAAAATTCAAATTGCTCGATTTGCGAATCCTGGAGGTTTAACAAAAGTAGGTGGAAATTACTTTCAACCATCTAATAACTCTGGTCAACCTGTTACAGGAAATGCAAAAGAAGAGGGTCGAGGTTCTATTGAATCCGGCTTCCTAGAAATGTCCAATGTTGACTTATCTGAAGAATTTACTGAGATGATCGTAGCACAACGTGGTTTCCAAGCAAACTCACGTATTATCACAACTTCTGATGAGATTTTGCAAGAATTGGTAAATCTTAAACGATAATTGATCTGCAGTTAAATTTAAGGTAAAGGAAGGGGGCTGGGCCGGCTCTCATACACCCGGCCCTTACATCCTATGATTGCTCTAACGAAACTAAATAAAAAACCGTTCTCATTAAATGCTTTATACATAGAATCGGTCGAGGAGTTTCCTGATACGACAATCACGTTAACGACCGGGCGAAAATATGTTGTATTAGAAACTATGGATGAGGTTCAAAAAAAAATGATTGAATTTTATCGTAGTGTGCAACTCCTATCAAACCCGCACTTAAGAGGTGACAAAGATGAAGAATAATAAGCTACTATCGATTATGTTAATTATTTTAGTGTCAATTACGCTTATTGGAGTTGTTGCAGTTGTTGTTATGACTCAATTAAATAAGGGAACGGCATCTTCAGTACAAAATATTGATGATATCGTCGCAGAATCGGTTGATATGGAAGAAATAACAACCAATATTGCAGATGATAACTATGCTAAAATTGCACTCAAAATTCAAACATCAAGTAAAGATGCAGCTGCAGAATTGACAAAACGTGATTTCCAAGTGAAAAGTATCTTAATTGGAGAATTATCTGAAATGTCAAAAGCAGATTTAGAAGGTAAAAAAGGTAAAGAAATGCTTGAAAATACGTTAAAAACGAAGATTAATGAACTAATGCAAGACGGAGAAGTTCAACAAGTATATATTACTTCTCTCATTATTCAGTAATCATTAGTTGAATTGTAAATGGAGGTGGGCAAATGGCAGGAGATGTGTTATCTCAATCCGAAATTGATGCGCTTTTATCAGCGTTATCAACAGGGGAAATGACGGCAGATGACATTAAAAAAGAAGAGGAGTCAAAAAAAGTAAAGGTCTATGACTTCAAACGTGCCCTCCGCTTCTCGAAAGATCAGATTCGTAGTTTAACGCGAATACACGAAAACTTTGCACGCTTGCTAACAACGTTTTTCTCAGCACAGCTTAGAACTTACGTGCAAATTACTGTCGCATCAGTCGATCAAATACCATTTGAAGAGTTTATCCGATCAATTCCGAATATGACTTTGATAAATGTGTTTGAAGTTCCCCCTTTAGATGGTAATATTTTAATGGAAATCAATCCTAATATTGCTTATTCAATGTTAGATCGTTTGATGGGTGGTACAGGGGCAAGTCATAGTAACGTTGATAATCTTACAGAAATTGAAACGAAAATTATGACAAACCTATTTGAGCGATCTTTTGATAATTTGAGAGAAGCCTGGGCGAATATTGCGGATATTGATCCAGTTTTAACAGAATTAGAAGTAAATCCGCAATTCTTACAAATGATATCACCAAATGAAACAGTTGTTGTTATTTCATTTAACTCTATCATTGGTGAAACAAGTGGTATGATCAATATTTGTATTCCACACGTTGTTTTAGAACCAATCGTTCCAAACTTATCTGTTCGATACTGGATGCAATCAAATAAAAAAGAAGTTTCTCCAGAACAAACAGCGATTATCGAAAAACGAGTGAAGCAATCTGATTTGGAAGTTGTAGCTGAACTAGGCAATTCTGATATTAGCATTGAAGATTTCTTATTACTGCAATACGGTGATGTGATTCAACTAAATCAGAAAATTAACCAACCTCTACCCTTAAAGGTTGGGGGAATACCTAAATTTACCGTTCAACCAGGTAAGTTAAAAAATAGAATGGCTATTCAAGTAATAGAGTCTTTGAAAGGAGGAGACGATGATGAGTGATGATATGTTATCACAAGAAGAAATTGAAGCCTTATTAAGAGGCGAGTCTATCGATAAAAATAATGAACCGTCTTCTCAGACAGAATATAATGTGGAAGATTATTTAGATCCAATGTCTCAAGATGCACTTGGAGAAATTGGAAATATCTCTTTCGGTAGTTCAGCAACAGCTTTATCTTCATTACTAGGTCAAAAAGTTGAAATTACTACACCTACAATTAGTATGATCAACCGTGATAAGTTGGAAGAAGAGTTTCCACATCCTTATGTAGCCATCCAAGTTGAATACACAATAGGCTTAATGGGGATGAACCTACTTGTTATCAAACAGTCTGATGCAGCTATTATTGCTGATTTAATGTTAGGTGGAGATGGAGTAGCTCCAGCAGATGATCTTGGAGAAATCCATTTAAGTGCTGTACAAGAAGCAATGAATCAAATGATGGGGTCTGCTGCAACATCCATGTCAACTATCTTTAATAAGAAAGTGGATATTTCACCACCAACAATCGATTTAATGAATTTTTCACAAGATCAAGGTACAGAAAATATCCCATCAGAGGAATTGCTTGTAAAAGTATCATTCCGATTAAAGATAGGTAATTTAATAGATTCAAATATTATGCAATTGTTACCTTTAGAATTTAGTAAATCTTTAGTGCAACAATTGATGAATCCTGAGCAAGAAGAAGTAGCGGTTACAGCAGAAGTGCAACAGGAAAGTCCAGTTCAACAACCAGTTGCTCAAGCAGAAACAGCAACACAGTTACCTGTACAGGATTTAATGCCAACTATGCAACAACAACAACCAACTCAACCGGTATATGAACAACCATATGCTACGATGCAACAACGAGCACCACAACAACCTTTAAATGTTCAACAAGCTCAATTTGCTAGCTTCGAAAATACAAATTTAAAACAATCAGAAGCTAGAAACTTAAATATGTTACTTGACATTCCGTTGCAAGTTACTGTTGAATTAGGTCGTACAAAGCGCTCTGTTAAAGAAATTTTAGAACTAGCAAGTGGTTCAATTATCGAGTTGGATAAATTAGCTGGTGAACCAGTAGATATTCTTGTAAATAGCCGATTAATAGCAAAAGGTGAGGTAGTTGTAATCGATGAAAACTTTGGTGTACGTATTACAGATATCTTAAGTAAAGCGGATCGACTTAATAATTTAAGATAGTAATAATTGGAGGAGTTAATCATGTCAAAACGTATATTAATTGTGGACGATGCAGCATTCATGCGAATGATGATCAAAGATATTTTAACTAAAAATGGGTTTGAAGTTGTTGGTGAAGCTGGTGATGGTGCACAAGCTGTTGAAAAATATAATGAGTTAAAGCCTGACCTAATTACAATGGATATTACAATGCCAGAAATGGATGGTATTGCAGCACTAAAAGCTATTAAACAAAAAGATCCTAGTGCCATTATTATTATGTGTTCAGCTATGGGGCAACAAGCAATGGTTATTGATGCAATTCAGGCTGGGGCAAAAGATTTCATTGTAAAACCATTCCAAGCAGATAGAGTAATAGAAGCAATCCAAAAAGCGTTAGGTTAGTATAATGCTTTATAGAACATTATTAAAATTAATGTTGTGTGTATCGCTTTTTACCGTTGTAACAATTCAACCTATTCAACAATCAATTGTTGTCTATGCTGAGTCTAATAGTTCTGCATATGATTGCATAAAAAATCCTGATGCATGTAAAGATGATTCACCGTCACCTGTCGAGAGCAAGGATCAATCGACAGGTGTTGGCTTGTCCGCAGGGGATTACATTAGAATGGTATTAGCGCTTATTTTTGTCATCGCCTTACTTTATGGTGTGCTTAAATTTGTTAATAGACGCAACAACAAATATCAACAAAATCAGTTAATGCAAAATCTTGGCGGCATATCTCTTGGTCAGCAAAAATCAGTGCAACTTTTAAAAGTTGGAAATTCACTTTATTTAGTTGGTGTAGGTGATGACGTACATATCTTAAAAGAAGTAAAGGACAACACAGAAAAAGAGCACTTGTTAAGTTTATACAATGACAAACAAGAACTTTCAGCACAAGTTCCATATGTTTCGGAGCTTTTTTCAAAGTTTAAAAGTCGTCACTCTGAAAAAGAGGGAGATTCGTCAGACGAAGAATTTAAGGAAGAGTTTCAAAAACGATTGTCGGAGATTCAACAAAATCGTCGCAAAGAATTAGAGGAATGGAAGCAGAAGGAGAGGGAAAATGAATGAGTGATTTTGTCAATTACTTCTCCAATAGCGATCCAACAAATGTATCTTCAGCTGTCAAATTGATGTTGTTGCTTACAGTATTATCTTTAGCACCAAGTATATTAATTTTGATGACATGCTTTACAAGAATAGTCATCGTATTATCTTTTGTACGAACAGCATTGGCAACACAACAAATGCCACCAAACCAAGTCCTTGTAGGGTTAGCCCTGTTTTTAACGTTTTTCATCATGGCGCCAACATTCCAAGAAGTAAATAAAAATGCATTACAACCTTTATTCGATGAGAAAATCACTTTGGATGAAGCATACTCAAATGCGAGTAAGCCGTTCAAAGAGTTTATGAGTAAAAACACTAGACAAAAGGATTTAGATTTATTTTTAAAGTATTCTGGAGCAAAGGAACGTCCTAAAACGATTGATGATATTCCACTTACAACGATGGTTCCTGCATATGCGATTAGTGAGTTAAAAACAGCATTTCAGATGGGCTTTATGATATTCATTCCTTTCTTGGTAATAGACATGATTGTGGCCAGTGTCCTTATGTCTATGGGTATGATGATGCTACCACCGGTAATGATTTCACTACCATTCAAAATACTGTTGTTTGTATTAGTAGATGGTTGGTATCTTGTGGTGAAATCACTATTAGAAAGCTTTTAGGGGATGGGGAATTATGACAGCAGAAGTAGTCATTAAAGTTGCAGAAGAAGCAATAAAAGTTATATTACTTGCATCAGGTCCATTATTACTTGTTGCATTAGTAACAGGTCTTTTAGTTAGTATTTTTCAAGCAACAACACAAATTCAAGAGCAAACACTAGCTTTTGTACCAAAAATTATTGCAGTACTTGTTGCTATTATCTTTTTTGGTCCCTGGATGCTTACTCAAGTGACTTCATACACTAAAGATATATTTGAAAATTTAGGTCGTTTTATAGGGTGAGAGAATGAATGAATTAGTTAAATTAGTTCCGAACATAACCATCTTTCTTCTTATTCTTATAAGAATTTCGGCATTCTTTATGACAGTTCCATTTTTCTCATATAAAACGATTCCTGCTAAAGTAAAAATTACGCTTGCTGTTGTATTGTCATGGATGATGTATTATACGATGGATGTAAAACCATTCGATATTAATGGAGAATACATATTATTAATGATGAAAGAGGCTGTTGTTGGTCTATCTATAGGTCTTATTGCTTATATAATTATGTCTGCTATACAAATAGCAGGTGGATTTATTGATTTCCAGATGGGGTTTGCAATTGCAAACGTTATTGATCCACAAACTGGAGCGCAAAGTCCTTTATTAGGCCAATTTTTTAATACATTAGCTCTTTTAGTATTATTAGGGACAAATGGTCACCATTTAATTTTAGATGGGATATTTTATAGCTATAAATATATTCCAATGGATAGTGTGTGGCCTGCGTTTGGATCCAGCGATTTACCACAGTTTGTTTTGAAAACTTTTGGTACGCTTTTTGGAATCGCCTTTCAAATGTCAGTGCCAATTGTCGCAACACTGTTCTTAGTAGATATTGCTCTAGGCATTACTGCTCGGACTGTACCACAACTAAATATTTTTGTCGTAGGATTTCCTATTAAAATCGGCGTTAGTTTCATCGTATTAATCGTCATGATGGGTGTAATGGTTGCAGTTATGCAAAAACTATTTAATTTTATGTTTATTAGTATGAGAGATTTTATGGTTCTTATAGGTGGTGGATAGTATGCAATTGCTTGAGTTAGATTTGCAATTCTTTGCTGGTGAGAAAACAGAAAAAGCGACACCTAAGAAACGTCAAGATTCTCGTAAAAAAGGTCAAGTATTAAAAAGTCAGGATGTAACAAGTGCACTCGTCATGTTATCAGTGTTTTTATTTCTGTTAGTCGCAGCGACCTCCATGAGAGATGGCGTTATGTCCTTTTTTAATCAAACCTTTACAAAATATATGCTTGTTGATTCTTTGTCGATCGAGCTTGTGGTAAAAGTTTATAAAGAAGTAATATCTAAAGCGGCTGTAGTTGTATTACCAATTATGGCTATTGCAGTAATTGCAGCAATCGTTGGGAACTTTCTTCAATTTGGTCTATTGTTCACAACCGAACCATTAAAGTTCGATTTAACAAAACTAGATCCTATTAAAGGAATGAAGAGAATTTTTTCACTCAGATCAGTAATCGAATTAATTAAATCGATTTTGAAAATCTCTTTAATTGGAGCAGTTACAACGGCGATATTATGGATGAATATTGATGATGTATTAAGCTTATCATTCAAAACTCCAGGGGATTCTCTTGTAACAGTTTCTAAGCTTACTGTTTTAATGGGTATTGCAGCATCTATTGTGTTGTTATTAATAGCTGTACTCGATTATTTCTATCAAAAATTTGATTATGAAAAAAACCTAAAAATGTCCAAGCAGGATATAAAGGATGAATATAAAAATTCAGAGGGGGACCCCCTCATCAAATCTAAAATTAAACAACGTCAACGTGAAATGGCCATGCGTCGAATGATGCAAGAAGTACCACAAGCGGACGTGGTTATTACAAACCCAACTCACTACGCAATTGCCTTAAAATATGATGATGAGACAATGGATTCGCCAAAAGTAGTTGCAAAAGGCACAGATTTCATTGCTCAGAAAATCAAATTAATTGCAAAAGAAAATGATGTGGTGATGGTGGAAAATCGACCCTTAGCTCGTGCTATGTACGATCAGGTTGAGATTGGACAACATATTCCAGATGAATTTTTCAAAGCTGTAGCTGAGGTATTAGCGTATGTATATCGTGTTAAAAGAAAAATTTAGAGTTTATTAATGGGAGGGACAAACATGAAATTTAGCGACATAGGAGTATTAGCTGCAGTAATAATGATTGTGGCAATGCTCATCATCCCTTTACCACCATGGTTGTTAAGCTTTTTAATTATCATTAATATTACGCTAGCATTACTTGTAATGCTAACAGCTATGAACATGAAAGAAGCATTAGAATTTTCAATTTTTCCATCTCTCTTATTATTGTTAACTTTGTTCCGATTAGGTTTAAATGTTTCAACTACTCGAGCGATTTTAACTGGTGGAGATGCAGGGAATGTCGTTGAAACTTTCGGTACCTTCGTAGTAGGCGGTAACGTGCTAGTTGGTTTAGTTGTATTCGTTATCTTGGTAATTATCCAATTTATCGTAATCACTAAAGGGGCTGAACGTGTATCAGAAGTGGCTGCACGTTTCACATTAGATGCAATGCCAGGGAAGCAAATGGCGATAGACGCAGATTTAAACGCTGGATTGATATCAGAATCAGATGCAAGAGAGCGTCGAGAAAAAGTTAGTAATGAAGCAGATTTCTATGGCTCAATGGATGGTGCTACGAAATTCGTAAAAGGTGATGCCATTGCAGCGATCATTATTGTCTTAATCAACTTAATTGTTGGTTTGATCATCGGGATCGTGCAAATGGATATGGGATTTTCTGATGCTGTCCATTTATTTACTACATTGACAGTCGGTGATGGCCTTGTATCTCAAATACCAGCATTACTTATTTCTACAGCTACAGGTATTGTGGTAACTCGTGCGGCATCTGATGGTAACTTAAGTAAAGATATTACAGGTCAACTATTGGCCAATCCAACATTAATTTACATAGCGGCCGGAACTATTTTTATCCTTGGAATTGTTACACCAATAAAATTTATTTATACAATTCCAGTTGCAGCGGTATTAGCGATTGTTGCATATAGTTTAAATCATGCTAAGAAAGAGAACATAGAAGAACTTGAACAAATTGAAGAAGTTGAAACTACTGATAATTTAAAGAGTCCAGAAAATGTTGTCAATTTACTGAGTGTTGATCCAATTGAATTTGAATTCGGTTATGGTTTGATTCCTCTTGTAGATGCTTCTCAAGGTGGAGATTTACTTGATCGCGTTGTCATGATTCGCCGTCAATTGGCTCTAGAATTAGGGATTGTGATACCGGTAGTTCGAATTCGAGATAATATTCAACTTCAACCAAACGAATATCGTATTAAGATAAAGGGAAATGAGTTAGCAAGTGGTGAATTATTGTTAGATCATTATTTAGCAATGAGTCCCGGAGATGATGATTCGGTTGAAGGTATTGATACTGTAGAACCTTCTTTCGGTTTACCAGCAAAATGGATTACTGAGCAGGTAAAAGAGGAAGCAGAAATGTTAGGATATACAGTTGTTGATCCACCAAGTGTTGTTTCAACGCACCTAACGGAGATTATTAGAGCAAATGCGTCTGAACTATTAGGTCGTCAAGAAACAAAACAATTAATCGATCACCTAAGAGAAACTGCACCAATATTAGTAGACGAGTTAACGCCAACACCATTATCCATTGGTGAAATTCAAAAAGTATTAGCAAAATTGCTAGAAGAAAATGTATCTGTACGAAATCTACCTGTTATTTTTGAAACTTTAGCAGATTATTCGAAGTTAACATCTGATGTCGATGTCTTAACTGAATATGTTCGACAATCCTTAGCGCGTCAAATTACAACCCAATATGCCTCTGGACAAACAGAGTTAAAAGTATTGACTGTTTCTGCGAAAGTCGAAAAAACAATTGCTGATAGTATCCAACAAACCGATCATGGTAATTATTTAGCAATGGACCCAACTGAGTCGCAAGCTATTTTAGAGTCAATTGCAAAAGAAGTGGAACGTATTGCATTCTTTGAACAATCACCTGTCATTTTATGTTCTCCTGCAGTACGAATGTATTTACGACAATTGACAGAAAGATATTTCCCTCAAATTCCAATTCTTTCGTATAATGAATTAGAATCATCAATAGAGATTCAAAGTGTTGGGGTGGTGAACGTTTAATGAAAATGAAAAAATATATAGCGCCATCAATGACTGCTGCGATGAAAAAAGTACAAGCAGATTTAGGTGATGATGCAATTATTGCAAGTTCGAAAGTTTTATACTCAAAAGGCTTTTTAGGTATGTTCAAAAAGAAAAGCTTTGAAGTAGTAGCGGGGATTGATCGTACAAATTCAATAGAAGCTAGGATTCCTTCTAGAATTGTACAACAACCAATGATTATTGAGTCAGAATCTACTGAAGAACAAACGGAAGAAATAAAAAAAGAACTTGCAGATTTAAAAATAATGATGAAATCTATGCAACGCCAATCTATTAGCGTTCAATATCCAGATGAACTATCAGCTATTATTGAAAGATTAGAGCAGCAAGAGATTAATCCTGAGCTCATCACGCAAATAGGTGATGAGCTCTTTGCAGTTGTAAAAAATAGTAAAGAAGATTTATCACAAAAAGAACTACAAGAAATAGCAAAAAAGTATCTAATGAAATTATTGAAGGATTTACCTTTCGGCGGCATCTCATTTAATAAACAATATATTAATGTATTAGGTCCAACTGGTGTTGGTAAAACAACTACAATTGCAAAGATGGCAGCAAGAGCAGTATTGCAAGAGAAAAAGAAAATAGGTTTTATCACAACAGATACATACCGGATTGCTGCAATCGAACAACTCAAAACATACGCGAATCTTTTACAAGCACAAGTGGAAATTGTTTATAGTAGGGAAGATTATGAGAAAGCCTTAATAAAATTTGAACAGTTAGATTTAGTCTTTATCGATACTGCTGGTCGAAATTATAAAGAAGCAAAATATATTAAGGATTTACAACAGTTAATTGATGTTGAAAAAAATGTAGAAAATTACTTAGTTTTGTCTATGACAGCGAAAGAACGCGATATGGCAACAATTATTGAACAATTTTTAGCATTTCCTGTGGAAAAATTAATATTTACAAAGACAGATGAAACAAATACTATTGGCTCAATGATCAATTTAATGGTTAAATATAAGAAGGGACTTGCTTACTACACGAATGGTCAGGAAGTACCAGAAGATATTGAAGAAGCATCTATCAATAATATTATTGAATTGCTTTTTCAGGGAGATAACATATGAGAGATCAGGCTGAAGCATTAAGGTTGAAAATGCAACAAAGTAAGATTGTAGGGCAATCGATTGCTGTAGTTAGTGGTAAAGGTGGAGTAGGGAAAAGTAATTTTACAGCAAATTTTTCTAATACTTTAGCCGCATATGGTAAAAAAGTTATAATTGTAGACATGGATATAGGGATGGGAAATATTCATATCCTATTAGGCAAAAGTTCTAGAAGTAGTTTAAAGGATTATTTGCAAGGGGATGTCTCAATAGAAGAAGTAATTTTTGAGGGACCTAATAGCTTGCATTATATTTCAGGTGGAACAGGGCTTGCGGGATTGCTAGAATGGTCTGATCTTATGTTTGAACGGCTATTGACTGCTTTTGAGAATCTGCAAGCAACCTATGATTATATTTTATTTGATATGGGAGCTGGCGCCACAAATTGGTCATTAGATTTACTAGTTGCTGTAGATGATATTATCGTTGTTTCAACTTCAGAACCTACTTCTGTTATGGATGCCTATTCAATGATGAAATATATCCATTACAAAGATCGTGAGAAAAATTTTTATTTGCTTTGCAATAGAGTTTTAACTAATGAAGAAGGCTCCGATACATTGAATAGATTGAAAGAAACAATGGCTCGTTTTTTAGCAAAGGAAGTAACGATATTAGGTGCACTACCAGAAGATAAACTTGTTCGTCAAGCAGTAAAAAGACAAGTTCCTTTTTCAATATTATATCCTAACGCTCAAATTACGAAGACATTGAAAGAAATAACGAATAGATTTATCGAAGGAAATACGAAAGAAATTATCGTTCCAATTCAATCGAATAAGTTTATTTCTAAATTAAAAAGTATTTTTTCGAAAGGAAGTGATTAGTTGTCTATTACCCAACCGAAAAAACTATTAATAGTTGATGACTCAGCGTTTATGAGGAAAATGATATCAGATTTCTTTGGTGATCATCCTCATATTAAAGTGATCGGGACAGCTCGTAATGGTAAAGATGCAATAAGGAAAATTCAAATGCTTAAACCAGATGTTGTAACGATGGATGTAGAAATGCCAGAGATGAACGGACTTGAAGCGCTAAAAGTAATAATGAAAGAATGTCCGGTTCCAGTTGTAATGTTATCAAGCACAACAAAAAGTGGCGCAAAGATAACATTAGAAGCAATGGCAAGTGGCGCTGTTGATTTTGTCGCAAAACCAAGTGGACCAATTTCATTGGACCTTTACAAGATTCAATCTGAAGTAATTCGAATTGTAGAAAATGCGGCTACAGTACATGTATCTAAATTACGACATGCAGAACAGAAGGATTTGGAGAAGACAACTATTCCGAAAGAAAAAGTATCTACTCTTTCCCATAGTAGCGTGAATACTAAAGATGATATTCAACGAGGTATTCAAGTTAATCCTCCTGTGAAATGGAATTCGCATTCTAAGAAAATGGTGCTTATTGGTACGTCAACAGGCGGCCCTAGAGCATTGCAGGAAGTTATTACTCGGCTACCGCAAAATATCCCAGCACCTATACTTATTGTGCAACATATGCCTGAAGGATTTACGAAATCATTGGCTAATCGATTAGATCAACTGGCCAAAATTACCGTAAAAGAAGCTGAACAAGGAGATATTCTCCAAGCAGGTGTTGCGTATATTGCGCCGGGAGGTTTTCATCTACATATTCGAAAAGTAGGCATGTCCTATTGTATTGAATTAGATCAATCAGAACCACCCCGCGGAGGGCATAGACCTTCTGTGGATGTCATGTTCGAAGATAATAGTAAATACAATGATTTTGATAAAATCGCTGTCATTATGACAGGCATGGGTTCAGATGGTACAAAAGGATTGCAAGCATTAAAAAACAATGGAAATGTCATTGCTATTACTGAATCCGCAGATACATGTGTTGTTTATGGTATGCCAAAATCTGCTTACGCAACAGGATTAGTTGACGAAGTTGCAGATGTTGATGATATTTCAAATATAATTATGAAATATTTGCCTTAAAGGGGGGCTTTTAATGGATACAAACCAATATTTAGAGGTCTTTATAGATGAAAGTAAAGAGCATCTTCAATCTTGTAATGAAAACTTATTAGCATTAGAACAAAATCCACATGATTTAGCAATAGTCAATGAAATTTTCCGTAATGCGCATACTTTAAAGGGTATGTCAGCGACAATGGGTTTTGAAGATTTAGCTGATTTGACACATAAAATGGAGAACGTATTGGATGCGATTCGCAATGAGAAAATCACCGTCACTCCAGAGATTTTGGATGTTGTTTTTGAATCTGTCGACCATTTAGAAGCGATGATTGATGATATTGCTAATGGTGGTGATGGTAAACGTGATGTAACAGCTACTGTTGCTAAACTAAAACGTATTGAAAATGGAGAGCCAATTGATGGAGTGGATATTCCTGCTGAAGAATCTACTGTAGGTGGACCTGTTTCTAGTGCTGAAGCCTTACGATATGATGAATTTGAGTTAACTGTTATTCAACAATCGCATGAACAAGATTTCAATACATATGAAATCGCTATACACTTACGTGAAGATTGTTTATTAAAAGCAGCAAGGGTATTTATGGTGTTTGATATATTAGAAAAATTAGGGGATGTAATTAAATCCTCGCCAACTGTTGAAAAACTAGAAGAAGAGCAGTTTGATAATGATTTCTATGTTGCTTTGGTAACAAAAGATTCAGCAAACGATGTACAAAAGAAATTATTGAAAGTATCTGAAGTAGAAAATGTAATAGTTACACCAATTGATTATCATGCGCTTGTAAAACAAGAAATTGCTGTAACAGTAGCAGAAGTACCAGTTGCACAGAATACTTCTACTATACCAGTAACTACTAATACAGATGCTAAAAAAGCACCTGAAAAGAAACCTTCACACACAAGTAGTAAGACGATTCGAGTTAATATTGAACGCTTAGATATTTTAATGAATCTATTTGAAGAACTTGTCATTGACCGTGGGCGTTTACAATCTATTGCATCAGAATTAAATCATAGTGAATTAAATGAAACCGTAGAAAGAATGTCACGCATTTCAGGTGATTTGCAAAATATTATTTTAACAATGCGTATGGTACCAGTTGAAACTGTTTTCAACCGTTTCCCTAAAATGGTCCGTCAATTAACTCGTGATTTACACAAGAAAGTAGATTTAGAGATTATCGGTGCTGAGACTGAATTAGATCGTACTGTAATTGATGAGTTAGGTGATCCGCTTGTACACCTTATCCGTAACGCGCTAGACCATGGTGTTGAAAGCCCGGAAAAACGAAAAGCAGCTGGAAAAACTGAAGTGGGTAAAATAGTGCTGCGTGCTTATCATAGTGGTAATCATGTCTTTATTGAATTAGAAGATGACGGCGCTGGCATTAATCGTGAAAGAGTATTAGAAAAGGCCATTTCTAGAGGAATTGTATCGCTAGAAACTGCTACTTCCATGACAGATAATCAAGTAAATGAACTGATTTTAGCGTCTGGCTTCTCAACAGCTGATGTAATTTCTGATATATCTGGTCGAGGTGTGGGGCTGGATGTTGTAAAATCAACAATTGAATCACTAGGCGGTAATATCACAATAGATTCTACTGAAGGTAGAGGTTCATTATTCTCTATTCAATTGCCTCTAACACTATCTATAATCTCTGTAATGTTAGTAGAAATTGAAAAAGAAATATATGCAATTCCACTATCATCAATAATAGAAACATCAATTATTCGCAAATCTGATATTATGAATGCTCATAATCAAAAAGTAATTGACTTCCGTGGAAAAGTTGTTCCGCTTGTATATTTGGATGAAATCTTTGAAGTACCTCGCGATGAATCAAAAGATGATGAATTCCATTCAGTTGTACTTGTACGTAAAGGTGAGAAAATGGCGGGGTTAGTAGTAGATTCATTTATAGGACAACAAGAAATTGTCTTAAAATCACTTGGAAACTATCTGACAAATGTATTTGCGATTTCCGGCGCTACTATTCTAGGAAATGGTAAAGTAGCATTAATCGTTGACTGTAATTCACTAATTAAATAACGTACTTATAGAAAGAGGTGTCCATAATGGCAAATTCACTTGATGTAGAAAGTGTAAAAGTAATTGTATTTCAACTAGGTGATAAAGAGTACGCGATTCCAGTAAATCAAGTTCAAGGAATTGAAAAAACAATGCATATTACACGTGTACCAAAAACTCCTGAATACGTTAAAGGTGTAATTAATCTACGTGGTGTAGTTACACCAATTATCGATCTTCGCGACCGTTTTAACGTGAAATCATCAGTTGAAAATGAAAATACACGTATTATTATTATTTCATTAGATGAAATGGAAGTAGGATTTATCGTCGATGCTGCTAATGATGTAATGGACATTCCAAAAGTAGCAATTGAACCACAACCTGAAGTAGTAGGATCTTATGAAGAAGAATTTATCTCAGGCGTTGCAAAAGTAGATAAAAGACTATTAATATTATTGAATTTAGAGAAAGTACTTAATACCTTAAAATAAGGAATGGTAAAATCTAATGACATTTTACAATAAAATAACGTCTTTGCACTTAGATGTTTTAAAAGAAATTGGAAATATAGGGGCTGCTCACGCTGCTACAGCTCTTTCGGATTTGTTGAATACTAAAATCGATATGCGGGTCCCAAAAGTTGAAATGGTCTCATTTAATGAGATGATGGAATTTGCTGGCGGTGCTGAAAGTGTTGTTGCGGGTATTTATCTTCGAATTGAAGGTGATGCGGAAGGTGGAATGTTTTTTATTCTTCCGGTAGAACAAGCAAATCATTTTATCAAAAAATTAATCCATGATGAATCATTTGATTTTAGAAATCCACCAGTTTCAGAGTTAGGACGATCTGCTATGCAGGAACTTGGAAATATACTATCTGGTTCCTATTTATCTGCATTATCAGATTTTACTGGCTTGAAAATTTATCCTACACCACCTGCTTTAACTGTTGATATGTTTGGTGCAATTATTAGTTTTGGCCTTGTTGAAGTTTCACAAATCGGTGATCATGTAATTGTTATTGATACTACTATTTTTGAAGAACATATGGGTGATTCAGAAACAGTCCGTGGACACTTCTTCTTATTGCCGGATCCTGACTCTTTTGAAACGATATTTAGATCTTTAGGGGTTTCATAATATGTTAGCGAGTATAAGCACGGTTGTTAAAGTTGGTATTGCTCAAATGGATATAGCAAAATCACCAAATACAATTAGAACATCAGGTTTAGGGTCATGTGTAGGTGTAGTACTTTATGATGAATCAAAAGAAATTGCAGGTTTAGTTCATGTTATGTTGCCAGACTCAAAGTTAGGTCGTAGTGAATCAATTAATGTAGCGAAATTTGCTGATACGGGTATACCGGCCATGGTGGAACAATTAAAAAGAGAAGGCGTTCATTCGTTTAAATTAAAAGCTAAGATTGCAGGAGGGGCTCAAATGTTCCAATTCACATCGAATCGTGATTCGATGCGAATTGGCCCTAGAAATGTAGAGGCAGTGAAACAGCAACTAAAGATGTTATCAATTCCTATAGTTGCAGAAGATACTGGTGGAAGTAGTGGGCGTACGATTGAATTCGACACTTCAACTTCCGTTTTACATATTCGTACTGTCAATCAAGGAGTGAAAGAAATATAATGGTAGGTTCATTTTTATCTAATTGTTGGGCAGCTGTAATAGCTTTTACAATTTATTTTTTAATGACATTTCAATCAGTAGAAAACCCAACAAGTATTATTATTCATTCATTCATTGTTGCTGTCATTGTGTTTTTATTGACTTATATAGTTCGTTTTATTATTGCGTTTGTTATGTACACTCCTTCTGATGAAGAATCAACAGTTCAAGAAACAACAATACAATCTGATGGGGAAGTTGAAGAACAACATTCATTGAAAGAGAAGACTTCCAGTACCCTTAGTGACAATCAAGCAGAAGAATTAGCGAAAGCTGTCAAAACAATGATGTCAAATGACGAATAATTTTGAAAGGGAGCTTATTTTGGCTCCCTTTTATAGTAAAGATTTGATATAATATACATGTCATTTAGAAAAGACAACGAGGTGGATTCGATGATGCAACCAACGTCAAATGAAGAACAAAAGCTTTGGCAAAGCTGGGCAGCTGAACGTGATCCTCGTGCAGGAGATTTGTTAATAAAAAAATATACTCCACTCGTCTCTTACCATGTACAACGTATTAGTACTGGTTTACCCAAAAATGTATCGAGAGATGAATTGACAAGCCTTGGCATGATGGGATTATTCGACGCACTTAACAAATTTGATATATCACGAGATTTAAAATTTGATACATATGCCTCTTTCCGAGTCCGTGGCGCAATAATAGATGGACTGAGAAAGGAAGATTGGTTGCCGCGATCTGCTAGGGAAAAATCAAAAAAACTAGAAGCACAGATTGAAGCGATGGAGCAACAACTACAACGGCATGTTACACCAGAAGAAGTAGCTCAAGAATTAGGCGTCAGTGTAGATGATGTATATCAAACAATGCAAGAACATTTTATGTCTAATATTTTATCTATGGACGAGCATTCTTCAGATCAAGATGATTCAGAGGTCAAGACATTTGCCATTAGGGACGAACAAGTACGTACACCTGAGCAAGAAATTGTTCGAACAGAACTATTAGATGATTTAGTCGAGAACATATTAAAACTAAACGAAAAAGAGCAACAAGTATTGAGTTTATTTTATACAGAAGAGTTAACTCTAACTGAAATTGGAGAAATGCTTCAACTTTCTACATCAAGAATATCTCAAATACATTCAAAGGCGCTCTTTAAATTACGTAATTTATTATCAGCCGAGATGCAAAATGTATAATCACTGGAGGCAAATGTATGAGCTTAAAAGGGGTAGAATTACAAATTGCATTACCTAAGACTTTTGAAGCGGGTAAAATAACGGAACAAGCACAGCAGCAAGTGAATGCAGGGCAAGATTTTGCTAATCATGCATTACAAAAACAAATTGAACGAAATAGAACAGCTGTTTTAGAATCTGATAAAACTGCTCAAATTAGAGAAGATGATCCATCCGATGATAGAGAAAATGAAAAGCAACGAGGCAAAAAAAAGAAACATGAATCTCCCACTCTTGATCAGATTCAACATCCTTTCAAAGGACATTTTGTAGATTTTAGCGGATAGGAGTTATAATGGTAGCGACAATTTTAGTGTTTTTATTTATTGCACAAGTGTTAAGCTTTTACTTCATTATTTTACTTTATACGAAAATTTCTCGACTAAAAGATATTGAAAAGAGTCAGGAACGATTAAAGGATGAAATGTATAATGCAGTTGGTGCTTATTTAGCAGAAATGCGTGATGAAAATGATCGATTAATTAAAGAATTAACAATGATGAATAGAAATAGACAAATACATGAAAACGAGAATAAGCATACTACTACAGAGAAAGATATTGACGGGATACAAGAAGACCAATCTACTAAAAAAGAAGAAGTCATAGTACCAACTTATAATTTGCCGAGAAACGTCGCAGCAAAGGCATATAAAAATAATTCTACAACAACACCAACCATAACAGTGCAAAATGAATCCTTTAAAGAGGAACTGACGCACCTTGTTGAACCGGAAAAGAAACTAACTCTGGATGAACAAATCCAAGAATTATATCGTGGTGGAAAGACCATTGATGAAATTGCAAAAATGCTGCAAAAAGGAAAAACAGAAATTGAATTATTACTGAAATTTCAACACTAAAAGGTTGCATAGGACAAGACTGTGTGATATATTATCAAGTGGTGTTACATTACACACGTATTCTGATGCACGGAGAAGGTGCTCATTATGAGTTACTCCTACAGATGATGAATACGGAGGACAAAAAAACCATATCAGGAGGAAACACTCATGTCAGTAATTTCAATGAAACAATTACTAGAAGCTGGTGTACATTTCGGTCACCAAACTCGCCGTTGGAACCCAAAAATGAAAAAATTCATTTTTGTTGAACGTAACGGTATCTACATTATCGATTTACAAAAAACAGTTAAAAAATTAGAAGAAGCTTACGACTTCATGCGCCAAGTTGGCCAAGATGGTGGTAAAGTTCTTTTCGTTGGTACTAAAAAACAAGCTCAAGAAGCTATTAAAGATGAAGCTGAACGTTCAGGTAACTACTACATCAACCAACGTTGGTTAGGTGGTACTCTTACAAACTTCGGTACTATTCAAAAACGTGTAAAACGTATGAAAGATATCGAAAAAATGGAAGAAGACGGAACTTTCGAAGTTCTACCTAAAAAAGAAGTTGTTCAACTTAAAAAACAACACGAACGTCTTGTTAAATTCTTAGGCGGTATCCGTGATATGCATGATCTACCAGACGTAATGTTCGTAGTAGACCCACGCAAAGAACGTATTGCTGTAGCAGAAGCTCGCAAATTAAACATTCCGTTAGTAGGAATGGTTGATACTAACTGTGATCCTGACGAAATCGATTACGTTATTCCTTCAAATGATGACGCAATTCGCGCAGTTAAATTAATCACTGCAAAAATGGCTGATGCTTTAATCGAATCTAAACAAGGTGAAGAAGAAGCAGTTCCAGCTGAAGAGGTTGCAGCTGAGTAATTTCTGATTAGAAAACAGGTGATAAGCGGCTAAACCCTCTTATCACCTTTTTTTGAGAATGATAATAATTTCATATGAATTTATAAGGAGGAACTATCAATGGCAGTAACTGCAAAAATGGTTAAAGAATTACGTGAAAAAACTGGTGCTGGTATGATGGATTGTAAAAAAGCATTAGTACAAGTTGATGGAGATATGGAAGCAGCAATCGATTTCCTACGTGAAAAAGGATTATCATCAGCTGCTAAAAAAGCTGACCGCGTAGCTGCAGAAGGTACAACTTATATCGAAGTAAAAGGTAATGAAGCTGTACTTTTAGAAGTTAACGCTGAAACTGACTTCGTTGCTAAAAACGAAGGTTTCAAAACTTTAGTTAAAGAATTAGCTGATCACTTATTAGTTGCTAAACCAGCAACAGTAGAAGAAGCTTTAGAAACAACTATGGAAAACGGTGCAAAAGTTGTTGACCATATTTCTTCAGCAATTGCTACAATTGGTGAAAAAATCACTCTTCGTCGTTTCACTGTAGCTACTAAAACTGATGCAGATGCATTCGGTGCTTACCTACACATGGGTGGACGCATTGGTGTATTAGCAGTAGTTGAAGGTACAACTGATGCAGATGCAGCAAAAGACGTTGCAATGCACATCGCTGCATTAAACCCTAAATACATTGCTCATGACCAAGTTTCTGAAGAAGAAATTGCTCACGAACGCAAAGTATTAACTGAACAAGCTCTTAACGAAGGTAAACCTGAAAACATCGTTGCTAAAATGGTTGAAGGTCGTTTACGTAAATACTTCGAAGAAATCTGTGTTCTTGACCAACCATTCGTTAAAAACCCAGATCAAAAAGTTGGCGACTTTGTAAAAGCAGCTGGCGGTACATTAACTTCATTCGTACGTTATGAAGTTGGTGAAGGTATCGAAAAACGTGAAGATAACTTCGCTGAAGAAGTAATGAACCAAGTTAAAGGTAACTAATACCGATATTATTAAATATTAATGTAAAAAAAGTAGGGAGCACAGCTTATGGTGTTCCCTCTTTTTCAAGAAAAAAGCATGATGGAGGTTCCAATGAGTATGCCACAGTACAAAAGAGTAGTCATTAAACTTAGTGGAGAAGCCCTTGCTGGAGAAGAAGGCTTTGGCTTATCACCTAAAATTGTTAAATCAGTAGCAGAACAAGTAAAAGAGGTTGTTGATCTAGGGGTAGAAGTTGCCCTAGTAGTCGGTGGCGGAAACATTTGGAGAGGGAAAATTGGTGCTGAAATGGGCATGGAACGTGCAAATGCCGATTATATGGGCATGTTAGCAACTGTTATGAATGCATTAGCACTTCAAGATTCACTTGAAAATCTTAGCGTTCCAACACGTGTGCAGTCATCAATTGTTATGACGCAAGTAGCAGAACCATATATCCGTAGAAAAGCGGTTCGTCACTTAGAAAAAAAACGTGTTGTTATTTTTGCAGCGGGCACAGGTAACCCTTACTTCTCTACAGACACGACAGCAGCGTTACGTGCAGCTGAAATTAATGCAGATGTCATTTTAATGGCTAAAAACAACGTAGATGGCGTATACTCTGCAGATCCAAAAACAAATGCAGATGCAGTAAAATATGATAATCTAACATACTTAGAAGTAATTCAACAAGGATTGCAAGTAATGGATTCAACAGCGTCCACTTTATGTATGGATAATGATATTCCATTAATCGTGTTCTCTATTACTGAAAACGGTAATATTAAACGCGCCGTATTAGGCGAAACAATCGGAACAGTTGTTAGGAGGAATTCATAATGTCAAAAGAAGTTATGGCAAAAGCTGAAGAAAAAATGACAAAATCGATTCAAGCGTTTACTCGTGCATTAGCATCTATTCGCGCTGGTCGTGCAAATGCTTCGTTACTAGACCATGTAAGCGTTGAATATTATGGCGCACCAACCCCTATTAATCAACTAGCTGGTATTTCAATTCCTGAAGCACGACTATTGGTTATTCAGCCTTATGATAAAACAGTTCTTGGTGATATCGAAAAAGCATTGTTGAAATCTGATATTGGTATCACACCTACGAACGATGGTAATGTTATTCGATTAACAATTCCGGCTCTAACGGAAGAACGTCGTAAAGAACTAGTTAAATTAGTGAAAAAAGAAGCAGAAGAAGCGAAAGTTGTCATCCGCAATGTTCGTCGTGATGCTAATGATGAATTTAAAAAATTAGAAAAAGCTGGCGAAATTACTGAAGATGATTTACGTGGTTTCTCAGATGATATCCAAAAACTAACAGATGCAAATATTGTTAAAGTCGATGAAGTTGCAAAAGAAAAAGAAAGCGAAATTATGTCTGTTTAATCATTCAGCAGAAGTCTCCACTTCTATTGGTGAAAAGATGAATACAGAATTTTTTTCTACTATAAGCAGTTGTTTAAAAAATCGCTGACATTAGTTAAAGTCTCAGGTGGATGTTACAAAATTCAAATTGTGCAAACACAGTTCGAAATTTGTACGCAATTACGCTGAGGCGTAATTGATTTTTTAGAACCTTGTGTTTTTTAAGACGTCCTATAAGTACAGGGACGTCTTTTTTTGTTAAGATTAAGGAAAAAAATCCGTATTTTTGATATGATAGAAGTAGTATACGTTCCGATTTGTAAGTTAGTGGAGGATTCTAAATGTTAAACAAACTCGTATGGGGAAAATCAGATAAACAACGTCAAGATTTACAGGAACGAATTTCAGATATTTCAAATGAACAAGTGCCTGCCCATATAGCAATTATTATGGATGGTAACGGAAGATGGGCGAGAAAACGTGCATTACCTCGTGTTGCTGGACATCATGAAGGAATGAAAAACGTACGTAAAATTACACGAGCTGCAAATGCAATCGGAGTAAAAGCCATTACGTTATATGCTTTTTCAACAGAAAACTGGAAACGCCCAAGAAAAGAAGTAGAATTTTTGATGCGGTTACCTGAAGAATTTTTAGGTTCATTTCTGCCTGAGTTAATGGAGCTAAATATTCGAATTGAAATGATTGGCGAAATGGATGAATTGCCAGGTCATACACAGCGCGCAGTTCAAAACGCGATGAATCAAACAAAAGAAAATACAGGAATGGTTCTTAACTTTGCATTGAACTATGGCAGTCGGAAAGAATTAGTACTTGCTATGCAACGAATAGCCAAACAAATTAAGGATGGAGAATTAGATGTATTAGATATTTCAGAGGAGAATATTTCATCTGGACTTATGACTGCTAATTTACCAGATCCTGATTTATTAATTCGCACGAGTGGAGAAATTCGTTTGAGTAATTTTATGTTGTGGCAGCTTGCTTACACTGAATTTTGGTTTACGGAGATCCTATGGCCAGACTTTGACGAGCATGCCTTTTATGATGCTATTAAAGACTATCAAAAACGCAATCGCCGATATGGTGGATTGAAAGGAGAATAAGGAAGATTGAAACAGCGTATTATTACGGCGCTAATTGCCGCTGCACTGTTTATACCATTCGTCATCTATGGTCAATTACCATTTACCATTTTGATATACGTAATGGCGGCAGTAGGGTTATATGAAATATTGAAAATGCGAGGAATTTCGTTATTCTCACTTCCAGGAATCATCACATTATTTGCATTGTTTGTTATATTAATGCCAGATGATTGGAGTGAACGAGTCCAAAATGCAACATCTTATTCAAAGATTGAATATCTATTCATAATTGCAATATTATTGCTGATTTACACAGTACTAGTAAAAAATAAATTTACGTTTGATGATGTAGGTTTTTTATTAGCAAGTGCTATGTATGTTGGAATTGGATTCCACTTCTTTATTACAACACGAGCAGAAGGTTTAGCATATGTTGTTTATGCATTAGTTATTGTATGGACTACTGATTCAGGAGCATACTTCATTGGTAGAAAACTCGGGAAAAATAAATTATGGCCAGAGATTTCGCCAAATAAGACAGTTGAAGGTTTTGTCGGTGGAATCGTTGTAGCTATTATTGCAGTAATTATTTTCCAATTAATTGCCAAATTAGATATATCTTACGTAACATTAATTATAGTATCGATTGTAGCTTCTATATTTGGTCAATTAGGTGATTTAGTAGAATCAGCAATTAAACGTCATTATGGTGTGAAGGATTCTGGGAAAATACTGCCCGGGCATGGTGGGATATTAGACCGTTTTGATAGTCTATTATTCGTTTTACCATTGCTCTATTTCTTGCACTTCATTGGATAAGGGAGTCTTTTAAATGAAATCAATTAGCTTATTAGGAGCTACAGGCTCCATTGGCTTGCAAACATTAGATATTGTAAGAGAACATGCGGATGAATTTGAAATTGTGGCATTTGCAGCAGGTAAAAATATCGAAAAAACAAAAGATATTATTCGTGAGTTTAAACCCAAATTAGTATCTGTACAATTAGAGAAAGATGCATATACTCTTTCTAAAGAGTTTTCTCATATTGACTTTACTTATGGAACAAAAGGATTAGTAGATGTAGCTACTTTTTCAGAAGCAACCGTTTTATTAAACGCAGTATTAGGAAGTATAGGTCTTGAAGCAACATTAGCAGCAATTCGCGAAAAGAAAGCAATTGCAATCGCCAATAAAGAAACGCTTGTGACAGCTGGACACTTAGTAATGAGTGAAGCAAAAAAATATGGTGCGCCAATTTTACCAGTTGATAGTGAACATTCTGCTCTTTGGCAATCAATGCAAGGTGAAAACCGTAAGTCTATATCACGCTTAATTCTTACCGCTTCAGGTGGTAGCTTCCGTGACAAAACACGTAAAGAGCTTGAAAATGTAACGATTAAAGAAGCATTAAATCACCCCAATTGGTCAATGGGAGCCAAAATTACAATCGATTCAGCAACCTTGATGAACAAAGGTTTAGAAGTAATTGAAGCTGCGGTATTATATGACATGCCATATGACAAAATTGATGTATTAATCCATCGAGAAAGCATTATTCACTCAATGGTTGAATATCATGATACAAGTATAATGGCTCAACTAGGTACCCCAGATATGCGTACACCAATTCAATATGCATTAAGCTACCCTGAGAGATTACCAAGACTGGCAGCTGAAAGATTAGATTTAGCAAAAATTGGTCAATTGCATTTTGAAAATGTAGATTTAAATCGTTTCCGTTGCTTAGATTTCGCATATCAAGCTGGCAAAATGGGTGGTACAATTTTAACAGTTATGAATGCCGCAAACGAGGCTGCTGTTGGTGCATTTTTGCAAGGGGAAATTAAATTCCTTGAAATTGAAGACATTATCGAAAAAATGATGAACGATCATATGAACATTCAACATCCAGATTTAGAAACTATTTTACATGTTGATAAAGAAACGAGAAAAACAGTTCAAAGCATGCTAAAATAGCAATAGTAGTGATTTTACACAAGCTGAAAAAGGTGGGATTCCATGCAATCAATCATTGCATTCATCGTAGTATTCGGTTCCATCGTGTTTTTCCATGAACTAGGTCACTTCATCTTTGCAAAACGTTCTGGTATATTAGTGCGTGAATTTGCAATTGGCTTTGGTCCCAAGATATTAGGGATCAATAAAGGCGAAACCTTGTATACCATTCGCTTATTGCCAATGGGTGGTTATGTCCGTATGGCAGGAGACGATGCAGATGTGGTTGAACTTCAACCAGGTTATCGAATTGGAATGCTGTTGAACGATCAAAACGAAGTAACGAAAATCGTTTTAAACCAAAACAAGCAATTGCCTGACATGCTATTCCTTGAAGTGGAAAAGGCAGATCTTCAAAAAGAATTATGGGTTGAAGGTTATGATGAAGATGAAAAACTTGTACGTTACAATATAGCGCGCAATGCGGTTATCGAAGAAAATGGTAGTGAACTTATTATTGCTCCATATGACCGTCAATTTAATTCAAAATCAGTGGGTAAACGAGCAATGACTATTTTTGCA
Organism: Rummeliibacillus pycnus; assembly: GCF_044359855.1. Classification (GTDB taxonomy): domain Bacteria; phylum Bacillota; class Bacilli; order Bacillales_A; family Planococcaceae; genus Rummeliibacillus; species Rummeliibacillus pycnus_A. Next base: position 3,628,302 of record NZ_CP132291.1, read on the forward strand.
GGCCCATTGTTTAACTTTATTCTTTCAATTATTGTGTTTATCGCTATTGCGTTAATGCAAGGCGTACCGACATATGAACCAGTGATTGCTGGTGTTGTAAAAGATAGCCCAGCTGCTAATGCAGGATTGGAAAAAGGTGATGTCGTAACAGCTATAAATGGTAAATCTATTGATAGTTGGCAACAATTATCAGATGCGATTCAAAACAATCCTGAAAATCAATTAACATTAGATCTTAAACGAAATAGTGGTAATGAAAGCATCAAAGTAACGCCAACTAAAAAGACAATAGAAGGACAAACAATAGGTCAAATTGGTGTGCAATATCAAAGTCCTGTGGAAAAAAATCCATTGAAAGCAATTGCATTTGGTTTTTCAGAGACTTATCATTGGATTATTAAAATCTTTACCATCCTCGGATCGTTAATTACAGGAGGATTTTCGATTGATGCATTATCTGGTCCGGTAGGTATATACAAAGCAACTGAAGAAGTTGCAAAATACGGATTTGTTAACATTATGAACTGGGCAGCTGTATTAAGTATTAACTTAGGAATCATGAACTTACTTCCATTACCTGCATTAGATGGAGGTCGTTTATTATTCTTCGGATTCGAAGCTGTTCGTGGTAAACCAGTTGATCGTCAAAAAGAAGGAATGGTCCATTTCGTGGGGATTGTACTATTAATGATTCTCATGATAGCGGTAACCTGGAATGATATACAACGGTTCTTCTTTTAAAATCAATTACGCCTCGGCGTAATTATGTCTAAGAGGCTTTAACTACTTTAGTGATTGTTGGACATCCACTGAAAATAACAGAAAAAGTTTGCATTAACTCACCACCAATAGAGGTGGGAGACATATGCTGAAAAAAGTTACACTAATTATATATTGCTCAAAGTGAGGTTTTTTTGATGAAACAAAGCAAAACATTTATCCCAACTTTGCGCGAAATACCTGCTGATGCAGACGTTAAGTCTCATCAGCTCTTATTACGTGCTGGTTTTATTCGCCAAAATACAAGTGGGGTTTATTCATTCTTGCCATTAGGAATTAAAGTACTACAAAAAATTGAACAAATTGTCCGTGAAGAAATGGATGCAGCTGGTGCTGTGGAATTATTAATGCCATCATTGCAACAAGCTGAACTATGGCAAGAATCCGGTCGTTGGGAAGCTTACGGCCCTGAATTAATGCGTTTAAAAGACCGTCATGATCGCCAGTTTGCTCTTGGTCCAACTCATGAAGAAGTCATCACTTCACTAGTACGTGATGAAATAAAATCATATAAAAAATTGCCTTTAGCTTTATATCAAATTCAAACTAAATTCCGAGATGAAAAACGACCACGCTTCGGTCTACTACGTGGTCGTGAATTTGTGATGAAAGATGCATATTCTTTCCATGCAAACCAAGAAAGTTTAGATGAAACATATCAAGATATGGTTAAAGCTTATACAAATATATTCACTCGTCTTGGCTTGAAATTCCGTGCAGTAATCGCCGATTCTGGCTCAATAGGTGGTACAGATACACACGAATTCATGGTGTTATCTGAAATTGGTGAAGATACAATTGCTTATTCTGATGAAACAGATTACGCAGCTAATATTGAAATGGCTGAGGTAAATGTTGACTATACACATTCAAGCGAAGAAATGAAGGATCTCGAAAAAGTAGCAACTCCAGATCAAAAATCAATTGAAGACGTAGCTACGTTCCTAAATGTTAAACCAGAACAATGTATCAAAACATTAGTATTTAATGTAGATGACGAATTAGTTGTAGTGCTTGCTCGTGGTGATCACGAAATTAATGATATTAAACTAAAACACGCATTAGATGCTGAATCGGTTGAATTAGCAGAAGAAGACGCTATTTTTGAATTATTAAATTGCCATGTAGGTTCATTAGGACCAGTAAAATTACCTGTGAATGTGAAAGTAATAGCAGATAATGCTATCAAATCAATCCGTAATGGTGTAAGTGGAGCCAACGAAGATGGCTATCATTATATTAATGTAAATCCAGGTAGAGATTTTGCTATTGATCGTTATGAAGACTTACGTTTTGTACAAGTTGGTGATCCAACACCAGATGGTAAAGGTACAATTAAATTTGCTGAAGGAATTGAAGTTGGACATGTCTTTAAATTAGGTACAAAATACAGTGATTCCATGAAAGCAACATTCTTAGATGAAAATGGTCGTTCACAACCATTTATCATGGGTTGCTATGGTATTGGTGTTTCTCGTGTAATGGCAGCTGTTGCAGAGCAATTCCAAGATAGCTACGGATTTGTATGGCCTAAACAAGTTGCACCATATGATATTCACCTAATTTCAGTAAACGAAAAAGATGAAGCGCAAAAAGGCTTAACTGAAGACCTTTACAAATTGTTGAAATCATACCGCTATGATGTGCTATATGATGATCGTAAAGAACGTGCAGGGGTTAAATTTGCGGATGCAGATTTAATCGGTTTACCAGTACGAGTAACAGTTGGTAAAAAAGCTGCAGAAGGTATTGTTGAAGTTAAATTCCGTCAATCAGGTGAAACATTCGAATGGGCGAAAGAAGAGCTAGTAGATCGCTTAAATAATTTCTTTCATGCTGAATAATTAACGATTGCTACGGGTCATTTTAGGAGAGAAAGTACACTTGTACTTTCTTTTCTTTATTTAAGGATCTGTTATATGACATTGTTGATTATTTAATGAATCTTACTAGAGCGAAATGCGGAGAATCCTGCAAGGAGGCTCGTCGGTTCGCCAACATAAGGAGTTACCCGTAATAAAAAAAGAAGCGGTTTGTTCATATATGTAAGACAGAAAGTAGGTGGGAAGATGGCAAACGAACAAGATTCAAAATTAAAATTCCAGCTCTTATTACAACAGATTAATATGACAGAAGACGTCTTTATGCCATTTTTTGAAGCGGCTGAAATGACACGCTTGACTGTGCATAAAACAGACCGTGTTTGGCGCTTTTCATTGAAATTACAAAATATATTACCTTTTCGAGTATATCAAGATTTTCAAATGCGTTTAGAAGCAGCGTTTTCTCAGATTGCGAATGTATTCGTTGATATAGAAGCAGAAAATCATCAAGTATCACAACAAATAATTTCAGATTACTGGCTGAAGATTGTCGAAGAAATTGATGAAATGTCTCCACCATTAAGAGAAGAGTTAGTAAAACAATTCCCTGAATGGAATGGACAAAAGCTAATGCTCAATTGTCAACAAGAATTCCAATTGATGACATTAAAAAGTAAATATGCAGAGGTCATTTCAAAGGCATATATGCATTTTGGTTTCCCTTATATGGCGATCGATTTTCAATTAAAAGAAACAACGGAAGATTTAGCGGAACAACAACAAGCGTTTCTTGAACAGCGTCGTAAAGAAGAAGCTGCTTTTGCACAAAAAGCTGTAATGGATATGCAAAAACGTGAAAAAGAAAAACAAGAAAATCCTGATTTGTCCGATGCTACTGATAGACCTTTCCAATTGGGTATCCCAATTAAACCGGATGAACCTATGATGGAAATTCACCAAATTCAAGATGAGGAACGACGAGTAGTAATTGAAGGATTTGTTTTCGATGTGGAAGTAAAAGAATTACGAAGCGGGCGGTCATTGTTAACAATTAAGTTAACCGATTACACTGATTCTATTTTGGTCAAAATGTTCTCACGCGATAAAGAGGATGCAGCTCTTATGCAAATGGCGAAAAAAGGAATGTGGTTAAAGGTACGTGGTTCTGTTCAAAATGATACGTTTGTTCGTGATTTAATCGTGATGGCTCAAGACATGATGGAGATTAAACCAACATTAAGAGTGGATAAAGCACCAGAAGGGGAAAAACGTGTAGAATTACATTTGCATACACCAATGAGTCAAATGGATGCTGTCTCCTCAGTCGAATCGCTTGTAGGTCAAGCAGCCAAATGGGGGCATCCTGCAATTGCAATTACGGATCATGCGATAGCACAATCGTTCCCTGATGCCTATAATGCAGGTAAAAAACATGGCATTAAGATTATTTATGGTATTGAAGCAAACTTAGTGAATGATGGTGTGCCAATCGCATACGATGACCAACATCGTTTACTTGAAGATGATACATTTGTTGTATTTGACGTGGAAACAACAGGGTTGTCTGCAGCATATGATACGATTATTGAACTTGCGGCAGTAAAGATTAAGAATGGCGATGTAATCGATACATTCGAAAGTTTTGCCAACCCACATCATCCGTTGTCTGCTACAACGATTGAATTAACAAGTATTACCGACGATATGGTCAGAGATGCACCTGAAGTGGTCGACATGATTGCAAAATTCCATGACTTTATCGGAGAGGCAATTGTTGTAGCGCATAACGCAACATTCGATGTTGGTTTCCTTTATGAAGCTTATAAAAAAGCAGGAATTGATGATTTTCATCACCCTGTAATTGACACTTTAGAGCTTGCACGTTTCTTACATCCAGAAATGAAAAACCACCGATTAAATACATTATGTAAAAAATTCGGTATTGATTTAACGCAACATCATCGTGCTATTTACGATACAGAAGCTACAGGCTTTCTACTGTTACATTTATTAAAAGAAGCCGACGAACAAGATATTAAATATCATGATGACTTCAACAAACATATAGGTGGAGGAGATGCTTTTAAAAGAGCACGTCCTACACACTGTACGATTTTAGCTGTTGATAATGATGGACTAAAAAATCTGTTTAAACTTGTCAGTGAATCACATGTTAAAACATTCTATCGAGTGCCACGAATTAAACGTTCATCATTACAAAAATATCGCCAAGGACTACTAATAGGTACTGCTTGCGATAAAGGTGAATTCTTTACAGCAGTTATGCAAAAATCGATGGACGAAGCGATGGAAGTAGCAAAATTCTATGATTATTTAGAGGTACATCCCAAAGCCGTTTATGCACCTTTAATTGAAGCTGAATTAATTCGCGATGAATGGAATCTAGAAGATATAATTCGTAAAGTTGTGAAAATCGGGAAAAAATTAGATAAACCTGTTGTAGCAACTGGGAATGTGCATTATTTAAGTGAAAATGATGCGATTTTCCGTAAAATCCTATTACGTTCTCAAGGTGGCGCAAATCCTTTAAATCGTTATGAATTGCCAAAAGTTCATTTACGAACAACAGATGAAATGTTGCAAGATTTTGCGTTTTTAGGGGAAGATATAGCGAAAGAGCTTGTTGTGACAAATTCACAAAAAATAGCAGATATGATTGGGGATGTTGTACCAGTAAAAGATAAATTGTACACTCCTCGTATTGAAGGTGCGGAAGAAACAGTTCGTGAAATGAGTTATAATATGGCGCATAAAATTTATGGACCAAACCTTCCCGAAATAGTAGAGGCACGTCTTGAAAAAGAATTGGGCTCTATTATTGGCCATGGATTCTCTGTTATTTACCTTATATCACATAAGCTTGTAAAAAAATCATTAAGTGATGGCTATTTAGTAGGTTCGCGTGGTTCAGTTGGATCGTCGCTAGTTGCGACAATGATGGAGATTACAGAAGTTAATGCATTGCCACCTCACTATGTTTGTCCAAATTGCCAGCATGTAGAATTCTTCAATGATGGTTCCGTTGGCTCTGGGTTTGACTTACCAAACAAGGATTGCCCTGAATGCGGAGCACACTACAAAAAAGATGGTCATGATATTCCCTTCGAAACATTCCTGGGTTTCAAAGGGGATAAAGTTCCCGATATCGATTTAAACTTCAGTGGTAGTTACCAACCACGTGCACATAACTATACGAAAGTATTGTTTGGTGAAGATTATGCATATCGGGCAGGTACAATTGGTACAGTTGCAGAAAAAACAGCTTACGGATATGTAAGAGGATATGCAACAGACCATAATATAAATATGCGTGGCGCAGAAATAGATCGTCTTGTACAAGGTTGTACAGGAGTAAAACGAACAACAGGTCAGCATCCGGGCGGTATTATTGTAGTACCAGACTATATGGATATATACGATTTCTCACCATTCCAATTTCCGGCTGACGCACAGGATGCAGAGTGGAAAACAACACACTTCGATTTCCACTCTATCCATGATAATGTGTTAAAACTTGATATTCTTGGACACGATGATCCGACGGTTATTCGTATGCTTCTTGATTTAACAGGAATTGATCCAAAAACGATTCCGACCGATGATCCTGAAGTTATGAAAATCTTCACAGGACCAGAATCTTTGGGTGTAACTGCTGAGCAAATCAATTGTAAAACAGGTACATTAGGTATACCGGAATTTGGAACGAGATTTGTGCGTCAAATGTTGGAAGAAACAAAACCGTCTACTTTCTCAGAACTTGTACAAATTTCAGGTTTATCACATGGTACAGATGTATGGTTAGGAAATGCCAGTGAATTAATCGAAAATGGCACTTGTGTGTTATCTGAAGTTATTGGTTGTCGTGATGATATTATGGTTTATTTAATTTACCAAGGTCTCGAACCATCATTAGCATTTAAAATTATGGAGCATGTACGTAAAGGGAAAGGGCTTACTGATGATATGGAAGCAGCAATGCGAAAAGAAAGTGTGCCAGAATGGTACATCGATTCTTGTAAAAAGATTAAATATATGTTCCCTAAAGCTCACGCAGCTGCATATGTATTAATGGCTGTTCGTATAGCATACTTTAAAGTACATTTCCCAATTGTGTATTACTGTGCATACTTTACTGTACGTGCTGATGATTTCGATTTAATCGCAATGGTAAACGGTTCACAAATGCTTCGTGCACATATTGATGAGATTGATGCAAAAGGTTTAGAAGCATCGACAAAAGAAAAAAGCTTATTAACTGTGTTGGAATTAGCACTTGAAATGTGTGAACGAGGCATGTCATTCCAAAAGGTTGATTTATATCGTTCAAAGGCAACAGAATTTGTTATTGATGGACAAAGTTTAATTCCACCATTCAATGCGATTCCAGGACTAGGAAATAACGTAGCATACGCTATTGAAAAAGCCAGAGAAGAAGGCGAATTCCTTTCTAAAGAGGATTTACAAATTCGAGGGCGAGTTTCAAAATCATTAATTGAGTATATGGATAAATTAGGATGCTTAGAAGGGCTACCAGATGCGAACCAACTGTCTCTCTTCTAGAGCTGGTTGCATTTGCTGCTAAATTGTGTTATGATTTAGTCAATTATTTGTTGATAGAACGGCAGCAAAAGAGTGGGATTTCCCGCTCTTTTCTGTTGTTATGACAACTAAGTGAGTCAGGAGGATTGTATGAGCAAAGTTACAACTGAAGTAGAACAATTAGTAACGCCAATAGTAGAAAGTCTAAACCTTGAATTAGTCGAAGTAGAATTTGTTAAAGAAGGTCACGATTGGTTTCTACGCGTTTATGTGGATACTCCTGAAGGAAGCATTGACATTGAGCAGTGTGCTCAAGTTAGTGAATTACTAAGTGTAAAACTGGATGAAGTTGATCCAATTGAACAAAATTATTTCCTTGAAGTTTCCTCCCCAGGGGCAGAACGTCCACTAAAAAAAGATGCAGACTTTGAAAAAGCAATTGATCAATTTGTGCATATTAAATCATATGAAGCCATCAACGGTATGAAAGAATTTGAAGGATATTTAAAATCATACACAGACGAAGGCGCTGAACTTGCTGTACAGATAAAAACTAGAAAAATTACAGTTCTTATACCGAAAGAAAAAATTGCAAAAGCACGCTTGGCAATTGATTTTTCAGCAGAACGTTAACTTTAGGAGTGAAATAGACAATGAGTAAGGAATTAGTCGGTGCACTAAGCGCACTTGAAGCGAAAGGTATCTCAAAAGAGGTGATCGTTGAAGCGATTGAAGCAGCACTAATTAATGCATATAAAAAGAATTATAACCAAGCTGCAAATGTCCGTGTAGACTTAAATTTAGAACGCGGCACAATGAAACTATATTCTCGTAAAGATGTTGTTGAAGAAGTGGAAGATGAACGTTTACAAATTTCTTTAGCAGATGCTCAAAGAATAAATCCTAATTATGAATTAGGTGATGTTGTTGAAGAAGAAGAAACTCCACGTAACTTTGGACGTATTGCAGCAACTACCGCAAAACAAATTGTTACACAACGTTTCCGCGAAGCTGAACGTGGCATCGTATACGAAGAATATGTAGACCGTGCGGATGATATCATTAATGGTGTTGTAGAACGCTTAGATCCTCGTAATATTTATGTAGGAATTGGTAAAATCGAGGCGGTTCTTCCACAAAACGAACAAATTCCAGGTGAAGTTTACAAACCTCATGATCGTATTAAAGTATATATTACGAAAGTTGAACGCACTTCTCGAGGTCCTCAAGTATTCGTTTCACGTACTCATCCAGGTCTATTACGTCGCTTATTTGAACTTGAAGTACCAGAAATTTTTGAAGGTACAGTTGAAATTAAGTCAATCGCACGTGAAGCTGGTGACCGTTCTAAAATCTCTGTTGTAGCTCACAATGAAGAAGTAGATCCAGTAGGTTCATGTGTTGGTGCTAAAGGTGCACGAGTTCAAACAATTGTTAACGAATTACACGATGAGAAGATTGATATCGTTGAATGGTCAGAAGATCCAGTTGTTTTCGTTGCAAATGCTTTAAGTCCTTCTCAAGTGTTAGATGTACAGGTAAATGAAGAAGAAAAATCTACTACAGTTGTAGTACCTGATTATCAATTATCATTAGCGATCGGTAAACGTGGCCAAAATGCAAGACTAGCTGCAAAACTTACTGGATGGAAAATTGATATTAAAAGTGAAACAGATGCAACTGAATTAGGAATTTATCCTCGTCAAGAAGCACAAACTGATGTTTATGAAGATATAGATAATGAATCAACTAATGCTGAAGAAGTAGAAGTGGACTTATATAAAGACGACGAAGAATAAGAAGAGTAGAATGGTTGGTAGGATTGTATTATTTCTTACCAATCGACTCTCAACGCCAGAGGAAAGGTGAGTTCTGATGCCGATCAATCGTAAAGTACCTTTAAGAAAATGCATCGCTACAGGCGAAATGCTTCCAAAGAAAGAAATGATTCGTGTTGTTCGTACAAAAGAGGGAGAAGTCACTGTTGATGTAACAGGTAAAAAATCCGGCCGTGGTGCATATGTTTCAAAATCTGAAACAGCCATCAAAACAGCTAAGGAAAAAAACGTGTTTGAACGTCAACTTGAAGTGAAAATTCCTGATCAAGTGTACGATGATTTAATGGCAATCGTTCGTAAGGAACCATCAGCATGAATACAGAACAAGCAATCTATAATTTATTAGGGTTAGCCACTCGTGCTCGTAAAGTGGTTACCGGAGAAGAACAAGTAATTAAGGAAGTACGAGGACAAAACGCAAAACTTGTGATTTTATCAACTGATGCTTCCAAAAATACACGAAAAAAAATGCAAGATAAATGTAAGTCTTTTAACGTTGAGCTACATGAATTTGCGACAAGAGATCTTCTTGGACACGCTATTGGTAGGGAGGCGAGAGTTTCCGTAGCTATTATGGACAGTGGTTTTGCAAAAAAACTGTCAGTGCTACTCAACGAAATCTAACCGGGGGTGAATACATGACAAAATTACGAGTTCATGAATATGCGAAACAAGTAAGTAAGTCAAGTAAAGAAGTGATCGAACAGTTATCCAAGCTCCAAATTGACGTAAAAAACCATATGTCTATGTTAGAAATAGAAGCGATTAGCAAATTGGATGGTGTATATAAAAAGAACAGCAGTACACAACCAACATATAACAAGGAACAATCAAAAGGACAGCCAGGAACTCGTCCTGTAGCACGAAAAGAGCAAACCTCTTCTAGTCCTGCTCAAACAAAACAAAAAACTACACAAGGAAGTACTATGAATAATAATTCGACTTCAAGAGATAATTCAAAACCAAAACAAAATACAAATAATAGTCAAGGCCGTTCAAATAATAACGGTAATAATAGTAATAACAATAATAACAATCGCGGAGGTCGCGGAGGAAATTCTCAAGGCGGCAATCGTAACTTTAACCAAAGACGAAAACCAGGGATCAATGGTGGTCAACGTCGTAAAAACCGTCCACAACCAGTACAACAACCAGCTGTGAAAAAAGAACTACCAGAAAAAATTACTTTCTTTGAATATTTAACAGTTGGTGATTTAGCAAAAAAATTAGGGCGTGAACCATCTGAAATTATCAAAAAATTATTTATGCTTGGTGTTATGGCTACTATCAACCAAGAATTAGAACAAGATGCAATCGAGTTAATTTGTGCTGATTACGGTGTAGAAGTAGAAGAAGAAGTACGTATTGATGTTACAGACCTTGATACTTATTTCGAAGAAGATGAAAATGAAAACCAAGCAGATATCAAAGAACGTCCTCCAGTTGTAACAATTATGGGCCACGTAGACCATGGTAAAACAACATTATTGGACTCAATTCGTAATACAAAAGTTACTGAAGGTGAAGCTGGTGGTATCACACAACATATTGGTGCCTATCAAGTTGTTGTAAAAGGTAAAAAAATTACTTTCTTAGATACACCAGGACACGCAGCATTTACAACAATGCGTGCTCGTGGAGCAAGAATCACCGATTTAACAATTTTAGTTGTAGCTGCAGATGATGGTGTAATGCCTCAAACAATTGAAGCTATTAACCATGCAAAAGCTGCAGAAGTTCCAATTATTGTAGCTGTCAACAAAATGGATAAACTAACATCAAACCCTGATCGCGTTATGCAAGAATTAACTGAACATGGTTTAGTTCCTGAAGATTGGGGTGGCGATACAATCTTTGTTCCTATATCAGCTTTAAAAGGTGACGGCATCGATCAATTATTAGAAATGATTTTACTTGTTTCTGAAGTAGGCGAGCTAAAAGCAAATCCTAAACGTCGTGCAATTGGTTCTGTTATTGAAGCACAATTAGATAAAGGTCGCGGTTCAGTTGCTACATTATTAGTACAAAACGGTACTTTAAATGTCGGCGATCCAATCGTAGTAGGTCATACATACGGTCGTGTCCGTGCTATGGTCAACGATTTAGGTCGTCGCGTAAAATCTGCTGGTCCATCAACACCAGTTGAAATTACAGGTTTAAATGAAGTACCACAAGCTGGAGATCGCTTCGTAGTATTTGAAGATGAAAAAACAGCTCGTCAAGTTGGGGAAGCTCGTGAATCTACTGCTATCCAATTACAACGTTCAGAAAAACAACGTGTAACACTTGATAACTTATTTGAACAAATGAAACAAGGCGATATGAAGGAATTAAACCTAATCGTAAAAGCAGATGTTCAAGGTACAGTAGAAGCTATGGCTGCATCACTTATGAAAATTGATGTAGAAGGCGTAAACGTGAAAATTATTCATACAGGCGCCGGAGCTATCACTGAATCAGATATCTCACTTGCAGCTGCTTCAAATGCAATCGTTATCGGCTTTAACGTACGTCCAGACGTTAATGCAAAACGTGCTGCTGAAGCAGAAGGCGTAGATATTCGTCTTCACAAAATCATTTATAAAGTAATCGAAGAAATTGAAGCTGCGATGAAAGGTATGCTTGATCCTGAGTTCGTAGAAAAAGTAATTGGATCTGCTGAAATACGTGAAACATTCAAAGTTTCTAAAGTAGGTACAATTGCTGGTGGTTATGTAACTGAAGGTAAATTAACACGTGATAGTGGCGTTCGAGTAATCCGTGATGGTATTGTAATATTTGAAGGAGAATTAGATTCTCTTAAACGTTTCAAAGATGATGCTAAAGAAGTTGCAAAAGGTTATGAATGTGGTTTCACAGTTAAAGCTTATAACGATATTAAAGTTGGCGACGAAATTGAAGCATTTATCATGGAAGAGATTAAACGCTAATGATTGTATATGCAGAGTGTGAATTTTTTGTCCCTTCTGCACATTCGCTAAAAGAGAAGAGAGCTGTATTACAGCGTATGATTACTCGTACAAAACAAAAATACAATGTCTCAATAGCGGAAATTGATCATCAAGATGTTTGGCAAAGAACACTTCTAGCACTTGTATCGGTTGCATCAACGCAACAAGCAGCTGAAAAAGAGCTAGGACGTGCCATTGCATTTCTAGAATCTAACCCTGAATGGCAATGTCTCAACATACAACGAGAGTTTTTATAGAAATTGAGGTGAAACGATTATGTCAATGCGCTCAAACCGTGTTGCAGAACAAATGAAAAAAGAACTTGCAGATATTATTGGTCGTAAGTTAAAAGATCCACGAGTTGGATTTGTTACTGTAACAGATGTAGATGTAACAGGTGACCTACAACAAGCAACTGTATATATTACTAGCTTAGGTTCAGAAAGAGAACGTCAAGATACGATGAAAGGTCTAGAAAAAGCAAAAGGCTTTATTCGATCTGAGATTAGTAAACGTATTCGTTTACGAATTACACCCGAAATTTCATTTGAGTTTGACTCATCTGTTGAGTACGGTAATCGAATTGATACATTGTTACGTCAACTACACGATTCGCAAGAATAATCGAAAAAAGCCTGCAGATCTATTATTTGCAGGCTTTTTCTGTTAATAAAAATAGCGTAACACGCCCGAATTATGGGAAATAGCCTAAGTTTGCTACTTCGTGTTGCGATGGCTATCGATCACCATCCTGTGGACTTTCTAAAGGTAAATATTTTTAACCTGAAGAGGAGCTTTTTGCCTCAATGGTTAAAGTTATTTAACACAGTGGGACTGGAGTGTGTAGTCGAAATAAAATTAAAAGTAAAGGAGTGAATATGCATGCAGCATGGCATTCTCCCATTATGGAAAGAAAGAGGCATGACCTCTCATGATTGTGTATTTAAAATCCGTAAAATCTTACATACAAAAAAGGTAGGGCATACAGGGACATTAGACCCCGGTGTTGAAGGTGTACTACCAATTTGTATTGGCAATGCAACAAGACTCGCTGAATATTTAACAGATACTGGAAAAGTATATGAAGCAATCATAGAAATTGGGACAACCACTACAACAGAAGATGCTGAAGGCGAAGTTGTAGAAGAAGATACAACAGAAAAACATATTACTCGCACGCAAGTTTTAGAAGCTTTAAAATCATTAACAGGTGTTATATCTCAAACACCACCGATGTTTTCAGCTGTCAAGGTAAATGGGCGTAAATTATATGAATATGCTAGAAGTGGTGAAGTTGTTGATCGTCCTACTCGTCAAATAACAATTTATGCGCTAGATTTACTTGATGATTGTGAAATATATGAAGGAAAGAGTATTACTTTCCCTGTCCGTATTGCCTGTAGCAAAGGGACTTACATTCGTACACTAGCTGTTCAAATTGGTGAGGAACTTGGTTATCCTGCTCATATGGCATCCTTAGTTCGTACAAAATCAGGAACGTTTACAATAGATGATTGCGTGACATTAGAGCAATTACAAGAAAAAGTAGAGAATGAACAATTAAGAGATTGCATTAAACCGTTAGAATATGCATTGATGGATTTTCCACAAATTGAAATTACACCAGATATTCTTAAGAAAATAATTAATGGTCAAGTTTTACCGATGCATCCTTCTCTTGAAGAACATGATAAAATAGTTTATATGGAAAATAACAAAGCGGTTGCTGTCTATGTAAAGCATCCGGAGAAAAAGGGACTTATGAAGCCAGAAAAAATGTTCCCGAAAGTTGATTAGGAGGCAGTCGCATGAAAGTCATTCAACTGATGTACCCTCATCAAATTAGTTCAAAGGAAATTGAGGGACCATATTCTTTAGCAGTTGGATTTTTCGATGGGGTACACCGAGGACATCAAGCTGTTATAGAAGAAGCAAAAACAAATGCAAAAAATAAAAATTTAAAATTAGCGGTAATGACATTTGACCCGCATCCATCTATTGTTTTAGGACAACGCAAAGAACAAGTATTTTACATCACGCCTCTTAAACAAAAATTGGAAATTTTAGAAGAACTACAAGTAGATACAGTATTTGTCGTTCGATTTACATCAGATTTTGCTATATTAAGCCCACAACAATTTGTAGATGTGTTTATCCGTAATTTAAATATAAAACATGTAACAGCAGGATTCGACTTCACATTTGGTGCGATGGGACGTGGTACGATGAAGGATTTAGAAGAAATGAGTAATGGAGATTATGAAGTTTCAATAGTTGAAAAGCAACAGCAAGCATCAGATAAAATAAGTTCAACTAATATTCGCAAAGCGTTAAAAGAAGGAGATATGGAGCGGGTTCGTCTACTTCTAGGTCGTCCTTTTCAAATCCCAGGAATTGTCGTTCATGGGGACAAGCGCGGTAGACAAATTGGTTTTCCCACTGCCAATGTTCAAGAAGCGGAAGGGTCTTTTATCCCAGCCATAGGTGTTTATGCAGTTCGCTTACTTGTTCAAAATGAATGGCATGATGGTGTATGTAATGTAGGATTTAAACCTACTTTCAAAAATCCTGATGAAAAGAATTTAACAATTGAAGTATATATTAATAATTTTGATAAAAATATATACGGAGAAGAAGTAAAAGTGGATTGGTATAAATATCTCCGCGGTGAACAAAAATTTGATGGAATTGAGTCTTTAAAAGCTCAAATTGAATTAGATAAACAACATGCAATGGAATACTTAAGTCACTGCTAGTTTAATGAATTATAGTTGCATGAGGGAAATCTTTGTGTTAATATTTCTAAAGTGACTTGCTTACAGTTGTCACTTAACCATTACTTGGTACTTCGAATCACCAACGAGTAGCTCAGTAATTGGGGATATTTCAATTTAGGAGGTGAATAGGATGGCACTAACACAAGAACGTAAAAACGAAATCATTGCTGAATACCGTACTCATGAAAGTGATACTGGTTCACCAGAAGTTCAAATCGCTGTCCTTACGGAAGAGATTAACAACTTAAACGAACATTTACGTGTTCACAAAAAAGACCACCACTCTCGTCGCGGTTTATTCAAAATGGTCGGACGTCGTCGTAACTTATTAAAATACTTACGTGAAAATGACGTACAACGCTACCGTGAAATCATTACTAAACTCGGCTTACGTCGATAAAATGCAATTTTGTGAAAGCGGGCTTGTCCCGCTTTTTCTTTATGCTTCAATAAATCTAACCTCCTATTTAATAATTGAAACTGAAGTTTAGAGAAATGTTTCGCAAAGCATTATTTTTTTTGATAAACTACAAGTAACTACATAACATAAACATATATGTGATTAGGTTTTCTTTCTAAGAGAGGAGTTCAATATATGAACGAGAAAAAGGTTTTTACCTATGAATGGGCAGGACGACCTTTGCAAATTGAAGTTGGTCAGCTCGCAAAACAAGCTAATGGGGCCGTTATGGTACGTTATGGAGAAACAGCTGTGTTATGTAACGCAACAATGTCCAAACATCCTAAACAAGCGGATTTCTTCCCATTAACAGTAAACTACGAAGAAAAATTATACGCTGCTGGTAAAATTCCAGGTGGATTTATTAAACGTGAAGGACGCCCATCTGAAAAAGCGGTTCTTACATCACGCTTAATCGACCGTCCAATTCGACCTCTTTTCCCAGATGGCTTCCGTAACGAAGTACAAGTTATTTCAATGGTCATGTCAGCAGATCAAGATTGCAGTACAGAAATGGCAGCAATGCTTGGTTCATCATTAGCACTTATGGTGTCTGATATTCCATTTGATGGCCCAATCGCCGGCGTTCAAGTTGGTATGATAGACGATAAATTTATCGTTAACCCAACAGTTGAACAATGGAAAGATTCTATCATCAACTTAGCAGTTGCTGGTACAAAAGATGCAATTAACATGGTTGAAGCAGGTGCTCTAGAAGTACCGGAAGAAACTATGCTTGAAGCAATCATGTTCGGTCATGATGAAATTAAAAAATTAATTGCATTCCAAGAAGAAGTAACAGCTCAAGCTGGTAAAGAAAAAATTGAAGTTGTTCTTCATGAATTAGATGCAGAGTTGACTGAAGCAATCAATTCAGAATATGAAGAAAAGATGAATGCAGCAATCCAGACTCATGAAAAGCATGCTCGTGATGAAGCAATTGAAGCTGTAAAAGCAGAAGTTTTAGCAAAATACGAAGAGCAAGAAGCAGACGAAGAAACATTAAAACAAGTAAATCAAATTTTAGATAAAATGGTGAAAGAAGAAGTACGCCGTTTAATTACTGAAGAAAAAATTCGTCCAGATGGTCGAAAATTAGACGAAATTCGTCCATTATCTTCTGAAGTAGGTTTATTACCTCGTGCACATGGTTCAGGCTTATTCACTCGTGGACAAACTCAAGCATTATCTATTTGTACATTAGGTGCATTAAGTGATGTTCAAATTATTGATGGTCTTGGAGTGGAAGAATCTAAACGTTTCATGCACCACTATAATTTCCCACAATTCTCTGTTGGTGAAACTGGTCCAATGCGTGGCCCTGGTCGTCGTGAAATTGGTCACGGTGCTCTAGGTGAGCGTGCATTATCAGCGATCATTCCTGATGAAAAAGACTTCCCATACACTATTCGTTGTGTATCAGAAGTATTAGAATCCAATGGTTCAACTTCACAAGCGAGTATTTGTGGATCATGTCTAGCACTTATGGATGCAGGTGTGCCAATTAAAGCACCAGTTGCCGGTATTGCAATGGGGCTTGTTAAAAAAGGCGATTATTACTCAATCTTAACAGATATTCAAGGTATGGAAGATCACCTTGGTGATATGGACTTTAAAGTTGCAGGTACAGCTAAAGGTGTTACTGCACTTCAAATGGATATTAAAATTGATGGACTTTCTCGTGAAATCCTTGACGAAGCTTTAGTTCAAGCAAAACGCGGTCGTATGATTATTCTTGACTCTATGCTTGCTACTCTTGCTGGACCAAACGAACATCTATCAACATATGCGCCAAAAATCAAACGTATCCATATTAATCCAGATAAAATCCGCGATGTTATCGGACCTGGTGGTAAACAAATCAACAAAATCATTGAAGAAACTGGCGTGAAAATTGATACAGAACAAGATGGAACAATTTTCATCTCATCTTCTGACGAAGCAATGATTAACCGTGCAAAAGAAATCATCGAAAATATTGTTCGCGAAGCACAAGTGGGCGAATATTATATGGGTAAAGTAAAACGTATCGAAAAATTCGGTGCTTTCCTTGAAATCTTCCCAGGTAAAGATGGTTTACTACACATTTCCGAAATTCAAGAAGAACGTACAAAAGCAGTAGAAGACGTCTTGAAATTAGACGATGAATTAATGGTGAAAGTAATTGAAATCGACCGTCAAGGCCGTGTCAACTTATCACGTAAAGTAGTACTCAAAGAAGAAAAAGAACGCGAAGAATCAAAATAAAAGCGGAACACGCCCGTTAAGCCCCGACAAGCGAATGTCCTGTACCCGCAGAGGCGCTTTTTGCCTCAAAGGGTACAGGTTATTCGACCTCGAGGGGCTGGCGTGAGCAGCTGGATAAAATAAAAGCGGAACACGCCCGTTAAGCCCTGAAAAGCTCACGTTCATGTTTCATCTTAGTTTTGCATTCACAATTTAAAAATCACGAGGTTGTCCGTTTTGTATAAAATGGCAACCTCTTTTTTACATAAGGAGGAAACCATTTGGTTACAAAGCATATATGTCAAAATGGAGTGCGAATATTAGTAGAAAAATTACCCTATGTTCGATCTGTTTCAATGGGGATTTGGGTCAATGTAGGTTCTGGAAACGAACGTCCTGAAGAGAATGGTATCACACATTTTATCGAACACATGCTATTTAAAGGTACATATAGTAGAACTGCTAAAGAAATTGCAGAATCCTTTGACCGAATTGGTGGACAATTAAACGCCTTTACGTCAAAGGAAAATACATGCTACTATGCTGTTACACTAGATCATCATGCAATCGAGGCAATAACCATATTAGCTGATATGTTTTTCCATTCTAAATTTGCAGAAACCGACATAGAAAAAGAACGGCATGTCATCTTTGAAGAAATGGCGATGGTAGAAGATACACCTGATGATGATGTGGATGAACGACTTTGGAGCGTGATGTATCCCAATCATTCAATGGGGGCCCCTATTTTAGGAACAGAAGAAACGTTAACATCCTTTACAAAAGATAAAATTGAAACTTATATGGATGAAAATTACACACCAGATAGAGTCGTTATTTCAGTTGCTGGCAATGTATCGGACCAGCTAGTAAATAAAATCATTACACTATTTGATCAGTTTACGAACACTACTCATCAAACGAAAAAAATCGTAACAATACCAAAATTTGTTCATGGGCAAACAAATAAAGAAAGTAATACGGAACAATCTCATCTTGCCTTAGGTTACGAGGGGCTGACAGTAAAAGACTCTGATTTAGTAAGTTTACTAGTAGTCAACAATATTTTAGGAGATACGACATCCTCAAGACTATTTCAGAAAGTGCGAGAGGAGAAGGCATTAGCGTATTCAATTTTCTCCTATTATTCTGCATATGAGAATGCTGGAGCTTTTATGATTTATGGTGGTACTTCCCCGGATAAACTTACTGTATTGGAAGAAACAATTCTTCAAATAACAGAGCAATTGGTAAACGATGGAGCATCTGAAATTGAGATTCAGTATGCGAAAGAACAATTAGAAAGTAATTTAATACTCGGACTTGAAACATCGAATGATTTTATGAATCGTAATGCCAAAAATGAACTAATATTCGGTGAAGAGAAATCAGTTGAACAAACTTTGCAGGAACTATATGCTGTTGATGAAAAAAGTGTCAATCGAGTTATTCGAAATTTGTTAACAAAACCATTTGCAAAATCTGTGATTCAGCCAGCTAAGGGGATATAAGCGTGTCTCCTTAGCTTTTTTATGCACGGGAAGAGCTTGGGCGACATACACTGTTATTACGGGAAAAGGAGGGATTGAATGCTCTTATCGGAGCTTGCAGAAAAAGAGTTGATTCAGATTAACGATGGTGTACGTTGTGGATTACTCGCTGAAACTGAGTGTTTACTTAATGCTAAAACTGGGCAAATCTACGGTTTTGAATTAGTTCAAAAAGGTTATCGTTTACCTTTTCAATCAAAAGAAAATAAGGTACAATCATTTATTCCATGGACAGAAATATCGTTAATTGGAGAAGATCGCATTTTATTTAAAAAAACACAGCCTCTTTCATCGGGGTATATAAAATGACGATGGAGAAATGGCTAATATTGGGGAAGGATTTGCGATTTAAGGAGTTAGCGGTGCAGCTTTCTCTTGATTTTGAACAAGTAATTTATAAGTATACAGATAATTGGAATGACGAAATACAACAGATTGTTTCGACAGAGAAGCCACAAAGAATCGTATTGCCAATTCATGCTGTCGATTTACCTAAATATGCTTTCGAGGAGTTACAAAAGGATGCAGTCATATTTGTAGGTAAAAGTAATCAATCGTTACAGCAAGAAATTCAATATCTAGACGAAGAGCGAGTGATTTACTATTTACAAGATGAATCCTATATATGGCTAAATGCAAGATTAACATCAGAGGGAATGCTTTGTGCATTTTATGAGCTCGAGAGTGCATCGGTTTATGGGAAATCATTTTATGTTACTGGATTTGGTCGAGTAGCAAAAATGCTTGCATACATGTTGCACAAATTAGGAGCAAATGTGCATATTTTAGCAAGGTCAAACAGTCAAATCCAAGAAGCAATTGCCTATGGGTACGTAGCTTCGCAGCTAATACCTGAAAATATGACAAAACCATATTATTTAATCAATACAATCCCAAATAAATGGTTTACAGAAGAATTCAATCAACAATTTGATAAATCCGTTAAAATCTTTGATGTAGCATCAGCTCCGGGATGCTTAAATGTTGAAGATGCCCAGAGTGTAAACTATATTTTACTACCTGGCCTTCCAGGAAAGTATTTTCCACAGGATGCAGCAAATCTATTAGCACAAGTAATCATACGAAAAAATAATGAGCTAAAGGAGGGGTAAAGTGTTAGAGGGAAAACGTATTGGCCTTGGCATAACTGCGTCACACTGTACTTACGAAGATGTAATACCTAAAATTGCAACTTTAACTGAACAAGGTGCAACTGTTGTGCCTATTATCACAAATTCGGTATTAACAGCTGCAACACGCTTCGGTACCGGTGCAGAGTGGATTGAAAAAATAGAAGCTTTAGCCGGGCATGAAGTCGTTAAAAGCATCGTAGAAGCAGAACCTTTTGGACCTTCCAATCCTCTAGATTGTATGGTTATTGCTCCGATGACTGGAAACTCTATTAGTAAATTTGCAAATGCAGCAACGGATTCTCCAGTATTGATGGCTGCTAAAGCTACTTTACGAAATGGTAGCCCTGTTGTATTAGGAATTTCAACAAATGACGCACTTGGATTGAATGGAGTAAATATCATGAAATTGTTAAATACTAAAAATATCTTCTTCATTCCATTTGGTCAAGATAATCCGATTGGCAAACCGAATTCATTGATTTCTGATTTTACGCAGTTATTACCTACGGTTGTAGCTTCTTTAGAAAAGAGACAATTACAGCCTTTAATAATTCAATATACTAAATAATTAAATTATTATATTAAAACCTTAAGACTTATGATACAATAGCGCCAATATCTAATGAAGAGTTGAGGAGAGATGTATGATGGCTAAAGAATATACAGTAGCAGTTGTTGGAGCTACAGGTGCAGTAGGAACAAAAATGATGGAACAGCTTGCAAAACGTAAGTTTCCTATTGGAAAGTTGAAGTTACTTGCATCAAAACGTTCTGCTGGTAAGGAACTTACTTTTAATGGTCAAACATACACAATAGAAGAGGCTACTCCAGAAGCATTTGCAGGAGTAGATGTTGCATTATTTAGTGCGGGTGGTTCCGTCTCTAAAGCATTAGCACATGCTGCAGCAGAACGTGGAGCAGTTGTGATTGATAATACAAGTGCGTTTCGTATGGATCCAGAAGTACCATTAGTTGTACCAGAAGTAAATCCGCAAGATTTAGCAACACACAAAGGTATTATTGCAAATCCAAACTGTTCAACTATACAAATGGTTGCAGCACTTGAACCAATCCGAAAAGCATTTGGATTAAAAAATTTAATCGTCTCTACATATCAAGCCGTGTCAGGGTCAGGAATAAGCGCTATTGAAGAACTAAAAGATCAAAGCTTACATTTTGACCAAGCAAAAAATGTAGAAGCACATGTTTTACCGGTAAAAGGTGATAAAAAGCATTATCCAATTGCTAGAAATGTAATTCCACAAATCGATGTATTCACTGAAAATGGTTTCACATATGAAGAAATGAAAATGATTAATGAAACAAAGAAAATTATGCATGCGCAAGAACTTCCAGTTGCTGCTACTTGTGTTCGTGTACCAGTAGTTGCTGGGCATTCTGAATCTGTTTATATTGAAATAGATCAAGAAAACGTAACTGTGGAAGATATTAAAAAAGTATTACAAGAAGCTCCAGGAATCATCGTGCAAGATGATATTACATCTCAGATCTATCCAATGCCGATTTTTTCTGAAGGTGAAGATGAAGTATTTGTAGGACGTATTCGAAAAGATTTAGCAAAAAATAATGCTTTCCATCTTTGGATTGTGGCAGATAACTTATTGAAAGGTGCTGCATTAAATTCAATTCAAATCGCAGAGAAGATGATTGAAGACGGATTAATCTAAGGAGGCACTTAACAAGTGAATATTGGTAATATTGCTACTGCTATGATTACACCGTTTCGTGAAGATGGTTCAATTCATTTTGAGCAGGTTTCAGAAGTAATAGAGCATTTAATAGCAAACGGTACCGATGCAATTGTTGTTTGTGGCACAACAGGTGAATCGCCAACATTGTCACATGACGAGAAAGTTGCTTTAATTCATTTTGTTTTGAAAAAAGTTGATAAAAGAATCCCTGTTATTGCAGGGACTGGGAGCTATAATACGCAAGCTTCGTTGGAACTTACCAAAGAGGTTGAAGCAGTTGGCGTTGATGGAGTTATGTTAGTTTGTCCTTATTACAACAAACCTAGTGAACGAGGTATCTATGCGCATTTTGCAACAATTGCAAAATCCACATCGTTACCAGTAATGCTGTACAATATTCCAGGACGTTCAATCGTGAATATACAACCGAAAACCATTTTAGATTTAAGTGAAATTCCGAATATTCAGATTATCAAAGAGGCTAGTGGTAGTTTAGATCAAATGACCGAAATTATAGCTGGAGCTCCTGATGGTTTGGAAGTATACTCAGGGGATGATGGCTTAACATTACCTCTACTAGCAATTGGTGGTTCAGGTGTTATTTCCGTTGCATCACATTTAGTGGGAAATGATATGCAAAAAATGATTGCATTATTTAAAGAAGGTCGTAATCAAGAAGCAGCAACGATACATCAAGCATTATTACCATTAATTCGAGCTTTATTTTCTACACCAAGTCCTTCAACTGTAAAATACGCATTAGCCAAAATAGGAATAGGGTCAGAAAATGTTAGATTACCGATTGTAAGACTGACAGATAAAGAAAAATTAGCTTTTGACCATGCGTGGGAAGAATATTTGGAAAAGCAAAAACAATTCTAGAAAATAATTTTTTGAATGGGTAGCCTTGCCCATTCTTTTTTTGTTTGTGAAAACTCCCAACAATAGATATAATGGGAGTAAGTGGTTTGTGTTCGGGATTATTTTAGGAGGAAATCAAGTGGCAAAAACAAAAAATGAAGTTATTCGCGTCATTCCACTAGGTGGCGTTAGTGAAATCGGAAAAGCTATGTATGTCGTTGAAATCGACGAAGAGCTTTTTGTCGTAGATAGTGGACTTATGTTTCCTGAGGATGAAATGCTAGGAATAGACTATGTTATTCCTGACATGTCGTACTTAGAAGAAAACAAATCTCGTGTGAAAGGTATTTTCCTTACACACGGTCATGAAGATGCGATTGGTTCAGTAGCATATCTTTTACAAAAAGTTAGTGCACCTGTCTATGGATCTAAATTGACAATTGCATTGGCAAAAGAACATTTAAAAGATTTACCTGCTCCATACCCGGTCAAATTTTTTGAAGTAACTAGCAAGAGTCGTATGAATTTCCAATCAACTTATGTGACATTTTTCCATACAACTCATAGCATCCCAGATTCATTAGGTATTGCTTTCCATACTTCAGAAGGTGCGATTGTGCATACTGGAGAGTTTAAATTTGACCAGTCAGCTCAAGGTAAATACAAACCGGATATTGGGAAAATGGCTACGTTAGGTGAAGAAGGAGTATTCATCTTAATGTCTGATTCAACTGAAGCAGAACGCCCAGGATATACAATCCCAGAAAATGTTATTCGCGAAAAACTAGCAAAAACGTTCCACCATGCAGAAGGAAGAATTTTAGTTGCGCTTTATGCATCAAACTTTATTCGCATTCAACAAGTATTCGATCAAGCAACAGCTGCTGATCGCAAAATTGCAGTTGTTGGACGTAGTTTAGAACATGCATTTGAAATTGGTATGCGTTTAGGGTATCTTTCTGTAGATCCAGAACGAATTATTCCAATTAGTAAAATTAATGACTATCCTGATGAAGAAATTGTAGCAATTATTACTGGTAACCAAGGTGAACCACTAGAAGGATTAGAAAAAATCATCCGCAAACACCACCGCGATATCCGTATTAAATCTACAGATACAGTACTTATTACATTTACACCATCTCCAGGTATGGAGGTGCAAATTGCTGATACAATGAATAGCCTTGCAAAAGCAGGTGCTAAAGTGTTGTCAGCTGATAAAAAAGTTCATGTTTCAGGACATGGAGCACAAGAAGATTTGAAGTTGATGTTAAATCTTATGAAACCAAAATACTTTATCCCAATTCAAGGGGAATATCGTATGCTTATCGCACATTCTAAATTAGCTCAACAAACGGGTTTATCAAAATCTCAAATTTTTATTGCTGATAAAGGTGATATTGTCGAATATAAGAGCGGTAAAATGCGTATGAGTGGCCGAGTAACTGCTGGTAATATTTTAATCGATGGTATAGGTGTCGGTGATGTTGGCAATATCGTCTTACGTGACCGTAAATTACTTAGCCAAGATGGTATTTTTATCGTTGTCGTAACAATCAATCGTCAACAGAAAAAAATTGCCTCAGGTCCAGAAATTTTATCTCGTGGATTTGTTTATGTAAGAGAATCTGAAGAGTTACTAAGTGAATCTTCAGAACTAGTGAAAACAGTTGTCGAAAAATATGTGAATAAAGGATCATATGAATGGACAAGTATAAAACAAGAAATCCGTGACACGCTAAACTCTTATTTATTCCAAAAAACGAAACGCCGACCAATGATTATCCCTATTATTATGGAATATTAATGCGTAAGCGGACAAAAAGGATTTCCTAACCTCTGGTATGGTAGGAAATCCTTTTTTCCTTTCAATAAATGAATGATTAATGAAAGTAGGTGGAGGCATGGCAACAGCGAAAAAGGGACCAGCAAAGTCAAAAAAAGCGTCAACATCATCAAAAGCAAAAAAAGATACACCATTGCATCCATTAATGTATGAAATTATTGGTCTCATTTTAATTGGTTTTGCAATTATTATATTTTTTGAATATGGCCCTGTAGGGAGATTGTTTCAATTTATAGCGCTATTTTTATTTGGAAACTGGGCTATAATTGTTCCGTTTTTATTTATCGTTAGTGCACTTTTATTAATGTTGAAACGTACGGTCCCCAATTTAAAAAATCGTTTAATATTAGGAAGTTTGCTAATTACAGGGGGACTAACATTATTTAGTCATATTGCATTGTTTGAACAACTATTTGAAGGGAATGCAATTCAAAGTAATTCCGTTTTAAAAGAGACATGGCGAATATTAATTACTAGTGATGGTATACAAGATCATAGCCACGCATTAGGCGGTGGTATGATTGGTGCAGTGTTATTTGCATGTTTTTATGCATTATTTGACTCTGCAGGTGCTAAAATTGCCGGTTGGTTAATGGTACTCATTGGTATTGTTTTAATAACAGGAAAAGCGCTTATTCCGTATTTGGCTAGCAAATGGCCATCCATAAAAAAATCAATCCTACAAATGAAGGAAGATTCCGGGAATTCTGTGAGTCGCCGTCAAGAAGCTAAAAAGCTAAAGGCTGCTGAAAAGAAGGGGAATTCTCGCAAAAATCGAAAAAAAGTAGAATCAGATTCGCCGATTCATGATGAAGAGCATCATGCAGCAACAGAAGTAGAGCCAGTGGTTGAAGAGCGCAGAGAACCAATTATTTCTGCCTTTACTCAAAGAGTCCAACTAGAACCTGAACCTGAAACGATTGTAATTGGAGAAGAAAGTTCACATCAAGATGTAGATCACCCAGCGATTGATACTTCTAATGTAGTTGAAAATGAAGCGTATCAATTACCAGCGATGAATAGTTTGAAACTGCCACCACATACTGACCAAAGTGGTGAGTTTGAATTAATTCAAGATAATGCGCTTAAATTGGAACAGACTTTCCAATCTTTTGGAGTCAAAGCGACTGTTACGCAAGTTCACCTAGGACCAGCTGTTACTGAATATGAAGTGCTACCTGATCGTGGAGTAAAAGTTAGTAAAATTGTTGGACTACAAGATGATTTAGCATTAGCACTTGCGGCAAAAGATATCCGAATTGAAGCTCCAATTCCAGGTAAATCTGCAGTAGGTATTGAAGTACCAAATAAGGAAGTTGCGATTGTAAGTTTACGTGAAGTGTTAGAGTCTAAAGAAAACAATAAGCCTGATGAAAAACTATTAATTGGATTAGGTAGAGATATTACAGGTGAAGCAAAACTGGCGAAATTAAACAAAATGCCACACTTACTTGTAGCTGGTTCAACCGGAAGTGGTAAATCCGTTTGTATTAACGGTATCATCATTAGCATATTAATGAGAGCAAAGCCTCATGAAGTTAAAATGATGATGATTGACCCGAAAATGGTTGAATTAAACGTTTATAATGGTATCCCTCATTTACTAGCACCAGTTGTCACAGATGCTCGTAAAGCTTCACAAGCATTGAAAAAAGTAGTCTCTGAAATGGAAAGACGTTATGATCTATTTTCACATACTGGTACACGTAATATCGAAGGGTATAATGAACAAATCGATAAATTCAACGAAGCAAACGGAGAAAAGCATCCGAAAATGCCATTTATTGTAGTCATTGTGGATGAATTAGCAGATTTAATGATGGTTGCTTCTAGTGATGTGGAAGATTCGATTACACGTCTCGCACAAATGGCTCGTGCTGCTGGAATTCACTTAATCATTGCTACACAAAGACCAAGTGTTGATGTAATAACGGGGATTATTAAAGCGAATATACCATCACGAATTGCTTTTGCAGTATCGTCTGCCATCGATTCTCGTACAATTCTTGATATGGGTGGTGCTGAACGTTTACTAGGACGAGGTGATATGTTATTCTTACCAGCTGGTGAATCGAAACCCGTTCGTGTGCAAGGTGCATTCGTTTCAGATAATGAAGTAGAACAGATTGTTGATTTTGTTATAGCACAGCAAAAAGCTCAATATCAAGAAGAAATGATTCCATCTGAAGAAGAAGAAGTTCAAGATTTAGATGATACAGATGAGCTTTTCGAAGAGGCTGTTCAATTAGTGGCTGCACAAGATACAGCATCCGTATCTTTCCTTCAAAGAAAGCTTAAAATTGGCTATGCAAGAGCTGCGCGTATTATGGATCAGATGGAGGAAAGAGGGATTGTTGGCCCAGCAGAAAAGAGCAAACCAAGAGAGGTCCTAATTGGGAAATAATTTTAATAAATAATTTTGAAAATAACCAAAGAATGTAAAAAAAATATCTATATTAGAATAGTAATATAAAAATTTATCTGTTTTAACACAGTTTTTTGTGAAAGTTATTTATTTACCTAAACAAAAATGGTATAGTAATGTCTGATTAGTAGGAATGTTTTACGTCTGATGTCTGATCTCTGATCTCTTTTGGTGGTGGTTTATATGACAATTAAGTCTGATCATCGTCATCTCTATCTTCAAGTGATTGATCATTTAAAGGCAGATATTGAACAAGGTGTTTACAAAGAAAATGAAAAACTACCTTCTGAATTTGAATTA
The DNA here is from genome assembly GCF_044359855.1 of Rummeliibacillus pycnus. Taxonomy (GTDB): domain Bacteria; phylum Bacillota; class Bacilli; order Bacillales_A; family Planococcaceae; genus Rummeliibacillus; species Rummeliibacillus pycnus_A. The sequence continues at coordinate 3,655,544 of NZ_CP132291.1, forward strand.
TCGAAATCACTTGGAGTCAGTCGTGCAACACTTCGTGAAGCTTTAAGACTGTTGGAAGAAGAAAATATTATTGTTCGAAGACATGGTGTAGGTACATTTGTTAATCCAAAACCTTTATTTACATCGGGGATTGAACAACTCTCAAGTATTTCCTCTATGATAGAGGATGCTGGAATGCAGCCTGGTACAAACTACATAAGTTCTACCGAGCACCTTTCGAATGAAGAAGATATAAAACGCTTTCAATGTGATGCTGATGAATCTTTAATAACGATTGAACGTGTGCGTACAGCAGACGGTGAACCGGTCGTGTATTGTGTGGACCAAGTACCTGCAAAATATTTAGCAGCAGATTTCTTGCTTCGACATAATTCATCCATTTTCTCTGCTTTAGAGGAATCTGGGGAAATTCATGTAGCATATGCAGTTACATTTATAGATCCTGTTGGCTATCATAGTCAAGTTTCTCCAATATTACAATGTGGGCGTGAAACAGCGCTCTTAGTTTTAAAACAGCTCCATTATGATGATAACGATCGTGTGGTGCTCTATTCACGTAATTATTTCAGAGCTGATAAATTCAGTTTCCATGTAGTACGAAAACGTGTGTAAAATAAGTATTCATTCCTGCTATCGAAAATACAATTAACTTACTTTTTGGGGGGATTTCAAGTGAAAAAACGTAAAATTGGTTTAGCACTTTCTGCACTTTTAGCATCTGGTACATTATTAGCAGCTTGTGGTACTAATAATGCAGAAACAAAAAAAGGCGACGACAAAAGCTCATTCTCAGTAGGAATGGTAACTGACATTGGCGGTATTGATGATAAGTCATTCAACCAGTCAACTTGGGAAGGTATTGAAAAATTCGGTAAAGATAATGGCTTGTCAAAAGGTAACGGTGGTTATGACTATCTACAATCTGCTGCTGAAAGCGATTACAATACCAATCTTAACAGTTTAATCCGTCGTAACTTTGATTTAGTATACGCTGTAGGTTTTAATCTACATGATTCAGTAGTTGAAGTAGCAAAACAACAAAAAGATGCTAAAATCGCTATTATCGATTCAGTAGTTGAAGGACAAGACAATGTTGCTTCAATTATGTTCCGTGCAAACGAAGCTTCTTACTTAGCAGGTGCTGCTGCAGCTTTACAATCTAAAACTGGTAAAATTGGTTTCATCGGTGGTATGGAAGGCGATATTATCGGTGGATTTGAAGCAGGCTACGTAGCAGGTGCTAAAGCTGCAAATCCAAAAGTTAAAGTTGATGTACAATATGCAGGTACATTTGGCGATGCTGCAAAAGGACAAACAATTGCTAAACGTATGTATGATTCTGGTTCAGACATTATCTTCCATGCAGCGGGTGGTACAGGTAATGGATTATTCACTGAAGCAAAAGAACGTAAGAAAAAAGATCCAAAAGCTGACGTATGGGTAATCGGTGTTGACCGTGACCAATATGATGAAGGTAAAGTAGATGACAAAACAAACGTTACTTTAACTTCAGTATTAAAACGTGTTGATATTGCAGCAGAAGACGTGTCTAAACAAACAAAAGATGGTAAATTCCCTGGTGGTAAATTGATTACTTTTGGTTTAAAAGACAATGGTGTTGATTTAGCTGATTCTCATGGTGCAATTACTGCTGACACACAAAAGAAAATTGACGAATACAAAGCGAAAATTATTAGTGGTGAAATTAAAGTTCCTGAAAAACCAGGAAAAGGAAAATAATATTCTACCATTATTATCATAAAGGCCATCATCTCTGGCCTTTATGATGTTTTTATCTATTAAAAAATTAATAGATGAAGGTAGTTGAAGATTTTAAGAGAATTTTTTTCTAAAATGCAATCTGATTTTTATCTATTTTTGTAAAATTACAGATATTAATATTCTGAAAATAATTCCTCTTTAAATGCTTTCGTGTGTTAATTTTTTAACCTTGTTAGTTTATTAATTACACTCATAAATTTATAGTGTCCAAGGGAGTGAACACATTGGAATATGTGATAGAGATGCTTGGAATTCGCAAACAATTTGGCGATTTCGTAGCAAATGATAACATCACCCTTCAGCTAAAAAAAGGCGAGATTCATGCACTATTAGGAGAAAATGGTGCGGGAAAATCGACGTTGATGAACGTTCTTTTTGGTTTATATCAACCAGAGGCAGGAACAATCCGAGTTCATGGCAAGGAAGTCAAAATTACAGATCCTAACAAAGCTAATGATCTTGGAATTGGGATGGTTCACCAACATTTTATGTTAGTTGAAAATTTCACGGTGACTGAAAATATTATTTTAGGTAGCGAACCTACTAAAATGGGTTTGATCAACATTCGTGATGCAGCGAAAAAAGTACAAGCACTATCTGAAAAATACGGTCTAAACGTAGACGCAAATGCTAAAATTGAAGACATTTCAGTCGGGATGCAACAACGTGTTGAAATTTTAAAAACATTATATCGTGGGGCTGAAATTCTAATCTTCGATGAACCAACAGCGTCACTTACACCTCAAGAAATTACAGAATTGATGCAGATTATGAAGCGCCTAATTGAAGAGGGTAAATCTATTATTTTAATTACGCATAAATTAAAAGAAATTATGGAAGTTTCAGATCGTGTAACAATTATCCGTAAAGGTCAAGGAATTGGAACAGTTATTACAGCTGAAACTAATCCAGATCAACTTGCCGAAATGATGGTCGGACGACATGTTGTCTTCAAGACTGAAAAAACGGAAGCGCATCCAACTGATATTGTATTAAATATTGAAAACTTAACTATTGCCGATAATCGCGGTGTTGATAAAGTTAAGAATTTAAATCTTACCGTTCGAGCTGGGGAAATTGTTGGGATTGCTGGGATTGATGGGAATGGTCAATCTGAACTAATCGAGGCAATAACTGGTCTTCGCAAGGTGAAGCATGGTACGGTCACTTTAAAAGGTAAGAATATCACAGGGTTAAAACCTCGTAAAATTACAGAATCAGGGATAGGGCATATTCCTCAAGACCGTCACAAACACGGTCTTGTATTAGACTTCCCTATAGGACACAATATCGTTTTACAAACATATTACCAAAAACCGGTTTCTAAAGGTGGCATTATTGATTATAAAAATGTAAATAATATCGCCAAGAAAATCATTGAAGAGTTTGATGTGCGTACACCGAACGAGATGACGCCTGCACGTGCATTGTCAGGTGGTAACCAACAAAAAGCAATTATTGGTCGTGAGATTGATCGTGATCCAGAATTACTTATTGCAGCATTACCGACACGTGGTTTAGACGTAGGCGCAATCGAATTTATCCACAAACGTTTAATTGAACAACGTGATAAAGGGAAAGCGGTATTACTTATCTCATTTGAATTGGATGAAGTAATGAATGTATCTGATACGATTGCTGTAATTCATGATGGTTCTATTATTGATACAGTGGCACCACATAGAACAACAGAACAAGAACTTGGTTTATTAATGGCTGGCCAATCACTTCACAATGATCAAAAAAAGGTAGGTGACGAATAGTGTCTAAACGTACGACAAATATTCTTGTTCCTATCATTTCGATCTTATTAGGCCTAATCGTAGGTGCAATAGTGATGCTTGTCAGTGGATTTAACCCAGTAGATGGTTATATCGCATTATGGAATGGGGTATTTGGTAATAGTTATAACATTGGTGAAACAATTCGCCAAATTACACCATATGTATTTGCTGGTTTAGCTGTAGCCTTTGCATTCCGAACTGGGTTATTTAACATCGGTGTAGAGGGACAATTAATTGTAGGGTGGTTAGCAGCAGCTTATGTAGGTTATGCATTTGACCTTCCTAAAATAATTCATCTTCCATTAGCATTATTAGCAGCAGCAGTTGCAGGTGGATTATGGGCGCTTATTCCAGGGTTATTAAAAGCAAAATTACAAGTGCATGAGGTTATTGTTACAATCATGATGAACTATATTGCACTTCATGTAGCGAATGCAACCATTTCAGCATTATCGAATGGTGGAGAAAAGACTGAAAAGATTCATGACTCAGCCTCACTTAGATCTCCATTCTTTGAATCTATTACAGATTATTCAAGATTGCATTGGGGATTTGTCGTTGCCATTATTGCTGTAATTGTGATGTGGTTCATATTAGAGAAAACAACTCGTGGTTTTGAACTAAAAGCTGTTGGTTTTAACCAACATGCATCAGATTATGCAGGTATGAATGTAAGTAAAAATATCGTTCTTGCTATGGTTATATCTGGTATCTTCGCAGGTCTTGGTGGAGCAATGGAAGCACTAGGTACATTCGGAAACATTACTAAGATGACAGCATTTACTGGTATCGGATTTGATGGTATCGCTGTTGCCTTACTAGGTGCGAACCAACCATTTGGTGTATTACTAGGAGCTATACTCTTTGGTGGATTAAAAAATGGTGGTCTAAACATGCCAAACGAAGCTGGAATCCCAGTAGAAATCGTATCAATTGTTATTGCATTGATTATTTTCTTCGTAGCATCAGGTTATATCATTCGAGTAGCACTTGAACGTCTAAGTAAGAAAAAAAAGGAGGAAAAATAACATGAGCTTTTTAGAAGTGTTATATTTCATTATTCCTTCTGCTATCTTCTATGCAGCACCATTAATAATGACTGCAATTGGCGGTGTATTCACTGAACGATCAGGTGTTGTTAACATCGGTCTTGAAGGTATAATGATTATAGGAGCCTTCAGTAGTATAGTATTCAACTTAACGTTTGCAGATTCTCTTGGTGGCTGGACACCATGGGTTGGTTTGCTTGTTGCAATGGTTGCAGGTATTGTATTCTCACTAATTTTAGCAGTTGCAGCCGTTTCATTCCGTGCTGACCAAACGGTAGCAGGGGTTGCACTTAACATGTTAGGATTAGCAGTTGCTGTATTTTCAGTTAAAATGTTATATGACAAAGGTCAAACGGATTCTATTGCAGAACGTTTTTCACGTTTTGATATTCCAGGGCTGAAGGATATTCCTATTTTAGGTAAAATGTTCTTTACTGACGTTTATGGAACATCTATTTTGGCGATCGTCTTCGCATTTATTGCTTGGTTTGTTATTTACAAAACACCATTTGGTTTACGTTTACGTGCAGTAGGGGAACATCCAATGGCTGCAGATACTATGGGTGTAAATGTAACAAAAATGCGTTATATTGCAGTGATGATTTCTGGTGCACTTGGTGGTATTGGTGGTGCAATTTATGCACAAGCAATCGCAGGAAACTTCAGTCAAGGTACAATCAGTGGCCAAGGTTTCATGGCTATTGCAGCTATGATCTTTGGTAAATGGCATCCACTAGGTGCTATGGGTGCAGCATTATTCTTTGGTTTTGCACAATCTTTGAGTATTGCTGGAGCTTCAATTCCAGTGATTAAGGACGTACCTCAAGTAATTTTGTTAATCTTACCTTATGTATTAACAATTTTAGCTTTAGCTGGGTTTATAGGAAAAGCGAGAGCACCAAAAGCATCTGGTACACCATATGTGAAAGGCAAACGTTAATTAATCGAGACTGGGCTTCTTGCTCAGTCTTTTTATTTTTACTAACAACTTTTATTGTCAATACTTGAAGGGTAGGTAGAGTACATGACTGAAAGATGGTCAAAAAGTCTAACACTTAACCTGCTTTTACATTAGTTGCAATTTTATTCAATTGACATGTATAGTTGGAGTAATGGTTTGTTATATTAAGTAGATAGGAGGGGTTTGAATGTTTAAAACTATAGAAGTAGCAAAAGACGTTCATATTCATACAAGAGTAACTGATCAATTTAAAACAGTGAATTTTTCGCTGAAATTAAGAAGACCTTTAAAGGTAGAGGAGGCTGCAGAAAGAACTGTTTTATCAAATGTTTTGCAACACAGTAATGCCAAATTCCCATCTACTGCTAGTATGCGTATGTATCTAGATGATTTATACGGTACAGTATTGTATTTAGATACAACTAAAAAAGGAAATGAACATACCGTTTTACTAAACGTTGAAACTGTCAATGATCAATATTTGCAACATGGTGATGTATTAGAGAAAGTTTTAGAATTAATGCATACCGTAGTTTTTGACCCGAATTTTGAGAATGGTGTTTTTAAAGAAAACATTGTTGCTCGCGAAAAGGAAATGGTCAAAGAACGTATTCAATCGATTTTTGATGATAAATCACGCTATGCACAAAATCGTTTAACAAAACTTTTAGCACCGAATCATCCAGCATCTACTTCTGCAAATGGTACAATTCCAGCTGTTGAAGCCATCACACCTCAATCTTTAACTGATACATATCAACGTATGCTAGCAGAAGATGCGATTGATATCTATGTAGTTGGAGATATTGATGAAACAAAAATGATTGAAGAATTAAAAAAGGCATTACCATTTGGTAATCGTAAATCATCATTTGAAAAGAACGCTTTACCTAAGATTCAGCCAACTGATTCTTACGTTAAGGAAACGCAAGAAATGAAGCAAGGTAAACTGCATATCGGTTTTACCACACCTGTTTTCTTTAAAGATGCAGATTTCCCAAAAATGCAAATCTTTAATGGCATATTTGGTGGCTATGCTCATTCCAAACTATTCATGAATGTGCGTGAGAAAGAAAGTATGGCTTATTATTGCTCAAGTTCCTACTCTGCACAATATGGCTTAGTATATGTAATGTCGGGAATCGATGCAGAAAATGAAAAGAAAGCATTGCAATTAATTGATGAACAATTAACTGCTATGCAGAATGGTGAAATAACGGATTTGGAAATGACACAAACAAAGGCAATGCTCCAAAACCAATTGAAAGAAGCGCTAGATTCTGCACGTGGTCAAATTGAAATTTACGATCAGTATAAAGATTTAGACGAAGATTTCAATGTAGAAGCATGGCAAGCGAAATGGCAATCCGTGACAAAACAAGACGTTGTAGATATGGCTAAACAATTGCACAAAGAAACCGTCTATTTCTTAAGTGGAATGGAGGATGTGAAATAATGGAAACAATTCGTTTTGATCAATTAGATGAAACACTTTATTATGAAAAGCTAGAGAATGGCTTAGATGTTTATATTTTACCGAAAAAAGGATTTTCTAAAACATTCGTGACGTTTACCACAAAATATGGATCAGTTGACCGTTCTTTTGTGCCAATTGGTGAAGAAGATGCGATTACAGTACCTGATGGAATTGCCCACTTTTTAGAACATAAAATGTTCGAAAAAGAAGATGGAGATGTGTTCCAAAAATTTAGTGAGTATGGCGCATCTGCAAATGCTTTCACTTCTTTTACCAGAACAGCGTATCTATTTTCTGCAACAAATCATCTTAATGAAAGTACAGAAACCTTACTTAATTTTGTACAGGAACCATATTTCACTGAAAAAACGGTAAATAAAGAAAAAGGGATTATTGGTCAAGAAATTACGATGTATGATGATCAACCCGATTGGCGTTTATACTTCGGTACGATTGAAAATATGTTTAAAGAACATCCTGTAAAAATTGATATTGCAGGTACTGTAGAGTCTATTGACAAAATTACAGCAGATCATTTATACACATGTTATCATACGTTCTATCATCCATCTAACATGCTTTTATTTGCAATTGGAGCTTTAGAACCAGAAAAAATGATGGAAGTAATTCGCGAAAATCAAGCGAAAAAAGAATTTGCAAAACCGACTCCAATTAAACGTATTGAAGTAAATGAGCAAATGGAAGTAGCAATTCCTGAACGTACTTTACGTATGGATGTTATTAAATCAAAAGTCTCTGTAGGCTTAAAAGCAAAAGAAACTAATTTATCTGGGCGTGACATGTTAAAACATGAATTGGCAATTAGCTTAACTCTAGATATTTTATTTGGACGCTCTTCTGATTTCTATACTAAAGTTTATGAAGAGGGGTTAATTGATGAATCTTACTCATATGATTTTTCTTTAGAACACGGCTTTGGCTTTGCAATGATTGGTTCTGACACTTATCAACCAGATAAATTAATTCAAGCAATCAAAGACCAATTAAAAAAAGTAGAAGAAGAATGGCCATTCGGTGAGAAAGAATTAGCGCGTGTAAAACGTCGTAGAATCGGCTTTAACTTAAGAGCTCTCAACTCAATTGAATTTATTGCAAATCAATTCACACGTTATAAATTTAATGATATGAATTTATTTGACTCAGTTTCTGCTATTGAAGAGTTAACTGTAGCAGATGTTCAAGAAGCTTTTAAATCTTTACAAGGCGAATCTCAGCAAACAGTCTTCAAAATCTTACCTCTCTCTGACGGTGACAAAACAGTACTCGCATCAGAAGGTCAAGAATTGAAATGAAAAAATTTGCTTTAGTATTAGGCGCTTCCGGTTCAATCGGAAGTGCCATTTGCCGTGAACTAGCAGATAATGGCTGGTCTTTGTATATGCAATACAATCATTCATCTGATATGATAAAGAATTTGACCAAAGATTTGATTAATGCCTATCCAGAACAAGAATTCATGACGATACATGCAGATTTAACAGCTGAATTTGCAGCAAAGACAATTGCACAATCAGTGTTTTCACTAGAAGCAATTGTTGTTGCCAGTGGTCAAGCACTATATAAACTTGTAGAAGATACAACAAGTGAAGATATGAATGCACTCTGGAAAGTACATGTACAAACACCAATTCAGTTAATTAGCTTACTCTCTCCAAAATTACGTCAGCATGAAGTAAGCTATATTACAATGATTGGATCGATTTGGGGTGAAGCTGGTGGAGCTGGAGAAACACTTTATTCCACTGTTAAAGGTGCAATTCATTCATTTGTAAAAGCGTATGCCCAAGAAGCTTCTTACAATGGTATTCGTGTCAATGCAGTTGCGCCTGGTTTAATTGATACGAAAATGAATGGGCACCTAAATGATGAAGAAATGTCTTCACTGGTATCCGAAATTCCGTTAGAACGTGCAGGAAAGCCTGAGGAAGTGGCTTATTTAGTAGCGTTTTTACAATCTGGAAAGGCAGATTATATTACAGGACAAATTCTGCGAATTAATGGTGGTTGGTACATATAATTTTGAACTTTACACATACTTGATATGAAAGGGAGGGATTATATGCCTATCATTGAAAATTGGCAAAATTGGACATCCTTTTTAGGCCAAAATGTTTCAAAGGCTGAACAAGCTGGAATGTCCAATAAAGTGATTCAAGAAGCGGCGGTACAAATCGGAGAGTATTTAGCAACTAATATCGATCCTAAGAATGAACAACAAAGAGTACTTTCTGATCTGTGGGGCGTTGCTTCAGAAAACGAAAAAGAAGCATTAGCGAATTGCGTAATTAAACTAGTGCAAAGTAAGAATCTACAGTAGTGTAAATTGTTCAAAATATTTTTTGGACAACTCTTTTGCAACGAGTAACCTCATGGGAAATCTGCTATTGTAGTACTTAATATGTGCTTGGGGGTGCCTTAAAAGTGTTTTTTTACACTTTTAAGACAACCCCTTCCTTTTTTTCTTTTCATATGTAGAAAAATCAGCTATCATGGAACATAGAAATGTTTTAAGCGTCTTATAATAGAAGGGATCGTTGTATGTGAAAGAATGGTATTTTGAATATGAAATACAAATCAATCGCCCCGGATTATTAGGTGATATTGCATCATTATTAGGTATGCTTAGGGTCAATATAGTAACGATTAATGGTGTCGATCAAGTGCGAAGAGGTATGCTTTTACGTGCTGAAAAAGAAGAACAAATTGAACGATTTAGAAATATTGTTTCGACAATGGAAATGATTAAAGTCACGAAATTTCGACAACCTACTACTCGAGATCGTTTAGCTATTCGACATGGTCGTTATATCCAACGAGAAGCAGATGAGAAAAAAACATTTCGCTTTGTTCGTGATGAACTAGGAATACTTGTAGATTTTATGGCTGAAATTTTTAAAAAAGAAGGTCGTAAGTTAATAGGAATACGCGGTATGCCTCGTGTTGGAAAAACAGAGTCAATCGTGGCTGCTAGTGTTTGTGCGAACAAGCGATGGTTATTTCTATCCTCTACAATGATTAAACAAACTATACGCAATCGGCTACTTGGTGATGAATTTAACAGTAATAATGTGTTCATCTTAGATGGAGTCGTTACTAGACGTTCTTCTGATGAGCGTCATCAACAATTAGTTCGTGAGATTATGCAATTACCAACGATTATCGTGATTGAACATCCTGATATGTTCGTGCAACATTCTGAATATACAATTGAAGACTTTGATTATATTATCGAATTAAGACATCATCCAGATGAAGAAATTACATACGAAGTGCTAGAGCGTCATAATAGCTTTTTACAAGATTCGGGTGGTTTCGGCGGTTTTGGAGGATTTAATTTTTAACAGGAAGGTGTTTACAATTGACAGAACTAGGAGCTCGTTTAAAGGAAGCGAGAATGTCAAAAGGTTATAGTCTGGATGATTTACAGGAAATTACAAAAATTCAAAAACGTTATCTTTCTGCAATTGAAGAAGGCAATTACAGTGTTATGCCTGGATCATTCTATGTACGTGCATTTATTAAGCAGTATGCGGAAGCAGTAGGTTTAGATTCTAATGAGTTATTAGAAACCTTTAAAGGAGAAATCCCTGCCAATAAAACAGTAGAAAATGTTACAGCAACGGCGAACATCCAACAACCTAATCAACGTCGTAGTCTTACAAAAAAGGCGACTAAGGGAAGTTCCGACTGGATGCCTAAAGTAATTGTTGCCTTATTTATCATCATTATTATTGCAGCAATTTGGTTTTTAAATCAACATAATTCAAGTAATGATGTTGCGGATGAACCAAAACAACAAGACGTCAAAGTTGAATCAACTAACGTTCAGACAAATAGTAATAAGGATAAATTAGTACAAGGGAAGACTGTAGCTGATTCAAAAGCAAAGCAAGTTCAAGTATCAAAAGATACAACAGGAAAATCAAAACAAAAAATTTCTAAAGGTACATTAGAAAATGATAGTGTAACTACTACGTATACATTAACAGGCGCTAAAGACTTTAAAATAAAAGTTAAAGTTTTAGGTAGTACATGGGTTGGTATTCAAGATGAAAACGGCACTGAAATTTCCAGTGAATCAAAAATATACAAGCCAGATCAAATGTATAATAATGGTGATGAACTTGATCTAGATGCGACTGGTAAGAAAAGTGTTCGCGTTAGACTTGGAGCATCTGCAAATGGTAGTGTATATGTAAATGGTGAGAAAATTAAATTTGCAGCAACTCCTGCAGAACGTTATACTCAAAATATCGTTATTAAATTCGAGGAAGTAAAGTAGTCATCTTTTAAAGATGACTTTTTCCTTTGCTAAGAAAGGTGAAACAAATGAATATTCCTAATAAAATCACAGTTTCTCGAATTTGTCTAATTCCTATTTTCGTTATTATGATGGTATTAGATTTTGGATGGGGAGATTTGTCCATATTGGGTGTAACATTACCAATTGAACATTTTATTGGTGCTTTGATTTTTATTATTGCATCTGTGACAGATTGGATTGATGGTCACTATGCACGTAAATATAACTTAGTAACAAATTTAGGTAAATTTTTAGACCCATTAGCAGATAAATTACTTGTATCATCTGCATTTATCTTATTAGTAGCAATGGAAGCTGCACCGGCTTGGGTTGTCATCGTAATCATTAGCCGTGAGTTTGCAGTAACTGGATTACGATTAATTTGTGCAGAACAAGGTGAGGTTGTAGCTGCTAATCAACTAGGTAAAATCAAAACATGGACACAAATTGTGGCGATTGCCTCATTATTACTTCATAACATTTTCTTTGAAATGTGGGGTATTCCATTTGGGACAATCATGCTTTATATCGCATTATTCTTCACAGTTTGGTCTGGAATAGACTACTTCTGGTTGAACCGTAAAATTTTATTAGAATCAAAGTAATATAATGTTATATATTTTAGGCTCATTTTGCATGACGAAAAACAATATTTTCGTTTGGCAACCACATTTGTGGCATTTGATTTATTCAAATGAATGAGTCTTTTTTTCTAATTATAAGGGGGATATCATTGATGAATGCTGAAATTATTGCGGTAGGATCTGAATTATTATTAGGACAAATCACGAATACCAATGCACGTTTTATCTCCAATCAATTATCGGAGCTTGGTATAAATGTTTACTATCATACAGTTGTTGGGGATAACGTAGGACGTTTAGAAGAAGCAATTAAAATTGCAGAATCACGTGCAAATCTCATTATTTTTTCCGGGGGTTTAGGACCAACAAAAGATGATTTAACAAAAGAAACAATTGCGAAATATTTACAAACAGAGCTTGTATATGATGAGTTTGCAATGAAGTCAATTGAAGAATTTTTTGCAAAACAAAATCGTAATATGACTGAAAATAATCGTAAACAAGCACTAGTATTAAAAGATTGCGATGTGTTAGTTAATAAGCATGGTTTGGCTCCGGGTATGATTTTTGATTATAATAACCGTATTTATATGCTACTACCTGGGCCACCAAAAGAAATTGAGCCAATGTTCCAATTTGAAGCAAAACCAAAACTCGCAGCTCGTCTTCATAAAGGCACGAAGATTGTGTCACATGTGCTTCGTTTTTATGGCATTGGAGAAGCAGAGCTTGAAGTACGTATACAAGATTTACTAGAACATCAATCAAACCCAACAATTGCACCACTTGCCTCAGATGGTGAAGTAACATTACGTATAACAGCAAACGCTGAAAATGATGAACAAGCATGGACATTGATCAATCAAACAAAAGAAGAAATTATATCTCGTGTTGGTGAGTATTTGTATGGAGTTGACGATGATTCATTATCTAGTAAAGTAGCAGAAATACTAATTACTAATAATCTGACAATTGCTGTAGCAGAAAGTTTAACAGCTGGTCTTTTCCAATCTGAGCTGGCATCAAACCCAGGTATTAGTCAATCTTTACTAGGTGGTATGGTAACTTATACTGAACAAGTTAAAAAAGAGCAACTAGGTATGCCTGACGAAATATTAGAACAATTTGGTGTAGTGAGTGCTGAGTGTGCTGGAGCAATGGCAAGCCTTGTTAAGGATAAATTTAATTCTGATATTGGCGTTGGATTAACGGGGGCAGCTGGACCTGAAGCGCATGGTGACAAGCCTGCTGGTACGGTATGGATTGGCATTGCAATTGGTGATGATAAACCCCATACGTATCGCTTACAATTATCAGGTGTGCGTAATACAAATCGTCTTCGTGCAGTGAAATTTGCTTTTCACTATTTAATCCAACTTTTATCGGAAAAAGGGTATTCTAAAATATAATTTTTGGAACACGTAAAATTTAATTTTGATTAAAAAAAGCAGCTAAAATATAGATTTCAAATTCTATTAATCTATCGGTATTTAATAATATTTAAAAGATTTACGAATAAACGTTCGCTTTTTTCTTGTATTTTTCTCAGAAAAGAAGTATAGTAGAGACAGAAATAAAAGAGAACCATTTTAAAGGAGGAACTAGATTGGACGAACGTAAAGCGGCATTAGATATGGCTCTTAAACAAATTGAAAAGCAATTTGGTAAAGGGTCTGTTATGAAATTAGGAGAACAGGCAGACCGCAAAGTTTCTACATCTTCAAGCGGCTCTTTAGCACTTGATACAGCACTTGGAGTTGGTGGTTACCCTAGAGGTCGTGTCATTGAAATATATGGACCAGAAAGTTCTGGTAAAACTACTGTAGCACTACATGCTATCGCAGAAGTACAAGCAAATGGAGGTCAAGCAGCATTTATTGATGCTGAACATGCTCTCGATCCTGTTTATGCTTCTAAACTTGGCGTTAATATCGACGAATTGTTACTATCTCAACCAGATACTGGTGAACAAGCTTTAGAAATTGCAGAAGCACTTGTAAGAAGTGGCGCAATTGATATTATTGTTATAGACTCTGTAGCAGCACTCGTACCAAAAGCCGAAATCGAAGGCGAAATGGGCGACTCACATGTAGGTCTTCAAGCACGCTTAATGTCACAGGCATTACGTAAACTATCTGGTATTATTAATAAGTCTAATACCATTGCAATCTTCATCAACCAAATTCGTGAAAAAATTGGCGTTATGTTCGGTAATCCTGAAACAACACCAGGTGGACGTGCACTTAAATTCTATGCATCAGTCCGTTTAGAAGTACGCCGAGCAGAAACGATTAAACAAGGTAATGATATGGTCGGTAACCGTACGAAAATTAAGGTTGTGAAAAACAAAGTAGCACCGCCGTTCAAAACAGCAGAAGTTGATATCATGTATGGTGAAGGGATTTCAAAAGAAGGAGAAATTATCGATATCGGTGTTGAAAAAGATATCGTTCAAAAAAGTGGTTCTTGGTATGCCTATGAAGATGAACGTCTAGGTCAAGGACGCGAAAATGCAAAACAATTCCTAAAAGAAAACCCTGAAATTAGTGATGAAATTGCTCAAAAAATTCGTGTTGCTTCAGGCATTTCTGCAGATGAGTATGATGTACCAGAAGAAAGCGAAGAAAATCCAACACTATTTGAAGAAGAATAGTTTCGTTCGAAAGGCCCCTTCAAGGAATTTTGAAGGGGTCTATTATGTATATCCAAAAACTGTGAATCCTTGACAGGTCTAGTTATCAACTATACAATTAACTTGTATTATTTCTAAATTGAAATGAAATTTTGGCACTATATTGAATTATCAATATAAAGCCGACTGAAACAGAATATGAAAACAGCAAGAGGAGGTGTTCGAATGATGGAAATCATCATCTCCACTGTGCTTGGACTCATCGTCGGTGCCGTTGTTATCTATTTCGTCATGAAAAAAGTGAACGATTCAAAAGTGACAGGTGCAAAGAATTCTGCAGAACTTATTATTGAAGAAGGTAAAAGAGAAGCGGAAGCTCTTAAGAAAGAAGCACTACTTGAAGCAAAAGATGAAACTCACAAACTTCGAACTGAAGCAGAAAATGACATCCGTGAACGCCGGTCTGAGCTTATGAAACAAGAGAACCGGTTATTGCAAAGAGAAGAAAATCTTGATCGCAAGGATGACGCTCTGAATAAGAGAGAATCAGGATTAGAGCGTAAAGAAGAGGCTCTATCTGAGAGACAACAGCATATTGTACAGATGGAAAGCAAAGTGGAAGAACTTGTTGCCAAACAACAATCCGAAATTGAACGCATTTCAGCATTAACCCGCGAAGAAGCAAAAGCAATCATTTTAAAACAAGTAGAAAACGAATTATCAACTGATATTGCTGTCATGACCAAAGAAGCTGAAACACGTGCTAAAGAGGATGCTGACAAAAAGGCACGAGAAGTTTTATCACTTGCCATTCAACGCTTTGCAGCAGACCACGTCGCAGAAACGACTGTATCTGTCGTTAATTTACCAAACGATGAGATGAAAGGCCGTATTATTGGACGTGAAGGTCGTAACATCCGAACACTTGAAACGTTAACGGGTATCGATTTAATTATCGACGATACTCCAGAAGCAGTGATTTTATCTGGCTTTGATCCAATTCGTCGTGAAACTGCTCGTCTAGCACTAGAAAAGCTAGTGCAAGATGGCCGTATTCACCCAGCTCGTATTGAAGAAATGGTAGAAAAATCACGTCGTGAAGTGGATGAGCAAATTCGCGAAACAGGTGAGCAAACAACGTTTGAAGTAGGAATTCATAATTTACATCCAGATTTAATGAAAATTCTTGGTCGTATGAAATATCGTACAAGCTATGGCCAAAATGTCTTAAAGCACTCTGTAGAAGTAGCTCATTTGGCAGGCTTACTTGCATCTGAATTGGGAGAAGACGTTATTTTAGCAAAACGAGCAGGCTTACTTCATGATATCGGTAAAGCAATTGACCATGAAGTAGAAGGCAGTCATGTTGAAATCGGTGTAGAACTAGCAACTAAATACAATGAGCATCCTGTCGTAATTAACAGTATTGCATCGCATCATGGCGATACAGAACCAACATCTGTAATTGCAGTATTAGTGGCAGCTGCTGATGCATTATCTGCAGCAAGACCAGGTGCACGTAGTGAAACTTTAGAAAATTATATTCGTCGCCTTGAAAAACTGGAAGAAATTTCTGAGTCATATGAAGGCGTAGAAAAATCATTTGCAATTCAAGCAGGCCGTGAAATTCGTATAATTGTACGTCCGGATCAAATTGATGATTTAGCTTCACATCGATTAGCACGTGATATTCGTAAACAAATTGAGGATGAACTTGATTATCCAGGACATATTAAAGTAACCGTAATTCGTGAAACTCGTGCTGTTGAATATGCAAAATAGTTTTTATCTATTAAAATGTATTATATAGGGAGTAACCCTCTTAATAATTTAATTGACAAAAGGCTTCTTAGAACTTCGGTTGAGAAGCCTTTTTTAATGGGAATGGGTGTAGAAAATGAAAGTATTATTTATCGGAGATATCGTAGGAGACATAGGGTTAGATGCAGTTGAATCTTATTTACCACGATTAAAAAGAAAATATAATGTTGATATTGTCATTGCGAATGGAGAAAATGCAGCTGCTGGTAGAGGTATTACAAAACGTATTTATCAAGATTTACTCATGATGGGTGTTGATGTGATTACAATGGGAAACCATACATGGGATCAAAAAGAAATCTTTGACTTTATCGATGATGCGGAATACTTAATTCGTCCAGCAAACTTTTCAGATGAAGCACCAGGCAAAGGAATGGTTGCCGTTACAAAAGGGGGACAAACGATTTCTGTAATAAATTTACATGGTCGTACCTTCTTACCACCACATGGTGATCCATTTGCAAAGGCAACAGAACTAGTTGCAGAAGCACAAAAAGTATCTCCACTTGTGTTCGTAGATTTTCATGCAGAAACAACTAGTGAAAAAATTGCTTTGGGCTGGCATTTAGATGGCAAAGCATCGGCTGTTGTTGGGACACATACACACGTACAAACAGCAGATGCACGTATCTTCCCAGGAGGTACGGCATTTATATCAGATGTAGGCATGACAGGACCGTATGATGAAGTACTTGGGATGAAAAAAGAAAGCGTACTTTATCGTTTTAAAACAAATATGCCAGCTCGTTTTGAAGTACCAAAACAAGGTAGAGAAGTATTTAGTGGCTTTTTTGTAGAGCTAGATGATAAATCAGGTAAAGCGAAAAGCTTTGAAAGAATTTATATAAATGCAGATTATCCTTTCGTACCTTAAATTAGTCTATATCCTGCATATCGTGCATACAATGTTCCATGGACAATCAAAATGTCCCTGATTTTTCAAACTAAGGGAGGAATAGTTGTGGATTCATTGAAAGTATCGTCTCGCTCCAACCCAAATTCTGTAGCAGGTGCATTAGTGGCAGTGATTAGAGAGCAAGGATATGCAGAGATGCAAGCAGTAGGGGCAGGTGCACTTAACCAAGCTGTAAAAGCGATCGCGATTGCGAGAGGTTTTGTAGCGCCGAGTGGTACAGATTTAACTTGTTCACCAGCGTTTACAGATATACTAATAGCTGGAGAAGACCGAACAGCTTTAAAATTACTCGTTGAAAAACGAGGAAGATAAGAATAAAAGCTTGCGCCCGCAGCTGGATAAAGTATAAAAGCGAAGGACGCACGTTCAGCTTTAAGTAAGAAAGATAGCCTAAGAACGCCACGATGTGAGGAAGATGTTTTCTGCGACAAGGAACCGTAGGAGCGACGACTATAGGGTTCATAGCATATAAATCATCGAGTGGCTTGCGTGTGCAACTAGATAGATAAAAAATACCGGACATATCCGGTATTTTTTTATGTTTTTGAATGAAAATATATATTAAATGAACGCTTTCCACTACAATTTTATAAATAATCTTTTCCGTCAAAGGTCTGATTTTCAGTGAAATCATCTAATAACAATAGTTTCATACGCATGTTCATGATAAAATTATGAAGGATAAAAAGCTTAGACGTTAATATATATTAAGGAGATGTTGATAAATGTTACATCAGCTTTCATGGAAAGTCGGTGGGCAACAGGGGGAAGGTATTGAAAGTACCGGAGAAATTTTCTCAACTGCGATGAACCGCTTAGGTTACCATTTATATGGATATCGCCATTTCTCTTCCCGTATTAAAGGTGGCCATACGAATAATAAAATTAACGTACGTACGTCAACTGTACATACGATTCCAGATGATTTAGATATATTGGTTGCATTTGACCAAGAAACAATCGAGGTTAACTATAAAGAATTAACAACTGAAGGAGTAATTTTAGCGGATGCTAAATTTAAACCTGAAAAACCAGAAGATTGCCAAGCTGAATTATATGTAGTTCCATTTACAGAAATTGCTACTGAACTTGGTACGTCACTTATGAAAAACATGGTTGCAATTGGTGCAACTGCTGCACTTATGAACCTTAATGATGAAGTATTCCAAAGTGTTGTCAATGAAATCTTCGGCCGTAAAGGTGAAGCTGTTGTACAAAAGAATATGGAAGCAATCGCTAAAGGTCATGAAATGATGGATGAATTGCTAAAAGATCAAGTTGGTAAATTCGAACTTGAACCCGGAGATGGCAAACATCGTTTATTCATGATTGGTAACGAAGCTATGGCACTTGGCGCACTTGCAGCAGGTTCTCGTATAATGAGTGCTTACCCAATTACACCAGCATCAGAAATTATGGAATACTTAATTGAAAAATTACCTAAATTTGGTGGTACTGTTATTCAAACAGAAGATGAAATTGCAGCTGCTACAATGGCTATTGGTGCAAGCTACGGTGGTGCACGTGCATTCACAGCATCAGCAGGTCCTGGCCTTTCACTTATGATGGAAGCACTTGGTCTTGCAGGTATGACAGAAACACCTTTAGTTGTCGTTGATACACAACGTGGTGGCCCATCTACAGGTCTTCCAACAAAACAAGAACAATCAGATTTAATGGCAATGCTTTATGGAACTCACGGTGAAATTCCAAAAGTAGTCATTGCGCCATCAACTGGTGAAGAAGCATTCTACGATATGATTCAAGCATTCAATATTGCAGATGAGTTACAATTACCAGTTATCGTACTGTCAGATTTACAATTATCACTTGGTAAACAAACTGTTGAACCATTTGACTACTCTAAGATTACAATTAACCGTGGTAAATTAAATATGGATGAACTTCCAGAAATCGAAGATAAACAATACTTTAAACGTTATGCAGTAACAGAAGATGGTATTTCTACACGAGTGGTCCCAGGTCAAAAATACGGTATTCACCATGTAACTGGTGTTGAACATAATGAAGAAGGAAAGCCTTCTGAAGCAGCAGGAAACCGTAAAACTCAAATGGACAAACGTTTCCGTAAATTACAACATGTACATTTTGATACACCAGTATTTACGGATGCACCTAACGAAGAAGCCGATGTATTGCTTGTAGGTTTTGGTTCTACAAAAGGTGCATTAGAAGAAATCCGTCCAATGTTAGATGCAGAAGGCATTAAAACAAACCATGCGCATATTCGTTTAATTCACCCATTCCCAGTTGAAGAAATGAAGTCATTAATCGATCATGCGAAAAAAGTGATTGTTGTCGAAAATAATGCGACAGGTCAATTAGCTAATATTATGAAATTAAACATGGGTTACCATGATAAAATTGTAAACTTAACAAAATATGACGGTACACCATTCTTACCAATGGAATTACTTGACCGTGTAAAGGAGTTGCTAACAGATGGTAACATTTAAGGATTTTCGTAACACTGTAAAACCTAACTGGTGTCCAGGATGTGGTGACTTTTCAGTGCAAGCTGCCATTCAACGTGCTGCAGCAAACCTTGAAATCGAACCACATGAACTTGCGGTAGTTTCAGGTATTGGTTGTTCAGGTCGTTTATCAGGTTATATTAACTCATATGGCTTACATGGTATTCATGGACGTGCATTACCAATTGCTCAAGGTTTAAAAATGGCTAACCGTGATTTAAATGTCATCGCTACAGGTGGTGACGGAGATGGTTTTGCAATAGGTATGGGTCATACAATCCACTCAATCCGTCGTAATATTGATATCACTTATGTTGTCATGGATAACCAAATCTATGGTTTGACAAAAGGCCAAACTTCACCACGCTCTGCTGCTGGTTTTGTTACAAAATCAACACCAGGTGGCGCAATTGAACCATCACTAAAACCGTTAGAAGTCGCTCTATCTTCAGGTGCTACTTTTGTTGCACAAAGTTTCTCAACAGACTTAAAAGAATTAACAGCGATTATTGAAGCAGGTATGAAACATAAAGGTTTTTCATTTATCAATGTATTTAGCCCATGTGTGACATACAACAAAGTTAACACATATGATTGGTTCAAAGAACACATTACAAAACTATCAAGTATAGAAGGGTACGATTCAACTAATCGTGCTGAAGCGATGAAAACTGTAATGGAACATGAAGGTCTAGTAACAGGCATTATCTATCAAAACGACGCTGAACCTTCATATCAAGAAAAAATTATTGGCTACAATGAAGAACCACTTAACAAAGCAGACATTATGATCAAAGAAGAAGAATTAAATGAACTGATGAAAGAGTTTATATAATTTCAAGTTCTTTTAAATTTACTCTTTATAAAGGTAAAATCGCTCATTCTAAACGAATGGGCGATTTTTTTAACTATCTATTTCCCACTAATATAAAAGCAATCATTATGTCTAATAAAAGACATTTCAAACTCATATCTTGTAGGAATAGACTATCATTCAGTATAATAGGTAAATGGGTACTCGAACGAAAGGAGAATACCGATGAATGAAGAACAACGACTTGCTAGTCAACAAGTAAAAACTACTAAATCTACCACTGCAAAAACAGAAAAAGACTATAGCAAATATTTTCAATCTGACTATACAGCGCCATCTTTAAAAGACGCGAAGAAACGCGGGAAAGAAGACGTACAATACCACAATGACTTTAAGATTGATGAAGAATTCATGGGTATGGGAACAGGTCGCAAATTTTTAATACGCACATATGGTTGCCAAATGAACGAACATGATACAGAAGTTATGGCTGGTATTTTCATCCAATTAGGATATGAGCCAACAGAAAATGTTGAGGAAGCTAATGTAATTTTAATGAATACATGTGCTATTCGTGAAAATGCAGAAAACCGCGTATTTGGTGAACTAGGTCACTTAAAACCATTAAGACAAAAAAATCCAGATTTACTAATTGGTGTTTGTGGCTGTATGTCACAAGAAGAAGCAGTTGTAAAGAAAATTTTAAAAACGTATGATCAAGTAGATATGATTTTTGGTACACATAATATTCATCGTTTACCAGAAATTTTAAATGAAGCATATCTATCAAAAGAAATGGTTGTTGAAGTGTGGTCTAAGGAAGGCGATGTAATTGAAAACCTTCCTAAAGTACGTAAAGGTAATACAAAAGCATGGGTTAATATTATGTATGGTTGTGATAAGTTCTGCACGTACTGTATTGTTCCATATACACGTGGGAAAGAACGTAGCCGTTTACCAGAGGATATTATCCAAGAAGTTCGTAGCTTAGCAGCACAGGGCTATAAAGAGGTCACATTACTAGGTCAAAATGTCAATGCATACGGTAAAGACTTTGATGACCGAAACTACCGATTAGGAGATTTAATGGACGAATTACGTAAAATTGATATTCCGCGTATTCGTTTCACGACTAGTCACCCTAGAGATTTTGATGATCATTTAATTGAAGTACTTGCGAAAAAAGGAAATCTAGTAGAACATATTCACTTACCAGTACAATCAGGTTCTAGTGATATGTTAAAGATTATGGCACGTAAGTATACACGTGAAAGCTACTTAGAATTAGTACGTAAAATTCGAACAGCTATACCAGATGTAGCACTTACTACAGATATTATTGTAGGATTCCCAAATGAAACAGAAGAACAATTTGAGGAAACGATTTCCCTTTATAAAGAAGTAGGTTTTGAAATGGCGTATACTTATGTCTATTCTCCTCGCGAAGGTACACCTGCAGCGAAAATGAAAGATAATATACCATTAGAAGTAAAAAAAGATCGACTACAACGTTTAAATGATGTTGTAAACGAATATTGTGGCCAGGCTCTAAAGAAATACGATGGTCAAATTGTTGAAGTATTAGTAGAAGGCGAAAGTAAAAGAAATCCAAATGTGTTGGCTGGTTATACAAGAAAAAATAAACTCGTTAACTTCGTAGCACCAAAAGAAGTCATTGGAAAACTTGTAAAAGTAAAAGTGACAGAAGCAAAAACGTGGTCATTACATGGTGAATTGATCGAAGTGGTATCGAGTCAAGAGGTGAATGCAGGATGACAGAATTATTTACTAAAGACGATATTATCGCAAAAGCACGTGAAGTCGCACACATGATTGCGAATACAGAGGAAGTCGATTTCTTTAAACGTGCTGAAGCACAGATTAATGAAAATCAATTTGTCCGTGAAAAAATTGCAAGCTTAAAAAGCTTACAAAAACAAGCTGTAAACTTCCAATATTATGGTAAAGAAAAAGCCTTGAATTTAATTGAAGAAAAAATTGCAAAAATCGAAGAAGAAATCGATGCAATACCTATTGTTGAAGAATTCAAGCAATCACAAGGCGATGTTAATGACTTATTACAACTTGTATCTAATACAATTGCTAATAATGTGACAGATGAAATTGTTGAATCTACAGGTGGCGACGTATTACGTGGCGAAACAGGTTCTAAAGTACGTAACTCACAGCCAGGAAGCTGTTCATAAACATATAAGAAAAAGGATGTCTAATAAGTGGTCTTCTACACTTATTAGACATCCTTTTTTTATTTTTTCTATAATCTTTAGCCCTTCGCTGTTCATAAGACTTGAACTAGATAGCAATTTTTCTTGCGATCACTAATCGCAAAAAACCTCTGTCACACGAGGTGGCGCCCTTAAGCCATCTTCCTCAAAACGCACTCTATGTCGACATCTTAAAGTCTGAAAGGATGATTTCGATTCGAGCCCTCCACGGCCTCTCTGGGCTAACCGTGCCTATTCTGATTTTTTCTGTGAATAGAGTGTGGAGGTAAATGTTGCCAAGGAACGGATGCGTTAGATTGTTGATATCCGTAACCAACATTTGATATAGGTCAAAAAATTATTCATGAAAAGCTCGGGAGTCAAAGCTCAACATTGTTTTATATGAATAAGATTTTTTTATCTAAGAATTAGGCACCCCCTAGGCAAAAGCCGCATATGATGTGGTGAACGGAAGCAAAGGAGGAATCATGCTGAAACAGTTACGTCATATTGTGACAAAAGCAGTGATTGCAAAGGGCAAAAAAAGAACGGAGTGTAGTGAAACTTTACGTCCACCAAATAGTCCATCAAGTATTTTAGGTTGTTGGGTGATCAATCATACTTATCAAGCAAAGAAAAATGGAAAGTTCGTAGAAGTAACAGGTAAGTATGATATTAATGTATGGTACGCATACAACAATCATTCCAAAACTGCAGTATTTTCTGAATCAGTTCCATATCGTGAACGGATCAAACTACATTATCGTGATGAAGAACCAACAGGTAAAGAAGAGGTGCATATCCGCGTTTTACAGCAACCAAATTGTATTGAAGCGGTTATTGGACCAGACGGTGAACATTTTATTATCACCATCGAAAGAGAGTTATTAGCGGAAGTAGTAGGAGAAACAACGATCTGCATTAATATCCATCCAATAGATTTTGAAGAAGAATGGGATTTTGAAGATGAAAGCTCATCATCAAGTTCATCATCAGATAGATCAAGCTCATCTAGCTCATCATCTTCATCAAATGTATCAAGTACTTTAGAGTCATCATCATTCCATAAGTAAGCGAAAAAAGTCGGTAGCTTCATTACACCGACTTTTTTTATATAGTCTGTATATTTTTAGGGCATAAAAAGTAAGACTGTTCAATAACAGTAGTAAAAGGATGAATTTTTTTTCTGAAGTGTTATTGATTTAAGAAATTTTTTTCCGTATAATAAGGCTAATGAAAATGCTTACATTCTATGTGAAGCGAATATTTGAGACATGGGGGATAGAATATGGACGCATACTTATTAATTATCACATTATTAGCAATAGTTATTGTTATAGTCGGTGTATCAGTTTTTAAATGGCATGCATTTATCAGTCTACTAGTTGCTAGTCTTTTCCTTGCTATTTTCACTGGTATGAACTTAGATGAAATTGTGAAAGCATACGAAACAGGTGTAGGCGGTACACTTGGTCACTTAATTGGAATTATCGCACTTGGTGCAATTTTAGGGAAAATGCTTGCTGAATCTGGTGCAGGTTTAAGAATTGCCAATTTCTTTATCAAAGTATTTGGTGAAAAAAAATTACCATGGGCAATGTTCTTTTCTGGATTTGTAATTGGGATTCCAGTGTTCTTCGAAGTTGGGATTTTAATTTTACTTCCACTTGTGATTTCAATTCAAAAAGCTTCTAAGAAAAATATCTTATTGATTGCATTACCAGCAATCGCAGGATTATCAATTGTACATGGTTTAGTACCACCGCATCCTGGTGCAGTTGCTGCAATTGGAATTTACAATGCTAATTTAGGTAAAGTACTTCTTTATTCATTAATTATTGCAATTCCAGCTGGTATTATTGGTGGACCACTTTTTGCAAAATATATTAGCAAACGTGTTATACCTGAGGATGAGCCTGAATTCGTGCATGTAGAAGATAAAGCAGAAAATCAGATGCCAGGTACATTTATTTCATTCTTCTCAATTTTACTTCCTGTTATTTTAATGGTTCTTGGTACAATGGCTCCCTATATGCATGTTGGAAAAACGCTTGAAGGTGCATTTGCATTTATCGGAAGTCCGTTAATTGCGTTACTTATTTCAGTATTCTCGGCTTATTATTTCCTTGGTTTCAGACTTGGACAAGACAAAAAAGCAATTAAGAAATTTACAGAAGATTGCTTAGTACCTGTTGGTTCGATTGTTTTAATTATTGGTGCTGGTGGTGGATTTAAACAAATTCTTATTGAGAGTGGTGTTGGTGACACAATCGGTCACCTAGCTCAAAACTTCTCTGTATCACCTTTAGTATTAGCATTCGTAATTGCAGGGTTGATTCGAATTGCGACAGGTTCGGCAACAGTCGCACTTACAACTGCTGCAGGGATTGTATCACCTATAATTGCGAACATGCCTGGTGTTAACTTAGAACTGCTCGTAATCGTAACAGGTGCTGGATCCTTAATGTTCTCACATGTTAATGATGCTGGCTTCTGGATGGTAAAAGAATATTTAGGTTTATCTATTAAAGAAACTTTTAAAACTTGGACAGCTTTAGAAACAATTCTTTCATTCGTGGCGTTTGCGTGTGCATTAATACTTAACGCATTTGTTTAATAGTTAATGAGGATTTTTTGGAAGAGATGGAGAAGATTTTGTTTGAACCACAAAGTCTTCTCCATTTTCTCATATTCGAGTTTGTGAAATGGCATGACGCATTTTTTCAAGTGCATGATTTGCATCATCTTTATGTTGTACCATTGTATTAACGTATAGTGCATCGATTATACTTAGTTGCCCAATTCTTGAAGATAAAGCTTCAGAGCGATATTCGGTTTCTTCAGAACTTGTATAAAGAGCGACATCTGCTAATTGACCGATTGGTGATTTAGGGAAGCCCGTTATGGCAATCATAGAAGCACCATGTTCTTTAGCAGTCTTTGAAATTTGAAGAGTATCTCGATTGCGTCCTGAATGCGAGATAACTACAGCTAAATCATCTGTTGACAATTGTGAAGCGGACATCAGTTGGAAATGGGAATCGACAAAAGCAAAGCATTTAACGCCTGTTCGTACGAATTTATGATAGGCATCCATCGCAATTACAGCAGAACCACCAGTACCATAAAAATAAATATGCTTCGCTTGATTCATGAGCAATACTGCTCTTTTAATGGATCCATCGTCTAAAATATGCATTGTATTTTCAAGTGTTTGAATATTTGATTTGAATATTTTTTGAAAGATCGTTTTTTCATCATCATTCTCTGAAATTTCTTCGTGAAATTGCTGGATTGGTGTAATTACTTCAGATGCTAATGCAATCTTCATCGCCTGATATCCTTTAAAACCTAAGCGCTTACAAAAACGAAAAACAGTTGCATCCGCAATATTTAAATCAGCAGAAACCTCGTTAATGGTTTTATTAATAATATGAGATGGATCTCCTTGAATATAGTCCGCAATTTTCTTTTCCTTTTCGCTTAAACGAGGATAAAGAGAACTTATTTTCTTAATTGTATTTTGTGTCATAAACGAGTTCCTTTCAAATAATAATAGTACCTGTAGTATAGCATAATTAGTAAAAAGAAAATTTTTTTCTCTATTTATATTTAATATAGAAATAATTTTTAGTATAATGAAATCACGAATATCGAATATAAACGAAAAAGGAGCGCTATAGATGAATATCGGTTTAATTGGTTTAGGGAAAATGGGGTATAACCTTGGTTTGAATTTAATGGAACATAAACATACAGTATTTGCTTTTGATGTGAATACGGAAGCTTCAAAAAATTTCACAGTTGAAGGTGGTAAAACTTTTTCTTCATTACAAGAAATGGTCAATGCACTTCCTAAACCACGTGTTATTTGGTTGATGGTACCTGCTGGTGATATTACTATTAATACTATAAATCAGTTAAAAGGAATTCTTGATGCAGGTGATATCTTAATTGATGGTGGTAACTCACATTATAAAGAAGCTATTCAAATTTCTGCAGACTTGCAACAACAAGGAATTTTCTTCATGGATATCGGTACAAGTGGTGGTACATCAGGTGCATTAAATGGTGCTTGTATGATGATTGGTGGGGAAGAACAGGCATTTAAAGTAATCGAGCCATTTATCCAAGACATCTGTGTAGATAAAGGTTATTTATATGCTGGAAAATCAGGTAGTGGCCATTTCTTGAAAATGATTCATAATGGCATTGAATATGGTATGATGCAAGCTATTGCAGAAGGCTTTGAAGTATTAGAAAAAAGCCCATATGATTACGATTATGAAAAAGTTGCAGAAATGTGGAATCACGGCTCTGTTATTCGTTCTTGGTTAATGGAATTAACACAAAATGCATTTTCTAAAGATCCAAAACTAGATGAAATTAGAGGCATTATGCATTCTTCTGGTGAAGGTAAATGGACAGTTGAAACTGCTCTTGAATTAAAAGCACCAGTTCCTGTTACAACACTTTCACTAATGATGCGTTATCGTTCTTTAGAAGAAGATACATTTACAGGAAAAGTAGTCGCAGCACTTCGCAATGAATTTGGCGGACATGCTGTTGAAAAGAAATAAATAAGTTCTAAATATTGAATAGGTCAGTTATCATTTCGTATGGTAACTGGCTTTTTTGTTTTGTAAAAATGCTAGTTTATTCATGCTTTTGTCTCCCAACAAATGCATGAATAATTTTATAGTTCTATACCAAATGCATGAATAATTTTATAGTTCTATACCAAATGCTGTGATCTGCCATCCAAATATCTAATGAATACCATTACTGTGCCTACACTCGACACAAAAACCATTTCTCTGTGAGGTCTCGGCAACCAGTTTTTCGGTATGAGTATCGGGGCATACACCGCCACTTTATTTACATAAAAATGTATCTGGTTTTTCCATTTATAGATATAATGGTAATTAATATGGAAAATAAGAAAGTGGTTTAGCTAATGGAAACATAACGTGAAGCAATCTTGGAAGACTAAATTTATCTCATCCCATTATTAATTGAGATTAGTTGAATTTAAGTTATAGAGAATACCTAAAAATAAAAAATCTTTGGAGGAATACATAATGCAAATAAGGCCTACTAAACGAAACTTACTTTCATGGATGGACAGCTATGTACCGGAGAAAGATTTATTTTTCTTTTCAACTGAGCAATTTAATGAAGGATTTGACTTTACAGATGTTTTGTTGATGCCCATAAATGAGTTTTATAAACACAGTACATATGGACAAGTAGAGTATGTGAATGCATATGAATATTGGAATGTCAAAAATGCAAATTATGTTGTCATAGCACAAAAAGAGTGGATTGAAACAATATCTGAAGAGCAAAGACAATTCATACTAAAAGTTCAAGTGCAGCTAGAAAGAGGACTTGTAATTCCAATTTCATTTGTTCATCAATTGGATAATATTCCAACAAGTTTTGTTATCAATGAACATATTGTAATTCAGCGATCTATGTGGGAGAATCTTTCGCAATCTTGTAAAGAAGATATACTTACAACGATGATTTATGAATGGTGGGATAAAGGAGAATGTGTTACATCTCCAGAATGGTTGCCTGCATATTTAGAGCCTTTTGCGAATACATTTGGCCATGTACAAGGTGCAAACTGTTTAGCTGCCGTTGTGTATGCCCTTACTAAAGGTAGACAACCCTGGTTTATCAATGAATGGATTCATCAAGAAACATTTCTTGAAAAATTAGCGCACTATCATTACAAGGAATGTTTGAGTGATGAGCTTCAACCCGAAGATCTTATCATCTGGGAAGATGAAAATAGCATTATTCAACATGCAGCATATCATTTAGGTGAAGATTTATTTTTCAATAAGCATGGGCAAACGATCTTTAATCCATGGAAAATTCTATCAAAAGAACAACTTAATAAGGATTGGAAGCATTTAAAACATGTGATATATAGAAAAAATCGTTAAGGGATTTGAGATAATGTACTTCATTCAAATGTCTGGTTTTCCTGGATCCGGAAAATCCACTTTAGCAAAAGAAATTGCTAGTCGTGAAAATATGATTATTGTAGATCATGATATTGTAAAATCGGCTTTAATAAATTCTATAACAGAAAAAGCTATTGATTTTCAGATTACAGGACAAATTGCGTACGATGTTGATTGGGCGTTAATTGAATTTTATTTAGCCCAAAGCCGGAGTGTGATTTTAGATAGCCCATGTCTTTATGAAGAGCTAGTTGAGAAAGGGGTAGAATTAGCAGCAAGATTTAATGTGAAATATAAATATATTGAGTGTTACATAGATGACTATAATTTAATCAATGATCGACTAGCTAAAAGAGAGAGACTCATAAGTCAAATTCCGCAAATACATTCAAAAGAAGCATTTGAATATACGATTCAAAATAGTAAAAAGCCTGACAATTTTGAAACCTTAAAAGTTGATACTAATCAGCCTTTATCAAAATATTTTCCAAAAGTTATCGAATATATAATGAAATAAACATTTTATTAAGACAAAAATTACAAAAAAAGAGCAACGCTACTGATGAGTAGTATTGCTCTTAGTTGTTCAAGAAACATAAATGACTATTATTTTACCCGTTTTTCCTGGAATTTAGTTATATCATGATATTCTTGCTCAAGTAATCGAGAAATACGAATATAGATGGGAATCAGTTCAACATAAACGTCTACATTTTCTGGGATTGGTTTATGCACATGAGTTGAGCCTACCCATTCTGAAACAATAGAGAAGTCGTCAATTTCACCTAATGCATACATACCAAGAACAATTGCTCCAAGACATGAGCTTTCAAAGCTTTCAGGTACTGAAACTTCTTGATTGAAAATATCTGCCATCATTTGGCGCCATAATTCAGAACGCGCAAAACCACCAGTTGCTTGGATTTTCTTTGGAATGCCAATTACTTCTTGTAATGCGATAAAGACCGTATATAAGTTGAAAATAACACCCTCTAGTACGGCACGGATCATATGCTCTTTCTTATGATGTAATCCTAATCCAAAGAATGATCCACGGGCATTCGCATTCCATAATGGAGCACGTTCGCCGGCTAAATACGGATGGAATAATAATCCATCAGAACCTGGATTTACATTCGAAGCAATTTTCGTTAACACATCGTATGGATCGATTCCTAATCGTTTAGCCGTTTCTACTTCAGAAGCTGCCAATTCATCACGTACCCATCTAAAAGTCATACCGCCATTGTTTACTGGACCGCCTACAACCCAATGCTTGTCTGTTAACACATAGCAGAAAATCCGGCCTTTTGGATCTGTTACAGGGTGATCTGTTACGGTACGGATAGCACCACTCGTACCGATTGTGACAGCGACAACTCCTGGATCAATTGCGTTAACACCAAGATTTGAAAGTACACCATCATTTGCACCGATGACAAATGGGATATGAGAAGGTATACCAATTTCAGCAACAATGTCTTTTTTTAAACCATCAAGATAATAAGTGGTTGGTACCAGCTCAGACAATTGAGCAGTTGTAATACCAGCAACTTCTAAAGCGTTTTCATCCCAATCGCGATTTTGTAGATTGAACATACCAGTAGCGGAAGCAATCGAATGGTCTACAATATAGCGATCGAAAAAGTTGTGGAATACATATTCTTTCATACTAATAAATTTATATGTTTGGCTGAAAATCTCAGGTTTTTCATGACTTAACCAAGTAATTTTACAAAGAGGGGACATAGGATGAATGGGCGTACCTGTACGTCTATAAATTTCATGACCATTCATTTCATTTTTTATTTTGTCTGCCCAATCAGTTGCACGGGTATCTGCCCAAGTCATGCAGTTTGTTAACGGTTTACCGTTTTTGTCAATTGCAATCACACTATGCATAGCTGCACTGAATGAAACGAGTTTTAAATTATTTACGTCGATACTACTTTTTTGAATAGCAATACGAATAGCTTCTTTCACAGCATGTAGAATTTCATCTGGATTTTGTTCAGCAACATTCGGAGTAGGACTATAGAGTGGATACCCTGCATGATGCATACTTATTACTTGGCCATTGTTACCAAATAAAACAGCTTTCGTGCAAGTAGTACCAATATCAACGCCTAGATAATAAGACATTTTTGACATTGCGATGGATTCTCCTTTATATAAAAACATTATAAAATGAATTTTTTTTCTTTTTGAATCATTATATCAGAAAAAATATTTCTTCGCGCTCTATTTTACTGGACTTATAGACTTAAGAAAAGGAATACCTCGAAAAAAGAAGAGTTTTATATTATTTTGTCTTTTTTTATTCTGTACAGTTTATACAAATAAACAACAAAATAGGTTAGTGGAAATACTTTCTATAATAAGTCAAAAACGATTTTTTGACTTTGATTTGTTATAATAAAGATAAGATATAGGAACACAGGAGAGGTAATAATATGGCTTACACACCTATGATGCAACAATATTTACAAGTAAAAGCAGACTATCAAGATGCTTTTTTATTTTTCCGTTTAGGAGATTTTTATGAAATGTTCTTTGATGATGCATTGAAAGCATCACAAATTTTAGAAATTACATTAACAAGTAGAGATGCTGGTATGAAAGAACGTATTCCAATGTGTGGTATACCACATCATTCTGCACCAAATTATATCGAAACACTTGTACAAAAAGGATATAAAGTAGCGATTTGTGAACAAACTGAGGATCCAAAATTAGCAAAAGGTGTCGTTAAACGTGAAGTCATTCAACTTATTACACCGGGAACGATTATGGAAGGCAAAGCGATTGATGGAAAATCCAATCATTTTATCGCAGCAAGCACAAAATTAAAGGATAATGAATTTGCTTTTAGCTATCTTGATTTATCGACTGGTGAATCCACCACTACATATGTGGAAGGCGATAAAAAAGATTTAATCCAACAACTACAAGCATTTGATATTCGCGAATTAGTGGTGAAAGATGAATTATTTGCAGAGTTACAAGAATTAGCTGATACCTATTCAATTGTACTTTCGCTTGAAAATGAAGGTATGACTGAAGCAACTAGCCTGCAATATTTGAAACAAGCACCAGAAGAATTACACGAAGCAAGTCGCATTTTATTACGTTATCTTGAACGTACACAAATGCGCTCGTTATCACATATTCAACCATTTACTTACCATGAAGTGAAAAATTATTTGAATATCGATACAAATTCCAAACGTAATTTAGAGCTAATCCAGTCACTGCGTGGTGGAGATCAAAAAGGCACATTATTATGGCTTTTGGATGAAACAGCGACAGCCATGGGTGGTCGTAAATTAAAACAATGGCTTCACCAACCATTGGCGAGCCGAAAAGCAATCGAAAAACGATTAAGTATCGTAACGGATTTATTGGAAGATTATTTCCTCCGTGCAGAATTACAAGAACTGTTGAAAAAAGTTTATGATCTAGAACGATTAGCAGGTCGTGTGGCATTTGGTAGTGTAGGTGGTCGTGATCTTGCACAATTACGTGAATCTTTAAGACAAGTACCTGCGATTAAAGATCAGTTAAACAATTCTGGCAAAGAACATCTAGTGCCTCTAGGTCAAACACTCGATTTATGCGAGGATGTTGAAAGCTATTTAAGTAAAGCCATTACAGACCATCCTCCGATTTCTATTAAAGAAGGGGATGTAATACGCGAAGAATTCAATGAAAAACTAGATGAATTACGTTATGCATCTCGGAACGGAAAAGACTGGATTGCCCAATTAGAGCAAAAAGAACGTGAAGTTACTGGTATTAAAAATTTAAAAATCGGTTATAACCGTGTATTTGGTTACTATATCGAAGTGACGAAATCGAATATCCAATCTGTAGACCTTACTCGTTATGAAAGAAAACAAACATTAGCAAATGCTGAAAGATATATTACAGAAGAATTAAAAGAAAAAGAAGCCATCATTTTAAATGCGGAAGAGGAAAGTTTAGTACTTGAATATCAATTGTTCACTGAAATTCGTGAGTACTTAAAACAATTTATTCCACGTCTTCAAGCATTGGCATCTGATATTAGTGAACTGGATGTCTTCACAAGCTTTGCTGTAGTAACTGAAAAGTATCATTTTGTAAAACCAACATTCCATGAAGGACGTGCATTGAAAATTGTCAATGGCCGTCACCCTGTTGTTGAAAAAATGATGAATAAACAACTGTACGTACCAAATGACTGTATTTTAAATACCGACCAAAATATGATGCTCATTACAGGTCCTAACATGTCGGGGAAAAGTACGTATATGCGTCAAGTTGCCCTAATTACAGTGATGGCGCAAATGGGTTGCTACGTACCAGCCGATGAAGCTGAACTACCAATTACTGATCAAATCTTCACCCGTATTGGAGCGGCAGATGATTTAGCAGGTGGCCAAAGTACCTTTATGGTAGAAATGTTAGAATCTCAACATGCCATTACAAATGCTACTGCTAACAGCTTATTATTATTTGATGAAATTGGACGTGGAACATCTACCTATGATGGCATGGCGTTGGCTCAATCCATGATGGAATATATCCATAATAGAATTGGGGCAAACACACTATTCTCTACACACTATCACGAACTTACTACATTAGAAAATGAATTAGAGCGTCTTCAAAATGTTCATGTATCAGCTACTGAACAAGATGGCAAAGTTGTGTTCTTGCATAAAGTAAAGAGTGGCCCAGCTGATAAGAGTTATGGTATTCATGTAGCAGAGTTAGCGGAATTACCGAAACCAATCATTGAACGTGCGCGCGTATTGCTTGCTGAATTTGAAGCAACAGATGTGGAACCAACACTTCGTCATAAAGAAGTAGCTGCAGCAGTTGTAACGGTAGAAGAAGTACCACAGCAAGAGGTGTCAACCGTCCGTGAAGAACCAGAAACACAACTATCTCTCTTTGAAGAGGAAGAACCTGTTGTTAAAGAAGTAACAGTACCTGAATTATCAGATGCTGAAAAAGATGTACTTGAAAAATTAAAACGTTTAAATGTATCTGGTACAACACCAATGGATGCATTGCAACTTGTTTATACATTGCAACAATCATTATTACAAAAATAGGGGGTGCCTAAAATGGGGCATATTCATATAATGGACGAATTTTTGTCCAATAAAATTGCAGCAGGTGAAGTGGTTGAACGCCCTTCTTCTGTAGTCAAAGAATTAGTTGAAAATGCCGTTGATGCAGGCAGTACCTCAATTGAAGTGGTATTAGAAGAAGCCGGAATGACTTCTATTCAAGTAATTGATAATGGGTGCGGGATGGATGAAGATGATGCGCTAATATCATTTCAAAGACATGCAACAAGTAAAATTAATAATGAGCATGATTTATTTCGTATTCGAACACTGGGTTTCCGTGGGGAAGCATTAGCAAGTATCGCTTCTGTATCGAAAGTAGATTTAATAACTTCTAATGGTGAAGCAGGAATTGAAGTGCATCTTGAAGGTGGTCATGTCATCGACAAAAAACCTGGCTCTCTTCGCAAAGGAACAGATATTACTGTTTCTCAGTTGTTTTTCAACACGCCAGCACGTTTAAAATATATGAAAACGATTCAAACAGAACTTGGTCATACGATTGATTTGATGAATCGGTTAGCACTCTGCTATCCCACTATTGCATTTAAGTTAACACATCATGAGCATGAATTATTGCAAACAAATGGGCGTGGTGATTTGCGCCAAGTATTAGCGGCAATTTATGGAGTAGCAAATGCCAAGAAAATGGTTCGTTTTGAAGGTGAATCGAAAGACTATAAAATAACAGGTTACGCAACAATTCCAGAAATCACAAGAGCCTCTAAAAATTATATGTCGATCTTTGTGAATGGTCGTTGGGTACGTCATTATACAATTCAAAAAGCGATCATTGATGCTTATCATACATTTTTGCCAATCGGTAGATTTCCTATATCGGTGATCCATATAGAAGGAGATCCGTATTTAACAGATGTCAATGTACATCCCGCAAAGCAGCAAATTCGTTTAAGTAAAGAAGCAGATTTAATGCAGTTAATTGAGGAATCTCTTCATAAAGCAATTCGTAATTCGATGCAAGTGCCGGAAATTGCTCAGAAAAAGAAGAAACCAGAAGCATCTTCAGAACAAATTAACTTTTGGAAAACAATTAATTACAATACAACGAATATGCCCCAATTCAATGAGAAACCGAAAAAAGAGGAAAAAATAAATGACCTAGATTTTTCACCGATTTCTAAAGAAGGTGTAGTTAATACAGAGCCAGCTAAAGGTTTCGCAGTAGAGGAAAGTTGGGAAGAGATTAAAGCGTCACAAGGAATAAATAATCTAGGTTCAAATCAAGTGGATGTGTGGTCAGAAGATGAAGTAGAGCTAGAAGAAATTGTTCCAGATGAAACATCAAAAGATCCATTCCCGGAACTTGAAATTGTGGGGCAAATTCATGGGACGTATATTGTTGCTCAAAGTGTAGATGGTTTTTACTTAATCGACCAACATGCAGCGCAAGAACGTATTAAATATGAATATTTTAAAGATAAGGTTGGAGAAGTAAATTCAGATGAACGCCAATCGCTATTATTACCACTAACTTTCCATTATTCAGCTGATGAAGCATTAACATTACGTGAAAATGCGAAAGCTTTAGAAGAAGTAGGGGTTTATCTCGAGGAATTTGGTCAAAACTCATTTGTAGTACGAGAGCATCCAACCTGGTTCCCAAAAGACTTTGAATCAGAAATTATTGAAGAATTAATCGAACAGGTTTTAAAAGAGCGTAAAACAGATATAAAGAAATTACGTGAAGCGGCAGCTATTATGATGAGTTGTAAACGATCCATTAAAGCCAATCATTATTTGGATAAACCACAAATGGAGAGACTATTACAAGATTTGAAAATAAGAGTTAATCCATTTACTTGTCCACATGGTAGACCTGTAATTGTTCACTTTAGAACATATGAAATCGAGAAAATGTTTAAACGAGTAATGTAATGCATGGATGTCAGAGGAGGAGTCTTACGTGTTTTCAGCTGCAAAAAGAGATCAAATTATTGACGTATTAAACAACTATTCATTCGATATTTTAGTTGTAGGTGGAGGTATAACTGGTGCTGGTATTGCGCTAGATGCTATATCTCGAGGATTATCTGTAGCATTAGTTGAAATGCAAGACTTTGCTGCAGGAACTTCAAGTCGTTCTACAAAATTAGTGCATGGTGGTTTACGTTACTTAAAGCAATTGCAAGTTGATGTAGTTAAGGAGACGGGTAGAGAAAGAGAAATTGTCTATGAAAACGGCGTTCATATTACAACACCTCAATGGATGTTATTACCCTTCTATAAAGGAGGTACATTTGGACCTTTAACAACATCTCTTGGTTTGAAAATGTACGATAGTTTAGCTGGCGTTAGAAAATCAGAAAGACGTTCCATGCTAAAACCAAAAGAAACGTTAGCAAAAGAACCATTATTAAAACAAGACGGCCTTAAAGGTGGAGGCTATTATGTTGAATACCGTACAGACGATGCTCGTTTAACAATTGAAATATTAAAAAAAGCGGTTGAGCTAGGAGCTGTATGTTTAAATTATGCGAAGGTAGAAGATTTTGTTTATGATGGCAAAAAAGTAGTTGGTGCTAGAGTACATGACCAAGTTTCTCAAAAAACATGGTCATTGCAAGCAAATACTGTTGTCAATGCTACGGGTCCGTGGGTTGATATAATGCGTCAAAAAGATAAAATCGACAACAACAAGAAACTGAGATTAACAAAAGGTGTTCATATTGTTATTGATCAATCACGATTCCCGTTACAGCAATCGGTTTATTTTGATACTCCAGATGGTCGAATGGTATTCGCAATACCTCGCGATCAGAAAATATATGTAGGAACAACGGATACTTTTTTTGATGATAATCCCATTAAACCTGTAGCTACAGATGATGACATAGATTATTTACTAGAAACGATTCATTATATGTTCCCAGAAATTGATGTTTCTTTAAATGATGTAGAATCATGTTGGGCAGGTGTACGACCTCTTATTTATGAAGAAGGAAAAGATCCATCTGAAATTTCTAGAAAAGATGAAGTGTGGGAATCCTCTACAGGTCTGTTGACGATTGCCGGCGGGAAGTTAACAGGTTATCGTAAAATGGCAGAAAAAATTGTCGATAAAATTGTTTCACGCAAACAATTTAAAAAAGCTGGGCCATGTGTTACTGCCGAATTATCTCTATCTGGAGCAAAGGGTATTAATTCCCAAAACTTTGATGCATATACACATTACAAAGCACAAGAAGGTACGCGTTATGGTTTAACTTTTGATGAAGCCTATCACTTAGTACGTTGTTATGGTACAAATATTGATGATCTATTTCGTATTATTCACACCTTAGATGTGCAAGAAGGCGACCAACAATTACCTTTAGATTTACATGCACAGTTGATCTATTCAATTCAATATGAAATGGCTTATACACCAGTAGATTTCTTTGTTCGTCGTTCTTCTAGAATGTTCTTTAATATAAGTAGTGTGAAAAAATATAAACAATCAGTTACTAGAATAATGAGTAAATATTTACATTACTCGCCTGGTGAAGAGCAACAATATCATAAAGAACTAGAAGAGTTTTTATATGACGCATCCCATTTTGCTAGCGAGGAATTATATGAATAAAGAACAAATGACAGTTTCTTCAAGGGATCATCATCATCTAGCGGTTTCTGTGTATGAACCATTAACAACAGCGAAGGGTCATATTCATATTCTACATGGTATGGCTGAGCATCATGAACGATATGTTCCATTCGCTGAAATTTTAACAAATGCAGGATATTTAGTTTCAATGCATGATCATCGTGGTCATGGTAGAACTGCAAAACTAAATCAAGCGACAAAAGGATTTTTTAGTGAACAAAATGGTTTTGAAAAAGTAGTTGAGGATGTTAAGACTGTGACAAATGCAGTACGACAAAATCGGAATCTACCACCTATGATTTTATTTGGACATAGTATGGGCTCGTTTATCGCGAGAAGATACACAGAATTATATAGCGCGGAACTGGATAAAGCGATTTACTGTGGATCAGGAGCTGTCGGCATTGAGCATTATGCTGGTGTAAATCTCGCAAAATATTTAGCAAAAATTAGAGGGAAAGCTGAAGAAAGTAGCGTTATGGATAAGCTTTCTTTTGGTAATTTTAATCATGCGATTCAAAAACCGGAAACGAAGTTTGATTGGTTATGTACAGATGCTAAAGAAGTAGAAAAATATATAGCAGATGAAGACTGTGGTTTTATCTCTTCAAATCAATTTTATGTAGATTTTTTGCAAGGCATTATTACATTGTCAAAACGACAGGAAGTACAACGTATCCGGAATGATTTACCTATACTACTTATTAGTGGCTCTGATGATCCAGTTGGTGGATTTACAAAGGGGATATGGCGTGTAGCAAAGCAAATGCAAAAATGCG
Source organism: Rummeliibacillus pycnus (assembly GCF_044359855.1). Lineage (GTDB taxonomy): Bacteria > Bacillota > Bacilli > Bacillales_A > Planococcaceae > Rummeliibacillus > Rummeliibacillus pycnus_A. The sequence continues at coordinate 3,693,889 of NZ_CP132291.1, forward strand.
GTTTACATGATGTTACCGTACAACTTTTTGAAGGTATGCGACATGAAATTTTAAACGAAACCAATAAAGAGCAAGTGTTTCAAACGATAATACAATGGTTGGAGAAAAAAGAATGTTACAAAAAGAATTAGATGTTATTGCAATAGTTGGTCCAACAGCTGTTGGAAAAACAGCACTAAGTATCGAACTAGCAAAGGCAATTGACGGTGAAATTATTAATGGGGATTCGATGCAAGTTTATAAAGAACTAAATATCGGAACTGCTAAAATAACACCTGAAGAAATGGAAGGAATTCCGCATCACTTACTAGATATAAAAGAACCTACTGATACCTTTTCTGTTGCAGATTATCAAAAACTAGTCCGTGCCAAAATTGACGAAATTCGAGCAAAAGGGAAATTTCCAATAATCATTGGTGGAACTGGACTTTATATTCAAGCGGTGCTATTTGATTTTCGTTTTACAGAAGAGAAAATTGATGATACTGTGCGTCAAGCGTATTATCAAGAATTGGCAAAAGTCGGTCCCGAAGCAATGCATGCAAAATTAGCAGCAGTTGACCCAAAAACAGCAGCAGAGATTCATCCAAATAATACAAGACGTGTTATTCGCGCATTAGAAATGGCTGAACACAGTGATATACAAAAATCTGATGTGGAACAGCATCTTGGAAATACCCCACTCTATAAGCATCGAATAGTCGGACTAAATATGGATAGAGAACTGTTATACAATCGGATTAATCAGCGAGTCGATATGATGATGGAAAAAGGTCTATTAGAGGAAGTGAAAGGTCTTTACAATAGAGGAATTCGAGATGTGCAATCAATTAAAGCAATCGGCTATAAAGAGATTTATGCATATTTGGATGGTCGAGTATCTTTAGATGAAGCAATCGATCAATTAAAACAAAATTCACGTCGTTATGCCAAACGTCAACTTACTTATTTCAGAAATAAGATGGATATTGATTGGTATGATGCACAATTGGGTACAATAAAAATAATTGATAATATTTTACAAAAATAAAGGAAATTCACTAGAAAAGGCGAATATACAATACTATTACAGAGGTTAAGGGGGATCTTCATGAAATCAATGAATTTACAAGATACGTATTTAAACCAATTACGTAAAAACGGTATTTTCGTTACCGTCTTCTTATTAAATGGCTTTCAGTTAAAAGGAACAATTCGTTCCTACGATAATTTTACTGTATTACTTGAAGTAGATGGCAAACAACATTTGATTTACAAACATGCGATATCAACATTTTCTCCATCAAAGTCTGTAGATTTACAACAAGAAGTTGAGTAATTCGCTATACCTTTTTTAAAGCATTATAGATTTTTGATCATGAGAAGCCGTTTCGTAACTAAATTTGTTATAGAATGGCTTTTTATTATACATGGAGGAGATTCTTTAAAAAAGTAGCTCAATTGCAAATCCCAATATATACTATAGATAGATTGAAAATGGAGGATTTAATGAATGAAAACAATTACCCCTGAAGAAGTATTAGAAAAACTAGATGCAAACGAAGATTTACATATTGTTGATGTTCGTGAAGATGAAGAAGTAGCCAATGGTATTATTCCTGGTGCAATCCACATTCCTTTAGGTCAAATTCCTGAACGAATGGCTGAATTAGATCAAAACACACCATATATATTCGTGTGCCATGCTGGAGGTCGTAGTTTTAGTGCATGCTCTTATTTAGATGGACTAGGCTATGATGTAACAAATATGGAAGGCGGCATGAGTTCTTGGGAAGGGGAATTAGAATTCTAATTCTACTTACTAATAATACTGGTATGCAAAATGACGATCACCATTTGAGTGAATCGTCTTTTTGTTTGCTCTTTTTGAAGAAATCAATAGTAATTCTAATAGAAGAGATTAAATCCGTATTTTATTAAAACTAGACTTGAAGTGCCGAATAGAGACGAATAGTTGACGAATTAGAAAGAATTGATAAGATTAAATAGGACTTAATTTAGAAATGGAGTCGATAGAGATGGCATATGTGTCCAATTTAACAGAAGAAACTTTAGCCTTATCAAAAAAAATAGAGGAAAAAGTGAAACCTTATTTGAATCAAGCTGATGAAATGGCTTTTTATAACCAACAAAAAGTGCTTTCTGCTTTTCGTAATAATAATGTTAGTGAAAGTCACTTTTATCCTTCAACTGGTTACGGCTATGATGACGAAGGTCGTGATAATTTAGAACGTGTATATGCCGAAACATTTGGTGCTGAAGCAGCAATAGTACGTCCACAAATAATTTCTGGTACACATGCGATTACGCTTAGTCTTTTTGGTGTTTTGCGCCCAGGAGATGAACTAATTTATGTGACTGGTCAACCTTACGATACATTACAATCTATCGTAGACGGCGGGGACAAAGATACAGGCTCTTTGAAAGACTTCAACATTAGTTATCGACATGTTGACTTAATAGATGACCAAGATATTGACTGGGAAACTGTCAAAAAGGTAGTATCAAATAAAACGAAAGTAATTGCCATTCAACGTTCAAAAGGTTATGCAACAAGACCTTCGTTTACAATAGAACAAATCGCTCACATGATCAAAAAGATCCGTGCTATTAAAGAAGATGCCATTATTTTCGTAGACAATTGTTATGGTGAATTCGTCGATGCAGTAGAACCGACAGAACTGGGTGCTGATTTAATGGCAGGTTCTTTAATTAAGAATCCTGGTGGTGGCCTTGCAAAAGTAGGTGGCTATATAGCTGGTAAAGCCAAATATGTTGAGCAATGTGCATATCGCATGACATCTCCTGGTATCGGTGCAGAAGCAGGTCCTTCCTTAAATGCACTTACGGATATGTATCAAGGATTTTTCTTATCGCCACATGTTGTGGCACAAGCTTTAAAAGGTGCCATCTTTACAGCTGCCATTCTAGAAGAAATTGGAATGACGCCTGCCCCTCGTTATGATGCGAAACGTACAGACTTAATCCAATCTGTATCATTTAAAACAGCAGAACAAATGATTCAGTTCTGTCAATCTATTCAAGCAAACTCACCGGTCAATGCACATTTTGCTCCAGAACCGGCCCCAATGCCAGGTTACGAAGATGATGTGATTATGGCTGCAGGTACATTTGTACAAGGTGCAAGTATTGAGCTATCTGCTGATGGCCCTATTCGTCCACCTTATACTGCCTACGTACAAGGTGGCTTAACATATGAGCATGTAAAGTATGCCATATTAAATGCTGTTCAAAATTTACAAAGCTGATTTAGCATGCTAGAAATATTCTAGAACTATCTGACTTCACGCGCTAGACCCTTAAGGATACGTACCCGATAGCCGTTGCAGCAGGATGTCGCCGAACTTAGGCTATCTTCCTTGAAATAATTTCACTGTCGAAAACCGAAAGCTTTTGTGATTTTCAGGTCTGGATGAGGCGCTTCAGCATTTATATTTTGCTCGTTAACTCAATGTTGACGGGCTTTTTTTAATAATTAAAAATAAATGTAAGAAATCCTAACATCATATTGACAAGAAAACTAACATCGTGTATTATAAATCTTGTGAAAGGTAAGGTGAAGGGAAATGAGTAAGGAAATACGTAAGACCATGCCTTTACTACCGATCAGTATAGTCATGCAGCTAACTGATTTAAGCGCTCGCCAAATTCGTTATTACGAAGAACATGAGCTAATCACACCTGCAAGAACGGAAGGTAATCGCCGGATGTTTTCATTGAATGATGTTGATGTTTTACTAGAAATTAAAGATTTGCTAGATCAAGGCATTAACATGGCAGGTATCAAGAAAGTCTTCGCAATGAAGAATGAGCCAGTATTGGCACAGCAAACTAAAACTGATATTACAGATGATGATTTAAGACGTATTCTAAGAGAAGAAATGCAACAAGCACAGAGAATGCAGAAATCCTCAATTCGTCAAGGTGATTTATCTCGATTCTTTTCATAAGAGTCGAGTATTATAAAATTTATTGCATATTTATAGGAGAGTGATTAGTGTGGGAAAATACACAAAAGACGATATTCGTAAACTTGTAGAAGAAAAAGAAGTTAAATTTATTCGTTTACAATTCACAGATATCCTAGGTACCATCAAAAACGTTGAAATTCCAGTAAGCCAATTAGAAAAAGCACTTGATAATAAAATGATGTTTGATGGTTCTTCAATCGAAGGTTTCGTACGTATTGAAGAATCTGATATGTACTTATATCCAGATTTAGATACTTTTATTGTATTCCCATGGACAACAGGCAAAGGTACTGTATGCCGTTTTATCTGTGATGTATACAAAGCTGATGGAACTCCTTTTGAAGGGGACCCACGTAACAACCTACGTCGCATTTTAGACCGTGCAAAAAAAATGGGCTACACAAGCTTCAACTTAGGACCTGAACCTGAATTCTTCTTATTTAAATTAGATGAAAAAGGCGAACCAACTCTTGAGTTAAATGACCACGGCGGTTACTTTGATTTAGCTCCAACAGATCTTGGTGAAAACTGCCGTCGTGATATCGTGCTTGAACTTGAAGAAATGGGCTTTGAAATTGAAGCATCTCACCATGAAGTAGCTCCAGGTCAACACGAAATTGACTTCAAATATGCGGATGCAATTACTGCTTGTGATAACATTCAAACATTCAAATTGGTTGTAAAAACAATTGCCCGTAAACATGGTTTACACGCAACATTCATGCCAAAACCATTATTCGGTGTAAATGGTTCAGGTATGCACTGTAACGTTTCATTATTCAAAGGTAAAGAAAATGCTTTCTATGATGAATCAGCAGATTTACAATTAAGCGAAACTGCTTATCAATTTATGGCAGGTGTATTAAAACACGTTAAAGGTTTCACTGCAGTAACTAACCCAACTGTAAACTCATTTAAACGTTTAGTACCTGGTTATGAAGCACCTTGCTACATCGCATGGTCAGCTCAAAACCGTTCACCATTAATTCGTATTCCAGCTTCTCGTGGCCTATCTACTCGTATTGAAGTGCGCTCAGTTGACCCAGCTGCTAACCCATACTTAGCTATGGCAGTTATCTTAGAATCTGGTTTAAATGGTATCGAACAACAACTTACACCACCTCCAGCAGTAGATCGTAACATTTATGTGATGAATGCTGAAGAACGTGCTGAAGCAGGTATCGGTAACTTACCAGCTAACTTAAATGATGCTCTTGCTGCTCTTGCAGAAGATAAAGTAATCCAAGATGCTCTTGGTTCTCATATCTATGCTAACTTCCGTGAAGCAAAAGAAATCGAATTCGATATGTTTAGAACTCAAGTACATCAATGGGAACGTGACCAATACATGAAAATGTATTAAGATATAAAGCGTTGGGGCTGTAAGCCTCAACGCTTTTTTATTTGCTCACGAAATATTAGTTCGTGGGCAATATTTTTATTTTATCCACGATTTGCCCACAAAAATTTTACGCTTTTTTAATTATTGATTTTCTTTTATGTACTCATCGAACTTATTTCATATAGCTAATTAAATTTGAATTTTTATAAACGATACTATACTATAGTGTCTATTCAATATGTAATGGATGATTTATACTAAATTAAAATAAATTAGGAGGAACATTATGTTATTCAAAAAAACATTATTACTAGCATCAACAGCAATTTTAGGTTTATCTTTATTGACTGCAACACCAATTTTCAATGTAGAAGCAAAGACAACACAATCGAAAACAACTCAATCAATTCCATCTTTACCTTTTGTCAAATACGACACAAAACACATCAAGAATGGTCAAACTATTAAATACAAAGTCAAAGTAGGAACAAAAGACTACCTACTACCAAAATTCATGACAAGTAGCATTCTACCAGAGAATCAAAAACAAGACACAACAGAAAATACAAAAGTCAAAATAACAGTAACCATAAAGAACTCAAAAGGAAAAGTAGTAAGCAAACCAACTGAAGTTTACTTATATCAGGGTGAATATGGAACAACAACACGTTCTAAAATGGTAAAAGGAGAGTATATTGTAGAAATCAAAGCAGTTAAGGGATTACCAAAAGAGGGATTAGATATAGAATCGATGATAACTGATGCAGCTTATGGTACAGGAGTATGGCATAAACTTAATTCTTCCAAAGGAGACATTCTTCCTCAAGGAGTATCTACGGTCATAACACCTGCAATGGATGAATGGTTGGATGTGTATATAAAAGGACCTGATGACCCTTACTATAATTGGGCAATGCCACCTGTCAATGGTGTAATTCCTGACCACCATTCTTATACCTTTACTGGGAAGAAAGTAGGGGCTTACCATATTAAAAATATAGTTAAACATGAGGATGACGGTCAACACTACGACTTACTTTATATCAAAGTCATCAAAGCAGTAACACCATCAAAATTAAAACTAGAAACACCTAAGACGACCTTCAAACCAACTGAAGCAGTTGCAATCAAAGCATCAGCTAAAGGTGGTTACTTACAATATAAATACACATATAAAGTAAGATACACAAATAAAGAGACTATAATCAAAGACTATTCTTCCTCAAAGTCAGCTTCATTTAAAGCACCGACAGAAAAAGGTGACTATACATTGACTTTATATGTAAAACAAATCAATGGTGAAGAAATAGTAAAAACAAAGAAAGTAATAACAGTTAAATAGTAAGGCACACAAAGAGAGCCGTCACAATTTATAGGTTTAAAAGAAAAAGGATAGATGAACAGGGAGAATTCCTTTATTCGTCTATCCTTTTTGTACAACAAATGACCTCATTTACCACAACAATATTATTTTTTGTTGTTGAGCTAAAGCACACTTTAATTTAATTGAATAAGATTTTTAAATCAGATTTTTGAAGTTTTAAATAACTGTCTAAAAATCCAATAACATATCCTAATAAGCCAACAACTAAAATATCTTCACCACTCTTAAAAAATAGAAATCTAATCATACATTTGGCAGTGTGATTCAAGCAGATGTTATATTGACTGCGTAACAAAAAAATCCGGAAATTATTTGATCTTAAACGTAAAAATCAAATAACTCAAAATAAAAAAGCATTCAAATCTATTTAATTAGAATAGATTTGGATGCTTTTTCATATGATTGATTAGTGGACGTTACGATATAAACCAACCACTTTCCCAAGAACAGAGACACTTTCTACAATAATCGGGTCCATTGAAGAGTTTTCTGGTTGAAGTCGGAAAAAACCATCTTCTTTATAGAACCGTTTTACAGTAGCTTCATTTTCTTCTGTCATAGCGACAATAACATCACCGTTATTGGCTGTTGCTTGTTGTTTTACTATGACATAATCGCCGTCTAAAATACCGGCTTCAATCATAGATTCGCCCATGATTTCAAGCATGAAAATATGATCATCTGAAGTTCCATAATAGTTTGGAATAGGGAAATATTCTTCTATATTTTCAATAGCTGTAATTGGCAGACCAGCAGTAACTTTTCCAACTAGTGGAACATGCATTACACCTTGTTTTGAAATATTATCTTGGTCCAAAATTTCTATTGCACGAGGTTTTGTTGGGTCGCGACGAATAAGTCCTTTGCTTTCAAGTCTATTTAAATGTCCGTGGACAGTAGAACTTGATGCTAATCCAACTGCTTCGCCAATTTCTCGGACGGAAGGTGGGTATCCTTTTGTACGAACTTCTTCTTTAATAAATTCAAGTATATCTTCTTGTCTTTTCGATACTTTTTTCAATCCATTCACCTCTTATCTTAGTATTCTTCTAATTGTTAAATTTAGTATAGCATTACCGAACAAACAATGCAAACGTAGGTTCGAAAAAGTGTTTGACAAAAAACAAGTGTTCGGTTTATATTGGGAACATACATTCCGAACAAACATTCGATGGAAGGAAGATTCATATGAACTGGGTTAATAGAAATCAAAATACAGCATTACTAATCGTATTCGTAACAATTGGTATGATTATTCTTTTTATAGCAAATAGAGATACGACAAAATATACTAACATTGAAATACAAGAAGGAGATACACTATGGGCATTATCCGATCAATACAAAGGTGATTTATCAAATGACGAGTGGGTACGCTTAGTAAAAAATGAAAACAATATGTTTGACGATAAAATAATAGCTGGTCATACTTTAATTATTCCAGAATATAAAAAAACAATTTCGAAAGATGAAGGAATAGAATTGGCGAGTGACAGAAAATGATGAATAATAAAGCAGTATTGTATTGTCGTGTAAGCACAGAAAAGGAAACACAAGATACATCAATAGAAAGACAAGAGATTGAACTAAGAGACTTTGCAAAATTAGAAGGATATGAAGTAGCAGAAGTATTTACAGACAGACATAGTGGTTATGATATTGATCGTGAAGGTTTATTAGATTTACTAGAGTTTATGAAGGAATATCACATTTTCACCTTATTTGTTCAAGATGAGACACGTTTAGGACGTGGTAATGGACGAATGGCTGTTTTGCATTTGTTGCAAAAGATGAATGTTGATATATTTACCTTAAGCGATTCCGGCAATATTAAGTTGAATGATATGGATACTATGTTACTTGAAATTTTAGCTCTTGTAGAGGAGTATCAACGAAAACTACATAATGCGAAAATACGTCGAGGTATGAAAAGAGCTGTTCAAAATGGTTACAGACCCGAAAATAATTTGAAGGATCGAGGTAATCCGGAAGGCAGAGACCGGATTGATGCACCTATTGAGCAAATAATTAGTTTGAGACAAAAGGGCATGACCTTTGAAGAAATAACAGCAACTTTAAATGGCCTAGGATTTCAAATTAGTAAAGCAACTGTTCACAGACGTTTTAAAGAATATGAAGAAGAACAGGATAAATAAGTTTTCATTTCATTTAATATCTAATATTAAGAAAGACGTTTTTAAATTTGATTGATATTGAAAGGAATAGTTATTGTGCCAGAGATTACAAAGAGTGATAAAGCTTTGTGCACTTATTGGCTAGCACTTTAGATGAAAATTCGACAGTATCCAATAACATAGATTTAAGAAAAATCAGTTGTACTCCACGCTAAGGAGTACAACTGTTTTTTGTCATCGAAATACTTTCTTCATATAAGATATCTAATCCTACCTTTAAATTATCTAATGATGCATATGAGTAGGATATTCTAATGTGATTTGAATCTTCTGCATCATAGATGAAACCAGGATTAATCAGTACATTTCTTTTTAGAAGTTTTAAGAAAAAATCTTTTGTCACAATAGATTCATTAAATCTTAGCCAAATATAAAATCCCCCTTGAGGACTTTCCCATGTTGCAATCGAGCTGAATTGTTCGGCAAGAATATTTTCAACAAATTTAGCACGAACCTTTAAATGATCTCGCAGTTCGATTAAATGATTCTCATATAGATCTGATGCAAGCCAATATGTAACAATCTCTTGTGAAATCGCACTTGATCCATAATCCATTTGCATTTTGATATCAGCTAATCTTTTAATAACAGGTGTTGGTCCAACGACCCAGCCAATTCGTAATCCTGGACTCAATGTTTTGGAAACACTTCCAATGTAAAGAACTTGTCCAGATGAATCGAGTGATTTAATAGAAGGTGTTGCAGTCTCAAATAATAATTCAGAGTAAACGTCATCCTCGATGATGGGGATTCGTAGTGCTTTGCAAGTATTGTAAAAATACTGTTTTTCATTTGAGGTCCAAACTCGCCCAGTTGGGTTATTTAAAGTAGGGACTGAATAGTAAATAGATTGCCGATTTTTTTTCTTTGATTTTAATGTTTGTTTAAGAGACTCATCACGCTTAACGGATTTCATTTGCATTCCAAATGACTGAAATGGATGAATTGAATTTAGATAGGAACAATGATCTTGAAAAACAATTGAACCTGTTTCAAATAACCCCACTGCCATTAATTGAAGGGCCTGTAATGCGCCGGAGACGATTAATATATTTTCTGTTTTAGTCGTAATACCACGTTTTTTTAAATAGTGGCATAATGCCTGACGTAATTTTGTACTACCTTGAGGGGAAGAATAACCAAAATCTTTTCCTTCAAATGAAAGATTTTGTAGGGATTCTTGCAATTTTTTAGTCGGCAATAAAGTAGGAGAGAGTTCACCAGTTCCTAATCGAATAATAGAATCGTCTTGCTCATATTCGTTTATTAGTTGAATGGTATGGTAGTTAGGCTTATGAATACTTGCTTCAATATATTTTTGCCAATTTGGTTGAGTATTTTTTGCCAAAAGGTTCCACGAGTCATTAGCAACAAATACACCAGAACCAACTCTAGATTCTAAAATACCATCTGCTTTTAATTCTTCTAACGCTTGTTGAATTGTACTACGATTAACATCAAATTCTAATGCAAGTTGTCTCTGTGTAGGTAGCTTAGTTCCTACTCCCCAATCACCGGACTTGATTTGTTCAGTTACCCAGTTAATAATTTGGTTTTGTAAACTAATCGATGCATCTCTTGCCGGTTTCCACATTTCATTTAACTCCCTTCTGAAAAATTGGATGGGAGAATTACCAACCAATTGGACCTTTTCTTAATTATATAACATAGTACGATAGTAAAAAGAAAGGGAGTTGAACAATGCAAGCATTTCTTCATGGATTAATTTTAGCATTCGGTCTAATTTTGCCTTTAGGTGTACAAAATATCTTTGTTTTTTCTCAAGGCGTTACACAACCAAACGTATTTAAAGCTTTACCAGCAGCTATTGCAGCAGCACTTTGCGATACATTATTAATTGTATTGGCAGTTTTTGGATTATCAATGATTGTACTTCAATTTGAATGGATTCGTTTCATTTTATTAATAGGTGGTTTCTTCTTTTTACTATATATGGGTAAGGTGATATGGTGTTCAAGTACAGCAGATATGGAAGATAAGTCAGCACTACCATTTAAACAACAAGTTCTTTTTGCATTATCAGTATCTTTATTAAATCCACATGCGTTGTTAGATACAGTTGGCGTCATCGGTACAAGTGCATTGAAATATAAAGGAACTGAACAAATTCTTTTTGCTGTTGCGTGTATAGGTGTTTCATGGATTTGGTTTTTAGGTTTAATGATTGTTGGAGCAGGTATGAAAAAATTACATATATCTGGGACAGTATTTGACATCTTAAATAAACTTTCTGCACTATTTATTTGGGGGACTGCTATTTATCTATTCATAAGTCTGTTTTAATCTCCATCCATTTGTTGGAAATGATCGTTTGAGAAAGACAAATAGCAAATTTTGATAGGTTTTGTCGATAAACTGAAGCTTTAAGCTTGCGCTTGGAGCTTTTTTTGCATACCTTTATGTTAATGTAGTTATGAAAGGTGTGTTAAACATGTTACCAAAAGAAAAAATTCAACGAATTAACTATTTATCAAAAAAGTCAAAAGAAGCAGGTTTAACTGTTGAGGAAGCAAAAGAACAAACTAAGCTTCGAAAAGAATATTTAGATACTTTCCGTGAGTCAATGCGAGGTACAATTGAAAATGTTCGTGTTTTCGATCCAAATGGCGATGAAGTAACTCCAGCAAAATTACGTGCAAAACAACAAAGAAGCAAACCATTAAATTAACTGAACAATTGCCTAAAAAGCATTGTTTTATGTAGAAATGTTGACTACACTGTAATAGAATAATATTTTGCTTTAAGAAAGGATGTCTATTCATGACTCAACAAGCAGATCAGCTTGCAATTAATACAATCCGTACTTTGTCTATTGATGCAATTGAAAAAGCAAACTCTGGCCATCCAGGGCTTCCAATGGGTGCAGCACCAATGGCTTATACTCTTTGGACAAAACAATTACACCATAATCCAAAAAATCCTAAATGGTTTAACCGTGACCGATTTGTTTTATCAGCAGGACATGGTTCAATGCTTTTATATAGCTTACTTCATTTAGGTGGTTATGACCTTCCAATGGAAGAAATTAAAAACTTCCGTCAATGGGGTTCATTAACTCCTGGACACCCTGAATATGGTCATACAGCTGGTGTAGAAGCTACAACTGGTCCACTTGGACAAGGGATTTCAATGGCTGTCGGTATGGCAATGGCTGAAGCACATTTATCAGGTGTTTATAACAAGCCTGAAAACGACATTATTAATCACTATACATTTGCATTATGCGGTGATGGAGACTTAATGGAAGGTGTTTCTGCAGAAGCTGCTTCACTTGCAGGTCATTTACAATTAGAAAAACTGATTGTTCTTTATGATAGTAATGACATCTCATTAGATGGTGATTTAAACAAATCATTCTCTGATAATACAGCAGAACGTTTTAAAGCATATGGCTGGAACTACTTATTAGTAGAAGACGGCAATGACATAGAAGCTATTAATAAAGCAATTGCACAAGCAAAAGCGCACAAAGGTCAACCAACTTTAATTGAAGTGAAAACTGTAATTGGTTTTGGTTCACCAAACAAATCTGGTAAATCGGCTTCCCACGGTTCACCACTTGGAACAGATGAAGTAATGCTTACAAAACAAGCATACGAATGGGAAAATGAAGATTTCTTTGTACCAGAAGAAGTATACGAAACATTTAAACAAGCTTCTAAAGTTCAAGGTGAAGATGCTGAAGTAGCATGGAATGCACAATTTGATGCATACAAAGAAGCATTCCCTGAACTAGGTGCACAATTAGAACAAGCAATCTCAGGTGAACTTCCAGCAGATTTTGATACTGAAATTCCAACTTACGAAGCTGGCAAATCGATTGCAACACGTTCATCTTCAGGTGAAGTAATTAATGCATTAGCTAAAAAAATCCCAGCATTCTTTGGTGGTAGTGCCGATCTTGCAGGTTCAAACAAAACAACGATTAAAGGTGCAGGCGACTTCTCAGCAACTGATCGCGAGGGTCGTAACATTTGGTTCGGTGTTCGTGAATTTGCAATGGGTGCAGCTCTTAATGGTATGGCGCTTCATGGTGGTTTAAACGTTTTTGGAGGTACATTCTTCGTATTCTCTGATTACGTTCGTCCAGCAGTTCGTCTTTCTGCACTTATGGGACTTCCTGTAACATACGTATTCACTCATGATTCAATCGCAGTAGGGGAAGATGGTCCAACACATGAACCAATCGAACATTTAGCAGCATTACGTGCAATGCCAAATCTTTCTGTTATTCGCCCAGCAGATGCTAACGAATCAGCAGCAGCTTGGAAACTTGCAGTATCTTCTAAAAACCGCCCTACAGCTTTAGTATTATCTCGTCAAGACTTACCAGTTCTTAATGTTGAAGTACAAAAAGTTTACGATGGCGTTGCGAAAGGCGCTTATATTGTAGAAAAAGCAAGCAAAGTAGTGGCAGATGCATTAGTTCTTGCAACTGGTTCAGAAGTACAGCTAGCAGTTGCTGCTAAAGCTGAACTTGCAAAAGAAGGTATTGATGTAACTGTTGTTTCTATGCCTGATTTTGCACGCTTTGAAGAACAAGATGCAGCTTACAAAGAAAGCGTATTGCCAAAAGCAGTAACAAAACGTTTAGCAATCGAAATGGCATCATCATTTGGCTGGCATAAATATACAGGTTTCGAAGGTGATGTACTAGCAATTGATGGTTTCGGTGCAAGTGCTCCAGGTGAAATCGTTATGAAGGAATATGGCTTTACAGTTGAAAATGTTGTATCAAAAGTAAAAGCACTATTTGAAAAATAAAACTTCTAAAAAGTAGAGGTAATTTGCCTCTACTTTTTGTTTTTTGACAAAGAAAGTGTATTATTTACAGTTGAAATTGACAAAATATTCGATAAAATGAAGGTATAATTACATGAAAGAAGGGAGTGACAATAGATGCGTGTTTACTCAATCTTTCATGTCAAAAAAAAGCATCAGTCATTTGTATACGGGAGAGAACGGTTATTATTTGAATTAATTAAAAACTTGAAAACTGAAAATAATACTTTTTATCCTTCGCAGGAATTAGCTTATTTATGTGAATTATTACCGGTAAAAGAAATTGAAGCATTTATCGAACAATATTTATATAAAAATTTCTCTGCAATTCATATGAAGAACCATGAAATCTTTTTGACAAACGAATTTAAAGGTGATTTACATATTGAAATTCAACCGTATTATATGGTTGTCACTTGTGTTGGATCTCGTATGTTAGAATTAGACCTATTTGCGACATTATCAAAGATTAGTTCGGGTTTTATCGGATTTAACAAAAATGAAATGGAATGTGGTTGGCTAAAACCGCCTAAATTTTCAGTTGTTGCAAAGGGATAAATCAGATAAATAGTAGTATCGAAGTAGTTTTTATTGTATAATCCTCTTTGGAGATACTTTTCTCGTATGCGAATTTTAGAGGAGGAAAATTAGTGAGTACTGGATTAGCGATTACTTTAATAGTAGTAGCATTAATCGTAGGTTTAGTTGGCGGATTCTTTATCGCTCGTCAATATATGATGAAATACTTAAAAGAAAACCCACCTATTAACGAACAAATGTTACGTGTTATGATGACTCAAATGGGTCGTAAACCATCTGAAAAACAAATCAAACAAATGATGAACCAAATGAATAAATTGAGATAAATAAAACGTTTTGTCCGTAAGTGAGTGAAAAACTTGCTTTTATGGACAGTCCTTAGATATAGCTCAATTATAAATAGTGGAATATCCAATTAAAAAAATGCCATCGAAAATTTCTTTCGTTGGCATTTTTATTTTGTGTGCGATTATAAAGTGTAACGCTCAGTATAATTTGGCGAGAAATTATTAACCGATAGAATCAGATAGGGGAAAAGCCCTAAGAATTAGACTTTTAAGGAATCGTTCTTATTCAACACATATTCTTTTATAAATTCTCGAACAGTTTCTTCGTATTCTTGAGGATTTGCATTGAATGATTGGGCATGTGCACCTTCCTCAAATAGTTTTAACATTTTAGGACCATTCTTTAATCGATATAATTCGATTGTCATTCCAGGTAATATAAAATCATCTGGTAAGCTATGAATGAAAAGTACGGGTTTTTCAATATTCGTAACCGCTCTACGAGGAGCTATGCTTTTTAACCAATAGCCGTCACGTACTCGCAAAAATATATTAGCGAGTCTAATAGCGAGTGGACTTTTAAATGGTGTTTGTTTTGTGAGTAAATGATAAAGTTCTTCAGAGAAATCAGAATACGGACAGTCAGCAATATAAAAGTTCGCTTTGTCTTCTAATGTTCCGGCATATAATAATGTCGTTGCAGCTCCCATAGATTCACCGTGTACGCCAATAATTGCATCATCGTTCAATCTTTCCGTTATTGAATGAAGTACTGCTTGCAGATCAAATTTTTCATAATACCCATAGCTTGTTGTCTTACCACCGGACTCACCATGTCTTCTGTGATCATAGACTACCGTATTAAACCCAAGTCTTTCGAATAATCGAACATATTTTACAGAGTTTACTTTGTTTTCTGTCACACCATGGCAAACAATCATTGTATTTGTTGTTTGTAAAGGTTTAAAATATATCCCTTTAATCAAATATCCGTTAGGTGAAGAAATACTTAAGTGCTCTTTGGCAACTGATTCATACCATTTTTCGTCATAGCGCAACGCCTTTTTTTCGCGTTCTAAAATGAAATCATCATCTTTTTTCTTTATATAGATAATTCGACTCGTTACTAAATAACCTAACAGTGTAACGATACCTCCTACAATTCCGGTTATTAAACCAAAAATCCAAATAATTCTTTTTTTCACACGCAACACCACTTTCTATCTTTGTTGATATAGCTTATACGGCGCTCTTGAAATAGCTACTCGAAAAAAGGCTGAAAATATTAATAGTTTGGCATCCTTTTTGAATATTAATCCCTTGCTTTATTCTGAATTTTGAAATTAATTAAAATGGATTTTTGAATTGATGGAATGACATGTAGTGTATTTTTGAAGATCATCTCGTGTGCATCCTTCAAATATTCGGCGCACTTTTCAGTGGGATTTGTATAACACACATCATTTAATACATTTATTGTAATTAACGGTAGATGTTAAAGGCAAATTTTATGGTAAGATTCGTATACTTAAAGCCAAAATTGGATAAAGTGAAACTTTTCCCAAGGGGATAAAATCCATCTTCATAGGTAATCTTTTCTTTACTATATTATATGATGGATCCGTATTTACTGTTGATAAAGTACATGCTCTAGAGATAAAATTGAATGAAAATGATATTAAGATCGTAAAAAGCGACAAAAAGCAAAAAAGGGGAAATTTCAAATGGCAAAGAAAAAAAGACAACAAAGAACGCAATCTCAATCGAAGACAGTTGAGAAAGAAGAAAATCTAACTCTACAAGATCAACTGAATAGTGATGTTTTGGCTAAGTTAAAACTTGCAAAAAAAGAGCTAGTAGCAAAAGAACAGCAACAGCAAGAAGAAAAAGAAGCACAACTTGCATTTGAACGAAAACAACGTGAAAAAAATAAATCTTTTGCTGAATTACTTGAAGAGTATGGAGATAAAGGCACTAAATTTTAGTGAAATACAAAAAACGCGTTAAGGAGTTTTCAAACGCCTTAACGCATTTTTTAATTACGATGAGATGAATAGGTATCTTGTTTTGTAAGACGAATAAGTTCGTCCATATTTCTAATTGCATTCATCTCTTCATAGGCTTTAATTGTTGTGGCTAATTGTTCTTTTGAGCTTGCGCCGACAACTGCAGAAGCAATTGATTGATGCTGCAAAATTGATTGAAGTGCAACTGCATGAATGGAAGTTGTCGAATGGGCAAGTTTTGTTAAAGTATTTTCAAGTTCTTCCTTGGAATAAGTCAAATAACCATTTGTTTTTGTCAGACGTTTTTGCCATTCATTGGTTAACAACCCTTTCGCAACTGAACCCCGTGTTACAACAGATGCGCCTTGATCAGCGATGAAATCCAACCATTCTTCAGGTCTACGATCAAGCAAGCTATACTGCATCATAACAGAAACGGCATTGCTAGTTGGTAAAAAACGTTTCAAGACATTTGGTCTAATAGAAGAAACACCATATTCACGAATCAGTCCTTCTTGTTTTAATTCTTCAAATGCATCTGTAACCTCATTCCAATCATCTTCAATCGTACCCCCATGCAATTGATACAAATCTACATAATCTGTTTGCAAGCGGTGTAAACTATCTTTAATACCTTCTTTTATATGTGTTTTAGAAGCATCCCAGTGCCAAGAATCACCTGATGAATCCCAAACATTTCCTACTTTTGTTGCTAAAATAATATCTTGTCTTTTTTCTTTAATAAGTTGACCAATGATTTCTTCATTTAAGCCTTGGTTATAAAGGTCTGCTGTATCAAAATAATTAATACCATAGTCAAGAGCTGCATCCAAAATATATGAAGCATCTTGTAAATCTGTTGGTAAAGACATACAGCCAAATCCAATTTCAGAAATATGTAAATCACTCGAACCTAATTGACGTTTTTTCAAAACATATCCCCTCCTTTTATGATAATGGTACAATGATTTATAGTAAAAGAACAATAGAGAGGGTTTTTTACATGAGAAAATTTGAAGAAAAAACGATTGCTACAAAGCAAATCTTTGATGGTCGTGTGATTAAAGTACAAGTGGATGAAGTAACATTACCTAATGGTAAAACTGCAACAAGAGAATTAGTCAAGCATCCAGGGGCTGTAGCAATTATCCCGATTACAAGTGAAGGGAAAATTGTAATGGTGGAACAATTCCGAAAGCCACTTGAACGCAGTATTGTTGAAGTTCCTGCAGGGAAATTAGAACCAGGAGAAAAACCGGAACTAACGGCAATTAGAGAATTAGAAGAAGAAACAGGGTATGGTGCAATGGACCTTGATTTTATTCAGTCGTTTGCTACTTCACCAGGCTTTGCGGATGAAGTGATTCACTTATATGTAGCGAGAAACTTATTTGAAATTGCACAACCAGCGAGTTTAGATGAAGATGAATTTGTCGAATTAATGGAAGTTTCCATTGAAGAAGCGGAGCAATTAGTAAAAGAACAACGTATTTTCGATGCTAAAACAATATTAGCTATTATGTGGGCAAAAAATAATCTAGTAAAATAAGGTATTTTTAAGAGTGGCGAGCATAGGTTGTACTATTAGAAAGTAGGTGACCTAGTGAATCGCTCATTGCAAATAACTTATTTTTTTCTGATCATTTCAATTGGCTTTATCGGAGGTATTATCGCATTCAAAATGACTACACCAGCTCAAAGTGAATGGCTAATTTCTATTATGGACCCCCGATTACAGTTAGATGGTAAGCCAAATTTGTGGCAATCGTTATGGCCAATAATCATGCCCTACGTATTTTTAGTGTTACTTGCTACGCACCAATGGTTTAGACATATTACAAGACTGGTTGTTGTAAGTAAAAGTGCTTTCTTCGGTTTTTGCTCAGCATATTTAATTGCAACACAAAATGCTTTTTGGAATTATGCACTTTGGTGGTTTCCGGTGCAGTTTATGTACACATGTTTATTATTATTATTTTCTATTGTCCTCGTACCAAAACCATTTTATAATAGTCGGAAAAAGGGTATACATTGGAAGAGAATCATTGTTATCAGTATATTGACTATAATAATCTTTTTCATCGAACTTCTTATCATCCATTTCATGTTTTAATTATTTACTGATAATTATTATCAATAAAGAATCATTACAAAGAATTTAGTCGCTTAATCTTGTAATGAGAAATAAACATTTGGTATAATGGTAGAAGTTTAGGGGGGCGTCGTATGGAGAGCCGTATTGATCGTATAAAAAAACAATTACATGGTGCTAGCTATAAACTGACGCCGCAACGAGAAGCGACGGTTAGAGTACTTTTAGAAAATGAGGAAGATCATTTAAGTGCTGAAGATGTTTACCTTTTAGTGAAGGACAAAGCACCTGAAATCGGTCTAGCAACTGTATATCGTACATTAGAGTTACTAACAGAACTGAAAATTGTCGACAAGATTAATTTTGGCGATGGAGTGTCTCGTTATGATTTACGACAAGAAGGAGCAGCTCACTTTCATCATCACCTCGTATGTATCGAATGTGGCGCCGTCGATGAAATTCAAGAGGACTTACTTGAAGATGTGGAAGCAGTCGTTGAAAAGCGCTGGAATTTCCAAATTAAAGATCACCGATTAACATTCCATGGTATTTG
Organism: Rummeliibacillus pycnus; assembly: GCF_044359855.1. Taxonomy (GTDB): domain Bacteria; phylum Bacillota; class Bacilli; order Bacillales_A; family Planococcaceae; genus Rummeliibacillus; species Rummeliibacillus pycnus_A. Next base: position 3,713,083 of record NZ_CP132291.1, read on the forward strand.
CTGGCGTTGTAATGAAAAGCATACTAAAGAAGAAACAAACATAGAACTTAATAATGAACAATAGTTTATAGCGAATTAGTAAAGGATGGCGGTGGTGCTGTCCTTTTTTTATTTGAGTGCTGAAGTGGCTCGCTCGGGCTCGAATAGCGCAAAAGCGCCCGAATCGAAAGTGTCTTTTTAGCTTTCGACCGAGGGAGCGATGCGACTCGAGAGTCTAGCCGCTGAAGCCAGATAGAATTTGAATTTAGGAGGGATTCAGCTGTGCAACAAGAAATAAAAGATGCGATTGCAGATTATATACATTTTCTACGAGTCGAACGTCAATTATCTGAAAACACACTACAATCATACGAACGCGATATTAAAGACTATTCAAAAGATATATTTGAAACTCAACAGCTAGAAACCTTCGATGATATTGACCGATTCCATATTCTGCAGTATTTACAATCATTGCGTAACAAAGGGATATCTGCACGTACTGTCTCAAGACATATCTCATCCATTCGTTCTTTTCATCAATTTTTGCTTAGAGAAAAGAGATGTGATAACGATCCAACTGTCCATATTGAAATGCCAAAAATTGAACAGAAATTACCAAAAGTATTATCAATAGAAGAAATAGATCGACTGATCGCAGCACCTAATGTTGCAAAACCTCAGGGTGTTCGCGATCGTGCCATGTTGGAATTGCTGTATGCAACTGGAATGCGTGTAAGTGAATGTATTGAACTTAATTTAGATGATATCCATTTAACGATGGGGTTTGTAAGAGTATTTGGTAAGGGAGGGAAAGAACGTATTATTCCATTAGGTGGTTCTGCTATTGAAGTTTGTACAAACTACTTAAATAAGGCTCGATTTCAATTAGAAAATGCAAAATTACGTACGGAAGCGTTATTTATTAATCAAAGAGGGAAAAGATTAACTAGACAAGGCTGTTGGAAATTGATGAAGGGTTATGCCGAAAAAGCTGGAATTGAAAAAGAATTAACACCGCATATTTTACGACATTCATTTGCGACACATTTGATCGAAAATGGAGCAGATTTGAGAGCTGTACAAGAAATGCTAGGTCATGCAGATATTGCGACAACACAAATTTATACACATATTAGTAAGACAAGATTATCTGAAGTGTATAAACAATTCCACCCTAGAGCATAATATTTACCTTTCGTCAGATGTCTGACCTTTATTTTTTTTCGAAATTTGATAGAATGAATGTATGTATGAACAAGGAGGAGAATTTGATGAACACAAAACCATTTAAACGTATTCATTTAATCGTTATGGACTCAGTTGGGATTGGTGAGGCTCCAGATGCGGCTGAATTTAATGATGTAGGTGCTGATACACTTGGACATATTGCACATGAAATGAAAGGGCTATCAATGCCAAATATGCAACGCCTCGGCTATACGAATATTCGTGGCTTAATCGGTCTCGAAGACCTAGAAGGCATGGAATCAGTTGAAAAACCAGAAGCATTCTTCGGCTATATGCAAGAAGCATCTGTTGGTAAAGATACGATGACAGGTCACTGGGAAATCATGGGCCTTAATATTAATAAACCATTCAAAGTATACCCAGAAGGATTCCCACAATCATTAATCGATGAATTAGAAGAACGAACTGGACGCAAAGTGCTTTGTAACAAACCAGCATCAGGTACAGAAGTAATTGAAGATTTCGGTAAAGAACATATGGAAACAGGTGCCATTATCGTTTATACATCTGCTGACCCTGTACTTCAAATTGCGGCTCATGAAGATGTTGTACCTCTTGATGAACTATATAAAATTTGTGAAATCGCTCGTGAAATCACATTAAAACCTGAATACTTAGTAGGACGCGTTATTGCTCGTCCATTTGTTGGTACTCAAGGAAACTTTAGTCGTACGTCAAATCGTCATGATTATGCATTAAAACCATTTGGTCGTACAGTTATGAACGAAATGAAAGACGCTGGATTAGATGTCATAGCATTAGGGAAAATCTCTGATATCTACAATGGTGAAGGTGTAACTGAAGCTATCCGTACACAAGACAACTCAGATGGTATGGATCAACTAGTCAAAGTTGTGAAAAAAGACTTCCATGGTTTATCCTTCATAAACCTTGTTGATTTCGATGCAAAATATGGTCATCGTCGTGACCCAATTGGCTATGGTGAAGCATTAGAAGAATTCGACCGCCGTCTTCCAGAAGTTTTAGAATTAATGGACGAAGATGATTTACTCTTGATTACTGCTGATCACGGTAATGACCCAACATTCCCAGGAACAGACCACACTCGTGAATTTGTTCCATTGATTGCTTATTCACCACGATATAAAGAAGGAAAAGCACTTCCAAAAACAAATACATTTGCATCACTTGGTGCAACAGTTGCTGATAACTTTGATGTGAAACTACCTGAATACGGTGAAAGTTTTTTACAACTATTAAAATAAACGAGGGATGATTCCATGAGAATGGTTGATATTATTGAGAAAAAGCGTGATGGATACGAATTAACAAGTGAAGAAATTCGCTTCTTTATCGAAGGTTATACAAATGGCTCAATTCCTGATTATCAAGCAAGTAGCCTAGCGATGGCTATTTATTTTCAAGATATGACAGATCGTGAACGTGCGGATCTCACAATGGCAATGGTTGAATCAGGAGATCAAATCGATCTTTCGGGTATTGCTGGCGTAAAAGTAGATAAACATTCAACTGGTGGTGTAGGTGATACAACAACACTTGTACTTGGACCTCTAGTTGCTGCAGTAGGTGTTCCGGTTGCGAAGATGAGTGGCCGTGGATTAGGTCATACTGGTGGTACAATCGATAAATTAGAATCTATTGAAGGATTCCACGTAGAGCTAACAACTGAGCAATTTATGAAACAAGTAAATGACATTAAATTAGCAGTAATCGGTCAAAGTGGTAATTTAACACCAGCAGACAAAAAATTATATGCTTTGCGTGATGTTACAGGTACTGTTCCAAGTATCCCTTTAATCGCAAGTTCCATTATGAGTAAAAAAATTGCAGCTGGTGCAGATGCCATCGTTTTAGATGTTAAAACAGGTGATGGTGCATTTATGAAAACAGTAGAAGATTCTAAAATGCTAGCACATGCAATGGTGCAAATTGGTAAGAATGTAGGTCGCAATACAATGGCAATCATTTCTGACATGAACCAACCATTAGGCTACGCTATTGGAAATGCATTAGAAGTAAAAGAAGCAATAGATACATTGAGCGGAAAAGGTCCAAAAGATTTAACAGAACTTTGCTTAACATTAGGCTCTCAAATGGTTGTACTAGGCGGACATGCAAACACAATCGAAGAAGCACGTAACCAACTTGAAGAAGTAATCGCAAACGGTGCAGCTCTTGATGTATTCAAAAAATTCATCAAGGGTCAAGGTGGTGACCCAGCCGTTATCGATGATCCATCATTGCTTCCACAAGCACAATATACATTTGAAGTACCTGCAAAAGAAGCGGGCTTTATTAGTCAAATTGTGGCGGATGAAATCGGTACGGCAGCCATGTTACTAGGAGCTGGACGTGCAACAAAAGAATCTGTAATTGATCTTGCAGTTGGTTTAGTGCTACGCAAAAAAGTAGGCGATGCAGTACAAGCTGGAGAATCTCTTGTAACCATTTATTCGAATCGTGAAGACGTAAAAGAAGTAGTAGACAAAATCTACTCAAATATTGTAATATCTTCTGCAGAAGTAAAAGCACCAAAACTAATTGAAGATGTTATTACTGAATAGTCGAATATTCTAGATATGCCACATTGGTTGATATGACCAATGTGGCATTTTTTTTATGATTTACTAAATTCAAGTGATTAAAAGAATAGATTTATTTCCATACTAACGGATGGTAGTTGTCGTATTTTTTCTATCTTTAGCGTTTTGATTGTTAAATTGTCAGGACATAGGATTCTCCTATTCTTCCGTAGAATAGTTTTTGAAAAGGAGGTATGTAAATGCAGCACCATATTGAAATTACATCAGAAAAAATTGCGATTATCAGATTAAAAGGAGAGCTGGATCATCATGCAGCGCGCCATATTCGAGAGGATATTTCGCAAGCCATCTATAGTGGCTATGTACAAGATATTATTTGGAATTTAGAGGGGTTACAGTTTATGGACAGTGCAGGAGTAGGACTAATCTTAGGTAGAATGAGAGACCTACAGGTACACAATGGTCGTACATTAATCATCAAACCTTCTTCTACAATGGAGAAAATTTTTCAGTTTTCAGGATTAGGAAAATATATTTGGCATGAATCAGAGCAAGAAGCCATCCAAAGTTTAGGAGGGATTCTTCATGGATAACGAAATGACGCTATCATTCTTGGCGATTAGTGATAATGAGGGACTTGCTAGAATTGCAATCACAAGTTTTCTAGCTGTATTAGACCCAACGATAGAAGAATTATCAGAGATAAAAACCGTTGTCTCTGAGGCTGTAACAAACGCTATTATCCATGGCTATGACGAAAATCCAAATGGTATTGTTACAGTTCAGGCTTCCCGCCAAGGAAGAGAAGTAACAATCACGATTTTAGATCAAGGCATGGGAATAGAAAATGTGACACAAGCTATGGAACCACTATATACGACAAAACCAATGCTAGAAAGGTCAGGTATGGGCTTTACCATAATGGAAAGCTTCACAGATCAGCTAGCAGTACAATCAGAACTTGGGAAAGGAACGGCCGTCACCTTTAAGAAACAATTTCAACCAGTACAAGAGCCGCTTTATGTAAGGTGAGAACATGACATCAAACCCGCAAGCGTCAAAAGAATTACTGACACAGGAAAGAATGAGAGAACTGATTAAATTAGCGCAGGCAGGGGATGAAGCAGCTAGAAAAGAGATGGTAGAGGGGAATACCCGACTTGTATGGTCAATTGTTCAACGTTTTACTTCAAGGGGTGCCGATTTAGAAGACCTATTCCAAATTGGGTGTATTGGACTGATGAAATCTGTCGATAAATTTGATTTATCTTATCCAGTGAAATTTTCGACATATGCTGTACCAATGATTATCGGGGAAATTCAGCGGTTTCTTCGTGATGATGGGATGGTTAAAGTCAGCCGTTCAATACGGGAATTAAATTATAAAATTCGTCATGCAACAGATGATTTTCTAAAAGACAATGAAAGACCGCCAACAATTCAAGAATTGGCGACAATACTAGATGTGTCAATTGACGACATAGCTATGGCAAGTGATGCCTTGCGAGATCCTGCATCACTTCATGAGCAAATTTTTGAAAGTGATGGTGATCCAATTAGTTTAATGGATCAAATGAAAGACGAAAGATCAGAAAAGCCATTTGAACATATTCCATTAAAAGATATGCTAGAAAGGCTAGGTAAACGTGAACAGTCTGTCATTTATTTACGCTATTATCTTGACTGTACTCAAAGTGATATTGCTGAAAGATTAGGTATTTCACAAGTTCAAGTCTCCCGTTTAGAAAAGCGAATTTTAGCACAGCTGAAAATTTGGCTAACAGATCAGCAGTATGAACAATTGGTAAAGGTGGCAGATTATGAGTAGTAGTACCAATAGTGAAACGCAAGCAATTTTCCAAAGTAACGAAGCAGCAGAAGCTTTCATGATTTCCCAATTTGGGAAAAGTGAAAGCTTCGATATCAATATGAAATATATCCATGTTCATAATATGGAAGTTTTTACGATTAATATTAATGGTTTAATTGATAGTCCAAATTACACTCGGCTATTAACAGCAATCCAGCCAACAGCTGTTTATAAAAGAGATAAATTTACGTCAGGGGAAGCTGAAGGATCGCCAAAACCAGACAAAGACGAATCAGATACATCTAAGCTAGAAAAGGGCCAAGAACAATCAAAGAAAGAAAGCATTCAGGCAGAAGCAGATTATTTTTTTGAATGCTTTCCCTTCTTTGCTTGGGAGCTGCAAACTTCAAAAGAGAAATTATTAACGGCTATCATGAGTGGACAAATAGCTTTTATTACACCATCTGGTATCGCGATTACAGCAGATTTTAGAAGCTATCCAGGAAGAAATCCTGAGGAACCAGACAATGAGAAAGTAATTCGAGGTTCAAGGGATGGTTTTACAGAAAGTATTATCCTAAATTCAGCTCTCATTCGTAGAAGAATACGTGATACATCATTAAGACTTGAGTTACACCAAGTGACAGAAAAAAGCCAAATGGATTTAGCTATTGTCTATTTAAAAGAAATCGTCAATGAAGAACATCTAAATTATATAAGAAAACGCTTAGAGAAAATCCAACATGATGGATTGACAATGGCTGATAAATCCTTAGAAGAATGGTTAATAAAACAACGCTTCCATCCATTACCGTTTGTCCGATATAGTGAAAGACCTGATATTGTGGCTGCACATATATTAGAAGGACATATTGCGATTGTTGTTGATACATCACCTTCGGTTATATTAGTGCCCATCACTCTTTTTCATCATTTGCAACATGCTGAAGAGTATAGACAGGCACCTGCAATTGGAACAGTTGTACGATTTCTACGTTTTTTTGGAGCTTTTCTTAGCTTCTTCTTACTGCCTCTTTGGTTTCTACTTGTTAAGCATCCCGAATACGTCCCTTCATTTATGGACTTTATAGGTCTCAATAAAAAAACCTCTATTCCTCTCCTTGTACAAATTCTGGTTGCAGATATTGGTATAGAGTATTTAAGACTAGCAGCTATCCATACGCCAACGCCTTTATCAACGGCAATGGGGCTTGTAGCAGGTATCGTTATTGGCCAAATTGCAATAAACGTAGGACTGTTTTCTGGAGAAGTTGTTCTTTATACAGCAGTTACTGCTATTTTCACTTTTGCAATTCCATCGTACGAACTAAGTGTATCCGTTAAGATTTTCAGAGTCTTATTATTATTACTTACAGCCGCCTTTGGAGTAAATGGTTTCTTTATCGGTATTTTAGGTACAGTATGGTATATGGCATCATTAAAACCAATGAACGTTCCTTTTTTATGGCCCCTTATTCCATTCTTCCCTAATGCTTTCGCACATGTACTATTACGTTATCCAATGACAAATGATGCACCAAGACCGTTTTTTGTTGGAGCTAAGGATCGAAAACGTTCTTAATGTTGTGTGCCATTGCATCTGCTCTTCTATCGTGTTAAAGTTCATGTTATAGAAAATTCCGTGTATTCTTACAAATGATCATGGATACGATAGGAGAGATTGGATGCATTTATATGGAACTCAAACTATTACAGAAAATAACTATTTATCTATCGGTGGTGTCGATACAGTAGAATTAGCAAAAATATATGGTACACCACTTTTTGTTTATGACATTGCTTTATTTAGAAAGAGAGCGCGAGGCTTTGTCGATACATTTAATAATGCTTCCGTCTCAGCACAAGTTGCTTATGCTAGCAAAGCCTTTTCAAGCGTTGCTATTTATCAAGTGGCTGCCCAAGAAGGGTTGTCTGTTGATGTAGTTTCTGGTGGTGAATTATATACTGCTTTACAAGCAGGATTTCCAAGCGAAAAAATTCATTTTCATGGAAACAATAAGAGTTTACATGAATTAGAATTTGCATTTGAATCTAAGATAGGATGCATTGTTATTGATAATTTTTACGAAATTGACGTATTGAAAAAATTGTCTGCTCAAAGAAAGCAAAAAATGCATGTATTAATTCGTGTAACGCCTGGTGTAGAAGCGCATACCCATGATTTTATTACAACCGGCCAGTCTGATTCAAAATTTGGTTTTGATTTAAGTAATGGTCAAGCAGATGCTGCTTTTAAAGCACTATTTAATGATCCGTATTTAGAATTACAAGGAATGCATTGTCATATTGGCTCTCAAATTTTTGATACAGCTGCATTTCGTTTAGCAGCGAAAAAGTTGACAGAAAAAATGGGTGAATGGCAAGAACATTATCAATTCCATACGACTGTCTTAAATTTAGGTGGCGGATTTGGTATTCGTTATACAGAGGAAGATGCGCCATTAAAACCAGCAGTATATGTTGATGATATGATTAAAACAGTGAAACGAGAAGCCGAAAAGTTAAAGTTACCAATGCCTGAAATTTGGATTGAACCTGGTCGTTCATTAGTTGGTGATGCAGGTACAACACTATATACGATTGGGTCACAAAAAGAGGTTCCAAATACACGTAAGTACTTAGCTGTAGATGGAGGTATGTCAGATAATATACGACCGGCTCTATATGATGCTAAATATGATGGTGTAATTGCCAACAAAATGTCACAACCTGCTACAGAAACTTATACGATTGCTGGAAAACTATGTGAATCTGGTGATAAACTGATTGAGAACATAAATCTACCAGAGGCCAAGCCGAACGATATTCTTGCAACATTTTGTACTGGTGCATATGGTTATTCAATGGCGAGTAATTATAATCGTATACCAAGACCAGCTGTTGTGTTCGTTGAGAACGGTGAACATCAGTTAGCGGTGAAACGTGAAAGTTATGAGGATCTTGTGAAGTTAGACCTTCCGCTATCAATTGGAAGGGGGTAACCTAATTTTGAAAAAAAATAATATTATTTTGTTAATATCCTTACTCGTAATGTCAGGTATATGGGGTGTTATTTACTGGTTTTTTATAGCACCAAATTCAATTCCCAAATAACGGGAAAAAATTTGCGCATTTTTTGCTTTTCGTGTAGGATATTCAAGGATGTTTAAAGGCAAAAAAAGAGGGATCTAATATATGTTATGTCGTTATAAGAAAGCAAACGAAAAAATTGCGATGGGGCTCTTGTCTTTTATGCCCGAACATAAAGATGTAAAAAAGTTACAAGAGGCGATTTGTCAATATAATTCTGATCCAAACTGGCAACTGTTCTTATGGAAACAAGAAGAAGATACTATTGGTCTTGTAGGTGTAGAGATACAAGATAGTCAATGGGTTGTTAGACATATATCAGTAGACCCATCTCATCGTGGAGAAGGACTTGGAGTAGAAATGATTCGACAGCTTTCAGAAATGGATTTATGTGATTCAATCGTACCTGATTCTTTAACAGAATCCTTTATCCAAAAATGTCTAACGATGTTAGAAGAAGCAGACAAAAAGCACTAATGTCTGCTTCTTCTTTTTTCTTGACGTGCTAAAAGAATATTGGAACGATCTCTAAGCATATGTTTATTTTGAAGAAAATAAGTATCGCTTGGGGGCAATGTAGCTATAGATTGCTCTACTTTTAATTTTAAATCAGGCGACTGAATATCAATATACCAACATATATAAGGTTCATGATTATTCACTTTTTCTTGAGTTAGGTGGATTTGATGTAATAAGTTGGATGTATTAATTTCTTCTAAAAGCGGATCATAAATAGAAGCACTTAATGTACGTTCTGCCTTTTTTAATATGGTATGAGCTCCTTTAAAATTCTCGCGTCTCCAGTGATAAAGGCACGTTGCTAGTTGAATCCATCCTGTAAGCGGATGTTTTTTATCTCTTGGTGCTACTTCTTTCCAATACTCCTCTAAGACTTCATGACATTCAAAGTAATCTTGATTGCCATTGAAATAAGTAAGAAATTCGATGAATAAAGGGTGATGCATTGGATGCATTTTGCTCTCCTTTCCTCTATACTAAATTTTGAAGATAAATTGTCAGGTGGTAAATTATGTCATACGAAGTAAAATTAGAGGCTTTTGAAGGCCCTCTCGATTTATTATTACATTTAATCCATCGCTTGGAAATCGATATATATGATATCCCTATGGCAGAGCTTACTGCACAGTATATGGAGCATATTCAAGCGATGCAAGTGTTAGAGCTTAATGAAGCAAGTGAATATTTAGTAATGGCAGCTACATTGCTTGCGATTAAAAGTAAAATGTTATTGCCAATTCACGAAGGTGATCTTGATGATGAGGAATTTGAAGTAGATGAACCGGACCCTCGTGAAGAACTCGTAGCAAGATTAATAGAATATCGTAAATTTAAAGATGCAGCTATTAATTTAAAAGAAATGGAAACAACCCGTACAAAATATTTTACAAGACCCCCAGCAGATTTATCCGCATTTATGCCTGAAGAACAATTAGTTTTGTTTGATACTTCTGTGAATGTCTACGATATGGTAGCAGCATTTCAAAAGATGCTGAACCGTAAACGGTTAAAAGCGCCACTTACAACAAAAGTGACAAAGCAAGAAATTTCGATAAAAGATCAAATGCGTGCAGTTGTTGATGTTTTAAAATCAGCCCATGGACGTGCTAATTTCTTCGATTTATTTCCTTATGAAGATAAGGGTACACTTGTTGTAACGTTTTTATCGATTTTAGAACTCATGAAACGCCAAGTAGTAGCCGTTGAACAAGATAATAATTTTGAAGATTTAACGGTGATTTTACGGAAGGAAGAAATAACAGATGAACAACTTGAATCGATTGATGAGCAGAATTGAGAGTCTTCTTTTCATCATCGGAGAAGACGGATTAACGATCCAACAACTTTCAATTATTACTGAAACAAAAGAAGAAGAAATTGCAGAAGCAATACAACAAATGATGGAACATTACGAGAAACACGAAGAACGAGGCATCGTTATAAAAGAATTGGCAGGTACATTTCAACTCATTTCAAAACCTGAGCACGCAGACTTGATCCAAAAATTGGTAGAAAATCCTCCAGCTCAATCATTATCTCAAGCCTCACTTGAAGTATTGGCAATCGTTGCATATAAACAACCAATTACTCGTGTCGAAATTGATGATTTAAGAGGTGTAAAAAGTGAAAGAGCGTTACATACTTTAAATGCAAGAGGTTTAGTACATGAAGTTGGGCGAGCTGAAGGTACTGGCCGTGCCATTTTATATGGTACAACAAAAGAATTCTTGAATTATTTTGGTATGAAGAATATTAACGAATTACCAGAGCTCCCAGAAGAAGGTGCCGCTGATCTAGATGAACAACCAGATTTGTTTATGTCTAAATTCCAAGAAGCTTTTCAAGAACCACAAACAGACTGATCGCTAAAGGAGTGACATTTTGCGTCGATGGATTGTTGTAGTATTGAGTTGTATTATCGTTCTAATGCCATTTGAAAAAACAGCAGAAGCAGCTACAAGTTCTTACGCAGTAATTGATGCAGATACAGGAAGATTATTAATTGGTATGAACGAACATGAAAAACTACCAATTGCAAGCCTTACCAAGATGTGGACGGCTTTTGTAGCAGTTAAGGAATCTGATTTAAACACTGAAACGACAATTTCAAAAAAAGCAACATTGAGTGAGGGCTCATCAATATACCTTGTTGAAGGTGAAAAGACTACGTTAAAAACATTACTTAATGGTTTACTTTTGCGATCAGGAAATGATGCTGCAACAGCAATTGCAGAAGAAGTAGGCGGTTCAGTTGGTGGATTTGTAAAATTGATGAATGACTATGCGTTACTGTATGGATTATGGGATACGCATTTTGAAAATCCATCAGGTTTGCATGATGACAAGCATTTATCCTCTGCATATGACACAGCTCAAATGTTGAGAATTGGAATGCAAGAAAAAAATTTCCGTAAAATAGCTACCACAAAATATTACAAAAATGATTTGCAAAATCCAACAGTTTGGAAAAATAAACACAAACTTCTACACTACAATAAATATGCAATTGCCGGAAAAACAGGTTTTACAAAAGTTGCTGGCCGTACACTTGCAACGTATTTTGAAAAAGATGGTAAGCGAGTTATTGTAGTAACATTGAATGAATCAAATGACTGGCAAGTTCATTCAGGATTTGCAGAAACTGCTTTCCAAAAATATGATAAAAGATTATTGGCAAAACAGGGATTATATCAAGTAAGAGATGATCTACAAGTTGAATTGGAGCAACCTGTTTATGCTCTAATTTCAAAGGAAGAAGAGAAAAAAGTAAAATCAATCCTAAGAATGCCGAGGATTGCACAAGGTGATATTGGAATTTGGTCGTTTTATCTTGATGGACAGCCATTGATCGATGAGCCTGTTCATATGATTTGGAAATAAGAGGAGACGGCTAATAAGTCTTTAAAATAGTAGAAGAAATTAAATTAGCACCCCGAATTGCATAAAGCGCGAGAACGAACCGTATGAGACAACTCAGTTGGCTCATGCGGTTTGTGCGCTTAGCGGGATGTCTAACAGAAAAAATAGTAGGCTGTTCAATAGTGAGTTATTCATTCACTATTAGGACAGTCCCTTTTTCTATATTGACTATGTTAAATCGAATTATTGATATTGAAAGGAATAGTAATTGTCTACCCCGCCTTATAAAGCGCGAGAATGCTTTTATTAGCGATGAAAGTGTAGCGATTTAGTATTGAATCGTGTGAGCCAAGACGGTTGTCACAAGGTTTAATATTTAACTTGCTAGGGCTGTGGATAAAAAATTATCAGAGCTCATTAAAGTGGAACGCGCTTGATCAGAATCAGGAGGGAAATGTAAATATATAGATTTGTTAAAATTTAAAAGTAACAGTGCAACTTCTAATACTTTTATTATTAGAAAAAATATGCAATAATTTTTGAAGGCTAATAGCATAAGTTTAATGAGGTGACCAAATGGAAAGACTACAGAAAGTGATTGCTCACGCAGGAATCGCATCAAGAAGAAAAGCAGAAGAATTAATTACAGAAGGTAAAGTAAAAGTGAATGGACAAGTGGTTCGAGAGCTTGGTACAAAAGTTACTGCTTCAGATTCAATCGAAGTAGAAGGCGTTAAAATTGAAAAAGAAATAAAGGTTTACTATTTATTATATAAACCAAGAGGCGTAATATCAGCAGTTTCAGATGATCGTGGTCGTAAAACTGTATTAGATTTATTCCCTAATGTAGAGCAAAGAATTTTCCCAGTAGGCCGATTGGATTACGATACTTCAGGTGTATTGTTATTGACGAATGATGGCGATTTTTCAAACTTATTAACGCATCCACGTTATAACATTGATAAAACGTATGTGGCTAAAGTTAAAGGGGAACCAAGAAGAGAAGATTTGAAAAAATTAGAACGAGGAATCATGCTTGAAGATGGTAAAACGGCTCCTGCTCGGGTAAAAGTACTTTCATCAAATCGCGAACACGGAAAATCTATTATTGCAATTACAATTCACGAAGGACGTAATAGACAGGTTCGTAGAATGTTTGAAGCAATTGGATGCCCAGTAGAAAAGCTAAAACGTGAACAATTTGCATTTTTAGGACTACATGGTTTAAATGCAGGTGAGTCGCGTGAACTAACAGCTCATGAAGTAAAACAACTTCGTGTTCTTTCAGAAACGGGTAAAATCGGCTAGATTTTACTCTTTATGTTACAAAAGATTCACAAACCATTCATATATATATATAAGTAAATAAGCCAAAATTTGTTATAATAGAGTGGATTGTTTCTGGAGTGATTAAGGGGGCTTTACTTCAACAATGGAGAAAAAACAAAAAAGATTATATTTACGATTAATCATTTTAGCCGTTCTAGTCGCAGCAATCGTTTACACTGTGTATACAACTGCACACAAGGATAACGTACAACTGTTAAAAGAAGGTGACGATGCACCCAATTTTTCATTAGTAGATTTAAATGGTAATACACATAAATTATCGGATTATAAAGGCCAAGGTGTTTTATTGAATTTCTGGGGGACATGGTGTCAAGCTTGTAAAAAGGAAATGCCAGCTATTAATGATCAGTACAAACAATTTAAAGACCAAGGTGTTCAAGTTTTAGGTATTAATATCGCTGAATCTGATTTAGAAGTATCAAGCTATACAAATAAGCTAGGTGTCGAGTTTCCAATTTTACTTGACAAAACAAGAAGTGTTATGAGGGCTTATAACGTAGATCCATTACCAACTACAGTTTTAATAGACAAAGACGGCAAAATAGCGAAAATTATCATTGGAGAAATGACGGAAACAGATATTAAAAAATACCTTACAAGTATTAAACCATAAGAAGGAGTTCTAAAGGATGAAAAATATAACTTGCGAATGTGGCCATGTTAATCCCGAAGGAACGCATCTATGTGAAAAATGTGGACGACCTCTTACAGAAGAAGAAAAAAATCAAAAGATCGTTGATATGCGATATGAAGGAAGAGCTATTCGTTCGAAAACATATAACAAAACAATTATTGATAAAATTTGGAACTTCTTCTCAAGTGTTAAAATTGGTGTCTCGTTAATTGTGATCACCTTGGTAGCAGCAGCTATTGGTACGTTTTTACCTCAGGTTGTTTATGTAAATGTAATGAAAGGTGAAGATGTAAAACAAGCATACATCGACAACTATGGAACCTTTGGCAAAATCTATTACAACTTAGGGTTAACCGATATTTATAGTTCATGGTGGTTCCAAACATTAATCGGATTACTAGCTATTTCAATTATTGTGGCTAGCCTAGACCGTGGCATTCCACTGTATAAATCGTTAAAAAACCAACGTGTAAAACGTCATGAAAGTTTCATGAAACGTCAACGGATTTTTGGTCAACAAGAGATGACTTCAGAAAAAGCAGATGAATCATTAAATTTAGCTGAAAAGAAAATGAAGGAACTAAAATACAAAGTTCGCAGAGAAGATGGAGTCCTTCTTGCAGAAAAAGGCCGCTTTGCTCGTTCTGGTCCATATATCAATCATATAGGATTAATCATATTCCTTTTCGGTGTTATGTTACGCTTGATGCCTGGCTTTTATATCGATGAATCATTATGGATTCGTGAAGGTGAAACTGAATCAATCCCAGGTATGGAAGGTTATTACCTACATAGTAATAAATTCACCTTCGAGACATACAAAAAAAATGAGCAAAAAAAAGAATTCAATCAATCCAAAGCTGCAGTCAACTCTGTAGCGAAAAATTATCAAACTGATGTTGTTTTATATAAAGCAAAAGACGTAAGTGTTGCAGGAGATACAAAAGATTTAAAAAAATTAGAAAAATACTCAATTAAAGTAAATGACCCGTTAAAATATGATGGCTATGCACTTTACCAAATGGATTTCCGATTAAATGAGCTCAAAGCAATGAATTTTAACTTAATCAATAAACAAACAGGGAAATCTCTAGGCGAAGTAAATATAGATTTAGCAAATCCTAAAAAAGTATATGATTTAGGTAATAAAACAAAGGTAGAACTAAAAGGTTATTATCCAACATTCTCTGGATTTGATAATGGTGAGCCACAATCTGATTCACCAATACCAAACAATCCAGCATTTATCTTCAAAATGTATACACCTGAAACGCCAAAAGGTGAAACGAGTTTCGTTGCAATCAGACAAACTTTAGAACCACTTGGTACAACAAAATATAAAATGAAATTTGCAAATGTTGAAACACGTAATGTATCTGGGTTAACTATCCGGAAAGATAAGACACTTCCTGTTCTGGCACTTGGCGGTATAATCTTTATGATTGGTGTAGTTATGGGGTCTTATTGGAGTCACCGTCGTTTGTGGCTTCAAAAAACAAAAGATGGGCGCCTTCTATTGGCTGCACATACAAACAAAAACTGGTTTAGTATGAAAAAAGATTTAGATATAGTAACTGAATTTGCTCACCTACCTGTTTGGGTTGACCAACAGGATCAGGATAATCAAGAAGAAGATCAAAAGAAAGAAAAGGAAGGTGACTATACTTTATGAGTTTAATTGGTATTAGTAGCTCTTTACTATTTTTCGCATTTATCGCGTATTTAGTTGCTACGCTATTTTTTGGAGGAGCAGTTAAAGGTGCACAACAAGATGCATCTGTATCTAATAAAAAATGGGGTAAAATCGCGATTACAATTACGATCATTGGATTTATCGCAAATCTGGGTTATTTCGTTACGCGTTGGATTTATGCTGGACATGCACCAGTCAGTAATATGTTCGAGTTTACAACAGCATTTGGTATGTTCGTTGTCGGCGCATTTATCTTAATTTACTTCATTTATAAAGTACCTGCTCTGGGCCTATTTGCATTGCCGATTGCTATTTTAATCATTGCTTATGCAAGTATGTTCCCACGTGAGGTTAGTCCATTAATTCCTGCGCTTAAAAGTTATTGGTTATATATCCACGTTATAACTGCAGCGATCGGTGAGTCAATTTTAGCAATAAGTGCAGTTGCGGGTTTAATTTATTTGTTGAAAAAAGTTGATACAACTAAGCGTACAAAAAGTAGTATTTGGTTAGAAGTAGTAATGTATGCAGCAGTCTTAGTTATTGGATTTGTAATCGTTTCATCAACGTTTAACTTAATGGGATATAAAGCAGATTTTACATATGTTGATAAAAACGGTGCACAACAAGAAATCACCTATAACAACCCAGCATTATTTGGTATGCACAAGTATGAACTAAAATCTCCAGGTAAAATGGAACCGATAGCTGAAGTGCCTGCTGTTGTCAATGCAAAAAAATTAACAACTGTAGTTTGGTCTATTATTTTTGGTACTGTATTATATGGTTTAATTCGATTAATCTTACGTAAACCAATTTCACGTATGGTACAACCACTTGCAAAACGTGCAAACTCTCAATTATTAGACGAAATTGGTTATCGTTCAGTATTAATTGGTTTCCCAGTATTCACATTAGGGGCATTAATCTTTGCTATGATTTGGGCACAAGAAGCTTGGTCACGATTCTGGGGCTGGGATCCAAAAGAAGTATGGGCTTTAATTACTTGGTTATTTTACGCCGCTTTTCTTCACTTACGTCTATCGAAAGGCTGGCAAGGTGAAAAATCAGCATGGCTTGCTGTAATTGGCTTTGTCATTATTATGTTCAACCTTGTAGCAGTTAACTTAATCATCGCTGGTTTACACTCATATGCAGGATAACGAATTACGAATAAAAGCCTTTTCCTTGATATGAGGGAAAGGCTTTTATTTTCTTTTCATTTTTTATTACTGATTGTACAATAAATATATAGAATACTGGGAGGCATAATTGTGAGTGAACAAATTTCGATTTTAGTGGTAGATGACGAAGATCGTATTCGTCGTTTATTAAAAATGTATTTAGAACGAGAAGGATATGAAGTAGAAGAAGCAGAAAATGGTGAACAAGCAGTAGAAAAGGCTCTGGTTAATGATTATCATTGTATTCTTTTAGATATCATGATGCCAGAGAAAGATGGTTTAGAAGCTTGTGAAGAGATTCGTGACCAAAAAACAACGCCTATTATATTACTAACTGCTAAGGGTGAAGAGGCAAATAGAGTACAAGGATTCGAAAGTGGTGCTGATGATTATATTGTAAAGCCATTTAGTCCAAGAGAAGTAGTATTACGCGTGAAAGCTATTTTACGTCGTTCTGCTGCATTTTCGCCGATTTCCGTTTCATCATCTTCTAAAGACTTAGTGGTATTCCCGCATTTAACTATTGATCATGATGCACATCGTGTTTCTGCTGATGGAGTAGAAGTAAATTTAACACCAAAAGAATATGAATTACTATATTTCTTAGCAAAGGCACCTGATAAAGTATTTGATCGCGAGCAATTATTAAAAGAAGTCTGGCATTATGACTTCTTCGGTGATTTAAGGACTGTTGATACGCATGTAAAACGTTTACGAGAAAAACTAAATCGTGTATCTGAAAATGCGGCAAAAATGATTGTAACAGTATGGGGCGTTGGTTATAAATTTGAGGTAGTCAATGACTAGAATATGGAACAGTGTTGTCGGGAAGCTATGGGTAACCATTTTGCTTCTCGTTTCATTTGTATTATTTGTTTTTACAGTATTAATGTTAGAATTTCTATCTAAATACCATGCCCAACAATCTGAGGCATTACTTCGCCAAGAAGCGACTACAATTGCAAGGATTGTAGATGATCATGAATCAATAGCATCCACAAAATCGATTATCAGCGATATTTTGAGTGATGAAACTAATGCAGTAATCGTTGATAAAACAGGTAAATTAGCATTTTCACTTCAAGAAGGTCTAAACCAATCTAAGATTAAGGATAAAATTATTGGTGAAAAATCATTTAATCAAGTTTTTACTTCAAACAAACCGGTAGTCAAGGAAATGATGCTACCATCATCAACGGAAAAGGATCATGTAGAATCGTATATAGTTATGGCCTTTCCCTTAAATGCTCATAAAATGAATCATGGTGTTGTTTTTATTTATCAAAGTCCTGATGCAATACATCGTACAACAAATGAGACAACAAAAATTGTCTTTCTAGCTGCAGCGATTGCTTTTATATTAACAACATTCTTTGCTTTCTTCTTATCAACTCGAATTACATCTCCATTACGTAAAATGCGAGAGGCTGCTTTCGAGTTAGCAAAAGGAAACTTCGATAAAAAAGTTCCTGTATTGCAAAATGATGAAATTGGTCAATTAGGCACTGCATTTAACCAAATGGGGCGTCAATTAAAGCATCATATGGAAGTTATAAATCAGGAAAAAGAACAACTTTCAAGTATATTGACATCTATGACGGATGCAGTGATAACATTCAACAGTGATCGTACTATAATATTAAGTAACCCACCGGCTGAATTATTATTACAAAAATGGTTTATCAATAAAGGATCTGATAGTGATCGACCGATTCCTCCAGAAATTTTTCATATGCTCGAGCATGTGATTGACTTGGAAGAAGAATTACGGGAAGAACTTGAGTTGGATGGCACGTATTTCTTGATTTCAATTAGTCCACTTTATAGCGGAGATTCTGTACGGGGAGCCGTTGCCGTATTGCGAGATAAAACGGAAGAACATCGCTTAGACAAGCTTCGATCAGATTTTATCGCTAATGTGTCACATGAATTACGAACTCCTATAGCAATGTTACAAGGTTACAGTGAAGCCATTATAGATGATGTAGTATCAAGTGAAGATGAACGTAATGAAATGATACGTATTATTTATGACGAGTCTCAACGTATGGGACGGCTTGTAACTGATTTACTAGATCTTGCTCGTATGGAGTCTGGTAATATCACTTTATATAAAGATTCAGTACCGATTACACCTGTATTTGAACGAATTACCCAAAAATTTGTACAGGCTGCAAAGGAAAAAGATATTGAGTTGGCCTATTCATCTACTTTCGATGAATCAATACGAATTAGTATAGATGAAGATCGAATTGAACAAGTATTAACGAATTTGATAGATAATGCAATTCGTCATACTGGGCAAAATGGAAGTGTGCATGTAATTGTGGATCAACAAGTTTCTTATGCACGTATTCAAGTAAAAGATAACGGTGCAGGAATTCCAAAAGAAGATTTAGAGTATGTTTTTGAACGTTTCTATAAGGCAGATAAAGCAAGAACAAGAGGTAAAGGTGGTACTGGTTTGGGACTTGCTATTGCCAAGAACATTGTGGAGGCACATAAAGGGCGTATTAAAGTTGAAAGCGAAGTAGATAAAGGAACAAGCTTTATTTTTTATTTACCTCTTGAAATACAATAAGAAAAATCAAAAGTTTAAAGTTGGGATGCAGGATGTCAAATAATCTTTCATAAGATTTTTTGGCATCCTCTTTTGTATTCAATTCATAAATACTTAATTTATAAGTGTACTATGTTTATAGGAATACCAAATTTTCCTATAAAAAATAAGTATAAAACCTTTACAAAGAGCTATTTTTTTTATATAGTTACATTGTATAAAAAAATCATATTGATTCATCTTCGGGGCAGGGTGAAATTCCCGATCGGCGGTATTAGAGATTAATGCGTTACTCTTAAGCCCGCGAGCCGTAAGGCAGGACTTGGTGAGATTCCAAGGCCGACAGTATAGTCTGGATGGGAGAAGGTGAAGGTACGGTCGTCTATTTACTATATATTTTAATTTATAGTATTGATGGACGCTTATTTGACTATGCCTAATTCTCCCTTAAGCTGTTAAAGCTTGAGGGTTTTTTTGCATATTATAGGTTCCGGACCTTTCCTCTTTTTGAAGTGAATCGGCAAAAGGAGAGAAAACAATGAAAAACACAAAATTGCAAAAGATGGTCTCAATAGGGATGTTAAGTAGTATATCATTTGTATTAATGATTTTTAATTTCCCATTACCTCCATTCCCTAGTTTTTTAGAAGTCGATTTTAGTGATGTACCAGCAATTATGGCTGCAATTACGATGGGTCCATTAGCAGGAATCGTTGTTGAATTTATTAAAAACATATTAAACTGGTTCTATGTAGGTAGTCCTACAGGTGTTCCAGTAGGACAAATTGCAAACTTTACAACAGGTATTCTATTTATCATGCCTGTATACTTTATATATAAACGTTTATCAAGTGCAAAAGGTTTAACAACAGGTTTAGTTATTGGTACATTAACAATGGCAGTTGGTATGAGTGTATTGAATTATTACCTATTTATGCCAATGTATAATTATTTCTTAAATGTACCAACTGAAACAGGTATAGCTCTTAGAAATTCAATTGTTACAGGTATTTTACCTTTCAATATAATAAAAGGAATTATAATTACTGCAATTATGCTATTACTATTCTCAAGTCTAAAAAAATGGATTGTGAAACAGCGTAAACAATTTATAAATGAATAAAATATTTAGATTAGAAGGCTATCCTTTAAAGATAGCCTTTTTAATTTTTGTTCCTGTCAACCTTTAGGATGTATTTCTTCAAAAAGATTGTCAGAAGATTAATAAAATATATGAGCTAGTCAATTTCGTAAATGCTTTTCTATTATAAAAATACGAATGCATTTCCGAGGACTCCCCATCTTCTGCTTTAAAAACAATGTTCTAATTAATATTGCATATGAAAGAGCAAATATTTGAATTTATGAAATTGATTTGAGTTAGAAAGGATTAAACATTTTTATTTATTTCCCGGGAAAGAATAATTCCGAAAAATAAAATTCACCTTGGATGGAGTTATGCTATATTCTAGTTATAAATTTTAAGTCTTTGTTAAATGATATTGTTGTTTTAATGATCTTACTTGAGTGAAAGGCGGTGACTCCTGCAGAGAAACTGATGAAATAACAACAGCATTATTAAACAAAGTAATTTTTTAAGTGAACTATTTCATCATCTAATAGGCAAGATTTTTGCAAATGACGATGATTGCATATATAATTTGTTAGATATTTTATGTATTGAAGCATAAAATCTGCAATGATAATTTTCGATTTTAGTAACTGGAAATAGAGTCTATCTCAGATATCTTGCAAATATTATAGGATAGGTGGATAAATATGAATTATAGAGTTTTACTTTATTATTTTTACACAAAGATCGATGATCCCGAAAGATTTGCAACAGAGCATTTAGCTTTTTGTAAATCATTAGAATTAAAAGGTCGTATTTTAATAGCATCTGAAGGTATAAATGGGACAGTTTCAGGTTCGGTGGAGCAAACGAACAGTTATATGGAATATATGAAGGCAGATCCTTTATTTGAAGGAATTGTTTTTAAAATAGACGAGGTAGAGGCTCATGCTTTCAAGAAAATGCATGTACGCCCTAAAAAAGAATTAGTTAACTTCAATTTAGAAGAAGATATAAATCCACATGAATTAACGGGTACTTACTTAGAACCCGGTGAATTTTATCAAAAAATGCAAGAAGACAATACAGTTATTATCGATGCACGAAATACGTATGAATATGATTTAGGTCATTTTAGAGGAGCGATTAGACCAGATATTCAAACATTTCGTGAACTACCAGAGTGGATACACGAAAACAAAGAACAATTTGAAGGAAAACAAATTCTAACATATTGTACTGGGGGTATCCGTTGTGAAAAATTCTCAGGTTGGATGAAGCGAGAAGGATTCGAAAATGTTAACCAACTCCATGGTGGCATTGTCACATACGGAAAAGATGAAGTGGCAAGAGGACAATTATGGGAAGGGCAATGTTATGTCTTTGATGAACGAATCGCTGTACCCGTTAACCAAGTTGAACATGTTATTGTGGGCCATGACCATTTTGACGGGGAACCATGTGAACGTTATATTAACTGTGCAAACCCGGAATGTAATAAGCAAATCCTATGTACTGAAGAAAATGAAAATAAATATTTAGGCGGTTGTACACATGAATGTAGAGTGCACCAACGTAATCGATATATTGCTCGTAATCGCTTATCTGAAAAAGAAGTAAAAGATCGATTAGCAGCTATTGGTGAAACAATCGACTAATGTAATTACTAGGGCGAGCTAAGCAATGAAACTTAGTTCGCTTTTCTAATGACTATTTATGAGCTGGTTGAGAAGGGATAGAGAGTATGATTATACAAGGTAAATTACATCTTCAATTAATGAAAGGCCCAAGCTTATTATTCTTAGATGATGAACCACTAGCAAAAAAACTCAATCCTTATGATGGAAAGCAAGTAACAGTAACTTTTAAATTGCCTAATGTTGAAAAAAGGGTAAATGGAATTGCTGAAATTTTTTATTTTGAAGGTAAAGATGGTTATGGTGGCGATAAATTTACAAATGACTTCGATATCGAAGAATTTGATTGTATTGAATGGTTGTCTAATTTTGATGGTAATCAGGTGACTATTTACATTGATTAGTCCAATATGAAGTTTGATTAAGTTGTTACAATATTCTCTATAAAATACAATAAATCCTCTTCCGAAATTTGCCGGAAGAGGATTTTCTTTAGCTATTTTTAAAATAATCAAGAATGAATTGTTGGAATTGCTTCGTCGCTGGAGAGAGGAAGCGACCTTCAGACCAAGCCATACCAATTACACGTTCAAGTTTTAAGTCGCTTATGTGTATTTTGGCAATCCTTTTTGGATTGAGTTCTTCGCCATCTGGTAAAATGGAGACGCCAAGTCCGGCGGCTACAAAACCAGCAACTGTTGCTACCTCATCGCCTTCGAAGGTAATCTTTGGGTCAAAGTGTGCTTTTTTGAATAATCCATCTAATTGAACTCTTAACGCATACCCTTTTTTTAATAATATAAATGATTCATTTGCTAATTCTTTCATTGTAATTGTTCGATGTGTAGCTAAAGGATGCCAAATGGGTACGATAGCAAATAATTCTTCACGCCAAAGCTCTGTCCATTGAATCGGCTTTTCTGTTTCCATTTCAGCGATTAAGCATAAGTCGAGTTCGCCTGATTGTAGTTGCTTAAGCTGAAGATGGGTATGGTTTTGCTTTAAAGTAAAATGAATATCATGGTGTTGTTTTCTGAATTGCATGATTAAATCTGGTACGACATTTGTTCCGAGTGTATGTAAAAAGCCAAGAGAAACTTCGCCGTGGTTTGGGTCTACGATCTCTTGAATTTCATGCAGACCATCTTGATATTCACGCATTATGTTATGAACACGTTTCACGAATATTTCTCCATACCGATTTAAAATAATAGAGCGTCCTTGTCTCTCGAATAGAGGGACACCTAACTCGTCTTCTAAACGTGCAATTGAGCGGCTAAGTGCTGGTTGGGAAATTGACAATTGCTCAGCGGCTTTTGTCATATGTTGAATTCTCGCTAGTACTTGAAAGTATTCTAGCTGTTGCCATTCCATTAATAATTCTCTCCTTCAATCATGCCTTTTTTCCATCATTTTGGTTCCAATCATAAAGAACAAACTTCTTTAAGTCAATAAAAAAACACTAAGGGATCATCCCCAGTGCTTATGATTGTGCTTTCATAAATGTAACTGTTCTTTCATCTGAATCATACAAACACCATTCACGGTTTTCAATGACAGAACCAACATTGACTCCATATTTTTTCTTCTTTAAATGAATAGGTTGTCCATATTGAAATTCCTTTTTATGCCCTTTTCTATAAAGCGCAGCATCATGACTATGCCCGAAGAATACGATAGGTGCTTCGATTTGTTCTAAAAATGGTTTCCAATCGGATGACCACTTAAATTGGTGGCCATGAATAATTTCTGCACCTTCAATTTCTAGTGATTCTGGTAAGGTCAAAAAAGTATTTAAACCTGTTACTTTCATAATTCTTTCTTCCTGGTTTCCTCGAACAGATGGAAATTGCAATAATCGCGTGAATTCATCAGAAAGTTCGGCTGCTTCATCTAGCGTAATACCAACAATTTCTTTTGCTCTCTTTTTCCCAATTTTGCATTCATATAAATCGCCGAGTCCAATTATTGCAGCATTTTCAGCATTTGCATTAATATCGGCTAGTACAGCTTTTGTATCCGATACGCTGGAATGGAGATCGCCGAGTAGTGCATATTGCATAAAAACAGTCCTTTCATCCAAATATATGTAAGAGTTTATCACAAAAATAAACTGTTCGAAAAGATTTTGGCTGAAGTAAAATGTAGTATTATGTAGAATAAAAAATAACAATAACACATTATGACAAAAATGTAACAGCAATTACGCTTCTGTTAAAACAGGAGAAAAAGACTATACAAATATATGATTCATGCTATTATAAAATAGAATATAGAAACCGTACATAGAAAAAATTAATAGAAATGAGTTGAATTAGATTGAAAATGAGTACAAAATGGGGTCGTTCAGCAATTGTTACTCTAGCACTAACTTGTGGCTTTATGTATACTGTAGAACCAATACAAGTAGATGCTAAAACATCGGCACAGATGATACAAAAAAAAGCTGAAATTGATAATAAGATTGAAAAACTAAATAAAGAAATTAAAAAATTGCAAAAACAGCTCGACAAAAAGCAACAAGAATATGAAAAAACCGTAAATGAAATTGACAAAACAAATAAAGAAATTAGTGAAACTGAAAAAAAAATTAAAGAACGTTCAGTAATCATTAATGATCGTTTAAAAGCATACCAAGGTCAAGATAATACATTAGATCCATATCTTGAAGCTGTTTTAGGTGCGGATAGTATTTCAGATGGAATAAGTCGAGTTATTGCTGTTAAAACCGTTTTAGATGCAGATCAAGATTTAAGAAATGAAGACAAAGCAGACAAAGCTAAATTAGCAGAAGAAAAACAAGCATTACAAGAAAAACAAGCAAAACTACAAAATCAATTCCAAGAAATGCAAGATGAAGAAAATCATTTGGAAACCAAAAAAGCTGAAAATAAAGCAAAGTCTTTAAAATTAAAAGAGCAAATTGCAACAAAAAAACAACAAGAAAAGCTTGAAAAAGAACGTAAAAAACGAGAAGCAGAAGCAAAACGCCTGAAAGCATTACAAGAAAAACAGTTTGTAGAAGCCAAAAAGTTGGAAAAAGCTTCTGTAAGTAAAACTAGTAATTCAATACATACTGATAGTGTAGGTAATGCTGGTAATGGTACAAACGGTGCTAAAGTAACGGATAGCGATCAACAAGCACCTAGCGTTTCAGGATCAGGCTCTGCAAAAAGCGCAATTGCCGAAGCAAGCAAATACCTAGGACGCGCATATGTTTGGGGAGGAAGTAATCCATCAACTGGCTTTGACTGCTCTGGTTTAACACAATGGTCATTTAAACAAGCCGGTGTATCACTACCTCGTACAGCAGCACAACAATATTTGGCAACACAAAAAGTAAGTGCAAGTGAAGCAAAGGCTGGAGATTTAGTGTTCTTTAGTTATGGCTCCGGTGTAGCACACGTTGGGATCTACTTAGGTGGCGGAAGAATGCTTGATGCACAAAATAATGGTGTTGTTGTGGAATCACTTGACTGGTGGAATAAATACCTAGTTGGCTACGGTCGAATTTCTGGTGTAAACTAGTAATCTATCTTTAAATTAATAGTCAAAAGCCTTCTCTTCGAAGGCTTTTTCTTTTTGCTTCATTATATGAATTGAGAAGTAGTTTTTTGTAAACGTAACTTCAATGAACATACCATTCTACTTTAAACGAACGGTGTTTAAGTTCTGTTAATTCAGTGGGGTTCTTTCAGAGACCTACGGAAAAAGCTTAAGCTGAAAGCCCTGCAGGAATGATTTTAAGGAACAAAACCTAAGAACGCCACGTCCTTTGGCCACGGTTTCGTGACCAACATCGTGTTTGCCCAAGGATATTGAAGTCATGCCTGTGGATAACAAAAATACAACACTACATCATCTCCAAGTACATGGAAGGTATATGTGAAATATTGTTATTATATGATGATTCACAAAATAGACATAACTCAGATGTTATTGATAAACTAATAATGGATATTTTGTTCAATATAGAAATTTGAAAATAGGAAAATACAAGGTAATATAAGATGTTTGGTTTGTTCCCTAATTAAGGTAAAGTGTTGAATAGAAAATGCAACTTATACATGATAAATAGAAGTGAGTATAACTTATGAAGGTTACTAGAGGAGGAAAATAGATGTCATTATTGGAAAAATTAAAAATGAAATATCCTATTATACAAGCGCCAATGGCTGGTGTTACAACCCCCGAAATGGTTGTAGAAAGTGCAAATGCAGGGATTTTAGGTTCAATAGGTGCAGGATATTTAAGCGCTGAAGTTACGAGAGCATTTATTAAAAAAGTAAAAGAAGCAACAACAAAACCTTTTGCTGTAAATTTATTTGTACCAAACGATGTGGATACCACAAAAGAAGAACTAGAAGATGCCTATAATGTGTTAAAACCCTATCGAAAAAAATTAATGATTCCAGATGAAGGTGCCCTTCTATCAACATCTGATATTGATGCACAAATAGATGTCATAATTGAAGAAGATGTAAAAGTATGCTCATTCACTTTTGGATTGCCTACTGATGATATAGTAAAAAAACTTCAACAACATGGAATCTATACAATCGGAACTGCGACAACTGTTGGGGAAGCGATATTAGTGCAAGAACATGGTTTAGATGCAGTTGTAATGCAGGGAGAAGAAGCAGGTGGTCATCGTGGTTCATTTATTGACCCGGAAGAATTAGTTTCTTTACATGATTTACTTAAAGGCGTAAGGGGGAAAGTAACCATTCCTGTGATTGCTGCAGGGGGTATTGCTACGAAAGAACAAATTCAAGCAGCATTAGAAGCAGGTGCGGAGGTTGTTCAGATTGGGACTGCATTTCTGGTAAGTGAAGAAAGCGGAGCGCCTGAAATCCATAAACAACAAATTTTAAAAGCAGAAGAAGATATAACAGCTTTAACAAAAGTATATTCAGGTAAATTAGCAAGAGGTATTGAAAATGATTTTATGATTTTCATGGAAGGTAATAAAATTGCACCTTACCCATATCAAAATGACCTAACTATGAGTATTCGAAGAAGAGCTCAGGAATTAGATATCTATAGCTTAATGGCGATGTGGGCTGGGCGGAATTTACATTTAGTTGAAGCCGGGTCTGTACAAGAAATTGTTGACCATTTAACAAAATAATAAAGAAAAAAAGGAAAGGCAGATGATGCATTTTGCCTTTTCCTTTTAAATAAGAATTTCAGTATTGTAAGCTTATACGCCCATAATATTGTAGCCACCATCTACATAAATCACTTCTCCAGTAACTCCACTAGATAATTGACTCAGCATAACAACAGTCATGTTGGCTACTTCTTCAGGTGTAACATTACGTTTAAGTGGTGCGGTTTCTTCCATTTTGTTTAAAATCTGATTGAAAGAAGGTACACCTTTTGCAGCAAGTGTTTTAATAGCACCCGCAGAAATAGCATTTACACGAATGCCATCCGCACCGACATCAGAAGCCAAGTATCTTACAGAAGCTTCTAGCGCTGCTTTTGCAACACCCATAACGTTGTAACCTTCAAGTACACGTTCAGCACCTAAGTAAGACATTGTAACGATTGAACCGCCTTCTGTCATATAAGGTCTTGCAGCGTTAGCAACAGCGATTAATGAGTAAGCACTAGTATCTTGTGCAAATGCGTAACCTTCACGAGATGTTTCAATAAAACGATTTTTTAAGTCTTCTGCATGTGCAAATGCAACTGAGTGAACAATCCCATGAATTGTACCAACTTTTTCACCAATTTCTTGGAATGCGTGTTGAATACTTTCATCACTATTTACATCACATTGCACCACAAGTGGTTGCATATCTTCATACTTAGCAAGTTGTTTTTCTAATTTCATTAAAGAGCGTTCTTTACGATATGTGAATATAACGTTAGCGCCAACTGTCATTAATGCTTTAGCAATACCCCAAGCAATACTACGATCATTTGCAACGCCCATTACCACGATATTTTTGTCTTTTAATTGTAATAAATTATCCATAATAGCCTCCTGTAATAGTTACTATTAGTACCTGATACTAAAATAGTACCTTATACAGAGGGAGAATGCAATAAGGAAATTACTTAATAGACCTTGCATTAAATTCATTCAAAAGTTAATTCAAGAAATCCATACGGAATGATTTGCATTTGTTTAAAATGGTGTTAGATTTAATAGAATCATTTTTACAAAACAAAAAGCGCATAGGGAAATTAATCATTTACCCATGCACTTCTTGGTTATTTGTTTATTCAGTGTAGCTAACAATATGACTATTCGTATTTTAGAGGATCGCCTTCGAAAGATTCATCTGCTACTTTAATAGAGTCAGTTGGGCAACCTTCAAATGCATCTTCCATGTCTTCCATTAAATCTTCTGGAACTTCAGCAGTCCCCATGTTATTATCTAAAATAACGAAGGCAATGCCTTCATCGTCATAGTCATAAATATCTGGCGCTG
The DNA here is from genome assembly GCF_044359855.1 of Rummeliibacillus pycnus. Lineage (GTDB taxonomy): Bacteria > Bacillota > Bacilli > Bacillales_A > Planococcaceae > Rummeliibacillus > Rummeliibacillus pycnus_A. The sequence goes on from NZ_CP132291.1 coordinate 3,741,692, forward strand.
CAGCCCCACATGCGCCACAAGCGATACAAGTATCTTTATCAACAATGGTAAATTTCGCCATTCTACTTCTCTCCTTTTACTTTCAATCCCAATAGCTTCTTTTTCATTCTAAAACGCTTTTCCTCACATTTCAACCTAAATTACTTTTTATCGGAGGAATATCGATGTATATACAGCAATTATTGTTACATATTTTCCAAAAATTTAATGGTCAGCGTTCAGAATCAGCGGCATATTATTTATTGCGTGGAAAGCGCTCAGGGCAAACTATTCAAGATGTAGGGACATTTGGACTGCAACCATATTTTTGTATTATCCCAAAACTTTCGAAAAATATTTTTGATGAAGCGTTTGAACAATTAATTGAAAATGGCTGGGTTTTTTATGATGAAAAACAAATGTTACAACTCACGCTAAGAGGAGAAGGTATTTTAGAAAAATCATCTAGTTATTACTTTAACGGTTGGTTTTATAGAGGGAATGAACATATCTTCTTTAAACGCTTATCATTGATTGTTCAAACATTATCACATATTCATGCTGAAGATTGGCGTTTTATACCCATACAAAAAGAAGAAGAAATCCAAATTTGGGTTAAAAAGTTTTTAAAAGGTCATTCCTTTAAGCAATCTACATTTCACTTGCGGCTAAGAGATGAAATCGAAACTTCTATGAATCAATTAGAAATAAGAGAGCAATCGAAGCAAATAATGATGCTACGTCTGACAGGATATCAGCTTACAGGATGGACTTGGCAACAGCTTGCATTTGAATTTGATTGCTCAGAATTAGATGTACAATTGATGTTTGTTGAGTTTTTACATACATGGCTTGATTATCTTTCAGTTTATGGAGAACAATTCCCTTTATTATTTCAGCTTACTGAGAATATTCGAATTGAAGTTTTACTAACAGATTCAACTAAGAAAACAGCAGAGCTATATGAAAAAGGATATTCACTAGAGCAAATTTCTTATATGCGACATTTAAAAATCAGTACCATTGAAGATCATTTTGTTGAGATGGCAATGACAAATCCACATTTTCCTCTTGTTCAATTTATACGTGAAGAAGATGTTCGAAAAGTATTGCAAGTACTCAATGAAACGGGAAGTAAAAGATTAAAGTTAATACGAGAACAACTTCCACAATTATCTTATTTTCAAATTCGTTTAGTCATTGCTGCAAAGGGAGGAAAATAAAATGGTAGAGTTGGAGCAATTATTAAAGCAACATTTTGGCTATACAACATTTCGAACTGGCCAAAAAGAAGTGATTGAAGCCATAATAGCGGGCAAAGATGTTATCGCTCTTCTTCCAACAGGAATGGGGAAATCACTTTGTTATCAACTTCCTGGCTATATTTTAGATGGTCCAGTATTAATCATTTCTCCGTTACTTTCTCTTATGCAAGACCAAGTAGAACAGCTAAAAAGCTTTGGAGAAAAAAGGGTGATTGCATTAAATTCTTTTTTGCAAGGCACTGAGAAGCGATTAGCTTTGCAAAACCTTAACAGTTATCGATTCATCTTTACATCACCAGAAATGCTTGCAACGCAGATGATTCAAAATACTTTTCAAAATATCCAATTTTCTTTAATAGTTGTAGATGAGGCACATTGTATTTCGCAATGGGGATTTGATTTCCGCCCAGACTATTTAAAAATAACGGAATGGATTCCAAAACAACAACGACCACCTATACTAGCGTTAAGCGCAACAGCAACAAAGACGGTTGTTAATGATATAAAAACATATCTAAATATGCTTAATCCATTCGAATATATTCATTCTGTGGAAAGAGCTAATCTCCACTATGATGTAGTAAGAACTCAATCAATTGAAGATAAATTTTTATGGATTATCGAACATATTAAGCAAACTGAAGGTCCTGGAATTATTTATTCTCAATCTAGGAAAAAGACAGTAGCCTATGCAGAAGCTTTAACGGGTAATCATATTCGAGCTGCAGCATATCATGCAGGGATGGGACCTGAAGATCGTCAATTTATACAACAACAGTTTTTATCAGGTGAATTGGAATGGATTTGTGCCACAACTGCTTTTGGTATGGGCGTACATAAAGAAAATGTACGCCAAGTACTTCACGATCATATACCTTCTACGATGGCTAACTATATGCAAGAGGTTGGAAGGGCTGGACGTGATGGCAAAAAAGCATTAGCGATTCTAGTGTATTCACCAAGAGATGAAGAATATACGCAATATGTAGTAACAGAAGATTTACCGGAGGCATTTCATGTTGAACTATTTAAAGAGTATGTAAGTCGTGGAGATAACCCTAAAAAGATGATTGATTTACAACAGATAAATGAAACGGGGTATCGCGTACTTTCTTATTGGATGGAACAGTTACCTGCAGAAGAAGTAGTTCAAAAATTAGTTAGTCTAAAACAACAAAAAATAGAGCAAATATCTCAAGTGGCAGCATTTGTAAAAGGAGAGCATTGTATGCGAGAGCAATTGGTTGCATATTTTGATCAAAAGTTGGAACAAAAACCGACAAATTGCTGTCATTATTGTGGAGTTAATTATGATGAAATTATTAATAAACGAAGTTCTTTTAGTGAATATAAAGAGCTTCCTGAATGGGAAGAAAGACTGTATGCGATACTTCCATAGTTACAACTGAACGTATATTTACATTTAACTAGTAATTCGTCATAATAATGTTGAGTAATATCAAAATGGGGGAATATAGATGTCTCAAGAAGATTATCGAGAGAAAATTGAGGAACATCGACAAGCTATTAATATTGAGCCTGAACAAGAGACAAATCCTTCGAGAATGACTAGAAGACAGCAACATGGCCATCAGAATAAGAAAAAGCAGAAAAAAAATCGCAATAATAAATTACTAACGGTTTTAGCTATTATTTTTATCTTAATTCCAGTGTCAATGCTTGTATACTTCGGTTATTTTGCTAATCAAAAAAATAGCAATAAAACGGAGATTGATCATGGTGGAGTTCAAATAGAAACGAACGAAGATAACCTATCAAAAAAGGCTATAAAAACTTCAAGTAACGAAGAAAAGAAATTAACGGCTGAAGAAAAAGCGAAAAAAGAAAAGGCTGAGAAACTGGCTGCTGAGAAGAAAGTTGCAGAAGAAAAAGCAGCACAAAAAAAAGCCGCTCAAGCTGAGATTGAAGCAGCAAAAGCACAAGAAAAGCAGCAACAAATCTATAATGAGGCAAAAGCTGCAGGACGTCTGTATAATGTCAAACAAGGTGAAACAATTGAAAGTATAGCAATAAATTTCTATGGAAGTGATGCTGGTATTGCCATTATTAAGGAAGCAAATGGTATTACAGGAGATAGCATTCCTCCGGGTACAACTATTGCGATTCCTGCACAATAAGCATAAACAGGTATGTGAAATAGAACACATGCCTGTTTTTTTATTGTTCGTAAGCGTATAATATACAATTATGATAATTCGACAACTTCTCTTAAAATTAGAGATGTTTATTTATATAAGGAGTGACGGTTTTTATGCGTCAAGAAGATGCAATTATTGTCGGAGGTGGCCCTTGTGGCTTAGCAGCAGCTATCTCATTACAAGAAATTGGCTTAAACCCAATTGTAATTGAAAAGGGTAATATCGTTAATGCAATCTTTAACTACCCTACACATCAAACATTTTTTAGCTCAAGTGAAAAATTAGCAATTGGTGATGTACCATTTATTATAGAACAACAAAAACCTAAACGTAACCAAGCACTTGTCTATTATCGTGAAGTAGTGAAACGAAAATCCATTCAAATTCATCGTTTTGAAAAAGTAGAATCTGTAATCCCTCAAAATGGTAAATTCATCGTCAATACAGACAAAGAAGTTTATGAAACTCCGTATGTAATCATTGCAACTGGTTATTATGATCATCCAAATTATATGAATATTCCAGGTGAAGAATTGGCTAAAGTGAATCACTATTTTAAAGAAGGCCATCCTTACTTTGATACAGATGTTCTAATTATTGGTGGTAAAAACTCAGCAATTGATGCAGGACTAGCGCTTCATAAAGCAGGAGCTCGTGTTACAGTCGTTTATCGTGGGGCTGAATATTCTCAAAGTATTAAACCGTGGGTATTACCGGATTTTGCTGTACTTGCACGAGACGGTAAAATTAATATGATGTTCAATACAAACGTTAAAGAAATTAAAGAAGATGAAGTAATTCTGATCCAAGAAGGCCAAGAAATTACTGTGAAGAACGATTTTGTATTCGCTATGACAGGCTATCATCCGGATCATTCGTTTATTCAAAATATGGGTGTTACAGAAGATCAAGAAACTGGACGCCCAACATTTGACCCTGAAACAATGGAAACAAATGTACCAGGTCTGTTTATTGCAGGTGTCATCGCAGCAGGAAATAATGCCAATGAAATCTTCATTGAAAACGGACGATTCCATGGCGATTTAATCGCTAAATACATTCAAGCAAAACAATAAAGTTTTCTTGTGAAAAATAAAAGCAAGGCATTTCAAAGTAAAATTGAAATGGCCCTGCTTTTGTTTTGAGACTAAATGTTGGGAAATTAAAAAAATTAAATCATTAAACTAATATTTGGTTTTTTAAATACTTTTTTGTGTTTTAAAACAATTTAACGGAAAATGGTAGAAAAAAGAAATTTAATGTACCGAAACTCCTATCCTGGAGCTAGCGCTTTCGGTACAAATAAGATTTGCCGAAGAACCGGCTGCCAAGACCTTCAGGAGCGGGCAACGGAACGAGGTGTTAGATAAAAAATTTCTTAACATCAATCGGCTTATTAACTTGGTTAAGCCCGATTAATAATTTTAAGCGTGCTTTTTGTCCGTTTAATCCTGTTGCGAAAATGACGCCCATATCTTCTAACATTTTACCTCCGCCTTCGTAGCCATATACACCTTGTGCAATACCATTAAAACAACGAGATACAAGTACTACGGGGATTTGAAGTTTTAATAATTCTTCAATCGTTGGTAAGACTGCAGGAGGAATATTTCCTTGTCCAAGACCTTCCAAGACTACCCCATCATATTGATAATCAATTGCTGAGCGTATTAAATCAGCATCCATACCAGCATATACTTTAAATAAAGCTACTTTTTTATCAAGCTTTGAAACTTCTACATACTCTCTTTTCAACGGTGCTTGATGAAAATGAATCATCGATTTCGTGACAAGTCCAAGTGGTCCATATTGAGGTGATTGAAATGTTGCAACTGAACTTGTGGAAGTTTTTGTTACGTTCACTGAAGAATGAAGCTCATCATTCATCACAACTAGTACCCCTTTATTTTTTGCATCTTCTGAAGAAGCTACGCGAACAGATTCTACCAAATTATATACTCCATCAGCACCTAACTCATTTGATGAACGCATAGCACCTGTTAGTACAATAGGAATCTCTAAATTTGTCGTTAATTCTAGAAAATAAGCAGTTTCCTCTAAAGTGTCTGTACCATGAGTAATCACAACACCATCAATATTATTATTGTTGCCTATTGTTTGTAAGATCAAGTCTCGCAAAGCTAGCATTTTTTGAGGTGTCATATGAGGTGAAGGTAAATTAAAGGCTTCAAGCTCTATGATATGTGCAATTTTTTCTAGCTTTTTACTTTCTTGCATTAAAGGATTTGTCGAATCGGGTACAACAGCTCCTGATTCTTTGCTGACATGCATTGAAATAGTACCACCAGTATGCACAAGTAAAATCGTTTTTTTCATAACAAATCCTCCCTAATTTTCTTTATCAATCATATAGAATGGTATAATAAAAGAAGATGGAATGAAAGGAGCTACTAAATGTTTGTACTCTTATCAGTATCCATTGCTCCTGCTCTAGCTCTCTTTAGCTATTTCTATCTAAGAAATCAAATGGCGACGGAGCCTAGAAGAACATTGTTCCACACATTTTTATATGGTGCAATATTAACGTTTCCTATTTTGTTTCTGCAATATGTTATTAAAGAGGAACAAGTATTCCCCAATATAATTGTTCAAGATGTATTTTTTTCAGGAGTGGTGGAAGAATTTTTTAAATGGTTTATTTTAATGATAGCTATTTATCATCATATAGAATTCGATGATCCTTACGATGGCGTCCTTTACGGAGTTAGTATTTCACTAGGATTTGCAACTGTTGAAAACATCTTATATATGCTATCATTTGGCGTCGATACAGCATTTATGAGAGCATTAATGCCGGTTTCAAGTCATGCCTTATTTGGTGTAGTTATGGGATATTATTTAGGTAGAGCAAAATTTTCAAAAGAAGATTTATCGATACAGTGCCGTATACTTGCCCTTTTTGCACCGTTGATATTGCATATTATTTATAATTTTATTTTTACAATCGAAGGAAAATGGACGTATATAATGATTCCTTTTATGCTGTTTTTATGGTGGTTTGCTTTACGCAAAGTAAAAATAGCGCATCAACATTTAGTACAAATGTTATTTGCAGAAAAAAAGATATAAATAGTCTGAGCTGAGAGTGAAAATTTACTCTCAGTTTTTTTGTATAAAAAAAACATATTAAACCATCCTAAGGAAAAAGGAGATATGAAATGAGACGCTATAAAATTCTGTTAGTATTGATTCTCAGCTTTTTCCTGACGAGTATAGTACCGCAAAATAGTGATGCTTTTTCAGATCAAATAATCTCAAGAGGTGCGTTTGGAGATGATGTCATCGAATTGCAATCAAGGCTACAGTATATCGGTTATTACAACGGTACAATTGATGGGAAATTTGGCTATGGAACTTATTGGGCATTAAGGAATTTCCAAGAGCAATATGGGCTGCCAATAGATGGGGTAGCAGGAGCAACGACGAAAACTAAACTAACATCTGTTTCACAATACGATAAAGCATATGTAATGGATCAAATTAACAAGGGAAATAAATTCACTTATTATGGTGGACAACAGAAATCTTCTGCGGGAACAGGCGCAGGAACAAATATGCAAGTGCCTAACAATTTTACCGAACAGGACTTGAAACTAATGGCGAATGCAGTTTATGGAGAAGCACGAGGAGAACCATATGAAGGGCAAGTAGCTGTAGCAGCAGTAATTTTAAATCGACTGGATAGTCCAGATTTCCCGAATACAATATCGGGCATTATATTCCAACCAAGAGCCTTTACGGCTGTTGCTGATGGACAAATTTGGTTAACGCCAAACAAGCAAGCTATGGAAGCTGTTATAGATGCTATGAATGGTTGGGATCCTTCACAACATGCATTATATTATTTCAATCCCAAAACAGCTACTAGTCAATGGATTTGGACAAGAAAACAAATTACACAAATAGGCGAGCACATTTTCTGTATTTAAAGGAGGATAGAGATGAAAAAAACAATATTTTTGTTAAGTTACGCTATCGTTGCTTGTCTAATATTCAGTTTTGCATCTAATCGTGAAAACAAAGAGTTAAAGTATTTATTACATGGACAATATACAGGTAAGATGGCAGATGCTTCTGCACAATTAAATGAATTGCAACAAGCGGTGCAACAGTCTTTACTTTTCAAAGATCCTACCGCGTTTCAAAATTCATTGCAAGATGTCTGGAGACTATCTTCTGACATGCGCTATTCGATAGCAGATTTACCTTTAGATCGTGATTTTACGACACAATGGATGAATTATTTAGGAAGATTAGGTAATAATGCCAAAATGACGTTAACCTCTCAAGAAAATGCTGCTAAATGGCATGATAACGCCAAACAAGTATCGAATAATTTAACTAATTTTACATCTGATTGGCAAATTGCAACTGCACATATATTGCAAGCAGACAATAATTATAAACAGTGGTTAGAAGAACAGACAACAGAAAAAAATACAGCAGGATTTAATAAGTTATCACAGTCTGTGAAAACCTATACGGAAAGTGATTTTCCTTTAACAGCAAGTGAATCAGACTATGAAAAAAAGAAAGAATTAAAAGAGCTAAATGATAAGCAAATTACAAAAGACGAAGCAATTGCCCGTTTTTATGTGATGTTCCCAGAACTTGGTAATGCCACATTATCCGTGAATCCAAGTAAAAAGGGATCACCTTATCCTTTCTATCATATTATTTTTCATAAAGGAGAACGAACAGGTTATGCGGATATAACTCAAAAGGGTGGACATCTACTGTCTTATCTAGTAGAAAGACCATTTGATAATAAAGCACTGCCTTTAGATCAATTAAAACAATCTGCAGATCGACGATTAAAAGAATTAGGCTATAAAGATGTTAAAGAAACAGATGCAAGAGAAAATAGCAATGTTTGGCATATAACTTATGCAAGAATTGATGAAAAGACAAAAGCAAAAGTTTACGCAGATGGAGTACAAGTCAAAATTGCAAAAGATACTGGTGAAGTAGTAGGTTTAAATGGAATCGAATATATTCAAAAAGAAAAACTTAAGCCACAATTAGTGAAGAAAATAAATTGGGATGAATTTTTCAATAAGGATGTGAAAGTCGTTAATGAAGACTTGGCATATACCGAAAATAAAGATTATACTGAAAGATTATGTTATGAATTAACAGTTCGTATGGATACATCTCAAGTTCCACATACTTATAAAATTTTAGTGGATACCGAGACTGGAGAAGTTATAAAAAAAGAGAAGCTTTCTTAAATACCATTACCTATATTTTGATTTTATATAGCTAAAATGGCTATTCCATGGCATAATAAAAACACAACCTAAGAATCATAAAGGGAGATTGCAATGGAATTGAAAATAGGTACGAACATTATTTTAGAAACAATTTCTTCAGAAACGTCAGAACGTTTTCGTTGCAAAATTGTAGAGCAAAAAAACAATTCGATCTATATAGACTATCCAATAAACGTAAAAACGAATAAAACGTCTTTTCTCCTTGAAGGTAGCCAATATCGAGCATCTTTTGTAGATGATTCAAAAGTAGCGCATGCTTTCAAAACACAAGTATTAGGAAGAATCAAATCTAATATACCAATGATTATGCTTTCCTTTCCTACTGATGATGAGATTATTAAAATACAAAGACGTGAATTTGTAAGGGTCCTTACTCCAGTCGACGTTGCGGTCGAATTTGATCATCAGTTTTATCAATTTATAACAGAAGATATTAGTGCTGGAGGATTAGCAATTATTATCAATCAGCCTGTAGCTTTTAAAGAGAATGATGATTTACAATTGACGATTGTTCTGCCGTTTACTAATTCAAATGATGGTATAAAGTATGTTCAAACATCGGCAAAAGTAGTACGTTTTATCGAAAGAGATAACACGATTATTGCGCCACTGCAATTTACAAATACCGATGATATTGATAAGCAAAATATTATTCGCTTTTGCTTTGAAAGACAGTTACAAATTCGTAAAAAAGAAACAGCTTTTTAGTCCTCATTTTGAGGGCTTTTTTTCTTTAAAAACGATGTCTTAAGAATCTAGTTAAGATAAGGAGTGGACTGGATCCTCCGCTTTTCTATTGTCCAGCTGCGGGTGCTAGCTTTTCGGGGCCCACATGATGTGGGTCCGATAGCCGTTGTCACACGACGTGGCGAACTTAGGCTATCTTCCTATAACCCTCCTCTGACGGGGCAAAAAGCGCCCCTCTGTCGGGGGGACATTTGACCGATAAAGCTGGACGAGCACCCTCCGCTTTTCTGTGTTACAATATTACGGAAAGAAGGGGTTGAAACCGTGAAGAAAAATATTCAAATCGCTATTGATGGTCCTGCAGGGGCTGGTAAAAGTACAATTGCTAAGATTGTAGCAGAGAAACTTGGCTACACTTATATTGATACTGGTGCAATGTATCGCGCTCTTACATTAAAAGCATTGAAAGAACATATAGATTTAGAGAATGCAGAAAGTGTTACAAGTTTATTAGCTAAAACTACTATTGAACTAAAACCATCAGAACGTGGACAACTTGTGTTTCTTGATGGACAAGATGTTTCAAAAGAAATCCGTTCCAATGAGGTTACTGGAAATGTTTCAAGAGTATCCTGCCATGCTACAATGCGTGAAATTATGGTAGAGCTGCAGCGTGCAATGGCAGAACGTGGTGGCGTTGTTATGGATGGAAGAGATATTGCTACAGCGGTATTACCTAATGCTGAATTGAAGGTATATATGTCAGCAACAGTGGCGGAACGTGCTCGTCGTCGTTTTGAAGATAACAAGCAAAGAGGCATTGACTCATCAATTGAAAAACTACAAGAAGAAATTGCTTTGCGTGATAAAATAGATAGTGAACGCGAAGCATCTCCACTTGTACAGGCCCCAGATGCTATTTTCTTAGATACTACTGATTTAACAATCACACAAGCAGCTGATGCGATTTTAAAATTAGCGAGTGAAAGGATGGCATAATTATGGACTTTTATCAATTTGCTAAGTCTGTTGTTTTTACTGTATTGAAGCCAATTTATCGTATTGAAGTTATAGGTTTAGAAAATTTTCCGAAAGAAGGCGGTATTCTACTTTGTTCTAATCATATAGACAATCTTGATCCTCCAATCGTAGGTATTTGCTCTCCGAGACCTGTTAACTTTATGGCGAAAGAAGAACTTTTTGAAGTTCCAATTTTAAAAAGTATTCTTCCCAAGGTTCATGCATTTCCTGTAAAACGAGGACTGAGCGATCGCCAAGCACTTCGCATATCCATCAATACACTAAAAGAAGGTCAGGTTGTTGGCCTTTTCCCAGAAGGAACACGTAACAAAACTGGCAAGCTTGGTAAAGGATTCTCAGGTGCAGGTTTCTTTGCATTACGTGGAGATGCAAATGTTGTACCTTGTGCCATTATCGGTCCATATAAACCATTTCGGAAATTAAAAGTTGTATTTGGAGAGCCAATTGATATTGAACCTTACCGAGAAAATAGAGCTAAAGCGGAAGAGGTAACTGATGTGATAATGGCGCATATACAAGCGTTATTGGACGAACATCATCCTGAAAATAAAAAATAATCGTATTTAAAGGGTTAATTTTTGTTTTTACTAGCAAATTCTAATAAAATAGAGAGTGAACATTGTGAAGGAGGATTACATATGTCTGAAGAAATGAACTTAAATGAAGTAAAAGAAATCCGAGAAGGCGATATCGTTACAGGTAAAGTAGAAAAAGTTGAAGATAAAGTTGCTGTAGTAACAATCGCTGGTGCACCTTTTGATGGCGTAGTACCAATCAGTGAGCTTTCAAGCTTACATGTGGATAAAGCTTCTGACGCTGTCTCCGTAAATGATGAATTAGAATTACTAGTAACGAAAATTGAACAACCTGATGATAAAAAACCAGGACAATACGTACTTTCAAAACGTCAAGTAGACGCAAAGCGTGCTTGGAAGGTATTAACTGAACAATTCCAAAATGGTGAAGTTATTGAAGCAGAAGTAAAAGATGTAGTAAAAGGCGGCCTAGTAGTTGACTTGGGCGTTCGAGGTTTTGTACCAGCTTCATTAGTTGAAGATCATTTCGTTGAATCATTCGATGATTATAAAGGAAAAACTTTAACTTATAAAATTGTAGAAATGGATCAAGAGAAAAATCGCCTTATTCTTTCGCATCGTGCTGTTGTTGAAGAACAAAAAGCAGAGAAAAAAGGGGCAGTCATCAACAATATTCATGTAGGTGATATTATTGAAGGTACGGTTCAACGCTTAGCATCGTTCGGTGCGTTTGTTGATCTTGGTGGAGTTGACGGCCTTGTGCACATTTCTCAAGTTTCACACGAACACATTGAAGATGTTTCTAAGGTTCTTTCAGAAGGACAAAAAGTAAAAGTAAAAGTAATCTCAGTTGATCCTGAACAAGAACGTATCTCTTTATCTATTAGAGAAACTTTAGAAGGTCCATGGTCAAGTGTAGAAGAAACTGCTCCTGTAGGTGCAATATTAACGGGTACAGTAAAAAGACTTGTTACATTCGGAGCATTTGTAGAAGTTTTCCCTGGTGTAGAAGGTCTTGTTCATATTTCTCAAATTTCACATAATCATATTTCAACACCACACGAAGTGTTAAAAGAAGGCCAAGAAGTTCAAGTCAAAGTACTTGCTGTCAACAAAGATGAAAAACGTTTATCTCTTAGCATCAAAGATTTAATAAAAAATGAGAATGAATCTGAAGTGGAAGAGTTTGAATTTCCTGAAGAAACAACGGGCTTCTCATTTGGCGATGTAATTGGTGATAAACTTAAAAACTTCAATAAATAATGAATATAGAGTGAAACTTCACTCAGTGGGGCTCTTTAACCTTCAATGAGTGGTAGTTGAGCCAAACGAGCTTTTACGGGCAGTGGATGTTCTTTATTTTCACCTCTTGATCTCTCACTTGAGTCTTGAAATAGGGGTATTACTGTACGTTATTGCGGGATAGAATAATCAGGAGCAGGCGATGGCTAGTATGCTTTCGTCTGTTTTTTCTTGCATTACAGTCAAATTTTGATAAAATAAGTATACAAAATGACTTTAATTGTAGGTGATGGTGAACTAATCAGGTACCATCATCTTTTTTGTTGTATAATAACACTTATTAGAAGTCGGAAGGATGTAGAAAGTTATGACGAAACCGATCGTAGCAATTGTCGGCCGTCCAAATGTCGGTAAATCGACTATATTCAACAGAATCGTAGGAGAACGTGTCTCAATCGTGGAAGATATTCCAGGTGTAACGCGTGATCGTATTTACAGTTCTGCGGATTGGCTAACACATGAATTTAATATTATTGATACAGGTGGTATCGATATCGGAGACGAACCTTTTTTAGACCAAATTCGTCATCAAGCAGAAATTGCAATGGACGAAGCTGATGTCATTATTTTAATGACCAATGGTCGTGAAGGCGTTACGTTAGCAGATGAGCATGTAGCGAAAATTTTATATAAAACAAATAAACCAGTTGTTTTAGCAGTGAATAAGGTTGATAACCCTGATATGCGTGATATGATTTATGACTTTTATTCATTGGGCTTTGGTGATCCATTCCCTATCTCAGGTTCTCACGGTCTAGGACTTGGGGATTTACTCGATGAAGTAGCAAAGCATTTTCCAAAAGAAGATGAAGTACAATATGATGAAAATGTTATTAAATTCTCATTAATCGGCCGTCCAAACGTTGGTAAGTCTTCTCTTGTAAATGCATTTTTAGGTGATAACCGCGTTATTGTAAGTGATGTAGCAGGTACGACTCGTGATGCAATTGACTCTAACTATGAATATGATGGACAAGAATATGTCATCATCGATACAGCAGGTATGCGTAAAAAAGGTAAAGTATACGAGTCTACAGAAAAGTATAGTGTTCTACGTGCACTAAGAGCAATTGAACGCTCAGACGTCGTTTTAGTCGTTTTAAACGGCGAAGAAGGCATCCAAGAACAAGACAAGAAAATAGCTGGTTATGCACATCAAGCAGGTAAAGCGGTTATTATTGTCATGAACAAATGGGATGTCGTCGAAAAAGATGAAAAAACAATGAATGAAAAAACAAAAGAAATAAGAGAACAATTCCAATTCTTAGAATACGCACCAATCGTATTCGTATCAGCGAAAACGAAAAAACGTGTACATTCACTTTTACCAGTTATTAATCGTGTAAGTGAAAATCACGCAATGCGTATTCAATCTAGCATATTAAATGAAGTAATCTCAGATGCAGTTGCTCGTAATCCTGCACCAACAGATAAGGGACGCCGCTTACGTATTTACTACGTGACACAAGTGGCTATAAAACCACCAACATTTGTGGTGTTCGTAAATGATCCAGAATTGATGCATTTCTCGTATGAACGCTTCTTAGAAAACCGCATTCGTGATACATTTGATTTTGAAGGTACACCAATTAAATTGATCACACGAGCTCGTGATTAGTAATAAAAGAATACGTAGTCGAAAGGGGATTTCAACATGAATCGCGTAGCAGTACTAGGAGCAGGTTCTTGGGGAACATCTTTAGCCATTGTCTTAGCAGAGAATGGCCATGATACTTTACTTTGGTCACATCGTAAAGAACAAGCAAATGAAATAAATATCCAACATACAAATGCAAAATATTTACCAAGCACCATTTTACCGGATAGCTTAAAAGCGACTTCGGATATCGCCGAGGTTGTAGAACATGCGGGAATCATTGTTATGGCAGTTCCAACAAAAGGTATTCGTGAAACTTGCCAAAAAATGTTACAAACATTAAACAAGAAAGTACTTTTTGTTCATGTTTCAAAAGGGATTGAACCCGATTCTTTAATGCGAATTTCAGAAATAATGCGCGAAGAAATTCCTGCAAAATTTATTGAAGATATTGTTGTTTTATCAGGTCCAAGCCATGCAGAAGAAGTAGTTCAACACCATCCAACTACTGTTGCTTCTGCATGTGAAAATATAGCTTCTGCAGAACGAATTCAAGATCTATTCATGAACCAATACTTTCGTGTATATACAAATGAAGATGTAGTCGGAGTAGAAATAGGCGGTGCGTTGAAAAACGTTATTGCACTAGCAGCAGGTGCTGTAGATGGTCTAGGATTCGGTGATAATGCGAAAGCCGCGCTAATTACACGTGGCTTAGCTGAAATTTCACGTTTAGGTGTGAAATTAGGTGCTAATCCTTTAACATTTGCAGGACTAGCTGGTATGGGCGATTTAATCGTTACCTGTACAAGCGTCCATTCTCGTAACTGGAGAGCTGGTAACATGTTAGGGAAGGGTTTATCTTTAGATGAAATTCTTGAGCAAATGGGTATGGTTGTTGAAGGTGTTCGAACAACACAAGCTGCTCATCAACTAGCAGCAAAATATGATGTCTCTATGCCAATTTCGGAAGCATTATATGGAGTGCTATTTGAAGGGAAAGATCCTCATAAAGTTGTAAAAGAACTAATGTTAAGAGAAAAAACACAAGAATTGGATGCTACTTACGAATAAAGAGTCACTTCTTTAAGTGTAGTCTTACTTCCTAAAAATTGAGGATAAAAAGTAGTTGTCACAAAATTGTACGAATATAAAAAGGGTATCCTAGAATTAGCCAATTACTATACTAGTGCTCTATTGTTAATAGAAAACAAGAGATGTACACAAGTCATCTCTTGTTTTTTTATGTTATACTGTCATCTATGAGAAAAGTCCTCGCTGTACATATGAAAGGTGGTTGTACTGTTGAAAGAATTAGTGCTACTAGCAGGCACAGGTATATCGCCAATGGATATGATGTGGGTATCCTTTTATTCCATCGGTTTTTTGCTAATTGCATCAGGGTTGATTTATTTAAGTAGACAAAAAATAAAAAACAGCTTTATAAGTACAATTGTGGCTTTAATAGCCTATGTTTTCCTCATCATTGGATTCCTAACGATGGTGTTTGTAGTAATGACTTTTTAAATCATCAAATAAATGAGGGTAGTAGATGAAAAAAATTAATTTATTATTATTTATATCTCTTATTGCTATATTACTATCGGGCTGTATGTATCCAGATAAAGAAAAAGTGGAAAATCAGATGCCAGATGAGGCACAGCTACTAACTGTTCAAAAGGCAGTAGACCAATTTAGAAAAGATACAAATGGATTATTACCAATCCAGAACCGAGATCAAGATGTAGATCAATATATTAAGTATCCAATCAACTTTGAAAAGCTAACACAAGGGTATATTACAAAAGCGCCAGGTAATTCCTTTGAAAAAGGTGGTATTTATCAATACGTAATCTGGAAAGCAGAAAGTAAAAATCCAGAAGTAAAATTAGTGGATTTACGTGGAGCTGAAATGATACGAGAACTAAATATTAAAAAGGGCGTTAATGGATTTGTACCTATTTCAAAACAAATCAAAGATTATGTCTATCAAATCGATTATAAAAAAATGGGGTACAAACAAGCGCCAACTGTTCCAAGTCCATATTCTAATACTCAATTACCTTTAGTTGTGAAAGGTACCGGTGAAATATGTATCGATTATTCAATTGAATTACAGAGGATTCTTGATGAAGGAAAAGTGAAAGTAAAACAAGGTGAAGATATACGTTACTTACTTTCTGATAAATATCCGATTCTACCAGCCTATTCACTACCATATACTGTGAATGATAAAAATGAAGTGGAGTTTTTATCAAAATCAGATAAGAAATAATTTAACCTACATCAACAGGTAATAAGACCTGATTAATAATCAACTAAAAGAAAAGCAAAAAAGTTTGGAGTTAGATGCCTGTAAAAGCCTGATTGGTTCAACCAGTTAGTAAAACCGGAAATTAAAAACACCAGTATTGCAGAAAGTTTCACTTTATTCTTTAAAAGCGTTTCATGTCGTGTGCATGAAACGCTTTTTTTGCGCATAGGATATAGTGCTGAAAAAAAGGGGGAAGGATTATGTCACAAGAAGTGTACGAGCAAATGGCGACACGTACGAACGGTGATATCTATATCGGTGTTGTAGGGCCGGTTAGAGTCGGAAAATCAACGTTTACAAAGCGTGTAATGGATATTATGGTTTTACCTAATATGCAGGATGAAAAGGAACGCCAAAGAGCACAAGATGAACTTCCACAAAGTTCTCCAGGGCCGGTTATTATGACGACAGAGCCTAAATTTGTACCAGCTAATGGTGCACAAATCTCAGTCGGAGATCAAGATATGCCGTTTAAAATTCGATTTGCAGATTGTGTTGGCTATATTATTGATGGGGTGAAAGGCTATGAGGATGAAAATGGTCCAAAATTGGTACATACCCCATGGCATAATGAACCGATACCATTTCAAGAAGCAGCGAAGATTGGTACAGATAAAATTATTAGAGAACATGCAAATATTGGTGTAGTAATGACAACGGATGGCACAGTAAATGGAATTCCTAGAGACGCTGTTAGTCAAGCTGAACAAGATATTATTGAGCAATTACAGGAAATTGGTAAGCCATTTGTCATTGTTGTAAATAGTAAAATGCCTGCACATGATAATGCAAAAGAACTATGCCGCGAATTACACGAACGATACAACGCACCAGTTATTTCAACTTCAGTTGATCAAATGTCATTGAATGAAGTACGACATATTCTTGAAGAAGCACTCTATGAGTTTCCAATTGCAAAACTAGAAATGGATAAACCAGATTGGTTAGATGTATTAGATGATAGTCACGAATTAAACAAATTAATCAATCAATCTATTGATAATTGGAAGTCTTCAGTGAATAAAATTCGAGATATTGAGCGCTTAACAAAAGAACTTTTACATGAAGATTTCATTGCTTCTGCACAAGTTAAAAGTGTTGATGCAGGCTTAGGTCATGCAGTTATTAGCTTGCAATTAAAGAATGAAATTTTCAAATCTATCTGTGAAGAGTGGTTAGAAGAACCAATCCTAAGTAAGAAAGATTGGTTATTATTTATTAAAGAATCGCAACAAGCGAGAAAATCTTACCAACGATTCCACGAGGCAATTGAGCAAGCACATAAAGATGGATATGGTGTTACATTGCCAACACTTCAAGAATTTGAACCAACTAGACCTGAAATGATTAAACAAAATAATTTCTTTGGGGTTAAAATGGAAGTTAAGGCTCCTTCTTATCATATTTTGCGTATTGATATGGAAGCAGAGTTTGCTCCACTTATTGGCTCAGAGTTTTATAGTCAGCAATTATTAAAAGATTTAACTTATGCATATTTGCATGATCGTGAAAAACTATGGGAAACACAAATATTTGGCACACCATTATTCGAAGTGATGAAGGAAAGTATTGCTTATAAAACGGAGGCAGTACCAAAACACGCAAAAGCAAGAATGCGACAAACAGTTGAGAAAATGGTTAATAAAGGAGACCACGGAATGGTGACCTTTATTTTATAAAAAGAAAATTTAATTTTAAGGTCTATTTACCATAGGTAAATAGACCTTTTTTTGTGCAATAAAGTTTTTATTTGCTTAAAGTTGGTAAAAGGAGTATAAATATTGTTGCACAGCGAAAAGGGTTGTGATAATCTTTTTACATGATTTAGTCCAGACCCTTTGAGAGGAGGTGAATGGTGTGAATAAAACAGAATTAGTTAACTCTGTTGCAGAAACTGCAGATCTTTCAAAAAAAGACGCTTCTAAAGCAGTTGAAGCAGTATTTGAAACTATCCAAGAAGCTCTTGCAAAGGGTGATAAAGTTCAATTAATCGGTTTTGGTAACTTCGAAGTACGTGAACGTGCGGCTCGTAAAGGTCGTAACCCACAAACAGGTAAAGAAATTGAAATCGCTGCAAGCAAAGTACCTGCTTTCAAACCAGGTAAAGCGCTTAAAGATGCTGTAAAATAATACAAGCATCTGTTTTACATAGAGTAGCCAATTTGGCTACTCTTTTTTTATTTTTGCTTTGTTATATGGGATTGTTGATATATTTAAAAGAATTGTTATTGTCTTTTCAGTTTTCGACCGAGTAAGCTTTGGGGAAGATAACTAAGTTTTGCTCGTCTTGAGGTATATTAAAGTAAAATAATAGTAATACATACATATTTTATGAATAAAAATTATAAGGAATTAAAAAATATCATATATCGTGTGAAAATAGTCAAAATCGCACTCAGATTTTGCGAATGCAAGGCTTGTGTGGTACTCTCATTTTGAGACTCTTTATAGATATAATGGGGGATTTATGTTGATTGAAAAAAACTTAGGAAAAATTGACCATTCAACTTCGAATGTGAATTTAGAAAAAATAGAGAATGCAGTAACAATGATCTTAGAGGCAGTTGGAGAAAATCCATTTCGAGAAGGTCTTTTAGATACACCAAAGCGAGTAGCTAAAATGTATGCAGAGATGTTCCAAGGATTACATGAGGACCCAAGACAATATTTCGAAACTGTATTTCATGAAGGTCATGATGAAGTAGTACTAGTAAAAGACATTCCGTTCTTTTCGATGTGCGAACATCATCTAGTACCATTTTATGGTAAAGCGCATATTGCGTATATTCCACAAAATGGTGTGGTTGCAGGGCTTAGTAAATTAGCGCGTACAGTTGAAACTATTTCGCATCGTCCTCAATTACAAGAACGTATAACTGGTACAATTGCAGATACCTTAATGGAAATGCTAAATCCACAAGGAGTTTATATAGTGGTTGAAGCAGAACATATGTGTATGACAATGCGTGGAATTAAAAAGCCAGGGGCTAAAACTGTAACATCTGTAGCGAAAGGTATTTTCGAGAATGATGAAGTAAAACGTTCGGAAATACTATCGTTCATTCAAATGTCTTAAATCTCACGCTTTTTTGTGATATGATGGATGGAGAAAAGTCGAAAAAAGGAGAAACTTCAAATGGCTCAAAATGATTATGTTGTAATTCGTGCAAAAGAAGATGGAGTTCATGTCATTGGTTTAACTCGAGGGAATGATACGAAATTTCACCACTCTGAAAAGTTAGATAATGGCGAAGTTATGATTGCACAATTTACTGAGCACACATCTGCCATGAAAATTCGTGGTAAAGCAGAGATTCAAACAACTATCGGCGTTGTTGAAAGTGATTCAAAAAAATAATATTAAAGATAAATAGTTAAAACAAAATAGACAACAGGAAACGAACTGAATGGAGAAAAGTTTATGAATGCAACTATTATTGAAGAACAAGTATCGCAACTAAAAAATAATATTTTAAAGCAATTGCATCATAGAACGCTCCTTCAATTTACAGGTCAGCCAGTTATTGAAGATGATCAACTGTTATATTTATTGTTACCAAAATTAAATGGTGAACAATGGTCACAACAACTAGATTTTGCAGCGAGCGCAGTAGCAATGATTTATGCTGCTTTACATGGGCATGAACTTATCGATGAACAAGAAGCTACATCGAAAAGTCAACAGCTTACAGTGCTTGGAGGAGACTATTATAGCGGTATGTATTACACAACACTTGCTGCAATCTCAGATATTCAGCTGATTCGTTCTTTATCGGGAGCAGTCGTTAAAATTAGTGAATGTAAGACTGCTGTTTATGAACCAGAAAAACGTAACCTTGAAGAATGGTTTGAAGCTATTCGAGTGATTGAAGCAATGGCTACCCAACAATTTATGAAACGATATGACTTTGACTGCTATATTGAAATTGCAGAACTTGGTTTGGTCTTAGCAAGATTTAAACGGGAAATGAAGCAATGGCAAGAAACGCATCAAAAGACACGTTTTATGAAAATTTTGGAGCAACATGAAGAGTATGTAAGTATGTCTTATGAGCAAATTCTTCAACATCAAATTTCTGATCTTTCATCTAAATTAATTCGAAGTATTAAATCTTCTCCGATTCTACTAGATGAAGTGAAAACAATAATGTTACAGCATATTGAAAGTGATGTCCGAGAACATCAAACGATGAGAGAAGGTTGAGTATTAGTGTCACCACAATCGAAAGAAGAACGTGTACATGAAGTTTTTGAAAACATTTCCGATAGTTACGACAAGATGAACTCTGTCATCAGTTTCCAAATGCATAAAAACTGGCGCAAAGATACGATGAATCATATTGCGGTTAAACCAGGTTCTAAGGCTCTTGATGTTTGCTGTGGAACGGCAGATTGGACTATTGCACTTGCAGAAGCTACAGGGGAAACTGGACATGTAACGGGCCTAGATTTTAGTCAAAATATGTTGAATGTTGGAATTGAAAAAACAAAATCTATAAAACAAATTGAGTTGATACAAGGAAATGCAATGGAATTACCATTTCCTGATAACACTTTTGACTATGTAACAATTGGCTTTGGATTACGAAATGTTCCTGATTATATGCAAGTACTTCGAGAAATGAAACGTGTAGTAAAACCAGGTGGTAAAGTCGTGTGCCTTGAAACTTCACAATCAGAAATTCCGGGCTATCGTCAACTATTTCGTTTCTATTTCCGTTATGTAATGCCATTGTTCGGTAAACTCTTTGCAAAAAGTTATAAAGAATACTCATGGTTACAAGAATCAGCTAATGACTTTCCAGGTATGAAAAAGTTAAAGAAAATGTTTGAAGAAGCTGGTTTACAAAATGTAACTTATAAATCTTATAGCGGTGGAGCTGCTGCTATGCATATGGGCTTTAAAAAAGAAATCTAGTGTGGGAGAAGGTTTATACGCGTGGAAAAGATGAAGTTAAAACTTCTTTATGCTGATTTACAATCAGACATAAGAATCATCGAAAAAGAATTAGAAACAGCGTTGGATTCATCTTCACACTATTTGAAAGATGCCTCTCTCCATTTGCTGAAAGCTGGAGGGAAACGTATTCGTCCAGTCTTTGTTTTGCTAGGTGCAAAATTTGGTCAATACGATATTCATCAAATGAAGAATGTAGCGGTACCGCTAGAGTTAATCCACATGGCTTCTCTTGTACATGATGATGTAATTGATGATTCAGAACTTCGAAGAGGTCGCCCGACAGTTAAATCACAATGGAATAATCGTGTAGCTATGTATACAGGAGATTTTATATTTGCTAAAGCTTTAGAATATATGACCAAAATTGAAACTCAAAAGGCACATGAAATTCTATCAAATACAATGGTCGAAATTTGTCTAGGTGAAATTATTCAAATTGAAGATAAAATGCACTTAGAGCAAAATATTAGAGACTATTTCCGACGTATAAAGCGCAAAACGGCATTATTAATTTCGTCTAGTTGCCATTTAGGTGCTGTTGCTGCTGGAGCAGAAGAGCAGGTTGCAAATCATTTAAAGCGCTTTGGGTATTATGTTGGAATGTCGTTTCAAATTATTGATGATATCCTTGATTTAACTGCAACAGATAAACAACTTGGTAAACCAGCGGGCAGTGATCTTATGCAAGGTAATATCACACTTCCAGTTTTATTAGTAAAAGACGATGCTGATATTCGTCCATTGATTGATAAGGCATTAGAAGGTACGATGAATGAAGACGAAAGACAAGCTTTTTTGAAAAAAATCCGAAAATCAGATGCTATCGAGGAATCTTATCATATTAGTAATCTTTATTTACAAAAAGCTTTGGAAGAAATAGATGCATTACCTAATAACTCTGTTAAAAAATCTCTAAGAGATATTGCTTTATATATGGGGAAACGTAAATTTTAACAGTAAATCTTGAACAATATGTCGTTCAATGATAATATTTTCAAGTAGGGTCTAAACCCTAGATAATCTTAAGGAGTTGTAATTTTACAATGGCTATTCAAAAAACATTTTTAATGGTAAAACCAGACGGTGTTAATCGTCAATTAGTTGGTGACATCGTAGACCGTTTCGAACGTAAAGGTTTCGTACTTAAAGGTGCTAAACTTATGACAATCTCTAAAGAGCTTGCTGAAAAACACTACGCTGAACACGCAGAACGTCCTTTCTTTGGTGAATTAGTAGAATTCATCACATCAGGTCCAGTTTTTGCAATGGTATGGGAAGGCGAAAACGTTATCGCTACTGCACGTCTTATGATGGGCGCTACTAACCCAGCTGAATCTCAACCAGGAACAATTCGTGGTGACTACGCTACAACAGTATCAGAAAACGTAATCCACGGTTCTGACTCATTAGCTTCAGCAGAACGCGAAATTGGTTTATTCTTCAAAGCAGACGAATTACACTAGTTTCTAAAAAACTGTTCATCTTTTGGATGAACAGTTTTTTTATACTATATTTTTTCAATAATCTCTCAATTTATTCTATTTATGAATTATACTCAATTCGGTATAATAGATATAGGACTAAAGAGAGGAAAGAGACTCATATGACTGATTACGAAGAATTTATTACAAATATTAAACGTAAGACTGGCATCGACTTAGCTTTATATAAAGAAGCGCAAATGAAAAGACGATTGACTTCTCTTTATGAAAAAAGAGGGTTCAATAGTTTTAGTGAATTTTTCAAAGGTATTGAAAAAAATCGTGAACTTCTCGATGAATTTTTAGATCGAATGACGATTAATGTATCAGAATTTTATCGAAATGGAAAGCGTTGGGAAGTACTGCAAGATAAAATATTTCCTAGACTTTTACAAAGTAATAAGAGACTAAAAATCTGGAGCGCAGCATGTTCAACTGGTGAGGAGCCTTATTCTTTAGCAATGGTATTATCAAATTATCTGCCTTTATCTCAAATTTCCATTTTGGCAACTGATTTAGATGAAAATGCTATTGCAAAAGCAAAAGCGGGTGTTTATCCAGAACGCTCAATTACAGAAGTTCCTGCTAATATTAAAACAAAGTATTTTGATAAAGAAGGCTCATTTTATAAAGTGAAAGATGAGATTAAGAGAACAGTGACATTCAAGAAGCATAATCTATTAAAGGACGCCTACGATCATCATTATGATTTAATTGTGTGTAGAAATGTGATGATTTATTTCACAGAAGAGGCAAAAGATCAAATCTACCAAAACTTTAGCAATTCTCTTCGTTCAGGTGGAGTGCTATTTGTTGGAAGTACAGAGCAAATTTTTAATCCATCAAGATATTCATTTGATATAGAAGATACATTCTTTTATAAGAAAATGTAAAAACTACATATATTCTATGCAAAACTTCAAAGTCGCTTTTCGAATATTATTTGAGAAAAGCGGTTTTTTTTTAAGGGAACACATCTGTATCAGCTGAAGTGATTACAAGGTACAGGATAATAGATATAAAATATAAATTGAATGATTATTATTAAAATTCCAGTAAACATACTGCTTTTTTACAGTAAAATGTGTTATAGTGAAAAACATATACTTTAACGAGTTGAAGGGAGAAAGTGTTATGCGATATTTAACAGCAGGAGAATCACATGGACCACAACTAACAACCATTATAGAAGGTTTACCAGCTCAGTTACCATTAACTGCTGAGATGATTAATAAAGAATTAAAACGACGTCAAGGAGGTCATGGTAGAGGACGCCGTATGCAAATTGAAACAGATACTGTAGAAATTACTTCTGGTGTTCGTCATGGCAAAACACTTGGCTCTCCAGTTACTTTAGTTGTAAAAAATGATGATTGGACCCATTGGACAAAAATTATGGGAGCAGAACCTCTTCCAGAGGGCGTCAATCCAGATGATATAAAAAGAAAAATTACAAGACCTCGCCCAGGCCATGCAGACTTAGTAGGTGGGATGAAATATGGACATCGTGATTTAAGAAATGTACTTGAACGTTCATCTGCAAGGGAAACAACTGTCCGTGTGGCAGTTGGAGCTGTAGCAAAAGCATTATTAAATGAACTTGGAATCCGTATTGTATCTCACGTAACAGAAATTGGTGGGATTATTGCAGATCGACAAACAACTGTTGGTAAATCCGCAAATGAGATCCGTGAAATTATCGAAGAGGATCCATGTTATTGTGCAGATCCTGAAGCTTCCGCGAAGATGGTTGAGGCCATTGACGCTACGAAAAAAGCAGGTGACTCAATTGGTGGTATTGTAGAAGTAATTGTAGAAGGCATACCTGCTGGAATTGGATCATATGTACAGTATGATCGCAAACTAGATGCCAAATTAGCAGCAGCCATGTTAAGTATTAATGCTTTTAAAGGCGTTGAATTTGGTCTAGGGTTCGATATGGCACACTTAAAGGGTAGTGAAGTTCACGATGAAATAATTTGGTCAGAAGAAAATGGCTATACACGTCGCACCAATCGCCTTGGAGGACTTGAAGGTGGGATGTCTACAGGAATGCCAATTGTTGTACGTGGAGTTATGAAACCAATCCCTACATTATATAAACCACTACAAAGTGTAGATATTGATACCAAAGAACCCTTCAAAGCAAGTGTAGAACGTTCAGATAGCTGTGCTGTTCCTGCAGCTTCAGTCGTTGCTGAACATGTAATTGCATTTGAAACTGCAAAAGCAATCGTTGAACAATTCCACAGTGATCAAATATCACAACTAAAAGCACAAATTGAAGCCATGAAGCAATATACGAAGGAGTTTTAAAAATGAATATTCCTGTTAAAGCACAATCACATGCTTATGAAGTACAAATTGGCAGTGGTAACTTAACTAAAGCCATTCAATCATTGGAAGAAACAATTGCAAAAGCAGATTGTCTAATTGTTTTTACGGATGAACATATATGGCAAATTCATAAAGAAAAGTTCACAAATGATTTTCCATATCCATTTGAAGTTTTTGTTTTACCAGGTGGGGAAGCGTGTAAAACTTTCGACAATTACTTTGCTGCTCAATCTTTTTTACTAGAACAAAAATGTACACGTAAATCATTCCTATTTGCTTTTGGTGGTGGAGCTGTAGGTGATTTAACAGGATTCGTGGCTGCAACATTTATGAGAGGTGTACCATTCATACAAATACCAACGACCATACTTGCTCATGATAGTGCGGTAGGTGGTAAAACAGCTATAAACCATCCATTAGGAAAAAATATGATTGGAGCTTTTTATCAACCGAAAAGTGTCATTTTTGATATTGATTTTCTTGAGAGTTTACCAGAGCGTGAGGTTCGATCTGGAATGTCTGAAGTTATAAAACATGCTTTAATTTCAGACGAAAAATGGTTACATCAATTAATGGGCTTCAGGTCTATTCTTGGTTTATCCAAAGAACAATTAGAGAAAAATCTAGAACAAGGTATTCGTGTGAAGGCTAATATTGTGGAACAAGATGAGGAAGAGCATTCTGTTCGTAAATATTTGAATTTTGGTCATACATATGGTCATGCGATGGAGGCAGCATCTGGTTTTGGGAAATTAGCTCACGGTGAGGCTGTGATGATTGGAATGGTGTATGCTTTACTACTTAGCGAACGCTATGGTGAGGTAACACGTAAGTTTACAAAGGAATTTTTACAATTTGCATTGAGAAATGGTTATCCATTTGACGCAGTAGCAAAATTCACCTTCGAAGAACTACTAGTTTTTTTGATGAAAGATAAAAAGGCAGAATATGGCGAATTACAATTTGTCCTATTACAAAAGATTGGTCAACCATTTGTGCAAAAAATTTCGCAAGATGAATGTCGTGAAATTGATCTTCTTTTAAGAGAGTTGGTAGAGGAGGTAGCTTATGATTAGAGGCATAAGAGGTGCCATTACAATTGAGCATGATGATGCAGATCTTGTTTTACAAGATACAACCAAATTAATGCAAAGTATTATTGCAGCAAATCAAATTAATCCAGAAGATGTTGCTTCAGTTGTTATATCTACAACACCAGATATTGTCTCTGCATTTCCTGCAAAGGCAGTTCGTACATTACCTAATTGGGATTATGTACCTGTTATGTGCATGCATGAGATGAATGTACCTGGGGCATTACCATTATGTATTCGAGCATTAGTACATGTAAATACGGAAGTTACACAAAAGGATATTCAACATATTTATTTAAATGATGCTGTTAAATTACGACCAGACTTAACAAAATAACCAAGTTGAGAAAGAGGAGATGGTTTTATGAAATGGAAAGACCAAATTAATGGTATGCAAGCTTATCAACCAGGTAAATCAATTGATGAGGTCAAAAAAGAGTTCGGCTTAGATGAAATTGTCAAATTAGCTTCAAATGAAAATCCTTTTGGTTGTTCTCCAAAAGTACATGAGTTTATCGCAAAAGAATCCATTAACTTCGCCCTCTATCCAGATGGGTATGCTACTGATATGCGAGCAGCGGTTGCAAAGCATCTTGGAGTTTCAGGAGATGAACTAATCTTCGGAAATGGCTCAGATGAATTAATTAGCATTATTTCTCGTGCTCTATTACATCCTGGTGTAAATACAGTTATGGGGAATCCAACCTTTTCTCAATATGCATTAAATGCGAGAATTGAAGGTGCAGAAATTCGTGAGGTACCGTTAAACGATGGTAACCATAATTTAGATGCCATGCTCAAAGCAATTGACGAAAATACGGCAGTAGTTTGGGTATGTAGTCCAAATAATCCAACAGGTGTTGTGATTGAAGATGTAAGATTAAAAGCATTTTTAGATCAAGTTCCTAAAAATGTATTAGTAGTATTAGATGAAGCTTATTTTGAATATGTCACAAATGATAATCACAAAGATACTATTTCATATATTCATGATTATTCAAACATCATTATTTTAAGAACTTTTTCTAAAGCTTACGGATTAGCTGCATTCCGTGTCGGTTATGGAGCTGCAAACAAAGATATAATTGCGAAAATGGATCCAGTCCGTGGACCGTTTAATAATACAGTACTAAGCCAAGCTGTTATTCAAGTTGCTTTACAAGATCAAGAATATATTGAAAAATGTCGCGTCGAAAATACAAAGGGCAAAAAGCAAATTGAAACTTATTGTGATGAACATGGCTTACACTACTATCCAACAGATACGAATTTTATTTTAATTGAAGTAAAAGCTGACAGTGATGTTATATTCAAAAAATTAATGCAACGTGGTTTTATCATTAGAAGCGGTAATGCTCTTGGAACACCAGGCTATATTCGAATCACAATTGGCACACAAACACAAAATGAAGGCTTACTAACACAATTAACAGCAATCTTAGAAGAAGAAGGCGTTATTGCTTGAAGCATACAGTCCTTGTCGTAGGGCTCGGCTTAATAGGCGGTTCAATCGCACTAGCTCTTCAAAAATCACCGAATGTTCGAGTGATTGGTTATGATGCAAATGATAATACCCTTCAAAGTGCTAAAGTGTTAGGTGTAGTGCAAGATGTGACGAAACAACCAGAGGTCGCAGTAAAAAATGTAGACATCCTACTTTTTGCGACACCTGTTAACGCCACGATTGAGTGGATGGAGAAAATGAAAACTTGGGATGTTCCCGAGAATTTGATAGTTACCGATACAGGAAGTACAAAATCACTGATTATGCAAAAGGCAGTAGAGTTAAAACAATTAGGTATTACATTTATTGGAGGACATCCAATGGCAGGCTCCCATAAAAGTGGAGTACTTGCTGCAAAGCCATACCTTTTTGAAAATGCTTATTATATGTTGACACCACATGAAGATGAGGACGATAGTAGAGTTCAGCAGTTAAAAGAGGTACTACAATATACGAGAGCAAAGCTTATGACGGTTTTAGCGGATACACATGATCAAATGACGTCTGTAGTGAGTCATTTTCCACATATTGTTGCAGCTTCTTTAGTTCATCAGCTGGCTCAAGAAAGTGAAGGTAATACCTTAACTAAGATGCTAGCGGCAGGTGGTTTTAGGGATATAACAAGAGTAGCTTCATCGAATCCGATATTATGGCGAGATATTACGCTTCAAAATCGTAAGCAAATCACAAATCAACTTGCTAACTGGCAACAGGAAATGTATAGAGTTCAAACACTTTTGGAAAGTGGGGACGATGTACAAATTGAATCTTTTTTTGCAGAAGCAAAGAGTTTCAGAGACGATCTTCCTGTTACAGCACAGGGTGCACTTTATTCGACATATGATTTATATATTGATGTACCTGACTATCCTGGTAGTATTGCTGAAATTACAGCATATTTAGCAGATGAGCGTATTAGTATCACGAATATCCGAATTGTAGAAACACGAGAAGATGTATTTGGTATATTAGTAGTTAGTTTTCAAAATACAGAAGACAGAGAAAAAGCGGCTGCTTGTATCGAGAGACGCAGTCCATATGAGGTATATATTTCATAAAGGTAGGTGCGTTGAATTTGGCAGAGGTGAACTTAATTTATAATAAGCCTTCATTAAAAGGCGAAATTACAGTACCAGGGGATAAATCTATTTCTCACCGTTCCATTATGTTTGGCAGTATTGCTGAAGGACGTACAACAGTAAGTGGTTTTTTACTAGGTGATGATTGTTTAAGTACGATTGATTGCTTTAAAAAATTAGGTGTTGAAATTGAGCTAAATGGAACAGATATAGTGATCAATAGTAAGGGGATGGACAACTGGAAAGAACCTGTCGATATTTTGTATACGGGTAATTCTGGTACAACGACTCGATTAATGTTAGGGCTACTAGCAGGATCTACTATTCATTCCATTTTAAACGGTGATGCTTCTATTGGAAAAAGACCAATGAAACGCGTTATTGCCCCCCTTCGAGACATGGGGGCAAAAATAACAGGAAGAATGGATGGGCAATATACACCTTTAGCTATCAAGGGTAGTCCATTAAAAGCAATTGAATATACGATGCCAGTTGCTAGTGCACAAGTTAAATCTGCAATATTGCTTGCTGGTTTAAATGCAGTGGGAACAACAGTCATTCACGAAAAAGATATTTCACGTGATCATACAGAAAGAATGCTTCGTCAATTCGGAGCAGAAATAAACGTAGAAAATGGTACCGTTTCCTATAAAGGTGGTCAAAAATTACATGCGACACATGTAAATGTACCAGGCGATATTTCTTCAGCAGCATTCTTTTTAGTAGCAGGTGCAACAGCAGAAAATAGTGAAATTACTTTACACAATGTTGGTCTCAACCATACACGTACTGGAATTATTGATGTCCTGAACGTAATGGGAGCTAATATGGATATAATAGTGGATGATGAAAATGCTGCTGAACCTACTGGTACGATTACTATTCGAACATCTGAATTAGTGGGAACAACGATTGATGGAGAATTAATCCCTCGATTAATCGATGAAATCCCCATTATTGCTTTACTTGCTACAAAGGCAAAAGGGACAACCATTATACGAGATGCATCTGAATTAAAAGTAAAAGAAACTGACCGTATTACTGCAGTAGTAGAAGAGTTGAAAAAATTAGGTGCGAATATAGAAGCAACAGAAGACGGTATGATAATCCATGGAGTAGAAGAACTTCACGGTGCGTCACTCAAAACATATGGAGATCATCGAATTGGTATGATGGGTGCCATAGCTTCCTTATTAACAGATGGAGCTGTTCAATTAGATGATGCAGATTGCATCGCAGTATCGTATCCAACATTCTTTGAAGATTTAATAAGAATAATTTAATAGATTCATTTGCATGGAGCTCTCCTATATTAGGAGAGTTTTTCCTTGTGTATAAAGCCTCAGTCATGTAGCATAATGTTAAAAGCGAAGGGCGCCAGTCATTAAGTGGAGATAGCATAAGTTCGCCATATACTGGCAACTGCGATCTGACCCACATCAAGTGGGCAACTGACAGGTAAAAGTTCTCAACACGAAGAGGCATTTTTTGGCCTCATAGGGTTGAGGTTATATTACCCCGAGAGGCTGGAGTCAAAAGCTGGATAAGTTAAAAGCGGAACGTACAGGTATCCGGTATAAATAGAAGAATCAGGTGACAAAATGGATATACAGAAAAAAATGATTGATGCTATTCAACAAGGTGATTTAGAAGGCATTCAAAATCTTCTTGAAGATTTTAAAATTCAGGTAGACCCTGATATGCAATATGAAGTAGTAGGTTTCTTTATGAATTTTGGCTTTTTAGATGAAGCGGATGAATTATTAGAACACTTACAATATTTATTTCCAGATGAAGCACAACTTAAAATTGATAGAGCAACACTTTTGATGGAGCGAGAGCAAGAGGATGAGGCATTAAACTTATTTATGTCCATTAGCCCAGATGCACCAGAATATCCGCAAGTTCTATTAGCTTTAGCAGACTACTATCAAATGCAAGGGTTATATGAAGTTTCTGAACAACGTATAAATGAAGCATTAGATTTATTACCAGATGAACCATTATTACATTTCTCAAAAGCAGAATTATTAATGGAAATGGGACGTTTTACGGAAGCTGCTCGCAAATATCATGAATTATACGAAGCGCAAACAGAGATCGCAGGTGTTCGTTTAGTTGAACGTTTAGCAGAAGTACATCGTGCTGGTGCTGCTTTTGAAGAAGCGCTAACCTTTTATAAAAAAGCGCTTGAAGATAATACATCTCCTGATTTACTATTTGGAGCTGCATATTCTGCGTTTCAGTCACAAATGTATGAAACTGCAATACACTATGCTGAAGATTTAAAAACATTAGACCCGGATTATTTCTCTGCTTATTTATTATTAGCTCAAAGTTATGCAATGCTTGAAAATAATAAAAAGGCATTTGAAATAATTAGAGAGGGATTAACTCGTGATGAATATGATAAAGAATTGTATTTATTCGCAGGGAAAATGGCTCTAAAAAATAGTTTACCTAAAGAAGCAGAAGAATATTTGCGCCAAGCAATTGCATTAGATAGTGAGTATATGGAGGCAATTATTACGCTTGTGTCAATTTTATCTAAGGAAGAAAGAGACGAAGAAATTATTGAGTTGATTGAACATCTAGAACAAGAAAGCTTTGACTGGTCTACTTTATCAGCTTTTGCAGCCGTCTCATATGATCGATTAGAAAATTATGAACGTGCATACGATTTTTATCAATTAGCATATAATGACCATAAGGAAGATCCATTGTTCCTTGAAAAGTATGCTTATTTCTTAATTGAAGATGGTAAACGTGAAGAGGCACAGGCAGTAGTCAATCAGTTGATCGCATTGCAACCAGATGAACCGACTTGGCAAGACCTTTTACAAACTTTTGAATGAGAGGAGGCTCATACAAAATGACCGCATCCGTTTCTGTCTTGGACAAAAAAGAATTTGTCCGCTGGTTTTTAAAAAAGTACCAAATGAAACGACGTGAGTGTGTATGGATTTTAAATTATCTGCTTGGTCATGATGAATTATTAGAACATATTCATTTTGTTGAAGAAGCACATTACTGCCCACGAGCAATGGTCATGTCAACAACGGATTCATCGGGCATACCATTTCGCTTCTATCGAGGTAACATTATGACAGCAGATGCGGAAAAATCCTTCCATGATTTGAGGCTTCACCCAGATGAGGAAATGTTCATACAATTAAATTTTCCAAAAGTGCCACCGAGTCGTGAGTACTTAACGGTATTAGAGGAAAATCCTTATATGCCAAACTATTTACAAATTAGCGAATCAGATCGTCAACTAGCAGAGGAAATTTTAAAAGATAGTATGAAAACATTTCAAGAAGAAGCCATTTTAAAACAAATCGATGAAGCACTAGATCAAAATGACAAAGAGAAGTTTTATAAGTTGTCTGCATTATTAAATGTTATAAAAAATGTGGAAAAATAAAAACTTCATCCATCATTGGATGAAGTTTTACTTTTAGGAGGAATTTTAATGTTTTGGACAAGTAAAGATATTGATTCATTTTTAAAGCAAAAAGAGTTTATTGACACGGCTATTGTTCCGTTAGTTATTTTAGAAGGTTCAGATTTAGGTATAAAACAGAGTGCTTCTGGGGCAGAATTCTTAATGTCAATAACTAATTTCATTGAGCAACAATTCAAAGGACGTATTGTTTTAACATCTCCAATTACATATACCAAGTCTATGTCAAGAAAAGATATAATCATTGCCATCCATGATGAATTAATTGCTGCTGGTTTTAAATATGTTTTCTTTGTAACGTCAGACCATGAATGGAATCAAATTGTGCCAAATTACGACGTCATATGGTTACCGTCTATTCCATTAGGTGATATGGATCAGAAGATTAGACAATCAGTACTAAGTGATCAGTTAAGACAAGTCATACCAATGCTATCTTCAAAATGGTCAGAACAGTAGCATTTTTCTTTCAACAAATGTTCACAAATGAACATAAAACAGTTAATTGCGTTATTGACCTAACATTTTAGTTGATATATCATAGATATGTCCTAGTTTTACTATTTTGTATAAGTTTGGTCCATTGGACTTACCTGAAGTTAGAGGGGGGAAAAGGATGAGTAACAATCGTGTCACAAGACGTCAATTTTTGAACTACACATTAACAGGTGTTGGTGGTTTCATGGCAGCTGGTATGTTAATGCCAATGGCTCGCTTTGCAGTTGACCCAATTCTACAAAAGAAACCAGGGGGCGACTTTATACTAACAGATAAAAAAGTTACAGAACTTTCTGAAACTCCTGTAAAAGTAGATTTTACATTTGAACAAGTTGACGCTTGGTACAAATCAGATGTTACAAACACAGCGTGGGTTTATAAAAATGGCGATGAAATTATCGCACTTTCACCTGTATGTAAACATTTAGGCTGTACAGTTAACTGGAATGGTGCTCCAGAATTTAAAGACCAATTCTATTGCCCATGTCACGGAGGTCGTTATGAAAAAACTGGTAAAAACATTCCGGGTACACCGCCTCTTGGTCCGTTAGACGAGTTTGAAGTAAAGGAAAAAGACGGTCTATTAATGATCGGAAAAACAAGAGCAAACACTCTAGTATAATTGTAAGGGGGTACGAAAACAGTGCTTAATAAAATCTATGATTGGGTCGATGAGCGTCTTGATATTACACCAATATGGCGTGATATTGCCGACCATGAAGTTCCAGAGCACGTAAACCCTGCACATCATTTCTCTGCATTCGTATATTGTTTCGGGGGTTTAACGTTCTTTGTTACTGTTATTCAAATCTTATCTGGTATGTTCTTAACAATGTACTATGTACCCGATATTCAAAATGCATGGAAATCTGTTTACTACCTTCAAAATGAGGTAGCATTCGGTGAAATCGTGCGTGGTATGCACCACTGGGGCGCTTCCCTCGTAATTGTTATGATGTTCCTTCATACATTACGTGTATTCTTTACAGGTTCTTATAAAAAACCTCGTGAATTAAACTGGATTGTTGGGGTTCTAATCTTCTGCGTAATGTTAGGCCTTGGCTTTACAGGTTACCTACTTCCTTGGGACATGAAAGCATTATTTGCTACAAAAGTAGGTATTCAAATCGCAGCGTCAGTTCCATTTATTGGTGAGGCAATTAAAATATTGTTAGCTGGTGATGCTAATATCATTGGTGCAGAAACATTAACGAGATTCTTTGCGATTCATGTATTCTTCTTACCAGCTTGCTTACTTGCGTTGCTTGCTGCACACTTTGTCATGATTCGTAGACAAGGGATATCTGGCCCATTGTAGAACATACAATTTCGCCACTAATATTTCCTTAAGGAGGGGACAAAATGCATAAAGGAAAAGGAATGAAATTCGTAGGAGATACGCGTGTTCCAAAAAAGGATAACAAAAACGTATATCCACCAGATTATTCCGAATATCCTGGCAAAACGGAACCATTCTGGCCAGACTTCTTATTAAAAGAATGGATGGTTGGTGCGGTTTTCTTAGTTGGTTATTTAATTTTAACAGTTGCTCATCCATCTCCATTAGAGGGACAAGCAGATCCAACAAACACAGGTTATATTCCAATGCCGGACTGGTATTTCTTATTCTTATATCAATTACTTAAATATGAATATGCTTCAGGCCCTTACAATACGATTGGTGCAATTGTTGTTCCAGCTATTGCAGTTGGTGCATTAATGTTAGCGCCATTCTTAGATAGAGGTCCAGAACGTAGACCACTTAAACGCCCGCTGCCAGTAGCATTTATGTTATTAGCACTTGCTTCTATGGTTTACTTAACTTGGGAATCAGTAGTAAATCACGACTGGGCTGCTGCTAAAAAACAAGGTCAAATTGTTAAAGCAGTTGAAATTAACCAAGAAGATCCAGGATACAAAGTATATGCTAAACAATCTTGTATCAACTGTCATGGTGATAAACTTCAAGGTGGAGCAGGTCCTAATTTAACCAATACAGGTTTGGCTCCAGAAGAAATCGCTAAAATTGCTCATGAAGGTATACGTACTATGCCTGCTGGTCAATACAAAGGATCAGACGAAGATCTTCAAAAATTAGCAAAATTCATTTCTAGTTTAAAAGCAGAATAATTGTTAGAAAGAAGAGTCAGGAGACTGGCTCTTTTTTCTATGCATATACATAGACGTACAATACTAAAAAAGGTTATAACATATTTAATAAAATTTTTTTAAAAGGGGTCAATGATGAATAAATTATTCATTTTTATTTGGAACATATTATCAAATAAGACTTTTCTTTGGATGTTGTTGATAGTTAACATTTTAGGTACAATTGGAGGATATATTTGGTATGGTGGACAATTATCTATAACAGAACCAATCTTTTATATTTTTGTACCAGATAGTCCAACAGCAACTTTGTTTTTCTCTATTGCACTGATAGGATGGATATTCGATAAAAACTGGCGGTTAATAGAAGCGTTAGCACTGATTACATTGGTGAAGTATGGACTTTGGGCAGTGGTGATGAATATATTAGCATTATTAGAAATGGGTTCAATTGGTTATCTTGGCTGGATGCTTGTTATTTCTCATTTCGCAATGGCTGTACAAGCAATATTATATATTCCAATGTATGATATTAAAATTACTCATGTAGGTATTGCAGCAATTTGGACGTTGCATAATGATGTGATTGACTATGTTTTTGGTCAAATGCCTATTTACAGTATGCTTGCTCAGTATATGGCGGAAATTGGTTATTTCACATTTTGGTTATCCATTGCTTGTATTACACTAGCATATTTTGTTTCACAGAAACGGTTTTCGTTTGCGAGTAAAAATAATTACCTTTAAAATAAAATTATCTAGTAATAGGAGGATGATATAATTGTCAATAGCAATGTATATCGTATATTTTCTTGTATTAATGTTGTTACCACTATATGCTCAGCGTAAAGTGATGAAAACGTATCAACGTTATGCAGAAGTTCGTTCCACGTCTGGCATGACAGGTGCAGAAGTAGCTAGAACCATTTTGGACAATAATGGATTAAGTAATGTTCGTGTTGTAGAAACTCCAGGAGTTTTATCCGATCATTATGATCCAACAAGCAAAACAGTAGCACTATCTTCAGATAATTATCACAACGCTTCAGTGGCTGGTACAGCGGTTGCAGCGCATGAATGTGGACACGCAATTCAACATAAGGAAGCCTATGCTTTCTTAACATTTCGTTCAAAACTAGTACCTGCAGCGAACATTTCTTCAAATGTTTCTTGGATTTTCATAATGATAGGTATGCTTAGTTCATCAATGCGATCATTAATGCTTGTTGGTATAATACTACTTGCAATAGGTGTACTTTTCCAAATAGTAACGTTACCAGTGGAATTTGACGCATCAAAACGAGCTCTTAACCAAGTCGTTAGTTTAGGTATCATTCGCAATGAAGAAGAACCACATGCTAGAAAAGTATTAAGCGCAGCAGCCTTAACATATGTAGCAGCGGCAGCAACAGCTATTATGGAATTGTTACGTTTGTTGTTAATTTATACAGGTATGAATAACAGAGATGAATAGAAATATCTAAAAGCATTTATGGTTAGTTTGTTCTAATCATAAATGTTTTTTTAGTTTTTTTTGTTTTCGAAAAAAGAAAAAGTGTACATAGTGCAGAAAATAATTAAAAATTTCGGAAAATTATTAACAATTCGATCGGGATATGATATGCTATAAAAAATGATAATACTGCCTAACCTGTTAGAATGCATTACAGGCTATCTAAATCGCAGGTATCAGCCAGTTCCAAAAAGTGTAGCTTTATGCTGCTTTTTTGAGCTGGCTTTTATTATGCAGAAAATCATTTTAGTATCTGGTAATTAGCAAATCATAAGGGGGAATTATTTTGAATACGAAAGAGTTAGTGAAATGGGATCAACAACATTTTATTCATCCAACTACATCAATTCAAGAACAGCAAGCAAAAGGTGCAAAGGTTATTTTTGAAAAAGGTCAAGGAATCTATTTAACTTCTACAGAAGGTAAAGAATATATTGATGCTATGTCATCATTATGGAATGTCAATATTGGACATGGCCGTAAAGAACTTGGAGAAGCAGCAAAAGAACAAATGGAACAATTAGCATACAGTTCATGTTTTTCTACATTTAGTAATGAACCAGCAATATTATTAACGAAGAAAATTGCAGAACTTGCACCACCTAGCTTAAATGCAGTCTTCCTAACATCTGGTGGCTCTGAGTCAAATGATACTGCGATTAAGCTAATCCGTCATTATTGGAGGATTTTAGGGAAACCGGAAAAAAATAAAATTGTAGCAATGAATCGAGGCTATCATGGAGTATCTGCTGGAGCAACGAGTGCAACAGGTATTCCTGAATTTTGGGATATGGCTGGTGTTACAATGAATGGTTTTGTACATGCCAAATCACCGTATGAAATTGGAACAGCTGCATCTATCCAGTCTATTCGTGAAACAATTGAAAACGAAGGTCCAGAAACAATTGCAGCATTTATGACCGAGCCAATTCAGGGGGCAGGTGGTGTTTTAATTCCACCAGACGATTTCTTAATCGAAGTACGTAAGTTATGTGATGAATATGGAATTTTAATGCATGTCGATGAAGTAATTACAGGTTTTGGACGAACAGGTAAGATGTTTGCAGTAGAGCATTATGGGGTTGAACCTGATTTACTTGCATTCGCAAAAGGCGTAACAAGTGGATATTTCCCATTAGGTGGTGTACTTGTAAAAGATAATGTCCATGAAGTATTAAAAGAAAAATCTGTTGGCACATTATTCCATGGGTTTACTTATAGTGGACATCCTACAGGTGCCGCAGTAGCACTTAAGAATATTGAAATTATGGAGCAAGAAGAACTTGTTGAAAATTCAGCATTAATGGGAGACCGTTTACTAAAGGGATTCCAAGAAATTAAAGCTTCATCTTCAATTGTTGGAGATGTACGTGCAAAAGGCTTGTTAGGAGCTATTGAATTTGTCAAAGATCCAGTAACAAATGAACGTTTTGCAAAGGAGTTAGGGGTAGCTCCACGTATTGTTGCAGCATTGCATGAAAAAGGTGTTATCTGTCGTGCAGTAACCTATGAACAAACAGACATTTTATGCTTCTCTCCACCGCTAATTATTACTGGTGAAGAAGTAGATAAAATGATTGCTATTGTTAAAGAAGTTGTACTAGAAATACAACAACAGTTAACTCAAAAAGTAGCAACAAAATAAGAAATAAGTTCTTTCAACAAAGGGGGATTTATGTGGAAGATCAAAAACTTTTGAAGATTCTTGGTAATCGCGATGTAATGGCATTAGCATTTGGTGCAATGATTGGTTGGGGATGGGTAGTTACAGCTGGATTGTGGATCACTGGAGCAGGTTCGTTAGGTGCGATTATTTCTTTTTTATTCGGAGGAATTTTAGTTATTTTTATTGGTCTTGCATACGCCGAGCTTGCCTCGGCGATGCCTCTCTCGGGCGGTGAACTGTACTTTAGTTATAAAGCACTTGGAAGGCAGATATCATTTATAGCAACATGGGCAATGGTGCTAGGCTATGTATCAGTAGTAGCGTTCGAGGCAGTGGCGTTACCAACAGTTTTTGAATATGTCGTACCAGGGTATAGTAAAGGTTATATGTATACAATTTCAGGTTGGGATGTAAATTTCACTTGGGTGGCTGTAGGAGTAATAGGCTCCATTATTATGGCGTTTATTAATTATCGAGGAATGAAAGTAACAAGTGTCGTTATGAGCATTTTAACACTTGTTATTTTAATTTCAGGAGTGCTACTTGTGACAGGAAGTTCAATAGCAGGCGATGTTTCGAATATGAAGCCATTATTTGTAGATGGCTGGGGCGGTATTATGGTCGTGCTTATTATGACTCCATTTATGTTTGTTGGTTTTGATGTAATTCCCCAGACGGCTGAAGAGATCAATTTACCACGTAAACGAATTGGGCAATTATTAATAATTTCCGTATTATTAGCAATTATTTGGTATGTTGGGGTTATTTTCGGAGTCTCATATATGCTGACACCAGCAGAAATCGCGAAATCAAATCTAGTAACAGCTGATGCCATGGCGAAAGCTTTTGGAAACAGTAAAATGATGGGGAATATTCTTGTACTAGGTGGTATAGGAGGCATATTAACGAGTTGGCTTGGTTTCTATGTAGGAGGAAGTCGTGCAATTTTTGCTTTAGCAAAAGCCGGAATGTTACCAAAATCATTAGGAGAACTTCATCCAAAATATAAGACACCGCATAAAGCGATTTTATTAATTGCGGTATTAACAACTTTAGCGCCATTATTTGGTAGACCAGCGTTAGTTTGGCTTGTGGATGCTGGTGGTATGGCATTAGTAGTAGCTTGGGTTCTTGTGGCATGCGCGTTTATTGCTTTACGTAAAAGAGAACCAAATTTAAAACGTCCATTTAAAGTACCAGGTGGTACTTTAGTTGGCTGGATTGCAATTATTTTATCCGTAGGGGTTTTAGCACTTTATATGCCAGGGATGCCATCCGCACTCGTTTGGCCATACGAATGGGTCATAATTATTTCTTGGGCTGCATTTGGAGCCATCCTTTATAAATATTCAATGAAAAAATATGGAGCAGAAAATGCAAATAAAATAATGGATAAAGAAATTAACCGCATTTTAGCTGAAGAAGATATTGTTAATGATGACAAGAAAAATAAGCAAGTCAAGGTTTTTACTGAGGATGTTATTTGATAAATGTTGTATCACAAAAACATGTTGCCAAGGGGGATGAATGTATGTCGAATTATCGTTTTGCAGTTGATGTCGGAGGCACTTTCACAGATGTTTTTGTTTTTGATGAAGCGGAAAAGAAAATTTCAGTAACGAAAGTATCCTCTACACCAAAAAGTCCAGAGATAGGAATTGTTGAAGGGGTAAAACAAACTGGGTTATCTGGAAAAGACATTATCCAATTTTCACATGGTACAACAGTTGGGACAAATGCGTTAATAGAAAGAAAATTACCGAAAACCGCACTTGTAACATCAAAGGGATTCCGTGATGTTATTGAGATAAGAGATGGTACAAGACTTGATTTATGGGATGCTTATAATGACGTGGCACCTCCATATATTAAACGTAGAGATCGCTTTGAAGTGTCAGAACGTACTGACTATGCTGGAAATATTTTAGAATACATTGATGAAGATGAAGTACGTCAATTAGGTAAAAAGTTAAAAAAACGTGGTGTTGAATCAGTTGCTATTTGCTTTATAAATGCTTATGTAAACGGAGAAAACGAGACAAAAGTAAAAGAGATTTTACGTGATGAATTAGGTAAAGATGTCTACATTTGTAATTCAAATGATATTTTACCTGAAATTTTCGAAACAGATCGGATGAGTACAACGATTGTTAATGCGGTACTTGGTCCTACAGTCAGCAATTATATTCATCGTTTAGAAGATGAGATGAAGAAGCTTGAATATGAGGGAGATATTCTAGTTTTACACTCTGGTGGTGGAGTAATGACATCTGAAACAGTCCCACGTTACGCAGCACGTTTAGCCAGCTCAGGTATTGCTGCTGGAGCGATTGCGAGTAAATATATCGCTAACCTTTGTGGTTATAAAAATGCAATAGGTTTTGATATGGGTGGGACAAGCACAGATATTTCACTTATGTATGAAGGTGAATTGCGTATTACAAAGGATTGGTATATTGAATATGGTTATCCTATAGGCTTTCCAAGCATAGAAATCCTAACAATAGGCGCAGGCGGTGGTAGTATTTCTTGGACAGATGAAGGTGGTTCACTTCGTAATGGTCCGCAAAGTGCTGGAGCAGAGCCTGGCCCAGCTAGTTATGGTCGAGGTGGTACAAAGCCAACAAATACTGATGCTAATGTAGTATTAGGTCGTCTAGGTATGAACTTATTAGATGGCAAAATGTCGTTAGATAAAAAAGCGGCAGAAAAAGTGATTCGTGATAGTATTGCAAAAACATTTGATTTAGGTATTGCAGAAGCTGCGGATTCTATTCTAAAAGTCGCAAATGCAAATATGTGTGATGCATTACGATTAATATCTGTTCGTCGTGGATATGACCCACGAGATTTTGCATTAGTTGCTTTTGGTGGTGCTGGAGGTATGCATGGTGCTTATTTAGCAAAGGAAATGGATATTCCAATGTTGATTATCCCACCGTATGCTGGTGTTGCTGCAGCTATGGGTTGCTTAATGGTAGATGTTCAGCACGATATTACGAAAACATTTATGGCAAATGCCAAGAAAATTACAGTAGATGAGTTAGATAATGAATTTGCATCTATGGAAACTGATGCTTTTGCTTTATTAAAAGAAGAAGGTATTGCAGAGGAAGATATGAACTTTATCCGTTATGTCGATATGAGGTACGCGGGACAATGGCGATCTTTATCTATTACAGTAAGCAAACTTACCTCTATGGAGGAGGTATTAGAACAATTCCATAGAGAACATGAGCGTGAATTTGCCTTCTTTAATCCTTCTCAAGAAGTAGAGGTTTATGGCTTACGTGTAGCTGCAATTGGTATTGTTGAAAAACCTGAATTACCAAAAGTGCTTGTAGAAGGTACATTAGAAGATGCTTTTGTTGAAGAAAGACCAGTATACTTTGAAGAATCAAATGGTTTCGTCAATACTCCGGTTTTTTATCGTGACAAATTGCCAACAGATATTCAAATTCAAGGACCGGCAATTATTAACCAACTAGATTCTACAATTTTAATTCCACCAACATTTATTGCGAAAGTTGATGAATACCGCAATATACTTGTTCA
This sequence comes from Rummeliibacillus pycnus, assembly GCF_044359855.1. Taxonomy (GTDB): domain Bacteria; phylum Bacillota; class Bacilli; order Bacillales_A; family Planococcaceae; genus Rummeliibacillus; species Rummeliibacillus pycnus_A. The sequence goes on from NZ_CP132291.1 coordinate 3,783,125, forward strand.
ATATTAAATTGTAAAGGAGACTGGCCATGACAACAAAAACGGAATTATTCCAAAGTAAATTAGATCCTGTCACATTTGAGGTCTTAAAAAATGCATATGTCAATTTAGTTGACCAAATGTCAGAACAAATTTTAAGAACCTGCTATTCATTTGTTATTTATAACCGTGATTTCAGCTCAGCTATTTGTGATGCAAATGGAAATACAGTCATGCAAGGAACACAAGATATTTCTGTTCATGTTGGTACCCTACATTTAACAGCAAAAGCAGTAATAGAAGATTTCAAAGATGACATTCACCCTGGTGATGTATTTATAATAAATGATCCATACCGTGGGGGGACACACTTTAATGATACTCGATTGATTCGCCCGGTATTTTATGAAGGTCGTTTAATATCCTTTATGCAAGTTAATGGTCACTGGGCGGATATGGGTGGTTCTGTGCCAGGATCATTTGATATTAAATCAAAAGAACACTTTGGCGAAGGAATGCGTATTCCACCGACTCGTATTATTAGTAAAGGTATGTTTTTAAAGGATGTCGCAAATTTAATCGTATCAAATATGCGTATTCCTGAAGAACGTCTTGGTGATTTGCGTTCACAAGTAGAAGCAACAAAAGTAGGAGAAACACAGTTGCTTGCTCTTATTGATAAATACGGTATTGATACGATTGAGACAGCGTTTGCAGAAGTACAAGACTATGTAGAGAGACTTGCACGATCGCATATTCGAGCATTACCAAATGGTACATGGGAAACGACAGATTATCTTGATATGGATCCACAGATTGGGGATGGTTTAATCCCAATTCAAATTAAAATGACGATTCAAGATGATGAGGTTTTCTATGATTTAAGCGGTTCACATCGATATATAGGCTGCTTCTTAAATGCAGGGTTTGGTGCATCCATGTCAGCGGCTTATGCGGGAACGAAGACATTCTTCCCTGATATCCCGTTAAACTCAGGCTTTTATAGAGCAGTTCATATCGAATTACCTGAAAATTCAGTTGTTAATGCGCCGTATCCAATAGCAGTAACAGGATTTTGCTCAGGCGCATACGAGAAAATCCTAAATGCTTGTTTTGACTTATGGTCACGTATTATGCCAGAGCGTGCTCTAGCATGTTCTTTCAACCTTGAATATTTGTTAATTGGTGGTTGGGATACACGACAAGATCGTAATTACTTTATGTGGTATGACTGGATGGCTGGTGGACATGGTGGTCGCCATAAAAGAGATGGAGCAAATGCAATGTCTCCAGTATTTGGAGTAGGTCTAAGTGTACAACCGTGTGAAGGACAAGAAAGGTTATCTCCGGTCGTAACGACAAAGCATGAAATTGTTATCGATTCAGGTGGTCCAGGCCAATATCGAGGTGGGTGTGGTGTAGAAAAAGGCGGTATTCTAACGGAAATTGAGGATACTGTGATGTCTTATTGTTGTGACCGCTCACGTTCTATTACATGGGGGATTTCAGGTGGCCTTCCATCATCTCCACATGGTGCTTGGTTGAATCCAAATAAAGAAAATGAACAATTTTTAGGTGCGATTTTTTCTAATGTCGAAGTGAAAAAAGGCGATTCATTTACACGTCCATCAGCGGGTGGAGGTGGATTAGGCGATCCACTTTTAAGAGATCCAAAAGCTGTATTAGATGATGTTATTGATGAGTACGTATCAATCGAGCGTGCGAAAAAGGATTATGGGGTTATCATCGTGGAAATCGATCGCGATCTTGATTTATTTGAAATTAATGAAATTGCGACTGAAAAGGAACGTGCTTATATTCGCGAAAATCGCAAAGTTTGGTTGCAAGAGGATATTGCTGTAGTAGAAGAACAGTATTTGAACGGTGATATAGATGAATATGATTTAATACGCAAACATGGAGTTATTTTTGATCATGATACAAAAAAAGCACTACCTATATCAACAAAGCAATATCGGGATATGTTACAGCAAAGAATGGTACCACATTGGAAATAAAGACATTGGAGGGATAATATGAGTCAGCAAACAATCGTAAAATCATATGGGAATTATATTAATGGCAAATGGGTAGGAAAGGATTTACCTACACGTGATGTAACCAATCCAGTAACAAACGAAGTTATTGGACATGTACCAAATGGCGGTACAAAAGAAACAAAAGAAGCGATTGAAGCAGCACACATTGCATTTGCAACTTGGTCACAAACAACGGCATATGATAGAGGCAAGTTACTTCGCAAGCTACATGAGCTAGTACTTGAAAATAAGGAAGAGTTAGCGAAAACGATGACTCTAGAAATGGGCAAACCAATTCGTGAATCTCGCGGAGAAGTTGACTCTGTTGCTTCGTTTTTAGATTGGTATGCAGAAGAGGGGAAACGGATTTATGGCGAAACAATTCCAACGCATAATTCCAATAAGCGTTTGCAAGTTTGGAAGAAACCGGTTGGAGTCGTAGGAGCTATCACACCTTGGAATTTCCCAGCGGGTATGCTAGCTCGAAAAATGGGTCCAGCTCTTGCAGCAGGTTGTACAATCGTTATTAAGCCATCGAGTGAAAGTCCATTAACTGCGATAAAAATTGTAGAATTATGTGAACAAGCAGGATTCCCAAAAGGTGTTGTCAACTTGGTAACTGGCTCGTCACAAGAAATTGGCGACGAACTAATGGCAAATCAAAAAGTCCGGAAAATTACATTTACGGGATCAACAGAAGTCGGTAAGCAATTAATTGAACAAAGTGCAGCACAAGTAAAGCGTTTATCATTAGAACTTGGAGGTCATGCTCCAGTAATTGTACTAGATGATGCCAATATTGATCTGGCTGTACGAGAGGCAGTTGCTTCAGCATTTCGGAACACTGGTCAAACCTGTGTCTGCGCGAATCGTATTTATGTACAAGAAGGAATTCATGATCAATTTGTCGAGAGATTTGTTGAGGCTGTAAAAGGTCTAAATGTAGCAAATAGTATTGAAGAAACGGCAGATATTGGTCCGCTTATTAATAAGAGCAGTTTAAATAAAGTGATTGAACAAGTTGAAGATGCTATACAAAAAGGTGCCAAGGTAGCTTACGGTGGTGAAAGATTACAAGAACTAGGAGAGAATTTCTATAAGCCAACTGTACTTTGCGATGTAGATCCTTCTATGATTGTTATGCATGAAGAAACGTTCGGGCCCTTAGCACCAATTCAAAAAATTACTTCCATTGAAGAAGCAGCTACTTTAGCAAATGACACGCCTTATGGTTTAGCTGCATATGTATTTACTAACAATGTATCTAAAGGCATGAAACTGATTGAAAAATTAGAGTATGGGATTATTGGGTGGAATGATGGCGTACCTTCTACAACACAAGCACCATTTGGTGGAATGAAGGAAAGTGGTGTTGGGCGTGAAGGTGGACACGAGGGAATAGAACCATATATTGAATCACAGTTTGTATCGATTAGCTTAGAATAATTGTTGGTTTTTTGAAGTATTGTCTATTTCTATCTCGGTATAGTATGATATTTACGTAGGTGAATTTTCATAAGATTACCGAGGGGGATGAGATTATGAATACTATATTTATTGCAGGTCATGCAAGACTTCCTTCAGGGATGGCCGCAAAAAATATATATGAAACTTTAACAATTACTGCAGAAATTGATAAGAAATATGGGGTTATCGTTGCAGCAAGTTGTACACTAGCAACACATCATAGTCAAGTATTTGTTGAAAGTTTATTAAGAGGTTATAGTTTACAAGACGGTATTGAAACCCCTATTAAGGTTGTTAAGGAACATTACTTGGGAAAAGCAGGTAATGCATTGGTATCATCTTTAAAAGATTTATTTAAACAATATGAACAACATGTTCATGTGAATTGCCATAATTGATGTTAAAGGGCACTCTTCAAAGTCTTATTGAGGACTTAAGAAGGTGCCCTTATTATCATTTTGCAATTAAAGTATTCATAGAAGTAAATTTATTCGATGGGTCTTTTTTGATCATCTAGTGTAAAACCTTCTCCACTAACATCGTGGACTTCAGATACAGACATGAAAGCATGTGGATCAACTGATAGAACAATACTTTTTAATTTAAACATTTCATTCTTCCCAACTACACAATAGATTACTTCACGATCATCTTTAGTGTAATAACCATACCCTTTTAAAAAAGTGACGCCACGATCCATTTGTTTGGCAATACGTTCTGCAATCTCATTATTATTGTTTGAGATAATGATGGCACCTCTTGCTGAATAAGCGCCTTCTTGAACAAAGTCGATTACTTGTGCTGTTACAAACACACAGACTAAGGTATACATAACAGAACGAGCATCTAAGAAAGTTATCCATGATAAAATAATAACAACTGCATCGAAAATGAACATCGTTTTTCCCATTGACCATCCGAAGAATTTATTGACTAGACGGGCAATAATATCGACACCACCGGTTGTACCTCCTACACGGAAGATTATACCTAGTCCAATTCCAAGAAATACACCGGCAAATAAAGAGACAAGGAACATATCATTGTGCAAATCGATTGGGAACTGATAAATTTGGAATAACTTTATAAATACAGAAACAGATACGGTACCAATAATTGTATAGATAAAGGTTTTTCGACCAAGCACGCGCCAACCGATGATAAACATAGGTATATTTAATACTAAGTTCATGATAGCAGGATCAAAATGGAATACGTTGTATAAGATTAACGTAATACCATTGAATCCGCCTTCACCTAAATGGTTTTGTATATTAAAGTTTACAAAACCAAAACTAAAAATGGCAGCACCTAATATGATGAACAAAGTATTTTTAATTTTAATATTTGACATACAATTTCACCTCATTTTTAAGTTGTAGAGTATAATAACGATAAATGTGTAGAAAAATATTTGCATTTATCGAAATCATCTAGGATAGATGATACAGTAATAGTTATAAGTGTTTCCTTCATTTTTACATGGTTTTTCCAATTTTAATAACTTAACACAAGAATATATTATCATGTATTTTATGGATTTTGACAACTACCATTTTAGTTGATTAGGATAAGGAAAAATACGAGATCAAGATCGTTGGAATAGAAAGGAAGAGAAGTAATGATAATTCGAGTTGTAATCGCTGGACCAAGAGGTAAAATGGGACAAGAAGCAGTCCACACAGTAATGAACGATGACAATATGGAGTTAGTGGCAGTATTAGATCATAAAGATTTAGCAGTAAACTTAGCTCAATATGAACAATTTCCTGAACAATATGACGTACCTGTTTATACAGAATTACATACATTATTTGATGCCGTAAAAGCAGATGTTTTTGTAGACTTAACAACACCATTAGCAGGATATGAACATACGAAAACTGCACTTTTTGCAGGTGTACGCCCTGTAATTGGAACAACAGGTTTTACTGATGGACAGTTAGAAGAACTTACTAATCTTGCAAAGTCATCAGAAATAGGCTGTATTATTGCACCTAACTTTGCGATTGGTGCTGTTTTAATGATGAAGTTTGCCCAAATGGCTGCAAACTATTTTCCTGACATTGAAATCATTGAAATGCATCATGATAGAAAATTAGATGCGCCTTCTGGTACAGCGGTAAAAACAGCTCAATTGATGGCTGAAAATCGATTATCTCATAAACAAGGTCATCCAGAAGAACATGAAAATATTCCTGGGGCAAGGGGTGCGGATTTTGAGGGAATGCGTATCCATAGTGTACGTTTACCAGGATTGGTTGCACATCAACAAGTGTTATTTGGTGGGACGGGAGAGCTATTAACAGTGCGTCATGATTCATTTGATCGTAAATCCTTCATGACAGGTGTAAAATTATCCATTGAAAAGGTAATGGATTTAAAAGAATTAGTTTATGGTTTAGAAAACATATTATAAAAGGTAGGGAAGGTAATATGAAAATCGCATTAATTGCGCATGACAAGAAAAAAGATGATTTGGTGCAATTTGTGACAGCATATCGTGACATTCTATCGCAGCATGAGTTATTTGCTACAGGTACAACTGGGCAAAGAGTAATTGATGCAACAGGCTTAGATGTGACGCGTTTCCGTTCAGGCCCATTAGGCGGGGACCAACAAATTGGGAGTATGATTGCCAATAATGATATGGATATGGTCATATTCTTCCGTGATCCATTAACTGCTCAACCTCATGAACCAGACGTCTCTGCTTTGATACGTTTAAGTGATGTTTATCAAATTCCGTTAGCTACCAATATGGGTACTGCAGAAGTGTTATTAAAGGGATTACAAGAAGGATTTATCGACTGGCGTTTAATACAAGAACGCAGAAAATAGAAAGGGAGTGGTCGGATGAAAAAATTAAAAATCGGTATCACATGTTATCCGACCGTTGGAGGCTCTGGGGTTATGGCAACAGAGCTAGGTAAAATGTTGGCGGAAAGAGGTCACGAGATTCATTTCATTACTTCTAGTATGCCTTTTCGTTTAAATAAAATTTATCCAAATATTTTTTATCATGAAGTTCAAGTAAATAATTATTCTGTTTTTCAATATCCACCATACGATATTGCACTAGCGAGTAAAATGGCAGACGTGATTCAAAGTGAAGAGTTAGATGTATTGCATGTACATTATGCGATACCTCACGCGGTATGTGCAGCATTAGCACGTGATATGTCTGGACAAGATATTGGAATTGTCACTACATTACATGGAACAGATATAACAGTTTTAGGATATGACTCTGCTTTAACAAGTGCAATTCGATATGGTATTGAAAAGTCAGATATAGTAACAGCGGTATCCGACTCATTGAAACAACAGACATATGATCTAATCGAAACAGCAAAACCGATTGAAACGATTTATAATTTTGTAGATGAACGTGAATATACACCAAAAGATGGAACTCAGCTAAAAAAGGATTTTGACATACTAGAAAACGAAAAAGTGTTAATACATGTTTCAAACTTTAGAAAAGTAAAACACGTACCGGATATCATTCGAACTTTTATAAAAGTACGTGAAACAATGCCTGCCAAATTATTATTAGTTGGCGATGGCCCAGAGAAAAATCAAATCATGCATGAAGTGAAAAAGTGTGAATTTGCTTCAGATATTTTGTTTTTAGGTAAGCAAGAAAATCTATCGGAGCTTTATGCAATGAGTGACTTAAAGTTATTAATGTCTGAAAAAGAAGCATTTGGACTAGTTTTGTTAGAAGCGATGGCTTGTGGAGTACCAGGGATTGGTACGAATATTGGTGGAATTCCTGAAGTGATCGAGCATGGTGAAAATGGTTATATTGTGGAACTCGGCGATTATGAGAAGGCTGCACAATTTGCAATTGAATTGCTACAAGATGACAAAAAGTTACAGCAATTTGGAGAATCAGCTATTTATACTGCAAATCATAGATTCCATTCATCGAATATTGTGGAACAATATGAGGCGCTTTATGAAAAGGTGGCACGAAAATATGATTAAACAAAATGCATGGGAAGCTGCATTTGACGTAATATCGTTACTTGAAGAAAATGGGTATGAGGCTGTTATAGTAGGTGGTGCAGTTCGTGATTCATTAAGAGGTCATCCGGCGAATGATGTTGATGTGGCGACGAATGCAGTACCTGAGGAGGTAAAGGCTGTTTTTATTCATACAGCTGATGTCGGTATTTCGCATGGTACAGTTCTTGTAATACATCCATTAAGTCCTGTAGAGGTAACGACATATCGTACAGAAGGAACCTATCAAGACCACCGTCGCCCAGATGAAGTACATTTCGTGTCATCATTAGCAGAGGATTTAAAACGACGAGATTTTACGATTAATGCAATGGCCATGTCAGGAAATCAGGAAATTATTGATTTGTTTGGTGGTAAAGAAGATTTACAAAATGGTGTAATAAGAGCTGTTGGAGAACCAATAGAGCGATTTAAAGAGGATGCCTTACGAATGCTACGGGCTATTCGTTTTAGTGCACAACTAGGTTTTCAAATAGAAGACTCTACATTTGAGGGTATTTCAAAACAAGCTAAAGATCTACATTTTATCGCAAAAGAACGTATAAAAGCTGAATTCGACAAGATTTTTGTTAGTGAACATCCTGAAAAAGCGATGCAAAATATTAAACAATCCGGTTTAGATGAGTTTTTACCAGGTGAATATATCCAAATTGGTAGTTGGGAAAATTTTGAAGCGGGAATGGAATCTTGGAAAGGATGGGCTTTTTTCTGCTTATTACAACCTCAACAAGATGTAAAAATCATGCATACATTTAAATGCTCAAATAACGAGAAAAAAATTGTAAAAGATATAATTGAGGCATACCAATCATTAATTTCTCAAGGATGGACGAAGAGACATTATTTTGAATTTGACTTAGAAGTTTTGAAAACAGCTTATGTATTTGCTGACTATCTCGAAAATATCCCAACACAACCTAAATCTGTAGAAGAAATTGAACAGAATAAAGCGAATTTAGCTATTCAAAAGAAAACGGATTTAGTTGTATCAGGGCATGATTTAATTAAATGGAGTGGTAAAAAAGGCGGATCGTGGTTAAAAGAAACTCTTGAAAAAATATTAACAGAAATTCTTGAGAATCGTCTGTCTAATGACCAACAACATATAAAGGAATGGTTTTTGAGTGAACGTGACAGTGGAATATAAAACCGTTGATATAACAATATTTAGGATGTAAATATTTTTTGTAATTTAGAGCAAGTGACCAAAAGCGACTATTTAAATTAAAACGTCAAACAGGTCACTTGCTTTTGATTTATCTTTTTTAGTCAAGTGACTATAAGTATTTAATGTTTCTTGAATACTTGAATGCCCTAATTGTTCTTGTATGACTGAAATTCACATTTTTACTAATCATGTAAGAAGCCCAAGAATGTCGTAATCCATGAAAATTAAGCGGTGGTAAATTGTATCGTTTAATAAAATTTCTCCAACGCTACAAGTTATGAGAATAATTAGAAAATCCATCATCTCTTGAAATTAGTAAATCTATCTTGTTGCCTTCTTGGTTTAACAATGGGTTCCATTCTGTTCCATGTACTTCCTTTAATTTTTCTTGTTTTTCAGCATATAGTTTAAGTTCTTTCATAAATGTAGAGGGTACACTAACGATGCGAGATTTTTTATTTTTAGTTGGTCCTAAAAAATACTTTTTAAAATCCTTGTCGTATTGCAAAGTCTTATTGATCAAAATTGTATTATCATCAAAATTTAAACAATCTATTCGTATTCCTCCTATTTCTGCCATGAGTAAACCAACAAATAATGCTAATTTTACTGAAATTCTAAATTTCATATCAACGTTTTCTAAAGTAGCTAAAAGTTGTTTTATTTGATTTTCATCATAAAATTTCATTCCCCTATGTCTTACTTTATCTTTTGGTTCGTCCACATTCTTCATAGGATTATCTTTAATAACTCCCCATTTTACAGCTTTCGAAAAAATACTCTTGAGCACCATATATTTACCGTTTAACCCTTGTGTACCTTTTGCTTTTTACTTGTTAAAAAATCAATTAAATATCGATACGATTAAAAGTGACTTTAATTATCGTGTGCTTGTATGGGTGTGTAATTAAGTTAGGTTCATTGCAGACCTAAGTAATAACAGGACAAGGTATAGAGTTTGTGGAAGGTGCTATAACGGTTTTGAAATATGTACTTCATTATCTTGTTGATGAGTGATTTAAAAGGTGTTTGATATGTATTTAAATATTAATTAATGCATTGTCCTGTGAGAACTCTAACATCACATAAGCACTAACTAAAAAGAATAATTAAAATCAAGAGGAAATCATTTAAATTAATTTCAGCAGTGACCATAGAACGTGCGAAGGAAATGTTTGGTGAAGATAACGTCATTCAATCCGTGTAGATGAAAAAACGGGGGTTGTGGCGGAACTTTATCCAGTAGAAGATAAGTCTATTTCAACATTTGCTGCAGGATGGCAAACTATTCAAACTGACTGGTTCACTTTGCACAACGACAATACTTTCCGTACGAGTGCAGATAGAAAAATTGCTAGTTCTGGTGGAGGAGACTTTGGTATAAGAGTACTTGGGCATACTCCACTTTCAATTAAAGGCACCGATAGTTTTATAGCTTATAGATTATACGAATATGATCCGCAAAATGCCGATGATTTTGTAGCCCCACAGATGGATGTCCCCGGAAATAGAATTTGGAATCCAGCATATGATATCGTCTGGAGAGGTATTAGCGATTATTGTGATGGTATAGAAGGCAAAGCTGAGTTTTTTGCAACCCATTCCGAAAACTATAAAATGGACAAAGATCTTAGAATTGATTATATTGACTAACATAAAAAAACAGGAGATTATCTCCTGTTTTTTAATTTATTTTTTTATTATCTTTACTTGTTATTTCAATTTGATACTGGTCGTCTTTAATCGTTTTTTTAATTTCCTGAGAGGAGAGAAATTCATGAATGTCTTGTTCAATGAGCTTTGCTTTTTCTTTTGCTCTTGAATCTCCTGCCCGAATGTTTAATTGAACATATAATTTAACCTTGTCTTTAACAGAGTAACCAAATGACTTTATGGAATATTTTTCATTATTAAGCAACACTTCATTAAGAGTACTAACAATATTCATCCACCTAGTGTTACGCTCACGTTGATCAAAAATAAATGTCTCAAATGATATTTTAAAATCCCCTACATTATAAGCCTCACCAGCTTCTATCACAATACGAATGATTTCATTTTTTCTTGTGTTATAGTCACTTTCAGGAATTAATAACGTCAATTCAGCTGGTTTCGGTTTTATCATGAACTGATTGTACGTTAAATTGAATCCAGCTTCCTTCATTTGTTTCCTAATTTCAAAGAGAAAATCTTTATTTTCTAAAGGATATTCCTTTATGTTCTCAAGTACTATGTCTCCAGTATTTCTTTTTACCTTAATGTTAATTTTGTTGTATCCTTCCTGATGTAGATATTGTTTTGCGGCTTGCTCTACCTCTTTTTTTTGATGGTCATATTGTTTAGAATCAATAGAAATTAAGAGCGTGTGCTTTATATAATCTTGGGAAATGTGTTTTACTTCAAAGCCTTTTTCCCTCAGATATTTAGTTAATGCATCTTCAATTGTCCCTCTATTAAAAACCGTATTGAACAAGGGGATTTTGGAAGCGAGTGTAGCCATTGCTGGTGAAACAAAAGTAGAACCGATAAAAAGCCCTATAAACAGAACAGCGGCAGAAGACCCGAGGAAGAATTTCTTTTTAAAAGTTCCTTTTTTCTTTAACGATTGATTGCTCATTTCCTCCTCTGCTTGCTTAAAACCTTTCATAACCCTCTCATTTAGTTCATTAGGAATTTTAATTGAATTTAAGTTCTTTTGAATTTGATTATTATCCTCCATAGATATCCTCCTTCTTTACAATTTTTTTGAGTTTTTTCAAAGCGCGATATGTAATAGTTTTAACAGTACTTAACGGCAAGTACATAACCGAAGAAATTTCCTGAAACGTATATTCTTGATAATACTTTAATAAGATTACCGTTTTCTCTGTCATATCCAACTCATCTAAAATATCTTGTAATGAAAGGCTGAGAGGAACATCTAGATCATTATCTGAACCGTCCCATAAGTTTTCCAAGTCGCTAGATTCAATGATAATCTTGTTATTCTTTCTTAAGCAATCTATGGAGCAATTTATTGTGATTTTGAACAACCATGTCTTGAAATAATTCATTTCTTTTAATGTATCGAACTTCTTAAAGGCTCGATATGCAACTTCTTGTACTACATCTAAAGCATCCTCACTATTTTTCACATAAGTGTAAAATATCTTGTTGATATTCTTGGAATAGCGAGAATAATGCTTCTTTTTCTTTCTTTGACATTGATTTTTTCTTTGGCAGAATAATCGCCTCCTATCTTTCCTCTATATTTATTAGACAGTAAAAATTCGAATTTAGCCGTAACTTTTAAAAATTTATTTTAGATTTATACAAAAATTTGGATATAAACTTTTTTACTGGTGGCTATGCTTATAGCGTAACTTTAGTGAAAAGCCTACTAAAAAGCATAGAAAAAACAAAAAACTTTTCTTGTCAGAAACGCGATTAAATCTATGATTACATAATAAGATACACAATACTGTATGAAAACAGATGGAATGAGGGGTTCTAATGACCAAAGAAGCGAATGTGTAGCCATTACGTACGAAGTCAGAAATTGAAGATTTTCGGTGGACGCTCTCCAAATATGCGAGTACCAGGGATTTGTTTTAATTTAATTTAGGAATAATGTGGGGCTGCGTGTGAGTTATCTGGTGCCTTTAATGATCCAAGATGTTCGAGGGAAAACGCACTTAGTGATTACGGAGCAAAAAACGAAGAAAACGAAACTATTTTTGATTCCGAGAGCAACTAGAGAACTAATCAAGGACTATACTCGCGATATGAGCTCTTCTACGTGTCTTTTCCCGAATCAGAAAGGGAATAGCCATATTTCTATCCACCAAACAGGCCTACAGAGTGCTGCAGAGGCACTCTGTAGGGATGATATTGGCACGCATACCATGCGAAAAACGTTTGGGTATCATCTTTATAAGCAAAATAAGGATGTGGCGGTGTTGCAGCAGTTATTTAATCGCTCGGCGCCATCAATCACTATGAAGTATATAGGTATGAGCGAGGATGAAGTCAATGCGACGATGGAATATTTTGCATTATAAAAGTTTTTTTTGAAATATAAACCTGTGGAAAATTTTCCGTTGGTGTTTTATTTTTTTAAACGGAAATAGGTAAAGTACAATATTATAGATTTTAATTCAAGAATATTATTTAATTTCATAAATTTCTCCTGTATATGGATCGAATGAAAAGGTTTTGACTGTACCTTTGGATTTTCCAACAATTTTATAAATTTCATATAACTGATTATCTTTTTTTGTGTGCATGTTAATTTGTGGTTTATTAATTATATCTAAATTTTCTTTATCTTTTATTAGATTTACGGCTTCTTTATAGGTATATTCAGGTTTTTCATAATTATATATAATTAAACATCCAATAGATAACAACATTAAAACCCAATATAGTATTTTAATGTTCAATGAATTTGTTTTAGAAAATAAAAGGATTCCAGCTATTATTAATATAATTAGAGAATAAACTGAGTACTGTTTTAGTCCATTTATATTCTGATACAAGTTTGCGTTGGTATAAGAATAGATACTTACAGTACATGTAACTATTAAAATAAGGATGAGTTTGAAATATAGATTATCTAGAATCATTCTCATAAATCCCCCCCCTTTTTTTTAATTATTATTAATTCCTTCTCTATTAGAAAAAGAACAAGCTCTACCTTTTTAATGGGTAGAGCTTAAAGTTTTTTGGGAGTTTAACTCCATGAAAATTCAGATTTGTGAGGTGGATCTCCACGTAATCCTTCAATATATCGATATTGTTGATATGCAACTTCAGCTACGTGTTTATCACTATAATTATTATACCAGTAGGCGTAATCATCTGAAGAATATTGTTCTAATTTAACTTTACCTTCATGAACGACTTCTAAGTAGTTATACCATTTTTTTGTCTTTAATGTGTAACCTTTTCCGTGAACATAAAAACCACGACCAATTTGTTTTTGTTTCACTCCTATACTTGGGCTAATAGCATATGCAATTTTTTCTGATACTACTGTTACTCCAAGAGAAGTTAAGATAGAGATAACAGTTGGAACAGTAAAACCACTTGCACCAATAGCTACTATTACACCTAGTATAACTGAAATAGCAGTACTTGCTGAGAAATTATATTTTTTTAATGCTTCTGTATATTTCCAATATGTTCCTTCGTACACATATACTGCTTTACCGCCATATGTGTAACTTCCTTTACTTTCCCATGTAGCACTGGAACCAAAGCCTAAAGATGCATTGATGTCGCTAATATATGACGCAGATGATGTAGCTGCTAATAAAGATGTGTTTGTTTTAGTTGAAAGTATGCTAGCTCCATTTTTAGGTTCAAGTTGCTCAATTGGAACTCCATTTGCTTCTTCAGATTGAACTACTTCAGGTTCTTCGTTAGTTTCAAAATCTTTCAGATTATAAGTTTTTGAAGTTCCATCTGCTGAAGTAACAGTAATATCACCGGTACTATAAACTACGTGTACATTATCCTTGATATTTTCATTTTCCAAAATAAAAGAAATATCATTTGAATTTTCTTTTTCGACAGTAACTGTGAATTCTTCGTTGTCAAGTTCAAAAGTAATAGGTTTTTCATTTACTTCACTAGCTTGAGTAGGATTAGCCCCACTACTAAAAACGAGTGTGAAAATAAGTGCGTTAATTATAATTAATATCAAAAATTTTTTCTTCAAAAGTAACACCTCCATTTTTTAATCCATTATATACCACATTTTATAAATTTGGTATATATTTTAATTTTATGTAATTTAATATAGTGAACAAAATAAATTTGAGAGAAAATGAGACTGATTTTCGTTGGGGGAAAATCTTTCTTTATTTTTTATGTTTAAAATCGACCGAGTTGTATTTTAATATAAATATATATTAATAAACTCACATGAAATTTTCTTTTTCTGTATTACAGATTCTAAACAGAATAAATTATATATTACACACACAATGAACTCTTTTAAGAAGGAATACGAACTTATAAAAGTATTCCAAACTTAGATTTATAAATAAATGCAACAGGAAGAACTAAGTAAGCCAGGTGCCAAAGTCTTTTGAATAGAGAAAAGGTATAAGGAAAAAATACCAAAATTTCATAGTGGGGTTAGGCAGAGCCTAACTTTTCCATGGGTACACGATTTTTTTAAAAGCCATACAATTGCCATACACTTTTTCAAAAGAAAAAGCGAAAAAAATATTGTTACGATTCATTTAAAACGTCTGTATTTCTCTGAATTAACTTGTTTATTTATTAAAAAAGAATAGCAAAAAGCACCTTCTTACTTCCTGATGATTTGGCTACTTTTCCTTACCATATGGACAATTCTCAATATCAAGTATCCGACTCTATCAAATTAATTGAAAATACGCTCTACTATTTATTAGATTTTTGTAAAAATGATGAAAAAAGAAATAGTTTATATTTTCCAGATAAATCACGGAAAATATTTTGTGAAAATTGTTAAGTATGGTTCAGTATATCGTTTGCGTACTAAAAATAGTTTATATATTACTGCTAATAAAGAATATGTAGAAAAAGTGTAAATCAAAGACCAGATGCTCAGTAAATATGAGTGCCTGGTCTTTTTTGGTTTTTATTAATAAAAGTCTTTTATTCTTTCGATGAATGGTTTACCGTCAACAATTCCTTTATTGAATAGTTCTTGAGCAGTATCAAATCTCTGTGTGAAAGAATCTTTAGAACGTGTAAGTAAAAAGCTTTTTTCTTCTCCATATAGCCTACTAATCCACCATTCTTCATCATTATAAAATAAACTAACTTCTTGTTCTTCATCTTCTATAGCTTTTCTAACTTCTTCCCATGAATTTAAATCCATTTATAATTCTCCTTTTTGAAATTAATAACCTTTTCCAGGGTTCAATTTTCCATCTTTGTAATACCAATTATGTCTATGAGGTACTTTTGGATGGTTTTTATTATTTCCATGATTTGTATAATGTATATCTGTTTCTGAGTCACCATTTTTCCCATAATATCTACGAGTCTCAAGCTTTCCATTTTTATAAAAATCTCTTGATGAATACTTTGTCTTTACCTTTGTTGGTAAATTCCTAAGTTTTTTTGAATATTTATATGTAGAATTTCTACCTTTAACTTTAGCCCCTTTCTTTTTTGCTCCATTATAAAGTTGAGCAGTTGTTTTTTTCTTTTTCTTAGGCTTTGGTTTAGGTTTTGGCTTAGGTTTAAAAATTGGGAATAACCCTTTTGCTTCTGCAGTTTGTTTGTTAAAAGATATAGTGCTTGTTTTTTTGGACTCTTTATCCAATGGTTTTTGAATTTGAAATGTTGAGAAAAACATTGCTAAGGCAATTATACTAGCCATAATAATTTTTAGTGTCTTTTTCATCCATAATTCTCCTTTCCTTTATTTCAATAACAATATTAACTAAAAAATAAATATAAAATAAGTAAAATTATATATAATGAATGAGATAAAAGTCTTATATTTAAGATTAAATTAGAGTTACAACTGCTAAGTGAAGAAATATGAAAGCTTAAAAAGGAAATCATGGAAGTACTGTATGTTAAACAAATCAACGGTGAAAAAGTGGTTAAAGTGAAGAAAGTAATCACTGTAAAATAAGGGGGAACCAAGGAGAGCTATCACAAGCTCTCTTTTCCTTTGTCATCGAATAGATTTTGTTAACGAGGGGGATTGTTTATATATCTTGAGATAAAATGATATTAGATAAATAGAGATTTATAGTATATAATGAACTTAATAAGGTCCTTTATAGGAAAAGGTTGAATTCGCATATTACAAAGAGTAATCGTGTTTGTTCGGTACTTTTTGTAATATGTGAATTTTTTTCTTTTAAAAAGCTTATATATTAATAAATTATAATGGAGGTCATTTAAATGACACAAGGTACAGTAAAATGGTTTAACGCAGAAAAAGGTTTCGGTTTCATCGAAGTTGAAGGCGGAGCAGACGTATTTGCTCACTTCTCAGCAATCCAAGGCGAAGGTTTCAAATCTTTAGACGAAGGTCAAAAAGTTGAATTCGAAGTTGAAGAGGGCCAACGCGGACCACAAGCTGCAAACATTGTAAAACTTTAATTTTTAATTAGTTAGTTTTAGAAGTATCTAAGAAAGAGAAACCATTCAAAAAGGTTTCTCTTTTTTTATTTAGTTTGACTCCAATGTCTATATACAAAAATGCATGAATGAGGAGAATCATTTTGCTAGAGTTGCAGTAATCTGGGATATTTAAAATGAAGGTTTAACCGTTGAAAATAAAGGGTTTTTAATGTGCTAGATTGAATACTAGGGTAGTAGTAGGGTTGGAAGTCAATGTGGAAGGGTAGTTGGAAATAAGAAAAAAGTCGAGGAGAGTACGTATAATCCTCCTCCTGTAGATATTGCTCATTATAATTGGTTGTCAAAATAAAAAGACCACCAATAAGGTCTTAAACATTTAATTAAAGATTTTCGAAACAGTAAACTATTGAATTTTGAAAGTTTGTTCTCCTAATTTTTTGCCACCAATACCTTGGCTTGCAATCAATTTTACTGGTGTTTTCAAATCATCTAATTCATAAGCTACTGCATTTTCAACGGTACCGTCTTTCTTGATAGTCTCTAACTGGCTATCTAAAAAACGCTCATCAGGTAAGGAACCTACTTCTAATTTATTTACTGAATTCTTATTATTATCTTGAATAACTTCAAATACTGCAAACCACGCAGTAGATGGATCTATTTCTTTGTCTGTAAGGTTCTTAACTTTATACCAAAGAGCTAGAACGGGTTTTTCTCCATATTCATTGCCTTTTTCACCAGGTTTTATAACTTTCTCTTTAGTAATTTCAATTTCTAGATCATGAATTTTTACTATACCATCTTTGAAATAGTATTTTTCATCCGTGGAAGCTTCAGCTTTTGTATCTTTTTGAGTTGATACAGTAGTTTCAGTTTTAGTATCCCCTTTGCTATTATTTTTATCTTCAGTTCCACCACACGCTGCAAGTAATAGTGCTAGGGCCATAGGAGCTACATACATTAATTTCTTTTTCAAAATTATCCCCTCCTTAAATGTACTAATTTTACTATAAAGTAAATATAGATACATGTCAGTGTATTATTGTAAATTTTATATAATGTTTAAAAAGACCGCCATTAAGTCGGTCTAAGGATATTAAAAATGAGTGACGAAAAGTGACCAAGAAGTGACCAAATAATAAATTTAATATAAAATCTAATATATCAAGCGACATTTAATGATAGTATTAAATATAATAAATAGCGTTATATCAACGTTTTAAAAGTGATTGATTTATCGTGACAATACATCTATATAAAGGAATGGTTTTTGAGTGAACGTACCCATTAAATACGAACTATTAAAACGTTTATCTGCCGCAAATGGTCAGCCAATCTCAGGACAACAATTGGCAGATGACTTAAATATTTCTAGAACGGCAATTTGGAAGCATATGAAACAATTGGAAGAAGAAGGTTATACATTTCAATCTATTCGAAAAAAGGGATACATCATGCTTTCAACACCAGATACACTAGACCCTGCAAAGATCACTGCTGCACTTGAAACGGAGCACTTTGGAAATCAAATAATTTATGAAGAATCATTAACATCAACTCAAACAGTAGCACATCAACTTGCTCAAGATGGAGCGCCTGATGGAACAGTAATTATATGTGAGGAACAAACTGAAGGTAGAGGGCGCTTAATGCGAGAATGGAAATCTCAAATGGGAAAAGGAATTTGGATGAGTGTCATCATGCGTCCCGATGTTCCTCCTTATGACGCACCGCAGTTTACTTTAGTAGCTGCTGTTGCCATTACAAGTGCCATAGAAGATGTGACTGGAGTACGGCCAGATATTAAATGGCCTAATGATCTATTAATAAATGGTTTGAAGTGTACTGGTATATTAACAGAAATGCAAGCTGATCCAGATAGAGTAAATGCGATTATTATGGGAATTGGTATTAATGTAAATCATGAACTTGAAGATTTTGATGAGGATATTGTAAACATTGCCACATCGTTAAAAATAGCTTCAGGTAAACAAGTTGACCGTGCAAAGCTTGTAGCGAAGCTTCTTTATTATCTAGAAAAATATAGTAAGCAATATGTAGAAGAGGGCTTTGAGAAAATTAAAACTTTATGGGAAAAGTATTCCTGTACAATTGGTAGTCGTATTAAAGCGACAACGCTTCGTGATGTTTTTGTAGGAAAAGCGCTAGGCATTACAAAAGATGGTATTTTACAATTACAACTTGACGATGGAACGATTGAAAACATCTATTCTGCTGATATTGAACTTCAAAATTAAATATTGTTTATCGTTTTAAATATTGTTATAGTGTTATCACAGGACAGTATCCTTTGGGAACCGTACCTCAAATTGTATTCTTTTTTACTACAACAAAAAAATCTGCCTTGATCTTTTTAGACAGGGACGGAAGAAAACGATTCAATGTGATGATTACACTACCCTTCTGTCCATTTTTGACAGAAGGGTTTTTTGTTTTCTTCCTCATTAAAAGGAGGAACTTGAGTGAAAAGTACAACTGAATTTCTAAAGATGAAAGAACGTAAAGAAAAAATTGTTATGTTAACAGCTTATGATTATCCTTCAGCAATGCTAGCAGAAAATGCTGGCGTCGATATGATTCTAGTTGGTGATTCGCTTGGAATGGTCATTTTAGGTTATGATTCAACGGTTAAAGTAACATTGGATGATATGATTCATCATGGGAAAGCTACAAGAAGAGGAGCAAAAGATACTTTTATCGTGGTGGATATGCCATTTGGAAGCTACCATGGGGATGTTACAGATACTCTAAAAAATGCCGTCCAATTATTCCAGCAAACAGGTGCAAATGCATTAAAAGTAGAAGGTGCAGGTCTACTCATAAAATCCATTAAGACACTGATTTCTGCTGGTATACCTATTATTGGTCATCTGGGATTACAACCACAGTCTGCAGAAGTACTAGGTGGCTATAGAGTACAAGGGAAAACTGCTGAAGCAGCGGAACAGCTAATAGAGGATGCATTAGCACTTGAAGAAGCAGGTGCTTGCGCTATTGTATTAGAATGCGTGCCACATCAATTAGCAGGAGTGGTATCTGCGAAACTAAAGATACCAATAATCGGAATTGGTGCAGGCCAAGAAGCTGATGGCCAAGTTTTAGTATTCCATGATGCGCTAGGATATGGTAACCACCATGTACCAAAATTCGTAAAAACTTTTGCAGAAGTGGGTAAGGAAATAGAACAAGGTATTGAAGCTTATCGAGATGAGGTAAAAAAAGGTGCATTTCCAGCACCACAGCATCAATTTACGATGCCAGATGAAGTACTTGGTCAATTATATGGAGGAATTAAAAGATGAAAATCATCACAACCATCGTTGAGCTTCAACAAGAACTAGAAATGCATCATTTGGAGAATAAAAAGATAGCTTTAGTTCCAACAATGGGCTACTTACATGAAGGACATTCGACACTAGCGAAAGCTGCAAGACAAGATAATGATCTTGTCGTAATGAGTGATTTTGTTAATCCAACTCAATTTGGTCCAAACGAAGATTATGAAAACTATCCTAGAGATTTAGCTAGAGATGAAAAAATAGCTTCAGAAGCAGGTGTAGATTACTTATTTGTCCCAACTGTAGATGAAATGTATCCAGCAGATGGTGGTATTCGAATTGAAGCAGGTCCTGCATCTAAAATTCTTTGTGGCGCAGCAAGACCAGGACATTTTAACGGTGTTTTGCAAGTCGTTTCAAAGCTGTTTCATATTGTTCAACCAACTAATGCCTATTTTGGTCAAAAGGATGCACAACAATTAGCATTAATTAAACTATTGGTTAGAGATTACAATTTTCCAGTAACTATATGCGGTGTTCCAATTGTTCGAGAAGATGATGGGCTGGCAAAAAGTTCTCGAAATGTCTTTTTAACTGCTGAAGAGAGAAAGCAAGCACCAGTAATTCAACAGGCATTACAACAAGCAAAAGACAATTTTCTAAAACATCATGATAAAGAGTTTGCCATTCAAAATGCGATAGATATGATTGAAACGAAAACATCTGGTCATATTGACTATTTAGAATTACGGAGCTATCCAGATTTACAAGAAATTCATCCTGAAACAAATCAATTTTTACTTGCTACAGCTGTTTATTTTTCAAACGTAAGATTAATTGATAATATTCTTTTTACTATTGAGGAGATATAAAAAATGCTAAAAATGATGATGACTTCTAAACTCCATCGTGCCACGGTAACACAAGCAGACCTGAATTACGTTGGTAGTATTACAGTTGATGCCGATTTATTAGATACAGTTGGAATCTTACCAAATGAAAAAGTTCAAATTGTTAATAATAACAACGGTGCACGTTTTGAAACATATACCATTGCAGGAGAACGAGGCTCAGGTGTGATTTGTCTAAATGGGGCTGCTGCGAGATTAGTTCAGCCAGGTGATATTGTAATTATTATTGGATATGGTTACATGACTTTAGAAGAGGCTACAAAGCATAAGCCAACTGTTGCAGTTCTAGATGAACAAAATAAAGTAAAACAATTGATCAATTATGAACCAGAAGCAACTGTGATGGTTTAGTTGATCAAATAAGAGGCTTAGTGTCGTTCAGATACTAAGCTTTTTTCCTACCCATTCCCTGAATAAAATCTCATTTGAATCAATTTCATAATTCAAAGATTTGATAAAAAACACGAACATTAAATGGACTATTGTTATATGCCATATTTATTAGAGGTCCATTCATAGTCCTGTGGGTAAGTGAGGAGGGCATTGAAAAAGTAAAAATAGATGTGAATTTATGATAAAAATCTAGTATAGCTATCTTCGTTGAAGTGGAATTAGCGGAGAGTCCTCGAAAATGCATTCGCATTTTCTTCGTACGATGTTCATTCAGTGAAGTTCATTCAATGTCCTGTGGGAAAACGAGCTAGACGAGACCCCGGAGCGAGATTTTCTCTGCGACGAAGCTAGCGAAGCGATGCAGGAGCACAAGCGAGAAGGCTCGTCAGCTCGCCCATGGAAAGCGCCATCTGGAGCGATATGCTTAGTGAATACTGGAAATGAAATATTATCCGAATTATTGAGTTGTTTATTTAGAAAATATTCGCATTTTTTAATTAGAAAAGCATTAATGAAATTGTCTCATTTAAAAAATCAATTAGTAGATTCGCAAAATATGCGAACAAATCTATGAATCAAACTAATTGTTTCTTAAAACAAAATTATTTTTAATAAAACCTAAATGATCTATCACCAAAATCAGCTATTCCTTTCGAAATATGATAAAATCTTGAATATAACAAGAACGGAAAGTTGTGAAGAATAAATGGAAAGTCAAACTTACGCCATTGTCGATTTAGAAACAACAGGTCATTCCTCACAACAAGGAGACCGAATTATTCAAATCGCCATCGTCTTGATGAAAGATTGGAAAGTAATTTCCACATACACTTCCTTTGTGAATCCTGGTAAGAAAATACCCTATTTCATTCAAGATTTAACGCATATTACAGATAAAGAAGTACATGATGCCCCTCCTTTTGAGAAGCAAGCACAACAAATTTATGAGCTTCTGCAAGATACTGTTTTTGTTGCTCATAATACTGATTTTGACTTGCCATTCTTACAAGCAGAGTTTAAACGAGCAGGTTTACCGAAATGGATCGGAAAACACATGGATACAGTTGAATTATCGAAAATTCTTTTTCCAACTGCATATAGTTTTAAATTACAAGATATCACAATGGAACTAGGAATTCGCTTAGCTCATGCTCATCGGGCTGATGATGATGCACTTGCTACAGCCTACTTATTAAAAGCTTGTTGGGAAGAGCTTCTGTCACTTCAACTTGTAACGATTGAGCAACTTCATCAGAGATCATTTCGCTTAAAATCAGATTTATCGCAATTATTTTTAGATGCGATTCATATAAAAAGAAAGCAACCAAATAATAGTGAGAGTCATTTATATTATCGTGATATTGCATTAAAAAAACCTATGAAAAATAATAAAATGGAGAGTGAGAAGCTACACTATCCCTCATCTTTTAAAGAGAAAGAAAAATTATTTGAAGAAGCATTCAATACATTTGAAGTACGTCCTGATCAATTTAAAATGATGGATGCAGTATGGCAAGCTCTTGTTACAAAGCAAGAAATAATGACAGAGGCTTCTACTGGGATTGGAAAGACACTTGCTTACCTTATCCCGTCTATCATTTTTGCTAAAAAGAATCATTGTACAGTGGGAATAAGTACGTATACATCTCATTTACTCGATCAATTATTACAAGAAGAGTTACCAAAGGCAGAAGCTGTTTTAAAAACCAAGGTTTCTACAGCTATTGTTAAAGGGATGGAACATTATGTAGATATCGATCGAATGTGTGATCTTTTGCAAGTAAAGGAAGATTCTTACGATGAAAACTTTACGAAGATGCAAATGATAGTCTGGCTACAAGGTACAGAAACAGGTGATCTTGGTGAAATAACCTTATCTGGAGGTGGGCAGTATTTTGTAGATAAAATCCGCCGAACACAAACAACTTCTGAAACGCATCATAAGAGTACCTATGATTTCTATTTGCAAGCATTATCTAATTGCAGGGATGCAGATTTAGTTGTTACAAATCATGCGATGGTATTAGCGGATTTAGGTAGGGAAGAGCCAATATTAGAGCATTTGAATGGCTGGATATTAGATGAAGGGCATCAATTCTTGCAAGCTGCAACATTAAGAGATGAGAAAATTTTCTCTTATACTCAATGGAAGTATCTATTTGGGCAAATAGGTTCAACTGAAACACATAAAATTGAGCATGCTTTTTATCTTTGTATGCAAGAAGAAGATAAAATTCCATTGCGCCAATTGTTTGCTCTTGAATTACAATTCCAAGACATAACAAAACTATTTGACCATGCGATTCATCGGTTATTAAATCAACTTCCATTGCAAAAGGGAAAGCATCGACAAAATAAGCAAAGTTTTTTACTAACAAACATCGAATTGACGCAACCTTTTGGTGTGGAATTTAGTCGTAAATTAACACACTGGCTAAATCTCGCAGAATCTATAACAACAACCTATTTGAGATATCCTGATGAATTGTCAATCAAGCAACAAGCAAATCTGGCGGATTGGCAATATCAGCTTCGAGAACTAAAAATACGTTTAGCAGAATGGGATGCTATTTTCTTAAGTCATCAAGAAAATGATACAGCTTGGTTAGAAATAGATACGAGAAGTATGCCGGGAAGTCTTCATATATTTAAAAGACCTGTTCGAGTAGAAGATTCAATTACGAATGTCTTGCAATCATTCCGTCACAAGACTGGGATTGTCTGGACATCGGGTACGTTGACAGTTCCTAATGACAGACGTTTTATCGCTAATCAACTAGGGCTTTCAGAAAATGTACCTTTGTATCAATTCCAAGCTCCAAAATCGTATTATGACGGTGCAAGTGTATATATAGTGGATGATATGCCTGATATAAAGAAGGTAACACAGACAGCTTATATTGAATCTGTAGCAGAGGCCATTGTACAAACTGTTCTAGCAACTGAAGGGCGATGTTTTGTATTATTTACGGCTCAAGATATGTTACGAAAGACGGTAGAACTTATTCAAGAAACCGGTACACTTGATGATTATATGCTTTTCGCTCAAGGGATGTCTTCAGGCAGCCGTATGCGCTTGTTGAAAATGTTCCAACGTTTTGAACACTCTGTGCTATTTGGGACAAATAGCTTCTGGGAAGGTGTAGATGTACCAGGAGATGCATTATCAGCTGTCATTGTTGTGCGATTGCCATTTTCATCACCAGAAGAGTCATTTTTTAAGGCGAGGGCAGAGCGAATGACAAGCCAAGGGTTGAATTCGTTTTATAAATTATCTTTACCAGAAGCAATTTTACGTTTCAAGCAAGGTTTCGGTAGATTAATACGTTCTTCACATGATAAAGGTGTATTTATTGTCCTTGATCGGCGGATTGAAACGAAATCATATGGATCAGAATTTATTGAGGCTTTACCTGACATTCCAGTAAAAAAAGTGTCACTTGAACATATGGTCTTCGAATTAGAAGATTGGTATAATAAAGATTAAAAGCGGAACGCGCCCGTTAAGCTCCGTCATGTGCTGGATGGTCAGAAGCCGACCTCGAGAGGCTTCGGACAAGTAAAGCTGGACAAGAGTAAAGCGGGAGCGGCTCGTTAGCATATTTAGCTACGTGATAAATGAAACATAAGGTGATATAATGAAAAACTGGATAAAGTTCTTTTCAATTTTTTTACTCATCCTGTCGTTATCACTGATCGTTATAGTAGGTTGGAAATCTTATTCACCATTTTACAGTGCGGAAAAGACTGCAAAAGAAGCTGTTTTACAAAATCATCAATTAAAAACAGTTACAGATACTTATGTGTATCATGGTAAAGATTCGTATGTAACGGTTATCGGTACAGATAGTAATGGAAAAAATAAAGCTGTTTTTGTTCCACAAGATCATAAAGAAAAGCCAACGGAAGTTTTGATGAAAGACGGTATTTCTAAAAAAGAAGCTCTTTCCGAAGCAACTAAAAATGGTGATGTGAAAAAAGTACTTCATACAAAATTAGGTCTAGAAAAGCCAGGAGTAGTATGGGAAATTACTTACCTTAACAAACAAGATAAACTCAATTATGTATACATCATGTTCGATAATGGACGCTGGTGGAAACGTATTTCGAATTTATAATATTTACAAACATCACAACGGTAGATTATCAAATACCTGCAATTGATAAAAATTTCTAACGAAAATGAAATTCAAATCATTTCACACGAAATTTTTGGAAAACTTGTATATAATGGTGTTATATACTTCTCAATTGCAGATACTTTTTACATAAGTACGCAGCAGTTGTAGAATTTTGCGGTACCCAAGAACCGTTGTGACAATGAGAAAGACATAGAAATTATATTTAGTAAGAATTTATTATTAACTAATTGAAATTACTATTTCTTTATTCAACAAAATAATTTTGAATCTCATTGCAAAAAAATAACTTGAATATACATTATTAGGATTTCTAATAAATGTTTAAAATGCTGGAGGGTAACATGAAAAAAATTACAATTCAAGACATGCCAAAACATGTCGGCGAAACTGTAAAAATTGGCGCTTGGTTAGCAAATAAACGCTCAAGTGGTAAAATTGCATTCTTACAATTACGTGATGGATCTGGCTTTGTACAAGGCGTAGTAGTAAAAGCAGATGTATCGGAAGAAACTTTTGCTACTGCAAAATCAATTCACCAAGAAACTTCTTTATACATCATTGGTGAAGTGACAGAAGATACTCGTTCATCATTTGGTTATGAACTACAAGTAAAAGAAATTGAAGTTATTTCTGACGCACATGATTATCCAATTACACCTAAAGAACATGGTGTAGAATTCTTAATGGATAACCGTCATTTATGGTTACGTTCTAAAAAACAACATGCTAATATGGCTGTTCGTAACGAAATCATTCGTGCAACATATGAATTCTTTAACGATAATGGATTTAAAAAGGTAGACCCACCAATACTTACAGGTTCAGCTCCTGAAGGAACTTCTGAATTATTCCATACAAAATATTTTGATCAAGATGCATATCTTTCTCAATCTGGTCAACTTTATATGGAAGCAGCAGCGATGGCAATGGGAAAAGTATTTTCATTCGGCCCAACGTTCCGTGCTGAAAAATCAAAAACTCGTCGTCATTTAATCGAGTTCTGGATGATTGAACCAGAAATGGCGTTTGTTGAACATGATGAATCTCTTGAGATTCAAGAACAATATGTTTCATATATCGTGCAATCTGTTCTTAAAAACTGCAAACTAGAATTAGAATTACTTGGTCGTGATACTTCAAAACTTGAAAAAGTACAAGCACCATTCCCACGTATTTCTTATGATGATGCAATTGATTTATTACATGAAAAAGGATTTGACGATATCAAATGGGGCGATGACTTCGGAGCGCCACATGAAACAGCAATCGCTGAACATTTCGACAAACCAGTATTCATTACTTGTTATCCAGTAGGTATCAAACCATTCTACATGCAACTACATCCTGATCGCGACGATGTTGTTCTATGCGCAGATTTAATCGCTCCAGAAGGATACGGTGAAATTATTGGTGGTTCTGAACGTATTTGGGATTATGAGTTAATGAAACAACGTATTGCTCAATATGGACTAGATGAAAAAGCATATGCATGGTATCTTGACCTACGTAAATACGGTTCAGTACCTCACTCAGGCTTCGGTTTAGGATTAGAACGTACTGTTGCTTGGATTACAGGCGCAGAACATGTACGCGAAACAATTCCATTCCCACGTCTATTGAACAGAATTTATCCATAAGTATAAATTCGAGACACAGTATATTTAAACCATCACAAAACGCAAGAAGGATTGCTTAGGCGATTCTTCTTGTTCAATTTAAAATAAAGGGGAGTTCGACGATGATGAATGATGCAGATCGGCTCCAAACTTGGATTGAGCGGGGAAGTGTCAATATTTCTCAGCTTTTTTTTCAGTTTTATAAGGAGTTACAAATTTCAGATACTGAAGCCATGCTAATTATGCATTTGAATGCCTTTCATGAAGAAGGAAATGAATTCCCAACACCTGCTAATATTGCACAGCGCATGAATTTGACTGAGGATATGATTTCATCGAGTATGCAACGCCTTATGCAAAAAGGTTTTATGGAAATCCATCAAAAGTTAGATGACCAAGGTGTACTTTATGAAGTCATAAACTTAATGCCTATATGGAGTAGGCTTATCGATTGTGTTTTTGCGAAAAGTGAAAATAATGAAAAAGAAACTTCAAAATTAAAGGAAGGACAATTATTTCAACTTTTTGAACAAGAATTTGGTCGTTTTTTATCGCCAATGGAAACCGAAATGATTTCAATGTGGCTAGATCAAGATAGACATTCTCCAGAAGTTATTCGTAAAGCATTGATGGAAGCGGTATTATCACAAAAGCTTAGTTTACGTTATATAGACCGAATTCTATTTGAATGGAAAAAAAATAACGTTAAAACACCTGAGGATGCAAATAAACATTCAAAGAACTTTCGTAAAAATACAATACAAAAAAATGCAATTCAACCTGAAAAAAAAGGAACAGAACAAAAACCACCAGCGAGCAATGTCCCTTTTTACAACTGGTTAGATCGTAATAAGTAAAAGGAGGATTGTAAATGTTAACGAAAAAACAATGGGAATTCTGTTTAGATGAAATGGAAAAAATGTTTCCGGATGCACATTGTGAACTAATACATGACAATCCGTTTGAATTGACAATTGCTACGTTACTATCAGCACAATGCACTGATGTATTAGTAAATAAAGTAACGGGTACATTATTTAAAAAATATAAAAAGCCTGAAGACTATTTAGCTGTTCCTTTAGAGGAACTAGAACAAGATATCCGGTCAATTGGTCTATATAGAAGTAAGGCTAAAAACATCCAAAAACTTTGCCAACGATTACTTGACGAATATAATTGCGTAATCCCAAATTCACGTGAAGAATTGGTTACATTGCCTGGAGTAGGTCGTAAAACAGCCAACGTTGTACTATCTGTTGCTTTTGGTCAGCCAGCTTTAGCAGTTGATACACATGTAGAACGTGTTACCAAGCGTTTAGGTTTATGCAAGTGGAAGGATAGTGTATTAGAAGTAGAACAAACAGTGATGAACAAAACACCAAAGGAAAATTGGTCTAAAACGCATCATCAATTAATTTTCTTTGGTCGTTATCACTGCAAAGCACAAAATCCAAACTGTAATGCATGTCCATTATTTGATATCTGTCGAGAAGGGCAAAAGAGAGCAAAGAAAGGTCTTGTAAACAGATGATTGAATGCAAGAAAGAGGCCATTTCAAAGGAAAGTTTAGAAAAGTGGATGGATGAATGGGAATTGTTACGACAATCTATTCACAAATCTCATACTATTCGAGATGGTAAAGCGAAAGAAATCATGTTAAATGCTATTCAATTATATGAATCTTTTGTATTGAAAGCATCTGGCCAGCAAGATGCTTTAGATGAAAATGAACAATATGAGATATTGCCGATAAATGCGATGGAAAGATTATCTTTTATAAAAGCACGTCCAGGGCAATATGCATGTTATCGCCAATTAGATGAATTGTATATTGAAACGAAAAAAAAATGTGCAAGATTGCGATTAAAACACTAAAAGGATGCCGGATATTTTTGGTAGAAAATGAAAGTATGTAAAAGTGGCCCTTAATATACTTTCATTTTTTACAATAAATAAATGGCATCCTTTATACTATATAAAAAACGCGAGAGAATTTTCTCTCGCGTTTTTTTATTGAGTTTGTGATTGATTTTGGAACTGCTGATCAGGTGTAGTTTTCCTGTTCACACTATTCAAATTTGCTTTATTTTTTTCGTTCCCATTACCGTTCCCGTTATTATTGGAAGAATTTCCATTACCGTTCCCGTTATTATTGGAGGGATTCCCATTATCATTCCCATTTGAGTTACCTTGATTTGGTTGGTCGTTCGGGTTATTTTGGTCTGTATTTGTGTTGCCGTTAGAATTGTCAGTATTCCCCTGATTGTTCCCATCTGTTGGTTTATTTGGATCTTGTGTTTGATCCGGAGACGTTGGAGTCTCTGTTTGATCCGGTTTTGTTACATCAGGTTTAGGTGTTGATGCTTGAATTTGTATAGTTGTTGTTGCAGCACTACTTGTTTGATCACCAGCAACTGCTACTACTGAGAATACATAAGTCTTTCCAACTTCTGCCCCATTATAGGTAAATGAAGTATTAGATGTTTCAGTTAAAGTTTGAGAACCTCCGCCATCAACAGAAACTGAAACTTTAAATTTTGGCGATACATCTCCACTAGCATCATGAGACCAAGATAAATTGATAGCTTTAGATTGATCATCATAAGATGCTTTTAAACCAGTTGGTGCATTCAATTTTTGTGTATCCTTTTTCTCAACTTTAGGTGTATATGACACTGGCTGTTGCCCTTTAACGTATAATTCATTTCCTACTCGAACAACAGAACTTGGTTGTTGGAAATTAGGTGTTTGCGTATACGCTGAAATTTGTGACATAACGGTTCTAAATAATTGTTGAGGAAGAACACGTTCTGCACTTGTTGTAATTGGTGTTTTGTAATCTGCATATCCACTCCAAACAGCAATTGAGTATTTGGATGTGTAACCAGCAAACCATGAATCTGGAACAGCTGTTGCAGGAAGCCCATAATCATTAAATTGTTGTGTACTATAGTTAGTAGTACCAGTTTTACCTGCTACATCTAGCCCAGGAATACCTGCAGCAGTACCTGAAGCGCCGTATTTAGAACTTACTACATCGCGCAACATATCTGTTACCATATAAGCTGTGTAATCACTCATTGCAGGTACAGGATCTGGTGTATAGGATTTAGCGGTTTTTCCGTCACGATAAACAATTTTCTTAATGGCATGCGGTTTTGTATAAATACCGTTATTTCCAAACGCTGCATAAGCACCTGCCATTTCAATTGGAGATAGGTTAATCTTACCACCGCCAATTGCGTCAGATTCTGTTACATTATTTGCATCAATGCCAAGATTTTTTATAAATGATTTAGCTTTATCGGTACCGACTTCTTTGAACGTTTTAATAGCAGGGATATTACGAGAATTATATAACGCTTGTCGAATTGTAATTGTCCCTTTGTATTGATGGTCAAAGTTGTTAATTTGTTGGTTTGTACCTGTATAAGTCATTGGCTCATCGACAATTGTTTGACCAGTAGACCATTTTAGATTTTCAATTGCAGGACCATAATCGATTAATGGTTTCATCGTTGAACCAGGTTGGCGATTTGTTAACGCTTCTGCGTAGTTAAATCCACGTTCTGGACCATAATTTCGTCCACCACCAACTGCTACAATTGCGCCTGTTTGTGTATCAATAACTGATAGACCAGCCTGAATATCTTTTGTAGGGAAGTTAGCAGAGTTATTCATTGTTTTTTCAACGACTTTTTGGGCTGTAGGATCTAATGTTGTATATACATTAACGCCTTCTTCTAATGCCTTCTCATCACCATTTTCGGCTAACTCTTTTAGTGCAACATCAATAAATGCATCATATTTTGAAGTAGAAGCTGTTTTTCGTTTACTTTCAGGAAGAAGTCCTTTTCTGACATCCACTTTTTGTGCAGCTTCCATTTCTTCTTTTGTGATTTTCTTATGTTGATACATTAAACCTAAAACAATATTACGACGTTTTTCTGCACGTTCAGGATTTTTAAACGGATTGTATGCGTTTGGTGCTTGTGGCATACCAGCTAATAGCGCTTCTTCATCTAAAGTTAAATCCTTTAGATCTTTACCATAGAAGTATTTTGCTGCAGTACCGAAACCATAAATACGACCAGACATTAAGACTTTGTTAAAGTACATTTCAAAAATTTCTTCTTTTGAATATTCACGTTCAAGCTGAATGGATAAATAAGCTTCCTGAGCCTTACGTTTCAATGTCTTCTCACCACTTAAAAATGAGTTCTTAATTACTTGCTGGGTTAATGTACTGCCGCCTTGTGAGCCAAATCCATATCGGAAGTTGGCTAAAACTGAGCCACCTAAGCGAATAAAGTCTATCCCATGGTGTTCGAAGAAACGAGAATCTTCTGTTGCGATAATCGCATCTCTCATTCCAGCTGGGATATCTTGATATTTGACATGTTCCCGTTGTTGATCACCCATAGTATAGAATACTTTGCCATTTGCATCATAGAATTTTGATGATACTGGATCTTTTAATAATTCTTCATCTAATTTTGGTGCTTGCGCAGCATAAATTGCAAAAACAGTAGCACCTATTGCAAATATTGCAATACCTAAAGCCAAAATGGCTATGATTATCTTTTTAATCAAAGAACGTTTGGGTCCTTTGGGTTCTCTTGGCCCTTTTTTCTTTGTATGTCGTTTTCTCTGTTGTTCTTCAAGTTGCTTTCGTTGTTGCCGAGAATTAACTTGTTGATCCACAACATTCTCCTCACTTTCTCATAACTACGATCAAGTTATGGTAGCAATTGTGTGATTGCTTTTAAATAATCTAGTCTTGGGACATAGGCAGGTTGAATCTCAATTGCCTGTCCCTCAAACTCACTTAGCGGAATAGACTTTCTTCCACCCTTTAACATTCTATCCCATGCTGATAACAGCATTTCTAAAGGTACTACAAAATAGCGTTCAAGGGAAGAAAATCGCACTAACAAAAAACAGATTCCCTTCTGTCTAGCCGAAGCCTCCATATGAGAGACCTGGTGAGGGTGAACATTTTTCAAAGGAAATGATGTTTTATTTTCTGTTTCTTTAGCATCGAAATCAATGTAGTAACCTTTATATACACCATTGTAGTCGGTTGTAGATGGCGTTCGGAAATATGCCTCACGAATAACGGCAGCACTTCTTGATGGGTACTCCACTTTGACGATTTGTATTGGAACAGGTTTCTTATGAATTACTGCAATGTGCCGTTGTAAGTAAAATTCATTCGTTTCATCTATCTCTTCCTCTAGAGTTTTCCCACGATTACTATAAGATAAATCTTTCTTTTTCAAAAGATTTGATTCTTGTTTTGATGTGGGCGTGTATTTTTTTCCATTGGGATATCGAATAGTCATAATAACACCTCATCTGCATTCTATAATACCATAAATTAAGGTAGTTATTTGATGAGAAATTCATGAGAAATAAGCTGAAAAATAAAACTATTATCGTCGAATATGCACTTGTTTTGTCCTCTACAAAGGAATTACTATTTCAGCCTTGAAAAGTTATAGCAGGAGGCGATACATTATGCGAAAAATAAACAAGCTGATTACTTTAATTGAGATGGTGGACGAACTTTTACAAAACAGAGTAAACCATGAAGAAGAAATGTATAACAAAACACTTGAAAAGAATATTACACATGTAGCAAACCGCCTTGATTTAATTGAACAACAAAAAGAATATTTGTTCGCTTTAAAGTAGTGAAATGATATCTTTTTTGATACACTAATACGTAAGAAGTAAATTGAAAATGGAGGTGTGTGTAATGTTACAAATTTTAATAGATGAATTACTAGAAGAATGCAAAGAATGTTGGAAACGATTTTTGAAAATGAGAGAAACTGACACATCTCCTGATTTTTTTAATGATGTAAAACCGCATGCAGATTTGTACCACACAAAGCTTTTAACTTGGCAAAACGAAGTTGAAGCCTGGATAGATGCGAATAAGCCAAAGCATATGCATAAAATTCAAGTCCAAAATGCTGTAGAAGCAATGGATCAGTTTATAGTCCAATCATTTTATCAAAAAACGAGTAAAAAACGATTATTTCAATCGATTCAATCGGTTACATACACATTAGAAACATTGCAACGTATTTTACAAAAGGATGAGTCAACTAATGAGTAAAAGAAAATCTATTGAAGAATTACTGCAAGATTGGCAATCTAATCCTGAAATGCAAGACCGTGTTGAATATGTACATACGATTCCAGCTAAGCCACCTAAATTAGTTGATTTTCCAAATAATTTACACCCTTCTCTTATTAAAGCATTACATAAAAGAGACATCGATCAACTGTACTCTCATCAAAGAGAAGCGTTTGAGTATGCTACAAATGGTCAATCATTTACGGCAGTTACACCAACTGCTTCTGGTAAATCACTTTGTTATCATTTGCCCGTTCTGCAAGCTATAATGGAAAATAGTGCGTCTAGAGCAATATATTTATTCCCTACAAAGGCTTTAGCACAAGATCAAAAAAGCGATTTAAATAAGCTAATCGAGGATAGCGGAGAAGAAATTTTAAGCTATACATATGATGGCGATACTGCTCCTGGGATTCGGCAAAAAGTTCGTAAAGCAGGTCATATAGTGATGACTAATCCAGATATGTTGCATTCAGGAATACTGCCACATCATACAAAATGGGTTTCATTATTTGAAAATTTACAGTATATTGTCGTAGATGAACTGCATACGTATAAAGGAGTCTTTGGTTCACATGTAGCGCATGTACTTAGACGCCTTCTTAGAATTTGTCATTTTTATGGTAGCCATCCAGTCTTTATCTGTACATCAGCTACGATAAAAAATCCAAAAGAATTAGCAGAAAACCTAACAAATACAAAACAACAATTAATCACTAATAACGGTGCACCAACTGGAAAGAAAACATTTCTATTTTATAACCCGCCAATAATCTACCCTGCTTTTGGTGTAAGAAGAAGTGCTATTTTAGAAGTACGGGACTTAGCAAGAGAGCTATATCATTCAAAAATCCAATCAATTATTTTTGCGAAAAGTAGAGTACGTGTTGAAATGCTCGTCACCTATATGAAATCACTTACTACCAAGAAAATTCAGGATGAGACAATCCGTGGGTATCGAGGTGGCTATTTACCTTCTGAGCGTCGCGTTATTGAAAAAGGTTTACGAGATGGCACGATACAATGTGTTATTTCAACCAATGCGTTAGAATTGGGAGTTGATATTGGTCAATTGCAAGCATGTATCATGACGGGTTACCCAGGTAATATAGCAAGTGCATGGCAACAAGCAGGGCGAGCAGGAAGAAGACAAGATGATGCGCTAATTATTTACGTTGCTCAGTCCACTGCATTAGATCAATATATTATCAAACATCCACAGTATCTATTTGAAAGTTCACCTGAAGAGGCACGAGTATACCCAGAAAATATGTTAATCCTTATGGACCATTTAAAATGCGCCTCGTTTGAATTGCCATTTAGGGTAGATGATAGTTATGCAGAATTTGAAGTACAAGATTTCTTAGAATATTTACAAGAAGAAGGCGTACTTTTAAAGACTTCAGATAAATGGCATTGGATGAGTGATAGTTTTCCAGCGCATGACATTAGTCTAAGATCAGCTTCTCAGGAAAATGTTGTAATTATCGATCAATCCATTCCAGCACATAGTAAAGTCATTGGTGAAATGGATCGCTATAGTGCATTAACATTACTTCATGAAGAAGCCATTTATTTACATCAAGGGACCCAGTTCCAAGTGGAAAAATTAGATTGGGAAGAAAAAAAGGCATATGTTCGAGAAGTAGATGTTGATTATTTTACAGATGCCAATTTAGCAGTAGAATTAAAAGTCATTAGTGAAGATAAAAGTAGAACAATTGGACATGGAGAGGTGGCGTTTGGAGATATCATGACACTCGCTACAGCTACCATTTTCAAGAAAATACGATTTGGGACACATGACAATATCGGGAGTGGACCAATCCATTTGCCACCAGAAGAACTCCATACAAGTGGAACATGGCTATCATTCGACCAACCTGAACATTGGAAGGAAGATGATTTAACAGGAGCAATGACAGGAGTTGCATACGCTATGAATAGTTTTATACCATTATTCATCCAAAGCGATCGTAGCGATGTTCATGTTGTGCCACAAGTGAAAGCAACACATTCAGAAAAACCTACGTTTTTTGTATATGATCGCTATCCAGGAGGTATTGGATTGAGCGAACGTGTATATGATTTATGGGAAGATTTATTGCATCATGTCTATGAGCATATTGTTAATTGCCCGTGTCAAAAAGGATGCCCTTCATGTATAGGTGCACAAGACTTAAATAGTGACGAAAAAAAACAAGTATTAACTTTTTTGAAATCAATATTATTAGCAGAGTTGGATGATTAAATGTCATATGAAAATAAAATTCTTCAAATGAAGAAGATGCTAAAAAAGGTATCAAAAACTGAACAAGAGCAAAAAGAAGTGTTTAAAAAGCCAGCAGTGCCAGTATATGCAAAACAATGGGAACAAGTAGGATTGAAGAGAATTGATAACGATTTTGGTACAGTCTTTTTACTTGAAAAGCATTATTCAGCTGAATATCAGCATGGGAATTTTCACTTAGGTGAACTGTATGATGCCTTTCAATTATGGGAAAGTACGAATCATCATCATCCTATTGCATTAACGGATGATGTCAATTTAGTGTTTTATGATACAGAGACTACTGGCTTAAAAGGTGTTGGTACGCAGATCTTTTTGAACGGTATATTAGAAGCCGAACAAGGTGGATTTGTATTAAAGCAATATGTATTAGCAGATCCTAGCCATGAAGTCGCGTTTTTATGGGAATCAAAACTTTGGAAGGAAAATAAAACTATCGTTACGTATAATGGTAAAAGTTTCGATTGGCCTCAGTTACAAACGCGCTTTACTTTGCATAAAAAGGATTTACCTAAGCTACCTGAGCAGAAGCAAATCGACCTGTTGCATGGTTCAAAACGTATATGGAAAAATGACTTATCCCGAATGAAACTGTCACAAGTAGAAGAGGAAAAACTTGGATTCCGGCGTAAGGGAGATATACCAGGTTACCTTGCGCCTATTATCTATTTAGATGCAGTAAAAAGTGGCGATCCTAGAACATTGGTGAAAGTTCTTGAACACAATGAATATGATTTATTGTCTTTAATCACCTTATACATCCAGGCAACAAAATTATTATGTGATGGTATACAAGAAGAGTCTGCGACTACGTATACGAACATTGGAAAATGGTTTGGGGATTTATCTGATACTGCAAAAAGTGGGGAAATATTAGAAAAAGTAACACGTCAATATGATAGCAATGAGACAGGCTATGCATATTTTCATTTAGCGTTTCAACAAAAAAAGCAGCACGATTTTGAGCAGGCATATTATTCTTTTAATCAAGCAATCCCTTATATCGAAGAACGTCAGCAAATTATTGCTTATATAGAACTAGCTAAAATCGATGAACATCGTCATCAAAATTATGATAAGGCGCTTTTTTATACAAAACAAGCATATCAACTGGTAAAAGACAGTTTATTATGGGGAAAAGATCAGAAACAAAGAAAGTTAACCGAAATAGAGAAAAGATGTCTACGAAATGAAAAGAAAAAATTATTGCTTGGGAAATAATATGAATAATTTTGCTGAACACTGGAAGCAACTACGATAAACTTTGGGGAAATGTGCTATAATTATAAGACCTACGTTTATATGGAAGGAAGATGGATATGGACATTAAATTATCAGCTAAAACGATTTTAGATAAAGATTTTAAAACAGGTATTAGAGGATATAGTCAAGATGAAGTAGATCAATTTTTAGATATCATCATACAAGACTATGAATCTTTTGAAAAAGTATTAGCAAAAAAACAAGAAGAAATAGAATTATTAAAAAATGAGTTAAAAACAGCACAATCACAAACAACAACATCATCATCAGAAGCAAGACGTCAAGTCCCTTCGCCAGCTTATGCTAACAATACAAATTTTGATATTTTAAAACGTATTGCTAATTTAGAGAAGCATGTATTCGGCGACAAGCTTTATGACTAAACCGTGTTTCACAATATTTTCACATTCAATAAGAAAACGCTTGAAATAGAAAAACATTAGAGATATAATAGTCAAGTCATCATAAAAGAACAAGTAATCGCTGCAACGCTTGACGTTGTTGAGGAAAGTCCATGCTCGCACGGCTCTGAGATGACCGTAGTGTTCGTGCTTAGTGAATAAATAAGCTAAGGCAGTCTAATGGCTGACGGCGGGAGGAAAGCCTAAGTCCTTTTGGGATATGGTTGAAACTCTCTGAAAGTGCCACAGTGACGAAGCTGTTGCGGAAACGTAACAGGTGGAACGAGGTAAACCCCGCGAGTGAGCAACCCAAATTATGGTAGGGGCGTTCTCCTGAAGGAAATGAATGGATGGAGAGACGTAAGTATTTATACTTACGTAGATAGATGATTACTACCCAGTCGTACAAGGCGAAAGCCGTTATAGTACTTGGGCACAAAACATGGCTTATGGTCTTTTAATGATGCTAAACACTATAAACAAGATTAGTCAGGCTCTCCAGGAACTGGAGAGCCTTTCTTTTAGGGATAAGGTGATAAAAATACTATGATGAAACAAGATCTTCAATTAACAATTAGTCAGGATAATATAACTAACAATTGTAAATACATAACACCTAAAATCCTCGATTCAATTTCTGAAGGAGTAATGATTACTGACTTAAATAGTAGAATTGTAGAAGTGAATCCTGCTTTTGAATTCGTAACTGGCTATAAAAGAGAAGAAGTTTTAGGGAGAAAGCCAGATGTACTACAGTCTGGTGTTCATAGAATAGAATTTTATAAACAAATGTGGAATAATCTCAGTCAAAAAGGTGAATGGCAAGGAGAAATATGGAATCGTCGAAAAACAGGAGATGTATACCCTGAGTGGCTTAAAATATCAAAAGTTCTTAATAATGAGGGGAGTGTTATAGGGTATTGTGGGGTGTTTTCTGATTTATCAGAAGAAAAAACTTTTGAGAGTGAGCTGAAAAAACGTGCAATGACCGACTCCTTAACTGGAATTTCAAACCGTTTTGCTTATAGCGAACGTATGGATGTTTTATTGGATTCATCTAAAGGTCATAATTATCAACATGCAATTTTGTTTTTGGACTTAGATCGATTTAAACAAGTAAATGATACACTTGGCCATTCAGTTGGAGATCAATTGCTTGTTGAAGTTACAAAACGAATACAAACATTGCTAAAAAACAAAGATATATTGGCACGCTACGGAGGTGATGAGTTTGTTATTACATTTACAGATATCCATCACCCGCGTGATGCTGTCCATTTAAGTGAAAAGATTATTCATCTATTAGAAGAACCGTTCATCATAGAAGATCAAAAATTATATATCTCATCAAGTATTGGTATAAGCATATATCCGCATGATGGAGCAGAAACTGAGACGTTATTAAATAAAGCTGATAAAGCGATGTATTATGCAAAGGAAAATGGCAAAAACCAATTTGCGTTTTATTTTGATGATTTACAAACAGATGCCAAACGAGCATTACTTTTAGATAATGAGTTACGAAGAGCAATTGAGCAAAAAAGTTTTGAACTATACTACCAGCCGAAAGTAGATATTAAAAAACATCAAATCATTGGTGTTGAAGCACTCGTGAGATGGAACAATGAGAAACTTGGAAATGTATCACCAGCTGAATTTATACCATATGCTGAAGAAACTGGTTTAATTATTCCTATTAGTGAATGTATTATTGATCGTGCATGCCAAGACGCACATATACTAGCGAGATCAGGTTTTAAGAATGTACCCATTGCAATAAATATATCAAGTATTCACTTCCATCAAAAAGGTTTTGTACATTCAATCGAACAAATATTTATAAAAAATAATTTACCAGCACGCCAGTTTGAATTAGAACTAACGGAACGTACCATAATGAATAATGAAAGAGAAACCATTCGGAAATTAGTAAAATTAAAACAAATGGGATTTAAGCTTTCAATCGATGATTTTGGTACAGGATATTCGTCACTTAGTTATTTGGTACAATTCCCATTAAACTTTTTGAAAATTGACCGGAGTTTCATTCAACAAATTTGCTCGTTAAATGATAATCAAGCTGTTGTCGATGCCATTATTCAAATGGCACACCGTTTGCATATGAAAGTCATTGCAGAGGGTGTTGAACAGAGTGAACAAGTTAAATTGCTCGATAGTATGGATTGTGATATGATTCAAGGATATTACTATTCAAAACCGCTTCCATTAGATGAACTAATGGAATTCCTAGAATTTTGGGAATTGGAGTTAGAAGGGAAATAGGTATGACGAAATTTCAATTAGTTGCCACAGCGGCAATGGGTTTAGAATCTATTGTAGCTGATGAACTTAAAACTTTAGGATATACAACATCTACAGAGAACGGCAAAGTATATTTTGAAGGCGATGAAAAGGATATCGCAAAAACAAATTTATGGTTACGTGTAGCAGATCGTGTGAAAATCGTAGTAGGGAAATTTCCTGCCAAAACGTTTGAACAATTATTTGAAGGTGTTAAAGCAATCGAATGGGAAAAGTATTTACCGGTTGATGCTGAATTTCCTGTTTCAGGTAAATCAGTGAAATCCAAATTATTTAGTGTTCCTGATTGCCAAGCTATTACGAAAAAAGCAATTGTTGAGCGTATGAAATATTATTATAAACGACTTGGTTTCTTAGAAGAAACTGGTCCTAAATATAAGATTGAAGTTTCTATTTTAAAAGATGAAGCAATGTTGACTATTGATACGAGTGGTACAGGCTTGCATAAGCGTGGTTATCGTTTGGATCAGGGGGAAGCACCATTAAAAGAAACATTGGCTGCTGCACTTGTTTATATTTCCAAATGGAATCCGAGTCGTCCATTCGTAGATCCTTTCTGTGGTTCAGGTACAATCGCCTTAGAGGCTGCAATGATTGGACAAAATATGGCTCCAGGATATAATCGTGATTTTATTAGTGAAGCATGGCCATGGATGAAGCAAAAAATTTGGGATGAAGTTCGAATGGAAGTTGAAGATGTTGCAAATTATGATCAACCTCTTCAAATTTTCGGATCAGATATAGATCATCGTATGGTGGAAATCGCTAAAACAAATGCCCGTGAAGCTGGGTTTGCTGATTTAATTTCTTGGAAACAAATGCAAGTAACAGATTTTACAACGCATCTTACGGATGGGGTTATGATTGGAAACCCACCATATGGCGAACGTATCGGTGATAAAGAATTACTTGAGAAAATGATACATGATATGGGTATCATGATGAATAAGTATCCATCCTGGTCAGTTTATATGTTATCATCGATGGAAAACTTTGAAGTGTTATATGGAAAAAAAGCAACAAAGAAACGTAAACTATTTAATGGATTTATCAAAACAGATTATTATCAATTTTGGGGTAAACGTACACCAAAACAAGATTAATGATAAAAGATGAAAAATAAATTACTATTTAATGTTGCAAAATCATATTTTATTATTACATGAACGTTTCTATAATATTGTAGACTTATTTTATGAATATGTAATTGACGGGAGGGGGAGACCCCTTCCGTTTCGTTGTCTGCACGAGAGGGGAATTTGAATGAGACAATCTATACCATTTGCCTTATCCAAAGAAAAGTCTTTCTTTGATTCACTAGGAGACTGGATTGGCGATATTTTATACGACGAACTACCCGAAAAAGGGCTAGAATGTCGTGATGAGCAAATTTTCATGGCCTATCAAATCGAAAAAGTATTACGTGAAAAGTCTGTTCTTTTCGCAGAAGCGGGAGTAGGCACAGGAAAAACAATCGCATATCTTTTACCTGCGATTGCATATGCTCGATATACTGGAAAACCAGCATTAATAGCGTGTGCAGATGAAACATTAATCGACCAGCTCGTGAAAGAGGGTGGCGATATTTATAAATTGCAACAATATTTAGATTTAACAATCGATGTACGTTTAGCGAAATCACGTGACCAATATTTATGCTTAAAGCGTTATGAGGAAGCAGAAAAATTTTCTGATGGCGAATATTTAGATGATATTGCAGAAACAATTCCAGACGGAGTATTTGGACAAGGAAAACTAAGCTTGTATGGTCAACATAGTGACTATCCCAATATTAGCGATGAAGAATGGAATCTAGTCAATTACAACTCAATTCAACAATGCTCAGTTTGTGATTTGCGCAATCGCTGCGGTCAAACCTTGCATCGTGCACATTATCGAGAATCAACAGATCTTATTATTTGCTCTCAAGATTTTTTAATGGAAAATATCGCGACTAAAGAATCACGTGAACGTGAAGGTCAATTAGCATTATTGCCTGAAGTTTCTATGATTGTATTAGATGAGGGGCACTTATTGGAGTATGCAGCTCAAAAAGCAATGACTTATAAAGTACAAGATTATACAATTGTGCAACTTATCGACCGATTGATGGTTGATGGATTACGTGAAAAAACATTGTATACAATGGAACAATTGCAAGATGGTCACGAACTATTCTTTGATCAATTACGTGATGATGTAATTAGTTCAGATGAGGATCGTAAAAGAATTAAGAAATCTCCATTGCTTATGAAATTAGGTAAAAAAGTAATTGATACTGTTGAAACATTGTTAGAGGAATTTGTTTTTGAATCAGAGCTTTATGTTATTCCTGAATATGAATTACGAATGGCAGAAGAGTTTTTGGAACAATATGAAGCAGCTATGAGAATCTTCATTGCACAAGGGGACGCTGTTGACTGGTTAGAAGAAACAGATGGGGAAGAAACACTTGTTATTATGCCACGTCTAATTACAGAAGTATTAGAAGAAAAAGTATTCTCGAAAAAAATACCTTACATCTTCTCATCAGCAACTTTGTCTATAAATAAAGATTTCAGTTATATTGCAGGTAGTTTAGGTATTAAAGATTATCAATCCTTCTCAGTAGCCTCTCCATTTGATTATGAAGAAGTCATGCAAATTGTATTACATCATTTAAATCAAGCAGAAAAAATACGTAGAGTTGAGGAATTATTAGAAGAAGGTAATCAGACATTAATACTATTTAAATCTAAACAAGCGATGGCAATTTTCAAAGCACAAATTAACAAAAGAATTGCAGCTAAGGTTGGTTTTGAAGGGGATCGTGAACTTTCTTCTATTGTCCGAGATTTCCAAGAAGGTAAATTACAAGTATTATGCTCTTATCATTTATGGGAAGGTTTAGACCTGCCAGAAGAAGCGCTAACTCGTGTTATTATTTTTGACTTACCATTCCCACCATATGATCCATTATTTGATGCGAAACGTGCTTTTACTGATGATCCTTTCCATGATGTTGAACTTCCATTCATGCTATTACGATTACAACAAGGAATGGGGCGACTTATCCGAACTTCAAATGATCATGGCGATATCCATATCCTATTAAATGAAGAAGAAGCGCAATACAAGAAACAAATAGCACCAATTTTTGCTGTACCAGCGACTGAAAGATAATTTGAATAGTAAGATGAACAAAAAATCCGCTCTCTCACAATAGAGAAAGCGGATTTTTTTATGATAATTATTACCAAAGTTTGTAACCTTTAGAACCAAGAGGGGCATTTTGAATAATATCATAGATTGGGAATGTATAAGCGATTAAAATTAATGCTACTAAAATAACAATCCAAACTTTAAAGTTTTCAAAAATAGCTGGAGTTTTTTCTGCATTTGGTGCAACTGTTCCAATAGGGAATTCTTGTTCACCTTTTGGAGCAAGCCAGCAAAGTTTTACAAAGATAATTAGGAATATGATAATCCCGATAAATAATAATGTACCACCAACAGCTTGAGCGATTTGATAAGAAGCCCAAGTTTTTGCAATTTCAGCGCCACCGTAATCAGAGAATGCTGAACGACGAGGAGCGCCAAGCAAACCTTCGATATGCATTGAGCTAGACATAATTGCCATACCAACAGCCCAAATGATTGTTTGAATAATCCCTAGACGATTTAATTCTTTTGTTAATGTACGACCTGTAAGGTGAGGGACTAACCAATAAGCTGCACCGAAGAAAGTTAATACAACGGCCGTAGCAACTGTTAAGTGGAAATGCCCTGTTACCCAAATCGTATTATGAATTAATTGGTTCATTTGGTGAGAAGCATTAACGATACCACCAGCACCACCAGGAATGAAGATTAACATACCCATGAATGGAGCGAAGAAACGAACATCTCCCCAAGGTAATTTTTTTAGCCAATTGAATAACCCTTTTCCGCCAAGTTCGCGTCCGCGAGTTTCAAATGTCGCAAACAGTGAGAAAGCAGTTAATAGTGATGGAATAACAACCATCATAGTTAGTACAACTTGTAAGAATTTCCAAGATCCATCAACACCAGGTTCAGTTAATTGGTGATGAAGACCAACTGGAACTGAGAATAATACGAACAAGATAAATGATAAACGAGCTAGAGCATCAGAGAAAATTTTACCACCAATTACTTTTGGAACGACAACATACCAAACCATGTATGCTGGTAATAACCAGAAGTAAACGAGTGCGTGACCAAATGACCAGAATAAGGTGCGAGATAATAAGATGTCAACACGTTCTACAAGACCAAGAGACCAAGGTAATAATTGGAATAACACTTCTACAGCAACACCAATTGTTGCAACAAACCACATTAAGTTATTACATACTACCATGAAAGAAAGTAATGGTGATGTTTGATTAGGATTTTCTTTACGCCATTGCATCCATCGAAGTGCTTGACCTAGGCCACCAATCCAAGATCCAACAACAACAAGTGTTAAACCTAAATAGAAAATCCAGTGTGCTTGTAATGGAGCGTAGAATGTATAAAGTACAGAAGCTTGATTTAACAGCACCATTGTTGCAGCCATTGCAGTACCGATTGTCATTGTCCAGAAACCAATCCAGCAAATTAATCTTTGTTTTGGAGATAATGTACCTGAAGTACGACTAACTGCTGCAATTTGGAAACCATAGATAAAGAATGTTGTTAATATTAATCCGAGCAATACACCATGGACCGTTAATACTTGATAATAACCAATACCCCATGGTAATTCAAAATGACCTGAACGTACTAAAACTTGTAATAGACCTGCAGTACCACCTAAGAATAGGGCGATAAATGCAACATAAATATGAGCCATTGAAAGTTTGGCATCTTTAGAATCTACTTTTAATAGTTCAGTAGTTTTAGTAACCGCTTTTCTTGAAATAGTTGTTTCTTTTTTGTTTACTTTAGCTTGATCGATTACTGTTTGACTCATTTTTTATCCACCACCTTAAGCATAGAATGCATTTGAGCGTGACCTACTCCACAATATTCATTACATACGATTAAGTAATCACCAGCTTTATCCACGG
The DNA here is from genome assembly GCF_044359855.1 of Rummeliibacillus pycnus. GTDB lineage: Bacteria > Bacillota > Bacilli > Bacillales_A > Planococcaceae > Rummeliibacillus > Rummeliibacillus pycnus_A. Next base: position 3,827,725 of record NZ_CP132291.1, read on the forward strand.
TCGTTGTATATTCAGAAACATAACCTGGTTCTAACATCATGTTGACGTTTGTTCCTGAAATTTCAAAACCGTGTACAACATCTTTTGAAGTAGCGATAAATTTAACTTTAGAGCCGACTGGCACTTTTAGTTCTGGTGGATTGTAGTAGAAAGCAGAAGCTACTATAACTACTTCATAATCCCAGCCCTTACCAGATACTTTATGTACCCCAGGATTGTTAAATGGTGCGATTTCATCAACTTTTTCATGGTTGATTGTGTTCTTTGCACTTGGTGGGTGACTCCCGTTGTGAAATGCCATAATACCGGTAATCAATAAAAATACGATTAGGGACCCAACACCAAATGTAAGCCAATATTTTTCATATTTATGAAGATGCATCATTTTCCCTTCTTTCCTTCTGATTAAAAGCGATCAAGAAATAGACCAAAGCATGCAGCCCAAACAGCCACGATAATTACCCCTAAAGTTAATACTAGATAGAAAGTCCCTTTTAGGTTTTCTTCGGGCTCATTTTTGTTAGCCATGTTGACCCCTCCTTTGTAATTTCAGTATTACATTTACTTCTCGAACTCATGATATAAAAAATAAAACGCTTACGATGTGATAAAAGTCACACCTCTAGGTGAGAAATGTGAATGAAGTGTGAAAAAGAAATGATGAACTGGTGAAGTGGTGAAATTAGGGATTAATTGAAATGTTTAATAGATAAAATTCCACTATATTGAAAAATTAAAGTTGTAATGGAAGGAGTTATAGTGTAATATATAACTAGTACACTATAACAGCAACAGAGGTGGAAGTATGAAAAGGTTTTTAGGATTATTAAAGAGAGAATGGCAATTACAATATAAATGGATTTTTGTGGCATGTGTTTTCAGTATTATTGTTACTGTAGGTATTCCATATTTAGTAAATAAATATATAGATGCTTCTATAGACCAAAATAATGTGACGTTCATCATGGCAACGATACTGTCTATTTTTACATTTCTAATTGTTAGTGTTCAATTTGTCAAAAATCTTAATCGAGAATTGAGACATGCTGACATTTGGTTACATAGCACTGCGCCATTCTATGAATTAATAGGTGCAAAATTAATATTTAGCTTATTTTCAAATCTTATTTTAGTGTTACTTACGACGGTTGTTATGGTTGTCGCAGTATCAATCGAAGGTAAGATGACAATTGTACAAGATATTAAATTTATGTTTGTAGTAAATTACTTATCTACATCAATGTTAGTCTCAGCGTTATCTCTAACTTTGTTGCTTAATACATGTTATTTATATCTTAAAAAATGGCTTGGAAGATTTGCAATGATTGTAGTAATGTTGTTACTGTTTTTGATTTCATATGGTACTCACAAAATAACAAATTATGGGCTATATAGTGATTTCTTCTTAAATGGTCCCAAAACAAATGGATGGATTAATCGTTTTATGGATCCCATCATTCAAGTTTTTCACTCAGATTTTTTTATAGAAGACTTATATTTACGTGAAGATATATTAAGTTGGTTAGTCACATTAATCATAATGATCTTTAGTATTAAATGGTGTGAAAAGGTGGTTAAGGAATGACAGTTGATTTTTCAAGAGATAAACCTATTTACACACAGCTTGTTGAAAAAATTTGTGGAGATATTATACGGGGAAATCGTCAATTAGGTGATAAAATGCCATCTGTACGAGAATATGCAGTCGAAGTGGGAGTAAACGTTAATACGGTTCAACGTGTATATAAGGAGTTGGAGCAGATGAGATTAACTGAAACTAAAAGAGGACAAGGTACGTATATAACAAGTGATGAAAGTGAGATTTCATCTTTACGAGAACATACGAAAGAAAAAATTGTAGAGCAGTTCTTTCATAACGTAACTGCATTTGGCTTTACCAAACAGGAAATCATAGAACAGCTTCAAAAACATGGGGGTGACTAGTAGTGATTTGTGCACAACACGTAGCCTATGGCTATGGGAAAAAGACTGTTTTAGAAGATATTACTTTTCAACTGCCACCTGGTAAAATCATCGGTTTAGTAGGGGAAAATGGTAGTGGTAAATCTACTTTACTTCGACTATTAGCGGGTGTTAAGACTCCTACAAAAGGTAGTGTTCAAATAGATGGTGTGGTTATTACACATCAAAGCGCTGAAAATATTGCGTATTTACCTGATATCGATGAGTTTTATCCACATTTAACAGGTGAAGAGATATTTACTTTTTATGCATCACAATTTGGAGACTTTTCAACTGCCAAGGCTGAAGAAATTGCAGCATTTTTGCAAGTAGAGACTGATAAAAAAATGAAGAAAATGTCAAAAGGCCAGCGGGGACGTATTAAAATGGCTGCAACACTTGGTCGAAATGTTTCCTATTATTTAATGGATGAGCCTTTTTCAGGATTGGATCCCATGGTTAGAGAATCTTTGTTAAAAGGACTTATAAAATTTATAGAGGGGAGGGATCAAACGATCTTATTATCAACACACGAACTCCATGATGTTGAGCCAATATTAGATGCGTTACTGTTATTAAAAGATGGCAGGATTCATTCATTTGAAACATTGGAGAATGTTAGAGAAGAGTGGCAGCAAGATGCTGTACAGTGGATGAAAAAACAATATAGCAAAGGATGATTTGATGAAACCAATCGTTGAATTGAAGCATTTATCAAAAACAATCAAAGGAAAACAAATTATTAAAGACTTGAACATTGAGCTTTATCCCGGCCAAATCACAGGATTTCTAGGTCCAAACGGTGCAGGTAAAACTACAACAATCCGAATGATGACAGGGCTAATGAAGCCTACTGCTGGTGAAGTTGTAATCGATGGCATTTCCCTTTTAGAGGACTTTGAAAAAGCAATCAGCAAAGTGGGCGTTATCGTAGAAAATCCTGAGATGTATAAATTTATGTCAGGTTATAAAAACTTACTTCATTTTGCTAGAATGCACAACAATGTTCCAAAAGAAAGAATTTTAGAAGTTGTACGACTAGTTGGACTTGAAAATCGAATTAATGAAAAAGTGTCGACCTATTCACTTGGGATGCGACAAAGACTAGGATTAGCTCAGGCGTTATTACATCATCCAAAGTTTATTATTTTAGATGAGCCAACGAATGGATTAGATCCTGCAGGAATTCGAGAATTTAGGGAACATCTTCGAACAATTGCTAAAAAAGAGAACGTATCAATCTTTGTATCGAGTCACTTGCTCGCGGAAATCGAGTTAATCTGTGATCGAATTGCAGTTATCAAAAATGGAGAGCTGATTGATATTCGCGAAATGGCTGATGAACAACAATCTACATATTATATTGAAGTTGAACAGCCTTGTGAACAGATACTGAAGGAGCAAAGTTATAAATTTGAAAAGCATTCAAAAGGATATTTGGTAGCAATCGAAAGAGAAGCTGTGCCAAAACTTATTGCTAGTCTAATAACCGCGGGAATTGATATTTATACTGTACAACAGTATCATGAATCACTTGAAGATCAATTCTTAGAAATGACAGGAGGTGGCCAAATTGCTAAAACTACTGCAAAATGAGTGGATGAAATTATGGTATAAAAAGGGAACTTGGATGATGCTCATTATTTTAGTCTTATCGATTTTTACAATGGCTGGAGTTCATAAATGGGCAAATAACAAGGAAATGGAAAATAATGGCGACTGGAAAACGGTTGAACAACAATCTATTAAACAACAACAATCGATGATTAACGGTGGAGATCTTTCGAAAAAACAATTACAAAATGCGGAAGATTCAATTCAAATTTCCGAATATCGTTTAAAAAACAATGTACAGCCTGTTGATGCTGGAAGTGCTCAAGCTTATGTTGAAGATAGTTCTATGCTTTTATCGCTAGTCAGTCTATTTGCGACTATTATCGCTGCGGGCATTGTTTCAAGTGAATTTGCAACAGGGACAATTAAGATGCTTCTTACACGTCCAGTTAATCGTGCAAAAATATTGACTTCAAAACTACTAACAGTCATTATTTTTGCAATATCAATGGCAATACTTACATGGATATTAAACTTAATTGTAGGAGCAGTTTTATACGGTTTCTCCTCAGGGACAAACTTAATTGTTGAAGGGAATAAAGTAGTTGAATCTTCATTACTTGCTCATTCAATGTATATGTATTTGTTAACATTTGGAGACATTCTTATGTCCATTGTTTTCGCCTTTATGATTGGAAGTATTTTCCGTTCTAGTTCTTTAGCGATTGGACTTACTTTATTTATTAGCTTTATGGGATCTAGCATTGTTGTATTTTTAAGTAAATATGAATTTGTTAAATATTTGTGGATTCCAAACACGGATTTAACTCAATTTGAGACTGGATATTCTATTGTAGAAGGCTTGACAATGCCGTTTTCTCTAACAATTTTAGCAATTTATGCAGTACTTTTCTTATTAGCAAGCTTTATCTCATTTGTAAAACGTGATGTAACTGCTTAAAGAAAATTGGTGGTCAATTTACATGGGTGGCTAATAAGTCCCTAAAAAGAAAAGAGGCAACGAAAACGTATTGTTTTCGTTGTCTCTTTTCTCATTTTGAAAATAGACTTTTTATACAGCACTAACTTTTAATATGATTATATTAAATTGAAAAATCCTCGGGAATAAAGACCTTTAATTGTTTTGGTCGAATATAAATTTGCTCACCACGCTGTAATTTCAATGAACGGAAATGTTCCTTTGACAACTCCGCTTCCAAATATTCATCAACATCCTGACGATGTAGCTCAATTTGGACAATTGGACCGATAGCATGAATAAAAATAATTTTAGCAGGCACCATATCTTCTAAAATGGCTGTTCGTTCAATTTGAATATCATGTGGCCGAACGTAGCCGATCGCCTCAACATCGTTCTGAGTAAATCCTTCATCGACTGGGCCTGTATAGTTTCCATGAACAAGTTGACCGTTTTTTAATCGTCCTTTAAATAGGTTGACATTGCCAAGAAAGTCATAAACAAAAGGACTATTTGGATGGTCATATACATCTTCAGGAGTACCAACTTGTTCAATTCGTCCTTTATTCATAACAACGATTCGGTCAGCAACATCTAAAGCTTCCTCCTGATCATGTGTTACGAAAATACTTGTTACGTGAAACTCGTTATGCATTTTTCGTAGCCAGCGTCGTAAATCTTTTCGTACTTTTGCATCAAGTGCTCCAAATGGTTCATCTAACAGAAGCACTTTTGGTTCGACAGCAAGTGCTCGGGCAAGTGCGACACGCTGCCTTTGACCACCAGACAATTGGTTAGGAAAGCGATTAGCAAAGTGTTCAAGTTTCACGAGTGATAAAAGTGTATGTACCTTGTTAGCAATTTCTTTTTTAGATGGACGAGACTTACGTGGACGAACCTTTAGTCCATAAGCAACATTGTCAAATACCGTCATATGCTTAAAAAGTGCATAATGTTGGAAAACAAATCCAATGTTACGTTCCTTTGCATTTATCTCAGTAATATTTTCTCCGTCAAATAAAATAACACCCTCATCAAGATTTTCAAGACCTGCAATAATACGAAGTAACGACGTTTTACCAGATCCGGATGGACCAAGCAGTGCAATGAGTTCGCCTGTTTCAATATTCAAAGAAATATTGTCTAAAGCTTGAAAACTACCAAACTGCTTTTTTACATTTTCAATCGTAATACTCATATACATTCCTCCTAATGCTGCTTCGTTTTCCATTCAATTATGTTTTTAATAATGATTGAAATCAGTGCTAATATCGACATCAATGATGCAACCGCAAAAGCTGCCGAAAATTGATATTCATTGTATAAAACCTCGATATGTAGAGGCATGGTATTTGTTAGACCACGAACATGCCCTGATACTACTGAAACGGCACCGAATTCACCCATAACACGGGCATTACATAAAATGACCCCATATAATAGACCCCATTTAATATTTGGGAGTGTAACTTTGATAAAAGTCGTAAAGGCACCTGCTCCTAAACTAATTGAAGCCTCTTCCTCTTGCGTTCCTTGTGTTTGCATTAATGGAATAAGTTCTCTTGCAACGAATGGAACTGTAACAAAGAGTGAAGCTAAAATAATGCCTGGTAATGCAAATACAATTTGAACATTTTGATTTAATAGCCATTCACCAAATAGCCCTTGCGCACCAAACAGCAAAATAAATACTAAACCTGCGATTACAGGGGAAACAGCAAATGGGAGATCGATTAATGTCGTTAATAAATTTTTTCCTCGAAAATCAAACTTTGTAATGGTCCATGCAGCAGCTACTCCAAAAATTGTATTAATTGGGACAACAATAGTGGCCACTAGCAATGTTAACTTAATAGCAGAAAGAGCATCGGTTTCGGTAACCGATGCAATATATACTTCCATTCCTTTTTTGAAGGCGGTAATAAAAATCGTTACAAGTGGAAGTACTAAAAAAAATAGAAGGAATAATAGAGAAATGGTCGTAAGTGTAAAACGAATAACCCATGGCTCTTTTAAGGTTGCATTTCCAGCCTTCTGCTTAGAGGTGACCTCAGTATGAGCAATTGTCAATTGTTTTTCCATGCTTTACTCCTCCTATGCACTATATTTTCGATTAACTAGCCATTGAATTATATTCATTACTAGTAAAATCACGAATGAAGATATGAGTAAGACAATAGCTATCGCGGTTGCACCTGCATAATCATATTGCTCAAGTTTCGTCATTATAAGAAGAGGTGCTATTTCTGTTTTCATCGGCATATTACCAGCGATGAAAACGACAGAACCATATTCACCGAGAGCACGAGAAAAGGCAAGTGTAAAGCCAGTTAAGATGGCAGGGATTAGCTCAGGGAAAATAACTTTCGTAAATGTCTGCCAGCGACTTGCTCCAAGACTAGCAGATGCTTCCTCAGATTCCGATGAAAAGTTTTGTAGCACCGGCTGTACTGTTCGAACTACAAATGGTAATCCGATAAATGTTAAAGCAATAATGATTCCAAGTGGAGTGAATGCTATTTTAAAAGGAAAAAGGTTACCAATCCATCCGTTCGGTGCATATAGATTAGTTAGCGCAATCCCTGCAACAGCAGTAGGCAGAGCAAATGGAAGATCGACAAGACCATCCATAAGCTTTTTGCCAACAAAATCATAGCGAATAAGTACCCAAGCAATTATGGTGCCAAAAACGACATTAATAATCGCTGCAACAAACGAAGTCCCAAATGTTAGCTTATACGACGCTACAACACGAGCATCTGTAATAGTTTTAATAAAATCATGCCAACTTAACTGCATAGTATTCCAGAAGAGCATGGAAAGAGGTAGCAGAACTAAAATACTTAAGTAAAGTAATGTAAAACCAAGTGAAAATTTAAATCCCGGAAGAACGGTTAGTTTTTTCTTACGTAATAAAGCGGTTGTCATCAAACTCCTCCTTACTGATTCTTAGGAGTATAAATGGAATCAAACGTACCACCATCGCTGAAGTGCTCCTTCTGAGCCTTTTGCCAGCCTCCAAAATCATCGATTGTAATTAATTTAAGGTTTGGAAATTGCTTTTTATGCTCCTTTAAAATTTTCTCGTTACGTGGACGATAATAATTGTCAGCAGCAATTTCTTGACCTTCATCTGTATATAAATAGTTTAAGTAAGCATTTGCTACTTTTTCAGTGCCCTTTGCTTTAGCATTTTTATCAACAACTGCTACAGGTGGCTCTGCTAAAATACTTAATGATGGTGTGATTATTTCAAATTTGTCCTTACCAAGTTCTTTTAATGATAGATAAGCTTCATTTTCCCATGCAATTAAAACATCTCCAATTTCTCGCTCTGTAAATGTTGTTGTTGAACCACGAGCACCTGAGTCAAGGACCTCTACATTGTTATACAGCTTTTGCATAAAGTCCTTAATTTTTGTCTCATCACCGTGAAATTGACGATATGCATAACCCCATGCAGCTAAATAGTTCCAGCGTGCTCCTCCAGAAGTTTTTGGGTTTGGTGTAATAACGGAGACATTTTTCTTCACAAGATCGTCCCAGTCTTGAATATGCTTTGGATTTCCTTTACGTACGAGAAACACAATTGTTGAAGTGTATGGGGAGGAATGATCGGGTAATTCCTCTTGCCAGTCCTTATTAATTAGATTACGATTTGCAGCGATTTCATCGATATCATAAGCCAGCGCTAGTGTTACAACATCCGCCTGTAAGCCATCGATTACAGCACGTCCTTGCTTTCCAGAGCCACCATGAGATTGCTGAATTTTAACGGTTTGTCCTGTTTTTTCTTTCCATTCTTTTGTGAAGGATTTGTTGATCTCCTCATACAATTCTCGAGTAGGATCATAGGATACATTTAGTAAATTAATTGTTTTATCAGTGCTTGCTGATCCCTTTTGATCAGAGCTAGAACACCCACTAATCACCATTGCCAGTGAGCCTGCAACGAAAAATGCAGCGAATTTTTTGGTAGTTTTCATATACTTTTCACACTCCTTTAACTTATTAGTTGTTGTTTTCTAAAAAGCATCGAAAGAATATTAATGTACGAGACAGTAAATAACGAAAAAGACTACAGTCAATCACACATTCTCAGTGTCATTTACTGTAGCCTTCAGTTTGTCTGATCAGCTCGTTTTGCTTTATGTAATATTAAAACACTTATTTCCTATTAGTCAACTAAGAATTAAAAAATATTTATTGTTTTCTGTTTTTTTAGAATACTAGTTGACAGGTTGGTTATATCTGATTTATACTTCGAAACAATTCACTTATTCGTGAATCAATATTATATTAGCTAACCAGACAACTGGAGGCGCTTTTAGTGGTTATAACCATTAGAGCGCCTTTTTTTATGGGGAGGAGGGTAAAAAATGCTTACTTTTGAAACATTTGAAGAAGCGAAAATTCCTGCAATCGAACAAGATCCTCTTTATAAGGGAGCGCTTGAAGTCTTAAAGTGGAGCTATGATACGTATAAAGATCAGCTTGTTTATGGCTGTAGCTTTGGTATTGAGGGGATCGTACTTATTGATCTGATCGCAAAAATAAAACCGGATGCAAGAATTGTTTTTTTAGACACAAATCTTCATTTTCAAGAAACATACGAAACTATTCAAAAGGTGAAAGGAAAATATCCAAGTCTTCAAATTGAAATGAAGCAGCCAAGGCTTTCACTCATGGAGCAGGAGTCCCAATATGGTGAAAAGCTGTGGGAAACAAATCCAAATGAATGCTGCAGAATTCGAAAGATTGAGCCACTGCATGAGGAGTTGTCAGATGCAACTGCTTGGATTTCGGGGCTCCGTAGAGAGCAAAGTCCAACACGAGCAAATACAGAGTATTTTAACAAAGATTCAAAATTCGAGGCTATCAAAGTTTGTCCGCTTATTTATTGGACGTGGAAAGATGTCTGGCGTTATGCTTCAAATCAAAATTTACCGTATAACGTTTTACACGATCAGGGATATCCAAGCATAGGCTGTGAAAAATGCACGAAGCCGGCTTGGACAGTTGATGATTTACGCTCAGGTCGCTGGCAAAATATAGGGAAAACAGAATGTGGCCTACATGGCTAATTAGAGGAGGAATTGAATATGACAAACGCTGTTCACGGTGGAAAGTTAGTATCTCGCTACAATCCATCACTAAATATTTCTTTAATAGATAAAACAATTACACTTGACGCAATTGCTTTAAGTGATTTAGAGCTAATAGGTATTGGTGGTTACAGTCCAATTACAGGCTTCTTTAATGAGGCGGATTATCTATCAGTTGTCGAACGTTTACGACTAACTAATGGAACTGTTTGGAGTATTCCTATTACTTTACCCATTTCAGACGATGAGATAGCAACTATTGAAATTGGAGATACAGTAAAGCTTGAAAAAGATGGTGTTACATATGGTGTGATTGAGATTGCCTCTATCTATACGCCAGATAAACAAAAAGAAGCTGAAAATATCTACGGTACGAAGGACGAGGCACATCCTGGTGTATCAAAGCTTTACTCTCGACCAAATACATATGTTGGCGGGGACATTACATTAATTCATAGACAAGAACCTGCATTTGAAGAATATACGTTTACACCAGCTGAAACACGTGCCATTTTTGATGAGAAAGGATGGGATACAATTGTAGGCTTCCAAACTCGAAATCCGGTTCATCGTGCGCATGAATATATTCAAAAGGCAGCTTTAGAAACAATTGATGGTCTTTTTTTAAATCCATTAGTCGGTGAAACGAAATCCGATGATATATCTGCTGAAGTACGAATGGAAAGTTATCAAGTACTACTTGAAAATTATTATCCCAAAAATCGTGTTCATCTAGGTATTTTCCCAGCTGCGATGCGATATGCAGGTCCAAGAGAGGCAATTTTCCATGCACTTGTACGTAAAAACTATGGGTGCACTCATTTTATTGTTGGCCGTGACCATGCAGGTGTGGGTGATTACTATGGAACATATGATGCACAAAAAATCTTTGATCAATTTACTGCTGAAGAGCTAGGGATTCAACCTCTTAAATTTGAACATAGCTTCTATTGCAAAGCTTGTGAAGGGATGGCAACAACTAAAACATGCCCTCATGACCGTGAACATCATATTATTTTATCTGGTACAAAGGTTCGCGAAATGCTACGTAATGGTGAGGTACCACCAACAACCTTTAGCCGTAAAGAGGTTGTCGAAGTGCTTATTAAGGGTATGAGAGAAAAAGCAGAAGTATAGGGGGCAATAATTATGGCAGAAAATATTGTATGGCATGAGTCGTCTGTTACCAAGGAAGAGCGTGAGGAGAAAAGTGGGCAAAAAAGTGTAATTCTTTGGTTTACTGGTCTATCAGCATCTGGAAAATCAACGATTGCAAATGCATTTGCCCGTGAGGTTTTTAACCGTGGAAAGGGAGTATATGTGCTTGATGGTGATAATATTCGTCACGGTCTAAATAAGGATTTGGGTTTTGATGAAGAAAGCCGAAAAGAAAATATTCGTAGAATCGGTGAGGTCGCAAAACTATTTGTAGATGCAGGTCAAATCGTCTGCACCGCATTTATTTCGCCGTATCGTCAGGATCGGGAAGTCGTTCGCCAATTAGTAGAAGATGAAGAATTTCTTGAAGTATATGTAAAGGCATCTGTGGAGATTTGTGAAAAGCGAGATCCTAAGGGGTTATACAAAAAAGCTAAGGCTGGAGAAATACCAAATTTTACAGGAGTTTCAGCACCCTACGAGGCTCCAATTAATCCGGAAATAATATTAGATACGGAGCAATACTCTATAGAGGAATGTGTACAGCAACTAATAAAAGAATTAAACATATAGTAATTCGGTAAGGGCCACCTAGCTTTTGGTTAGGCGGCTTTCATATTGAAAAATTTATAAAAAAACAATTGACAAAAAATACTAACAAGTCTAAAATAATCTCAAGTGTACAAAACCTATTAGTTTACTAAGTATTTAAGTAAGGGGAATGCAAATGCCAATTACTAAGCAAGAAAAATTAAAAGCTATTGAAAAAGCCATCGAGGGTATCCAATTCGGAGAAGTACAAATTACGATTCAGGATGGTGTTATCGTTCAAATTAATCGGGTTGAAAAGCAACGATTTCAAAAAAATACAAAAGGTAAATAATGATAAGGTTAGCCAACTAGACAACTAGAGGCATCCAGCTATATGAATCTTTCACTAGATGTATTGTGAAGATTTATATAGCTGGGTGCCTTTTTTTAAAACCTAATGCTACATCTTAGAGGTGATTGAATGAGTAAAGTATATATTGTAGGTGCAGGTCCAGGAGATATCGAGCTTATTACGTTAAAGGGACTCCGTTGCATTAAAGAGGCAGACGTTATTTTATACGATCGATTATTGAATAAGGAATTATTAAGCTATGCGAAACCAGGCGCCGAGCTCATTTTCTGTGGTAAGCTACCAAATCGTCATGCCATGATTCAGGAAAGTATAAACGAATCACTCGTACGTTATGCCATGCAGGGGAAGATAGTCACTCGTTTAAAGGGTGGCGATCCATTCGTCTTCGGTAGAGGTGCAGAGGAGGCAGAGGTACTTGCCAATAAGAAAATTCCATTTGAGATTGTACCGGGCATTACGTCAGGCATTGCGGCACCTGCCTATGCAGGTATTCCTGTAACACATCGCGACTTAAGCGCTAGCTTTGCAATTGTGACAGGTCATCGTCAGGCTGGAAAGGATGACAATCTAAAATGGGAGTCTCTAGTCCATATCGAAACACTTGCTATTTATATGGGGGTAAAAAACCTACCATATATCGTGTCACAACTTCTTAAATTTGGAAGAGCAAAGGAATCGCCTGTGGCCCTTGTACATTGGGGTACTTATGATAAGCAGGAAACAGTTACCGGAACACTTGAAACCATTGAATCTATTGTAGCAGAATCGAATATTTCAAACCCTTCGATGATTATCGTAGGGGAGGTTGTCAAACTACGTGAAAAAATCCAATGGTTTGAAGAGCAATCAAATCTGAAACAAAAAGAGACTGAACTAGTAGTCTATTAGGAGGTAACTATATGCAGGCAGTTATATATATTGCACATGGTACGCGTGTTCAGGAGGGGATTGATGAAGCAAGAGCCTTTGTAGAACGTGCTAAAAAATACATTCCAATCGCACTGCAGGAGATTTGTTTTTTAGAGTTAGTAGAGCCAACGATTGAGCAAACAATTGAACGTTGCATTCAGAAAGGGGCATCAGAAATTGCACTTGTTCCGATATTGTTGTTAACAGCAAATCATGCGAAAAAAGATATTCCAGCAATTGTTAAGCCAATAGAAAGGAAATATCCTCATATTGTCTTTTCATATGGAAAACCTTTCGGCATTCATCCTAACCTAATTGCGCAAATTAATGAGCGGATTGAAGAGAAGACCCCTAAGATAGCTCCTGATGCAGAAATATTGCTCATTGGTCGGGGAAGCAGTGATCCAGCAGTTGTTCGAGATTTCGCGGAAATTGCGACACGCTTTAAGCTCAGATACGGTATTCGTCATGTAGAAATTGCTTTTTTATATGGAAATGGACCGAAATTTAGTAATTTTGTTGAAAGAATAGTGCAATCTCCAAATAGATCACGGTATATTGTTCCCTATTTGTTATTCCAGGGACTGCTTAGAAAGCATATAGAAGAAGAATTAGAAGGATTTCAGCTTGTGACAGTTTGTAACAGTCTTGGCTATGGTGATCGAGTGCTTGATGTTTTACTAGAGCGCACAAGAGAGGCAATAAAGGCATTACGAACATCCTATGCAAGCTAATATAGATGAGGTGAAGAAATGACGTTACAAGTTAGCAATAGTCCATTTACAGAAAAGCAAGTTCAACTTTTAAATGAGCTCTTACCTAATTTAACAGAGCAGCAGAAGTTTTGGCTGAATGGTTATTTAAGTGCACCGCTACAGGTTATTGCAAAGGCAACAGAGGTGCAAGAAATATTGGTTCCTCAACAAACAGTTACAGCCACGGTTATTTATGGCTCACAAACTGGTAATAGTCAAAAGCTTGCTGAGAAGCTAGGCGCTTTGCTAGAAGGACAGTCAGTTGATGTTGACATCTCTTCGATGCTTGATTTTAAAGTAAAGAATTTAAAGAAGCTTGATAATTTATTAATTATTACAAGTACTCATGGTGAGGGCGAGGCACCTGATAATGCGATGCCTTTTTATGAATTCTTACATAGTAATCGCGCACCTAAGCTTCCAGATTTACATTACGCCGTACTAGCTCTTGGAGATAGCTCCTATGAATGGTTCTGTAAAACAGGTGCTGACTTCGACAAGAGACTGAAGGAGCTTGAGGCACAGCCATTATTAGAACGCGTAGATTGTGATGTAGATTATGAGGAATCAGCAGAGCAGTGGTTTGAAGCATTGGCAAAAACACTTGTACCATCAAGCGGTAATACTTCACAACCAATAATTGAGAATACTAATGCCTCTATTTATTCTAAAAAGTATCCATATCAGGCGGAAATAGTAGAAAAAATCAATTTAAATATGGACGGCTCCAATAAAAAAACGTACCATCTCGAGCTTTCATTAGAAGATACCTGCATTAAGTGGCAAGCAGGTGATAGTATTGGAATTTATCCACATAATCATCAGTCAGTTGTTGAAGAACTAATTGAGGTAGCAGGTTTTAAAGGTGATGAGTATGTTCAATACAAAAACGAGACATTGCCAATAGTAGAGGTGTTAAGAAATTATGTGGAAATTACGGTGCTTACAAAACCACTTATTGAAAAACTTGCTTCCTATATAAAAGGAACAAATGAACTGTTAGATGGAAAATGGAAGGAATATAAGGAAGGGCGATATCTAGCAGATCTATTTAAAGACTATGATTTTACGGGATCACCACAGGAACTAGTTGATGTGCTACGTCCAATTCCGGCACGACTCTATAGTATTGCATCAAGTTATACAGCAAATCCAGATGAGGTGTCTTTATTAATCGGGAAGGTTTCATATACTGCACACGATCAAAGACGAATTGGTGTAGCTTCTGGTGAAATTGCTGAACAACTAGAGATAGGGGATACGGTTTCAATCTTTGTTCAAGAAAATCCGAATTTTAAGCTTCCGGATGCCAAAATACCGATACTAATGATTGGTGCAGGGACAGGCGTTGCACCATTCCGTTCATTTATCGAGGAGCGAGCAGAGCAGCAGGCAGGGGATTCCTGGTTAGTCTTTGGAGAACAACATTTTGTCACAGATTTCCTATATCAAGTTGAATGGCTCCGCTATTTAGAGGAGGGCACATTAACGAAAATGGACGTTGCCTTCTCACGAGATCAGGAGGAAAAAATTTACGTACAGCATCGTCTTCTTGAAAAAGCAAAAGAGGTTTACGAATGGATTGAAAATGGAGCTGTTATTTATATTTGTGGCGATGAAAAAACGATGGCTAAGGATGTACACGAAGCACTTATTCAAATTATTGAACAACAAGGAAATGTGTCACGTAAAGAAGCTGAAGAGAAACTAGCCGCACTACAAAGAGAAAAACGATATCAAAGAGATGTTTACTAGAGGAGGCAATTCGATGACTGGAAAAGTTGAAGCACCAAAGGGGACACCGAGTGCGAATGAAAAATTCAAAGAGGAAAGTAATTATTTACGAGGCACGATTGCTGAATCATTTAAAGAGCCCTTATCGGGGAAGATTCCAGAATCTGACCAGCAACTCATTAAATTTCATGGTAGCTATATGCAGGACGACCGCGATGAGCGTTTAAATCGTCAGCGAAAAAAGCTTGAGCCTTCCTATCAATTTATGGTTCGTGTTCGTGTGCCAGGGGGCGTCGCAACACCTGAGCAATGGCTAATGATGGATGAAATGGCGAATACGTATGGAAACAATACATTAAAGGTGACAACGCGCCAGACATTCCAAATTCATGGCATCTTAAAGTGGAATGTTAAATCATATATGCAAAAGATGAATTCCGTGTTACTCGATTCTCTTGCGGCATGTGGTGATGTGAACAGAAATGTCATGAGTAATGTGAATCCACATCACTCATCTTTCCATCAAGAAGTGTATGAATGGTCAGTTAAACTAAGTGAACATCTACTTCCACATACGAAGGCATATCACGAAGTTTGGCTAGATGGTGAAAAAGTGCTTGAAACACCTCAAACAGAGCAGGTAGAGCCAATTTATGGAGAGCATTACTTACCTCGTAAATTTAAAATAGGTTTAGCCATTCCACCAAGTAATGATGTAGATGTGTTCTCTCAAGATATCGGAATTATTGCAATAGAGGAAAATGGACAGCTAACAGGGTTTAACATTGCTGTTGGTGGTGGTATGGGGATGACGCATGGTGAAGAATCTACGTATCCGCAGCTAGCGCATTTAATTGGCTTTGTTCCAAAGGAAAAATTATTAGTAACAGCAGAAAATATTGTGACAATTCAACGGGATTATGGAAACCGTTCAAATCGTAAAAATGCACGCTTCAAATATACAATTGATCGTGTAGGTCTTGAATGGTTTAAGGAGGAGCTTGCACGTCGCACTGGCTTTGAGCTAGAGGAAAAAAGAGAATTTAGTTTTACACGAACTGGCGATGAATATGGATGGATAAAGGGCGACAATGGAGAATGGCATTATACACTGTTTGTTCAAAATGGTCGTATTAAGGATACAAAAGATTACCCGCTAATGACTGGGCTACGAGAGATTGCAAAGGTGCATAAAGGCGAATTTCGTATGACACCAAACCAAAATATAATGATTGCAAATATTTCCCCACAAAAGAAAAGTAAAATTCAATCTCTAATCGATCAATATCATTTAACGGATGGTAAACATTATTCAGCACTTCGCCGAAATTCCATTGCATGTACGGCACTACCAACATGCGGACTTGCGATGGCAGAGGCAGAGCGCTACTTACCTTCACTAATTACAAAAATTGATGAAATCATTGATGAGGCTGGATTACATGATGAGGAAATCGTCATTCGTATGTCAGGCTGCCCAAATGGTTGCTCTCGTGCAGCACTTGCTGAAATCGGCTTTATCGGTAAAGGGCCAGGTAAATACAATATGTATTTAGGGGCATCCTTTACAGGTGATCGCTTAAGTAAAATGTACCGTGAAAATATCGATGAAGCTGAAATTTTAGCCGAGCTTAAGTCATTATTATTCCAATATGCAAAAGAAAGAGAAGAACGCGAGCATTTTGGAAACTTTGTTGTACGTAAGGGCATTATTAAAGCCACAACAGACGGCACAAATTTCCATGCGTAAAGAAGAGAGAGCTTTAATGAAATGAACATACAATCAAAATTAAGATAAAAGAAGCCACCGATTTTCTGTATTAAACAGCAAATCGATGGTTTCTTTTTGCTTACAAAGAGCTGGGATTTATTCAATGCAATTATAAGATCTCGTTGATTATGTCATATAAAAAGATAATATAGTTGTATAAAATTGAACCAACTCTAAAGGAATAGTTTGGAATCTTAACTATAGGGGAAATTTTCTCGATAATACAGAAATTAGAGGGGGTTAGTATAAATCACATTATGCAATATATATTTTACATAATGTAATTTATATGTTACATTTTATTTATCAGAGGTGGTTATATGGAGAATTCGGTAAAAGTTGCAAGAGTGAAAGCTGATTTAACACAACAACAATTAGCTGATGCTGTTGGAATCACTCGGCAAACAATTAGTTTAATTGAAAAGGGTAAATATAATCCATCTTTAAAGTTGTGTCTACAGATTTGTTATGCAGTAAATG
Source organism: Rummeliibacillus pycnus (assembly GCF_044359855.1). Classification (GTDB taxonomy): domain Bacteria; phylum Bacillota; class Bacilli; order Bacillales_A; family Planococcaceae; genus Rummeliibacillus; species Rummeliibacillus pycnus_A. Next base: position 3,845,036 of record NZ_CP132291.1, read on the forward strand.
GCACCTTAGATGAAATATTTTGGATTGAGGAGGAGGACTTTGAATGAAGAAGATTACGGACGAGCGATTAGTACTTAGAAATCTGCAAAATACAAGAATTGTTTATATTGTGCAGACATTTGGGATTCTATGTATCTTAGGATATGAACTATTTATAAACGGTATTGAAGCAATGCTTGACAATCCTGTTTGGCTTGTATTTATGATTTCAGGTATTGTAGCTGCTTATTTATCAATGAGTATTAGTGTTGAGCACGAGAATAAAATTCGTAATCCCAAAAAGTCGTTTATTTTTTCCACTTTAATTATCTTAAGCATTTCAGTATTAGTTTCTTATCTTATTACGATTACACCAAATTCAGAATTGTCACAAGGCACTCTAATTGGTGTCATTTTATTTATTTGTTTTCTTATTCCAAATGTTTATATCTATCGTTTGAGAATGAAACAGCTAATAGATTTAGATGATTTAGAGGAATAAATCAATCAATATCACTTTTTATCATATCTAACTAGCAAGATGGTTAAACCCAAAGTCACAAGTTTTTCTGGTCTAACTCTAAATTTAATGTTCTTGGTTTGAAAGAGTTTGTGATTTTCCATATAACGAGCTGTTTCTTCATTTAAATAAAAAAATGTCCATTTTTGTCATGGGCATTTTTTTCATGCATATGCTATTTAGGTAGGGTCAATTGTCAACAAAATAGTTAAGTCTCCAATTCCTTCTGCATTTACAGGTAACTTGAATGCATGTCTAAAGCCAAAAAGTTTTGTATGCCCAACCATTACTGTGGGTGGAGTAATATCAAGTTCTAAATTTTGTTCAGCAACATACGTGCATAGATTTCCTGCAACCATATTCCCGAATTCACCAGTAAAAGATTCTAACATTGCACCATCAAGTTGCATTCCATACATAGCTTCACCAATGGCACTAAAAGTTCTTGGAGTAGAATCTATGATAATACGTCCCCTCATATCTCCAACCATACCTATTAACACACTGATTTCAGATTGTTCGTAAGGGTCTGAAGTAATGGATGGAGATGAAACGTGAACCTCTTTGGGTAAAACAGCTTTGAGTGAAAGGATTGTACCATTTAGAATAGTTTGAACTTGTGTCGAAGTGCTCATTGTTATCTCCTTTAAATGTGACCTTTTTATTATATTATCATGCTAGTAGAGAATTTAATAGTAAACCTTGACGAAATATAGAATTTTTATTATTATTAAATTATCAAATGAGAATGATTTTCATGTTCAACGATGAAACTTATATACGGATAATTTTTAAAAGGGAGCGGTCAAATTGATTTATGCATTTATAGGTGCCACACTTATTATTTATGGAGTAATAGGAAAATATGTTTTCAATCAGACAACCGCACATTTAAAATAATTTTTTAAATCCTTCTATTAAATAGGAGGATTTTTTTTGCTTTGTCATGGTAGAATGAACTTATTACTTATCAAAAGGGGTACAAGATTGTCATGACAGAATTCGAGCAGCGATTAAAAAAACTCTTAAAGCAAACTGCAGTTCAATATTTAATATATCAACAAAATGAAGACCAAGAACGATTACAAAAAACAAAATTATTTGCTGAAAAGCTTTTAAATAAAGAATATATGATTGCATTTGCAGGACATTTCTCTGCAGGTAAATCTAGTATGATTAATGCTTTAACAGGAGAAGAACTTTTACCATCAAGCCCTATTCCAACAAGTGCAAATGTAGTAAAAGTGCATAAAGCAGATCAAAATTATGCTATTGCATATTTAACTGATGAAGATCCTGTGATTTTTGATGGGGATTATGATATCCGTACGGTGAAAGATTTTGCGAAAAATGGTGCACTTGTTTCACAAATAGAAATTGGTCATCAATATTCGGTTTTACCAGAAGGAATCACTGTGATGGACACACCAGGGGTTGATTCAACAGATGATGCACATAGAATGTCGACTGAATCTGCTCTACATTTAGCGGATATTGTTTTTTATGTGATGGATTACAACCACGTTCAATCTGAATTAAATTTCCAATTTACCAAAAATTTGATGAAATATAATCCAAATCTTTTTCTAATTGTTAATCAAATTGACAAGCATAAAGAAAATGAACTTTCATTCGAAGATTTTTCAAATTCAGTTTATACATCTTTTGCAAACTGGGGTGTACAGCCAAAGGGCATTTTCTTTACGTCATTACGTGATGCTTCTAATCCACATAATGATTTCAAAAAAGTAAAAGAAATCGTTATGAATAGTATGATTGGCTGGCAGGATAATTTGCTTGCTGTAGCTGAGAAGACATTACAACAGCTTCACAAAGAGCATGACGAATATTTAACATCAAATAAACAAGAACTATTAGCTAATAATGAAGAAATATTATCAAAAGAAGACTGGGGAAATCGTGTTGAAATTACATCAGATTATCAAACAGTCATACATCAATTAGAGTTGTATTCAGCTTCAAATTGGCAAAAAAGTTTTGATAACAATCGTGATGAGCTATTGGAAAACGCTGCTATTATGCCATTTGAATTACGTGAGAAATTAATGCTTTATCTCGAAAGTATTCAGCCTAATTTTAAGATGGGAATGTTCTTTGCTGCGAAGAAAACTCAAGCTGAACAACAATCTCGTAAAGAGGCCCTTTATGAATTGTATTGTTCAATTACGGCAAATCAAATTTCAGGTCATTTAAGAGTATTAATGAAGCAGTCTCTTAAGGAAGTGAATGCATTAACGGACGAGATGTCTCATGAAATTGATGGTTTCACCTTGAAGCCACCAATGGAAGTGATTGAAGAGCAAGTAAAATTAGACTCTGGTATTGCTGGTGATGCACTATTAAACTTCGCAACTCGAGTAGCAAATGCCACAATGAGATGGTATAAGCAAAGCACAGATGATTGGAAATTTGAAAAAGCATCGTATATTGAAGAACTTTCATTCACAACAGTTGCACCATTAAAGAAAAAGGGTGCAGCATTACAAAAAAAAGTTGAAATTATTGAAGCTGTGGAAGTCATCGAACAGCAAGAAAAGTATTTTGAAGTGCAAAAATCGGTTTCAATCGAAACAGTAAATAAAGAAGCAGATCAATATGTATCCAATTGGTCAAAAGAACATGAGGCGGCATTCGAAAAAATACGTCAATTTGATCCATCCATGCTAGTAAAAGAAGAACAATTGGATATTGATGAAATAGATGAAGAACAAAACCATGAGGGAGTGTCCTTTCATACAGCAACAGCTCTTCAAAATGCTATGAAGACTGCAAATGCTGTTTCACCAATTCAAGGTTTCACGGAAGTCGCAAATTATTTGAAAAATAAAGTACAACGTCTAGAACAAAAAGATTTCACGATTGCTTTGTTTGGTGCATTTAGCGCAGGTAAATCTTCTTTTTCAAATGCACTAATGGGGCAAAAAGTATTACCGGTATCACCAAACCCAACCACTGCTGCAATCAATAAGATACGTCCTGTTACACCGGATCATCCACATGAAACAGCAGATGTACATTTAAAAACTACGGTGCAATTGCAAGAGGACATTATTGCAAGCTTTGGAGCAATAGGTGTTCGAGTATCCTCATTAGAGGAAGCATTCAGTAAAATTGATGAAACATTATCAAAAGAACTAGAAGATGAACGATTACATGTTCATAAATCATTTATTCGCGCTTTCAAGGAAGGCTATCCTGAATTTAAGGAGAAACTTGGTAGCACAGTACGCACTAACCGCCAAGAATTTGAGAAATTTGTTGCCCAAGAAAGCCGAAGCTGTTTTGTTGATACAATCGATTTCTATTATGATTGCGAGTTAACACGTATGGGTGTAACACTAGTAGATACTCCGGGAGCAGACTCAATCAATGCGAGACATACAGGAGTGGCTTTTGAATACATTCGAAACGCAGATGCTATTTTATTCATCACTTACTACAACCATGCATTTGCAAAAGCGGATCGCGAATTTTTAATTCAATTAGGTCGTGTAAAAGATGCCTTTGAATTAGATAAAATGTTCTTTGTTGTAAACGCAATTGATCTTGCTTCAAATGATGATGAAGCTGATGATGTCAAAACTTATGTTAGACAAGAATTACAACGTTTTGGTATTCGTAAACCGCGACTATTTGGCGTTTCTAGTCTGCTTGCTTTACAAGAAAAGGTTGAAAGTAAAACACTTGATTCTGGTATGGCTTTATTCGAAGAAAACTTCCACCACTTTTTATCTGAAGAATTAACAGCACTTGCCGTACAAGCATTAGTAGAAGAAACAGAAAAAGCCCAAGAGCGATTAAGAATGTTAATCCAACAAACAGAAGACAATATAAAACGCAAAGATGAACGATTAGTGGAACTTGCAAAATTAGAACAATATATTCATACACATTATATGAATTCTGCTGCACAAACCATTGAAAGAGACACATTACAAGAACTAGATGAACTTCTGTATTTCGTGTTGCAACGTGTATATTATCGCTATCCAGATTTCTTCAAGGAAGGCTATAATCCTACAACTTTTGCAATGAAGTCTTCAGCAGTTGCATTAGATATTGCTTTAAAAGAAGTATTATCTAGCTTGAGTTTTGACTTTGAACAAGAAATGCGTGTTACAAACTTCCGCTTAGTAAAATTCATTTTGAAAAAAGTACAAGAGCGCTATTCATATGATACAAAACAATTAAAAGACATCAATGCAAGCTTCTCATTTATGCCTTTTGAAGTAGAAGAACCAAGCATATTAGAATTTACAGGTCCTTTTACAAGTACAAAACCTTATGAATCCGTAAAATCTTATTTTAAAAATAGTAAGTCTTTCTTTGAAAAAGGAGATAATAATAAACTTCGTGAGGCTCTCGAAGAATTAACAAAGCCTGACGCAAAAGTCTATCTTGATACACAATCTGAACGTATGAAAAAATGGCTAGAAAATGTAATAGCTGAAGAAGCTGAAGACCTAAGATTGTACATTAGTAGACAGGCAACTCAACAAATTGATATTGAAAAATCATTGCTCCACGAAAACAGTAAATTAGAGGGATGGAAAGTGATTTATGAATCATTAATGGATGGAGTGAAAAATTAATGGGAAATGTTTTTGTTTCAGTAAAAGACTTAGAATTAGCAAAGCAACATGATTATAAGTGGATTGATGCTCGTTTCAACTTACAAAATCCTAATGAAGGCCTCACTTTATATGAAGAAGATCATATTAATAATGCCGTGTACTGGAATTTAGAAAAAGATTTATCGGATATGCAAAAGAATGCAGGCAGACATCCTATGCCAGATAAAGAGCAACTAAAAATATTGTTTGAACAAAGTGGTTTACAGCAAGATCAATTCATTTTAATTTATGACCAGGGAGGTTCACCATTCGCAACGAGAGCATGGTGGATGTTGCAATATGGTGGCTTCAAAAATGTAAAAGTTATTCAAGAAGGTTATCAAGCTCTCCAGAAAGCAGGCTTCAAAACTACCAGTGAAAAAACGATTGCTGCACCAACTCAATTAGAGATGAACTGGCAGGATCAACTTTATACTGATCGAGATGGAGTAAAAGCTATTGTTGATGGTAAAGTAAAACGCACATTGCTAGATGCTAGAGCAAACATTCGCTATAGAGGTGAAGAAGAAGCAATAGACAAAATAGCAGGGCACATTCCTGGTGCATTAAATTATGATTGGGAACAATTAAAAGAAAATGGATATTTAGCTCCAAATGATACTTTACTAGATGTAGTGAGTAAGGATGAACCAATTACGGTTTATTGTGGAAGTGGTGTAACAGCATCACCACTTTATGCAGTCCTTAAAGAAATGGAGTATAAAAACGTACAATTATACACAGGAAGCTATAGTGACTGGATTACTAAATATGAAGTAGAAAAGGGGTAATAATGCAGATTTAGTAAGGTGTATATTTATGATACTATTTAGTAGATTAGGGGAATTCCCCCTGTATCTTACATAAATAGTTCATAGAAAGTAGGCTTACAGTGTTATTAACTACAACAAGAAAATATACAAAATTACTTAGCATTACTGCATTAAGTTCAGCATTAGTAGCAGCTAGCTTTACTGACTTCACAACACAACCATTAACTTCGCAAGCTGCTTCATCTGAAGAAAAAGTGTCAAATGAATATGTTTTAAAAACAGCGGGAAATGTCCGCTCTGGCGTTGGAACGAAATATAAAGTTTTAACAACACTAAAGAAAGGGACAACCATTAAACCAACTGTTCGAAAAAAGGATACCCAAAAAACATATTGGTACAAAATTAAAGTAGGTTCTAAATATGGTTGGATATCAGGTACGCTTTTGACGAAAAAATATATTTATAAATCGAGTGGAGATAAAGATGCAATTTCACTAGATGTTCCCTATATCAATCAGATGAAGCCATTATATGCACCATTTGGTTGTGAAGGGGCTAGTCTACAGCAGGCATTACAATTTAAAGGATATGCTAAAGAGATAAGCTATAAAAATTTTTTAAATAATATGCCTAAAACAAAACAGAATCCTTATAAAGGGTTTGCTGGATCACCTTTTTATGCAATTGATGGTGTGTTTCAATCAATCTTTCCAAATCCATTAGCGAATTATGGAAAGAAATATAGTAGTACTGTTAAAGATATAACAGGAGCTTCTACAAAAGAATTGCGAACTGAGTTAGCAGCTGGTCATCCAATAGTTGTCTATGTTACATTGGACTTCTCAAAACCAAAATGGACAAATTGGAATATGGGCTCAGCGGGGAAAAACGTTAAAATGGTGGATAATTTACATGTTACAACACTAGCAGGCTATAGCAGTAAAACAAAACGTTATAAAGTGGTTGATCCTAATAATAAAGGCATATACTGGGTTAATGAATATGAATTTGAACGTGCATATAATGCTTTAAAATATGCAGTAGTAGTCCGTTAAAAAATAGAAGACATCTTTTTCATTGTTCTTTTGAACATTGAAGGAGATGTCTTTTTTATGAATTTTTTTATTGTAACTTAAAATTCCCATTAAATAATTTTACGTAATAAAAGGAACCATATATTTGATGGCGAATAATAGGAAATAACAAAAGGGTAATATGTAAAAATAAGGGGATAATTGTTTTCTAAATAAGAATATTTATAAAGAGGTGAAATGATGTTTTCTAAAGAAACTTTATTAGAAACGATTACAATACAATTAGGACAAGGCTTAGGAGAAATAGAAAGTATAAACAAAAAACAAATAAAGTCTTTAAAAACAGAAATTGAAAATCGAGATCAGCAAATTCGACAATTAAAAGAAAAAATTGAAGAATTACAATGCAAAATTAAAACTCTGAACAAAGTAAATTATAACTTGAAGAATGAAAGAAAAGTTTTATTAAAAGAAATTAATAAAAGAAACAAAAAAATGGACTTTACTGAAGGAATCACAGCTTTACTTTGTGACGATATCACAAATGAAGAGAAAGTCAAAATAATAGTATATTTGCTTAAAATCGCTATAAAAGAAGAAAATGTTGAAGAATACTTAGAGGAATTTATGCAGATTATTAGTGAAGCAATTACGAAATTTGATTACTTTCAAAGCAGATCAATTAAAAGAGAATTAAAAAAGAACTATGTATTCTACCATCAATTATTTTTGAAAGTACCAGCAAAGAATTTACGAGCAGTTCTATATGCTTATCATTCGAATAAAATGATTGATATGATAAAACATTTATTACACGGACTTGTGCAGTCAGGAAGATTATATTCATATAAAGATGAAGATGCTCTAAACATTTTATTATACATAATTTATTATAGAAAAATAAAAACGTATCAAAATGATAGCCGATTTCAATTGTTTTATAAAGATAAAGGAAATGATTTCTCCAATAAAGCTTATAACTTTTATTCTCTTTATTCCGTCAAAAGGAATCGCGCACATTTTATAGAATTTGTTGAAGTTCTAGAAGAAAAAGGCGATTGTATAGACTTATTAAAAGTAGAAATGATTCAATATATTTTGAAACGTATTTTTAAAGAAGTGGAAATTGAAAACTATTATAACGTTGAAAAAAATATCAAAAAGACTACACCTAAAACCTATAGATACCGCCATCCCAGCTACAGCGAACTTCGGAATTTTGGATACCAAATAACAAGTCGCACGGATGAACAGCGCTGGTTAGCTTTACAGGAGTTCATAGAAAGTTATGGTTTACAAGCAACTGCTAATGAGCTGCATAAAAGAATTCGTCTAAAAATGGGAAGAGAAGAAGATAGAAAAAGGTATGCTAATGCAATTAGAAAATGGAGTTATGATTTAAATCGTTTAAAAGAGAAGTATTATGAAAATGATTTTCCATGGCCAGAAAAGTAATTTATTTAAAAGGTATCTAACCCAGGGGATAATACTCTTACTGAGAGAATTCTCGAGTACCCTATTTGGAAAATAACCGACAATCATATTGTTTTTAAATTTTTTAGACAGTCTATTGTTGCTTTTAGACAAGAGTTTAGTTAAACTTCTTAAGAAAGATTCAAACGGAAAGTATAACAATTATTATTTTTATATAAAAAAGTATTGCATTTATAAAATAGATACTATATAATAAATCTTGTCCTTAATGCGGAAGTAGTTCAGTGGTAGAACATCACCTTGCCAAGGTGGGGGTCGCGGGTTCGAACCCCGTCTTCCGCTCCATTAAGAGATGCCGGGGTGGCGGAACTGGCAGACGCACAGGACTTAAAATCCTGCGGTAGGTGACTACCGTACCGGTTCGATTCCGGTCCTCGGCACCATCTTTTATTTTTAAATATAATGAAATGATTTGATTTATATATGCGCCCATAGCTCAACTGGATAGAGCGTCTGACTACGGATCAGAAGGTTGTGGATTCGACTTCTGCTGGGCGCACCAAATCGGGAAGTAGCTCAGCTTGGTAGAGCACTTGGTTTGGGACCAAGGGGTCGCAGGTTCGAATCCTGTCTTCCCGACCATTTCATATACATATGGGGCCTTAGCTCAGCTGGGAGAGCGCCTGCCTTGCACGCAGGAGGTCAGCGGTTCGATCCCGCTAGGCTCCACCAATTTTAAATTTAATATTATTATGGCGGCCTAGCTCAGCTGGCTAGAGCGTACGGTTCATACCCGTAAGGTCGGGGGTTCGATCCCCTCGGCCGCCATATTACCTGGAGGAATACCCAAGTCTGGCTGAAGGGATCGGTCTTGAAAACCGACAGGCGGGTCAAACCGCGCGGGGGTTCGAATCCCTCTTCCTCCTCCATTTTTCAATCAAGTTAATATTACTATCGCGGGGTGGAGCAGTTCGGTAGCTCGTCGGGCTCATAACCCGAAGGTCGCAGGTTCAAATCCTGTCCCCGCAACCAAAATGGTCCGGTAGTTCAGCTGGTTAGAATGCCTGCCTGTCACGCAGGAGGTCGCGGGTTCGAGTCCCGTCCGGACCGCCATTTTTTTTAAAAAAGAATAAAAAATATCATTATCATGGGTCGGTAGCTCAGTTGGTAGAGCATTAGATTGAAGCTCTAAGTGTCGGCGGTTCGATTCCGTCCCGACCCACCATGATATGCCGGTGTAGCTCAGTTGGTAGAGCAACTGACTTGTAATCAGTAGGTCGAGGGTTCGACTCCTTTCGCCGGCACCATTTCATTATTCCGAAGTAGCTCAGTTGGTAGCAGCATCTGACTGTTAATCAGAGGGTCGCAGGTTCGAGTCCTGCCTTCGGAGCCATATGGGGAAGTACTCAAGAGGCTGAAGAGGCGCCCCTGCTAAGGGTGTAGGTCGGGTAACCGGCGCGAGGGTTCAAATCCCTCCTTCTCCGCCATATATTGGCCCCTTGGTCAAGCGGTTAAGACACCGCCCTTTCACGGCGGTAACACGAGTTCGAATCTCGTAGGGGTCATAAATATTCGTTAAATACTAGAACGTAGATGAAAAGCCAAGGAAAACATTTGTTTTCCTTGGCTTTTTATATTTTTCTAAAATCTTATGACAAAATGATTGTTAAATGTGAGGTGTTTTGGTAAATTAGCAGATGTTAAAAGTTATTTGTTAATTCTTATCTTGAAGAAATTTAGTATAAAGAATATTAAAGGGGAAAATAAATGCAGAAATTATTATTAGAGTCACATTGCATCTTTCCATCAAAAGACATATTGAAAACAGCAAACTATTACGAAAAAAATGGGTTTTAAAGCCGTACCTTATATGGAATCAAAGGAACCACATATTTGCTTATATCGAGATTCAACCGAAATAATATTGACGAATTCAAACGGTAAAGAGGTAGTACCCAATAGAATTTTATATGGTTATGGGTATGACGCATATTTTATTACTGACAATCAAGAAGAACTTCAAGAAGAATATAATAATTCTGGAGTAAAAATAGTTCGTTCATTATCTAATACCGATTATAGTAATAAGGAATTTGTGATTGAAGATATTGATGGAAGATGGATAGCTTTTGGAAAAAAGACAAAGCAACTATAAGGACTGACATCTAATTAACATAATGAAATGTATGCAAGCCTGCTAATAGTTGTTTGTCTCTACTAACATTAACTAGTTGAGGCGAGAAGATCTAAGTTATCATGGAGATTCTAACGAAGGGAATCCGTTTCTACGCCATAACCTAAGTGTGTGAACATCTTTAGGGGTAATTTAGTATTTAATAACACTTTACCCCATTTATCCGCAACTTATTTTGCCTAAAACTCTTTAGCGAATCTATTTTCTCTTTAACTAAAATGATCCTTTTACTAAACCGATTCAGTAGTCAAGTAAGTGATAAAGTTAGGAACGCGTTCTTTAAAAGCTTTGTAATGATGTTCAGCATTTTCAATAATATTAAACTGTAATGTCACATCTTTTTCACTTAAGATTTCATAGATTGTCTTATTGGATAATAAAAACAGTTGGCTAATTTCATCGTTTTCTCCTGATTCCTTTGTTCCGCAGTCTAGGTAGAATCTTTCTAAGTGTGTTAGATTACTCGTTTTTAAAAGTTTTTCAATTTCTTCTTGATTACGATAATATGCAGATGAAATTGCTGCAACTCGTTTAAATACATGAGAATAACAGCAAGCTGCGTAAGTTGATATTAGAGCTCCGAGGGAGATTCCTGCCATATATGTTTGAGTTTCCTCAGTACGATAGTTACAATCTATTAAAGGTTTCAATTCATTAACAATAAAATCTACATATTCCTTTCCTTTTCCGCCTGATAAGCTCTTATTACCTATAAATTTCTCGCTAAATGCTCCGTTGGGCCATGGACAATATTCATTTATCCTTTCATCACAGTAAGTGTTTTGGTCAATAGCAACTACTATAATATCCAGTTTATTTTGTTCTAAATATTGATTAATTTCTAAAGCAATTCCTTCAATTGCATCTTTATTTTCGAAAACATTTTGTCCGTCATGCATATATAACACAGGGTATGTTTTATTTACTTCCCTATAATTATTAGGTAAGTAAACTTGGATTTTTCTTTGATAATTAAATATAGGAAGGGTAAAAGATTCAATCATGATATACACACTCACTTTTAATTAATTTTTTTATTTTTCGTAATTTAATCAAATTATACTGTAAATTAATACTTAAAATATATTATTTTGTAAAATTTTGAATGTACAACCCATTAGTCGGGGTTTGAACAGAGTCTAAATAATCAAAGGTAGCCATACTTAACCATTTGTACAATAAATCATAAGGGGGGATTGATGAAATATGATGTGATTATTATCGGGGCAGGGCTTGCGGGCTTATCTACGGCATGTGAGCTTATTGATGCTGAGAAACGGGTACTTCTAGTAGACAAGGAAGGGGAACAGTCTATAGGTGGTAAATAATTAAATCAACGAGATCCCAGTAGATATATGTTTACTGGGATTTTTATATAAATATTAATAAAAGGGGATGGAAAGGTGAGAAAGTGGAGGTATATGTTTGTAGCTTTTTTGTTTATCTTATTTGAAATCTCGGGATGTTCGAGCATACCAGATGAGCCACCAAATATTTCAGTGGAAATTAAAAATCAAACAATCAATGCTTCAAGAGGAGGATATAAATGGGAAACAAAAGGTTTATTTTCAAATAGAGGAGTTATTGCTGATGCTGCTGATCCAATAAGCATTGGAGAAGATTTAATAGCACAGTCTGTTGGGCCCAACTCAACAGCAACTGTCAAATTTAGCGATGCTTCTAACCCGACTATAACGGCAAACTTATGGGAAGGCCAAAATCAGACTAAAACACTTCCAGTTAAGGATTCTGAAATAGCGCTGCCATCTGATAAAGGAAAACATGTCATCGAAATTTTTGCTAAATGGAAAAATGGCAGAGCTTCGTATATCTTTGTTATTGAGGTGAAATAAATATATCTAAAGAAGTTAAAGGCTATAGCGTAACGCTATAGCCTTATTTGTTATAATAAAAGAAATAGCCATTTATCATTGCAAAGTAGATAATACTTCAAATTAATATAAGATAGAAAGTGGATGAAAGTATTGGAGAACAAATTCCGTGTTAGTCAAATTCTTGTTTCAAAAGAAACGCAAAAAGTAGAAAAAATTTATGCAGTAAATACCAAAGGAGAACCTTTTGATTTACTTGAAATTGGGGTTCTTATACATTTCGATATTTTAACAACAGAACAAATTCAAGAGCAATTAAAGAAACATCAAATTAATGCTACACTTAAAATAGATGGTTATCGTACTATTCTTACATTAGGTTCAAAGGAAGATGCGGATCTTTATATTGAACATATAGGGCCTTATTTTAATGAAGTATTATTATAGTTTTGCTAATTTCAGAATGGTTCATTAAAAATTTTCTCTATTTTACAGAGGTTTTCTGTTAAAATTAATACTATATTGGAAGGAGAGACATAATATTTAATGAACCAACCTCAAGAACAACCTCAAAATTATAAGATTCAACCTTTTTTCTCTACTTGGTTACACCCCAAAAAGACGGCTCAATATTTAATAGATCATAAAAAATGGACATATTCATTAATTTTTGTGCTATTAGGTGGAATAGCTAGTGGTATAACAGGTTTAGCAGCTTCAGATTATTATCCTACTTATTCGACATGGATTCTGCTTCTTACTTGTATTTTGGTAGGACCTTTTATAGGTATTTTTTCTGTTACAATCAGTACATTCTTTACATGGCTTGTAGGTAAAATTTTTGGAGGAAAAGGTAACTTTGAAGATATTTTTAAGGCTACAAGTTTATCTTATGTGCCAACCATTGGGATAGCGCCATTTCTGCTTTTATGGATGGCTAACTCGCCCCTAACTTATTTTGATACAGGTATAGAGTTTTCAGCCGTAACGATTATTTCAGCAATCGTATTTATGTTAGTTTCCATTGCAGCTGGAATTTGGTCCTTTGTAATCAGTGTTGCGGGTGTTGCAATTGCACATCGTTTTTCAAACTGGAAAGCATTTTTTACGCTTATCATTCCAGGAATCATATTTGGGGCATTTATTATAGGGCTTATTGTACTGCTTATAATTTCATTAGGTGGAACTTATTAAAGAAAAGAGATATCTCATTAAAATTGAGGTATCTCTTTTTATTTAATTAGAAATTTTGGGTATTTTGTGGTTCGTTAGTTAATCAAAAAATATTCGTATAGATTAGCACTCCAAATATAATAGTTAGAAATATTATGCTTGCCAACGAGGCTATTTTTGTATAATGAATAACCCCTTCAGATAGCTCACTAACAGGGTAAATCCAATTTTAACTTGCTCAGATCAAAGATGATGATTGAAATGAATTATGACTAATGAGAAGGAGTTTTAGATTTTATATGGAAATAAATAGTATGAAAGTTGAAAAGTAACAAAATAAAACAATCTAATTAAAAAGTATTAATGGAGTGAAAATAATGGAAATAAGTATTAGTAGAGCAACTGATTTTGCAATATTGGCCCAATTTTTATGCGGCTTAAATCAAAATCAAAATCACCATATCGGTTATTGCGGCGAATCGTATGAAGAAATACTTCAATCATTGGAAGAAGATTTTATAGATAAAAATGGGAGAAAGACATTTTTAATAGTTGAAGATCTTGATGGTGTAATGGCGGCTATTGGTCTTGATATTGATGAAGAATCAGCAAGCGCTGAAGTATGGGGACCCTTTGTTAAAACAGATTTAAATCCTCAACAAATTAGTATGAAATTATGGCATGAAATCCAAGGGAAATATCCCTCTATTCATACATTTTACTTCTTTATCAACGAGCAAAATAAAGGGGCTCTTTCAATTATGAAAGAAATTAATGCTGCCCAAACGGGAAAGCATCTTGTATTACAGATTGAGAGAGAAAATTTTATACCTCTTAAAAATATAAAAAGTGATCTATTCCAAATTTCAGATTTCGAGAGATTTGCAAATATACATAATAAAGCTTTCCCAAATACATATTATGATGCAAAAACTATACTAAATCGGATCAATGAACAGCAGGAGTTGCGTATATTAAAAGATGATAAAGGGAATATACAGGGATATGCATATTTTGAAGTTGCTCCTGAACATGGTGAGGCATCTATCGAATTTATCGCCGTAAGTCCACACTTCCAAAATCAAGGACTTGGAACAATTCTATTAAAAGAAGTGTTAACTCGTATTTTTATGTATGAAAGTATAGATAAAATCCAATTATGCGTATCAAACACAAATGATAGCGCAAATCATGTATATCATCAGGCGGGTTTTTATACTAAGAATCAACTATTAAGATACTTATATATACGGTAACAAGGTGGAGAGCATTATCGGGAAGATGGAACAATATGAAGCGATGTTTTATGAAAAACAATATAGTAGGGGGTCATAACATGTGGAATAAGCGATTTATAGATACGACAAGAGGAAGATTTGAACTGTTTGAAAAAGGACAAGGGGAACCCTTAGCAGTCACACATCTATATAGTGCTTATGATGAGCGTGGGAATAATTTTGCAAACCCATTCACGGAAAAGTATCATGTTTACTTAATTAATCTTTGTGGAGCAGGGAATTCGGTAAAAGTTACGGACGACAGCAGATTTAGTATGGACGAATCAGTGCTTGACTTAGAAGCAATTCGTGGAGCTTTAAATATCGACAAATGGGGATTTGCTGGTCATTCGACTGGTGGAATGCTTGCTTTGAAGTATGCAATAAATAAACCACAATCACTGACGAAAATTATTGCTGGTGGAGCAGCTGCAAGTTTTGAATACGGCGTAGATCCAGATAGTATCTATTGTCCTCAAAATCCTCACTTCAATCGAATAGTTGAAATTATGGATCAGTTGAATGATCCTTTAACCCCGCTAGAAATACGAAAAAAGATTAGCTATGAATGGTCCTTGATGTCTTTTCATTCTGAAGAAAAATTAAAAGAATCTCTTAGAAAGCCAAACAGCGGCAAGACAGTTGGAAATCGCTTAACCTTTTTTAGAAAAGTTGAATATCCTACATATGATATTAGAGAGGATTTACAAAGTGTTACAGTACCAAGCTTTATCTATTCTGGTAAGTTTGACTCCCAATGTCCCATGAAACATGGAGCTGAAATTGCAAATTTAATTCCTAATGCAACTTTCACTATTTTCGAAGAAAGTAATCATAATCCATTTTCAGAGGAAGAAGATAAATTCCAAAAGTTCGTTTTGACAACTTAACAAAGTTCAATCGAAAAATATGGAGGAGAATAATATGAAACTAGGGCTAGGTAAAAATGAAGTTAAAATCGTGCCTTACGAAATTGAATGGAAAGATGAGTTTTCCAGGGTGAAAAAAGATATTCTCCTTCATACAAATGTGAACGAAAATCAAATTGAACACATCGGAAGCACTGCCATAGTCGAAATGCCTGCAAAGCCAATTATTGATATTTTAATGGGTGTTAATGATTTGGAATTATTAGATGGAGAACTTATAAAAGGGCTAAAAGAAAGTGGATTTTTACGGTTACGAGTAGAAAGATCGAATGAGATTGTCTTCGCAAAATTCACAGATGATACGAATGAAGTCAAAACACATTTTATCCACTTGGTTGAATATAATGGAGAGTTATGGAACAATCTAATCTTTTTCAGAGATTATTTAAACGAACACGAAGATGTTAGAAAAGAATACTTGAATATAAAGCTAGCTTATATAAATAAAAAGTCAATTGGCATTAATGAATATACTGATTTTAAAGAGAACTTTGTAAGGAATATTTTTGCTAAAAGAATTGGAGAATAGTTTATGGGAATCGACAATTTTGAGGAATACGAAGATGCCGTTTTATATGATCAAGAAAATGATATGTATCATGAGGACATAAAATTTTTAGAGAAGTATGCATCAACGATTGATGGGCCAATCATTGATATTGCATGCGGGACTGGAAGGGCTACAATCCCTTTAGCTAAAGCCGGACAAGAGTTAATCGGTGTGGATGTTCATGAAGGGATGTTAAGAGCAGCTGAAAAGAAATCCTCTGAACTTGAATTAAATATAAAGTGGGAAAAACAAGATTGTACTAATTTAAATTTAGATGTGAAAAGTAACTTGATCTTTACTGTTGGCAACTCATTCCAGCATTTTTTAACGAATAATGCACTAGATGGCTTGCTATCATCCGTACATAAGCATTTGCACGATGGAGGTTTATTCATTTTCGGAACTAGATTTCCAAGTTTAGATGAATTATTACAACCACCTACAGAGGAATACTGGAGAAGCTATATAGACCAGGTTTCACAACAAAAGGTTGATGTTTATACGATTAGCCGTTATGATGCTCTTACTCAGCTTCAACATTACACGACTATTCGGAAATTTGCAGGAGTGAATGGTGTTAATGTAAATGAAAAAAGAACTCATATCACTTTGCGCTACGTTTTTCCAAAAGAAATGGAAAGAATATTATCTAACAATGGGTTTGAAATTCTTGGAATATATAAAGACTGGAATGAAACGCCAATCGATGAAAATAGTTATGAAATGATTTATGTATGTAGAAAACTATAATGTATATTCTAAATATATTGATAATTAAATTTCACCTAAGTTATAATTTTTCGAAATACTAAGAAGAGAAGAGTAGATATGGATGTTCTTTTTAGAGAGCTTGGGTAGATGAAAGAGAGCAAGAACGAAATATTGAACCAAGTCTCGGAGTATCAAATGGGATTTCTTATTAGAATGATTGTGTGACGGGAACTACAGTTATAAGGGTAACAGTATAAGCGTTAGGTAAAACGTCGTAGCTCCGCACAGTAATGTAGCAGTAAACTAGGTTGGCAACACGTATCGTAGAATCCACTATCCCGTACCTAAGACTAATGTCTTGGGGGTGGGGTTTTTTTGTAAATAAAAATACGAGTGGATGATATGGATCGTAATCGTATTTCATTATTAGAAAGTATCTGGGTATCAAATATTAGCGAATGGTCTTGGAAGGTTTACAAGTATTTTTACAATTTATGCGTCCGCTGTAGGTATCTTTGCTATTAGTATTGTTGGGATATTTACAGAAGTGTTGGGGTTAAGATACATTGCATTAACCGTTAGTATTATTTTCTTTGTATTAGGATTGATTAATTTTATCAAAATAACGAGAAACTCAATTGAAGAAAAACTATTAGTACGAGAAAATATATAAAAAAGGGACTACCTAATAAGGCTTTATAGTGAATATTCGAAAGATATAAAAAATTTACAAATTCACATCTTTTCAGTATGATTAAATTTGTCTGATTTAAATTTAGCCCAATCTCGGTAGGGGGTATTTTTTATACATGGAAAAGATTGAAAAAGGCAATAAATGGGCACTTTTGCCATTTGTTGTATTTGTACTTTTATTTATAGGAACAGGCATTTTAGCTAATGATTTTACGGCGATGCCTTTAAATGTAGCAGTAGGAGTAAGTTGTATTCTCGCTTTTCTTATGAATCGTCAAGAAAAGATGATAAAGAAAATTGAAATTTTCACGAAGGGAGCAGGCGATGCAAATGTAATGCTTATGGTGGTTATATTTGTACTTGCAGGTGCTTTCTCAAATGTAGCAAAGGAAATGGGAGCAGTTGAATCGACTGTTAATTTGGGGTTAACGTACTTACCTCAAAATTTCCTATTAGTAGGTTTATTTTTCATTGGGTGTTTTATCTCCCTTTCTATGGGGACTTCCATGGGGACTGTTGTTGCTCTAGCACCAATTGGAGTGGGAATTGCTGATGCGACTGGTATTTCAATGGCACTTGCAATGGCTACTGTAGTGGGTGGTGCAATGTTTGGTGATAATTTATCGGTTATTTCTGATACGACAATTGCAGCAGTACGAACACAAGGTACGGATATGAAAGATAAATTTAAAGTGAATTTTCGTATTGTATTACCTGCTGCCATTGTAACGGCAATTATTCTAGGATTCATGACGATAGGTAAGGGACATGCTTTAAAAGGAAACTATGATTATTCAATTGTTTCGGTAATTCCATATGTACTTGTACTGATTGCTGCATTAATCGGTATCGATGTATTAAAAGTATTAATCGGAGGTATTTTAGTCTCTGGATTAATAGGATTTATCAACGGGAAATTTACGGTTATTTCATTCATCAAAGCTGTAAGTAACGGTATGATGGGAATGGAAGATATAGCGATTATTGCAATATTAATCAGTGGGCTTGTTGCATTGATTCAACATAATGGTGGTATTCAGTACTTACTTTACTCCATTTCAAAACGTATTCGCTCGAAAAAAGGAGCAGAGTTTGGTATTGCTTCTCTTGTGAGTGTGACGGATATATCAACAGCAAATAATACAATCGCCATACTAATGACAGGACCTCTTGCCAAAAAAATTGCAGACGAATATGAAGTGGATCACCGGAAATCTGCCAGCTTACTGGATATTTTCGCTAGTGTATGGCAAGGATTCGTGCCGTATTCACCCCAACTTCTAGCTGCAGCAAGTGTTGCGGGGATTTCAACAATCGAGATGATGCAATATTCGTTTTACCCAATTTTGATGGGGATTTGCGCAATTGTAGCCATAATCATTGGCTATCCAAAATTGAAAAAATAAATAGTATAAAAAGGTCGAACAAACCACTGATATAGTAGTTAATGTTCGACCTTTTTGCTTATTTTACCTATTATGCCCCAAAAATATTATCTTCTTGTAAGACTTCTCTAGATATCGCAATCGCGCCTTTTTTTCTTAAATGTAAAATGGCGTCCTCATTGGCATTAAGTATTTTTTCAATATAATACTCCTGTTTTTCCTGAGGAATATGCATACCATTAAATTCATCGCGAAATGCAAATTCATATACAGCTAATTCATCATTAGTAAGAAAACTAGAGTTTTTACCTGAACTTTTATTTACATCCATTTATTGTTACGTCCTTTACATGCAAATTCTTATGAACAACTTATTCTCATCTTAGTATACATCACATTTAGATATTGTTCGAAATAATTCAATTTGTGAGGGTAACTTTGGCAGAACAGGATAAGCATAATCATAGAGAATGCTGTAGCTTCTATTCATATTATTTAACAAGGAACTGTAATTCAGGTACAACATTTTGATTTTTACCATTAATAAAAACCGCAATCAGATTTTCTGCTGCAAGTTGTGACATGTTGTTTCTTGTTTCATGGCTCGCCGAACCAATATGAGGAGTAGCAGTAAAGTTATCCAATTGGAGTAGAGGATTGCCAGAATCAACGGGTTCTTGTACAAAAACATCAGAAGCTGCTGCGTAGATTTCTTTATTTTTTAAGGCATTGTATAATGCTTTTTCGTCTACTGTCGCACCTCTCGACATATTAATGAATATAGCGGTATTTTTCATCAGTTTAAATTTTGAGGCATCCATCATGTTTTTTGTTTCTTCTGTAAGAGGCGTAAGCATAACGATAAAATCTGATTCTTGAAGTAGCTGTTCTAACGGTTTCCAGATGATATTTTCTTCTTCTAGTTCAGGTTTTTTATGACGATTGTTATAGCAAACATCCATTAAGAACCCCATTTTTGCACATTTTGCTAGGTCTTCACCAATTCGCCCCATACCGATAATTCCCAATTGTTTATGATGAACATTTAATCCGTAGTAGTTTATATCAGCTTTTACTGTCCAAAGTCCTTTTTTAACCTTAGAGTCGAGTTCTGAAATTCTTCTAGCAGCACTTAACATGAGACCAAATGTCAAATCTACAACACTATCATTTAAAATGTATGGTGTATGTGTCCCGATAATGCCAGCTTTTTTCATCGCATCTGTATCAAAATTATCGTAGCCAACACTAATATTACTTACAATTTTTAAATTAGGCGCATTTTTTATGAGCTCTTCGTCAATAGTTGCACCCATTGTTAATAGCGCTTGTGCATCTTGTATTAAGTTTTGTAACTGTTCTTGAGAACAAGATGGTTGGTAATCGATTTCAAAGTGCTCAGCTAATTGGTCCATTGTATGATTTTCAATTTCTCTCATAACTAAGAGTTTTGGTTTCATGCTAAATTCTCCTTCTTTGTAAAATTGTAAATGCAATATTAATTATATATGAAAAGTTAGTATAAAATCCAAAAAGTCAAATTATTTGGAGGGTGTTTGCATGTGTATTGTAGAATATATCGGGTATAGCAATGTATAAAGTAAATCCTTTTGCGAAAGGTGAAATGATATGGAGAATAAAGAACAGAAAATTTGGTTTGATATTCTAATGTACACTATTTTGATGATTTGCATTACGTATCTTATTTTTCTCAATCAAATGCAAAAGTCCTTTATATATATTGTTGTTGTCGGTTATATTCTGGCGACATCGATTAAAATAGTAGCGTTAACTCATCTTAAACAGAATAGTGTTAAAAAGGAATAATGATAAAATTTAATTTACTACCACATACAAAAAGGAGCGCCGATTCATTGACGCTCTTTTATTCATGCATTCTTACTTGAGAGAAAAGAAGCGATTCCTGCGGGAAAGTGCTATTATTAATCCTTACTTTTAAAAAATTATGTTTCAATATCAAGTGCCATTGAAGGTCCGAAGAATTCATAGTAAATTCGGTTTTTAGAAACGCCAATTACAAGCAAGTGCTTGATCATTGCTAGCATAAATGGTACTGATCCGCATAAATAAACATCACTTGATGAATCTACATACTGTTCTAAAAATTCCTTCGAAATATATCCAGATGTTTCGGTGATCAATTCGAAATAATTTAAATTAGAGTATTGTTGTGCTATATCATGTAAAGGTTTACTAAATACAACTAAATCTGTAGTATTGGCACTTTGAACAAAATTGATGGGAGCATTATTTTCTTTCACAGCTATTTGTAGCATACTCATCAGTGGAGTAATACCAATACCACCAGCTAAAAATGTAACAGGAGTATCTGGTTTTGATTGATAGAAGAATACACCCGCAGGAGCACTAATAGGAAGTATATCTCCAATATTGAGATGATCGTGTAAATAGTTCGATACGATTCCGACTGGTTCATTTACAACTTCACGTTTAACAGAAATTCGATAGTTTTCGCCGTCAAATGCTTTTGATAAACTGTATTGACGATTATGCGTATATTTTTCACCTGGAATTGTTACATGTACAGTAATATATTGACCTGGTTTATAATCTGGAAGAGGTGCACCATCTGCCGGTTTAAAGTAGAATGAAGTGACTAATTTATTTTCTGTGACCTTATCAACTAATTTGAAGTCTTTAAAGAATCGCCACCCACCTTGTTTGTTTTCTGATTCTTTATATAAAGTTTCCTCTGTTGAAATAAATGCATCAGCAAGAACACCGTATGCTTCAGTCCAAGCGTTCATAATTTCAGGAGTGGCTGCGTCTCCTAGAACTTCTTTAATGGCCTTTAATAAGTTTTCACCAACGATTGGATAATGTTCAGGTTTAATGCCAAGACTTCGGTGTTTCTCAGCAACTTGTTTTACAACTGGCATGATTTCAGATAATTTTTCAATATGAACTGCAGCTGCGTATACCGTATTTGCTAATGCTAATTGTTGGCGTCCTTTTCGTTGGTTTGTTTGATTAAAAATATTTAACAGTTCCGGATGCGATTCAAATAATCTTTTATAAAAAACAGTTGTAATGTCTTTACCATGTATTTCTAAAACAGGTGCAGTAGATTTAATAATATCCATTGTTTCTTGTGATAGCATGACTAGTTTCCTTTCTTTTACCAGAGTGAAAAGGTTAGGTCTATTTAAAGAAAGAACTATAATGCAGTATTAACAAAAAGAATAAAAAAATACATCTAAATACTTCTGAAGAAGAAGGGGAAAACTAGGATCTATGGAACGATTCTTTTCAGATGAAAAGTTAATACTAGCATAAATCGCTTGCATAAATCGTAAACTGATTTAGAAATGTAGTGAATGTTTGTAAAAATGTATAGAATAATTGATGACAGCTATAAAAGAAAATTATCCTAAAAAAATATAGTTTTCGCTTTTCATTTCATGGGAAAAGAGTAGAATTATACAAGATAGCATTTTTAGAAAGTAGGAGAATAAATGGATGCAGCATTCCTGACAAAAATAGCCTCAATTATTTTGTTAGATATTGTTCTAAGCGGTGATAATGCAGTCGTTATAGCACTTGCATGCCGTAATTTAGCAAAAAATCAAAGAAAAAAAGCAATTATCATTGGTACAGCCGGTGCCATTGGTTTAAGAATAGTATTAACATTTGCCGCTGTTTGGTTATTACAAATACCATTTGTAAAAGTGGTAGGCGGTCTATTATTATTCTATATAGCGTTTGATTTATTAAAATCAGGCGAAGAAGATCCGGATGTTAAAAGTGGTAATAATTTATTGGCAGCAGTTCGTACCATTATCGTAGCAGACTTTGTAATGAGTTTAGATAATGTCCTTGCGATTGCAGGTGTAGCAAACGGACATAATGGTCTTGTCGCATTAGGTTTGCTTGTAAGTATTCCTTTAATTGTTTTTGGTAGTCAGATTATTATCAAATTAATGGAGAAATTCCCGATTCTTATTTGGATTGGTGCATTATTAATTGCTTACACTGCAGGAACAATGGTAATAGATGATAAATACGGACATCGCATAGTTGAATCTACGTTCCCAATGATGGAACAAATTGTCCCAATCTTAAGTGTGATTTTATTAATCATTGTAGGTTTATGGACAAAAAAACGCCAAGTAAGAAATATAACGAAATAAATTTCTTTAATAGATGTCTTAGTAGCATTAAGTAAAAGGATTGAAGCTAAAATACAGTTTCAGTCCTTTTTTGCATAAAAATAGTGACTTAATAATTTATATGAGGGAGGATAAGTATACATAGTAAGGATTTTAATCGTATTTCTTAATTGTAATGCACTAATGTTTGGCATTTTATATAGTTTTGTTTTCAAATTAATTGATTAGCAGTATTTGAAAACATGCTAGAGTTTAGTTTGTAATACAAAAAGAAAGGATAATCACTATGAAAATAGTACAACTAATTTCGAGGCTTGATGAAATAGGAGGAGAACAATCCCATTTAATCGAATTAGTGAAACAACTTCATAAAAATGGACATCAGATATTAATACTTACATCAAATGAACCTTTTATTCAGCAAATCATAGAGATACAAGATTTGGGTGTTGAAATAGAACCATTGTACTTTATGAAAAGGAAGTTTCATTTATGGAAGGATTTCAGAGCAATTATTGAAATACGCAAGAGACTAAAATCTTTTCAACCTGATTTAGTTGCTATGCATTCTTCAAAAGCAGGAGTGATTGGTAGAATTGCAGCAAAATCACTGGGTATTCCAACAGTATTTACAGTACACGGCTGGTCTTTTAGTGAAGGTGTATCGAAAATGAAACGCCTTATCTTAGAAAAGGTTGAAAAGTATTTAGCAAAACACACTTCAAAAATTATTACCGTATCGACTTATGACTATCAACTAGCCCTTCAAAGAAAGCTTGTTTTGCAGGAGAAGATGGAAACGATTCACAACGGTATTCCCACGCAAAAAACTACAGAAAAAATATCAAATAACACACCACTTATTATAATGATTGCTCGATTTGCAACACCAAAGCGTCAAGATTTATTAATTCAAGCACTTTCCAATATGCAAGAGATACCTTGGAAATTGATTTTAATTGGGGATGGTCCGAATAGAGAGCAGAATGAAAAACGAAAGAATGACCAAAATCTACAAGATCGAATTTCTTTTCTAGGTGTAAGAAATGATGTAGAAAGATTCCTAGAACAAGCAGATATTAATGTTTTGTTATCTGATTATGAGGGATTACCACTGGTTATTATTGAATCTATGAGAGCGTGCATCCCCACAATAGCTTCCAATGTGGGAGGAGTTAGCGAATTAATAATAGATCAGCACTCAGGACTCTTAGTTGACAATAGTATTTCAGGAATTCAGAAAGCGATAACATTATTAATTGAAAATATAAGCTTACGCAAGCAACTCGGAGATAATAGTAGAGCTACATTTGAAAAACATTTCACCATTGATACTATGTATGCTAAAACAATTCAAGTTTATCAGGAAGTTATAAAAAATGCTGGAAATGAAAATGATGTATCGCAAATTAATCGTTATAAATATTGAACAAGTTGCTAAATCTAAAACAGCGAATCGTCACAGAAAAGGAACTGTAGCGATACGCTGTTTATTTACTCAATACTTATTTCGATAATTAAATAAGTAATGTATTATTTAACTTGATGAATTTCTTCAGTCAATGTTTCTAATTGATCAATTAACGAGCCGATAAAGGCAATAGTATCTTGCAGTGGTTTGTCTGTTGTAATATCTACACCAGCCATTTGAGCTAATTCAACAGGTGTTTTAGTACCACCGGCTTGAAGAACTTTTATCCAGTCATCTACTGCAGGTTGACCTTCATGTAAAATACGTTGTGAAACTTGTGTAGAAATCGTAAGCCCAGCACTATAAGTGTAAGGGTATAAGCCCATGTAATAGTGTGGTTGACGCATCCAAGTTAGCTCTGCACCTTCATTAATTTCTACGTCTTCTCCCCAGAACTCTTCTAAAACAGAGCGTTTTAAATTGTTTAAAATTGTTGCATTCACACTTTCTCCAGCATCTACTAATTCATACACTTTACGTTGATAAGCTGCTTCTAATAAGTGTGTAACAAAATTATGGTAGTAAGTACGTGCAATAATTGTAGCAATCACCCAACGTTTAAAGCGAGGGTCATCTGAATTATTTAACAAATAGTTAGCCACCAGCATTTCATTCATAGTTGATGGTGATTCTACAAAATAAGTAGATGATTCACTATTAAATAGTGATTGGTTTTTTTGCGCATTTCTGAAGTGACCAGCGTGACCAAGCTCATGAGCTAATACAAAGACTTCATTCATGCGTTGTGTCCAAGAAATTAAAATATAGGAATGCGAACCATATGGACTAGCACAGAATGCACCTGTAGATTTACCTTCATTATTTGCAAAGTCAATCCAGCGATCATCAAATGCACGATCAATCATTTCGAGATAATCTTCACCCATAACAGCAAGCGCCTTTTTCATATAATCTCTTGATTCTTCGATTGTAATGGATGGTTCATAGTTTGGATCTAGTGAAATTTTCAAATCGGCAAATGTCATTTTTTCTAAGCCATGTTCTTTTTGTAAAAGTTTTGCATAGCGACGCATATGAGGAGCTAATTCTTTCATAATGACATCTATTTGACGATTGTATAAATCACGATCAACTTCTTGGTCAAATAACAAATAATCAGTTACAGAATCATAACCACGTAAATCAGCTATAGTCTTTTCTGTTTGAACATGAGTGTTATAAGTTTTAGCTGTTGTATGTTGATAGTTAGCAAGCTTTTCAGAAAAAGCTTTAAAAGCTTGACGACGAACATCGGTATCTGATTCTAATTCCCAATCGCCTTCAAAAAGGTTGTAGCTTAATGGGTAACTTTGATCACCAACAGTGAAGTTTTCAAATTTCATATCAACTAATTTCGCAGTATTGTACAAACCATAAGCGGCATCAAAAGTAGAACCAAGTGCAGCTAAAGTTTTTTCAACTTCAGGATGTAGTTGATACGCTTTTTTATCGATTAAGCGATTTATATAGTGAGAATAGCTCGGTGCTAATTTAATCGCTTCTTCTAATAATTCAGTAGGTAATTCTAAAATTTCGCTATGTACAAAAGATACTAAGCTAGCGATTTGGGAAGAAATTGTTCCAAATTTACTTGTACGAATTTGTGAAGCATCATTTGTTTGATCGACTTCAAGGTCTAATTCAACAAATGAACCAAATGGAATACTTGCTTCAACTAAAGCTTCATAATCAGAAATAACATCTACAATTTGCTTTGCATCTGTAATATGACCTTGATATTTGGTGTTGAAATTTTTCGCATCTTCAAGGATTTTTTTGACACCGGCATTGTATGCCTCTTCATTTGGAACTAGATCTGATAAATCCCAAGTCTCAGCAACAGGAACATCTTGACGTTTTAATATATTATCTATCAATTGAAACACTCCTTTATTACGTAATACGAATTATTTTTATTATAAATCGTATATTTCGTAAAGTAAAATATTTCAGATAAATCAGAGAAAAAAACCTAACGTTATATCCGGAAGAAGAGGGATCTATCGTTAGGTATAGTGTATTAATTCGCTAACATTATTTTTTCGAGTTCTAATGGTTCAATGTATTCTTTACCTTTATAAGCGCGCATGTTCCCACCAGATATTTCATCGATTAATAATATTTCGCCAGTTTTTGCGTCACGGCCAAATTCTAACTTAATATCGTGTAGAGTTAACCCTTTTTTGGCTAATTCAGTTTTTACAAAATTTGAAATGTCAATAGTATGCTGTTTTAATACTTCATATTCTTCTTCAGTTAAAATTTCTAGCATAGCTAATGCGTCCTTTGAAATAGGCGGATCTTGTCGTTCATCGTCTTTTATCGTTACTTCAACGAACGAGTCGAGTTCTTGGCCATCTTCAACATAAGCACCATAACGTTTTAAAAAACTACCATTTGCAAGGAATCGGCAAATAACTTCTAGCCCTTTGCCAAAAACAGTTGCAGGTTTCACAGTCATTGTAGCTTCATCGATGTTTGAAGAAATAAAATGTGTCGGAACATCGATAGCATTTAGTCTCTTATAAAAGAATGTTGTTAAGCTAAGACCAGCGCGACCCGCACCATCAATCGTCAACCCAACAGTGTTTGCACCTGGATCAAATACCCCATTTTCACCAGTAACATCATCCTTAAACTGTAATACTAAATGACTATCATCTACTTTAAATACATCCTTTGTTTTTCCTTTGTAAATCAGTTCCATTTTTCATACCCCCATTTCAATGTTATTGTAAGTTATTGTTATTGGTAATAGTGAAAAAAATCTTAAAAAAAGGAAAAATAGCACAAATAAATAAATAAAATGATAAAAAAGTAGTAAACCCATATGGATTTACTACTTTAGAAAATTGATTTATTGATTTAAATTACACCTTGTCCGATCATTGCGTCGGCTACTTTTAAGAAACCTGCAATGTTCGCACCGATTAATAGATTTCCTTCATGACCAAATTCTTTCGAAGCTTCTACACTGTTTAGATAAATTGATTTCATAATGTCATGTAGTTTTTCGTCTACTTCTTCAAAAGTCCAGAATAGACGCATACTATTTTGTGCCATTTCTAATGCTGAAACGGCTACACCACCTGCATTTGCTGCTTTGGCAGGAGCAAATAGTACTTTATTTTCAAAGTAGACATTAATTGCTTGTAGAGTAGATGGCATATTAGCACCTTCACCAACAGCTTTCACGCCATTCTTTACAAGGATTTTTGCTGACCCTTCATCGATTTCATTTTGTGTTGCACATGGAAGGGCAATGTGGCATGGGATTGTCCAAATACCATTGCACCCTTCTTTGTAAGTTGCATCTGGATGTATTTCAACATATTCTTTAATACGACCGTGACGCACTTCTTTAATTTCTTTAACTGTATCTAAGTTGATACCATTTGGATCATAAATATAGCCATTAGAATCAGAACAAGCTACAACTTTCGCGCCTAATTGTTGCGCTTTTTCAATTGCGTAAGTTGAAACGTTACCTGAACCAGATACGACAACAGTTGCACCATTGAATGTCATATCAATTTCTTTTAACATTTCTTGTACGAAGTAAACGCAGCCATAGCCAGTAGCTTCTTTACGAGCTAAAGATCCACCAAAGCGAGGTAATTTACCTGTAATCACACCTGGTTCATATGCACCACGGATGCGGTTGTATTGACCAAATAAGAAACCAATTTCACGAGCTCCCACACCGATGTCACCAGCTGGTACGTCAACATCTGGTCCAATATATTTGTGTAACTCTGTCATGAATGCTTGACAGAAGCGCATGATTTCAGCATCTGATTTACCTTTAGGATCAAAATCTGAACCACCTTTAGCACCGCCTATTGGTTGGCCAGTTAAAGAGTTTTTGAAAATTTGTTCAAAACCTAAGAATTTAATGATACTTTCGTTTACGGATGGATGGAAGCGAAGACCACCTTTGTAAGGGCCAATTGCAGAACTGTATTGTACACGATATCCACGGTTTACTTGGATTTTACCATTGTCATCTTCCCAAGAAACACGGAACTTTACAACACGCTCAGGTTCAACAATTCGTTCTAAAAGGCTTGCTTGCATATATTCAGGACGCTTAGCAAAGACAGGTGTTAAAGAATAGAGAATTTCTTTTACTGCTTGTAAAAACTCAGGTTCATGCCCATGATGTTCTTTAAGATTGTTATACACTTTATCAATATACTCAGTTGCTGTTTTTTGTGAATCTGACATAGTTGTTACCATTAAGAAAAACCCCCATATAATTTTGACTTATAAACATATATTAGACATAATCAAATGGGTTTTCAATCTCTGAAAATTATAAAAATGCAAAATTGATAGATAATTATACGTGAAAACGCTAACAATTGTGACAATTTAGCAAATTAATGTTAGGTTAACTAATAAGGTAAACTATATATAGGAGGGAAGTCAGATGTCAAAAATATGTATAGATGCCGATGGCTGTCCTGTTGTATCAGAGACCATTCAAATAGCAAAGGAATTTCAATTAGAAGTAATTATCTTTTGTGATACATCTCACCATTTTGAAATAGAAGGGGTGAAAACCGTAATCGTGTCAAAAGGTGCAGATGCAGTCGATTTTGCACTAGTCAATCAAATCCATAAAGGGGACATTACAATCACTCAAGACTATGGACTCGCCGCGATGGTGTTAGCTAGGGGTGCTTATGTGATGAATCAAAATGGTTTGCAATATACTTCGAAGAATATTGATCAGCTTTTATATTCACGGCATTTTAATCAGAAAATTCGTCAAGCTGGAGGTCGTACAAAAGGTCCTAAAAAAAGAACAAAAGAAATAAATGATAAATTTATTGATAATTTCCGAAAATTGTGTGAACATGTTATAAAAAATAGTAATGGATAAACAATGTAGTGTATAAAAAAAGCTGGTTGCATATTCGCTACCAGCTTTCATACTATAAAATTCTACTCTGCTGTAACTTCCTCTACAGTTTGTTCCACTTCTTTACGAGTCATCTTTTCATGACCTTTGAGCATGGCTTCAAGCGTTTTATGAGCTAATGCTAATGGGATTTTACAGAACATTAATACACTACGTTTTGGAATGCTTTTATTATATTCGTCTGCTTTAGCTAAATTTTCTTGCGCATATTTAAATAAATCATCGCGTGTCCAACCCTCTGGAACAAAGCTTACTCCACGTTCTTTATCTTCTTCTTGATTACGCAAAATATTGACAGCTTGTAAGCCACGACCATATCCGATTGCAAGCTCACGATCTGTTTCGATACCCGCTCCCCAACGCCAAATATCAGAAAGCATTGTGCCAACAAGACCTGCAACATAGTAAGTATATTCATCTAAATCTTCTTTTGTTTTAACAATCCAGCCTTTAGCTGCCCATTTTGCCATACCTTCTGCCATTTCACTAGTTGAAGCAGCTACTGTATCTCGAATTTCATCTGGGCAAAGGGATAACCAGTCTGCAAGACGCAAAGAAACTTCAGGTAATTGATCTGCATATGGTTCTAATAATTTTTGATAAGCTTCATTATCAAAAGGTTTTAATAATAATTTGCTTGTTGCATTTAGTAAATCTGTTTTTATTTGATTTGGCAATTCTTTATGATCTTCGATTTCATCGATTGCGCGCATGCATAAGTAAGCTGTTGCAACAGTAGTTTTTAACTCTTTATCTAAAAAGGTTATAGGAATAAAGAAAGTTCGGCTTGTCGCTTTTAAAACGGCCATTGCTTCTTTATATAATTCTTTTTGTTGTTTCAATTGGGACTTCCTCCGTTCGATGTAAAGCATTAACTATATCCTATCTCAAATTCGGCAAAATAGAAAATTAAATCTACATTTAAGTTTAAATCTTTTGCTTAAAAAATTTTCAAATGCTATTATTTAGACGTCTAAATTTTTAACGTTAAAGGAGATTTTGCAAATGGGTAGATTAGAAAATAAAATTACAATTGTAACTGGTGGAGCATCAGGTATGGGAGCTAAAATGGCAGAATTATTTGCTAAAGAAGGAGCAACAGTTATCGCTGCTGATATTAGTGAGGAAAACTTAGATAAAATCGCTGAAATTGATGGCGTTGAAGGTATGAAACTTGATGTTACTTCTGACGAAAACTGGGCAGAACTAACAAAAGCTATCGTTGAAAAATATGGACGTATTGATATCTTAATCAACAACGCAGGTATTTCATCTCAAAAATCACCTGATGATATTACTGCAGATGATTGGGCGTTGATACACAAAATCAACTCATTTGGTCCGTTCTTAGGGATCAAACATGTTAAACCATATATGAAGGAAGCTGGTAAAGGATCAATTGTTAACACATGTTCTTACACTGCATTAATCGGTTCAGGTACAAACTCTTATACAGCTTCTAAAGGATCATTAAGAGCAATTGCACGTGCTGCAGCTGCTGAACTTGGTAAATTTAATATCCGAGTAAACACTGTATTCCCAGGTGTGATTGAAACTCCTATGACAGCTAATATAGGTCAATTTAAAGAAGCTATGGATATGTTAATCCGTGCAACTCCAATGGGCCGTCTTGGTAAACCAGAAGAAGTTGCGAATGCATCATTATTCTTAGCGTCTGATGAAGCTTCCTACATCACTGGTGCAGAATTAGTAATTGATGGTGGCTATTCGGCACAATAATTTATATAAAAGAGGTGGAAGAGCATGCAAGAAAATCCAACCCTATTTGAATTACTTCATGAGATGGATAAAGTAAATGCGAAAATGATTTTGCGTTGGAAAAAACTTTTCCAAGTTAACATAGGCATATCTCATATATTAGTTCTTAGTTATTTAAAAGATAATGGTCCAAGCAGACCTTCAGATATTGCCAAATATCTAGAGTTTGCACCCGCATCTTTAACGCATTTATCGGACAAGTTAATTACCAATAATTACTGTCTTCGAAAAGCAGACTCTGAAGATCGTCGTATCTCTTATTTAGCATTAACACAGTTAGGATTAGATGTACTGGAACAAGCAACAGTACTAGGTCAAGAACTGAAAAAAGATTATTTCAAAGTCTTAACGGATGACGAAATCACACAAATGCTCTTGATATATACTAAATTAAATAATCAATAATAAAAGAGTTCCATTCCCGCCTACAGGAATGGAACTCTTTATTATATTGTTGAAGTCAGATGTAATTAAAAGCGGAGGGCAATCTTTTAGCTGCAGCTACTTGCAGGTTCGAATCGGTGTTGATAATCGTTTATTACCTGTAAAAGGATTATTCCTCTTTCTTCTGCAATTTTATTTTTCTTAAATTCGTAATCCATTTGTATTCTGCATAGCGTCTCCTCATAAATAAACATCCTTTTATTCTAATTTGTAAAAGCATTTGATTGCCTATATTTCTATGGGGATATATATCTTTGAAAGCATTTTCAAAGTATAGCCATTATGCTATAATATGAAAAAATTAAGTGGTATTATCTGATAGGAATTATAACCGTTGGCTGTTGTAAAAATTGATATGCAAAGAGACACATTGTTTCCGGTATTTGAAGTCGATTACATATGACAGGCTTTGACTAAAGCTGTTTAGATTAGACTAGAAAAAGCAAGTCAAACAGTTGTAGTAGGAATCAATCCTCTACCAAGCAAAGTAAAACAAAAATGCAAATTGAACATTCTAATATTACGGAGTAAAGTGTTAGTGGGCGATTAAAAAGGAGATTTGTATGACAAAGGCAATAGGAATAGACGCTGGGGGAACGCTGACAAAGTTGGCATATTTAAATGATCAGCATGAAATACAGCTAAAGCATTTCCCGTCAAATGATTTACCAGCTATACTAGAATGGATTCAGCAACAAGAAGATATCGAAGAAATTGGTCTAACAGGTGGCCGAACAGGACAAATTAAGGCGATGTTAGATTCGGATAAATCGATTCACTATATAGTAGAATTCGAAGCTACGTTGAAGGGGGTTCGCTACCAATTAGCGAAAGAAGACCATCAATTTGATAAAAGTATTATTACGAATGTAGGCACTGGTACTTCTATTCATTATATGGATGACATGGAGCATATGAGAGTGGGAGGAACAGGTGTAGGTGGAGGTACTTTAATCGGTCTTGCAGCTTTAACTACAGGTATTAAAGATTATAAGGAAATACTTCAGCTTGCTAAAAATGGTAACCGACAAGATATTGATTTGTTGGTGGAAGAGATTTTTCAAGGCATTGAGACGCCAGTCGAGCTAAAACCTTCCTTAACTGCTAGTAATTTCGGAAAAGTGGGTATAAAAGAATCTGCAGAATACGAATCAGCAGATATTTTAGCAACTGTACAAGGTTTAGTAGGTGAAGTAATTACGACACTAAGTATTCAATTAGCTGAACAAATGGATGTTGAGCATATTATCTATATTGGTACAACACTAGACCAAAATGACAAGTTGCGAGAAATAATCGCCGACTATACTATTTTAAAAAAGAAAACGCCTGTTTTTTTAGAAGATCATGGTTTCAGTGGAGCTATTGGAGCTTTAATGAATATTATGGAATAATCAAAAGACTTAATAGCCCGGTAAGCGGTTATTAAGTTTTTTTATTGTATTAATACAATGTTAGCGATTTCATTTTTGTGGTATGACAAAAACTATTTACAAATATAAAACTTAGGAATACACTAATTATAGTTATTTACCTAGGTAAATAATATACGGAGGACATTATGAACATTATTTTTCACGAAATCTTTCAAACGACACGACAATTCACTAACAATTTAAATACTGTTTTAAAGGACTATGGTTTATACAATAGCCAATGGTCTATTTTGTTTACGGTGCATCAGCATAAAAAGATGACATTAACAGAAATATGGAAGTATTTGAATGTTGAAGCACCAACTGTAACAAGAACAGTTACAAGATTAGAACAACTTGGCTGGTTAGTACGACATGATGGAGAAGACCGTCGTTCGAAGATCGTTACATTGTCGGAAGAAGGACTTAAAAAGTATCCAGCAGTTGAAGCAGCTGTAATACAATTTGAAAATTCAAGTGCCAAAGGATTAACTATTGAAGAACAACAGATGTTTTTGTCTCTCTTACGAAAATTGAAGGGATGATGATTTTTTGGAAGACCAAAATAGAATATGGACGAAAAGATTTATTAGCTTATTTTGCACGAATATGAGCGTGTTTTTTGTATTTTATGGATTAGTTTCTGTACTCCCACTATATACGACAGGAGAGCTTCATCGTTCAGAGGGTGATGCAGGGTTACTCCTTTCAATCTTCTTGCTTTCTGCAATTCTTATTCGACCATTTACAGGGAAAGCCCTTGATATAGTCGGAAAAAGAAAAATGCTATTAATGAGTTTGATCCTCTATCTAATTACAACTCTTTTATACATCTTTATAAAACCATTCTTGTTACTACTCATATTGCGTTTTATTCAAGGTATTTCTTTTAGTATCTTAACAACTGCAAATAACTCAATTGCAGCAGACATAGTGCCAAGATCACGAAAAGGTACAGGATTAGGATATTTTACAATGTCTCTAAACTTAGCAGTAGTATTAGGGCCATTTGTTGGGTTACTTGTCATTCAATATTTAGATTTTGAGTTGTTATTTATTATAATGAGTATTGTTGTTATATTAGGTGGTCTATGTGCAATGACTATTAAGTTAGATGATTTGCCAGTTCCACCAAAATCGGATAAATTCTCTTTTACACTTTCTGATTTATTTGAGAAAAAGGCTTTACCATATGCATTTTTTGCTTGTTTTATTGCAATTTCATATTCAAGTGTTTTATCCTTCTTATCAGTTTATGCTAAGGAACAACATTTGATGGGAGTAGCTAGCTTGTTTTATCTAGTGTATGCAGCAGCTATGCTTCTAACACGCCCAGTCACAGGGAAACTATATGATACGAAAGGCCCGAAATATGTTATAATCCCTGGATTCCTTTTCTTTGTACTTGGATTATTGACATTAGCTTCAGTAAATGGGCCTGTATTGTTTTTAGTAGCGGGTGTTTTGGTTGGTTTGGGGTATGGTGCATTGGTGCCAAGTTTTCAATCACTTTGCGTTCAATCAACAGAACATAGTCGAAGTGGTTACGCAACAGCCACTTTCTTCACTCTATTCGATGTAGGGATTGCACTTGGATCGTGGTTGCTAGGAATTGTAGCAACGCATTATCATTATGATGCTGTTTATGTAGTTGCAGCAGTAGTAGTCTTCATTACATGTTTAGTTTATTTTATAAAAACAATTCGTAAGCCACAGCATCAAACAATTTAAAAAGGTAATAATAAGGATTGAACTTAGATGATTTAAAGTTCAATCCTTCTTTCTTTATATAACTGCCACTCAATGTTGTTTTCCTTTTTGGATCCCTTGTCTAGCAAGTGCATCTGCAGCTTTATTTTGTGAATCTGGAATCCATTTGATAAAGAACAAATCAAATTGTCCTGTTAGTTTCAATGCAGCTTCTAAATAAGGTTTATACTCTTCATTTTTTACAAATTCTTTTTCAATAGAAGCAACTACGATTTTAGAATCAGAACGAACAGAAATTATACCAGTAGTTATCTTTGCCGCTTCTTGCAATCCCCGAATAAGAGCCATAAATTCAGCAACATGATTATTTGTAATACCAATGGGTTCACTTATTTTAACTTGGTGACCCTCGCCCTTTATGAAAACGCCAATGGCACTGGGACCTGGATTTCCTGCACTTGCAGCATCAATATATACTTCTAACATCTCATCACCACTTCCAAGTTCTATACTTGCATCTTAACACATATCGGTAGTAGAATAGACAAATACTGCAAATGAGGTGATTCACTTTGATGGAGCAGGTCACCATCGTAAAAGATATCGATGAACTGTTAGGAAACTATTGCGAAGGCTGTTTAGTTAAAAAACAAATGCGAAAAGAACGTGGCAAAGCAGGTGCTCATAAATTTTGTATTGGATCTTGCACAGTCGGTGAGCAGTTACAGTTTTTAGGTCAAGAATTATTAAAGTCTTATACAAAATCATAATAATCTAAAACATAGATTTTTTGTAAAAAACACCATAAGTTTTCTTATGGTGTTTTTTTAAATGTTGTAGAGAAAATCTAAAGAAACGAATATAATTGTATCCTAGATATTTTGAAAAATGATCAATTGTATAAATTTAGAATAGTAATTTAACTAAATGTATTGACTATTTTTAATATAATCTGTACACTGTGAAAAAACAATTGTTTGCTATAGGGGTACAAAAGAAAATTAACGTAAGGATCTGATGAGATGAAAGTATGTAAATTTGGTGGAACTTCAGTCGCTAGTGCAGAGCAAATTAAAAAAGTAGCTGCAATTGTAAAATCTGATGTTACTCGAAGATTTGTAGTAGTATCTGCACCAGGTAAACGATATAGTGAGGATTTTAAAGTTACTGATTTATTAATTGAATTAGCAGAAGCAATTATTGCAGACATCAAGTATGAAGAAAAACTGCAAAATGTGGTTAATCGGTATAAAGAAAATGCGGAAGGCTTAGGCCTTGACCCTTCAATTACTGAAGAAATTGCAGCAGATTTACATGCACGAATTGATAAGGCTTCCAAAATTAGTGAGGAATATTTACTTGATACATTAAAAGCAAGTGGCGAAGATAATAATGCCAAAATGATAGCGCAGTTTTTTAACAATATTGGTATTAAAGCAAAATATGTTAGTCCTAAAGAGGCGGGACTTATTGTAAATAGTGGACCTGAACGAGCTCAAGCTCAGCCAGAAGCTTATGCTAATCTAAACGCTCTAAAAAATTCTGCAGAAGTAATCGTTTTTCCAGGTTTCTTTGGATATACTAAAAACGGTGTATTACGTACCTTTGATCGTGGAGGTTCTGATATTACAGGATCAATTTTGGCAGCTTCTGTTCAAGCTAGTCTGTATGAAAACTTTACAGATGTGGATTGTGTATATAGCGTAAATCCGAATGTGATAACTAATCCTTTAGAAATTGAAGAAATTACATACAGAGAAATGGGAGAACTTTCATATGCCGGTTTTTCTGTATTTCATCATGAAGCACTAATGCCTGTGGTTAAACTAGGTATCCCAGTTAACATTAAAAATACAAACAATCCTCAAGCAGAGGGAACAAGAATCGTTTCAAACCGAAAAGAAAATCTTCGACCAGTTACAGGGATTTCAGCAGACTCTGGATTCTCCATTTTATATGTAAGAAAATATTTGATGAATAGAGAAATAGGAATTGGGCGTAAATTACTTCAAATCTTAGAAGAAGAACAGATTTCATATGAACACACACCATCTGGATTGGATGATATTTCGGTTATTATTCGTACCCACCAATTATCACCTAAGAAAGAAGAACGAATTGTTAATCGTGTTTATAGAGAATTACATGCAGATGATGCATACTTCCGCCACGGTTTTTCGATGATTGTTGTTGTGGGAGAAGGTATGAAAAATAATACTGGTTTAGCAGCACGAGCAACTGCAACTATTTCAAAAACTGGTGCGAATATTGAAATGATTAACCAAGGGTCGTCAGAAGTAAGTTTGTCATTTGGTGTCCAAGAAAAATTTGAAAATGTGATTTTGCAAGCATTATATAATGAGTTTTTTGCAGTTGTAGCTGTAAGATAAATATTGTAAACAAAACGCCTTTTAATTAAGGTGTTTTTTTATAGGCTCTGTTAAATGATATTGTTGATTTTTTATTGTATTCTTACTTGAACGAAAGGCGACGGCTCCTGTGGGAAAGCGGTTCCTTCCGTAGCGAAACGTATGAAACATTAATAGCGTTGTTAAACAAATTCTTTTTATAAGGAAAAGTGAATTCTTTTATAATTTTTAGAAAAAAATAATATATTAATAACAGCTTTAATTTGCTTTTTTAATATGATTTCCTATAAATTTAGAATAGTAAGAAAAAATAGGAGGTGAATTCTCTACGTTGAAAAAGTGTATTTGACGTAGAGAGACCGTATTTGGACATTGAAATAGCCAGTAATTTAGTTCTGTTTGTTATTTTAATTGCGATGACCGGATTTTTTGTCGCAACTGAATTCGCAATTGTAAAAGTGAGGACAACGCGAATCGATCAGTTACTCGCAGAGGGCAACAAAAAAGCGATAAAAGCGAAAAAGGTGCTAACACATCTAGATGAATATTTATCTGCATGTCAGCTAGGTATTACTATTACCGCACTCGGCTTAGGTTGGATTGGCGAACCAGCAGCAGATAAACTATTGCGTCCGCTTTTTGAAGCAATTGGTGTAGAAGGAAGTACAGCAACTTTGCTGTCCTTTATTGTTGCTTTCTCAGTTGTAACGTTTTTACATGTTGTAGTAGGTGAATTAGCACCGAAGACTTTTGCGATTCAACAAGCAGAGAAGATTACCTTGAATTTTTCAGGGGTGTTAATACTTTTTCATAACATCATGTATCCAGTAATCAAATTATTAAATGGATCAGCGAGAGTTTTGACGAGTATTTTTGGCTTGAAAATGCAATCCGAAGGAGAAGAAGTTCATAGTGAGGAAGAATTACGTATGATTTTATCCGATAGCTATAAGAATGGTGAAATCAATCCTTCCGAATATAAATTAGTGAATCAAATCTTTGAGTTTGATGAACGGATTGCAAAGGAAATTATGGTGCCTCGAACTGAAATTGTAAGTTTTGATAAGGAAACAACATTAGATGAAGTTTTTGAGTTGATGAATTTGGAGCAATATACACGTTATCCAGTTACTGATGGTGATAAAGACCACGTAATAGGAATCGTTAATATGAAACAGCTCTTATCAGCGCTTATTATAGATGAAAAAAGCGGATCTAAAACAGTGCAGAATTATATCCAACCAGTTATTCGTATTATTGAAACAGTCCCAATTAACAATCTACTAGTTAAATTTCAAAAAGAGAGAATTCATATGGCCATTTTACTTGATGAATACGGCGGCACATCAGGACTTGTAACGATAGAAGATATTATTGAAGAAATTGTTGGTGAAATTAGAGACGAGTTTGATGGTGATGAATTACCAGAGATTCAAAAAGTAGCAGAAGGCCATTTTAGTTTCGATGGTAAAGTATTGCTTAATCAAGTAAATGATATGTTGGGTGTACAAATTGATGAGGAAGCGATTGATACAATTGGTGGCTGGTTTATGTCACATCAAGATAATGCAAAAGAAGGAGATTTCTTTGAAGCAGACGGTTTTCAATTTATCGTAAATGAAGTGAATAAGCATCAAATCGTCAGAATTGAAGCAAAAAGGGTAGGGGTATAGAAAAAAGCTATTCAGTCATTCGACTGAGTAGCTTTTATATTTATAATTTAATTACATTTGCCGCTTGGGGACCGCGGTTTCCTTCGATAATATCGAAACTCACATTTTGTCCTTCATCTAAAGTACGAAAACCTTCTTCTTGAATGCCAGTGAAATGGACAAAAACGTCATCACCATTATTGTACTCAATAAAACCATAGCCTTTTTCGTTATCGAACCATTTTACTTTTCCGTGGTGCATTCGCGTTCCTCCCAACAACAAAATTCAAATTTTCACATTTATTAAGCATTAGCGGCAAGTCCAAACATCCACTTCGACTTCAAGACCCAGGTGTGAGACAGGAAAGTAAGGAATCAACTGTCCGTAAAATCTGATTTGTTTACTAACACTTCATAGGGGACAAGAAAATCCACACGGAGTGAAGTTTCACTTCCCCCAATAATAAATGATGGATAAACTATACATGATTATATAAAAAATGTCAATTATTTGTCGATACTTAGCTCTAATTGCTGAATATTCTATTTTATAGTATGGTTAGGTTAGTAAGAGGGTGAGGATCAATTATAAAGCTCATCTATAATTTTTGAAACGGAAAGAAGGAACCGCTGTGTCAAAAACTACCCAACCTTTATCAGATTTAGAAATCGCAAGAAATGCAACAATGCGTCCAATAGCAGAAATTGCAGAAGTTGCAGGTATTCCAGAAGATGCTCTAGAGCTTTATGGGAAATACAAAGCTAAAATCGATGTTAGTAAACTATCGCAATATACACCAAATGCAAAAGTAATTCTTGTTACTGCAACGAATCCAACACCAGCTGGAGAAGGAAAATCGACTGTAACTGTTGGGCTTGCAGATGCTTTACATAGATTAGAACAAAATGTTATGGTCGCTCTGCGGGAACCTTCATTGGGACCTGTTATGGGGATAAAAGGTGGTGCCACAGGAGGTGGTTACGCTCAAGTATTACCTATGGATGATATAAATCTTCATTTTACTGGCGATATACACGCAATTACAACTGCAAATAATGCACTATCAGCATTAATTGATAATCATATTCATCAAGGAAATATACTTAATATTGACCCACGCCGAATTATTTGGAAACGTGTATTAGATATGAATGATCGTGCTTTACGCCACATTGTAATAGGTCTAGGTGGTCCTGGACAAGGAACACCACGTGAAGATGGTTTTGATATTACCGTTGCATCTGAAATCATGGCAATTTTCTGCTTGGCAACAGACCTTCAAGATTTGAAAAAA
This sequence comes from Rummeliibacillus pycnus, assembly GCF_044359855.1. Classification (GTDB taxonomy): domain Bacteria; phylum Bacillota; class Bacilli; order Bacillales_A; family Planococcaceae; genus Rummeliibacillus; species Rummeliibacillus pycnus_A. Next base: position 3,885,367 of record NZ_CP132291.1, read on the forward strand.
AGACTTTCTGATATTGTGATCGGCTATACTTATGGCAAAGAACCTGTCTTTGTTCGTGATTTAGGTGTTGAAGGAGCGCTAACTCTTCTATTAAAAGATGCGTTCAAACCAAATCTAGTCCAAACAATTGAAGGTACTCCAGCCATTATTCATGGTGGTCCATTTGCGAATATTGCACATGGCTGTAACTCAATCCAAGCAACGAATACTGCACGCAAGCTTGCTGATATCGTTGTGACAGAAGCTGGATTTGGTGCTGATTTAGGTGCTGAAAAGTTCATGGATATTAAAGCTGTTCAAGGAAACATTAAACCAGATGCGGTAGTAATCGTAGCAACGGCACGCGCATTAAAAATGCATGGCGGTGTTGATAAAACAGAACTAAAAACAGAAAACGTTGAAGCGATTAAAAAAGGCATTACAAACCTTGGAAAACATATCGATACTGTTCGTCAGTTTGGTGTAGAGCCGATTATTGCTTTGAACCGTTTTATTACAGATACAGAAGCAGAAATTGAAGAAATTATGGAATGGTGTAATGATCAACACGTTAAAGTGGCTCGCACAAATGTCTGGGAAGAAGGCGGTGCAGGCGGTATAGAGCTTGCAAAGGCAGTGCTAGAAGTTGTAAATAAAGAAAATCACTTCAAACCAATTTATGATGTTACGGATTCAATTGAACATAAAGTACGTTCAATTGTTCAAAAGGTTTATGGTGCTCAAGATGTGAAATTTACAGATAATGCACAAAAACAAATTGCTGAAATCGAAAAATTCGGTTGGGATTCAATGCCAATCTGTATGGCAAAAACGCAATACTCATTGTCTGACCAACCTAAATTACTAGGTCGCCCTGAAGGATTTACCATTACAGTCCGTGAACTCATTCCAAAGCTTGGTGCTAAATTTATCGTTTGCTTAACAGGTGATATTATGACAATGCCTGGTCTTCCTAAAGTACCTGCTGCATTGAAAATGGATGTAGACGAAAATGGCAACGCAGTAGGATTATTCTAATAATCAACTAGAAAGACTATTTCCATTGCAAATTTTGTAGTGGAAATAGTCTTTTTTAGTGAATTCATTCGTCAATGCACAATGATCGTGTATTTCTCGGTATAATAGAACTACTGCAAGAAAAGGAGTAATTTAATTATGAATAAAGTGGAGCAATGCGAACAATTTGTAAAATCCATTTACGAACAATTTGACGCTAGTCATGATTTTCAGCATATTGAACGTGTCATGATGAATGCAAAAGCAATTTTAAAAACAGAACTATCAGCTAATGAAGAATTGGTCCAATTAGCTGTTTTATTACATGATGTAAGTGATCCAAAGTATACCACTGGAAAAGAAAATGAAATAACAATTTTAAATCAACTGGAGTTAACGCAAGAAGAGATTCAACAAATTCAAGAAATAATTGCTGCTGTATCATTCCGCGGGGGTAATGAGCTTGAGGCAAAATCACTAGAAGCAAAAATTGTACGAGATGCGGACAGACTGGATGCGATTGGTGCAGTAGGGATTGCAAGAACTTTCGCATTTGGTGGAGCGAAAGGACGTAAGTTGTATGATGTGAAGGAAGAATCTCGTCAGCAAATGACAGAAGAGGAATATCGCAAAAAAGAAACGGCATCTGTTACACATTTTTATGAAAAGCTTCTATTGTTAAAAGATTTAATGACTACAGCTAAAGGAAAGCAATTGGCTGAAGAACGCCATCAATTTATGGTAGACTTTTTAAAACAACTGAAGTTAGAAAGAGAAGGGGAATTATGAGTCATTTAATCGTTTCAAATTGTACAAAAACAGTGGGCGATAAAACGCTATTTGAAAATATCGAATTTACGATCGTTGAAGGAGAAAGAGCTGGTCTAATCGGTATTAATGGTACTGGTAAGTCTACACTAATGGCAATTTTAGCTGGCGAACTTGAAGCGGACACGATTGATTTAGATCGTCCCAATAAATATCGTGTAGCTTATTTACCACAAAATCCTGAATTTTCACCTGGGGAAACCGTACTACAAGCTGTCTTTGCTGGGGATTCTCCAATTTTAAAGCTAAATCGTCAATACGAAGAAACAGTAATTGCACTAAGCCACAAACCAGAATCTACTACTTTACAGGAACAGCTTTTCCGTTTGCAACAACAGATGGATCAACAACAAGCATGGGATGTCAATGCCTTAGCAAAAACAGCCTTAACAAAGCTTGGCATTGAAATGTTTGAAGAACAAGTTGTCAATCTTTCAGGTGGACAACAAAAAAGAGTTGCTTTAGCGAAGGTTTTAATTGAACCGGCAGATTTATATTTACTAGACGAACCTACCAACCATCTGGATGTTCAATCAACTGAATGGTTACAAGATATGGTTTTACGTTTAAAAGGAGCAGTTATTTTCATCACGCATGATCGCTACTTCCTCGATGCAGTTTCAACACATATCTATGAAATTGCAAATCAAACATTATACAAACATAACGGAAATTATGCTGCATATTTAGAAGCAAAAGCTATACGACAAGAAATGGCCGTAGCTACTCAAGCAAAAATGCGGAACCGTTATCGATCAGAGTTAAAATGGATTAGACGCGGTGCTCAAGCTCGATCTACGAAACAAAAGGCACGGATCCAACGTTTTGAAGAGCTTTCCGAAAATCTAGAACATAAATCAGATGATATGAACCTAGAACTGGGACTTGCTACTTCTAGATTAGGAAAAAAGGTAATTGAGGCCAATGATATATCAAAGGGCTATCAAGATAAAAACCTTCTAGAACATTTCTCTTTCCTTTTACAACAAGGGGACCGAATTGGGATTATTGGGGCGAATGGAGCGGGGAAAAGTACATTATTAAACATGCTTGCTGGCAATATTACTCCAGATAAAGGTGTAATTGATGTAGGTTCAACTGTTCGGATTGCACATTTTACCCAACACCTTCCTGAGATGAATGCAAATCAACGGATGATTGAATACATTCGTGAAACAGCAAATGATATTGAAGACGCTACAGGCGAGCATCATTCAGCTGCTTCTATGTTAGAACGCTTTTTATTCCCATTACACACTCATGGGACACCAATTGGTAAATTATCAGGCGGAGAAAGAAAACGACTATATTTACTAAAACTTTTAATGGAACAACCAAATGTGTTATTGCTAGATGAACCGACAAATGATTTAGATATCGAAACGCTTTCAGTTTTAGAAGATTTCATCGAACAATTCCCTGGGGTTGTTGTGACCATTTCACATGATCGTTTCTTCTTGGACCGTATTGCAAAGAAACTATGGGTATTTGATGGTCATGGTGGTATTGAAGAAAGCTTAGAAATTTATAGTGATTATCTTGCAAAACAATCACAAATTCAAGCCTTACCACATGTAAAAGAAGAAAAAGTAGAAAAAGTAGAAAAAGTAAAAGAACCAAAAGTAAAAATGCAAAAGAAAAAATTATCATTTAAAGAACAAAAAGAATGGGAGACCATCGAAGAGGAGATTGCCAAAGTAGAAGAAGATATAATGGCTGCTGAAGAAGGTGTTTCAGGAGCTGGTTCAGACTTTACCTTGTTGCAGAATTTGACCGCTGAATTAGAAGAATTAAATGCAAAATATGAACACCTTATTGAAAGATGGGAATACTTACAAGATATCGTGAATGGTTAAAGATAGGGAGGAAACATAATGAAAATAGTTACAATTGAACCAACTCCAAGTCCAAATACGATGAAAGTAATACTTGATCAGGAGTTACCATTTGGTACTGCGAATAATTATAATGATAAAAACAAAGAAGAGGCACCAAAAGAAATTCAAGAGATTTTAACCATTGAAGGCGTCAAAGGTGTCTATCATGTTGCAGATTTTCTAGCAGTTGAACGAATTTCTAAATACGATTGGGAAAATATTTTAGCAGCTGTACGTAATGCATTTGGTGAACAAAATGAAACAACATCGGGTGAAAAAGTAGATGAACATTATGGTGAAGTGTATGTTCATGTTCAAATGTTCAAAGGCATTCCACTTCAAGTGAAAGTTTTTGATAGTCTGTCTGAACAACGTTTTGGCCTAGCAAAGCGCTTTATCGATGCTTTTAATCAAGCGATGCAAGCCGATGAAAATTATATTTTACAACGTAAATGGGTCGACTATGGTGTTCGATATGGAGAAAAAGAGGATATTGGCCAAAGTATGGTCGATGAATTAGAAGCAGCATTCCCAGAAAGTCGTATAGTAGAACTGATTAATGCGAGCGATCAAAGAGCTACTGTTGCACAAAACAAACGAAAAATCACACTGCAAGAATTTGATGTGGATGATTGGGAAACTCGTTTCCAATTACTTGATCAAATGGTTGATCCAGAAGTAGACGATCTACCTTTACTCCAAAAAGCATTATTAGATGAAAAAATGTCCGTTAGACGACTTGCAACAGTCTACCTTGGTATGATTGAAGATAAAATGGTTGTTCCAATTTTAGTCCAAGCATTACAAGACAAAAGTGCTTCTGTTCGCCGTACTGCAGGTGATTGCATCAGTGATTTAGGTTTTGTAGAATTTGAACCAGCTATGATGGAAGCATTAAAAGATCGTAACAAACTTGTCCGTTGGCGTGCAGCAATGTTCTTATATGAAACAGGTACTGAGGCTTGTTTAGATGCGCTAGAAGGAGCAAGTAATGATCCAGAATTTGAAGTGAAATTACAAGTGAAAATGGCGATTGTTCGTATTTCACAAGGACAAGAAGCAATGGGCTCAGTATGGAAACAAATGACTGAAGCGCGTACAGTAACGAGAGAACAAAAATAGCATTAGTAAATAAACTCAAAAAGAGTAAGGAATAATTCATTATTCCTTACTCTTTTTTCTAGTATAAGAAAAGATAAATATCTTTTTTATTATTGACATTAAGAAGAAAGAATCAATATAATATGTTATATAGTAAGTCTATAGTTATACCTAAAGCTTGTAGAGATTTATTAAAATAGGCATAGATGGAGTTAGGGGAGTCGCAATGATTTGTGGTAAATGTAATTGTGAAAAGAAAAATATCCATATTTCAAATAGCTATCAAACGAACAATGGGGTTATCAATGTTATTAACATTCCAGCATTAAAATGTGATTGTGAAACAACAGTCCCACAATTTGTTTTAATGGAGATTCAAACGTATTTTGAAAAAAGCCATAAAGCGGGAATTCATCAAATTCAATTTGAGGATATCTAATTTCAATATATAGGTGAGGGGGCATTATAGTTAATTTTGACTTTTAGGTGCTTTTTCAATAAAAGGGTGATGCTCTTATTAGAATGAAGATAGCCTAAGTCCGCACATCCTGTGTCCCCCCACAAGCTATACAAAGCCCTAATAAATAGTGGCCTTTCAGCTTTCGAATGAGGGGGTGGCGTGCGTAACTGGATCAATATAACCATCTTAAGAATGAATCATATTTTCTCCTCGGCGGCGTCCCATAGCTGAATACATAGCATAACTTGAGTAAAAGGATGCAACACTCATTATCCCTAATAACCACCGGATTTCAATACTATAAATCGGTGCAATAATTCCTGCAGCCAATAAAACAATACCTAATACCAAAAGAAAAATAGCCGTGTTAAGATCCTTCATTCACAACATCTCCTTATGCTTTTGTCCCACTATTATTTCTACATTTATAAATCTTAAACCTTCTTTTTATCTGAATTTTTACACAATTAAATATTGAGAAGAACAAATTAAATAATTGTAAAGTGATTTTTTATTTTTTAACATCAAATATTTGAAAATGTGTCTATTTTATGACTATAATTATAGCTATCCAATCAGAAATGGTTACGGTTTTCGATAATAATACATAAAGGTCGAGAAACCAGCAACATTGGAGAAAATATTACTTCAGGGAGGTTTTGAAAATGGTATGTATTAATTTAGTTCCTCATGATGTAAATTACGCAGAAGAAATATCTAAAATGACAAGTATTCCAGAAGTTCGAAAGGCACTTGGAATGTCTGATGCACAGTGTTCTGTTGCAGGAACAAGAGATTTTATTAGACTAATGCAATTAGAAGAACGACTAGGCCAACAACTTTCCCGAATGATTTTCAATGAAAAAAATCAATTGATCGGTGTTATTACATTAAAAGGTATAGACGAAGAACAAAAACTATGCCATATAGGTACATGGTTAGGGCGCCCTTATTGGGGAAAAGGATATAATCAATTGGCCAAAGTAGAAATATTAAAGATTGCTTTTGAAAGATTACATTTAAACTATGTTTTTGCAGGAGCACGTTTAGAAAACATTCGTTCACAAAAAGCTCAAGCAAAACTACCATATATAACTTTACATGTAGAACGTCAATTTTATACCGAATGGAAAAAATTGGAACAACAAGAACGCACACCTTGTATGCTTAATGTTGTACGAAAAGAAGATTTTCTAAATTGGTATTATCAAGATGTTGTTGCAGGTTAGGCCGATTCTCTAAGTGGAATCGGTTTTTATTTTTACACAAATTAATCTGAAAATATATGGTAAAATAATAGTATATATTATTGATTCGTGTAAATTTATGGGAGGATTCAATGAAATTGAAAAAGAGTATTATTTTTGTTGTGATGATTGTGCTATTAATAGTCGGTATATTTGCATTCAATAGTTATAAAAAAGCATCAAAATTAAATGGTGCTACTCTTACAATTAGAGATTTGAAACAACAAAATTTTTTAAAGAAGCAACAAGCTGTTCTTTATGCCTCATCTACAACTGAGGTTTTACAAAAAGGGAAGGGCGATAGCCGGGTAATTTTTATCGACCAACAGGGAAATGCACGGGGGTTGAAATTATCGGGTTTAGAAGACGGTAGTACATATTTCAATACCGATGAGCTTTTAATAGAAGAATCCAATCGACTAATGCTACTTGGAGATAAGTTGAATATTTATGATTTACCTTCCGAAGAATTACGTGGAATACAAACAGGGTATCTTCCGAAAACAAAACAATTTTATAGTCTTTACAATACAGGCTTTAGTACAAAACATGACTATAAAACGGTAATTCGTTTTGGGGAAGAAGGAGACTTCCATATTTCACAAGTTCCACATTTCGTATCATCTGTGGGGCAATTATCAGATCGAATCATTGTGTTAACGCAAGATTTAATAACTGGAGAGTTTGCTTTACAGGAAGTACAACTTAAAAAGGAAGCAAAAACTAAAAAATTACTAGATCTACCTTTAGAAAATGCAGCGGATTTAGATGCTTTAACACCTGTAGTAGCAGATAAACACAATTTCTATTTCGTCATGACAAATTATCAAGCAAATAATCGGGAAGATTTAGAATTGGTGATTGTAAACCGTGAAACAAATAAAGTGAAGACAAAACCTTTTATTAAATATCGCGCTGAAGATCAGGTTACAAATGCTTTACCATATAATTTTAATCGCTCAGCTTATGTAAACAATGGTCATTTCTATTATGCAAATGGATTAGGTGAGGTTTTTGAATATAGCGATGCAACCGGGAAAACTCAGAAGATATTGCAGTTACACCATGAAAAAAAGGGGAATAGAAGATTTGGACAAGTAACTTTTAACAACAATCAAATATACTATATTTACTCAAACGAAGACAGGGAGTTTTTCTTAGAGACATATGATTTGCAGTCAAAGAAAAAGATAAAAGTACAAGAGATTAAAAATCTCGAATCCATTTTACCAATGGATGATAAGAATTACTTTTTAACCAGTCTAGAAATTCTATAATATGAGGCTAAATAAAGGCCTAGCGATTTCTATTCTCGCTAGGTCAATTTTTTTATATATTTGAATCAATTTCATAAATACTTTTCTAGCCCCAAAAAACGAATATTATCTAAATATAAAACCCAATAATTTGGATTATACTTCAAATATACTATATGCTTAATATGCCGCTCCAGATGGCGCTTTCCGCGGGCGAGCGTTGAGCCTCCTCGGAATCCTTTGCTCCTGCGGTTACTCGTCGCAGTTAAAAGAGTGCTCCTGCATCGCTTCGCTAGCTTCGTCGCAGAAAATTCTTTTTGTGGGGAAAAAAGAATTTTCACTGCGGGGTCTCACCTTTCTCGCATTCCCGCAGGACTATGAATGGACCTCTCTGAATCAACATCGCACGAAGGAAATGCGAATGCATTTTCGAGGACTCGCCATCTTCCGCTACTAGACAATATTCTAATAGTTATAGCACAAACAATTCCTTATTTAATGTTCGCGTTTTATATCAAAATTTCGAATTATGAAATTGATTCATTTAAATTTATTTGTTGAATTATTTTATTCTCTCTTTTGTTCATAATCATAGAACAGTGTTCATGAATCTGTCATTTGTAACTTCACTTTTATAAAGGATTTTGAATGCATATGTCTAATTCTATTAGCGTAAATTATTTTGATGGAGGGATGACAAAATGACAAAGAAAATTTTAATTTTAACCGGGGATGCAGTAGAGGCTTTGGAAGTGTATTATCCTTATTTTCGCTGTCTAGAAGAAGGCTTTGATGTAACGATTGCTGCTCCAAGTGTGAAAAAAATTCAAACAGTTGTTCATGATTTTATCGATGGTGTAGATACGTATACAGAAAAACTAGGCTATGGATTAGATGCGAATGCTAGCTTTGAAGAAATTAATCCAGAAGAGTATGATGGGTTGATCATCCCAGGTGGTCGTGCACCAGAGTATATTCGCCTAAATGAATATATACCAGGTATTGTGAGTCATTTCTTTGAGACAGATAAGCCAATCGCAGCGGTTTGTCATGCTGCTCAAATATTTGCAGTAATTCCGGATATCATTAAAGGACGTGAGCTGACTGCTTATATTGCATGCAAACCAGAAGTACAAGTTGCAGGTGGTACTTATATTGAAGAGCATCTTCATTCAGAAGGAAATCTTGTAAGTGGTCATGCATGGCCAGACTTACCAGGCTTAATGAAAGAATTTTTGAAAAAATTATAGAGTTGAAGCCCTGATTGATTATTGCAATCAGGGCTTTAAATTTTGTGGTGGTAAAATAGTACATAAATACAATATTTTTCATTAAAATAATTTACTATATAATTTAAGTGTTTGAAATTACTATTCAAAAGGGGGATGTATAATGGGAAAAGAATTTTATGAATGGGGAAATCCTAAAAATGCAACAATTGTCAGTTTACACGGAATGGGAAATACAGGGTTAACGTTTGGAGAGTTCTCTAAATTTCTTGATGGTTACCATATAGTAGCTTTTGATTTACCAGGCCACGGACATGCTGAAAAATGTAAAAAGAATTCAGATTATCGCCCCTCGCGATTATCAGAAAAGATTCATGAAAAGCTAAGCAACTTTGAAAAGCATTCATTTTATCTAATGGGTCATTCTTTAGGAGCGAATTTAGCATTATATTACGCAGCTAAATACCCAGAAAAGTTAAAAGGTATTATTTTATTGGATGGCGGTTATATTACACCATCTGAATTGGGTTCATTAAAAAAACAACTACAAGAATCCGAACAATTTTATAATGAAACACGTTATGATTCTTGGAAATGCTTTATAGAATCAGAAAAAGAAGAAGTTTTGACATGGTCTAAGGAGATAGAAGAAGCTTCTCGTGCACAAGTAAAAGAAGTAGATAATGAAATTCGATTAGCTATAGAATTAGATACGATTCAAGCGTTAATTACGGGCATGTTTGAAGAGCCAGTAAAAAATATTTTGGAGAAAATCAAAGTACCTATCTTGCTATTAACAGGTTCTGAACCGGAGGAACTAAACAATGTAAGAGAAGCTGCTTGCAAGGAATTTCAGCAATTAGCTAAATCAGTCACCATAACAAGTATTCAAGATGCGGGACATAGTTTGTATAGAGAACAACCTATTTCAGTAGCTCAAAATATAAAGAAATGGATTGCCAAAAATGAAAGTGGACAGTTAAGTAGTGCTAATACTAAGTGAGTGTAAGTTAATTTATGGGTAGAAAAGTGTAGAAAACAATAATCCAAACAAGTCATGCTATCCAAATAAGTACTTCAGTTGTTAATAAAACATTACAATTGAAGTGCTTTTTTAGAAAAAATTTAATTCTGATATTATATGAATCAATTTCATAATACATAGTAAATATGTTGAAATGTTCGTATTTAAAAACAGAAAATGGATATGTGAAATTGATTCATACGTATATTTTTCAAATAATAAGTTTGAAAATTGGGATCTAAGACCTGGAACTATAAGCAATCGAGAGAAAAGCAGAGATCAGAATATCGTTTTAGGAGTAATCTTGAAGTATTTAATTTTGTATAGACAATGCAATATTGATAATCAGTATTTTATGATTGAAAAGGATTTAATCTCTATTATGTAAATTTTCTAACTTTGATAAAAGACAATTTAGTTTCATTTTACGTATAGACAATTCTTTTTCTATACTTTCAATTTTCCTTATATTTCCATTTATTTTATCTTGAATATCTTGAAGTAAACTAGGTGAATGAAATCCAGCAGAACGCTTTATGTGAAATATAGTTTGAATCTCTCTTATAGTAAGCCCTAATGATTCCATTTCTTTAATGATATAAAAGTCATTCATATCTTTTTCAGTATAATCTCTCTTATCACCTTTCGTTAATGGTTCTATTAAGCTGAGTTCTTCATAATATCGAATTGTATCTTTTGTAGATTGAATTTTTTCCAAAAATTCTCCTATTTTCATTTTTTCTTCTTCCTCACTTTGAATAATAGTAAATTCCATTAAAATTTATCATTTAGATTAAGCATGAATGGATGATTGTTTATTTGTATTTTAAAATTTAAGTAGGGTATTAATTTAATCCTTTAGTATTTGTCAAAGTTATTGCCAACTAATTTCAACAAATGAATTAGTAATTAATTTACGTAAGTAAGTCAATTTCATAAATGCTTTTCTAGTAAAATCAAATATTTAAATATTCGAAAATTATAGGTGTTATCAAATCATAATCTATCAACTTTTTGTCTAAAAAATCGTTCATTGGATAGTTATGTATTTCTGAACCTCTAATTCGCTTTATTAATTTTACATATTTCAACTTTAATAATTCTTACACTAAAGATAAAAAACACCCAAGTAATAATATACCAAATAAAGTGTGTATTTTACAATTCGAAATATTCGAAAAATATATTATTTAAAAAATGAAGGATATGAACAGATTTTAGTTGAATAGTTCTCTAATTTAAATTAGAGAACGCCTGAACAAGAACATCTGTTCTTATTATTGCATAACAGGTACTGCTTTGGCAAATCTGATTCAAGCTTTAGTATTTTTCAACACTCTTATAGGAAACGCTAAAAAATACCCACGTTTTAAATCTAAAAGTTATTTAATTAGTTGTAACTTTTTCCATGCCTCAAATGATTAATATATGAAAATGGAACAGAGGAGCGTGAGATTTTGAGGTAGAATATAAGAAGTTTTACTTGTTTACGAGTTATCATTTTACAAATAAAATAGTATCCTGTAATATATAGTTAAATCAAATATTTGAACGTAACACATGGAGGAGTCAGTCAATCTGGCACCGCCATGTGTTTTTTTGTGTAAAAAGCGCCAGCGCTGGCTAAATTTAAAAAAGAGGGGGCAATAATTTGTTTATTCTTCAAATTGTAATCATTTTATTCGCAACGAAAATTGCGGGACATATAAGTGTAAGGCTTGGTCAACCATCCGTTCTAGGGAAAATTATTGTTGGGATTATTTTAGGACCAGCGTTACTGGGCTGGGTACAGGATACGGAAGTACTAAAGGCCTTTAGTGATATTGGTGTGCTACTCTTAATGTTTCTAGCTGGTCTTGAGACAAATTTGGAAGATTTAAATCGTAATAAAAAAGCTGCATTGCTCGTGGCAGTTGGTGGCATTATTGTGCCGATTATTTTGGGATACTTTGGATCTGTTTATTTTGGATTGTCTACAGCGGAAAGTATTTTCATTGGATTATTATTATCTGCAACATCTGTCAGCATTTCAGTACAAACATTACGAGAATTAGGTTGGCTAGATAGTAAAGAAGGTGCAACTTTACTTGGAGCGGCTGTATTGGATGACATTATCGTAGTCGTACTATTAGCTGTTGCGATGAGCTTCTTCGGTGGTTCTGATGTGAGCATTTCGTTATTAATTGTGAAGAAAATTCTATTCTTTGTGGTTATTATTTTGGCTTCGAAATGGTTAGTACCGAAATTCTTGCAACTTTTTGCGAAGCTTAAAGTAACTGAAACATTATTAAGTGGTGCATTAATCATTTGTTTTGGATTTTCTTATTTTGCGGAGTATTTAGGAATTGCAGGAATTATTGGTGCCTTCGTTGCTGGGATTGCCATTTCTCAAACAAATTTCAAAAAGAATATTGAGAGTAAGGTTGAACCAATTGCTTACGGTATTTTCGTTCCTATATTCTTTGTTAGTATTGGGTTATCAGTATCATTTAAAGGGATAGGGGATCAATTAGGACTTATTCTTGTCTTCTCACTAATTGCAATCCTTTCAAAATTCATTGGATCAGGACTTGGAGCTCGGTTATCTGGATTTAATACGCATTCGTCGATGGGCATAGGGGCTGGCATGATTTCTCGCGGGGAAGTAGCTCTAATCATTGCTGCCACGGGACTGGACAATAAATTATTACCGGAAGAATACTACACACCAATGATAATTGTTGTCGTAATAACAACAATTGTGACACCACCTCTATTGAAAATGATTTTTGGAAAAGCTACAGCTGAGAATGAACTAAGAAATTAAACATTTAAAAAGAGCTATTCTGAATTGTTTAGTTGTTAGAAACAGTTAGAGTAGCTCTTTTAATATATAGTTCTGTAAATGGATACTGTTAATTTTTTTCAAAATACCAACATTCTGAATAGATAGTAGAATGAAATGCTCAAATTCATTTCTCAACGATGTTTACTGATTTCCCCATTTACTTCGTATTATCTCTGCCTCATCAATCATATGTTTCAATAGCTCTGAAACAGTTGGAATATCATGAATCATACCAGTTATTTGACCGCCAAAGCCAAAAACTTCTTTCTGTATACCAACATAAATCCAACGTTTGTTGGCAGCTCCAGAAATATAATCTTTTATTGCTTCATATGAAGGAGTAACTTTTCAACATCTAGTATTTGATTAGCATAGTTACTACGTAAAACTCTTGCAGGTGCTCCAATTGAACGTTTAATAACAAGCGTATCAGTCTCTGAACCATCGATTAATGCTTGTTTATATGAGGAGGATGCATGAACACATTCTTGCGTTGCGATAAATCGTGTCCCCATTTCTATTCCCTCGGCTCCTAAAGCATGCGCAGCCATCCAACCATGACCATCGCCAATTCCTCCAGAAGCAATGACAGGAATTTTAACGGCATCTACTACTTGTGGTACGAGAACCATTGTGCCAATATCATCTCGTCCTAAATGGCCACCACCTTCATGTCCAACAACAATAACTGCATCAAGCACCTTTCATCGATAGCGACTTCCACACGCTCTTCATATCCGATGTGATTCTTTTATGCATCTTTCTTGACTGGAAGGTGGCGAGACCCATGGAAAGCGTCCGTCAGTAGCAATACTAATAATATTTCAACTGTATTATTTAACAAAGCCCATAAAAAAGATTATTCAATTTACTTTTTAATCTATTCCCCCTGAATAAATCCTTTTATTTCCCCATAATGTGTATAGTCAAGATATGGAGGGATTATATGTATTATGTAGGAGCTGTTGGTTTTATGGCTACAGCAGTAGGCTTTGGTCTAGGAGGAGTATTAGCTATATTTTTTAAAAAACTTCAACGAAAAATCTCAACAATAAATGCTTTATGTACTGGATTAATATTAGGACTAGTCTGTTTAGAGATAGCACCTGAAAGTATACATTTAGGAGGAAAGATTGTCTTTATAATTGGAATTCTTTTGGGTATTTTGGGATTTTTTAAAATACATGAAATCTCACATAAATTTACAATTTCAACGGAAAGTCTACAAAAGGATCGATTAATTCAAACCGGATTACTATTGGCTATAAGTATTACGATTCATAATTTTCCACTAGGTATAGCATTTGGAGCAAGTCAGAATGTTGGTATTAGCAAGCCTATCCTTCAAGCTCTTATTCTGCATAATATTCCTGAGGGTATCGCGATGTTTATTCCACTTTTTTTAGCAGGACTTCGATTTAAAATGTTCTTATTAATTACAAGTATTGTATCTTTACCTGTTGCTTTAGGATCGATAGTAGGAAGCCTAATAGGGATGAAATATCCTCTGTTGTGGTCATTTATTATTAGTTTCGCGTTAGGTATTATTGTAATCGTCACTATTAAAGAAATCTTCTTTGAAGCCGTAAAACACTCTTCATTTGGACATGCTTTATTCTTTGTGGGTGTAGGTATTTTTATAATCTGGGGATATATGACGTTTATTTAGATTAAGTTAAAGTAGTTCTAATTAAAACCAGGACAATTAATTTTGGTGCTGGTTTTCGTCGTTTTTGTTATAATAGGTTTATTAATGAAAAAATTCCAATTATTTAAACAAATGAAACGGAGTGGTCTTTATTTCGAGGATAAAACTTTGTTTTGAAAAATGAATGATAAATTTACAGTTAAACACTGACAAGCTACAGCTATTTGGCTATATGCTATTTGTTGAAGCGTTTTTAGCTATTGGAGATTTTAGTTTGTTTCTAGCTTTTCCAGGGCTGTTTTTTTTGCTGATATTCATTAATGTGGTACTTATTTGTAAAAATAAATGGTGGTCAAAAGTAGAAAGATTTATTATCACACATAAACGAGCTTTAACACTGGTGTTATGCCTATATTCGTTAACAATCTGTTTGCACCTTATTAATATAGCAATTTTTTTATAAGTAAATCAATTTCATAATTCAAAGATTTAATATAGAGCGGAAGATGGCGAGTCCTAGAAAATGCATTCGCATTTTCTTCGTGCGGTGCGAATTCAAGGGAGCTCATTCAATGTCCTGCGACGAGTAACCGCAGGAGCACTCTTTTAACTGCGACGAGTAACCGCAGGAGCAAAGGCTTCCGAGGAGGCTCAATGCTCGCCCGCGGAAAGCGCCATCTGGAGTGGCATATTAAATAAATACTGGAAATGAAAACTTATCCGATTTTTGAGTTGTTTATTTAGAAAATATTCGTATTCTTAAACCGAAAATGGCTTTCTGAACTTGATTCAAGTCTATAATTATAAGGAGAATTTTTTATGGGAAATAGTAGAGTCGCCCTAAAACGTAAAAGAAAAAAATACAAGGCTTTAAGGTGGATTATTGGAACTAGTATAGTATTACTTTTAGTAACTATTAGTTACGGTGCTTTTGCCTTTTTTAAAGTGAAAAATGCTTTAGATCATTCAACGGTTAACTTACAACGAGAAAATAATCGTTCTGAGCTTAGGGAAGAGGATGTCACTTTTAGCAAAGATCCTATTTCCATAATGCTATTAGGAATTGAAGATTACTCTAGTAAGAAAAAAGATGGTAGAGCAGATACGCAAATCGTACTTACATTAGATCCTAATACAAAGGAAATGAATATGGTTACCATTCCTAGGGATACTAGAGTGAAAATCGAAAATGCAGGAGAATATACGGGAATACATAAAATAAACTCTGCGTATACCTATGGTGATATAACTGGGTATGGTGCAGCGAAACTTCAAGTAGAAACAGTAGAAAAATTATTAAATATACCAATTGATCATTTTATTGCGGTTAACTTTGAAGCTTTTCGCGATGTAGTGGATGCACTTGGCGGTGTTACAATTGATATCAAAGAAGGATTTTGGGAAAAAAATATATATGATCATAATAAGAAAATTAACTTCAAAAAAGGACAGTCTCACCTTTCTGGAGAAGAGGCTCTCGCTTTTGTAAGAATGAGAAAAAGAAGTGTTGATGTTACTTATTCTCGTGATGAGAGACAAAGGCAATTTTTGGAGGCAACAATTGATCAAGCAATGACTGCTGGCACCATTTTTAAAGTGGGGCAATTGTCAGATATACTCGGAAAAAATATTGAAACAGATTTATCGATGAATGATCTATATGCATTACAAAAGCAATACTCAAAACTAAAAAGCCTTTCAATTAATACAATCGAAATAAAAGGCGCTGATCAAAAAGTTGATACAATTGACTATTATATTCCAGAGAAGAAAAGTTTATATGAAGTAAGTAGGACATTACGAAGTGTTCTCAAGTTAGATAAAAGTAAGTTTGTAACAAATGCAGATATTGTTCAATAGGGTACTCAATTAATCAGTTTAAAAGCTATAAAGTTAGTTAGGAAAAAATAAATCAATTAAATAGGTAGTAATTTAAATCCAATGTGGGCATGAGTTCGGGATTCTACCGGGCTCATGCCTTTTAACTGATTTCTAAGATTCAACTTTTTGTTTTACATAAAAAGATGTCATCAGTTTTTGGACTAGCTGCAACTGTCCTTTTGAGGGCATTAAATTAGCTTGTATCAGCTGCAATAACGTAGATTTTTCGGCGCCATTTTTTCCAATAACCCCAATGATTTCTCCTACTTGAATGGAAGCATTTATGTTTTCAAATAACAGTTGATCCCGAAATTGAAAGCTAATATTATAGAATTTTACAAGTTCCTTCATATATGGTATCCCTCTCTTTAAAGGGGGAATAAAAAATCCCCCAAGTTAATTTGGAAGGATTAGTCTAATTTTTTGGTAACATAAATAAGCCATTTAAATAAATAGCTTAACTTGTTTATAGAAAATGGGCAGACTAATCCTATTTTTTAGAAATTGAAATAATGGAATTTCAATAGTTAAAAATAAGATTAATTAATCATCGTCCACCCATCGTCCCTTCTTTTATGAATGTCACCATTATACCGTTATTTTACCAATTACCAAAAGAAAAAAGATAAAATGCTTTGTCAAATTGGAAAGTACTAGAATAATATGTTTAGAAGCAATAACTTTCAAATCAAAATACACAGTCTAGACGTAATACTTTTGTCTAGGCTGTTTTTTAATTGGACTTTGTACCATATATTACTTGTCCAAATCAGAGATTTTGGCCTTATAGTTATTATTATAGTAAACATAAAAATTAAATTCGTTTATTAATAGATAAACACAATTGAAGGGAGAAAAGTGGATGAAAAGATTTCTTGCATTATTACTAGGAATCTTAATCTGTCTAGGGGGAGCAGGATATTGGCATTATAATGTTTATGCTAATGACAACGTTCCAGCGATAACAACAGAACAACAATTAAAACAAGAAGTATTAAAGAATCTAGATCAAGTGAAACTGGAGTTTACAATTCCAACGAAGCTTCCAATATACAAATCCAAAGAAGCAGAAAAAATGTTCAAGGATGTTATTAACGAAATAAGTTCTACCGGGAATTATGGATTCGGTAACCTCACTGGTTATTCATATTATATTACTTCTAATATGGGATTTATCCAAATAAAAGTAGAAGCTTATTATTTAACAACACAAAAACAAGAACAAGAGATTAATAATAAGGTAAAAGAAATTGTAAAAAATAATCATTTGAAACAAATGACTGATTTTGAAAAAGTTTATTTTGTCAATAAATATTTGGCACAACATATTGCATATAGTTCTGATGCAACAGATGGGGGACATTCTGCATATGCAGCATTATTTGATCACAAAGCTGTATGTCAAGGATATGCATTAGCTGCTTACCGATTGTTGACAGAAGCAGGTGTTGACACAAGATATATTACCGGGCAAGTTCACGGAGAAAACCATGCGTGGAATAAGGTTAAAGTAGATGGGAAATGGTACAATCTAGATATTACTTGGAATGATCCAATGCCTGACCGTGGGGATCGATATCGATTAAATTATTTCCTAATTACTGACCAACAATTAGCCAAAGACCATACATGGAACTATCGTTCTGAAAATCCTGCAACAAGTAAGAAATATGAATTCTTAATGAATGCACAAGCCTTCACAATTGATAAGAATTCAATTTACTATACTATGCCAAATGATTCGCATTTCTATAAATGGAATATGAAAACTAATAAGAAAACTGTATTATTCCAAAACTATATGCCACTTAAAAGTATTCAAGTTCATGATAAATGGCTTATTTTAGAAGACTTTAATGGAGCTACTGCAAAAGTTAAAACAGATGGTACAAATTATACAGGATTTACAGAAACTGTTGTAAATAATTGGGTGAACTCTTTGAAAAATTGAATAACTCGAATGACCGTAGCTATTTTAAGTTAAAATGCCTTCAGACATTAATTTGTCTGGAGGTTTTTTTGCTATCAAGATGTTGAAAGTGTTAAAGAAATTCTATTTATTTTTTAGGGGGAACAATATAAATAGTTAATATTTCGATTATCTATAAATATAGTGGATAATGGAATTACAATGGAAAGGGTGATTGGAGTAAATGATAAAATTCGAAAATGTATCAAAAAGTTACAAGGACGGAACATTGGCTGTGGATTCTTTAAATCTTGAGATTCAAAAAGGAGAATTTTTTGTGATCATTGGCCCTAGTGGATGCGGTAAAACAACAACACTTAAAATGATTAATCGTCTAATCCCATTATCTGATGGGACAATCTTAATAAATGACAAAAAAATAAGTGAATATGACATCAATGAGTTAAGATGGAATATTGGCTACGTCTTGCAGCAGATTGCTCTTTTTCCACATATGACAATAGAAGAAAATATTTCAGTTGTTCCAGAGCTTAAAAAATGGAATCGTGAGAAAACACAGCAGAGAGCAAAAGAGCTTTTAGATATGGTTGGCTTAGAACCAGATACATATCTAAATCGTACACCAAGCGAACTATCTGGAGGACAACAACAGAGAATAGGTGTCATCCGTGCGTTAGCCGCTGATCCTGATATTGTTTTAATGGATGAGCCATTTAGTGCACTTGATCCGATTAGTCGTGAAAAACTTCAAGATGATCTGCTAAGGCTTCAAAAGAATTTAAAGAAAACGATTGTTTTTGTGACGCATGATATACAAGAGGCTCTAAAGCTGGCTGATAGGATATGTGTGATGAAGGATGGGGAAATTGAACAGTTAGCTACCCCGAATGAGATTATTAAGAATCCTAAAAATAATTTTGTAAGAGGATTTATAGGTAGTAATAATAAGCATGGATTAAATGAAACACTATATCTGGAGAAAATCATTCAACCACTTAAGTCACAAATGCCTACATGTACTATTTCTGCTTCAAGTACATTAGATCAAGTTTTAGAGAAATTAATAGATCAAGAACAAGTAGCTATTGAAAAAGATGGTAAAGTAATTGGAATAATAAATAGACAAATTATGATCCGATATTTAGCCAACGACCTGCTAGAAGGAGGTAGTGCGCATGAATAGTCTAATTAAAGTGTTTCATGAAAGACAAGATCAACTTCTTAATGCATTGTTGGAACATATCCAAATATCTTTTATTGCCCTATTTTTTGCCGTAATCATTGCAATTCCACTAGGGATCTTTTTGACTAAGAAGAAACAAATGGCTGAAATAATCATCGGAATAACTGCTGTATTGCAAACAATTCCATCATTAGCATTGTTAGGCCTTTTAATTCCTTTATTTGGTATAGGGAAAGTGCCAGCGATTATAGCATTAGTGATATATTCACTGCTTCCAATACTTAGAAATACATATACTGGTATTAAGGAAGTTGACCCTTCATTAATCGAAGCAGCTATGGCAATGGGGATGAATCGAAGAAAAAGATTACTAAAAGTTGAACTTCCTTTAGCTATGCCAATCATTATGGCAGGTATTCGTACAGCAATGGTACTAATCGTTGGTACAGCAACTCTTGCGGCATTGATTGGAGCAGGGGGATTAGGAGATATTATTCTGTTGGGTATAGATCGTAACAATGCCTCGCTTATTTTACTCGGTGCAATACCTGCAGCTTTATTGGCGCTTGTTTTTGATTTTCTACTGAAAAAATTCGAACACCTCTCTTATAAAAAATCGATGATAACATTAGGTACCATTGTGGTATTGGCTTTTTTCGTTATGGTGACACCATTTGTTATAAACAATCAGCAAAAAGAGATTGTTATTGCTGGTAAATTAGGCTCAGAACCGGAAATATTAATAAATATGTATAAGCTGCTTATTGAAAATGATACAGATCTAAAAGTAGAGTTAAAACCGGGGCTAGGGAAAACCTCATTTGTATTCAACGCGTTGAAATCAGGCAGTATTGATATTTATCCTGAATTCACTGGAACAGCCATTTCTGAATTCTTAAAGGAAACGGCAAGTAGTACAGATAGTAAAACAGTATATAAACAAGCAAGAGATGGTATGCTGGAAAAATTTGATATGGAACTTCTTAAACCGTTACAATATAACAATACCTATGCTTTGGCAGTCCCACAGCAATTAGCTAAACAGTATCAGTTGAAAACAATTTCTGATTTACAAGCTGTTCAAGATAAGATAAAGGCTGGTTTTACTTTAGAATTTGACGATCGAGAAGATGGTTATCGAGGTATCAAGAAACTTTATGATATTCATTTTTCAAATCTAGTGACGATGGAGCCAAAACTTCGTTATGGGGCAATCAAAACTGGAGATATCAATTTGGTTGATGCCTACTCTACAGATAGTGAACTTAGACAATATCAATTAACTGTTTTAGAAGATGACAAGCATTTATTCCCACCTTATCAAGGTGCTCCGTTATTAAGAAAAGAAACATCTGATCAGTATCCTGAAATAGTAAATGCGCTAAATAAGCTTGCAGGAAAAATTACTGATGATGAAATGAGAGAAATGAATTACCAAGTAAATGTCGAAGGAAAAAGTCCTCAAAAAGTGGCCACAGATTACTTGAAAAATGAAGGGTTAATTAAATAATAATTATATTCACAAAAAGAAACTGTACAAAACAGTTAAATAGAGCGAAAAGTTAGGTTAACCCGAAAGCACCTTTGCAATCAATTTTGCTAGGTGTTTTTTTATACACGAAACAATCTAAATAGGATTCAATATTAATATTCTATGGTTGGATTTAATAAAAAAGCTAGGCAGTAATACTCGGTATATTATTATTTAATTCATATAATACTTATATAATGCTTAAGGAAGGAGTGATTCAATGGTTAACATGTACCCACAAGGAAGTTATCACCACGGAATGCAGCATGGAATGTACCCCGGAATGCATCATTATGGCACACACCCAGTCCACTACCATAATTACCACCATTATCATACACCATATCCAGTACATTACCCAGCGCATCATCATGGTCACTATCCACACTATCATCACACTCATTACCCATATCGCACATACTAAAATATTAAAATAGGGAAAAATGTAATTTTTTGTTATAATATTACTCCAAGATATCGAATTTTAGAATTGTACATGGAAAAGAAGGAACCAAAAGGGTTCTTTCTTTTTTTTTTATGGAAAAAAGGTTCATTTGATTTAATAATTCTAATAAACTCCAATTTCATGTAAAGTAGGCAATCACCTATGACTTCCACTTCGCATAATTTAATCTTATAGAACACATCTCGTTTGAGAGGAGAATTGTTGGACGTGAAAGGAAAAGAGTTGCATTACTTTGCAGGAGGAAATACAGCAAAAGGATTTTACAGCCAATTTGATTCCAATTTTGCTGTGTTAGAAAAGGTGTTCATATTAAAAGGTGGTCCTGGAAACGGAAAATCAACTTTGATGAAAAATTTAGCGAGTGCATTTCAAGAAAAAGGATATGATGTGGAATACATTCATTGTTCTTCAGATTCTGACTCAATTGATGGCATCATTTTTCCTGCTATAAAAGTAGGGATTGTAGATGGAACGGCACCACATATCATTGAACCAAAGGCACCTGGAGCAATCGAGGAATATGTAAATTTAGGAGTTGCGTGGGATTCGCAGCAACTGAGTGCCAAAAAGGATGCGATCATTCATCTTATCAATGAGAAAAAAGAAGCGTACGTTGCAGCCTATCAGGCATTTGCAGATGCGTTAGCTATTCACGATGAATGGGAATCAATTTATATATCGAATATGGATTATGAAAAATTAAATAGTTTGACAGAAGAGCTTGAATCATTCTTCTTTAGAGAAATCACTTTAAATAAGGAATCAAATGTCCGACATCGATTTTTAGGAGCAGCTACACCAAAGGGAGCAGTTGACTTCATTCCAAATTTAACTGAAGACATTCGCAAACGATATTTTTTAAAGGGTAGACCAGGTTCAGGAAAATCAACCTTATTGAAAAAATTAGCTGAAACAGCAGAAAGTAATGGTTTCGATGTCGAAATATATCATTGTGGTTTTGATCCAAACAGCTTAGATATGCTGATATTCCGTGAACTTGGTATAGCCATCTTCGATAGTACGGCACCACATGAGTACTTCCCAAATCGTGAAGGCGATGAAATAATTGATTTATACAATGTAGCAATTTATCCAGAAACGGATGAAATGTATGAGGATCAAATTACCACTATTTCAGCTAGGTACAGAGAAAAAATGAATGAGGGGACAGCATATTTAGCTGACGCAAAAAAATCTCATGAACAGTTAGAGGATATTTATAAAAGGTACGTGAATTTCAAGATTGTTGAAGAGATTGAGCATAAAATAGAAGCTTCAATAATTGAATTGGTGAATAGTACGACTGAGTAATCCTAAGTGCTTTATTCTAAATAATAAGTTCAATATTGTTCGGAAATTTGTAAAAATTATTAAGACTATTTTTTGATGGGAGCAGTATTATATAAGTGTAAGTATTAATAAATGGTTGAATGCTAATTCAAACAGTTTATCTATTATTAAATATGATGAGGTTCATTACGTTAAATAATGTTGATGAATTGTAATTATTTACAAATTTAATTCCTATTGCAAGTAAATAGTTCATATAATTTCTACTAGAATAGACTATTTTTCCACTTAACTTAGGTTAAGAATAAACAAGGACATATCTAAAGAAAAATAATTCAAACAATAAATTCTTTTAATGAATTCAATTCACTTATAAAAATAAAAATAATAATCAAACTCCATAACATTTCCAGAAATAAACTTAACCAATCAGTACAAGATGACGAAGGCCGCCCTTATTTTTAAGGGCGGTTTTTGTTATTTTATAAAGATATTAAAAATCCAATTAATATAAACTCAATAATTTTACATCATACAAGGATAATATCTGGAATAAAATTGAAATCGATTTGCATTCGGCTTTGTATAGTTATATGAATCATTATCATAATTCAAAGATTTGATAATAAACATGAACATTAAATGGGCCATTGTTATACGACATATCTATTAGAACATTGTCTCAGAAGCGGAAGATGGCGACTCCTGCGGGATAGCGAGATAGGTGAGACCCCGCAGTGAAGCACGGTACGGGCTTCCGAGGAGGCTCAACGCTCGCCCGCGGAAAGCGCCATCTAAAGCGGCATACTAAGTAAATACTAGAAATGAAATATTATACAAATTATTGAGTTGTTTATTTAGAAAATATTCGTATTTTTTAACTAGAGAAGCACTTATGATATTGATTCATATATATAAATCATGATAGGAGAGATCTTTTTGAAATTTACTTCAAAAAATGATTGGTGGTTAACTGTAATCGTATGGACAGCAATGCTTTTTTCTATTTGTAGTGGAGGGTATGCAATTATTAAAGAAACACCTTCGCTCGGTGAATTATTACTCACCATGACTTTGACCTTTTTATTACCCATTTTGATACTGTGGCTATGGCTTACTACATTCTATCTTTTAGAAGAGGACAACTTAATTATCAGATATGGACCTTTTAAAAAGATAATTCCATTTGAAAGTATCAAATCTATAAAGAAAACGATGAATCCATTATCAAGCCCGGCTTTGTCATTAAAAAGGCTTGATATTGAATATGGACAGTATCAAAATGTAGTTATTTCTCCTAAAGATCGAGATGAGTTCATGGAAATCCTTTCAAAAAGATGTCCAAATGCTAAAATTACAATTCAATAAGATTTACTTATAACAAAATATAAACAATATAAAATTTACTTATGGTAGTGATTGGTAATAGAATGAAGTAAGGGACCTCACTAAAACAAAAGGGGAAGATCAATATGTCATTTCTTTTTAAATCAATTGACCATATTCAATTAGCAGCTCCAAAAGGTAGTGAAGAAATTGCTCGTAAATTTTACAAGGATATTTTAGGTTTTGAAGAGGTTGAAAAACCAGAAACATTAAAGAAAAACGGTGGGGTTTGGTTTGCATCTGGAAATATTCAAGTGCATATAGGAATAGAAGAACCATTTTCTCCATCTAAAAAAGCACATCCTGCATTTGAAATAGACAATATTGAAGAATTAAAAATATATTTCTCAAAGAACCAAGTGGAGTATGTAGAAGATGAATTACTTCCTGGCGCAAATAGAATCTATATTTTTGATCCATTTGGCAATCGTATTGAATTGTTGGAGTGGATTAAAGAATAATTTTTTTAAAATAGATGCGTTCAATTAACGAGATAGACTAGTTTTTTATGAAACACTATTTAAGTTAGTTTATATCTTGGGATTTCAATTATCTCAATATTTAGTTAACATAATACTGGGAAATGTAACCTGTATATTGGAGATTTTTATATTTAAAAGGCTGAGCTACGAATATGTGGTTCGGCTTTTTTGACGATACAAAGTATCTTAAAATTTCTGTTTGCAGATCTTCTTTTTTGGTAAATTGAAAATCCTTCGTATTATTTGAAACCAAACAAATTGATTTTTGTCGAATGCTGGATTGGAGAAAAATAGCGAAAAAAACATTTAACTAAAAAGTAAATCAGAAGTCGAATTTTGAAACAAATAGTAGTATAGAGAAAAATATGTCGAATTCAGATGAGTGATGTGAAAAACAGCGTACGAAATTATATTAAAGAAAATACATAAATCGTAAAATTTTTTTACTATTGATAGTTTTTTTCAAATTGATTCGAATTCAAAGATAGAATTTATTTTAAAGGAGTGGCTTATGAAGATAACAGAACAAAATGTAGTGCAGCAATTAAAAAAACAAAATGAGCTAGCACTTAATTACATCATTGCTCAATATGGGGGCATGATTAAGTGTATTATTAGTGAAAAGTTATCGAGAAAACAAGATATTGAAGAATGTGTGGACGATGTATTCCTCGGTATTTGGCAAAATATCGATCACTTTGATTCATCCAAAAGCTCACTAAAAAATTGGATTGCCACCATAAGTAAATATAAAATGATTGATCGATTAAGAAAGCATATAAAAGAAATAGAAAGACAAAGTTTAGTTGAAGAAATACCGGAGCTTAGTCAGATACAAAGGGATCTATCAGCGGAAGTACATAATTTACTGTCATATTTATCGGATGAGGATCAAGCTATATTTAAAAAATATTATTTAGAAGAAAAGGGAACAAATGAAA
Source organism: Rummeliibacillus pycnus (assembly GCF_044359855.1). Lineage (GTDB taxonomy): Bacteria > Bacillota > Bacilli > Bacillales_A > Planococcaceae > Rummeliibacillus > Rummeliibacillus pycnus_A. Next base: position 3,910,950 of record NZ_CP132291.1, read on the forward strand.
TCGTTCAAGAGCTACAGCTAGAAAAATCATTTATATATAACAGATTATCGCGGGGGCGCAAGAAGCTAAAAGGATTAAAAAATAAAATCTTTGGGGAGGGTCTATAATGAAATCTCTTTATCAAATATTCAATCTTATAAAACTAGATACTTCAGCGTATGATGATTCTCCACTTACTAATTTTGAGCAGAAACAAATCAAAAAACGATTGCAAGCAAAAATAGAACCCAAAAGAGATATTTATAAACGGAATATTTTATCAGCTACAGCTACATGTGGAGTTATTGCAACTGTCGTAATGTTGATATTAACCCATTTCCCATCTGATTCATCAATAAATCATTCATCTGACACCACACGAGAAATTGTTGAAAAAACTGACATTCTAAAAGCAACTGAAGATGATCCTTATACAACAATAGTTAACCAAACAGTTAAAAAGGATGAAGGAACTATGACTGTGGAAACAGTTAATATTGATGCACAAAATTTATATATAAAATTAAAATTTAAACCTTCCAAATCACTTGGCGAGATTGAGGATGCACCTTTATTATTTTTAAATGGTGAAAAGATTAATCCTATGCAAGGTACAATAGATTATTCAAAAAGTGCTGATAAATCTTATGAAATTAATGTGAATTACACTATTCCAAAAGTTCAATCGGAAACATTGCAAATCCAGCTACAATACAATAATATTTACCTTTCAGATAGAGTATCATGGGATTTTGACTTTAAAATCTCTACAACCAAATTGATACAGAATACAAAAACGTATACGATTAATAAACGTGTTAACTTACCAAATAAACAATATGCCTATATAAAAAATGTAGTTGTATCACCAACTACAACAACATTTAATGCAGATATATATGATCCAGATAAAGCAGATGCATATCAATTATATTTCAAAATGGCCGATGATTTAGGAACTAAGTATCGAATACAAAATGGTCGAATTCAAAATAAAGTAAAAAACGAACCAGACAGCTATATGCAATTTGTAGCTATTCCAAAAGAAGCAACAAAAGAAACAGCAGAAGAAGTAACAGAAGAAGCGACAAAAGAAGCATCAACTGTTTACCTGATTCCTTGTTATGTCCCATCATCTGTTCATTTTCCAGAGGAAGAGGATTATGTCGAAATGGATAAGCAAGTCATTACTATTCATCTAAAATAAAGAATCTTGGGCTTAAGGATTTGCTTTTTTTACTCTATACACTATAATTGTCGAGAATTGAAATGGAGAATAATGGCGAAAAAGATAAACGTACTATAAAATTAATTTTGATAATCAATGCAATGTCGAATTTATGAATTTGAATAAACAAGGTATACTTGCTATAAGTATTAACTTTAAATTTTGTGCAAAATCAAGTTGGTGAATCTAATTTGAATTTACGATAATTTATGATTCCTAGTTCTAATATGTTTTCAATTATCCTACAAAATACATTTTGTTTTCTGTAGGATTTTTTTTATTGTCTACTTTATTAAAATTCCCTCTATTTAATATAAAAAGGGGGAATTTTAATGAAGAATAATTGGGTCATTGCAATCGACGCAGGACATGGGGAATTTACACATGGAAAACAATCGCCAGATGGAGAGAGGGAATGGAATTTTAATAATAAAGTTGTGCAAGCTATATTGAATGAATTAGGTAAATATCCAATGATGAAATGCATTCGAGTAGACGATCATACGGGGAAAACCGATCGTAGTTTATACAATCGCGTTCAGATTGCAAATAAGAAGAAAGCTGATATTTATATTTCTAGCCATCATAATGCAAGTACCGGAAATTGGGGAACGTGGACCGGTGTAGAAACGTTTGTCATGACGCCTAAAGTAAATAATCCTAAGTCTGCACTGTTAGCTCGGCATATACATCCGAAAGTGGTAGCTGCAATGTCACTAAAAAATAGAGGAATAAAAGAAGCAGATTTCTATGTTTTAAGAGAAACAGAAATGCCTGCCATTTTAATTGAAGGAGGATTTATGGATTCTATAATAGACATCAAAAAGTTGCGAGATGATCAACGTTTATATGAACAAGGTAGGGCAATTGTACAAGGAATAGTAGATTATATAACATTCGTAAATGTTAAATGAAAAAAATAAGGTTTTTATTCGCTTAAAGGAACTTAAAAAGATAAAATAAAGTATTAGTGTAAAAATGTTTACAAATGTGACTGAAAAAAATGTAAGAAGGTGATTCATATGGAAAAAAGATTGAGAATCTCATTTATCGTAAACATAATTCTTTTGACTATTTTGATCACGGTATTTGTACAATCAAATAGCTTTGCAGACATGAAAATGAAAATGGACAAAAAAGAGGCAACTTTAGATTCTGTTGTATTGCGACCTGCTCACTATGAACAACGACAAACATTGTTTGAACGATTGACTGTTACAAAAGAGTCAACCGTTATGTTAGGTGATAGCATGATTTTATACAATGAATGGGCAGAAGAGTTTCCAGTTGAGCCAATATTAAACCGTGGTATCGGTGGAGATACAACAATTGGCCTGTTAAAAAGATTAGAAACAATCACAAGCGGTCAACCAAAACGTATTGTATTAATGATTGGCGTCAATGATATTGCAAAAGGTTATTCTGAAGACCAAACATTAAAAAATTACGATAAAATATTATCAACTATTAAAGAAAAAAGTCCAAATACCCAAATAATCATCACGTCCGTTTTACCAGTAAATAATGAACTATATGGTTATCGAGTTCGCAATTCGCAAATAATTAAGTTAAATGAAGGCCTTCAAGAATTAGCAAGTAAACATCAAATTCCAATGGTCAATATTTACGATCAATTTTTAAAAGGTGATCAATTGGATTCAAAATATACAAGTGATGGTCTGCACTTAAATGGCGAAGGTTATGCTATATGGGTTAATGCGTTAAAACCTTTTATGGGCAAATAGATATTTCCAACATTATAGATAATGAAAACCGTCACAAATGATGAATGTGACGGTTTTCTTATGATTGATTATTTAGTGTATTGTTTATCTACAAGCCACATTGAAGTGATTGAAATTAACTTACTTAAGGAAAATTATCATAAAATACAAGGAGCCAGATTAGCCAATACTTCATAGTAACTAATTGCACCATGTCCTCCGTCCATTGCCCTTTATAGATCATTCAGTACAGAGCTCTGTTTTTGCCAGCAAACATGTATTCATTTAATTTCCTATCACCTCTTATAATCACCTTATGGAAATTGGGCAAATGTAGTAACCTGTCTATTTTAATAAGGTAAGAATAGATAACAAGCAGGAAAAAAAGAATATCCATAGAATGTTATAGATAAGGAGTGGTCTGTCTAATGAGTCATCAATTGGATTTATTTGAATATGTGGATAAACAAGCGAACTTAATGTCAATAAATGAACAAATAAATAGCTTATTACCTGGGCAAGAAATTACCTTTTCCAACATTTCGATTAGAAAAACTGAGCGCTTTTTTGAAATGTTACAATCAGATGTTTTTCATGAATGCTTTCGAGAGCAAGAAGCATGCATGCAATTTATCAAAGTGTATCTTGAGTCAGGTGAATATTTGAAATAGTGTTTGTAAATCATTTGAAGTAAATTTGCTATCTTACTTTCTTAATATTTTTTGTATTGAAGAAAGATTTGTGCGCAGAAATCGAATAAATTAAAACGATTACTGACCAAATAAAATTTCCGATGAACAGCTGTTTATTATAGGAGAGTAATAAAAGACAGCTAACAATCCCAAAGCTTAAAGAATATAAAATCATTAGCCAAAATCCCCATGCTTTTAAATTCATATAGCCATAAATTACTATTAAAGTAACAATGGCCAATAGAACTCTGAATAACTCTTCTGGAAAATCGGGAAAGCCAAATCGTTCTGCAAAACCAAACTTGTATGCAATTTGGTGATAGAAAAACGTGATGAATATTAATGCAGCTATACCAAAAATGTAAAAATAGCTTATGAGGGATACCCCGATTGGTTTTTTCAGATCAAATCACTCCGTTTTCCTTCAAATATTTTATAGGACATTTGAATATCAAACGAGCCCTAATTACAATACATAATTCAATATATATCTATTAATTATCCAATATAACCAAAACAAACGCGGAACTAAAAAATCATTAGTTCCGCGTTTGTTTTTTGATTTTGTTGAACATCAAGAGTTATTAATCGGTTTATTATTGCATAGTTTAATGGTGGATACTACGAGTTTTCAAAATGAAAAATGAAATGATTCTTTGAAGCAAGACATATAAATGATTATGAATGCAATATTAACGCGTCCTCCGTTCTATTAAAGCTATTTGCCTTGTCAAATGGTCAAGTTGCTGTTGCATTTGATTCAATTGACGTAAATGTTCTTGTTGAATTTGTACATTTTCCTTTGGGTTTTCTTGCTTTTCCTCTATCGCTGCTAGCGTAGACAAAACCCCGACAGCATAACCCAATGTGGTGATAACTCCTGAGAGTAAATCCAGCTTATCAGAATTTTTGATGTCCTGTTCTAGAGGCCTATTATATTGTTTATTCTCTTTCATTCACATACCTCATTTATGTTGAGTTATTATTCAAATTACATTTAAGTGACTCCAATAAAAAGGACAATAAAAATTTAAATACATGGAATCAAAATAGATTTCCCTACAATTTTCGTAAATTGGTGACAAATAAGTTGGAAAATCGATTTTAAACTATCTTTTGATTTTTCTATAGCATATGACGTATTTTGGTTGTTTAGAACGAATAGTATCTAATGATGGAGGGGCGAAAAAAAGTGTCAAAATGACAAACCAAATAAATTACGCATTAACTAGCGGTAGAAAGAAGGAAAGGAGGGAGTACTATGACGGCAGACAAGTTAAAACAGTGTATAGCTTTGTTTGGAGGAATGCTATCAGCAATTTTCTTATTTTTACAATCAATCGGGGTTACGTTTAAGTGGTTTACGCAAGAATCCATTAATGCCTTTAATCAAGTGTTGGTCACTGCAGTTCCATTCTTTTTCGTAATGTATGGCGTTTGGAAAAATAGCTATATTGTCACAACTAAAGCAAAAGAACAAGAAAAGCTATTGAAGGAAAAAGGATTAAAATAATTAGAGTAACAATATAATAAATAGTAGAGTTGATTTAACTATAAAAAAATAAGTAAAAGGGGTTACACCTGGCTCTTTTAACAAAAGTGTTGATGGCGGGCTACATTTATCATTTAAAATAATATGAAACTACGCATTTTTATGCTGGTTATATGCAATCTACATTCATTATTCCTTCGGACAGAACGTATATTCTATATAGAAGAATAAGAGGAGGTCGCATTCTGAAAGAACAGCTGGTAAAAGCGATGAATCGTAATCAGTTAGTGAACATTATGTATATGTCCAAAACAGGTGAAATCACGAAAAGACGAGTGAAAATCATGAAAATAACCGATGATACATTCATAGCCTATTGTTTCCTAAAAAATGCACAGCGCACTTTTAAAATCGATCATGTTCTAGCGATTGTTCCGGTAATTCGTAGAGAAAGCGAGATCATTTAATTGCATATTGAAAAAAATGAAACCATGAAACTTTTTGAATAAAGTATCATGGTTTTCTGGTTCATTTATAAAAATAAGAGATTTAATTATTTCTTTTAAATTCAATAATCTACTTTCTTGCCATTTGTCTAGTCAATTGATCCACTTGCTTTTGCAATCTTTCTATTTGTTTAGACTGCTCATCTTGCTTTCTTGAACTTTGATTGTTTTGGCTGCTTTGATTATTTTGGTTGTTTTGGTTGTTTCGATTATTTTGATTATGTTGATTTTCTAATTCCTGCAATGTAATACCTGTAGCGATGGTCGTTATTCCATCACCTAAAGTAGTGAGTGCTGCTCCAATAAAGGCTAGTCTAGCAGCAATAAGTTCTGGCGATTCCCCATTTTGACCATTTCGATAGTTGTTTCTGTTAGCCATTTCCAAGCCTCCCTCAGCTATTCTCCAGTTACTATTTAAATTATGTAAGTAACCCCAAAATAGTGTGTACATATGAATAGTTGTTACGTAATCAAAAAATAAATTTCTTTCTTTAAACTTTTCATAATAACACCGATAAATTAAATGATTTAAAAATAAAGGTACAATCAGGGAAATCTGATGTCACAAAGCTATCGGGGCTAAGGAGTAATCTATGCCAGCCAGCTGCCGTTACCCATTAGGAGGAAAAGGTAATGAAAACAAAAGTGTATACAAAAATTTTATCCAGTGCAGTAGCAATTAGTTTAGTTTTAGGTTCAGCTTCATTCGCAAGCGCGAAAGGCTCAGATCATGGAAAGTCAGAACATCAGCCAAAAGGACAAGTCCAAGAAGAAGTTGAAAATTCTAATACTGGAGAAAATGAGAAAGAAGAAAAAGATCAAAATAAAAAAGATCAAAATAAAAAAGATCAAAGTGAAAAAAATCAAAAAAATCAAAGTAAAAAAGAATTAAAGAACAAAACAGTTTCTAAATCTAAATTCAGTAAAACAGTTGAAAAACGCTTAAATAATGTTGACTCTACTATTACCAAGCTTTCTAAATCTATAAACTCATTTTTTGCTGTAAGTGAAGATGGAACAGTAGATAAAGATTTAAGCAAGAAAGTAGCAACTAAAAAATATAAAAGTTATACAGGAAAATTGAAAGCCGAAATCAATAAGCTTCGTGCGATTGACAAACAACTATCATCTGATAAAAGAAAAAATAGATTAAATGCATCAGATTATGAAATCTTATCAACGAAATCTAAAGAACTTCAACAACTGGCTACAGATGAAATTAAACGAGTAAAATCTTTAGCTGAACAATCTACAACACCAAAAACGGATCATGAAACGACAACTACAGAACCAAAATCAGATGATAACAATGAACAAGCTGATTCACAAGAACAAGATAACAATGAACAAGCTAATTCGGAAGATGATGGTGAACAAGTTGATTCAGTAGATGAAGAGTAATCAACAGAAAATGATGCAGGAACACCTGTGAATACAACAACAATTCCAACTGCCTCATAAAGAGAAAATAATAACGATTTCAATAAAAAGGTCAACTCAATTGTTGACTTTTTTTAATATGAAAATCCAAATCTAATTTATGTAGGTCAGAAAAATAAATTGAAATAAATTTAAGAAAGCCCTTTGCCATCATTGGTAAGGGCTTTTTGATTTACATATTCTATATTCCATTTACGTGTTCATTTTTCTGTTGAAAATCAATCTTGACCAAAAATAAACAGCATTACCGAATAATAATATGGTAAATTGCCAACCCGAGTTACCTTTTATAAATAAATCATATAAAGACCAAATCAATAAAGAGATTGTATAAAAAATAAATCCATTTTTTGCGGATTGATCACTTTGATACTTTTCCATTTCATCAGCTTTTTGAAATCTCATTTTTACTCCTCCTTATAAAAGAATAAGTTTTCAATTTGTGTGTTTAAATGTATGGATAACTTAAATGCCAATGTTAATGTAGGATCGTATTTATTGTTTTCAATAGCATTGATGGTTTGCCTTGTAACCCCACATTTATTAGCAAGTTCTTCTTGCGAGAGTTTCATATTTTTTCGTATATTTCTAATATTATTTTCCAATCTAAACCACCTTAATGCCTCTTTTATGTAAAAACATTTTTACATTTTTATTATATGCAGTTATTTATAAATGTCAAATTGTTTTTACATTTTAAAATGTGAATTAGGTGACAAACCTAAGCATTAATTTAGTTTTGCATAAGCTATTAATGTAAGGGATGAGTTATATATACAAATACTTTTCATGTATTTATTTCTTATTCTTTACCTAAAAACTTTCTCTTCTTTACATTATCTCCTACCTCACTTCAATGTTAATAAAAATCAAATTGCTTTTTATAAAGTTAACCACTAGCCCTGTCATCCAATGTAATGAGGGGGTATTTTTTTTATAAGAACTACCGCTCTATAATATAAATTAAAGCAAACAAATGTACTATTTTGAGCAGGGAACATTTTTAAAGACCATTTATTAAAAAGACTAATATACTAAGCACAGTTAACTGTTAGGGGAGGAAATGTTTGTTATTCCTAATTCTATTCATATCTTAAATTGAGCTATAAACTTGTGGCGAATACTTAGTAAAAGAATTAGAGGAGTGATTTTTTGGAGAACCGATCAAAAAACGGACATACCACAACCGATTCGAGATTGTAATGGATGGTGGGATATTGGTCCGCGGGATATTTGTCGAGACCTTGAGGATCCCGATATGTTGGTCCCACCTACCACAGATTCTGGTACTCTGCCTAACCTAAAATTTTCTTTCTCCGATACCCATATGCAGTTGAATCATGGTGGTTGGTCACGAGAAGTGACAGTTAGACAACTTCCGATTGCGACCACGATTGCTGGTGTTAATATGGCTCTTACTCCGGGTGGTGTGCGTGAGTTGCATCGGCATCAGCAAGCAGAATGGTCTATTATGCTTGCTGGTAGAGCACGCATTACATCGGTTGACCAGAATGGGAAGAACTTAATTGCTGACGTTGGCGTAGGCGACTTATGGTACTTCCCTCCAGGAATACCGCATTCGATTCAAGGGTTGGAAGAAGGTTGCGAGTTTTTGCTCGTATTCCCTGACGGTAATTTCTCCGACCTTAATACTTTATCTATCTCTGATGGGTTCTCACATACTCCTAAAGATGTATTATCAGCAAATTTTGGTGTACCAACAAGTACATTTAAACACATTCCGAAAAAATAAGTTTATATTTTCCAGGGAACTATTCCCGGTTCACTGGAAACTCAACAAGTTACAGACCCCCAAGGTAATGTGCCTTTATCCTTTAAGCATCGTTTGCTTGCACAGGAGCCAGAAGTTTTTCCAGGTGGGACAGTTCGAATTGTTGATTCAAACAACTTTCCAATTTCAACCCAAGTTGCGGTCCGGGACAGCACGAATGACAGTCTTTGCAGCCAATGGTACAGCTCGTACTTTTGATTACCGCGCAGGTGATGTAGGATATGTACCATGTGCCTTGGGACACTATGTTCAAAACACGGGAAAGCAAAGTGTATGGGTTTTGGAGATGTTTAAAAGTGACCGTTTTCAAGATGTTTCTCTGAATCAGTGGATGGCAATTACACCTCATCAACTAGTATACGAGAATTTAAAAGTAGGACCAGAATTAATGAGTGCATTGAGAAAGGAAAAATGGAATGTAGTAAAGTATCCTGGTTTTTCTTACTATCCAAGAACACCGTAGTGTGGATTTGAATTTAATATTTGATTTGCGATAAAAAGAACATACGTTCTTTTTATCGGTATTAAAATAGCCCTTTACATTTCATTTTGACAAGTTCTGTTGGTACGTTATGTAAAGCGGCTATTTGGTTTATAGATAAACACTTGCAATCTCTTACTGATTCATCAGAGATTAATAGTTCTGCAGCAAATGTATTTGCTTGTATTTCAATTTTGGAAACAGAAAAAAATGTATTTTGTCGCATGAATGGAGTGTTGTACCTAGTATGTAGTATTGCATGCCCTAATTCATGTGCACATACAACTCTTTGCATTTCTTGTGGTAAATTGCCATTAATAACAATATATCGATTTCGACGATCGTATTTATAGTATCCTCTGATTTCTTCGTGTAAGTCCCAATTAATCACAATTATATTTTTGCATTCTGCGATTTCGTAAGGATTATTAGTGTTATATTTTTCTACTAATTCCTTAACAACGGATTTCAACATATAATCGCCTCACAATTCCTAATATGTTTATTCTCTATCTTTATATTTATTAGGTGTGTATTTTTTATTAATCCTTTGTGTTTGGCGGAATATATGTTCCATCGATTCGATTAAAGATTCTTTAGCTTCTTCGCTGATTGGTTCACCATCAAATGCTAGACCATCGCTGTTTTCTATTTCATCTCTAAATGTCTTTAATCGCTTAGCTATATCTTTTTCATCTTTGGTAAAATCTACATGGTTTTTAGTAAGTTGATTTATTTCTCTACCTAATAAATCATCTATAGTTACATTAAATAAATCTGCCAATGCTTCTAGCATGTTATTATCAGGTTCACGAATACCGTTTTCGTAGTGTGAATATCTAGCTCTAGAAATACCTAATTTTTTAGCAATTTCGTCTTGAGTCTGTTTTCCTCTTAGTTTCTTTAAGTTTTCAGTTAACATTTATACCACCTCACAGTTTTAGAACATACATTTGCATATATAGATTATAAACAAAAACAGATACAAATAGTATCTATAAAACAGAAAGATACAAAAAGTATCAAAAAGTGTTGACGATACGAAATGTATCTGATATATTCTAGTTGAGGATACGAAATGTATCGAAAAGGAGGTGAAGAATAATGCGTAAAAAGTTAATTGAACAGCGTAAAAAGTTAGGTTTAACGCAAGTTGAATTATCCAAGAAAATAAATATCTCAGAAGTTTATGTCAGGAAACTTGAAAGTGGTACACGAAATCCTTCAGTTCCGTTAATGGTGAAATTTGAACAGTTTTATGATGTATCGATGAAAGAACTATTTCCTGACGTTTTTTTTATTAATTATGATACGAAATGTATCAAAAATTTAGCCTAGGAGGTACAAAATGAACCATTTACAAGCCATTGAACAAAATAATCAGCGTGTTTTAACTACAGTACAACTTGCTGAAGCATTTGAAACAACATCAGACAAGATCAGTTACAACTTCAAATACAATGAATCTCGTTATAAAGAAGGAAAACATTTTTTCTTATTAACTGGTGAAGATCTAAAAGACTTAAAAGTAACAAATCGTGAATTTCAAGGCTCGGTTAGTCGCTTATATTTATGGACTGAAAAGGGAGCTTGGCTTCATGCCAAATCAATTAATTCAGATAAAGCATGGGATGCTTACGAGTCATTGGTTGATGATTACTACGAGATTAAAGAGGAAAAGGTCATCCCTCTATCAAAGGACCAAGCGTTAGTAACAGTTTTACGAACTACAGCAGATCTCATAGAAGACACTCAAAGTATTAAGCAAGAACAGCATAAAATTCGAAGAGAATTGTCTAAAATCAACGAAAAAGTTGAAGAACAAATCACTTTAGATTATGGAGAGCAACGTCGGTTGCAAAAAGCTGTTGCGTGTAAAGTTTATGAAATCGAAGATCACATAGCTAACCGGTCAAAGCTATTCCGCGAAATCTACAGAGAAATCAAAGACCGTTTTGCAGTTGCTAGTTACAAAGATGTTAAGCGCCAAGATCTTCAAATAGCAATTCAGTATATAGAAAACTATGTTCCAAGACGTGTTTCTTAAGGAGGATGTTCTTCTATGAATAATATTCCATTTGATATTAAAGAATTTTGCTAAATGATACGCGAAGAAGTAAAAAATGCAGTGACAGATGCAGTTAGATGAGCTTGTTGAAGCTCAAATAGACATTGACCACTTGGTAGCGATTATGTGTATGGAAGCTGGAATTAGTTACGTGGAGTTGTGGGACAAACATTATAGACCGTTAACAAGTAATGGTTACCTAGCCATAGGAGGTGCACTATGAACAGATTAAATTTCAGACCACAGGATTGGAATGCAGCAGAGAAATTACATGAAGATATTGATTCATTACAAAAAGAATTGTCTATACACCTTGAGAGAGGAGATTACGGTATTGCAGGAATATGTTCGGAAAATATTAATAACTCAATAAAAGAACTTTGCAAAATCCGGCATACAAAACGTGAACATGATCGCTTAGTAAAAATAGCTAAATCACATGAAGAGGGGTTATCCCATTATTACAATAAAAAAACAAGCTATTTCATGGGGAATTAACTGGCTGACTTAAAAATAACATGACAGGTTAATTCCTGTCACGAAGCACGCAAAAATCGTATCTAATATAGTATTTATACAAATTTGACGTTATGGAGACGGCAAATCTTCATCTTTTAAAGGTGCGAAAACCTTAAAAGCTTGAGTGTTTCGTGATGTGAGTTAAGCATCAGAAAGATGGTGAAAACATGACAAATCTAATCGGTCGAATTGCAGATCTTGTAAATGAGTTAAAGGTTATCAAAGAACAAGAGAGTAGTCTTGCTATCACAATTGATTATGTCAGCGAAGGAGTTCAAATAGGTAAACCATCAAATTTTTTCGAACATTTCACAGATTATGATATTACAACTCGAATTGGAGATTACCCATATCGAGCTTCTGTTGAGGTTGATGGCATTGAGTTTTTCACACTATTAACTGCAATTGAGTATAACAAATATGTACAAATAAATGCGTCATAGGAGGTCTGATTATGTTAGAAAATCCAATGGTTGCAGGATTAGGATATGAAGAAACTTATGCATCTCCAGTTGGAAGATGTAAAGAATGCAAAGACTTAGTGTATCAAGGCTATGAAGCTGTAATTTTTGAAAACGAAGTATTCTGTTGTACTTCTTGTCTTGAGGATTATTTAAAAAAGATCGGGGTTATTCAGGAAATATAAGCTTTGAACCGTGAGAATTACTACTCACAAGAGGTAAACCGAGAGTATTTCTCGGTTTACCATTTCAAAAGCATGATGCAATGTGAAACTTCAGAGATTACGAAGTTAAATGGAGAATATCAAGAACCTTTTCAAGTGCCTTAACAGTTGGTTCTTACATTCATGCAGCGTTCGAAAGTGGAGGTGCATTCAATCAATTTTGCGAAAAAGAACAAGATTCAATTTTTAAGAGTCGTGGTGGTAAGTATTCAGACTTTGTAGTAGCAGATAGCATGATTGAAACACTTAAAAATGATGAATTTGCAATGTTCTCCCTAACAGGACAAAAAGAACAAATCTTCACAGGCGAGTTGTTCGGCGCTTAATGGAAAACCAGTTTGGATATTCGAGCGGGACAGGGCAATACGGATGAAATTAAGAATGAAGCGATATAACGGCTATCGGGTAATAAAGGTTAGCAATGGTTTAGTAATATGCGAAACTAACAGGATTTAAGGAGGTACTGAAGTGGCTGAAAATATCAACGGAGTTATATACGAAGGAATACTTTCAAAAGGTTACGGGCTAATACCTCAAATGATTACGCGTGATAAAGATTTAAGTATTGAGGCTAAAGCGATTTATGGATATTTATCAGCTTTTGCAGGCAATAATCATGAGGCGTTTCCAGGTGTAGAATTAATTTGTGCTGAATTAAACATTTCAAAAAAACGATATTTGAAGCATCGCAAGGTGTTGATAGATAAAGGCTATATCGAAATTGTCCGAGAACGGTTAGAAAATGGTTTCTCTAAAAATCTCTATCTTTTAAAACAAAATATTCCGTATGGGGTCAAATCGTGCCCTTACGAAACGTTACCATCCCAAAACGTACAGGAACAAATCGTAACCATACAAAATGACACCACTAATAGTAACAGTTTTAAAAGTATCAATATAAATAATAACAATATTAAAAATTATCAACCTAACAACCAGCCCGACAAAAGCTTTGCTAAGATCATTAACTTCTACGAAAAAAATATCTCAATCGTTAGGCCAATGATTGAAGAAAAGCTTGGTGGGTTGGTGGATGATTTTACAGCTGATTTAGTTTTATATGCATTAGAAATTACAGCTTCAAATCCAAAAGTTACTAATCCAGTTAAATATGCAACTTCGATTTTAACGAAATGGAAAGAGAATCTTGTAATTACTCGTCAACAAGCTGAAATCTATGAATCTAACAAACGGGGTGAACAAAATGGAACAAGCATTCACGGGAATCGAGGAAGTTCTCAGAAAAATGAAGGAGCAAGAAACCCTTATGAGATCGCAAGAGGATATTGCTCCGACTAACTACAAATGCGATATCTGCAAGGATGAAAAAGGCTGGACTGAGTGGCGTGATGCAGATGTATGGGGTGATGGTCGCTATGTCCGTAAAGAGCAAGTATGGGTGGACTGCTCTTGTACGAATCAACGAAAGATTGAAGGACTTATCAATTCATCTCATATCACGGAAGAATTTCAGAAAATGCGATTTAACAATTTTGATATAGAAGGATTAAGTAATTACGTAAAACGCATGAAAGAAAAATCAGAAGAGTATTTCACCCATTTCAAAAACGTCAGAAACACTCGGACAAACAGCATTGCTCTTATTGGTCAACCTGGGGTTGGTAAAACACATCTTTTGATGGCCGTTAGTAACAACTTGATAACCAAAGGTTCCATTCCAGTTATGTACTTCCCATTTGTTTCAACAATTGCTGAAATGCAAGCGAACACTTTCGAAAAAGAAGAAGCCATAACGCAAAGAGCTAAGGAAGTGGAAGTTCTTTTCATTGATGATCTATACAAGCCAGCTGGAGGTAAACCACAAGCTACTGAATGGCAGCAACGGAAGGTGTACGACATTGTTAATCATCGGTATTTAAACAACTTGCCAATCTTGCTGTCAAGTGAACTACAGTTTCCTGAAATGCTTGCAGTGGATGAAGCGACAGGAAGTCGTTTGTTTGAAATGACGGAAAATTACACAGTGAGTGTTCCGAAAAATTTTCGATTGAATTATCGTACAAGAAAATTATTTAAGGAGGCTAACTAATGACTGCGACAAACGATATCAAATACATCATAGACCAAATCGTCATTACATACTACCAGTATCAAAAATTCAAAGAGAAAGTATTCAGTGACAATTTTGAAAGATATGTAACCCGATTGATGCAGATTACAAGTTTAGATCGTGAAGGTGCTTTGAAGTATGCTGTTGATTTCTTGGCGGATGAAAACAAAGTGGGGGGGTTGCGTAATGACCATAACTCATAGCTTAAAGATTTTACCAAAGTACTTTGCAGCAGTTATCAGTGGCAATAAAACTTTCGAAATTAGAAAGAATGACCGTGGGTTTCAAGAGGGCGACTTCATTGTTCTGAGGGAATGGAACGGTATGGAATTTACGGGTGGAGAAATTGCAAAACGGATTACTTACATCACTGATTTTGAGCAGCAACCAGGGTTTGTTGTGATGGGGTTTAAGTGAACAGTAGAAGAATAATGTGTAATAAAAAAGCACCAATCATATTGGTGCTTAAGGAGTTCCCTTTATATCATTATCATTTTTTTCAAAACAAATATTCACAGTTCTAATATTTGAGCGGGTTCTATGTTTTGTATGTGCTGGCACATTGTATCCTTCACCAGGGAGTAATGAAATAGACTTTTCGTTTTCTAAGTCAATGAAAAGTTCCCCTTCAAGCACCATAAAGTATTCGTCTGTTTCATGTTCATGCCAATGAAATTCACCATCAATAACAGCAATTCTTAAAACATGATCATTTATTTCTGAAACGACAAAATTGTTATAATCAGTAATACCAGACACTAGTTCTAAAAGATTTACTTTCTGTGGTAAATGTTTCAAATATATATCCCCAATCTAATATAATATTAAACTAAAAAATTATACCATAAAATAATGAAGGTACCAAAAATAACAATAACCGTTTACTTGTAGTGGCGTAGTTCGAAGATTTAGTGACACAAAAAAGAAGGGTTTCCCCTTCTAATCTTCTTTTTGATCAAGCTTTTCAGAAATATCTTTTAGAAATCCCTTGATTTCTTTCTGATTTAGAAGGACTTTCACCATGAAATAAAAAACAAATATAATTACGGCAAAATATAATAAGATGACTAAAATTGGTATAAAGGCGAATGTAGTAAGAAATTCGTCCAATTATTAAACCTCCTTTCAATTTGGCAATTATACCATAATATATAGAAGTAATGAACAATTATAGTAAAAATATACAACATAGATTTAGCGACATAAAGGAGAATAGCAGATTGTCAGTTTCAGATTTTATCTATACAACAGCATCCATTGCAGGAGCTATTATCATGGCGAAAATGGAGTGGGAGGGACGACATAAGTGAGACACAAACTTTCCTCAAGATGAACGCAAAGCAATGAAAGAATACTTGGAATATATCAATATGACTCGCAAAGGGTTTTATAATCATTGGTGCGATGAACGATTGGAAGATGAATATAACAAGTTTGCAAAGGGTAATGTATCACGAGTAATTTCATAATAAAAAAACACGCTTGAACCGACATTCAAACGTGCAAGAATAGAAAAGAGAGTAGTTGTGAGTAGACGGTTGGCAGACCGTCTAACTCAATTATTAACAAATTGTTAATTGAATATACGATTAAGTAAATTTAAAGATTCATGCTTATAAAAAATAATTGAAAAGGGTGGTTTCAATGTTACGAAATGAAGCATTAGAACGGCAGAGGCTATTATTTAATAATCGGTGCATGAAATGTCCTTATAGAGGAGCATATCACTATACAAAACAATGTATGAGCTGTCCGGTAAGAGATGAACTATTAGAAATTGGCCAAGTGTTAGATAAAACAATAAGATCAGCGGGGTGAGTACTCTTGGTTAGAAAAATAGATGAAGATATGATTGCAAAGGTTGATTTATGTAAAAATGCCGTCTACATTGTGAACGATGGACAATTAACCGAAGTTGCAGCTAAAAGCCATGGCGAAGATATTATCACTTGGAAAAACAACAAAGTTTTAGATGTTATTCGCTCTGAAAGAATACGTATAAACGGACAAGATATGGTATAATTAGTATAAATAACAAATCGAATAATTAATCCTCTACGGAAGAACCGACAGGATACTAAGCTCACGTCAATATGGCGTGTAGTTTGGTATCCTTTTTTATTTGTTAAAAAGGGGCGATATACATGGATAACTGGGCAGATAGATTACTAGGTGAATATAAAGAAAGTCGTGCAGAATTGCACCACATGAAGGTGCGACTGGATAAAGATAATTTTGAAGATGAAACACTGATCAATAGAATGATTGATAGTATGACCTTTGCAATGGAATGGATGGAGATAGGAAGAGAACCAGGTTCATACCAAGGCATTGATAAAAAATCCATTTATCAAAAACAATTCTTTGAATCAATTGATGTTATTCCAGATATTACAGATGAACTTTATGACATTAATTCTAAGCAGCTTTATATGACTCAAGATGAAAAGAAAAAGTTAGCAATGATATTTTCAGCATGGAGCCACAGAGAACGAGTTTGTTATATAAAACATGTTGTCGAACAAAAAAGTTTCCAACAAATTGCAGATGAGCTCAAAGTTACTAAGAGCACGGTTCAAACGCATATTCGTAGGGCTAAAACCAAGGTTAAAGAACATGTTTCATAAAATTTATTTGTCATACGTTGTCATACGATTTCTGAATATATGAAGGGGAATTAATAGGGGGAGCCATGGTTTTAACTTCGCTCTTAAAGAATTCTCCCTCGTAGATTTAACCAAACCAGCCAACCGACTCAAGAAGATAAATTCCTAAACTTATATTTCGCTAAGATGGAATGCATCACAGATTAAGATACTCATTTTTTCTATTATGGGCACATGCCCGCCAAAATACAAAAAGAAAGTAGGAATTT
Organism: Rummeliibacillus pycnus; assembly: GCF_044359855.1. Classification (GTDB taxonomy): domain Bacteria; phylum Bacillota; class Bacilli; order Bacillales_A; family Planococcaceae; genus Rummeliibacillus; species Rummeliibacillus pycnus_A. The sequence continues at coordinate 3,928,502 of NZ_CP132291.1, forward strand.
ATTTTGACAACACCAAAACCGTATTTCGACAAACACATTAATCAACTAATCCGTAACTTGGAGGACAAAACAGATGGTAGTTTAATAAATGCTAACAACATTTCTATCTTAAGAGACGCTGTACGTTCGAACGACAATCGCTTTTTAGTAATGCCTTTTATTACTGATACTCACTACGATAGTTCATCAGCAGATACAGCAAATTCTGATGACGGTTTATCAACAGCATTAAAAGACAATGCGATGTCATTTTCTCACTTACAAAACGTAGCTGCATTTGTAGAGCGTTTTAATGTCGATGCTATTATCCATGGTGGAGATATTATTGATGGTAAAATGGCCCGTTCTAGCTCAGTAAGTAATTTACGTACAGCTATGAATGTATTAAAAGATACTGGGATTCCAACCTTGTTTGCTAAAGGCAACCATGATGACAACTGCATTTACGATATTAAATTTGGAGATAAGGCAGGGGATATGAAATCTACTATAAAAGGTAATGTGTTAGATCCTATATTCCGTGAAGGTGCGAACGCTAAAATTCATTTTGATACTTCATATTTGAATTCTAACGGAACATTCAATGATAATTTCGAAAATTTTATGGACCCAGAAGAATTCCGTGTAACTAGAAAACTATTTGTAGGTGACCCTACAACAGGTTCAAAGAATATGAGTGATGCAAATATTGTGGTTTTAACTTCTATGTTAAAGTCAATTACAATGAATGCTACTCAAAACGCTGCATGGACTAAGTTTCAATCTTATGCTGCATCTAGTCGTAATTTAGACACTCTTGGCAAAGACAATGCTTCTTACAAAACTGCACTTACACAAGCTATTTACAATGCAGCTGTTGCTCGTACAACGGGATCTTATTGTTACATCGATTTTCCAGAAAAGAACATTCGTGTAATTGTTCTTAATTCTTACGATGTACCTTATCAGTTAGATGATAATGGTAAATCTAAGTTTCCATTAACTGACTTCGGTGCATATGGTAAAGCCCAAGTAGAATGGTTTGCTAACACTGCATTACAAACTACTAAAGAAGTAGTCGTGTTCTCTCATGTTGCGTTAACGGGTACACCATTCACTCGTGATGGCGGTCCGCGTACTTACAATCAAGCCAATTCGGGTGATGATTATTGGGTAGGAAATACTGAACTTATCAAAGCAATCCTGGATGATTTTATCAACGGCAAAGATGTATACCATACTACTAAATCAGCTATTAAAAAGTATTCTCAAATAGATTCAGCAGTAAATCCTAATGCAATTTCATTAATATCAAATCAGTTACCTAATGCAACTAATGGTCCTTGGTATTTTTATGAAAATAGTCGTTTAGGCAACAAGGCTAAAATTACTGATCATTCATGGGTAAGTACTTCTATTACAACGAACTTCAAACACCAAGGTCCTGGTACTGTGATTACTTCTGTTAGTGGACATTCTCACATTGCAAAAATGGGCTTGGACGTAACGGGTTCTTACACAGCAACTATGTCAAACTCAAGTTTACGTGACGGTAAAGAGTTCCCTACTTCAACTGGTTTAAAACGTAACCCTTCTACTTATCGTGAAGATAGTTGGGAAATCATGGTGGTTGATACTGTTGATAAGATGGTTTATTTCTATCAATTTGGTGCAGGTATGATTGATGAAAATGTTGTTACAACAGATACTGCTGGATACATTGAAACAGATCCAATTAAGATAAAAGCTAAACAAGTTACCGATACGATGTTCCCTGTACGTTATCTCGGATATGCTGGTAAGCAATCCACTTCGAATTCTTATAATGGTTTACAAGGTGGAGTTACGAAACAAGAAGGAAAATAAGTAATCATTCGATGAGGAGCTATACTATGTCGTATTGCAAGCGAGGCTTGAAATGGAGGGATGTCTCGCAGTTTGATATAAGCGAATACCTTTGAAGCATGATAAAACCCTTGCATTAAAAATATGTGTGATTTCCACAAACTGTTTTACCCTATACCAAACCTCTCAAAAGAGAATAGGTATAGGGTTTTTATTTTGGTTGATTAGTCAACCACCAAATAAACTTATATAGGAGATGTTTTTTATGGCGACAAGTGGTACAGCAATCAAGGCAAACATTACAGTTGGGGCATTGAACACTAATTTAGGTGGCGGAAATATTAATGCACTGCCATCAAGTCAAAAGACAGTTTTACAATCATTTGTTCAAGATTATAAAGGTGATAAATCTTTAATTTTATCGCAATGTAAAGACGGTTCAACAAGTCCTGAAATGGGTGGTTCACAAGGTGACATTTCTTTGACTAAATTTAAAACAACAAATGCACTGGGTACAGTTACACATTTGATGCACGACGAATCTGCAATGACGGGAACATATTTAGGGACAAATTCTGAAACTGAAAAATCATGCTATTACAAAACAGGTGCAAGCGGTTGGGGTCATGGTACACAAGTTGCTATTGAGTATGCACCAGATGGTGTTTATATGTGGGCAGATTATGATTCACCATGTGAGAACCGTGCAAAGAACAAATCTGCTGGCTTCGATGACGGTCATCCTGTAGGGAAAATTGTTGCAAGATTCCCAATGTACGGAACAAAATCATTTGAAGGTAAATCGAATGTTTATGGCGATAGTCAAATTAAAACGTTTACTTTAAACAAACGAATTGCGGGTCTTTTAGATAGTGATTCTGCAACAGTATCTATTGATAATGTTAATGGTTTATTAGCTGTTAAGTATCTGGACGAAAACCGTAAAATGAAAATTACTGTTTTCAAAATCACTTACACAGACGCTTACAAAACGTCATTAAAAATGGCAGATATTACGTTTACGGAATTAGGAACTATTAATGCACCAAAAGTTAAATGGGCAAAAGCAACTTCAACAGGTAAAGCAGACCCTGATAACATTGCTAATTTAACACCTAATGGTTGGGGGATTTTCGGTGACTATATTTACTTAATGTTTGGTACTGCATATTGGACAAAAGATACTGCACAAGGTGGCCAAAAAGAATGGTTCAGTCCTGATTCAGCTTTAATGACTGCTAACGGTGGTTCAATGAGTGACGGACAGGGTGGAACAACTACCAAATTAGGTAATACACAATTGATGTGTTTAAACTGGAAAACTGGTACACAAGAATTGTCATTCACCGAAGCTGGTAAATCAATGGTTCACCGTGAACCAGAAGGTATGTTTGTTCGTCCTACTGTTTCAGGTTCTAATGTAACAGGTTTAACTGTCTTAATGGGCTTTGCTTGTGACATTCCTGGCCACCGTAAGTTTTCTATCTATGAAAAAGTTACAACTTTCTAAAAATGAAATTAGGTAAGTAATAGAGCATCATTTGATCTGGTAATATGGTAAGGGTAGTCGGTATCCCTAATGAAACACAAATATCATATTAAATGGGCTCGTGATGGGGCATTCCTTGTGTCTCTTTCCGGGCCTTTTTTGTGTTTTGTAATAGATGGAAATTTATGTCGTTGAATAATGGTACTGCTAGAGAAATCAATGAGAAAGCTATTATCGAAGAATCAAATCGTTTTAAGCTGTCCACAAAAGATACAGTAACTATTATAGTTGCCATGGGTTAGATCACTATCTAGATCCTGAATTGTCAAAACTTTATATAAAAAAGGTTTCTGTATTAAATAGAATAAAAAATGAATTTAATAGTACAAACTTAGAATCAGATATCGATGAAGGAACATCTTATGTTATAAGAGCAGAAAAGAACACATGGATATTAGGAGAAAGGTTTGTTCCTGATTATTTACTTGAATATTAAAGAAATACAAAAAGAAACTTTGGAAGAGTAGGAAAATGCAACTGGATCAGAGTTACAAGGTAACATTAGTCTAGTAAATCAGTTAGAAAAAATTAAGAACTTAGTTAAATAATATTAGCACCAAAATAAAAACCTTCCACAATCTGTGGAAGGTTTTTATTTTGCAGAAATGAGGTGTAACTAATGACAACAAAATTAGGAACAGGATTCGATATTACAAATGTAGTAGGAAATGTATGGTATGTAGCTTTAAGTTTCATAATCTTTGATATTGTTACCGGATTATTAGCATCTGCAGTTGAGAAAAAGCTAAATTCATCTGTTAATTATATCGGTTTGATTCGCAAAGTCGGGCTATTCGTAGCACTGGCTTTTTTAGTTTTTGTAGATGCTTTTGTAGATGCAAAAGGCTATGTAATCAAGTTAGGCGTCGGATTAATCGTAGCTTATGAAGGTATGAGTGTAGTAGAAAATCTAAGCAGAATTGGTATTAATATTAAGTTCGTTACCAAGTATTTTGACCCAAACAAGTTAGGGAAGGGTGGTAAATAATATGGCAACGTATAAAAACTCTTATATCAACGAAAATGAATACAGCAGACCAAGGACGAAATTAGCAGCATTAAAAGGAATCGTCCTTCACTACACCGCTAATCCTGGTGCAAGTGCAACTAATCATAAAACTTACTTTGGAAATGGTGCAGGTGGTCGTTATGCTGGTGCACATATCTTTGTGGATGAAAAAGAAGCGTTATGTATTGTTCCTTTAGATGAGATTTGCTATCATGCTAACGAAAATAAATGCAAGATTGATAAGCTAAAAGGTCATATCGGTTCATATTACGGTGATGCAAACTGTACAACTATTGGAATTGAAATGTGCATTAATAAAGCTGGAAAGATTGAAGAATCTACATTCAACCGTACAGTTGATATTGTGGCTGAGTTATGTAAAAAATATAAACTCACTGTTGATGATCTATGCCGTCACTATGATGTGACAGGGAAGAATTGTCCAGCACCATGGGTTAGTAATCCAGCCGAATGGACAAGATTTAAAAATGCAGTTAAAGCAAAATCAAATCCTATCATTAAAGTTTCCTCAATAGTTGAAGCACCTAGTTATTATAAAAGTGGTACTGGCTTATATCGTATTAAGAAAAACTGCTACGCTTATAAAGGTGTTAATTTTAGCGATGAATCAAATCGTATGGAATTGTGCCAGAAAGGTACTAAGTACACAATTGTAGGAATTGTTAAATATAGTTCATCCTATCGTTTAAAAACTAAATCAGGATTATATATTACTGCAAATAAAGAATACGTAGAAAAAGTGTAATTTTAAAGCCCCTTACCAATATAGGTGAGGGGCTTATTTTTTACTTTTTTTCAGGTTCAGGACCATACCATTTTTCCATTGCTTTTACTGAGATTATCCATTCTCCACGCTTACCTTCTGGTTTAACAAAGTACTTAATCAATCCTTGACTGATTTCCTCTTTGATTAAATGTTCTCTTCTGGACATAACAAACTTTTCCCTTAATGTTCTTTCTGGAATTCCCCAACGATATGATGCTTCGGATGGAGTCATGTAATTGTCAATTTCCATTTATTCATCACCATTTTCTTTGTTGTTCATTAATTCGTTTCGTTCCTCAAGTAATCTTTTACGTTCTCTGTCAAGCTTTTTACTTTGAAAACTTAAAGCAATCCAAATAATTAAAGCAAGGATAAGTAATCCAATGAAAATTTTCATAAGCTTGTGGTATACTTTAGGATACAAGCGAGAGGTTTAACCCCCTCGTCTTGTTCTTCTATTTTGTAGCCTTAGTTGTTCATTTTCTAACTTCTTTTTTTGGTTGTCGAGCCATTTAGATTGAAGTTTGAGGAAGATGAATGCTAAGGCTATTATCATTCCTAAGTATTCCACTTGTTCGCCTCCTTTCTATATATATATTATACAACTTATAAGTTGTTTTGTAAATAATACTATCCTTATTAGGTTTTATATCAGCTACATTTACACCGGTTTTCCAAGTTCATTGGACCTGTCTTAGCCTTATTATAGAATTTATTTACTTCTCCATATTTAGATAGAATATTATTACTTTCCTGATTTGCTTCTGATCTTGAATCTTTTGTTTCCGTAGATGCTCCACAAGCACTCAATAATAAAGTAGTAACTATTGTTACTTATAAGAGTTTCCTCATATATATTTAACCTCCTTTTTATATATTTTAACTTTACCAATTTTATATATTGCTGTCTGAACTATTTCTAGTAGTAAACACTATGAAGTGTATAAGGTGTAATAATTCCTTTATTTACTATAGGTATTACGCTAAAGTTATTGTGGGAAAAATCACGAGAAAATCACATGAAAATCACAAAACGAGTGAAAAAAGATGAAATAATATGAAAGTACATATAAAATAAAGAGGTGAAAATCCTTATTTATCAAGGAATCTGAAAAAATACGAAAGAGGATGAAATTATGAACGCATACGAAGAATATATGCGTTCATAAAGTTGATAAATGCTGTTAAATCAACGTTTGTAATCTTTAACTCAGCTTGAAATTTAAAAAAAGTAACAATAAAGTAACATTTATTTACGAAAAATATTGTAAAAATATTCTAATAGAATAAGATAAATCTATAAAGATAGAAAGGGGGAATAAAGCATGTCTGATCTTCAAAAAATAGTGGCTAGAATTCCAATTGGAATTACACCTGTTGATCTTGAACTGTTGAAAAAATATCCAAAAGATGCTTTAGAGTTAATTAAAGAAGTTTCGGTAACTAATGATAATTCTATTGCAAAAACGGATTTTCTTGACCCAATGAATGTTTATCATTCAAGTGTAAAAAATGAGTTGGAACGAATTAAGGGAATTTTAGAAAGTTGCATTTAGTTTTTAAGGTAGGTCTCGTGCGCGAGCCTACCTTTTTATTAAATTGCTAAATTTCATATGCATTTTGCTTCGTGCGTTTTCTCTCATACCATTTGTTACATGTAAATAGATTTCAGTAGTTGTCTTGGAATTTTTATGTCCTACCCGGTTCATGATGTAAGGAAGATCTACACCAGCTTCCGCAAGCAAACTTACGTGAGTGTGCCGTAGCATGTATGTGTGCAGTTGTTTTTTTATTCCCATTTTTTCTCCAAGTCTTCGAGTAACACTACGTAAATAATCGACAGTAGGTGGGTATCCATCTGGCATTCTAAATAGATACTCACTTTCTATATAATTACGTACAAATTGAAAATCTTGCATGTCACGAATTTTGTCTATAATAAATTTATCAACATCAACAACACGAACGCTATTCGCTGTTTTCGGAGTAGTTAACTCAAACTCTCCTTTTTTCCCATCCTTTCGATAGGTTGTTTTATTTATATTTACTGTCATTTCTTCAAAATTTATATCTACAGGATACAGTGATATCGCTTCACCTGGGCGCATTCCTGTAAATGTAATTAAATATATTAACGTTTTGATCACAGGACTATTATAGTTATCTAATGCTTCTAAAAACAGTTTGAGTTCATTTGCGTTTAAATAAAGTTTTTCAGTTTCAGAACCATCCATATCTGCAATCTTTTTGCGTGGCCGAGGAACAAAAGTTGCATCAGTCGGGGATTTTTCAATTATTCCAACTTCAACAGCGTATTTAAAAATCATTTGAGCGACACTATGGATGCCTTTAAGTGAAGTATGCGATGTTGCTCCATCTTGAAGTTCATTTAATACATTTTGATAAAAAACCGATGTGATTTTTTTTACTTCAGTTTTACGCATATGCGTGTTTAAAACGTTTATACAGTAGCGACGATTATCTAGTGTAGATTGTTTAACGCCACGCCTTTTGTATAACTCGAACCATGATTCAACAAATTCAGCGAACTTGATTTTAGGATCAAAGAGATAGTTTTTTTCTATTTCCTTAATTGCTTCTTTAACACGATATTCAGCTTCTTTTTTAGTCTTTCCTCTGCGTGAAATTTGCTTCCGTTTTCCTGTGACTGGGTGTTTCGAAACTTCCCCAATGCATAGCCATGTTGTTTTGTCTAATTGTTTAAAGTACATAAGCGTTCACCTCTAATGTAAAACTATCACACACAATTTTTTGTGACGGTCTAATTTAAAGTCTGTCTTCTAAGATTTGTTAGTCTGTTATGTATTTATTAACCAGAATGTAAAAGTACTCTTGAGCTGTACTTATCTAAACGCTTAAAAGCAAAGTCGTATTCAACATTAAAAATACTTGAAATTATCAATGTTGCGTCTTTATGACTGTTTGGTAAATTGATTGAATCAATCATAAATGTCGGCACACACATGTGGTAAGCAAACCCCACAGCCTTCCACTCCTGATATTCCCGAAAACTAGGGGAGATACCAAGTTGATTACCTGAATGCCATAAGGCGTGACATAATTCATGGCCAAATTGCTGCCATTGTTGTTCATTTGTTAATCCCACATCAATACATATTAAGCTACCACTACACATAGATTTAAACGGAACGTGAAGTAAGTTTAAATTTAATTTTGAAGCAATTGTCTTCATTTCAATTTGTTCAGGGCGTGTAATGCCGATATTAAGATAAAGATTTTTGATGTAATCCTCTAAATGACTGTAGCAAAATCTCATTTTAATCACCTTCTTAAGAACGTACGTTCTATTTTATTATAAAGTAAAACCCCACTAATTGGAAGTGAGGTTTTTTAATAGTACAGTTTATTATTAAGTTCCCTTATGTTTTTCTATAAAATCTTCCAATTCTTTGATAGAACAATTAAGCTTTGTAAAATTATTTTCAGAACGAGTAATAAAATTTCTTGTATCTGAAATAAACAGTTCTATATGTTCTTGGTCTTTTTTTGCTGAATCTTTTAAATCGCTTAGTTTTTCTATATCCACACTAAATGCAGCATATAGTAAAATTGCAATTCTTGCGGCTGCAACTATTATATAAATAAATAATAATAGATTAGTTAAATTCATTAAACTGATAAAAAGTGAAGTTTTTGTAGTTAATTCTTCTGACATTTTATTAATAAATAACAAGAAAATGGCGTATATAAACGTAAATCCAAATGCATTTCTAATGAAATTGATAAGCATATTAAAATACCTTTCGGATAATTTGGCGATGGATGAATTTAAATTTAATGTGCTTATCAAGGTAAAGATTGTGAAATAAATCCCAATAAAGATAGCAGAAAGTGAAATTAAGTTACTAGCATTTGCAACAAGAAAATCAGCAATGAATCCATTGAAAATTTTATTTAAGTACTTATTAGCTGGTTTAATTATTAACAATATAATAAAAAGTAAAAGAATTAAAGCATTAATGAAAATTATTAGTTTACTTCCTACTTTCGCTATGTAATTGACAATGTTCTTTTGTAAACTGCTCATAATTTCACTTCCTTTCTTTTGTTGTATTAATCCCTAAAATGGATATTCGTTATTTTGAAGAATGTGATCAATTGGATAGTTTTGATGGTTTCCTTGACCTAATCGATTACTAATATTGTAATAATAATCTTCAATTGCATCAGTAATTATTTCCCATGAATCTCCGTCACAACTTATATTTTTACTTAATACTTTAGAATGCTTTAAATCAATGTTTTCAAATTTATTACCATTTCTATCAGTATAAGAAACAATGATATTTTCAAATAAATCGCTTTCGACATCAATATAACACAATAAAGTTTTGATTGCATCCATATGAAATGGATTATTTCTCCAATCTTTTCCCTTAGAAAAAATAATACTTCGTATTGCTCCACCGAATAGATTTCTGGTACGAATCATCTCTTGTAATGTCGTTTCTAGATATCCATGTACCTGTTCTCGTATTTCGGCATTACCCTCTAATTGTGCTGTGAACTCTTGCTGTTCTTCTGCATTTCGTCTAAAAATATCTATTTGGTTAGATGTTAGATTAAGCTTAATGTTTAATTTTGTGATATCTCTCGCGTGTAACATGTTTTCAATGGAATGGGTAGGAGATAGTTCTATAAATTCTATCCCCCATTTAGGGTCTGTTGATGTGGTAGCAGCTGGTAGAAATTCTTCGAAATACTCTTTGATTTTATTTATTTTTGCTCCATAATAATTGTATTCGCAGATAAAAAGCTTTTCAGTATGTTGATAAACACAGTTTGTTTGTTCAAAAATATCATTTTCTATTTCACCGTATTCATCTGTATATTTTTCACCTTGTTTTGGTTTTCTAATTCTATAGTCTGCAATTGTGAATGCACGATCAGATGCATTCCTCATTTGAGTATCAAGTTTCATTTTTTTTAAAATTACTTCACCTTTTTGTCTGTTATTAATACCTATTACATAGTCTAAAAAATCTCGAAAATCAATGTTTGTTAATTCCGCATTTTTTGTTATAAAAACATTATAATATCTGATTGTTATATTTGTAGAAGGCATTACTTAATCTCCTTAAAATTTAATTTGTACTTTTTCGGGTGCATGATAATTCTTCCCGTTATTTGTATCAAATACGTTATCAGTCAAAATAGTTAATAATGATAAATCATCAAATGAATCTTGGAAATATGGTACTACTAAGGTTCCATCAGTAACCACTTTACCAACGTATTGTCGTGGATCTGTGTTCATTATTAAATTTAACATTCCGTCAATTTGTTGTTTAGTATTTGTAGTCAATTTGTTAAATGCAAAAAACGTTATATCCTTGTCAGAAGTATTTTCAACAGTATATGAGATTTGAATAACATTTAATTTATTAGAAATATCCTTATTGTAAAGCTCTTTGATGTATTCTTTCTCGCTATCTTGTATATTTGTTCTTTCAAGGAATTTTATTGTCTTTATATTCAATTTTATAGGGTCAAGGTTTATTTCTTTATTTGGATTTGCTATTTTGGCTAGTGTTACTTTTGTGCCTCCATCCTCTTTAGTCCATTGTCCAACTTTCGTTAATGGACCATCTTTAATTTCTTTTGACTCGGCCTTATCTGCATTAGTTTTTGTCCCTTCTTTAGTCTGAGTTTCTTTAACACCGTTTTCTTTTTCAGCTGAAGTATCATCCTTTGATGATCCACAAGCAGATAACATCCCTAAAGCAAATAAAGCAATTGAAATTTGGGCTAACACTTTTTTCAATCTGTACATCTCCATTTCTAGCAAAAAATATTTTTACATAAATTGTAATATAAAACTGGATAAAGAAATTATAGAGTTATATTGTAATGAGCTTAAATACCTATAATGTATATGTAAAAAAAGAGACACAGTAAACTATATCCCTTTTGAATTACTTCTTATCTTGCTGTTTCTTCCACACTTCATAGAAGATTTCAAACTGTTCTAATGCATCTAATAACCGTTCAGGACGATCGTGGAAAAATAAATCTTCTCGTGTTAGAAAGAAATCAACCACTTCTTTTTGGTATGGGGTTAAGTTTGTGTATTCGTCATTAGTGATACCTGCATTTTCAAATACTTTTGGATTCATAACATCTGAACGACCAAGTAAATAATCAAGACTTACAACGTATAAATCGGCTATTTTTACGAGCATGTCATTATCAGGTTGTCTAGTGTCATATTCCCAGTTTGCATATGTTGAAACTGTTTTTATGCCAAGTTTGTTTGCTACATATGTTTTGGTCCAACCTTTTTTTTCCCTTAAATAAGAAAGACGAGTCCCTAATGTATCCACTTTATCACCCCTTAATATAATTAATTCTATCACCAGTTACACGAAATATGTAAAAAAATACTCAAAAAGAATAAAAATCAGTTGACTTACTCTAAATGAGTAAATATAATGAAAATATAAAGTTACACAAAATGAGTAAGTGAGGTGGAGAAAATGAACGAAGAATTACGAGCAGCTAGAAAAGCTAAAGGGATAACGATTACTTTTTTATCTAAAAAGTTAGGTTACAAAAACCCTTCTGGTTATGCAAATATTGAATATGGATTTGTGAAACCTTCATTAGAAAATGCAAAAATTATAGCTGAATTGTTAGATGTACCAATTGATGAACTTTTTTTTAATAAAAAGTTACACAAATTGAGTAACAAAGAGGCGATGTAAGTTATTTATCGCACTTTGCACCTACCAATAAGAAATTAATCGAGTGGAGTAAGCTAAGAAATTCAAGAGTTGATTTGAGATACAGCAATAGCCAATCGCGATGACATTAATTCTTTATTGGTGGGTGTAAGAGAAAACAACAAAAGGAGCGTGCTTTCTGATTATGTTTAACATTCAATTTGATACAGAAGAACTTCGAAAAATAATTCATGAAGAAGTCAAAAATGCAGTTTCAGAGGCTATAAGAATAAAGGAACTGCCACCATTAATCACACGGAAAGAACTAATGCAGTTGTTCCATATAGGTGAAACAAAGACTTCTGAATTACTTGGAAGAGCTGATTTCCCAGTCTTCCGTGAAGCGGGTGTGTTGATCCCAACAAAAGCATTATTCGAGTGGATTGATAACCACACTGATTGGATTGAAACAAATACAACGTACTTTAAATCCGTTATTTAATTCTATCAACTATTACAAAATTTGGCGGTCTACTAAGAGTTTACTAGGAGTTGAGATGTGACCGCCTGAATACAAAGGGGCGAATAAAAATGAAGAAAACAAATGTACCTAGTGTTCTCAAAGAGTTGAGAGGGAACAAGTATCAACAACAATTAGCTATCGAACTTAACGTATCACGAGAAACAGTTTCAAAGTATGAAAATGGCCGGTCGAAAGTACCTGCAGATATTGGAAGGAAACTTACAAAAAAATATGACAATCCGAAATTTGCGATCACTTTACGCAATGAGTACACAGGAACTGGTACGAGATGGTTAGACGGTCCCAATGTAGACTTACATCGTTCAGCAGTAAAAGAAAAAACCATTGAAGAAATGAACGAAGCGATTGAACAACTTGAAAAAACTAGTTTAGTAAAGCCATTGAGGAATGTACAGCATTTTGAAATGCAAGATATAGAAAATACATTAGATGAACTTGTTGAAGCTCAAACAGCTATTGACCACTTGGTAGCTATTATGTGTATGGAAGCTGGAATTAGTTACGTGGAGTTGTGGGACAAACATTATAGATCATTAGCAAGTAATGGTTATCTAGCTATCGGAGGTGCACAATGAACAGATTAAATTTCAGACCACAGGATTGGTCAAAAGTAGAAAAAGAACATAACCATATCGATTCATTACAAAAAGAATTAGCAATCAATATCGAACGTAATAATTTCGCAACTGCTGAATTGTGTGCAGAAGATATTATTTCATCTATTAAAGAAATTAGAAAGCTTAAAAAAGTAAAACAAGAACATGAACGTTTGATGGAATTAGCTGAAAGATTAGGGCAGATTGGTCTAAATGTGGAGGTAGTTGCTAGGTGAAGAAAATAAACAATTTCTTGTTCGAATCAGAAAAGATTACGTTATTAGACGCACTTTGGTTCTACGGAGGAATTGCAGCAATGATCATCATCGGAGGAATCGGTTTATGTTCATAAAAAAACTGACTAACTTTTGGAAGAAGTTAATCAGTCACGGATTTAGTCAAACCTAATATTTTATGTCCAAATATTATTATAACACGACAGGGTAACTCCTGTCACGAAGCACATAAAATCGCAAACACAATATGTAGTATTTATACAAATGGCGATATGGAGCGTAGCAACTTCATGTTCTTGAGTGTGGAAAGCTCAACAACTTATGCGTTTCGTGATGCGAGTTAAGAGCATCGGAAAGTAGGTGTAAACATGACAGATATAATCGGGCGTGTTGCTGAGCTAGTAAATGAGTTAAAAGATATCAAAGAAAAAGAAAGTGATTTTGCTATCACGATTGATTGCGTCAGCGAAGGAGTTCAAATAGGTAGACCATCAAATTTTTTCGAACATTTCACAGATTATGATATTACAACTCGAATTGGAGCGTACCCATATCGAGCTTCTGTTGAAGTTGATGGGATTGAGTTTTTCACACTATTAACTGCTACTGAGTATAACAAATATGTACAAATAAATGCGTCATAGGAGGTTTGATTATGTTAGAAAATCCAATGGTTGCAGGATTAGGATATGAAGAAACTTATGCATCTCCAGTTGGAAGATGTAAAGAATGCAAAGACTTAGTGTTTCAAGGTTATGAAGGTGTAATTTTTGAAGATGAAGTATTCTGTTCTACTTCTTGTCTTGAGGATCATTTAAAAAAGGTTGGAGTTATTCGGGAAATATAAAAAGACCACTCGCACAAGTGGCCCTGATAAAACATATTTACGATATCTTATCACAAACAAGGAGGAATATTCAATGAACGACTTATCTAATCAATATCAGCAGCAACAACAATTTCAAGTGCAAGGGGTACTAGCACAAGCTAGTGCCTCTAGAGAAATGGAAGAAGTCAAAGGTCAAATTTTCATGGCAAAATCATTTCCACGAAATATTTTTCAATCCGAACAACGAATTATAGATAATTGTAAGCGTCCAGCATTAGCACAAGTAGCAATGTATCAATATTCAAGAGGTGGACAACGAGTAATAGGGCCATCTATCAGATTAGCAGAAGTGTTAGCACAAAACTGGGGTAACTTAGCGTTTGGGATTCAAGAATTAGAACAACGGAATGGTGAATCAGTAGCAAAAGCTTATTGCTGGGATTTAGAAACAAACGTACGACAAGAAAAAGTATTTACTGTTAAACATTCCATGAAAGCGAAAGGCAACATTAAACAATTGACAGATCCACGAGATATATACGAAAAAGTGGCAAACGACGGTGCCCGTAGATTGCGTGCTTGTATCTTAGGAATTATCCCAGGGGACATTATTGATAAAGCTATTGAAGAATGCAACAAAACACTACAAGGGCAAAATAATCAACCTTTAAAGGAGCGTATATCATACGTTTTAACGGGGTTCAAAGAGAATTATCGAGTTACACAACAAATGATCGAAGAAAAGCTTGGGTACAATGCGGAATCATTTACGGAACATGATTATGCTGAACTAATTAAAATTGCTAACAGTTTAAAAGATGGTATGTCAAAAGTTGAAGATTGGTTTGATAAAAACGCAGGTAAAAAAGAATCTAGTGGATTAGCTAATGCATTTAGTGAAGCTAAGAAAGAAGAAACCCCAAAACCTGAAAGGAAGGTAGAGGAGGTTCCTAAAGTTGACAACAATGAAATTAGCTTTGAACAGTGAGAATTACTACTCACAAGAGGCAAACCGAGAGTATTTCTCGGTTTCCCAATTCAAAAGCATGATGCAATGTGAAGCTTCAGAAATTGCGAAGTTAAATGGAGAATATCAAGAACCTTTTTCAAGTGCCTTAACAGTTGGTTCTTACACACACGCAGCATTCGAAAGTGAAGATACATTCAATCAATTCTGTGAAAAAGAACATGACTCAATTTTTAAAAGTCGTGGCGGTAAGTATTCGGACTTTGTACAAGCAGATAGCATGATTGAAACCCTTAAAAATGATGAATTTGCAATGTTCGCACTAACTGGAGAAAAAGAACAAATATTCAAAGGACATTTATTCGGTGCTGATTGGAAAATCAAAGTCGACAACATTAATCTTCAGCAAGGGTTCTTTAGCGATTTAAAGACTACACAAAGTCTTTCTAAACGTTATTGGAGTGAGAAGTATCAGAAGTATGTTTCTTTTGTTGAAGCCTATGATTACGTTCTTCAAATGGCTATCTATCGTGAAATTATTAAGCAATCAACGGGATTTGTATTAAAGCCCTACATCGTGGCTGTAACAAAGGAAAATCCACCAAATAAAGCAATACTTCACTTCGATGATTCACGTTTTGACTTCGAGTTAGAGTATGTAGAAACGATGATACCAAGCATGATCAATACTAAACAAGGACAAGCCAAACCAATTCGTTGTGAAAATTGTGCTTATTGCAGAAGTACAAAGAAGCTATCTAAAACGTTTGAAATTGGCTACTTAATTGACTAATGAACACTCAAAGAAAAGTAGTCTTACCAACTTGGATATTTGAACAGGCACAGGGGAATACGGATGAAATTAAACTATTAGTTCTTGAGTACATGAAAAGGTATGAGGGATATCGAGTTATTAAGGTTAGCAAAGGTTTAGCGATATGCGAAAATAACAGGATTTAAGGGGGTTCAAGAATGGGAATCATGCGAGTCGCTAAAAATAACAACTACACAGTAATGAATCGCACCGCACTTAACGACACACGGCTCTCATGGAAAGCGAAAGGAATTATAGCTTATATGCTGTCAATGCCAGATGATTGGGTGTTCTATTTTGATGAATTAGTAAAACATTCCACGGACGGCAAAGCATCTTTTAGAGCAGGATTTAATGAATTAAAAACATGCGGATATGTAGAACGTAGACCTATACGACAAGGACAGCGTATTAAAGAATGGGAAACAATCGTACATGAAATACCACAGGATAATTCTCTACTTACCGATTTTCAACATGTAGAAAAGCAAGAAGTTGAAAAGCAAGAAGTAGGTTTTCAAGAAGTAGAGAATCGAACACTACTAAGTACTGATATTAACCAAGTATTGAATAAACCAAATACTGATAAATTACTAAGTACTGACAACAACCAACAAGAAAGTCGGTCGTCGTTGTCATCTCAAATCTTTGAATTAATAGAATCAAATAATTTTGCTGCACTTAATTCGTATACATCTCAAGAAGTTGAATACATGATTAAAGACACATCCGAAGAATTAACATTAGAGGCATTTAAAATTGCTATCGATGAGAATAAACGAAAGCTTAGTTATGTAAAGGGAATCATTCGCAACTGGAAAAGTGCAAAGCTAAAAACGTTAGCTGACTTAGAAAAATATGAATCTAGTAAACGAGGTGAACAAAATGGAACAACTAGTACATCAGCTCCAAAGCAATATTCTGACGGCGTTAACTTCTAATGAATGCTTAAAGCACGGCAAACCAATGCCTATGATGATGATTGACGGTATAGAAGTTTGTCCTAAATGCGAACTCGAAAAGGAAGATGCAAAGTTTCGTAAAAAAATGTCAGATGAAGCAATTGAACGTGAACGGGATAAGCGGAGAAACACATTGTATTATCGTTCTCTCTTTAGAGACAAAACCATAAAAGCTGCAGGATTCAAAAATTATAAAGTAAGGGCTTCAGAAGAAGGAGAAAACTTACGTTTAGCGAGACAAGCAGTTACTCATTACAAAGCTAAAAAGGTATTTACAACTTTGTTCCAAGGTGAAACTGGGGCAGGAAAATCACACTTAGCAATGGCAATCGTTAGAAATCTCAATGAAACATTACAAGATGTTGAGTGTGTGTTCGTGAATGTAAGAAGCATGATCATGGAAATTAAAGATTCGTGGAAAAACAATGATAATCCTCATACATCTATGTATTTTGTGTATTTACTTTCGAGAGTGGATTTCTTGGTCCTTGATGATTTAGGAAACGAAAGTTCAGATGATAAGGCGAATAAGACGGTTTTAGAAGTTCTGACAGAAGTTTTAGAGTCTCGCCAGGATAAAGCAACCATCATCACAACGAATTGCACAAGAGAGCAACTAGAGAAGATTTACACTAAAGCACTTATCTCAAGGACTCTTAAAAATACAGCGATTATCAAATTTGAACACACAAATGACAAACGAATCAAACAGTATGATTTAGATTCGCCAATAGAGGAGGGAAATTAAATGACTGTAACCAATGAAATCAAATACATCGTAGACCAAATCGTCATTGCATATTGCCAGTATCAAGAGTTCAAAGAGAAAGTATTCAGTGACAACTTTGAAAGTTATGTGGCTCAATTGATGCATATTTCAGGTTTTGATCGTGAAGGTGCTTTGAAGTATGTAGTTGATTTCTTAGCGGAACAAAGCAAAGTGATAGTGGTGGTTGCGTGACAAGAAATAAAAAGAGATACATCGCTAAAAGATGCATCTCGTAAATAATAATTATTTTTCACATGCAATATTATCATTATCTCTATCTAAATCAGAATTGTACTTAACAGCTTTATTATAGATTTTTTTTGAAACTGTTGCACGGGAAGTTTTATATACTACACTGCCATTTCGTTTGTGAACAGTATCTTTAGTTTTGGATGATATTCTTACGCCATGAGGATATTTAGCGTTAAATGTTTTACAACTTGAATAGATGCTTGCGGCTTGTGCATTATCATCATTGTTATTTGTAACTATTGAAGCACCCAAAATTGTAGTAAAGGTTAATGCAGTAGCTATGCTATATTTCACTATTTTGTTCAAAATAATTCCTCCTAAACGTTTTTATGACTTAATAATATACTGTTTTATAAAGTAAATATATTAAAAATACCATTTATTTTATAATTTTATGATTATATCCAAAATTATTTAAAGATAACCAATTACATAGAATATTTTTTATAAGGAGATTACTATGTACATTATGATTAATAGAAAATCTAAACTATCAAAGGAAGAACGAAAAGCAATGGAGGAATATCTTGAGATTATTAATATGACTCGGAATGGATTCTATAACCACTGGTGTGATGAACGATTGGAAGATGAATATAACAAATTCGCGAAAGGAAGTGCATCATGAGTGAATTTTCAATAAAAAAACACGTTTGAACGGCAATTCAAACGTGTAACTAAGAAAAGTGTTGTGAGTAGACGGTTGGCAGACCGTCTAGCTCCATGTTTACCAAATTGTTAATAGTTTATACGGTCTAGAATCTTAAAAGATTCGAGTTTTAATAAAAAATATTAAAGTGGTGAGATAAATGATTTCTAGCATACGTAACGATGCATTAGATCGGCAACGATTGCTGTTTGCATATAGATGCACTGGATGTCCATACAGAGATTCTGAGAAATATACAAGTGAATGTTTACGTTGTCCGATAAGGGATGAATTTTTAGAAATCGGCGAGATTTTGGATAAAACTATTAGATCAGCGGGGTGAATGCTCTTGGTTAGAAAAATAGATGAAGATTTAATCGCAGAAATCGATTTACATGAAAATGCTGTGTATGTAGTATGTGACGGTCAACTTAAAGTTGTGGACCCGCCACCTACGGGGTACGGAAAGCAAGAGATTAGCTGGCAGAAAGGGATGCCTACTCATAGTGAGATTAAGTATACTCAGAAGTTTTGAAATATAAAAGTTTTTGTTGAGATGATTAATCAAATTAATATTTCGTGGTTTGTCAGTATAATCTTTAAAATAAAAATAAATTGGTGTAAAGTATTTACATTTAAATAAACCTTTTGTAATGTTTAGGTTAATACAAAAGGAGGACTGAACTTGTTCTATTTAATAATTACTTTTTTATTACCAATAATATTAAGTATTTTAACTGCAATAGTAGATGATAATAGTGCTTATATGGGTTTATTATTAGCTCTAACATTTTTTTCTTATGGACTATCAGTAATTTTAATCATTTGGGGTGTCATAGATAATAATGAGAAAAAAAGTGAGGCAATTAATGATAAATTTGGTGAAGCTATCTGGAAATTTAAACATTTAAACGAAACAAGATGTTTTGTCTCACCCAAAAAAATTGCAAGAATTGGAATGGATACTGAAAATAAGAGAGTAACCATCATACAAGGATATTATGTTAATGAATACGATTACAATTCATATTATTATAAAGATCATATTATTGATTTTAATAATATAATGGAGACAGAAATTATACAAAATGGTGTATTGATAACCGAAACATCAAGAGGTTCGCAATTAGGTGGAGCTATAGTTGGTGGAGTCTTAGCAGGTGGGGTTGGTGCAGTTATTGGTGGACTCTCAGGAAGTACAAAAACAGAAGAAGAAACTAAGAGTATAGAATTAGGGATATTTGTAAATGATTTAGAGAATCCATACTATAAAATTACATTTTATTCACAATACAGCAGTGAGGCAGAAAACATATCTAAAGAACGTGCATTACAAGAGTGTAAAGAATGGTTCAGTATTTTAAAATATATTATTAACCAGGATTAAGATTTACACTTTGATTCTTTTCGCTATTTATATAAAAACATTCATATCATAATAATAAGCATACTGGATTAACTCGGAACACTGAATCTACGCATTTTCGCGTTTATTTGGTGCTCTTTTTTATTTACCTAAAAAAAGGGGGGGTGATGGAAAAAATCACATTTAAATCACAAAAAATAGTTCAAATTATTCAATATTTAGGTATAATTATCTAAAAGGAATGTGTGTATTGAATATATTAAATAAAAGTAGGTTAGAGATTGTAAAATGATAGTAAAATTAAAAAGGATTAATTCAATTATAGGAAAATTGGCAAATGAAATATTCGTGACTTGGCCAAAGAAAATATGGGGAAATAAGATATTAAAACCTATTATCATTATTTTGGGAGGTTTGTTTTTATTCTTATTTTTCGCTATTTTATTCCCTGACCTAACTAAATTATTAGGTAATTTGTATTCGATTATTCTTATGTTTTATTTTTTACAGTGGTATTTTAACATTTCGAGTAAAATTATTAATAAAAAAAGAGAAAAAGCATTTGAAAATGAGGCAGCTAAAAACGATAATTCCAAATTATATCATTGGATTTCGAAGAGTGAATTGTTTGAAGAAAGTTTTTATGAATGGTTAAGTAAAGAATCTTGTAATAGTTTAACTAAAAATCTTAAATTACTAAAATCAGAAATAATCCTAAGTGTTGGAGATAATATATTTGATTATTATATTATAAAAGACTACTTGGTTTATTATTCAAAAAATAACTTTCTATATAAAATCTGGCGTTTGATAGTACCTGTATTCACAGGTGTTTTAGGAAGTTTGCTTTTAAAAATACTAACAGTAGATAAACTTTTAAACTACATACTTCAAAAACAAAACCAAACTCAAATGAATTTACCAGATAAATCTATTATGATTTTAGACATTAGCTCTACTGTAACTTTTGGTATATGTATAATAATTTTTATTAGATCAGAATTGACTAAAAATAAAAGAATAATTGATTTATTAATAAATATAGTAAATATAATTATTAAGGAAAAAGAAGGTAAATTAAAAATAAGTGAATAATGTTCTACCAGTAGGTTGGAGGACAATATATGATAATGCTATATAAAATCTAATAATTATGATAAAATATTCTAATAATAAGCTTACTGGAACAACCAGGGGCACTGAATTTACGCAATTACTGCGTTTATTTGGTGCTCCTTTTTTATTTAGAATTAGATTGGAGTGATCACTTTGCTACTTGCAGATACAACCAACAAAGTTAATGAAATGATTAAAGATTATATGATGATGAAAAAAGAAATTGCAAGACTGGAACAAATTATTTTTGGTTATTCAGTACCGATGATTAATTGGGGAGTAGCACAATATGGAATGGACGCTGCAATGCCAAAATGTTCAAGCGGGAAAAGCAAAGCGGAGTTAAAACAAATGGATCTACGAGAACGCAGACAACATAGTCGCCTATTGATTTTACGTTCAAAAGTAATGATTCTAGAAAGCTATACTGATAGTTTTTCAGATTTACCAACAAATATTATTTATGATCGCTTACTTGATGGTTGGACTTACAGAGCTATTGCTGAAGAATTAAGTGTTAGTGTTACTTATGTAAAAGATCGCAAGCACCATATCATGGATGTAATTGTCAGCGCACAGAAAGCACAAAACGCACAAAACGCACAAAAAGACCACTTTTTGCATGCACAATAATTTACAGTGTAAACTTGGAGGCAGGTCGGCGCGTTGAATTCTTCCCTGGTTAGAAGAATATCTATGTTACTACCTTACGGTAGTTAAAACAAACCGACCAACCAACCCAAGAAGATAATTTCCGTTGGTTATACTCTGCTAAAATGGAGTGCATCTGATATAAGCGAATAATACGAAGCATTGAGTATCCAAAACGTTGATCGTAGGCTTGACGGTATTGTTCGTTTATATGAGATGTGAATCTCAATGCAACTAATCTCCCCTTATTGGACATCTTTATGGTGTCCTTTTTATTATGTTTATCAGATATGTAATATACTTCCTATAAATTATTTTTGTATAATTAAATCGGAGGTGCTGAAATGACTCAAAATACTCAAGAAAATACTGAAGATAATAAAATTTTTATCATTAATGTTATCGAAATGACAAAAAAAGATGATAAAAAGTTAAAGGAATTCATTGATGGAAACTTTATTCCGGAAAAATCAGATTTTGGTTCAGAAGCAATTTATAAAAATATTGAAGCAATAAAAAATATGGACAAGAATCAGCAATTATTAGTAAAAGCAAGGGCTAAACAACTTGAGGAGAATAATGATGCATCTAAATATATGCCTGCATTTGTAGCAATAATTACAGCTATTATTTCAATATATAAGCTCCTTATAGATTATTCAGAAAAAATTAATCCCAAAATTACTAATATCATTATGGGAATATCGATACTAGGTACAAGCATCTTAGCTATAATAGCATTATTCTTAGTGCTTAATTCATATAAAAGAAGAGCAACGGGAATATTTTTTAATTCACTTTTAAGTAACTTAGAGTTTGTTAAAGAGTCAAAATCAGATAAAGAACAAAATTTAGATCAAAAGTATAATAAATATTAGAGTAAAAGGTTAAATTTTTAGCATCCTTTGTGATGCTTTTTTTGTTTATCAGATATGTAATATACTTCCGCAATATAATACTTTATATTGTTTGTGGGAGGTTTAATAAAATGAAATCATTTAAAAGTAATAGAGTAATAATTATATTAATTGTTTTTCTTGTTGTTGCAATTCCAATAATAATAGGCCAAATAATAAGAATTCCGCTTGGAAATTGGACTATAGGTGATGAAAATTCTTGGGTATCTTTTTTTGGAAGTTATATAGGTGGTGTACTTGGAGGAATCGTTGCATTTGGAGTTGCATGGATTCAAATAAATAATTTAAAAAAAGAAGTTATAGAGAATAGCAGAACATTTTTGTCTAGTGCGACTCCTGTTAGAAAATTATCTTCAGATAATGTCAATAGAAGAGAAAAGTATAGAGTGCTATTAACAGATGATTTTGAAGCTATGAGTGCAGATGATAAAGATATTCCCTATTACTCAGTAGTTCGATATGGTGGAACTGATGTGGTATGGAATTGTTCGCTTCAAGCGACAGTCGGTAAAACGATGGACTTTATTGAAACAGATACAATTAAGGTTTGGATTGACTACTTTGAAAAAGATGAAGAATTATTAATACCTCTCTGTTCCAAAAAATTAAAAATGCTTCAACCCTTTATAAAAGAAATAGAAGTAACATATGAAACTGAAAAAAAAGAAAAGATGAAGTTCTACCAATCGGAAAAAAAACAAATAAGGCAACATTACATAATTGGTGAAGGTGAAGAAGAATTAATACACGAAATTGAGGTAAACAATACAAGATGGATCGAACGTTAATCCTTAATTTCTAAAATTTTTTAAAGGTATTTTACAATTCCTTTTTATCAGGAGGTGGTGTGAATGAGTGGCTGAAAAATATAAGCTAGCTGAGAAAGACTACAATGCTGGTATGAAGTACAAAGACATAGCAGCTAAATATGATGTATCCCTTAATACGGTAAAGTCATGGAAAACACGCAAATGGGGTAAAGAAAAAGAAGAAAAAAGTGTGCACACAAAACAAAAAAGTGTGCATACAAGAAATAAAGAAAGTTCAACAAAAAAAGAAGCCACTGAATCGGTTGATATTTCCCTTAATGAAAATGGTGAATTAACTGATAAACAGTGGCTTTTTTGTATGTATTATACAAAGTATTGGAATGCAACGAAAGCTTACCAGAAGGTGTATGAATGTGATTACATGGCAGCATCAGTTAATGGTAGCAAAGCACTCAGAAATACTAAGATTCGTGATGAAATTACACGTATTAAGAAAGAAATTGCTAACGGCATCATGATTGAGTCTAGAGCAGTACTTCAAAAATGGATTGACATTGCTTTCGCTGATATAACCGACTATGTTTCCTTCGGTAAAAGGGAACAGCAGGTTGTTGGAATGTATGGCCCCCTAGTAGATAAGAAAATGAAAAAGCCAATAATGGAAACAGTCAATTATGTAGATCTAAAAGAATCTACGCAAGTTGATGGAACTATCGTAACCGAGGTTAAACAAGGTAAGGACGGTATTTCCGTTAAACTTGCTGACAAAATGAAGGCACTGGATTTCTTGACCAAATACACGGATATCCTCAATGAAAACGAGTTGAAGCAACTCAAAGTAGAAAAAGAACGAATAGCAATTAGCAAGTTGTCTAGTGATAACGGTAGTTCACAAGAATCCGAAATTGCTAAAATGTTACGTAAAATGGCTGGTGATGAATAATGGCCGAGCTAACACCAAAGCAAAAAGAGGTTATGGACAGCTTTATCAATGAGAAACCTAAAATACTTGTTGCCAGTGGCGCAAAACGAGCAGGTAAAACATTCGTGTTTATACTGCTTTTTTTAATGCACATAGCAAAGTACGAGGGGCAAGGGCTATCATTCATCATCGGTGGTGCTACTCAAGCGAGTATACGTCGTAACATCTTAGATGATATGGAAGCGATACTCGGTAAAGAGTTGAAGTTGAATAAATCGAATGCCGTCACAATTTTTGGTAACAAAGTTTATTGTTTTGATGGTGCGCAATCAGATAGTTGGAAAAAAGCTCGTGGTTTTACTGCAGCAGGAGCATTGCTAAATGAAGGAACAGCACTTCACGATATGTTCGTGAAAGAAGTTATTTCACGTTGTTCCTACAAGGGTGCTCGTATTTTAATTGATACCAATCCAGAAAACCCGGCACATAGCGTTAAAAAGGATTATATCGACAATGACGGTCAAACATTAGCGAATGGTCGATTGAATATAAAAGCTTTCAATTTCATATTGTTCGATAATATCTTTTTGGATTCTGAGTATGTAGAAAGTATTGTTGCTTCAACTCCAAGCGGAATGTTTACTGATCGTGATATTCACGGTTTGTGGGTATCTGCTGAAGGTGTTATCTACAAAGATTTTAAGAAAGATGTACATTATATCTCACAAGAGCAGTTTGAAAATGTTAGACATAAGATTGTTAAATGGTTTGCTGGTGTCGACTGGGGTTATGAACACTTTGGTTCTATTGTGGTCCTTGGTAAAACATCAGACGGAACAATTTATCTTGTAGAGGAACATGCTGCACAACATGAGGAAATAGATTATTGGGTGGATATAGCTAAAGGGATTAAATCTCGATATGGCAATATCCTTTTTTATTGCGATTCTGCTAGACCTGAACATGTTCGTCGTTTCCGTCGAGAGAAAATTAAAGCGTTAAATGCTGATAAAAAGGTCGTTGCAGGCATTGAAGAAGTGGGAAGGCTGTATAAA
Organism: Rummeliibacillus pycnus; assembly: GCF_044359855.1. GTDB lineage: Bacteria > Bacillota > Bacilli > Bacillales_A > Planococcaceae > Rummeliibacillus > Rummeliibacillus pycnus_A. Next base: position 3,953,790 of record NZ_CP132291.1, read on the forward strand.
TTGAAAAAGTTTTTCATCGTTCGAGATGCCATTAAACGTTTTGATGATGAAATTTATATGTACGTATGGAATGAAAAGACTGGTGAGCCTGTGAAGTTATGGGATGACGTACAGGATGCCATTCGATACGGAATATATACAGAAACTAGACCTCAAAATAGAAAAGGGGAGTAGGTGATAACATGAAGGATTTTATTGGTGCAATTAAAAAGAACGGAATAACACCAATTCTAATAAAAGAAATGATTGAAGTGCACCAGAATGAACACAACCGTATGATTGCACAGTACGAGCGATACAAAGCAGATGCAGTGCCTATTCAATCGCGTAAAACGATTGAGTATGAGGACTTTGAAACAGGCGCTATTAAACGAATTGATAACAAAGTCAATAACATGCTCAATAATAGCTTTGATAGTGACATCGTGGACACGAAAGTTGGTTATATGTTCGGTATTCCCATTACTTATGATATGGATCGTGGGGAGAGTAAATCAAATGTACAGCCTCCATTATTAACTGAGATGGAAACGTTCAATATTCGTAATGCAGTTGAGGATAAGGATAGCGAATGGGGTAAGAAAGCTGCAATTTGTGGTTATGGCGCTCGTTTAGCTTATATCGATACAGGAGGCAATGAGCGAATAACGAACATCAATCCTTGGGAAGTGTTTATTTTATCAGGAACTAGCGACATCACAGAGCCAACTTATGCAATGCGTTATTTCATAACTTCAACTGAAGAAGGTGAAGTGTATAAAGCGGAGTTCTATGATGAAACAAAGACTTATTACTTCCAATCAGATAACAAAGGTGGTTCATATACATTAATTGATGAACAAGAAAATCTATTCGACTTTGTCCCATTATTTGGACTTCCTAACAACGAAGAGCTTAAAGGCGATGTAGAGAAAGTTTATAGCTTAATTGATGCATACGACAGAACACTTTCAGATGCTTCAAATGAGATTGAACAGTATCGTCTAGCATATTTAATTCTTCGTGGTGTAGGAATGGATGAAAAAGATATTGAAAATCTTAATAAGTCAGGGGTATTTGAACTTCTTGGAGATAATGACGAAGTAAAATACCTCACGAAAGATATCAATGATCAAATGATTGAAAATCACCTTGATAGATTAGAAGAAAACATTCTTCGTTTCTCTCAATCAGTTAATTTTGGAGATGGCACATTTGGTACTAGCGTCACAGGAATTGCTTTGAGATATAAACTCATGGCACTTGAAACAAAATGTATGACGATGGAGAGAAAAATGAGTGCAGCGCTTCGTTACCAATTCAAGGTATTGTGTTCTTCATGGTCTAAACGTGGTAAGTGTAGTAATGAGGATTATCTAAAGGTATTTTTCACCTTTAAGCGTAACATTCCAGTTGATCTATTATCTGAGGCGCAAGCTAACCAGGCATTATTAGGCCTTGTATCAGAACGCACTCGTTTAAGTGCATTGACCATTGTTGATGATGTTCAGTATGAGCTTGATGAAATGAAAAAAGAGAAGGATGCCTATAGCGAGAGTTTAGGAGGGTTAGGTGATTAACCTATGAACCAACAAGAAATTAAACAAGAAATCGAAAAGCTAATCCAAAAGGTTGAATCAGATATTGAATTAGTCTTTTCTTTGCGTTTACAGAACATTTTAGATGAACTGAATAAAATGTATATCAAGTTTGTTAAAAGCGATGAGACAAGCTATACAGACTTAAATAAGTACAATCGATTATCGAAAGAGCTAGATAACATAGCTACAGAGTTATCAGAGGATTATAAGAGCATTGTTAGCATGATAGCAGAAATGAATGAAACAATTTATGTAGAGAATTACTTGAAAACAGCATATCTTTTTGAAGTGTTTGCAAGTACTGAAATGGGCTTTGCTCCACCAGCTAAAAGCCTTGTACAAATATCATTAAGGAATGCTATTAAGTATCTAACTTTACCTTTAGTGCTTGAAAGGCATAGGAACGAAATCGTTCATAGGTTAAATATTGAAATATCACAATCATTAATTGCTGGTGAAGGATACTGGAAAATGGCGAAGCGTATTGAAAATGCAGTCAATTTCAGCAAGAAAAAAGCTAGGACTGTTGCTAGGACTGAGGGAGGTCGCGCACTATCTCTTTCAGATGAACAGGTATATAAACAAGCTAGTAAATATGCAACTGTCACGAAAGTTTGGTTGTCAGCACTTGATAATGATGTCCGAAATGCTCACAGAAAACTAGATGGTGAGAAAGCTGATAAAAACGGTTATTTCCACTTTAAAGGAATGAAAGCCAAAGGACCACATCAATGGTATGTAGCTAAGATGGATATAAACTGTAGATGTGTAGTTATTTACCTTGTAAACGGAATGCTTCCAGAACTTCGGAGAGGTAGAGATTATCGCGATGCCAACTATCAACAAAAGCTTGCAGATCGTATTGATAAATACATGGAAGATGGCCTTACTTATGCAAAGGCACTTAAGAAGGCTCAGAAAGAGGTTAAACCACCAAATGTTGTTGTTCCGGTCCAAACATATGAGGAGTGGGAGAAGAAATTTGTTGCGTAATTCCATACAATCTACTAATTTCCATTATACTTAAATGAGAAGATAGTAGGCGGTGAGGTAATGGCAGACGAACAAGTGAAGAAACTTCAAGAAAATGGCCAAGGTTGCTTAGCTAATCTTGAGGCTTTAGGTGGTTGCTTCTTTATGAGTATTATCGGGATTCCAATAATCCTTATTGGTGGTTGGTTCCTATGGGAAATCATAAAGTTTTTAATATTCGAGATGGATTGGGGTTAAGTCGTTCTAGCGAACGGCTTTTTATTATGCATAGAGGAGCGATATGAATGGGAAAGGAGTTTAAATAATGGAAAACATTTATGAACATCCTTACTGGACGTTAATTTTTATTTGTGCAATCGGATTTTGGATCACTGCATCATTATCTAATTTTGAAAAGAAATAATACACGTCTTTGAGCAATAGACATTAAACAGGCTTTTTTTATTATGCGTTCTGTGGGTAAAACGTGCAGAGGGCCAAGGAGGAATTGAAATGAAATACGATTTAGATCAGTTAAAAGCATTGGTTGAAGGTGGCGACAAAGCAACACTAGACACTTATTTATATAAGGCTATCGAGAAAGAAGATGTTGCGTTGGTACAAAAGGTCAATGCAGATGTTCGTAGTGCAATTGATTCTGAGAAAGATGTGCATTCCAATAAATCACTAGAAACATGGAAAGCGAATAACCTCGAATCTTTAGTTGATGATGAAGTAAAGAAACGTAATCCTGAAAAAACACCGGCTGAAATTGAACTAGAAAAGCTGAAAAAGCAATTCGAAGAATCAGAAAAGGCACGAGAACGTGAAAAACTAATGAATAACGCTATTAAACTAGCGAACGACAAAGGATTGCCTGTTGATGTATTAGATTTCTTCATTGCTGATAACGAGGAAAATACAACAGCGAATCTTACAAAGTTTGAAGAAACATTTAATAAAGCAGTACAAACACAAGTAGAGTCCAAATTTAAAGACGGTGGACGTATTCCTGAACCATCTAATCCAGGTGGTGGAGGTTCAACTGAATCTATCAGAGACATGGCAAAATCGGTAAATATCCGAAATTTCTAGGAAAGAAGGAGAAGTAAATGAAAACAAATGTACCATTTAAGCCTTTAAAGTTAAACATTCAATTTTTTGCTGGTTTTAATCTAGCAAACGTATTATTGCAAGATGCAGTAACAGGGGCTGTACCTAAAGATGAAGGAACATTGGTATTAAAAGACTTCATGCAGCAATCAGCTATTACAAAACTTGCCAAGTTTGAAGAAATGACAAAACCAGAAAAAGAATTCACTTATTTAGCTACAGGACCTGGAGCATATTGGGTTGGTGAAGGTGAAAAGATCCAAACATCTAAAGCTACATGGCTAACTGCAAAAATGAAATCTAAAAAACTTGGTGTTATTATTCCAGTTTCAAAAGAGTTCTTACGCTACACAGTAAAAGATTTCTTTAATCAAATGCGACCTGCAATTGCTGAAGCTTTTGCAATTAAATTTGACCAAGCTGCACTATTTGGTACAGCCTCACCTTTTGGTACAGGTGTATCCGTATTTGAACGTGCAACAACAGCTGGTAACATTCTTGCTCATGACGATGCAGGGAAACTTTATGATGAATTGAATGGCATTTTAGCACTTGTGGAAGATGGGGATAAAGATGTGAATGGTTTTACTACTATCCGTCGTTTCCGCCAAAAATTACGTGGTGCTAAAGATAGTAATGGTCTACCAATTTTTAATGATGCAACTGCAGGTGCAACTTCACAAGCGCTTGGTTTACCAATCGGTTATGTAGATGCGAAATCATGGGATTACACAAAAGCCTTGTTAATGGCTGCCGATTGGAATATGGCTCGTTACGGTATCCCACAAGGCATGGAATATAAAATTTCAGAAGATGCAACATTAACAACAGTACTTGGTGAAGATAACGAACCTATCAATTTATTCGAACGTGATATGTTTGCACTACGTGTTACTCAACAAGTCGGATTCATGACGTTACAAGATGAATCATTTGCAGCAATGACACCAGACGTTACAGCTTAAAAATTAGGCGACTAGATGTCGCCTTTATTTTAATTTGAGGAGGAATTTAAGTGGCTAATTCAGTGACAGTTAAAAAGGGTAAGAAAGAATTAGAAGTATCCGAAAAGGCATATCGAGTTTATTACAAAGATCAAGGCTATGAATTGGTGGATGGTGAAGTAACTCAACTAGATGGTGATGTTGATCTATTTGCATTATCTAAGGAAGAACTAGAAAAAATTAAAGTTGATGACTTAAAAGCCTTTCTAGACAAAGAAGAAATTGATCATACAGGAAAAACAAAAAAGGATGAACTTATCGCGTTGATTGTAGGTGAATAATTTGGCATTTCCTACAACAGAACAATTAGAAGAATTGAAGGTTATTGCAAAAGTTAAAACAGATAAGGATGATGAGTACGTTCGAATAATGGCTAATTTGCTATTAGATCATGCTATTGAATATTGTAATAACAAGTTCGATGAAGAAAATTTACAAGGTGGAGTTAAAATATTTATCGGGCAAGGAATTGAGTATAATCTTAAAACTCAAAGAGGTTTGACTTCGCGTAGTATGGGTTCAGTTAGCTATTCATACGCTACTGATTTTCCAGAATCCATTTACAGTGTTTTAAGACCTTTCAAGAAGGTGAGGTTCCATGCATTACGATGAATTCCCACATGAAGTAGAAATATTCCATATTACAGAAGGTGTCGAGGATGATTCTGGAGGTTTTACCGAAGGTGGTCCAGAAACACTTTTCGCGATGGAATGCTTTGTTGATACACCGTCTTCAGACGAGCAATACACAGCTATGCAGTTGAAAAATACATTCGATAGGTATTTGTATTATCCATACGAGTACAAGCTGTTAAACAAGTATTTTGTGCGTTTTGAGGATGTTGAATATGAACTTGTTGGCAAACCTATGGACCAAGGTGGAGCAAATGAAATCTATCGTGTAAAGCTGAAAGAGGTCCCGTTATGACAATAATTCGTTTTGGTAGCAAAGAGCTTGAACGGGCGATAAATAAATGGTCTGAAAAGATTGAAAAAGAAGTTAAACGTATTATTCATGAGACAGCAATGCTCATACAGAGTGAGGCAAGAGCGCTTGCACCAGAAAGCTCAGGATTTTTACGACAATCTATTGTAGTCGATACGTCTGTTGATGGATTGACTGCTCTTATCTCTGTCGGAGCTGACTACGGAATATACATCGAATATGGTACAGGTATCTATGCGACTAATGGAAACGGAAGAAAAGACGGTTGGGTTTTCTATGACGAGAGATATGGTGAATTTGTATTTACTAAAGGGATGAAAGCACACCCCTACTGGTTTCCAGCTATTGAAATCGGGAGAAAGTATTATGTTCAAGAAATGAAAAAGTTAGGGCGGTGATTAAATGTCATTAGCATTCGCGCCTACTCAGAAAGCAATATTAGATAGGTTGCGTGGAGACGGCAATATCACGAGCCTACTCAATAAAGCTGATAAACAATCAGGAATATATGATTATGTAACTGAATCAACTCCATACCCGTATGTAGTCGTTGGTGAGCCAAGTATAGATCCATTTGGTGTAAAAAATAATGATGTAGCCGATTTAACAGTTACTCTTCATATTTGGAGCAACTACAAAGGTAATAGTGAGGCTTATAAGATTTTATCTGCTGTTCATGAAGCCTTTATATACAAACTAGCTGTAACAGGCTATAAAACAATAAAAACGTCATACAGTGATGCTCGTGTCTTTACAGACATCGATGGTATTCACCGTCATGGCGTTTTTACTTTGAAAATATCACTAGAAAAGGAGAAATGATAAATGAAGAACGGTAAGGATACGATTCTCTTAGTACAACCGGTTGATGTAGTATTTGGTACGGCAGCGCTTGTTATTGCCAACCAAACAGAATCAAGTTATTCACTTGAAACAGATATGAAAGATGAACAAACGAAGTTCGGCCGTATCGTTGGTTATGGTAATAACTCAGAATCATTTGAGTTTAGTGCATACGGAGAACGTAAAGACGAAGGGCAAATGGCTGTTATCAATGCTATTCGTAATAAAAAGCAGTTGAAAGTATGGGAAGTTGATGTTCAGCTTAGCGATGACAATAAACATGATGCGTTATTTGCTTATTGCATTGTTGAATCTATTGAACGTTCAAACTCTCAAGATGGTTATGAAGAAGTATCAGGCACGTTACAAGTTTATGGTACAGCAAAAGAAGGTAAGATTGATAAATTACCAATTGAAGTCATTGAATTTGGTCAATATGGATTTGAAAAACCAGGCGAATATCAAGGTGAAGCTGATGATCGTAAAGCTGCACCAACTGGACTTAAACAATAATAACTAGGCGAGGGCTTTTTGCTCTCGCTTTTTAATATCTAAAAAAATGGAGGAATCGCAAATATGGCTACATTAACAATTAGTAAAAAAGATTATGAGGCAAAGCCGTCATTCGCATTTTTAAAACATGCAGATAAACAATATGGAACATTTAACGAACAAACAGGCAAGTTAGAAAACGGTCTGATAAACATTTTGACCGGACTTGTTGGTGGCGATGTAACATTCTTACCAGCCTTTTGGGATAGTGCATTAGCTCATTTAGCTAAAGGAAAACCATCTCTCTCAGAAATTGAAACAGCTTTAGAAGAACGTATTGATCAAGACGAAGATACAGAACCATTGCTAAAAGAAGCATACAAGGTTATTCAATCATCGGGTTTTTTCAAGAAACAGGTTCGGGAGTACTGGGAAGCGTTCGAACAAGCGAAGGACTTCGGGAAAACGGACGAAGAGAAAGCGGAAAACAAAATGATGTACGACCGCATGATGAAATCGAAGGCAGAAATCGAGGCATAGACTTCGACCGCTTAGAAATTGATGCGGTTCAATATCTAAACATTGTTGATCTAACGTATTTATACAGTTTGACCTTACATGAGTATAACAACTTGATGAAAGGTGCTATGTTACGTGACATCAAGAATTATGAAGACATGTCTGTACAAGCGATATTTATAGCTAGAGCGCAAAATGAAAAGCGTGTGAATGTTAAGAAGTTGTTTAATGCAGATAAGACTCGCCGTGAAATCTTAGGCATTCAAGAGCCTCCGAAAGACTTCACACGACATAGAAAAGCACAAGAAGCAATGAAGCGAATATCACTAAAAACATTGTAAAGGAGTGAGAGTATGTCAGTTGATAAGTTTAATGCCATTGTTGGTGCTAACATAAAGAACTTTATTTCAAAAATGAAACAAGTTGATCAAGCGATAAGAAAAACGGCAACAGGTGCTAATGCTAATATTGGTGCCAATGTACGTGAGTTTAATCGCAAGATGATGTTAGTACGCAAGTCGCTTACAGGTCTTCAATATAAGCGAAGTGATGCAAACATCGGAGCTGACATAAGCCGTTTTAACAAAGCTAACGCAATGTTAAAGGCTAAGATGCTTGCCTTATCTAGCTCAAAAGTGGTTGTTCAAGTTAAAGCAGACTGGAACAACTTCCGTGAAGGTTGGAAAGCTGGTCAACAAATGATGGGCAAAATCGCATCATCAATGAGGAATTTTGGTGAGATTATTGGTACATCATTACAAGGTGCATTTATTTCTGTATTGCCAGCGATATCACCTATTATAGCCAATTTAGGTGGTCTAATTGGTTCACTAGGCCCAGTAATAGGAACAGTTGCAGGACAAGCTGCAGGTTTAGGTGCAGCATTTACAGTTGCTTATGCAAGTATTGGTTCTGTTGCAATGATGGCAACATCAAACATTAAAGCCCTCTATGAAAAAAATGCTGTATTGAATGAATCACAAAAACAGACGAAAGCATCTATTGAGAGTGTTAAAGCTACATATCAAAGCTTAACTCAAGCAACACAAAAACCGATTTTGTCTGCAACTAATAAGGCTATGCAGGTAACAAATAGCATTCTCAATACTCTAAAGCCTTTATTTGTTTCAAGTGCTCAAGCAGTTGATAAATTGATGTCTAGCTTGCAAAAGAATATTGATTCTCCACCAATTCAGAAGTTTCTAAACTACTTGAATACGACTGGTGCACCAATGCTCATAAGATTTGGACAGGCGTTTGGAAACGTATTTAAAGGTTTAGCAAGCATGTTAACTGCATTTGCACCACTAGCAGATAGCACATCAAAAGGCTTTTTATCAATGACGCAATCATTTGCGACTTGGTCGGCAGGGTTGAGTAAATCAGAGAAGTTTCAAGAGTTTATTACCTATGTTCAAACTAACATGCCAAAGATTAAAAGTATTTTTAGTGATGCAATTTTAGGCATTGTAGGCGCGTTTTCAGCATTTGCTCCAATGAGTTCGGATATGCTTACTTCATTGCAAAACATGATGTCTAAATTTAAAGAATGGGGCCAATCTCTTTCTGAAAATAAAGCATTTCAACAGTTTTGTGATTATGTGGTTCAAACCGCACCATCAGTAATGTCGCTAATCGGAAATTTAACAACATTTATAGTCAATCTAGGTATTGGGATGGCACCATTAGGTGCAAAAATCCTTGAATTAGCTAATAGCTTTTTATCTTGGACCAATAATATGATGTCTAGTAATCCAGTTATAGGTCAAATAATCGCGATTGTTACATCGCTTACAGGTGTGATTATGGTAGTATTGCCATGGATATTGAGTGTTGGTACAGGATTTTTAAAGATAATCCCTTCTATTACTTCATTTGCATCAAGTATCTTTGGCTTAATACCGAAAATTACATCAGTTGCTACAACTATTATTAATCTAGCATCTAAGGCACTCCCTTGGTTGATTAGAGGATTAGGATTGCTCACTGGACCAATCGGTATAGCAGTAGCTGTTATTACAACACTTATTACAGTCGGAGTTGCTCTATATAAAAACTGGGATACGATTAAAGAAAAATGTACAGAGTTAGCTAAAGTCGTAGTTTTGAAATTGGGTGAATTAGCTGCAAAAGGTATAGCTAAATTTAATGATTTAAAAACACAAGCAACTACTAAGATAAACGAACTTAAGTCAAAAGTGATATCTATAGTCGCAAATTTAGTAGTATCAGCAGTAAATAAATTCAACGAATTAAAAACTGGTGCGATCAACAAAATCACAAGTCTTGTTACTAGTACGGTTAACAAATTTAATGAATTAAAGACATCAGCAGTCAATAAAGTAGTTTCATTAGTTACAGGTGTAGTTAATAAATTTGGCGAACTGAAAACGTCTGCATCCAACAAAGTTTCTGAAATGGTGTCTGCTGTAACTAATAAGTTCCGTGAGATGGTTAGCGCAGTAGGAAATAAGATGTCAGAGATTAAGGGGAAAGTAGAAAACGGCTGGAATAAAGCCAAATCATTCTTGGATGGCATTGACCTAGTGGCAGTTGGTAAGCACATCATACAAGGCTTGATAAACGGTATTACTTCTAAGGTAAAAGATGTTGCTAGTGCTGCAAAATCAGTTGCAAAAGCTGCCAAAGATGCAATTACCGGATTCATGGATATCCATTCACCCTCTCGTGTTATGGATCAACAAGGTCAATATACAGGTCAAGGTTATGCTCGAGGTATTTCTAAGACAAAAGGAATTGTTTCTAAGTCTGCAAGATCAGTTGCGGCTGCAGCTAAAAAGGCATTTAATGAAGGTATGCGTGGGCTAGATCTTAAACTACAAGCTGGCTCAATTAGTACTTCAAGCTATGTAAAACAAGCTAAAGCATTAGGGAATAAGTATAAGTCGGTTGCAAATGCTCAGAATGTAGTTGCAGCTAAAATCCAAAAGGCTACAACTGCAAAAGCAGTGCAAGCTCAAAAAGAACGTCATGCAAAACAAGTAAAGTTACAACAAGACTTCAATGCTGAATTAGCTAATCTAAATAACAAGTATAGCGCTGGCAAAATAGATGAATCACAATACATTAAGTCATTAGAAAACATGAAATCCAAGTATAGCAGTGTAACAAATGCTATTTCTAAGATAGATGTAAAGATTTCTAAAGCAAAGAAACAAATGATTAAAGAACAGTTTGATGATGATAAAGCTTACTATGAGAAGAAATTAAATGCTGGTAAATTGACAGCTGCACAAGAAGTTCAACTCCTTACAGATATGTCTAAGAAGTACAAGAAAAACAGTGAAGAACGTGTATACTTTGAGCAACTAGCAGCGAACAAAAAGAAAGAAATCTATGATGGATTGATAGCTCTAAACGAAGAGTTTACAGCAAAAATCCAAGAAGCTAATCAAAAACTGATTGATGGCGAAAAGGCTTTAAATGATGAATACGACAAAACCTTAGCAGATCGTGCTAATACAATTAAAAACTTTGTGGGTATTTTTGATGAAATACCAGATGCTGCTGAGACCAGTGGCCAGCAGTTGAAAGACAACTTGCAAGCACAAGTAAACACAATACGTTCTTGGTCTGAAAACATGGCAAGTTTAGCAGCTAGAGGAATTGACAAAGGATTACTACAAGAGTTACAAGCATTAGGTCCGAGTGCTGCAAGTCAAATCGCTGCCTTAAATACTTTATCTGATACAGAGTTGCAAGATTATGTAGGCTTGTGGCAAGAAAAATCAGAACTTGCTACGAATATAGCAACTTCTGAATTAACAGATTTACGAGCAAATACAGATGCACAGATAGCACAATTACGAACTGATACTGCAGCGCAACTTGCAACATACAATGCGGAGTGGCAAACAGCTATTAAAGACCTTACAGGTCAAACAACTGACAAGTTCAATGCTCTTACAAAATCAATGCCTCAAATTGGTCGTAATGTCATCAAGGGTATGCAGAATGGTTTAACAGAGCTTACACCATCTTTACTTGCTCAAGCTCAATCGATTGCAAATTCTATTAAAGAGACAATTCAATCGGCTTTAGATATTCACTCACCATCTCGTTGGGGTGACAAGATGATTGGTCAAAATTTAATCCTTGGCATTAGTAATGGTATGGAACGCATGAAATCTTATGCTGTTAAAACTGCTCAAAACGTTGCGGATGGTGTTAAAACACAACTTGCTGAATCATTAGTACAAACCGATGCCTTAGGTTATAGTGCATCGCTACAATCTACAGTTAGCAAAGAATTAGCTGTTAAAGTCAAGGTAGAAGTTGATGGAGATAATGGCTCTGGTGGAGGTACAGCCGAAATCCATAACCACTACAATACCCGTCCAATGTCCGAAGCTGAAATGGCTAGACAACAAAAACGCCAGCTTCAAAAACTTGGTTTGCAATTCGTATAGGAGGTCACAAATGGAAACAGCTACTTTTACAAACAGTAGAGGGGAGTCAGTGAAATTTGCTGATGCTCCTTTTTATTTGCAAGAAATTACGGGTCTTGGTGATGTATCAGCACAAATTCAATCTCAAAAAAGCCCCTTTCAAGATGGTTCAACATATCTTGATGCAATCTTAGATGAACGTGAAATAGGGATTAAATTTTTAATTGTTGCTGATAATTCACAATCCTATGGCGATGTATCAAAAATGCGTACGCAGGTTGCTAGGATACTTAACCCAAAGCTAGGACCAGGGATTTTGAGGTATGAAAATGATGCAGTGGTGAGAATCATCACTTGCGTTGCCGATGGTGTTCCAGAATATCCAGATGGTTCAGATCGAGTAGAAAAAATTCAAAGTGCTTCAGTATCACTTGTTGCTCACAATCCATTTTGGAAATCACTTGCGATTGAAGAAGAACCGGCTTTTAAGCCTTTATTCCAATTCCCTTTTAGTCAACCATTTCAAATGGGGATTCAACGTGATGAGAGAATCATAGACAACAACGGCGATGCACCAGCACCATTACAAATTGAATTCTTTGGTCCAGCGTTGAACCCTATGATTTTGAATCGAACAACTAATCAAATTATCAAAGTTAACCAAGAATTATTAGAAGGAGAACGAATGATAATTGATACAGACCCAGACGATTTCGGAGTTTATTTTGTGGATGAAAAAGGTAATGCAAGAAACGTCATGCACTGGCTAGACTTAGACTCTTCTTTATCTACCTTTAGACTAACACTCGGAGAGAATGAGATTGCTTATACAGCGGACAGTAATGTGCAAGGAGCGATACTGAATTTATCATGGAAAAAGCTTTATAACGCAGTTTAGGAAGGTGAAAAAATGGCAGAAATATTTAAGTTTTTTAACTCGGCTCCCGGTGATGAACGCTGGCATTATGCAAGCGACTTTGCGGACTATTTTGGAGATGTACTTTCAAGTGGTTTGTTACTTAGTGAAAATGCTTATGGACTAATGGTGAAAGTTAATTCTGATACTTTAGAAACTTATGTAGAGCCTGGTAAAGCATTAATCAAGGGTCACTCATATAAAAATACGTTACCACTTTATTTGCAACATGATTTACCAGAAGTTTCACAAAACCGTATAGACCGTATTGTCCTAAGACTTGATTTAAGTAACGCTAATCGTTACATTCGCGCGTTTGTGAAGAAAGGAACACCGTCAAGTAATCCAGTTCCACCAGAATTACAACGTGATCAGTACATTTGGGAATTATCACTTGCCAAAATATTAGTAAGAGCAAATACAGCCACTTTACTAGCAGATGATTTAACAGATGAACGAAGTGATGAGAATTTATGCGGAATAGTTCAGTCTTTAATTACAGTACCAACATCAGTATTCCAACAACAATATTCATACTGGTTTGGTCGTTTTTCAAATGAGAAGCGTTTAGAGTTTGAAGATTGGTTTAATGAAGTAAAATCTACACTTTCGACAAACACAGTCAGCAATCTATACACCTTGATTGAAGCGTTGGACATTCGAACTGACATCTTAGAAGAACAAATGATTGATACCAACAGCAACCTAATTGACGTAGCGATTGAACTTGAAATGTTGAAAGCTTCATTATTAACAGGAGTTAACGCAAACATCATGATTGAAACATTCCAAAACTTGAATGATATAGAGTTAGTGAATGGTATTTATGATACTACGAATAAGAGACTTTATATTTAGAAAGGAGAGTGATTTCAATGGTACAAGCGATTAGTAATTTATCTGTTGGGAGTTTAGTCAAAGACCCATCTGCTAATTATAACTGGATTATTATTGAACAGGGTAGTGGATATACTACGTTAATAAAAGAAACGGTAGCCGATTTAGTAAAGTTTTCATCAAATGCTGGCGTCTATCCAAATTCAGAATTAGATACGTATTTTGGAACAACATTTTATAATACGCTATCTAATGATTTAAAAAGTAAATTATTAACTACAACAATAGTATCGCATACAAATGATACTATTGTTGTAGATTTAACACGACTAATTTATGCATTATCATTGTCAGAAATAAGCGGTGGAACTTTTGAAGGGTCTCTAATACCATATTTTAGTTCAGATAGTAGACGTACTGCAGGTGGACAATATTGGACTAGATCAATTGTGCCTAACGACTCCACAAGTGTATATTGTGTAGTTACGTACGGTGGTATAAATGGACAAGTCGGTAAATACTCAACATCTACTTACGCTAGACCAGCAATGCGTATATATTCTAGCACAACAGTATCTGATACAGCTTCATCTGGAGTATATAGCCTAGTATTCAACGAAGCACCAACAATCAGTGGTTCAGATACAAATGTTGGTCAAAAAACAGACCCATTCACATACGATTACACAGTCAATGATGCTAATAGCACAGACAACTTAACAATCACAGAAAAAGCTAATGGAGTTACAATTCGTACCATTACAAATGCTGTGCGTGGTCAGAAATACACAGCTGACTTATCCAGTGTGTGGAAGCAAATGCCAGTTAATACAGCAACTACACTTACTATAACTGTGAGTGATGGTTCTTTATCAACCACACGAACAATCACATTTACACGTAAGGAAGATAGAGTAGTTGCATACTTTAAACCGGCAAGTCTTATACCTGAATCAGTTCAACCTTTGGAAGTATTAGTTCGAGTGATCCGTACCATTGCAACAAATGCAGATTTTAAAATATTCATTTGTAATAACGGATTAGATACTTCGCCTACTTGGGAAGATGTAACATCGGCAGTATTAGCAGGGGAAGCATACAAGTTCACAAACCGAATGAAAACAGCTGAAAATTATGCAGTCAACGTAAAAATCCAAGTCCTTAAAAATACAGCTAGTACTTATAGCTATATTAAGGCTCTTGGATTTTCTTATATTTAGAAAGGCGGTGTGACTATGTTACAAGTTATTAAGAAGAAAGATTTGTTTGAATTTAGAATAGAAAAAGAGCAAGAACAACAAAAAGAACAAGGTATTGAGAACACACAAAATGATGTAGCAACAATGGTATTTGAATCTATGCAAGACAAAATGAAAATTAGCCAATTGGAAACGGATCTTGGAAATGCAGTAATTGAAATTATGAATCTAAAAATGGGAGCGATGTAACATGTGGTACAATACAGTGAAAAGATTTTATGATTTGAAACACCCTTTATATACTGATGAAAGTCTTAAAGGGTTTGTAGTAACGAATATGATTTCTACAGAACAGTATGAGATAATTACAAGTATTGAATATGTAGCTCAGTAAACGCAGTCAATCGATTAGCGTTATTTTTATTGTCAAAAGTAGCTGAAATTTATCAAAGGTAAACTCTTCCGCTTTGTCGAAGTTTAGAGATAGAGAGGAGTGAGTATAATAGACAGCGAAATTAAAGTCGAAAAAAACATTTCAAACTTTACTAGTTCAGTAAGAATAGCTATAAAGAATGAGAATTGGTATGCAGCTTTAACAACAGCTTTAACACTACCTGATATTTGTGGTGAATTGGAAAATCCAAAGTTATATTCAAGCAAAAGATATATTCAGTGGTTTGATGAATATATGCTTTCTAAATATACTGTTGAGACACAAGGTCAACAAGAAGTTCATTTAAATGGAAATGATGCCTATGCCCTAAGATGCTCTTATTTGCATGGCGGTTCTGCAGATATTAGTGACCAGGATAAACAAAAGGTGCTTTCACAGTTTATATTTATGGCCCCAAAGATAGTAGATGGAGAATTCAAAGGTTCACACAATAATAGAGTTAATACTAGTTTAATATTAAGAGTAGATAGATTTTGTGAAGATGTATGTACTGCTATAGAATCATGGGTTTTGAAAAATAAAGCAAAATCAGAGATTCAAAACAGGGTATCAAATATGGTAAATATCCATGAAGGTAGTGTTATAGTTGATGGAGTTTTAATAGAATTATAACAATTATTATTTGTAAAAGCACACTCAAATGGGTGTGCTTTTTATATGCCTTCCACAGTTATTGTGATGGGTATTAATTTTGCAATAATGAGGTGAGGTGTGTCATGTTATCACTAAGAATCATAGACCTAGAATTTAATCTAATCGATGAACTAACCAAATATGAATCTTTACAGCTTACCCGTAAACACCATGAAATCGGTGATGTTGAGCTTAAAATCAATCGGTATATGCGAGGCGCAAGTGAGCTAATAAAAGATAGGATCATATTTCCACATAACCAGTTGCACAAGGTATATCAGATTAAGCATCGAGAAATAGAGCTCGATGAAAACGGAAAGGAGACAGAGAACTGGATCATCAAAGCAAAACCGTTGAAAGCATGGCTTACTCAACGACTGATTCTACCGCCAGATGGTAAATCGAATGATGTAATCAACGATAGTGCGGAAACGGTCATGAAGCACTATGTAAATGTTTGTGCTGTTAATACAGTTGATGCAAAACGAAAAATCCCTAATCTAGTTATTGCTCCTGACCAAAAACGAGGAGATACAATTAATCGCTCAGCCCGTTTCGATGTCCTTTCTGATGAAATGACTACTATATCACAACAGAGCGGTTTGGGTTGGAACATCAGCGTAGACCTAAAAAATAAACAGTTTGTATTTGATGTGGTAGAAGGTGTTAACAGGGTTGCAATTCAACGGGATAATCCACCTGTCATTTTTTCTCCTGAGTTTAATAGTCTTAAATCGATGGGATACACTGAATCTTATCTTGATTACAAAAACATGGCTTATGTTGCTGGTCAAGGTGAGGGAGTTGAAAGGCGTATCATTACGATTGGTGATACTGAAACAGGTTTAGATCGCTATGAATTATTCGTTGATGCTCGAGATGTTGAAGAGGTTACTCAAGAAGACGGTACAGATGAAAGTGGTATGTCTACGACAGTAGATGTACCAAGACCAACTGCAGATATTGAAGCTGATTTAAGAGACCGAGGCAATGAGAAATTAGATGAGTATAAACAAGAAATTTACATGGAAGGACAAATCCTTACAAAGTCACCATTTGTTTATGAAAGAGATTGGGATTTAGGTGATATTACCACACAGAAAAATAAAGACTGGGGTATTACCATGGACGCTCGTATAACCGAAGTAAAAGAGATCTACGAAGAATCAGGAATGCGTATCGAAGTAGTGTTTGATAAAGATAAGCCTGATTTTATCAGTATATTGAAACGTAAATTTAATTCATTAAATCCAGTAGTTAAACGATAGCCGATAAGTCTTTTTTATTTTTTGGGAAACATCTATAATTAAATTACACTTCAATTTTTGATTGAAAACAGTATAAGGAGGGGAAGATATTGAAAGTATTAAGAACAACTTATATTAATTTAACAAAAGTTCAAACCATCCAATTTCCGTTTAACCATGAATTTTTAGGGATTAAATTAGATGGTGATTTAGTAAAAGTAGCCTATATTGAAAATCAAATTCAAGATGGTTTTTGTGATATGGAATTCCGAATCTATCAACCTAATGAAGTGATTGATTTTGACTCAAATTCGTATGCATACATTGGACTAATAGAACACAATGATCTAGACTATCATGTTTTTTGCAAAAATGTTCGTCAAATTCAAGATTTTAGATAAGCTATGATCTGAAAGTACATGTAGACTTTCGATTGAATGTCAGGAACATGATGAGCAACAAACTTAGTCAATCGACTAGCGTCATTTTTATTATCTGAAAGGAGCAGACAGTTTATACTGAATGCTCTTTTTCTTTTACTTATTTATTAATAAATTCATACAAAGGAAACGTAAAATTAAAGTGTTTCCTATCGACTTGATAAAACTTGTTCTTTGATGATGGAATAATTATAAAGATCACTTAAAGTAGTTACTTCAACTTCATCAAGTTCAAATAGTGCTATAGGCGTTTCTTGAATGATAATATTCATGTATTCACATCCGTTTATAGTAAAGAAAACATAACAGACAAAGATTTAAATTAACAAGCACAATTATGTACAAGAGGTGAAATATAAATAAATTATCAGTAACAAACGTAATTTACTAAAGGTAAACTCTTCCTCTTTGTCGAAATTTAGTAGATAGAGAGGAGATGAATTTTTTATGACTTCGGAAAGAGAACTTCAAAAGATGTTAGAAAATGAAATTATTAAAATAGTAAATAAAGAAAATGAAAAATTGCAAAAAGAAATTGATTCGTTGAAACAACGAGTAGTTGCATTAGAAAAGAAAGATGATAAAAGAACGAAATTTATTTAAGAGATAGTATTTCAAAAGTTAGGATATGAGGTGTTAAAAAATGCTAGTCATAGTAGATGGTGTTCATTTTGATGGCATTAATGTTTTAATTTCTAATAAAGAAGAACAGGGAGAAATTAAAGTAATTGAATTTTCTTTAATTGTAAATGGAGAATCTGAAAAGAAATTATATGAAAACTCTCTTGGATCTGGAATTGTTGAAATAAAAATCCCTGAAAAAGAAATTGAAATAAAAGCTAAAAGAAACGTATATTCATATTCTTACCAAAAAGATAATTTCGGAAATAAGAAGTATGAACTTAATGTAACATACGAAGAAACAGACGGAAAAGAACCATGGTCGCTTCAAGTAGGACAATCAGTGGTTAGTATGATAAACTGGACAGAAATAACCGCATTGTTTGAGTTATTGGAGTCAAAAAATCTTATAACAAAAGAAGAATTTACTGAAAAAATAAAAATTGTAAAAGAAAGAGATTCTGAAAAAATGCATAATTATCTTTTTAAAGGAAAATAAATTTACAAAACACATCCAATTGGGTGTGTTTTTATATAAAATTTTTTTAGCGTATCTATGAGGATGCGTTTTTATTATGCCAAAAATCAAATTAGCCTTTTTACGGCTCATAAAAGTAGGTGCAGTCAATGGATGTAACAGCAGCAAGCGAAATAGCAACAAGCCAATTCGTGTGGTCTATATTATGTATAGCATTAGTGATATACGTCATGAAGCAATCAGAAAAACGTGAAAACAAACTTATGCATCATCTGGAACGCTCTGATGAATCGCAAGAGAAAACAGCAATTGCATTAGAAGGTATTAATCGAAGTTTAACATCACTAGAAAGTCGTGTGGATCGCATCGAAAAATACTCAGTAGAAAAGGATGATGTAAAATGACAAAAGAAAAGTTAAAACAATATATTGCACTTTTTGGAGGATTGCTATCAGCAATCCTTTTATTTTTGCAATCAATTGGAATTGGATTTACTTGGTATACGAAAGAATCTATCGGTGCTTTTGTGAATGTTCTAATAGCTGCAGTACCTTTCATCTTAGTCATTTATGGAGTTTGGAAGAATAGTTATATCGTAACAAAACAAGCACGTGAACAAGAACAACACTTAAAAGAAAAGGGGTTAAAATAATATGGGGAAAATCGTAGATATCTCAAAATGGCAACCAAACGCTGATTACAAGGCTTTAGCTACTGACTGTGACCTAGCAATCCTACGAGTACAGGATGGATCTACAACAAAAGATTTGGTTTATCAAACCCATGCAAATGGTTGCGATAAATACAAAATTCCTTTTGGTGTCTATGCTTTCACACGTTTTATTAGTGTTGAGGATGCTAAAGTTGAAGCTAGAGACTTTTATAATCGTGCTACAGCTGGTGGACACAAACCGAAGTTCTTTGTTGCCGATGTAGAAGTGGCAACTATGAAAGATATGAGAGCAGGTACCAATGCATTTATTGCAGAACTGCGAAAACAAGGAGCTAAAAAAATCGGTATTTATGTAGCTCATCATCTATACGATTCATTCAACTTAGACTATTCAAAATCAGACTTTGTATGGATTCCACGTTATGCTGCAGATGGTAAATCTATAATTGAACCTAAGTATCCTTGTGATTTACATCAATATACGGATAAAGGAACAATTGCAGGAATTAATGGAGGAGTGGACTTAAATCGATTAACAGGTAGCAAATCGCTTAAATGGTTTACTGGTGAGGAAAAAGTCACTCAAGTAAGTAAACCTGTAAAAACATCTTCCACTACCAATAAGACAACAAATAACAAAGTAAAGAATACCATCTATACAGTGAAATCAGGAGATACTTTAAGCGCTATTGCTCACAATAACAATTCAACTGTTGCAAAGCTTCAAGCATTGAACGGAATAAAAAATCCAAATCTAATTTATGCTGGTCAGAAAATTAAATTGAAATAAGTAGGTAAAAGCCCCTTACCAATATAGGCGAGGGGCTCATTTTTTAATTAGTTGGTTCAGGTCCATACCATTTCTCCATAGCCTTAACGGTTATAATCCATTCTCCCCGTTTTGCATCAGGTAGTTTAAAGTGCTTAATCAAACCTTCTTCTTTCAATTGTTGCAGTTCTACAGCCATTTTATTGGTTCGCCCCTTCAACCGTTCTTGCATTGTTGATGTAGGAATTCCCCACCGAAAGGCAGCTTCAGTCGGAGTCATATAATTATCAATGTCCATTTTCTTATTCCTTTCTTTTTAAAAGTTCTTTCTGCTCATTTAAGAGTTTTTTCTTTTGACGTTCATAATACAGTCCTCTAAATTTCAATGCCAGAATTGCTAACCAAAGAATCACAAGTATCGATAATAAAATTTTCATATCATATATGGTATACTTAGAAAAGAGGGTGGGGATTAACCCCCACGTCTCATTTTTCTGTTTTCTAGCCGTATCTTTTCAGCTTCTTGTTTACTCTTCGTTCCATCGTGCCAGATTTTTCGAAGTGTAACTAAGCTGGTAAGTACGGCTATTATTGTTACTAAGTATTCCACTTATTCACCGCCTTTCTATATACTAATAATAACACATTATAACATGTTGTTCAATAGTTTTACTGAAATTAATTTACTTATTTTCCATTTTAATTCTATATATAGAGGAATTAAGGCCTATTTATTGAATTATATAAATAGGAGGGGAGAGTGGATGGAATATAATATTGAACAAATTAAATTAGAATTGCAATTACTTAGTGAAGAATTAAGAAAGCTTAAAAAAGAAATTATTGAAGTGCTTCAAAGTTTTAATACATAAAAAATAATTAATATTTATCTAAATTAGGTGACCATCTTTGAACTTTAATATGGTTTTGCATAAGCTGTTATTAAGGTAATGGATAAGCTATATATACAAATACTTTTTATATTTCATATTTATTACCTAAACAATTTTCTTTAACTTTCTTCCTTTTTTAAGCAGAAAAAAGCCCCTCACCTATATTAATGAGGGGTACATTTTTATTTAAGCGTATATATCATTATTTATCCTAAGAAAAGTAGATGCGGAAATTATTTACCAATACCTTTACTACGTAACATATCTTCTAATTCTGCTTTGATTTCTTCTTGAGTCATATCACTAACTGGATCATATTCTCCATCAGAATTATAATCTGCAGGATTATCTGATGGGCCATCTTTCGGTACAAATTCACCGTTTTCATTATAATCAGCAGGGTCTTTAGAAGGTGCGTAAGGGTCAGCTTCAAGTTGTTCTTTTGTATAATAATAATTTTGTTTATTATCGACCGTTGTATTATCAGTATCTTTTTCTATATCTTTTTCTAGATCCTTTTTTTCTTGTTTAGATGCAAATTTATCAAATAGTTCATTAGAAAAATATTCTTTTCCATCTACAATATAACTATCAATCCCAATATGAAGGAATGGATTAGCAGTGGTATGTTTAGACGCTGGACTCTGTACGATAAAGTCTCCAAATTCACACTTAGAATCATCATTGCAATCAGGAAGATCCTTTTCTGTATTAAATTCTTCAAGTGAAGATTTAAAGATATTATATCTTTCATATAAATTCATCTTATCAAAATCATCGTTTACCTTAACAATGACATCTACAGCATATTTTTTATCTTCATCCGGCTTTTCTGAGATATTATAAGATATTTTATCTATGTAAGAAGCTAAATCACTAGATTTTAATACGCTAGTCATTTCTTCATTTTTATCTATTGTTGGTGGTTTCATTTTAATATAAAAACCAATAGTAAAAAGGATAACGATGAGAACGACTGAAGCAATAATTGTATACATTTTTTTGTTCATTTAAAATCTCCTTTATCTAACTTAATCCAAATTAACTATATCAAATTAACTATATAAATAGTAGTGGATACCTAAAAAATTTGTAAGTTATTGAAAAATTGAATACAAAAACAAAAGCCATGTTACCAATCTATGATGGTATGGCATTTTTTTATGCTTGAAATAAGAACGAATGTTCTATATAATAACTAAAAACGAACAGATGTTCTATTTCGAGGAGGTAACGTCATGGAAGAACAGCTAATAAAAGCTATGCAGTATCATCAATTATTAACGATTATGTATATGTCTAAAACAGGTGAAATCACGAAAAGGCGAGTAAAAGTCATAAAAGTTGTTAGTGACAAGTTCCAAGCATTTTGTTTTTTAAAACATGAGAAACGTACTTTTATTATCGCTAATGTTCTTGCGGTGTTGCCAGTTACTTATAAGGAGAGAAATGTAATATGACATCTGAAGAAGAATTATACAAGATATACGAAGAAGCAAAATTAAAAGATCGTGGCAGCATTAAATGGTCAATGGCTATGATGATGCCAGAGCATGTACATTTCTTGAAAAAAGATAGAGAACGTGATGGTTATATCCAAAAACCACAACTAGATGAATGGGAACTGGATGATATGCAGATGAATCTTATGATGGCGTTAAAATCTAAATTAGAACTTGAATATAAAATTTGGAACAACGGGAAATTTGAATATCATCGAGGAGTAATCACAAGAATCAACGTACAAACTAGAGAACTATATTACAGTGATCCGTTTATGGAAATTAAAGGACCAATCGATTTAGATAACATTTTCGGAATAACGCCTTTGGATTAAAGGATATTTGGTTGAATTGTCGAATTTCTTCTGTAAGAAAGGAAGGATGAGATGAAGAAGTATTTTTTAAAAGCAACATACCCAGAAAGTATGAACACTCACACACTTCACTCGAAGAAGGATTTCAGAAAGTGCAAAGAAGTTGAAGTGAATGGTAGGAGACTGTTAGTTGTATCACCTGAAAGAATTGTCGATTTAACAGGAGCTACATTAGTACTCATGGGAAAAGAATAGAGTTAAGTGTTAATTAAGCTTAGAATAAACATTGAAATTTAGCGTAAGTTTTTCCATTGATCGGATGGGTTAATGTTTATATTTCTTGAGCTAAAATGATATTAGACAAATGTGTATTTAGACTATATAATGAACTTAATAAAGTCCTTTATAGGAAAAAAGTTGAATTCGCATATTACAAAGAGTAATCGTGTTTCTTCGGTACTTTTTGTAATATGTGAATTTTTTTCTTTTAAAAAGCTTATATATTAATAATTTCTTTAATGGAGGTCATTTAAATGACACAAGGTACAGTAAAATGGTTTAACGCAGAAAAAGGTTTTGGTTTCATCGAAGTTGAAGGCGGAGCAGACGTATTCGCTCACTTCTCAGCAATCCAAGGCGACGGTTTCAAATCTTTAGAAGATGGTCAAAAAGTTGAATTCGAAGTTGAAGAAGGCCAACGCGGACCACAAGCTGCAAACATTGTAAAACTTTAATTTTTAATTAGTTAGTTTTAGAAGTATCTAAAAAACAAGAGGAATCCTTTCAATAAGGTTCCTCTTTTTTATTTAGTTCGACTCCAATATCAATATACATAAAATGCATGAATGAGGGGATTTTTATATAAATTCAATATTCTTCCCTCTGGAAATTAAAAAATGTTGAAAATTTTTATTTAGTTCGGATATTACTGCACTTCGGAACTATTGTATTGGTTATGCGCAAAGAATATAAAAGTTATGGTTACCCCCCAACATATATTAGGAGAGGGGATTTTCTTATACTTTAACCAGTATCGTAATAATAGCAAGGATTATAGGAATTTAAGAAAGTAACAAAAAAGTAACTGAAAAATAACATTTAGAGTGAAGAAAGATGAAATTCTTTGAAATTATAGTTACAATAAAAAAGATGAAAATCCGATATATCAAGGATTATAGAGATAACAGAAAGAGGATGAAATGATGAACGCATACGAAGAATATATGCAAGGCATTGTAAAACCAATGCGTGAAGAGTTAGTTAATGTTGGCTTCACAGAGTTGAAAACACCTGATGAAGTGGCTGATCATATGCAAGAATCAAAAGGAACATCATTAATTGTGATTAATTCGATTTGTGGTTGTGCAGCAGGTCTTGCACGTCCAGCTGTTGCTGCTGCTATTGAGAAAGCTGAACACAAACCCGATCATTTGGTAACTGTTTTTGCGGGTCAAGATCGTGAAGCAACTGCTCAAATACGTAACTTTTTTGAAGAAGTGCCACCAAGCTCTCCTTCAATTGCAATTTGGAAAGATGGCAATTTAGCTTACTTTATTCCACGTGAACAAATTGAAGGCTTTGCTATGGAACAAGTTCGTGATCATTTAGCAGGTGTGCTAGACCAAGTATGTGCGAAATAAAAACAATTGTTACAACTGCCGGGCGTCCTGACAATGAGTCCCGTCAATTAGCTGCAAAAGCATGTCAGGCACTTTACGCCTCATTTGTAGAGAGACAAAAAAGATCTATTATGAAAATTGCAGAGACTGAGCATGCAAATGTAGTAGTAGCAGGGAAAAATCGTTTTGAATATTATCCTTTTGGTGCAAAAGAGGCATTTTTCTTCCACCCAAGTTCTGCTGCATTTCGCTTAAAACGTGTTGCAAGAGGGGAACATGATCCTCTTTTGGATGCTGTTAATTTGCAGGAAGGCAATTCTCTACTGGATTGTACATTAGGAATTGGATCGGATAGTATGTTAGCGGCTTTTGCTGTAGGTGAATCTGGAAAAGTAGTGGGCTGTGAAGGCAATCCTAATGTGGCGTTTATCGTCAGTGAGGGAATGAAAAGGTATGACATTACACAGTTGCCTCTATTAAAATGTATGGAGCGAATTTCTGTCATTCCAAGTTTGGCAATCGATTATTTGAAGCAACAACCAGATCGTTCATTTGATGTTGTTTATATGGATCCAATGTTCGAGGAAACAATAGAGGAATCAATAAACTTTATCCCCTTAAGAAATGCTGGATTACATGATTCATTATCAGACGAATGGATAGCTGAGGCAAAACGTGTAGCGAAAAAACGAGTAGTTTTAAAAGCTCACTTTAAGTCTCCGTTATTTGAACGTTATCATTTTCAACGAGATATTCGATTGAATGCGAAGTTCCATTATGGAATTATTGAAATATCACATTAAAAAAATCTGTGAATTGTATTAATAAAGTGACGAGAACAATGATTCTCGTCACTTTTTGCATTAAAAGATGGTTTTAAAAGATAGTTCTCTATTCGGCCATTATTTACAGAATACCTTACTCATAAATAACTTATTATTAAAAAATAGGCAAATCATCCTTCTTTATTTCAAAGCCACGATTTCGTTATAATAAATTATGAGGGAGTTGGTATTTGATGAAAATAGTTGTTTTTGGTGCATCAGGAAGAGTAGGGCAGCATGTTGTTAGATTAGCACTTGAAAAAGGTATTGAAGTGACAGCATTCGTTCGTACACCTTCGAAGCTTCAAATCTCGCATCCTTTTTTACATATCTATCACGGGAATGCTTTACAAGCAGATGATGTTGCAACTGCTATAAAAGGGCAAAATGCAGTAGTATCATGCCTTGCTTCAAGCAAAGGATTAAAAGAATCAACAGAACTTAGCAAAATGATTGAAAATATCGTTTTAGGAATGAATACAGATCATGTGAATAGAATAGTTTATATAGCATCTGCAGGTATAGATGGTGAAATACCAGGGATTTCTGGGAAGATGGTTATGAAAACATTAAAATATCCCTTACTCGATCATCGACATGCTGTTGACACAATCATGAAAAATAATTTGGATTATACAATAGTTAGACCAATGGGTTTGACAAATGAAGCACCAGCTGGAAAATATCGAGAAGCAGTAGAGGGGATTCCAGAAAAGGGAAGAAGTATAGCTCGTGCAGATGTTGCAAACTTCATCCTGAAAGCATTAGAAGATCCAAAATATAGTAACCTATCCGTTAGCATCGCAAATTAATAAAAAAGAACTATGAGAGAAATCTCCCTATAGTTCTCCCGTTTTGTATAATGGATTGCATTAGTCTGTAATACAAAGAGACATTAAATAGAATAATAGCGCCAAAAATCCAATTCCGATTGCAATTGACATTAATATTTGCCCTCCTTCTGTACAAAAACGAACATATTAGTTACATATAAGTTCTAATTAATTGTACAATGATTTACAAAAAGATGGAACCTTTACTTACAAAATTCGTATATAGTATAAATGAGATGTTTTAAAAATGTTCATAAGTAGGTGAAATTGATATGAAAAACTGGCTTCAAAAAGTATTAGTTTCAACAGTTGCGGTTTTAACACTTGGGTTCATTACACCTAGTCATGCCATATGGGAGAACCTATTAGAGCATAGTGGAAACCATAAAACCCAATTATCTAAACAATCATCAAATACAGAAAATTACATAAATACAGTATATAATGACAATGATATAGAAGATACGGAAGTATTTTCTGACAACGTTTTAGACCAAGCAAAAGAACAAGCCTATATGAAATTCGGTAGTAAAATTGGACCGAAAATCAGTGATGAATTTGACAATGTTATTTTCCCTAAAATCGAAGAAGCTATTCATATGACTTTAGACAATGTTGATCAAGCGAATATGAAAAATTTAGCAATTACTGAAAAACCAAGTGGTGCTTACTCAGAAAAAATGTTTCATATTTATAATGTCGCTTCAGGAAAAGACGTCATTCGCTTCCATGTACGCACAGAAAACCGTCCTTTCGACGGTTACTACTACAATTTCCACTATCACACATATGTTGACCAATTTGCCTCACATAATAACTTAGGGGAGATTTACTGGTCTAAGGATACACCACCGAAATGGTTATCTTAACGTTGGAATTTGGTGAAAACGTAGTATTACAAAGGTTTATCGCTAGGAAAAAATTATAGACTACTGAGTAAGGGCCTCTCAACAATTTATAAAATTGTTGGGAGGTCTTTTTACGATGCAGGAGTAGATTTCTTACACTTTTTATAATTGAAAATGAATTATTTCCTCATAAACAAAAATATCAGCTATTTATAAATCATGAAATCAGTTAAAATGATTGAATGTGAACGAAAAAATTCAAAATAAGACGAAGGGAAATTTTAAATGAATTTATCAAAAGAATTACGCTCCTATAGTTTAATTGCATTAGGAGCATTGTTGGTAAGCATATCGTACAATACCTTTTTATTACCAGCGAAATTAGCAGCTGGTGGTGTTGTTGGGATTAGTACATTGTTATATGATTTGTACAATTGGACACCTGCTATTGTGCAGTGGTGCATTAACATACCTATCTTCTTTCTTGGCTATTTTTTGTTAGGAAAAGATTTTAGTGTGAAAACACTGGTCGGTACCGTTCTCTTACCCTTCTTTATTTGGGGTACTTCTTATTTACCATATAAAATCCATGATCCCATGTTAGCAGCTATTTATGGTGGAATCATCACAGGAGTTGGTTTGGGACTTGTTTTTAGAGGAAATGGATCGACAGGTGGAACGACAATAATTGGTCAACTGATAAAAAAATACACAGGTTTATCTAGTGGCTATGCTCAAATGATTATTGATGCAGTGATTGTGATTGCTGCAATGTTTGTTTTTGACTTGGAGCTTGCTTTATATGCCATGATCACTATCTATATTTGCAGTAAAGTTATTGATTTTGTTCAATTACATTCTTCTTCTTCCAAACTGGTATTAATTATTACGGAAAATGAAGAGAAAGTTACGCATCTTATCAAAAATGAGATTGACCGTGGTTTTACCAAAGTCTGGTCCGAAGGTGGTTACTCTCGCAATAAAAAAGCCTTATTATTCAGCGTAGTAGAGCAATCAGAAGCGGTATATTTAAAAGAACTGATTCAAAACCAAGATACCGAATCATTTGTCGTCTTCCTGAATGCTTCAGATATTATTGGGAGAGGCTTTTCACGGCCAAGATAAAGTATTTTATTTTTGAATTGCATTTTATGATAACTACAGTTACCAAAAATTATTTAAGTACCTTGAATATATAGTTCTTAAAACCATCGAAAGTTATTTGATGGTTTTTTTATATAATAAATACGAATTTGTGATACAGGAACTATTATCGCTGTAGCACTATCGATTTGTTTTTTAATTGGAATATCCTTATGGAACCTAATACAACAACTATTCTCCTAGAGGAATTTCAATTTTAGCCGATATATAAGCAGGAGGTGATTTTAATGCGAATATCTGCGCAAGATCCTACAAATCATGCGATTGGTGTAGCAGCAGCTTCGAAAACGTTGTCTCAAAGTGTATTTTCAAAAAGTAGCATTTTTAAAGATACCGTAACGATTAGTGGGCAAGCACACCAATTATTCGGCAATATGCAACAGGGAAAACAAGATTCGATGATTGAAAGCTTGATCAAGCAGCGAGAAGCATTAATGGAGCAAAAAAGTGATTTAATGCAAAATACGCTTGACTCAGGTGGCAATTTATCAAGTATTAAAGAACAATTGAAGGTTTATGAAAAACAAATTGCAGATCTTAATTCTCAAATTGCCAAAAAACAAGCTGAAGGCCGTAGTGATGCACTAGGATTAGATCAGGATAAAGAGAAAAAGTCTTCAAAAAGTGATGAGGAAAAGTTATTGACCCAAGTGATGTCATTAGATCAAGCAGAGATGCTCCATAGACTTGCCAACAAGATGGAAGGGCAAAAAACGGTAATGAAATCGGAAATTGCTGATGATATCAAGCGAGGTGTGGATGTAAAGCATAAGCAAGAAAAGCTAAGCGATTTAGAACAAAATCTTCAGGCTACTCAAGATAAAATAACGAATAATCTACAGAGTGAATTGAAAAATAAAAATCATGAAGATTCCGATTCTAATTCAAAAGATCCAGATCAAAAAATAGGAAACGATGTTGAAAATAATCATAATCCAAGTAGAGGGAATTAGGATTTCCTATATATTGAGAGGAAAAAGTTATGCCATAATGATAATTACGGTGTAACTTTTTTTGTTTTGCTAGCTGATTTAAAAATGGGAGTTAGCAGCACATAAAAAAGGCTGTTATTTGACAGTTTTTTTTATGCAAACAGGAAGTAAGAGATATTGGTGATTATTCAGTTAAATTCATAAAAATCTATTCTCATTAAACTGGAAAAATCGAAACTCATAATTTACGTCATTTATCAGCAATGTTATCATAAGAAATAGTATGTAAATTGGAGGCCATATCGATGAAACAATATTTAGACCTTTGCCGCCATATTCTAGAAGATGGTAATGATAAGGGAGACCGTACTGGAACAGGTACATGGAGTGTTTTTGGATATCAAATGAGATTTAATCTACAAGATGGTTTCCCTTTAATGACGACGAAAAAAACAGCATTCCGTTTAATAGCAACGGAATTGTTATGGTTTTTAAAAGGCGATACGAATGTTCGTACTTTGATTGCTCAAAATAATCATATTTGGGATGAATGGGCTTTTGAGAAGTGGGTACAAAGCGAAGATTATAAAGGACCGGATATGACGGACTTTGGTCATCGCGTGTTAAAAGATGAGATGTTTAAACAACAGTTTGATGAACAAATGACTGTTTTTCAAAATAACATTTTAGAAGATGAGGAATTTGCACAAAAATTTGGTGATTTAGGACCTGTTTATGGGAAACAATGGCGTTCATGGCCAGATGCAAAAGGTGGTACAATCGACCAAATTCGAAACGTCATTGAATCGATTAAAAAGAACCCAAATTCAAGACGACATATCGTAACGGCTTGGAATCCTGCAGAAGTTGATGACATGGCATTACCACCGTGTCATTCACTTTTCCAATTCTATGTAGCGGATGGTAAACTTTCTTGCCAACTATATCAACGTAGCGCAGATGTTTTCCTTGGTGTACCTTTTAATATTGCTTCATACGCATTACTCACGCATTTAATTGCGAAAGAATGTGGATTAGAGGTAGGGGATTTTGTGCATACTTTAGGAGATGCACATATTTACAAAAATCACTTAAATCAAGTGAAAGAACAATTATCTCGTACACCGAGAACATTACCTAATTTAGTGATTAAAACAGACAAGGATTCAATCTTTGATTATGAAATGGCAGACTTAGCGATTGAGGGTTATGATCCGTATCCCCGTATTGCGGCCCCAATTTCAGTGTGAGGAGGTTTTAAATGATGATTTCTTTAATCGTAGCGCATGACATAAATCGAGTAATGGGCATTAACAATGAATTGCCATGGCATCTACCTGGTGACCTTGCATATTTCAAAAAAACAACAATGGGTAAACCGATGATTATGGGACGAAAAACCTTCGAATCAATAGGCAAAGCTTTACCTGGAAGAACGAATATCGTCATTACACGTGACCCGGACTATAAAAGGGACGGGATTGTTGTCGTTCATTCCTTTGATGAGGCATTAGAAGTAGCTAAGAAGGAAAATAAAGAAATTATGATCATCGGTGGAGAACAAATTTTCCGCTTGGCCCTACCAATTGCAGATAGATTATATGTAACGAAAATTCAACATTCTTATCAAGGTGATACGTATTTCCCAGAGTATGGTAGTGAATGGAAAGTAGCTTCCGAATCAGAAGAATTTGAAACAGAAGATCAAGTGAAGTTTTCCTATTTAATCTATAATAAGTAGGGTTATAAAAAGTTTTAAAGTATGATTTGAGTGACTATATTATTATAGTCACTCTTTTTTAGTGAGTATTTGACACACTCAGCTCGAATACAGGTTACTACTTTATGCATAGATATGTTATTAATGGGTGGTATGTACTTCCGACTAATTCAAAAGTTACCACATCCGTCAACCCAAGTTGATTGGAGTGGAGAGCGGCGACTCCAGCGGGAAAAGCGAGAAAGTCGAGCCCCCACAGGAGCAGAGCGACGAGGAGGCTCGGCCTCGCCCGCGGAAAGCGTCCGCTCGGAACGGAAATCAACGGATTCAAGTACTCGCTTATAAATGGTAATTAGACTTTTTCAGTGCCTGCCTGCTAAAGTAGCACTTTTTTTTATGGAAACATATTGTCATACTACAAATATAAATTAACCCCCAACCAACAATCTAAAACTCTTTGATTGTGATTTCGACAAAAAATCAATAAGATTGACAAATGTCACATGTTCAATAAAACAAAAACTAGTAATATAAATGGTAAGGCTTTCGGTTTACTATATAACAATATAATTTTATAATGAAATGAATGAACAAAAGGATGTGTCAACGTGGGGCGAATTCATATTGTAACTGACTCGACCGGAGAGTTAACAAAAGAAGAAATTGAAAAATATCATATACATGTAGTACCATTAACAATTCAAATTGATAAAGAAACATATATTGATGGGGTTGACATCGGTCCTGTTGAATTTCTAGAAAAAATGGCTAATGCTCAAGAACTGCCTAAAAGTTCTCAGCCTGCAGTAGGAGTCTTTAAAGAATTATTTGATGAATTAGGTAGTAATGGAGATGAAGTACTAGTTCTAACCATGACTGGTGGTATGAGTGGTACAGTAAAATCAGCAGAAGCAGCTGCAACAATGACAGAAACAAAAGTTGTTGTAGTAGATTCACGATTCATTTCCTTTGCCCTAGGTTTCCAAGTTTTAGAGGCTGCTCAGATGGCTGAAGATGGCAAAACAATGGAAGAAATTATTAAAAGATTAGATCATGTACGTTCAAATACAAATTTGTATGTAGTTGTAGATACATTGGATAATTTGATAAAAGGTGGCCGTATCGGAAAAGGAACAGGTTTAATTGGCTCATTATTGAATATTAAACCGATTGCATCCCTTGAGGGAGGAGCATATAATCCTGTCGCGAAGGTGCGTAGCCATAAACAAGTTATTAAATACTTACTTCAAAAATTCCAAGAAGATACAAATGGAAAAGTTATTAAAGGTGTCGGTATTGCTCATGCACAAGGGTTAAAAATGGTAGATCCATTAAAAACAATGATTGAAGAGTCAGGCTATAATGATGTAAAATTTGGCTATACGTCGCCAATCATTAGTACACATACAGGGCCAGGAGCAATTGGCTTTTGCTACTATACAGATTAATTACAGGCGGCAGGGAATCCTAATCATTCCCTGCTTTCTTTCATTTGTGCGATAAGGTCGAGATGAGAGGAAGAATTAGAAGTGAAAAAATGGGTAATACTGATGATATCTGTGCTTATCTTAGCTGCTTGCGAAGCACCTGGTATCATGAGTAATTCACAAAAAGAAAACAAAATAGCTGTTACACAAATGATTAAGCTTAAAGACATACAATATGTTGCATTAGGGGATTCTTTAACAGAGGGAGTTGGGGATGAACTAGACAAACAAGGATATGTTGGTCGGATGAAAAAAGAGATGGAAAATTGGCGAGGTGTTAAATCAGTAACGGTCACAAATACTGCAAAAAGAGGACGCAGAAGTGATCAATTAATCGATCAGATTCAATCTGGCAAAATTGATGATGCACTCGAAAAAGCTGATATCATATCTTTGACAATCGGCGGAAACGACTTGATGAAAATTGTCCGTTCTAATATTACTGATCTTACAAAAGAAGTTTTTGACGATAAAAGACCAGCATTTCAACAACGGTATGAAACAATTATGCAACTTATTCGAGAACGTAATCCTAATGCACCGATTATCCTTATAGGAATATATAATCCATTGTCTATCTTTACAAAAGAAAAATCAGATATGAATACTATAATGCAAGAATGGAATTCTGATATAAGAGGATTTGCAAATCAAGATGGTCATGCAGTATTTATTAATGTAGTGGATCTATTTGATTCAAATGATAATATGGTATATCATACTGACTTTTTCCACCCTAATGCGAAAGGTTACGACCAAATGACAGCAAGGATTATCAAAACATTACATGAGGTTGATCTAAATAAACTATCACATGGTCAATTCGATTTTAAGGAGGAGGATTCCACAGATGAATAAATGGAAAGCGGCCTTTTTACTTCTCAGCACACTTGTGATAGTTGTGATAGTTTCTACTGTATATCTTATTACAAGACCAATCGCTGAAACACCGACCCCATCTGCAAGTCAACTTCCAGATGGTAGCCATTTGGAAGTTCATACAACACCAAAAGACTTTGAGAATATGGCCAATCGTTTAATAGAAAGTTCAATGAAAACCTCTAAAATCCCAGTGAAAATGTCTGTAGGTGAAGATGTGACATTGCAAAGTACCTTAACAGTGTTTGAAATGGAACTGCCCATTACATTGACGTTTGAACCAACAATCGAAGATGGAAATCTACTATTGAAGCAAAAAACGGTTGAAGTTGGAATGCTAGATATACCACCTAACACTGCCCTTAAATTGTTGAAGGATTCTGTTGATTTGCCTAATTGGATGGTAATTCAACCAAAAGAAGAACAAATCTATTTGAATTTGACAAAAATGAATGTACCTCTTGGTGAAAATCTAAAAGGACATGTACAAGCAAAAGAATTCAATTTAAAAGAAAACCGCATTATACTTGATGTAGTAATTCCTACAAAATAGGAGGTCTAAAGTATGGCAACAGCAAAAGCAACATTTGCAGGTGGGTGTTTCTGGTGTATGGTAAAACCATTTGATGAGCATCCTGGCATTGAATCTGTCATTTCTGGCTACACAGGGGGATATGTGGAAAACCCAAGCTATCAGCAAGTATGTTCTGAATTAACAGGGCATCTTGAAGCGATACAAATTACGTTTGACCCAGAAGTATATCCTTATGAAAAATTGGTTGATACTTATTGGACGTTAATTGATCCGACAGATGCAGGTGGACAATTTCATGATCGAGGAAGATCATATATGACTGCTATTTTTTATCATGACGAAGAACAAAAGAAAATTGCAGAAGCATCTAAAAAAGCACTAGAAGAGTCAGGGAAATTTAAAATGCCAATTGCCACTAAAATATTAGAAGCAAAGCCATTTTATAAAGCGGAACCTTATCACCAATATTATTATAAGAAGAACCCAACACATTATGAACTCTATTCTATTGGCTCAGGACGAGTTGCATTTCAGCAACAACATTGGGGGGAACATGATGAATAAAGAAAATAGACTAAAAGAATTAACACCAATGCAATATCAAGTAACACAAGAAAAAGGGACAGAACCACCATTTCAAAATGAGTTTGATCAACATTTTGAAGAAGGATTATACGTAGATATCGTTTCAGGTGAACCGCTATTTTCTTCAAAAGATAAATACAATTCAGGTTGTGGCTGGCCAGCATTCACAAAACCAGTAGAAGGTGCAGGAATTACAGAGCATTTTGATACTAGTTTTGGCATGAGACGTACTGAAGTTCGAAGCAAAGATGCTGATTCACATTTAGGACATGTTTTCCCAGATGGTCCTAGGGAAACGGGTGGACTTCGCTATTGTATTAATTCTGCTTCATTACGTTTTATTCCAAAAGACCGACTTGAACAAGAAGGTTATGCAGATTACCTAAAGCTATTTGAATCATAAGAAGTAGAAGTTTCTATCGATTAAAATAGAAGAAAAGCTGATGCACCTGTTATGGATAGGTCATCAGCTTTTTCTATTATTTTGGAACTGTTATTTGTTTTTTCGCAATATGAAAGGCTTGTTCAAAATCAGCAATTAAGTCATCAATATTTTCAAGGCCAACAGAGAAACGTAGAAGACCTTCCGTAATTCCTCGTTTATCACGTTCTTCTTTTGGAATAGCTGCATGACTCATGGTTACAGGATATGAAAGAATAGATTCAACACCTCCAAGGCTAACTGCGAAAATTGGAATTTGTACATGTTCTACAAAAGCTTTCGTTAATTCACGATTAGGTAAGGTAAAGGATAGTACAGCTCCTGCGTTAGAAGCTTGGCTAGCATGAATATCATAACCAGGGTGACTGGATAAACCAGGATAATAGACATTTTCCACAAGTTCATGCTGATCAAGATAGGAAGCAATCTTCAATGCAGATTGTGATGATTGTGTTAAACGTGCATTTAGTGTTTTAATTCCTTGAATTAATGAAAAGGAATCATGTGCACCTAAAATTGCACCCATTGAATTTTGTATAAAGTAAATTTGCTTACCTAGTTCTTCATCTTTTGTTACAGCTAAACCTGCGATGATATCGCTATGCCCACCTAAGAATTTTGTGGCACTATGGAGAACTACATCCACTCCTAAATCTAAAGGCCGTTGATAAAGTGGTGTCATAAATGTGTTGTCAACAAAAGTAAGTAAACCATGTTTTTTGGCTATCGAAACAATTCCTCGAATATCTGTAATGCCTAGTAAAGGGTTTGCAGGTGTTTCAGCATATAAAACCTTTGTATTTGGTTGAATGGCTGCTTCAACTTCTTGTAGGTTTGTAAAGTCAGCAAAAGTATGTGTGATGCCATATTTCGTTAATACTTGTGTAACAAATCGATAAGTTCCACCATAAACTTCACTCGTAACGACTAAATGGTCACCTGCATTTAAAGTAAGAAGGGCAGAGGCGATAGCTGCAATGCCAGAAGAAAAAGCAAATCCTCGTGTGCCACCTTCTAGTTCGGCAATTGTTTTTTCAAGTGCATCTCGAGTCGGGTTACCGGATCGGCTGTAATCATAAGGACCAAATGAATCAAAGTGTTCTTGATCAAATGTAGAAGAAAGATAAATTGGCACATTGACTGCACCTGTTTTTTGTTCATAATCACTTCTTGTAGAAGCAGTGATTAAGCTTGTTTCGATGGATTGTTTAGTTTGCGTCATGAATCGTCACCTCTTGTAGAATAGTAGCAAAAACCTTTTTCAGTTCAGCGATTAAATCTTCAGCTTCTTCGATGCCTATTGAAAATCGCAAGAGCGAATTATCGACACCACGTGCTATGCGTTTCTCTTCAGGTATATCTGCATGTGTTTGTGTTGCAGGATAGGTGATAAAACTTTCAACGCCACCTAAACTCTCTGCATATGCAATCAATTGTAAGTTTTGTAGGAAAGGTCCTATCCATTCCGAACGCTGTAATCGGAAAGATACCATTCCACCTAATCCAGCATATAAAACATCTTTTACTAAAGGCTCTTGTTCTAAGTAAGTTACGATTTTTTTTGCGTTTTCTGTATGTTGTTTCATACGAACATGGAGTGTTTTCAAACCTCTTAGTAATAACCAGCTATCAATAGGTGCAAGTGTTGCACCTGATGCATTATGGTTATAAAGTAGTTTTTCTGAAAGTTCTTCTCCTTTTGAAACAACAAGTCCAGCAAGCACGTCATTGTGTCCACCTATATATTTTGTAGCACTGTGAATCACAATATCTGCACCAAGCTCAATTGGTCGTTGATAGTATGGAGTAAAAAAAGTGTTATCAACAATCAGTAGAAGATTGTGTGTTTTGGCCAGTTTTGCATATTGAATAATATTAATTTCCTGCATTAATGGATTTGTCGGTGTTTCGATAAAGAGAGCCTTTGTATGATCATTAATTAACGCTTCAATTTCAGCAACTGATTGGAAAGGCGTGAAATGAGCTTTAATGTCATATTGTTGTTCATATTGAACGGCAAGTCGATATGTACCACCATATATATCATCGGTATATATGACTTCGTCACCTGTTTTAAATAAGGAAAGCACTAATTGAATAGCAGCCATCCCACTACTACAGGCAAAGCCAGCATCTCCATTTTCTAAATTTGCAATACCCTCTTCTAGAACAGAACGAGTAGGGTTTTTTGTGCGTGTATAATCATAGCCTGTTGATTGGCCAAGCCCTGCATGACGATAAGCAGTCGAAAGATAAAGAGGTGTGTTAATAGAACCTGTGTTAGGATCCGTATTGGTCCCGATTTGAGCTAAGCGAGTTGAAATGTGGTTTTCTGTCATTTTCATCATCCTTTTTATAAAAAAATAAAAGGCCCTCTAAAGAAGAGGACCTAAAAAAACGAAAGTCAATCTTCTTATCTGCTAGACATACATCTACTGGAATTAGCACCTTACCAAAAATGGTGGTTGCTGAGATTTCACAGGGCCAAGTCCCTCCATCTCTCTGGATAAGAATTCAAATTTAATTGTAGGAAAAGTTTTAATTAATGAAATATTAACACTTTAATCAATGCTATGCAATAGAATAATGTAATATT
Organism: Rummeliibacillus pycnus; assembly: GCF_044359855.1. Taxonomy (GTDB): domain Bacteria; phylum Bacillota; class Bacilli; order Bacillales_A; family Planococcaceae; genus Rummeliibacillus; species Rummeliibacillus pycnus_A. The sequence continues at coordinate 3,991,108 of NZ_CP132291.1, forward strand.
CAGAAAAGTTTATACCTATAATCTACCGCATGATTTCTTTTGCATGAATAATAGTAGGAATCGTAAATTAATTCGTAAGAAGGGCTACCTAAAAAGTGATTTTCTACACATTTTAAGTAGCCCAAGATTAAGGTTATCTCGTATTAACAGTCAGTACGATCCTCACTTCAAAACTCAAGTAAGAGATTAGAAGATCTGTAAGATCAACTGATCGCAAAAGTACGATTAGTTCAACGCTCACTCAAGACGGGAATGAAAAAATCTCAATCTTAAGTGAAGTTTCACTTTATTTAGTTGTTACTTTTGTTAATTCAAAAGTGGCTTTTTTATTTTTAACAGTTTTAATTGCGCCAGCATTTGGAGCATAGTAAGTAATAGAACCATCAGCAGCTTTAACGCCTACAACAGTGTTAAATGTACCAGCTTTTACTGTCATTTTGTTTTGAATAGAAACAATTTTGCTGTTATTTGTATCTGCTTTAAATACTTGACCTTTCGTAAAAGGATAAGCGATTTGGCGAACAGTACCAGTTTTTGCAAACTTGTAATCTAAACCTTGTGCAGATTCACGAACTAAAATAGTTTGTTTCTTGTCAGTACCTGTTTGTTTATACCAATAAGTCCAACCAGTTGAATTGCGTTTGTTTGTTGAATACATTTTGCCTTTTTTACCGTTTTCAACATAGTAGTAAGTATTTGTTGTTACAGGACGATATGTTGTTTTTTTACTTGTTGAAGTACTAGTAGATTTTGTAGTAGTTTTTTTAGTAGTAACTTGTTTTGTACTTGTAGTTGCAGTTGTTTGTTGTTTTTGATCTTTGTTTTTTTCAGTGTTCTTAGCAAATGTTAAATAAGATGAATATACATAAGCTGTTTTTTTGTTGAATTTGATTTTTGCCCAGCCAGTTTTTGACTTGCTATATACAATAACAGTGTCACCTTTCCAAAGTGTTCCAACTTTTTTCCCATTCACAGAAGGTTGTGAGCGAACATATACGCTATTCGCTACTTTTGCGCTCATTGTGTTTGTTGTTGCTGCGTCACTGTTTGCTGTAAAAGTAATTAAAGTGGCAAACATGACCATGAAAGATAGTAAAGTTTTTACTATTTTCATTTTAATCATCTCCTCATTGAAAAACTACCTAAATAGGGTAGTGATGCGTCGATTTCATGTTTTCATTTGTATTTGTATCGCATCCGAGTAATAGAACGAAGCAACAATAAGAAAGTTTCCAATTTAATGAAAAAACAAGGGGTTTTTTAGAGATTTTTAAGAAAAGTTTATTACTGTTAATCTGTTCTTAATACGAAGGGGGTTATTGCTAAATAGCTTGTAATTATTGCATTTTGAAGAGTATTTATCGCTAGTTTGGATATGGTTTTTTCTAAACTGATAGTCTAATACGATCGTTGGAGTTTATTTCCTAATGGATTTATTGTAATATTTGAAAGGATTATTGACATGCTAATATTACTTCCTTAAAGGAGTAATATTTTTGAACTATATAGTGTAAAAAATGAGAATTAATAATATCTCTCATGATATAATCATATAAATTGGAAGAGGGTATAAAATCCTATTTAATGCATTAGTCGAAAATGTGTGTTTTTAGATAATTGGATAGTAATATATAATGAAACAAAAGGCAGGAAACGATATGATACCATCATTTTATCATTTTATTGTAACTTTCAGGGGAGGAAAAAACGATTCAAAAGCAGACTTTGGTGAAGCTGCTTTTCACGATCATGGTTTCCCAAAACAGGATGAGGATTTTCAAACCATTTCTAGATATATAGAAGAAAAAGCAGATCCAGAAATGAGTGCGGTTGTTTTTGATGAACTTTGGCAACTATATGAAGAGAAATATTTTGAATAATATTTGTCAGATGTCAGACGTTCTTGATACAATAGGAAAAGTATTATGAAGTAAATGACATGAATACGAAATGAATTTCAATATGAACTGAAAAAGGAGATAAATTATGAGTATCCACATTAACGCTAAACAAGGCGAAATCGCAGAGATCGTACTATTACCAGGAGATCCTTTACGCGCAAAATATATTGCAGAAACTTTTTTAGAAGATGTTACTCAATATAATGAAGTACGTAATATGTTCGGTTACACTGGTACATATAAAGGAAAACGTATTTCTGTTCAAGGTACAGGTATGGGCGTACCTTCTATTTCCATTTATACAACTGAACTTATGCAAGAATATGGTTGCCAAAAACTAATCCGTGTTGGTACTTGTGGCGCTCTTAAACGTGATGTAAAAGTCCGTGACGTCATTCTTGCACAATCAGCTACTACTGACTCAAAAATGAATGAAATCATTTTCAAAGGAATCGACTATGCACCAACAGCTAATTTCGATTTATTACTTAAAGCATACAAAGCAGGGGAAGCAGCTGGTCTTAACTTGCGTGTAGGTAATATCTACACTGCTGACTTATTCTATGGTGAAGATAACCAAAACGAAAAATTAGCAGACTATGGAGTTCTTGCAGTTGAAATGGAAGCAGCAGCATTATATACTTTAGCAGCTAAATTTAACCGTCAAGCTCTAGCTGTTTTAACAGTATCTGACCACCTATTAACTGGTGAAGCAACAACTTCAGAAGAACGCCAAACTACATTCAACGATATGATTGTTGTAGCGCTTGAAGCGGCTATTCAAGACTAGTCGTAGCAAGGGTTTGTGGGTTTACAATTTTTAACAAGTGACCAAAAGTGACCATTTTCAAAAAAGTGGTTATAATTGGTCACTTTTTTATTGGTTTAATTCATTAAATTGGAGCTTGAATATAAAATATGGAACAATGGAAAATTTGAGTATCACCGTGGAGTAATCACGAGAATCAACGAACAAACTAGAATGTTTTAATATAGTGATCCATTTATGAATGAACAGGGACCAATTAATTTAGATGTTGTTGTAGGAATAACACCTTTGGATTAATGGATATTTGGTTAATTTGTCGAATTCTCTCTATTATATAGGAGTGATGAGATGAAGAAATATTTTTTACAAGCAACATACCTAGATAGTTCATTAGGTAGCTCCTTTAACTATTTTCTAAAAAACTTTCGGAATATTGTGGTATAATTATCCAAAAAAGAGGTGACTAATAAATGAGTGAAATCGCATGGGGTAATGTAATTATTTCTATTATTCCAATCATTTTTTGCATAGTTCCTGTTCTATTTGTAATTTGGTTTTTAATTAAATTCCTTCAAGTCCAACAAGAGAAGAATGAAATATTAAAAGCTATAGCTGGAAAATTAGATAAGCATGAGTAGACAGGTAATCCTGTCTTTTTTATTTTACATAATCTACGAAACGTTCATCATGTCTTACTGTTTCGTGTTACAATAATTTTGATAATACTGGAAATTATCCTTTGAGATTGTGAGTGAATTAGTTGAAGAAAATTTCCCCAAAAAGTCTAATTATTATGTCTATACTCTTCGGAGTAATGATTGTCATCTCTTCTGTTCAAGTTGTTCTGTCACCTTATCCATTTATCAGATTGATAAATGTTTTAGTGATTATTTTTCTTTCAGGAGCTATCGGTGCTTTTATTAGGGAACTATTTTTATTAATTCAGAAACAACAAAACTAGTGGATTCATGTTTTCTTGTTGCACATCATTCTTCTAATACGCATCACTCAATTAGAAGAGGCAACCCTTTCCATCTACAGTGAACCAGGAATGTTTTATTTATAAAAATAAGCGATATCTTAGAATATTTATGAGAATGTAATGGAATTTTACAAGTACATAAATTAATAGAATGCAAAAAGAATATATTATTAAAGAAGAAATAGTGAAAAAATGAGGAGGAAAAATCATTAAGACATTTTGGATAAAGCAATTAACAGTTATTGTTTTTTTAATTGTCTTAGCGTTTGTAATTGACTTATACATGAATAATTCTTCAATTACAATAAATAACAATATTCTAAATCAATTAATTTTTGTAATAGCTATCTCAGCCATTTTGTTAGCTTTTAATCAATTGTTTTATAACTTTTCTAAAATAAAATCAGATTTTATGCAACATCCTATTTGGAACAAGATGTATGTTATTATATTTATTTGGCTAATAATATCTTTTACAATGTTTATTATTTTGTTCGTAGTTACACCATTACCAGATATAATACAAAGTCAATTATGGGTGTTATATCTAATCATCTATTATTTCCTTTTCTTTATGAATGTTATGATTTTATCGATTGTAAATGTATCTGTTTCGACAACATTGGATGTTAAAAGAAAGTTAAAATTAACATGGCTTATTTCCACTTTAGTCGTTACTTTAATACAATTCTTTATACCGAGTTTTTAGGAGATTTTTCGGGGGAGCTACATGAAACAAATATAAGCAAATTTATTAGCAGACAAAGTTATAGAAAAACGAGGAAATAAAATTCTTTTAAAAATGGAGTAGTAATAAAAATGATAAGAAACAAAGTAGCATTAATGGTTTCAGCTGCAATTTTATGTATATGTATGTTTTTATTTTTTCCGTTTCCTAATAATAAATTATTAGATGCACATTCGACATTCATGTCATTTCCAATCCATTTACAAGATGGGTATAGCATGCTTGGTATAATTGGGTCCATCTTGTTTATAATTTCCGTGATTTTACTTGTTATTGGTTTAAAGAAATATCATTTTCGAGCGATAGTAATCGTTATAATAGTATATACATTTTTACCAAAGCTTCTAATTACGATGTACCAAGAAACATTAGCAAGTGGTATTATGGCAGTTTCTTATGAGGGCAATGGTTCATGCAATTTTGAACATGTGAGAGAAGACTTAATTAATGGGAAGTGCAACCTTGTTTTACATAATCATAGCAATGAAGATGTTTCATTTGAGTTAGAATTTTTAGACTCGTACATAGATGATGGTGTAAGAACGGAGTCACTCATGAATGTAAATGGTCCATATAATATTACAATAAAAGCAAATCATGATAAAACGATTCATTTGAGTGAAAAACTCGATTTATCAGATGTTCCAAAGCATATTTATAGTGGAACGTCGATGTATATTCATGTGAAATTAATAGACGGTGAGAACTCACGCATATTTTAGTAGTCATTAATGATACTGTCTTTTTCTATTCTATCGATTTCTTTTCAATATAAAAAGACACTCATCATTATTAGAGAGAAGTGTCTAGAAAGTTAGAGTATAAAAGAGGATTGTAGTAGCAATAAATAAGAGGTAGGCTATTCCTCAATAATAAAGCTATGTTGTATTAGAATACCTATATTGTACTGGATGATTAAAGAGTCTTTATTTGTAGCATAAAATGACTATTATATAAAATAATAAATGTGAATATTTACCGAAAGTAGAAGTGTAATTGAAATCTCATAGAATTTCTATAGTAGTATTATTAAATACAGTACTAATATTTCTAGGTGGTTGCTCTAATATCGATGATACCCTACCTCAAAAAGAAGTAGAACAATTAGTTATTGATAAGCATACGAATGGTAATGGTTCACCTACTATACTATCTGTAGAAGTAAAAGGGAATACGTACTATATTAATTGGGAGAAGAAAGTTTATTTAGAAGAAGGTACTGATAAAGTGGATAAAAATAGGAATGTTGAAATCGTTAAAGCACAAATCCAGTGACTAGTCTATTCATGATTTAGTAGACATACATTATATAAACGATGGTAATCCTTAAAAGTATCCTAAAGTACCTCATCGATATAAATGGGGATATGATTCAACTGTTGTCATGATTATTTAGCCGTTATATTAAGGTATAGCTATCTTTGTTGATGTGGAATTAGCGAAGACTCCTGCGGGAAAGCGAGACAGGTGAGACCCCGCAGGGAACGAAGTGAGCGAGGAGGCTCAACGCTCGCCCGCGGAAAGCGAAGCTAATTCCACATCATGCATAAAACAGATTAATACTATTAATATTTGTATTTATACACTTTTTCAGTACACTAGACGTAGTAACGAGGAGATTAAATCCAAGCTAGTGGAATGCGCTGTAGCGGAACATCTATATCCAATATTAATAAGTTAATGTGTGAATTTGTTCGTATTTAATAGCTCAAAATAGATTAATGAATTTGATTCAAATTATGAAATTTTTTAAGACTGTCAAGAATTTGGCAGTCTTTTTCTTTTCGTGGAGCATAATTCCTGATATTATGGTATAAGTAGTGTTTGAACACTGTTAGATTGAAAGTGGTGAACAAGATGGATGATAAAACAAAAGTTGATCCAGAACAAAACAATGAGCCACAAAAAGAGCAACAAGGAGAACCCGGCCAAGAAATAAAACCTGCGGGTAAATACATACGTATGAAACCTTTCGCTTTTATCATGATGATTATTGTTTTAATTCTCGCAACTTCAGGTGTCACAATCTTTGCTTTAACTTTTGGAGAAGAAAAAGTAGTAGAAGTTCGTACACCTACTCATAGCGAATTCCAAAAATTATTTAATGCTTATGATGAAATATCAAAAGGCTATTACAAAGACATTGATACAAATGCATTAGTCAACGGTGCAGTAGACGGTATGATTAGTGCATTAGGTGATCCTTATTCAGACTATATGAATAAGGAGGAAGCAACACAATTTAATGAAAGTATTTCTTCTAGCTTCCAAGGAATTGGTGCAGAAATTCAAGAAAAAGACGGTCATATTGTTGTTGTGTCACCGATTAAAAATTCTCCTGCAGAAAAAGCAGGTGTTAAAACAAATGATATTATTAAAACAGTTGATGGCAAAAGCCTCGATGGGATGACAGCTTCAGCAGCTGTATTATTAATCCGCGGTGAAAAAGGTTCTTCTGTAACGTTAGAAATTCAACGTGGTGGTGCTGATAAATTAATCACCATGAAAATTACTCGTGACGAGATTCCGGTGGAAACTGTCTATGCAACAATGGAAAAGGACAAAATTGCTCATATCCAAATTACTAGCTTCTCAGACAATACGTACAAAGAATTATTAAGTGCATTAGATGAAATGGAAGGTAAGGGTATGAAGGGCCTTGTCATTGATGTACGCCAAAATCCAGGTGGTTTGGTAAATTCTGTTGAGGATATTGCTAGTTTATTTGTTAAAACTGGCGAACCGATTGTCCAATTTGAAGACCGTAATGGTAAAAAAGAAGTTGTCACTGCGAAAAGTGGCCGAAAAGTAAAAGTGCCTGTTACTGTGTTAATAGATGGTGGTAGTGCTTCAGCTTCCGAAATCTTAGCGGGTGCATTAAGAGAATCTGCAAATGTAAAATTAGTCGGTGAGAAATCATTTGGAAAAGGTACTATGCAAACAGCAGCAAACCTTCCAGACGGATCAAACCTTAAAATTACAATTGCTAAATGGTTAACACCAGATGGCAACTGGATTCACGAAAAAGGAATTCAACCAGATTACAAAGTAAATTACCCAAGCTATGCTTCTCTACCATATTTAAGTCCAGATAAGGCACTAAAAGAAGGATCTCTTTCTGACCAAGTAAAAGCAGCTGAAAAAATGCTGAAGGCAGTTGGCTATAATCCAGGTAAAGCCGATGGTTTATACGATGCTTCAACAACAGTAGCTGTTGAACAGTTCCAAAAAGACCATAAGTTAAAAGTGACTGGAGTATTAAAAGGTGATACTACTTATGCGTTGATGGAAGAACTTCGCTTGAAAATTAAAAAAGACGATCCACAATTGAAAAAAGCGATGGAAATTGTGAAAACAGAAATCAAATAGATGACTTTAGTTATCTAAATAATCATGAAGAGAGCTGACGTATTCTTGTCAGCTCTTTATTATTAAGGATTTGAACTTTAAGAGGTGCTAATGGACTTGCTGAGTATGGATAATGATTTAGTAGTTTAAAAATCCATCAAAATCAAAATTATTCTTTTGATCCCAAGTGCAGATTACTGATAGCAAGTAAAGTTGATCTACGAAATTTTGAGAACAGATTCTTTAGTCTAATTCTTATTTTTTTCAGATTGTAAAAATAGCAGAAAAAAGGAAACACAACAATTTTCTTATTACTAGCAATCGTAGCTAGATAGTTTATCTTAGGAGTGATCATTATGAAAGACGTATTTTTATTTAGCGGATTTTTAGGCAGTGGTAAAACGACAATGTTGGTGGATATGATTCGCCAATTTAAAGAACAAAACCTAAAACCAGCAGTCATTATGAATGAGCTTGGTAAGTTGAATTTTGACTCACAAGCAGTGGAGGAAGGGATTCCATTAAAAGAAATGCTAAACGGCTGTATATGCTGTTCTGGAGCTGAAAAAACGGAAGCTCAAATTCAATCGTTATTAGCAGAATCTGATTTTGACGTACTGATTATTGAAACAACTGGTGCAGCTCATCCAGTAGAGGCGTTAGATGCAGTTTATTCTCCTTTATTTGCCGACAAATTGAATATTAAAGGGATTGTTACCGTTGCAGATAGTAAACGCTGGTTAGAACGAGATAAAATGTCTCCTCAATCACGTTCATTATTTTTGGAACAAATTCGTCATGCCCATTTAATTTTGGCAAATAAGATGGATTTATTAACTGAAGCGGAAAGAGCTCAAGTTACGTTTGAAATACAAAGCTTAAATCCTCATGCACAAATAATACAGACAACAAATGCTAAAATACCTTTAAAGTTTTTACAAAGTTTACATGCAACAGCAAGACCTTCAGCTATCCATAAAGCAGATTTAGGTCATCATTTACATTTAAGCTCTCGTCTTGTCACTTTCCCTGACTCAGTAGATTTTACACAAGAGGAATTTGAGAATTGGGTACGTACAATCCCTGAATCTGTTTACCGAATGAAAGGATATGTTCCTGTAAAGGGTATAAAAAATCCGATGCTTTTTCAGTATGCATATGGTTTAACTCAATGGCTTCCAGAATACGTCCATATGGATCCAAACCTTGTAATAATTGGCGAAAATGTTGGAGAATTAGAAGTCATTGGTCTACTAAACTGACTATGAAATTATAAAGCTGTCAACCCTTTCGAAATAGCAATAATCAGATAGACTTCAAGTATCTACCAAATAAGATGCTTTAATACTGCCCAATGATACCCCTCTTGGAGAAAGTGGTAATCATTGGGCAACTTTTTGTCGCATACGTACGATAAGCTTTATGCAGACAAGGAGGAATGCAAGAATGAACAAAATGACAAAATGGGCATTACCATTAAGCCTACTAATGATGGTGGGAGTTCAAAGTGGAGCAATGGAAGCTTCGGCTAAAACAATCACATCTGATACAGCCAAGCAAACTTCAATGTCAAACTGTAATTGGCAATATAATCAAGCGTATAATTGGGTGAGTTTAAATAATTATTCATTTGACACTATTAAAGTTAAAAAATTTACTAAAGCTGAACTAGATAAGTATTTAGCTTCTCTATATGGTTCAGACAATGGTACTACACCAAATAATGGTTCAAACCAAGGAACAACCTCAAACACAGGATCAGATAAAGGTACTACACCAAACACCGGTTCAAATCAAGGAACAACTTCAAACAAAGGGTCAGATAAAGGTACTACACCAAGCACTGGTTCCAACCAAGGAACAACTTCGAACAAAGGGTCAGATAAAGGTACTACATCAAACACTGGTTCCAACCAAGGAACAACTTCAAACAAAGGGTCAGATAAAGGTACTACATCAAACACTGGTTCCAACCAAGGAACAACTTCAAACACAGGATCAGATAAAGGTACTACATCAAATACTGGATCCAACCAAGGAACATCTTCAAACAAAGGATCAAACAATTCAACAACCAATTCTAACAGCTCATCTGCTTCACAATTTGAGCAACAAGTTATTTCATTAACAAACGCTGAACGTGCAAAAGAAGGCTTACCAGCATTACAAGCTGATACAAAATTAATGCAATCAGCAAAAGCAAAATCAGATGACATGGCTAAAAACCACTATTTCGATCATACGAGTCCAACATACGGTTCACCATTTGATCAAATGAAATCTCTTGGAATTTCATATAAATCAGCAGGTGAAAACATCGCACAAGGACAAAAAACACCACAAGAAGTGGTACAAGCTTGGATGCAATCTCCAGGACACCGTGCTAACATTATGAATGCTTCATACACTCATATCGGCGTAGGTTTTTCAGCAAACGGTAACTACTGGACGCAACAGTTTATCCAAAAATAATGATAGATTTATAATTTCATATAAATATAAAAACCAGCCTAAAATTTGGCTGGTTTTTTGTTTGAAATCAGAATTAATTTTCCATACTAGAAGAAAAAGGGGGTACTATTTTGCTATTCCTTGAATCCATGGTCGATAAACTAAAATCTACCTTTTATAATTCTGTTGATTTTACAGCAAAAGAGATTTCATGGCCGAACGAAAAATATGCGATTCTATGTTATTACAGTTCAATGGTTAACAAAAGAGATGTTCAAGATCAACTTAACGTATTGAAACTTCAAGCAGCAGTGGATGAAAAAAAATGGACAGAGACAATGGCTTCTGTGAAAGAACCTTTCCAAATGGAAAAATTCGTTGAATATATTTGCCAAGGTGAAACCATCATTATTTTAATGACAGAACAGCAGATGGTACATCTTACTTTACCAGAGGTACCACATCGTGCTCCTGATGAACCTTTAAACGAACATATAGTTCGTGGTTCTCATGAAGGGTTTATTGAGAACGCTGATGTAAATATAGGATTAATTCGTAAACGAATTCGAGTGCCAAATTTAGTAGTAAATAAAATGGAAATCGGTGTTGAAACAAAAACGGATGTCTACTATATCTACTTGGATCAAGTTGCTAATATACAATCAGTGTCGGAAGTTGAAAGGAAATTGAAATTGATGCAAGAAAGAACACCAACTTTGTATACAGCCGGAGAAGTAGGTGACTATTTGGAGGAGTCCGTATATTCCCCGTTTCCCCAACTTTTAAATACAGAAAGACCTGACCGTGTCTTGGCAAATTTAGTTGAAGGTAAAATTGCTATTTTAACAAGTATTTCACCGACGGTACTAATTGGACCTGTTACATTTTTTTCATTTTATCAATCACCTGATGATTATAACGGGCGTGTTTTAGTTGGTTCTTTTTATAGAATAGTACGTATATTCAGTTTTTTGAGTGCGGTATTTTTGCCTGCATTTTATATTGCCATTGTCAGCTTTCATTTTGAGGTATTACCTTTGGAGTTAAGTAAAAAGCTCAAGTTAGATATTGGAGAAATTCCATACCGACCGATTATAGAAGCGTTGTTACTTGAAATTATAATTGAGTTAATCAGGGAAGCGAGTATTCGGTTACCTCAAGCTGTTGTACAAACAATTGGTATTGTAGGTGGCTTAGTAATTGGAACTGTTATTGTGACTGCTGGACTTGTTTCTAACATGATGGTAATAGTTGTGGCTTTGACTGCCATTTCAAGTTATGTGGTTCCATCTGTGGAGATGAATATGTCCATTCGGATTTTACGTTTTCCATTTATGTTAGCCGCTGCTTTTATGGGCTTTTTCGGGATTGTCATTGGTAGTTTTGTTTTATTCGTTCATTTATTAAATTTAAGCTCTTTAAAATCGCCTTACTTTTCTCCGATAGTGCCTTTTGAGCCTAAAAAAATAAAAAAAATATTTGTTCGTGGGCCGTTTGTAAAACCGGAACCACAAGTAAGTTCTTTTGATCCAGAAGGAAATAATAAATGAGTTTTAAGTTAACAAAAGCCCAATTCTTTGTAATGTTATTTTTTATCCAAACAGGTATTATTTACATTTCGTTTCAGCATGGGCTCATTAAAGGGGGAGGAAGAGACGCTTGGATAATGTTTGCTGTTACTGCAATCATTGTTTTTATACAGTTGCTCTTATTCGAAAAATACTACCAAAGATTCGTATTAGGTAAAATTACATCTTGGCTTTATATTTTATATTGGCTTACGCTTATTATTGGCTTTTTAGGCTATATGCAATATACCTTAAACACTTGGGTTATTCAAAGTACGCCTCCCATCATTACTTTAACTCTTATTCTTCTTGTCTCTTTATATATCAGTTTGAGTAGGCCTTCAACAGTAATAAATTTAGGTGTATTAATCATTCCATTGGTGATTATTTTCATTGTGTTTATATTGATTGCAACACATGAACTGAAATTTAGTAATATTTTGCCACTTGGTACAAGTACGGTGTCTCAGTGGTTAAGTGGTATGCATAATAGCTCAATAGCATTTATTGGAATAGAAAGCTATTTAATATTAAGAAAATATGTGTTGGAAAATGAAAAAGTAGCTGGGAAACCATTATTTATTTTTCATTTAATTGTTTCTATTTTTATGGGTGTTTCTGTTATCGGAACAGAATTTTACTTTGCATTAAAAGAAATTAATTTAATTCCTGAGCCCATTATTTATATATTAAAATCCCAAAAAGTTACATTTGTTAAACGACTAGATATATTTTTTATTTACATTTGGCTTGCTTGGGGCATTTTAACGATTAACCTATTTATTTTTAATATTCGTATTGTACTTTTTTCTAAAAAAAGAAAACATCCGCAACGAATGATGATTATTTTGCATTGTTTTATTTTAGTCGTAACTTTGTTCTTAGTAGGTATATATCAAGTAGATTTGATTCGAAAATATATTGGTTACTTATATTATCCATTCACTATTGTTTTACCTGTGATCATCATTTTGAAGAATAGAAGGAGAGATTCCAAATGCGACAAGTCACAATAGTTTGTATGTTAAGTGTTGTGTTACTTGCTGGCTGTTGGGATGAACGATTATACAAAAATTTTGCAGTTATATCAATTGCAGGAATCGAAGGCCATATGGGGGATTTGAAAGCTTATTACGCATATCCGAGTTCATCTAACGATCCTACAAAAGTTACAATCGTTGAATCAGAAGGGCTAACACCAAGAGATGTTCGAAACAAAGCAGATTTAAAGACAGCACTAACGCTTGATTTATCAGAACTTTCTACTTACTTAATGGCAGAGGAAAGTGCATATGATGATATTTATCCTTTTTTAGATATTTTCTATCGTAATGCTCAAAATCCTATTACTACTAAATTTGCCATTACAAAAGGTTCTCCCAAAGACTTTATTGATGTTAAAAAGTCTTTACCATCTGGATTAGGAGAATATTATCAGAACTTTATAGATAGTGCAGAGAGGGATTCTGTTTTTCCAAAAGGCTTAGACATCCAACAAGCAGGCTCAATGCTATTTGAAGAAGGACAGGATTTAGTTTTACCTTATTTGGATAGAGATGAAAAGAATAAAACCCCAATAGCAGAAGGGCTTGCTCTTTTTAATGGTAGAAAATTTACAGGGACAACCCTAGGTAAAAGGGATTCCCTATTATTAGTCCTAGCAGCTTATGGAAAAGCGGATTCAGCTCGATTATCGTATATATTTAAAGAGGAAGATAAAAAAACACCACTAACAGTCGATATTATTCGATATAAAAAGAAAATTAAAATCCAAGAACAAGGTAAATCAGCGAAAGTCTACCTAAATTCTACATTTAAAGTGAATATAGATGAGTTCCCTTTAGATCATATTGGTGAACAAAAAGTGAAAGACAAAGTAGAAAAATTTCTGGAGAAAAAAATTAAAAGTGAAACATTGAAAATGATCAAAAAATGCCAAGATGCATCATCAGATCCTTTAGGTGTTGGAAAAAAAGCAAGAGCTGGCCGATCAAAAATCTGGAAGGAAGGCCATTGGAAAGAAATCTACAAAACATTAGATTTTAAAGTAGATGTGAATGTTAAAATTATTCGTTCAGGAATTTTAAAATGAGTAATAAGGTCTATGATAAATCTATATAAATGCAACGAAAGAATCCCCCTCAGTAAGAAGGAGATTCCATTCGTTGTATTTTTCGTTGTACAAAACGAAGTCGAATACTCAGGGTGAGTGCCCCTGTAGCTAGACCGGATATAAGACCAATCCAATAGCCGTAAGGACCAAGGTCGGTAAAATTAGCTAATATATAGCCTAGTGGTAACCCAATAACCCAATATGAAATTAATGCCATAACAAATGTCATAGTCACATCCTTATATCCACGAAGTGCACCTTGTATTGGTGCTTGAATCGCATCTGAAAGCTGGAAGAATGCAGCATATGTTAAAAAGTGACCAGCAAGATTTACGACATTAAGATCATCACTATAAATTGCTGCGATTTGCTCTTTAAAAGTAAGGAGGATAGTTAAAGAAACAATACAAATAGATACAGCTGTTGCTATACATAATAGGCTATATGCTTTGGCATCCTTGAATCTTTTCGCTCCAGTTTCATAACCAATCAGAATCGTTGCTCCCATTGAGATACTTAAAGGAATCATATATAACAGACTTGCAAAATTCATCGCGATTTGATGAGCACCGATGACGGATGTACTGTAATTACTCATTAATATTGTAACGACTGAGAAAATACTTACTTCGGCAAAAATAGATAAGCCAATGGGCAATCCAAGTTTAATTATTTCCATACATTTAGATAAATTTATCTTTGGTAGTTTTTGATACAATTTGAAACCTGAAAATGGAACTTTTTTCATCGTGATGAAAATAGCAATCCCACAAATAAGCCAATACGTTATGGCAGATGCAACACCAGAGCCGACACCACCTAGTTCAGGAAACCCAAGATGCCCAAAAATAAAGAAGTAGTTAAAAATAATATTAATCGGAGTAGCTAGTAAAGTAATTATCATTGAAACTCTTGTACGTCCTAATGCATCTATGAAACAACGTAGTACACTGTATATAAATAAAGGAATTAGACCAATACACATAGCAATAAGATAATGATAAGCAACTCGGTGTACATCAGGTTCCAATGACATTTTAGATAGCAAGGGATTAATCGCCAAAATCATGCCAAACAAAATAATCAATGCAAGTGCAATTGCTACATAAAAACCTTGTTGAATTGAAAATGTTGCTTCTTTCTCTCTTTTCGCACCGACTAATTGTGCTACAATAGGGGTTATAGATAAGAGAATGCCTGATAATCCAGTATAAATAGGCATCCATATCGAAGAACCAATGGAAACACCTGCTAAATCAGCAGTACTATATTTACTTGACATTAAGGTGTCAAAAAATGACATCAAATATAACGCAATTTGGGTGATAAGAATAGGGAATACAATTTTTAACATGAGTATCCATTTTGCTCTTATCGTAGTTGTTTCATGCACTTGTTTTCATCTCCCATTATGTTGATATTCAAGCTGGGGCGGGTCCACATGAAGCGAACCCGATAAAAGTTGCGATACTATAGCAACCTTAGGTCAGATTCCTAAATACGATCGCCGCCGTTTTATTGACATGTTTTATTGAAGTAGTTCGTATAGTAAAATAAGTACCTGTTCAAAACAAAAGCAAGCCGGTCCTTCATTGTTCGAGTAGAATAGGAGAATTATAATGACTAAGCAAACTGTAATATTAACTGGTGGCGGTACTGCAGGCCACGTTTCACTCAATCAAGCTATCATACCATCATTCTTAGAAAAAGGCTATGATGTTCACTATATTGGCTCAAAAGACGGAATCGAAAAAGACATTATCGGTCAGGCTTTCCCTGATTTGCAATATCATGCAATTTCAAGTGGGAAGTTAAGACGATATTTCTCTATGAAAAACTTTACCGATCCATTTCGCGTGTTGGCTGGAATTTCACAAGCATTAACTATTATGCGTCGTGTAAAACCGATTGTTGTTTTTTCGAAAGGAGGATTTGTTTCTGTACCAGTTGTCATGGCGGCCAAACTATCTGGCATCCCGGTAGTATCTCACGAATCAGACGTAACACCTGGTTTAGCTAACAAACTATCACTTCCTTTTGCATCACATATTTTCACAGTATTTAAACAAACATTAAATCATTTGCCAGCTGAAAAAGCGACATGCACTGGCTCCATTATTCGTTCAGAGTTATTTGAAGGAAAAAAAGACAAGGGGCTTGCAATGTGTGGTTTCCACAATGGAAAAGAAACCATTCTAATAATGGGCGGTAGCCAAGGATCTAAATTCATCAACGATGCTGTTCGTTCGAATATGGTAGAATTGTTAAAAAACCATAATATTATTCATTTATGTGGGAAAGGTCATTTAGACGAAGCACTTGTTAATATGCCTGGCTACAAGCAATTTGAATATGTAACAACAGAATTACCAGATTTACTATATGCTTCTGATTATATTGTTTCTAGAGCTGGTTCCAATTCAATCTTTGAATTTTTAGCCCTTGAAAAACCAATGCTTTTAATACCACTTTCTTTACAGAAATCTCGTGGAGATCAAATTTTAAATGCGAAATTATTCTTCGAACAAGGCCTTGCAGAAGTTTTACAAGAGGAAGAGCTAAATAATCAAAGCTTTATGAAAGCGATGGAAACACTAAAAGCTCATAAAGACTCACTAATCAAGAACATGCGAGAAGCTGAGTCTCCAAAAACGCCAGATGAAATGGTTGATCTAATTACTCAATACACAAAATAATATTTACTTGCCTTATAGAATAGTAGAAATTGAATATCGAATGCAAAAAGACCATCTAGTAAGCCTCACATAGGCGACTAAATGGTCTTTATTGTCTATAAACGGAGTTCATACTTTCAGACCCTGCAGTTATTTGCAGTCCTGAATCGAAAACAATTTGACAGTTTTCAAACGGGGGGCTGAAATGACTCGAGGGTTCAACGTCCGCAGTATTATTAAGTGTTATCTGCAAGTCAACGTCCTCACCTTTCTGATATTTACATTGCCTGTTCTTCTGAAGTATTCTCTTGAGTTGCCATACAAAAATAAAAAGTATCTTTTTGAATCTTCAATAATTCGAACT
Source organism: Rummeliibacillus pycnus (assembly GCF_044359855.1). Taxonomy (GTDB): domain Bacteria; phylum Bacillota; class Bacilli; order Bacillales_A; family Planococcaceae; genus Rummeliibacillus; species Rummeliibacillus pycnus_A. Next base: position 4,008,027 of record NZ_CP132291.1, read on the forward strand.
TCTTCTCACCACGGTTAATCTCTTCATATAATGAGGGATGACTGTCTTTGGCATCCATTACATAACCAAGTTTAGCCGCAGCACGTATAGATTTTGTGTTTTCTTTTCTTATTTTAAGAAAGACACATTGAAAATCTAATTCAAAGAATAATTCTTTCAAAAATAATTCTTTTGCCTTTTGGTTATACCCCTTTCCTTGATGTGGAACACCAATCCATGTACCTAGGAATCCTGCGCCATCTTGCACATCATACAAAGTAATTGTTCCAATAGGTTGGCCCCAATCATCGGTAATTGTACGCGATACTACCTTACCGTTTTCTTCATCTTCCATCAATTGGCTAGTCATAAACCAAAATTCATCTGCTGTCTCTGCCTTTTGACGCACAAAAGGGAAGACAGATGGGTGACTTAACAACTCAAAAAGCTCATTACATTCTTGCAATTCACGTCGCTTAATCATGCTGAACGCCTCCTTTTTAGGGGTGAACTTCTAATCCAGTTCTATCCCCGCTCGAAATTTTTCATTTAATGTTGCATAAAAAATTTCGGGGTGGGAATCGAACCCACTAGAACCAGCGAACACTGGTGGCGCACCATTTGCCTTCCCTATTGACTCTATAAAAAATAGGAATCACTTATGAAATTATTTTGCACTTTTACTATACTAAGAATTTTTCAAAATGCAAAGAAAAAACTGTTGTTTTTTGAAAAAAAAATAATCATAAAAATGACAAATGTGAACATGTTTTAAAAGGTTAAAATTATTTTGTAATTTATTGCATAGTTGAAATTTGATAATATAAAGAAAAGCTATATTTTCTTCTAACCAAAAATAAGCAAAAAGATACTAATTTCACAGAAAATAATATAATATACTTAGTGTGACTGTGTTCTTGTAGATACAAATAACTATATTTTAGCGGTTTATAAAAGATAATTAGTCATATAAATGATAAAATTTCGTAATTATTTTACTTGGCATTTGAAACTGAGCGGTTGTATGCTTTTCTGAATAGAATTATGATAAACATAGAGAATGGAGGCAGTTTTAATGTTTTTAAATTTATTGAAAGTTCATGGTTCAGGAAATACATTTTATTTATATGAAACGAAAGACGAAATGTTACTTAATTGGGTGAACTTAGCGAAATGGCTTTGCGATACTGCAAATCAAGGTGGAGCAGATGGATTATTATTAGTAACACCTTCAAAAAAAGGGTTAGCTAAAATGCGCGTTATCAATGCAGATGGTACAGAAGCTTCAATGTGTGGAAATGGTCTACGATGTGTTGCTCGCTATGTATTAGAAAAGAATGAAGTAACAGAAGGATTGATTGAAACGATGAAAGCAACTCTACATGTAGCAAAAGAAGAACAGTTATTTGATGGGGTTCCAACTTTTGGTGTAGAAATTGCACCAGTTTCATTTGAACTTTCTTCTTTACCGATGAAAGTGGAAGACAAGACCACTTTGATTAATGAAGAGTACACTAAATTAGCAAGCGATATCGCTTTTACAGCTGTTTCAGTGCCTAATCCGCATTTAATTGGTTTTGTTTCAAAAGAAAAAATTGAAAATACAGAACATCAAGAAAAGTTAGCTTCCTACTTAAATGGTCCAAATCCAGTTTGTCCTGACGGAGTTAATGTAAGTTATGTTTATCCAATCAGTGATCATGAAATATATGTTCGAACTTTCGAGAGAGGTGTAGGATTTACAAATGCATGTGGAACTGCCATGACGGCTTCTGCATTAGTATCAAGAATCTTAGATTTTACTGCAAAAGAGAAAATTACCGTATTCAATCCTGGAGGCTTTGTTCAATGCCTAGTACAACAGGAACAGGATCATTACAGTTTAAAATTAGTAGGAAACGCTACAGTTACTGCTACTTATACCTTAGAAGTTGATGGTGAAAATTATTCTTATAAAGCAATTCAAGAAACGAATGAACAACAATCGTATAATTCACTTATTGAATTTGCTTCAAAAAGATTACCATCACAATTTACTAATTGATAAAGAGGTGTTGGCATGTCAGAAGTTTTTATAACAAAAGAGCAATTTAATGCCCTTTATCAACTAAATAAAGGTTTTGTTTTCCTTTTAGAACTTGTACAAGATAAATTTCAATATTTATATATAAATCAGTCCGCTGAAACAGTATTTAAAACAAATCCAGAAGGCGAATTTCTCGCAAATGTTATACATTCAGAAGTTCGAAACACTATAGAAGAGAATTATCGTAAGGCAATTATTACGAAACAGCAAATAACCTATCGTGATTTTTATTTGTTCTCAGAAACTGGATACACAAATGAGACAGTTTGTACTCCTATTTTTCAAGGAGAACGTACATATTTATTGGCAATAACAAACAATATATCAGATCAAAAAACATTAGAAGAAAAATATGTGTTTTTACAATCCTTATTTGAAGATAAGATTGATCCTACTGTTATCTTATTAAAAGATTTTACAATATATGAAGTGAATCCAATTTTTAATAACGTATTTGATTACAGCCTTAAAAAAAATCAAAATCTTATAGATTCAGGTTTTATCGACACTGAGAATGAAAATAAGTATTTACAATATATAGAAGATAGTTTTCGTGGTATCGGTACATCGTCTGTCATTTTTACACATGAGAAAAAAGATAGGGATAGAAGGAACTTCCTTGTTAGTTTCTCACCTGTCTATATGGATCATGGTGTTATGGCCATCTGCATTCAATGGCAAGAAATTAAAAGTACATCCCAACTAAAAAATGATTTACTACAAACAAATTTATTGTTAGATAGTTACAAGGATGCATTAAATATAGCTGCTAATATTTGTATTACAGATGCAAATGGCGTTATTGAATATGTTAATGCTGGCTTTGAAAAGCAGACGCAGTATTCTTCAACTGAGTTAGTTGGATTCACTAATGCAATATTAAGTTCACGTGAACAATCTTATGAATATTACCAAAACTTATGGAATTGTATTCTAAATGGTGAAATATGGCGTGGAGAAATTTGTAATCGCACAAAATATGGAAGGACATATTGGGCAGATACAACGATTGTACCAATCAAAAATGCGAAAGGAGATATTACAAATTTCTTAGCAATAAGTTTTGATATTTCCGAAAAAAAATCTATTATGACCAATCTTAGAAATGTAGAAAAGCTATTTCGTTTGATAACAGAGCATACTAATGATTTAATCATCATAACAAGTGAAGATGGTATTATCCTATACATTTCACCAAATCATGAGGCTCGTTTAGGGTACGATAACGAAGAGTTACTTGGAAAATTCTTTTCTGAAATATTAGCACCAACTAGTACTGAACTCTTGGTTCAAGTGTTCGATACTGTAATGGAAGATTTGGGGAATTCGAAATTAGAATTAGAAATTCTTTCAAAAGGTGGTCAAAGTTTTTGGATGGAAGTACAAGTATCTGCAGTAAATGATTCGGAACGTAATGGAGTAAAACAATTTGTAACAGTAGCTCGTGAGATCACAGAGCGTAAAGAAATGGAAGAAAAGCTTCGATTCCTTGCGTATCATGATAGTTTAACACTATTACCTAATAGACGATATCTCTTAGAAAGGTTTGAAGAAATTGCTAATAATGCAGACTCTTCTAATAGTTCTGTAGCTATTTTATTTATTGATGGAGATAATTTTAAAAGTATAAATGATGTATATGGTCATGATGTAGGAGACGAATTTATTAGAAAATTTGGTAAGGCACTTTCGTCAAGCTTAAGAGACAGCGATATTATCGCACGTATTGGCGGAGACGAATTTGTTGTCATTTTAACGAAGATGTCTAAAAATACAATTAAAAGAGAAAAACAAATTGATCGAACAATAAAGAGAATACAAAAAATCCTTCGCTTGGGATGGGAAATTGGTAATGAACATTTCTCACCAACCTCTTCAATCGGAGTAGCAAGTTATCCTGAAGATGGTACTGAAATTGCACTATTATTAGATAAAGCAGATACAGCATTATATTATGCTAAAAAAATATCAGGAAAAGATTCCTATCATTTTGCCTGTAAGTAAGAATGGCGGAGATGTACATGACACAGCATATTTTATTGGTAGAAGATGAAAAAAATATAGCGCGCTTTATCGAACTTGAATTAAAGCACGAGCAATTTAATGTAACAATTTGTTATAACGGGCGAGAAGGGTTACAAGAGGCACTTAATGAGGACAAACATTTTGATGTCATTCTCTTAGATGTGATGCTTCCAGAGTTAAATGGTATCGAAGTGTGTAGAAGGGTAAGAAGCCATTCACAAGTACCAATTATCTTAATAACTGCTAGAGATGCAGTAATGGATCGGGTAGCCGGACTCGATGCTGGAGCAGATGATTATATCGTAAAACCTTTTGCAATTGAAGAACTGCTTGCACGAATTCGTTCAATTTTAAGAAGAACAAGCCAAGAGCAAAAGAAAACACCATTACTCCAATACAAAAACATCAAAATTAACCAAGATGCGTATTGCGCATATGTCGATGATAGCCTACTTGAACTTACAAAAACTGAATTCGACTTATTAAGTCTACTTATTAATAATAAAAATCGAGTATCCACCAGAGATCAAATACTTGAAAATGTATGGGGCTATCAAACGGATGTTGAAACAAATGTAGTAGATGTTTATATTCGTCATTTACGATCAAAACTACCAAAAGAAGCGAGTACTTACATTGAAACTGTTAGAGGAGTAGGGTATGTGATGAGAGAATGAAAAATCTAAATAGTCTATCTTTTAGAAATCAATCCTTAAAAACAAAGTGGGCGCTTACGTCCGCTTTTGTTATTTTTGTTAGTTTTGCAATTATTTGCTCCGTATTATATTGGTCGATTCATACGTGGTTATTATCAGAACAACAACAAATAGTCAATCGAACAATGGATGATTTAACAGGTTTTTTTGAATCACAAGGAAGTGGGTTAACCATTGACGATATACGTTCAAATAAGGGATTGATGAATTCTATCGTAAACAAAGATCAAACGGTCCGAATATTAAATAAAGACGGTATCGAAATCTTACGCATTAACGATACCGTTTCTAAAATTCCTGATGTGCCCAGTAATATTCCTCCTGAAGGTTATGTTGTCAATAAACAAAAGATTGGTGGGACAAAAAGCTTTGTTGCAACTGGTAAACTACAAATAGGGCCTTTTCAAGGATATATACAGTTAGCACATCCATTAACATCATTTAATTCGTTGATGAATTATTTGCTTATGGCTATGTTAATACTAGGTGTAGGAGCATTGGTATTATCCGCATACATTGGCTATGCGTTAGCAACTGTTCTTTTAAAACCACTACGAGATTTACGCATGGAAATGACAACAGTTGCTGAAAAGGGATTTCAAGCTCCAATCCATATGGAGTATGATCAAGATGACGAAATTGGTGATCTATTACGCGTCTATCGCAAGATGATGGGTGAACTAGAGCAATCCTTCCTTTTACAACAACAATTCATCTCAGATGCCTCACACGAGCTTAGAACGCCTATCCAAGTTGTAGAAGGACATTTATCCTTAATCTCTCGATGGGGAAAGGATGACCCAGAAGTATTAAATGAGTCACTTGAAACATCATTAGCAGAAATTAAACGCATGAAAAGTCTAATTGAAGAAATGTTAGAGCTTGCTAGAGGTCAATCAAAAGATTATGAAGAAAAATGTGATATAAAAGCAATTACATCCGATATCATTCAAGAACAAATCATTCTTCATCCAGAGGCTACAATCAATGTCGAGCATCATAACCTAACGATACAGTATGCAGCTATTTCATCAAATGCTTATGGACAAGTCTTACGCAACTTGTTGCAAAATGCTATTCGGTATTCTGATGAAAAGGTACATATTCAAATTTACTTGACAAATGACATGAAGAATTGCAAAATCGAAGTCGAAGATAACGGTATTGGGATCGCTGAAAATGACTTGCCACATATTTTTGAACGGTTCTATCGTGCAGATAAAGCACGTTCAAGAGATGAAGGTGGCACAGGCTTAGGACTTAGTATCGTGAAGATGTTAGTCAATAAGTATGGCGGTAAAATAACTGTAACTAGTAAACTGGGTACGGGAACAAAATTCAAAGTAATACTACCTTCTGAAAAATAGCATTTTTCTTAGGATTTATTCGCTAATTCCATCATTCAAGATGAAAATTGCTCAATTCTCTCAATAATATTGAATTTTTTGTGAAGAGTAGTAAGATTGAAAGGAAAAAGTTCTTCCAGCATACAGCAATACATACGTGTATCTTCAGCAGGAAGAATGGTAAAATATACAGTGGATTTTCAGAATTATACTTTTTAATTAATGGAACTGCCACTTGGCAAAAAAGTTGGAGGTAATTCTCATGTCAAACAACGTTTCACTTGCAAGCTCTCCATGGGCTGCTTTTTCAGGTCCAAACCTTGGCTATGTAATGGATATGTATGATTTATACTTAACATCTCCTGAAGAAGTCGATGCAGATCTTGTGGCTTTATTTGAACAATACGGCGCTCCAGTTGTAGAGTCAATTGAAGTTTCTACATCAGTTGAACCAGGAAATATTGCTAAAATTTTAGCTGCGGTACAATATGCAGATAATATCCGTGCACATGGACATTTAGCAGCAGATATTTATCCTTTAAATAATCAAACTAAAGACTCTACTCGCATTGAAGCGGCTACTTACGGATTAACTGATCAGGATTTAGTGAAAATTCCTGCATCTGTTTTATTTAACGATATTCCTGTAAACGTTCACAATGGATTAGATGCTATTAATTACCTTAAATCAATTTATACAAGCAAAATTGCTTATGAATTTAATCATGTTGTAGGTAAAGATGAAAGAAATTGGATTCAATCTAAGATTGAAAGCGGCTCACTTAATGGAAAACTTTCTTCAGAAGACAAAAAAGAAATTCTTTCCATGCTAAACAAAGTTGAAGGCTTTGAACAATTCTTGCACAAAACTTTTGTTGGGGTTAAACGTTTCTCAATCGAAGGTGTTGACGCATTAGTTGTATTAATCGAAGAAATCATCAAAGGTTCAGAAGTCAAAGGCGCTAAAGACATTATGATCGGTATGGCTCACCGTGGTCGTTTAAATGTGCTTACACATAATGTTCACAAATCATATGAAATGATGTTAGCTGACTTTGCTCATGTACCAAGTGAATTATTTATACCTGAAGACGGCTCTTTAGAAGTTACAAAAGGTTGGTCAAATGATGCGAAATACCACCTTGGTGCAACATACAAAGCTCAAAATGGTACAACAATCAAATTAGCTTACAACCCATCTCACTTAGAAGTAGTTAGCCCAGTCGTTACTGGTCAAGCACGTGCTGCTCAAGATGATACTTCTAAACCAGGTCTTCCAGGACATGATGCAAGTAAAGCTCTTGCCATCTTAGTTCATGGTGATGCAGCATTTGCTGGTCAAGGGATTGTAACTGAAACACTAAACTACTCTCGTACTAATGGTTTCAATACAGGTGGTTCAGTTCATATTATTGCAAATAATATGATTGGTTTCACAACTGAACGTTATGATTCTCGTTCTACAGTTTACTCTTCAGACCCTGCAAAAGGTTATGAAGTACCAGTTATTCATGTAAACGCTGATTCTCCTGAAGCAGTTGTTCAAGTTGCACGTTTCGCTGTTGAATACCGTGCAAAATTCGGTAAAGATATTGTAATCGATTTAATTGGTTACCGTCGCTATGGTCATAACGAAATGGATGAACCAATGATTACAAACCCAGCAATGTACAATATTGTACACAACCATGATACAGTTCGTGCATTGTACGGAAAAGAATTGGTTGCTGAAGGTGTTGTAACAGAAGAAGAAGTTACAAAACTTCAAAAAGATATCAAAGATCAGTTACAAGCTGCACTTGATCATGTAAAAGAAGTTGGTAAAGGTCAAGTAACTAGCCACGAAATGCCAGATGCAGTGAAGAATGGTTTCCCAGAAGGTATCGAAACAGCTGTTGAAAAAGAACGCTTAGAAAAAATGAATGAAGAACTTCTTGCATTCCCAGAAGACTTCAACGTATTCAAAAAATTAAGCAAAATCTTAAACCGTCGTCGCGATCCTTTCGAAGGTAAAGGGAAAATCGACTGGGGTCACGCTGAAACACTTGCTTTCGGTACAATTCTTCAAGATGGTTACCCAGTACGACTTACTGGTCAAGATGCTCAACGTGGTACATTCTCTCAACGTCACCTTGTTCTACATGACGAACAAAACGGTAAAGAAATCGTACCTTTACACAACATCTCTGGCTCACAAGCTTCATTTGCTGCAATTAACAGCCCATTATCTGAAGCTTCAATCGTAGGTTACGAATACGGTTATAACTTAGAAAACGAAAAAGCTCTAACAATTTGGGAAGCACAATATGGTGACTTTGCAAACATGGCACAAGTTATGTTTGATAACTTCATCTCAGGAACTCGTGCTAAATGGGGCGTTAAATCAGGTGTTGTATTATCAATGCCACACTCTGCTGAAGGTCAAGGTTCGGAACATACAAGTGCTCGCCTAGAACGATTCTTACAATTATCAGCTGAAAATAACTGGACAGTTGTAATGCTTTCTAGCGCTGCAAACTACTTCCACTTATTACGTCATCAAGCAGCTGTTCTTGGTACTGAATCAGTACGTCCATTAGTTATGATGTCACCAAAATCACTTCTACGTAACCAAATCGTAGCAGCTGATGTTGAAGAATTAACAAATGGTCACTATCGTACTGTAATCGAACACCCAACAACAGGTAAAAATGCGAAAAAAGTCGAAAAAGTAGTATTTGCGTCAGGTAAAATGGCAATCGATATTGCAGAAAAAGTAGGCGAAGGTGAAGGTTTTGAACACTTACATTTAGTACGTGTTGAACAACTATATCCATTCCCTAAAGAAGAAATTGCTGAAATCCTTGCAAAATTCCCTAACGTTAAAACACTTGCATGGGCACAAGAAGAACCTAAAAACATGGGTTCTTGGTTCTTTGCAGATCCATTCCTACGCGATTTAGCAACAGATGCTCAAGATGTTGTTTATGTAGGACGTCCTGAACATTCTAGCCCAGCGGAAGGTGACGCTGACTCTTACAAAGAAGCACAAACAGCCGTAATCGACCAAGCTGTTGCAAAATAGTAGAGCAATAAACTAAAGGAGGAAAATTAAAGTGGCAGAAATTATCGTTCCAGAATTAGCAGAATCTATTACAGAAGGTGAAATCGTACGTTGGGTTAAACAAGTTGGTGACCACGTAGAAAAAGGCGAATTCATCGTTGAATTAGAAACAGATAAAGTAAACGCTGAAATCATTTCTGAAGAAGCAGGCGTTCTTACTGAAATTTTAGCAAATGAAGGCGATGTTGTAGAAGTAGGCGCTGTAATCGCAAAAGTTGAAGCAGGCGCAGCTGCACCAGCTCCAAAAGAAGCTCCAAAAGCTGAAGAACCAAAACAAGAAGCACCAAAAGCTGAAGCAAAACCTGTTGCTGCACCAGTAGTAGAAGAAACTTCATCTAACGAACGTGTTATTGCTAGTCCAGCAGCACGTAAATTAGCTCGTGAAAAAGGTATCGATCTTGCAGCTGTTTCACCAGTAGATCCACAAGGTCGCGTACGTGTTCAAGATGTTGCTGCATACGGAAACGCTCCTGTAGCGCTAACTGCTGCACCACAACAAGCAGCACCAAAAGCAGCACCAGCTGTAAAAGCTGTAGATGAATCACGTGTTGATGCTGTTAAAATGACTCGTCGTCAACAAACTGCAGCAAAACGCTTACTTGAAGTATCTCAAACTACTGCAATGCTAACTACATTCAACGAAATCGATATGACAAACGTTATGGCACTTCGTAAACGTAAAAAAGATGCATTCCAAGAAGCACATGACGGTACTCGCCTTGGATTCATGTCATTCTTCACTAAAGCAGTAACAGCTGCTCTTAGAAAATACCCAGCTGTAAATGCTAAAATCGTTGGTGACGAAATTCACTACAACAAATTCTTTGATATCGGTGTTGCCGTATCTACTCCAGACGGATTAGTTGTACCAAACGTTCGTGATACTGATCGCAAAAACTTTGCTGAAATCGAAGCTTCAATTGCTGACTTAGCAACAAAAGCTCGCAACAAAAAATTATCACTTCAAGATCTTGAAGGTGGTTCATTCACTATCACAAACGGTGGTGTATTCGGTTCATTAATGTCTACACCTATCATCAACGGAGATCAAGCTGCAATCCTAGGTATGCACAACATCGTAAAACGCCCAATCGCAGTTGGTGACGAAATCCAACTACGTCCTATGATGTACGTAGCATTATCTTATGACCACCGCCTAATCAACGGTAAAGAATCTGTTGGATTCTTAAAAATGGTTAAAGACTTAATCGAAAACCCAGAAGATTTACTTCTAGAAGCTTAATCTGACGGACTTTTCCGAACCTATCACTTACACTCAGACCACCCTTTAATTAGGGTGGTTTTTTTGTTATTTTGGCTTTTTGACCACCAGAGCTTTTTCTTTGATTCTTTTAAGTAATTTATAAGCAAATCTGTTGTTTTTTCAATTGTCTCGGTAGTCACATGAGTATAGTTGTTTATGGTTGTTTCGATATGTGCATGGCCAAGTATTTTTTGAACAACTTTGATATCTACACCATATGCAATCAGAAGTGACGCACACGAATGACGTAATCCATGTACAGTTATTCGTGGTAGCTCAAAATGTTAGAATAGCTTTTTTAAGACTTCGTTAACGTAGGAGTTGCGAAAGGGCACATAAGAGGTCTCTTTAGTGAAAATGAACTTATACTTAACTTTTTCACCTGACATAAGGCGAAGCTTCTTATTTTGTCTTATAAGGTCCTATAAAAGGGTAAAACAAAAAAATGATAATATACGGAAATATATTGGGTGATACAATTAGATCACTGGGGTGAATGCTCTTGGTAAGACAAATAGATGAAGATTTAATTATAGTAATTGATATACCAGAAATGTAGTGCGTATGCGACGGTCAACTTAAAGTTGTGCACCACCACCAACTGGATACGGAAAACAGGAGATTAGCTGGAATAAAGGTATTCCAACTCACAGCGAGATAAAGTATACGCAGAAACTTTGAAGAAGTAAACAAGTAAGTGGATGAATAAATTCAATCAACATGTTATAGTAAAAGTAGATAAGCAATTATCACGTTTATCAGATTTAGAATAAGTGTTAGCTAAATAAAAAATCGTGCCGAGGTGTTTAACTATGAATGAGCAAACTGTACGAGAACAATCAGCATGGGAACACTACAAGTTTATCGAAGCTGAAAACTATCACTTGAAACGACAATTAGCTAATAAAAACAAAGAAAATAAGCGACTGAAACGTGTTATTAGCGCTTTAAAAGAAAATATGAAACAAGACAAACAACGCTATCGTAATAATGGAAAAGCTAAATGTAATTTGAATAAATAGGTTGAAAAATACTAATAAGATTACTGGAACAACCAGGAGTGAGCACTGAATTTACGCAATTACTGCGTTTGTTTGGTGCTCTTTTTTATAAAAGAAGATTTATACATTAATCGAGACGTATATAAAATATCTACATTTTAAAAAAAATTCAATATATATTCACTGGGAATAACTTAATTTTCTATACTTTAACTGATGGATTATATAGTAGAATGAATCTATGGAAGAGTACTTTTTTACTTTAGAGGGCATTTTTCTACTCGTTATACTAGAATTACTACCTTTAGCCTTAATACCATTCTTTTTGGCTTCATTATAAAGTTCTAAGATATGTATCTTCAACTTTCTTTTAGTAATATGTTTTTATTAACAAATAGAGTTATAGAGGAGATTTAATAATGATAATGTTTTTAGAAGAAACCTTGTTAGTAATTACAGCAACACTAGTAAGTATTTATTTATACGGTCTTCAAGGTATATCATCTGGTAAGTTTACAGAGATACTTTGGGCTACACCTATAATATTAATAATAGTAGCTATAATTATTTATATAAAAAAACAAAAATCTCAAAAATAATTAGAACGCAAATAAGCAACAATACCAGCTTCAGCAAGAAAACTACTTGCCGAAGCTATCCTCATTCATTATTCATCTTTAACATATTCCAAGATGTCACCTGGTTGACAATCTAGAGCTTTACAAATTTCATTTAATGTTGTAAATCTAATAGCTTTCGCTTTGTTATTTTTTAAAATAGAGAGATTAGCCTTAGTGATTCCTAATTTATCAGCAAGTTCAGTAGAACTCATTTTTCTTTTTACCATAATTAAGTCTAAATTCACTTGAATGGTCATAGTATCTCCTTTCTTAATTAAACTGTATAATCATTTTCATTTTTTATTTCAATTGCTGTTTTAAATAGATTTGCGAAAACAAGACTTAATAGACATATTACTAATGAGACAAATGAAATAACTAGACATGATACTATTGTGAACGCATATAGGTATATGTCGTATACAATGAATAATCCTAGAGTAGTTAAATTAAAAAGAAGTAACTCACTGAAAGAACATTTAGAGATTATTTTCAATTGTTTTGGCATATCTGATGAAAAAGGTTGATTTAACAATAATAGTTTGCACATCTTTTTTAATGAGAATAGAGCTATTAAGTAAGGAATAGCACAGATATAAATCGCAATGACTACAACCATATCTAAATTTGTATCGGTCATAGATAAGGCACTTTTAAAAAAAGCTGTCATTACCAATGGCAAAGAAATAAGAGCTAATAATGTTAGAAAAATTCCAGCCATCACCAAACCATTTGTTACTTTTATGATGTTTTTATTCATTTTTTCAACTTCCTTTCTTTAATGAAATTATACTACCACCTTTTTTATCGAAAAACAATAAAAAAATATTGATTTACGAAAACGAAAAAAGAACCAAAAGGTTCTTTTTTCAATTACTGATCAAATCTCTTTACGATTTTTAAGCCAAACATCATAGTAAAGAAAAGAACTCCCATCACGTAATACAGAACATACTCTACCCGTATCATCGAGCTTTTGTTATTTATAAATAAAACAAATAGTATTACAGCACCAACAAAATGAGAAAGACCGAAGATTTGAGCCATAAATTTCAAACTCAGCTTTTCAATTCTTTCATCCATTACTGGCAATGGATACTCTTCTGATTCTGTTTTCTTCTTAAAGAATAACTTTTTTAATAGCGCAAATGCTAATCCGAAGAAGATAAAGGCTACTATATAAAGAAGAGTTGCTTCAAGACCGTCACTAAAATAAATTAATATAGTTCCTAGTAAAAGGATGGTAATATAAGGTATCGCTTGTTCAATAGCTTTGCTTTTCAATGTTATTCCTCCCCAGTTTTATCTAATTGAAATAAGTCCTCCACTTTACAATTAAAAAATTCACATAATTTTAATGCTAATTCTAAGCTAGGGTTATATCTGTTCTTCTCGATAGCGATGAGGGACTGCCTGGTGATGTTAACAGCTGAAGCGAGTTGTTCTTGGGTGATGTCTCTAACAACGCGGAATTGTTTTACTTTATTTATGACCAAATCCACCATTTCTCCTTTATGTAAATCTTGTTACAGAGATTATATCCATTTATAGGAAGTATGTCAATGTGCCTTTACAAAATGTATACGAAACATTACATCTAAAATGGAACACATCCTTGACTAGTATTCATTACCATTGCGAAACAAAAGGAAGGATTCCATTAGGGGCGACAAAAAAATACTCGAAAGAACAGCTAGACCATGCAATGGAATTACTTAAAGAAAATTTGTTTTATTCATAGGGGGAATGCCAAAATGGGATTTCATATTCCTGTTGTGGAGAGGGGCTTTATAGTCAGGATTTATGATGGGGATTAAGTGAACAGATGAAGGGAAATGTGCAGTAAAAAGGAAGATTAAAATGCCTTATTGCAACTACTGAAAGAAATGAAAAAACCCCAGTTGAATAGTACTGGGGATCATTGTGTCAGGTTTAATAATTATTATTTTTCAGGGTAATGCATTGGTGGTGGAACTAACCAACCTTTAGTTTTATTAAGACGTAACAATTTTGCTCCAAGTTGAGCTTTATCTGTGTGGAATTGAGCGTACATTAGCGCAATATCTTCTCTAGTAGACATACCCATAACTTGGCTACATGTAACTAGCCCAGCAGCAAGGTCACCTGTTAGGGCAGCGCTAATTTCTGGATCATTAAATTTCGCACCTGGAGGAATATCCTCAATTCTTGCAACTGGCCTTTCTGGTGGTGCGGGTGGTAGAGCAACACCGTTAGTTTTTAATATTTTATCTAACTGTTTTGCTTCTTCTCTACAAGTGTAGATAATGTCTTCGATTATTGTTTTTAAATCTTCATCACCAGCATGATTATAAAATGTTTGATAACCAGCAATGAAACCATAATTTACAGCAAGATGTGTCCATATACTAAACACTTCTCCGTAGTGTAATGGCTCGTCTTTAGGGTTTCCGCTAAGAATTCCCATACTTGCACTTCCTCTCTTATTTGAACATTTTCAAACATAGATAGTATGGGAGTAATAAGAAAAATAATTCGTTTTAATAAAAATGGCCACTTTATATAAATACAAGGAACTTAAAAAAAGTTACTATGTCGTAGTTCGAAGATTTTGTGAATTAAAAAACAGCCCAAATTTTGAGCTGTCGGTTTGTAATGAATTATTAATATAATCGTTGATTATAACAAGGTGGGAATCCATTTACATCTTGAATCATGTGGAAATCATATTTTTTTAACGCAAATTGAGTATGATACAGATATTCAATAACAAGCAGCTTTCCATCTGATACATCACACAATACGCCTGATGTACCTTGCCCATTTGAAAGCGATATACCTACCGGCTGACCTATTAAGTACGCTACTTTATGTTGCCATGGCATAGTCATCAATCCTTTCAGAGTATTATATGCTTTCAGTGATATTTAGTGATGTTATGAAAAATAATTAGAGACGATAAATGGATACTATATTATATCAAACAATTGAAACTTCAAGTCTACAACGGGGAGGGGGATTATATGCTGATTCTATATTGGAACCTTTAGGTTAAAAAAATATAAAGTCAACAGCAGATCATTTGACTTACTGTCCTACATTTGGAACCTATCACAACTTAATAATAAGTACATTTTTAATATCTATCTTTAATTTTTCTTCTTTAAACCGATAAAGTAAAGAAAACAGTTAGAAAGAGGCAAGCATTTTGGAGAGTAAAGAACTTATTTCAGTTATAAATAATTCAGTTAATGAATTGGATTTTGTTACTGCAAGAAGACATATCGAAGAAAATTCAGATTTGGTAAAACATTTTAAAGTGCATTTAAATAGTAACGCCAGAGAAATTCTAAACTTTATCCTTGATAAGAAAAATCAAGATGCTAAGCCATTAACAAGGTCTGAAATTAATACAATCAATGCAATTAATGTATACGCGTCAAAATTTGATATAAGAGGATTAAAGCTCGTTATAAAAGGAAAAGAGTCTTTATTTCTTCGAGAAGAAGTTTTAGCTTATCTCAATACAGATGCCAAAATTATGTTAGAAGGAATGGGGACTATAAAGTAAGATTCTCAGACCATTAGATATTGATGAAAGATTAAGATTAGGGTTACTACAGTATAAATAAATAGGATAAGTATTAGTAATTAAGCACATCCAAATGGGTGTGCTTTTTCTATGGGCATTTTTAACGAATCATTAATTATAAAGCGCAAACGGTAAAAATTTTAATTTAGAAATCTAACATTTGGCCCAAAAGAAGAGTATGTAAGCAATGCAGGATTTTTATTAAAAAATATGCAACCAAAATCCTCTAAATAAAGTCAAGTTATATTGGAGTTTTAGTTTGGATAAACTTCTTTTTTTATAAAAAAAAGAGTATAATGCTAATGCTTAAAAATAGATAGAAAAGAAGGTTTTGAGAAGCGTGTCTACATTTTTACAACTAAACACCATCTTTATCAGTATAATTATAGAAGCGTTCCCATTTGTACTGATTGGTGTTTTTATTTCAGGTATTATTCAAATGTTCGTTACCGATCAGATGATTGCAAAAATTGTACCTAAAAATAGAGTGCTAGCTGTTTTATATGGTTCGTTGATAGGAGCGCTATTTCCTTCATGTGAATGTGGGATAATCCCAATTGTCCATCGTTTACTTAAAAAGGGAGTTCCTCTTCATGTGGCAATTCCATTTATGTTAACTGGACCAATTATAAATCCAATCGTATTATTTTCAACATTCATCGCTTTCGGAAATAACTGGCAAATGGTGTGGTATCGTGCAGGATTTGCTATTATCATTGCCTTTATTATTGGGATTATACTATCTTACCAATACAAGGGGACACAACTTTTGGATGAAGATGAGCATGATCACCATCATGAACATGCAACTACTCTTTGGCAAAAATTTGTGGGTACATTAAATCATGCAGTTGAGGAATTCTTTTCTGTAGGTAAATATTTAATTATTGGTGCATTTATCGCGGCTTCTATGCAAATTTTTGTGAAAACATCTGTGTTAATGGATCTTGGCCAAACAAAAGCAACATCTTCGTTAGTAATGATGTTGTTGGCAGGTATTTTGTCATTATGTTCAGAAGCAGATGCATTTATCGCGGCATCATTTAGAGGCACTTTCTCTACATCATCATTGGTAGCTTTTTTATTAATTGGTCCAATGGTAGATATCAAAAATTTATTAATGATGTATCATACTTTTAAGAAAAAATTCATTGCAGTGCTGATTTTGTATATTTTTGTATTAGTATTTATCAGCTCTATGCTAGTCTAGGAGGGGAATATTGATGATCCGAGCTTTAATCTTAATGGGATTTACGTATTTCTTTTATTACCTCTTTGCTTCAGGCGATAATGCGAAATACATTAATATGAAATATGAGTATATTAACATTCTAGGTATTATATTATTTGGTACTCTAACAGTTGTGCAAATTTTCAATATTGCAAAAGGTGATTCAAAAGTAGAATGTGATTGTGGGCATGACCATGAACATGAGCAAGATAAACCATGGTGGAAAAGAATTCTTTTTTATGGGTTGTTTGCTTTTCCTCTAATAACTGGATTATGCTTGCCAATTGCTACACTCGATTCAACAGTTGTTAGGTCGAAGGGATTTTCTTTCCAATCAATCAATACGTTACAAAAGGGTGACCAGTTTATCAAACCACAGTATCTAAAACCGGATACGAGTGTGTTTTTTGGAAAAGATGGTTATTTAGATTTAATGCAACAAGAGTTAGATGAGTTTTCTAAAATGGACACTGTTGCTTTAAATGATAATAATTTCTTAATGGGGATGGAAACATTGTATAATTTCCCTGGAGAATTCATGGGGAAAACAGTTTCTTATAAAGGGTTTATCTACCAAGATCATGAATTAGGGAAGAATCAAGTGTTTGTATTACGATTTGGTGTTATTCACTGTATCGCAGATGCCGGTGTTTATGGCATGCTTGTACAACTTCCAGAGGATCAACATTTTAAAAATGATGAATGGGTTAATGTAGAAGGAAAATTATCGACAATATACTATCAACCTTTCAAATCGAATATTCCTTATTTAAAAGTAACGAAGATAGAAGATACACAAAAGCCAGATGAGCCATACACATTCCGTGGCTATGATAATCCTAATGTTAAAGTTAATAAGTAAATAATCAATTTTGACAAAACGGTTGTTCTAACGAGCAACCGTTTTGTTTTTTTGTTGAATCTCATAAATAGAAAGTTTTTCTAATAGAAGTTCTTTTGATGAAGTTTGTAGTAATTCTTTCGCTACGGTTTCTAAAGCGTTTTTGTCATTGGGGGAAAGTGTGCTCTTTTGTTTATCTAGCGGATGCAAGTCTGTCACCTCAATTATATTATAAGAACATTTGTTCTTTAATGCAAGTGTTGAATTTAAAGTTCTGAAATTTCCGCCTGAAATAATGAAAACGATTCCATACAGCGAAGAAAAGAGAGTGTCAAATATTTGACACAATATAAATAGAAAATAGAGCAAAAGACTGGAAGTAAGATGTCTGACCATGTAAGATATATAAGGCTAAAAAATGTATATAACAAGATGTTCATATAGGAAAAATAAAAGGAGTATTTTAAATGGATAGCACTATTGAGTTTTATATAGATAAGATTGAAGGACAAATTCTAATGGATCTTGCTGATCATGATGACGCAAATCTTTATACAATTGCAAATGAGTTAATTCAAAACGAACCAGCAGATAAGTTGGCATCAATTTGCCAAGCTTATGAAGTAGTTAAACATGAATTACTTGGATAATATGTAAAGAAAGCACTCATAGAAGAGTGCTTTTTTTATATAAGAAAAATTGTTATTTAAAGAGAAAGAAAATGATATTAATAGTTGCAAAGAGTTAGTGATTTAAAACTTTTGATAAGAACGATTTTGCCCTTTCAGATTTAGGGTTTGAAAAGAACGCTACTGGTGGAGCTATTTCTACGATTTTCCCTTCAGCCATAAATACAATTTGATCACAAATTTCTTTGGCAAACCCCATCTCATGAGTAACAACAACCATTGTCATTCCTTCATGTGCTAATTTACGTATTGCGTCTAATACTTCTTTAACCATTTCAGGGTCCAAGGCTGAAGTAGGTTCATCAAAAAGCATCACATGTGGTTCCATAGCAAGAGCTCTAGCAATTGCAACCCTTTGTTGTTGACCTCCAGATAATTGGGATGGATAAGCTTCAAATTTGTCTCCAAGTCCCAATGAATCAAGTAACTCTTTTCCATGAGCAATCGCTTTCTCTTTTGCAATACCTTTTACTTTAATTGGTGCAATTGTGACATTTTCTAAAGCAGTTAAAAATGGGTATAAGTTAAAGCTTTGAAAAACAAAACCAATTTGTGTTCGAACTTTATTAATGTTTGTTCCTTTTTGATGAATAGGAACATTTTCAACAAGAATTTCACCATGGTCTATCTCCTCAAGTGCATTAATGGTGCGAATAAGAGTGGATTTACCTGCACCACTTGGTCCAATTAGTGCAACGACATTAGATTTATCAATGGATAGATTTATATCCTCTAAGACTTTGTTCTTTCCAAAACTCTTCGAAACATTTTTGATCGTTATCATATTGTGTCCCCCCTCTAGAATTCAGTTTTTAACAATCTTTTCTCAAATTGTCTGATGATTAGTGATAAGGTAAATGTCACGGCAAAATATACTACAGCTACAAATGACCAAATTTCAATATAGCGATAGGATATTGCTGCTAAGTTAGTAGCTTTTAATGTTAAATCTACTGCAGAAATTGTTGATACAAGAGAAGAGTCTTTTATTAATAATATAAATTGAGATGCCATGGGCGGTAGCGTTTTCCGAATTGCTTGTGGTAGTACAATGAGTTTCATGGCTTGGAAATGAGACATACCTGAGGACCTCGCTGCTTCCATTTGCCCTTTAGGGATAGATTGAATACCGCCTCTCACAATTTCAGCAATAAAAGCAGCGGAGAAAATACCTAAAGAGAATATTGAACCCCAAAAGGAGCCTAATTTTAAAAATTGCCCTAATACGAAATAAATCCAAATAAGAATAACAATTAATGGTATACCCCTCATAATTTCAACATAAGCAGAAGCGAGAAAATTGATTAAACGATTTTTAGAAATACGTCCCATACCAACAATGATGCCGATTGGGATGGCTAAAAGTAAAGAAAGAGCAGAAATTCTAAGAGTTAACAGCAAGCCTGTCCAAAATATATCTAGATTATCTGTGATAATACTCCAATCCGGTTGATAGATCATAAAGTTCCTCCTCCTTTAGGAAAAATATTGTCATATATAAAAAAGGAAGAAAGTAAGGATTGTATAAACGATACTTTCTTCCATATTCGTTATTCGGCTTCTACTTTGTTGTTAATGTTGGCGTACCATTCATCACTTTCGAACCAATATTTTCTTGATTTCAATTCATCTGGTCCATCAAGATAGCTGTATAAGAATGAATTTAACCATTGTACAGTTTTTAAATCATTATGTTTTATAGCAATACCTAAATTTTCAGCTGAAATTTGATTGTCAATTACTCTAGATTTGCCATTTTCTTTGCTCCAAATACGAACAGAAGATTCGTCATAAACTACACCATCGATTTGACCAGATATCATAGCAAGTGCTGCTGCAGGCATTTCTTTATAATCTTTAATTTCTGCATGTTTGAATGTATTTTTTGTAATTAATTGTCCTGTTGTACCGATAACTGTAGCAATTTTCTTTCCTTTTTTGTCTAAGTCCGTCCATTTTTTTGTAGTCGTATCTGAACTTGGTACAAGTGCTACTTGCTTTGTTTTATAGTATGGATTTGCGAAGCTGACAGATAATGCACGTGGTCCAGTAATCGTCATCCCAGAAACAATCATATCGATTTCTCCAACTTGTAAAGCAGCGATTAATCCATCAAAGGCATATTCTTTAAATTCAACTTTTACCCCAAGAGCTTTTCCAATTGCTTTTGCTGTATCGATATCGTAACCAACATATTTTCCTTTCAAATCTACCATTTCGAAAGGCGCATAGCCAGGTGCAGTCCCAATTACGATTTTTTTGTTTTTCTTAACCTTTTCAATCGTAGATGTACCGCTATCAGAACTATCTGTCCCAGAACCTCCACATGCAGTTAAAATCACTGAAAGTACTATAATAAGTAGAACAAATACCTTTTTCATCTAAACATCCCCCTTTATCTATTTATTTAATAGAATGCATATCATCAATACTATTTGTAAAAAAGATGATTACAATCTTTTAAACTATTGATAGTACAAAATATGTATTACTAATGATGAATATGTTATGAACTACAAAGAATTAATAGTGTGTATCTATGTCAATGTGAAATTAATATAATTTAATTATTATTAGATATTTTCAAGCGTGTTGATTAGGATATAAAAGGAAGAATATTCTTCTGTAATTATACTTTTAAGGAGCTTGTGTTTCATTGTTTATTGATTGTAGCGGAGGATTGCTCGACTCCCGCGGGAAAAGCGTGGTAGCTGAGACCCTGCACGAAGCGTAGCGAAGGAAGCGGCTCAGCGCACGCCCGCAGGAAAGCGAGCAATCCGTAGCGGGTATCGGTTGATCATCCATTTTTTAATGGATAAAACTGGAGAATTAACACTCAGGATATATTTCATATAAAGTATATCAATATAACTATTGTGCTTCGTAAGTACTTTAGTAGCGTAGAGAACAAACTAAAATACATGTGTTTTATTTAGAATTTTCTGATAAAATAATATCCATAAATGAAAGAGGTGAATAAAATGGAACAGTATTGGTTATTCGTGACAATGTGTATCTTACTAATACTTTTACCTGGACCTGATACAGCGATTGCGACAAAAAATACTTTAACTCTAGGAAAAAAGGGTGGCTTAAAAACGATATTAGGTACTTGTTGTGCTTTGTTAATTCATACATTAGCAGCAGTTATAGGTTTGTCTGCACTAATCGCAAAATCTGCATTTATCTTTTCCATCTTTAAATATATAGGTGGGGGATATTTAATTTATCTAGGTGTAAAATCATTTATTTCTATGAGAAAACAAAAACAAGATATGGAGATTTTGAAAGAAGATGAGGTGAAATATGATGATCATTCTTGTTTTAAACAAGGATTTTTAACAAATTTACTAAATCCTAAAGTAGCGGTATTCTTTTTAACTTTCTTACCTCAATTTGTGGACCCAAATATACATTCATTTTTGCCTTTCGTTTGGATGGGGTTGACATATGTTGCTTTAACAGCAATTTGGTTTGTCTTTTATATCCTTCTTTTAAATGCTATACGTACCTTCATGATGAAGCCTCAAACTCAATTGGCAATTGAAGGTATTACAGGTACTGTTTTAGTTGGATTTGGTATTAAATTAGCACTAGAGAAAAATTAAAAGAGGTCTCAAATATTATATGAAAATACTAAAAAATTAGATGGAAACAAAAGGAAGATGTTAAAATGGTCCTGAATTTACAAGATGTTTCTTTAAGAAGAGATGAATCGTGGATATTACAACATATTGATTGGGAGATTCAAAAGGGAGAGCATTGGGTTTTATATGGATTGAATGGAGCGGGGAAAACCGCATTATTAAATATGCTTTGTGCCTATTATTTTCCTACAAGTGGTCAAGTAGAAGTTGTTGGAAAAACTTTTGGGAAATCGGTTCTAGGTGATCAATTACGACGTAAAATAAGTATTGTTTCAGCTGGATTTCAAGAAAAACTAAATCCACGGGACAGTGCTTTTGAAATTGTATTAAGCGGTGCCTATGCTTCCATCGGTTTATATGAAAAACCCACTGCTGAAATACGAAAAAAAGCAATTCGGTTATTACATCAATTAGGGTCAATAGAATATGCAGATAGGGATTATGAAACTTTATCACAAGGGGAAAAACAACGTATCTTAATAGGTCGTGCACTAATGGGAGAACCTGAGTTACTTATTTTAGACGAACCTGCAACAGGGTTTGATTTTATCGCAAGAGAAGCTTTACTAAAAACAGTTTCTGATATTTCGAATATGGAAAACGGTCCTACAATCATTTATGTTACACATCATGTAGAAGAAATTTTGCCGGTATTTGAAAATACATTATTACTTAAAAAAGGGCAAGTATTCGCGAAAGGTAAAACGAGAGAAATGTTGACAAGTGAAAATTTAAGTGCATTTTTTGAAGCACCTGTCGAGTGTATTTGGCGAAACGATCGACCAATAATAGTTCTGAAATGATAAAATTTTCTAAAAATTCTGTTGACAGTGGTTAACATTCTGCGTTACAATCCTATCAATCACATAAATCAAAGCAAAGATTGGAAATAGTAAAAAGTGTTGTGAGCGCTAAGAGAGCCGATGGATGGTGTGAATCGGTCGTCAGATACTTTTGAACTCGTCCATGAGCTACTCCGTGAAAAGTACAGTAATGGAGTTCGGATTCCTACCGTTATCAGGATAGATAGTGATAGCTATTGAATAAGGGGGACAATCTTAGATTGTTCAATTAGAGTGGTACCGCGAGTATAATCTCGTCTCTATAGTTTTTATAGAGACGGGATTTTTTATTTTATTAAAAAAAGAGGAGTGTTGACAATGTCTAGAAAAATTTGGGTTTTTGATACAACTTTACGTGATGGGGAGCAAGTACCAGGTGCAAAACTGAATATTTACGAAAAATTAGAAGTAGCAAAACAACTTAAAAAACTACAAGTTGACATTATTGAAGCAGGTTTCCCAGCTTCATCTACAGGTGATTTTAATGCGGTAAAAGAAGTGGCGATGAAAGTTGGTAACACAGATGATATTATGATTACAGCGTTAGCTCGTGCTGTAAAAGCTGATATTGATGCAGTATATCACAGTGTAAAGTATGCAGAAAATCCGATGATTCATATGGTACTTGGTACATCTGATATCCATGTTGAAAAGAAATTCGGTAAATCTAAAGATCAAATTTTAGATATCGGCGTGGAAGCAGTAAAATATGCAAAATCACTAATACCACAAGTTCAATATTCAACAGAAGATGCGTCACGTTCAGACTTTGAATATCTTTGGAAGACAATTGAAGCCGTCATTAAGGCAGGTGCAACGATGATCAATGTACCTGATACAGTTGGCTATGCAGTTCCAGAAGAATTTGGTGAAATGATTTATAGATTAAATGATCGTATTAAAAACTTAAATGACCAAGTTTTACTAAGTGTTCACTGCCATAATGATCTTGGCATGGCAACAGCAAACACACTTGCTGCAATCAAAAACGGTGCAGATAAAGTAGAATGTACAATTAACGGTATCGGTGAACGCGCAGGTAATGCTTCTTTAGAAGAAGTAGTTATGGCATTACACACACGTGGCAATTACTTTGGTGATGTTGCAACAAACATTAAAACAAAGGAAATTATGAATACATCGAAACTCGTCAGTAGCTTAATGGGATTAGATGTGCAAGTAAACAAAGCAATCACAGGTGAAAATGCATTTGCCCATTCTTCAGGAATTCACCAAGATGGCCTTCTGAAATCACGCGATGCCTATGAAATCATCCATCCAACAGAAGTAGGTCTAGACGATATGGAACTCGTATTAACAGCTCGTTCAGGTCGTCATGCAGTGAAAAATGCATTAGAAAAGTTATCAATTGGTAAAATTTCAGATGAACAATTTGAAGAAATTTTTGTTGATTTCTTAAATCTTGCAGATGCTAAGAAAGAAGTATACAACCACGATTTATATATTCTTGTAGAAAAATACTTTGTTCGTCATCAAATGGCAGAAAAAATCGAGCACCATAGTGACGAATTCTATGAGCTTGTTGATCTACAAGTAATTAGTAATACAACATTCCCATCTGCAAGTATCAAAGTCAAAAAAGGTGACGAAATATATAGCGCAAGCACAGTTGGAACTGGACCAATCGATGCTCTATACTCTGCTATGAAAGAAATTATCGATATGGATATTAAACTACTTGAATATAAAATATCTAGTGTTTCACGAGGTAAGGAAGCACTAGGGAAAGTAAAGCTTCAAGTTGAGTACAATGGTGAAAAATATATAGCAAAAGCAACTGACACAGACGTCATCAAAGCGAGTGCTCTTGCATATATGAATGCAGTAAATAGTATCGTTGTAGAAAAACTTCTTCCAGTTTAATTGAATAAGTTAAAAGAGTGATGGCATATGATTTTTGCGCATCACTCTTTTATTTTTTGTTACCTAAACTATTTTACATGTGAACTCTGTTCAGCTTTTATCAAATAATCGATTATCCCCATAGCACTCACAGCTAAATCGAGTGGGATTACTTTGAAAATTGGCTGATTTTCTGGTAATCCTTTTAATTGTAATTCTTTAAATATTATTTCAGTCAATATTTGCTCAGTACGATTTACTTGCATTGTAAATTCACTTTCTTCTTGCATAGCTTGACGGCCTGCTTGAACGAAAATTGGTAAATACCGTCTTACTTCTTCATACGCAAATTCTGGATTTGAATATGCACCATAATGACCGAAGTAAATCATTTCAGGTTTTATTTTTTCATAAAGTTGAATGGATTCTTCCATTAAATCAGGATCAAATTGATTTGGAGAAGTAGAAGGTAATATTACGTCAAAATCTTCCTCGGCCATATCAGGATAATATACTCCTGTTGTATCTCCAACAAACATCCCATTCGTTATCGAATCATGGATGGAAATATGATGATTTGCATGTCCTTTTGTATGGTAGAAAGTGAGAGTAGATGCTCCCAGATTTAAACTTCTACCATCTTCTACTGGATGGAATCGTTCTTCAGCAATTGGGAGAATCTCACCGAAAATGCCATCAAATTTTTCACCATATACTGATTTTGCACTAGCAATCAATCTGCTTGGATCTACTAAATGACGCACACCTTTTGGATGCACAAACACTTTTGCTTTAGGACAATGCTGCATAAAAACGCCGGCACCACCTGCATGATCCAAATGAATATGCGTCAAAATTAAATAATCAATATCAGAAGGTGAAATATCCAATTCCTCTAATACTTTTAAAATATATGGTACGGATGGGCTTGCAGATGTTTCAATCAATGCAATTTTCTCATCCTTCAACAAATAAGAGCTCGTCCGATTCGGTAATCCTAAATCATACGTATCAATACAAAACAAATTCTCAGCAATCTTCTCAAACTTTGCCATATAAACCCTCCATGTCACAGAACTAAGTATATATTAACATAGTGGAGAAATATTTGTAATTAGTAAGAGAATAGTGATAATAGGGGATTTAATATTAGCACTTGCCATAGGAAAAGGTTCACCGTAACGGAAATCAACGTTTCGATAAATAATAAAAAAAGACCGTAGATAAAATCGAATTTCTTCGTGTGTGTCTACGGTCTGAACCGTCCATTATTTTGGACAACTCCCATTATTTATACGCTATAAAACCTTTTTAAATAGTGAACTTTTGAATATCTTCTTTTAAAGAAACAGATCTGTCCTTTAATTCTTTGGATATATGATCAATCTCTTGTACAGTAGCATTTTGTTCTTGTATGGATGCAGCGATAGTTTCCATTTGATCGGATGCAGATTCTGCTTGATTTGAAATCTCTGCAATGGAAGCAGCAACTTCTTCTGCACTTGCAGAAATTTGTTGGGATGAAGCAGAAATTTCTTCGATTTGAGTAGTCATTGAACGTACAGATTCGGTAATAGAACCAAAGGAAACATCTGCTTGATTGATAACAGTAACACCTTCTTTTACTGTATTCAATCCTTGAGTTACACCTTCTTCAACATTCTTAGTATTACGTTGTATTGTTTCAACTAAGTTTACAATATGAGTAGCAGATGTTTTTGATTCTTCAGCTAATTTTCGTACTTCATCAGCAACCACTGCAAAGCCTTTTCCGTGTTCACCAGCACGAGCTGCCTCAATGGCTGCATTAAGTGCAAGTAAGTTTGTTTGTTCCGTAATATCAGTAATTACTTGTGTAATTTTTTCTATTTCTTTCGTTTGATTCCCTAATTGTTTAGTTAAATCTGTGACTTGAACAGTAGCATCAAAAATTTCTTGCATTTGATCTTTCGCTTCAGCTAATTTTTGTTGACCTTCTTTAGAGTGATTCAATGTTTCTAAAGCATTATTCAGTAAGCTTTGGGTAGATTCAGCAATTTTTTGAACTCCAAAAGCTGTTTCATCCATAGCATTTGCACTGTCTTTTGAAGCGACTAAAGATAATTTAGCATTTTGAGCAGTCATGTCAACAAAATTAGATACATCATCTATAGTAGAAGCAACTTCAGATGTACTCGTTGATAATTCATAAGCTGTAGTGCTTAAATGATCTGAACTGCTCTTAGTCTTGTATAATAATCCTTGTAAATTGTCTTTCATCTTATTAAAAGCATTTGCTAAATCGGCGAATTCATCTTTAGTTTTAAGTTTAATAAGCTTACCTGTTAAATCTCCATTTGCAACACGAGTTATTGCGTTTAATAATTGACGGATAGGAGCAGTTAATTTTTTTATCATAATAATACTTAACAATATAGCGATTATAAGTTCAATAATTAAACCCCAGATGACAGTATTTAAGGCAAATGAAGCATCACTTCTCGTAGCTTCTTTAATACTGTCTAATTCTTTATTTTGATGTTGCGTCATACCTTCAGTATTTGTTAAAATTTTTTCATTTGTAGGTTGTACTTTGTCATTCAATAGCTGAATTGCTTTTTTCGTATCTTTTCTTTGGAATGCATCTACGGTTTCTTGAGCGTATTGGTCAAAATTTGCTTTTTCCGTAATTGAATCTTTAATTAGTTGTTGCATTGTTGATGATCTAGCGGTTTTTTCTAATCTGTCTAGTGTTTTATCTAAATTTTGTTGTTCTTTTTTCATCTCATCAAGTGCTATATCTTGATTTTGTAAGATGTAACCTCGTAGATATGAACCTTGTTGTGCCGTTTCATATTGAACATCTTTTACTAATTGTACCTGTTCAATACGATGATTAACTAATTCATCTATAGAACTTGCTGATTTTTTGGCATTGATCATATTGATTATAGAAGTCACTGCTATAATTAAGATAAATACACTAAATGATAGAAATAGTTTTTTACCTAGTTTCACAAAAAGACCTACTTTCATAATATACTGCGAATTAATTTTTTATAACTTTGTACCTGTTAATCATATCGTACTTTCTGATTAAATAAAACTTATTTCGCTTAAAAAATAGTTTAAAATTACCAAAAAATTATTAATAATTCGATATAAATAGCTGTAAATTGGTTATTCTGGATAGGAAGGGTGTTATGTAATGGAAATAAGAGAGTTAAATTATTTTGTTACTGTTGCAAAATATAAAAGTTTTACAAAAGCTTCTGAAGCTTTACATGTTACACAACCTACGCTTAGTAAAGTCGTCAAATCATTAGAAAAACAGTTAGATGTCACATTATTTCATCGTTCTGCAAGAAGAAGTGAATTAACAGATGTAGGAGAGGTCGTATATGGACAGGCCTTAAAAATATTAAATTTAGTTGAAGAATTAGATGTTGTCTTAGAAGATGTAACCCACTTGCAAAAAGGGAAAATCAAAATCGGCATGCCTCCATTAATTGGGATTCTGTTTTTCCCTAAAATGATTAAAGGATTTCAAGAAAAATTCCCTGGGATTACGATTGAAATTGATGAACGAGGCGCAAATGTAATTAAAGATTTAGTAGCAACAGGTGAGTTAGATCTTGGCTTTGTGATGTTACCAGCAGATATGGAAGAATTTCATGTTATTCCTTACACGTCCCAACAGCTTATGCTAATCGTTAATCGATCCAACCCTTTAGCAAACAAAGAAACAGTCATGATGAAGGATTTAAAAAATGAGCCAATGCTACTTTTTAGTCAAGATTTCACGCTACATGATTGCATATTACAAGAATGTGAGCAGGCAGGATTTACGCCACATATTGCTTATGAAAGTTCTCAATGGGATTTTATTAGTCAGATGGTAGAACATGATCTCGGCGTTGCTATGTTTCCAAAAGCGATTGCAGAGAAGGTAAATCCAAAGGAAGTAAAGGCAATTCCAATCGTAAACCCATCAATTCCATGGGAAATTGTACTTATTGCTAAAAAAGGTCATTACGTATCTCATGCGACGAAAGGATTTATCAAATATATCGCACCGAACTATGCCATTTAGGCATACAAAATATAAAAAATATATATTTTACGAATGCTTTTTTTTAGAGTAAAGTAAATATGTTGAAAAAATCGTACGAAGGTCAGACGGTTACCGCGAATACCGTCTACTGCAGCGGACGGTTTTTTCTATTTGAAAATAAAGGTGTGATTTTTGATGAAGATACTAAAAATAATTGTTCAAATTATTTTTCTATACGGTATTTTGCTTTTAGGGGATGGAATTGCAAAAGTAAGTCATCTACCAATTCCAGGTAGTATTATTGGGCTTATCTTATTATTCGCAGCATTACAGTTGCACATTGTTAAACTCGAATGGGTAGATCTTGGGGCTGGGTTATTAACTGGTGAGTTATTATTATTCTTTGTTCCTTCTGCAGTAGGTGTTGTGCAATATGATCAAATTCTTGGAGTAATTGGTATTAAACTTGTTACAGTGATTGTTCTTAGTACAATTGTTGTGATGGCATGTACAGGTTTAGTTGCGGATTATGTACAAAAAAGAGGGATGAAGAAAGTATGAGCCTAATAGGTATCATTAGTTTTTTGGGGACAATTATTATTTTTCTATTAAGTAAAAAAGTATATCAAAAGATGAATTGGATTATATTATCGCCATTATTAATTTGTCCATTAATTATTATAGTAGTATTGCTTGTTACACATACTTCTTACTCAGACTATAATTCAGGAGCTACTTGGTTATCTAATCTTTTGGGACCAGCAACTGTTGCATTTGCAGTTCCGATTTATAAAAACTTTGCTTTATTAAAAAAACATGCTTTAGCAATCGGAGCAAGTCTTGTAACAGGTTCTGCTGTTGCAATTGTTTCATCATTCTTATTTGCGATGTGGATCGGGTTATCTAATGAAATGATTAATAGTTTAGTGCCACGTTCCATTACAACTCCAATTGCGATGGATATTTCAGAAATTATCGGTGGGGAGCCAACAATGACAGCTGTTTTTGTGATTGTCACAGGGTTGACAGGTAGTATTGTTGGGCCACTTGTAATTAAATCGATTCGTATTAGAACATCAGCGGCAAAAGGGTTACTTCTTGGCATGGGGGCACATGGTTGTGGCACATCTAAAGCGTTTGAAATAGGGGAGTTAGAAGGAACTTATTCAAGCCTAGCAATGATTGTGGCAGCACTGATTAGTATTGTTTTATCAGATACATTCTTCCCTGTGCTTCAACACTATTTAGTAGGATAGATTTTTATATTTCCATAAATTAAAAACCCACTTTTAAGCTTGTTAGACTTAAAAGTGGGTTTTTTGATTATAGAGTAGCCTTAATTATTGATAAATGAAAAGTCTTTGGCCACTTTCTATGGCATTGGTATTTAATCGATTCCATTGTTTAATCGATGTCACTGACACACCGTATTTGTTTGATAGGGAATGAAGTGTTTCACCGCTTTTTACGACTACTTGTTTTGGATCATTAGCTGAGTGATCATATTGAGTTAAATGATATTGTTTAATCAGGGCATTTAACTTTTGATGGTAATTGGTATCTGTTGCGTAGGTGCCAGTTAAATATTTTGTTGCTTCTTTATATGATTTTGTTTTACTTTTAAATGTTTTTTGATAATACTTTGTATTCCAAGAAACGCCTTTATGAAGTAGTTCAGCGTAGTCTTCTAATGAAGCTTTATAGTTAGGATATTTTCTGAACTTAGCTTGTATCTGGTGCATTTGACCAGTACCATTATCTTCAGAGGTTTGAAAGGTTACAGATTGTTTTTTATATGAACCTTTAATGCCAAAAAGGTTATTATTTGGTGGTGAACTAAGATCGCTAGTCCCTCCATTACTTTCTAACACTGCTTGGGCAATCATAACAGAAGCATACAAATCATGGTTAGATGCGATGTCCCGCGCATTTTCAGCAATGGAGCCGATAAAACTTTCCACACTTTGATCTTCTATGTATTTTTCGGATGGTCCAGTAGCAGTTTTAGAAAATTGTTGAATGATGATAAAAACAGAGGTAGCAAATAATATTGTTGTAAAAAGTGTTAGTAGTAAAGTCTTTTTCATAGATTTACGGCTTAATTAATGTAAACCTTCCTCCTTTCCAATACATTCATATATTATAGTTTACCATGTTATTAGTGACGGGTGTTATTTTAAAAAGTTTCTTAATGATATATTGTTTGGTTATCTGTTACTTGAGAACTTACTCGATAATTTAATTAGAGGGTTGTTTTTTTGTAGCGTGGAAATCATCAGAATAATTCATTGAGGAATGCAAACTGAAGTTAATGATAAAAACATAAACTTAAAAGTAAGTAGAGCTTGTCCCATTTTAAAAGTAAAAAACTGGACGCCAAATGTAGACGTCCAGACAATGTTGTTAACGAACATTTAGAGCAAGACAAATTGCCTCATTAACAACCGATTTAGTGTAATTAGTAAAAGTATTTAAATTTCACCGTAAACATTATTTTGTTCTTTTTGCTATTCTCAATAATCTGATGAAAGATTATTTTTTTATTGGTCTGTTCAATTTAATAGGCAAAATACTAGATTATTCTCTTCCAAATGATATACAGGTAATATCTTCTTTTTTACTTATTTTCACTATAAAACATAACTATTAAGTTGATATTGAGAGATTGAAAAGAATTGTAAATCAGTAATTATCATTAGAAAGATAGCATCGAAGGCGAATAATGAAATTGTGCGGAAAAATCATCAGAATATTTCCTGGGGAATGTTATATGTTGATAGATTATTCGGAAGTAACAGATACATATAAATGCTATACTTATTGTTTTTTTAATTTAACCTTTATAAAAACAATATTGGCATGTTTGTTGCCTATTATTTGCTTGTCGCTTAAATGTAGAAGATTTTTTTGAAACTATTGGGCAATACAAATATATGAATAGTTTCAATTTGGCTGATCTAATCTCTTGGATTATTGGTGTTTTCCTTTGTTAAGTGAATCAATTTCATAATGAAAACTCATATAAATACAAACATTTAATGATATCCAATTTTGTTTCATTGTGGAGCGAAAGACGGCGAGTCCTCGAAAATGCATTTGCATTTTCTTCGTGCGGTGCTAATTCAAGGAAGCTAATTCAATGTCCTACGGGAAAAGCTTGAGCTGAAAGCCCCGCAGGAGCACAACTTTTAAAGAACAAAGCCTAAGAACGCCACGTCCTCTGGCAACGGCTTCGTGACCAACATCGTTTTGGCCCGAGGAGATTGAAGCAAAGCCCGTGGAAAGCGCCGTCTGTAGCGGAACATCCGAATCTGAATAGTGAAAAGTCAATGTGTAAAATGTTCGTATTTAAAAACCAAAAATGGATTTATGAAATTGATTTAAGTGTATTTTTGTTTGATAAAATTATAAGTTTATGAATCTAATGAATGATTAAGCCATATTGTAAATTGTGGTAGTTTAGGATAAAGTAGTGTCATTACTTAAAAGGAGTTCGACTAATGCAATTTTTGTCCTATTTCCATCCTATTGTCTGGATCATTTTAAATGGAACAATTTTTACCCGTATTGCTAGTTTTATGACCATTCCTTTTTTAGCAATCTATTTGCAAAATGAGTTACATGCCTCTCCATTAATCATTGGCGTAACATTAGGAATTGCGCAACTCTGTGCAACATTTGGTGGTTTTATAGGTGGCTATTTAACTGATAAATTTGGGCGGAAATTTATCATTTTAACAACCATCTTTATTTGGAGTGCAGTGTTTGTGGGTTTTGCGACTGTCCGTGTTGTTGGATTGTTTATCGTGCTAAATGCAATCAATGGGTTATGTCGATCGTTTTTTGAACCTGCAACTCAGGCGTTGATGATTGATTTTACAGTAGAAAAGAAGAGAAGACGCTTGTTTTCATTTCGCTACACAGCTATTAATATAGCAGCAGTAATTGGTCCACTTTGTGGTGTATGGATTTCTGGCATGTCCAATGCAAAGGTCCCTTTTTTAATCACGGCGTCGATGTATGCAATTTACGGTGTATTTTTGATTTTCATTTTCAAAAAATATGAAGTAACACCTCAAAAGCATGAAGAAAAACAAACGATTTTGCAAATGTTCAAAGTCGTTTTTGCAGATCAAAAACTGTTGTACTTACTTGCAGGAGGGATCCTTGTTAGTCTAGGCTATTCTCAATTTGACTCAACATTGCCACAGTACATAAATTTGAATATTGAAAATGGGGTTAAGCTATTTTCTGTTTTGATTACGCTAAATGCCATTGTTGTATTGGCGTTGCAGTTACCAATTGGGATTTATACAGAAAGAATATCCATCATGAAAAGTCTAATTATCGGGATTCTTTTCCTTGCAGCTGGTTTCGTCATTTTTAATTTTGCCACTACTTCTTGGGTATTTATTGTTGGGATGATCATATTTACAATCGGTGAAATATTCGCGTTTCCAATGATGAATGCATTGATCGAAGAAATCGCACCAGCCACTCAAAAAGCAACCTATCTAGGGGCTTCACAGTTTAAAAATTTAGGAGGATTTATAGGACCCGTATTAGGAGGATGGTTACTAGTTCACTTTGAATCTCAACTGTACATTGTGATGGCTGCTATTTCCCTATTTAGTATAATCTTTTATCGATTGGCTTTTTCGAAAAAACAGGTAGGATAAATAATAAGAAATATTAGTATTCAGTAAAGAGCTTCTTTCTTTTATTAGAGAGAAGCTCTTTGGATTAATTGCTCCAAACCTTTTTCAGTCTCATTATTCCTTCCTCGATTTGCTCTAATGATAAACCTCCATATCCAATGATAACGAGTTGCTGATTTGTAGATTGTTGGTAAGAGGAGGTGCATGGATAGACTTTTACTTCAGCTGAAAATGCCCTTTCTATGGCCTCTTTTTCACTTAGAGAGTTAGGCAGTTTTAATACTATGTGTAGACCTGATTTCTCGCCAATTATTTGAAATTCTTTTGATAGATGCATGTTAATTGCTGAAATCAATGCTTGTTGTTTTTTTCGATAAAGTGTACGCATTTTTGCTAAGTGCTTGTCAAATTGCCCTTGGGCTATGAAATCGGCAAGAACGAGCTGATCGATTTTTGAAACAACCGTTTTCTGTTCTTTGTAGAATTCAGAATATGAATCCACAAGTGCATTAGGTAAAATCATATAGCTAATCCGAATCGACGGGACAAGTGTTTTTGAAAAAGTACCGGAATAGATGACACGCTGTAGTTGATCCATTTTAGCTAAAGAGGGAATTGGTAGCCCTTTGAAACGATATTCTGAATCATAGTCGTCTTCAATAATAAAAGCTTTTTCTTCAGCAGCCCATTTTAATAATGCTGCACGGCGTTCCACGGACATAACCATCCCTAATGGAAATTGATGGGCTGGTGTTGTATACAATAGATTGATTTTCTCTGTTGGTACAGTAACCCCAAACTCATCGACAGGTATGTGATGTGTATGAAGACAGTGTTGATTAAAAATAGTCCGAGCTCGTTTAAAACCTGGCTCTTCAATTCCAGCTTGAATTGACGGTCCGAAAAAGTTACATAGTGCCTGTAATTGATGCTGTGTACCACCATAGATAAAAACTTGTGATGGATTACATTGTACACCTCGTGATCGCTGAACATAGTATGCTATTTCTTGACGGAGTATAGGCTCTCCTTGCCAAGTGTTATTCATCAAGTTTTGAGGTTGAAAGTGTTTAGTGTATAATTTCCGCCAACTTGAATAAGGAAAAGTTGCAGTATCAATATGACCGTTATGAAAATCAATATCTACTTTTGAATTGAT
This sequence comes from Rummeliibacillus pycnus, assembly GCF_044359855.1. GTDB lineage: Bacteria > Bacillota > Bacilli > Bacillales_A > Planococcaceae > Rummeliibacillus > Rummeliibacillus pycnus_A. Next base: position 4,042,701 of record NZ_CP132291.1, read on the forward strand.
GCTTTCTATAGAAGGGGAGGGGAGAATTGTATTCTGAGATTGCTGCCATTCAAATTCAAAAGGCGAAACAAAGTAACCTGAACGCTCCTTACTGTATATAAATCCCTCTGCATCTAGCTGTTCGTATGCTTCTTTCACAGTATGTACACTAACATCTAGATCAGCTGCCAAATTACGCTTGGAAGGTAACTTGCTTTGTGATACTAACTTTTTATCGATTATTGCTTTTTTAATCTGGTCGTATATTTGAATATATTTTGGAGTGCTATTTGTTAAAATAATAGATATTTCCAATTTACTCACCTCTGATATGAATTATTGCGATGAATATGAATATATGAAGCGTACAAAATGTAATGGTGATATTATTTTAAAATGGTAATAAGTAGTACCGCTGTCGTAATTTAAATCAAGAAGTCCTAAATACTATCAAACAGGATATCTTAGTAGGATAATTTCCATTAAAGCCTGTTTTTTGTTTATCTTGATATAGATGTTATGTTAGTTTTTCAAGCGGAATTCGTAGCAATTAAGAAGTTTATACTAGAGTTATTTTGAAGTTGTTTTTTATCAGCTGAAAGAAACTTAAGATTGCGCTTGGAAAATGCCGATTTTTAACATAACAAAAATATACGGTTCTTTGTAATAAATCATTATTAATATAACGATAAGATAAGGTTGAAGGTAAAGCATCTTTTACATAGTTTTCAGGGAGGATAGTAATACCAGCGCCATTTTCTACTAAAATTTTAGCCATTTCAAATCGTTCAATTTGGAATTCAATTTGTGGCTTAAGTTCTACATGTTCAAATGCCCTCATAATCTGGGAACATGTTTGAAAAGAAGGCATTCCTAAGATTAAAGGCACATTACATAAATCTTGTAAATCAATGTTTTCTCTAAACATTAGAGGATGATTATTAGGAAGAACCACCACAAATTTTTCGGTATATAACGGTACGGCTTCAATTGTTTCATCGATGATTTCTTGGTTTGTCACAACCGCATGAACCTCGTATCGCAATAGAGCCTCTAATACGGTTTTACTATAAAGAGTATCGATCAACGTAAAATCATTATGAGGATAAGTTTGTTTATGTTCATACATTAATCTGGCAAACCATCTATTAGCTGATTCAATCATTCCAATGATAATTTCAACACGATCTCCATCAATAATGTCTTGTATTTCCTCTTGCAAAATATTCATTTCTTGCAACATTATATTAGCTCGTTCATACAATAATTTCCCCACTTCTGTGAGTTGTAAATTACGAGTAGTGCGTTCTAAAAGCGGAGTTCCAAGCTCTCTTTCTAGATTTTGAATAGAGTTGCTTAATGATGGTTGTGATATATGGAGCGCTCTAGCTGCCTTTGAAAAACTATGATATTTAACGATTGTGATGAAATATGTCATTTGTTTTAAATCCATATAAATAACTCCTAACTCATTTATAGTTTTTAACTATTATAATATTAAAAATGAGTATTAGAAATTATAAAAAAATAATTTTATACTGAAATTATAGAATTTTTCGAAAGCACAAAGGAGTGTAGAGAATGTATAAAGAAACAGATGCTCTGATTTGGAGTGGAAGAACAGATAGTACCATCCGTTTAGAAAGTTTTCGTTATCATCAAGCTATAAACTGTCTTCCTGCTCATCAGCTACAACAGATATCAGGAAAGAAACTTTCTATTATTGGATTTGAATGTGATGAAGGTGTTAGAAGAAACAAGGGGAGAGTTGGCGCTAGAAAGGCACCAACTGAAATTAGAAAGCAATTAGCGAGCATTGCTTGGAGAGGGTCTCAAGAAATAGGTTTATATGATGTAGGAAATGTATCTTGCGAAGGGAAACTATTAGAAGAAGCACAAGCGGAGTTAGGTAGATATGTGAAAGAAATATTAAATGCAAATTCAAAATGTATTGTCATAGGTGGGGGGCATGAAACACTCTATGGACATTATCTTGGAGTTCGAGAAAGCGTAGGAAAAGAGTCTAGAATTGGTTTAATAAATATCGATGCTCACTTTGATTTACGTGAATATAATGAACAAACTTCTTCTGGTACCATGTTCAAACAAATTCTTGATGAAGATCAAAATGCAGAATATTTTGTATGCGGTATACAGCGCTACGGTAATACAACAGAATTATTTAATCGTGCGGATGGATTAGGGGTTACATATTTATATGAGGATGAAATGAGCTTTGAATCTACTATAGAAACAGTGGATACATTTATAAAACGCTGTGACGTGATTCTTTTAACCTTATGTACAGATGTATTAAGTGCAGCACATGCACCAGGGGTAAGCGCAACATCACCATTTGGCCTGGAACCGAAAATTGTAAGAAACATTATTCGCTATGTATGTGAAAATCCTAAAGTTACAAGTTTTAATATTTGTGAAGTAAATCCAGAGGTTGATGAGAATAATAGAACGGTTAAATTGGGAGCTTATTTAATTAATGAAGCGGTGATTGCTCTTCAAAAGGGGGAAAATAAATGATTGAAATCAACCAAATTGCGACTCTATTTTTAGCTGTTGCTTTGTATTTACTAGGAACATATCTTGTAAAGAAAGTGAATTTTCTTAATCGATTTTGTATTCCTGCTCCAGTTGTTGGTGGTTTAATCTTTGCGATTGTTGCAACAATTTTAAAGACGACGGGAATCGTAGAAATCGTATTAGATACTTCTTTACAATCTATTTTCATGGTTACATTCTTTACGACAATTGGCTTGGGAGCAAGTTTTAAACTGGTAAAGCTCGGTGGAAAACTATTAATTATTTATTGGTTAGCTTGTGGCTTTCTAGCACTAATGCAAAATGTAATTGGAGTTTCATTGGCTAAAATCTTTGATATTAATCCTTTATTCGGGGTAATGGCAGGAGCAGTTTCCATGGAAGGTGGTCATGGGGCTGCTGCAGCTTATGGTCAAACAATCGAAGAATTAGGAGTTTCTTCGGCTGTAACGATTGGAATGGCAGCAGCTACCTGTGGTTTAGTTGCAGGTGGTTTAGTAGGTGGACCAGTTGTACAGTATTTGGTTAACAAATTTAACTTAAAACCATCTACTGATGAAATGGAAGAATATATTGATAACGATGAGAAACCAGTAGAAGAAAAATCATTTATGCATCAAGTATTCTTAATTACACTTTGTATGGCTGTAGGTACATATGTTGGAGACTTTTTTACATCACTAACAGGCTTTGTATTGCCAGGTTATGTTGGAGCTATGTTTACTGCTGTTGTAGCCCGTAATATTATGGATCGAGTAAAACCTGGCTTCGTTAATATGAAGGAAATTAACCTAATTGGTGATGTTTCGTTAGGTGTTTTTCTTTCAATGGCATTAATGAGTATTAAGCTTTGGGAAATTGCAGACCTAGCATTGCCTCTTTTTGGTATTATTATCGCACAGGCTCTATTTATTGTCCTATTCGGAGTTTTTGTATTATTCCGCTTATTAGGAAAAGGTTATGATGCAGCTGTTATGGTAGCAGGATTCTTAGGTCATGGTTTAGGGGCAACTCCAAATGCGATGGCTAATATGTCTGCAGTAGTAAATAAATTCGGTCCATCACGCAGGGCATTCTTAATCGTACCTATAGTCGGTGCTTTTTTAATCGATGTATTTGGAATGCCAATCATTATTACAACGATTAATTTATTTAAATAAGAAAAGGGACGACCAGCAAATATCTAGCAGATATTTGCTGGTTTCTTGTTTATATTAAACCTGAGCTCTAAGAGGGGATATTCTCTCTTTGCGAAATGCTACAAAGAACCAAATCACATTGACTATAATAGCTAAACTACAAACGACTAAGACATTAACCAGTTCTGGAATTGAATTTATTGAATTTCCGATGACCAAAGCAATAAATAATACGAAAGCAAAAATTATAATGCCAAAAGCACATAGAAATGTCATAATGTATTTTATCCATTCTAATCCTATGAGATATATGAATAATGGAATCGCATAAAAGAGAAGAATACTACCAATCGATTCCCACATTCCCTGAGAGTTAAACTTATTTGCATGTTCCCCCAATTCTGATAATGGAGATAACGAAACGGCTACAATTATTGTACAAAATAATAATGCAGAAATAATTGTAATTACACTAATGCTTTTTTTATTTGTCATAAATCCTCCTAAGTTTTATTTTTTCCTTTTATAGCTAAGTTACGGAAAAGTATTAATAAAATAATCACGATTATGGCCAAACCAATCATTTTAATCATCTTTGAATGTTCTTTTAAAAAGAATGAAAGGGAGAAGGTTTGTTTATATTCAATGGCTGCCTTCAGATACTCATTACCATCTCTCACAGCGATTACTTTGGAAGTTTTTTTACCTATAATTTGATAATATTTTGTTCCAATATCGTACCGATTTGAGGCGTTACCGTTAAAATCGCCAATTTCATCTGGTATCGTATCGACTTCACCAAGCTCCTTACCGATTTTATCGTCTGGAATCCTTTCATCTAATACTTGATAGACATACCCATCCCATGATACAAAGGGATACGCCCATTTAAGTGCATTGACAGAAGATGTGAATAACAAAAAGAAAACAATCATAAATAGCAAATTCATAATTGGGTGTCTTGATAAACATTTTCTAATCAAAATCATCTCCTTTTTATGAATCTATATCCATAATACACCATAATTTGTTTTTTATAACAATAGGAAAATAGAAATTATAGAGTAGTGTATGCAGGTGGTGGGATAGTTAACTTAATTAGAGATAGCGCAGATTCAAATTACTACTAAAAATGAAATAACTACCAATATTCATTAAAATCAATATTCTCATATTTTTCCATCCTGTAAATTTTACTCGTTACTTCATGAGTAAATAGTCCATTTTGCATAATCGTTAGCTTTTCGCCATTATGAAGATAGTAAATATAATGTCTGCGCTTTTCAGCTGATTTCTCAAATTGATTATCAATTCTTTTTATATCTTTCCAATAATAATTGTACTTTTTAGCGATCGCTCCTTGTGTTTGAATGCCTTGTTCGTCAATGATTATAAAAGATCTCGTTGAACCATAGATAAGCGCCAGACTAAGAATAAGGAGTACAATTCCAATGGAATTGTTACGGGGAAATTTAATGTCCTTCTATATTTATACGTGAGGGCTATGCAAAAAATTTCAATATTCGCTAAAAAGGAGGTGAACAATTTCCCTTTGGCCAAAATTTCTGTTTAACCCAGTTCATTTTTGAAGATTAATAAGGAACTGTTTTAATTCTTTTGCAATTTCCTTCGATTTTTCATGATGAATATAATGATTTGTGTTTTCAAAAAGGATTTGTTTTGTGTGAGTCGAAATGGATAATAGCTCCTGTTGCGTTTCCTCCCAATGATCATAACCATTGTTTGTGGCTGAAAAAACAAGAATAGGAATAGCCCCAATTGTTCCACTACTTAAAATTGTTTCTCCGTTTTCGCTCATCTGTTCTAGTTCTTCTTTCATATTAGGGTTATTCATATTTTTTAATGCCATATTCACTTTTAGATTCTGTATTTCTTGTGGTAAGCCATCAATATCAATGAATAAACTCTCCATTGCTCCAGTTTTTGCAAGTAAGTTCATAATTCCGAAATCTCGAAGTCCTTTCATAGCAATCCAACCTAGATTTTGCGATATGCCTAGTTGATAGTTTTTGGCATATTGAGGGCTTATCCCATCAATCGTCACTAAAGCCTTTACTTCTTCAGGATATAATTGAGCGTATCGTATGATTTCAAGTGTTCCCATTGAATGTCCAATGAAAATATAAGGTGGCTTCTCCTGTGATTTTTGTAGCAGCTCGCGCAATTCTTTTACAACTGTGTCGATATCTCTAGAAGAAGAAGTGCCTTCACTCCAACCATAACCAGGCCGTTCATATAAGACGAAATGCATATTTTTATCTAATTTAATGTAAATCGGATAAAAATCTGCGAAAGGCGTTGTTGTACCACTTCCCGAAGTTAATACAAGGGTAGGTTTAGATTTAGATTTTTCATCATTTTTATAAATATGTATTTGATGCTCATTTACTTCTATCATTTCTCCAACTGGAGGATATTTTTTCTCAATTTTTGATACATCAAATCTGTAATATAGATGTCCAATTATTAAAAGGAAAATAGCTATTGCTATAGTAATGATGAAGTTTTTCTTATTAATTTGTATTCACCTCTTTCATTTATTATTGAATTAACAAATAATTACTTTTATGTTATAATTATATGGATAATAATTCAATGCTTTTTAAATGAAAAATTTGTTTTTTTCATAGATCAAGATTGAGAAAGAAAATAATGCTGAGGGTCTCTCTGGCTCGCTTTCCCAAAGGTAAAGATTGCTCCTGCTGAGCAAAAAGATTTTTCGCTGATTCCGCTTCAACAAAATATGTTTTACAAAATTTTATTATTAATATTTATGCATTTTGAGTTTTTCAGTGGCCACCTACGATCCTACGGTGCTTTCATTCAGTGGGACAACCTAACTGGAAAGTATGATAATGGAAACTAAGCGTTATTATTTTTAACAGAAGGATGATTTCTTAGAAAACATAGAGAATTTAATAGATAAGTGAGGTAGGGTAATGAAACATGTTTATGCATTCGAAAGCAAAAGTGAATATGATCAATACGATAAAATTATTCAAAAATTTAGAAAGAAATTGAATGAATATGAGCAAATATTAAAAAGAGATTTCTTGTTAGATGATAGCCCGAATGCAGTAGTATGGACTTCTACCCAATTAGCGACGGAAACATTTTCTACTATTCCAATACCTGCGTTCACGAATGAAAATGTAATCTATATGTCTCCGGATATCGAAGAATGGCGGAAGTTATTTATTCGACAATTAGATAATAAAAACTTACATAAGATTCGACTGTTTTACGAGAGCTATTCTGAAGAACACCTAATTGTCATACTTGCACATGAACTAACACATCATCTCGATTTATTTGTAGATGATTTTGATGATGAACGGGCAAATAGTATTTGGTTTGAAGAGGGCATGTGCTTTTATTTGCCAAGAAAGCTACTCCTTAATGAAGCAGATTTTCAACAGATCTTACAAGTAGAGAAGGAATTAATTCAAGAATTCTCAAGTGAGTATGGACATCATTCCTTAGATGATTTTGGCATAGAATCCTACACAGAGAGTTTATCGAGTATTATGTTTGACTATTGGAGAAGCTTTATTCAAATACATGAGTTAGTTGAAAAACGGTATAACCATAATATTCTAGAATTATTTAATGACTATCATCATTGGCACAATCAAGGTAGAAAAATTCCACTGACTCAATTTTTTTCTATATATAATTATTAGATTCAAGAATCTTATGATAGAAAGTAGAATCATTCGATTGTTACATGGTTATTCAATTTGCTAAGAATCAAATGCTAACGATTATGTAGTATAGAAAATTTTGGGGTTGAAAGATTAATAGAGAGGAGAATGTGTAATGGAGTTTCCAAAATTAGAAACTGAAAGACTTCAGTTAGTTCAAATTACAAAAGAACATGCTCAATCCTATTTTAATATTATGTCAGATGAGAAGGTGACTAAGTATTATGGAATGAATCCTTTGATAAGTATTGAAGATGCTATTAAAATGATTGATTCGTTTCAAAAAACGTTCGAGGGCATTAAAGGCATAAGATGGGGAATGATTGTGAAAGAAACAGGAGATTTTGTTGGTACAATTGGGTTAAATAATCTGAACATTGGAAGTAAAAAAGCTGAAATTGGATATGAACTTCATCCTGCATACTGGAACAAAGGTTTTACAACAGAAGCAGTAAAAGAAGTGTTACGATATTCTTTTGATGATTTAGATTTGTTTAGAATTGGGGCAGTTACCTATCCGCAAAACACTGCATCTAATCAATTATTGTTACGAATAGGCTTTAAAAAGGAAGGCTTGTTAAGAGGTTACATCTATCAAAATAATCAATCTCATGATGCCTTCGTTTTTTCATTGCTCCACACAGAAGTAAAGTAATTGTTTTTCGCTTGAATCAATTTTATAAATCCATTTTTTAATACGAACATGTTAACACATTTACTTTTCACTATAGAAGTTAATTGATCATGCCTCATTATTAAGTGAGGCTTTTTTCTTTGTTTATAAAAGCATGGAAACTCTGACTCTAAATTAAATAACAACTAAATCTACTAAAGTACAAATATTTTGAAGAGATTTGACATAGTGTTTAGTAGCTTGTTAATGGAGAGGGTGAGAGATGGTGAAAATGAATGGCAAGGTTATATTTAATGGAACATTATTAGCTGGGTTACTTATATGTACTTCAATTGGACATTATATTACGAGTTCTGAAGCAACACCATCTATGAAAATAATGGAGAAAGAACAACAAAAAAATGAAGATGCAATCAATATGAAAGAAATTGAACAAGCACAATTGATTGAAAAAGTTACAGAGCAGCTGAAGAAAAATGGATATCAAGTTGGCTTTATACTTTCCGTTTATCCGGAAAACAAGAAGGAAATAGAAGCCGTTGTAAGATCAGAAACGAAGGATAAGGAAAAGACTATTCAAGAAATTACACGGACGATTGATGAAATTGCGAAAGAAAATAAATTAGGTGTGTTTAATACGACCGTGAATTTTCCAGATGAATAAGATGGTTAAATATCTAAAACTAGGGCAGCGATAAGGATCGTTGTCCTCATGAAATTAAAAGCACTAATTCTAGGATAAATGCGTTGACTTTATTTTCGAAGATGTGTTACTATTATCTCGAATTAAAGATACTAGAATTTAAGATAATAAAAGTGGTGATACGAATGGAACTAGAAAATAAGGAATTAAAAGCTTTAACAGTCATATTTCGTGCCTCCCAAGCGATTCAAGAAGTTATTCGAAAAGATGTAGCTTCATACGATCTAAACACAACTGAATTTGCAGTACTTGAACTTCTTTATCATAAAGGAGATCAACCGATTCAAACAGTTGGTAAAAAAATACTAATTGCAAGTAGCAGCATTACGTATGTGATTGACAAATTAGAGAAAAAACAACTTGTTTCACGTAGAGATTGCCCAAATGATCGACGAGTAATCTATGCAACATTGACATCAAAAGGCAATGAGCTTATGGATCAGATTTTTCCTCTGCATCAAGAAAAAGTCGCGAGCATATTTGGGTGTCTAGAAGAAAATGAGTTAGATAATATAATAGAGCTGATGAAGAAGATTGGATATCAGGCAGAGAAAATCTAATTTTTTTTAAATTATATCTCGAAATCGAGATAACTTGAATTATTCTATTTAAAAGAGTAAATGATAACAAAACAAGGAAAATAGGAGGAAAAAAATGAACCATATAAAAGGTATTCATCATGTAACAGCTATTACTAGTAGTGCTGAAAAAAACTATGAATTTTTCACTACTATATTGGGCATGCGTTTAGTAAAGAAAACAGTGAACCAGGATGATATTCAAACGTATCATTTATTCTTTTCGGATGATAAAGGAAGTGCCGGTACGGATATGACGTTCTTTGATTTTCCTAATATCCCACAAGGAACACATGGTACAAATGAAATCTATAAAACAGCATTCCGCGTACCAACAGATATAGCACTTGAATATTGGGTAAAACGATTTGATAGATATGAAGTGAAGCATCTGGGGATAAAAGAACAATTTGGTAAGAAGACGTTATCTTTTGTTGATTTTGATGATCAGCAATATATGTTAATTTCAGATGAGTTAAATAAAGGTGTTGAAGCAGGTAAACCTTGGCAGAAAGGCCCTGTTCCATTAGAGTTCGCAATAACAGGACTTGGTCCAATTCATGTACGTATTGCACAGTTTGACTATTTCAAAGAAGTATTAGAAAAAGTCATGCTCTTTAAAGAAATTACAAAGGATGGCTCATTGCACCTTTTTGAAGTAGGTGAAGGTGGAAATGGCGCACAAGTTATTGTGGAACATAACACAGTTTTACCTCAAGGACGACAAGGTTTTGGAACAGTCCATCATGCTGCATTCCGTGTAGAAGATACAAAGGTATTGTATGAATGGATTAATCGTATGCAAAGTTTCGGTTTTGGCACATCTGGTTACGTAGACCGTTTCTTCTTTGAGTCCTTGTATGTACCTGTTGCACCAGGCATTTTATTTGAATGGGCAACGGACGGTCCAGGATTTATGGGTGACGAGCCTTATGAAACAATGGGCGAAATTTTATCATTACCTCCGTTTTTAGAGGAGAAGCGTGACAAAATTGAAAAACTGGTACGTCCAATTAATACAGTTCGAAGCACGATGGAATTCGAAAAAGAATATTTTTAAGGAGGTGAAATATTAAAAATGGGTTTTTTACAAAGTTTATTTGGTAAGAATATAGATGAAAAACAAACTGGAGGAGATAAAATGGTTAAAATAGGTATTATCTTAGGCTCAACACGTGAAGGAAGAGTAAGTCCACAAGTAGGTCAATGGGTTAAAGAATTAGCAGACAAACGCGGTGATGCAGAATACGAAATTATTGATATCGCAGAATTCAAATTACCACTATTAGGCGAACCTGGATTAGATGCATCAGGTGCAGCTACTTGGTCACAAAAAGTTGCTGCTTGTGACGGTTTTGTATTTATCGCTCAAGAATATAACCACTCAATCACAGGTGCATTGAAAAACGCATTAGACTACTTACGTGAAGAATGGAATAACAAAGCAGCAGGTATCGTTTCATACGGTTCAGTAGGTGGTGCTCGTGCAGCAGAACATTTACGTGGTATTTTAGGTGAATTATTAGTAGCGGATGTACGCGTACATCCAGCATTATCACTATTCACTGACTTCGAAAACGGTTCAGTTTTCAAACCAAAAGATGTTCAAGCTGACTCAGTAAATCAAATGTTAGATCAAGTTATTGCATGGTCAACAGCATTAAAAACAATTCGATAATTCATTTTGAATTGATCATAGGAGCATGTGCATGTAATTTGCATATGCTCTTTTTTGTTGTCAATTACTAGCTGAATTCTAGTGATATACTTCACTTCTGGTATGGGCATTTGTAGTTGATTTGGTTATGTTAAACATACCAAAAATAAGATAGTTTAGAGAAAAGGAGTGAATTGAAATGGAATTTACAACATTACATAATGAACAGGTTATGTTAAAACCGATGGAAAAAAGTGATATTGAAGGGATTTTAGAAGCTGCTACTTATCCAGAAATCTGGCGATATTTATCAATTACAATTGATTCTTTAATAGACACGCAAAAATATGTAGCGAATGCACTGGCCAATAAAGAAAGTGGAGTAGAGTTCCCATTTGTGATCATGGATCCAAAAACAAAAACGATTATTGGTTCAACTAAAATTATGGATATTGATGAGAAAAATAGTCGATTAGAAATCGGCTTCACATGGCTTACACCAGCTTATTGGCGCACAGCAGTAAATACAAATTGTAAATACTTATTACTGCAATATTGCTTTGAAGTTCTAAAATTGAGACGTGTTCAAATTAAAACAGATCATGAAAATAAGCGTTCCCAAAAAGCAATTGAGCGAATTGGTGCGCAAAAAGAAGGAGTCCTTCGCAATCACATGATGCGTAAAGATGGAACGATAAGAAACACTGTTATGTATAGCGTGACAAACGAGGATTGGCCGGCAGTAAAACGGAAATTGGAAGAAATGATAGAGAGATAATACTAAAAGCTGTTCGTTAATACTTGAAATTGTAACTCAAAAGCCTCTTTACTTTTTAATGTAAAGAGGCTTTAATTTTTTCTCAAAATGAACTACTTATTTTTTTGTGCTGTTTGATTTCGTAACTCAGCTATGAATTCAGTTGGTTGATCAATTCGAATTGCAACTCGATTGTATTTTTTTCGTATCCCTAGATAGAAGATTCCATCAACTGGTTGCTTAAGTGTTAACAACACATTAGGATGAACTTTTTCAAAATCACGAACAATAAATTCAAGTGTATCTTTTGAAGATTTCTTCTGTAAAGTGTCGCTATCCACAATAATTTCTTCTACTAAATTATATGGGATTTCTGAACGTTTCAAAATACCAGTAGAAATGAGTAACGAATTTTTTTGGAATGTCACCGGATTTAATCGCATTGCTTGCAAGTCAGCTATAAAGAAGAATACGGAATAGACGTTGAAGATAAGCAATACGATTGATAAAATAATTGATTTATCGTGAAGCCACCAATGAATTCCGAGTGTTTCAATAACAATAGCATGAACCATCATTATTTGAAAGGCGATATAACTTGAATTTTTGTAAAGTGTAAATCCTTCTTGAGGTTTCTTTCGCCAACTGAAGAAGGCGTAATAAAACATCAATGCTTCTGAACATATGATATGAACGAGCCTATGAGATTTTACATGTTGATCAACTGATTGTGGGAACGCAAAGACGGTAGAAAATGTGCTTTCTTTTGTCGTGCGAATAATTTTTGGCATGTAAATCATAAGTGAAAGTAGTAGTGAAAGTTCAAGTGAAAATAGAGCAGCTTCAATGGCAAAACCTATCCATGTAAAAGCAACAAATGGCTGCAAATGCTCCATTGGTATGATGAAACGGGCTGCGATACACCCTGAAGCAGCAAGAAGAACCATTTTCTTTAATGTAAACTTTTTTTGATACAGCAGAAAAGTTAATGGAACAATTACAATAAAGTCTAAAAGCGAACCTAATACAACGCCATTTGTATCTTCAGGCAAATTAGAAATACCAAATGAAGTACGATATAAAATATAGTTTGAAGATAAAACTAGTAAGCCGAAAACTAACCATAAAACCCTTTTTGATTTTAGTGCTACCATGATATCAATCCTCCGATGATGGTAAATATCAAATTATTCTGTATGGATACATTAAGTTTATAAGATATGGATTATATTGTAAATGAGATGATATATAAAAATGTGAATTACCGTATTCTATTTTCTTGAAATTATGACATTTAATATTTGTGGAGTATTAGTTAATCAAGTCAATAATCGGATTCTTCTTATCTGGGAAATTCAACCTTAGTTGGTCAAAATCAATAATAAGGTGATACTGATCTTGTAGCAGTTGCTTGTGGCATTCTAAATGAACCTTATTAGACAATTCATTCTGTTAGGAAATTACTCATAATATTAAGCCCCCTTGCAGTAGGAGACTTTGGATTTAGTTTATTTATTGAATCTCAACCTCAAATAACAATACACATATGTTGTACAAAGTTTAATAATCCTAGAAAATTGATGGAAGTATTATTTATAAGTTATAAAATAATGTAATTTCATTTAAATTTTATAGGTAATATATCCTAACGTGTTGCAACTTATGTTTGATAAAAAAGTAAAATACTCGTACAATGTTATAAATGAACTAATTGAGAGAATTGCTCGTACATAAAAAACATAAATACAGTTAACTTAGACTAATTAAGGAACGTGATAAATGTGTTGATAGCAGATAGTCAAATTAATAAAGAACTTTTGCTAAGCTCCATTGAAAATAATGTAGCGATGATCCAATTCAACTTAAATCGGGAAGTAGAATATGTAAATGAGCTTTTTGCAAAGACTTTAGGTTATCGAGTGGAAGAGATGTATGGAAAAAGTCATAAAGAATTTTGTTTTACTTCATATGTGAAAAGCGTAGATTATGAAAGATTTTGGAGGAATTTATTTTCAGGGAAAAGTTTTCAAGACAAAGTGGAGAGAATGGACTCATCTGGAAATTCTGTGTGGTTAGAAGTAACCTATATGCCTATATTTGCAGCTAATAGTAAAAAGGTGATAGGTGTATTGAAAATTGCTTCAAATATAACTGAACGCCAAAACATGATTATTGATGTAGCAGATAATTTAAAGAAAATGTCAGAACAATTATTTAATAGCTCAGAAGCAGGTATAACAAGAAGTAAAGATTTACTTCATACCATAAATCGAATAACTGATGATTCTAAGGAAAATGTAGACAATTTAGTAAGCTTACATAATGAGGCTGATTCCGTTAAAGGAATAGTTAAAACAATTCGTGAAATTGCTTCTCAAACCAATCTATTGGCATTAAATGCTGCAATTGAAGCAGCAAGAGCAGGCGAATACGGTCGTGGTTTTGACGTAGTTGCAAAAGAAGTGAGAAAACTCTCTGTTAGAGTTGAACATTCTATAACCGAGGTTAAAGAAAATATTGAAGGAATTGTGAAAGAAATTGAAAATGTTTCAGATAGTATTAATCGGGTATCTGAAAATGTGGAGAAAACAAACGAACAAATTAATGTGACAATCGAAGACTTCAAGAAAATATCCTCATCATCAGAAGAAATAGAAAAACGATCACGTACATTTTTGGAAATCATTTAATAATATTTAAACTTACTCTAAAATAAAATGTAGCTTGAAGTAAACGAATGTACATTACTAATTTATTTTAGTGGTGTGCATTTTTTATTTTGGATTCGATTAAAAAACTTAAAACTTTTCTGAAACGGAGAAATCCAGATAATTAAAGGGCTATCTTAATGTGAAGAATTTCACGATTAAGATAGCCCTATGCATTAAATAAAATCTTTATTTTTAAGAATTCAAGTTCGTATAATAAAAATTATTCACCAAAAACTTGATGCCATTCATCGCGTTTTGCTAAAAATTCTTTTGCTAATTCTTGAGCACCTTCAAGGCTATGACTTGCTGCCCAGCCACATTGTACTTCGTTACAAGCTGGTACAGCTTTTGCATTAAGAACATCTTTTAATGTAAGTTCTAGAATATTTAGAACATCTTCATAATCATTATGGTTGATGAATGATAAATAAAATCCAGTTTGGCATCCCATAGGTGATAGATCGATGACTCTGTCTGACTGGTTACGGATATTATCTGCCATTAGATGTTCAAGTGAGTGAAGTGCAGGCATTTCCATATGACCTTTGTTTGGTTGTTTAAAGCGGATATCATATTTGTGCACAACATCACCGTTTTGACCTTCCTTTACACCTGCTAATCGAACGTAAGGTGCAACAACTTTTGTATGATCTAAATCGAAACTTTCTACATTAGTTTTATCTTTTGACATATGATCGTCTCCTTTAAATAAATTCCATAGATTGAATGAACGTTTGAATACGTTCATTTGATGTATTATTGAAAAATTGGTCGGTTGATCCGTCAAATAACAGCTCACCGTTTTCAAGGAACAAAATCCTATCAGCAACCTTACGAGCAAAGTTCAAGTTATGTGTGACAATAATCATCGATTTTCCTTCTTCAGCTAACTTCTGTAATACCTTTAAAACCTCACCCTCAAGTTCGGGATCTAGGGCACTAGTTGGCTCATCGAACAATAAGAATTTCGGGTTCATTGCGAGTGCTCGAGCAATAGCCACGCGCTGCTGCTGACCGCCAGAAAGCTGAGACGGATAATGATTTTCGCGCTGTGACATGCCTACTTTTGAAAGTAATTCCTTTGCGTCTTCGAGTGATTGTTGCTTATCTTGCTTAAGTACAGTTACTGGACCTTCAATAACATTTTCGATAACAGTTCGGTGAGGAAATAAGTTAAAGCTTTGAAACACCATTGCTGTATTTTTTCGAATGGTCATCTTTTCAATCTTTGATATTGGTTGATCAAATGAAATGATTGTAGGAGGAATGGCAAGCAACCCTCTATTTGGTAATTCTAGCAAGTTAATGCATCGAAGTAAAGTTGATTTTCCAGAACCAGATGGTCCAAGAATTACAGTAGTTTCACCTTCATGAAACTGGATTGAAATATTTTTTAGGGCGATATGATCTCCAAATCTTTTCGTAATATCTTTGAATTGAACCATATGGACAATCCCTCCTTAAACGTATTTGGAAGCGGCTTTTTCTAAACGGCTTTGGAAGTAAGTTAATATTGAACAGAAAGCAAGATAAATCAGCGCAACCAATGAATATATAGCTAGGGGTTCATATGTAACAGCCGTAATTTGTTGTCCAATCATGGTCATTTCTGCAATCGTAATACTTGCTGCAAGAGAAGTTCCTTTTACTAAATCGATAAAGTCATTCGTAATAGGGGGTAGAGAAATACGGAAAGTTTGTGGGGCAATTACGCGACGTAATACTTGACCGTAGCTCATACCTAGAGATTCTGCGGCTTCCCACTGTCCTTTCGGAATTGCTAAAATTGATGCCCGAATTGATTCCGAAGAATAGGCTCCTGTATTTAAGGCAAATGTAATAATCGCTGCTGTCCAAGGGTCAAGTTCAATTCCAGCATAAGGTAGACCATAAAATGCGATAAATAGCTGAACAAGTAATGGTGTACCTCTGAATATCCATACATAAATACTGAAGATCGCCTTTAACAGCTTGAAGTGTGAAAGTTTAACTAATGCTGTAATGATTGCAATGACTATGGCAAAAGCAAATGAAATAAGAGATAAAGGAAGAGTGATCGTTAGACCCGCTTTTAATACTGGCCATAATGCCTCCATTGCAACTTCAAGTGAACGTTCCATTAAACGACCTCCTATGGTGAATAAATAGAGTTGCAAGAATTAACAATCTCTAAATCTGAAGACTATTTGTTCATGATATCTTTATTAAAGTATTTTTCTGAGATTTTAGAGAAAGTACCATCATCAAGTCTTTTTTGAATAACTTCGTTTAATTTTTCGCGGAATTCATCTTGATTTTTGTTTAGGATAAGCGCAATATCTGTAGAACTTACTTTACCGTCTACGACTCGTAAATTTGCATCAGGATGTTCTTTTAAATAAGTAAGGAAAGTTACTTCATCATGGATTGTACCATCAGCGCGTTTTTGAGTTACTAGGTCAAGGGATTGTGTTAAATTTTCGTTTGGAACAATTTCAGCGCCTAGATTCTTTGCATCTTGTGCAAAGTTAGAAGTAACTGTTTGTGCACTTTTTTTACCTTTATAGTCCTTAAGTGAATTGATTTCTGTATTGTCTTTTCGAACTGCTAATACCGCACTTGAAACCATATAAGGAATGGTGAAGTCGTATTTTTGTTTACGTTCATCGGTAATAGAGATGTTATTTACAACAAAATCATATTTATCTGTATCAAGACCAGCTATTAGTGAATCCCATTTTGTTTCAACATAGTTGGGCTTCACGCCTAAATCTTTGGCAATTTGATCTGCAATTTCATATTCGAAACCCGTTAATTTTCCTTTTGAATCATGGTAGCTAAATGGTGGGAACGTTCCTTCAAGACCAATATTAATAACACCGTCTTTTTGAATTTGTTCTAATTTGTTAAGTTTTTTGCCACTTTCAGCACTACTTTCGGCATCTTTACCACAAGCTGATAATGAAGCTAATACAACTAGTAAAATAATTGCTGTAAAAAATTTCTTCATTAAAAAATCCCTCCTCAATTAATCCTTAGTAATCTTATTTGTATTATAAATATAATAAACTTATTGAAACTAAAAAACAATCTATATTTTCAGAAAGTTTAAAAATAAAACAGAATAATAGTGTTGTAAGAGGAAATTTAGAAATAAAGAATAGGGATTATGAAGAGGAGGCGATGGAATATCCGAAGAAGTAAAAAAAGATAATTAAAATAGTAGAAGGATAGCTCACTTGAGTTTTATCATAATCTGTGTAGGCTGAAATCTTTCGTTCAGCGATAAAATTCTCATACAATTCATTTAGAAAAAAAGAAAAGCCACTAAAAAGTGACTTATTGTATTCCTACAAAACTAGTCTTATAATCTAGTTCTTATTGAAAAATAATAATATACAGTATTGGCAGACCTATAAGCAGAATCCACAACATTGGTATAAGATTGATGATGATAGCAACGCGTCTTTTACGTAATCGAAAGATCCAAGCAATAATGGAACAAACTATTACCGCAATCGGATAGAGTCCAATTGCTAAGACAAAAGTTACGTTATATAGGTTGAAGCCCGCATCAAAACTCATAAACGACAATCCGAAAATCGGAAACCAGAAAACTATACAAATTAGAAAAAAGATTTGGCTAATTAATAGAAATATTTTCATAATCTCCCCCATTTGAATAATTAATTACTGTAATCATGGATTCTTTTGAAAGAAGAGTAACTCAAGAACCTTCAATGATCTACTCTTCTTTACCACATATGCCGTAAAAGAAAATATGGTGCATACTTTCAATTAAATCTGTATTGTTTTCTTGATTAACCATTTCCACAAGTTCTTGATAATGCTTTAAACAAAAGTTTATGAATACTAAAAAAGCTTGCGTTGTAACTTTTTCTGAAATTTCTCCATTTTCTTTCCCATCCTCTATCAGTTTAATCATAGAGGGAATTATTTTTTCATTAGTTTCCTTTTGAACATACTCAGCCAATTCTTTGTCTTCGGTGAGTAACTGGTTAATTAGAAATGGTGATAAGGTATGATAAGCTTCCTTATCTTGTAGAATCATTTTTTCGATCTTTTCCTTAACTGTCCCATCCTGTTGCATGTATTTCTGAAAATCAGAAATAGATGAATCAATGTAATTTTTGACTACTTCATGTATTAACGCTTCTTTACCACCAAAATAATTATAAATAGTCACTTGTGAAACCTGGGCAGTCTTAGCAATATCAGCAATACGTAAGTTGCTAGGCTCCAATGTTTTTAACATTTCAAGAGTCGTTTTTAAAATTTTATCTTTTATTAAAGCAGCTCTTTTCTCAAAACCGTTCATTTCCTTCTCCTCAAATTGAAATTTCTTATTTATGAAATTATAACATATTAATATTTCATAATTATATTGACACGATTATTGCCAAAGTTTAATATGATTATGAAATGTAAAGGAACAGATATTTCATAATTATTCAGGAGGTGTTAGCGTGTTAGAAGTTCATAATGTTACAAAAAAATTCAATAATGGAAAAGGAATATTCAATGTATCTTTTTCGATAATGCAAGGTGAGGTTTTCGGATTTTTAGGGCCAAATGGTGCTGGGAAGTCGACAACAATTCGTCATATTATGGGTTTTATGAAACCGGATACTGGATTTATAAAGGTTAATGATTTAGATACATGGAAAAACCAAGGTGAAGTTCAAAAATTTATTGGCTATTTGCCAGGAGAAATAGCGTTTCTTGAAGGGATGACTGGTAAGGGTTTTCTAGATTTTATGAGTGAAATGCAAGGATTGAAAGACCTATCAAAGCGCAAAAAATTAATTGAACGCCTTCAATTTGATGTAAATACTCCAATACGTAAGATGTCTAAAGGAATGAAACAAAAGGTAGGGATTGTAGCTGCTTTAATGCATGATCCTGAAGTCATTATCTTAGATGAACCGACATCCGGATTAGACCCGTTAATGCAAAGAGTGTTTATTGAATTAATTCTTGAAGAAAAAGCAAAAGGAAAGACAATCTTATTATCATCACACAGTTTGCCTGAAATTGAAAGAACGTGTGATCGGGCCGCAATCATTAAGGACGGAATAGTAATTGCGGTAAAAGATATTCATGAATTACAATCCATGCAACGTAAGCTTTTTGAAGTAACCTTTCAAAATTCTTCTGATGCAGCAGCTTTTGCAAAATCGAACTTGCAGGTTGAACTTTATGAAAAAAATAAGGTGAGAGTGGCTGTACAGGGAAACTTTGATGAATTTTTGGCAGAAACCGCCAAATATCATGTGCGAAATATAGATGTGTTTACTCAGAACCTCGAGGAAATTTTCATGAATTATTATGATAATGCGGGGGGATTATAATGAATTTTTCACTTTATAAGCACATGATGAAAGTTCACCTAAAAGGAATGATGAATTATGCTATAGGATCAGCCTTTTATATGCTTCTAATGGTTTGGGTTTATCCTAGTATCGCAGAAAATACAAAATCTCTAAATGATTTTATGAAAGTTATGCCAAAAGGTGTTATGAAGGCATTTGGATTTGAGAATGGCTTTGGAAGCTTTGAATCATATATTTCGGGTGAATATTATGGAGTAATCCTAACAATTATCTTAACAATCTTTTGTGTTATGTTGCCTACTCAGCTAATGGCGAAATTAGTTGATCAAGGTTCAATGGCGTATTTATTAGCTACTCCTACTACAAGAGGGAAGATTGCTTTTACACAAGCAAGCGTTTTATTAACAGGTGTTTTTATTATTATGCTAATTACGACCATTGCTGGTTTTGTGGGATACGGTCTATTTATGAAAGGAGAAAATTCATTTCATGCAATTAAATTTATTCAACTTAATATCGCAACGTTATTCCTTTTCATTGCAGTAGGTGGGATTTCATTTTTAATATCTTGCTTGTCAAATGATGAAAAGAAAGCACTTGGAATCTCAGGTGTGATAGCGTTTGGCTTCTTTAGCTTAGATATGATCGGTAAGATAAGCGATAAGGTAGAATGGTTAAGAAATATAACTATTTATTCTTTGTTTAGACCAAGTGAAATCGTAAGCGGAAGTGCCGATATAGTGCAAACATCTATCATACTATGTTTTATTGGTATACTTACCGCTGGAATAGGTATTTTAATTTTTAGAAAACGTAATTTACCATTATAATTAGAAATGTAAACGATTGATCAATTAGTGCCACAAGAAAATTTTTATAGTATATATCCGCTGTTGGATGAAGTGGAATTAGCTCCGCTTTCCGTGGGCGAACTGACCGAGGAGGCTCAACGATCGCCCGCGGAAAGCGCCATCTGGAGCGGCATAATAAGTAAGTACTGTGAATGAAATTTTATTCGAAATATTGAGTTATTTATTTAGAAAATATTCGTATTGTTTAACTAGAAAAGCATTTATGAAATTGATACAGATAGCAACCTTTTTGATAGTATTTGAGAAAAGAATAATCTCTGGAAGATGTACTTGAATGGAGATTCAGTGAATATTGAACAAAATTTTCATCGTTAAAAAGCTGTAGTATACAAGATCTGATTGTATATTACAGTTTTTTTATTTATACAAATAGTATGTTTTACTTGCTGCTAGATAAACTTCAATGTGAGGTATTCGTTTAACTGAAAGCTACGCTAAATCAGCTATTAAAAATTAATAGATTTTAGAGGATCTATGTTCTAAAAATCGAGAGAAAATCATCTAATTAAATAGAATTAATTGTTTTCAGAAATGGTATACAGGCATTTGTAATCTATAGATGTTAATTTTATTAAATAGAAAATATGAATGGAAAGTTACGGTTTATTCATGGAATCTACTAAAAAATATAGTTCAAACAAATGGAGGGAAATAAATGAGAAATGTGATTATAACGGGTGCAGCTGGAGGAATAGGACAAGCGTTAGTGAAAAAATTTGTAGAGCAAGATGATTTCGTATTTGCAACAGATCTGTGCCTTGACCAAGTCAAGAACTTAGAAGAAATATATCCAGGCAGAGTACAAGCTATCCAGTTAGATGTGACGAATGAAATCTCAGTGAAACAAGCCATACAACATGTTGCTAGAAAGGGGCAAGTAGATGTCATTGTCAATAATGCAGGGCTCCAATATCGAGCAAAAATTGAGGATTTTCCAACAGAACAATGGGATCTTTTAATAGATGTCATGTTAAAAGGAACTTTTCTTATGACAAAACATGCAATGCCATACATGAAAGATCAGCAATATGGCCGAATTATCAATATATCATCCATTCACGGGGATAAGGCAACTCCGGAAAAAGTAGCTTATGTAGCAGCAAAACATGGCGTGATTGGCATTACAAGAGTGACAGCACTAGAAGGAGCGAAATATAATATTACTGCAAACGCTATTTTGCCCGGACCGGTAAAAACTCCACTTTTAGATAGACAAATCAAAGAATTAGAGGAAAAAGGGCTTGATGAAGGGCAAGCACTTGCCGAAATTATTTATCCAAAACAAGCGATGAAACGATTGATAACACCAGAAGAAGTTGCAGATGGCGTGTATTTTTTAACATCAAATGCAGCAACGGGTATTACAGGTGAAAACTTAAGTGTTTCAGGTGGAATATAAATTCTGTAAGTTAAAACAGGAAAATACCAAAATAATAACAATTCGCAATAATTTTAGATTGAATAATAGTATGATAATGAAAGAATTAGTTTGGTTTTATTTATGACAGTTTTGAATAAGAAAGGTAGTACTATAATCCAGTTATATATACTATTATTGATATGTGTTTGAAAATAAAGATAATATTGAAAGTTGAATCAAATGTACCATTTACAGATTTACCATATCTTTAGAGATAAAGCTATGGTAAAAATAAAGTAGGCATCAATTTTTTTTGGAAGGACGTACGATTTTGTTTGAAACATTACTATTAGATTTCATGTTTTTACTTATACCATTTATAGGTTATTTTATATTTTTCGATGCAAAAAATTATCCTCATTTTAATCTAATCTTTTCGATTATGGCTACAATTTCAGTGATTAGTTGTATGTCATTACCGATTCATTTACAGAGCGGATTTATCTTCGATTTACGATATATTTCTTTTATCATTATTGCACTTTATTGGGGATTTAATAATGCGCTTATACCTTATTTTGCACTCAATTTATATCGATTTCTTATTGGTGGAGATGGCATTATACAGTCATTTCTCTTTTCAACGGTAATTTTAATAGCTGCCTCGTTATGCAGCAAAAAGTTTCTTTCTTTTGATACTAAGTATCGTATTCCATTTGCCGGAATGGTTTCTTTCTTAACGATGGTTTTTTATCTTTTTACACTTAGCTTCCAAACACCATTAAATCACGAATTTTGGATACTAGCTATTAATGCAACTGGAACTCATTTAATTATGATGATTATTATGGTTAGTATGATAGAGCGACTTATTGCCAATATGAGAGCGCAAAAATTGATTATGCAATCAGATCGTTTCCAAATAATTAGTGAATTATCTGCTAGTGTAGCTCATGAAATACGAAATCCGCTTACCGCAACCCACGGCTTTCTGCAATTATTAAGTCAATCAGATTCGATTCCATCAAAAGAAAAAAGTTATGTTGATTACTCGTTACAAGAATTATTACGTGCAGAAAAAATTGTTAGTGATTTTCTTACTTTCTCCAAACCTCAATATGAAAATATGGCAGATTCTAATTTAAAAGAAGAAACAGAGTATGCGAAAAACATACTGATGCCATATGCAAATATGCATAATGTAGATATAAAAATTCGTTTTCAAAATTCTCTGCATAAAAGTTTCGATAAAAGTCAGATACAACAATGTTTCATTAATTTATACAAAAATGGTATAGAGGCTATGAAAGAAAAAGGCGGTAAACTGGAAATTGAAGTCTCTGAGCAAAAGAGGAGCATCATTCTAAAAATAAAGGACTCAGGAATTGGTATGACGGATGAACAGATTTCGTCATTAGGAAAACCTTATTATTCAACGAAAAAGCAAGGGACGGGACTTGGCATGGTCATGGTTTATAATGCTATCCATAAAGTTGGGGGTACGATTAAAGTAGAAAGTAAAAAGGGGAAAGGTACTACATTTATCATTGTATTCCCTGTTTAGGGTAAGTCTTTACTTCATATAGGTAATTAGAATACCTATATGAAGTTTTTTGTAAGTCTGATTTTCATCTCAAAACAATCACATTCCTAAAGTTAACCACAAAATAATCCTCAAAGTCTTTCAACATATTTTCCTGCATATATTAATAGTCGTAAATCGAACTTCTACATAAGAATTTATATGAATATGTTAAAATATTACTTACATAGGAATGAAAAGGAGGTTTCAATATGGAAGACAACATATTGTTATCTAAACTTATTCCACCAGAACCGGCTATCCATTATATGAGACGATCGAAATTAATGAAGAAATTAGCCAAAAGCCATCAGGCTAAGCTTACTATTTTGCATAGTGGAGCGGGTTTCGGTAAAACTTCAGCTTTGGCACAATTTTTATCAGATCAAAATATAGCTTTTTCATGGTATCAAGTGACTGAAGATGATGATGATATTTTGCCTTTTTTACGTCACTTATTTTATAGCGTACGACGCGTGCGGCCTTCTTTTGGAGAGAAAATGAGCGGATGGGATCAACTTTCGATGTTCCCAAAGGTAGAAGAGTTAAATAAGCTTTTTACCCTTTTTGTAAATGAGTTTTGCAAAATAAATACCCCCTTTTTTGTAGTGTTAGATGATTACTATCTAGTAGATCATATTTTTCATATCCATTACGTCATGGAAAAGTTGATCGTACATTTGCCACCAAATATTCATCTTATTATTTCATCTAGAACAGATCCTTCATGGAGTTATATACGGAATCTAAGAATCAATCATCAATTAGTCGAATGTGTTGAAGAGGATTTTATTTTCTCAGCTGAAGAAATTCAAGTTTTCTTTGAAGATTATTTTGATCGGCATATTACGGAGGAGCAAGTACAACATATACTCCAAACAACTGAGGGGTGGGCAATCGCTATTTTATTCCTTGCGACTCAAACAATTAATTTAGAGAAATCCATTAAGAAATTGCAGAATCCTTCGACAAATGACTTTTTCCATTATTTATCAGAGGAAGTATTTGAGTCACTGGATGAATTCGAAAAAGAAGCCATTATGAAGTTTAGTATATTCGAAACGTTTTCTTATGAATTAATTGAAACATTTTATGGAGAACCATTTTCAGAACTGCTCCAAAATCTCGTGCATAAGCATGTGTTCATCCAACCTTTAAGTGGGCATTCAGAATTTCGATATCATGTGTTATTTCAGCAATTTTTAGAAGTTAAAATGATGGAGCAGGAGCTAGAAGAATATATTTCGCTGCATCTTAAGGCTGCTAAGTATTACACTAAAAAACAAAATTCTGTACAATCTGTATTTCATGCGATGAAAACGAAAGATGAAGATTTTATTGCTTCGACTTTAATTTGTTTTGCAAATCAGTTTATTGATGTTGGAAAATTTGATTGGTTTATCGAACGAATTCGAGAGTTGTCTGAGAAGACGATGGCGGAACACTTTCAACTTTACTATTTTGAAGGAGAAAGCCAACGTTTTCGTGCACAATATGAAAAAGCAAAAAAGGCTTATGAAAAATGTATTCATTTTGCTGAGGAATGCAATGCTTATGACGTTATTTTTAAAGCAAAGGCTGGAATTGCACATATCTATTTGGATACTATTCAACCATCGCTTGCTGAAAATTATTTGCAAGAAGCGCTTGAATTAGTAGAAAGAGCGGAATTAGAAGAAAGTCATCTCCAGTTTATACAAAAACAATATGCAGAAAATCTAGTGAATCTAGGCAAGCCATATGAGGCAGAAGAGTGGGTTACGGAGGTAGGGCTCCCTCCTGACATACTGATGCGAGGAAATTTAGATGCAAGAATATTATTAAGACAAGGAAAACTTCATGAGGCAAAAAATCTACTAGAGAATCGATTAGATACAAGTAGTCTAGTATCGGATGCGTATCGAGAGACGGATGTTTTACATGCGTTCATATTATTATTATTAGGTGAACATGTGATAGCTTTAGAATCGGCAAATAAAAGTATTACTAAAAAAGAAAATGAGCATGCACAATATATACTTGCAGTAGCATACCTACGTAAAGGGCATACACTACTAGCTTTGAATCCTTCTGACATAGTTGAAGCAGAACAATGCTATAAAAATACGATTGAAATAATGGATCGTATTCAGGTGAATCGTGCAAAGGCAGAATCCTATATGGGTCTTGCAATAGTAAAAAGTCGGCAAGGTCAACTTGATCAAGCCATCATGTATGCGCAACTAGGTTTAATTGAGACAGAAAGAGTACATGATCACTGGGTTTCAGCCCTGCTTTATGTCGCGTTATCCGTTATCTTTGTGGAGCATGAACACTTCGAAGAAGCAAAAGAAACACTTAAAAAAGCTAATAAAAAATTTGAAAATACAAAAGATTATTTTGGGTTGACAATTGTCCATTTTTGGGAAGCTTATTTGGCTTATTTACAAAATAATGAAATTGCATTTGTATCAAATTTTAATCTCTGTATATCTACTATCGTAGAAAAGAAATTTGATTTTTATATTAGAAACCAACATATTTTTGGACCTAGGAAGAGCATTGTATGGTGGCAAATGATGCAAAAATGGACGACTTTACAAGAAAATCCATCCCCTTATACTCTAAGAATTTATCAAGTATTAGAAGTGGCTACTAATCTTCCGGTTCCGAAACATTTATATACAATACATTTATTAGGGAAATTTACAGCGTATAGAGATGATAAAGAAATCGATGAAAAAACTTGGCAGCGAGAAAAAGCGAAAGAATTATTGATCTATCTCTATTTGAATCAAACAAGATTTGTGTCTAAAGAAGAGTTGATAAATGCCTTGTGGCCAGATGCTACAGAAGAAGCTAGTACGAGAGATTTTAAAGTAGTTTATAATGCTTTATTAAAAGTACTAGAACCGAGCCGTTTGCCTCGAGCGGAAAGTGCCTATGTTATTCGAAAGCAGTCAATGTACAAACTGATGACAAAACATTGTATAACAAGTGATATAGATTCATTTAGACAATTTATATCTTTTGGAATGCAGGAAAAGGATCCTTATTTTTCAAATGAATGGCTTTTAAGAGGCATTCGAATATATAGAGGTGAATTGATTGCAGACAAACACCAATTAATATGGCTTCAAGATATTCGTGAGGAAACACAATATCTTTATTTAGAAGCTATAGAACGATTGGCACAGAATTATATCCGATTAAAAGAATTTAACCAAACCATCTATTGGGCAGAGCAGTTGTTAAAACTCGATGATACATGGGAAGAAGCATATCGCTTAATTATGTATGGCTACTATCAGTTACAGAATCGGGCGCAGGCAGTTAAATGGTACGAAAAATGTGAGAAAGTATTAAAGAAAGAATTGAATATTGAACCGATGGAAACAACCATTCAAATGTTCGACATGATTTTAAGATGACCTAGCGTAAACACGTTGGGTCTTTTTATTTGTAACTGGTTTGTAACTAAGAACAGATATGATACAACTACAGCAAAGTGTAAGCGCTTTAAAAATAAGAGGGGGGTAAATAAATGAAAAAATGGTTGCTCTTTTTAGTAGTTGCAGTAATGGTATTACTTGCTGCATGTGGAAGTACCAAAAAATCCAATGGCTCTGCTTCTAATGAGAAAGAAAAAGAAGGCGGAACTATAAAAGTTGGTGTATTGGCCTCTTTAACTGGTGCGTTGGAATCATATGGTAAACAGACAAAACAAGGCTTTGAACTTGGGCTTGATTATGCAACAGACGGTAAGAGGGAAGTTGCTGGGAAGAAAATTGAAGTAGTTTGGGAAGACACGGAAACAAAACCAGAGGTAGCCGTACAAAAAGCGACAAAATTACTAGAAGATGACAAGGTGGACTTCTTAGTTGGATCTTCTAGCTCTGGCGATACTCTAGCAGTCTTACCGTTAGCAGAAGAATACGAGAAAATCATGATCGTAGAGCCAGCAGTAGCAGATAGTATTACGGGCTCTGAGTTTAATCCATTTATCTTCCGTACAGCCCGAAATTCTTCTCAAGATGCTTATGCAGCTGCTGCAGCGATTGCAAAAAAGGGAACAAAAATTGCAACATTTGCACCAGATTATGCTTTCGGATTGGATGGGGTAAAAGCTTTTAAAACAGCTGCAGAAAAATTAGGTGCAAAAGTAGTGTTAGAGGAGTATGCAGATCCAGCTGCAACGGATTTCACTTCTAACCTACAGAAAATTATTAAAGCAAAACCTGATTATTTATTTGTTGTATGGGCTGGAGCAAATTCACCTTGGAATCAAATCGCAGATCTTAAATTAACTGAAAAGGGAATCAAGATTTCAACAGGTGCTCCAGATATTACTGCACTTCAATTGATGAAGCCACTAGTTGGAATGGAAGGATTCTCTGTGTATTATCACACACTACCAAATAACAAAGTGAATGATTGGCTAGTAGCAGAACATAAAAAAAGATTTAACAATACAGTACCTGATTTATTTACACCTGGTGGATTCTCAGCTGCTGTATCGATTGTAGAAGCATTAAAGAAATCAGATGGTGATGCGGATGGCAATAACCTTATACCATTAATGGAAGGCATGTCTTTTGATACTCCTAAAGGAACAATGACATTCCGTAAAGAGGATCATCAAGCATTACAACCTATGTATTCGATTAAATTGGAAACAAAAAAAGGCGTTGACTACCCAGTACCTGTTTTAATTCGTGAACTAACACCTGAAGAGACAGCACCACCAATACTCAATAAAAAATAAAATGAAACTTTGGATTGATTTCGTAATTCAAAGTTTTCCTAAACAACTCGAATTAATAATATTAGATTGAGCCTTTGTTCTTTATCTAAATACCATTAGGATTTTGTCTATGAAGCGAAAGACGGCGACTCCTCGAAAATGCATTGGCATTTACTTCGTGCAATGTTAATTCAAAAGGTTCTTTCAAAATCCTAGGGGGATATGAGGTGAAAGCCTTGCAGTGAAGGAACTGAAAAAGTAAAAAAAGATGAGAATTTATAATGAAAGTCTTGTATAACTATCCTGGTTGATGTGGAATTAGCGAAGACTCCTGCGGGAAAGCGAGACAGGTGAGACCCCGCAGTGAAGCACGGTACGGGCTTCCGAGGAGGCTCAACGCTCGCCCGCGGAAAGCGAAGCTAATTCCACATCATGCAGAAAACAGATTTATACTATTAATATTTGTATTTAAACACTTTTTCAGTAACCAAAAAGGAAGCTATTCCCGCGGAAAGCGCTGTCTGTAGCGGAACAACTAGTGAATCACTTTGTATAGTTTCTTGATTATCACAAAATAAAGATTAATAACTGAGAGCTATAGACCAAATCAGAGGTCTAGCTCTCTTCAAATCTTTTTATTTAAAGAAGATTTCAAGAGAGCAAGACGAAGGAGGAATGACATTGGAATCGATCATTCGAACGGAAAATTTAAGTATTCAATTTGGTGGCCATCTAGCAGTTGATGGCGTGAATCTCGAAATGCCAGCAAAACACTTTAAATCCATAATTGGACCAAATGGAGCAGGAAAGACAACTTTTTTTAATCTTCTAAGTGGAGAATTGAAGCCAACATCAGGAAATATCTTTTTGCGAGGAATATCCTTAGCAAATGATTCGCCGATCGAAAGGACGCGAAAAGGGCTTGGACGTTCTTTTCAAATTACCAATGTCTTTCCTAATCTAACTGTGTTTGAGAATGTTCGACTTGCCGTTCAATCTCGTGAAAAAATTCGATTCAATTTTTTCAAACATTATATGCAATATAAGGCGATTACTGATGAAGCCATCGAAATACTAGATCAAGTATTACTTGGCAATAAAGTAAATGCAATCGCAAGTCAGCTTTCTCATGGTGAAAAGAGAAAATTAGAAATAGCGATGTTGTTAGCGCTAAATACAGAAATTTTATTGCTAGATGAACCAACTGCAGGGATGTCTTTAGAAGAAGTTCCAGCTATTTTGGATGTGATTCGTTCGATTAAAGAAAAAGGAGATAAAACCATTCTATTAATCGAACATAAAATGGACATGATTTTGGATTTATCGGATTCGATTATGGTGCTTTTTAATGGAAGACTTTTAGCAGACGGTACACCTTCAGAAATAATGAACAATAAAATTGTTCAAGAAGCCTATTTAGGAGGACTCTATGATGAACAACTTATTGGAACTTAATCACCTACAAACACATATTGGTCAGTATCATATCTTGCAAGGAATTGAATTTGAAGCGAGTGCTGGTGAGGTATCCGTATTGCTAGGTAGAAATGGAGCGGGTAAAACGACTACGTTAAAAACTATTATGGGGTTGACTCCTGCCACGCATGGAAACGTACTTTTTGACGGGCAAGACATTACAAAAAGAAAACCATATGATATTGCGAATTTAGGGATTGGGTATGTACCAGAAGATCAAGGGATTTTTAATGAATTAACAGTAGAAGAGAATATGAAAGTGGCTATGCGGAAAGAAACAGATGAAATTTATGCAAAACAAACTTATGTACTTGAATTGTTCCCTGATTTGAAAAAGTTTTGGAAAAAAGCGGGAGGTCATTTATCAGGTGGGCAAAAGCAAATGTTAGCAATGGCAAGAGCATTTGTGAATGACAGCAAGCTTTTGTTAATCGATGAGCCCTCCAAGGGATTAGCGCCCATTGTTATTGAAAAGGTAATGGAGGCGATTACGGAGATGAAAAAGAAAACAACCATTATTCTTGTTGAGCAGAATTTTATAATGGCTAGTCGTATTGGGGATACCTACACATTAATTGATGATGGCAAAACCGTCCATTCAGGGTTAATGAATGACTTGATTGGAGATGAGGAATTGAAGCGGAAATACTTAGGAATTGGTTAGGAGGAACCGAGTATGGATTTATTCTTTAATTTATTGATAAACGGTCTAGCGACAGGAATGCTAATCTTTTTACTTGCAGCTGGGTTGACACTTATTTTTGGTTTGATGGATGTTCTGAATTTTGCACATGGCGGACTGTTTGTTTGGGGTGCCTATGCAGGAATTTTCGCTTATATTTGGTCAGGAAGTTTTTTAGTTGGTATACTTGGCGCAATTGTCACAGGGCTTGTGTTCGGATGGATTACTGAGAAGCTAATCATTACGCCAGTATATGGCAACCATGTACAACAAATCTTAATCACATTAGGATTTATGCTTGTACTATCCGAATTTATAAAAGTGGTTTTTGGACCAAATGGTATTCCAGTAGAAGTACCTTCCTATTTAGTGGGAAGCTGGGAAATTGGCGACGTAATTGTAATTAAATATCGTATCTTTATTATCGTAATTGGGCTTATTATTTTCGGAATATTCCAATATATATTAAAACGAACAAAGATCGGATTAATTGTGCGAGCTGGTGTGATGAATAAAGAAATGGTGCAAGTATTAGGGATTAACATCAAACGCGTCTTTTTATTTGTATTTATGACAGGGTCGGCTCTTGCAGCTTTAGGTGGTGTACTAATGGCACCATACTCTGGGGTTATCTATTCTGAAATGGGAATGGAATATGCGATTTTAGGATTTATCGTAGTGGTAATAGGGGGCATGGGGAGCTTTTCTGGTTCATTAATGGCAGCCATACTGGTGGGGCTTGCAGGTAGTTTCATGGCGTACTATGTACCGTATTTGTCACTTGCAGTCAATATGATATTGATGGCGATTGTATTAATCTTCCGTCCTCAAGGCTTATTCACAAATGCGAAGGAGGGTTAAAAAATGAAGTTGGAAAAATTCTATTCTATTAAAAATATAATATTTTTGATAATTCTTTTAGCGTTGATCCTCTTTCCTTATATTGCAGATTCTAGAACACTAACAATATTAATGACCCAAGTATTTATCTTCAGTATTTTAGCGATGAGTTATGATATTTTACTTGGCTATACCGGAATTGTGTCATTTGGTCATGCAATGTTTTTTGGAATCGGTGCCTATACTACAGCAATTATGCTTAGTACATATGACAACACAATGACAATTTTCCTTATATCTATACTAATCGGCGTGTTTTTTGCAGGTATTGTTAGTTTCCTGGTAGGTTTATTGACACTTCGTTTAAAGAGTCATTTCTTCGCTATGCTGACATTGGCCATATCAGGATTGTTTTTAGTGCTAGCCGAAAAATGGCGTACTGTCACAAAAGGGAATGATGGTTTTACATTTAGAGCTCCAGATGCATTTAGAGATCGCATTTTCTTCTACTTTTTCGTCTTAGTTTGTTTAGTAGTGGTGTTCCTTGTACTTCGAAGGTTTGTATCTTCTCCTTTAGGAAAAGTGTTGATCGCAGTTCGTGAAAATGAACAACGGACCAGATCGTTAGGTTTTAAAACACTAAACTACAAAGTAATTGCTTCAGTAGTAGCTGGTGTGACTGCCAGTTTATCAGGATCACTTTATGCGATTTCTCTTCGCTTCGTCAATACAAGCGTGATGTCAATGGATATTACATTAGATGCACTGTTAATGACCATCATTGGAGGCGTTGGTACTCTAGTTGGGCCAATCATCGGAAGTTTCGTGATTGAAATTGCTCAACATTATTTATCAGGTCTTGCAAAAGATTATCCAATTTTTGAACGTTGGATTATTTTCTTTGGATTACTCTATATCCTTGCTGTAATTTTCTTCCCCAAAGGTATTGTAGGTACAATCTATTCGAAATATTTGACTTGGAAGACAAAAAAAGTGAAACACAAACAGCAGCCACCATCCGTACCATTGGCGAACGATAAGGAGCGATTCGAATGAATGTTGGGATTGTCAGTACAGGAATCTATTTACCAAATTATCGCATGACAGCAGAAGAGATTAGTCGACAATCCAATGTTCCAGTCGATATTGTGCAAACAAAATTAGGAATTATTGAAAAGACGATTGCAGGGCCAGAAGATCACACAGTCCAAATGGCTATATGGGCTGCGAAAAAGGCATTAGAAAAAGCGAATCAATCTCCCAGGGAAATTGATGTCATTATTTATATAGGCGAGGAACATAAGGAATATCCATTATGGACCGCAGCAATTAAAATTCAGGAAGAAATTGGTGCGTCAAATGCCTGGGCATTTGACATACAGCTTCGATGTGGAACGACCATCATGGCGATGAAGGTTGCTAAGAGTTTGATGTTAGCAGACGATGAAATTCATACAATCTTACTGGCAGGTGGTTATCGCAATCATGATTTCATAGATTATACAAATGACCGCACACGTTTTATGTATAACTTAGGGGCTGGCGGTGGGGCAATGATATTGCGAAAAGGAGTGAAGGAAAATATCGTACTTGAGTGCGATGTAATCACAGATGGCTCATTTTCTGAGGATGTAGTTGTACCTGTTGGCGGAACAAAGCAACCGTTAACACCAGAATTATTACAATCAGGTGCATATCGATTAAATGTGACAGACCCTGAGGGGATGAAAGCACGCCTTGAACAAAAATCATTAAGTAACTTTTTAAAGGTAATTCGCCAATCTTTAGCGAAAAGTGGCTATGACGAATCCAAATTATCCTACCTTGCCATGCTACATATGAAAAAATCAGCGCATGATTATGTACTCCATTCGCTAGGGTTAAAAGAATCTCAATCAGTTTATCTTTCACATTACGGGCATATTGGCCAAATCGATCAAATATTATCATTAGAATTAGCATTAGAAGCAAGTAAGATAAAAAATGGTGACATCGTGACACTTGTTAGTGCTGGAATTGGTTATGCATGGGGAGCAGTAACGATTCAATGGGGAAAACAAGAGGGGGAGATTGTATGACAAATCATCAAGAAGTATTAAAGAAAGTACAGTTAACAAATGGAGAAACAATTGCATATCGTGAAAGAGCAGGTGGCGAGGAAATTCTCATCCTAGTCCATGGTAATATGACATCTTCAAAACATTGGGATGTATTGATGGATGCATTGAATGAAAGATTTACTATTCTAGCACCCGATTTAAGAGGGTTTGGGCAATCTTCTTATAATAAGCGGGTATCACATATAAGTGACTTTAGTGAGGATTTAAAGCTTTGGGTTGATGCATTAGGTTTAAAAGATTTTACTTTAATGGGTTGGTCTACTGGAGGTGCTGTTGCTATGCAATTCAGCGCAGATTACCCCGGTATATGCCATAAACTTATCCTACTAGCATCAGCTTCTACAAGGGGTTACGCATTTTATGATTCGAATCTTGACGGTACACCGAATCTAACCAAAAGACTCCTAACTTTAGAAGAAGTAGAAAATGATACCACTAAAACATTACCAATGCAAAATCTATATGATACTGAGAACCGTGAAGGGTTAAAAGCTGTATGGAATGCGCTTATTTATTCGCATAACCAACCTAGTGAAGCGCAATATGAAGCGTATATTGATGACATGCTAACACAACGTAATCTTGCGGATGTTTATCATGTGTTAAATACATTTAATATTAGTACAATTCATAATGAAGTGAGCAGTGGACAAAACGAAGTGACCAAAATTCAAATACCTACTCTTGTTCTCTATGGTGAACGTGATTATGTTGTAGCGGAAAGTATGACAAAAGAGATTATCGAAGATTTTGAAGGGCGTGCTAAAGTTGTGAAACTGAAAAATTGTGGCCATTCACCATTAATCGATGATCTACCACAATTACTTGGAGTACTTGAACAATTTATATAAAGGGGGAATCGAGATGAGATTAGAAAATAAGGTGGCTATTATTACAGGAGGAGCGAGTGGAATCGGATTAGCTGCCGTTAAACGTTTTGCGCAAGAAGGTGCAACTGTCATCATTGCTGATTTTAACAACGAAGCTGGTAAAAAAATTGAAGCAGAACTAATTGAAGAAAACTACCATGTAGCTTTTTATCCAATTAATGTTGCAGAGCCGGGTAGTGTCAACACTGTCGTTAAAAAAGTTCTCGAACAATATAACAAGATTGATATTTTAGTGAATAATGCAGGGATAACCAATGATGCGATGCTTTCGAAAATGACGTCAGAGCAATTTGATCAAGTCATCGATGTAAATTTAAAAGGCGTATTTAATTGTACGCAAGCTGTTGTTCCTTCTATGGTGGCACAAGGCTTTGGGAAAATTATTAATACTTCATCGGTTAGTGGTGTTTATGGTAATGTAGGTCAAACAAATTATGCTGCCACAAAAGCTGCTATTGTTGGGATGACGAAAACCTGGGCGAAAGAACTTGGCAGAAAAGGAATTAATGTCAATGCAGTTGCACCCGGTTTTACTAGAACTCCGATGGTAGAGAAAATGCCTGAAAAAATATTAGAGAAAATGGAATCAATTGTCTCCCTTCAGCGATTAGCTGTTCCAGAAGATATCGCGAATGCTTATCTATTTTTAGCTTCAGATGAAGCGAGTTATATCACAGGTCATGTATTACATGTAGATGGTGGGATCATGATGTAAGGGGGAAGAACATGCAAACTGAGCAATCATGGATATTAAATAGAGCTTCCATCACTCCCGATAAAACATCATTGGTCGATTTTGCAACTGCTAGAAGTTGGACCTATCAACAATTAGCAGATGAAGTGAAAAAATGGGCAAAATTTTTGGGGAACAATGGATTACAAAAGGGCGATCGAGTTGCAATCATTGCTGAAAATAGGATTGATTTATTTGCCATTCTTTTTGCTTGCGGAATAGGGGGCTACATTTATGTCCCCTTAAACTGGCGATTAAGCCAGCCAGAACTTAACTATATTTTGCAAGATTGTACACCCTCACTACTATTATATGAATATCAATTTGTTACGCTTGCAGCGAACAATACGCAAATAAAATCATATTCAATTACACTGAATCTTCAAGTTGATGATGAAGATTTACCGAAAAGTGACTGGAATTCTAATGATGCATGGTTGTTGATCTACACAGGAGGGACCACTGGCAAACCCAAGGGAGTTGTATTATCCTACGATTCGATAAATTGGAATGCCTTTAATACAATCATTAGTTGGGATCTTGGAAGTGATGATTGCACATTGAATTATATGCCCTTATTTCATACTGGAGGGCTTAATGCCTTATCCATTCCAATCCTTATGGCTGGAGGAACTGTTGTCATTGGAAGAAAGTTTAATCCTCATGAAGCGATTCAAGCTCTTAATGATTATCAGACAACCATATCCTTATTTGTCCCAACAATGTATCAAATGATGATTGAAACAGATGAATTCAAAAATTCAACTTTTCCAACAATAAAAGTTTTTATATCAGGCGGTGCCCCATGCCCAATCACGGTACATGAAGCATTCTTAAGAAGGGGATTACGATTTAAAGAGGGCTATGGATTAACAGAAGCTGGACCAAATAATTTCGTCATTCAACCTGAAGAAGCAGCAAAAAAGCTAGGATCCGTTGGTAAATGTATGCAATTCAATCTCATAAAGATTCTAACTTCAAGTGGAAGAGAATGTAGAAGTAATGAGGTAGGGGAACTATATATAAAAGGAAAGCATATGTTCAGTGGATATTGGAATAACTCTGTGGAAACTGCTAAAACCATTGTCAACGGATGGCTTCGTACTGGGGATTTAGCAAAGATGGATCAAGATGGAGATATTTTTATCGTAGGACGTGTAAAAGAAATGATCATTTCGGGTGGGGAAAATGTCTATCCTCAAGAAGTTGAACAATGCATTATCACACATTCAAAAGTAAAAGAGGTAGCCGTTATAGGAATTCCTGATCATCATTTAGGTGAAATTGTTACGGCCTTTATCGTAGCTGATGATGCATTTCATGACGAAGAAGAAATTCAAGCCCTTTGTAGAGAATTTCTTGGGGGGTATAAAATTCCTCGACGTATACACTTCGTATCAGAACTACCAAAAACGCATGTTGGGAAAATTGATAAAAAGAAATTGCAAAGATTTGATAAGTAAACGACCTGTATATAATCAGGTCGTTTTTTTGTTTAGAAAATGAGGTGTAAAACGCGTTTTTCGAGTAGAAAAACAGTAGTTATTTAGGGATTTAAGCAGCCGAAATCAATTTACACAAAAATATTTTTAATAATATTGCATGTTTTTGAAAAAAACTACTAAAATATTATTAAAACAAGTTTTGAATATTTTGTTAAAGGTTGTTATTTTTATTCCAAAATCTTCTTTTATTTAATAAAAATTCAAGAATATTTATTAATGTAATACAAAAGGATTAAACAGTATCCACATATCAGTTTTGTGATATTAGGAAAATATATTCATTTAATCGAAATTGCTTAACTACGTTTAAGGGGGGATTAAAGTTGGTGAATGAAAAAGAGTGTTGCAAATTCCTTGAATTCATACAAGATAATGAAGAGTTTTTAAATAATCCAGTTATTAAAGATTTTTTATCCGAAAAAGCGAATTATCAATTGTTGAAACAGTCCATTTGTCATCCAACTTTTCAAAATAAAGAACTGTTAGATCAAGCGTTTCGAGGATTTTATTTTAATATTCGATTTACGGCATATATCTCTTCAACACTTTACTTTCATGCAATAAATTTGGATAAAAAAATTAGTAAAGTGAATTATCGTTTTCCGTTAACACTAGATAAACCAGTAAAAGAAGATTCAGAAATGTCTCTAAAAGACTTTGCAATCTATCACGAAGATTTTGAATTAAAATCCGATAACATTCTAGATTATATAACAGATCCTAGTATTTATAAGGCATTGCAGAGATTAACATCCAACCAAAGAAATATACTTTACCTTGTTTATATAAAAGGATGGACAGACTCAGAAGTTGGAAGCTATTTAAAAAAGTCACAGCAAGCCGTATCAAAGTCTCGCAATAAAGCAATAAAGAAACTTAGAAGAGATTTGAATTTATCTTCGGAAAATTGTATTTTATAATTCGATTTTGAAGGGGGGATTTTAATGGTTGAAACTTTATATCAGTTGGCAATTGATTCAAAACATGACACTGAAGCAGTTGAAAAGGTATTAAAGGCTTTCAAACCCAAAATAAAAAAAACCCTACAACAAACTAGTTTTCAAAACAGAGATGATCTAGAACAAGAACTCCAACTCAAATTAGTTAATATCATAAAAATGTACGATTTAGAAGAAATCGATGGATTTTGGGGATTTTACGAAAGAGAAAATGATCGAATTAATGGCTGTAAGCAATCACTTAATAGAAACGAGGTGAGAAAATGACTCCTACAGAATTTCCACTTTGGGTAAGTTTACTTGGTAATTTTGGATTTCCAATAGCAATTACTGTATATCTATTTCTCCGTTTTGAAAAGAAATTCGAGAAGTTGGAAGATGTAATCATGAATTTGAAAAATAATAAAAGATAAATGATTGGAATTTACAGAATTTTCTTTATTGTTAGATTGGACAATCAATCGCATCTAATAAAATTATGCTCGAGGGAATCCAGTGTTTTTCCAGATTATAGGTGGGGGAATGCTGGATTTACTGTATGTTAAGTATGCAGTCATTTATGATCATAATTTATATGATTGAATCTCTTATTTAAATAATTGTTCAGATTATTCAAGAGTGTTTTAGTGAAATTAGTTGATATATATTTAATCCGA
Organism: Rummeliibacillus pycnus; assembly: GCF_044359855.1. GTDB lineage: Bacteria > Bacillota > Bacilli > Bacillales_A > Planococcaceae > Rummeliibacillus > Rummeliibacillus pycnus_A. The sequence continues at coordinate 4,080,871 of NZ_CP132291.1, forward strand.
TTAACTGTTTATACATGTGGCTGATAAACAAGTTAAGGGTTAATAAGGCTCTGTTCGTATAATTTGTTGCAGTGTAAGACATACATGGTTTATTTCACTAGGGTAGGGAAGGTTAGAAAAAGTAGAATTAAAAATTAGATTTTTAGAGGTTTTTATATCTTTACTATTGAAATAAAGATAAATGGATGAATATTGTTAGATAGGAGAGAGTGAAATGGATATAAAAACAAAAAGGCTAATGATACGTAAATTAAAATTAGAAGACTGGCAAGATGTCTATGAGTACACATCAAATGGTAATGTTATGAAATATATACCTGAAGGCGTTTTTACCGAAAAAGATGCCAAGGAATTTGTTAATGAAAATAGTGGTGAAAATGCTGAGAAGTTTGCTGTGGTATTGAAGGATGGGAAAATTGTCATTGGTCACATCGCATTTTTTAAGTATTTTGGTGAACATACTTATGAAATTGGGTGGGTGTTTAATCCGAAATATTATAATAATGGATACGCTTCAGAAGCAGCTCAAGCCGTATTAGAATATGGTTTTAAAAAGTTGAAATTACATAGGATTATTGCAACATGTCAACCCCAGAATATACCTTCCTATCGAGTTATGGAGAAGATTGGAATGAGAAGAGAAGGCTATTTCAAAAAATGTATTCCAAATGGAACTGAATGGTGGGATGAGTATTATTATGCTGTATTAGAAGAGGAGTGGGAATGAGTTTTTGTGGAAGAATACACAAGTAAACCACCTCAAATAGTACGTTCCTTCTGGATGTATGTATGAGTTTTTTTAAGGAATTAGTAAGTGCCGGATGATATAAATTATATAAATACTTACTATAAACCAGCGTCTTTTCATGTATATGTGAAGAAATGCTGGTTTTTCTATTCAAAGCTTGATTAAACAATATCGAAGTAGAAAGGTGTACAAAGGAATATTAAGCTTAAAACTTATAGACACTATGTTAATTTTTTACGGTTAAGTATTAACATAGTGTCTACTTAAATGAGAGTGTTTATAAAATATAATTTATTTATGGAATTTTATGAATTCTACGTTTTTTATTAATTATAAATAAGGGAGAGAAGCGCATGGAAATTCAAGCAATTAACGAAACGTATTTAAGAGATAAAAAGGCAGTTATTAATTTGACGAAAAAACTTGTGCAAATTCCTAGTGTTTACAGAGAAAATGATCCGGAAGGCAACGAAACAAAAGTTGCAATGTTTGTTGCAGCGTATTTAGAAAATATCGGTATCGAAACTTATGTGGAAGAAGTGGTACCAGGAAGGCCAAACGTGATTGGGGTTATTGACTCAGGTAAACCAGGGAAAACTCTCCTTTTTGAAGGCCATACAGATGTGGTAACGGAAGGAAATAGAGAGGCATGGACATATGATCCTTTTAGCGCAGAAATTGTTGATGGACGAATGTATGGTAGAGGTACAAATGATACAAAAGGTAATTTAGCATGCATGATTACAGCAGTACAATCGCTACTACTAGATAAAGAAGTTTTTAATGGAAAAATAATTCTTTGCATCCCTGTTGATGAAGAGGGTTTAATGCTTGGTATTAAGCATTTTATCAAACAAGGATGGGCGGATGGCGTAGATGGTGCCATTATATGTGAACCTGCAGAAAATAAAATTTGTATAGCACAGCGTGGCGCGATTCGTCTTCAAGTCGATGTCTTTGGCAAGATGGCTCATGGGGCCATGTCTTGGAGCGGGATTAATCCAAACTGGAGAATGGCTAGACTGATTGTGGAGCTGGAAAAACTAGAGAAAGAAGAGCAACAAAGATTAGGTGAAGATCCATTTTTGAAATGGCCTTCTATTACACCAACCATTCTTAAAGCGCCTGTTAAAGGAGATGCGCAAATTAATGTCATACCAGATCATTGTATGATGACACTGGATATTCGAACTATACCTGCTCAAGATCATGATGAATTGCTTGGCAAAATCAATACGATTATCGAAAAACTAAAGAAGGATGATCCGGATTTCAAAGTAAAATTAACGGTTTTAGATAATCGTCCTGCAACCAGCACTTCAAAAGAAGACCCTGTTGTCCAAGCAACTTATGAAGCTGTCAGAAATGTAACAGGATCAGAACCCATGTATAATGGTGTACCTGGAGCAACGGATGGGACATTCCTTTATATGCATGAGGTTCCAATTGTTACGATAGGAGCAGGAGACAGAGATATTCCACATCAAATAAATGAGTATGTAGATATTGAAGAGTTGGCTGTTACGACAGCAATTTATAGAGAAGCAGCGTTACACTTTTTAAATAGTGGAGGCGGTGATGAATAAATGAAAAATGGCCTTAAACCAGGAGATGGTATAGGAATTGAAATGATGGATGAGTAACTAAGAGTATTGGATGTATTACAAGAAATTGGTCCAGACCTCGAAATAGAAAAGAATTGTTTACATGGAGTTCGGATAATTATCTTCATCAAAGAAAAATGATGCCAGATGATACTCTCCAAATTCTCCAATCCATTGTTGAGATCCTGTTTGGAGCTACTTGGGATGCAAAGTGTATTAGATGATAATGAAATAACCCAATAAAGTTAGACAAATAATTTATGCAGCTTCAAGGACCTGAGTTCGGTATTCTACCAGACTTAGGTCTTTTAATTTAGCCTCCATTCGTTTGTGATTGTAAGAGTGGCATAGTCCTTAAGTTATCGTTAGAAAATATCAAATTCCTGTAGATAAAGGAGCGCAGACCTTACTAATCTAAAAAAAACTCTATTCCTGCGTTATCTATACAGAGTAAATTAATAAACTATCTAGTATTTGAATATTAGGTAGTTTTTTTACGTCAATTAATGTCTCCTTTAATTGCACGAAAACTCTTGTAAAGGCTTTAAAGTAACCGCTTTTATAGAGGGTGAATATGCTGTATATAGGTAGCAAAATCAACAGAAATGATGATAGGTCATTTTAAGATGAGGTTGCCTTAATTGTTGAAATAACGATTGTGAATAACAAGTAGGGAGGTGAAAATGATGGATATTTTCATATGGATTTTACAGGGGTTATTAGCTTTAGTCTTTGTATATGCAGGACTTGGTAAAATTTTCGGCTCGACAAGCCATAAGAACACATTCACTCATTTGAAATTACCACAATGGTTTAGAGTTATTACTGGGTTAGTGGAAACTGTAGCAGTTGCCTTTTTAATAGTAGGTTATTGGTATCAAGAATATGTTTTTTGGGGTGCAGTATTGATTACTGCAGTGGGAATTGGTGGCGCCATCTCTCATATTCGTGTAAACGATTCAGGAAAAGCTTTAGCACCCATTGCAATATTAGGATTGTTGGGGTTAGTTTTGGCAAGTATCTCATTCTAGAATGATTGTATGTACTTTTTTGATACATTTATGATCAAATAACTATTTAAAAAGAGAGATGATTAGTGATTAAAGCTATTCTAAATAAATCCAGCATTTCTTCATAAATTAGAAGAAATGCTGGATTTTTCTTGTGTTTTTTCATAGAGTATAATGAAAAGAACGCTAAAAGAAAGTAGGAGATGGGAATGGATTTAGCACCTTTTAAAGAACTAATTGAAAGACTACAAACTAGGCAATCGATACTTTGGCAAAATCCGAAGAAATCAACTAATTATCAAATTGACTCACAACTTATCGATGATGCAGAAGAGAGGTTAAATCGCTTTGCACCCTATTTTCAAAAGGTATTTCCTGAAACGAAAATAAATAAGGGAAGAATTGAATCTCCATTACAGTACATTCAGCAAATGCAGGAGAAACTAGGAGTAGCCGGAAAACTTTACTTAAAAAGAGATGATGCTTTACCAATTAGCGGCTCTATTAAGGCACGTGGAGGGATTCATGAAGTGCTTTATGCTGCGGAGAAAATTGCGATGGAGCACCAGCTTGTAACGAAAGATGATGATTACGCTATTTTTACGTCGGAGCGCGTTAAAGATTTGTTGAGTAAATATACAATTGTGGTGGGTTCCACAGGTAATTTAGGATTGAGTATCGGGATCATGAGTGCAACGCTTGGGTTTAAGGTCACGGTTCATATGTCGCATGATGCGAAAGAGTGGAAGAAGCAGCTTTTAAGGAAAATGGCTGTAACAGTTGTTGAACATAGTGGAGATTTTAGCTTAGCTGTTGATAAAGGGAGAGCAGAGGCGCTTGCAGATCCGAATAGTTATTTTATTGATGACGAGAATTCAAAACAACTATTCGGTGGTTATGCAGTTGCAGGGAGAAGATTGAAGCATCAACTTAAAACAGAAGGGATTGTGGTGGACGCAAATCACCCTCTTTATGTATATATTCCATGTGGAGTTGGTGGCGGACCAGGTGGAGTTACCTATGGTCTGAAGGAAAGTTTTGGCGAATACGTACATTGTTATTTTGCTGAGCCAACGGAATCACCTTGCATGCTCTTAGGAATGGCAACAGGTCTACACGATCAAATTTCTGTAAAGGATATCGGATTATCCAATCGAACGATTGCTGACGGGTTAGCAGTAGGTCGCCCATCCTCATTCGTAGGAAAACAGTTGGAACCTTTATTAGATGGTATTATGACGATTTCAGATGAACAATTATCTCATTTTGTTCGTGAGTTATATAAGGCTGAACAAATTATCGTTGAGCCATCTGCAACTGCAGGATTTATCGGATTAAAACAATTACCTGAAGCGGCTCAAAATCCGAATGCTACACATATTGTTTGGGCAACTGGGGGAAGTATGGTGCCGAAAGAGGAACAGGAAAAAAATATTTTAGGTTTCTAATAGTCAAAAATCCAAATAATTAAACACAATTAAGATTTCTAATTTCTAATTGAAATTAGGGCTTAAGAAAAGGGCTCCTCAAAAGGGGCCTTTTTAATTTGTTACAAATTATTGGACAAATTAGTTCGAAATAATAAAGAACTGTTACAACAAAGTAAAAATAAGGATAAAATTTTTAATTTCTAAAAAAATCTACACATTTTGTTCACAAAACAGACATATAGGTGTAAAATAGAATTAATAAAACGTAATTTTCTATGTTCTTTTTATAAGATAATGCAAATTAGATTTACAAAGTCGCATTTTTTTGTTATGCAATACCAAAAACTTTTTATGAAATGAAAGTTAAAACTGCTACTGAAAAGGAAGGAGTAATGGAAATGTTAAAATTTGTAATGGCTACGATTATTTTTATTGTTCTAGGCAATCTGATTAATACGACGCTCCCAATGCAATATTCAATGTTAATGTTATTAGCGTTGCCTGTTTTGTATTTTGTTATTTACCACAAAATCTTTAATATTCGAGTTTTGAGAGCAGAGTATTAATCGTTATAGTAGAAAAATTGATATCAAGGATTTCTTAATCTTTGCAAAGAGGACGCTAAAACATTTATACTGCCTTAAAAAGAGAGTTATTTCTTGATAATTATTGAGAAATGGCTCGTTTTTTGTTTTCACGGTGATTCATTTTTTCCATTTAGAGAAATGCGGAACAAACGTAAAAATCAAAAAATAACATATTATCAACTCAAGAATATCGAATTATTTTCAATTTTCCCTATTGATAATTTGGTTATTAGTTGATATTATGATTGAGTTATGAATTTTGGAAAGCTGATATACAAACTATCGGGGTTTTCCAAGCAGATGATTTTGACCATTTTCCTTTTGGAGAGTTAAGGCAACGGTGTGCCGGGTCAAATGCCGATTGGCAACTTTTTCGTTGCCTTATTGATTGAGTTAGAAGCTCAAATTTTATAAGTTGGTTACTTTACAACCAGTGCAAGCGCACATCAACTTGTGAAACGGTCAATAAGAGTGGTAAAAGTAATTGTTTGCTATATAGACTCTGATCCTAATATGATATATTTGAATAGTAAAGAGCTTTCAGCCGTAAAATCATGATATTTTATGGTTAAAGGATACATATGTAATAATACTTGTACATTTTCTTTCTATTTGTCTTTATATCAAAAGCAAGTGATGCGCGATATGCGTTATGCACTTGCTTTTTTTATTGGAAAGCGAAAAACGCCCGTTTATCTCAGTATAGAACTGAAATGACAGAATCTATATCGTGGGATAAGCGTGAAAAGCCGCATTGATTTGTTTTTTTGTTGTGTCAATGAATGTTTTCTTGGAAAGAATTAATCTGGAGCAACTTTGATTGCTGAAAAGATACCAAGAAATGCTTTGTAAAAAATATATTGTTAGGAGCGATAATGATGGGAAAAGCACTTATTATTGGTTGTGGAGGAGTGGCTTCTGTTGCCATTCATAAAGCTGTTCAAAACAGTGAAGTATTCGAAGAGATTTGTATTGCAAGCCGTACAAAATCAAAATGTGATGCTTTAAAAGCAAAGTTAGATGGACAAGGTACTAAAATTACGACTGCACAAGTTGATGCAGATAACGTAGATGAATTGATCGCGTTAATTGAAGAAGTAAAACCAGATATCGTAATGAACTTGGCATTACCATATCAAGATTTAACAATCATGGATGCTTGTCTAGCTACAAAAACAAACTATCTAGACACTGCAAACTATGAACCAGAAGATACTGCAAAATTTGAATATAGCTGGCAATGGGCTTACCGTGAAAAATTTGAAGAAGCTGGTATTACAGCACTTCTAGGTAGCGGCTTTGATCCAGGTGTAACAAGTGTATTTTCTGCTTATGCTCTAAAACATGAATTTGATGAAATAGAATACATTGATATTCTTGACTGTAACGCAGGTGACCATGGATATCCATTTGCTACAAACTTCAACCCAGAAATTAATATCCGCGAAGTTTCTGCAAACGGTAGCTATTGGGAAAATGGTGAATGGGTAGAAACTGAACCAATGGAAATCAAACGTCAGTATAACTTCCCAGAAGTTGGCGAAAAAGATATGTACTTATTACACCATGAAGAAATCGAATCTCTTGCTTTAAATATTCCTGGAATTAAACGAATTCGTTTCTTCATGACATTTGGTGAAAGCTACCTAACTCACTTGAAATGCCTTGAAAATGTTGGTATGACTTCTATTGAACCAATTGAATATGAAGGAAAACAAATTATTCCACTTCAATTCTTAAAAGCTGTATTACCAGACCCTGCTTCACTTGGTCCACGCACAAAAGGTAAAACAAACATCGGCTGTATCTTCCGTGGTAAAAAAGACGGCAAAGATAAAACTTATTATGTTTACAATGTATGTGACCATGAAGAATGCTATAAAGAAGTTGGCTCACAAGCCGTTTCTTACACTACAGGTGTACCTGCTATGATTGGCGCTATGATGTTAATGACAGGAACTTGGGATAAAAAAGGCGTTTACAATATTGAAGAATTCGATCCAGATCCATTCATGGATGCCTTAAACAAATGGGGACTTCCTTGGAAAGAAAGCTTCAATCCGGAGTTAGTAGACTAAGATGAAATTTAGTGAAATTCCAACTCCAAGTTTTGTAGTAGATGAATCATTACTTGAGAAGAATCTCCAAATTCTAAAAGGTGTTATGGATCGAACAGGATGCAAGATTCTACTCGCTCAAAAAGCATTTTCAATGTATGAAATGTATCCAATGATTGGTGAGTACTTGAGTGGTACTGCCGGTAGTGGTTTATACGAAGCAAAGCTTGGATATGAAGAAATGGGTAAAGAAAATCATGTCTTTTCACCAGCTTATCGTGAAGATGAAATCGACGAGATTATCGAATTATGTGATCATATCGTTTTCAATTCCTTTTCACAGGTCGAAAAGTACCGCGATAAAGTATTAAGTGCTGGGAAAAGTATAGGTTTACGTATCAATCCAGAATGCTCGACACAAGAAGGTCATGAAATTTATGATCCATGTGCCATAGGTTCTCGATTCGGTGTGACATTAAATCAATTCCGTCCTGAATTACTTGAAGGTGTTTCAGGATTTCATTTCCATACACTGTGCGAGCAAAATTCTGATGATTTAGCAACAACGCTTGACGCGATTGAAGAAAAGTTCGGACCATGGCTTTCTCAAATGGCATGGATTAACTTTGGCGGCGGTCATCATATTACAAGAGAAGATTACGATATTTCTTTACTGGAAGAATGTATAACAAGAATTCAGAAAAAATATGATGTAGAAGTTTATCTAGAACCTGGCGAAGCAATTGCATTGAATGCTGGTGTCCTAGTAACTTCAGTACTTGATACACTGAAAAATAGTATCGATATTGCAATTGTAGATACTTCCGCATGCTGTCATATGCCAGATGTGTTAGAGATGCCGTATCGTCCACCTCTATTCGGTTCAGGAGAAAAAGGGGAAAAATCATATACGTATCGTCTTGGTGGTCCAACATGTCTAACAGGCGATATCATTGGAGATTATTCCTTTGATCAACCATTGAAAAATGGCGACCGTCTCGTATTTGGTGACATGGCGATTTATACAATGGTAAAAACAAATACGTTCAACGGAATGGCGCTACCGAATCTTATGATTAAAGATAAAAATGGAGATTGTCGTATTCTTCATCAATTTAATTATGAAGATTTTAAGGGTAGACTTTCATAAGAACTAATAAAAGAGTTAACGAAAATTATTTTTCGTTAACTCTTTTCTGCATCATATGTGGATATGTAATAACCATGTTTTAAAAAGAGTAAGTGAAAAATGTAGATTTTTGAATGCAAAAAAAATAGAGTATTTTTATACTCTATTTTTTACTTAATTTATCAGGTATTATGTTAATCGTTTTCTTCAATCAATTGAAGATTGAAATACTATTATCCCCGGTCAAACATACCGATCACTTCTTTTGTCTCCGTAATATTGACAAAAGCGCGAGGATCCACTTCATGAATGATATTTTTAACATCTGAAAGTTGATAACGTGTAATGACCGTAATTAGAACTTTTCTGTTCTCTCCAGTATATGCACCTTCGCCGTCCATAATTGTAATACCTCGATAGAGAGTTGTAAGAAGCTGCTTCTTCATATCATCACCTTTAGAAGTAATAATCATAAGTGTTAGTTTGATGTTATTTGTATGAATCATATCAATCGCTTTGCCAGATGCGTAGATGGATAATAACGTTAGTAAAGCAGCATCCCAGCTAAATACAAAACCTGAGATCAAAACAACAACAGCATTCATAGAAGAAATTATAGCACCAAGTGGAAAATCTCTTTTTTTTGCTAACAGCATAGCAATAATATCGAATCCTCCAGAAGATCCTGAGGCACGGAAGATAATTCCAACACCAACACCTGCTAGAACGCCACCAAAAAGCGACCCTAAAATAGGTTCATCTGATATGTCGTAAACAGGAATTACATATAGACTAACTGAAAGTACAATGACTGACAAAATCGTGTAACCAATAAATCGTTTTCCTAATTTTAATAATCCTATTATAAGTAAAGGTAGGTTTAATAAGAAGTTTAACACACCTGTATTTAAAGGAGTGACAATACCTAGAATTATTGCAATGCCACTTAATCCACCGCTTAGAATTTTATGCGGTATTAGAAAAAAATTAAAAGCAAACCCAACTAAAACAGAACCAATTATGATGGTAATAATATTGCGCATTTTTACTCTCCCAACTATCCCTTTGTCCGCAGTTATTTGTCAAAAATTGCACTTCAATTCTTCATAAAAAGATAATTTCATTATAATAGAATTTTGTTCATAAAAATTTAAAAAAGTTTTTTCTGAAAAAAATGAAAATTAACTCTTATGTATCAAGATTTTGAGCTATTGGGAAATAAAGGGGAAAGAAAATTATTATTTCCTATTCAAATCAATTTTATAATTCGATGTTTAGCATAAAAATGTGAACATAATAAATTTGAATAAACGCTGTTTCATTCCATATCCTATAGAATATTTCTAATGGAGCGAAAGACGGCGACTCCTGCGGGAAGAGCAAGCGAATCAAGACCCCGCACGAACGAAGTGAGGAGGAGGCTTGATGCTTGCCCGGGGAAAGCGGCCGTCTGTAGCGGAATGAAGAGCTAATCTTTTATTCTAATCAAGCAAATAATGTGTTCGTATTTTTTATCTAGAAATACAATTATGGAATTGATTCATTCTTGAATAAACATAAATGATAAGTGATTGATTAGAAACATGAATTTGTGGAATAACTAATATTGTAGAGAAAATTAATTTTTGTACATTATAAAAGTTAGTCGTCTGACCTTTAAGAATTTTCAAGTTAATTTTATTATTGCGACTAAATGATAAAATATTGATAATTCAATTTGCGGAGTGTAATATTCTTATCAATTAAACAAAAGTATTTCCTTGTATTGAATCATTGATGGAATGATTGTTAATACTTAGAATCCTTCATTACTTAACTACAGGAAAGTTTGAATAAAAGTAGTTTTTCAAGTGAATTGGACTATTTTTACTCTGACGCGCTTACTTTTCATTCTTTCAATTGTGAAAAATGTAAGGGCTTTTTTGTTGCTTATTCTTATAGCCAGGAGTTGCTTATATGTATTTTTTATTGAACATGTTGGGGTTAATTATTGTTATGGGAATCGTATTCCTATGCTCGCCTCGCAAGAAAGAAATACAATGGCGTGCCATTGTTACAATTCTTATAGCTGAAGTACTGATTACGTGGTTTATGTTAAAAACGACGATCGGTGGTTGGATTATTAATAAGATTGCCGACTTCTTTAATTGGCTAATTAAGTGTGCAAATGAGGGGATTTCATTTGTTTGGCCAAGTGCTTTAGCACATCACAATGTGGACTTTTTCTTCAGTGCATTGGTGCCAATTATTTTCATTGTTACATTCTTTGATATTTTATCTTACTTCGGTATTTTGACTTGGATTATTGATAAAGTAGGTTGGGTAATATCTAAAGTATCAGGATTACCAAAATTAGAAAGTTTCTACTCTATCCAAATGATGTTTTTAGGAAACACGGAAGCATTAGCTGTTATTCGAAATCAATTGGATAATTTAAAAGAGAATCGTTTACTTACTTTTGGGATTATGAGTATGAGTTGTATTAGTGGATCTATTGTAGGCGCTTACTTATCAATGGTTCCAGCGACGTATGTTTTCTGTGCGATTCCGCTAAACTGTTTAAACGCTTTGCTTGTTGTCAATATGCTGAATCCAGTTGACGTTCCAAACGAAGAGGATATCGTTTATAAACCAACTAAAGAAGAGAAGAAGGATTTCTTCTCAACCATTTCTAACAGTATGCTAGTTGGTATGAACATGGTCATCGTTATTGCGGCAATGCTTGTTGGCTATGTAGCTTTAACAGCTGCAGTGAATGGAATTTTAGGTTTAGTAGTTCATGGATTAACGATTCAAAAAGTCTTTTCGTACATCTTTAGTCCATTTGCATATTTGCTTGGTTTACCCACAAAAGATGCTATGTATGTTGCAGAACTAATGGGGATGAAATTAGCAACCAACGAATTCGTTGCTATGATAGATTTAACGAAACATATTCATTCAATGGCTCCACATACTGTTGCGGTAGCAGCAACATTCTTAACATCATTTGCGAACTTCAGTACAATTGGTATGATTTACGGCGCATTTAGCTCACTTTTAAACGAAAAGAAATCAGCGATTATCGGTAAAAATGTGTGGAAACTTCTTATCAGTGGTATTGCTGTTTCATTATTAAGTGCAATGCTTGTAGGATTGTTTATTTGGTAAAAGCGGTACTTTACACTGGGAAAATTCACAGTCTACACAGTTCTTTAACATTTTCTTGCAAACCAATAAGAAAGCACTTACAAAGTATTTTTTATAATAAGAGGACAACAAGGCAATCAGTCCTCAATTTAAAAACAGCTACCTTCTCATAGTGAAGGTAGCTGTTTTTTATTTGGAAATAAAGCGATTGAAAGCCCCGTAGGAACGTATTTAAAGGAACAAAGTCCAAAAACGCCACGTCCTGCGGCAACGGCTTCGTTATCAACATCGTGTTTGGAAGAGGAGATTGAAGGCAAGCCCGTGGAAAGCGCCGTCTGTAGCGGAACAGGAATCGAAAGAAAAGATTTAATCATAAAAAAAGATGGAGTCAGATTAAATAATCTGTCCATCAATAATAATTTGACCGGTCTGGTGGTCGTATTCAACTTCTCCCATCGCACCAAGGTTAACACCTTCTGGTAATTCTCTTGTTTCAATAACTTGTGATTCATTTAAGATGGCTAAATACTTGCCATTTATTAAAACTACTTTTGTCATAATTCCGCACCTCCTTTTTCATTTCATCAAAAAATATATTTTATATAATATGTACTGGATTAGTTAAAATATGACCATTATTAATAACTATTTTTTTCAACTTGTATGTCTGTTAATTGAAACTATCCAGAAATAAATTTTTCATATTAAACTAATCAAAAATGGGCAAGTAAATATGGGGGAAATATCAAAAATTTGAACTGTGTTATTAACCTAGCAAATACCTAAACAGGAGATCGATTACTATTCGAAATAAAAAGTGCTACTAAAATGGGAGAGGAAGAGGAGGGAAAGCGCAATTTTTCTTGAAATTAGAAAGGGGAGAAGAACTCCCCTGAAATGATCTGGTAATAATTTATGCGGGATAATTGAAAATGTATATGCAATTGTCTATTTTCGGTCATTTATGGATTTAGATATGAAGGGGAGGTAATCGTACGATATTAATAATTAATTCATTTTTATTTTAGCCTTGCGGAAACCTTCAAATACACTGATTGCTGCAAATAAAATAGAGATGGAAATTCCGCCGCTAACTATCCGTGTTTCAAATTGATTAACTGTTATGGTAAATAAATCAGCTATATACGTAATAAAATCTTGGCTCATCAGATTCGGATTTGTTAGGATAACAATGAATACAATGGTTGAAATAAGCTCGAATGCAGTATTACAAATTGCTATTCCTTTTGTCCATTGCCCCTTTATTAATTTATAAAGAGCTAATGCTATTTCGATACCAATTACAACAAGAACGATTGGCCAATATCCAAGTAAAACTTCCTGATTAAAAGTTGGAGTCACCAATTCAAGTCCGTTTCTTCCGCGTTCATATACACCTACAAGATGATTCGCATAAAAGTAAATAGTTGACCAAATCGCAGTCCACATTAAACTTCCAAATACTTCGCCTTTTGAAATCGTTTTTTTCTTAGGGACATAGGGGATATTTTTTAAATCATCAGGAGTCCATTTTTTAAGGCTTGCTGTTAATGGCTGCTCATCTCTTTCTTTATTTGATCTTTCTAAAATAGCAAACACAAGTGTTAGCCAAAAGAATACTTGGATCGCTACTTCAATGATGGTATCTATTCCTTTGCCCAGAAGCCTCCAAATAATATTAATAACCGCTTGTTCTCCACTATATCCAATTAAATATACGGCAATCATTGAAATTAACGAAATGACAGCGGCAATCGGTAAAATCATTTTTAGAAGCGTCACATATACATCAAAATAGCGTGGACCAATTAAGTGCATTGGCTGATCTCGATAACCACTAGCCAACGTGACTGGACTCCCTAATTTTTCAAGAACCGCCTTTACATTTTCTTCATTGTAATCATCAGGTAGCATATCCTCTATGGTGGACCGTAACTCAAGTTTAATATCTTCACGATTATTTTCAGGAAGTCTCTTAGTAACTTCTTTTATATAAATATCAATCAGATTCATTTATCTTCCTCCTCGTCTAATAATCCGTACAGAACTTTCGAATTTTTTATCCATTCCTTTTTTAACTGCATGAAAATTTCTAATCCATATTCACTTAAAATATAATATTTACGAGGTCTACTCTCAGCAGTATCCCAACTACTCGATACTAACTCTTGTTTTTCTAATCTGCGAAGCAAAGGATATAATGTACTTTGGTCAATTGAAACACCTGATTTTTCCAATGATTGAACGAGTGAATATCCATATTGGGGAGTTTGTAATTGACTTAGAACAGCTAAAGTCAATGTCCCTCTCCTAAGCTCTGTCGTTAATGAATTCAATAAAGTGCTCATACACCACACCCACCTCCTTGTTTATTTACTATATGTGATACAGTATACTCACATACTATGTGTCGTACACTAATATTGTTACAACATTAATTGAAATTAATTTTTTTCTATGAAAGATGGATCGACACGTCAACATCTAAAACTAACTGATAAGCATACTAAGTTACTATCATTAGTCATAGTTCCAATATTTATGAAAAACTTCACGAAATAAATTTAAATATTATAAATTTTCTGATAAAATGATACAAAGTTGAATAGATCAATATATATGAAGTGTTAGACTTGAAAGTGAAAGGACTAAAATATTGAGCAAAGGGGTAGATTAAATGGAGAAAAGGGTTGTTATTTTCATTTTGACACTAATGCTTTTTTTTACATTATCAAATGTTCCTATGTCTCAAGCGAAGAAAAATTCAAATGGTAATGAGGAAAGAATGGCAAAAAAGTGGGTTAAAGAGAAAGTAAAGCTCATGACAATAGAAGAAAAAGTAGGACAACTTTTTATCGTACATGCTTACGGAAAAACACCTATTGATCCAGATTATGATGCAATCAACATAGAGAAGAAACGTGGCGGGGCAAACTTTAAGGAAATTATTGAGAAATATCATATTGGTGGCGTCATATACTTCAATTGGTCTCAAAACATTGGAACCCCTGTTGAGCTGAGTCAGGTACAATCATTGTCAAATGGATTACAAGAAATTGCTCTTAAACAAGGGTCAAAAATTCCCTTATTCATCTCTACAGATCAAGAGGGGGGAGTTGTTGCACGTATTACAGAACCTGCTACCGTATTCCCAGGTAATATGGCACTTGGTGCAACAAGATCTGCAGATTTAGCAGGGAAATCAGCTGAAATTATGGGATTAGAATTAAAAAGCTTAGGCATTAATATGGACTTTGCTCCTGATTTAGATGTAAATGTAAATTCAGAAAATCCAGTAATCGGTGTGAGATCCTATTCTGAAAATCCAGATCTAGTTGCTTTATTAGGAATCCGCCAGGCCAATGGGCTTCAAAGTCAAAATATCATTGCAACCGGAAAGCATTTTCCAGGTCATGGAGATACAAATGTAGATTCACATTATGGCTTACCGATAGTGAATCATAATCTGCAAACATTAAATAATGTGGATTTAAAACCATTTAAAAAAGCCGTTCAAAACGGCATTGATGCCATCATGACGGCGCATATAGTTGTTCCGGCTCTTGATAACTCTGGGCTTCCTGCGACTTTATCAAAACCAATTATGACAGGGGTCCTTCGCAAACAATTAGGATATGATGGGTTAATTATAACCGATAGTTTAGATATGTCCGGGGCAAATGTTTTGCCAATGGATGAAATACCTAAAGTAGCATTTCAAGCGGGAGCAGACATTTTACTTAATCCACCAGATGTAGAAATCGCATATAATGCCGTGCTAAAAGCTGTAAAGTCAAAAGAAATAAGCAAACAACGATTAGATCAGTCTGTCTCTAGAATTTTACTTGCAAAATATAAACGTGGAATTATTCAACAGCCTTTCGTTAAAAAAGAAGCAATAGGTAGCATTGGAGTATCTGAAAATTTAAAGATCGCAGATAAATTGACTGAAACTAGCATTACATTAATTAAAAATGATCATCAAATATTACCGCTACATAAGGGGAAAAAAATTTTAGTAACAGGACCAACAGTCGCAAATTCAGAAAGATTAGCTACGTTTCTCTTAGAAAAAGGGATGAATTCAATTGATTCTATTACCGGTACAACCCCTTCTTCTGTTCAAATTCAAACAGCAGTGACTAAAGCTCAAAATGTGGATGTTATTATTGTGACGACCTATAATGCCAATACGAATAGTGCACAACAATCACTCGTAAAAGCTTTGAAACAAACAGGAAAACCTGTTGTTGTAGCATCTATGAGAAACCCTTATGACATTATGGCCTTTCCAGAAGTAGATGCAAATATCTTGACATATGGTAATCGTGATATATCAACACGAGCGCTAACTAAAGTATTAACAGGGGAGATTCAACCAAATGGAAAGTTACCCGTAACAATACCTAAACTATATGATTTTGGATTCGGGCTGCAATATAAATAGGGGGGATTCGTTTGAAAACGTGGTTATGGAAAACATGTTCAATTGGCATAATAAGTGCGACATTTTCATTAGGAATTCTAGACTTTACTAATGCATCAAAACTTAAAAAAATTGAGGTGAACTATCAGTATGATAAATTTTCATGGGATCATCCAGGTTCATCAGCACAACTTATACGTGATGGTAAACCAAAGGATGCAGGAATGGTTGAGGCACCTTTGAACGAAATCGATCAAGTTATTCAAAATGCATTCAACCAAAAAGTGATGCCTGGTGCAGTTGTTTCAGTTACAAGAAAAGGTATCACAGTAAAAGAGCAAGCATATGGATATGCCTACCGATATTTGGATGATCAATTTACTGAAGCAGACCAACCTATTCTAATGAAACAAGATACTATTTTCGATATTGCCTCGATTAGTAAGATTTTTACTACCATTGCAGCAATGCAATTATATGAGAAAGGAAAATTTCAACTCGACGACCCAGTAGCAAAGTATATACCTGAATTTGCAGAAAACGGGAAAGAGAATGTTACAATTCGTCAACTGATGACCCATACATCTGGATTTGAACAAGGAATCGAGTTATATAAAATGAGAGCATCTAGAGAAGAGCGCTTAAAAGCCGTTTTAAAACATAGTCTTGCGAATCCACCTGGTTCGAAGTATACGTATAGTGATTTAAATATGATTACATTGGGTGTTCTTGTTGAAAGAATGACAGGGCAAAGACTGGATGAATATGTTAAACAATATATTACGGATCCATTAGGTATGAAAGATACTATGTACAATCCTGACATTTATTTACAACCTAGAATTGCTGCTACAGAATATCAGCCGTGGACTGGAAGAGGCATTGTATGGGGGCAAGTTCACGATGAAAATGCATGGGCTTTAGATGGTGTAGCTGGCCACGCAGGCGTGTTCTCTACCGCGCATGATTTAACAATTTTAGGACAGATGTTTTTAAATGATGGAAAATATGGTAAAGCGCTCATTTTAAAACCTTCGACGGTTAAATTAATGGAGCAAAATATGAATCAAGCGTTTCCTGGCAATGACCATGGTCTTGGATTTGATTTAAATCAAGGATGGTATATGGATGGATTAACGGATGTGAATACAATAGGGCACACAGGTTATACAGGAACTTCTTTAGTCATTAGCCCCAAAAATAAAGCCATCGTTATCTTGCTAACCAATCGTGTACATCCAACACGTAATACCGAATCTATAAATCAAACGAGAAGACTTGTGGCAAGACAGGCTGCAGATGCCATCCCAGTCGCTATTCCAGGAAATAAAAATGCATGGTTTGCCGGATATGGTGACCAAAAAAATGCCATATTACAGGCTAAAGTGAACATTCAAAAGCCGTCCGTTCTTTCTTTTCTAACGTGGTACCGAATGGAAGAAGGTTCGGATATCGGAAATGTTGAAATATCTTTAGATGGAACAACATGGAATGAGCTTGGATTCTTTACAGGAGCTAGTGATCAATGGCAAGAACAGTCTTACCAAATACCAGAGGGAACGAAGTTTATTCGCTTCCGATATACTACTGACAGCACTGTAAATGAAAGAGGATGGTATGTGTTGCAACCTCAAATTAAAACGGATCAAAAAAACATCGCACCTGAGTTTACAAGTACTGATTGGGAACTAAGGAATCGGTGATATAAGAATCAACATAGAGGATCCAAAGAGGAGTTTTAGTCGGGATTTCTTAAACAAAAACTTAAAAATGTGAACTGCAAGCTGGTCTTACTATTTCGATGAAGAGTGAAATTCACATGGAATAAATCTATAATTCTTAATTTTAAGTAATTTGAATTTGACTTTTGGCAATTGCTCCATTTATAATTGTTTATTAATAAAAGCATACAAATTCGTGGAAGAGAAAGAGTAGTTATTTGTATTGATCAACAGAGAGCTGATGTGTGGTGTGAATCAGTGTTCAAACAAACAATGAAAATCGTCTCTGAGATAGTTGGCTGAATGGACAGTAAGTCAACTCGGGGTTCTACCGTTAAAAGGAACGCGTATGATTGTACGTCGCTGAGTGCTATTGAGATCGGATTTATTCAATAGAATTAGGGTAAACGCGGGTAACACCGTCCCTTTCTTTGCGAAGGGGGCGGTGTTTTTTGTATGCCTTTTATACAAATGTATAGGAGGAATTACAGATGAAAGAATCAGCTTTTGAACGAGAAACTAGAGTAAGAGAGCGTTGGCATGACGCACATACATTTGAGAAGTCCGTTTTTAATCGAAAAGGTAAGAAACCCTTTGTTTTTTACGAAGGACCACCAACAGCAAACGGCATGCCACATGTTGGTCATGCGTTTGGTCGTACAGTGAAGGATATCGTATCACGTTATAAAACAATGCAGGGGTACTATGTGGAGCGTAAGGCTGGTTGGGATACTCACGGCTTACCTGTTGAACTTGGAGTTGAGAAAGAGCTTGGCATCTCAGGCAAACAAGAGATTGAAGAATATGGTGTTGAGAAGTTTGTGAAAAAATGTAAGGAATCCGTCTTTCGCTATGAAAAAAAATGGCGTAGCTTTACTAAGCAATTAGGCTACTGGATTGATATGGAGAATCCTTATGTGACACTTGAAAATGATTATATTGAATCGGTATGGGCAATTTTAAGCCATGTTCATAAATCTGGAGAGCTTTACAAAGGCCATCGCGTTTCACCGTATTGCCCAAGTTGTCAAACATCATTGAGTTCACATGAAGTGGCGCAAGGGTATAAAGATGTAAAAGATTTATCAGTAACTGCTATGTTTAAACTAGTTGGAAAAGAAAATGAGTATTTTCTTGGATGGACGACGACGCCTTGGACTTTACCTGCGAATGTGGCATTAGCAGTACATCCAGATTTAACATACGTACGTGTGCAACAAGACGATAAAATTTACATTGTCGTGAAATCATTAGTATCAAAACTATTTGGTGAAGATATGACGGTTTTAGATGAAAAGTACGGAAAGGATTACGAGGGAACAAAATATGTGGCACCACTTGATTTTGTCAAAGTTGAAAAAGGTCATGAAGTCGTGTTGGCAGACTATGTTACTGAATCATCTGGTACTGGTGTTGTACACATCGCACCTGCTTACGGTGAGGATGATTATAAAGTTGTTCAAAAAAATAAACTTTCCTTTGTCAATGTTGTGGATGGGCAAGGACGATATACAAAAGCAGTTCCTCCACTAGAAGGACGATTTGTAAAAGATTGTGATGTTGACATTATTAAAATGCTTGCAGAGCAAGGCGTATTGTTTGATAAGGAAAAATACGAGCATAGTTATCCGCATTGCTGGCGCTGTGATTCACCACTTCTTTATTACGCAACAGATAGTTGGTTTATTAAAATGTCCGATCATCGTGATGAATTATTGAATTTAAATGCAGAAGTGGATTGGTATCCTCATCATATAAAGGACGGTCGATTCGGAAACTTCTTAGAAAATGTGATTGATTGGAATATTAGCCGAAATCGTTATTGGGGTACACCATTAAATGTTTGGCAATGTGATTGCTGCGGACATGAGGTAGCACCGGGGAGTATGGAAGAGCTGAAGCAGCTTTCAAAGAATCCTATAGTAGATATTGAGCTGCATAAGCCATATATCGACGGAGTAGTTGGTTGTTGTCCAAACTGTTCTGGAGATATGCATCGTACTCCTGAAGTAATTGACGTATGGTTTGATAGCGGCTCCATGCCATTTGCACAGCAACATTATCCATTTAATCAGGACATTAAGTTTGCAGAGCAATTCCCAGCAGATGTCGTCATCGAAGGCATTGACCAAACACGTGGATTTTTCTATAGTCTTTTAGCAGTTTCTACTTTATATAAGGGGCAGGCTCCATATAAAAGTGTATTATCCCTTGGTCATGTGTTAGATGGTGAAGGACGCAAAATGTCGAAAAGTAAGGGGAATGCGTTAGATCCAGTTGAGATGATAGAGCAGTACGGTGCAGACGCACTTCGCTGGTCATTTATGACGGACAGTGCACCGTGGAATCCAAAGCGCTTTTCACATAAAACTGTCCAGGAAGCGAAATCTAAATTTGTTGATACACTTGATAACGTCTTTCATTTCTATCAGTTATATGCAAATATTGATGGTTTTCAATATGATGTTAGAAAAAAAGGTGTCCGTACAAAGCTAGATGAATGGATTCTTTCCCGCATGAATCATACAGTTCAAGTTGTTGAAAAGGCGATGGAAAAGTATGATTTTACTCAGGCGAGTAGAGAAATTGGTGAGCTTTTGGAACAGATTAGTAACTGGTATATCCGTCGTTCACGCGCTCGTTTCTGGGCAAATGGACTATCTGATGATAAGATTGCTGCATACAGTACTTTATTTGAAGTATTAACAACTGTAAGTAAGCTTGCAGCACCTTTTACACCTTATATTACAGATGAAATTTATACTAAATTGACAGGGGAATCTGTACATTTAGCCGATTATCCAAAGGTTCATGAAGAGGAAATTCAGCTTCAACTTGAGGATGAAATGGCAGCAGTACTGAAGATTGTGGAGCTTGGAAGAAGAATTCGAAATACGGAGGGTATTAAAGTAAAACAACCTTTAGCTACGATGAATGTAGTAACACCAAATTCAGGACTCGAATCATATTCAACTATTATTCAGGATGAATTAAATATAAAGCAAATTCAATGGGTGAATAGCTTAGATGAGTTCCTGACTGTCGAGTATAAGCTCAACTTCAAAACAGCCGGAATGGCATTTGGCAAAAACGTGAATAAGATTAAGGAACTTGTAACACATCTTGAGGAAGATCAGAAAACAACCTTTAAACAGGAAGGAAAGCTTGAATTTACATTAGATGGTGCACTGTTGACATTACTTAGTGAACATATCCTTAAGGATGTTCATGTACCAGAAGGATTTGCTTTAGCAGAGGAAGCACAATTTGAAGTCTTGGTAGATATTCGATTAACAGAGGATTTAAAACAGGAAGGTCAAATCCGTGAACTAATCCGACAGGTACAAGAAAAACGGAAACATCTAAACCTACCAGTCGAGCAATACATTGATCTTGCATTTAAAGGGAATACAGTAGTCATTGAAAGATTCACAGAGCTATTAAAATCCTCGCTATTAGTGAACAACCTTTATTACAATGAAAGTATTGAAGTAAAGGAAACTTTTGATGTGAAGATTGATGGAGAAAAGGTACAAGTGGGATTGGTGATATAAAAGGAGCTAAGAGCAATATGCTCGAGGTTTATACCGTAAAGAAACTCGTAGAATAACGAGTTTCTCTACGGTCTTTTTTATTTAGGCTCTGTAAATAATTATTGTTGATATAATAAAAAATAGAGAGGACACTGTTTTCTTCAATGTCCTCTTTTGGCAATTACTTGTTTATTTCTTTTAGAATAGCGGGAACAAGTTCCTTTTTAAAAACAAACTTGTAAGATTGATTATCTTTTAGTGTTATTTGAACTGCTCCATTTAGTAGACCATTTGCGTCTTTACATTCAGTTATATCAGAACGATGTATTCCAATAGCGAGCTGAATGTCCAAATTTATTTGTTGTTTATAGACAAGTAATCTTTGGTCTGTAATAGCTAATACCATTGGCATATTCTCTTTTGTAAGCCAAGAAATTTCAGGAAGAAGTTTCATTACCCAATTAGTAGGGGCCGTTCTTCCAGCGATGACATCAATAATTTGTTCGTTTAGTTCTAAATCCTGTTTAACTCTTTCTTGATATTTAACAGCGACACTCATTTTTTGTCTCCTCACAAATTGTATTTTATTTTTAATACGTTCTAAGAGAATGATTTGTTTCATTAATTGTAAATAAACAACATTCGACTATCATTTTTCTTATTGTAGGAATCTTACTTACTTTCTTTTATTTCTTCCCATTCATTCTGCTCGGTAAAATACTCAGCTAATTTGGTTGCTTTGATTGTGATGTTTTCTGGATAATTCAGTATTTCAAGAAGCTTAATAGCATTTCTTGTCTTCGATGCTCCAGGATGAATTGTATAATCAAAATAAACTTTGCCATTTTCAATTGATTCACTAAAGTGATAATTCTCATAGACACTACTAGCCATTACAGTTAGTTCAATATCATGTGAAGCAATGATATTCATGCCTTTGTTTAAAGAAAGCCATTCCATTATGGAGGCTGATGCTGCTATTCTTTCAATTGTGTTTGTCCCTTTCAGTATTTCATCAATAAATGATATACACGGTTTACCTTGTTCACACAATTGAATAATACGTTTAAGTGATTTGATCTCAGCTATAAAGTAGCTGTCTCCATCTAGTACATTATCCTGAATTGCCATTGAAGTTACGATATAACTTGGTTTCATTGTCCAGCTTTCTGCTAAAACTGTATTAATTGTTTGTGCCAAGATCGCATTAATAGCAATTGCTTTAATATACGTTGATTTTCCTGATGCGTTTGACCCTGTAATGAGTGTACTCTTGCCTAATATCGATGAATTTGTCACTGGATTTTTAATAAGTGGATGAAACATATTCTTGAACGAAAGTTCCTCTTTCTTCACAAAAGTAGGGGTACAATATTCATTATGTGATTTACGGTAAAATGCAACAGCTATTGCTGCATCCAGTTGCCCAATCAGTTCCCATAATTCACGGTATTCTACTTTATTATTTGAAATCGTTTTAATGATATTGTTGTATGAAATAAAGTCCAATAAAAATATTATTCGAATATACTCAAAAAAAGCATCGATATCTCCTTCGCCTCTACCAATTGAAGCTAGTCTGTCCAAAAATAAAACCTTTTTGATTGGTTCCACATTTTTCTTAAACTTGTTTGCTAAGTTTGTAAATTGTGGGTTTTTAACAGAAGCAAAGCGTTTCCCAGTGTGAATGATGGATGCTATATAAGATATAGAATACAAACTATTTTCTAATTTAAGTTTGTTTTTATAGTATATTGTAGTGTTCATTAGAAAAGATCCTATTAAACTCAGAATCCCGTATTTTAGGTTGAAAAACATCAGAAAAATCGAAGCAAATGGTAATAATGCGAGAAGTACATAAATAGCTGCATACTTAATTTTACTGTACTCTTCATAGAAAAATGAAGAAGAGTTTGTATAATCCTTTTTTCCAAGTCCGGATAGTATTAATAGCATCTCTTCCCTTAAGGCCTGATTGTTTTCAAGTAATTTATACAGTTCTTCTTCATCTTGTATATTTTCATGAGTTGGATCTATATCTCGAAGCTGATTAAATAAATATTCTGATCCGACCGAAGTCTGCGTGTAATTAATTTTTTGGAAAACATTGTGCATATCTAAATCATCCCACGTCAACTGGTCAACACCGTCATAATTGGGATTATTATTTTTTTTATTTTCCCAGTACATTGTTACGGATTGATCATCTTCACTACGTTGAAAAAACTCTCCGGACTCCCATTCTTCCCTAAATTTTTTTAGTTTTTTCTTATTTTTCGTTAATAAGTGGTATCCCCCAAATACAATTGCAACTATTATTAATGCAATAACTAAATATCCCAACTTCTTAATCACTCCTAATAGCCCACTAAGAGAACTGTTAATTTGTGTTATTTTACAAAATCTATTTTATCAAATACTTTCTTATAAATGTAAATTAGTATCGCTATTTTAATTTTATGGTAAAAAAGCTGTGTAATAAACTATTTACAATCTGTAAAGTATTCTAAACAGCAGTCGTTAAGGAAGCTTTACAATCTGTTTTTGTATTCTTAAATAAGCCATAAGAGTAAATTATTTGGCATGGTAATTGCAAGATATGGATTGAGGTGATGAAATTGAAATTTAATGAGATAATCATTGGACAAAAGTTTGAGACAGAATCTTATAAGATGAAAAAGGATGAAATTATTTCCTTTGCCTTACAGTTTGATCCACAATATATGCATATTGATGAGGAAAAGGCAAAACAAAGTAGATTTAGAGGACTTATTGCTTCAGGGCTACATACGATTAGCGTTTCCTTTAAGCTTTGGACGGATTTAAACGTATTGGGTGACAATCTCATCGCTGGGACAGGGATTGATCATTTAAAGTTTGTTCAACCAGTATTTCCTGATGATGTCCTTTATGTCACGACTGAGGTTATTAAAAAGCAAGAAAGAAAGGAAGATGGGGAAGTTACTTTGCTTTTATTGTCATTTAAAAACGATGGCGAATTGGTATTAAAAGCAGATATTTCTGCGTTAGTTTCAAAATAACAGGGGGATATGCAAAGATTGACGACGAATTGGGAAATTTAAATAAAAAGTAATAAAATGTTATTAAAGGAATTGTTGTGTATAATATAAACTATAGTTATTACAAAGGGGGAATTCGCATGAAGGAAAATAAAACATCAAGTGAGAATGAAATTTTCAACCCTTTAAAATCAGATAATGAGGCAATGGGTTTTCCATCTAGTAATAAGAAATGGCATTTAAAACAACAACCTAAAGGTATTAGATATATTGGCTATACGATTATTACATTTTTTATCATCATATTTTTAACAGTTCTTATTTTATATTTATAAACAACAATAAAGATTAACATAGCATAAAAGAACCGAAAACATAAAGGGATGGAGCGAGCGTATCGTTTCATCCTTTTATGTTATCTACCTGTTAAACACAATTGTTAATATAACTTAGATTTAAGAGGAAATTTATAAATATCAATTCAAATTTTTATTAATGGAAAAATGATTACGCTGGTAGTAAAAAACAATCAAGACCAAGGTATTAATTTTGAAATAAGAGGTAATATCGGACGTGAAAAGTTAATTACTCTTGCTAAATCCTATTTACACAATTAGAGAAGAAGAGTAATTTACTTTAAACTTTATAAAAAGTTGATTGGAGTGAAGGGTGGTGACTCCTGTGGGATTAGCGTGAAGCTTGAGACCCCGCACGAAGCGTAGCGAAGGAGGAGGCTCAACTCACGCCCCACGGAAAGCATCCACCCGGAACGGAAATCAACGGATTAGCACCACGAAAAATTACTATTCTCTCTAATTTTAAATGGTGTTTAATGACTTTCTGGACTAGGACAACCTCTTTTTAGTTATATATGTTATAACGAAATTCTATTCTATATGATATTTCTTCATTTTTGCATAGAGCCATGGTCTGCTGATGCCTAGTAATTGGCTAGCTTTTGTTTTATTTCCTTTAGCTTCTTTTAAAGCTAAGATAATGAGGTCTTTTTCTGTAGTGTCAAGCATATCTTTATACGTAGAGGTTGTCCTAGGATGTATGTCTACTTCCTTCGTGAGCGTGTTGATATCCGCAATATTATCGGCATCAATGTAATCACCAGACTTTAGGTTTGCGGCTCTTTCTATAACATTCTGCAATTCTCGTATATTTCCTGGCCAAGAATGTTTCAACATTTTTGTTAAAGCAGAATGTGTGACACCTCGAATATAAAATCCACTTTGGTTCAATCGTTTTATAATTGCCTGAATGATGTCGGGTAGATCTTCCATTCTTTCTCTTAAAGGTGGAATATTTAACCGCATAATATTAAGGCGATAATAGAGATCTTCTCGAAACTTGCCATCTGCAACGAGTTTTTCAATATTTTGATTGGTGGCAGCAATGATTTTCGTATTTAGATGAATGGTTTTAGAACTGCCAATTGGTTGAAACTCTTTTTCCTGTAGCACTCGTAATATTTTCGTCTGAAGAGTGAGAGACATATCACCAATTTCATCCAAAAAGATGGTGCCGTTTTGTGCTAATTCAAATTTACCCTTCTTACCACCTTTTTTAGCACCAGTAAAGGCCCCATCTGCATATCCAAAAAATTCAGATTCAAGCAATTCAGGTGGTATCGCAGCACAATTGACTTGGACAAAGGATCCGTGCTGCTTCGAAGCGGTATGGATTCCCTGAGCAAATAACTCTTTTCCAGTCCCGCTTTCTCCAATAATTAAAATGGTAGACATACTTTTAGAAGCTAATGTTGCTTCGTGTTTTACTTTTTGAATTGCTTCAGATTCACCCGCAATATCAAATAATGTGTACTTTGTTCCTTTCATTTCACTAATTTCATTTTTATAGTCAGATAGCTGTTTCTCAAGTTTTTTCACTTTTGTTAAGGCTTCGTGTAAATGCGTTAACCCGCGGTAAGTTACTTTACAGATGGCGCTAACTGATTCGCCATTTTCTTTGATCGGCAAGATCGAAATAAGGGAATGTTGTCCCTCAATAACCTGTGGAGTATTGTGAATGCTAATTCCGCTTTTAATGACATTTTCAACTTCTAATTCTGGAAACAAATCTGTAGTAGATTTACCCAAAACATCCTTACTATTTAATCCAAACAAATCAGTGAACCCTTTATTAACCATCGTAATTTCTGCTTTTTGATTAACGAGAATAATCGCATCATAGGCAATCTCAAGGATAGAGGATAGTTGGCTATAGACAACATTATACGAAAAAAGCAGTTGCTCTGTTGATATGACTCCAATGGGAATCATATCTTCGTTAACAACTGGTGCGTGGCCCACATTATGTTTCAAAAGTATAGCTCTTGTTTCATCTATATCATTAGTTGGACGAAGGAAAATGGGACGATCATTACAATAGTGTTCAATCGTCATATCAAAAGATGGTTGAGTGGTTAATAGTTGAAAGATTTTGTTCTTCGTAATGATTCCTATCAATTTATGGTTATTATCCACCACTGGAAGAATATTAGATTGAGTTTGTGTAAACAGTGGGAGAATTTCATTTAAGGTTTGTTCTTTGGTGCAGGATTTAAAATTCGTTGTCATGAGATCAGATATGAACACATCCATCAAATCCTTTCAAGTACATTTTCATAAAAAATAGCCGTTAATATATCTCGTTAATTTTATTTACAATTTACAATATTCCGTTAATTTTAGTTTACACCATAAGTGAATAAAAAGCTTTATTTAGCAGAATAAAAACTTGGCAAGGAATTTGCAATATAAATAGATTGAAAGATTCACCGGAGGAGGACTAAAGATGAAAAATTCAATAGCGATTGAAGAAGAAATCACATTGTTTAAAAAAACAATTCAGGCGTTTGCCAAAAAAGAAATTGTAGATCACTACAGTAAATGGGAAGAGGATGGAATTATTCCAAAAGAGCTGTGGCGAAAGCTAGGTGATGAAGGATTGCTTTGTGTAGATATTCCAGAGCAATATGGTGGTTTAGGAGCACCTCTTCAGTTTTCAGCAAGCATTATTGACGAATTCAGTCGGCTTGGATTTAATTCAATTTCAGGAAATTTAGCAGTACATTCAAATATCGTAGCCCATTACATTCTTAATTCGGGGACGGAAGAACAAAAGGCATATTATTTACCTAAAATGGCATCTGGAGAACTTGTTGGTGCAATTGCTATGACTGAGCCTAGTGCTGGAAGTGACCTTCAAGGGATTAAAACAACTGCGATCAAAAATGCAGAAACTGGTGATTATCTTATCAATGGTTCGAAGACATTTATATCGAATGGTCAACATTTCGATTTTGCCATTGTTGTAGCCAAAACAAATCCAACAGTCCCTGCATCTAAAGGAACGACGCTTTTTATAGTGGATGCTACAAGTAAAGGGCTAACAAAAGGAAAGAAATTAAAGAAAATCGGCCTTCATTCTGCTGATACCTCTGAATTGTTTTTTGAAGATGTCTTGGTATCCACGGGACAAGTTTTAGGAGAACTAGATCGTGGATTTATCACATTGATGCATGAATTACCAAGAGAAAGAACGATTCTTGCTGTTGGTGCATGTGGTGCTATGGAGGGGGCTTTGGAAATCACGGTTAAATATCTGCATGAAAGAGAGGCGTTTGGAGCGCCTCTTAGCAAACTTCAAACGATTCGTCATAAAATCGCCGAAATGACAACCGAAGCAAAAATCAATCGAGCATATGTCAATCAATGTCTAGCGCTTTTGGAAAATAACCAGCTGTCTACTGCAGATGCAAGCATTGCGAAACTATCTGCAACAGAAGCTCAAGGTCGTATTGCGGATGGATGCTTACAGTTATTTGGGGGATACGGTTATATGGAGGAATATCCAATTTCAAGAGCTTTTACAGATGCAAGAATACAGCGTATTTATGGGGGAACATCTGAAATTATGAAGGAAATTATTAGTAAGGATGTATTGGGGAAATAGCAGTGGCTAGGAAGTCCTAAATATAGTTCCATGATGCAAAGTAGCAATACGAGGGAGGGATAAATGTGGGAATTTTATCAGGTTTGAAAGTTTTAGATTTCTCAACCCTATTGCCAGGTCCATTTGCGACGATGATGCTGGCAGATATGGGAGCTGATGTGCTGAAAGTGGAATCACCAAATCGTGAAGATCTTACGAAAGTCTTGCACCCGATGGATGGCGATGTGTCGGCAGCTTTTGGACATCTTAACCGCTCGAAACGATCTTTAGCATTGGATTTGAAGAATGATGAAGCAAAGGAAGTCATTTATAAATTAGTTCAGGATTACGACATTGTCGTTGAGCAGTTTCGACCAGGTGTTATGGATCGATTGGGTATTGGCTATGAAAAGTTGAAACAGATTAATCCCAAAATTATCTTTTGCTCGATTACGGGTTATGGTCAAACTGGACCGCTGCGAAACAGAGCAGGTCATGATATTAATTTTTTGTCATTAGCAGGTGCAACAAGCTATTCCTTTAGAAAAAATCAAATCCCTGTTCCTTCTGGGATTCAGGTTGCAGATCTTGCAGGGGGCTCACTTCCAGCGGTGGTTGGTATATTAGCAGCCGTCTATCACCGTCAACAAACAGGGGAAGGGCAATCTATCGATTTAAGTATAACGGATGCTGTTTTTGCATTAAATGCTATGTATGGATCCGGCTATTTGGTTGGTGGAATTGAACCTGAAGCTGAATCGTCATTGTTAAATGGTGGCGGATTCTACGATTATTATGAGACAAAAGATCACCGCTATTTTTCGGTTGGCAGTTTGGAGCCACAATTTCAGGTAAGGCTTTGTGAATTAATTGGAGATCCTAGGTTATTTGATTTGAGTAGTAGTGAAAGTTTACAGGATCAGCAAGCATACAAAAAGGTCCTAACAACTGCTTTCAAAGAAAAGACATTTGATGAATGGTTAGCGATTCTCGGAGATGATTTTGACGGTTGTGTCGAGCCAGTTTTACATTTCTCTGAATCAGTTCAACATCCACAAATTGAGGCAAGGGACTTAGTTGTTACAGTTCCTAAACTAGCTGGTGGTACACAAAAACAAATTGCATTTCCAATCAAGTTTTCGACACGACCAGCAGAGTACCTTTTCACGGGTGTACAAACAGGAACCCATTCGGTAGAAATTTTAAAAGATGCAGGCTTTGATACAGAAGCAATCCAGAGGTTAGCAGAACAAGGGGTTTTGGGTAAGCAATCTAAATTAGAGGAGTTGTTGGAAAATGAATCTACAAGATAAGGTAGCGGTAGTAACGGGAGGCGCTTCAGGTTTAGGGTTAGCGACTGTAACAAGATTAGTAGAGAAAGGCGCAAAGGTCGTTATTTTTGATGTAAATGAAGAGAATGCAAGGGAAGCAGTCGAACAATTTGGTGAAAATGTTCAGTACGCATTGGTAAATGTAGCTGATGATGAATCCGTTCAAAATGGGATCAACCAAGTAATTGAAGCTTTTGGAGCGATTCACGTTTGTGTAAATTGTGCAGGTGTTGGCACATCAGGAAAAACCATTGGTAGAAAAGGTGTATTACCTTTAGAAGATTTCAATAAAGTCATTGGTATAAACTTAATTGGTACATTTAATGTGTTAAGATTAGCAGCTAATGAAATGAAAAATAACGTACCACTTACCGATTCTGGTGAAAGAGGCGTAATCGTGAATACGGCTTCTGTAGCTGCTTTTGATGGACAAATGGGGCAGGCAGCATACGGTGCAAGTAAAGCTGGCGTAGCAGGGATGACATTACCAGTTTCCCGTGATTTATCTCAGTTTGGCATTCGTGTGAATACCATAGCACCAGGATTATTTATGACACCAATGGCAGATACATTATCCGAAAAGGTGATTCAGAAATTATCAGAAAGTGTGGAGTTCCCGAAACGACTAGGACGACCTCAAGAATATGCGGAGCTGGCTACATTTATCATGGAGCATGAATATTTGAACGGAGAGGTTATTCGTTTAGATGGTGGCATCCGAATGTCACCACGATAATAGGAAACTGTCTTTTGTGGATTTGTTGTAAAATGATCAAACATAATTCGAAAAAATAGGAGGGTATTTATGGAAAGTCAAGCAAATGTAATTGGAGTAAGCATGGTTAAGTTTGAAAAACCGGGGAGAAATGAGCCCTATGAAATTATGGCATCAAAAGCAATTCGAGGAGCACTTGCTGATGCGGGAATTGACTTACAAGAAGTCAACCAAGCTTATGCGAGCTATGTGTACGGAGATAGCACCTGTGGTCAATCAGCACTATACCTAGTTGGGATGACAGGAATTCCTATCATTAATGTAAATAATAACTGTTCATCTGGTTCAACTGCTCTTTACATGGCACGCCAAGCAGTAGAATCAGGTGCAGCTGATTGTGTGCTTGCATTTGGTTTTGAAGAGATGAAACCGGGTGTTATAGGTGATAATTGGACAGATCGGACATCGCCATTCCAATGGCTTAACAACAGTTTCGAGAAATTAAACCCTGATTTACCAGATGGACCGATTGCGTTAAAAGTATTTGGAGCTGCAGGTTTAGAGTATCTAAAAAAATATGATGCGGAAGTGGATATCTTTGGCAAGGTGGCTTTAAAATCAAGAAAGCATGCCGTTAACAATCCCTATTCTTTATTTACACAAGAACTACAACTCGCTGAGGTCATGGATGCGCCTATAGTTTATCCAGGGCTCACAAGATTTATGGCTTGTCCACCAACATGTGGCGCAGCAGCTGTCATTGTTTGTAGTGATCGTTTTGCAAAAAAACATAATATCCAAAAGACAGTGAAAATTGTAGCTCAATCCATGACAACCGATACGCCTGATAGCATTGAGGATAACCTCCATTTAGTTGGCGCAGGTATGACAGAACGTGCAGTGAAGGAGGTTTATGAAAAATCAGGAATCAGTCCAGAAGAAGTGGATGTAATCGAACTACATGACTGTTTTACACCAAATGAGGTTATCACCTACGAAGCATTAGGGCTTTGTGGTGAAGGCGAAGCATCAAAATTAATTGCAGATGGGGACAATACGTACGGCGGAAAATATGTCATCAATCCCTCGGGAGGCTTAATGTCAAAAGGCCATCCTCTTGGCGCAACCGGCTTAGCGCAATGTACGGAGTTAGTTTGGCATTTGCGTGGAGATGCGGGAAATCGACAAGTAGAAGGTGCAAGACTTGCATTGCAACATAATTTAGGTCTTGGTGGAGCTTGTGTTGTGACTTTATATGAAAAAGGGAGTTAGAAATTCAATTTCAGATGGTAATGTTGGTTTGTAATAAAGTTTGATCAAAAGCATGCTACAAAAATTGATTTTTCAACAGAAGAAACCCAAACATTTTGAAAAAAGTTTGGTCAAAATGCTTGGGTTGTTTGTGGCTAGTGAATAATTTTTTATAAAAAAGTTTAATCATTTTCTACCTGTGTTTGCTCAACAATAGCGCCCTATAATTGAATAACAATCAGTTTCTATTAGCTGGTTTAAATGAAAAAAAGGGTGCTTACCCTTATTCAAGGGTAGCGCCCGATTTGTTGAATCCGTTGGTTGTTTAATAAGTAATTTAAAAACTTATCGTTGTATTCTTTTATTTAAAATGAGTTTGCAACTTCTTCTAAAGTAGACAAAGGATTATCAATTAAACTTTCCTGAATACATAGCATATACGTCCAATTATTTTTTTCAAATATAAGGATCATAACACTTTTTTCATTCATTCCCGAAGTTGAATAATAAGCCTGGGTTCCATCTTTTAGAGTTATTTTAGTATCTGAAAACGGAAGTAGCTTATTACCATACTTCGCAGGAAATATATTAATAATATAATTTAAGTGCTTCTTCTCATTTAAATATTCTATTTCAAGATACTCGTTTTCTTTGCTAAACCTACCAAAAGAGTGGCTAAAATCTAATGGCGGTAGTTTTTTTGGTAATACTAAGTTTGTCTTATAATGGACTTCAGTTTCTTGTATTGCATTTGAAACAGATTTGTACCCTAATTCGTGGTAGTGTTTTTCTATACTCGTTTTTTGTGTTGCTTTAACAGATTGCCATCCACCACTGATACAAAGAAAAAACCCAATGAATAAAAATAAAAATGAAACACTTTTCTTCACTCACGTACCCCCAATTTGTAATTAGTGATATTTTCCCCAAGATAATTCCAATCATACTAATTAAAGAATTTGGCTCTTTGGCTAAAAAAGATACAATTCCTTTTTAATAATTGCGCCCGATTGTTGAAGATCGTTATCTAGTGTTTTAAAAACACCTCTTCTTGAACTCCAATGCAGTCTGTTGATTAATTAAGTCTATTTAATTAATCATAACGCCTTCAACCGCAACAAATAAAATGAAGAGCGAAACGCACAAATAGAAGATACCCCACGATAAATTTTTTGTTCTTTTATATTCTCGCAAGCCAATAATAATGAACGTTGCACTCATGAATATGAACATCAATGGTAGCAAGTTATAGTTTTCCGAAACCCAAGCGTAAATACTAATCAACATGACTAAGATTGCAAAAATCATTTGAAATAACATTAAAATATCAAACTTTTTTTCTGCCATTTTTCTAGCCTCCCGCCAAAAATCCGTTACCTATAAAAGAGGAACGTTATTTTAATGGCCCTTTAATGTAAAAGCACAGATCCATTACTCTGGAAATGCGCCCGATTGTTGAAGATCAAATTGTAATTTAACATAAGAAATGTTTAAAGGATAATTTTATAATAATATACCGACAACTAGAAATAGGAAAGTAAGAATCGCACCGATAACAACACCAATCAAATGAACCGTGAATGCACCCAAATTAAAAAAATTGCCGATAATGAAATACCCGATTGTAAATTGAACTGGGTAGGATTTAAAGTTTAGATTTAAGAAAGTTGAATCCTTAAAATGTAAAATAATAATACAAGTAATCAATGCATAAATTCCTGGTGATGCACCATTTCCGTCAGTATAAGATATAAGAATTGAATAAATTATGTAAGTACCGATATTACCAATTAAATAAATGAGTAAAAAAATCAAATGGCCGATTTTATCTTCTAAAATAAGTCCAACGTAGTAAATACCAAAAACATTTGCTAATAAATGCAAAATATTTTTATGAAAAAATGCTCCTGTTAAGATTCGATACCATTCATTTTGTTGCATCAGATTAAAGCTTTTGCCGCTTCCAAATTGAAATAGATTCCCATTAAATACAAGCCTATCTAAAATGAATATTGAAATATATAGAAAAGAAAGTACCCATGAAACAATTGGTAGATTCCCGTTATTAATCACTATAAATCAGCTCTCTCCCTAAAATTAGATAACAATTTAATTATTTACTCATTTTAACAAATTACCCACTTAGATACTATATTCTTTGTACCCTACTCAATTCAAAAGCAGTGCATTTCCAGAACACACTGCTTTTGTATAGCTCTTTGATTGCTTAAATATTCCAAATTTACGTATATTCCAACATCAAGAATATTATTCCATATAATTGCCCTTTAGATGAAGAAAGACGCATTCCTTACTAAAGAAATGCGCCCGATTGTGGAAAAACTAACTTGAGAATTGCTTACGTATTATTACTAGATCTAATTAGTTCATCAATTACTTCGGTATTCTTATATTTAACAACCATCTTCGTTGGGTTAAAAACAATTTTCAATACTGGTTCTCTACAGCCAAGCCATCATCTTGTTTTGCACTGATCGTTTTCATCTTACTTTTAACCCAGATTACTTTTTCGATTATTCAGCACTCCTCGTCTAATGGCTAAAATAGTACAGCGGGTGCAAAGCGTTTATGCTTATTTTTGGCGTTCAAAGGAAATATAACGCGTGCCTTGAAATGATAATAAACCAAGATCTTGCTCAACTAGCATTCCATACTCCTTGCCCTCAACAATTAATTCCATTCGATCTCCACTTTGTACTTCAAACGTTACATAATATGTAGTGTGGGAATGGTCACCTTGAACGTGAATCCGCTTTGAGGCAATTTCTGCTGGCACCGTTAGAAGGGGAGAATTTTTATTTTTAATGCCCTGCTTAATACTCGATAGTATTCTGAAAATTATAAAACCCAAAACAATAATAAATATTATTCCGATAAATATCGGAGCAAATGTAAACATCATATCACCAAAAAACATATAGACACTTCCTTTCTGTATTTCTATACGTTCTTATTACTAGAAGAGTTTCAATAGGTGTTGGATTTTTTGCGTATATTTTGAATTATATGTATAACTAGTGCAGAGTGTTTCGAAGTTTACTTTTTCCCAACTTACATATTCATCCATGTTACTGGAGATGGGTTACTAAACAATATGGCCCTTTAGTGGAGTAACTTTATTGCTACTCAACAGTTTCTTAATCCGCCCTTCAGTTCAGATTTTCTTATTACTATAAAAACATCCCTTTAGATAAATTAGATAAACAGATCCAAAGGGACAAAACATCGCGTCTTTTTTATAAACACCGAGGCTAAATTAGTAGTGACAATGCTTATCCTTTCAGAGACAATATTTATAAGAAGAACGTTCAATTTTCATAAGGTATTTCAAATTTCAAGTATTTATAATAAGGGAGGAAAAACGCAGTAAATTCAAGAGAAATCGACTTGTAGATTGTTGCAAGTCAATTTTTTTTAGGAAAAATTGTCGTGTATATATGACAAAAGTAAAATATATGTTACAATTCAAATTATAGTAAATTTTTACATTTATAGAAATTCTATTGCGAAACGGCAACTAAGTGACACCGATTTTTTGTCTTATGGAAGGAGGCCTTTGATTGAAAGATATTCAAGTAAAGAACAATGTTAAAGTCAGAAGAATTGAAATTGGAAATTTAACACAAGGGGATATAGCGAAGCTTATTGGTGTCACGAGACAAACTATGAACTTAATCGAAGCACAAAAATATAACCCAACGATTAAGGTGTGTTTATTAATTGCTGCTGCATTAGACACATCAATTGAAAAATTATTTTGGATGGAGGAGGAAGTATGACTAAGTTATTTACATATATACCCATTCTTTTCTTTATTATCGTGCTGGAGTTTCTTGATAATTCTTTAATAAAGTGGGTACTTCTCGGAGGTATAGTATGTTTAATTGTATTTGCTAAATATAAGCGAAGTAATATGCAAAAAGAAGAAATAGAATTCGATGATCGAGTGAATGCCAATATTTCAAAGTGGTCATTACGTTGTATGTTTTTGTTAAATGCTTTATTGGTAATTATTTTATTTATTGATAATCAAGGATTTTTAAAGATAGAATTCGAAGTGGATTTGATTTTATTGTATCTGTTGTCAACTCTTTTTATTCCTTTCTATATTGTACCTGCAATTATCAAACACTATTAGGAGGCTGATTTAAATGGAAATGAATTTAGTATTAATAGGTGTATTCTTTCTAGTAATGGGTTATTTAGTAGGTGTAAAAAAACAAACGTGGCTATTAGCAGGATATAACGAAAAAAGAGTAAAAGACAAATTCAAATTAGCACAATTAGTAGGTAGTACAATGGCGATTCTCGGTATTTTGCTATTAATTTGCGGCTTAATCGGCACCAAACAGACTGAATATTTAATTATGTTCGCGGTAGCTATTTTATTAATGGAAATTGTTTATGTTAATGCAAAGATGGTGGAATAATAGACTAATATCTATTAATAAGCTAATAATGGAGGCAAGTAATGTAACTATGATCAATCCAACAGAGTTGAAGAGATTTGCAAGAATAAAATATAATGCTCGAACTACTATCAATATTGAAATAATTATATTTTGGTCTCGAAGCTTTGAAATCTGATAGAACAAAATTAGGGCGTTTATTCATCGTTGTGAATAAACGCCCGATTTTTATGTCTATCTTCTTATGCAGCAAGAGTATCTACTTTTTCCTTATCTTTCGCAACTAGATGATTAGTTGCTAAGCTTACTATAATCGCTACGCAAAAGTTAATAATCACAGCGATCATGCCCGTACTGATGTCATTAAGCACATGCGGGATGTTCGGGAAGAAATCGATTAGTTTATGAGATGTTATGGCGCCATATAGGACGACCGAGACACCTGCGAAAATTCCCGCCATAGCACCGAATTTATTTAAAATACGATTTTTATAGAAACTAAATAGTAGTGCTGGAACGAGTTGTGTGATTAGGCTGTATGACATAATATTTAAGATTGCCAGTGCATTTCCTCCAGTAATCGTGAAGATGAATGCTACAGCGATAATTGCAAAAACGAAGACTTTTGAAACAAGTAATTGTTGGCGATCTGTTGCTTTTGGCTTCACGAGTTTGTAAAATCCAGTCATTAATCCAATGGAGGCGGACATTAACATAACAGATGCCGGTACTAATGCAGTCAGCAAGCCTGCAGCTCCAACAACACCTACAATCCATGGATCAAATGTTTGAATCGTTAATCGAAGCAACGATAGATCACCTTCAGCCCCTTGTAATCCTGGAATTTCTATGATGGCAGCAAATCCAATGAAAAATGCGAATAGAAGTAACAGTGTATACAAAGGTAGGGTAATCGCATTTTTCTTTAATGACTTGGCACTTTTAGCTGACAAAACAACTGAGAAGGAGTTTGGTAATAAGTAGAATCCAAATGCATTTAAAACTATTGTTGAGACAAACCAAGAAATACTCAAGCCTGAAGTAGAAAGGGTTAAGCTTTCCGGTTTTACTTTTTCGACGGCTTCAAAAAGAGGTTGTACACCGCCAAAGTAATGGAATGGAATATAAATTCCTAAAAAAATGATTACTCCTAAAATCATGATATCTTTTAACACCGCTGTCCATGCAGAGCCGTGGATACCTGAAATGGTGACATAGATTGTAATGATAATGGCACCGATTGTACTTGCCATAATGGAGCTAATGCCCCCATATGACGCTTCCGAAACAATAATGCCTAATCCCTTTAACTGTATAACGATATATGGGATTAATGCGATGGCACCCAAAAATGAAACAACTAATCCTAAAATCGGGCTTTTATATTTAGAAGCAAAATATTCTGGCTGAGAAATAATATTATTATTCTTTGCATAGGTCCAAATCTTTGGCGCAATCCAGTAAGATAATACGTATGCTAAACAAATATACGCAGGTACGTAAAAAGCAGCTGCCCCATTAGAATAGGCCCATCCACTACCGCCGAGGAACGTAAAAGTAGTATAAACTTCACCTGCAATTAGAAGGAAAATGAATAATGTACCAAATCCCTTATTGCCAACTGCAAATTCTTCTACATTCATTTTCTTACCATGTGTCGCTCTAATACCAAGGAAAAGGGCAATCGCTGCAAATGCAAATATAATCAGTAATGCAATATTCATTATTCATCTCCTCCTTGGTTTTCAGGGTCTAGTTTATATACAATTGCTAACAGGAGTGACGATAAAATCATCCATAAAATAATCCAGAAAAGGAGAAATGGTAAACCGACTACATAAGGCTCTATTTTATTTGCAAAGGGCAAAAAGAGGCACATTCCGATAAACGGAATAAATAATAATAGTTTAATGTTCTTCATAAAATCCCCCTCTGAATTTGGCATTAATTTATCCCGCATGAACTGGCAGTAAGCCCCCAACTTTAAGACTTAAGTAAAGTAAAAGGATGAGTGGGGGAGCAACTACCCGTAAAAGCATTCGTTCAACAACAAACTATGGTATAGAGTTTCAATTGATTGGAGCTTTAATTGTATAAATCTCTTTTCTACGCACACGATCTTTATATGTTGTAGCAGCGCCGTTTTTGCGATTTTCATAAAGATCTTCAATAGACAGCTCAACCGTAACGACTGCAGTTGAGGTACTCATAGCCTCTGCAATCACGCCATTAGTTGTCCATGGTAAGTCAGCTGGTCCGATAATAGCAGTTGTCCCAAAACCGTTATGAATCGGTCCGGGTATTTCACCAATCGTAGGACAGTGGACTACATAGAGTTGGTTTTCTATACTTCTTGCATGAGCACAATGACGAACTCTCCAGAAACCGTATTCAGTGAAGGTGTAGGAAGGGCAGAAGATAATGTCGGCCCCTTTTTGACTATAGATATGTGCAATTTCTGGAATTTCCATTTCATAACAAATGGCAACGCCAAATTTTACAGGACCGATGTTAAATACTTCTAACTCATCACCCTCAATGATGTCCCAAGCAGATTCAGCAGGGAAAATATGTGTCTTCCGGTGCTTAAAAATGTTGCCTTTCCCATCAAAGATATAGGTCGTATTGTAATAACCTTGATCAGTGGGCTCAATTGTAGAACCTGCGATAATAATTTGTTTTCTCTTTTGTGAAAGCTCATTAAAAAACTGAATATAATCTTCTAAAAATACACCCAGTTGCTCATTATCTTTTTCTGTAAATTGTTCGTAATCCTTAAATGTTGTGAGTAAAGACATCGTAAATAACTCTGGTAATAGTACATAATCACTTGAAAGTGGAACATCGTCAAATGCTCGTAAAACTTGATCTTTAAAAGTAGAGAAGTTATCTACTTTTTGCAATTCAAATTGACAGCTTGAGACTTTTATTGACATTGGAGTCCTCCATTCTCGTAATTGGAATATGTCCCTTTACTAAATTTTCGTTTTCGAACGTTCGAATAGAACCTCGCCATCAAGAACGGTCAATTCAACTTGAATATCTTTCAATTCTTGAAGAGGTGTTTTCAAAATGCTACGGTCAAGTACAATGACATCCGCTAATTTTCCAGATTCTAAACTACCCTTGATATTCTCTTCAAAGCTTGCATATGCACCATTATAGGTATACAGACGAATTGCCTCGAGTACGTCAATTTTTTGTTTGTCACCAAAAGGAGTTCCATTTGCAGTGACACGATTAACTGCCTCATGAATCCCGATGAACGGATTATAGGTTGTAACAGGGGAGTCTGAACCAGCAGCAGCAATAATACCTTGGTCGATAAAGTCACGTGCAGGGTACATATAGTCCGTACGTTCGCCGTAGTTCGTTAAGTAACTTTCACCAAATTCATATGGGAATGGTGGATTTGGTATTGGAATCATTTTTAACTCTTTCATACGTTGCTGTAAATCAGGGCTTGAAATACCAGCATGTTCGATACGATGACGATGATTTTCGCGTGGATTTTCTTTTAAAGCTCGTTCGACAACATTCAAATACATTTCAATCGCCTGATCACCCTGTGCATGAACGGTAATTTGATAGCCTAATTCGTGTGCTTTGCCAAGAACTTCATAAATTTCTTCCTCTGAGTAATAGAGAATTCCATGATTTTCTGGATTGCTTGTATAACCTTCACGAGTAGCAATGGTTGGGCCTGTACTACTACCATCTGTAAACATTTTAGCTGGCCCCACTTTAAAGAATTCGTTCCCAGTTCCAGTAACTACGCCAGATTCCATCATATTTAATGTGAACTGCGTACAGTCTTCTAAACTAGCGATTACTGCATAGACTCGTATTTTTAAGTCGCCTTTTTGGGAGGCTAGTTGTAGAGAACGGAAACTTTCTTTTGAAAATGTTCCAGCTTCGTGAACACTTGTAATTCCAACTTCTAAGAAATGTTGTTGGGCAATTTGAATCGCTTGATG
Organism: Rummeliibacillus pycnus; assembly: GCF_044359855.1. Taxonomy (GTDB): domain Bacteria; phylum Bacillota; class Bacilli; order Bacillales_A; family Planococcaceae; genus Rummeliibacillus; species Rummeliibacillus pycnus_A. Next base: position 4,120,911 of record NZ_CP132291.1, read on the forward strand.
GATCTCTTCATTTGTGTAACCAGCTTGTTCATTCAATTGCATATAAGCGTTTTCAATTATGCGTCCAGTTAATTTACCTTGAGCGTCTTTTTCAATAACGCCTCCTTGTGGATTTGAAGTTGTTTCATCAATACCAGCAAGATTTAAGGCAACTGAATTGACAACGCCAATATGGCCGCAAGTTCGTGTAATATTAATGGGATGATCTGTAGAAATGGCATCTAGTTCTGCAAGAGTAGGATATCGTTTTTCTTTCACAGTATTTTCATTGAACCCCCATGCGCGAATCCATTGTCCCTTAGGTGTATTAGCAGTTCTTTCTTTTAATGCAGTCAAAATCGCATCGATTGAGTCCATACCAGGTTCTTTACAACTGATATTTAGTTGAAAAGCACCATACATAACCAAATGTAAATGAGCATCAATAATCCCAGGGAGCAGTGATTTTCCATCCAGATCAATTACTTGAGTAGAATCACCAATAAATTTCTTCATCTCATCATTTGAACCAACTGCCAATATTTTATTTTCAGAAATCGCTAGAGCCTCTTGGATAGAGTCTTGTTCATCTACAGTAATTACTTCACCATTCAAAAAAACAATGCTTGCTTTCATAAATATCCCCCTCGTTATTTAGACAGAATATTCAGAAAACCACTTGTGTGGTAGTCTATTTGTTTATATTACTAAAAATAGATTACCTAATATATTTACAAAAGGTAATAAAATCTTATGATTTTTAGACAAAAGGTTAAAAGGAATTTATATTGGGAATGTTCAGGTTAAAAAGGGTAGCTTCAACACATTTACTTTTTCATATTCAGATTTGGATGTTGCGCTACAGAAGGCGCTTTGCACGGGCTTGGCTTCAATCTCCTCGTTGAAGTCTGCATCGCTAACGCTAGCTTCGACTTAGTAGCGCTAACGTTACTGCGGGGCTTTCAACACAAGCTTTTCCCGTAGGACTCTGAATACACTTCACTAAATTAACCTCGCACGAAGGAAATGCGGATGCATTTTCGAGGAATCGCCGTCTTCAGCGAAGCAAAACAAAATTGGATATTATTAAAGAGTGATTGCTACATGCTCTAGCGATTAAGCGATAGGTTTTTTCAATGCTTGGTTCATCAAGAAGACCGAGTAGCTCAATTTGTTTCCAGTCGGATTTAGCAAAATATAGGTCAAATAATAGTTTAGAACAGTTACTTCGTAAAATAGGATCATGCGAATAAAAAAATAAATGTTTCAAACTCTCTGCGGATAAATTCATCTTTTCTTCTGATTTTGCTTGTTCATCATTCATTTCTAAGTCAGTAAAATGAAACGTCTCCAATTCTTCAATGGGTTTCAATTGATTTACCCCTTTGCGAAAATATAGCAATAAAATAAGGATAGCGATTGCTATCCTTTGAATTTTTCTTATTTGTTTGCACGTTTTTTATTCATATAAAAGGTTATGAAAGCTACAACAATTAAAACGGGAATTGCATAAATTTGTCCAACAAGTAGTTTCCAACTGACCGTATCATATCCATCAGATGCAGGGGCTAGGATGGCAATTATACAAACAATCAAATAGGCTAATAATGGTGGCAGTGTTGTTTTCAATAGGATCAGCGCCTTTCTTTGTACTTTTCAACAACTATTGAATCGTCCTTTATCTTTTATTTTATTAGAAAACTTCAAGAGTGTTACTAAAAATTACTATATGCTATTCTTCATGCGATAATTAGAGAAGTAAGCTATAATGAGAAAGCGAAAAAATGAAACAGTTTGGGGAGTCATACGAAATATGGGCATTTTAAAATTAGAAAATATCGAAATAATGCTAGAAGATGCAAAGGAAACATTAAAACAACTACAAGCTTCAAAAGAGATTGATCCAAAACTAGCCGAATTAATTCAACTCACTCAAGAACAAATTGAAGAGCTTGAAGAGATGAAAAAAGAATTAAGCGAGTAATTTGCTTCTAAGGAAAAAGTAGCTTTGCACAATTTGAATTGTGTGAGGCTATTTTTTGTATTGTTTAAGAATTTTGGATTTTAATGTTAAAATTTTAAGGTAATCAGAATAAAATTGAATGGGAATTTAGAAATATACAGGGTGAACCGTATCATAAGTAAATGAGTTTTTAGTAGATACGATATTAAAATGTTTAAATTTCTTTGGGGGGAGTACTAATGGAGCAAAGTAATGATTATCCTAATACAAGAAGTTGGGAGACAAGGGTTTCTGCTATGCCTAATATTCCAAGGGGGGAGAACGGTTTCCCAGAATCTTTGAAATGTATTTTAACATATATTAAAAAGCAAGAACCAATTAATACCAAAATTGTGGTTCCTGGAAGTAAAGCCAGTCATACGTTAGAGGATTTGTATGTTAGATTAAGACCATCTGGAATTGTAAAAAAAAACAAAACAGGATGGCAAATATCAGATGAGGCAGATAAATGGTTACAAAGTGAAGATAACTTATATTTAGAAGCTCTATTGGCAGCAAATATTAAATTTTTTACTGAAATATTAGCGATACTTATTAATGGTCCTAAGATTTCCTCAGAAATTCAAAATGTGGCAAGTGTACAGTATAAATTAAATTGGAAAACAAAATCAGAAGTTCATGCTAGATTAGGTTGGTTGAAGGATTTACAATTTATTAGTTTTGAGGACTTTTCTCTAAAATACTATATTACAGATTTAGGAGGTTTTTTCCTAGGTAAAGTAGGATATTTTAAATCTGAGAATCTAAAAAGTTTTGTAGATCCTACGCTAAATGAAAAAGAAATTCCTATGTCAGATTGGGCACAAGAATTGTGTAAACTAACGGAAGATGATATCGAACAAAGAAAGACCAGTATTGGATATTATCCTGGTGCTATTCATGATATTCATAATACAATATTAGATTATCTAATTATGATGGACAGCCCTACAGACTTTTCTACTATAGCTGACTATTCATCAAATACATTTGGCATATCTGAATCATCTGCTCGAGCATTTATTTCCAGTTTAATTAATTTAAACTTTATTGAACGAAAGACAAAGACTTTATTTCAAACAACTAAATTAGGGGGAAGATTTCCTACAGGAAATTTTGAACTTGATTTTGCTTGTTGTTTTAACCACAAATTTTCTTTTGTATTTGAAATTTTATTTGAACTCCAAAAAGAGGAACTGAGCGCAAAACAATTAGCAGTAATTGCAAAGGTTTCTCATGGATTTCCAAGTGAAAATAAGACAGAAATACATAAGAGGATTCATATTCTAAAAAATGCTAGCCTCATACAAGAAACGTCTCCTCAATTATTTGGCTTAACTAAACGTGGGGAAAACTTTTGTGAGTTATTAGGAAGTTTATTTTCCATTCCTAAAAGAGAAATTATTGAAAGAAAAACAGCAACACAAAATAAAGAGTTAGGAATACAAGCATTATTAAGTGAAATAAGAATTTCATCAAGAGATTCCTCGAATCCTAATCGATTCGAGAAAGTTCTTGTTCAAGCTTTTAGTTTATTAGGTTTTAAATCAGAATGGCTAGGCGGGGCAGGCAAAACAGATATTCTCCTTCAAGCTCCGACCTCACCTAAATTTTCATATATAGTAGCAGTGGATGCGAAGTCAACTTATAGTGGAGGAGTAACAGAGTCTCAAATTAACTTTGATACGTTAATTGAACATAGAAAAAAGCATAATGCCAATTATTCAATTGTTGTTGCACCAGAGTTTCAAGGAGAAAGATTAATTCAAAGAGCAGAAAAACACAATGTAGTTTTAATAGATCTTGACCAACTTGAACATTTAATTAAAATGCATGTTGAAGTCCCACTTAGATCGGACTCTTATAGAAAGTTATTTTCGCAAAATGGAATAATTAATTTAAAAGTAATTGAAGAGGACAGAAATAAAATAATTAGAGAAGGGAATTTACTTCAAGCAATTATGAAATGTTTGTCTGATGAAAGTGAAGATCCCTTGACAGAAGGTATTATGCAACCAAGAGAGATATATTTGCTTTTAAAAAATCAGATTAAATCTACTCCATTCCCATCCATCGAGGAGATAAATCAAATGTTGGAATTTCTTTCATCTCCGTTAATTGGTTGTATTAATAAAACAAAAGAAGGATATTACGCAACTGGATCGTTAATAGATGCAGCTCAGAAATTTGATTTTTATCTAAAAGCTTTCAAAAATAAGCTATAAAAGAATCTCATTTAAACATATTATGGTGAACCGTATCATAAGTAAATGAGGATATAGTTCAAGAATTATTAAGATGTTGTTATAGCAACCTTTTAATGGAATGTCGTACATGTCCATAAACTAGCAAAAAGTAGGTGCAAGAAAAAATCTTGCACCTACTTTTTTTATGTTGTCGCAATTTCCGTAACTTCTGCACCCACATGTACGGGTGGTTTACGATCTTTCCATGGAGCTGATTCTTCTAATTGTTTCCCAAGCTGTAGTAGGGTTAACTCGTCTGCGAAGCGTCCTGTAAATTGCAGCCCGATTGGTAAGCTAGACGCACTCATCGCAAGCGGTAATGATAACGATGGTTGACCTGTTGCGTTAAATAAATTAGTAAAAGGCGCGTATGTGAAAATTTGCTCTGTCCATTCAATCGCCGAGATATTTGGATTATCCGCATTTAGCTCACCAATTTTCGCTGGTAATGTGCCGATTGTTGGGCTTAAAAGCACATCATAATCTTCAAAGAATGTGGCTACTTGACGTGATACAAGTGCATTCGTATTAATGGCTTCTAAAAGTGAGCTAGCTTTTAAGTTTTTACCATATTCATAGCATTGCCAAATGGCTGCTTCAATATTATCGCGTGAAGGTGTTTTACCTGTTAATTCTGCTGCCCCCACAATCATTTTATAAATATTCGCTGTCCAAATATTTACCGTTGCACGTGAAAATGGTGCTTCGTCGTAAACTGGTCGAGCTTCGACTACTTCATGCCCTAAGTCTTCTAATAATTTTACTGCCTTATGAACGGCCTCGATACATTCCGGATCAACCAATGTACCAGAATTTGTTTCTGTTGTCCAGGCAATTTTCAGTGGACGTACCTTTTGCTGAATTGCTTTACTATAAGGCATTTCTGGGCTTTGAATAATCGAGTAGCATCCTAAGTCTGGCCCAGCTACTTGGTCCAGTAATGTAGCGGTATCACGAATGGTTTTTGTCAGCGCAAATTCAATTGCTAGCCCATTTAATGCCTCACTATTATAAGGTCCCATTGGCACGCGACCGCGTGAAGGTTTTAAGCCGACGATACCACTGCATGATGCAGGAATACGAATGGATCCACCTCCATCATTACCATGAGCGATTGGGACGATGCCACTTGCGACAGAAGCGGCTGCACCGCCACTTGAACCACCAGGGCTATGGTCTAGATTCCATGGGTTACGTGTTGGACCATAAATGACAGCTTCCGTTGCGGCATTATAGCCGAACTCTGGTGTTGTGGTTGTACCGCTTAATACTAAACCAGCATTTTTAAAACGTTTCATTAATTCACTATCGACAGACATTACAGCATTTTCTGCAACACGACTGCCCATACTATGTGGCACACCTTCCGCATGGAGTACAAGTTCTTTAATTACAAATGGGACACCTGCAAATGGTTGATTATCATTTAATGTTGAAATTGTTTTGTCAGCCTTTTCCTCTAACACGCTGACAACGGCATTAATCGAAGGGTTAACTTTTTCAATACCTTGTAGCGCTAATTTTGTAAGTTCTTGTGGTGTCACTTGCTTTGTTTTTACTAACTCCGCTAATCCAAGACCATCATATGATGCATATTCTTGTAAATTCATCTGATCACCTCATTATAGTTTTGACTTACAAATTTATATTAAATTGAGATGAAAAAAATAGATATTACCCAAAAGGATAATTAGTTTTGAACGAGAATATGAATTTAATAGAAAAAGGAGGAATTAGTATTGTATGAGCATAAAGAGGTGGGGGATTTATTAGAAGCAACCTTTAGGATTTCAAATATGAATATGCAACAAACAAGTGAAGAATTTAAACTCAATATGTTACAAGTATTGAGTGAATGTTTTCAATATGAGCATACGGTATTTTGGGAAGTGGCAGAAGGGGAGTTAAATGAACAGCCTGTCTGTTTCAATGTAGAGACATATACGGTACAAAATTATCTACATGAATATAAATATTATGATCCTTTACACCCAGTGAATATGCAAAGCCAACCCGATATTCAATTAATGCAACGAAATGAAGTAATATCGATGAAGAAAAAGCGGTATTATGAGCACTTTTTACAATTAAATGATTTTATAGATGAAATGGGTATGTATCTGTATAATCAGCAAAAGCCAATAGCGGCTATTGGCTTTTTGCGAAAAGAAGGGGAAATACCATTTGCAGAGCATGATAGTCAAAAGCTTTCATATGTAAAGCGGATGATTGAAAATGTTTATTTATTACATCAATATGTTCAGCCAGGCGAGTCATTGCAAATTACACAACGTGAAAAAGAGCTGTTAATCTATTTATGTAAGGGATTTAAAAATGCAGAAATTGCCAATTATTTATATGTCAGTGAAAATACAGTAAAGAAGCATCTGCAAAATTTGTATCGAAAATTTCAAGTAACTTCCCGAACACAGCTTGCATTAAAATATGCAGAAAGCTTTCGAGCATAAAAATAAGATGTTGGCAATCGATAAAAGACGAGTGCTATTTTAGCCCAAACAATCCCACCTACTTGATCTATCAGACCTTTCTCGTCCCATATTAGAAAAACTTATTCAAATGGGAAGGTTGGCAGGTATATGCTACCTTTTATCTTTGGGGGCATTATATGACTAAAAATTATAAAATAGATTATGAATCCTTAGTTGTTTTTTAAGATTAATTATAATACAGTATTTAGTCCCATTACGGAGAACCTTAGCATAAGTAAATGAAGTTTTGGTATTTGTTATTCTGTATCATCTAATAAATTTTAGTTCAGGGAAGTAATAATATAAATGAATAAAATAAGCTGTATAGGAAGTATAATTTTTAATAACTTCTATACAGCTTATTTTTCACAAGACATGCATCTTATTCCATAAATCAACACGATGAAAATTGATAGTTTATACCACAAATTTGTACTAGGCATAAACGGTCAAGATGCATAGAAAGAGCTATTCGTTAACTTTTAATAGCTAGGCCACTAAAAGAAACTGGTCCAACAATATTTGCTTGTGTGTTGGGTGTAATATTCTCAACGGTAAGCTGATAGAAGTTAGCGCCAGCTGTTAAATTGGAATCAATGGCTTGGAATGTAAAGACGTAGTTTTGCTCTGAACCAGTTGATTCTACTCCATCTTGAGTATTAAAGATTTCTTTTCCATTACGGAAGATTCTAAATACAATTTGAGAAATATTGGTAATTCCTGCCACGCCCACGGTTGAAACTAGCTCAACGCGATTATTTCTTGTTGCAGTGGATGGGATTGTTATTTGAATCGATGCTAAAAGAACTTTAAATGGAGCTTGTGGAATTGTAAAAGCATTTTCTGGGTTAAAACTGCTTAAAGGTTCAGAAGCTTGGTAATCAAGAACTTGCACCATTTTATCACCTCCTTTTGTAAGATCCTTATAAGATATGTTTTCTATCAGAGCGTGTTTGTGTAGTTATCCAAGCTTTGTTTAATTAAACTGTTCTGGATCCTTTAGGAATTCGGTGTTTAGTGAAAAATTCGGATGATATTTCATTCCCAGAATTTACTTAGTATGCCGCTCCAGATGGCGCTTTCCGGGGCGAGCGTTGAGCCTCCTCGGAAGCCTTTGCTCCTGCGGTTACTCGTCGCAGAAAATTCTTTTTGTGGGGCAAAAAGAATTGCGGGGTCTCACCTGTCTCGCTTTCCCGCAGGACTATGAACGGACCTCTCTGAATCAACATCGCACGAAGGAAATGCGAATGCATTTTCGAGGACTCGCCATCTTCCGCTTCATAGACAATTTTCTAATTGAAATGACATATAACAATAGGTTAGATTAAAATATAAAAAACGCTTAACTTAGAGTTAAACGTTTTGGTCAGTATGTATTAAAAAAGTATCAAAGAACAAAAAATGTTCTTGATACTTCTTTTTTTATAATTTATAAAGGGATAATTTAATCTCATTAATTATGTTATGGTAAGATTTTTGTGCTTCTGAAGATACAATAGGAAGCATGCCGTGCACTTTTAGATTTCCTCTTATGATTATTTCTTTAGTTGTTGGTCTAAATGATGACTAAAGAAAGTTAGAAGACCTGCACAGACTGCAACTATCCCACCGACCCATGTGACATTCATTAAATTCCCTTGATGATATACTATTCCGCCTAATGCAGAACCAAAAGCGATACCTACGTTACTTGCCACTGGCATAAGCGAAGCAGCGAGTCCTGTTGCCTTTGGTTGATAAATTCCGGCAAGATCTATTAAATAAAGCTGAGTAGATGTTGTTAAGAGGATGGACATTAACGACATTAAGCCAATGTTTGCAAGTCCTAAAATATAATGATTTGTAGTCCAAAATAAACTTATCAAAACGACTGCCTGCACGAGAAAAACAAACCTAAGGCGACCGATTGCATTGTGGCTGGCAATTTTACCGGCGAGGATGTTACTGAAAATCGAGATAAATCCGTAACCAAACAAGATTAAACTAATTGAATGATTTGGCACTTCCATTCCCTTCAAGATGGGAACAAGGAACGTAAAGACGACATAAGTTGCGCCAAATCCGAGAGCAGGAATGAAAAAAGCCATCAAAATTCGTGGCTTGGTCAATAATGAAAACTGATCTCTTATCGAACTGCGTGTTTGGCTGAGCTTATTAGGCAAGACGAAAAAGGATGCCAAAAACGCCAATACCCCTAGGGAAGTAGTTAACATGAAAGTGGCATTCCAGCCGTACGATTCGGCGATGACAGTACCAACTGGCACTCCAACGACATTTGCAAGTGTGAAACCACCGAAAACGAATGATATAGCAATTCCGCGTTTTTCAATCGGCATGGTTTCACTTGCAACAATCATGGCTAGGGATATTAATACTCCTGTTACAATTGCCGTCATCATCCGAAGTACAAGGAGCATGATATAGCTCGTCGAAATTACGCACAAAGCATTCAGGATGATGAAAAATCCTATCAAAAATAACATCCATTTACGTTTTGGAAAATGACTTGTTGCTGACATCACTAGTGGTGTGGCGATTGCAAATGTAATCGCAAACGCAGAAATGAGTGTGCCTGCTTGGGCATTTGTTATATGCAGGCTCGAGGAAATATCGGTTAAGATTCCGACAATAACAAATTCGCTTGTCCCGAGAACAAATGTTAATAAAGTAAGTGTTAGAATGAGCAACCAATGTCGCTTGGATAAATTTGTGGGGTGCATAAATACCTCTTTTCTTAGATGATTGTAAATGAATTGTGCCATAGGGTAGATACACAGCCTAAACATCATACCATAAAATATTTTTGCGAGGAAAATTCTTTCTTATTAAATAACTGATTATCAGGCCGAGAAGATCGCAGAGTTAGCAGAAAACTATCAAGAAAGTATACTCCGGAAGTTTAATCTTTATTATACCTATACAGACCAAATCTAAATTAAAAAGTAAAAATGTTATAATGGAATATATTGTTATCTGTTTATGGAGTTTTGGTTTGATAAAAGGAGATTTAAACTTTAACGATTACAACTATACATAAGGAGAGAATTAATAAATTGCAAAATATGTCATGGATTATTGGAAGTATTGTAGTTTTGTTACTTCTAATAATAGCAACTGGAGTTTTGATACGTCTGAGGAAAAAGAGAAAATTAAATCCTAACTATATCCTTCATTTTATAAAGGAAAAGGTTGAAAGTGGAAACGTTTCAATATCTATAAAACACAACAATCAAAATTGGCTAAATATTAATGAAAATCAGCTACTACCTTTAGCAAGTACTGTAAAAATTATATTAGCAATTGAATATGCACAACAAGCAGCTGAAGGAAAAATTAACCCAAATAAAAATGTGGAATTAACAGATTTGGATAAGTTCTATATTCCGAAAACAGATGGCGGGTCCCATAAGGAATGGCTTGCTCAATTGAAAAAAAATCAAGACATTGTTAGCGTACCTTTATATGAGATAGTAAAAGGAATGATTGTATATAGCTCTAACGCAAATACAGAATACTTACATGAAATACTTGGACTTCAAAATATCAATCATGCACCAAAGAGTTTAGGTATTTCAAATCATGACCCTATATATCCAACTACAAGTGCATTATACATACCTGTTCAATTAATGTATGAAAAAAATCTATCACAACAAGAAACTCTAGAAGTCCTAAAGAAAATGGATATGTCTGAGTATCGAAAAAGAGCGATTGATATCCATAATAAATGGTTAAATCAACCTCTCTCTGAAGAAGAAAAGAAAAAATTAAAAACAAACTTAAATATGGATTTTCAAAAAATTTGGTCGGATCGTTTACCTCGATCTACTACAAAAGACTATGTATCAATCATGGACAAATTAAATAGTAAAACTTATTTTAATGAAAATGTGTATAAATATCTGGATCCTGTTATGGAGCAATTAATGAAACACCCAAAGAATAAGGAATGGCTTATTCACGCAGGACAAAAAGGCGGCTCTACGGCATTTATCATTACAATTGGCATGTATGCAACCGATAAAGAAGGAAATAAAACTGAAATAGCATTTTTTGCTAATAATTTAACTTTACTAGAGCAAATAAAACTTTCTAGAAATATAAATAGCTTTCAACTAAAATTTTTAAAAGATTCAGCATTTCGCGAACAAATAAAAATAGAGTTATCTAATATTATGTAAATAAAACCACCCTCTAATTGATGATTTATAATGGAAAACCATATAAGTTTTCCAACATTTCTTGAATAAGAAGGCATTGTTTTAAATAATAATAGCAAACAGTTAAATCTTAGTGGTCTGATTTGTAGAAAGCCAACGGTTTTATTGCGTAGCTGCTTGAAGTTCACAGCAGTGTAGTTTAAAAGAGATATAAAGAAAAAGCTACGGCCTTTGAGAGAATATCTTGCTCAAAGGCGTAGCTTTTTTATTAGTTTTCAGTACTTAATTGTGTAGCAGTCTTCTTTTCACGTGGCTTAATAAGACCAAATGGTTTACCGATTGGCAGAAATTCAAAACCAAAGTGTTTGTTTAACACGTTAGCGCCTGCTCCGTATAGAGAAAGAAGACCAATTGCTAGCTCAGAGTATGCTGCTAGTAGATGCATTCCATATTCCATAATACCAAGAGTGCTTAATCCTAAACCGATAAATAGTAGGTCTATTAAGAAGAAGATTCCAAATAATACTTTGTTTGTCTCCAATGCGCCAATTGTCATGAAAACCGAAAAGCCTAGATAACCTAAATAAACAATTCCTAATTGATGAACATCCGCACTGTTCTTTAGTGCTTCACCAAAGGCACCCAATTGGATAAACCAAGTTGTTGCTACTCCCATCCAAAAAAGGCCATATGCGCCGAATGCTGACATGCCAAAAACATTATTATGTTTTGAATCTAAAATTGATGCATAAAATTGTGCGATACCCCCTAAAAAGATGGCCCACGGAATTACTAGACCTAATCCTTCTGTCCAACCAAGTTTTACTGATGAAGCAACTAGTGTAACGATTGCTAAACCAAATAAACCAATACCAGATGGATCTGCTGTTACAATTTTGATGTTGTTTGATTGTGTCATCTCTAACGTCCCCTAACTCTTGCTGTGTATTTTCTCGAACGTGTTGAGTTTAAACTATCTCACGCATATTAACCATAGATTAGGCGGATTCAAAGCTAACAAGGTTATTAACTAGAGAATATTTGATTTTTTTAACAAGATTCGTTAAAAAGTAAAACTTGTGGAAAAATTGAATTTAATCGTAAAAGGGCATATTTGTGTGTTAATGCAGAAATTTATTATTAACTGTTCTAGTACAAATAAGTTGCATGAATCACTTTGCAATCTGAAGGTTGGATTATTAGAGAAGATATCCATATTGTTATAATAAACAGCGCTAAGGACCATAATTAGAGTGTAGCGTGATGAGCTTTTGGGACTGAAAAGTTCTAAAGTATTTTGAATTAGTGTTGCTATCGGAGTATCCAACTATTTTATAAACGGATATATAGTGGGTGGAAGGTGGAGAAATGCCTTGGTTTTTTCATGTTTTTAGGGCCTTATGGACTGATTTCTCGCTTTTTACCATCTTTTAATGTATATTAGAGTGTATATTTTAATCTATAAATAAATGTGATACACTATGTAAAGGTTATAATTGATACAGAAAAGGTGTGTAACTAGGTTGCGCCTTGGCTTGCTGTGACGCCTAGGCAAGAGCGCCTACATCCTTTCTGCAAATCTTAGCATGTAAGGAAGGTAAAAATGAGTAACAAACAAACTAAATCAGATGTTATCTTAATTGGTGCCGGAATCATGAGTGCGACTTTGGGAACACTCCTGAAAGAATTAGTACCGGAATGGAACATTAAAGTATTTGAGAAACTAGATAAACCAGGTGAAGAAAGTTCTAACGAATGGAATAATGCAGGAACAGGGCACTCTGCATTGTGTGAACTTAACTATACTAGTGAAAAAAATGGCGTTATCGAAATTAGTAAAGCGGTTAATGTTAATGAACAATTCCAAGTTTCACGACAATTTTGGTCTTATCTTGTAGATAATAAAAAAATTAGCAATCCACAAGACTTTATCATGCCACTACCTCATATGAGTTTAGTTCAAGGGGCAAAAAATGTAGAGTTCTTGAAAAAACGTTTTGAAGCGCTTTCAAAAAATCATCTATTCCAAGGTATGGAATACTCTGATGATGCAAACACACTAAAAGAGTGGATTCCAATTATTATGGATGGCCGTACATCAAACGAACCGATTGCAGCAACTAAAATCGACTCTGGTACGGACGTTAACTTCGGTGCTTTAACTCGTATTTTATTTGATAACTTAAAAAATCAAGATGTTGAAATTAACTACAACCATCAAGTAAAAGATATGAAACGCAATAGCGATGGCTCATGGGATGTAAAAGTAATCAACGCTAACGGTCAAGTTGAACGCCATAGCGCGAAATTTGTCTTTATCGGTGCAGGTGGTGGAAGTCTACCAATCCTACAAAAAACAGGTATTCCTGAAAGTAAACATGTTGGTGGTTTCCCAGTAAGCGGTTTATTCCTAGTATGTAAAAACCCTGAAATTGTAGAGCAACACCATGCAAAAGTATACGGTAAAGCTGCAGTTGGTGCGCCTCCAATGTCTGTACCACACCTTGATACACGCTATATTGATAACAAAAAATCATTACTATTTGGACCATTTGCAGGGTTCTCACCTAAATTCTTAAAAACTGGTTCAAACATGGACTTAATCGGTTCTGTAAAACCGAATAATGTCTTCACAATGTTAGCGGCAGGTGCCAAAAACATGGATTTAACAAAATACTTAGTTCAACAGCTTATGTTATCGAAAGAACAACGTATTGAAGAGTTACGTGATTTCGTTCCAAATGCTAAAAGTGAAGATTGGGATATCGTAGTAGCTGGCCAACGTGTACAAGTTATTAAAGATACTGAGGCAGGCGGCAAAGGTACACTTCAATTCGGTACGGAAGTTATTACTGGTGCTGAGGGTTCAGTTGCTGCACTACTAGGTGCATCTCCTGGTGCATCTACTGCTGTTCCAGTTATGCTTGATGTAATTAACAAATGTTTCCCTCAACATATGAAAGAATGGGAACCAAAAATCAAAGAAATCATTCCTTCTTATGGCAAGAAACTAGTCGAAAACCCAGAGCTTTTCAACGAACTTCATGCTTCAACAGCGAAGTCACTTCGTCTAAGTGAAGACTAGTATATAAATTATCAATAAAAATAAAACAAAGAACCTTTGATCTATCTTCAGATTAAAGGTTCTTTTTTAATTTGAAGTTATAGAGAGAGGTTACGGTGAACCGTATCATAAGTAGCAAGAGTAAGTCTTTAAAGGGCAAAAAAAATTTCAACTCATTTGCGGGGCTTGTCGGGCTCTCGCTTTCCCACAGGAGTTGTAGCCTCGCTCAAGTAGATTCATTAAACAAAACAAGAATATCATTTTACAGAGCCTTTATTTAATGGTAAACCAAACTATCTAGAACGTACCTGTCTTTTATTTTGTTTATCTATTTTATTTCTAATATCCATTAATAGGCTGATAATGAAAGCGAGCAAAGAGATTATGATTAATCCAAAAGAATCGAAATTAGTTAAACCGTTACCTGCAAGAATAAAATAAATAATAATACTAGAACAAACGATTAGTATTGATATAATCATATTCCTTTTCATAAACTTCACCTCTTTTACCAAATATACCATATAAAACTATTAAATAGAATATTACGAGATATTCTCCTTCGAGTTATTGGCGCTTTAGTTGAGTAAGGCAAAATAAGATAGCTCTTTTTCGTATTTTATTATTTAACAATCTAGGCGCAGGATCTAATAGATCCTGCATCTTTTTTATACCAGATTGTGTAATTCTACGGACTGTTCTTGAGTGAATATATGATAATGTTCATTAAATGAATTTCATATCCATGAAATAATTTCATAATATATTGCGTATTACTCTAATATATATTATATTATTCACAAAAATGAAATTCGGGGTGACGTGATGAATATAGGAATGGAAATAAAGAAATTGAGGACTGAAAAAGGAATTACTTTGAAAGAGTTAAGTGAAAAAAGTGAACTATCTGTTGGATTTCTGTCTCAATTAGAAAGAGGGCTTACGACCATAGCAGTCGATTCACTTGAAAAACTGGCTGATATTTTGGAAGTACATTTAACACATTTTTTTGATTATCCATATAAAAGGAAAGATATGGTTTTAAGAAGTTATGAACAAGAAATAATGGATTTAGTAGAAGGTGGTTTTATTAAGTATAGTTTAAGTTCAGATTTGGAAAATAAACAACTTGTTCCAAGGCTAATAGAAATTCTTCCTCAAAAGAAAGATGAAGAAATATTATCCTATAAGCATGAGGGAGAAGAGTTCATTTATGTTTTAGAAGGTATATTAACAGTTTACATAAATGATACGAGGCATGAAGTATATCCTGGTGATAGTGTTCATATGGACTCAAATATTGCCCATAATTGGGCTAATTATACGAACAAAAAGGTCAAGCTTATAGCTGTTAATACACCTAATTATATCTACAATAGTAGTTTTCATACTACACATGCTGATTAGTAGAGACATTATATAAAGTTAATAGAAAGTGATAATAACAATGGATAAATTTGTATTATATCTAATCGGTTCTTTTTTTGTAATTGGAGCTATTGATTATATTACCGGAAATCATTTGAAACTGGGGGAGAAATTTGAAGAAGGTATAAAGACCATGGGGGCTTTAGGGCTTGGCATGATAGGAATACTTTCTTTAGCCCCTATATTTACAAATTTTTTATCGGCTGTGATTATTCCAATCTGTAGAGTTTTTCATCTAGATCCTTCTATCGTTCCTGCAGCATTTTTAGCTTTAGATATGGGGGGCTATCAAATGGCTAATGAGCTAGCCTTGACAAAGGAAATGGGGGAATTCTCAGGAATTATCATCGCATCTACATTAGGAGCCACAATCAGTTTTTCAATACCCGTAGCGTTAGGGATGCTTTCTAAAGAGGATGAAAAATACTTTTCTAAGGGTGTGTTGGTTGGAATTATTACTATACCAATAGGATGTCTTGCAGCAGGCTTATGGCAAAAAATAAATATCAATATATTAGTATGGAATCTAGTACCTATATTTGTTTTTACCATTATTTTAGGGGCAGGATTATTAAAAGCTCCTCATGTTTTTATAAAAGCTTTTAATGTATTTGGAAAGCTTATCATAAGCTTGAGTACTGTTGGATTACTTTTACAAGGAATAGATGTGATATTTGGTGTAAGGCTTGTCTCAGGATTAGCACCACTATCTGAATCTACTGTTATAGTAGGCAAGATCGCATTTGTTTTAGCTGGGGCATATCCTATGCTAGCACTTATTAATCGAATTTTTAAAAATAGGTTTGAAAAAATAGGGGATAAATTTGGAATTAATTCAGTGTCAGTAGCAGGAATTCTAGGGAATTTGGCTAGTAATTTGTTGGTATTTGGAACATATAAGGAAATGAATCCTAAAGGAAAAGTGGTATGTACTGCCTTTGGGGTAAGTGGAGCATTTGTATTTGGTGGTCAATTTGGATTTGTGTCAGGAGTAGCCCCAGAAATGTTAGTAGGGTTTATCATATCAAAGCTTACAGCCGGAATAATTAGTATAGTACTAGCTGCATGGCTTTATGATCGTGAAAATAAAGAAATTAGTCTTAAGGAAAATGGAGGTATTAGTAATGAATATCAGAGATAGAGTCGAAAAGTTAAGACAGCTAATGAAAGAAAATCAAATGGATGCTTATATAATTCCGAGTTATGATTCACATTTGAGTGAATATGTAGCAGAACATTGGAAATGTAGACAATGGATATCAGGATTTACAGGGTCAGCAGGTACTGTAGTTATTACATTAGATGATGCGGGGTTATGGACAGATGGTAGGTACTATATTCAAGCTGAAAAGCAGCTTGAGAGCTCAGGAATCAGATTATTTAGAATGATGGATCCAGGGGTACCGTCTTATCCAGAATGGCTAGCAAATGTTCTTAAAGAAGGAAGCATTGTAGGCTTTGACGGAAATGTTTTTTCAATTAATATGGTTAAAAAGATGGAAAAAGATCTAAAAGCAAAGAGAATCGAATTAAAAATGAATCAAGATTTAATTGGTGATCTTTGGGAAGGTAGACCGGAGATTCCTATAGGAACAATTTTTACTCATGACGTAAAATATGCAGGCAAATCACGAGTAGAAAAATTAAATGAAGTAAGAAAAGAAATGAAAAATAAAGGAGCAAATTATTATATTTTAACCTCCCTTGATGACGTTGCATGGCTTTTGAATATAAGAGGAGCCGATGTGCCTAACAATCCAGTTGTAATAGCTAATGTAATCGTAGCAGAACATAAATGTTATTTATTTATTGATTCTTGCAAGGTTCCCCCTTTGGTAAAATTAGAACTGGAGGCTGAAGGAATCGAGTTAAAAGCGAATCATGAAATACAAAATTTCCTGGGGAATCTTTCAAGCAGCGATGCCATTATTTTTGATACGAATAAAACAAATATTAGATTATATAATGCCATTAACAGTAATACTGAGAAAATTGAAAATCCTGACATTACGACTAATTTAAAAGCTGTTAAAAATGAAGTTGAGATAAAAAATTTAAAATCGTGTGAAATAAAAGATGGTTTAGCCGTGGTGAAATTTATAAAATGGCTAAAAGACTTTGTAGATAAAGAAGAAATCACTGAGATTACTGCAGAAGAAAGATTAGAGGATTTCAGAAGGGGACAGGAAGGATATGTTGGACCTAGCTTTGATACGATAGCAGGTTATAAAGAACATGCTGCGATGATGCATTATAAAGCCAATAAAGAAACGCAATATACTCTTAAGAATGAAGGTCTTTTTCTAATTGATTCGGGCGGTCAGTATTATGATGGAACAACAGATATTACAAGAACGATTGTTTTAGGAAAACTTACCGATGAACAAAAAAGAGATTTTACTTTGGTGTTAAAAGGATTTATTGCATTAAGCTCAGTAAAATATTTATATGGAGCAACAGGTTCTAACTTAGATGTTTTAGCAAGACAACCAATTTGGCAGTATGGTTTGGACTATAAATGCGGGACTGGACATGGGGTAGGTTTTTTCTTAAATGTTCATGAAGGACCACAAAGCATAAGGAATGATAATAATAATGTTATATTAGAAAAAGGCATGATTATTACGAATGAACCGGGAATATACCTTGAAGGTAAATATGGAATTAGAATTGAAAATATGTTGTTCGTAGTTGAAGACGAGAAAACAGAGTTTGGTCAATTTATGAAGTTTGATTCTATTACGTATTGCCCAATTGATTTAGCCGGTATCAATAAAGATATGTTAACAGAAAGTGAAAAGCAATGGTTAAACAATTATCATCAAGAGGTATACACAAAGCTAGCTCCTTATTTAAATGAAGAAGAGAGAGTATGGCTAAGGGAAGAAACTAGGGAAATATAAATAGGTTTTGGAGAATGCAAGTAATAGAAATTTCAAAAGAGTCGTATGATCAAATGGAATTCTAAGTGTTTATTTTAAGGATTAAGTTAGTTCTATTCATTGATTTCAGAGAAAAAGCAGCGATTCGAAAATAGAAAAAATTCATATAGATGTGCCACGAAGAAGCGAATTACTGAAGCAAGGAAATACGTTGATAGTTACTGGTATGAGAAAATATTTGCTTACTATATAAACCTCATTTAGATATATTTCAGTGAACCGTATCATAAGTAAGTTGGAGTTGGAGTTGGAGTTGGATATTTATAAACGAAACAGTCTGATTAAGTAATGAATCAGGCTGTTATTTTTATGGGAAATTAATATTCGATAGATAAAGGAATAAACCCTAGTGTATTTCTGCATGCAAGTCGAATAAATTATGAAACCAAAGGATTCTGATATACTTTATCCATTTAACTTTTAGTGATACGATAAATAACAACCTAAACTTTGAGGTGAGCGAAATTTCATGTTCTTAGATAAACTGAAGCAACAATTAAATCAAAATCAACCACTATTTATAGGGGAGGAAACAGCTTTTCGTTCAGCCGTTTTGATCCCTTTAGTTCAAGTACACGGAGAATGGCATATCCTTTTCGAAGTACGTTCATACACGATGAGAAAACAGCCAGGTGATATTAGTTTTCCTGGTGGAAGAATCGACTCAACTGATCAATCACCATTTTCTGCAGCTTTACGAGAAACAAATGAAGAATTAGGAGTCGACCCAACCACTGTTAATCTTATAGGACAATTAAGTCCTTACATTGCTTCTCCATCATTTGTCGTATTCCCTTTTGTAGCAACCATTGATTATGATCAAATTATTCATTCTTACAACACAGAAGAAGTTGAAGAGGTATTTACGGTACCAATCAAATGGCTATTGGATTACAAGCCGTATATGCATTTAGTATCCTTTGAACCAGAACCTTCACCAGATTTTCCTTTTGAAAAAATTGCGAACGGCTCTCAGTATCAATGGAGATCACGTGCAATGGAAGAATGGTTTTTTGATTATGAGAAGCATACAATTTGGGGATTAACAGCTAGGATATTAAAACATTTTATAGAGATTATAAAATAAATCCTGATTTAATTTTTGAAGGAAATACTTATTACCAAATAACTTCATTCATTCTCAATTCTAAAATTTAACAGGATACCAACTGACTCAAGGCTTGAAAAGTTTTTCAGGCCTTTTTGTTTTTTTTTTATTTTTTAAAGAAATATGTAAGCGCTATCATGAAAAGGCGGTCCTATCCGTAAGCTAGTCCTTTTAGGAACGCCTTTTTTATATTCTAGCTTGAAGTACTGGCTAAATACATTGACATGTGGAATTTATCATTTTTCACATGATAATCAAAAAAAGGTCCCGGATCTGTACAGTAACCGATATTTTCGCTTTGTGATATTTGAAATCCGTTAACTGATAAATTCTCGTCTATGTATTTTGGATATAAAGTGTGTTGATGTGAATTCGGATATAAGGAAGAAATGTTTATCAAGGATTTGGACCAGTTGTCATAATAAGAGTACCCACCAACAATTATTGAATCATTATGAAAATAGTTTTTTAGAATATTTATGGGAAACTGTGGGTTGAGTAGTGAGAAATCATTTGTTGTGTAACTGTCCACAAATACATCGATGCTAAAAGGTTTCAATGGCAGGTTTAGATCCGTATTCAAAATATAAAGTACATTTAGCTTAGGATTTTTACCCTCAATTCTTTTTCTAACCTTTTTGAGCATTGCAAGTGAGTAGCCGCTGAATACATAGGATGCGCTCATATCAAGAGTATCGATATATTTAGGAAGTGTCACAAATGCATCTATATTTGTTTCCACAATTAATTTGTTTTTTAAATCTATACTTTGCAGAACTTTTTGAAACCAAAAGTTACCTTTTTCAAATAAATTAATCATACTGTGATTCATCTCTTTAATCGTTTCTATATCGTAAAAATAAGAAGGATATGGAGATGTCTCATATAAGTTAGTGGTGATGATAATCCCTTCCTCAATAGCTGCCTCGTACCCACAAGTACAAGTTAACCCACCTTTTTGAATGTAATTATTTTTTATCGTCACATCTTTCATTTCAAGCAGGATGTGGCACTTTGGACAATAGAGAAGATTTACGAAGGAAAGCGGGACTCCTGTAAAATTTCCCTCTTTGGATGTAAGAGAGCTGGATTGAATCGCTTTTTCAATCAATTGGATTGCCTTTGATATTTCATCCTTTTTCTTGATTAGCTGTTTCTTTTTTTCAATGAGCAAGTTGTTGTAGTAGTTGATATCTTCATGGTCCGAGAAATTTGTAACACGCTGATACGTTAGAATTTCTTGTACTTCTTGAAGTGAAAAGTGGAATTTTTTTAATTTGGTGATAAAAGCCATGTCATCGTGGCACGATTGGTTCATTTGATACTGAGTGTTTTTTTTGTCCGGAAGCAATAAGCCCAATTCGATGTAATAACGAACAGTATCGGTTGTAACATGAAAAAGCTTTGCAAATGTACCGATTTTCATAGATGTTCCCCCTATAGAAAAAGTGGAGTTACTCCACTTTTTTATGAAAATAAATCCAAAAAGCTTTCAAAAAACTATTGACGTGGAGGTAGCTCCAAATCATATGATAATGACAAGTAGTTTGAATAGTCAGAATAATTTTGACAGTATTGTAACATACATGTCACGAAAGGAGAAGGAATAAGCGATGAAAAAAATGGATCGAATGGATACTCTTTCATTATGGAAAGCGACTGCAAACTGCTATACAAAAGGAAAGCCCCTTGAAGGAAATTTAGAGGCAGATGTTGTCATTATTGGTGCAGGTTTCACAGGTCTTTCTTCTGCGTATCATTTACAAAAATTAGGGAGAAGTGCCGTAGTACTTGAACAAGAAACGATTGGATATGGTGCCAGCGGTCGCAATGGTGGGATGGTATTGCCAGGTTATAAGCCAACGATGCAAGAGCTTGCCAAAAAGTATGGGCCTGAAGAAGCGAGACAGCTTAATGATCTTTCTTTACGTAGTGTTCAACTGGTTAAAGACATTATTGAAGAGCATCAAATTAACTGTGACTTTAGAAGAACGGGTCATATTGTAACCGCTTACAAACCTAAGCATTTTGAAGAATTGAAAAATGAAAGCGAATACTTAAACAAACATTTCGGGTACGAATCAACCGTACTTGATAAAAATCAGCTGCATCAAGAGATTGATTCTCCGCTTTATCATGGCTGCTTAGTAGACAATTCGAGTTACTCATTCCATCCGCTGAACTATGCAATTGGTCTGGGAGAAGCCGCTAAATCAGTTGGTGCACAAATATTTGAGCATTCGAAAGCATTATCTATTGAGTATGGCAAAAACAACGTGAAAGTTGTAACAGAAAAAGGGACTGTTACTGCGAGAGATATTATTGTGGCTACAGATGGCTACTCTGGAAAAATCATTAGTGAGTTAAACAAAGGAGTACTGCCAATTTCGGCTCGTATTATTGCTACTGAACAGCTTCCAGAATCAGTTGTAGATGCCGTCATTCCTAAAGATCGTATGGTGTTCGATACAAGCCATTTCCTTTACTATTTCCGACGTACACCAGATAATCGGATTGTTTTCGGCGGTGGTGATATACGTCCTAACTTAGGGGAAGAAGTGTATCAAAGTGTTTATGATGCCATGGTTAAAATAATGCCAAAACTGGCCGGAAGCAAAATAGATTATCGTTGGGGTGGATTTATCGGGGTTACAGTTGATACATTCCCGTTAATAGGTAAATCCAAAGAAGGTGCATATTTTGCAACAGGTTATTCTGGCCATGGTGCTTCTCTCTCGACTTTATTCGGTAAGTTATTAGCTCAATGGATTATTACGGGAGATGCGGGCGGATTCCGATTTGAAAAAGAACGTCTCAAATCATTCCCTCTCTATAATCAAAAAACACTACTGGTAAATCTAGCGCATATTAGTTTCAAAATGCTCGATATGATTGGTTAAAGGAGAGATATTCATGAAAATTAACATGTACATTGATGGGGAATGGGTAGAAGCGTTATCTGGAGAAAGAAAAAATATTATAAATCCTGCAAACGGAGAGGTAATTGCATCAACCGCTGACGGTTCAGTGGATGATGCAAAGAAGGCAATCAAGGCCGCTCGTAAAGCATTTGACAGCGGTATCTGGTCAAATTTATCGGCTGAAGAAAGAGCAGCTTACCTTTATAAGATAGCAGACCGACTTGAAGAAAAGGCAACTGAATTAGCCTTTTTGGAAACGTTGAATAATGGAAAGGTTATTCGAGCTACTACTACTGCGGATATTCCTGTAGCAATACAAACCTTCCGTTATTACGCTGATCAGGTTAAAGAATTAAAAAAGGAATCGTACATTCGTGCTGATTCTTCTGAAACAATCATTATTCATGAACCGATTGGTGTTTGTGGTTTGATTGTACCTTGGAACTTCCCTCTAATGATGGCTGCTTGGCAAATTGCTCCGGCACTTGCAGCAGGGAATACGATTGTACTTAAGCCTTCTGAGTTAACACCTGTAAGCGCCTTCAAATTATTTGAGATTATTGAAGAGGTAGGAATTCCCGCTGGAGTGGCGAACTTGGTTTTGGGACCAGGGTCAAAAGTTGGGAACGAGCTTGCTGAGAGCCTTGATGTTGACAAGGTTTCCTTTACTGGGGGAACAAAAACAGGTCAAAGTATTATGCATGCAGCTACAAGCAATATGAAGAAAATAACGCTTGAATTGGGTGGTAAATCTCCACTTATTATGTTCGACGATGTGGATTTTGAAGCCGCTGTAGAAAATGCGATGTTTGGTATTTTCCATAATGCCGGTCAAGTTTGTTCAGCTGCATCTCGTTTACTAGTACAAGAGCCTATTTACGATAAGTTTGTGGAAAGGCTGGCGGAGCGCGCAAACAAAATTGTAGTGGGTAACGGGGAAAGCGAGAACAGTGAAATGGGAGCGCTTACAAACGAGTTTCATATGAATGAAGTCTTAAGTTATATTAAAAGTGGGATTGAAGAAGGCGCAAGATTAGTGTGCGGAGGAAAGCGCTTAACAGAAAATGGGCTAGAGCGAGGGTTTTTCGTTGCACCAACAATCTTTGCTGATGTAAATGAGGATATGCGTATTGTTAAGGAAGAGATTTTTGGTCCAGTCCTTGTCGTACAGAAGTTTAAAGATGAGGAAGATGCCATTCAGAAGGCAAATGACTCCATCTATGGATTAGCAGGTGCAGTATTTACTGAAGATATGGATCGAGCAAAACGTATTGTTAGTAAATTACGAGCAGGAATTACTTGGATTAATAGTTATCACCTTGCCTATGTTGATAGCCCTTGGGGAGGGTATAAGCAAAGTGGAATCGGCAGATCATTAGGTTCTGCTGGACTGGAACATTTTATGGAAATGAAGCAAATCAATATTCATCAGCATGTCAAACCTGTAGGTTGGTATGCAAATTAATTGGCTTAACTTGCTCGTAAATTATTAATAGGGGGGATATGCCTATGGGAATAGCGAAAAAACATCCTTCACCTGAGAGAGAACATGAACAGTCAGAAGTATTAATGAAGACTGCGAATGATTCAATGCTGGGAACCAAAAGTATTCCATTACTATATTTGCGATTTGCTTTAGCAGGAATTATGGCTAACGTGATTCTAGGGGTTGTAGCTGTAATCGATGGCTATTTCGTTAGTGGCTTTCAAGTTTTAGAAATTGAAGGAATTGGAATAGGATTTACAGTTATGGTTATTACTCGTATGCTTGGTGTTCTTTTTGGAGTGGGTGCTGGAGCAGTCATTTCCCTTCGACTTGGACAGGGAAAGCTTGAAGAAGCTAGAGCAATAATGGGACAAACTTTATGGTTTACACTTTTCATCTCCGTATTGATAGCTGGACTGGGATTGATCTTTGAAAATCAAATAATGACATTGTTTGGGGCAAGTCAGGAAGTACTTCCATATGCGGTGCAATACAGCCATCTTTTATGGATTTCCTTGCCATTAACGATATTGGCCGTTGTTTTAAGTATTTTAACTAATATTGATGAAAAACCTATTTTATCCATGAACAGTTGGCTTGTTGGTGCCACTGTTGGAGGGATTACAGAATGGATTATGGTAACAAAGTTTGATATGGGGATGATGGGTTCCTCATGGGCCAATACAATCTCGCAATCTATACCTGTTTTATTGATGTTGTATTTCTGGTTTGGCAAAACAAAACTTAAACCAAAAATCAAAGATATTATGATTAACATCAAGACAATCGGTGAAGTTGCTTGGACGGGATTTGCCTCTTTCTCAGGTCAGTTGATGATGTTTTTTTCCATCATTTTCTTCAATAATTTACTGCAACGTTACGGTGGTGGCCTGCATGTTGCTGCTTTCACTATTCAAAACGGTTACATTACAAATCTGCTTGCCTTAGCAGCACTCGGTGGGATGACAGGACTTCAACCTATCATTAGTTATAATTACGGTGCTGGCAATTATGATCGTGTTAGAGATGCAATTAAGATGGGGCTCGTTTTTACATTAGCCTTCTTTGCAGTGATAACAGCTATACTCATCATTTTTGCAAGTCCCATTGTGTCATTTTTCTCGGGCGGCGATCCGGAATTACAGCAGCTCGGCATCTGGACGACAATCGTATTTAATTGCATGTTTACATTAAATGCTGTTAGTTTACTTATCTCAGGCTATTACGAAGCACAGGAGAGAAACTGGAGAGCAACATTTATAAATGTAAGTAAAACGCTGTTGTTCACGTTCCCGTTTATGTTTATCTTTCCGAAAATCTGGGGTGTAGAAGGTATATGGTACTCAGGTCCTGCTTCAGAAATTCCTGGAGTTCTTATTGCTATTTACTTTATAAAAAAGGAATTCAAACAGTTAAAAGAGATAAATGTTGAGACAGTACGTTTGTAGAACGTCTTTTTCCATAATTACCTATAAGAAAGTGAGGTGATGATATTGTTTTTTGCGAAAAAAATTACAGCCGAAGAAGCACAGCAATTAGGCGTGAAAACGTGGGAACCTTGGGTAGGTGAACAGGATAAAGGAATGTGGCATCTGGAAGAACAGGAGGTTTTCTATGTAACGGATGGTGAAGTATTTATCACTGTAGATGGAGTAAAGCACCATATAACGAAGGACTGGCTGGTTTCCTTGGCTAAAGACCTTGTCTGTGAATGGGATTGTCCAGCCTTTTTGAATAAGAATTATAAATTAAACTATGAAATTGATTTGAAATAAATATGGGACAGCTTATCCGTTAAGCTTGAAGAAGATTTTACGTTTATTGTTAATACAATAATAGAATGCCTGAAGGAACGTAGAAAGGTATTGAAAAAGTAAAAATAGATGTAAATTTATTATAAAAATCTTGTATAGCTATATTTGTAGATGTGGAATTAGCGAAGACTCCTGCGGGAAAGCGATACAGGTGAGACCCCGCAGGGAACGATTTTAAGGAACAAAGCCTAAGAACGCCACGTCCTGTGGCAACGGCTTCGTGACCAACATCCTGTTGGCCCGAGGAGATTGAAGCCAAGCCCGTGGAAATCGCCGTATGTAGCGGAACATCCATGTCTAAATATGGAAAAGTTAATATGCTGAAATGTTCGTATTTAAAAACCGAAAATAGATTTATGAAATTGGCTCATTTTAATTAATTAAAGAGGAGTGTGTTTATGGAAGCGGATATTGTATTTGTAAATGGAGAAGTTATCACGGTAGATCAAAATAATACTGTAGTAGAGGCAGTAGCTGTTAAAGATAATCGCATCGTCTTTGTTGGTTTAGATCAACAGGTTAAGAGTTTCATTGGTGAAAAAACGAATGTCATCGATTTGCAAGGAAAAACACTTCTCCCTGGATTCATAGATTCCCATATTCACCTTATGTTTTATGGGCTGGATCAGCTTGCAGTAAATTGTAAAGCTGAACATATAGATTCCATTGAGGCTCTATTAGATGATTTGAAAAGGAAATCCTTAGAAACTCCTAAGGGTGAATGGGTACGCGCTTGTGGCTTTAATGAAACCGCTGTAAAGGAAAAACGATATCCAACAATCGCTGAATTAGATGCAATTTCAGTAGAACATCCTATTATTATATCACGAACCTGTAACCATATAAGCGTGGTAAATAGTAAAGCACTTGAAATAGCGCAAATAGACGAGAATACACCGAATCCTGCTGGAGGGGTTATTGAAAAGGATCTGGAAGGAAGATTGACAGGGAAATTAATGGAAGCAGCAAATATGGCAATGGGCGATGTTGCAAGTTATACAGACATTGAACTACGGAATGGTGTGAAAATTGCTTCAGATCATTTCATTGCTGCAGGCATAACAAGTGTACATGAGGCTGGTGGGCAGGGCCCTGAGAGTTATCGTTTACTGCAACAGGCTGTGAAAAGTAGGGATATTCGTGTCAGAGTATACGCAATGATATGTCAGATAAGTAACTCCCAAGAATTTGTGAATAAAATGGTCGAAGCTGGTGTGGTAACGGGTACAGGAGATGAAAGATTTAAAGTAGGACCAGCAAAATTGTTTACTGATGGAAGTAGCACCGGACCTACAATTGCAACCCGTGAGCCATACTCCAGTGATCCTAACAATTATGGAATTCTTTATTATAGCGAAGAAGAAATTTACCGAGTTTTAGGTGAAGCACATAAAAAAGGCTACCAAATTACTGTACACGCACAAGGTGATAAAGCCATTGAAATGTATTTAAATTGTGTAGAAAAGGCGCTAGAGGAATCACCAAGAAAAAACCATCGACATCGGATTGAGCATGCTGGAATTTCATCGCCGGATTTACAAGAAAGAATGAAAAAACTTGAGATTATACCGATTCCAAATCCTCCATTTCCTTATGAATTCGGAGAGATATATGTAAATCACTATGGTGATCGCGTTGATCATATGTATGCAGCTCGTGACTTTATTGATTGTGGAATCATAGCAGCAGGTGGATCAGATGCTCCAGTTACTGACTATAATCCTTTATTAGGAATTCATGTGGCTGTTAATAGAAAAAGTCAGTCAGGTATGGAGATTGGTTCCAGTCAATCCATAAGCGTTATGGAAGCTATCAAACTATACACCTGGAATGGCGCTTATGCGAGTTTTGAAGAAGAGATAAAAGGAAGCATAGAAATCGGGAAATTGGCTGATCTTGTTATCCTAAATGACAGCATTTTAAATACCAGCCAAGATCAGATTAAAGATTTAAAAGTAGAAACAACTATGATTGATGGAGAAATTATCTATAACGAGAGGGAATTAGTGGGAATTTAATTTGTCATTGTTCTAATAAGTGGTGTTCCTAATAAGTATAGTTTAATAAGTAATGTAGTTATTTAAATAGTTGAAAAATTGATTGGAGTGTAGGGTACTGACTCCTATAGGAATATCGTGAGTCCACTGAAAAAGTAAAATAATCTTGTATTGCCATCTTAGTTGAAGTGGAATTAGCGTAGACTCCTGTGGGAAAACGGACTAGACGAGACCCCGCAGGAACGAGGAGGCTCGTCAGTTCGCCCACGGAAAGCGGAGCTAATTCCACTTCATTCAGTAGCAGATATATACTAATCAGGAGTTTTTTTACCCTAACGATATTTATCTGAACATCATATTGTCAGTTAACCAGACAAAATCAGAAATTCAATTTAAATGTTGAAATAAGTAAGAAGCAACGGTTGATCCGTTGCTTCTTTTTCTTAACTTACTTTGAATTTTCAGTGATCCAATTTTCAATATAAGGATGAATTTCTTTGATTGCTTTGCGTCCAGTGACAACTGATATGTGACCCGTTTCAACGCTATGAAGTGTCTTATTTTGGCTTGATACTTTATCATTTAACGGAGCAACTTGATGTGGTAGAGCAATGTTGTCGCGCGTAGCAGAAATGTTGAGAAGATTTGCCTTAATATTGGCTAACTTCACTTTTTCTCCGCGAATTTCTAATTCATCATTAATGAGTTTATTGTCCTGATAGAAGTCTCGAATCCACTGTCTATAAGCCTCACCAGGGAAAGGAACGCCATCATTCAACCACTTTTGCATGAGTTTCCAGTTTAAAACAAAGTTCTCGTCTTCTACACGATCCACTATAGAAACATAAGGACCATACGTAGTTGAAATAGGGCTTAGTAACTTATTTCCAAAATCTATCATCTCAAATGGAATATTGCCTAGCGTATCCACCAATTTATCAAGCTGGAAGTATCGTTTATCCAACCAATTTGTAAAGAGTCCAGCATCCGTAAAGTCAATTGGACTAGTCAATAAAACGAGATTGCGGATGGGAAGATGTGGATTCAATGCAGTAAAAATAGCTGACATGGTTCCACCAATGCAATACCCAAGCAGCGTTAATTCTTTTGCTTCTGACTTTCTCAGCACTTTTTTGATAGCCCGTGGAATATAGTCTACGATATAATCATCTAGTTTCATATGATGATCTTCATGGCCAGGTACTCCCCAGTCTAAAAGATAGACATCATGGCCCTTATTCGTTAAATGTTCAATCAAGCTGTTGCCAGGATATAAATCTAATATATAGGGCTTATTAATAAGTGCATAAATCATTAAAATGGGTACTTTATTCGTCTTTTTTACTGCTGGCTGATAGCGGTATAATTTTGCTTTGTTTTTTGTCCAAATGATTTCTTTTGGCGTTTGACCTACTTGTGGCTCCGGTTCCATTACGAAAACTTCTGTTAGTCTTTTTACTTTTTTCAAGCTTTCATCAGTTGGAGACTTTAATTTTGAAGCAAGCATATGATACCTCCGATAATTTCAATTTGTATAGTCTACTTTAAATTTCTAATTCGTTACATATATAGTCCGCCATTGACATTAATCTCTTGGCCAGTCACGAAGCTTGCTTGAATGAGATACAGTACAGCTTCCGCTATTTCACATGTTGTGCCTAATCGTTGCATAGGTACTTTTGCAACAATGTTTTGTTTGACATTTTCAGGCATAGCTGCAACCATCTCTGTTTCAATAAACCCAGGGCAAACGGCATTGACGGTAATCCCATTTTTAGCTGTCTCTAAAGCAAGGGATTTTGTGAATCCTAGTATTCCAGCTTTTGAAGCTGCATAATTCGTCTGACCAAAGCCACCAGCTTGGCCGATAATGGAACTAATATTAATAATACGTCCATACTTTCTTTCAATCATGTGATTAATCACTGCAGATGTCGTGTGGAAAATCCCATTTAAATTGACATTAATCACTTGATCCCATTCGTCTTTTGACATTTTGCGGAATGAGCGATCTTTTGTTATCCCAGCATTATTAATAAGAATATCAACTTTAGAAAATTGTTTTAATACTTCTTCGATAAGGCGTTGTGAATCGTCTGCTTCACTAACATTCGCTTTTAATGCAATTGCATGACCGCCTTTTTCTTCAATCTCATGTACGACTTTTTGCATTTCTTTTTCAGATGAGCTATAAGTAGCAACAACTGTTGCACCTTGTTCTGCTAATACTTTTGCTATTTCTGCACCAATTCCACGTGATGCACCTGTCACGATTGCTACTTGATTTGTAAGTGGTTTTAAGGGGTTTGATTGTCCTGATTCTCTTATTTCCATTGCTGACATAAAAAAATTCACTCCTCAATTTATCGTTTTTTTTTTAGAAATTACCATTCATTTTGATTTGTAAAAAAACTAGTAGTGGTAGAGATTGCGATCATTGCTTTATTTTTTTAGTAATTCAAGCACTTGATCTAATTTATGATTTAAATTGCTGATATCTTTTTTCAGTAGATCAATTTCATCAGTAGTAGATTCCTTTTGTTCATCGATTAAGTCTTCCATGTCGTCAATTTTTGTATCGACGTTAATAATCAGGGATGCTACTTTTGCTATTTCTTCACGACTTGGAATATTTACTTGTTTCAAATAGGATTCAGTTATTGTGTTGACCATTTCTTGATATTGTACATATTGATTTTGGATTTGCCCTAAACCTTGTGCAAATTGCTCTGTTCCAAGCGTGTCTTGGATCGCTCCTCGCCATGTACTTTCCGTTTTTTCGTACATATCCTTCCAAATCTTAAAAGGATCGAGTGTTGCAGTTTGACTCATTGGAAATCATCTCCTTTTCAAACACTTATAAATCTAACTTATGGCTATGGTTTTAAAAATATGAATAAAAATAGATTAGTAATTTATTAATTTTTTTTATGCAGTCAACATACTATGTGGATATATAGGTGTAAATTACACTTATGTGTAGTGATGAATGGGGAGGTGAGAGTGATGGAATCAGGGAAAGGAAAGAATAAAAAAAACAGTTCAAATCTTGGCGCACCCCAAAATTTCTTAATCCCGCTCATGTTGTTACACTTACGTAATTGGAATTCACACGGTTATGAATTGATGGAGAAAATCACACAGTTTGGTGTTGATTCTATTGATCAAGGGAATTTTTACCGTCTACTTCGAAAGCTTGAAAAAGACGCCTTAGTGTCATCGGAATGGGATACAACAACAAAGGGACCTGCTAAACGTATTTATGCAATAACTGAGGCGGGGGAACGATATTTGGATATGTGGGCAGGTTCTTTAAGTCAGTATCAAACATTGTTGAATAATTTCTTTAATGTATACAATCCTTTCTTTACCCTCAATCAGTCTTCACCAGAAAAAGGGGAAGAGGATGAGTGATTTGGATGATATGCAATGGTTTGCATTCATTATATATGAACGAAAACAAGGGAGGAATTTTAAATGGCGAACGAACAAGTAGCAAAGAGTGTGGATATATTATGGGATGGATTGTTAAACAGTTTAAAAACATGGCAACAACTTCAAACAGAAGTAGGCGAAAAAACATTACAAGCATTCACTTATCAAAAGGACCTCATTGAGTCTACTGTATCGACCATTACCACAATTGAGGAAGATTCAAAAAAAGCGACAAAAGAAATACAAGAAAAAGTACAAAGCAGTGTAAATGAAGTCATTAGTAATAACCAATTCGAGCAATTTTCTAATTGGATAACGAATATTCAAGAAATTACTGACAAATCACAAGAGTTAGTCAGTATTCCTAGCCGTTCCATTTTAGATATTGTCGTACAAGCAAATAACCATTTGGAGTCCACTGTGAAAACCTCACTTGAGGAACAAAAACAACAACGACTTGAAGTGATTGGTAAAATTGAAGAGTTAACTGAGCAATTGAAAAAAACACAAAAAGGATTATTTGTAGTTTAAGAGATAAATAAGTTTTTTATTTTTGAAAGGAAACAGTCTAAACATATGATTAGGCTGTTTTTATTTATGATTTAGCTCTATTTAGTTTTAATGTTGAACAATTTTCTAAATGGTTTTTATGATAAAGTTTTTGGTAAAGGTCTACAATATTTCAAAAGGGGAATTTATACAATCAATGTGAGGTGATTATTATTATTAACCTATTAGAAAATATAAACGAATTATCGATTGTTTTGCTACTTCTATGTACATTCTTTTATTATTGGCACTTGAAAAAGACCAAGCGTGAAAGAAAACTTTCTTCATTTGAGTTTTCGATGTTTATAATAATTAAGCTTGCATATTTTCTTTGGGCAGGTAGTTATCTACTGCTTTTTTTAGATAGAAATCATTAAACAAACAGGTACGCTGGTTTAACAAGGATGGGGGAAACCCTGATAAATGGGTACTTTCCTAAACGGAAATGGAGACCATTTACAATTTTAGATGTAATACAAGCCTTTAATAACGTCTTTACCATCGTCTAATTTAAACCGCTCATTATTATTCGCCTGAGCATTATTACAAAATTTGAATACTTCACCGAGTTCGATGCTGGGTACCCGTCACCTGTCACTTATTGAATCTAAGTTACTATTTATTACGATTTCAATTGAAATTTTATGATTAATCAATAATGTGATAAAAATGTACAAGAATGTCATCAATAGTGTCCGTGACAGTGCACCAAAAATCTATTTAAAATGCAATGTTAGTCCTTTTCACTTACAATTAAAGAGATAATGTAACTTTAATGGAATGTTATTAACAAAGATAAAAATAGTGTATCGTTTATTATATACGAGGAACATAAACATGATATTTATTCTAATTTTACGTACATATTTTGAGATGAAATGAGGGGGAAAAATGCTTGAGCAATTTATAATCGATACTTATTTAAAAAAAGGAGAAACGGTAGAAAAAACTCCAAGACCAATTACTAACCATATAGTTGAATATACGATTACCAAACAAACAGTTCGTACATATAAAAGGGTAGCCTTGATTAAAATTGGTACACAGCTTCAGTCTTCCCAGCCCCCATCTAAACTATTAACATATCATTTTACGTTACATGCAAAAAGACAACTAGACGAACCCTTTTTAACAATTCAAGATTGGCTTACTGCAGGATGGATTGTGCAAGAAATTCGACTACAATCAGATGGAAGAACGTCAAAGGAAATGCATTATCGCATGGGACCGAGTTATGTGAAATATACCCATCAAACAATGCATGACAAGAATCAGCAATTAGAAGATCAATACCAACTCATTCTGGACTACTTCCATTCATGTACATTTAATCAAGAGTTACAGCCGTATATTCAAATATTTGAAACTTTCCTATATCAAATACCTTCACAACTTGCAAATGAAGCAACATTGAAAGCAAATTGGTCGATTCAGAAACGTCAAAAATTTTTAATGTTTTGTATTGGGTACTTCCAACTTGCAAGTAAAGAAACATTGTTTGATTTTAAGCAAATTGGTGCAACTGTATTTGATGACATTGGTGGTTCTAAAATGTTTGATAAAGATCGTGAAGAATTTGTTGAGGAACTAGAACGAATTTTTGACTTGGACAGTGCAATATTAGGATTAGTTAGTCTTGGGAAAATTGTGCCGGTTTATTTTAGCGGCCAACTTTGCGGTAAAATGAGTCAATATACATACGGTGCTGTCCATGCGTTAACGGATGATAGTATTTTACAAGATCATTATCAATCGGAGGCACATTACTTATTTCTTGTAGAAAATCGTGCTGTTTTAACGAGAATGGTTAAGGAGCCGTCATTTATTGAAAAAACAATGTCATTTGTGCTTTGTTTAGATGGACAAATTCGAACTGCTCACAAAATGCTATTGAAGCAATTAACTTCAACAAAGCAAGTAAAAAAGATAATCGTTTGGACAGATTATGATGAAGCGGGTCTTATAATTGCACAGAATGCAGTAAAACTTGTAGAAAGGATTCCAACTGTAATAATTGCACGCGATTATCATGAATATTCAACTATCGAGAACTATGAAATCTGGCTTCAAACAGAACTACAAAATGGTCAACATGAGCAAGAACAACAGTTAGGAGGTGAGCAGCAATGGATGAAATGGATTCAAAAGTAAATGATGTTCCTATTTCCATATTTCAAACGCCCATTAACCAATCAGAACTAAAAACAACGATGCGTGATATCGCATCACTTGCTGGTGTACTCAACGAATTAAAATCCCAACAAATTTATGATTCACCACTTGAAATCCTTCGTTTCTTAAAAGTGTTGCAATTATTGTATGAAGAATCCCTTGGACTTGCTGAAGAAATTGATAACGTTGATACATTGTACTATCGATTTCGTAACAAATATCAAGATCAAGAGCCATTTTCAATAGAACAGCTAAAGTCAATTATTCATGTATTAACTAAATATAGTTGGTTATCCAAACAAAGTCGACAGATCAAAATGATGGACCGTGGCAAACGAATGATGGATGCTTTGATTCGGTTAGCAAATGATTCTTTAGCTTATTATCTGCAAGATGATATTGGAAGGTCACTCTTTCAGGCAAGACGTGATGCAGAACTTAGTGCAGCTTATGATGACCATGGCATCTCAGGAGGAAATAAAATCGCTTCGATGATTCGAAATGTGGAAGAAGCAATCGAAAAGTTGGAATATCGTCAATTGGAATATTTGGCTGATCGTAATGCCTTGCCACAGTTAGAAATTATCCATCAATTGATGAAAGAACTTGAAGATAAGATGAAAGAACGGTTGGAGCAGTTTCAAACTATGGAAGAAAGTTTAGTGATGAGTAACCTTGTTCAGCGTGGTACAGCGTCATTATCCAAAGGAACGGAAATGAGCTTAGGGCTTTTAACCAAATATATTCGATTTGTATCACTTCAACATACACCGATTATCCATCGTATTTCTCCAGAGAAAATGCGTGCATTTATATTGAAAATGTACAATCCACCTATGGATTCTAATATTCCAACTACCTACGATTTATTTAGTTTTATGGAACAAGGACAGTATGAGGATGAACAATTAGATGGAATGTGGATACCTGTCAAATTTGCAGCACCCATTGGTGGTCAAGATATTGGAGATGCCATTCATTATCTAGAAACATACGAACCGAAAGTAAACAAACCAATCGAAGAAATGGAAGAAACAATTTTTGATGAAGAGGTAATCGAAGGGGAAACGGTGCATGATATGTTCCAAAATGCTTCTTGGCAAATGACAAAATCGGTTATACATACAGATGTCATTGAAACTTATTTAGGTGAACAAGGTAGCAGTGAGATTGAGGCGTTAATTATAGAATCGAGTTCAGAAAAATGGGGGGATGCTATCCGTTCTCTGTTGGCGATTTCAGCTTTATCAAACAATCAAAAAGTTTATATAGATCCGACAAAAGACAATCCGAAGCAATATGAGAAAGAATGGGAGTGGATAGAAGATGACGATCGAAAATTCCATGTACAATCAAAACATAAACAATCTCAGCATAATGAATAATTTACATGCCTATCTATCTGTTGAAGAAGAATTAGCCTTTATGCAATTGCTATTTTCTTCATCCGCATCTATTCGTGGAGGCAATTATGGATTAAAAAGAAAAGAAGTTGAAAAAATATTAAATATAAAAAATGATAATGAGGCTTTTTTTTCATTTATTAATCGAACAAATGAAGCATTAAGCCGCTATTTTCAAGTTTTATATGATGAAAAACGCGATCGTGTCATTGTGATGATGCGCGTATCTGCTAAAGATGC
Source organism: Rummeliibacillus pycnus (assembly GCF_044359855.1). Lineage (GTDB taxonomy): Bacteria > Bacillota > Bacilli > Bacillales_A > Planococcaceae > Rummeliibacillus > Rummeliibacillus pycnus_A. The sequence goes on from NZ_CP132291.1 coordinate 4,156,346, forward strand.
CAAATCGACATTGAGTAAAGAAGCATTGGCCATTCTATTGTATATGTTCTACCAACAAGAGGTACTAAACCATGAATATACCTTGTTACAACAAATTTTAACAGACTTTGGTCATGAAACATTAAATGCTAGTAGCAAGTTACAAGCGAATATTGATCAGTTGAAAAAAATCGGTGCAGTAGAAGAGTATGATCAAGCCACAACAGAAAAAGCTTATAGTTTAACGACAATAGGAGTGCACATGTTTTCCGATTCCTTCTTACGTCGTTCAGCTGAATTTGCACATTCCACACAACTCAGTAAAGAGGAAGTGTTGAAATTTTTTAAACGCTATAATTTGTATGTACAGGAGGGGAATTTGAATGATTCCAATTCGACTTCAATTTAGTGGTGTTAGAGATTTTAAACCAACGCGCCTTATTCTTGGAGATGAAATCGGTGAACATGTTTTGATTACAGGTCCAAATGGTGTAGGAAAATCAACTATTTCCTTTTGTATGGGAGCAATTTTATATTCAAGTAAAATTGATTTGGAAGGATTGCGTTCCAACAATTTACCTTATGAGAAAAAATGGTATGCAAATTTAGAGTTAACATTTAAAAATGAAGGCCCTTCTCGTATTGATGCACCACAATATATTTCTTTTCGTCTCATCCTTGAACAAGCTGAAAATCGAGGGATAATCCAGCGTGAATATCAAGTCTGGGTGGGGGATGGAATTGATGAACTTTCTAAAAAAGATATCTATCGTTCTGGTGATAGTCAACATCAGAATTTCACAATGTATAAAGAAGATTTACAGTATAAATATAAGATAGACCCCGACTTATTTTATTTAATTTGGTACCAACAAGAAGTAAACCAATTTGCAGAAATGGCACCACAAGAACGTTTCCGACGATTTAGCGAAATGCATAAAATCGATGAAATCCTACGTTCGTGGGAAGCGGCTATTGATAAATTAAAAGAATTAGAAGTTGAACTTGAATCCGCAAAAGGTACGGTAAAACAAGCAGATTTTTTATTGAAAATTGCCAAGCAGGAATACGATCGGTTAAAAGACAATCAAAAAAGGCTTTTACTATTCGGAAAACGCCACATTATTTTTACTCTTACTTTGATAGAAAAATATAAAGAGAAAAAAACGCAAGCTACCGAAGTTATCAAGGGAAAAGAAAGGGCAATGTTGGATGAAAAAACGAAACTCGCTACGATTGAACAAAAAATTTCAGAGAACCAAAAAGTACTGATTCAATTAGAGCAACAGACAAATGAACAAAATAGCATTCAGCAACAAACAAAATCAAAACATAGAACATTGCAAATTCAACATATTAATTTAGCTGAAGAGATAACCAAACTAAAAGAACAATTAGCTGAAACCGAACAACTTCGAAATGGCTTACGATATTCTGAACAAGAAACGAAACAGCATGAATTGGCGGCACAAAAGAAATTACAAGAAATCCGTTCTAAACTTACTAAAATCGAAAAACAGCTAACAGTGCAAAATCATAACAAAGACGATGTGACAAACGAGCTAGCGACACTTCAAGTAGAGCTCGCACAGTTAAATAAAGAAGAAAAACACGCCAAAATGCTTCTTCAACAACATGTCAGCTCTCAGCAAGTCAAAGAACAAATTGAAACATTGCAAACATTTATACGCAAATCATATAAAAAACAATCTGAAACTGAGCAAAAGCTACTAGCATTACGTGCTCAATTAGAATACTTAAACAACAATCAGCTTTTATCCGAACGGCAAAAAGAAGGATTTAAAGCAATCGAAGCGAGAAATATTGAAGCATTCGCACTACGAGACTTAGTAACATTAGATTCGACAGCAAAATTAAAAGACGAAAATCAATTGAATGCCATTAAATACACGATTTTTTACAATGCAATAAACTTTACACCAGTGAATGATTTGTATTATGTTTCCTTACCTAAAATTGTTCCCGGTCGTCTAATCGTATCGATCCCATATTTAAAATTAAAAATACGAGACGGATTAAGTGAAAGAAAGCAAAACTATGCTGTAAAAGCCCTTTGGTGGATTGAGCAGTTTTTAGATGGAGATTATCCAATCATTCAACAAAACATATTAGTCGACCAGCAAGGACTTCGTGGCGCACAAGAAAAAGAGACTTTTATCTTAAATGAGAAAGCCGTTGCAGAGGAACGTCTACTCGTACAAACAAATCTGCAAAAATTAGAAGAAACGTTGACAATGCTTAAGAAAACATTTCAACAAGCTCAACAAGAAGTCGAAACATTATACAGTGTGTTAAAAGATGTACAAGCAGCCGAATCAAAAATGCTTGAAGCCGATCGGAAAAAGATGAAACAGCAGTACCTCGAAAACTTACAACTACAAAAATTGCAAATTACTTCAGAAATAGAATCATTACAGCTATCACAAACAAAAATGCACCAACAGTTTAGTCAAGAAGATTATAATCTAAAACGTTTACAAGAAGAGTTATCCATTTATAAGCAGCTTGGCACAGTAAAACATCTGCAAAACTCATTAACAACAAAAAAACAACAATTCTCTCAAGTGCGTACGGAACTTAACGAATTCGAATTACAATTAGTAAAACTTCAACAAAAGATGAGTGATTTAAATGAAAAAAAACAAAAATATAGTCACCAAAACTTAGACCTTAAAAGTGACCAACGAGATACGAATTATGAAATACAAGGAATCAACAAAATTATTATCAAAACAAAAGAAGAAGTTGAAACACTAGATGCATCCATTTTAAATCAGCAATTAACATTGATAGAATTACAAAAAATTGTCCCAGATATTTATAAACAAGCACTACAAGAAGATTTAATGATGAATTCCTCGATTACACAATTAATAAACGATAATTCAACTGCTAAAGTGAATTTTAATAATGCCAGAACAGAAGAGGTTAAACCAGAAGCGGAGCACAATTACTACGCCGTTAAAAAAGACTATGATGAAAAAAGTGAAGCGGTCAGTAAAACAGAAGAATTTTTAGTACTCCATCGTGAACGTACGCAAGAGATGGAAAATAAACTAGAAACAACCATTAATATGAACGTGTTAAAAATTAACCGATTATTTGAAAAGTATATGGATGAATTTCAATTTGAAGGGAAAATCGAATGTGAGCGCTTCGAAGATAAAAAAGGAAGAATTATCTTCCAATTATTTATTAAAGTCCGCAAAATCGGTCATAGTGGAAAATTAGAAGATGTTGGGACAAAAGCTCGTCGCGGCAAGCTTGGAAAAGGGGTTTCCGGTGGAGAGGAATCACTAAGCTCACTATTATTCGCCTTAGCTTTATTACAAAATTTGAATACTTCGCCAAGTTTTATAATACTAGATGAATTTGATAGTGCCCTAGATGAAACAAGGAAAGAAAAAGTGTTTAAATTATATGAAACCGAACTACAACGAAAACTGATTATTTTATCGCCAAAAGCTCACGAAGATCAATATTATGCTAACTTTGCCACAGTCATAGTTGTCGAGCATGATTCAACTATACCTATTAGTCGTACGAAAAGTATTCATTTAAAAAAAGCATAATTGTCGTTTGAAAAAAACAATGCAACGTTTATAAAATTGATTAGTAAACAATGTTGTTAGTGATTTCAATTAAATGAGGAGGTGTAATGTTCATGAAAGGTGTTTTATGCTTAGGAGAGGCTTTAATTGATTTTATTCCTCTAGATGCTGACAATCTAACGTATCAGAAAGCTCCTGGTGGTGCACCAGCGAATGTTTCTGTTGGTGTTGCGAAACTTGGAGGGGAAGCGACTTTTCTTGGTAAAGTTGGAGACGATGTGCTTGGGCATTTTTTGAAGGAAACTTTAGAAGGGGTTAGCGTGAATACTCGTTCAATGATTTTTACGAAAGAAACACGAACTGGTGTAACATTCGTTTCACTGGAGGCTTCAGGGGAACGCCATTTTAGTTTCTACATAAACCCAAGTGCGGACCAATTTTTGCAAAAAGAAGAATTAGACGCATCGCTATTTACACAACATAAGATTTTTCACTTTGGGTCGATTTCTCAAATTAACGAGCCTTCTAAATCAGCGACATTTGAGGCGATTAAGAGGGCAAAAGAATCGGGAATGCTGATTTCCTACGATCCGAATTTTCGGCCAAACCTTTGGCGTTCCGAAAAGCAGGCCAAAGAAACCATACTTGCTACAATTCCCTATGTGGATATCTTAAAGGTTTCCGATGAAGAATTATCCTTTTTAACAGGTTGCAGTAACATGGAAGAAGGAATTGCACTATTACCTAAAGTGCCGCTGATTTTGGTCACTTTAGGATCTGAAGGATGTTTGTATTATTTTAAAGGGAAGATTGGAACAGTTCCTGCTTTGACATGTCAGGCGATTGATACTACTGGAGCAGGTGATGCATTTGTTTCTGGGATTCTCTATTCACTCAATGAATCAGCCAAATCACTAAAAGACCATTTAGAAACAGAAATTGCCGAGATGATTCGCTTTGCAAATATTTCAGGAGGATTATCTACGACTAAAAAAGGTGCCATGACGGGGCTTCCAACATTACAGGAAATTCAAGCGCTTTTGAAAAATCATAAATAAATGCAGCTAATAATAGATCAAAGTAGCCTTACACGAAACTAAATGTGTAAGGCTACTTTTTTGATATTCAGCATAGAAAATCTAGTTTCGTCTATAGAGGAAATAAAGAGTATAATATTCGCAATTTAATTAGAAAAGCATTCATGAAATTAATTCAACTATAAAAATGATCGAATAAAGAAAACAGGGCATAGTCCATTTTCTAGAGCATATACATTAAGAGTTAAGGGAGTTTATATATACTTCTAGGCTTTTTATTCCGCATTAACGGAAAGTAAAGGATCCCACTTTAAGAATCAAGTAAGAGACAAGAGGGGAAATGGGGTTCAACTAATACTCAGTGTGGATTGTGAAAATCCCGTATTGAGTAAAGGTTCACTTTATTGAGAAAACGAATAAAAGATAGGGGTGTCGATTTTGAAAGAGCAATTGAATGATAAAGCGAAACGTTTTTTTGAATATTTATTAGCACTTTCATCATTAAATGGAAAACCCATTCGTTCGATTCAAGATTATGAAAAGACATGGATTTGGGACGAATTAGGTAAAGTTGAAGGATGCACTATTGGAAATAGATGTGGGCGACCGTCAAATCTTCTAGAAATACATAAGCCTACAATCGACAACACATTACTCAAAAGTCCAAGTCCATATCCTGAGTTAGACAAATGGATGAGTGATGCAGATTATAAAAAAGAGCCGAGTACACCGAGTTACAAACACACGTTAAAAGTGAACGAAACGTTCTTTCATTTCGGTGAAAATGAAGAAAACATCAAATTAGATTCACAACGTCTATCAGAATGGAAAGTGTGGATAGAAAGGAAAAAACGGTTAGCTCGTGCCAATGATTTCTACGCTGAACTTCTCGAATTGGTCAATAGATTAGAGCTAGAAAATGATTCAATCGAATTAGTACTATCAAAGGGATTATTGAAATGGTCAGGAGCAGATGAAGGAGAAACGATAGAGCTCCCACTGTTTACGACAAATGTGATGTTGACGCTTCATGCTGAATCAGACTTGATTACGTTAAAAGAGGAAACAAAAGGATTAAAGTTTGAAAATGAATTATTTAGTGGGAAGACATTTCTGAATAGAGAACAAATCGATATCCTAATTGACAATATTGAGAATTTCAACTTTTCAGATGACCTATCAAGTGAATTTAAACAGTTGGTTCATTTACTAGATCCAAACGGACGTTTTATTGAAAATAGTAGCTTTGAAACAAGTAATAATCATGCACCTGTCATCATAAATCAGTCATTGCTAATCGTACGTGCAAAAAGTTCAGCGATTATTAGAAATGATTTGCAACAAATTATTTCTGCGATTGATCAAAACAAGATAGAACTTCCTGATTCAATCCATGCTTTTTTAGGGGATACTCCTATTCCTAAACAATATCATCCAAATAGTACAAATAAATCGAATTTGTTGAAATCAACATTACCAAATCAAGTATTTTTCCCATTAAATGCGAATGAGCAGCAAAAAGAGATTGTAAAACGTATTGAACAAGATAATGGAGTAACAGTTCATGTGCCTACAGAAACAGAGAAGACACACACTATCGCCAATCTCATTTCTCACTATTTAGCTGAAGGCAAAAAAATCCTCATTACAACTCAAGAAGATAGTCAATTAAGAGAATTGAAAAATAAAATTCCAGAAGAAATTCGAGATTTATGTGCACCTTTCTTAAGTGAGGATACAAATGCATTCAATGAAATCGAACAATCCATTCGACTAATTGGAGAAAAGTTAGAAGCCTTAAATCTACAAAAATTAAAAGAAAATATAGAGCAAAATCAACAATTATTAAATCAAAGTATACAAAATGAAGCAACGTACAGAAATAGCCTGAAACAATATGCGAAATCAGAAGGAACACCTATTTTGTACGGAGATCAGCAACTGTTTAAATATGATGTAGCAAAACGTCTAGCCGAAACAGATGTCCATTATCAATGGATAAAAGACGATCTTCCTTTAATTATGAAATTTCCTTTGAGTCATGACGAGTGGGAAGAATTCTGTACATTACAAAATTCTTTCAAAAAAGAAGATTCTACGTTAATTGATACAATATTGCCTACCAATTCGGATATTCTAAATGGATCAACATTTAAAGCGTTACTTGAGGAAGAGAAGCAATTACTCGATGAAATTGACTTGCAATATATAATGCCAATAGAACGTACACCTGAAAAAAAATCAACTCTACTCATTATGAAAGCATTAGTTGAGGAAATCATCGCCAATCATCATCTAGTTGAGGATGAAAATGTTAGTAAGTTTATTCAGGATTTACTTTCTAGTGAGAAGCGAAGAGCGTTTTGGGTGCAACTCGTTATTGAGTTAAAGCAGCATACTAAAATAGCACTTGCTTTATATCATGAGTTAATCCACCACAAAATTGTGTTGCCTAAAAAGCTAAATAGTGAAATTCAATTAGACTTGATTATCGCGCGAGAGAGGATTCTTTCAGGTAAAAAGCCGAATCGATTGTTCTTCATTCGAAAAGGAAAAACGACGCAATATTTATTTCAAACAGCTGTACTAGACGGAAAACCTCTTAAGAAGCTAGAAGATGTTACGACAATCCAAAAGCATCTAGAATACAGGAATCTAATTACAAAATTATCGAGATTATTTAATGGGAATATGAATGAAATGGGTATTCCAGGCGTCGATATCACGTGGCGAGAGTTCCCTCAAATACTGGAAGAAAGAATTGACGCTTTATCACAAATCATTGACCTTGTAGATCTAGATTATGAATTATCATCGAAACTTCAAGTTGAACAGCTTCAAATAAGTAATATTTTTGATCTCGCATATTACGAAAACTTAAAAAGAGAAATCGAACATACATTAAACTATATCAGATTAGAAAGATGGCAAGAAAAATATGATGTTGAAATTGAGAAGTTAGTAGCTTTGGTGAATAGTGAAAATATGCATGCTATTGTAAAACAATTCCTTTATGCAATGCAAGTCAAAGACGATGATGCTTGGAAAGCTTTATTAGGGGAACTAAAAGAATTACACAAAGTGGACAAAAAGATTACGAAGTGGAAAAAATTCACCGATCTATTAGAACATAAACTACCACTCACCGTTGAGGGACTAAATAAAAACTTCGGTGAGGTGAAACTGGAAAAGGATCAGTATATAGAAGCATTTGCATTGAAGAAAATGGAAACATGGTTAAATGAAGATGATGATACGAATTGTAATGCTCTGAATGAACAACTTCAAAATGAATTAAATACGCAAAAGAAATACATTCGAGAAATCGTATCAGATGCAACATGGGCTACACAACTCGCTCGAATAACTGATGAAGAAAAAGAAGCTTTATCAGCATGGAAATCCTATAGTCAAAAAATCGAAAAAGACGAAGGAAAATATACTACAAGATTAAATCGTGAAACACGGAAAGCTGTGAAACGGGCACAATCATCGATTCCAGTTTGGATGATGCCAATTGACCAAGTAATCCAAAACTTCCCAATTACAAATGAGAAATTTGATGTCATCATCATTGATGAAAGTAGTCAATGCGATTTATTTACTATAAATGCTTTACTAAGAGGAGAAAAAGTAATTGTGGTCGGGGATTCTGAACAAACTAATCCTCAACTAATTGGAGCAAATCGTGAGGTTGTAGCTGAATTAATGCATAATTATATTCAAGACGTTCCAAATCGATCTTTATTTGATGGTGAAATATCCTTATATAAAATCGCAGAGCAGAATTTCCCATCGGTAGAAATTGTAGAATTAATGGAAGCAGATTTACTTAATGAAAGCCAAAATCCAAAGAGTGAAATAGGCCAGATTGAAGAATTAGAAAGCCTATGTGAATCAACTTTTGAAATCGATGTACTTAACATGATTTTATCAAAGGATTATCGAGTTACTCCTAAAGTAAAAGTAGGTCCTTACAAAATTGATTTTGTAATTGAGGGCATGCATGATCGTCTTGCTGTGGAGTGCGACGGAGAGAGATGGAAAGGTCCCGAAAAGTATGAAGAAAATCAACAACGTCAAGAAACACTTGAGCAAGCGGGGTGGAAATTCTGGCATGTTAGCGGTAGGGACTTTTACTGCAATCAAAAGAAAGCAATGGAAGGTCTGTGGTCAAAGCTCTCTGATCTAGGGATTTTACCTATAGGTGCTGAAGAAACTTCAAAAGTACTCCATGATTTTAGCGTGAATATGATGACTGAGCAAGAACCTAAAATACACTTTCAAACTCAAAATAAAAAAATATCTACTAAACCTGTTCAAGAAAACAAATTGAGTGATCCATTTACTACTGAGAAGATTACTGATGAAAATCATTCATTCATAGAAGAATATAAAAATGTAGTAGAAAAGCTAGCCATTAAAGAAGATTTACCGAAAAATCCCACATTAATTTATACGAATAAGGAAAAGAATGAATCAAAAATAGTCTCAGCATCTACAATCAATGACATTCCACCAGAGCTCATTCAGAATGTATTAATACAAGGGAAAATATCGATCGTAAAATTTTTGAATGATCTAGGTTTTGAAATTGTCGATTATCGACTACAAGATGGGAGCATTTGGGTAGTAGCAAACGAGGAAATAAAACCATTTATGGAAAAACTAGAATCGTGTAATGTTTCATTCCGCTATATCAGTAAAGGTAGTCAATCGACAAAAGGGCATCCAGCTTGGTATACGAAAATTTTAGATTGAATGTAAGAACTATTGAGGCTGCTATCCAAATGGGTAGCAGTTTTTTATATGGAAATGTAGTGAGATTAAGTGTTTGTTAGGATATAAAAAGTGCTTATCTTGGATACAACTCAATATTTCGTAGATAGCGGAAATTGAGTTGGTAATTTAATGATAATAAAGGTTTATTTGAAAAATAATCCAAAAGGTCTGATTTGTGATAACAATTGGCTTATAGTTAAAGGAAAGCATCAAAAAACAGGAAAATATATGTACGTTTATTTTGACAATGCTACTTAAATTTTTAATGAATTATAGGTATAATAGACCTATGATATATAAACGTTGATATTTTTGTGATTTTTTTTATTTTATTGGAGGAGCACGTCATGTACATAAAAGTAGATTCTTTGGCATTGTTAAATGATTTTAATCAAATTTGGATGGAATGTTGGCTGGAGAAGGGATATGGTCTGGAAAATGGAACCGTACCATCAGATCGATATATAATAACAGATTCAGATGATCAAAAAGTGGGAACTATTGAATTCAAGAAATATGCTCTAGATCCTACTAATAACATAAACACGGTATATCCATTCCATCAGAAAGAATTGATTCAACTTGATCCAAACTCAGTGATAGAAATTGATAAGGTTGCTATATTGAAACAATATAGAGGTAAAAACCTTGAAAGACTAATTCGGTTGTTCACTAAATATACTGAGTCTCATCATATAGATTATTGTGTTGTTCTCCTTGAAAGATCTTTCTACAAAGCATTAAAAATTGTATACAAAATTCCATTGGAAGCAGTTAGTGAAAAAATATACTACAAGGGCGATTATGTAATCCCTTCTATAATTTATTCTAAAGAAGTATATCAAAATAAGGAAAAATACAGCTGGAATGTATCAAATAAATAATGATTATAAATTTTACATAGTTTTGAGTAAATCAAGAATGGAGAAACAAGATGTACGGTCTTAGAACAAAGCGGTTTGCATATTCCTTTATCGTAATATTTATTCTTGCAAACATCCTTTGGAATATGGTCTTTAGAAATAACCAAGATTTTATCAAATGGGGCGGAGTTGCCTTTCAAATAGTTGCATGCTGCGCGTCGATTGGATGGCTCACTTCCACTTTTTTAAAGCATAAAGGACAAGCTAAAAGTTTCTGGCTATTTCTTGGTTTAGGCGTTCTTAGTTATCTAACCGGAATGGTTATTTGGATTGTTAATGCATTCATTCTTAATCGCAGTGAAGACATTTCTTATACGGCAGAAATATTTTGGGTAGTGCAAAATGGATTCTATTTCATAGCTCTCCTTTTACTAATGAATGCGATTAAAAGTAAATTGTTTACGATTAGATATTGCCTCGATACGTTAATTGTAATGTCTGCAGCAATAACGTTTAGTTGGATCTTCTTAATATATCCATTACTAAATCAACATACAAACATTCAATTTTATATCACCGAATTACTTTATCCAGTTTTAGACCTCGGTGTACTTGTAGGGATTTTAAGCCTTTTAATCGCATCAAATAGTATCTTTTCTAAGAAGACAACTTTCTTTTTAATTTCTGGATTATTAATTCAAGTTATCGCGGATACTATTTTTTCCTATCTAAAAATGACGAATTCATATTCTTTGGGAAGTATTAATGAACCTTGCTGGATCCTATCCATTCTTATGATCGGATTGTCAGGTATATATCATGAGCCTTTTCCAACGAAAGAGCCGATTACAAATAATGCGAAACAAAGCGAAAACATATTTATTAAATATCTTATTCCATATATGGGTGTCTTATTGCTGTCTGTTTATTTTATTTTCACCCTATACAAAATGTATCCTGTTATTATCGGATTGGTAGTATGTATCCTGTTGGTAATTTTAAGACAAATTTTTACTTTGTTAGAAAATGATAAATTAGTGAAGGATTTAAATAATTTAAATGAAGGTCTTGAATTAAAAGTAAAAGAAAGAACGAATAAACTAGTAGAAACAGTTAATTCAATGGAATTTCTTGCGTTTCATGATGTGGTTACAGGTTTGCCTAATCGCAGATATATTCAGAAAAGGCTTTCACAAGCCATTAATAATTCGAATGTAGATCAAAAAAAGATTGTATTTATGCTCCTTGACCTGGATCGTTTTAAACAAATTAATGATAGTCTTGGCCATTCATATGGTGATTTATTGTTGAAAGAAGTAGGAGATAGACTGGTTAAAAGCGTTCCAAACGAAGTTGTTTGTCGCCTTGGTGGAGACGAATATGCATTATTAATCGAAAATACAGACGTGCAGAAGATAGAAAAAATAGCATCAAACATATTAACAACCTTGAGAGAAACTTTTTATATAAAGGGATTTGAGCTTCACATCACACCTAGTATTGGTATATCGATTTATCCTGACCATGGTTGTGATTGGGATACCCTCTTAATGAAAGCAGATACGGCCATGTACGAGGTAAAGGATAACGGGAAAAATAATTATAAGATTTACAATGGGACAATGAGTATGGAACCTAAGATGGAGTTAGAAAGTTCGTTAAGAAAGGGTATTGAACGGGATGAATTTATAATCCACTACCAGCCTCAAATCTCACTGAAAAACAATGAAATTATTGGTGCAGAAGCTTTACTTCGCTGGGAAAGACCTGGGCAAGGACTTGTACCACCTTTAGATTTCATTCCATTTGCAGAAGAAACCGGTCTGATATTGCCGATTGGAGAAAGCGTTTTAAGGAAAGCATGTCGTCAGTCCGTTTCATGGAGGAAGAAAGGATTTTCAAAACTAAGAATAGCAGTGAATATTTCTTCTTTACAATTTAAACATAATGACTTTATGGATATGGTTTCAAACATTATCAATGAGACTGGTGCAAATCCAAATGATATTGAATTGGAAATTACAGAAAGTATTGCTATGGGCCCAATCGAAAAGAATCTCGCTCAACTTTCAGCGCTAAAACAAATGGGCTTCCAAATAGCAATAGATGATTTTGGAACTGGCTATTCATCTCTGCAATATTTAAGTGAATTCCAAATTGATCATCTAAAAATAGACCGTTCATTTATCTCCGCGTTAGAGAAGAGTGAGAAAGATGCGGCAATCGTTAAATTGATTGTCATGATGGCGAAAGGTTTGAATTTCAAAGTGATTGCAGAAGGTGTGGAAAATGAAACCCAAAAAACATTCCTTCAAGAAATTGAATGCGATGAACTTCAGGGATATTTATTTAGCCGCCCTTTAAGTGTGGAGGATTTTGAAACTTTAATGGAATCTAAAAGTTAAGCTTACCAAATGAAAACAAGCGAGAGTTATATAATATAGGGTAAATAGTATAATAGAATAAAACTAGACCTTATATTCAGGAGATTTGAGTTTGATTATATATAATCAAACTTTATAATCAAACTTTTATTTGTAATAAAAATACATCCATTAAATCTTTATAGAGATAATGGATGTATTTTTAATTGTGGTTTTTAAATAAAGATTGATAATTTATAATTAAGTTCTATCATTTATAATAAAGTTTGATAAAAAACCTGTATGGAATGCAGTTTTCTTATTCAATGTAGTGTAGTGCTTTAATTTAAAATTTTATAATTTAATACAAAGAAAAGTCCCTTCTTTCAAAATAAAAGTAGGGAATTTTGGTGTTTTAATAGACTTAGGGATATGTGAAAAAAAGGGGACTTTATTAAAGCCCCTGTTAATGAAACAATGGTTGTATATTCTGTAATCCTTTTCTTTAAAAACACAATAAAATTGTCAGCCTTTTCAAGACAAGCTATTTACTCTGAAGACATAGTAGGGTTCACCGCACCGTTTTTAATGGCGATTTTTTATTATAATGAAAAAAGCCTGTTTTGTGCTACCATACATGGTTATTAAATTTAACCCAAAATCTCAATATCTTTCAAATTCAACTTACTAAAATCTACCTTAATTGCTCCCATTTCATATATAACATTTGATCTATTGTTAAATCCACCGTGGTCATCATTGCCTACGGTTATTAACATATTATTTTTTTGACAAAAGTCTATAAGAACATTTGTTGTTTCTTCTGTATGAGTTGTGTAATAACATTCAAAGCCATCTGCGCCCATATTTTTAAGTTTTTTTAAACGAGGTTCTATTTCTAAAAGATTATTCTTCATTGTTTCTCCGATATGGGCAATAACTGCTTTACCATTTGCATTATGTATTACATTTATTACATATTCTATTGATGGAAATGAATTTTTTGGTTTAACATTATAATCACTGATGAGCTTAAAAAAACTAGGAACATCAATAACTAAGTTTTTGGTCTTTAGGTAGTCAAAACCTTTCCAACCACCGTTTTTTAGATTTCGATTGTAAGAATTAAAATCTTCTATACTTATTTCCTTGTAGTCAACACTCATCTTTTTTATTAATTCTAAATCAATATCAGCATAAACCGACTCGCATTGTTTGCAAATATCAATAATCTCTTTATTTTCAAAATTGAAATCATAAGCGAGGACATGAAATTCTTTATCTTCAAAAGAGGTAGAGATTTCTGCTCCTCGAATTAATTTAATTTGGTTCGCTTTACACAAAGGTATAAGCTCGTTATAAGCTGCTGTTGTGTTGTGGTCGCTTACACATAATAAGTCAATGCCGAGCTCTCTTGCCTTCTTGACAATTTCCTCAGGAGAACGGGTACTATCGGAATAGTGTGAATGAATATGTAAATCTGCATACATTATAATTTCACCTCTAACTTGTAATTGAATATCTAATTCCTTTTTTCTTATATATTATTAGTTGTAGTATACCATGACGGTATTCACCTTCAGTTTCATTTCCATAACTAAATGGACTATTAGTTTTTTTCATCACTTTTCCTCCAATAAAAACAGTATGACATATCTGACTATCCAAGTTTCTGTTAGAGCTTAAAGCCCAATGTAGCATGTCAGGATTATATCGCCAGATATTAAATCTCAAATTGAACTAAAGAGTCTTTATATAAAGCTCCAAACAACGGTAGAGTTTCAACTGTTAAATAATATTAGATTTAATTTGTACCCTATATAGTCTATTAAATATAATAAATACGACATGAATTTCAATATTCCCCCTAAAAATAAAAAAACTGTCAAAATTTACAGGATCTAAGTGGCTTTGTATTTTATTGTGTGCAGTGCCGTAAAGAACATGAAGTGCCTCACGTCAATATAAGAGGTCTAGGAAACTATAGCCCCAATCCGGTTGGTCGGTATATTTATAAAGGAACAGAAACATGGGGAGATAATAAGGGAACACTAACTTACTCTAACGAAGATAACCATGAATTTGTATTAAAATACAAAGGAACTTTAAAAGAGTTGTCTTCTATGAAAAAACTTGAATATTCTTACGAAACAATTAGTAGTGGCGGGAAATCAACAGAGGAATTCACTGAACCTCCTAAAGAATTAATATTTACTTCTAAAGGAAGTTCACGAGGTGGGGCAAAAGTAAATGTGGATGAAATTATAAAAGTAAATGTAAAATGGGGAGAATTTGAAGAATCATTTGAACTGCATAGTAAAAATAAGTAAATTTGATGAACTAACGGGTTGCTTTATTGTGATAACGATCTTCAACAATCGGGCGCGTTTATGAAGTAACGCTGTAGAAAATGATCATACTTTTTTATAATAAAACTAAAAAATGCTAAAGAAGCATCCATTTTGATTAATCTTTTTTCAAAATGGATGCTTCTTATTAATCTTAGTGTAAGGATTTATGAGGTGTTTTTGTTCAAATTTTATTTTAAAGCTACATTTATATTTCATTAAGAAATGAACTCCTGCACAGACCTAGTTATAGGGAATAACATATTTCTTAAAAAAGTTTGATAGAGATGAAAGTGTTAAGGATTTGCTTCTTACAACCGTTTTTATCCATTCCGTGGCATATTCATTCCATTGCTGTAAATCAGAATCATATTCTAAAAGCCATTCTAAGTTTTCACTCGTGGACGTTCCATGAAGCCTTAACTCAACTTCTCTTTTTCTGGCTTTTCCCTTTAACTGTTCAAGCCTCAGATTTTCTGTTGGCGATAATGCATAATCACCAAAAGCTCCGTCTTTAATGAAATCTCGGAGCCATTTCAAAACAGTAGAACGTTGAATATCATATTCTCGCTCAATTTCCATTGCTGATTTGCCGTTGCAAAGTTCTTTAATCATTTTATACTTAAAGAATTATCATAACTTTTTCTTCCCATTTATTTTCTCCTATATCTGTTCTGCTGTTTAGTTTCTTCATTCATCCATGCATCAATCTCAGTCTGAATTGGAAGTACACAACCATTATCCAAAGATGCAGTCGCATTATTTAGTGAAGCTGTCCTTTGGAACCAAATCTAGAAATTGATACGTATTGTTAAGCATATCAATACCTCGAGCATAGGTTGAATACGTGTGAAATATGTTTCCATCTGCATCTTTATAGAACACACTAAGGGCTTCTCTTCATTGAAAGTTCACTCGTAGACTTATTTTGTAGAAAATGTTGGAACATCAAATTACGTGAATGAATATAATGTAGTAACAATTTTTGCGTAATAGCCAATTTAGTCATCAAAAAAGGAGAGAAAAAAACATGGAAATATTAGCTTACATTTTTCAAGCAATTCTTATACTCATGTTTGCTCTGGCGGGAATAGGCAAGGTAGTAGGTTATGAAATGCATGTGGAAAGTTTTAAACATTGGAGATTACCACAATGGTTTAGAGTGGTAACAGGAATTGTGGAAATAGTGGGTGCTGCACTACTTCTCATAGGCTATTGGGAACTTAGTTATGCGATGGCAGGAGCACTTGTTCTTGGGATTACTGGGATAGGTGGAATCTTAACGCATATTAGGGTGAAGGATACCTTTAAAGAAACTTTAACGATTTTATTACTTGCAATCTTATCATTTATAGTATTTTTCATATATTATTTATAGTTTAATACGGATATTGATATAACATTAAATAGAAAGTAGGGGCGATCTTTATCAAAAAGAATCGCCCTATTTTTATGTAGAATTCGTTTTAATCTTGAAATTTCCTTCTTTTGTAATTATCATCTGAAATAATATATTTTTGCTTTATTTCAAGTTAGATACAAGAAAAATGATATAATTACATAAGGAAGTGAGGGAGATAAAGTTGAAAACTAGCCTGAGAATTTTAATGCTAGCGAGTTTTATGTTTGTTGGTATTTTTCTTTGGAAGCCAACAGATAGTTCTGCACAGACTACAAAGTTGGATTTTTTGCCGTACGATAGCGAGATCGATGCTAAAGAAGATATTCTATATATGACGGATAAAGGTAAGAATATGATTTATCGCAATCATTATAAAACAGGGAAAGTAGACGAATTGATATTGCCGTATCCCGCAGAAAATATGACTTTGTATGATGGCAAGTTGTATGTTACGCAATTGAAGCAAAAGCATACAGGCGCGGACAAGTTAGAAAAGGGAGCCATTGCTGTTATTGATACGAAAACATTTAAGGTTGATCGTATCATCCATTTAAATCAAGATCCATTTGATATGGCAATAGATAAGGATGGCTTTTTATATGTAACACCAGGTTCTGGTGAAAAACAAAAAATTCATATTTATAATTTAAATGATGGTGACAAAGAAATCATTAGCAGTTCAAATTATAGAAGTCTTCGTTTAAGAAGGCATATTATTTATAATCAACATTTATCAAAATTATATTATCCTCAATCTGCAAATCTATTTGCCATTGAAGTGGAAAAAGGTGAATTGAAAAATTCTTATGAATGGAAAAGTGGATTTGAACAATATGCTTGGGGTGTTGATATTACACCAGATGAAAAATATATTTACACAAATGATGGTGGTTACAGTTTAGCGTCAAATGAGACTGAAGATTTGATTCGAAAAGTGAAGTTTGATGAAGGTTATGATAGCTTCGCATTTAGTAATGACTATACATTTGGTATATCATCTAAACAAGGAATTGACGTTTATACATATGGAACATCAGACTATTTGTATACACTCTATGGCAACAAAAACATGATTGATGCCTTTGCGGACGATGGGCTCGTTTCTATTGAAAATATAGATAACAAACAAGCTGTTGTTCATTATGACAAATCAGTTGAATCTGACAAGCTAGGTGTAGCAACAATTTATAGTGGGTCAAAATACAGCATAGATTCCCCTTTTAATGATAATGAGCATGCTATGCCAACAGATCTTGCTTTTACTGTTTATATGAATGAAAAAATCACCGCTTTAGATCCATCCAAAGTAATTGTAAAATCAGATTCAGGTAAAGTGGTTCCGATCACTGTGACCTATAACAAGAATGTCATCCAAATTACAATGGACCCACTTGAAATGTATACAAACTATACGCTAACATTTGAAAAGAGTGCAGTTTCTGGCTACCAATCAAATCCGAACGATTCAGATATAATATACCATTTCAAAACAAAGGCAGATAGAGTAAAAAAGGTTGATTTATCATTAGATGATAAAGAAGCACCGATACGATACAATTTCTCTGCACAAGCAGAGGGTGGTACGGATGTCGAGTATCAATTTTTAGTGAGTAGTGAATCAGGATACGATGAAAGAGTCGTTCAACCCTATAGCGATAAAAAAACATTTGTCTTCGAACCGAATAGTTCTGGTAAATATCAGATCATAGTACAAGCTAGAAGCAAAGAATCGGGAAATATCTATGATGAAAAGAATAGAATAACCGTCAATCCAATAGACGACGAAGCCCCAACATTAAACGTCAAAGAAATTTACAATCGTGATGAAAATACAATGACGCTTGATATTACTGCAAATGACAATGTTGGCATCAAGACATTCACTTTGCCAAACTCTTTAACAGTAAGCGGAAATCATGCAACTTACACTATGAAGAAAAATGGATCCTATCATATTTCAGTAGAAGACTACTTTGGTCATATCGTAAAAGAAGACGGTTTTAATGCATCCATCGATACGGATAGTCCAAAGATTAGTTCATCTTTAAGCACGACAAAAAATACGAAAAACGATGTTAAAGTTACCATTAAAGCTACAGATTATGTAGGTATCAAAAAACTAACATTACCAGATGGCAAAACAACGACTAATGCGACGACAACCTTTACAGCGACGAAAAATGGCACATACAAAATCATTGCTGAAGACTATGCAAAACATAAAAAAACACATACATTTGTTGTAAAAAATATCTTTAAAAAAGCTCCGAAAACACCGACTTCTGTGACAATTGATGATAACAAACATACGATTAAAGGTAATGCGGAGCCATATACAGATGTTATTGTGAAAGCGCCAAAATATAAATCTAAGATTGTGCATGTATCTAATAATGGTACATTTAGTTATGTTATGCCGAAGCTTAAAGCAAGAACAAAAGTAGCGGTCTATGGAAAAAATCAATTGGGACAAAAGGGCAAAACTATCACAGTAACGGTAAAAGATAAAACCGGACCTTGGATTTACAGTTCGTCCATAAAAGGTAAAACAGTAACAATCAACACCGAACCTAAAGCAAAAATTTACATCTACAAAAATAAGAAAAAGATTAAAACATTAATGTCTTCAAGCAACGGCACAGCTAAAGGGACAATCCCCCTATATAAAATAGGAACCCAGTTGGAAGTGTATTTGATAGATACTCATGGGAATAAATCTACACAATTTTTAATGTGGATATACTAGAAGAAGTAGTAGTTAAAGAAAACTTGAGAAAAAAACAGCATTTATGAAAAGTTAACTTCTCGATAATCACAAAAAGAGTTGAATCTACGTATTCGCAGATTCAACTCTTTTTAGTATGACTTTAACTTAATCAACCGTTACATAAAGTTCTTTCACTAATAGAGAAGGGGAACCAAATCCGCCTTGTTTGAAATGTAGATCTGTGCCAGTTTTTTCAATGTCATTCAATAATTCATAGAAGTTTCCGGCGATTGTAATTTGTTTGACAGGTGATGCAATCTTGCCGTCTTTTATATGGAATCCTATTGCGGCAACCGAGAAGTCACCAGAGATTGTATTCGTACCTGAATGAAGGACAGATAAATCTGTTACAAGGATTCCTTCTGGTACAGAGGCAATAAGATCCTTCTTTGTTCTTTCGCCTGGAGCAATGTACATATTTTGAGGTGCAACAGAGAGAGTACCTTTATAAGTAGCTTTTGATGGGAGAGGGAGTAGAATAAAGAAGTTATGCTAAATTAGTAAAATATGGTATTGTTTTTAAGGTAGTTCAAGGAAATTAGTGTTTAAGATGTAATCCAAATTGGAGGGATATTTTTGAAACAAAATATTTATGACAATCCGATTTTCTTTAAAAACTACTCTTCTTTACGTGAAAGTGGAGTAACCTATAATGATTTTGTGGAACAACCAGCAATAAAATCTGTAATTTCAGCTCTTGATGATAAATGCATATTAGATTTAGGATGCGGGAATGGTAAATTTGCAAAGTATTGTGCTGAGAACGGTGCATCAAAGGTTTTAGGTGTCGACATCTCTAGAAATATGATAGAAAGTGCTTTAAAAGAAAATAATCACGAGAAAATAGAATATATTTGTATGCCAATGGAAGATTTAGAAATACTAAATCAAAAATTCGATATCATCATAAGCTCTTTGGCAGTTCATTATATTGAAGATTACTCAACTTTAATTGAAAAGGTTAGTAATTTATTAAACAACAATGGAGAATTCATTTTCTCAACGGAACATCCTATTGTAACAGCTCGAAAAGAAATGGATAACTGGGAAAAGGATCTTGATGGAAATAGATTGCATTGGGCTTTGGATCATTATCAAGAAGAAGGAAAAAGAGAGCAACATTGGTATGTTGATGGAGTAATTAAATATCATAGAACAATTTCAACACTAATAAATACACTTATTAACAATGGTCTTGTATTGGAAAAAATTATTGAACCAAAGTCCATTCCTGCTGGGTTAGAACAAATGCCTCAATTAATTAGTGAAGAACGTAGACCATCCTTTATTGTAATAAAATCAAGGAAAAATTTTTAATTGATATTTACAAGGAACTACCAGAGAAAAAAGAACTAGAAAATAGCTGGTGTGATTCTTCAAATGTCCAATGAAAAAAATCGAGTTGATTCTAGGTAAGAGCCAACTCGATTTTTTATCTTTCTTTCGTTTAGAGCATAGTAGGGTATAAACGCTTGATACCACGTAAAATACGTAATTATGATTATATTTCTTCTTGGAAATAGATTTTATAAAATTTACGATTTGTTGTTTCATCATAGCCAACTTCGATTAGTTCATCCACTTGTTCGATATCACGTACGTTAACCTGAATTTCAATATTGGAATCGAGTTTAATTTTACGCTTATAACTTTTTTCGGCTTTTTCAATTGCACTTTCAGAAATAACTGTTTCGTAGGGCTTTACTGTATTTACGATGATATCTTTTTGTACGGGCTCAGCACTTTCAAAAACCGAGTCAATGTAGTCATTTACTTCGAACTCTTCTTCATTTTTAAAATAATCGAGCGTTTTGTTTAAAAAACCCAACTTCTCGGTATTCGAAAAACCATCTTCTTTTAAAATGTATTTTTTACATTCTGTTAAAGCTAGTTTCGTTTTATGATAATCTTCATCCGCTACCTTAATCTTTAAAAAGCGCTCCTGCCAGTAGATAACATCTTCTTTCTTTTTCGTTTTGATAAAGACAGCAGGTGCTTCATCAGGCCCCATATCTACGATGACGGCCATATTATTGATTTTCTTCACATTAATACCATCGATGCCATTGACAATCACTTTGTTTTGTTCGTTTTTAACATCTAAGAATATTTCTTTTTCATCAATTTTTACAATGGCGATGACCTTTTTCATCTCTGTATTCCAAAGGCAATTTTCGAATAATCCAATAAACAATTCGCCATCTTTTATATTAGGATGTTGGGATACACTTTGTAGGTGTGTAGCGATATGATTTGATTGTTCTAGGAAACTACTTTCATTATCAAAGATAGACTTCACATAAGTGTACACTTCATTTAATCCAATATCCGTTTCGTGAAAAAATTCGTATTGCTGATCCCAATCGATTTTGTTAAACGCTAATTGGGTAAAGGCAGCTTCGAGCATGACCTCTGGCTGAGAGAATGCCTCTTCTCCCAAAACAAGCACATCGCTTACATGGTGTACCACATACTGTGCTAATTTACTATCACTTACTTCTAGCATGTTCTTCACCTTCAAATCATTAGTTGTCGAGAATATACCATATCATACTCTACTCAATATTTACATGCCCAATATTTAATAGAGGTGATGTTTATTAGTGAAGTTTCTGAGAGCATGGTCCGAAGAAACTTAGAAAAAGGATGCAGAAGATTTGCTTGTCGGTGTATTAGGGATGGGTAGGCAATTATGCATAAATTATTCAAAACCTCATAGGAACATAGGTGGGAGCAAAACTATATTATATGGCAATATTGTAAACGGGATTAATTATAGTAAGTGAGTCCTACTAATACAAATAATTGATTCATAATTGAATACATAATATCAAAAATGAAATTCAAATTCTAAATAATATTTCTACTTAATCATAATTCACTGAATGTTCATATATTTCTGTGTGTTGGCACAATACTTGCTTATAAAAATGTAATTACATTTAAAAGGAGGTTCAAAACATGCAAGAAAATTTGAACAAAAATATTGAGGGATCTACGTCGGACCATCATGATAGTGATGCTGCACAACTGGCTGCACTTGGTTATGAATCTGAATTTCGCCGCGACATGAGCCCCTGGGCTAACTTTTCGCTTGGGTTCACTTACCTCTCTCCTGTAGTAGGTGTGTACACGCTATTTGCTTTCGCACTTGCGCAAGGTGGCCCACCTATGATTTGGAGTCTTCTCATCTGTGGACTAGGCCAGTTATTAGTGGCACTAGTCTTTAGTGAGATTGTTGCGCAATTCCCTGTAGCAGGAGGAGTATATCCTTGGGCTCGAAGATTATGGGGACGTAAGTATGCATGGATGACGGGCTGGGTTTACCTAATGGCTTTACTTGTGACAATTGCTAGTGTTGTATACGGAGCTGGTCCTTTTATAGCACAAGTTTTAGGTTTTGAGGTATCGGTGAATTCAACAATTCTTTGTGCAGTAGGTTTACTTGTCTTATCAACGATCATCAATTTTCTTGGCACAAAGGTTCTTGCAGCTGCAGCAGTTATTGGTTTTGTTGCAGAGATTATTGGAGCGCTTGCAGTTGGGTTTTGGCTGCTTATCACAGAAAGGCATCATAATCTAAGTGTGCTTTTTGATTCTTTTGGAGCTCAAGGTAATCATAGCTTCATGTATGCATTTGCAGCAGCTGGCTTAATTGGAGCATTTTTATATTATGGGTTCGAAGCTTGTGGTGATGTTGCTGAAGAGGTACCGAATCCAGGTGTACTTATCCCAAAGGCAATGCGTCGGACGATTTACATTGGTGGAGCTGCAGCAACTTTTGTTTGCCTTTCTTTAGTACTTTCAGTTGCTGATATCCCAGCAGTTATTTCAGGTAAGGATGCAACGCCTGTTGATACAGTGCTAAACAAGGCATTTGGTGCTGTTGGCGCGAAAATTGTACTATGTATTGTGCTGATTTCTTTCCTTTCATGTGCAATAAGTTTACAGGCGGCAGCAAGTAGACTTGCCTATTCGTATGGACGAGATGACATGATTATTGGAAGCCGATGGTTAAAGAAATTTTCAGTTACCCGTCATATTCCTCCTTATGCGTTGCTACTTGCCGCAATTGTTCCAGCTATAATTGTGTTAGGATCAAAAGTATCTACAGATGCGCTTACAAAGGTAGTTAGTTTTGCGTCATTTGGCATTTATCTTGGATTCCAAATGGTCGTTCTCGCTGCACTTAGAGCTAGACTAAAAGGATGGAAACCAAGTGGTAAGTATCAATTGGGCAAGTGGGGGCTACCTATCAATATTGGAGCGCTTATCTATGGAATAATCGCAATGATCAACATGTGTTGGCCAAGAACACCAGATGTAGCTTGGTATGATAACTATATCGTGATTGTTTCAGGAGTTGTAGTTATTGTGATTGGTTTAGTGTATATGATGATTCATCGTAGCTACGGACATAGCAATATGCCGTATAATGATGCCATACCGAAAAAAGTAGAAAACGAACGCAAGGATATGTCAGCGTAAGTTTGTTGCAATAATATGCTTTGAAATATCCAAACAGTCAAACAAAAAAACTCTAAAACGAATCTCATTCGCTTTAGAGTTTTTATTTTATCTATTAAAATGGACCATAATTCATCTTTTCTGCAATCACTAACAAAATCACTGAAATTATGAAGATAATGATAAAGAATTTTAAGTACCATCTCACCCATTTGTTCCATGGGATACCTGCAACTGCAAGTGCCGCGATTAGCGCGCCGTTTGTAGGGAACATGCTTGCTGCGATACCGTCACCTAATTGGAAGGCAAGTACAGCAGTTTGGCGTGTGACACCTACTAAATCAGCTAATGGTGCCATGATTGGCATTGTCAGTGCAGCTTGTCCACTTTGTGATGGGACTAGGAAGTTGATGATCATTTGCAAAATCATCATACCAACAGCTGTGAATGTTGATGGCAGATCATTTAATAGGGTGGAGGCAAAATGTAGGATAGTATCCATCAAACCACCTGTTTTAAAGATAACTAATACAGCTTGTGCTAATCCGATGATTAAGGCACCACCGATTAGTTCTGATGTTCCTTTTACAAAACTATCGGCAATTTCAGATGCTCCAAGACCACCGAGAATCCCCATAATAATACCGAACATTAAGAATAACCCTGCGATTTCTGGAATGTACCAGCCATATTTCATAACACCGATAATTAAAATCACAAAGTTTAATAAAAAGGCAGTTAACACTAATTTATGACGTAATGTGAAAGTAATTGACACATCTTCTTTTGTATGTGGACTTAACTTTTCGAATTTACCGTAAATTCCTAAATCAGGATTTTTCTTAACCTTCATCGCATGACGATAAACAAAGATAGCTGCTGTTGCGTAGAACACAACGAATACAATTAGACGATAACCGATCCCTGAGAATGTTGGGAGTTCAGCGATTCCTTGTGCAACCCCGACAGAGAATGGGTTTAAAAAGCCCGCTGTGAAACCCATTGAGGCACCGACTACTACTATAGCAAAGCCTGTAACGGCATCAAATCCTAATGCAATGGTTAATGGTACAAGAAGTGCTACATAAACAGCCACTTCATCTGACATCCCCATTGTTGCTCCACAAATCCCAAAGAACAGCATAAAAATGGGTACAACTAATTTCTCACGGTTTTTCATTTTGCGTGCAAATGTTACGATAAATGAATCGAGTGCACCTGTGGCATTAATAATACCGAATACACCACCAATAATTAATACGAAGAAAATCGTACCTGCACCATTCACCATTCCTTTGTGAATATCACTAAATAAATCTAATAGACCAACTGGATGATTATTCACAAATGAAAAAGTCTCTGGCTTAATAACACTTCTACCATCCACTACTTTTGTATCATAATGTCCAGCTGGCACAATATACGTTAAAATTGCAGAAATTACGATTAAAGAAAAAATTAATACATATGCATTAACTCCTTTACTTCCTTTATCTGCTTTCTTTTTCTTAAACATAGCCATGCTCCTTACTAATCCTAATGTATCTTATATATTAAAAAAATTAAAATGACTTAAATTGTATCTCGATAGGTTGTTATTATACATAATATTTGATTTTTATACAATAGTGTTTTTAAATAAATTTAATCGTTTTTTTTGATGTATTTATAAAACTAAAGATAGGAACTGTTTGTTATGGATAGGGACTATGTGATTCAGATTCTTAATATAAATGAGGGTAGGGGAGAGGGTATTTTAGTAGTTATAAAAAGTATAAATCGGAAAATGATTTAAATGTTAGCGACTATGCAGATTATGAAGGTTTTGAAGTAAATGCAGATACGGGGAGTGCAAATAGATGTTTAGCAGCTTTCTTAATTAAATATCAGTAGGAGGTAAAGTAGTACAGTATAAATACTGCGGGAGAATGGTCTTTATACTATTTGAATTAACAGGGCGATTATACAACTAAATAAGAACTTTTTTACGAGTAATACAAATATTTATAGTATATAGCTGTTATTGAATGAAGTGGAATTAGCTCCGCTTTCCGTGGGCGAACTGACGAGCCTCCTCGCTAGAGCTCCTGCGGTTACTCGTCGCAGAAAAGATTTTGCTCCTGCATCGCATCGCTAGCTTCGTCGCAGAAAGAATCTCGCTCCGGGGTCTCGTCTAGCTCGTTTTCCCACAGGATATTGAATGAACTTCACTGAATGAACATCGCACGAAGAAAATGCGAATGCATTTTCGAGGACTCTCCGCTAATTCCACTTCAATGAAGATAGCTATACTAGATTTTCAACATAAACGTACATCTATTTTTTTACTTGCTTTTTCAGTGGCCTCAAATGAGATAAAGAGGGGATGTGATATGCTTCGTAAGCTATCAGGATCAATTCTGCTTACAAAATGGAGGGGAATCTACTAGAAGAAGTTGAGTGTTATTTTTTATCAAGCTACACTTAGTATGTAAACTATAATTTTCCTCAAAAAAAGATGGATTCAGATTAAAGAATCTGTCCATCTACAATGATTTGACCCGTTGTATGGTCGTATTCAACTTCACACATCGCCCCAAGTTGAATACCTTCTGGTAATTCTCTTGTTTCAACGACATGTGATTCATTGATAATCGCTAAGTATTGTCCATTTACTAATACTACTTTTGTCATGTATATATACCTCCTTTGAATTTGAAAAGTATTTAATCCTCAACTAATGTACAAACTTTGTGATGAAGATTCCTTAATAATATAGTAACAAAAATAATCGGAAAATGCAAAATATTCAGATTATTAAAATGATATATTTTGTATGATGGAATAGGGATAAGGTTGTTTGTATTTATGAATAAAACAGTTCAATTCACGAAATAGAGTCAAATCTTCAACCAACATAAAACTGTAAGAAACACAGTGAAGAAAATCCCACTGGAACACTCCAATGGGATCAGCAATTTACTGCAGCAAATATTCTTCTTTCAACTCCGAAATATCCACTTCAGAACGTTCTTCTAATGAATGTCTTAAATGGACGGTTGCAGTTCTTTCATTGAGTAACTTATCGATCCATATAGAAACGCCGTTATAGCTCACTTCATATTCTTTAGGTGAGGCAACAATTTCTTGTGCACGTTGATATTCCAAATGAAGACCTCCTATTTTTGCTTATTCTTTTGTTTATTTTTAGCAACCAAGCTTTCTAGCTCAAGTAACTCCTGAGCGGTCTCTTCTTTTGCAGCTTGTGGCGCTATTTTTTCGTTTTTCGGAGTTTGGGGTAATGATCTTTTGTTCTTGCTTTTGCCTTGTTTATTATCTCTTCCCATATGTTAAATTCTCCTTTCAATTTGGATCATTCTTAATATGGCTTGGAAAAGCTTTTTTATCACAAAAAAATACACAGCATAGAGTTTTGAATGCTGTGTATTTATTTAGTTGTCTGAGAAATTAAGTAATGTATTTAAGTGTATTCAGATAACAACTGCATCTTTAATTAACGATGAAGGTTAATGTTAAAGATTCCAAAGCCTCTTAAATCTGTTTTACCTGTATAAGAGAATGGACTTTCTTTCATGATATATTGTTCAGCTTTTGGTGAAGTCGTAAAGGTTACATTCACGTTTTGTGAGATTGGTGCAATAGACCAATTGCCATCAGCAGTTGGTGTAATTTCTTTCTTTTCAGAAATATAATCCATTAAAATTTGACGGTTCTCATCAGCTGAATCAACTACTAACTGACTTCCTTTAATTCCAGGGAAGTTTCCGCCACCATTTGCACGGTAATTATTTGTTACGACTATAAATTCTTGATCAGGATCAATTGGCTTACCGTTATATTTTAGATTTACTACACGATTTGAAGTTGGGTTTACTAGTTTACCATCTGTTCCATATTTAGCTGGCTTTGTAACATCAATTTGGTATTCAACACCATCAATTATATCGAAATTATATACTGGGAAAGCAGAATTGATTAAAGCCTGCTCCGTTGTTTTTGTAGGATCAATCGTGTTAAATTGACCTGCTGACATTTCAATCCATTCTTTTACGACTGAGCCTTTCACTTTTACCGCTTTTAACGTGTTGTCATATAGGTATAAATCACCTGCACTGCGGATTGTTAAATCACCTTTTTTAATTTCTGTGTATTCATCCACGCCATTACGTCCAGCTTTAAACGGTGCTCCTACTGAAAGAATTGGTAGGTTTTTGAATTCAGGCTTGTTTAGGGCGATATATTTTTCTACATACCATTTTTGTGCATTTGTCACGACTTGAACGGATGGATCATCTTGTACAAGTGCAAAATAGCTATAGATATCATCAGTTGTTTTACCGATTGGTGTATTGACATATTTTAATGTAGCTTCGTGATTAGCTTTAACGGCATTTGCAACAGTTTCGTCAGCTGTTACATTTTCGATTGCTCTTGTTGAAGATTGAGAATTAGATACCTTCCATTTGCCTTTTTCTTTTTTCAAAGTTAAATCAATAATGCCTAAATTACCACCGCCGTAGCCAGCTTGAACAGCAGGAACGCCGTTGATTGTTCCTTTATCATTATTAACTCCAGGTAATAGTTGTCCATTCGAATCTTTGAATAATGCGTCTAAACTCGCAATGTCTTTAGCAGGGAATACTTTATGTGTATGTGAAAAAGTAATTGCATCAATTCCAGAAACTTTGCTCAAAGCATAGATTGTATCTTCTGTATTGTCTAAATTTCCATTGAAACCGGAGTGAGCTAATGCAATGACTACATCTGCACCTTTCTTCTTCATAGCAGGAACATATTTTTTGGCTGTTTCTACGATATTTTTGGTAATAACTTTACCATCTAGATTTGCTTTGTCCCATTCGTTGATTTGAGGGGGAACAAAACCGATGTATCCGACTTTAATCGTGGTTGTTTTACCAGATTCATCTTTTACTTTTTTATTGACAATTTTGTACGGAGTGTACTTGTTTTTATCGTTTTGTGGATTGTTGTCGTGATCATCCACATATACGTTTGCATTCACAAAAGGAAACTTCGCATCATCGTATACTTCATCTAAATAATCTAATCCATAGTTAAATTCATGATTTCCAAGTGTCGCCATGTCATACTTCATGATATTCATAGCTTTAATGGCTGGATGAACTTCTCCATCCTTTAACGGATTAATTTTCGCTTCATAAGTACCGAAAGGAGTCCCTTGAATCAAGTCACCGTTGTCTACTAATACTGAATTTTTCACTTCAGATCGCGCTGATTTTACAAGCGTTGCTGTTTTAGCTAAACCCAATTTAGGTGCTACGCTATTTTTGTAATAATCAAAGTCTAGTAGATTAGTGTGCACATCTGTTGTTTCCATAATACGAAGTTTAACTTGTGATTGAACCTTGGTTTTTGAAGGTTTTGAAGCATGTGCATCATTTGATGTAACGGCTGCTAACAACATGCTAACTGCAAGTGTACTTGATAAAATTTTAAAAGCTGCTGACTTATTGCCTTTCATTTCTTCCACCCATCCTTTTGCCAATTTTGAGACTAATTAACTCAAAATAGAATATAGCATATTTAATATTAATGTGGTGTTAAAAATTAATTTAATAGTTAATTTTTACCTTGTTTTCGTCCTAATTAGACAAAAACAGGGTCGTTACTCTTGTTTCTTATGGTGCGGAAACAACGGTAATTTAGAACTAATAAAATTGTTTGTATTTGGTTATTGAATGAGTCGATTTCATAAATGCTTTTTTAGTAAAAAAATATGAATATTTTCTAATTAAACAACTCAATAATTCGGGATAATATATCATTTTAAGTATTTACTTAGTATGCCGTTCCATACGGCGCTTTCGGCGGGCGAGATTTGAGGCTCCAAATATTGAAAAGATTTATGAAATTGATTCAATTGAAAATAAAAAACCTCCGAATGGTTAAAATACATTGTGAGGAATATGGAAGAGGAATTGAAAATCCTTTTCTACATTTTTCATGAAAATCAATGAGGAGGATCGCTATGCCAAATGTAAAGGTAAACTGTACTGTATCAGATTGTTTTTTCCATAAGGAAGATAATATCTGTGGGGCTGAAAAAATTGAAGTAGAGATGGATTACAGCTCCCCAAAAATGAATACAGAGTTTGCTTCAGATTTTGACTTCCACGCTATTTCTAAAGAAGCTAATCATTCTGCAGATACTTGTTGTAAAACGTTTAAACCAAAAAAATAACAAGTTTTATAATTTGGATAGCATTGAGTGGAGTCAAAGGTACTGATATTGGCAGCTTTACAAAACATTGAGAAGGTAGGGACTAAAAAGGCTATTCTTTTTAGTCCCTTTTTGATGAGGTCTATTATTCAATTAAAATTGGGATAAAAGATATTTAGAGCAGCTTTGATTGGCACTCAGGTATGCAAAAAATGATCATCAATAGATATGTGCGTTCATACTTAGAGAGAAGAAAGAGTAGCCTTATTAAAAAAGATTTTATATTTGGCAAAAAAAATTCATTTTATAGTTGACTCATGGTAATATCTGCTATACAATGAATGTAATAATTAATTCGGCTAATCGGAAACAAAGCATTCACCTGTTAAAAGTGATCGTATTTGTATCGATCGCATTTAATAGGCGTTTTTTTTATCTATTGGAAGATAAATTATTAATAAACAATAATGGAGGTCATTTAAATGACACAAGGTACAGTAAAATGGTTTAACGCAGAAAAAGGTTTCGGTTTCATCGAAGTTGAAGGCGGAAACGACGTATTCGTACACTTCTCAGCTATCCAAGGTGAAGGTTTCAAATCACTTGAAGAAGGTCAAAAAGTTGAATTTGGCGTAGAAGAAGGCAACCGCGGACCACAAGCTACTAACGTAACTAAACTTTAATTCTTACGAAAACGTTTATTCGTTAAGTACAAAAGGCATCCTTATAGGGTGCCTTTTTTGTTTGCTAATAAATAGAGGATAATCGGGGAATTGAAGTAGAGTGGGTTATCAACTCAAAAGCATAGTACAAAGTTTGTTTCAGAATATGACATGACGTATATGCTATTTCAGAGCAAGCAAGTCAATCTGAGGATACTTGATGTAAAATTTTTAAACCTAAAAGTAAAAAAGTGTATTGCACTAATTAGTTTTGAGTAGAGTCAAGGGTACTGCGTTTGCGATGAAAAAATAGTAGAACCTAGAATAGGTAGATTTAATTCGGA
Organism: Rummeliibacillus pycnus; assembly: GCF_044359855.1. Classification (GTDB taxonomy): domain Bacteria; phylum Bacillota; class Bacilli; order Bacillales_A; family Planococcaceae; genus Rummeliibacillus; species Rummeliibacillus pycnus_A. The sequence continues at coordinate 4,187,134 of NZ_CP132291.1, forward strand.
TGAAAGTGCCAAAGTTTTACGACTACAACTACTAATATTTCTTTAGCTTTTTAACTGACCGTTGATGGATAAGTATCAACGGTTTTTTTATTATGTAAAACTAAGTGTCGTTTAGTGGCTAATTAATGACTAAAACGTGAAAAAAATAAGTAATTCAAGAAAATGATTATATTATTTATATAATATTGTATTATTTATAGGTATAATGTATTTGTTAAAGTTGATTTTTACGGAATAAATAGCTATATTCAATTAATAAATTGTAATTAATTGGCATTTCTATTTTGTGAAGTTGAAGGAGATAAAGAGATAATATGGACATTCTTGATTTTTTTAAAAAATACCGATGGGAACTAGTGTGTATACTTATTCTTCTTTCGCTAGTCCTAATATATAATAATCATTTCTATAGTATCTTTGGAGAAAAAAATTATGTGGGTATTCATTTGATGATGGAAATACTCATTATTGTTGCGTCTTTTTCTATTGCTATTCAGGCATGGTTGATTGTTCCTTATGTTTTATCGAATAGACGATTGTATATTGGAGCACTTTTTCTCGCATTAGGACTAATAGAAATGATTCATACGCTGTCCTATAAAGGCATGCCATTTTTTATAGAAAACAGTTCACCATATTCAGCTACTTGGTTCTATATCATTGGCCGTTTAACATTACCTATTGGTTTATTGATCATATACATATTGAAGCCCAAAAAGGTTAGGCCTGCCCAGCGTCGGATTACATATGGTTTTGCATTTTTATACGCAGCAATTTGGATGATATTGGTTTTCAACACAAACAATTTACTTCCACCACTATTCATCGATGGTGTGGGTCCAACCTTATTAAAGAAGTCCCTTCAATTTCTATCTCTTCTATTGCAAATTACATTGATTGTGTATTTGTGGAAAAATAGAAATTCAAGTCTAATTGAAAAAACAATGATTATAATAGGGTCAATCTTTATGATTCTTGGTGATGTGATGTTTACTTCGTATTTTAAAGTAAACGATATTCGAAATTTTATCGGACATGTACTTCAATTAGTGAGCTATCACTATTTCTTAAAGGCACTATATTATTCATCAGTGGAAGAGCCTTTTAAGTTGTTAATAGAGACGAAAGCTAAATTGGAAAGTTCTAAAGAATCTCTTCACTATACAGCTTTTCATGATGAATTGACAGGATTACCAAATTCAAGGCTCTTAAATGAACTACTGACGACAGAGCTTCAGAAGAAAGATACAAAAACAGCTATTCTGATGATAAAGATAGATCGACTTAAGGTCATCTATGAATCGCTTGGTACAACATTTACAGATACAATAATACAAGAAGTCTCACATCGCTTACGTAAATCACTTCCAACTGAAATATTTATCAGTAGAATAAGTGGTGGTGAATTTACAATCATCCTTCAAGAGGTAAAAGAGCAAGAGGAAATAGTTAAAGTTTGTAATCAAATTCATCAGGTTATGAAAGAACAATTTCAGATTCAACATTTTCAGTTAAAAGTTAATTTAAATATTGGTGTTACTATTTATCCTGATCATGGGCAAAGCATTGAAGAGCTTTTAAAACATGCACAAATTGCCATGCGTAAAGCGCGAAAAGAAGTGAAACGTTACGTATTTTATAAACCAAAAATGGAACAACATCTTGAAGAGCGTCTGTTGCTTGAACATGATTTGCATAATGCGCTTGAAAATGGAGAACTTTTTTTGGAATATCAGCCACAGGTTGATGTAAGTACAGGGCGTATTGACTTTGTAGAGGCTTTGCTGCGATGGAAACATCCAAAAAAAGGGATGATTTCTCCAGCTACTTTTATACCAATTGCAGAAGAAACGGGTCTTATTGTTCCAATTGGAGAATGGGTATTAGAGACGGCTTGTAGACAAACCAAAAAATGGCATGATGAAGGAATTTCAACTTTGGGCGTGGCTGTTAATCTATCCATTCGGCAATTTTTACAACATAACTTAGTAGAGATTGTAAAAGATACATTGGAAAAAACGCATTTGTCTCCGGATTATTTAGAACTTGAAATTACGGAAAGTATGACGATGGATAAACATTATACAATTGAGACGTTGCATAATTTAAAGCAGTTAGGAGTTAAAATCGCAATCGATGACTTTGGAACTGGCTATTCTTCATTATCGTATTTAAAGGATTTTCCTATTGATTGTTTGAAAATAGATCGTGCGTTTGTAAAAAATATCCACTCAAATGATAGAGACGCTTTACTTATTTCAATGATTATTTCTTTGGCAAAACATCTTAAATTGAAAATCGTTGCTGAAGGAGTGGAAGAAATCGATCAATTTGAATTTTTAGCTGAACTTGATTGTGATTATATTCAAGGTTACTTGTGTGGTAAACCATTATCACCAGATGAACTATTATTTAAACTTGAAGCATCACAACAGCAAAATTATAGCTATATTTGATATAAGAGGAGTAAATCTTACTACAATTTAATTTATATCTTGATCATGCGTGTTTATTATTCATTAAAAACGGATGATCAACCGATACCCACTACGGATTGATCCTTTTCCTGCGGGCATGCGCTGAGCCGCTTCGGGGCAACAGGATGTGGCGTTCTTAGACTCTGTTCCTTAAGCGCTACCTGGAGGGACTCAGCTGCCACGCTTTTCCGGCGGGAGTCGAGCAATCCTCCGCTACAATCAATAAACAATGAGACATAAGCATCTTGAAAGTAAGATTATAGAAGAATATTCTTCCTATTTTATCCTAAACAACACGCTTGTATTTAATAGAAGTTAGTATTCGCAGGAAAAGTATATTAGAAAACCTCACCAGCAAAAGTAGATATGAAGTGACCCCTAAAAGTTAGACACAATTATTTCATTAGGCAGCTTGGGTAAAATGAGTTCGGTATTGCACCGGACTCATTTTTAATTTTGCCTTGATCCGTTTCGTATTATAGTAATTAATATATTTTTCTAATTCTATTTTAAAATGCTCTATACTTTCAAATTCCCTCATATAAAGAAATTCAGATTTCATAATTCCAAAGAAATTCTCCATGACAGAGTTATCGTAACAGTTTCCTTTACGAGACATGCTTTGGACAATCCCTTTTGATTCAAGGGTATGGCGATATTGCTTCATTTGATAATGCCAACCTTGATCCGAATGCATCAGTAGTTGATGCGCTTCAGGTAGGCGCTCTAAAGCCTTTTCTAACATCTCCGAAACAAGCGAATACGTTGGGCGAGAACCAATTGTATACGTAATGATTTCACCGTTAAATAAGTCTAAAACAGGTGATAAGTACAGCTTTTCTCCAAATAATTTAAACTCTGTAATATCCGTAACCCATTTTCCGTTTGGTGCTTCTGCTTTAAATTGGCGGTCTAAATGATTCGGTGCGATTTTACCGACTGTTCCTTTATAGGATTTATATTTTTTCATACGTACAAGGCATTTTAAACCAAGCCCTTTCATTATGCGTTGAACTTTTTTATGATTTACTTTCTGCCCATGATTCGCTAGCTCGTCACGAATACGGCGATAGCCATAACGCCCTTCATGTTCTTCATAAATCGCCTTTATTTTCGCTTTTAAATCGGCATCTGGATCTGGTTGATTCATACGTCTTACTAAATCATAGTAAGTACTTCGTGGAATGCCAGCGAGTTTTACAAGTGCTTTCACCGGATATTTATGCCTTAACTCATAGACTACTTGTGCTTTGTCCTGTTTGGTGATATTTCCTTGTCTTGAACTAAGGCATTCAACTTTTTTAAATACTCGTTTTCCATTTCAAGTTGTTTGATTCGTTCTTCAAGTGCTTCGACAGACCCTGAAGCCGGTACTTGTTTTGTTTGTTTCCATACTTCTTTTTTCATCGTTGGACGCCCCTTTTTCTTTGACTGAAGAGCATCTATACCATGTGTTTCAAGTTGTTTTTTCCAAACAGTAATAGTGGAAGGGGCAGATATATTAAAAATAGCTGCCGTTTCGTTTAAAGATGTGCCGTTTTCAGTCATAAAATTTAGTACATCTAGTTTAAACTCTTGTGTGTAAGTTGTACATCGTTTAATAAAAGCGTCTACCCCATTATGTTCAAATTGTTTCACCCATTTAAGGATTGCTTTATTATCAGTCCCCAAAGACTTAGCAATTTCATGAGAACTTTCATTTCCACTTAAGTAACGCTCAACAGCTTGTAATTTATCTTCAGCAGTATATTTGACCATAAAAAAACTGCACCTCCAATTGTTAGATGGTGTCTAACAATTGGGGCGCAGTTCAATATTGGTGAGGTTTTCTAATGTTTAATTTTGTAGCTAGTACCTTTGCAATCTTACTCAAAGCTTGCAAAGAGCCATATAGAGAAGGGGAATCTTGAGTAACTTTCATGATTTATTTATATCTGAATCAATTTTATAATGCAAAGATTTAATAAAGTACACGAACATTAAGTGGGCCATCGTTATATGCCATTTCAATTAGAACATTGTCTATGAAGCGGAGGATGACGAATCCTCGAAAATGCATTCGTATTTACTTCGTGCGGTGTTAATTCAGTGAGGGCTTATTCTAATCCTACGGGAAAAGCTTAAATGCAGGGAAATATTAATAATAAAATTTTGTGATGCAATTTTTAATGAAGTGGAATCAGCGAAAATTCTTATTGCTCAAGGAGCAAGAAGAATTTTCTGCGACGAGTAATCGCAGGAGCAATCTTTACCTGCGGGAAAGCGAGCCAGAGAGACCCCGGAGCGAGATTTTCTCTGCGACGAAGCTCGTCGGTTCGCCCGCGGAAAGCGAAGCTGATTCCACTTCACTTAAAGCAGATTTGTACTATAAAAGTTAGGGGTAAAATCGTTTTTCAGTGCCCTAAACGTAATGACGAGGAGATTGAAGCCAAGCCCGCGGAAAGCGTCCGTCTGTAGTGTAATGAAGAGCTAATCGTTTGTTCTAAATCAGGCAAATAATATTCGTATTTTTTATCTAGAAATAAATTATATTTTAATCAATTTAGAATTATCCGAAAAATATTTTCCCACAAAATCCTCCGCAGCCAATGGTTTACTGAAAAAATACCCTTGCATCAAATAACAGTTATGAGAAGATAAAAATTCTGCTTGTTCTTTTGTTTCGACACCTTCAGCAATCACGTTAAGCTTTAAATTTCGAGCTAAGGTAATGATGGTATTTGTAATTGCAGCTTCATCCCTTATCATGTCTTGAACAAAGCATTTATCAATTTTCAAAGTAGAGATGGGCAATTTTTTTAGATATCCTAAAGATGAATAGCCAGTGCCAAAATCATCAATCGCTAAGTTAATACCTAAACTATTTAATTGTTTCATTGTTTTTAAGGTTAACTCTGTATTTTTAACAATCAGATTTTCTGTTAGCTCTAGATGTAAATACTCAGGAGAAAGTCCCACCTTGTCTAATACGTTTTTAACGATAGAAAATAGATTGTTTTGTTCAAACTGACGTACTGATAAGTTTACGGACATACTTTTTAATGGAAAACCTTGATTATGCCATGCTTTTATCTGTTTGCAAGCTTCTGTAAGAACCCATTCACCAATCGGGACGATTAAACCTGTTTCTTCCGCAATCGGAATAAACTTATCTGGTGGTATTATTCCATGTTCTGGATGATTCCATCTTACTAAAGCTTCAACGCCCTCAAGCTGATCTGTTATATAGTTGATTTGAGGCTGATAAAAGAGAACAAGTTCATCTTGTTGTAAAGCTTTGTAAAGATCATTTTCTAATTTAATATTTTCAAAGGTTTTTATATCCATGGCTTTACTAAAGAAGTGATAACTAGTCCCTGTTGTTTCTTTTGATTTGTACATAGCTGTGTCGGCATTTTTGATTAAAATTTCAGTCGTTTCGCCATGATCAGGGTATAGACTGATTCCAATACTCGTCTTTATATATATTTCATTGTTTAGTAAATTAAAGGGCTTAGCAAAAGTAGCTATGATCCGATTAACAACTTGTAAGACATCGTTTTCATTTTGGATATGGGGTAAACAGATAGCAAATTCGTCTCCACCTTGACGTGATAATGTTGCTGAGTTCGGTACGCATTCTCGAAGACGACTAGCGACTTCACTTAGTAATAGGTCTCCAAAACTATGACCAAGTGAATCATTTATATATTTAAAACGATCTAAATCAAGATACAAAACGGCTACTTTTTCCGCATTCTCTTGTGCATACAGTATTCCTTGAGTTAATCTTTCTGTTAATAGAATTCTGTTAGGTAAATCTGTTAAGCTATCAAAATGTGCCTGGTACGTGATCTCTTTTTCCAATTGCTTTCTTCGCGTGATATCTTTAAATGTAACAACTTCACCTATAATTTCACCTTTTTCCTTGATTAAAGAGACAACATATTCAACAGGAAAGCTGGAATTGTCTGTTCTAAAAAATTTCCCTTCTTTCATACAACTATTCGGGTTAAGCTTTAAAATATTTTTGGGTCTTTCTGATTGATCTCCAAGAATAGTGCTTACAGATTTTCCGATTAATTCGCTTTCTGTTTCGTAACCTAACATATGTGCTCCTGCTGGATTGCAGAATGTAATCTTTCGATTAAGGTCTAATCCAAAGATTCCTTCTCCTGCAGAGTTGAGTAGTAATTCTTTCTCTCGACTTAGTTGTTGTAATTCTGCTACAACACTTTCAAGTTCTTGATTTTTCACGATTATTTTCGATGTACTTTCCTCGATAATGACTGCTTGCTTCTCCATATATAGAAGATTTGATAAAGTGGATGCTGTCGCATTGATAATGGACTGGGCTAGTTGAAATTCCGTTTCTGTATAATAAATTTCTTCTTCTTCAAGAATGCCAACACATATTTGTCCTAAATTCACACCCATTGAGTTTAAAGGGAGCATTAGTAGACTCTTCATACCAAATTCACGACAAGCATCGTGATTAGGTCTTTCATCTTTATAGACATCAGGTATGAAAATGGCTTTTTTTGTTTTAAATACTTCTTGCATTACAGCATCGTTGCTTAGGTCAACATTTGCCTTTTTATGTATAGTGAGCCATTCTTCTTCTGTCCAGTCACCTTCTTTACTTATGGTTGCTGGCTTAAATCTCTTTCTAGACACCGGATCAAATAAATGAATACCGATATTATTTGTATTTAAAACTTGAACAAGATAGAAAAAACATTTATCAAGACTCTCTTGCATGGTTGAACACATTGCTAAATCACTTGTTGCATCAAGCAATAACTGCTTTTCTTTAATAAGATGTTCTTTATAAGTTAAATTGTTTGCATTTTGAATAGCAACCGCAGCCATATTCACATATGCCTCAATCGTTTGAATTTCTGTTTCAGACAAGCACATAGGTATTCCATTATCGAATAAATAGACAAGACCGAATAACTCTTCTTCAAAAGCGATAGGTAGAACTAATAATGATTGAATCTGAAATTCTTCCAAAGCTCGTGGGTCAGGGCGATGATCCTTTGATGTATCCGGAATATAGATTGTTTTCTTTGTTTCAATGACTTCTTTTACGAGCAAATCACTATCAGGGATAATTATTTGCAGACCTAACTTATTTCCAATTCTTTCATACCCCTTAAATGAACCATCTTGTTGTGGTAAATAGATGCAGACAGAATGACATTGAACAATTTCTTCAGATATAGCGGCTGTTACTTGGTTTAGCACTTCACGTAAATCGAGCTTCGTGTTGATCATTTTCGTAATATTTGCAAGACGAGAATATCTTGTGTGTTCTCTCAACATAAAAGTACTCATTCCTTTTTTAGAAATATATAGTAATATTATACCTCGAAATCCATCAAATAAAATGAAAAAAAGTCTTTTGTCCAATAAAATATTTAGTAAAAATAGAGTAGTTAAATGGTAAAAATAACTTTTAAGTTATAACTAAATTCACATATTAATCATATTTAAAATCCAATATTTTATATAGAATATACGAATATTAATGATATCCAATTTTATTCATTGTGGAGCGAAAGAAGGCGACTCCTACGGGAAAAGCTTGAGCTGAAAGCCCCGCAGGAACGTAGTGACGAGGAGATTGAAGCCAAGCCCGTGGAAAGCGCCTTCTATAGCGGAACATCCATATCTAAATATTGAAAAGTCAATCTGTTAAAATGGAATAGCTTAAAATATGAAAATTGAACGATAGACAATGAAAAATATATTTTTTGATGAAACAAAACCAAGAACATCGATTTATATAAAAAATAAGTAATTGAGTAATTTATACTTATTTTATTTGAGAAGGTAGAAATTAGATTTTTTGTGATAAAATAGACAAATGTTTATCAAAATAGGATTTTATCAGAAAAATAGGAGTGATTTAAACATGTTTAAACAAAGGAAAAATTTATTCAAAAAAAGTATGCTAATTTCTACGATTGTGGCAGGTAGTCTTTTATTTGGCACAACATGGGCTGGAGCAAAAACCTTGAATGCAACAGCTGTATCTACAAGTACAAAAACTGTAGCGACTACTATTTCGAAAAAAGGAGTACTAACACTTCCTAAAAATTTTAAAATGAGTACAGTGAAAAACGAATTAAAACCGGAAGCTGCAAAACTGATTAAAATTTACGGTGGTTCTCTTAAAGATGGGAAGACAACAGCTTTTAATTCATATGTTGACAAACACGTAGCAGCACATACAAATACAAACTATTTACTTGGACATCAATATTCAAAAGATAATTACAAACAAAGAGTAAAAGCAAACAGAAAAGCAAATTCTAAAAGTTCTTTATCAAGTTACTCGAAAGCTGTTATGCAAGTAACTACTTCTAAAGTGACAATTAATGACACATATAAAGGAGATGGATGGGCTAATTTTTCATATAATTTCCGACCAAAAAACTATAGTCCAATGAATACTGTCACAGTTTACCTTAAATTTAATCAATTAAAAAATGGGAAATATGTGTTAGAGGATATTCATTATTATTAATATGAGCTATCAATGCTTAAATAATGAAACTATGATATTTGACAACTGGGTACAATAAAGCAATTCAAAAAACGCAACTGATGATTTATCAGCTGCGTTTTTTTATTCATGATAAATATGTCATGAAATTCTATCTTTTAAATGCATGAAAGCTTTATATCCTGAGATTGAAAGGTGAAGGAATTAGAGTTTTTGCGGTTTATGAGTACCTGGGCTAATTCTGAAATCTCATTAATTGTAAGATATTTGATCAAATATTGGATGAATTTACGCATCTATGTATTTTATAGAGAACATAATGAAAATGTAAGTTATACTAAAAAAATCGTAGGAATGCAATAATTGTAGCAATTAAATCCATGGAATTTGGGTTTACTATGCATTAAAATTAGGTAGAAAGGCAGGGATTCATTTTGACTAATTTAATAGTAGGAAGTTGTAAGAAAAGAAATATTAAACGTTGGAAGCAATCTACTTTGTCGATTGTGATACTCGCAGCAGTATTGTTATTAGTTATGGGAATAGCTTCAACAGCAGAGGCAAAGACAAAGGCAAAGGCAAAGGCAAAGGCTCAACCAAAGCCAACCTATACAGTAACGACAAAAACGAAAACATTAGATTCCAAAATGACGAAGTTCTCTACATATAATAGCAATACGAAAACTTATTACATGTTAAGATCTTATCTTGAAAAGTTAGAAAAAACAGGCGGTGGTAAACTCATTTTAAAAAAGGGAACTTATACAGTGACGAATGCTTTATATGTACCCTCCAATGTGACCATCCAGCTTGAAGATGGTGTGACAATCTTAAAAGGTACAGATACTGGAACTGAAAAAATGATGCCATCAAACTCTATTTTACAATTTGTTCGACCATCGAAAGCTCAAAAAGAGCATGTGTATGGAAAGTTTGAAGGAGAAAAAAATATTCAACTTATTGGTAAAGGGACGGCTACAATCGATTTAAACTACGATTTGAAAACATTAGGCATTGTCATGGGGCACAACCAGAATATCACGGTTGATAATATTCAATTTAAAAATATGAATGGTGGTCACTTTATTGAATTGGATGCTTCTAATCATGTAGTCATCAAGAATTCTTCCTTTACATCTTCTCTACATATGGATGGCCATGACAAAGAAGGTATTAATCTAGATACACCAGACCTTTCGACTCAAGGATTCACACATAATTGGAGTAAGTATGATAAGCAAGCCAATAACGATGTTGTCATCACAAATAATGTATTTGATGGATTAGATCGAGCTATCGGGACACATAAGTATTCAGAAGGCAGCCTACATAAAAATGTGGTGATACGAAATAATACAATCCAAAATATGCGCTCTGATGCCATCCGCGTAATGAATTGGTCTAATCCGATTATCGAAAACAATACAATTACGAATATTGGAGATAAAAGCAATCTATACGATACAACCCGTGGTATCTTGCTAAGTGGCGTAAGTAATCCAACCATTCAAAAGAACACCTTTATCGCAGTACCAAGAGCAATGCAATTTATGGTTTGGAAAAATACAGAGACAGGTAGCGAATACAAACCAATTTATAATACGTTAAGTGAAGAAAATAAAAAAACGTTACAAAATAACATCATAACGAGTGAGACAGAAAATTATATTCGGATTAATAACAAGGAGTATGGAGATTATACTTATCCGGAGAAAATTTATCTTCCTGTAAATACTACTGAATTGCAACAATAAAGAGGCTTTCCGCGGGCGGGCGCCAATCCGCTTCACTACGCTCCTGCAGGGTTCTTGGACTGTTCCTTTTCTCCTCAGGAGTCTTCCAATATTCTCCAGTATGATTATTAAATAAGATGATATTATGATCATTAAACACTATCATTTCCCATTCCTTAGATTCTTGTATAATTGTTGTTTCATCAGCTAGATGATGTTGATTATACGCAATTTCTAATATGACTGGTATGATAACTTTTTAATAATTAAATAAATATTATTGAATGTTTAAACTCAATTGTTTAGTTTTTTCCTTCTTTTAATAATTGAAAAAATAATAAATGCTACCAATAGAATAATTATAATAATTGCTCCTACTAAAAACTGAGTATCATAAATGAAAAACCATGAATCTTTAGATTCGATCATTATAACACTTCCTTGTATTAATTTGTTTTTTCACTAAGATACTGAGAAATCAGGGAGTACTTGTGTTTTGCCACCATCAGTAATACCAGACACTGCAATAAGTTTTACTCCTATGGTTTTGTGTTTAGCTTGATATGAAGTAAGTTTAGTTGCTCCCAATAACTACGTTAGTTCCTACCTCTTAAAATTTTATATATATATTTTTACATTAATATACATAAAGGTAAACATTTTGTTTTTTAATCCAAATAATTTTTTAGTTAAGGAAGATCGCTTATAAACAAGCGAACTTATTTTTTTGAAGGAGGTTAGGAAAATTATGTTAAAATAGTGGAAGAGAGATAATGCAAAGGATGGGGGAAATTTGAAGAAGAAACTTTGGATTTTAGTTCTAATTTTAGCGATAATAATAGGTGGTATTTATTTCTTAGTGAAATTAAATCCACCCTTAGAGATAGGTACAATTACTTCAACTGAAGATAATGAATCAGTTGTTGTTGGAATTGGTAATAAAGGCTTTCAAGAAGTGAAAATATTAGATGTTTCAGTGAATAATAATGATATTCCTTCAAAAACAAAAATCCAAGTTAGTAATGCGTTAAAAGGTTTTATCATAACGGATAATTATAACAACGAGGAGGCAAGAAAATATGGATTTGCGAATATAGAAGATGTAGCTATCAAAGTAGGCACTGCTCCTTCTTCTAACTTTGAAAAATTAGATAACAGAACTGCTTCTAAAAATGATGGAATTTATGGAATAAGTGTAACTCATAACAAGGAAATAAATAAGGTTCATATAAAATATAGTTATCTTGGGATTTCATTTAAAAAAACTGTGATACTTAACTAATGGGACTTTAGTTAAATTAGCTTAGAAATTAATTCGTCAAAAAAACGCTCAGATTTTGAGCGTTTTTATATTTGCCATTTATATTACCAATTTAATCTCGAAATAACTGCTAATTAACGCGTTATTCATCTATTAGTATTTTCCCCCCTATTAACCGAACCCATTATTTAGTGGAATTTATATCTTTTTTATGACGTTTGTAGAAATAGATTGTAGAATTGAGCATTTTATGGCAAGCTAGAGGGGAAAAAGAATCAATTGGAGGAAAGAAGATGGAACAAATTCCAAATTGTCCACAATGCCAATCGTCATATACTTATGAAGATGGAGCATTATTCGTTTGTCCGGAATGCGCACACGAATGGACAGCACATGAGCAACAAGAAGCAGAAGAGGCGAGCATTATTCGCGATAGCGTAGGAAATCCTTTAACAGAAGGGGACACCGTAACCGTTGTGAAAGATTTAAACGTCAAAGGTGCAACTTCGAATATTAAAGTAGGGACGAAAGTAAAAAATATCCGTTTTGTTGATGTAGATGGACACGATTTAGAAGGAAAAGCTGATGGATTTGGCGCCCTTTATATTAAGTCAATTTATGTGAAAAAACTGTAATTTTACTATAAAAAAGTTTATATGTCTTCAGAAAGAATGGCATGAATATATGGCTTACAACATCAAGAGCGGCATCAGTATATTCAGTTAAGCCCAGATAAAAATGAGGCAGTAAAATGTATAAATTGTTTGATGTGTATCTATTATTTTTAATTATATTAAATATTATATATTTATATATTATTTATTCTAAAAAAATTAAATTTAGAAAAAGGTATATGATAATATATCTTGTTTTAATGTTATTTAATGTTTGGATACTCATTTTACAAATGACTTAATAATAAAGCTCCATACCTTATAAGAAGGTATGAACTGCCCCGTAAATGTTAGACACTAACTAACATTTACGGGGTGTTTTTATGACTAAATTTACAATGGAGACAAAATTAGACGCAGTGAAACGTTATTTAAATGGAACTGAAAGTTATAAAAAGATTGCAGAAAGTATTGGTTCAACCAAATCTCAAGTTATCAACTGGGTAAAATTATTTGAGGCCCAAGGAATGAATGGTTTTGAAAAAGACTATACAGCTTACTCTGTTCAGTTTAAACTAGACGTACTTAATTTTATGAACGAAACAGGCGCTTCTCTTCGAGAAACAGCGAGTAATTTTAATATTTCTTCTCCAAGTACAGTTTATAAATGGGAATGGTTATTAAAAACACAGGGGCTGGATGCGCTAGAACCAAAGAAAAAGGGGCGCCCTCCAATGAAAAAAGAATCGAATAAGATGCAATCAAAAGTTGTAGTATCAGATGAAGGCTCGCTAGAGGCTTTACAAGCAAAGATAAAGCGTTTAGAAATGGAGAACGCCTACTTAAAAAAGTTAAATACTTTAGTTCAAATGCAAGAAAAATTACAAACAAAATCAAAGCGCAAGTAATAGTTGAACTAAAGCATAAATATGACGTTGTGGAGTTGGTTAAAGTCGCTGGCATTCCCCGTAGTACGTATTATTATTGGGAAAATCGATTAGATCAAACTGATAAATACGGACAAGTAAAAGAAGCAATTAAAATGATTTACCACGAACATAAAGGTCGTTATGGTTACCGTCGTATAGCTAAAGAATTGAAGAAATATGGTTATACTCACGATCCTAAAACAATTAATAGTCTAATGAATCAGATGGGCTTAAAATGTCTTGTACGTATAAAGAAATATCGTTCTTACAAAGGGACCGTTGGTCGAATCGCACCAAATCTATTACAACGTGATTTTAAGGCAAAGAAAATGAATGAAAAATGGGTAACAGACGTTACGGAATTTCATCTATTCGGAGAGAAACGTTATTTATCACCTGTGTTAGATTTGTGTAATGGTGAAATCATTGCGTATAAAGTGATGAGCCGTCCTGTTTATCGACTTGTTGGAGAGATGTTAGATCAAGCTATTAATCGTCTTCAACCAGGAGATCAAGTAATTCTACATTCCGATCAAGGATGGCATTACCAAATGAAGAAGTATCAGAAGACCCTACAAGAACACCACATTACGCAGAGTATGTCCCGTAAGGGCAACTGTTTAGATAACGCCGTCATTGAAAATTTCTTTGGCTTGTTAAAATCTGAACTTCTTTATCTTCAGGATTTTGAGAGTATGGAACATTTTGAACAAGAACTACATGATTATATCGAGTATTATAATCACAAACGAATGAAGGCAAAATTAATAGACCTAAGTCCAGTAGAATACCGAACTCAGGTCTTAGAAGCTGCCTAAACTATTTGTCTAACTTTATTGGGTCAGTTCAGTATGGGGCTTTTGTTATTAAGTCAGTAGGGTTTTTCGCTTTTCTATGTGTGATTTCGCGATGACCTTTTTAGTACTCACGAGTTGTAGCTTTTGAATTAATTTTGATAATTAATAAAAAAGTCTGAACGTTTATAATAAAGATTGATAATTTGTAATAAAGTTTGATTAAAATCCTGATGTGATGATAATTCTAATTCCTTCTATAGTTTCGATTAGTTTAAGGTTTGAATTTAAGATGTACCGAGTCCCCATTATAAGCATATCGAATCCCTTGCCATAAGACTCAAAGAATAGTAAATCTTGATTACCATCAGGATAATTTTTAAAAGGTAGCTGATCTATTATTTCCTCAAAGTAATGAAGTGACCAGATTCCATTCTAGATAGTTTGGGTTTGATAGTTAAAATTTTATATAAATTGATTAAGCTGTAACTAACAGTAGTAGTCAAAACAATAGGGTATAAAATATAAAAAAAGGGAGAATTTATTAACATAAAGGAGGGGAAATAATGAACAATAATTTAACTGAACTAGAAGTAGAACACTTACGAAGCTAATCGTTGGACATAGAAACGTAACAAAAAAATTGGAACATATGCAGTGAGTTGTACGGATTCTGAGTTGAAAGCAATTTTTGAAAGATATGCCCAAGCAGCAAAACAAGCCGAACAAGAATTAATGATATATCTAAATTAAGGAGAATCAGCATGTTTCAAGATAAAGAAATGGTCACTGATAATGGAGCTAACCCATTCGTCATTAATATTAACGAAGCGTCAAAGCAAAACAATATGTATCGTACTACTTTATGGACAGGAAAGCATTTACAGCTAACATTAATGAGTATAAATCCCGGAGAAGATATTGGACTAGAAATACATTCTGATGTCGATCAATTCTTACGTATAGAGCAGGGTCAAGGGGTAGCTCAAATGGGCAAGAGTAAAGATAATTTAACCTTTAAAAGAAATGTCCAAGATGATTTTGCCATTTTTATCCCTGCTGGAACATGGCATAACGTAACAAATACAGGAAGTATTCCGCTAAA
The DNA here is from genome assembly GCF_044359855.1 of Rummeliibacillus pycnus. Taxonomy (GTDB): domain Bacteria; phylum Bacillota; class Bacilli; order Bacillales_A; family Planococcaceae; genus Rummeliibacillus; species Rummeliibacillus pycnus_A. The sequence continues at coordinate 4,202,540 of NZ_CP132291.1, forward strand.
ACTTTATTCAATCTATACTCCGCCTAACCATCCGTTTGGAACTGTTCACCCTACTAAAGCTGCAGCAATGGCTGAAGAAAAGGGGGAAAATAACAATAATTGAAATATTGTTATTTCTGGCAAGACTCCAGATGAATGGGTGCGGTACACGGAATTCTTGGTAGCAATCGGGCACTTTCCTGTAGTAAGGAAAGTGTCCTTTTTCGTGTATTTGAAAGGTTCCTATGAAAACTATTCCCTTTTCGAAAAGGTTACGTTTTTTACAATGGCCAATAAAATTAAAGTTTTTTAATCCTAATTGGACTTACCATTAAGAGTGCGAGAATTAAGGTAATCCATGCATTGCTATATGAAAACATTCCCATTCCAACCAATGTTAGTCCAGCAGCTGGAATAGGTAATCCATTAAAATACCCAATCGTTGGTTTAACACTAAACTTAGCTAATCTTAATGCTCCCATCGTAGGGAAAAGGATAAATGCTAAAGAAGTTAAAATTGAAGGTGTTGCAATAGAATGAAATAGTAGTGCAGGAGCAACTCCGAAACTAACAATATCAGCTAAGGAATCCAATTCTACGCCAAGTTCACTATTCACTTTTAATTTCCTCGCAATCCTTCCGTCAAGAAAATCTAAAATAGCCGAAAGGAAAATAAAAATGGAGGCTACTTCTAAAAAGCCACTCATAATAAAGGTAATTGAAATAACACCGCATAATAAATTTCCAATCGTAAATAAATTGGGTAAAGTTTTTACTATCTGATTGAACAAGGTAGCCCTCCTGAAGATTACAGATTGTCCCTATTTAAGTAGTATTTTCTGTATATTCTTCCGTTATTATTAAAAAGCCATGATATAGAATGAATAAATTTTTGTTCTCCTTGCAATTAATCGGCGTGCTCATGCTTATAGGTATAGTTGAAACTAACATGGAGCGAAAACGAAAAGAAGGAATGACTGTTAGAGAAGCTGTGTTGAATGGTAGTCTTTCAAGGATTCGACCAATCTTAATTAATGACAGCAGCAGCAACAATTCTTACTTAAAAAAGGTTGGAAATTGAAATTGATAAAATAGCCCCGCTTAAACCACTTTTTAAAAAAGGCCGAGCCTCTGAGTAATATCATTATTAAGTTGGATTGAAAAATGAAAGCATCATCCTTCTATTAGAATAAGGGTAAGGCTGAACTACCAAAAAGGATTAATCTCTCATAAGTGCTACCCATTTAGGGCACGTCAGTCTGTGATGCATCGAGAAGTTGGAGTCAGACTAACGGACGGGCTCTATGGCACCATACATAGTGAATCGACCTTCTTCGCCAGCCATAGAAACAGTATAGACATGGGTATCCATTTTCATTCTTTGTGGTGAAGTGCACTTGTTCTCATATCAATGTTAATAAACGTTAATTAAATCAATCTTTATTACAAATCTACACGAGTCTCTGCAAGATGATTTTGACCAATTATTATTCAAAAGCTACAATTAAAATGATAATAAAGAATTACTAACGGGGGCCGAGACATTTGAATTTAAGAAATCAACTAGTTGCTTATCAACCTTACAATGAGCAAGAAGCAAAAGAACGGGACGTTATGGTGCAGTATATCGATACATTTTCCAATATTTTAACGAGAGAAAATGAATTTGCCCATTTCACTGCTTCTGCTTGGATTGTGAATCACAATCACACAAAAGTTTTGATGGCATATCATAATATTTATCAATCTTGGTCTTGGATAGGGGGGCATGCAGATGGGGATTCCGATCTTTTGCACGTTGCCTTAAAGGAAACGGGGGAAGAAACGGGTTTAACGAATATCAAACCTTTATCTGAAGAAATCTACTCGATGGAAATTCTCGGAGTAGACGGTCATGTGAAAAAGGGCAAGCAAGTTGCTACACATGTACATCTTAACGTGACCTATCTGATCGAGGCAGATGAAAACGAACTAACGAAAATCAAACCCGATGAAAATAGCGCCATTCAATGGATGACGTTAGATGAAGCAGTTGAAAAATGCAGCGAACCATACATGAAAATCATCTACCAAAAATTGAATGATAAATTGAGAGTGTTTGCATAGGGGAACGAATATAGGTTGGGGCTAAGATGGGTATTAATTTAATCAAGTAGATCAAATTTAAAAGACCGCCCGATGATAATCATCGACGGTCTTTTTTGTGTATTTTGTTGCTCATAGATTGTATTTAAGCAAGTGGATCTAGAGAAGTTTGAAAGACTTAAATTGCTGTATGAGCGAATAAAATTTAAAATAGAGCGAATAAGTTGGTCAATCGAGCGAATAAGTGGTAAGAAATGTGTTTCTTGTTGAGAAACCAAAATATTCTCGAAACAACAGTGATTTTAGACTATGAAAAACCCCCTCAGAATGGTAGAGAGGGGGAGGGGGCTTCGTTAATTAGTTATTCGAATCATTTGAATAATCTTGCATAGATGGCCATGTTCCAACTGGAAGGATTGATGCTTTTGGAATTTCATTTTCTTCAATGTGAAGCGTAGTTAAAGTTGTGATTGGTGCAAGTGAAGCCATTGATGTCAAATAGTTATTATTTATATATAGTGTTTTTAAATGTGCTAATGTTTCTAATCCATCTACTGAGAAAATGCTGTTATGAGATAAGTAAAGGGTCTCTAGGTTTTTACATTCACTTAGTTTATGAATATCTTTTACCATATTGTTAGACAAATTTAGTTCTTTTAGATTTTGTAAATGGGTAATTTTTGAAATATCTTTGATTTTGTTATCGTTTAGATTGAGTGTTTCTAATTTTGATAAATGATCAATACCATCTAAGTTTTCAATTTTATTATTCCACGCATCTAATACTTGTAATTTAGTCATATTGCTGAGGATTATGACATCTTTTAACGTATTTCCTGACACTTTTAATTCAGTTAGATTTACTAATTTTTCGAGTGAATCAATCGATTGTAGATTGTTGAAGCGAATATCTAATTTTTTTAAATTTGTTAGTTTTGAAAGTGGGGATAAATTATGAATCGCATTGTTGGCAATAGATAATTCGCTTATATTTGTACAGAATGCGAGCGGTTGAATATTCTCAATATCGAACATCCCAAAGGTTTCTCTTTCATCTGTATCTCCATTCAAGAATAATGTTCCTTTTAAACTTCTTAAATCAGCTACTTTGATATTTTGAGATAGATTTTTATGACCTAAGACATCATTTAATGCTGTAAGTAATTGTTTATCTTGTACATAGACAATTGTGGTTTTGTCAACTGTACTTACATTTTTGGCTGAGACAACTTTACCTTCCTTATAAGATATCCCATCTTTTGTTCCTGTGTATTTTTTTCCGCTTTTATATTGGATTCCTTTGTAAGCACCTGTTAACTTCTTGCCACTTTTATATTGGTACCCTTTGTAAGTGCCTGTTAACTTCTTGCCGCTTTTATATCGTACCCCCTTGTAAATCCCTGTATATTTTTTCCCATCCTTAAACAAGATTGACTTAAAGACTTTGTATCCTCTTACCATTTTCCCTGTTTTAATGGAAATTAATTTTCCGCTTTTTATGTTATATAAGCTTTTTGCAGAAGCAGTTGATGTATCAGCGAATGTCATAACCGTAGCGGCTCCTAGTAACCCTGTCATCATTGAAATACAAATTGCTTTATTCATTTTTTTTGTCAAAAAAACCTCTCCTTTATTTCAAAAATCATGATTATGAACAATATTTTAACATTTTTTTGATACTATTCAAGGACCGTATGGATCATACAACAATAAATAATGATATGAAACTCAATTCACGAAAAATGAATTGTAGCCACGTTAGAGACGTTTTAAGTCCTCAAAATTTGATGATTAAGATTCTACAGTGAAACGAAAAAATGAATTATTAATAGAAGAAAGTATTCCATATTGCTAACCTCACTTCAAAAGTTCCACCGTCAATAAGTAGTGTCCAAAATATACGAAACCTTGTTATTGAAGGGAGTATATCAATTCAAAAGCTTAATTAATTTCTTTTCTATATCTATTCTAATCATACTGGAAGAATACAGTGAATATAGTATAAGAGCTACAGTGATTTGGAGGTAGAAGAGTAAAGTGCATAACAGAAATCTTCCAGATTACAAATTGAAAGATTAGTTAATCGAAGTATTCTTTAAAGCTTAATATTGTGAAGTTTAAGGTGAATAACAAAGATACGGTTTCATGTAAATCAATTGGACTGGCATTCTACTGCTCTGGGAATATCTTTTATAGTTAACTTCCTTCCAATCAATTTGCGAATTCACCAGGATGCATTTGAATTTTTTTTAGAATCTATAGCTACTAGGGTATCTGCTAAAATTTTCTTTCATTCGTAGATATTCTAATGATCACAAAGAAAGGGGAAGCATATGTCAGAATTTCATCAACAATCATCAGTCGAAGTTATGGATATGTTGGATGTGACAAATGAAGGCTTGAGTGATTATGACGTCCAAATAAGACAAGAAGAATATGGATTTAATGAATTGGAGGAAAGTAAAAAAACAAGTACATTAGCCGTTTTCTTTGGACAGTTTAAAGATTTATTAGTCATTATTTTATTGGTTGCCGCCTCCATCTCATTTCTATTAGGTGAAGTGGGAAGTACGATTGTCATTATGATTGTCGTTATTTTAAATGCAATTCTTGGCACTGTTCAACATATCAAGGCAGAACAGTCTTTGGATAATTTGAAGGCATTGACTTCCCCAGTGGCGAAAGTGCTGCGAAATAATCAAATCGTAGAGATTCTTTCGGAAGAAATAGTAGTAGGAGATATTCTCTTTTTAGAAGCTGGAGATTATGTTAGTGCTGATGGAAGATTATTAGAAAGTCATAATCTTCTAATAAATGAGAGTTCGTTGACAGGTGAATCATTAGCAATAGCGAAAAGTACGGATCCTATTGCAGAAGACAACGTACCAATTGCCGATAAAAATAATATGGTTTTCACTGGAAGCTTTGTCACTAATGGACGAGGTACTGTTATTGTTACGTCAATTGGAATGGATACTGAAATCGGAAAAATCGCAAATTTACTAGATACTGCAAAAGAGAAGAAAACACCTTTACAAGTAAGTCTTGATCATTTTGGTGAAAAATTAGCTTTAGGGATTACAATCATTTGTTTATTCATTTTCACGATTGATCTTGTTCGAGGACGTCCTTTAGTAGAATCGTTTATGTTTGCTGTATCGCTTGCAGTTGCAGCAATTCCCGAAGCGTTAAGTTCAATCGTTACTATTGTGCTAGCTTTTGGGACACAGAAAATGGCAAAAGAAAATGCCATTATACGAAAGCTCTATGCTGTCGAGAGTTTGGGTAGTGTATCTGTTATTTGTTCAGATAAAACAGGGACACTCACTCAAAATAAAATGGCTGTCCAACATGTATATGTGGATCAAAAAGTCATTCCGTATAATCAACTAAATAAAGACAATGTAATCCAAGAAAAATGTATGATAATGGCATTATTATGTAATGATGCTGTGACAAGTGATCAAAAAGAAATAGGTGACCCTACCGAAACGGCACTCGTCAAATTAGGAAGGGCGTATCAACTTCACGAGTTAGCCGTAAGAGAACACAATCCAAGAATTTCTGAAATCCCTTTTGATTCAGATAGAAAGCTGATGAGTACAGTGAATCGTATCAATCAGCAAAATGTGATGATTACAAAAGGCGCATTAGATGTTCTTTTCTCTAAAATCGTAAAAATCGAGACATCTAATGGAATCAGTGTTTTTACGGAAGAACATCGTAAAAAAATTGAACATGTAAATCGTAATTTTTCTAAGAACGGTTTACGAGTAATAGCGATCGCCTACAAAAACATTGGAAAGCGAACAATCGATGTAGACGACGAAAAAGATCTAATTTTTGTTGGCTTAATAGCTATGATGGATCCTCCTAGAGAAGAATCCAAAGCAGCGGTTGAGAGCTGTATAAAAGCGGGCATTAAACCAGTGATGATTACTGGTGACCATAAAATAACAGCTACTGCTATTGCCAAACAAATAGGTATTTTAAAAAGTCCATCCGAAGCCATTGAAGGATATCAAATTGAAGAATTAACAGATGAAGAGCTCCAAGATAAGGTTCAAGATATCTCTGTCTACGCTCGCGTATCACCAGAGCATAAGTTGCGTATCGTGAAAGCATGGCAGGAAAAAGGAAATGTTGTAGCGATGACGGGTGATGGTGTCAATGATGGACCTGCTTTAAAACAAGCCGATATCGGTGTAGCGATGGGAATCACCGGCACGGAAGTAGCAAAAGATGCATCCTCTATGGTCTTAACGGATGATAATTTCTCAACAATTGTCAAATCGATTTCTAATGGAAGAAGCCTTTATGCGAATATTAAAAACGCCATCATGTTCTTATTATCCGGCAATGCAGGTGCGATTTTTGTTGTTCTATATGCTACTGTATTCGGACTGCCAGTTCCCTTTGCACCGGTGCATTTATTATTTATTAACTTACTGACCGATAGTTTACCGGCGATTGCCATAGGATTAGAGCCACATAGTAAAAAAATCATGAAGGAAAAACCCAGAAATATTCACTTACCATTACTAAATAAAAAATTCACGACTCAAGTGATGATAGAGGGTTTATTAATTGCCATCTCTACAATTATTGCTTTTCGAATGGGATTGGCAACTGGCGATACGATAACAGCAACCACCATGGCATTTACAACGCTATGCTTATCAAGATTAGTACACGGCTTCAACTCCAGATCGAAAGAATCGATCTTTACAATCGGTGTATTTTCAAATAAATATACTTGGCTAGCATTTATAATAGGGGTTGTGTGCTTACATTTAGTATTATTTATGCCATGGCTCACGGGCGTGTTTGAAGTAGCAAAACTAAGTGGACTTCAATTAGGCTATATTTATGTATTATCCTTTATACCGTTTTTAGTGAATCAGTGGTTTAAAGTGTTGTATTTTAGAGGTAGATAATTCGATCAAAGATGGAATTGGATGGCAATCCATCATTCAATTTGAGCTGAAGTTTTGGATCATAATATTAATAATTTGAGAAAACACCGATTTTAATAGAAAATCGGTGTTTTTTATTAGGTAGATATTTCATGATATCCAATTTTGTTCATTGTGGAGCGAAAGACGGCGACTCCTCGAAAATGCATTCGCATTTTCTTCGTGCGATGTTCATTCAGTGAAGTTCATTCAGAGTCCTACGGTAAAAGCTTGAGCTGAAAGCCCCGTAGGAATTTATTAGAGACCACTGAAAAAGTCAAAATGAATGAGTTTTAATAAAATTTTGTAATGCAATTTTTTTGAAGTGGAATCAGCGAAGACTCCTGCGGGAAAGCGAGCCAGAGAGACCCCACAGCGCAGCGAGGAGGCTCGTCGGTTCGCCCGCGGAAAGCGAAGCTGATTCCACTTCATGTTACAGCAGATTTGTACTATACAAGTTGGAGTAAAATCGTTTTTCAGTGCCCTCTACGTTGGCCCGAGGAGATTGAAGCCAAGCCCGTGGAAAGCGCCGTCTGTAGCGGAGCATACCAATCTGTATATGGAAAAGTTAATGTGTTGAAATAGATATTACCTAGTCTAACTATTATTAAGGATTCTTCCCACTCTATTTTTGTGATACGATAGATTAAGTTTAAGCTTAAGCTGGATATACATACACCATATGGAGGTTACTATGAAAAAAGTTGCGGTAATACAGGATTTATCATCTTTTGGAAGATGCTCATTAACGGCTGCTATTCCGGTTCTTTCAGTAATGGGCGTGCAGGCATGTCCTTTGCCGACTGCTATACTGTCTGCGCAAACTGGTTATCCAAGCTTTTTTTGCGAGGATTTTACGGATAAAATGCACTATTTTGAGGATGAATGGAGCAAGCTGGATGTAACGTTTGATGGCATCTACACAGGCTTCGTTACAGGCCGAGAGCAAATTAATAATATTTTTCGTTTTTTAGATACATTTCAAACAAAAGAAACACGCTTACTTGTTGATCCGGTAATGGGCGATATGGGAGAGGCCTATAAGCTTTTTACTGATGAATTGCTTCAACGAATGAGAGAACTTGTAAAGTGTGCCGATGTGATAACCCCGAATGTTACGGAATGTTGTCTATTAACCGGATTATCCTATGACAAGCTACATAGTTATTCAAATGAAAAAGACTTCATTCAAGCAATAGAAGAAGGTGGCAAGATTTTGCAACAAGAAACCGGTGCCCAAGTAGTGATCACGGGAGTCAATCCTCCGACTGCCCACACGAATGAGCAGTTTATCGGAAATATGTATTTGAATGGAAGTAGCACATTTTATGATGCGATGCCGTACAACGGTAAAAGCTATTCCGGTACAGGAGACTTATTTGCATCAGTCATTATGGGAGGCATGATGCGCGGGGATGATTTAAGAAAATCAGTCCAACTAGCAAAAAGCTTTTTAACTGCAGCAATCCATGATACTTCCTTGGAGGAAACTCCGAAAGAAGCAGGCGTTAACTTTGAAAAATATTTGAAGATGCTGTTGTAAAAGTCGAAACTGCATAGCTTTAGAAAATCGGATCTCTATAAAAAATACACCACTAAATGGAATTGATTAGCTCTTGTTGCGGTTAAAGAATATAAACCAGTCCAACTGCCATGGACTGGTTTTTCGTTCAGGGGGTGACACATGAATCAACAACATAAGCAATCGATTATTGCTATCGCACTAATCACAGCTATTTGCTTGGCGGGTGATTCCATGCTATATATAGTGTTGCCGACACACTGGAGATCAGTTGGATTAACATCCTTGATGCAGGTAGGTATCATCTTATCTGTTAATCGGTTTGTTAGGCTACCGTTAAATCCGTTGATTGGGTATATCTATAAGAAAGTTAGCTTTCGGAATTTAATTTTATTTGCTGTTCTATTAAGTGGATTGACTACGTTAGGTTATGGTTTTGTTAAAGATTATCCAATATGGATTCTGCTGCGTTCTATATGGGGGCTAGCATGGTCGCTTTTTAAATTGGGTGCATATTTATTGGTGCTTGAATACTCGACAGATGCTAACCGCGGTAACTTGATGGGAACATATAATGGTCTGTATCGTCTTGGGAGTCTATTTGGGATGTTGTTAGGAGGACTTTTAGCGGACCTTTTTGGGATGAAGTTGATTGCTTTAATCTTGGGTAGCATGGTCTTTTTGAGCATTCCATTGGTTTTTAAATACTTACCGAAAACAATCCAAACGGAACAGGGTATTAAACCCCCAGCACAAACTTGGTTTACATGGCTGAAACCATTTCATAACAAAATGTTTCTGAAAATCCTTATTACGGCATTCCTTTTAAGCATGCTTTTGGACGGCATGTTAACAGCAACTTTAAGTCATATTATAGAGGGGAAATTTACGAATCAAATTCATTTGTTTGGATTTATGGTAGGCGCAGCAACCCTTTCAGGAGTTATGCAGGCGTTACGGTGGGGAATAACACCTTTTTTAACACCGAAAATTGGAAGCATATTTGACCGTGCAAAACAAAAAAACATGGTATTGGTCCTTTTCTTAGTAAATGCATCCATCTTTTTATTCTTGATACCATTCCCACTAAAGCTAGTTCTTTGGCTACCTGTCCTTCTTGCCCATCTTTTAGTGGCATCAGTCATTACCACCGTTCTAGATGGTGTTTCAACTGATTATGCATCAAATATGACAAACCGTTTATTGTTAATGACGATTTATACCATCGTCCTTGATTTAGGAGCCGCTCTCGGACCCGTAATAGGATATAGACTGGAACAACAACTCGGACTTTCCAATCTGTTCTGGCTCGCATCGGCAATTTGTCTAATACTAATGATTTCATGGGCTATCCCACATAAAGGACAGTTAAGACAAAATATTATGTGAAAAAAGATCATGTTTGCAATGAATCCCAAAAAGTTGGACATTATATTTAATTGAATATTAGGGACTTTCTCGGAGGTGAGAACCTTGTATTGAACAGGGCTCTTGCCTCTTAAATGAAAAAACCAGGACTCACATTTTAATGAGCACCTGGTATTTTTTGTTTATATATACTTAATAAAAGTCTTTTATTCTTTCAATAAATGGTTTTCCATCAACAATACCTTTATTAAATAATTCTTGAGCAGTATCAAATCTTTGAGTATGGGAGTCTTTTCCTCGCGTAAGTAGAAAACTTTTTTCTTCACCATATAGTCTACTAACCCACCATTCTTCATCGTTATAATAAAAAAGTCTTTCTTGTTCTTCATCTTCAATAGCTTTTCTAACTTCTTCCCATGATTTTTGATCCATTTCTAAAATCTCCTTTTTTAATATGGTTTTCCAGGCTTCCATACATCGTCTACTTTATGCCATTTGTGACGATGAGGTGCTTTATGGTATTTAGGCATAGGATAAGTGCTTGGATGTTTGAATACATAAATAAAAGTCCTGTCGTTCACAATGATGATAGGGCATTATATTAAGGAATCCACCAATTGCCAATAAAGGAGAATCAATTTTGCTCAATATTACCTCACTAATTTAAATGAGGGTTAAATGTATTAAATTTGGATTAAAGGAATAAAAAATAAGCGTATTCATTTTGAATACGCTTATTAATTGCAAATCAACAGATTCTTACGATTTAAAAGCAGGAATTTTTTTCAAGAAAGCGCAAACCGGAATGCATATGATAAGCCCCAAAATATTTTGAACAAGATCTCCAGGAATAGAAGCAGCTGGTGCGATCCAATTACCATATAGAATTCCTTCGCCAATATAATAAACAGCCATCATTGGTGGCATAGAAACGATAGTAGCTAGTAGATTGAAAGCGATACTGTTCCCATTACGTCCGTTCGACCAAGCAATTTTTCCCACTATGTACCCTTGCAAGCCACGAGATACAAAGGAGATTGGTGCCCACAATGTCCAACCAGATACTAAATCAAATAACCCCATCCCAAAGGCTCCAGCAATTGCACCTGTTTTAGGACCAAATAAAATCGATACGATAAAGAGCATTGCTGTACCAAGATGAACCAAACCGCCATTTGCTGTAATCGGAAGTTTGATATTTAACAAGAGTGTTGCAACGAATACAAGTGCAATACACATTGATTTTAAAATTAAATCAAAAGTACGTGTTTTGTTAGTAGAATAACTTACAGTTTTTTGCATAATAAAACCTTCCTTTTTATGGACATCAAGGAATAGTTGCGCACTCACTAGTCCTACGAAGTCCTACTTGTTTAATCAGTTTTCTTAATTACAAATAACATTAGCAAAGGATTGGTCTTTTTAAAAGTATCAATTCTATAAAAAATGAAGGTGTCAGTTTTAGAAAAATCAGATAAAACCTTTAGTGATTAAGGATTAGTTTGCACTAAAAATAAGGTATTTTTTATGAGGAGCATCATATGGATTATTTCATGGAAACTATGTAGTATCTTTTCGAGATCTCTATTATTAAATATCGAACTTTGTTATAAATGATTCAATTTCATAGTGCAAAATTAATAAAAAATATACGAACATTTAATTGTATCCAAATTTTTTTCATTGTGGAGCGAAATACGGCGACTCCTCGAAAATGCACTCAGGAATTTATTGGAGACCACTGAAAAGTCGAAATGTATGAGTTTTAATAATAAAATTTTGTGATGCAATTTTTATTGAAGTGGAATCAGCGAAAATTCTTTTTGCTCAGCAGGAGCAAGAAGAATTTTATGCGACGAAGCTAGCGAAGCGATGCAGGAGCAATCTTTACCTGTGGGAAAGCGAGCCAAAGAGACCCCGGAGCGTAGCGAGGAGGCTCGTCGGTTCGCCCGCGGAAAGCGAAGCTGATTCCACTTCATGTTACAGCAGATTTGTACTATAAATGTTTGGAGTAAAATCGTTTTTCGGCGCCTTCAACGTTGGCCCGAGGAGATTGAAGCCAAGCCCGTGGAAAGCGCCGTCTTAGCGGAACATCCAAATCTGAATATTGAAAAGTAAATGTGTAAAATGTTCGTATTTAAAAAACAAAAATAGATTTATGAAGTTGATTCAAATGGTAATTTTTTTTACAAAGCTACAGTTCACGAGACGTTTGAATTAATGAATGAGTAAGTCTTTTGTAATCTTATTAACTTCAAGTTTTGGTGAAATCCGAAAAAAATACATAAAATGATTAAAAAATACTTTTATTTAGGTCGTAAGCTAGTTATAATATTATAGTTTTCAAAGAAATGGGTGTATAGTTAATAATTTAAATTGGTTAAACTCAATGTGAGTAACCAATCATGGGGAAATTTGAGACGGAGGACGTTCTTGTTATAGAAGATAGACATGAAAGGAGTTTGTTGGCATGAAAGAAACATCAGGAAGTAACATAAAATGGATTCCTTTCTTCATTACTATTGCAGTTGGTGTGATTATTTGGTTTATACCGACACCTGCTGGAGTAAAAGAAAGTGCATGGCATTTGTTTGCTGTGTTTGTTGCAACAATTGTCGGTTTTATTTCAAAACCATTACCTATGGGAGCCATTTCAATTATTGCTATGGCAGTAATCGCGGTGACTAATACGCTAACAATTGAAGAAACGCTAAGTGGGTTTGGTAATTCGACGATTTGGCTTATCGTTATTGCGTTCTTTATTTCGCGTGGATTTATTAAGACGGGTTTAGGTGAACGTATAGCTTATGTATTTGTTCGATTATTTGGGAAGAAAACGTTAAGCTTGTCGTATTCTTTATTGTTAAGTGATTTAATTTTGGCGCCTGCTATTCCGAGTAATACGGCACGTGCAGGTGGTGTGATTTTTCCTATTATCCAATCCTTATCACGTACATTTGGTTCAAAACCGGAAGATGGTACAGAACGTAAAATGGGAGCCTTTCTTTTGACTGTAGGATTTCAAGGGAACTTGATTACATCTGCTATGTTTATGACAGCTATGGCAGCCAATCCTTTAATTGTTAAGCTTGCGAGTGATACCGCTGGAGTGACATTAACGTGGTTTGGATGGGCAACTGCTATGATTGTTCCAGGATTAGTAGCATTGATTGTTGTTCCATTTTTAATCTATAAGATTTTTCCTCCAGAGATTAAACAAACTCCAGAAGCGAGTCGAATTGCAAAAGAGAAATTAGATGAATTTGGACCATTAAAAAGCTCTGAAAAACGCATGATTGCAGTGTTTATCGTTATTTTAGGACTTTGGATTGGTGGGGATTCTTTAGGCATTGGTGCCACAACAGCTGCTTTAATAGGGCTTTCCTTACTTTTATTATTAGAAGTACTAACATGGTCAGATATTAAAAATGAACAAGGAGCTTGGGATACGCTTGTTTGGTTTGCGACGCTATTTATGATGGCCTCTTTCATGAACACGCTTGGACTGATTCCGTGGTTTAGTAAAGAGGTCAGTTCGGTAGTGTCTGGATACAACTGGATGTTTGCGGTATTGATATTAGCGCTTATCTATTTCTATTCACACTATTTCTTTGCGAGTTCTACAGCGCATATTAGTGCCATGTATGCCGCGTTTCTATCTGTTATGCTTCAAGCGGGAGCACCAGCCATGCTTGCGGCGATCCTATTAGCAGCATTCAGTAATCTATTTGGTTCCACAACCCATTACGGTTCTGGTCCTGCTCCTGTATTCTTTGGTGCAGGTTATATTGAACAGAATAAATGGTGGACGGTAGGCTTTATGGTCTCTGTCGTTACGATTCTCATTTTTGTTATAATCGGTGGCTTATGGTGGAAGCTACTTGGATATTGGTAAGATAGGATTGAGCACGGCTACAAACGGACAACAAGTCTTTTAGCCGTGCTTTATTAAATTCTTTTCCTCTTTTAGAGTCTCTGCTGCTTCGTCAAATCCTTATCTGCTTAGTTATTTTTTAGTAGCTTTTGTTTGTGATACAGTAATAATTGAATTGCTTTTAGTAAATTGATATATTAATTTATAAATATGTAATCAATGATGTGATCAAGTAAATAAGGATTGTGAAACAGAAAATATAGCCTTGGCTGAAAGCTATATCACCCCTTCTTATTGAACCCTACCACGGAGATGTTAGATAAAAACTAACCGAGTCGTTCCGTTACAAACGTTTAAAGGACTTAATATTAATTATTAATGTCGAACTAAGGTGGTACCACGTCTATTAGCGTAAAGACGTCCTTTTTTAAGGACTCTTTATGCTTTTTTTATTTTTAAAAGTTATTTCATTTTCTTAGGAGGATAAGACGATGTCACAAAAAACTAACGATTTTTCAAAATGGTATATTGATACAATTCAAAAAGCAGATTTAATGGATTACACCCCAGTTCGTGGTTGTATTGCATTTAAGCCAGATGGTTATGAATTATGGGAACATATTCAAGAAGAGATGGATAGACGGTTTAAAGAAACCGGTCATCGAAATGCATACTTCCCAATGTTAATCCCAGAATCCTTCTTCCAAAAGGAAAAGGATCATATTGAAGGATTCTCACCAGAGCTTCCTTGGGTAACAGAAGCTGCAGGAGAAAAATTAGATGAACGTTTAGCATTGCGTCCAACTTCAGAAACAATGATTGGACATTTGTATTCAAACTGGATTAAAAGTTATCGAGATCTCCCAGTTTTAATTAATCAATGGGCAAATGTATTCCGTTGGGAAAAGAAAACTCTTCCATTCATCCGTACCTCTGAATTTTTATGGCAAGAAGGTCATACTGCTCATGTGGATGAAGAAGATGCACGTAAGGAAACAATGCAAATGTTAACTATTTATAAAGAAGTCGTAGAAGGATTACTTGCAATTCCAGTTTATGATGGGCAAAAGACACCATTAGAACGCTTTGCTGGTGCGATTGATACATTCTCCATTGAAGCAATGATGAAAGATGGAAAAGCCGTACAAGCAGGTACCTCTCACTACTTAGGTACAAAATTTGCGGAAGCATTTGATATAAAATATTTAAATAAAGAAAATAAACACGCATATGTTCATACAACATCTTGGGGTACGTCCACACGTTTAATTGGTTCGGTCATCATGGTTCATGGCGATGAACAAGGTCTTGTTTTACCACCAAAAATCGCACCGACTCAAGTTGTTTTGATTCCAGTTGGTCCATGGAAAAAGAACCCTGCAATTATCGAGAAATTAGATGAAATCTATGTAGCTTTAAAAGCGAAAGGAATTCGCGTTCGTCTTGATGATTCTGATCAATCACCAGGCTATAAATTTAATGAATGGGAGTTAAAAGGTGTACCTGTACGTATTGAACTTGGTCCACGTGATTTAGAAAATAGTCAAGGTTTAATGAAAGCACGTGATGAAGAGGAGAAAGTTTCCGTACCTTTAGAATCAATTGTTGAAAGCATTAAAAAAGAACTTGAAACAATGCAAACTCGTCTATTTGAAAAAGCAAAAGCTTTCCGTGCGGAGAATTCACACACACATATCGATACAATCGAACAGTTAGAACAACATCTAGCAGAATCCGAACAAAATGGAACAATTCCTGGCTGGATATTAGCTGGTTGGTGCGGAGAGGATGCTTGTGAAGAAAATATAAAAGAAAAAACAAAATTCACAACACGGAACATTCCATTTAACCCACCGACAACAAAGCACACATGCCTTCATTGTGGTAAAGAAGCAAAACATACGGTTTGGTTTGCTCGTGCTTACTAATCTAAGATTGTTAAATATTAGACTTAAACAATCAGCGCTTTGGTAAGAGAAGAATTAATTGGTTTTAAGACTAAGATCATATTTTAGGTATTTCATTAAAAACCTTCTATCATTCAATATGATAGAAGGTTTTTACAAATCTAGGAACAAAAGTTAAATAGCTTTATTTTTATTCAGATTTTGATGTTCTATTTTATTTTACCCATATGAATCAATTTATTTAATTGTGAAGCGAAAGACGGCGACTCCTCGAAAATGCATTCGCATTTCCTTCTTGCAACGAAGCTAGCGAAGCGATGCAGGATCACATCTTTTAAGGAACAAAGCCTAAGAACGCCACGTCCTGTGGCAACGGCTTCGTGACCAACATCGTGTTGGCCCGAGGAGATTGAAGCCGAGCCCGTGGAAAGCGCCGTCTGTAGCGGAACATCCACATCCTAAAAATCAAAAGATTGAAAATAATATGATTGCCAGAATAGAACCTAATAGAGGGATGATGACAGTTAAGGCACCGAAAGCAGGATAGGCTCCTTTATATGATTCTTGTGCAATGGAATGAATGGTTGTGACAACATAGCCACTATGCGGTAGTGTATCAAGAGAACCGGAAGATATTGCTACTACACGGTGTAACGCCTCTGGATCAACACCTACATCTAAATAATGCGGTGCTATTAATGGCAATGCGATTGCTTGGCCACCAGAAGAGGAACCAGTTAAACCTGCTAAAACTGCAACAGCTAATGCGCCGCCAACTAATGGACTACCAGGGATATGTGTCATAAAATCTACTGCTGACAAAAAAGCAGGTGTTTCTTTTACAACGCCACCAAATCCAACAATAGCAGCTGTATTAGCTATAGCGATAACAGCACCAAGTCCACCATCTGCAATTGCCTTCTTTCTATCTTTCATATATTTGAAACTAATTAAATAGGTAGTTAATATTCCGCCAATTAAAGCAATAATAAGTGCAGATGTTCCTAAACGTTCATGGAAAATAAATGAGAAGCCAAGCACAACTAGTAACGGTGTCATACTTAACAAAGGATTTGGAAGTGGACGGTTGCTATTTCCACCGATTTTATCAAACTCTTTTGCTACAAATCTTTCGCCTTTTTCCATTGCTTTTGAGATCATACGTTTCAACCACCAAAAACCAAAAGCAGCCATGAAGATGGAAACAACTAAACTAACTTCCCACCCAGCATACGGTGTTGTTTTAAGATAAGTAATTGGAATCCAGTTTTGAATTTCTGGAGAGCCTGCCGAAGTCATTGTAAATGTAACAGAGCCAAGAGCTAATGTTGCAGGTATAAATCGTCTAGGGATGTCTGCTTGTTTGAATAGGCTCAATGCCATTGGGAACACGGAGAAAGCAACGATAAATAAACTAACACCGCCATATGTTAAGACCGCACAAGCAATAACGACGGATAACGCAGCATATTTCACTCCTATTTTTTCAACAATCCATTTGGAAACACTATCCGCTGCACCACTATCTTCCATAACTTTTCCGAAAATAGCACCTGCTAAAAACATCAACCACCATGATCCGATAAATCCGGTAAATCCGTTCATATAACTGGTAAGAAGATTAGGACTTCCTTCTGCTGCTAATTGAGGGAACAGCGTAATTTCACTGAAAACGGCAGCAATTAATGCGGCAAAAGGAGCTGCAATAAGTACATTCACACCTCTAATAGTTAAATAGATTAATAATGCCAAACTACCAAATACACCGATAAATCCTAACAATTCTATCGACCCCCTTTTGACATACATATGCCACATTTCAATCTAATAGTATTGAAAGAACGTTAAAGTTAGTAAAAAGAGTTTAAATGTTAACTATGAATCATATAAAAAAATTAAATCAGATTATAGATATAGATAATAAATTCTTAATTGAATATTGAATGAAGTGGAATTAGCTGCGCTTTCCGTGGGCGAACTGACGAGCCTCCTCGTGCGAGAACCCTTTGCTCCTGCATCGCTTCGCTAGCTTCGTCGCAGAAAATTCCTTTTGCAAAGCAAAAAGAATTTTCGCTTCCTGCGGGGTCTCGTCTAGTCCGTTTTCCCACAGGAGTCTTCGCTAATTCCACTTCAACTAAGATAGCCACATAAGATTTTTATCATAAAAATACCGCTTTTTTAACTTTTTCAGTGCCCACCTAGCTTTCCCGCAGGAGTCGCCGTCTTCCGCTCCATTGATATGGTTCTAATTGATATAGCATTTAGATCTAAATTAATTACTTTGAATTATGAAATTGATTCAAATTATATAAACATCTCCAATTGAATTTAGAAATATTAGTAGTTACGTATATTTAAAGTGAAAGATAGAAATATCTTTCTAATTTTTTTTTGAAAATAGATAAAGAAGAGGGAGAAATGCAAAACTCCTAATAAATCCATTTAAGAGTTATTTGTAAATTCTCTATCAATAACTACCACAAAATAATCTGCAATATTAATATTTTTGATTCGAACATAATATAAATGTTAAGAAAGCGAATAGAGATAGACTCTCATCAGATTTTGAGAAGAAACGAGGAGATTGTAGATGGATATCGGTCATTTCACGAGGCGACTGTATAGAGCACCAGATGAACAATTGAAGCAAAAAACGGCAGTGCAAGAAGAATCAGGCCATTCATGGAGTTTTGCAGAACTACATGAAAAATCCAATGCTTATGCGAATCAGCTTTTGAAAATAGGTGTGAAAAAAGGGGATCGTGTAGGGATTCTTCTTTACAATTGTTTAGAGTATTTTGCATTATATTTTGCCATTGGTAAAGTTGGTGCGATTGCTGTACGCATTAATTTTAGACTTACAGCAAATGAACTTGAATATATTCTCAATGATTCTAAAACTAGAATCCTTTGTCTTCACGAAGAATTTGGCGAAAAAATTACACCAATATATGAAAAAATCTGTACGGAATATTTCATTTGTCTTACTAATAATGGGAAAAAGCCATCATGGGCGGATGATTGGAGTTTATTATCAAACGGATCGACCGAAGAAGTGGAGAATATCGATATCTCTTTAAATGACCCGGTTATGCTCATGTACACATCTGGAACAACCGGCAGACCAAAAGGAGCACTTTGGACACATAATACGACCTTTTGGTTTTCAACAATTCAAATTATGCAATGGGGTTTTACAGGAAATGAAATTGCCATGACAACTGGGCCGTTGTATCATGTTGGCGCAATGGAAGATGTGGCATTGCCCGTTCTATTAATGGGCGGAACGGTCATCATTACCAAAAGTAAAGGATTCGAAATAGAACGTGTACTAAAGGTAATTGAGAGAGAACAGGTGACGGATTGTTTCTTATTCCCATTTATGATTTACGAGATGTTAAATTTACCGAATCTGTCGGATTATCAGTTAGCACATTTAAAAACAATCTTTACTGGTGGAGACCCATTGATGCCTTGGGCTATAGAAGAAATATATCGTTTATATCCACAAGTTGGGATTGTACAAGTGTATGGTTTAACGGAAGGACAACCAATTGCTACTTGTTTAGATCCAAAGTACTCCATAACGAAAAGTGAAACGGTTGGAAAACCACTTCCATTAACCGAAATGCGAGTGATGAAGGACGATGGAAGTGAGGCATTACCGAGTGAGGTTGGAGAAATTTGGATTAAAAGTCCAGGTGTTTCTGAAGGATATTGGGAAAAGCCTGAAGCAACAGCAGAAACATTTTATAATGGTTGGTGTAAAACAGGAGATTTAGGAAAATTTGATGAAGATGGTTTTTTATCAATAGCAGGTCGTAAAAAAGATATGATTCGAAGTGGTGGAGAAAATATTTATGCAGCTGAAATTGAAGATGTGTTTTATCGACATGAAGCGGTAAAAGCCGTCTCTGTAATCGGGATACCCGATAAAAAGTATATTGAATCTGTATGTGCAGTAATTGTGTTGAAAGAGGATGCCAAGATATCTGAAAAAGAGTTAATCCAATATAGTAAGCAGTTTTTAGCAAGTTATAAAACGCCTAAAAGAGTAGTTTTTGTAGATGACATTCCCCGTACACCTTCTGGGAAGGTAAAGAAGTTTGAGTTACGCGATATATATGGTATCGAAGGAGGGGTTTTATGAATAGTAAAGAAAAGGTAAGTTTAACAATTGAAAATCAAATAGCAATTCTTATGATCCAAAATCCACCTGTGAATATACTTGATGCCGATGTAGTCGAGGAATTACATTTTAAAATAGATATAATTGAACAAACACCAACTATCAAAGTTGTACTTATAACGGGAGATGGGGGAAAAGCGTTTATGGCAGGAGGAGACATTAAGTCTTTTCCTGAATGGATGGGAAAAGGCGTAGATGTTGCTAAGGAAAAATCACAATGGCTACAACACCCACTAAATCGAATCGAAGCATTGCCTTATCCAACTATCTGTATATTAAATGGTGTTGCACTTGGTGGTGGGTGTGAATTGGCTTTAGCTTGTGATATTCGCATCGCAGAAAAGCACGTTACCATAGGATTACCAGAAATAAAACTTGGACTTTTTCCTGGTGCTGGTGGCACGCAAAGACTTGCCAGATTAGTAGGAAAGGCGAAAGCAAAAGAAATCATTTTCACAGGGGAATCCCTAGCTGCTGAACAAGCCCTAGAAATAGGTTTAGTGAATGCTGTTGTACCGAAATGGTATGGCTTAACAACTGGTATACAACTGGCAAAAAAAATAGCCACTCATTCACGCCAAGCATTAGCCTATGCAAAACAAGCAATCGATGAGGGATCTGAACAAAACCTATCGGAAGCTCTTCTAACCGAAGCCCACTATTTTGGCCATGTGTTCCAAACAGAAGACATCAAAGAAGGCGTTGCAGCATTTATTGAAAAAAGAGAACCGCGGTTTTTGGAATGATGGAGTAGGAGAAAAGGGAAAGAACATATTAAACAAGACATTATGCAGAGATAATAGAGTTGTTTAATTCTAACTCCAGAAATACAGTAACCACCTACAAGTTAATCAAGTAGGTGGTTTTTAAGTTTTATTTGTTGCAGTCTTTGTCCTAAAATGATTTGCTGTACTCATTTGAAGAGGAAAGATAAATAACATAATTACTTTTTAATTCGAAAATTTTTCATGTACGCATAAAGTTCAATACCTAGCATAAAGAGCGTTGCAATTAAGAATCCAATCATAAAAATTTCATGTACAAGTGCAAAATACGCTATATAAATTACAATAGCAACTAAAAATAAAATGACTAGAAAATGGAACTTTACTGTTTTTTCATTATTCACGATTTGCTTTTTAATATTGCTGTCACCTTTAATCAAATTATCTAAGCTAATATTCATTTCATCGCTTAATAAAATTAAATTTTCAATATCAGGGGCACCTTTCTCTTGTTCCCATTTTGAAATTGCCTGTCTCGTCACACCAATTCTACTTGCCAATTGTTCTTGGCTTAAATCATTTTTTTTACGATAATCTAAAATCGATTTGCTAATTTTCATTTTGATCACTCCTTTTTATATTTGATATCATCACCATACCAGATTTATTTCGGTTGCAAACGAAACCAATAGTAGCAAGGCCGCAACGCTACGTTGCAATAAAAAGTAAATGAAAAAATTTCTGAATTAAACTTTACTCCCAATTATCAAACTATAAATCTACACCAATTTCATACCATTTTTTAACATCAATTTTATTTTATAAAAGACTTCATTATTTTTAAACAAGTTTATTCTTGTACAAGTGTTTGAGGAAATAGCAAAAGTAATAATTGCGTGTGTGTTTACGTAAATAATACTGAATGATTAGACCTTTGAACACAGGAGGTAAATGATGGAAGAAAACAATAGTGGTCCACTGGATAGGTTAAAAGTACAAAACGATTCTAATTCTAATAAATCTCAGAACCAAAACACAATGTCTCAAACTCAAACTGATTTAATGAGTAACCAAGTTCCACCACATTGGAAAAAAGTTATAACTGATTCCCAAACTGTAGGTGATAGAGGGCCTGTACTTCAGCAAGATTCAATCTTGCATGAAACATTGGAGGACTTTGTTCATGCCAAAATTATCGAAAGACCAGTACATGTAAAGGGCTATGGTGCTTTCGGATACTTTCAGACTGAGAACTCTATGAAAGACTATACGAAGCTTAGCTTTTTACAAAATCCAGGACATCAGGTTCCCGTAACTGTGAGGTTTTCGTTTGCTGTTAGTACGAAAGGTACTCCAGATACTTCCCGTAATATTGTTGGATTCTCCACCAAGTTTTACGCAGATGAAGGTGTTTTTGACTTGCTTTTCAACCATATCCCCGTATTTCCTATTCGAGATGCCATGCGATTTCCAGAATTTATCAAAGCCAATTCTCCATCACCAGTAAACAATCTAATTGTTCCAGAAAGATTTTGGGCGTTTGTAGCTAGCGCGCCGGAATCTACACATCTTGTTGTTCGCCTTTTCTCGGACGCTGGTACAATGAAAAGTTTTCGTCATATTCCAGGGCACAGTGTGAATACCTATGTTTGGAGAAATGCACAAGGTGTTCGCTATTTTATCAAATACCATTGGCTTCCACTTGCAGGTGTGGAGTATTTAAACAGTCATGAGGCTGCCAAGTTGTCAGGAATAAATCCCGATATAGCGGGTCAAGATTTATATGATAATATTGCCTCCGGAAAAACTGTTGAATATCGACTTTATGTTCAGCTTATGGATCCAAATGACGTGGCAAAGCTTCCTTATGATCCGTTAGATCCTACAAAGGTTTGGGATGAACGGCAATATCCAATGCAAGAAGTTGGCCGACTCGTATTGAATAGAAATCCACATAACTATATGGAGCAGGTAGAAAAATTGGCCTTTTCACCTTCCAATCTTCTAGAAGGTGCTGAATTATCAGATGATAAAATATTGCAAGGTCGTGCCAATATTTATACGGACTCACAGCGTCGGCGCATTGGTCCAAATTTCCGTGACATACCAGTTAATCACCAAAAAGATTGGTCACCTTCTTCACTCGTAACAAGCGGTAGTGGTAGGTATGTGGAAGGAGAGCTGGTGCGGTCTGATATCCCTAAGCAGGATGACTTTACACAAGCTGGTGAGTATTACGAATCTTTACCGCCAGACCAGCAAGAAAATTTAGTCAATAACCTAGCAAATGATCTCTCCGGTATATCATCTGAAACGCAAAAGATTGTTTTAAATTATTTGAGTAAGGCATCTTCAGAACTAGGGGAGCGTGTTGAGCAGCAAATTGAGAAGCTGGAAAAGAAATGATTGATTATTTTTGACCAAATATGAATGGTCTTAATTGTCCTGGATTCGTTTTTACTGGTCTTGTATTTGTCGCTGTCCTTTATGGATTTAATAAAGCATAAAAATAACCACAGTTATGGTAAGACTGTGGTTATTTGATTTTTTTAATTTGGCTTAAAAAACTCAGGTATATCCATCGTTACATAGGAAAAACTGTGGAAGAGTAATAAAGAAAGGAGTGTTTTCGTTGAAAGATCATAAGTTACCACATCAACAGTTGACGACAAAAGATAATGCACTATCATCGATGCAAGAAGTAATTTATCGAAAAGATTTCAAACGAGCTGTAAATGCAACTGAACAAAACGAAAAAAATAAAAAGTAAAATATAAAATAAAATGGACCTTGAATTAGCTTATTCAAGGTTCATTTATTAATTATGATGAGATAATTCATATTTTCTACTTCATGTTAATTGCATATTTATTTTACATCAGATAGCCCTCTGAAATTACAAAATATTCTAATTATCATATAATGAAATATAGATATTTTTTAATCTATTATTCAATAAAGATTGGATTTAAAAGAGAGGGTGAATCTAAATGTTAAATCGTCTTGTTAATCAATTTGGATTAAAGGTACGATCAATTGATGATGTTGAAGATTCTCATAGTTCGACTGTCTATAAATGTGATTTGTTAAATGGAGAAACGGTCTATATTAAAATCCCTTATACCAAAATAAAATTTCAACGTGAGTTAGAGGCATATAAGATCTTAAAAGGAAACGTTGCTATTCCTAAAATGCTCGATTATTGGGAAGGTGATGAAGATTGTATAGGTGCTTTTTTATTATCAAAACTACAAGGAAAACCGTTAACATCTCAAGGTTCTCCAAAACTAGCTTTCCAAGTTGGGGTCCTACATGCATCGATGCATAACGTCAATCCAACTAACGGACAAGAAGTAGAATGGATACAAAATGAATATTCTAATTGGCCCAATTTTGTGGAGCGTCAATTTTATAGTTTTGCAGAGGATGTAAAGGAAGTACTTGATGAACGCTTATACAAACAGGCAATCAAGAAATTTGAGGAGATGAAAAATCAGTTACCTTCCCCTGATGGACCTAGTTTTATACATATGGACTTTCGTCCAGCAAATATTATTGTTGATGGAGACCAAGTTTCAGGAGTGATTGATTTTGAAAGCGTACGATTTGGTTCAACAGAAATCGATTTTACAAAGATAAATCGAGATTTTTTAAGCTTAGATAGATCATTGTATAATGCATATAAAGATGGCTATAACAGTATTAGACCATTGAAAAGTTTAGAAGATATATTACCTTTTTATCAATTTACTGATGCTTTTAATAGTATTGGTTGGTGTAAACGTCGTGGAATAAAAGAAAATGCAATGTTTCTAAAAGAAAATTTAACGATATTAAAGCGTTTGTGCTAGGTACCAAAGCAATGCTGAGAATTTGTGGATTTAAAAGAGAAGCTGAACTTTTTAGCCCTTAAAGGGTGTGAAATTGATATGGATATGTATGTAGATTAATACAAATACTCAATAGATAAATCTCATGTTCGAGATGGTAGATATCTGTATCACTTGTTCTCATGAATTTCCTTTATACTGTAAATAAGAATTTAAAAAAGTGAGGAGAAAATATGCAAGAGAATCAAAGCTACCTGTCACTACCTGCTTCCTTTTATAAAGTTGCAACATTAAATCCAGTGAGTAATCCTTCGTTTTTAGTTATCAATGAACCATTAGCTGATGAGCTTGGGATTGATGTTAATAAATTAAAGAGTGAACGAGCACTGCAAATTTTAGCAGGTAATGAGATGCCTGAATCAGCAGCTCAAATTGCACAAAGCTATGCAGGGCATCAGTTTGGACATTTTACAATGCTTGGAGATGGACGGGCACTTTTAATTGGTGAGCAAGAAACGAAACAAGGACTAAAAGATTTTCAATTAAAGGGATCTGGAAGAACGCCTTATTCACGCGGGGGAGATGGGCGTGCTGCAGTTGGTCCAATGCTTAGAGAGTACATTATTAGTGAGGCATTACATGCACTTCATATTCCGACGACGAGAAGCTTAGCCATTGTTAAAACGGGCGAGCCTGTTTACCGTGAGTGTGTATTAGATGGTGCGATTTTAACACGAGTCGCATCAAGTCATTTACGAGTGGGTACTTTCCAATTCGCACGACATTTTTGTGAGCAAGAGGATTTAAGAGCACTTGCAGATTATGCAATTCAACGTCACTATCCTACACTTGCAAATAAGGAAAATCGATATGCTGAGTTTTTCAGTCAGGTGGTTCATCGTCAAGCTAAGTTGATTGCAAGCTGGCAGCAAATAGGCTTTGTTCATGGTGTGATGAATACCGATAATATGACAATTAGTGGCGAAGCAATTGATTTTGGACCGTGTGCTTTCATGGATACATTTGACCCGTCGACAGTTTTTAGCTCTATAGATAGAGTAGGGCGCTATGCGTATGAAAACCAGCCGAAAATCGGTGGTTGGAATTTAGCGCGACTAGCCGAAACTTTATTACCACTTGTGCATGAGGATGAGGAGCAAGCTTTAGAAATAATACAGGCTAAGCTAGATGAATACCCAAAAGCATTTCAGCAATATTGGTTAGAAGGCATGCGTAAAAAGTTAGGGCTACAGGTAGTAATGGGAGAAGATGCTGCATTAATAGACCAACTATTAACGATAATGCATCAACAACAGGCAGATTATACGAACACATTCCGAGGGCTTAGTACTGACCAAGAGCTAGAAATTTTTGAAACAGATGATTTTAAAGCGTGGCAACAGAATTGGCATAGCCGCCTACAAAAAGAAAATACATCTTTAGAAGCAGCAAAGGCCTCTATGCAAAAGATAAACCCAGCGATTATTGCACGAAATTATTATGTAGAAGAAGCACTCAAATTTGCTAATCAAGGTGATTTAACCTATGTTGAAACATTAGTCGATGCCCTCCGCTCACCATTTACAGTAAAAACAGAACATCAGCATTTACAAATACCGCCAAAAGAGGACGGGCCGTTTATTACTTATTGTGGAACGTAGAGTGAAAAGAGAAATAGCATATTGGAAGCTCAGTGATTAGAGTAGAGTATTTTATGGGGGAAATAATTTGTCCTGTTGGGGAGGAGAAATTTAGAACCCCCATATGGACAATATGGGATGATAACCAATTTATTGGTAATAATCACTGTGATTTTAAACTATGATTAAGAAGCAAAAGTTTCTTTTGTGAAACCTTTGCTTCTTTCTTAAGATTATGAGAGGAGATGGATTTTTGAACAAAACTAATTTTTCATCTATTACAGTTCTCTTTTTATTAATGGTCGTTTTATTTGGATGTTCATCATCTACATACAAAACAACCCCTTCAATACAAATGAATTCAAAAGTGTCATCTTTGACTAATAAAGATTTTTCGGAAGTTGGTGGCGTAAAGTATTTAGAAAACCCCACTAAAGAGAATTTTAAAAAGGTTACTATTCATTTAGAAATCGAAAATTTCGAAAAATTAAAAAAACCAGAAGTAACTATAAACGATAATTGGAAAAAAATTTTTGGGGACGCTTATTGGTTTGGGGAAGGTTCAACAAAAGAAACTCCTAAATTCATCTATAATAATAGTATGGTTCTTTATGTAAAAAATCTTACTAATAAGGAAATTTAAGAAAAAATAAAAAATGCTCACTATACAATTACTTGGCAAAATAATGATAATAAAACTGAAAGTGAAACACACTCATTTGGGGACCATCTTATAATTACAGATTAGAGTCAATTTCATAATTCAAAGATTTGATTTAAAACACAAACATTAAATGGAAATGCTATACTTATTAGAATATTGTCTAAGAAGCGGAAGATGGCGAGTCCTACAGGATAGAGAGGAAGCCGCTTAAAAAGTAAAAAGAGCTAGTTTTTTTATTAAAAATCTTGTATAGCTATCTTAGTTGAAGGTGAATTAATTACACTTAGTAACTTATTTAGTTATAAACAATTGAACTATAAGGAGTTAGCAGCCGTCATAGTAACATTTGATTCTAGATTACGAAATTATACGATTTCAATGAGTGTCAAAATCCTAGATATAAAGGGGTTTTGGCATTTTTTAAATTTCATTTGATTTCAAATAGTTTCATCAAACCGTAGCTAACTACGGGAAAAAATCGTAGTAGCTAAATATTTAAATACGCTTCAAATTTTTGAATCTGATTCTTTTGCTTTAGCTGTGACATGAGCATTGATGTTCATTGTAGTTTGAATATCACTATGTCCTAGTCGATCTTGCACTTCTTTAATTTTTGCTCCTGCCTCAAATAGTAAAGAACAATGAGTGTGACGCAAACCATGTGTAGAAACTTCTTTGAGGTAATATTTCGTTTGGATTTGAACAATCCATTTTCGTGTTTTTGTAGGTTGCAAGAAGTCATTATATTCATTGGTGAAAACTAATTGATTTGGTGATTTTTTATATTTCGTTTTATAAGAAGATATTTGAAATGTTCTATGCCTGGTAGATATAAGGCATTGAAATCAGTAGCAATATCCATTCATTGTTCATAAATTGTTTAGGAGGTATTTGAACTAGTGGATTCACCTATTACACAGCTGATTTAGTTCATTTTTATTTGTTTACATTTTTATGATCTTAGCACATCTTGTTAATTTAATTTCAGGAGGTGGCAAGAATGAATGATTTCCATAACGAACTCCAGATGTTGAATGTTGGCGATTTCCATATGAGTGAGGCAGTTGCTTTGGACCCAAATGGATCCACAAGTCCAGTTGCGCAGCTCAGTCCTATGGGTGGCTTTGGCCGTTGTTCTAATCGATGTTCTAATTGTTCTAATTGTTTTAGATGCTCTAGTTGCTTCTTTACCTGTTTTAATTGTTTTAGATGCTCTAGTTGCTTCTTTACCTGTTTTAATTGTTCTAATTGTTTTAGATGCTCTAATTGTTTTAGTTGCTCTAATTGTTTCCGTTGCGGTGGTCGCTAAGGTAGTCGTGGCCACACTTATTTCTAGATTTCTAACAAAAACCGTGATTGCCAAGGTCCCTGCAGTTGTTGCAGGGACTTTTCTTAATAAGATTAAACATATGAAACAAGTTACGGTGCATAGGATGAAATGTTAGTCATATACGCTTAGGAATAACTATGGTTAAGGAGGAGCGTAATGCCAAATTTGACCCCTATGATGCGTCTGAAAGTAAAAAGGGACACATTTTTTCTCCCCGATTCAAATAGTGGTGTGTATTTTCGAAATAATAAAAGTTCTTTTCGTGTGGAAGGTCAGGAGATCGTTCAGTGGATTGAAAAACTGATACCGATGTTCAACGGGAAAAACACGTTAGGGAATTTGACAGATGGATTGCCTGGACCATATCGGGATCGTGTCTATGAGATTGCGGAAGCGCTGTACCGAAATGAGTATGTTCGGGATGTGAGCCAAGATCTTCCTCATCAATTGGCGGATCAGGTTCTTAATAAGTATGCCTCTCAAATTGAGTTTTTGGACAGTTTCGGTGATTCGAGTGCGTACCGATTTCAAACCTATCGTCAGGCAAAAGTGTTGGCAGTTGGCGGGGGCCCTATTTTTGTTTCGTTGGTTTCTTCATTACTTGAATCCGGATTGCCCAAGATCCATGTTCTAATCACGGACTCGGTGTCGACCAATAGACGGCGGTTGATGGAACTCGTGGCACATGCCCGTAAAACAGACATCGAGGTAGAGGTAGAAGAGGTTAGCCCGCAGAAGGAAGGGGAACGATCTTGGCGGGATATTGTTCAACCGTTTGATTCGATATTGTATGTGTCTCAGGAGTGCGATATTGAGAAACTCCAAGTTCTTCATAAGGTTTGTAGGGAAGAAAAGAAGGTGTTTCTCCCTGCTATATGCCAACAGGGGGTGGGAATTGCGGGTCCGCTAGTGCATCCAGACTCTAAGGGGTGTTGGGAGTCTGCGTGGAGGCGCATACACCGAGCTGTACTTTCTAAAGAGCAACAGTTCACCGCTTTCTCTGCAACAGCAGGGGCAATGTTAGCCAATGTAATCACATTTGAATTGTTTAAAGAGATTACAGGAGTGACCGAATCTGAACAGAGGAACCTATTCTATCTGCTTGATCTAGACACATTGGAAGGAAACTGGCATTCGTTTTTGCCTCATCCATTGGAGGATGGAAACGTATCTAGCGAATGGGTAACAGATTTGGATGTGCATCTTGAACGAAGCTTAAGCAAAGATGAAACGAATGGATTATTACTTTACTTCAGCCAGTTGACATCGGAAGTATCAGGAATTTTTCATATTTGGGAGGAAGGAGATCTAAAGCAGCTGCCTTTAGCTCAGTGTCGCGTTCAAGCGGTTGATATGTTATCTGAGGGACCCGCTGAGCTTTTACCAGACATTGTTTGTACAGGTCTGACGCATGAGGAAGCGCGGAGGCAAGCGGGACTGGCTGGGATAGAATCGTATGTGTCACAAGCGGTCGAACTACTCGCTGCTACCCTACCATCATATAAGGAAAAAGAGGAGAATGGGGTAGAAATAAAGGAATTCATCGGAGTTGGAGCGGGGGAAACGGTTACTGAAGGTATTTGCCGGGGATTGCAAAGGTGTTTGGATAAAGAGCTAAGCAAGCAGCTGATAAATAAAAAAAATCATGTTGCTCGGTTGCACTTGGAAACAGTAGAAGATGAACACTGCCGGTTTTATTTGGAGGCACTGGCCACAATGCATGGCTCACCGACGATCGGATTAGGAGAGGAAGTGAACGGTTTTCCTGTCATTTGGGTAGGAACGAATGACGGCTGGTATGGTGGTGTAGATTTGAATATTACATTGGCGTTGCGAAAAGCGTTACAACAGGCGCTTATGAAGGTACAATGCCCTACGGCTTCCCACCTGGTGCAAGCGCAGGAAGTTTCATCCGTTATACTGGAAGAAAAGGTGCCACTAAGCCTTGTTATCTCCGCTTATGATGAGAAGAATAAGTCCGAGATTTTGCAGTCCGCTATACAAATCCTAGAACGGAATCACAAACGGCTTTTAGTGTTTGATCTAGCATTTGAACCATTTTTGAAAGAGGGACTCGCAGGGCTGTTTGGCGTGTTATTACGAGATGAGGGAGGATTCCGGTGAGTGCGGTCGTGATGGTTGTTGGAGAAGGATTATTAGCTGAACGTGTGTGGGAGGATCTATCCACTCAATACGAAGTAATACGCCGCTACGATTTCGAGGCTGGAGTACCAGAAACGATTAATCTGGTTCTGGTATTACACGATACATTGAATCCTTCCATTCATAAAAAGTCGGAAGAGGTATTGCGGCCAACCGGTATACCTTGGCTGCGAGGATTTGTTTCATATGGAGAAGGAGTGATAGGGCCACTAGTACGTCCGGAAATACCAGGCTGCTCCCAGTGTGCAGATAAGCGACGTATCATGGCAGGGCTAGACCGTAAAGAGATGTGGGAGATGGACCAGAGACTTGAGGCTAAGGTTCACGGTGGAATTTCGTGTGATGCTTGGGCATCGCGTACGGGACTATTGCAAATGGCGCACCTTCTCGAGGCAGAGGTACAGAGCATATTAGATGGAGATCAGGCTTATTCGGAAGGTCGTTTATGTTTAATCAATCTAAAATCGCTAAAGAGTTCATGGCATCCGTTTCTTCCTGACCCGTTATGTCCGGTCTGTAGTCGATTACCCAATGATTCACCAGCCGCGGCCCGAATTACATTACAATCTAGTCTGAAGATCAGTACTGACAGCTTCCGCTGTCGTTCCATGGATGACCTAAAAAATATTCTAAGCAAGGATTATCTGGATGAGCGGACTGGTTTATTAAATGGTAAAATGTATAACCTCATGTTGCCATTTGCCGATGCAAGTGTTAATTTGCCGTTGTTTACGGGAGACGAGGGTGTGGCAGGTCGAACTCATTCATACAAGGTTAGTGAGGCCACGGCTATCTTGGAGGGGTTAGAACGGTACTGTGGCCTTTCTCCAAGTGGAAAACAAACAGTGGTTCATGACAGCTTCCGCAATCTGGAAGACCGAGCGCTTAATCCTCTCAAGGTAGGTGTGCATTCAAAGGAACAGTATGCGCTGCCTAATTTTCCGTTCAAACCGTTTAATCCTGATCAATCCATCGATTGGGTTTGGGGTTATTCGTTTTTGCAAGAGCGTCCTATTCTGATTCCAGAGTTACTTGCTTATTACAGCTTGGGCTACGATGAGGGATTTGTCTATGAAACTTCCAATGGATGTGCGGTAGGAGGTAGTATAGAGGAGGCAATTTTCTACGGTATTATGGAAGTTGTAGAGCGTGATTCGTTCCTGATGACTTGGTACGCAGAGCTGGCACTCCCACGTCTTGACCCTTATTCTACTAATGATCAAGAATTAAAGTTGATGATTGATCGTGTGCGGGCGGTTGGTGGATATGATCTCTATTTTTATAACTCGACGATGGAGAACGGAATTCCAAGTGTTTTGGTTTTAGCGAAAAACAGGGAAAAAATGGGGTTGAATATCATCAGTGCGGCCGGTGCTCATCTGGATCCATTACGAGCGGCGAAAAGTGCGATTCATGAGTTGGCTGGCATGATGCGAATACTTGATGCGAATTTAGAAGCAAACCGGGAGGAGTATGTGCGAATGTTGAAAGACTCTTCCTTGGTACGTCAGATGGATGATCATGGGATGCTGTATGGGTTGCCGGAAGCGCAAGAACGCCTACAGTTTTTGTTGGATGATAGTCGGCCATTGCGAACGTTTGATGAGGAATTTAAATGGGAGGCAGTGCATGCAGATCTTACGGATGATCTGCGGGATATTCTCCAGGTGTTTAGGGGATTGAACCTCGATGTGATCGTGGTTGACCAAACGACACCGGAAATCAAACAAAACGGATTGTTTTGCGTTAAAGTACTAATTCCGGGGATGCTGCCAATGACATTCGGTCAACATCTTACCCGAATAACAGGGCTTGAGAGGGTGCTCCGGGTGCCAATGGAACTAAGGTTTAAGGAACAACCGCTAACACTTGGACAGTTAAATCCATATCCGCATCCGTTCCCATAACCAGTGGTTAGGAGGTAGGAGGATGAATCTTGAGGCATTTCTGCACAATCTCCATTTTGATATTGAAAATGCAAACGAGCCAAACAGGGAAGTGGATTGGGATGATGCACCGCTTACGTATAAGCTCTATCGTGGCTTACCTGTGATTCCGCTTTCTTTAGAAGTACCGTTGACGCTTAAAAGGCCGGAAGCAACTGTAAAGCCTGACTTAAGCAGAATCGGTCATTTTCTCTGGTATGTATTTGGTCTAACTCAATTTAGCGAGTCTGTGATGAACTTGGATTTCAGCGATCAAGCCATAGACCTAATGCAGTCGAAACGGCGGTTTGTTCCTTCCGGTGGGGCGCTGTATCCAAACGAATTGTACGTTTATTTGAAGATAGAGAATTTGCCTGCCGGCGTTTACCATTATGATGTAGCTCATCATGGCTTAGTGTTGCTGCGAGAAGGAAATTTCGATTCATATATATCCCGGGCACTTGGTAATCGCTGTAACATATCCGATTGTTTTGGTACTGTTTTTGTATCGACAATGTTTTGGAAAAATTTTTTTAAATACAATAACTTTGCCTACCGACTTCAAGGGTTGGATGCTGGTGTACTGATTGGACAATTATTGGAAGTAGCGAAATCTTTTGGCTTCGCAACTGGGGTATACTTTCAATTCCTTGATCGAGCCATCAACCACCTGCTTGGGCTTTCCGAACAAGAGGAGAGTGTGTATGCGTTGATTCCCCTATCGGAGGAATCAACAAGCTGTTTCAACAGAAGTAACATAGATGGGGATGATTCTGCCACTGAATTATGCCAAGAGTTGACAGCAATTCAGTCTACTCATTACGTCCAATCACGAAGGATTACAGAGTTTCCGATGTTAACCGAGATGAATGAAGCGTCTTTGTTGGAATCAACGAGATCGTTCCGACAGATCAAGGAGGAGCAAATAAATTGTGAGGGTCAAACGGTGACTCTGCCTTATGTGAAGCAATTATCGTATGATTTGGCGTCGGCCTGTCGAAAGCGATTTTCACCGGATATAGATTTCGTTTTGGAAAAGGTAAGTCAACTGCAGCTTGCCACACTGTTTAAGGGCGCGATGGATTCATTCTCGTATCAAAATGATTTGGATGGAGTACAAAAGAAACAGAAGTCCCGTGTCTCTATTTACGGATGTTTGTATAATGTCGAGGGCATTCCGAACGGAGCATATCACTATGACAGCTCTGCCCATGCGTTACGTCAAGTACAACTCGGAGATCAGCGATTACGGTTACAGCACGGAATGTCCGGAGGCAATGTAAATATGTTCCAAGTCCCGCTTTGTCTACATGTGGCAGGGGACAAAAATCATTTCAAAACGGAAATGGGATACAGGGGATATCGCATCCAACAAATGGAAGCGGGTATGCTGGTGCAAAGACTCCTGCTAGTCGCGTCAGCCCTCGGATTCGGAGGGCACCCACTCCTCGGGTTTGATGCGAACATATGTGATGAGATTTACAAGATGAGTCCACAAGAAAAAACCAGCCTTATCCAAATCCCGGTAGGTCCGTATAGACAACGTCCATGGTTAAGTGGAAGTCTGCATAGTTAAGTAAGTGGTAAAGTGGAGTAATACCTCTAAAGAAAATACCTAGGTCAACGTATTTTTGAAGATCCTTATATAGAGAGTATTATTGAGGGTACAAAGATGTTAAAAATAACTGACATTGACGTAAAAGTAAAAAAAGATTGCAAAAGGATAAAATAAAAACCAGACTCTAGCCTTCAAGCTAAAGTCTGGTTTTTCTCGTCTTCATATCAACGTGATTAAGCAATCGTTGATTCTGAATCGTTTGAGCTTTCTTCAATCGTTACTTTTTTCATGCGTTGTTTTTTCGATTTTCTAAAGTAAAGTAGTTCATATACACATGGAATCACGATCAGCGTAAGTAGGGTAGCCATCGCTAATCCACCGATCACCACAACTGCAAGACTTTGTGAGACTAAACTTCCTGCCTCGGATTTTTTCAATAATAGTGGAAGCATAGCACAGATTGTTGCTACTGCGGTCATGAAGATAGGTCGCATTCTTGTAGCTGTTGCTTCGATTAGTGCGTCGCGAATAATCATCGTGCGTTCGTTTTGTTTGACGCGGTCTAATAATACAATGGCGTTTGTAACAACGATACCGATCAGCATTAATGCACCTAAAAGGGCCGTAATATCCACTGATATGCGGCTGATGAGGATACCTAAAATAGCCCCAATAGCAGCAAGTGGAAGAGAGCACAATATAGCAATTGGTGTTTTAATCGACTTGAATGTAATAACCATAATCAAGAAGACAATGCCAATTGATACAAGCATAATAAGGAATAAATCGGCAAAATCACTCGCTTGATCGCTACTTGCTCCACCGACTAGTACCTTGATATTATCAGGTACATCGATTCCTTTTTTATCTTTTTTATCACCAAAAATCACTGTATTAACATCTTGTGAGATTTCAGACAGTTTTGCAGGATCAACAGTTGCTGTAACTCGAAGGTATGTTTTCCCGTCTTTATGGAATTGGTTAGTTGATCGTTCTTCACTTTGTAAAGATGCAATGGATGATACTGGTACAGGGCCTGAATTGGTTTGTACTTTTATATTTTTTAAATCCTTAGGTGTTTTTGTGTCTATGAGTGGTTCTAGGAATACTGTTTTTTGTGTGTCTTTTAAATTAATTGTGCCAATTGGTGTTTTATTTAACATAACACCTAACTGCTGTGCAATTTGTTCTGTGTTTCCTTTTGAAGGATTAACAGTAAAGGAATACACGGTTTTCTTTTCTTCCTGATTGGTCGTTACTTTCTCTACACCTTTGACATCTTTTACTTTTTCTTTAATATTGTTTGCTACACTTTCGAGTTCACCTACATTATCACCAACTACATCAATGGTAATATTTGTACTCGCTCCGCCAGACATAAAGGAGGATGCACTAACTTCTAAAGTGGCATCTTGATATTGACCTTTTTCCTTTTCTAACGCTTTAACTACCTGATCTGTGTCCTTTTTATCGTCCAAAAGAATACTATAGGATGCTTCTGTTGAAGAGCCAACTACGCCGTATTGCGCATTTTCAGCAGAAGAGCCAATCTGTGTAAACACTTGTTTAACGTTCTTCGTTTTTTGAATAGTTGATTCAAGTTCAAATGACTTTTCCTTTACTTTTTCAAAAGGTGTATCAGTCGGGTAAGTGAGCGTTGCTGTAACAAAATCTGCAGAAGAGTTGTCAACTGCACCTTTTGGAATCATAAAGTAAGCGCCGATTGATCCGATAAAACAGAACACGGAAATCGAGAAGATAATCCATTTATGGTTTAAGGACCAATTTACGATTTTAGGGAAACGAACAGCTGGTTTATGTTCCGGAAGCTTTGTATTTTTTAATAATCCAGCACTCATTAACGGTACTACAGTTAACGCAACGAGCAATGAAGCAAGTAAGGAATAGGTAACTGTTAACGCGAATGGCAAAAGGAATTCTTGTAGGCCTCCACTTAACAGGCTCATAGGTAAGAATACAGCCACAGTTGTTAAGGTTGAAGCAGTAATTGCAACGCCTACTTGCTTCGTTGCATCAATTACCATACTGATAGAGAATTTCTCTGTTTGCATTTTACGGAAAATATTTTCAATGACGACAATACTATCATCAACTAGACGTCCAACGGCAACAGCAACACCACCGAGCGTTAGAATATTTAATGTTACTCCAGATCTTGATAGAAGGAATAGGGTGAAACAAAGTGATAAAGGAATCGATACAATCGTGATCATAGTAGTTCGGATATTTCGTAAGAAGAGCATTATGACAATAGTAGCAAATAGAGCCCCTATGAGCACCTCTTTAATCATCGTATGAACAGAGTTTTGTACCATATCAGCTGAAGAAACATAGATGACAGAGTCCTGCTGTTCATATTCTTTATTGATTTCTTTTGTTACTTTTTCAACTTCTTTACTAATCGCTACAGCATTCGATTGACTGTCCTTCGTGATGCTAATGTTTAAACTGTCTTTTCCATTAAAACGGCTGATGAAATTAGCATCCGTAGTTTCTTTAATCGTTGCGATATCGCTAAGTTTAACGCCTGGTGCTACAGTTAAATCTTGCAATTTTTTTATGCTTGTGACATCACCGATGACTTTGATATTACTTGCTTTACCATCAATATTTTTTTCACCAACAGCTACAGCGGTGTTTTGACCCTGAAGAATACCCATAACTGATTGAAGTGAGACTTGGTTTTTAGCCAATTTTTTATCATCTAAATGAACTGAAACGATAGAATCAGTAATCCCGTAAACATCTACACTAGAAACCCCTTTGATTTCTTGATAACGAGATTGAAGCTCTTTACGTGCAAATTCCTTGTTTTTATCCGTCAACCCATCTTTAAAGGTAACGGCAATATTGACAATTGGAATCATCGAGGTGTTCAGCTGTGAAATGATTGGCTTTGAGATATTGGTAGGTAAAGTGACTTTACTCATTGCCTCTACTACATCTTGTTTAGCCTGTTTCATATCATAGCCTGATTCGAAGTTCAGATCTATTTTAGAAAATCCATCTCCAGTCGTTGAATAGACGGATTTTTTTCCTTTTAACCCTTTAACGGCCTGTTCAATGGGATCAGTGACTTCAGATTCCATTGTTTTGGAGTCCGTTCCTTGGCCCATCGAAATAATGGTAACTTGCGGATTATCCGCAGAGGGTAAAAACTCCATAGGCAGTCTATAATAGCTAACAACACCGATGATTAATATGAGAACGGTCAAAAAAGCGACAGCGGGCTTGTTACCAAAAGCCCATTTGGTAATAATCGACAAAGTAAATCTCCTCCTAAAAACAAATTAAACACGAAATAAAATATACGTAGAGTACATAGTGAAATATCACA
The DNA here is from genome assembly GCF_044359855.1 of Rummeliibacillus pycnus. GTDB lineage: Bacteria > Bacillota > Bacilli > Bacillales_A > Planococcaceae > Rummeliibacillus > Rummeliibacillus pycnus_A. Next base: position 4,239,612 of record NZ_CP132291.1, read on the forward strand.
CTTTTTAGAAAATAAAAATTTTAGTGATATCCATAAAACAATTTTCCCCTTTCTTTTAATTTTCAATCCCTTTTATTGTAATAAATATGAAAATAACCCATATCAGTCTTGGTACTTATTTTTTCTAAGACCAGAGACTTAGATGTTCTAGGGAAAGAAATGAATATAAGAAAACATCGAAAGATCATACCCAAAAAATATCTCCATATAATGGCGCAAAACATACTAAAGATTGATGAGTGAATTATTTGTGTTAAAAAATGGATTTAATGGATAAAGACGTTCAATTTCCCTTTATATTCAGTTTAATTCTAACGGAAATTAGGTATTTGTCCACTGTAATTGTGAAAAATTACAATACTTTGAAATAAAATGAGGAAAAAGTCAATAAATTTTACATTTTAGATTCGTACTGATTTGAGGAGAAGGAAATGTATAGTGGGGTGTAGGATTTTAGGATATTTTGGAGGGAACTCAGATATCTTATTAACTCAATAATTTAATATGTAAGTATAAATAAAAGGGGCACTAGTAAAAAGACATTCTCTTTTGAATCACAAAATACAAAAAAGCATTTTAATTAAAAAGAAAAAGCATGACTATCCTCATAAGAAATAGTTAATGCTTTTTTCTATTTTTCGATTTTGTTAAGTTTAATGAACGCAACTCATAGCTTTTAAGCAAAAGCCCCCGTTATTGCCTATACCACCTGATATTTTAATGCTTTATTAACTGATTCAATTGCATGTATTTCTGTTGTATCAAATAAAGGAACTTCTGAATCCTCTTGTTTGACTAATAATCCAATTTCCGTACACCCTAATATGATACCTTCAGCACCATTTGTAACTAAGTTTTTGATAACTTCCTTGTAATAATCCCTTGATGATTGCTTGATGTTACCTAAACATAACTCTTCATATATAACCTTGTTAATCATTTCTCTTTCGATATCATTTGGAACTAAAACTCTAATTCCGTTAGATTCTATTCTGGATTTATAAAAATCTTGCTCCATAGTGTACTTAGTACCTAATAATCCCACAGTTGTAATATTTGATTTTTTTATTTGATTGGCAGTTGCATCAGCTATGTGTAAAACAGGAATTGAAATTTTTGCTTCTATATAATCTATTACTTTATGCATCGTATTTGTACAAATTACTATAAATTCTGCACCTGCATTTTCTAAAGATGTTGCAACTTCTCCTAATGATTTACCTGCACTTTCCCAATCACCTTCCGCTTGATAGCGTTCAATCTCGGTAAAATCAACGCTATATAAAAGACATTTTGCAGAATGTAATCCACCCAATCTGTTTTTAACCTCTTCATTTATGATTCGATAATATTCAACCGAAGACTCCCAACTCATTCCACCAATTAGTCCTATAGTTTTCATAAAGTTCCCCCATATCTGTATTGTAATATATACCTAATTATACAATATTTTTTAATGTTCAAACTTTTTATTGTGCTAAAATTGCCGCTAGTTAAATAAGCACGCAGGAAAGAGAGCAATCCGTAGCGGGCATCAGTTGATCATCCATTTTTAATAAAAAAAACTGGATAATCAACAGGCATGACACAAAATATTTTATTTTCATGTATGAAAATTCGCATAATTTATGTATGTATTTATGGGTTTTTAGTAGGTATTTGATAAAAATAAATGATTACAACGGCATGTGTCATTGCCACATATTAGAATGTGTGTTATATTTTTTAAGTGAAATATATAGGCTTATTGTAATGTTGATACATATAAAATCGTGGGTCCAAAGTTGTTTTAGTGTGAAAACTTGCTCGTTACTCAAGATGTACTGATTCAATATTACTCTAGCAAGAAAAAAGTAGAAGGAGATGTAAGGGGTCGCTATGCGTTTTTATAAAAAGCTCTCATTAAAGTATAAGTTATTATTAACAGTCTCTATTATTGTAATTGCACTTTTCGCAGTAATTACAACTCAAAGTATTACGCAATTACAAAGCCAGATGGAAAAAAACCTTAAACAAGAATTAAAAAGTGTCGGCTTATTGACTTCCATGAACCTAAGCCCGAAAGAGATATCGGAAATACTAACAGTAAATGGAGAGAATGATCCGAAATTTATAGACTTGCAAAGTAAATTAGACAACATAAAAGAAAAACAAGGAATTATGTATTGGAGTTACATATGGAAAATGGAACCGGATGGGGTTACCACACTTGGTTATACCAAAAATTTAAATGATGTATATAATGCAGGGGAATTATTTACTGATCTTGCCCCAGCTCATGTAAAAGCTGCAAAACTTGCTATAGAGAATGATCGACCTGAAGTAACAGATATTTTCAAGGATCCATACGGTTCATGGAGAACTGTCTTTGCGCCACTAAAAGATGAAAGCGGAAAGACAGTTGCAGTATTAGGGATAGATTATTCAGCCGATTATATTAATACGATTATTACTAAAAGTATTACGAAACAGATAATTACGGCAGTTTTAGGTCTTTTGATTTTACTAGGCATCCTATATGTTACAATCACGCGCCTACTCAAACCACTCAATAAAGCAGTGGTCGTTGCAAATCAAGTGGCAAGTGGTGATTTAAAAGATGTAGAGCTTAAGACTTCAAATGATGAGGTAGGAAAGCTTTCCCAATCGATTAAAACAATGGTTTCAAATTTACAACATATCATATCGAATATTAAAAACACATCAAACAACGTGGCTTCATCAGCCAGCCAACTGACTGCGAATGCAAATGAAACGTATAGTAATGCTTCACAAGTTTCTAAAGAAATGGAACATATCGCCCAAAATGCTGAAACTTCATTGGTAATGACTGAAGAAACAGCACTTGCAATGGGAGAATCAGCCGAAAGTATACAAAAAATTGCCGAGTCAGCATATACCGCTTCAGAGTCATCTCAGCTCACTACTAATGCGGCGAAACAAGGTAATGAAGTCATTCGACAAATTATTGATCAAATGAATTTAATCAGAGAATCTGTTAGTCAGATGGATGTTACGATTCGAGGACTAAATGATAACTCAAGTAAAATTAGTGGAATTGTAAACTTTATCACCGATATAGCAGAGCAAACCAATCTATTAGCTCTCAACGCAGCCATTGAAGCAGCAAGAGCTGGTGAGCAGGGGAAAGGGTTTGCTGTAGTTGCTGGTGAAGTTAAGAAATTAGCCGAACAATCTTCACATTTTGCTTCAGAAATATACAAGATTATTAATGAAATTCAATCAGAATCAGATGCATCCATAATTGTCATGGAAAAAGGAAAAGAAAATGTAAAAGTCGGAATAGATTTTACAACGCAAGCAGGTTCTATTTTCAAAGATATATTGAACTCTACGGAAGAAGTAGCGGGACAAATTCAAGAAATCTCAGCAGCATCACAACAAATATCTGCGGCATCTGAAGAAGTTGCAGCATCGCTTAATAATATGAAAACATCTGCACAACAATCCGCAGAATTTTCACTAAGTGTTTCAAATTCAACAGAAAATCAATTATTAGCAATGCAGGAAGTAAAAGATGCTTCTGCAGCTTTAGGCCATACAGCAGAGGAATTGCAAGCACTTATTACGAAATTTGAATTAGAGGATGGAAAATAATGGACTTAAAACTTGCAGGAAAAAATGTGCTTATTACAGGTTCAAGTATGGGGATAGGTAAAGCAATCGCATTAGCATTTGCAAAAGAAGGTGCTAATGTTTTGATCAATTATGTAGGAGACGATCAAATTGCAGAGACTGTTCGTATACAAGCTGAAGAATATGGTGTAGAAGCGTTAAAATTCAACGCAGATGTATCAGATTCACAACAAGTAACTGAAATGTTTCAGTACATGGACCGTCAGCTAGGTGAAATTGATATTCTTGTTAACAATGCAGGAATTGCACAAAATGCGCCCATTACAGAAATGACTGATGAACAGTGGGACAAAATGATAAAGGTTCATCTCTATGGAAACTTTTATAATTGCCGAGAAGCAGCGATAAGAATGAAGAAAAGAAAAAAAGGTAAAATCGTTAACATTTCTTCTGACTTAGGAAGCTTAGGCTGTGAAGAATATGCGCATTATTCAGCTGCAAAAGGTGGTATTAATGCATTTACTAAATCATTGGCTAGAGAATTGGCACCGTATATTAACGTTAACGCTGTAGCACCAGGTGCGACACATACAGATATTTTGTTAGCCTTCGGTGACAATTATATCGAGGAAGAGTCAGCAAAATACCCATTAAAACGATTAGCCCAACCAGAAGAAATCGCTAAAAGTGTCTTGTTTTTAGCATCAGAAAATGCTGATTTTTATACAGGACAAATTTTGGGTGCTAATGGTGGCGGAGTTATGAATGGATAATGTTTAGTTAGGGAGTAATCGAATTGTTGAATATAGTTGTTTTTTCTTTGTACTTGATTTTTATATATTATATTGGTTTCAAGGGGTATCAACGTGTCAAGACAGCTGAGGACTTAATAGTGGCGGGCTGGAGTATGCCATTGTCTGTTGTAACGGGGAGTTTGATTGCCGCATTATTAGCGGCTCCATTCTTCTTTGCAGCAGTTGGTTCAGGCTATACAAGTGGTGGATTTGAGGGATCTGCTACAATGGGTGGTCTAGGTACATGTATGATATTAGGCGCATTAATATGGACTAAGCCTCTTAGAAGATTAAGAGGTTGGACATTAGCAGATTACTATGGCTTACGATATGGTAGCAAAAAATTAGGTGCCTATACAGGAATTGTGATGGCAATCGCATTTGGTGTTTTCAATGCGGGCGCACTAACTGTTGGGGGAACCTATATTATCCAAACCCTTCTACAAATCGATTTTTTACCAGCTGCTTTATTGTTTGTATCTTTAACAGCGTTATATTCCGTTATAGGTGGTTTATGGGCTGTTGCATATACTGAAGTGGTTCAAGGTACACTTGCGATTGCTGGGATTCTAGGTATCACAATATTTATCATGTTCTATTATCCTGATATTACTTTTAACCCTGACTGGTGGAATATAAGTGAATTATTTAATAAGGGTGGAGCAGAATTTTGGACGCTCTATTTAGTCTTAGCACTTGGTGATATTCCGGCTGTGGATTTAGGACAAAGGGTCGCTGCTGCAAAAAGTCCGCGTGTAGCACAGAAGAGTATGATAATTGCAGGTATAGTCATTATAGCGATCAGTTGGATGCCGGGTATGTTAGGAGAAGCTTTTAAAACAATTTACCCAAATAGTTCTAATCCTGAAACACTGATGTTAGCCTTTGCACAAGGTTATTTCCCTCCGTTGTTATCAGCGATATTCTTAACAGCGATGGCTGCCATGGGGATGTCAACTGTTGCAGCTTGTTACGTTGCTACATCAGGGATCGTGACGAAAAACATTTATCTCGATTTTATAAATAAGAATCCGGATTCAAAAAAGTTATTATTATTCTCAAGAATAATGATACTAGTCAGTGCTGTATTAGGTTTCATATTGGCTGTCAGTGCACAAAAAGTAATCGATTTAGCCTATTTGGCGTGGGATATTATATTTGTTACGATATTCTGGCCAATTGTCCTAGGTCCATTCTGGAAACGAGTAAGTACACCAGCTGTTTGGGCTAGTATCTCTGTAGGACTTGTCTATTATATTATTACATCTCTTACACATGTTCCTGGACCGAAAATTGAATCGGATGGCTTTATCGGATTGTTAAGTGAGCTGTGGTTAATACCTGGTTTCTCAGGAGTTGTTATTTCTGGAATTACAATCGTCGTTGTAAGCCTCATCATCCCGCCTTCACAACACGTTCTCGACATGCATGAAATCGAGAAAGATAAATCATTAGATGAAGTAGGCAGCAAAGTAGAAATAAAATCAACTGAAAACCAAATAGATAAGTTGCAAAAGAATGTGAAAATAAATTAAGAATCATGTTAGATCGACCAAAAACACTCGAAAATAAAATCGAGTGTTTTTTTTGGTGCTCAGCATGAGCGTAGTCTATAGAGTACAAGTCCCGAGCCACGAAGACAGAAGCAGTGGTTAGCCAAACACAAACATACTAACATTAGTAGAAGTGAAGGAAGGTAGTAGACACCCTGGGACCATTTTGAGTTCGTATCGCAAACCACACCCTTATGAGAATCAGTTTAGTATGTTGGATCCTAAGAGATCGTACAAGAGCAGGTTTCGATAAGGTTTTTGTGAAGACTTCTATGAATTAGTTAAGAGATGGGAATTTATATGAAACATGTCATTGCATTTGATGTAAGCATGAAAAAGCTCTATGGTGTATAAAAAACCCACAATTTTTTGGGGGAATAGACTCATATTTGACAGACAACCATTGTAAATAGAGTGATGCTCATTGTACAGTAGAGAAGTGGTAATTTTTTGAAAGGAAATGATTAAGTGAAGAAAAGCAAGACATTCATAATAATATCCATTGGTATCGTTCTTATAACTACTTTAAGTATTTTTCGTTCCCTTCATTTATTCGATTCGAATACATTTCTAGCAAAAAATGGTGTTCTTTCTTTGCAGAAATGGGATTCGACGAAGGAAAGTATTGTCGAGCTTAATGGAGAGTGGGATTTTTATCCGAATGAATTAATCGTTCCTAGTCCGAATAAGGATGTATTTGAAAATTATCGAAGTATACATAAATTAATTCATGTGCCTGAAGATTGGAATAATTATATTTCAAAAGATACTACTCCTTACGGTGTTGGCACCTACCGATTACTTATTCATGTTCCAAAGAATGATCATTATGGGATAAAGCTAAATACGATTCGTGACGCAAGTAAAGTGTATATAAACGGTGTCGAACTTGGATCAGCAGGTGTTCCTTCTGAAAAAAAGCAAGACTATCGATTTGATTTCAAAAAGTATGTCTTATTAGAGAATAGTAGTGATCGAACATTGGATATCGTTATTCAAGTGGCGAACCAAGAATATGCTAGAGGTGGGATTGTCAACTCAATAGAATTTGGTAAGGCTGATCAAATACTAGCCCAAAAAGAAAGGGAAAGATTTATTCAAGCATTACTCATTGCAGGATACCTTCTTTTTTCCTTGATTTATTTAGCTGTACATTTTCAAAATAAAAAAAGAAATCGATATGAAGTGTATTTTAGTCTGTATTGTTTATCGGAAGGCGTGTATGTCTCTACTGTAAACGAAAGATGGATTTACTTATTGTTTCCAGAAATCACCCCAACTGTACAAGTAGAAATACAGATGTTTGTTCATAGTTTATCCATTATATTTTTCCTTTTGTTTATCTATCATTTTTTTAACTCGTTTGCTAATAAAAAAGTCGTTACTCTATTAAGTACGATGATGGCTCTTCAAGCATTTTCGTTACTAGTGTTTTGCACAATTCATGATATATTCCAATATATTCCTTTTCAATCCGTTCAAATAGTAGTATCACTTACTACTAGTGTTAGTTATATCTATATATTTACTATTTTAGTCAAAGCTTCTTTACAAAAAACGGATGAATCTAAATATGTTCTAATTAGTGTAATTTCTTTTTTAGCTTATGTTTTCCTACTTGCAATGCAATTATTATATGAAATAGAAATTGAAAGTTCATCGCTCGTATTATTTTTAATCATGGCGATGAGTTTATCCTTATTGATGAACTACCGTTCTCAATTGGCCTTTCATAAAGTAGAAGAACTATCTGAAGAACTTCTCGTATATGACAAACTAAAGGATGAGTTTTTAGCAAAGACCTCGCATGAGCTGAGTACACCTCTCCATGTAATTCTTAACCTTTCACAATCACTAATGGAAGGTACGGAGGGACCATTAAAAAAGCAGCAACAAGAAAGTGTTATATTAATACACAATGTTGGAAGAAGGTTAGCAAGTTTAGTAAACGATTTGTTATTTATAGCGAAAATTAAAAAAGGAGAAATTTCTATTGTTCCGCGACCAATAAGCATTTATATAGTGGAAGATGTACTTGCTGAGATGGCGTATTTAATTCCATCAACGCAACCCGTCAAATTAGTAAACAATATTCCAAGGAATTTGCCACTTGTCTATACAGATGAACAAAAACTCAAACAAGTCTTTTTTAATCTGATACACAATGCTATTAAATTTACTAAGAAAGGAACAATAACTATTTCTGCGAAAGTAAGAGATGAACAAATGATTGTATCAGTAGAGGATACTGGTCGGGGGATAACAAAAGAGCATTATGACTTCATATTTTCTACCTTTTATCAAGAAGAGAGTAGTAAGTCTGGAAACGCAAAGGGACTCGGTTTAGGACTAAGTATTACGAAACAAATAGTAGAGGAAACAGGTGGGCGTATTTGGGTTGCTTCTGAAGTCGGAAAAGGTTCTTGTTTCACATTTACTATTCCAATAGCAAATGAACTTCAGTTGCTCGAACCTACGGAAACAGAAAGTAATAAAAAGTCAGAGCCAATTATTTCTTCGCCTATAAGAGAACAAGAAAAGCAGGTATTATCAAAAAAAATTTCTGGCACAAAGCCTTATACCATATTAGTTGTAGATGATGAGCCTGCAAACTTAAAAGTCCTCATTAATATGATCCAATCATTGGAATATAGCGTGATAGCAGTTGGTAGTGGGGAAGAAGCATTGGAAATTGTAAAAACAGAAAAGGTTGATTTAATGATTTTAGATTTAATGATGCCTAATATGACAGGATATGAGGTTTGTAAAACAGTTCGAAAGGAATACGACTTAGTAGAGTTGCCAGTTATTATTTTAACAGCAGCTAGTCAAATATACGATTTAGTTCTTTCATTCCAGCTGGGAGCAAATGATTACTTGCAAAAACCAGTTAATATGGAGGAATTAAAAGTTCGAATAGAGTCCTTACTATCAATCAAAAAATCCGCACTAGATGCAGTTAATAATGAATTGAGTCGCTTTTCTTCTCAAATAACGCCACATTTCTTGTATAACACATTGAATACCATTATTGGACTAAGTTATAAAGATCAAGAGAAAACACGTGAAGCGTTAGATTATTTGGCTACATACTTCCGAGCAAAATTAGATGTCCGCAAACAACGTTCACTCGTTTCTTTAGTAGATGAAGTAGAACTAGTACAAGCTTATTTAGCAATCGAACAAATGCGTTTTGGGGAACGGTTAAATATTGTGTATAATATCGACGAAGCAATTGAAACCTATATTCCCACAATGACAATTCAACCTTTAGTGGAAAATGCTGTTCAACATGGCATTTCTAAAAATCCAGATGGCGGAACACTGCGGCTAATAATCGAACGGGAACAGAAGAACGTAAAAATCATTATTCAGGATAATGGTGTTGGCATTCCTCAAGAAAAACAACAGGAACTATTAAGTGGTAAAAATGAAAGACTAGGTTTTACCAATCCATTTAATAAACTATCTCTTATAAAAGGAGCTAGTTTTCGACTTGATAGTGAAGAAGGAAAAGGTACAGAGATTACCATCCGAATACCTGAGATAAAAGACAAAGAGAGTACAATTTATTGATGATAAAAGTCTAAAATTAGATGCATCATGGAAAGAGATTTATCCCGCATTAACGGGCAGTAATACCCCAACCTCAAGATTGAGAGAGAAGCAAAGAGGATAGGTGGGGGATAACTGCCCGTAAAAGCCCGATTGGTTCAACTAACCATCAGTGGGGGATGAAGAAAACCCCACTGATGGAAGTTTCACTTTATATTCGGTTGATGATGCGATTCTGAAAAAATGATTTAAGGATCGTACTAGATGATAGACCAAAAACACTCGAAAAAAAATCGAGTGTTTTTTTTCGTACAAAAAATTTTCATCAAACCTGTCCTCTTTTCAAAACATCTGTCTATTTAAGAGGTGAGGAGGAGATTACATGATATTTAACGATTTACCCGTTCTCACAACAAAGAACCTAGCAGAAAGACTGGGCGTAGGACCTAGAAGTTTGATCAGGGGTTTTGATCGTCAGCGCAACAAATTTATGGATGGTAAGCATTTTTTTGTAGTGACAGGGGATGAGCTTGTAAAAGTGAAAAGGGAACTGAAGGATTCCAAACACGCATGCATTCTCTATTTATGGACGGAGGAGGGGGCATTTTTATTGGCCAAATTCCTGCGGGATGTCAGCTCATGGGAGTCCTATTTGCAAAATGTATTTACCTACTATGAAGAAAATAGGCAGCATCAAGATCAAGGAACATAGTAATAGTTTGCAATGGAAACGGAAATTCTACTCGCAGTGGCAGATGCTGCTGCGAGAACTTAACTGGAGGGATTTGTAATGAAACTAATCATAAATCAAACACCACTTCTGGTCATACCAGATCTAGCAGTCATGTTAGGAATAAATGAAGCCATGATACTTCAACAGCTGCATTATCGTTTGAATGGTTCACCACTTAAAGACGACGGCCACACTTGGTATCAGCATACTTATGAAAGTTGGGTCAAACAATTTCCGTTTTTATCGGTCACCACGATTAAACGGACATTTCTTAAACTTGAAAAAATGAACTATATCATCTCTACGAAGAAGTTTAATTCGACGAAATATGACCAACGAAAGTGGTATCGCATCAATTATGATCTTCTTTATCATGAACTGGAGGTTCAAATTGATTCTTCCAATATTTCAAAAGAAACCGCGTCAACAGATCAGATGAAACTCTTTACAGAGATCGAGATGGCCCCGTATTTAAAAGAAGAAAAGAAGAAGAAAAAAGAGATAACAGCTGCCGTTATCAATTATTTGAATAAAAAAGCAGGGAAAAAATTCAAAGTTACAGCCCAGCACGAAAGAATCATCCAAGCACGAATCATCGAAGGGAATTATCTAGAGGACTTTCAGAAAGTCATTGATCACAAAGTTAAACAATGGAAAAATGACCCGAAAATGAAATACTATTTACGTCCAAGTACCTTATTTCGACCAACCAACTTTGAAAATTACCTCAACGAGCAAGGAACACAGACGAATCAACCAATAAGTCATTACAAACCAATCGAACTCAATCTAAATGCGGGGGAAGAATAAAATGACAAAAAACATTAGTGCTGAACTGCTAGAAAAAAGTATTTTAGGAACCATGCTTGAGGAAAACAATCTCGTAACAGATAGTGGCATTTGGAGAGAAATGTTTCAAATCCAGCGACATGCTGCTATTTTTCAAGAAATGTATAATCTAGCAAACGACAGAAAACCCGTTGATTATATCACTTTACTTCAAGTAATGGACCCTAATGTCTCAGGAGGTGCCACTTACTTAGCAAGCCTGACCAACTTTGCATGTAGCCCCAAATTCGATGCTTATTGTGAAATGCTCATCACTTCTTGGCGTGAAAAGAAAAAGAACGCCATTTTGTTTCAAGCACATACAGACGATTGGTCCATTGAATCCGTACAAAAAGCTTTAGACACTTTACAAACAGATCTTCACACAACTGAAACAAATATTCAACAGGACCTTCTAGAATTGGAACACCTTCCGTTCAAACCGATGCCACCACAACAAGTTGTCCCAACTAACATAGTTGATCTGGAAAAGCTCATTGAGGGATTCAGACCAAGTGAGCTGACAATTATTGCAGGCAGACCTTCCATGGGGAAAACGGATGTCATGAACCATTTTGCACTTCAGGCAGGATGGGCAGGCTATTTACCAATCGTATTTTCACTCGAAATGAGCAAGAAGATACTCATCGAGCGATTAATCTCCGACTGTGGCAAAATTAGCAGATTGAAAATGCGTGACCCTTACAATCTTTTCTCAGAAAAACAACGGAAAGATTGGTTGAATACGTTAAACAAACTATTAAAAGCAATGATCCATATCGACGATCGAGGGGGAATAACCGTCAATCAAATTCGTGCACAAGCAAGAAAAATCATCCACCAAAATCCAGCACGCAAACCGATTATCTTCATCGATTACTTACAAATTATCACCAGTGTAGAAGCTACCACTAACCAAGTATTTTCCATCGGTCAAATCAGCTGGGCACTCAAACAAATGGCAAAAGAACTCAATTGCCCAGTCGTCTGCCTCTCCCAGCTAAACCGCAGCGTCGAAAATCGCGCCAGCAAACGCCCACTCATGAGCGACCTACGCGATTCCGGCAATATCGAACAAGATGCAGACGTCATCATCCTTCTATACCGACAAGACTATTACGAAAAACTAGAAGCAGAAGGCAACATGGACTATAACAAAGTCTCAGAAGTACTCGAACTAATCGTCACCAAAAACCGCAACGGCCCAACAGGTACAGTCCCGGTAAACTATTCCAAATCAACAGGACAAATCCGAGATATTAATAATGAACATGCAAAGTAGGTGATGAGCATTACTTCTGTCAAAGATTTAATGAAAGATGCCATTGAATATGACGAATCCTTTTTAGCTCATTTCATCTACTTTGTGATAGGAAGAGGGAAAATAAATGAAAAAGATCGCAAAGAAAAGCTGATGGAGATTCAGTTAACGGAGCAGGAGAAGGAAGAATTTTTTGAAATGTATGATCGTGATGAACTTGGCATGAAGAGAATCCTGTTATATGCGGTGAAGGTTTCGGATAGAACTCACAGTTATGCATTTTATTTTGCCGAAACTCCTGAGCAAGTTGTTGATTTGCATGAAGTGATTTATAAATGGCGGCCGGAAAGAATACATAATGTGCATCGGCAGTGGTTGTATCGGGAGGTTTATGATGTTGGGACTGGGAAGGTGGAGAGTTTTAAGGAGATGTTGGGTAGGGTGGTGGAAGTGCCTTTGTATTTGGGGGAAGTGGGGGATAGTTATTATTTTTTGGTTAAAGAAAGAAGTAACTAGATTAAGTGAGCGGTCTGAGGTGTCGAGAGTTGGAGCTGTGTCGCCAAGTTAATAAGAGGGAACAGAATATTATGTGTTAAAAATATCCTTCTTTACTATAAACGAGAACGAATGTTCGTTATAATATACTTGTAATAGTTTGGTACTCAAGGGTGGTTGGCACACTCCCAATCAAGGAACGCAGACTAAAAGCACCACATCCTGTGGTAACGTCTGCATGACCCACATCGTGTGGGCCCGGGGGCGATGCCATGTCAGTATTTGAAGCATTAATGTTTGCGGTAACATTCGCAGCTTTAGTTGTAACAATACTCACATTTAACCATAAAAAATAACCCATCCTTGAGTCGGTAGCTCAGATGGGTTAATTCCACTGGATAGCCAATCCCCCTGAGGGAACTAACTATTATAATTAACCGTCAATGGACCAACATCGGCGGTCTATTTATTGTATTTCATGTTAAGTTAATTATACCTAGTGCAGATGTTTTTTTCAACTTAACAGGTGGGCTTATTCTTCTACTAAATAATGATAAATCTCATATTGCACAGGTTGTTCCAGTACCATGTCCATTGTTACAACCGGAATTTCTTTTCCTTGTTTATCTAACATAGATTCTTCCTTTGGTGTGTTTTCAACTATTGCTGTTTCACCCAAGTAATAAAAGTCAAAACCTTCACCATCATCCTTTTTTGTAAAGAGATGAATGGTCGTATTGTTTTCTTTTGCAGCTAAAATTTCTTTAACTTCTTTTGAATTTAGGGTTAAGTTACTGCGAGTAAACCAATGGAATACGTCAGGAGCGATAAATTCATCACCATAGTCAACACTGGACTCAACTTCATCTTTTTTGTGATAAGTAACGAAAATAGGGACTGTGTTATGTTTAACACGATAACCATAAATTGTAGAAGAATCATCGTTAGGCCAATTTAATAATCGGCATGCATCACGACGAGAATATTTTTTATAAAGCGTCAATGGACGTGTGATGTCATATTGTTCAAATTTAATTTTAGCGCAATTAACTATATCCTTAAATAAATCTTTGTAGTATTGGTCTCTTAAACTTTCCTGAATATCTTCATTAAATTGGTATACATTGTTTTGTAATTCGATAATAGGTTTAAAACCATACTTCTTTTGATCATTTTTGGAGTGGAATGATAATGAAAACATGCTTTCAACAGAAAGTAGGGTTTTTTCATCATAATAAGTACCGTATTTTCTTAACATATCAATATACTCAGATTTAGTAATTGTCTCATTTTCTATTAAGGCTTCAATTAGTGCTATTTCATGTATTCTTTTACCATTTACAAATTCACGTGAAATCATAGACAAAACATTTAATTCATATTCAGTTAAAGATGGGAGTTCTTCTTTCATTTTTACAAGGAAAGAATAATAATTATTAGAATAATTGATAATTACTTCTGGATCGAGTGAATTATAATGCACAAAATCGGCCATAGAAGGTGTTTTTCCTATACGGTTTTTTAATTCCGTAAAAGCATCCTTCAATGTTTTTAAAGTCGATAAATTTGTATTATCGATGGCCTCAAAAATACGTTTCTTCGCAATTTCCTCAAAGTTAATAGTAGAAATACCTTGAATATAATCAGTATTAACAGTTTTACGGCGAACATTATCTTTATTCATAGATTGATCGCCAGAAAGGGCAATTGGAATTAAATAATTGTTTTTATAATTACCAATAAAATCGATTATTGTTACATAATCTTTTGAATCATGTTTTCGTAAGCCACGTCCTAATTGTTGAATGAAAATAATACTTGATTGTGTTTGGCGTAGCATAACGATTTGATTTAAGAAGGGAATATCAATACCTTCATTAAAAATATCAACAGTTAATATGTATTCAAGCACACCAGAATTCAATTTAGCAATGGCTTCTTCACGTTCAGTTTGAGAGTGTTCACCGGTTAAAGCACATGTTTTCAAACCACAAGTATTTAGAGCAGCAGATAGTTGATAAGCTTCTTCTTTGGAACTACAAAACATTAGACCTCGAACTTTTTCGCCAGAATAACCATAGTAGTTTATCTTTTCAATAATATGTCGTACACGTTCATGTGAAACGAGATTTTGTAGTTCGGTAACTTCATCAATTATGATGCCATCTTTTTCATAATCTGTTACACCAAAATAATGGAAAGGGCAAAGCATGTCCTCTTCAAGCGCAGCTTGTAGACGAATTTCATAAGCAACGTTGTAATCAAATAACTCAAAAATATTAAAGTTATCTGTCCGCTCAGGTGTAGCTGTCATGCCTAATAAAAATTCAGGTTCGAAATAATTAAAAATCGTTTGATAAGATTTAGCCCCTGCACGATGAACTTCATCGATTAAGATATAATCAAACTCATCTTTTTCAAATTGTTGTAGATAGCGCTCGGATGAAATTGTTTGAATCGTAGCAAATAAATAACGCGCATTTATATCTTTAGAGTTGCCAGATAAAATACCAAAGTCATCTTCATGACCGCCCAATATTTTACGATAATCTGCCATCGCTTTTTTCAAGATTTGTTCTCGGTGAACGATGAAGAGCATTTTTTGGGGCTGGAAATTACGAACATCGAACGCAGATAAAAATGTTTTACCAGTACCTGTTGCAGAAATAATTAGCCCTTTTGTGGCATTAGTTGCTCGTAATTCTTTAAGTTGTTCAAGTGCTTCAGACTGCATTTTATTTGGCTTAATAGATAGACTTTCAGCCAATGCATTAGTTAGATATTCTGTTTTAGCTTCAATTATATTTGCTTGATTTTTAATAAAAGGAACTGCAACATAGTTTTGTTTATAATTAGCAATCCATTCCTCAGTTAATAGAATACCTTCGTTCCACGCATCCTCAAATTGGTTTTTAAAATGATGAATAACTTCGCCTTCTTCAAGAGAAGTTAAAAACACATTCCATTCAAAATTTGCTTTTAAGGCACTGTCTGTTAAATTTGAACTTCCTACGATTAATGAATAATAATTTTCATGTTCGAAAATATAGCCTTTTGAATGGAAACCTTTTACTCCAGTTAACCGGACTTCAACATTTTCAAGCTTTAATAGTTCTTTGAACATTTTAGGTTGATTGAAGTTTAGGAATGTTGATGTTAAAATTCGTCCCTTAATCCCTTTTTTATTTAGATCATAGAGCATTGTTTTTAACGTAGCCAATCCACCTTCAGTGATAAAAGCAACTGAAAAGGTAAAGGTTTTACACGTTTTTAGCTCTTGTAACAAAGTAGATAGAACATTTTCATGTGCTTTATTCGTAAGTAGTTTCGGTTTGAATTGAGCCGCCACCGGTTTATTTTGATTGATAAAGCCCTTATGTAATGAATTTTCAATTTTACTGATCAATTGTTCCATTCAATTCACGCCAATCTTATTTTATATTTGGATTGCTAACTTATTTACTGCCGGAATATCAGCGGGAGCAAAACCCATTTGTGAAAGATTTTGACGATGTACCCATTGTGCATCAGCATGTTCACTAATGGTAGGAACCCCATGTACAATTTTAGCCATGTATGTTTCTAAACGGACAATGAATTTTTCATATTCATATGTTGTATCTTCTACTTTTTGTCCAACTTCAATTTCACAGCTGAATTCTTCTGAAATTTCACGTTTTAATGCCTGTTGAGGTGTTTCTCCAGCTTCGATTTTACCTCCAGGAAATTCCCAGTAATTTGCAAGTGTCATATTAGGGCTTCGTAATGCACAGAAAATCTCATTTTTTTCATTTTCAATAATTGCACCAACGACGTGTACAGATTTTTTCATTTTGTATGGCTCCTTTAATGTAATATGTAATCTCATATTATTTTAAAGTATATAGTAGTAAGATTCATTATTAAAGCTATTACAAATATAAGACTGTTATTTGATGGCAGGATGAATTTCGTGTTTGTTCAGTTTAATTATTTTGTCTGGATCGTTGGATTTTTCAAGTGTCAGGCTTGTATCACATCCATACTAAACCGCAAATTAAAGAATTTTTACAAACATCATTTGTATTTGAAATAACAAACAAATATAACAGATTGCATCATTCAAAATATATAATTTGGTATTCTTCTTGCAGTAGGAACATACAGAATATTACTTAAATGTGAAAAAACTACTCAGTAAAACAATTTTTGCAAGTAAGTCTTCAGCTAAAAAGAATATTTACTTTAAGGTTCCAATAATCAAAAATATCTAATAAATAATAGAACTTATACCTATACAAAAAGAATTTGTCTACATATTTTGATAAGGATCATACCAATATTAAAAGAAAGTAGGTAGTAGAAAATGGAACAGAAAAAGCATAAAAATAATGAGCAAAAAAAGAATGTTTTTGATTATATAGTCATTGGAGCAGGGACCGCAGGAGGGGTAATTGCCAAACAGCTAACTGATGACAATATCACTTCTTTACTTGTACTTGAAGCTGGAACAAACATGAAGAATGAAAGTCCTTCCTTTTTAACAGCAGCAAATAGAGCAAATGATAATACACTTTCATTTAATGTTTTATCGCAAACAGCAGAAAATATCGTCCAACAGATTAGATTAAGGTCGGGAAGAGTAATAGGAGGAAGCTCACAACATAATTTTATGGCTGCAGTTCGAGGAAGCAGAGAACTATATAATGAATGGGCGAGAATTGTCGGAAATAATGAATGGAAATACGACAATATAAGCTCCTTGTTTGAAGCCAATGAAACATACACTGGACAAACACAAAGCCCAAATGATCGAGGAACGAATGGACCGATTTTTATAAGACAGCAAATCATACCGAGCAATGGAATTATTCAGACTTTAGTTGAGGCAACATCTAAAGTTCTAAAGATTCCAATTAAAGAGGATTACAACAATAATGGAATAAGAGATGTTACGTCATTTAAAGCACAATTAATTCAGGAAGAGATAGGAGATGGTGTGTTCATTCGATCGTCGACTGCAACTGGATATTTAAATGAAAATATCGTATCACAAGGAGATGAGACCAATCCAGATGAGTTCGGTATTGGAAGTAGAAAATTGAAAATATACGCAAAATCAACAGTAAATAAAATTCTTTTTAAACATAAAGAAAGTGAAAAGATTGCAGTTGGCGTTGAATATATCAAAGACGGAGTAACACAACGAGCTTATTCTCGAAAAGGGATAATAATCTCAGCAGGTATTTTCTCATCGGTCATTTTACAACGCTCAGGAATCGGTAATCTTGACGATCTGGCTAATATTGGGATACAACCGCTAGTAGAAAGCCCGCAAGTTGGGCACAATTTTCAAACTCAATATTATGTTGGCATGGG
The DNA here is from genome assembly GCF_044359855.1 of Rummeliibacillus pycnus. Classification (GTDB taxonomy): domain Bacteria; phylum Bacillota; class Bacilli; order Bacillales_A; family Planococcaceae; genus Rummeliibacillus; species Rummeliibacillus pycnus_A. The sequence goes on from NZ_CP132291.1 coordinate 4,257,786, forward strand.
AGTAAAAGTAGAAACAAACCGCCTTCTGCAAGTACTGTCTACTGATCCTCAGCCAGTAGTTCTTAGTGCTTTTAATAAGGATGATGGTCCTGGACGTCGTCTTCAATTATTAGGAGTTCCAATTCCAGCCTTTATACCGATTCAAGATGTATTCATTCATAATTGGGAATTTAATCAGAATAAATGTAGGAATGTCATGAGTATTGCTATTGCTGACCTAAACCCTAAAAGCAGAGGTACCATCCTTGCAGCACATAGTGATCCTGAAGCATATCCATCTATTCAATTTAATCCACTAGATAACCTTGATGATTTAAATTATGTAGTGGATCAGTATATTGAAACATTCAAAATTATTATTAAAGCTCGGAAAAAAGACCCGAAAGGAATTTATAAGATTGTATATCCTAAAGAAAAAATATTTCATTTAACCGATGAAAAAGAAAAGAGAAAATTACTTGCTGAATATGCAAAAGCTTCTTACACAAATTTCGATCATTTTGGAGGTCAATGTAAAATGGGAAAGGACATTCAAAATGGAGTTGTTGATGGATTCCTGAATGTTCATGGTACTAAAAATCTTAAAGTTGCCGACCTTTCTGTAGCTCCTATATTACCAGATGGTAATCCATCAAATCCTGCACAGATGATTGCGTTAAATTGCATCAGATTTATTCAAAATAATCTTCATTCCCTTGTAATTGATGATGAAGAGTTTGAAGAATATGAATCCGCAGATTAATAGAAGATAGGATAGATGCTTTTATAAAAGTACATTTTTAGTCTTTACAAAGAATGAAATAGTAAAAATGTAAAAAAATGATTAGAAAAAAAGTAATATAAAGGCCCAGCTACTCTTACGTAAGTAAAAGTAACTGGGTTTTTATAGTTGAAAGTATAATATGACATTAAAATATAATTAAATTACTGGTTAAAGTTTTTACAATAATTCTACTGAAAGTCAGTATAGCCGATTCAACAAATCGAATCAGATTTTCTATTTCATGCATGTCACCTACCAATTTCATGCAAGATATGATGAAAATCTTCAAAATTGTTCAATATCCGCAATTTTCATACTAAAATTAGCAGTATCAACGAGAGAGAAGGATAATTATGTGGATTGTAGCAGCAGTTTTGACGATGTTTTGTTTTGGTATCAATAATCTCATTTTTAAGGCGACATCTGGAAAAGGAATGTCAAAGGTACATATGCAATTTTTCTTTTACCTGATCGCATTTTTGTTAATGATTGGTTACGGAACCATCAAAGGATTTGCACCATTTAATATATTAACGATTGTACTAGGTGCAGTGATTGGTATATTAAATGCAAATGGTAACATTCAAATGTCGAAGGCGTTTGAAAAGGGACCTGCGAGTTTAACATCTCCGATTATTAGCACCTATACGGTAATTCCGATTTTGAGTGCAGCACTTATTTTCCATGAGCATATTACACTCATTCAGTGGATTGGAATTGTGGTCATGCTTGGGTCTGCGGCGGTCATTCAATATGCACCTGGCAGCGCTGGGGAAATTAAATACAAGCCATGGATGTACAGAATTTTACTTTCAATTCTATGCTTTGGCGTTCTTGGTATATTGATGAAAACCTCTTCACAATTACAAATCGATTCGATCAATACGCTAGTTTGTATGTACGGTGGTGGCGCCGTATACTTAATCATCCAAAGCCTAATCACGAGAGAAAAATGGCTTCGTTCTGAAGTGAAATTTGGCTCTGTCATCGGATGCTTTAGTGTCATAGGCTACAGTAGCTACTTTTTCTCACTAGACACAGGTATCGCAAGTATTGTCTTCCCAATCGTGAGTCTAAGTTGTTTAGTCGTCGTACTCGGAAGTGTCTTGCTCTATAAAGAAAAACTAAAAGCTTATCAAGTCATTGGTGTATTAACTGCAATTGGTGGGATTGTGCTTACGAAGATTTGATGTTTATTTTTAAAGGAATGGCTGTATATTATAAGCTACCAACTATGATTTCGTAGTTTTTTTAATATATTATTCTTAACTAGTCTTCCGTTTTTCGGGCATTAATGATACGACTAGCAATGTAATTTACCGCAAAAAGATAATACCAAATTTCACATTATTAAAGTAGAAGTTAATTTTTATGTTGTTGTTCATCTGTTGTTCATATTTCTTTTTTATAATAAGTCTGAGCAATAGGTGTATACATTTTTTTAGAGTATAAAGTATTACTTTTAAGGGAAAAAAACATTTAAATAATGCTATGAATCGGGTGATTGAAATGCTAATCTTTGCTACTATATTTATTTCAGCAGCACTAGTTTTTTATTCAGTAGGAGTATGGTCAGAAAAATTTCAAAAAACATTAAAGTTATGGCATGTGATTATTTTTTGGATAGGCTTAATATGCGATACACTTGGAACTACCATGATGGAAAAAATGGCCACAGAAGGATCTCTATTTAGTTTTCATGGCATAACAGGTTTATTAGCAATCTTATTAATGTTATTTCATGCAATTTGGGCTACTATTGTATTGATAAAAAAAGACTCAAAAATGATGGGGAAATTCCATAAGTTAAGTATATTAGTATGGTTCATTTGGTTGATTCCTTATATATCTGGAATGATATATGGAATGACCAAATAATTTTAATAACAGTAAGGATAGATTTAGATTGCCCTTTTATATGCATTTACTGTTATTGTGTACGTAACATTTTAAAAGTAAGCGTCAAATAGCGCCCACGTGTTTTTTCGTGGGCGCTTTGCTGTATACTTTAATTAGTTTTTTTGATTGTTGTTTTATATTAAATGAAGAAGCGTATTTGACTAAAAATATCAAATAATCTTCTTCATTTCTTTTACGGGGGGAATTTAAATACATTCGGGTTATTATAATATCGTTAAAATAATAAATGCACCGCCACTAAATACTAATAATAACGCCAGAAGTAATATCCATCCACTATAACCATCGAAATCTAAAAGCCCAATGAACGTGATAAAATATACAAAAAGACGTTTAAAAACCGACTTTTCTTTAACCATTTTTAACTCTTCTTTAAATTCTGAATAACCTATAGGAATCAAACATATTCCTAAAACAATGAGTATAATTCCTATAATGATTGGTAACATATTTACATCTTCTTTCTCTTAACTTAAGTAATTTTTCTATTATAGATTATCATACTACAAATATTTCCAAAAACCTTGTTGTGCTGTCATTTTTCTTGATGGAATTTTTGAGGAATTTCAATAAATGCTACAAAGACCGTTCTTTGTTTTCTTATCACTTACTTCTTATAATAACTGGTCGAGTGTCGTGTATAGGCATTAATAAATATTTAAAATGTGATAATAGACGTACTTTGAAAAAGATGAGTTATTCAAACGCCATTTCAATAAAATAAGAAATTTTCGATACGACTTAATCGAAATTATGTGTTATTTTCACATAGTTTTTGTTAAGTCGTATTTTTATTTTGATCTTTTCACGAATTTAAGAGTATTGCACTTTAGAATGATTAATTTATTCAAATGAGGGAATAGTACTTAATGTAAGTATATTTGAAATATATGGGGTTGGAGGAGAATAAGGCTTGAAGAGTAAGTTTTGGAAATGGGTAGGCATTATTGCGGCTGCCGTAATTGTTGCAGTTTCTGTACTACTATACCAAATTACTTTTACAGGAGACAACATCTATCCAAACACAAAAAAGCGGCATGCGATGATTCGACTAGAGGACATCGGGCCTGGTGGTGTATATGGTAGTTTGGAAGGTTTAGGAAAATTACGAGCTGTGATGGAATACATCCAGACGAAGGATATACCTTATCATGTGGCCGTTATTCCAAGATGGATAAATGTTGAAATGGATGGAACATGGAAGGAAAGAGGAATAGATGAACCTAATCCCGATCAAGTGGTGAGTAATTTCATCAAACTACTACAAGAAGGTGAGAAACGGGGCGCTATCCTGGGAATGCATGGATACAGTCATCAATTTGGAGATTCCGCCAAGCCTAATGACAATCAGAATTCTGGAATTGGCAATGAGTTTAAAGTGAAAGGGGCACCTGAAACGAAGGAAAGTTCGTATGCAGCTCAACGAATTACTAAAAGTATTGCTGCGTTTGATAAAGCTGGCTTACAACCGAAGTTTTGGGAAACACCCCATTATCATGACACCAGAGTTCAGGAGAAGGTGTTCCGTTCCTTCATAGGTATCCTGTATCAGCCTGATTTTTTTTCCCTTCGCTCGCTTAAGGATATAAATGTTTACGATGATTCGAATGATTATGGTCAAAGCAGTTTAGGGTCCGTTTATGTGCCGACACCTTACAGTTATGTTAAGGACGAAAAATCAGTAGACCGGATTTTATCAAAGGCGGCTAATGACGATGGTCTAGCTTCTTTATACTTTCACCCATTTCTGGAGTTTCCTTATTTGGAGGAACAGCTGGGAGTGGATGGAAAACAATTGATAAGGGATGGGTTACCAGTCTTTAAGTATAAGGAAGACGGCACAAGATCGAATCTTCATAAGCTGTTGGATGGTTTCGAAAAAGAGGGATACCGCTGGATGTCACTCCATGATATTGTGCCGTTTACCCCGGCTCATCGTGTGACGGTGCCTCCCGGAACAACAACTCAGCAAATATTATTAGGCGATGTAACAGGACAAGGACATGCTGATGTGATTGTAGTCGAAAAGCATCGTGTGCTGGTGATACCTCAATCATATAGACTGCCTCGTAATCGTCCGCAGCATGCAGCACAAGTATGGACGAAGCATACCTTTGCGGCTGAAGAAGAGGTTATCCTTTCTGATTGGAACAGTGATGGAAAGCAGGACTTGATTAGCTACAACAAACAAACAGGGGAGCTCCAGATCTTTTTTGCAGGGGAAGGTCAGTTTTTAACTCCTATATTGCTTGGTAAGCTGCCTTCTGGGCTTCAATCCTTAGGGGAATTCCAATCAGAAAAAGGAAAAGGGATGATTGGCACAAAAGAAGGGCATATTAAACTCATTCATTATGTGAAGAATAAACTTGTCATAAGTACGGTGCAATCTCCTATTTCTAAGGATTCAAAATTATACATAGGACGATTTGAAAGCTCTTATCAAAACGACATCCTTTGTGTATCAAGTAAAGACCGTCATGTATCTATTCTCTATTATCAGGGGAATGGCCAATATACGAACTCTAAACCAATTAAAGGGATTAACTTAAACCCGAGTGATCAATTACTTGTTGGTAATCCGAATGGAGATGGAAAAAGCGATTTAATCGTCTATAATTCGGTGACTGGCGTATGGCAAGTATACGAGAACAAAGGGAATAGCCGGTTTGTTCCGCTAGATAATAACTTTGGTCCATGGGCTCATGGCAGTGGGAGAATCGGATTTGTTGCCGACTTTGATGGCAATGGAAAAACAGATATTGGATCCTACGATGATACAGGGCACTTAGTAGACATCGCTCTGTCATTTCAAAGTGAGAATCCTTAATATCGAAAGGAAGAACTTATGCATCTATTTTTCATAATAATTGCTGACATATTGCAAGTGATTATTTTTTCCATTACTATTTTTCAATTTATCATCAGTTTAGCTGGTTATAAAAAGGGAAAAGAGGATACAGAAGAGAAGCACTCACCAGAAAAGTCATTTGCAATCCTTGTTGCGGCACATAATGAGGAGAAGGTGATTGCCCCACTCCTAGATAACCTCAACAACTTGGATTACCCTAAAGAATTGTATGAAGTATTCGTCATCTGTGATAACTGTACAGACCGCACCGCTCAGATTTCGAGTGAGCATGGAGTTCATGCAATGGAGAGGTTTGATGATGTCAGAAAGGGAAAAGGATACGCAGTTGAGTGGATGCTGAATCAGCTATGGCAAAGAGATCGACAGTTTGATGGAGTGGTCGTATTTGATGCGGACAATTTAGTTAGTGGAAACTTTTTGCATGAGATGAATAACAAGCTCATGAACGGCCATCGAGTAATCCAAGCCTATGTAGAAACGAAAAATCCATATGATTCATGGGTTACACTCTCTTATGCGATTAGTTATTGGTTCATGAATAAGATGTGGCAACAGGCTAGGCAAAATTGGGGGATGCCGAACACCTTGGCTGGAACAGGAATGTGCTTCGATTCTGCTTTACTAAAGGAGATGGGGTGGAATGCAACATCGCTTACGGAGGATGTAGAATTTACGGCGCGTTGCGTAATGAGAGGAATCTATCCCACATGGGCTAATGATGCGATTATTTATGATGAAAAACCCATCACATTTAGGAGCTCATTTAGGCAGAGGGTACGTTGGATTAGGGGGCATACTGAATGCGCAATGAGATATATGAAGCCACTTCTAAGCCATGCCGTTAGAACACGTAATTTTTCTGAATTTGATGCGGCTTTGTACTTATTCCAGCCTATCCGGTTCCTGTTCGTTGCAGCGGTGTGGGTCATGACCTATTTGCAATTAGGAACTCCTTTATATACTCACTTTCCCTTTTTAAAAATAGTTCCCGACTGGGCTTGGATTGCGTTAAACATCGCCTTATTTTTGCAATTCCCATTAGTCATGCTGTTAGAGAAACGACCTTTGAAATCTTATTGGGGGCTCATACTATTTCCAGTGTTCCAATTCTCATGGTTCCCGATTACGTTAATAGGAGTATTCACAAGCAAAAATAAAGCTTGGCACCATACAGTCCATACACGTTCTATTCGATTTGAGGATATGAAGGAATGATGATTTGGATATTCGAAATAGCAGCGGAAGGGCATGTGAGAGTTTATTCGCTTTCTTAAGGGGTTTATTCGCTCATCCAACAGATTTATTCGCTTTCTCTAGTACTTTATTCGCTCTTTTTGGAATTGTATTCGCCCTCTAAGCATTTTAAGTCCTAGAAATCGATTAGAGAAACTGCGAGGCAATAGAAGATGTGAATCGAGAAATAATCATTATCGTAGCCGATAGAATTCAAAAAAGATGCTGTCTGCAAAATACAGAACAGCATCTTCTTTACTTTGGTAAAACATAGCTTTTTATATCATCCTAACGCAGATCCTATGGTAAATATCCACCGTATCACCCAATAATATAGCTGCTTCTTTTAAAACATCATATACTTCTTTATATTTTAAGATGGTAATAGAATCATTGTTTGTAAAGAGCTCTGCCAGTCCTGAAATATAGATATCTTCCATCGATTGTTGAGCTATTCTAATTTCTGTAATTCTGCTTTGGCATTCATCAGGTTTTTTTTCCAAAATTAATATTGCGTCACTAAGTTCTAACGCGCCCTGACTTAATAAGTTAGTCATTCCTAAGATTGTAGAGTCCGCTTCGATGTTTAAAGCCTTAATGGTCTTAAATATAGATATGGAGCAGTCACTAATTTTGTTCATCGCAACAGAAATGGAATAAAGATCTTGTCTGTCAAAGGGCGTTGCAAATGCCTCTACAAGGTCATGCTCAAGCTGAAAACGTATGTTATCAGCTTCTTTTTTCTTATTAAGTAAATCATCAGATTCACCTTTGTCCTTAATCCAATTGTCCAAAGAATTAATGATTTCATAATTTGTTTTGCTCTGATTCAAAAGCATGGAATAGAAATCATACTTTTTAGGGAATATTCTATCTAAAAAATTGTGATCACTCATTAAAAAATCCTCCCATTCATTAAAAAGTAGACAATAGCAGCAGCTATGGCAGAACATGGGATGGTGATAAACCAAGCTGTAACTATTTCTTTACCAATGTTCCAGTTTACCATTCGATATTCGTCTGCTGAACCAACCCCCATAATACCACCCACAACCACATGTGTTGTAGAAACGGGTGCACCAGTAAAAGTAGCGAGTAGGATTGAAGTTCCTGAAGAGAGCATCGAATTTAAGCTATGAATTGGTCTGAGATCATATATTTTGTTTCCAATCGTCTTCATGATTTTCCATCCACCTAAAGCAGTACCGATGAACATCACCAAGCCTACTGCTAATTTAATAAAAAGTGGAACACCATGAGAATTCACGATCCCGGCAGATATAAGTGCCAGTGAAATTAACCCGGTTATTTTCTGAGAATCATTTGATCCATGGCTAAATGCCAGAGCAGCCGCCACAATCCATTGCAACTTGTTGATCGTACCATTAATGCTGAATTTAGCATTTCTTAACAGCAGAGCAGATATTTTTTGAATTACAAATGCAATGACGAAACCTAGGACAGGGGAAAGAATCAGTGAAACGATCACTTTCATAATCCCTACTAACTGGTGATTACCTGAAAAGAGCTCCGAAACTCCCCATAAAATGCTGTTAGGTCCATTTGCAATCCAGGCAGCCCCAACAAGCCCTCCAATAAGAGCATGGGTGGAACTGGATGGAATCCCGATTTTCCAAGTAATGAGATTCCAAACTACAGCACCGAAAATGGATGCGATTAATATATGTATAAGATGAATCCCCGGAGAGATTTTAACGATTGCTGAAACAGTATCAGCAACTTGATTTCCACTAAAAAGAACCCCTAGCGATCCAAAAATCGCAACAATCAGCACCGCTTGAACTGGACTAGCAGCTTTGCAAGCAATCATCGTAGCAACAACGGAACTCGCATCATGTAAGCCATTCGTCAGCGTAAAAATCAATGCAATAATAATCACAATAGCCAACAACCAATAGACGCCTGTTAACATCAATTCTCCCTCCTTTTTTTATCTATTTACATTATACTAATCAGATTGTATGAAAATAAATAAGAATCTTTAAAGGTAAAGTTGTTTAGATGGCATATTCAGCTGCGATAAAGTCTAAAAGAAATGAAAAGCCTATCAATTATTTATGTATTAACAGAAAAAGTTGGTTGAGTATTTTCAATGATTTGATGTAAAATATTACAATTTATATTTCTACAAACGCATTCGTCTTATACTATTTTTATGAAAAATTCCAGATATTGAATTACGGAAAAATGCCCTCCTATAAGGATAACGGGTTCGGTTTCGAAGTATATAACCTGAATTCGTTACCGTTTTAGCAAAACAATCAGTAATAATGTCATCGTTAAATTAGCCTATAAAAATGTAATAGAATTGGTTTTATATTGCTTTTTTTCGGTCTGTTAAGATATAAGATATAGGGCTTTGCTTGTGTTTTATCAGTAGAACAGAGTATAGCAATATAAATAAAGCAATTACAAAAACTTGTTTGTAATGAAATCTTTCAAGAAAAAGTAAATAGGCGACCAAAGAATAATCGAGCCTAAATTCATAAGATGACCCATATAGATAGTAGATAAAGAACATATTAATTTGATATAGTAATTTTGTGTATAGTAAAATTTAGTAAAAAAAGGAGAGCTTTATCATGGGTAATATAAAGAATACATATAGTAACTATTTACCTAATGACCAAATATTATCATCATTTAGAACAGGAATAATAAATTCTCACCAACTCTGGAGGGAACAGCTGAATGATGACTATTCTGTAATGGCGGAAAAAAAGGAGGATTTTGAGTACTGGTATTTTAGGTTAAGTGAAGGGTTTATAAAGGATTACTTCAATGAGATGGAATATGAAATTAGTTTAATAACTAGACATAAAGAGTACGAGGACTTATTTGGACTTTATTCTTACTATTATATTTATGATGAATTTTGGGAGTTTGTAAATGGGTTAGATGATAGAGAATTTTTTATTTCATTAATATATATAGATAATATTGGTTCATCTGATAAATCAATTGAAGGACTTAAAAAAATTGTACATCGTGAAATTATTAGAAACAGAATACAAATTCCTGAAATTTTAAAGTCTGTATTTATAGCAATGTCATTTGATAAGTATATGAAAGAAGCAAGAGAAAAAATAATTGAAGTTGTTAGAGCGCAGGGGTATAAGCCAATGATTATTGATGATAAAGAACATAATCAACTAATTGTCCCTCAAATATTAGAAGAAATAGGAAAGGCAGAATTTGTAATTGCAGATATTACTCAACATAGAAATGGAGTTTATTATGAAGCAGGATTTGCTCAGGGTATGGGGAAAGAAGTAATTTTTACATGTAGGGATACTGATTTCGAAGCAGGGCATTTCGATGTAAAACAAATTAATACAATAATATGGAGAAGTATTTCTGAACTAGGAAACAGATTAGAAAAAAGAATTGGAGCAATGATGACAAGGACAATTGAAGAACAAGAAGTTCCTTTTTGATGTGTAACATTAGCGTGGCTAAGTATTCATTCTTAACTGATTTAATCCTTCAATTGTATATATTCAGGAAAAATTTATTTGGGTTATATATTAATAAATAATCTATTTTTCTAAATCACAACTATTACTAACAATAGAAGCTTTTTATATTGCTGTATGAAAGAGGGATGAATGTATTGAAAAAACTTTTATTTATTGGAGCAGGGTTTTCGTATGATTTGGGAATGCCTTTAGCCCATAATTTAACTAGGGATTTCTTTTCTTTCTTAACTCCTGAGAAAACAAAAAATTTCATTGAAATGTGGAAAAGTCACGATCCATATGGTGAAGGTAGGCCATTAGACAAAGAAATATTCGATGAAGTATATGACATTTATATAAAGTTTTATCAAGATGATAACTGCAACTATGAGGAATTTTTAAAAGAAATACAAAATTTAGGTAAAATGGTTGTAGACCAACCAAAAAGAGATTCATTACACTATGCTTTTAGCAAATTTTATGACATTATCACCTATATGCTATGGATATATCAAAAATTTAACTTTTCAATATTTGATTCTAATATGAATTATTACAAAAAGTTTAGTGAATATGTTCCTGATAATGAGGAACTTTGGGTTGTTTCATTAAACCATGATTTGTATATTGAAATGTTGTGTCTAGAGATGGGGATTCCTATTAGTTTTGGTAGTGATAATAAATTAAATATTCCAATTGATAATTATAATTTAAATAATACCTTGAGTTTTGAACTTATCAAACGAGAAGACTTAAATCTAAATAAAATGAATTTTATTCAGAATTCTAGAGGAATAAATCTTTTAAAATTGCATGGTGCTTTAAATGAATTTACATACAACGATGATAAAAATCTTCTCCATGTTTCTTTAGAAGACTGTTCTACAGCTAAAGAATATTTAAATAAAAATTATAAAGTTCATCATGATTTAAAATACTATATAAATGGTACTCTTGCGAATATGTCAAATGAAATAATCGTAAGTGATGAAAATGGAATAATGCAATTTTTAAGATCATCTATAAAAATGGGAGGAGACAAATATAGTATAAAATTTGATTTAAAACCCGGTGAAGAAAAGCTCTATCTTTTTGAAGAAATTTTAAAGCAAGTAGAGGAAATTACAATTATAGGTTATAGTTTTTCAGATAAACATGTTAATTTAAGATTGTATAATGCTATGCTTTTGAATCCACATTTAAAAATTCATATTATCGATCCATTTAATACAAAAACGCCTGCAATTTTAGAACCATTTGATTATAAGTTAAGAATAAGAAAAGGCACGTGTGGTACACCTGAATGGTTTTCATTTTTAGCTAATGGAAAATGGGATAATGATTTATCAAAAAATATAAAGGAATTTAGAAATATTAGACCTAAATATGATTTGCTTTTTCAAAAGCAGTATTTTAAAACAAGAAATTAGCTTAAAGCACCTTTCATTAAAGGAATGTTTAGAAATATTTGTCCTATTTGGGAGGATGCCAGTCCCTCATTCAATTGATGTCTTTTTAATTATTATATTTTAAAAATTTATCAAATTAAAAATTGTATGATGAAATCTTAGTGAAAAAAGACTTCATTTGTTTTGGGGACAGGCCTGCAGATCAATAACCATACTCTAATGATAAATTAGATACGACTGATACCGAAGCGTGATTTACGTTTCGGTTTTTTCGTAACCCGTATTTTTGAACTAAGTCGGTTCAAACTGTCGGATGTTTTTCGATTTGATTTATTGGATAATGATGTTGAGGAGGGTTATTAATGACAAAAAACAAGGGTATTCCAGCACGAATTAAATACGAAAGACATTTGGCTAGATTGACGTTGGCAGAATTAACAACGAAGTATAACGAAGTTGTCGAACAACACGCTACTCAAGAAGAACGTGTTAGTGAATCGACAATGAAACGATTTGAAAATGGTACAAGCGAAACGAAGATGAAGCAAAATACGATATTTTCATACTTGTTTTGCGTAAACTTAGAAGAATTTATTGAATTGAATTTACCAAATACCGCAAACTTTGTTACACCCTTTCTAAAGTTTATTAAGGAATATCAAAAAAGCTTAAAAGACAATTAAATGTGATATAGGTTATTAAAATAGTCAAACTTTTTTATGAAAAAATATACATTCTTTGGCCAATTGCAAAATCATTGTTTATCAAAATTTCTGTTGAAAATTGGGTTGTCCTACTATTTAAATTGTTTCTTTTCTAAGACTATCACATTATTTAATTTCATAGTAATTATACACAATCGGGAAAAAAGCTTTGTTACAAGGACTAAAAATTTAGAAGTAACGCAAATGATGAATGTATGCTAAAACGAGTAGTTAGTGGTGGTATCTAACATGATCGTGATTGGTTGTAGTGGATTGACCGGTAACCTCTATCTATCTTGTCATTCATATCTTCGCTTGTTATACGGGATCACTATGTCCCAACCAGCCTAATCGTGTGTTAACAAATAGAGGGCGAACAGTTTAAATGTCGGGATCAAGTCCCAAGGGCCAGAACGTTCTACCCCGGCTATTATCAATCTATAAATTGAATAAAAAATAGTCAACCAGATTTCTCTGGCTGACCTTATAATACGAAGGGCCAGATTGTTGCACAACACATAGATAACTTGGATAAAGTTTAGGAGAAATCGTGAGGAAAAATATGGTTGACACTATAGGATTACAATTGTAATATTAATTTATAGATTACAATTGTAATATTAAGGGGGGTGTAATTCTATAAAATGGAGAAATTACCTAAAATATCGGAGGCTGAATTGGAAGTCATGAAAGTCCTTTGGGCAAGGCCACCCCAAACAGCGAATGAAATAATTGAAAAACTGGAGTCAACAACAGACTGGAAACCAAAGACCATTCGAACTCTTATTAACAGATTAGTTCAAAAAGAAGCAGTATCCTATCATCATGATAAAGGACGTTTGTATACGTATTTTCCTTTGGTCTCACAAGAAAGTTATCTACAAGTAGAAACAAAATCATTACTAAAGCGATTTTATGGTGCTGCCTTTAAACCTTTACTTGTAAATTTTTTAAAAGAAGAAAAGTTATCTTCCGAAGACATTAACGAACTTAAACGAATTTTAGATGAAAAGAGTAAGGAAATCCAGAGGAAGGATAAGAAAAAATGACCGATATTTTTGTATACTATCTACCTCAGTTTTTTGATTGGGTACTAAAAACGTCCATTATGGCCAGCATAGCAGTGGGACTGATATTAATAGTTAAAACACTCTTGAGAAACAAACTAACATCAAGATGGAACTACTTACTGTGGATGATATTAATAGTCAGATTACTACTTCCTTGGTCCCCGGATAGTTCATTTAGTATTTATTCAATCTTATCGTATGGTTATAAAACAATCATTTCATTTCAAACCCAACCAGAGGATAATTTAAATAAAGAACGTATTCATGTAACGACAGCTATACATAGCAATAAAAACATGGAGAAGGAACACTATGCTGCTGTTTCGCAACAAAAAATGGCCAAAGAAAGTAACGATATTATAAGTAATAAAGCAATAGTCAGTGATGAGAAGCAAAAGAACACACCTATTTCCTTTCATACTATTATTTTATACATTTGGTTAATAGGAGTTTTTGCATTAAGCCTTACAACGTATTGTATTAATCGCCGATTATACAACTTCATAAAAAAACAACCTGTTATTACGGATAAGAGAATTACAGACATTTTTGAGAACTGTAAAAAAACTATGTCTGTTCAAAATAGTATCCCAATAGTTTTAGCTGGTAAAATATCAAGTCCAACAGTACTAGGATTTTTTCGTCCAAGAGTATTGCTTTCAAGAGAGCTAATTAATCAGCTCACTGATCCACAACTACGACATATTTTTTACCATGAATTAGCCCACATTAAAAGGAGAGATGTTGGAGTAAATTGGATTATGCATAGTTTACTTATCATTAATTGGTTTAACCCAATTCTTTGGTTTGCATACTTTTGCATGAGGGATGACCAGGAACTTGCATGTGATGCATATGCCCTCACGTTTATGGAGGAAGAGGAAAAAATCTCGTATGGCCATACGATTATCAGTCTTTTAGAACACTTCTCAAATTTTTATCAAGCACCCGGTTTGGCAAATTTAAGTAGAAATAAAAAAAATATAAAGAGGAGAATTTTTATGATAAAAAAATTCCAAAAGAAGTCGCATAAAGGGTCTGCAATTAGCGTTATTGCTGTTATTGCCGTTTCATCGTTAACCTTACTAAATGCACATGCAGATGGGTCAAATGGAAAGACGAAAGAACAAACATCCTCAGAAAAGGTAGCAACGAATGAAATCAAAAAAGAAAAATTCAAAATTCATATTACAGCAGAGGAACAAAATATGATAGAGAACTCAAATGTTCAATCAGGATTTTTTCAACAAGAAAATGGAACAGGCTTCTTTTTTTATAAAAGTAAATAATTAGTTTGGTTTGGGTGTAGGAGGACAAAACACTTATCGAGATTTGCATCCTTCTTTTTATAATTTAATGGATTTTCCGCAATCGGGCGCGTTTCTCTAAGCAATGCGTCTGTTTTCATTTAAGTCACATATTATTGAACAACAACTAGATATCTAGGTTCAAGCTCCGATGAGAATATGAAATTTTGTACTTAAAGTAACTAGCAGTTTAGTTGAAGGCTGATATAATATTGCAACAGTCGATTCAATAGAACACATAAAATGAGAAAAAGGAGAGGGAAATGAAAAGGTTTATAAAGATTGTTTTAAGCATTAGTTTTATTTTTTATTTACTCGCATTGGTAGTTCTATTATTCTTTGGGGGGGCAAGAGGTTATATATGGACAGATTTGACTTTGATTGAATATATGAAGAGGTCTTCTAATTTTGTTCCATTTAAAACTATAAGTACATATATAAAGGCAATTTATAGAGGAAGTATGAATATTGATATACCTATAAAAAACCTTGTTGGTAATTTTATTATGTTTTTGCCAATGGGTATCTATCTGCCTTACTTTATAAAAAAATTAAACAAAGTAAGTGTATTTTCAATTGCAATGATTATATTGTTATTCGTTATTGAAGTAATACAATTGGTTACAAAAAGAGGAAGTTTTGATATTGATGATTTTATACTTAATATGTTGGGATCTTTGATAGGATTCGGAGTTTGGAAAATGAAGGTTGTTCAGAAGTTGCTGAAATAGCCCTTTTGGGAGATTGTTCATTTAAAGTTAAAAAGTTTGTAAACGGTTGTACTTAGACTAACGGGGTTAATTTAGCGAAAGAAGATTTAAGATTGAAATCATGTTTTAGTTATTCCATTAAAAGGCGCTATCCTTGAATATTAGGATTAGTGCTTTTTTCATTTAAGGGCCAATTATCGAAATAGATATTTCGAAATATTTAGATGTTTTTGCTAATCTTAATATGATGATTGTTGTTAAGTAATCTTAGAAGGAGGAACATTTAAAATGATAAAAAAACTCTATGAAACTCATTTGGAAGTAAAGGATTTAAAAGTTGCTATCAATTTTTATCAAGATAAGTTAGAACTTGAATTAGGATATGCAACAGAAAAAAACGCCTTTTTTGGATTGGAGAACCAGGCTACCAAATGCTAGGTTTATGGTTGGTGCCAGTTTCAAGTGAAATCGAAAAAAGGCACTTTGCTTTTGAAGTAGAGTTTGAATTCTTGATTCATTCCATTCAATGGTTGCAAGATCAAGGAATTGAGGTTATTGGAAGTCAGGGAAAAGGCAACGAGGAACCGATTGTTCAAGCATGGATGCCAGCTGCCAGTATTTATTTTTTAGATCCAGATGGGAATAAATTAGAATTCATTTCCATGCTGAATGATGAACCAAGAGAATTAGATTTTGTCCCTTATTTAAGCGAGTGGAATAAATTGTCAAATTCTTAAACAGGTTTATAGATAGACAACCGTCTAAGTAAATCTGATTGGATATAAATATTTTCAACTATAGCAGGTGAACTACTTATTGTTCTTCAACAATCGGGCGTTTTCCTGTAGTATGGAAAGGGGTCTTTTTTCTTGTATTTGAAGGGTTACCATGGATCGGATATTTTGCTATTGTTTAAGATTTTGAAAATCCTCGTATGAAAAAGATTCTCCATAGGAATGCTTTCTACCAATGGCTATATTAAGGTGCAACTATCAGAAGAAGACATCAATGATTTAAAAGACCTAAGCCAGAGTATTCTTGGTATAGAACTAGATGAAGTATACCTCATAATGTGAACAAATATAGACTCTTTTTTGTTTATGTGAGTTTCCCAAGCAAAGTAAAATTAAGTAGTATAAGTGTATGGCCATCTGACCACCCCAAAGAAGAGTTCTTAGTGACACTTTCGGAAAACACTCGCCTAAATAAAAATATATGAAAAACAAAAAAACTGCGCAAATTTTGCACAGCTTTTTCATATGTTAATCATTTAATGAAAAGTTTAGTTTCATCCTCTTCGTACCAACGCCAACCATGTCGCCTAATAACTTATTCGTGTTTTTAAAACAAATATCAGCGAATTGTTCATTCACTTGTTCTAAATAAGTTTGAATATCAGCTTGTTTCATTGCTTCTTTATCTGCGTTCATTTGAACGTTGCGGCAACTTGCAACGGTATTTTGTTCAAATGCACGTTGGAAATCGCTATAAAGATTGAAATCCGTATCGCCAAGTAAAGCGATAGTGTGGCTTAACCAATGGATTTTGCTAATATCGAACGTCGCTGTCGTATCGCGGTAGCATGCAGGAGTATCCGTTACATTCGCATAAAATGGCACAACAGAGTTAAATGTATTTGGTCCAAATGCTAACCAATGCACGCCTGCAATTTCAGCAGGTACATCGTTACGAATTTGTAAAATATGCGATTCTTGGTTGCGGTTAATGCCGATTGTGCGATAGATGCTCTTCGATTTTTCATCACCTTCACCGTAAGGGTCAAAAGGTGTGTTTTGGAAGTGTGAGCTTAATGCCCATTTTACATCTTCTACAGTGATTTTGCGATTTGCCCGACATATAAATGGCAGATCATGATCCATCGATTGTTGTTCAATTTCTGGATTAAAGAATTTTTGAACATACCATGCGCGTGGGTTGTTATAACGTGTATCTTTTACAGATGCACTGCCAAAGATGTGGCGTAAGTTCACTTGATCTGTATCTGGATTTAAGTGGTATTTTTCGATTAACTCTGGTAAATCCTCTGAGTAAAGTGTATCAGGAGACTCAAAATCAAAATAATCGATGTTGAAGCGGTTCGGTGCAATGACATATGCATCATCTGGAATACGAATCGCTGCCCAGTGATGACCACCGATTGTTTCGAAATACCAGATTTCGTCTTTATCTGAGAACGCTACACCATTTGATTCGTATGTACCGTACTTTTCTAAAATTTCACCTAAACGAAGTACACCTTCTCTTGCAGAACGAATGTAAGGTAGAGCGATCGTTAACATATCTTCTTCGCCAATTCCACTTTTAACGAGTGGGTCAACACCTAAAATACGTGAATTTGTGGTAATCGTTTCCGTTGCTGTCATCGCCACATTTTCACTATTGATGCCTGATTCTCCCCAAATCCCACATTCATCACTTGCATCTGGAGTTGATGTATAGCGCAAAGGATTTTCAGGGAGCTCGATTTCAAACGTACTTTGAACAGATTTATAAATTTTTGGTTGATCTTCTGGATTCATGACAACAAATCGTTGTGGATTAGACGCAGCACTACCACTATCTTCGTTTCGCGCAATCATTGTAGAGCCGTCAATCGAAGCTTTTTTTCCAACTAAAAGTGTTGTACAAGAACCTGTCTTTTGTATCATCATTACATAATTCACCAATCTTTTACTATAAGATATAAATTGCATTTAAAATTATATCATAGAGTGGGAAATATGACTTTAAACGGCTTGTTGCAGGGGATATTTTTGTTTTGCTGGTGTAACAGATTACGGTTCTAAATTTATATGAGATTTAGGAAATAATAATTCGCAATTAGTATGCTAAACAAAATAGAAAAGAGCTATCTGAATTACCTTCTACTAAGGCTAAGCAAGTAACTGGGAAATTGATGGTGTAACTTATGTTTTAGGAATTAATAAAGGACATTTGCATCAATTATATCCGAGAACTAAATAGAGTAAGGGGGATGAATAAATGAAAATAGAAACATACATTTTACTGGAAGATAAGGATAATTGCGTTCCTTTGGTTAAACAAGATGAAATAAAGCGTTTTACAGATAGTAAAGAGGATTTAATTGTAGAAGATTTATTGATATTAGATGGAACAATTACGTTTAAACACAAAAATGAAAGTATAGCAGATTTCGAAAATTTAGACAGTATTAATACACTTTGGCATTACTATACGAATGCTCTTTTTGATTTTTTAGATGAAGGATACGGGCAGGTTTATTATCCCGATTTGCCATTAGAAATTATGTTGGAAAAGAAATCAAAAAAGGAATTAATATTATCTTTAGAAGATCAAATTTTAGTGTGTGATATAGATATTTTTTTAAAAGAATTTTATAAAGCAGGTACTGAATTTATTGAATTAAGAAATTTTATTACAGATGGTAAATATGATGATGATTTTAAAAAAAGTATAAAGAAATTAAAAAAATATATCGATTGAAATTTTAATTAGTTTTGGTAAGTGTCAACGATAAGCGAAGAACGAATTTGAGAGTTTATTCGCTCTTTAAAGGGGTTTATTCTCTCTTCCAACAGATTTATTCGCTCCATCTAGTGCTTTATTCGCTCTTTTTGGAATTGTATTCGCTCTCTTAGCATTTTAAGTCCTCGTAAAATGTCTCTTAACCATTCTGATTTGTGTAATACGAAAATTCAAACACAAATTTTCGAGTAAAAAGAAGAACTATAATCTATTGAAACTTTATCAATTGCAGGAATAAGGATAATTTGTAATGCATAATAATTGCTTAATTATTTAGGAGGAAAAAAATGCGTTCAGAAAAAGAAATGATGGAATTGATATTACGAGTTGCCGAGAAAGATGAGAGAGTACGAGCTGTTGCAATGAATGGTTCCCGAACAAATTTTAATGTACCTAAAGATACTTTCAGAGATTATGATATTGTTTATCTTGTGACTGACTTTCAATCGTTTCTAATCAAACCTGATTGGGTAAATGTTTTTGGGAAAAGAATAATAATGCAAACACCAGAAGATATGGCAATGTTTCCACCTGAATTGGGTGGGAGATTCACCTATCTAATGTTATTTGAGGATGGAAATAGAATTGATTTAATGTTGATTCCGATTGAGGAAAAAGATATTTATTGTTCTGAAGATGGATTAACAGTAATTTTATTGGATAAAGATGGGAACATGCCTAAGCTTTCTGAACCAACAGATAAAGCTTACTGGGTAAAAAAACCTTCTGCTGAATTTTTTGCGGATTGCTGTAATGAATTTTGGTGGGTATCAACTTATGTAGCAAAAGGGTTATGGAGACAAGAAATACTTTACGCTTATGACCATTTAAATAGTGTAAGAGAAATGTTACTAAAAATGCTTGAGTGGAAAGTTGGTATAGAAACCAATTTTTCATTAAGTGTAGGAAAAAACAGCAAATACCTAAAGTGCTACCTTGATAACGACATTTGGGAAAGATTGATGAAAACATATCCTAATGGAGATTACGAACAAGTTTGGAATTCGTTATTTGAAACAATTGACTTGTTTGAGCAAGTAGCTATTGTAGTAGCTAGTATCCTCGAATATCAATACCCTTCTGAAGATGCGAATAAGGTAAAACAATACCTTACTAAAAATTAAACTCAATATTTGTGAAGGTATATACTTGGTGTGTATTAGTAAAAAGGGCAATGTCATATAGATGTTATCCTTTATCATTTAAAAGCACTTTTGGTAAAACTCTTCTCTAAGTCTCTATTGATATTTTTACTAATGGTGCAGTTTAGTTGAATAAACAGATAAAAATGAATGATTATTATGTAGGAAGGATTTCTTTTTCTATTTGCAGAATTAATCAGTGAAAAAGATAAATATTATTTTAAAGGATGACTGTATTTTGATAAAGAAATTTGGTTTGATATTTATATTTCTATTATGCTGCTTTTTAATATTTAAATATACAGAGAGTGAAGTAAAAGCAACTTTTACAGGAGTCATTGAAGAGATAAATGGACAGACTGCCATAGTCTATGTAACTGAAGAAGACGATAAAGATAATGTAGTTTCAGGAATAATTTATGTAAATCTTGCGAAGAATCCCGACGTAACATTTCAGGTTGGTGATAAGGTAAAAGTCGGTTATGATGGTACGATACGAGATACAGCACCAATTGGTATTACTACACTTACTATAGAATTAGTTCAGTAATGTCTAATAGAGATGTTGACTAATGTAGCGTTGTTGCTTTGTAATAATGTTTCATAATTTAAAGATTGTGAAATAATGTACTTAAACTTACTGGGGGCATTAGTTGAACAAGAGCTACAAAAAAAATAATCCAACTTATTCATAAAAACTGTATATTAAATTACCGAAAAAGAAAGCATTTTGATCAATCTTTGTTCAATGTGCTTTCTTTTAACTTATTATAAAAAATGGCTTTTAGAATTTCTTTTTATCGAACTTTATTCTGTTCTGTATACAGCACTCAACGAGATTGAGATGACCAACTATCCATGTGTTCATTCTCGATGCGTCTTAGAGCGCTGTACAGAACTCGAATGACAGCAGATGGAGCATTGCCATATGTACACAGTTCAGCACAAGAGGCTTTCACAATGCCATGCTGACCACTCGATTGAAGGTTTGTTAAGTTAAGTTATGACTTTGAACGCAAAGTACATTCCAACTAGGATGGCTAACGTAATAAAAGGCTTGAATACCCACTGTGGGGCTTTAATAATTTTCAAAACCAACCCTATAGCAACACCTGCTACAAGCATAATTATTAGAATAAGTGCTAATTGAATTGCCATGGTATTTATTACTGAATTATTTATAAAAAAATCCATTCTCTTTTTCCTCCTTCTTTACTTGTAATTGTAAATGAAGAAGTAAGTGATAGCATAGAATATTTTTGGTATTAGTAGGATTTGTGTAACTTAATCGTTTGACCGTTTTTCGTAGCGATACGATAAGGTCTTAACAGATTCAACTTTGAGTTAGCTTACTATAACCTTTCGTATCAAACTCTTAAGAGCGCATAACAAGCCTGTTAGAGTCGATAATGAAGTGAAGGGAGCATTTCACAGGTTTTTTAATCGTGAGTAGAGGGAGATATAAAAAAGACATGCATTAATTTAATAACATAGGTAATAAAGGGATTTATTTTGGTCAAAATTAGTGATTTTAAAATGAATCAGCAAATTCAAGGTCGTAAAGATAAGTATAATGAATATCATTTGGCGATGAATTATTTTACTAAGTTTTTAATGTTTTTGCAGATATATGCAAGGTTAGCAGTACAATAATAAAGTAATTAGGTTTACTTCAGCAAAATAAGGTATAATAGATTCTCTTTAAAGACAAGAAAAGTAGGTGAATAAAGTGGGGAAATATCAATTGGATACCAAAGGTCAGGCAGCTGTGACAAAGTATCATGAAAAACACAAGCCCGCCAAATTTGATAAAAAGCAGCAACTTGAAAAAATACGAGCGGAGTATTTGAAAAAAAAGCAAGAACAAACAGATAAATAATATGAATGAAAACATAGGAAGATTAAAATCTCCCTATGTTTTTCTTATTTCGTAAATATGTAATACTCCCTATTGGAATAAATCGATATATAATGGACGGTGTAAAAGCCTCCAACTCCTTGTGGTTCTATGTATCGGCATAATGCTGCGCGAATACTAAATAGACAAACTACACGCATAGTAACTGAAGTATCAGAGTTTCTGGACGGGGGTTCGAATCCCACCGTCTCCTCTCCATAAGACGAAATCATACGGTTTCAATGAGTGTCAAAATCCTTGATAGATGAGGGTTTTGGCACTTTTTTTATTTCATTGAGTTTCATATGGTTTCAACAAACCGTAGCTAAAGACGTAGCTAAGAACGAGTGGTTTTTATTTGAGATGTTTAGTTAATACTAGTTCATTGAATTTATTATTAACATCATCAAATAAAAGTTTTCCTTCCTTTTTCTTATTCACGTAAATTAACTCTGGATGTTCAACTATTATTTTTTTCATTACCAAACGTACAATTTCATCTAGCTTAATACAAATTTCTTGTATAGTTTTCACGTTGGAATGTTTAATATGTGAACCATGCACATAATCTGATCTAAATTTATAGCATTCTTTAATATCTTCATATATTTTCATAGAATCTTTAGCTTTTTCACTTATAAAAATACTGGTTCTTTCTGCAACTTTATGCGTATTTTCACCTTTTACGGCAAATAATGTTTCTAATATGGATATATACATTGCAATTTTTGCAGGTAAGAAAGTTTCTTGTCTTACAGTATTTAAATACATGAAGGATCTACTTAAAGAAGTAGTCTCATTGTAACTATACAAACTTGTATTTATCGTTTTATTGAGTTCGATTTCTACCTTAGAAGAATTTTTAATCTGATTTTCAACGATTGCTGAATACCAAAAACTTGCTTGTTGTATTTCTTCTAAAGTGAAATGAGTTTCATTTATATCACCATTGGCTTTCGTAAAATAATTTTTTTGGTTTAATAGAATCACAGGTTTTTCTTCAAGATTCCCATTATATTCACAAGAACAAACACTTGCAAACACTGGAGTTACAGCATTGTCTTTAATGAACCATAAGGCTTGTACAAAAAATTGATTTGCTATGCTAAATGAAAAAATATGCTGACTACGTTCTTTATCATTTAAGCCTATTAATGGTGAAAAGGAGATATAATTATCTTCTATGATTTTTGCATTAATATATCCAATATTTTCGATATATTTTCCAAGAGATTTTTCAAAAATAAACTTTTTCGCATCACTTTGAAAATGAATTTGAAAGATAACGTTATGATCTTTATCAGTAAACTCAAAATCTTTCTCGTAGTCATCAATTACAAAATTTTTTAAAGGGGATAGAAAAGCTTCCATATGCATATACCTCTTTTCATTTTAGTATTGAAGTAATTTTAATGAATCTAAAATGATATGTATATCATTTCTCTGATTATTGTCTAAATACTTAAATACTCTTCAAACTTCTGAATAGCACTTTCTTTCACTTTAGCAGTTACGTGAGCATAGATGTTCATTGTTGTTTTCTTGAATAGACAATCTTTAAACCTATGGATAGATAAAAAAAGCCACCTATTAATGTTACTCAATCATGCTGGTTTCTTCTTGAATTATTTCTTCTTCTACGGTATCGAATGTATTAAGGATTTCATTTAGAAATAATTCTAATACATTTGTATTTATTACTGAATTTAAAGATGTATTTAGTAGCAAATAGGTAGCGATTGATTCATATAAAGTTAGAGCTATTAATTGCCCAGGAATTCTCAATCCAAAATTACTTGGTCCAAAAATATATGGTGGATAGTCTATATCATTAGACTCAATAGTTCCTAGACTTTCAAAAGTACCCAATGGACTTGAATGTATTTGATAATTAGCTTTTTTATAAAATGTATTAGTTTCATTATGATCTCTTATATATCTTTCTAACATTTTAAAAGTAATGACGCCGTTTGAACCTTTAAATAATGGTCTGGACCATTCATAACTATATTTAAATTCTTGTCCGTAATTATCTAGAATATCACGATATTTGATTTTTAAATTTATAAAATAAGGATCCATTTTATTTAGATCCACTGAACTTATAATTTCTTTATATTCTTCAACAATAGCAGCATCATTATATCTTTTTAATAACTCGTTAAGTAAATTTGTTGAATTATAGTTTTTACAAAATAACATTAAGATAATTTTAGTTTCATGTGAAGTTCTCCATCTAGATAACGCAGCATCAGAAAAACCACCTTTAAGCAAATAGCTTATTTCTTTAGAAATGATGATAAGCTTAGAAAGCAATTTCATAATAGTAAAAAACCGTAGACTATGTTCTGAGTTGTTATTATCAAGTTTCACTATTTCATTTGAGGTATCTATCGAGTCTGTGCATAATTCTTCAGAAATATTTATGAAACCATCTAACATTGAAAGTGGGCGCAACCATTTTTGTTTTATACGAGATTGAAATTCTAGGTGAGCTAGTCTATCTATCTCTAGAGGTTCATACATATTATCCTTTAGGGTTTGGAAAAAACTCGTAGAAATTTCTTTAATTAAATCCCCATCTACTGTATTTAAAACTAATTTTTCAATTTCTTCATTAGTAAGGTTATTCCCTATTTTTTCTTGTTCTGTTATAACCTTTTGAAGAGCTTGATAAAATAGATTGTCAAAATTAGTTATCATAAAATTCCTCCATAATTTTTCATACCTTATTTATTGTGAGAATGGTTAATAAAAGTTTTCCGAAAATTTATTATTTTCGCCGAAACGAAAAGCACTTTTTAAAAGAGAATTCAGATAAATTTAAGTTATAAATATATTATACACCTTTATTATTAAATTAAAGAGTGGGATAAGAACAAGAAAAGAGCACTTGTCATAATGAAAAATGCCGGGCAAGCAGATAAAATTGTGCAAGACCAAACTACAATGTATGTTATTAACCTATCAGAAATAGAATGTGTCACCGTTGATTTTGTGAATCTATTTCCTTCTATTGGTTGTCCTTTTTTTGTTGCTGTAAATATATAACATTGATACAATTTCTTTAGTTAATAATTTTCGTAAATATAAAAACCTCTTTTGAAAAAGCTCAGAAGTTTATATTACTAAAGAATTGATGTAATCAAAGAATACCTATACGCAATGTAAATTACAGAATGGAGAATATACTATGGCTACAACAATCGAAGTGAACAAACAGAGTGTCAAACAATTATTAGAAACCGGCAAAGTTAATAAATTCATTATCCCTGAGTATCAACGTCCATATGCGTGGGCTGACGAACAAATTCAAACGCTCTTTGAGGATTTAGTAGAGTACACAGAAAATGATAATGAAAGCACTTATTTTCTGGGAACGATTGTTTCTTACGAGAATGAGAATTATGAACAGGAAATTATAGATGGTCAACAACGAATCACATCTTTGTTTTTATTGCTTCGTGCACTTTACTCAAAACTTAATTCAATGACAGAAACAAAAGAAGTTAAAAATTTTAAGGGACAAATTGAATCGGCATTGTGGGAACAGGATGAATTAACTGCTGAGGTTGATTTCGAAAAAACGCTTATTGAATCCAGGGTGATGAGAGATGAAGGAAACGAAACTTTCGCCAAAATTCTTATCAGTGGCACTATTGAAGAAAGTGCGAAAGATAACTATTCGTTAAACTACAAATTATTTACAGAGCTAATAGAGAAATATGCTACTAGTGAGCCAGAGTTGTTTTTCTGGTTCATCCGTAATGTTTTGAACAAAGCGATTTTATTACCAATTACGGCAGATTCACAAGATACGGCGTTAACTATCTTCTCAACTCTGAACGATAGAGGATTAGCTTTATCCGATGCAGATATTTTTAAAGCAAAGATCTATAATCACTTGGATGCTGAAGGAAGGGCAGTTTTTATTGAACAATGGCAACAACTTGATGATGAAGCTACAAATACGAATGAAAGCATTCAAAAACTGTTTTATTATTATATGTTCTATTTGAGAGCATTAGAAAACGATAGAAATACAACAACACCAGGAATAAGGAAATACTATTCAAGGAATAATTTTGAGCAGTTATATAAGAGCGACGTGATGAAAAACCTGAATACGGTGCTTAACTTATGGCTTGTAGTTAATAATCGTGTAGAAATCGAAGATGAAGACTGGTCGAAAAATATTGAAATTAAACAAGTACTTGATGGGTTAACTTCGTATCCAAATGAATTTTGGAAATACCCAGTGGTTATATATTATCTTAAATACCATGGTTCGCAAGATTTTGAAGATTTATTCTTGAAATTTCTTAAGAAACTACTTGCAGTTTTGGCTGCAAGGTATATAGTTACGCCAACTATTAATGCTGTAAAGCGAGGAATCTTGAATTTAAACTCTGAAATTATTAGATCCTCTATGCCAATATTTGATTTTGCTACAATAAATGAACAGGAATTAAAAGGGAAGATTAAAATGGCTCACCGTAATACTGTTCGTATGATATTGAAGATTCTTGCTTATCAAAACCAGGAGGAACTACTTCCTGAGAAATGGGAAATAGAGCATATTCTTCCTCAAAAATGGCAATCAAGTTATTTTCCAAGCAATTCGGAGGGAGAAGTAAAAGAGTTGGTGGAACATATTGGAAATAAGATTCCTTTTGAGAAAAAGCTAAACATTATTGCAAGTAATGGATACTTTAAAAAGAAACAAGAAAGTTACAAGAAATCAAAAGTACAGTTATTACTTGATCTTTCTAACCAGCATAATGATTGGGGGCTAAATGAAATTCGAGAAAGAGACATTCGGATTTCTGATGAGTTGTTAATCATACTAAATGATTGGGGATTAAATCAATCTGAACTTCCAGTTCAAGAAGAACAATCTTCAGTTCCAACCCCTGAAGAATCAAAGATAATTGAAGAGTTAAAAAGAAAAGGTTTAATTTAAGAGTATGTGTTGAATAATAAAAATAGCTTCAATGCGTCAACTTAACTATTATCAAAATAAAAATGTACATAGCCCTGATAAAAGTGGATTATGTACATTTTTTATTTTGTTCTTATTCAAAGGGATTTGTCTGCTATTAAAAATTAAGGAAGAATAATAAAGGCGTGTCAGAATCCTTTATTATTCTTCCTAGGGTTGTTATTTTGTATCTTAAAAATATAGAATTTATTTACTATAAATTATTTTATAAATATCCCCAAACCATACATAATATTGTCCCGAAGACAGTAACGAGAGCAATAATTAAAGCATAATAAATATTGGTGAATATTGCTCCTTTATCTTTCGTTTCACCTGCATGCATAAATACAACCAATTGAAGAACTGCTTGTATAAATGCTGTTACAAGTAAACTTGTCATTACAACTGGAAAGGAAACATGAAGAAAATAAACACTAACAGCGATCAAAGTTAGGATTATTGAAAGTGCAAAACCTATTACTTGTTTACGAGGGAATATATTTTCCATTTTAGACCATTCCTTTCAAGTAAATAAAACTGAAAATAAAGATCCAAACGAAATCCAAGAAGTGCCAATAAAGAGAGAAAATAAACGATTTATTAGTTGTTTCTGGTGTCAACCCACGTTTTTTTAGTTGTAGAACAATTAATAATCCCCAAAATGTACCAAATGTTACGTGAGCTCCATGAGTCCCCAGTGTTGTTAATAGGGCAGCAGTAAAGGCACTTGTTTGTAATCCTGCACCAATATGAACATAATGCCAAGCATATGAATATCCCGATTGTAGAGATAATTGTTGGAATCCACATTCCGAATATGAAAGAAAAACCCAAAACAAAGAAAATACAACCTAATATAAAAGGAACTCCGCTGTTATTTGGCATATGAATTTCTTCATATTTCCCTGGGAATAAATCATGATTATTATACTTAGCGTCCCACAAAGCTTCAGTTGATTTAACATGTGGTAATATTTGAGCTAAAGCATAAGCGTGATGTGGTAGATTTTCAAATAATTTCTATTTCTTGATACACTAGATGAATTTGCTCCAATTGGTGTATTCGGACAAAAAATAATATGAATACAAACAAGAAGTACTAACTTGGTTAGTACTTCTTGTTTTAGGTTGTAGATCTTAGTCTATTGAACCTGAAGAAAGATCAATAAAAAAACAACAGATTTGCGAGTGGGAAAACAGGGGTTCATTGATATTAAAGTTATTTAATTTTAAAACCTTTAACAGTATACGCCATCCTGCCCATTCCAGTATCTGAATGCCATTTTTATAAGATTATTTTTCAAATCCATAATGAAAAAGCTAAGAATTACTTCTTACGTTATCGAAAATAAATTAGATCTTTAAAGCTGATTAATATCGTTCTGATGTTGCGACATAGACTGTCTGGTTATCGAGTGGACTCCTTTTAGGTTATTCAATGGTCTGAAACGAGTATCGAATGGTCCATTCTGAATTCAACACTCAACGTCGATGATAGCCAATTGGGTTATGTATCTAGGAAATGGGATTGTATTAATCATGTATAATCCCAATGAACTTTCCAATTGTAATGAAAGTGAAACACCATAAAAAAGCACCAATCGCAGCAAACGTAATATATGTTTTTAATTCCATTTTGCCGATTCCCGCAAAGTAACAGGTTACATGTCTGAAACCGGGAATAAAGTACCCGAAAACAAGTGAATACGGCCCATATTTATTCATCCACCTTTCCACTTTCATCATTCTCTTTTCTTTCAATCCGATCCATTTCCCATATTTGGCTATTAAAGGACGACCAGCTTTTCTTCCGATTACATAACTTATCATCATCCCCATAAGCGCTCCAGCAAAACTAATGAAAATAGAAAGTTCATAATTCAGGATATGAATATTTGTAAAATAACCGACAATTGTCATTAGGACTTCATCGGGTACCGGCAATCCAACTATGCCAAGAATCAACATTAAAAAAATTGCTAGATACCCATAAGATGCGATTAATTCCTGAATTGTTCCCATTTTTCCACCTCGGAATTTTCAACCGTAAGTCTTTTAAAATGTGGAAACTTAATTGTGCTTACCATCAAATATGAAAGTACACATGTGCTTAATGCCAATACGATTGAGTTATTCATGAAACTTAATATAACAAGACATATTCCTGCTAATGGAATAGGCATTCCAATGAATGTCGGAGACTTGCTTTGAAGAACATTAAATCTGGAAAGGCGAATCGCTCCACAAGTGCCATATGCCAGCGTACACAAAATCCCAATAAACGGAATACTATACAACGCTACATTATAAGCGAGCATAGCAGGAGCCACACCAAACGTGATCAAATCAGCAAAAGAATCCAGTTCCTTCCCAATGTCCGAAACTGCATTTAGTTTACGTGCGACCATGCCGTCGAAAAAGTCGAGAAACATACCAAAAAAAATGAAGAACACTGCTGAATAGAAATCTTGAAAGAACAAAGAACGAATGGCAAGAAGTCCGCAAATAAAGTTTCCAATTGTAATCATACAGGGTATATATTTCATAGTTAAATAAACCTCCAAATAATTCAAAACAACACAATGATAAAAAATAGTCTTACAACACACCTTAAAAATAGAGAAGAGGTTTCATTTGGCAAATGTTTTTGTAGCGAATGTAAAACGTAAGCTACAGAACAGTGTCTAATTTAGAGAATTCAATTAACTTTTACCAATTACCTATCCTCACCTTTTCAATTTGACTGAATAAATTAGGTAACATATAAGATGCCTTGGGGAGGATGAAGATGATTTATTATTGTCCTTACTGTAATCATTTGATCGATTATGCAACAAGAAATAACACGACGATCATTGATGAATGGAATTACGTTCTTGCTCCGCCTCCGCCTAAGCTGCAAATTGTCACTGTTGATCCGAAAACAAGCGCACTGCTCGTTTTAGATATGGAAGCGACGATATGTAATAATCCTCGCTGTATTGCATCCATCTCAAATATCAAACCGTTACTGACGAAAAGCCGTGAACGGGGCATGTTAGTTGTCTATAGTCTTACACATAATGGAAATGCCTCAGATATTGCTCCTCAGCTTTCTCCCTTGTCCAATGAACCTGTTGTGAAATCAAACGTTGATAAATTTTATGAAACCGATCTCGATCAAATCCTAAAAGAGCACGACATTAAAAACGTAATCGTTACCGGGTATGCAGCTAATGGTGCAGTTCTTCATACAGCGACAAGCGCTGCTTTTCGGGGATATCATGTCATTGTTCCTGTTGACGGAATTTCAGCATTTAATCCTTATGCCGAACAATATACATCTTGGCATATGTTGAATAGTCCGGGGACCCGGAACAAGGCCGTTTTAACCAAAAGTGATTGGATACAATTCGGTCGTCCTTATTAGTGATCCTATTTCACAATCAATTTATTAATATTTCCTAAAGATAGAAAATAATCAAACTTTTTTATAAATATCAAACTTAAATCTGTTGAATAAGAATCCCTTTTGATCAATCTTTTTTCAAAAGGGATTTTTCAAATTTATCGTGAAATATGGGTTTGTCTAGGCCCACAAAGAGAGTTACTTTGAAGAACCACAGGAAAAATTTGGGTTTTGATTGTTCCGAAGGCTTCCCGCACTTTTCTAATTATTCCACCAAGCTTTCTGTCAATTGTTTTTCTTTCCACACAAATGTAATACCGAGGCCAATGACCATAATAACAGCTGCGAAAAGGTAAGGATAGTGGATGTTTACGTCAAATAGTATTCCGCCTAACATTGGTCCGATGATATTACCTAAGCTCGTATAGGTTGAGTTCATTCCAGCAATAAATCCTTGTTCGTTACCGGCAGTTTTTGATAAAAATGTCGTCAATGCCGGACGTAACCGCTAATATTGCACCTGCAATTAAACATAATTGGATCAATTTCTTTTCACCGAGTTTATCTATCATTTTTCCAAACATAAATATTTGTACTATAACACCGAAGATTGAGCTTATTGTAATAATGGCTGCAATGTCCTTCGGCGTGAAGCCGAATTTATGATCAGAAAATAGGCTGAAAACAGTTTCATATGCAGATAAACCGAAGGCGAGTACAAATACAATGATAAATGGAATGAAATAAAGTGGATTAAGTGATTTTTTTAAATCGTTTATAAAGCTTGTTTGCTTTGTTTTAGCAGAAATCTCTGCAAGCTGTTCCTTCGTTAGCGGCTCTTTTAAAATAAATATTGATGAAATACACGCTAAAAAGGCAATTGCTGCCGCAAAGAAGAAGGGCATGCGTATACCGTATTCAGCAATAAAGCCACCAAAGCCAGGTCCTATAATAAAGCCAGTACTAATTGCGGCAGAAATATAACCCATCGCTTTTGGTCGTTCCTGAACTGATGTAATATCTGCAACATATGCAGTAACACCTGGCATAATAAAGGCGGCACTAATTCCCCCTAACATTCTTGATAGATAAAGCACCGATACATGCGTGCCTAAACCAAAGATAAGTTCTGAAATACCAAAAAGGAATAAACCAATTGTGATGATTTTCTTCCTGCCATAACGGTCAACCCAACGACCTGCGAGTGGTGACATAAGTAGTTGTGCCACCGCAAATACGGCGACAAGATTACCCATCGTTTTTCCTGATAAATGCATGATATTCATAAATGATGGCATAACTGGAATGATGAGACCAACTCCGAGAAATGCAATGAATATATTGCTTAGAAGAATAATTAATATCGACTTTTGTTCTTTTATTGTTTTTTTCATATATTAACATCTCTTTCTATAAGTATCATTGTTGTGAAATACCTCTGAATGGGTTCCGAATTAATATCTTTTGAATCCATCTTCTTGCTACGTAGAACTGCACCACTGTTTAAATATTGCTTATTTTATTTTGCGAATTTTAATTCCATTTGTAATTATTCCATAGCTTCTTTTGTTAGTATTTTTAACATTTTTTCAAATTGTTCTATTTCCTCTGCGGTACATTTGTTTTTCAAATTTGTAATTATTTTATTAATAAAATTATCATTAAGAGAGTAATACTCCATAAATTTATCTGTTACTTGGAGGTAATATACACGTTTATCTTTTTCGTCATTGAATTTTGTAAGATACCCTTTTTTAATCAATTTGTTGATTCTATAAGTTGCATTCGGCTGTGATATATTAAAAAACTCTGCAAGCTCGCTATAGGTAGGTTTTTTTAAGAAATATACAACTTCAAGGCATGCCATTTCTACAGCACTTAAATTTTCAATCTCTACTTGGCCGTGAGCGGTCTTTTTATAAAAATTCATAGTAAGTTTCATATACAAATCTTCAAAGAGTTCATTCAACACATTATTTTCTCCTTTCTGCAATAAACTTAAAAAAATTTAATTAAAATATTTTAAGTTTATGTTAAATTAAATAAAATTCATTGTCAAATGATATGAAAAACTAATGAAATACGGTAGAAAGGTTGATTGAAGAAGATATGAACTTAATGTTGCCCTTGTAGAAAAAATTGAAGCGGAAGGCAGCGATAAAAATCTTTTGTATTATCTGATGCATTTCCAAGCAGGGAAGGGAAGGAAAGGAACGGAAAAAGCAGTGAAACTATATGAGGATATACGGAAGCTTAGAGTATGGTGCCAGGTACTCACAGAATTATTTTAGGATTTAGTATTTACAAGTCATTTAAACATTCGAATATTATTAGGCATATTTAAGTGAGAACTTATTGATCAATGAGCTTGGTAATATTTTGCGTATGTTGGTATAAAACAAAGTTTGATAACAATTTATTATAAACACTACATCTTTTTTTGTAATCTAAGCTAACAAGAAAGATGCTTGCTTTATAAGAATAATATAGCTACCGAATTGAAGACTAGACACCTAGCAAAAAGCTATCATTATCAATGCATAATCAAAAAGTAAATTTAGCGAAAAGGGAATAAAGATGTAAATAAACTTTAAACCACTTATTCCGTCTTTCTCTTTTGTAAATATGGTAATAATGAAATTACCCCAAGGATGACTAAACAAGATCCAATCCACAGCGGAGATACAAAATCATATCCTTTCCTTATTCTAACACCACCTAGTGACGAACCTTATGCTAAGCTGAAAACAGATTAAACTTTCAAAGCATTTGATAGCAACACAGTTTTTCCTTTGGTTGGTGTACAGAGATAATAAAGTCGTTTAATTTACAATAAAGTCGTTTAAAATCCGCCAGTCATGTTATTCAACAATCGGGCCAGGGATTGCCTAAATAATAAGCTTTTGAAATAATTGGTATTGAGTTAAAGGGCAGGATTGTTCAATAACTACAGTGAATTACAAAAGTTTAAAAGGGTGAATTAATATGAGGAAGTTTTTATACTCTGGTTTAGTACTAATTTTAGGTTTGGTCTTTACTGTGTTCCTTGGTGGAAGTCTTGGAGGTGGGGATGGAAGAATAAATAGCGGAGTCTTTAATTCTGCTATGTCTGGATTAATCTTTGCAATAATTTTTCTTAGTGCCACCATTGTTTTCTCGACTTTAATGATAATTGAAGAACTAAGAAGAACTAGGTGGAAATTTAATTGGAGGGCTTATCAATTATAGGGCGCAATTCTATAGTAGAAATTGCGCTCTTTCTTGATGTATAGGGCCAGATTGTGGAGGAAAGTAATCACCTATTTCTGTATAATCCAATTGAGATTATCAACAAATGAACTTACACTAACGGTGGGGTTAATTTAGGATACAATACTTTGAAGAGGTGTCACATGAAAATAGATAAATGGATTCCTTTAGCAAACATTAATGATAAAAGCAAGATATGGGCGGGGACAAGAGTTAGATTATACAATGTGGGCTTAAATGTTGAAGATAGAAATGATGATTATTACGAATACTTAGTTTCGTATATTTATGATAACGCTGAATTTTTGCAGCTAACAAATTTGTCTCCTGAAGAAGCAGGGAATATAATTTGTATTTTACAAAAGGATTTACCCAATCATTATGCTTTAGGTAAAACATTAAAGAAGATGATAGGGGTAGAAAATACATTTGTATTAGAGGAATAATAACTATTGTGAAATTTTATATAGGGGTTTGTATTAATTAAGCTACCGGAGGCTTTATTTTAAATAATATAAGTTTGAGAGATGTTTTAGTTATTCCATTAAAGGGCGCGTTTACTTAGAAACGCGTCTTTTATTTAAAGTGTCATTTTGTTGAGAAAAGTAAACACATATTTATAATGCAATCGAGATTGTGGAGGATTACACTTGAACTAACGAACCAGGTTAATTGAACAACAAAAATATAGATGAGGGAATTAGATGAAGACAAACGAAGAAGCAATTTGGGGAATAATAAAAAATATTTTTTCTTATGTTAAATACCTAACCTTATCAAAAGAAGAAAAGACTGAAGTTAATATAAGTTTAGTTAAAGAAAAATATTGGTTCCAAGAATTAGTGATTACTCAACCATCTGTGCTTAAATTGATAGAAGGAGATAAAGAAATTAGGCAATATTTTTCATCGAGAAAGAGGGTTAGAAATTTGCTAAGGGACAAAAAGGAACGTCAGCGATTTAAAGGGCTATTAAAGGGTAAATTGAATTGAACTAACGATCTGCCACAATCGGGCGCATTTCCAGAGTAATGGATCTGTGCTTTTTACATTAAAGGGCCAGACTGTTGAATAAAATGGTAAATTGTATAGTGAAGATTGTGAAGAATTCACTTAAACTAACGCAGTATTTAGTTAAAGAATAAGAAAGATGAAAGTATATATAAGAAAAACTAAAAATAGTTTAATGTGTTATAATTGTGAATATATAACTGTTTAGTAGAGAATAGCAATTGCTTTAAATAAGGGGATTTAAAATAATTGGTATATAACAAAACAGTAGTTTTGTATGGGATCAATCCTATTTATAATAGATAAGAGGAGTGAAGGGAATGAAAGAAAATCTAAAAATTGCTTGGATAACTTCATGGTTTGCACTTGTGGGGCAGTTAGCAATTTTCATAGGAGTGGCGATATTCACAACAAATTGGCGGTTTGTAATGTGGAGTTTTATGGTGAGTATGATTGTAGGGGTTCCTAGTATGATTAATACTTGGCGAGCACAGAAAAAAGCGAATAGCAATAAAAACAACGGAGCTGTCTGGGACTGAACCCTTAAAATGAGACAGTCTCAAAAAAGCATCATCCAACCAGTTGTCGATATTGAATCGGCGACTGGTTGTTTAGTTTTATTTGAATTCGAGTATTGTTATAATAAGTTATATAGTCCCGTACGGTTTGCTCTACAATTGCCGTTGTAGTGCGAGTTAATCCGTCGAGATAGAACGTTTCTGACTTTAGCGTCGCATGAAACGATTCGATTGGGGCATTATCAGCGGGCGTTCCTTTACGGGACATGCTCATGGTAATGCCTTTTGCTTTTACTGCTCTTTGATACGTATAGGACGTATAAACCGAACCTTGATCGCTATGAAGAATACATCCTTCGGGTAAATTATCGATTTGAGACAGTGTATCTAATACAAATGTTGTGTCCTGACAATCTCCAATCGAATACGCTACAATCTCACTATTATATACATCTAAAATACTTGAAAGATATAATTGCTTTCCCCCAAAAGGCAAGTACGTAATATCGGTTACTAGTTTTTGCAGTGGCTGCGTTGCTTTAAATTCTCTGTTCATTAAGTTTTCAGCTACATAATAGGGTTGTCCAGTAGCTTTACGCTTTTTCACTTTCACACGACATTGCCAATTATATTTTTGCATAACACGTTGAACAACTTTATGGTTTACTAACTCCTCTTTTCGTAAAAGAGCTGTAATTTTTCGATAACCATATCTGAATTTATTTGCTTTACATAAATCGCCTATCTTTTGTTCAAGAGCGATTTTTGATTTTGTATTGGTTGATATTTTCTTCCAACGATAATAAGTAGATCTTGGTACACCTAAATGAGCACAAATTATTTGTACTGTTACTTTCCCTCTGTATGAATCGATTAATTCCACTGCTACTTGTCCAACCACTTCCTCTCCAATTCTGCGTACTTTTTTAACACTTCAATTTGTTGTTTCAAATAACGATTCTCCATTTCTAATCTTGACTGTTCGCTTTCATATTCAGGACCTTTACCGAAGGTATATTGTTTGCCAACTGGCTGTTCAAAGCGATGAATTTCTCCATTTCTATACCATCGCATCCATGTTTCTACCTGTGTTTTATTTCGAATGTTCAAAGTTTCCATTACTTCCCGTACTGGAATTCCCGCTAATTTCATTTCAATTGCTTTCATTTTTATTTCATACGGATAACTTACTCTTGTCCCCATTAGAAAAAACACCTCCAAAGAAATAGTTAGGTAACTAATACCCGAATTCCTTTAAAGATGCTTTTTTGTTTTGTCTAACCCAGTGGGGTCAGTTCAGTCTTTTAAGATGACCTTTT
Source organism: Rummeliibacillus pycnus (assembly GCF_044359855.1). Lineage (GTDB taxonomy): Bacteria > Bacillota > Bacilli > Bacillales_A > Planococcaceae > Rummeliibacillus > Rummeliibacillus pycnus_A. The sequence continues at coordinate 4,294,285 of NZ_CP132291.1, forward strand.
TTATTGAACTAAACCAGCTAATAGAAGGATAAACGTTATTCAATTAATGGGCGCTATCCTTGAAAAAGGATAAGTGTTCATTTTTTCATTTAAGGCCATTTTCTTTAACAAGGAATATCGCTATCCCATTGCCTAAAGGCTGGCCCATAGGATATTTACATTAATCATACGTAGCATATTTAGTTAACTGCTCAAATTCTTTGTCAGAGATATGTCGATGGGAATAGGATAAAACAGTATAATTGGTATCTCCTTTGTCAGCGGGTATCCGGATAGTCATACGAATTAACTTGTATGGAGGGCCATGCGCACCTTCAAATCCGATCACTCTTAATGTAATGTCATATCGATCGTTTCCAGATACCTTTTCTATTCTCCCATATTCGAATAACTGATTATCACCGTGCTTTTGCATTATATCAAGAATTGTTCCATCTAAGCTTCTTAGGAATGCCCTTTCCATTAAACTTGGAAATTGATTTTGGGGTATTGCTTCAGTATCCACCTTTGCTTCTGTATTTTCTCCACCTAAACTGAGCAGAAGAAAAGTGATAATGAATATGGGGAGTATAGTTTTATTCATTAGGCACACCACCTTTTGAAAGATATAATTCCCATAATGATGGAGTTTATCCTTGTATCAGGAGAATATATTCAGGTGCGTTTTACTTAAAAAGACATATTCAACAATCGGGCGCTATTATTAAATATAACCTAGATTTTTAAACGACTTTATTGTTATATTTTTAAGTACAGTGAAGAATCTTATATAGAAAATAAAACAAGCATAACCCCGTCCTAAGTTTAGAACGGGGTTATGCTTGTTTTAGGTTTTAAAATTAAATAAATTTATTGTCTTTTTTCAGTTGGATCATACCGTATCTCTACATAGATAAAATTCGTTTATTTTTTATGTGTATGTCTACCAAGACCGATTGCTTCAATGGGTCCTTTCGTAATAATTCTAAAAAGAATCGAGGCCATTTCTTCTGGTGATTGCTTCATCCCGGTATTTAGCCATTGTTGGATCACTCCTAAATGAGCGGCCGAAATATAAGTTGTCAAGATTTCAATAGGTACAGTTGTTGAAGGATTATTTAATTTTTTAAAGAAGAAGTTTTGAATCATGACTTCTTTTAATTTTTCCTGAAATGAGGGGTCCCCATTTGGTCCAAGAATAGCTCGTAAAAAGTCGGCATTTTCTCGCATATATTCTAAAATTGTAACGATAAAAGGAAAAGGTTTTTCGTTTGCGATTAATACTTCTAAATCGTATACCTGTACGTCACGTACATTCTCTAAAATGTTTTTTATAACTTCGTCTTCACATTGTTCCAATAAGTCATATTTGTCCTGATAGTGTAAGTAAAATGTACCTCGGTTAATATTCGCTCTTTCCGTTAAATCTCGAACGGTGATCGCTTCAAAACGCTTCTTTTCCATTAGCTCTGTCAATGCTTGCTTAATTTCACTTTTTGTTTTCAGTATTCGGCGATCTTGTTTGGATTGAGTCATAAAAACATCTCCTAAATCAATAGATAATGAACATATAGTATATAAGTGTTTAAAAATCAACAAGGTGAATTTTATTGTTTATTGTATATTACACTATCTTGAATATAATAAACAGTATGTTTATAAATGAACATCGTGTTCATTATCTGAAAGGAGAGATTTGATGAAGAACTATAAATTTTTAATACTTGCACCAATTGTTGCGTTGCTGTTGATTTTCATCTTTAGTTGTACGCAAATTCCAACTGCTCATCAAACACCAAAAAACTTGAAAATTGCGGTAGTCAATGAAGATCAAGGCATAGGCAAGAATAATGTGGGTGAAACCATCTTGAAGGGTATTCAACAAGCGTCTGAAAAGAATAAAACGAATGACGAGCCAATGATTAAATGGGACCTAAAAAATCAAGAGGATATGCAAAAAGGAATGGATGACCAAAGCTATTATGGGGCAATCGTCATTCCATCGGATTTTAGTGAAAAATACATGTCTTTACAAACAAAATCACCTGTTTCACCAGAAATTAAACTTTTGGTGAATCAAGGGAAAAATGCCAATATAGCAAATGTAGTAAACCAAGCTTTAAATGGAATAGTTGATAAAATCAACGGAAAAATGAGTACAGAAATATTAAGTGCATTACAAGCAAAGAATGCAAAATTATCGGTAGAGCAGGCTAAAATTTTAACAACACCGATTACAAAATCAACGACAATGGTTCATCCAACGGGTACCTTAAGTAATGCACCTTTATCGCTGTTCCAACCACTTTGGTTTGGTAGTCTAATAGGAGCAGTTTTTATCTATCTTTCAATGCAAAAACGTAGCTTTAACAATCAAAAAGAAAAATTGGGAGCACGATTACTTCAGCTATTGGTTAGCTTGTTGATCGGTGTTGTAGCAGGATTTGGCCTAACTTGGGTGGCATCATCAATACTAGATTATGAGTTTCCAAGTTTTATGGATACAGCGCTATTTTTAACTTTAGCAAGCTGTAGCTTTACATTAATGATATTCGCTGTCCTAAGCTGGATTGGATTTGCGGGTATTCCGATATTCGTATTGTTATTATTCTTCGGCATTCCTTTACTACAAATGACACCAGAAGTAATGCCAGCCTTTTATAAGGACTGGATCTATCCTTGGCTGCCAATGCGCTTTATGACAGAAGGATTACGCGAACTATTCTTCTTTGATGATTCAATAAGTTGGAATACATCTACCATAGCCTTGGAGTGGATCGCAGATGTTAGTTTAGCTTTGGCTATTTTATCTGTTTGGAAACCGAAGAAAAAGAAGGTTGAAGTTGAAGAATTACAAGAGAATAGTAGTATGAATCCTCAAGAATTTAGAAAGACTATTTGATTTATTGAGGCCCATTTGAAATTTGGGAAGAGTATCGATAAAACAGATTCCTACTCATAAAGTATCTAGATAATGAATAAATTTTTTATTATCAAGATTGTTTATAGAGGGGGATGTGTTTGCTCAATCAGGGAGACCTTCTTTCTATTTTACAATTAGGCACTGGTCTTTTTTGGATTATTGCTTATATGTTAATCATCAAACGTGGATTTCAAGATAAAAATTATGGAATGCCGATGGTAGCCATTTGTGCAAATATTTCATGGGAATTTATTTTTACATTCATTTTCCGACATACGGGGCCACAAGAAATGATTACACTTATTTGGTTTTTACTAGACATTATTATTTTGATGCAATATCTAATCTATGGACGAAAAGAAAACAAAAGTGCTATTTCATCAAAGTATTTTTATTCGTCATTTCTCTTAGCACTCGCAGTTAGTTTTCTTATCATCATGGCGATGACATATGAGTTTAATGATGTTGAAGGGAAATATGCTGCCTTTTCACAAAATCTAATGATGTCTGTACTATTTATTTCTCTATTATTAAGAAGAGGTAATTTAAGCGGTCAATCTATGTCTATCGCGATTTTTAAAATGCTAGGAAGCTTATTTGCTGGTATTGCATTCTATATTTATTTCAGAACAGAACTGATTACGATACTTTCAATTGCTACTTTTATATATGACATGATTTATATCTTTCTTTTGCGAAAGTTTTATAGAAGAAATAGGCGAAAGTTTGCTATTTAGATAGTTTGTAGTTAAAAAGGTTTAATGCAACTACTATTCAGGGGAAATTCGTGTAAAGGTGGATGAATAATGAAAAGGACTGTAAATGCAGTCCTTTTTATTATTTCTATATTTTGTATCATAAAAAGAATACATTTATGAAAAGAGTTGGTGAACGACGGAGTTGCCATTTTTTCATCGAACAGTTAGATAAGCTACTCTTTAAGCGCAAGTTTAAAAGTGAGTAGGAAGATGTTTCTATCTTATAATTCATATTTTAGTGAATTTATCCTGTTTTAGTGATGTTAAGTAATTTGTTGTTTCTATTATGGTAAAATAAATCGTAAATGATAAATATTGGATAAAATTTTATAAGAAAAAGGATGGGGTAACTAATCATGAAATTTAAAAAATTCTTAATTTTCGCTTTAACTGCCTTACTAGCAATCACGGCTCTAACAACAGTGCAAACTTCAGAAGTACAAGCAAAAAATCTTGACTTCGAGTACAAGCATAAAACAACATCTGAATACACCATAAGAGAAATGAAGGCGCAAAAGAATTACACATCTGCAAGAAATTCATCCGATTCAAAGTATGAAAAAAGTTTTTATGCTAGTAATAAACGTATTTATGGTTCAGGTTATGTTGTTTTGAAAAAGAACCAAACAGTAACTCTACAAGGGATAAAAGTATCAGTTAAAAATGGCTATTTTGTAACCCCAGGTCAGACTAAGAAAGTCAGCAAGGTTATGAAAAATACAAATAAAGTGTTTGTCGAGGATAAGTTAGTAAGTAACAGCATTGTTGTAAAAGATGGGGTAACATACTTAAACGGTAAAAAACTTACTGGTACAATGAGTCATAAGTCTGTGCATAACAAAGATTTATTTCTGAATTTTTACAACGGTAGAATACTAAAAGTACTAGAAACATACTTTTAAATCGTTTACTTAGAACAAAGAAAGAGGATAAGAAAATGGCAAGTATAATGATAATAGATGATGCTTTATTCATGCGTAAAATGTTTATCCAAATTCACCTTTAGAAATAAAATTTAAAAAAAGCGATAAGCGAAGAAAAAAGGCGTCCCAAAAAGGATAGCCTTTTTGGGGTTAAGGAGAAGTTGATATCTTCCATTTTTAATTGCTTGTTGATCTATCCTACTTTTTACAATTTTACTTAGGAATTACGGAGGGTTTTATAGTCAATAAATAATAAATAAAAGCTAAAATTTAATGGAATTTTAAAAGTGGATAGGAAGATATTTCTATCTTATAATTCGTATTCAGTAAATTTATCCTGTATTAGTGATGTTAAGTAAATTGTGGATTTTATTATGGTAAAATAAATTATCAATGATAAAAATTGGATAAAAGATAATGCGAAAAGGATGGTAAAAACTTTATGAAACAACGAAGTAAGAAATTCAAAAAAGTTATCGTTATGTCAATGATCCTTGCATGCAGCTTAGTATATGGGACAGTAGGAGCTTCAGCGACAAGTAACGTTACATCTACAAGTAAAGCGGTTAAAACAGCAAGTACTACACCGGTAGTTTCAAAAAAAGGAGTAATCACTTTACCTAAGAAATTTAAAACAAAAACAGTTATGAGCGAATTAAGACCAGAAGCTGCAAAACTAATCAAAATTTACGGTACTTCTTTAGGTGACGGAAACACAGATAATTTTAAAGTATATGCGAAAAAACACTTAGTGACCAAAACAGATACTAACTATATGCTCGGATACGGTTATTCGTTGGATAAATACAAATATAAAGTAAAAGATGCACGTAAAGCGAATTCAAAAGCAGACATTGCAAACTATTCTAAGGCAGTAAAAAAAGTCACAACATCTCAAATAAAAAATGAAGATTCTTATGTTGGTACTGGGTTTGCAACTTTTGAGTTTTCTTTCCAACCAAAAAACTATAGCCCAATGAACAGAATCAACGTTTATTTGAAATTTAACCAATTACAAAATGGAAAGTATGTATTAGAAACTATAAGCTATTTTTAAATCAAGCGAAATGTTAGATTCTAGACTAACAGTTGACTAAAAGGTTTAATTTTAAATAGGTTACAAGATTTAGTGTTGCTCAGGTTTTTTATCTAAAAGTTTAAAATAATACGAGCTTCATTTTAACAAAATAGAAAATTAGCGATACGACTTAATCAAAATTATGTGTTATTTTCACATAATTTTAGTTAAGTCGTATTTTGCATTAGCAAAATAATCAATTAAACCATTCAATTTTAGTAATTCAACAACATATTGAAGATAACTTTTCTATGGTTGTGAAAACTACGATTCCTGTGGTAAAAAGTGAGGATTTTTATGAATGGACTCATGCTGTTAGGTGACAGTCACTCGCTCAATCGACGATTTTATAAGTATGAAATAGGAGAAGTATCAATAAAGTGTTCTAACATAAATCAGATTAATTACTACTCATAAAGAGTATCTAGAAATGAATAAATTTTTATTATCTAGATTATTTAAATTGAGGGATATGCTTGTATAATTTATATCATTCTTTTGCGAAAGTTTTATAGAAGAAGGGCAGTTTTGTTGAATAAGAATAAGTTGTGGTATGCATGAAGTAAATAATTTCTGTAACACCAATACTATAAATGCAAATAATTCTATAATTGAAATAGAAATAATTAGTGGTCTTCTTTTTTATATTGAATTTTAATTTAATATAGTATAATATTTAGAAAATTCTATATAAAAGCTGTGAAAAGAAGAGTAAACATCCGTACTATCTACAGAGACCTCTGGTAGCTGAAAAAGAGGGATAGGAAATGTGTTGAAACAAGGCTTGGAGCTGTGCATTGGATTTGTTTGTTGGAACAATGATGATGCAACGTATTCTCACGTTAAAGAGATAGAGTATCGCAGGTAATTTATTTACAAAGCCGTACTTGATAAGGCCTCTACAGCAATGTAGAGATGAACTGGGGTGGCACCGCGATATGACTCGCCCCCAAGATAACTATCTTGGGGGTGAGTTTTTTTATTTTGTTTTACAAACAAATAAAATAGGAGTGGTGATTATGTCCAGATGGAAGTATCCTTTAATACTATTAGGGGGAATAGGCATTTCAAATGTGGGTGCATGGGTTTACCTAATCGCACTAAATTTAATTATATTGAATGAAACAGGTTCCCCACTTGCAATTGCTTTATTATATATACTACGTCCAATTGCAACTATATGTTCGAATGCTTGGGCAGGTAGTTTAATTGATCGGGTAAATACTCGACAACTTATGATGGGATTAGATGTTTTTCGAGCAATATGTATTGCGTTAATTCCATTCTCACCTTCACTTATTTATGTTTATGTACTAGCGTTTATCATTAATATGGGAAGTGCTATTTTCGAACCTACATCTATGGTTTATATGACTAAACTAATACCTGATAAAGATCGGCAACGTTTTAATGCACTACGTAGTTTTATCAACTCTTGTGGTTCACTAATAGGTCCTACTATTGCTGGGATTTTATTTTGGATGGGTACTCCTTATACTGCCATCCATGTGAATGCAGTGGCGTTATTTTTTTCGGCACTTATTATAATGATGCTACCTAATGTTGATTCAAGACTCAAAGAGACAGAGAAGCAAAGATTTACATGGAATTTGATAAAAAATGATTTTCGGGTTGTTTTTAATTTCAGTAAGGGAAATAGCTATGTCACAAAGATATATTTATTATTTAGTGGTACTACTATATTCATGACTGCAATAGATTCTCTCGAGGCAGCATTTGCTAAAGGAGTACTTTCAATTTCAGACACCAATTATGGGTTTTTACTAAGTATCTTTGGAGCTGGAATAATAATAGGATCAATTATTAATTCAGTATTTTCAAAACAACTTGCAGTTAATCTTTTAATAGGTATTGGTACCATTTTTACCTCAATAGGTTATATAGTACTTTATAGTTCGAGTGGCTTTTTTAATGCAGCGCCGGGTGTATTTTTAATGGGGATTGCTGTAACGTTCGCTAATACAGGGTATTTGACTTTCTACCAAAATCATGTTCCTGTGAGGATGATGGGAAGATTCGGAAGCATCTTTAGTGTCATTGAAGCAGGTTTCATTGTTGCTTTAACGGTTTTAATAGGTTTAGCCGCTGAATTAACTTCGATCCGTCTGGTGGGGTTAATAGGTTCATTTGCCTTCTTCCTATTAGGGTTATTGGCATTGAAAGCTGTATCAGGTGCTAAACGGCAGGAATATTTTAAAAAAGGTGCTTCTTCTTTAAACAGTTAATTATAAAAAGGCTTGATCGAAAAAAGTAATCGGCAAGCCTTTTACTGTTCCAGATTTATAGTTATTGAACTAAAGGGGAAGGGTAGTGGAAGAAGGTGTTTAATACCTTACTGAAGAATATATGGGAGAGTAGAATTAAACTACAAAAGGAGAAATGATTATGACAAAACAATTTTGGATCAACTTGCCGGTTAAAGATACAAATAAATCAAAAGAGTTTTATAGCAAACTTGGATTTTCGACTAATACACCACTTGGCAATAGCGATCAAGTGCAATTAGTCATCGGAGATAATAATGCTACCGTAATGCTTTTTCCTATTTCCACTTTCGAAAATTTTACCAAGCATGAAATAGTCGATACAAAACAAGCTACTGAAGTATTATTTTCCATTGATGCAGACAGCAAAGAAGAAGTAGATGATATAGCGAAGAGGGCAGTAGAGGCTGGAGGTACAATTTTTGGTGCCCCCTCTGAGAACCAAGGTTGGATGTACGGATTTGGTTTTGCTGATTTAGATGGTCACCGCTGGAATGTGTTGTATATGGATATGAGCAAGATGCCGAAGGGTTAAGAAATAGAAACCACTGGTACCTAAAATCAATCTGGTACTGTTACTCAGATTCACAAATATTTAGGATAAAACCATCTTCAAATTAAATTGAAACGAGGTAGCATAACTATGTTTATACCTAAACATTTTGAAATCAAAAATAAAGATATTATTTATGACTTTATTGAAAGGTTCAGCTTCGCGACAGTATTTTCTCAGAATAAAGGAGAACCCTACGCTACTCATCTTCCACTGATATTAAATAAAGATGAAAATTCTTTATATGGTCATTTTGCACGAGCGAATGGACAGTGGAAGGATGTAGAAGACAAACAAGTTCTTGTGGTTTTTCAAGGTCCACACTGTTATATTTCACCTTCTTGGTACGAAACAACTAAAGCAGTACCTACTTGGAATTATGTAGCTATACATTTATATGGAATGATGGAGATACTTGAAGATGACAAAGTGATATTTGATTCTTTAAATAACTTAGTAAATAAATATGAAAGTCCTGATAGTCCATACAATTTGGGCACAGTTGAACCTAGTTTTATTGAGGGAATGAGTAAGGGGATTGTAGCGTTCAAAATTAAAATTACAAAAATTGAAGCAAAAGCTAAACTAAGTCAGAATCACCCTGTGGAAAGACAGAAGTTAATTATCGAACAATTAGAAAAGACTTCTAATCAAGAAAATATACAAGTAGCATCCCTTATGAGGGAAAATCTCAAAAATTAAAGATAACAATACTCGAATTCAAATAAAACTAAACAACCAGTCGCCGATTCTTATCGACAACTGGTAGGATGATGCTTTTTTGAGACTGTCTCATTTAAAGGATTCAGTCCCATCCCAACCTCAAAAAAATAATCGATAGCAAAATTACATAATATTAGAATTTAATACTAAAGATTATCTTTTCATTCTTAAATCATATGGGAATTGTCTGGGTTTTTGACACCTACATCAAACTTTGAAACAGTTTTTTCAAGATCTTCCGCCATTTTATTAAGTCTTAAAACGGCATGAAGGATATCTTGATTGTAGTTTTCTTGTTCTATTGTTCGGTCGACAACACTTTCTGTTGCCTTTGCTGCCTTATTTGCAAGCATCGTCGTTTCCATGACTCCTGCTGTAATTTCCTCCGAGAATGCTGACATTTCTTCTGAAGTTACAGAAACTTGTTTCGTATGAGATACTACGCCATGAATAGAGTGGAGAATACTTTCAAATGATTTTCCAGCTTCTTCAACAGCTTGTATACCGTCTTCGACATTTTCTGTTACAACATTCATTGTTTGTACTGTTAAACTCGTATCAACATTTATTTTAGAAATCAAATCCGATATGCTATTTGCTGATTTTTCAGATTGCTCAGCTAGCTTTCTTACTTCTTCAGCTACTACAGCAAAGCCCTTTCCGGATTCACCAGCTCTCGCCGCTTCAATCGCAGCATTTAATGCAAGTAGATTCGTTTGTGAAGCAATGTCACGAATGATATTTATAATAAGTGAAACTTCATTTGATTGATTTTCAAGTTTTTTAATTGCATTTGCCGATAATTGAACAGATTGATGAATAACATTCATTTGATGAATTACTTTTTCAATATTACTATTTCCGAGCTCTACATTTTGTAAGTTAATCGAAGATAATTGAGATACATTTGAAGAAGCTTCAGCAATTTGTTGAATACCCTCTGACATTTGCTCTAATGTAACAGAGCTTTCCTCCGAGCTTTTATACTGTGCATGCGCTCCTGCAGATACTTCCTGAACGGACGCAGAAATTTGGCTAATTGCTTCACTTGCCTTCTCGCTACTTTTAGCCACTGAATTGGTCGTGTCAATTAACTGTTTGGACCCAACGTTGATGCCAAGAATAATATTTTGTAAATCTAATACCATCTGTTTAAATGCTTGTGTTAAAAGTCCAATTTCATCTTTTCGACCTGTTTCTATCACGACAGTTAAATCACCATTACCAACTTTTCTCACTTGTGATGTTAATTTTCGTATAGGTTTCGTTAAATAATTTGTGAAGAAGTAAACAATGCAAATTCCTACTATTAAGATAATCAGTGTAATAGTAATAATTTTCATTTTATTGGCATCCATGGCTTTATAAACAGCTGTTGCGTCCAAATCTGCTCCCAATAATCCAATCACTTCTCCAGACTTATTTTTTATCGGAGCATAAATAGCTAGTACAGCACCATATTTTGCATCATTTGATAACTGAAATTGTACTTTCCCTGTTTCAAATACTTGTTTCATTTTAGGATATGATTCTGGTGATTCCTCTTGAACACCAATCGTTGATTCCTCACTTGGCGTACTATCTACCATATAGTAGTATTCGTAGTCTCCACCCTTTTTCACACGAGACATCGTATACAAACTAGATACATCATAAAACTCTTTAACAGAGCCTAGTTCTTTTTGTAATTCTAGATAATACCCTTCCTTTTTAGCACCAATTTCTAAATTTTGATAACCTTTATCATCTATCTTAGCGATTGCATGATCAATCATAGCTAAGTTTTGTTGACCAACAGACTCTTTCACTAGATCTAACGATGAACGATAAACAAAAACGCTAATCAGAAAACACGAAATAACAAGTAAAATTGAAAAAACCATTAACATTTTAATCTTTAAGCTACTTCTCATCGATGAACTCCCTTTGATTATTTTAATACTCCATTTCCTACTTTGGACATATCCCCAAATTTAAGAATATCAGGAGTTATAAATTTTTCAATATTTTCCTGAGTAAAAAGTTGGTATTTTCAAAAAATTATTTTACTTGTTTGTTTATAATAAAGCTTGATTTAAAATCATCTCTACTCTATAGATTTCTACGAGGTGGGGGTGAGATGATCTTTTTTATTGGATATTTATGTTAATATCACTATAAAGATTGTGAAGAAATGTACTTTAAAAAGAAAAGTAATAAATATAAATTCAGCAACTATTAGGAGGGGAATTATGCTGATAACTCAACAATGGAATCAAGAAGATAATGAATTTATTCGGAAAAAAGTAATTGAACATAATCTTTCTAAGCTACCTGATGATGTAAAACATCCAGTCAAGAATATTAGCTTTATTCTTAGGGATGAAGGAGGAGAAATTTTAGGGGGCATAACAGGAACAATTTTCTGGTATAACTTACATATTGATTACCTATGGGTTGATGAATCACTTAGGGGTAAAGGATATGGGAAAGAGTTATTAAATTGTATAGAAAACATAGCTAGAGAGAACCGGTGCAAACTAATTCAACTTGATACGTTTAGCTTTCAAGCCCCAAATTTCTATCAAAAGAATGGTTATGAAATAGTAGGTGTAATTGAAGAACATCCAAACAAAGAAAATCAGCAGTATTACCTAAAAAAGAAACTAACTTATTGATAAATTAAAAAGCGAGACTTTAGATGATATTCAATTAACGTGTGCGTTTCTGCAATAAGTTGAGACGCTTTTTTACTAATGTGGCAGTTTAGTTGAAGATGAAAAGAGTATTTTTAGGTGCATATTGAAGTTAATGTTAAAATAGATTTTTTTCAAAATAGTGGATTTTGATGTTTTATTTCAACAAAAGGTAAGTGAACAAAATAGTTAAGATCGCTTCACTTTAAGTACGTAATTTATGATGAATTTAAGAAAAACTTAAGAAAAACTTAAGATTTACCCTACCTTTTTCTTAATTAGTTTTACCTATAATATTTTAAGTAAAGCAGAACAAGGAGGAAACTTAAGGTGAAGAAGTGGGGTTTTTTATTAATTTTTATATTATGTCTAGGTGTTAAAGCCTTTAATATAGTACCGTTCTTTCAAGGTGAAAAAGATATTATAATAACTGCTCATAATGAGAATGATAAAGTAGAAGGTAGGACAGCTTCTGAAAATACACAAAAAGTAGAAATTTTAGCAGAACAGATCTATCAAGGAAATTTGCTTTTGGTCAACAGTAAGTACCCGATTCACTCTGAAAGTATAAAATCAGATGTCGTCAATTTAAATGCTCGCAATGAATTGGTAAAAGGATACAGCTTGTTTAATAACGAAACATATTTATCAGAAGAAATAGCACATAAATTTTCGAATATGACTCTTGATGCGGAAGAAGATGGAGTTTCTAGTTTTTTAATTTCGAGTGGTTTTCGAAATTTTGGCGAACAAAATAAACTTTATAAGGAAATGAGTTCCAATCGTGCCTTGCCAGCAGGTTACAGCGAACACAATTTAGGTTTATCGCTTGATGTAGGAAGTAGCCAAGGGAAGATGGAGGTAGCACCTGAGGGAAAATGGATTAAAGAGAACGCTTGGAAATACGGGTTTACTCTACGTTATCCAGAGGATAAAACGGACATAACGGGAATTCAATATGAACCATGGCATATCCGCTATGTCGGTTTACCACATAGTGCGATTATGAAAGAAAAGAATTTTGTTTTAGAGGAATATTTAGACTTTATAAAAGAAGAAAAACATATTTCTGCTACAGTAAATGGTCAAAAATATGAGGTCTTTTATTATCCAGTTACAGAAAATACCACTATTAATGTGCCAGCCAATCTTCGTTATGAGGTATCGGGCAATAATACGGATGGTGTGATTGTGACAGTATTTCCTGATAATGTGTAGAAACTCAAGGAAGGTAAGTGTGCGGAATAAACTGAACAAAATTGATGAACGAGTATTATGGTACAGGCACTATTTGCCTTGAATGTGTATGCTTTAGTCAAAATCATTCTGTTCAAGTTTAAATCGATTAATTTCTGAGGAATCTGGGAAACCCCGATGTGAAATTTTTAAATTATCTTTGAAAATATACTTATTTCTCAGCCTCGTATATTTTCATATTTAAATTTAAAGAACTTTATTATTACTTTACAAAATCCAGCTTCAGTTACCAACCCTAGGGTACAACTTAGTTGTGTACAGAAACACTTTCGAGTGGATGAACCGAGCATCAGTTTAATATCTATGGTAAGGTTTAGCTTTTTTGTACTCTTCCTACCTTAATTATAACATATAAGAAATGCTCAATATAAGACTGTTTATTCTCATTTACTACTGCTAAAATCGATAACACACTAATGGTTAGGAGAGATGTAGATGAGTTCTTTGGTTATCGATTTTCAGGAGATAGAAAAAACACAGCTATTGCTTGTTGGCGGAAAAGGGTTGAATTTAGGGGAATTATCAAAAATTCAAGGAATACAAGTACCACAAGGATTTTGTGTTACAACAGTGGGATATCAAAAAGCCATCGAACAAAACGAAACGTATCATACTTTGTTGGATCGACTAACAATGCTAAAAGTAGAAGAACGAGATCAAATTGGTGAAATCAGCAGTAAGATTCGACAAATCATTATGGAAGTAGAAATTCCTTCCGATGTTGCGTGCGCAGTTGCTGACTATCTCACTAAGTTTGGCGATGACCATGCTTATGCAGTGCGTTCTAGTGCAACCGCTGAAGATTTGCCACATGCCTCCTTTGCTGGTCAACAAGACACCTATTTAAATATCATCGGAAAAGAAGCTATCTTGCAGCATATCAGAAAATGTTGGGCTTCTCTATTTACGGATCGAGCGGTAATATACCGAATACAAAATGGTTTTAACCACAGACAAGTATATTTATCCGTTATCGTTCAAAGGATGGTTTTCCCACAGGCTTCAGGGATTTTATTTACCGCTGATCCGATTACCTCTAACCGAAAGTTACTATCAATCGATGCAAGTTTTGGGCTTGGAGAAGCACTAGTCTCAGGGGTGGTATCTGCAGATTGTTATAAAGTACAGGAAGATATAATCGTCGATAAGATGATAGCAACAAAAAAATTGGCTATCTATGCACGAAAAGAAGGCGGAACAGAGACCGTGCCGATCGATTCTGATCAGCAAAATACTCAAACACTTACTGAACAACAAATCTTACAACTAGCACGCATCGGAAGACAGATCGAAGCTTATTTTGGTTGCCCGCAAGATATCGAATGGTGTTTGGTTGATGACACATTTTATATTGTACAGAGTCGCCCAATCACGACTCTTTTCCCCGTTCCTGAAGTGAATGATCAAGAAAATCACGTCTATATATCTGTTGGTCATCAACAAATGATGACCGATCCCATGAAACCACTTGGATTGTCTTTTTACCTGTTAACGACTCGTGCGCCTATGCGTAAAGCAGGTGGAAGATTGTTTGTTGAAGTCACGCACCAACTGGCTTCACCTGTCAGTAGAAGCATTTTATTAAATACCATGGGACAACACGATCCGCTTATGAAAGACGCACTCATGACTATAATAGAGCGAGATTTTATAAAATTGCTACCAAATGAAAAGGAAGAACAGAGTCCCGGTAAAAGCAATAAAGGTGTGTCGCATGCGGATTCGGAAGCACAAATCGAAAGTGACCCGGCAATCGTTACTGATTTGATCAAAAGTAGTCAAACATCGATAGAAGAGTTAAAACAAAACATCCAAACGAAATCAGGGTCGGATTTATTTAATTTTATTCTAGAAGATATCAAGGAATTACAGAAGATATTATTTAACCCACAGAGTACGCGTTTATTTATGGCAGCTATAAATGCTTCAACATGGATCAATGAAAAAATGAACGAGTGGTTAGGTGAAAAAAACGTAGCAGACACACTTTCTCAATCTGTACCAAACAATATTACTTCTGAAATGGGTCTAGCCCTATTGGATGTAGCAGATGTGATTCGTCCTTATCCAGAAATAATTGATTATTTACAACATGTAAAAGATGATAACTTTTTGGATGAACTGATTAAGTTTGATGGTGGGCACGATACCCGAGACGCAATAATAGCTTATCTCAGCAAATACGGAATGCGATGTGCCGGAGAAATCGATATTTCTAGAACTCGATGGAGTGAAAAACCAATTACACTTGTCCCCATGATTCTAAATAACATCAATAACTTAGAGCCAAATGCCAGCAATCGGAAATTTGAGCAAGGGCTTCGTGTTGCTTTGAAAAAGGAACAAGAGTTAATAGAGCGATTGAAGCAATTACCGGATGGTGAACAAAAAGCTAAAGAAACAAAACGAATGATCGATCTAATCCGGAATTTCATCGGTTATCGGGAATATCCGAAATACGGAATGGTTAGTCGCTACTTCGTTTATAAGCAGGCTTTAATGAAAGAAGCAGAACAACTCGTACAAAAGGGCATAATTCATGAAAAAGAAGATATATACTATCTCACTTTTGAAGAACTTCACGAAGTCGTACGCACAAATAAATTAGATTACCAGATCGTAAGCTTTCGAAAAGACGAGTACAAATTATATGAAAAACTAACTCCACCACGCGTTATCACGTCAGATGGTGAAATCAGTGTAGGGGAGTACAAACGAGAAAATCTCCCATCCGAAGCTATTGTAGGTCTACCTGTTTCATCCGGAGTTATAGAGGGAAGAGCACGTGTCACCTTAAACATAGAAGAAGCTAATTTAGAAGATGGAGATATATTAGTCACCTCCTTTACTGACCCTAGTTGGACACCATTGTTTGTATCCATAAAAGGCCTAGTCACCGAAGTTGGTGGACTGATGACCCATGGAGCAGTTATCGCCCGTGAATACGGATTACCAGCAGTTGTCGGAGTGGAAAATGCTACCAAACTGATAAAAGATGGGCAACGAATTCGCGTGCATGGAACAGAAGGATATATCGAAATATTGTAATTGCTGAATACATCCAGCACCGCTCCAGTGGATACCAAGGCACTGAAAAAGTAAAAGTAGCTTGATTATTATGATAATAATCTTGTATGACCACTTCATTCAATAGCAGATATATACTATAAATATTTGTATTACTACAGTTTTTCAGAGGTCTCGTGGATACTAGAGCGGTGTCTCACAATCTTTCCATTGGGTCAAAAAGTTGGTGCCAACTTTATCGGTGGTGCATATCCTAAAAAGAATTACCGATTAACCATACCTATTGAAACATTGTCTATGGAGCGGAAGATGGCGAGTCATCGAAAATGCATTCGCATTTCCTTCGTGCGATGTTATTTCAGAGAGGTACATTCATAGTCCTGCGGGAAAGCGAGACAGGTGAGCCCGCGGAAAGCGCCATCTGGAGCGTCGTACTAGTGAACAGTAAATTGAGCTAAAAAATAATTGTAAAATTGCATTTCATTAAAAAGAATGTTACTCTAAAAATAGAATTATGAGAGGACTGATGGATGAATAATGATTAACTAATCTGTATTTAAAAATTTGAAATTAATAACTTCAAACTACAAAATATAGGGTTAGTCTGTCCATTTTTACAAATCAGTTCATTCTTTATTTGTCATGATTCCAATGATTAATAAGAACTTACTAAGTATACGTGAAATACTAATCCTTCCGATTACAAATTGGGAGGATTTTTTTATTCTCCTATAGGTAAGTTAATGCTTTTTAATCCGTAACTGTAACCTAACAAATAAAGGAGAGAGAAAAATGAGTGATTCAGACACTATTGTTACACATGTAATGCTCTATATAAGTCGTTAATATCCATCAAACTTATATAGAGGAATAAAAAAATGATGGATATTCCGACTTTATATGAAATGTTTGATATATAAAGGAGGAATTATTATGTCAATGATAAATGTTCAAGACTTAACTTTTTCATACCCAGGTAGCTTTGATAATATTTTTGAAGGTGTAAACTTTCAAATAGATACGGATTGGAAACTAGGGTTTATAGGTAGAAACGGACGAGGTAAAACGACATTCTTTAATTTATTATTAGGTAATTATGAGTATAGTGGGAAAATCACTTCTTCCGTGGAATTTAATTATTTCCCTTACCCAGTTTCGGATAAGAACAAGTTCACTCATGAAATCCTTGAAGAAATTTGTCCCCAAGCAGAAGATTGGGAATTTCTACGTGAAATATCCTATTTAAATGTTGATGCCGAAGCCTTATATCGACCATTTAACACATTATCAAATGGAGAACAAACAAAGGTGTTGCTTGCTGCACTGTTTTTGAATGAGGGTCAATTTCTATTAATTGATGAGCCAACCAATCATCTAGACACTGATGCACGAAAGATGGTCTCTGATTATCTAAGGAAGAAAAAAGGGTTTATTTTGATTTCACATGACAGAATCTTTTTAGATGGATGTGTTGACCATATCTTGTCTATAAATAGAGCAAATATTGAAGTGCAAAGTGGCAACTTTTTTTCTTGGAAGTTAAATTTTGATAGACAGCAAGAATACGAAGAGGCTACAAATGAGCGTCTACAAAAAGACATAGGGAGATTAAAAAAGTCTGCAAAGTCGTCAGCAGGTTGGTCTCATCAAGTGGAAGCTTCCAAAAATGGAACAACGAATTCAGGATCTAAGTTAGATAAGGGTTTTGTAGGACATAAAGCCTCCAAGATGATGAAGAGAGCGAAGAACCTTGAAGCAAGGCAACAAAAAGCAATTGAAGAAAAGTCAAAATTACTAAAAAATGTGGAGAAAACTGAGTCGTTAAAACTAGAACAATTAAAATTTCAGTCAAATGAATTGGTTGTTTTGACTGATGTTTCTGTTAAGTATGATGACCAAATAGTAAATGAACCAATTAGCTTCAAAGTTGAACAAGGGGACCGAATTATACTTGATGGAAAGAATGGAAGCGGGAAAAGTAGTATCCTAAAACTAATTCTAGGAAATCAAATACAGCATACAGGCTCAGTTAATTTAGGTTCAGGACTCATCATTTCCTATGTCCAACAAGATACTTCTCATTTGAAGGGATCGTTATCGGACTTTATTGAAGAGCATGAGATTGATGAGACGTTATTTAAATCTATTCTACGTAAGATGGATTTTGAACGAATTCAATTTGAGAAAGATATCTCTAATTATTCAGGTGGACAAAAGAAAAAGCTGCTTATCGCTAAAAGTTTATGTGAAAAAGCTCATTTATATATATGGGATGAACCATTAAATTTTATTGATATTTATTCGCGTATGCAGATTGAAGAGCTTATTCAACAATTTAATCCCACAATGGTTATTGTTGAGCATGATAAGGCATTTCAAGAAAAAGTTGCAACAAAAACTATATCTATAAAATATAATCAGTAAATCAAGTCATTAAACTATAAGGAGCTTTAATGGAGTGATGAAAAAAGCCTAATTTCTCTACAATAAATTGAGAAATTAGGCTTTTTGTTTTTGGGAAAGGAACCTACAGTGTAAAAAACAATAGTCTAAACAGATTTACCATAGTAAGCTAGTCATGACCTGTTTAAGAATCAGATTTGGATTTGATTCTCCTTCTTTTGTACGCCATGCTACAAAACCATCTGGTCTTATCAATACAGCTCCATGAGGAGTAACATCGTACAATGTTTCCCAGCTATCCTCACGCTCAACCAAATCTCCCTGTGAACCGATACTATAAACATTAATCGTGATACCTAAGTGAGAAGATACATTCTGAGCAGCAGTGTGCCACAGACTATTATTTTCCCCCGTAAACAAGACAAAATTTCCATCTATTAAATCTAGCGTAGATATACACTTACCTTGATAATTTACCCACAAATGCGGTGCGCGTGTTCCTGGTCTTCCGTTTAGCTCTAACCGATCCATTCTATGTGTAGTTGGTTCTTGTTCGATAACGGCTTTCGAGGAATATTTATAACCTACAGTAACTGCAAGATGATCCATATTATTGAGGGTACTTATTCCTTTATTTACAGCACTAAACAACAAATCACTGGCATATTTCGTTGTTACCTGCACAGCGTGGTGTCTTTCATCATGATAAGTTTCGAGCAATCTTGGATGGGCTTGTTTGTGTATCACTGCCGCCAATTTCCAAGCTAAATTATGAGCATCTTGAATACCTGTATTCGAACCGAATCCTCCTGTTGGTGGCATGAGATGAGCTGAATCTCCAACTAGAAAGACTCGATTATCTTGAAATCTAGTGGCTGTTCTTTCAACAGCTGCCCAAGGTAAAGTACTCAAGATGACAAAATCAAGATCGGGTACCCCTATAGCTTTTTTAATAATCTCACGGCATCTTTCTTCAGTAAAATCTTCAGGACGATCTCCCTTCGAAGGATCATAAGCGACATGATAAATCCATTGATCTCGATTATTCACTGTGATAAGTGCGCCAAATACTTCCGGATTCAAGACTTGATAAAAACCAAACTGGCTTCCTTGCAGAAAAGTGCTTAAGTCCGCCTGGAAATAGATATTAATATAATGGCCACCTATGACTCCTCTTCCTGTAGTTGGAATTCCTATATGCTTACAGATTGAACTTTTGGCTCCATCTGCAGCAATTAAATAATCACTTCGAATGATTTCTTCCGTTCCTGTGTTTCGATCAATTATAGTAGCTGTTACCCCTAAATCATCTTGTTGATACGTCACAAGCTCGGTATTAAAGCGTATATGTCCTTTTCCTTTTTCAGCAGCTTGAAGGAGGATAGGTTCTAAATTCATTTGATAACAAGATGCTGCTTTTGAAGGGCTAATCTTTTCAATCATTTTAACTATTTTATTGTCGATTTCCTTCTGAGTACTCTCACCTTGTTTTAATTCTGCTAGGTCTATGTCTTTGATTGTTTCTACAGCAATACGCCCACGAATATTATCTAATGGTTTACTCGTAGTACGGATAGCTTCCTCTAATCCTAATTGGCGAAATAATTCCATCGTACGAAAAGTTATCCCTCCTGCTTTTGGATGAATAGCTGTATCAGCATGTTTTTCAACGAGTAAATAATCAATGTTATGACGTGCAAGAAATAGGGCAGAGGTAAGTCCAGTAAGTCCTCCCCCAACAATTAAAACTGAGACATGCTTGTGCTTCATAAACATTTTCCTTTCAATATTATATTTATCCATGGATTTTACTGAATTCAGTAATCAAACTATAAAATAAAAATCAAAGAAATTGTAGACTTTTTTTGCGTTATGGTTTATTATATAAAATTTATTACGCCCTAAAAACAGAAAGAGATTTCTTTTTTGACTGTAATACTCGATCTTATTGGAATATATAAACTAATAGATACAACTAAAATGCTATAAAATTCATATATAAAATTTCAATTTCTTATGGAAAAAGCTACTGAACCTATTCAGTAGCTTTTTCTCTTTTTTTAAGATATATATGTTATTCGTTTTAGTTAACATATTAGGTTGATGGACATGTGAAGCTACCCCTGTTTAAAAAGTTAAATCGTTTATACAAATGATGATCCGAATCTTTTGTGTGATTTCAGTTTTTTATTGAACAGACAGAGTGGTTCTGAATGGGGTAACAAATGATTGGTATGGTCATATTTGATTGCTCTAATGTATAATTAGGTTGAGAATATTCCGAAAATGGAGGTGTGCCAATATGATTGCAGTACCAACTGAACACTTTACTCTTATAAAAAAAGATCTTAAAGAAGCGCCAACTTTTGTACATAGTGTATTAGATTTAATTATTGAAGGTTCTGTATATGCAGATTCCGATAAATATAAATCATTGCTCATTCAAACAGCTTCAGGATTGTATTTTGTTACAGGGTATTCTTCAAACGAGCTGTTTCTAAAAAGCGTTAGTATTTTTGAAAAATCAGTTATTCAAGGTAAAAGATTCACATTATTTTCTAATGAAAGTACCTGGAATCAGTTGATTGAAAAGTATTTAGAAAATAAAGTAAAAAAAATAGAACGGTATTCTTTTTCTTTTGATTTATTAACATATAAAAATAGAAAAAGAAATAACTTTAAAGATTATGAAGTCTTCAAAATTAATAATTACATAATTGAACATTCTTTAGAATTTGATAAGAAATACTATGATGAATATTGGGATTCTACAGAGAATTTCCTTCAAAATGGGATTGGTTTTTGTGTATTAGAGAGAGAAAAGATAATTAGTGAAGGAGTTTCAATTTTTAAATCTGAAAACTATGCAGAAATAGATATAATAACAGACTCGAATTACAGAGGAAAAGGGTTAGCAAGTATTGTTGCTGAACAATTTATTGATTATTGCCTCTCCGAAAACATTCAACCTCGCTGGGATTGCGATGTTGATAACGGTGCTTCAATAAATTTAGGTAGTAAATTAGGTTTTATCAATCCCAAAAAATATGCTGTCTATATTATCAAATAGTTTGTGTTAATATAACTTTTTCTTTCAACTCGCTATTCTTCAATGTTTCTATAGAGAAAATGAATCGTGCCTTCTTTAGCTAAAGGGCCATTTAATTGAATAACGCATATTACGAAAAAATTAAAAATATGGATATTTATGGTAAAATGGATATGAGATTATGAACAGAGGTATTTAAACTAATGGACAGGGTAGTTCAAGAAGGTAATGAATTCTTCAGAGATAAAGTAGAGGTTGAACATGAATCAATTATTTTTGTCATTAAACGAAGCAGGTTTGATGTATAAGGGGCATACAGATCATGAAGATGTTGATTTCATTCTTTTTGAAACAGATGAGAATGGAACAACACACTCAGTGGAAGTGAATACATTCCAAATGCTATTCGGGGGTAAAGAGAGAAATCCTACCTATGAAGCTTTGTCGGGAACACATACTTTTAAATTTAGAGATACTCAATATGCTATGACTGCTGAGGAAATGGGTTATCAAAAGTATTTCGACCAATGGAAGAAGCAAGGCTTGTTTAAATCTTAACCAATAAATTGGTGCGTTTGTTCAAGAAGAACTAAATGACTTTTGGATTGAGACCATATTTTAATTATTCCATTATAGGGCGCTTTTATGTAACAAGAAACAGCGCTTATCATTAAAGGGCCATTTTGTTAAAGAAATCTTTTTTATAAAAGGGAGGGAAATCAATGAGAAAATTTACCGTTATGGCTGTTTTATTGTTTGTTTTTATAATAAGTGGTTGTAATGGCATACTTACCAAAAATACAGATGGAAATGGAGTTTTAACAGGAAACAAGCCTCCAAAAGTAAATATAGAGATTGACAGAGAAACATATGAAACTAAACTGGGTTCATATTGTTGGGGACCTAAATCTAATGGAAAAGCCGAATGTGCTGATACTGCTGGTCCAGTAGAATTACTAAAAGGTAAAGAGCCTATACAAGTACAGGCTGGTGAGAAAATCACATTGAAAATGGATTACAAACCGAAGCCCAACGAAGTTCATCTAACACAGATAAAAAATGAGAATGAAATGCAAATTGAGGTAAATGATAATCAGTTTATAGCCCCTAATGAAAAAGGTACTTATTTTTATGCCTATGATGTCTGGTGGATGGACGAGGAAGATAGAAATTTATCTCATGGTGATGCATTTTATGCTTTTGTCCTAGAAGTTAAATAATCGGACACTTTAATTGAGTAATGAAAAAATCCTAATTTCTTCGCGTTAAATTGAGAAATTAGGCTTTTTAATATTGAAATTTCCTAAACGTTGTAGATCCGCATTTTCCTGACGGTACCCCTATAGAAGTATTATTAATTATTCAATAATCGGGCGCTTTTCTGAAACAAAGAAAGTGTCTTTCTACAATTAAAGGCCCATATTCTTGAATAACAGGTATATTGTATAATAGTTATATATTTTACATTTTATACAAATTCCGGAGTGTAGATAATGAATTTGATTTGTGAGTCCGAAAAATTAGATAATTATTTACTCGAATTAAATGAAGTTAATTATTCTAACCCAATTATAAAAAAGAAAGCAGTAGAACTTTTCAATTCATCTCAAACCGAAATAGAAAAAGCTAAAATAGCTTTTGATTTTGTTCGTGATGAAATTTCTCATTCTTGGGATATTCAATCGAAAGATGTTTCTTGTAATGCTTCAGAAGTTTTAAAGATTAAAGAGGGTATTTGCTATGCAAAATCACACCTCTTAGCTTCCTTATTACGTTTAGAGGGGATACCTACTGGTTTTTGTTATCAGAGATTGATGTTGTCTGATATACCTGAAAAAGGGTATTGTATTCACGCTTTAAATGCTATCTACTTTAAATCACTTAATAAATGGATTAGGGTAGATGCTCGTGGAAATAAAAAGGGAATTAATGCCCAATTTTCAATTGAAGAGGAAAAATTAGCTTTTCGTGTTAGTGAAGAATTTGATGAAAAGGACTATCCCGTTATCTATACTAAGCCTCATCCTAAAATTGTGTCTGTTTTAAAAGAACATACGAATGCATTAGAAATGTATAAGTATCACTTACCCTCAAGTTTGTAATTGTTCTACTAAAAGTTGTCGAATTACCTTAACTTTCATAATAGAATTACTCCATTAAATGGCCTTTTATCTAAAAAGGCACAATTCTTTTTCAAGAATAGCGCCCGATAATTGAAATTCTTAAGCTACTGAAAATGGCTATCAATTAGTGAACTCTTGATTAATTTTGGGGCAAGAAATGCGACACTTTAAAAACCGTTACTTGTTAATATTTTTTGCTTTGTTGTTAACAGGGTGTGTAAGTGTAGAAAAAGAAAAAACTTTAGAAAAGGAAAAATCGCCATTAACTACGCAAATAACCATTGAGTCATATAACATGAGCGAGAAAGAAAAACCTTCTTATTAGCAAGACAGGTGTGGGGCAAATTGAATTTTTCAAGCTGAATGGCACTCCGAAAGAAGATGATGAATTGCAATTTTCAGTAGAGGTATTTAAAAATGGTAAGTTTAAAGAGGAATTGCTAAAGACTTGGGATGGATCTGAAACAAAATATCAAGACAGCTTCATATCGTTTGGAATAAGTGACATCGAAAATGATGGCCATTCTTTAAAACTAATCATTGGTACATCATCTGGGATTGCTACAACGATTTATTCAAATAACATGAAATCTTCTTCTTTCAGTAAGCTAGTCGGCGAAAAAGTTACTTTAGAAAAAAATAAACCTGTTTACTTAGCAGCGTGGCTAGGCACTACTAAAAATGAACTGAGTTCTGGTGGAGGCGAAAATGGGGAACTACCCTCGGGTATTGAAGAAGCTGAACTCACATTTTTATACAAAGTTTTATGGACCGATAAAGAAACGAAATAATTTCCGGCTTATCCAACAATCAGGCGCGTTTCTCTAAGAAATCCGTCTGTTTTCATTTAAGGGCAATTTAATTGAATAGGGAAGGAATTATTAGAAAGTAAATCGAAGTAAAAGTACTAACAAAGACTGTTAAGAATTATGAGGTGAAGAAATGAAAAAGCAAAGAATTATTGGACAAACAAAGGATGTCGGATTTCAAGTCGGAGTTAGAAGAACTTTTTCAATTTCACAGGAGAAAGCTTGGGAGCTTATTACTTCTAAGGAAGGATTAGATTTATGGTTGGGTGAGAGTACTAGCATCATTCTTGAACCAGGTCAGAAATATTTAGCGAAAACGGGTGCAGGGGAAATTCGGATTGTTAAACCGTTACAACAGCTTCGCCTAACATGGCAAAAAGAGGAATGGGAAAAACCCTCAACAGTTCAAGTCCGTATTATATCGAAAGCAAGTAATAAAACAACGATTAGTTTTCATCAAGAAAAGCTTGCCGATAAGAATTTTCGAGAGGAAATGAAAGTATATTGGGGAGAAATTCTAGATGGAATAACGGAAAGGCTGCAAAATTAATTCGATTTAGACAAAGAAGGGTTGATGTGAAGTAGAATGCTTGCCCACTCGACTGAGTTTATAGTACGCAAAACCATAAGTGAGGAGAGGAAATTATGATTAAACAACTGATCGTTGGCGACGCAACGCATGAACTGGCCGCTACGCGCCGCATTCTGGAAGGTTTGTCAGATGAACATATGTCTTGGAAGCCGCACGATAAATCAATGACGCTCGGAGGGCTAGCCACACATCTGATCAACCTGATAAATTGGCAAATTGCGATTTTTCAGTACCCTGAGTTCGATCTTGCGACCGTACCGCAGAGGAGAGAGGCTTTGAAAAAACGCGCTGACGTTCTGGAGGAGTTCGACGCGAACGTCGGTAAGTTAAAAAAGTTACTAGACGAATGCGATGAGAAAATACTCGACAAGGAATGGACGCTGCGCCATGGCGACCATATTATCCTCCGCGAGCCGCGGGCAATTGCGCTCCGTACCTTCGGATTAAGTCACATGATTCATCACCGTGCGCAACTCGGGGTTTATTTTCGTTTGCTTGATATTCCGGTACCGGGAATCTATGGTCCCTCGGCCGACGAGGAAGCCCAATGAATTACTTCTTTTTTCTTTGTTCTTGTTTATTGAATGGCCAGATTGTAAAGAACCGAAATAAGTCGAAAATAAAGGTGGAATTTGAAAAATTAAATCACATAAGCAGATAAAATGAAAAAGAGAAATTTCTTGTTAAGGTTTAATTGATATGAAAAAGGAGATAATGACAAAGATGACTACATTGCACGATGAAATTAATGCTAATTTGTAATTTATCTTACATTAAATCTAAAATACAAAATAATACAAAAAAGTACAAACGGAGGAAAAGTATGACTACATTTAATTTAGGTGACAAAGTTCCCGATTTCACCCTTCCAACAACTAATGGTGAAAAATTCTCTTTTGTATCTCATCAAAATCAGCATAGAAGTTGGCATCTCATTATCTTTTTCAGAGGATCATGGTGTCCAGTTTGTAATCATGACTTAAAAGAGCTTGAAGAAAGCAAAAGTTTTTTTGAAGGCAAGAATGTACATCTTATTTCAATTTCAACAGATCAATTGGATAATTTAAAGGAAATGGTTGATAAACATAACCTTACCTTTACTGTTTTAGCTGATGAAGATTTAAAGACATTAAAAGCATATGATGTTTTTTATCATGGAGAAGATGCTCCATATGAGGATCATGGCACGCATGGAGAGCCAGCGTATTTCCTTGTTGATGAAAATGGACAACTTCTATATCAACAGAGACAAACAAGTCCATTTGGACGCCCGTCATCTACTGAACTTCGCAAGATTGTCCAATATATTGGAAAAAATTTAAAGACGAATTAATAATAATAAATGTTACTTAACAAAATGGCGCTTTCCTGTAGTAAGGAAAGTGCTTTTTTTTCTTGTATTTGAATGGTTCCCATGGATCCGGCTATATTGTTATTGTTTAAGATTTTGCTGATCAACCTGAAGATAATTTAGATAACCTATATATTTATAAAACTTTAGTTAAAAGTTTAAAGGATATTAAAAACCAACGACAAGTTGTAATAGTTACACATAATTCAACATTAGTAACTTATGCTGATGAATAACAAGTAGTAGTAGTATTAGAATCAAATGATACAAACAGTATCCTCAAAAAGCAGGGATATATTAGTGATAAAAATATTATGAGTCATATAATAAATTATTTAGAAGGGGGAAAAGATGCGTTTAGGAGAAAACAAGAGATTATCAAACAATTTTAGAAAGTGAATTTGATTAGCTTCAACCTTTAGATACTTAACAAAATTTAATGATTCTAGCTTTGAATAAAGAATACCACTCCTGTTATTCAGTAGGAGTGGTATTCTTTCTATGCTTATCCATTTTATCAAACACCTTTTCGCCATCTTTATTCGCATGTTTGTGTATAGTGAAGTTGTTTTAATATCTTTATGCCCGAGGTAGCTTACGCTCTTAATTACTACACATTTGAAGGAGTAGCTAATGGTCGCGCAATTATTTCTAATTACACATTAGATTACGATACTAGTGTAATTACTGTAACTAAAGATACTGTAGATAATCGTCTTGTTGTAACTCCAGTATAGGGTACGAGTAAGGTCCTTAATCTCTTCGGAGGTTAAGGGCTTTTTTCTGTAATTATATGGGTAAACGATACCATTTCCAATAAATAGGTAAAATTAATCTTAATAGTATTTTTTTTACATGATATAATTTATAAAATTTAACATAATTTCATCATGCTTCCGAATTGGTTATTGGTCACTTGATTGAAGTGAGAAACTCCATCAAGCGCTCGAACAAGCTTTAAAAGCCTACAAAGTCCTATTAATACAAAACGAAGAGGCAAGCAGACAAGCTGTTCAGAGTATGATGGAGTTGGATCATCAGCTGGGGGATTATACACTGTTGAAATAAGAAATTTACACTGTGGGAAGTTTTACTTTATGCTAAGTGAGGTGGATCGATATTACGAAGATATTAGATGTTACTGGCTTACAGAATGGAATAAAGGATACGCTCAAATCATTAAAAAATAAACAAAATGAGATAAAAGATGTTGAAAAGGCAGTGAAAGGGATACTTACACTAGAAGATGCCTTTAAAGGAAAAAGCGGTGATGCGCTACGAGACTTTTATAAAGAAGTCCATATTCCATTTATGTCCTATTATCAAGATTTTATAAAAGATTATGAGAGTAAACTAGATATCATGGACAAAGAATTACTTGCGCTAGAATCTGCTAGTGATGGTAGGATTGTCGAAGAATTTTTAACAGGAGAGTTAAAAAATAGTCTGCAAAAAACAGCCAATCATACAATCACGCTAACAGACGATACGAATGATACGATTCTTTCGGTACAAGACATTGTTGCATTACCACAATTAAGTGATGCATCCTTTCTTGAAGAAGTCAATGACGCGAAAAAACAAATTAATGATACAGTAGAAAAAGTTCATCAATTTGATTACAATCAAACTGAAGCACTAGAACAATTATCCAAAGATGTATCGAACATGCAAAACTACATAAACGGGATTAAATCGCTAACTAACAGCGGGAAACTCCAACTAGAAAACTATGCAAGCGGTACCTTAAATAAGTATCAATTGGATGATTGGCTTACGGACGTAGGAGGCACCTGTCCTAGAGCAGACACAGAAGAAGTCGATAAAATCGAAGAACTGAAAGAGAAACTTTTAAAGGCATCTTCTGTAGATGAATATTTGAAGATTGCGGAAGAACTTGGCGATGCAAATCTAGATGAAGATCAGAAACAATTCATCACCATGCTGAAAACAGCGAAAGGTATCAAAGACGGCCTCTACGAATCGGGAAAAGACTTTGTGGTAGGGATATTTGATGCCGTCCGCCATCCAGTAAAAACGGTAGAGAGCACAATCCAAGCGATAGCCCACCCAATCGAAACATACGATTATATTTCGAAATCAATCAGTGATTCTTTTGTTCGAGATGTGATTAACGGAGATGCCGAGTCACGTGCACGATGGATGTCCTATGCTTTTGGAACCGTCGTGACTTCCGTGGTAGGAACCAAAGGGGCAGGCGCTGTAACGAAGGCAGGAATGGCAACGACGAAAGCCGCTGCCAAAGCAGGAGTAAGCACAGTAAAGGGTGCACTAAAAGAAACCTCCATCCCAAACTTATTTCCATATGCGCCCCAACACCAATTAGCTGGTGTGAATGTAGGCGGTGTGCCGTATAATACGGTGGATAGTGTTGGATTGAGAGATCGGTTGCTTTCTGTGGCTAAGGTGGAGACGAAGGGTAGCGGTAAGGGAGCTAAGGGTACTGGTGAAGGCAGTAAACATTTAAGTGATGTGAAAATTCCATCAGTAAGAAACAAGGAGTTTAATAAATGGTTTGATAATCTATCAGCAAAAGAATTTGAGGAAATGTGGAATAATCCTCAGTTGAGAAGTAAAATAGAAGATAGGATTAGACGTCCAGGAGGATACCATGAATGGCATCTTGTATCTAGAACACCTAAATTTAAGCAGTGGGGAATTAGTATGGATGACATTAAAGAAATGAGGTCTCTGACCAAAGATGTTGAATTTGTAAATCCACCTGGGCGCCATGGAAGCAGAGGTTCAACAAAAGCGCATAATGAAATTTTAAAGATTATTGATTCTGCCTCTGACTATGGAAGTTTTGTTAAGGGGCTTAATGAATGGGCTGAAAATAGAATGAAAAATGGCATTATGGATTTACCAGAAGATTTGAGGAGGTAAAAAAATGAAAAACGATGTTTCTTTATGGTTAGGATACTTTAGTGACTTTGATGAACTCGAAAAGTACACTGAAATAAAATATAATGAAGATGGAGATAGTATCCCCTCTATTTTTGAAAAAGATTTTAAATTAGGTTATTATGATAGGGACTTAATTGAAAAAGACTGGATTCCTAATGCTGAAGATGACATAGGAAAAATTTTGGTGGATTTTTCATATGATAATCAATTAATACAGCAGTACAATAACATTAAGTTAAAGTCTAAATACAATACTATCATTTTAATTTATAATTATGATTATAGTAAAGAAAGTAAAATTGTTAACTTTCTAGATAAGATTACCTATAAGTTGGATTTTATAGGTACGGCAGAATATATAGATTAATACGAATAAAGTATGTTTGCAGTAGAAAGAAAAAAATAGGCTATTAAAAAGTAAATACTCCATGATGGTTGTACCATCATAGAGTATTACGTGAAATGATAGACTGGAAAAGGAAGTACGGGCTTAGGTGAGATGACATTTTACATGGCGATGAATATAAACACATGGAATGTATATTAAACTAACGAACTCGTACAAACTTGTAAGTTTTAACGTAGTAGTTGCCATGACATATAAAAGGTGTCATACTGTTATTATAAAACTTAAAAATTTAATACTATTTAAAAACAGATGAACTTAAAGCACTTGATTGTCGATTAAAGACAACAAGTGCTTTTTATTTTCAGATTATAATATAGGATATGGTTAAGGATACTAATTTTCAAGAAAATAGAAGAAGATGATAAGTATTACCTTGATTTATTAGTAGATTAAAAATATAGAAATACCAAAAGGACAAGTTTTAAATATAGGTAAAGTTGAAAAGCAATATACAAAAACTGGAGCATTACTAGAAGGCGATGGGGATCAAATATTATTACCACAAGGCTGGTACTCTGAATGGATAAAAGAGACAACGAGAAGTTCCGAGTAGATAGGAGGATATAATGGATTAGAAAAAGCAGTTAATTGAACAAATAAAAGTGGTAATAAATAAATTAGAAGAAGAATATGCTAAAGCTATCACTAGTGGCGTTTTACAACTTATATATAATAGATATAAGAAGGCATTAGAAATATTAGAGAATAATGAAGATATTAAGGGGATAAATATTTTGGGTGGTGTGCGTGCGTATATGGATAGTTATTATGACTATCAAAATCCGCTATTAGGAGAATTGCATAAGGCTGAAAAAATAATTAGAATTATTATATAAACGTTAACACGCATCAAGTTTTGGTGCCAGGTACTCAAACAATTATGAAAATAAGCTGCAAATAAAGTCTTTAATCTCTACAGAGGTTGAAGACTTTTTAAGTATGATTTTCATTAATTTGAGATGCCTAGATTGTTATTTATATAAGGTATAAACTGGTAATGTTATAGACGGAAATGTATCAAAATGATAGTGTCGTTCATCCAGTAAAAACGGTAGAGAGCACAATCCAAGCGATAGCCCATCCAATCGAAACATACGATTATATTTCGAAATCAATCAGTGATTCTTTTGTTCGAGATGTGATTAACGGAGATGCCGAGTCACGTGCACGATGGATGTCCTATGCTTTTGGAACCGCCGTGACTTCCGTGGTGGGAACCAAAGGGGCAGGAGCTGTAACGAAGGCAGGAATGGCAACGACGAAAGCCGCTGCCAAAGCAGGAGTAAGCACAGTAAAAGGTGCACTAAAAGAAACCTCCATCCCCAACCTATTTCCATATGCACCCCAACACCAATTAGCTGGTGTGAATGTAGGTGGTGTGCCGTTTAATACGGTGGATAGTGTTGGGTTGAGAGATAAGTTGCTTTCTGTGGCTAAGGTGGAGACGAAGGGTACTAAGAGTACGGGTAAAGGGATAGATATTGAATTAAAGTACAAAGAAAATTGGACCCCATCTCAAAGAGCAGAAGCTGATGTAAAAGTAAAAGCATTAACCGAGGCGAAAACTGTTAAAACTATTCCTAATCGAGGTGGGACTTCTGCTTCATCTAGATATAAGAAAGTTAAAGGGGTAGATTCTGTTCCTAAAGGAAAAGATGTAGACCACACTATTGATTTACAGCTTGGAGGAGCAGATGATATTTTAAATATGAATCCTCTAGACAAAAGTGTAAATCGAAGTTTGGGTAAACAAATTCAGCATAAAACTAAAGAATATCCACATGGTACAATATTTGATAAGTTTAAAATACGAGATTAAGGAGGAGTGGAGAAATGTTTGAAAATTTCTATAAATTTTTTGGCTTGAATAATAAAAGAGAACCATACAATTTGTCATCATTAAATGATCTTCAATCAAATACGAAGGGATTTTTTGAACTTTACAGATTATATAATGGTTATTCATTTGGGGAAGGTCTTTATCGATTGCATGAAATTTCCAAAGTTGACTATTGGAATGAATGTGTTACTAAAGCATTTCCTGAATTCTCTGGAAGGATATCTTGTTTTGGTTACGATTGGCTTGGAAGACAATTTGCTCTTGATAAAGAGAGAATGGAGAATGGAGAGGCACAAATATTAATGTTCGAACCTGGAACGGGGGAAGTTTTAGAAATTCCGTGTAATTTTATCGAATTTCACAATGAAGAGATTCCAAATTATTCTGATGCTTGTTTAGCATCAGAGTTCTATAATAGTTGGAAGGAAGTAAATGAGATAAACTTAAGTAATGATGAGTGTGTTGGGTACAGAGTTATGTTATTTCTTGGTGGAGAAGATACTATTGAAAATTTAGAGAAGAGCAATTTAGAGGTATATTGGGAAGTGTGTAGCAGAGTATTACAAAAAACGAGAAGTATACCTGAAGGTACAACCATTGAATTTAATTAGTCTAGATTAGTATTATCCCCTAAGAGTATGGGGAATAACAATTCGTATGGAATGGCAATACCCAGGAGAAGTGATTGATATTCGAAAATAGTTCCAAAATAAGCTACAAATAGAGTCTTTAATCTCACCGAGGTTGAAGGCTTTTTAAATACTATTTATTAATTATTGATATCCTTGATGCAAGGAACATCTATATAAAAGAAGGACTTTATACACCTGAGATACTTTCAGGGCTATTGGAAGTAATAAGATTAAATAAAGCGAAGTATCCAAATATGTTTTATATATAATGGGAGGTGGAGAAGTTGGACATATTAGTCGAACATACTGAATTAAAGAATAATCGTTTATTAAGAGATGAGAATGAAGTAGAAAAATTTGAGAAATCTATAGAAAATATTTTAGTGATGAAGGATGTTAAACATATAGAAATATTGTGTCAAGGGTTTGATGATTTAACAGAAAACGATGAAGTATTGTTTGGGTTAATTCATGCTATTGAGTCGTATGATAACATTGTTAGTTCTGAAGTTTCGTTGGAAGTGTTAGCTAATTCTATTCCTAAAATGCTTCCTCATGCTCAGGAATGGTTAAAAATACTTCACAAAAGGATATTAAATCATGAACCATCGAGAAATGTATATAAAAAAATCATTCCTACATTGGACAATGATACTCAGGAATTTATTGTTTCACAACTAACTAGTATTAAAGAAAAGAACCCCAGTCGTTTTGAGGAAAGCGTAAATTCAATATTAGATTTCTTGCAGATGGTAAGACCATTGGAGAATGGCCATAATTTTAGAAGCTAGGAGGAATCAAATATAGAATGAGAGATTATTTATGTATAGAAGAGAAATGTAGAGAAGGAATTGAATATAATAAAGAGTTTATTGTAGAAAATAGAGAGGATATTAGGAATTTGAAGAAGATGAAAAAAATGGTATTCAAAGAAAACCTAAAGATAATAAAAGTATTATAGAAGCGAGATATCTATGGAATTTTAGATATGAGGTGGAGGATATTAGGGCAATGTATTCTTTAGGAGAAGATATTAGTGCAATAGAAGCATATTTTTATAATGCAATTGATGATTTAGAGCGTACAGGGACTAGAAATGTTGGATATATAAGTATGCTATGGATGATTTCCTTAGGAATATTATTAGAAACGGATAAAAAGAATATAGAAAGATTAAATAGGGTAATTGAGAAAAAGAATATTAATGATTCAGTAATTGATTTTTTATTATGTGCTAGTGATATTGGACACACAAAAATCACCAATGTTTATTTTAAAGAAAATCCATATGCAAAAACAAGAGAAATTATAGAACTTGCGCAAACAGATAAGAAAGAAGCATCAAACAGATTGAAAACCTACATGGAGAAAGAATGGTTTAAAGGCCACTATGATTATGAATGGAAAAATGCGCATAAAGAACCGGGATATGTAGGGTTTTGGAGCTTTGAGACAGCCGCACTAGTAAAGATATTAGAACTCGATGATACAAGCCTACTAAATAATAACCACTATCCATATGATTTGGCACATTACAAGAATTCAATGAAATTCAAACCAATCTCTCTAAGTGATTACAGTACTGAGATTGAGATTGAAGAGATTGAAGAGATCGAAGAAATAATAGAAGGAATTGAAAATAATCCTTTATTAGAAAGAATGATCCCAATTAGATGGCACTCATTTGTCAATAAATTAATTCATGATTATGAGAATATGGATGATCGTAGTTATTATGAAAAATACAAGGAATCGATAGGATTAGGCCAAGTATGGTTTTTATTACAAGAGTATGAAAAAGAAAATGAGCAAAAAGATCTCTTAGGAAGTATAATTGTTTTTGCGATGACCGAAAAAGGATATATATTACAATTAGATTATAAAGAAGATTTGGAAGATTACTATTCAAGTATGAAAAATTACTGGAATGACTCAAGCACAAAGTTGATTCAATTTATATTAGATAATGATCAGAAATATTTTGCATTGGTACCGGTAGATGAAAATGTCGGGGATATGTATGAAATTGTTGTTAAAGAAGTAAAGTGAATTTATTAAAAAATCAGTAAAAAATCTACTTCGTTGGTTTTAGGGACCTGAAAGTAAAATTGAATGAATGATAAAATGGTGGTAGTTGGAAAATCCGACTGCCACTTTTTCTTTAGTGGGGCTAGCTTTAAGGGTACGGGCAGTCCTAGACATGAACCAGGAGCTGCAACTGAAAGAAATAATTTTAGAAATAGTCTAGGCACACAGAAAAAACTAATGTATCAAAATGGAGATATAGGTATTATACCTCAAGAGGTTAGAGATAAGTTAGCAGGTAGAGAATTCAGAAGTTTTAATGAGTTTAGAGTTGAGCTATGGAAAGAGATAGGTAATTCAAATTTTGCAAAGGGGTTTAATAATGCAAACCGATCACTAATGAATCAGGGTTTTGCTCCAAGGGCACCGAAAAATGGACATTATAGAAGCTTAAATACCTATATTTTACATCATAAACAGCCAATTAAAAAAGGGGGAGGAGTGTATGACCTTGATAATTTAATTATTGTTTCTCCAAGAATGCACCAAGAAATTCTTGATAGGTCATATCACTTTGGGGAAAAAAGGTTCAAGTTTAAGAAACCATTATAGGAGGTAGGAGTTAAGGTGAAGCAAGCAAGAATAAGAAAACTAGTTGAGGAAATAATGGAAAAAAGATACCTCTTGGAACCTACTGATAAACTAATTACGGAACTTAAGTCGTTCGTAACTTTTCCTGATGTAGGTGATTTATTTTATACTGATCGGGATTATGAATACATCAATGATAGAATAATCGATTATGAGAACAGGAAAAAAGATAACTTATCTAAAAAAGATTTGATTGATATGGTCACTAGGATACTAGATGGTTCTGGGAAGGAGTATGAAATTGATAATCTTTTATTAATAGTAGAAAATGCAGTAAAGAATCCAGACATCTCAGATTATATTTACTATTCAGATGAAGATTTAACTGCTGAACAAATTATAGAAAAAGCACTTTCAAGTGAATAAAGTTTTGGTGCTAGGTACTCAAACAATTCTGGAAATAAGCTGTAAATAAAGTCTTTAATCTCTACCGAGGTTGAAGGCTT
The DNA here is from genome assembly GCF_044359855.1 of Rummeliibacillus pycnus. Lineage (GTDB taxonomy): Bacteria > Bacillota > Bacilli > Bacillales_A > Planococcaceae > Rummeliibacillus > Rummeliibacillus pycnus_A. The sequence goes on from NZ_CP132291.1 coordinate 4,329,724, forward strand.
TTTTTAATACGATTTATATTAATTTGAAAAGCTCAAAGTGTTATTTATATGAAGGTGAAAAATGGTAATGTTATAGACAGAAAGTTATCAAATGCTCTCAAAATGATCTCTTCGTCCATCCAGTAAAAACGGTAGAGAGCACAATCCAAGCGATAGCCCATCCAATCGAAACATACGATTATATTTCGAAATCAATCAGTGATTCTTTTGTTCGAGATGTGATCAACGGAGATGCCGAGTCACGTGCACGATGGATGTCCTATGCTTTTGGAACCGTCGTGACTTCCGTGGTGGGAACCAAAGGGCTAGGTGCTGTATCAAAGACCGGGATGGCAACGACGAAAGTCGCTGCCAAAGCAGGAGTAAGCACGGTAAAGGGTGCACTAAAAGAAACCTCCATCACAAACTTATTGCCATATGCACCCCAACACCAACTAGCTGGTGTGAATGTAGGCGGTGTGCCGTTTAATACGGTGGATAGTGTTGGATTGAGAGATCGGTTGCTTTCTGTGGCGAAGGGTATAGATAATGCTTCTGTAACCAACAAGAGTAATTTATATAGAGGTGATAGTTTACTTCACTCTCCAAAATTTCGAGTTCAGGTGATTTAGTTCCAGCCAGTAAGGATGGTTTATATAAAGGCCGACAAGTAACTGTTACAGAGCATATACTTGGAGGTTATAGAAAAGGAGCTAAATCTAATAGTCCTTATAATAGTTTTACAAATAACAAAAATGTGATTGGAAATTATGGAGAAAATACAATTGAACTAGATATTTCAGCCTTAAGGAAAGATATACAGTCTGGAAAGGTAAAAGATGTTGTTATACTTTCTCCAAAACAAATACAAAAGTTAATTGAAAGAGATGTTGTTTCTTCTGATTTTTGGAAGAATAGAGCAATTAACTGGACTAAAAGGGATAATGAGTATTTGATTAAAGGGGAAGTTCCTAGCCAATATATTAAGGTTTCAGCTAAGGAGTGAGAATTTTGAAACTATACTTTTTAAACGAGTTTTTAGGAGATATACGCAATATTAGTGTTGAAGGAATGTGGATTAATGCTCAGATTACCCCTTCGAAAAATATAGACAAATTTAACGATTTTTTTGCAGCGATTGTTGATGAGGAAAATGATTTTGAAGAAACTAATTATAACGAAGAATGGTTAGATGATAGCAATTGGTATATTATTGATAATGAAAATAGGAAAAAGGGTATATACATACCTGCAGTTTATCCTGGTAGGGAAATTAACTGGAGGTGGAGATGATTTATAGTTGAGATAACTTATATCTTGTTTCGGATACATTTATAGATTTTCTAAATAAATTGGAGATTAGTCAGGATACTTTTAAAGATGGGATTATTGATGTTGATGACGTAGAGTTATGGTTAGATGATGATTTACTAAATGATTAATCCTTAAATTAGATTGACGGTTAAGTTTGGGTACCAGGTACTCAAACAATTCTGAAAATAAGCTGCAAATAAAGTCTTTAATCTCTATCGAGGTTGAAGGCTTTTTAATAATTTACATTAATTTGAAAAGCAATGTTATCCATATAAAGTAAAGATGGTAACGTTCTAAACGGGAATGTATCAAAATGATAGTGTCCTCCATCCAGTAAAAACGGTAGAGAGCACAATCCAAGCGATAGCCCACCCAATCGAAACCTACAATTATATTTCGAAATCAATCAGCAATTCCTTTGTTCGAGATGTGATCAACGGAGATGCCGAGTCACGTGCACGATGGATGTCCTATGCTTTTGGAACCGTCGTGACTTCCGTGGTGGGAACCAAAGGGGCAGGAGCTGTAACGAAGGCAGGAATGGCAACGACGAAAGCCGCTGCCAAAGCAGGAGTAAGCACAGTAAAGGGTGCACTAAAAGAAACCTCCATCACAAACTTATTGCCATATGCACCCCAACACCAACTAGCTGGTGTGAATGTAGGCGGTGTGCCGTTTAATACGGTGGATAGTGTTGGATTGAGAGATAAGTTGCTTTCTGTGGCGAAGGTGGAGACGAAGGGTACGGATAAAGCTGCTAAATATGATGTAGGTCTCTATAATGAAATAAAAGGTGTACCAGGTTTAGATGCGCATCATATTGGGCAAAAAGCTATCATGAAAAAGTATATAGATGATTATGATCCAAAAGTTGCTCCAGCAATATTGGTACCTAAAGTCGGACATACAATCAGAGGACCTAAAGGAATAGTATCAAGAAGTTCAAAAGGGATTGAAAATGGAAGACAATTACTAGCGAGAGATATTACGGAATTAAGAAGGGTGTATCCAGATATTCCAAACTCACAAATTAAAAAGCTTATTGAATTAAATAAAAATTTATATCCTGAATTAAGGAGGAAATAGTAGGCATGAATAAACAAGATATTATTAAACATTTACATCAATCAATAATAAAGGAGAATTTAACAGCTTATCGTGAATTATTTTTAAATACGAATATTAATGAAGTGACTGATCCATATTGGAAGGAAGCATTGAAATTTTATTCAGAACTTTCTAATGAAAATAAAGACGTATTATTTAAAATAATGGAGCAAATAGAAGTGGACACTTTATCTACAGTTTTAGGTGTAATAGATGAAGGATTGATGATTGAAGATAAAGAGGTGGAGTTTGAATTGACTATTAATGATAATAGTAAGCCTATTAACGGTGACCTACAAGATTTATTCTTAGAGTATGATGAAGAAAATAGATAAGGTTGGTAGTGCTTAACTTAATTCTATATAAGGGCATAAAAGTTCAATGTGCCAGTCACCCAAACAATTCAGAAAATACAAGTACGAATTAAATCCTTACTTTTTGGAGATTAAGGACTTTTATCTTTGAAGTTTTTGGTATCAGGTACTCAAATAACTCTGAAAATAATCTATAAATAAAATCTTTAATCTCTACCGAAGTTGAACGAGGAGGGTGTTAAAAAGTGGAAGGATTAAAAAAGAAATTAGATGAAATAGTTGATTTTGATATAAAAGATATAGATACAATTTGGGATGAAGCTGATATAAAAACATTTGAAGAAAATCATAATTTAAAGTTACCTCAGGACTATGTTTTTTATTTGAAGCATTACGGTAATGATTATATAAGAGAAGACTTTCGGTTTATTCCACTAATAGAATTGCCAAAAACGATTAAGCAAACCCAATTTGAAATAGATTCTTTTTATGGATTAAATAATGATGAGAATAGATTGGATGATAAAATTAACATCTATCAGGATATATTACCAGGTGATTTGTTTCCAATTGCAGATTTGCCAGGCGGAGATTTAGTATGCATGGGTAAGCAGGGGGATAAACATAATAAAATTTATATTTGGTTTCATGAGATGGACGGAGAAAATGTTTTCTTAGTTTGTGATTCTTTTGGAAACTTTATAGAAAACTTTAAAAGAATAAATGTAGAAAAAAATACCCTAGATAATGTTAAATTAAATTTGGGTGATAAATTAAATGACTTTTTAAAAAATGCTTCTAAAAATATGAAATGAATAGAAATTTAAGAGATAAAATCCACCTGTTCTATTTATTCGATATATACAGTTTTCTGAAATAGTTTATGTTCGTGGCATAAGTTGGATCTAATGCCATTTTGAATCTACGTCAAGATTTCGGACCAATTTTAATGATTTAAAAAAATAAGGATGGAAAAAAATGAGTCAAAAAGAACCTATTGAATTTATTAAAAAAGCTGGGGGCAGTATTGTTTCAAAAAATATAATAAATGAAACAGGAAAATTGAAATGGATATTGAGAGAGAAATCAATGGATACAGTGGATAATGGTTGGAGATTTTTTTCAGAAATTGATGATGATGATTACATTAATAATCCTGATAATTTAGTAGTATGTGATTTTAATACCGTAGCAAATATTGAACCAGCCATTCTGGGAATATACGGACTACCAGTAGGTAGTGACTTACAATTAGTTTCTGAAAATGGAAAAATAAGATTTGTTGATAATTTAACTGGTAAAGAAGTTTGATGGTCATTAATTAGTTTTTATTTCAACTTAATTGATAGTTTGATGTAGAATAAGAAAATCTAAAGACGGAGCGTTTGAGCCGGGAGGATTTGCTAATAAATAAAAAGGAGAAGTAAGATAAAAATAAATGATGCGGTTTTTGGTGAGCTTGAATATGATTTTGTGTGGTCAAAGGATACTAGCATTAACTTTTTGGGCCATGAAGTTGAGATAGCGCTAATGGTAAACGGTGCTGAGGATGGTAAGTATGATAAAGAACAATATGTAGCATATACTTCACTTATGCAAAATTGGGAACAGTTACAACAAAGCTTTTTGCAATCAATATTAGACTATTACAAACAAGAGCGTCAGGACCTAGGTTATGATATTGAAGTAAATGAAAACTATCCATTAGTTAAAACAACTAATGAAATATTAGAAATGATAAGTTTAGATGGGATAGTTGTTCCCTATGCAGGTGCTTTTGACGGTCGGGATATTGGACTTACATTTAATTGTACATGGGATATAGAAAATGGGCTAGGGATTCGTTTATTAAATGAAAAAGTAGCTGAAGTAGGTTACCAGGATGTTGCTATTTAAAAAGTTTTGGTGCCATGTACCCGAACAATTCTGAAAATAAGCTATAAAAAAAGTCTTTAATCTCTACCGAGGTTGAAGACTTTTTAAGTACGATTTATATATCCAATCGAAACATATAACTAAATATCGACATCGATAACCGATTCATATGGTAAATGGTGAAGCCTATTCACGTGCAAAGTGGGTGTCATATGGATTAGGAAGCGTTATGGCTTCTGTAATATGGTAAAATTTCCAGTGAAAAGGTAAGTCTGGAGGAGGGAAAGTAAGCTAATGAAATTATATTTTTTAGAACCAGAAGTATCAGGTGGTCATGGTGAACATACCATTTATGGAACAGAGCAAGATATTGAAACAGAGGGTATACCAGGAAAGGTAAAATATTTGCATTATGAATTTGAAGGATGTCTAGGAGATGACTTATTAGAGTCAACACCAGCTTTCATTGTATCAAGTAAACTTCAAACAGAATTAGAGAAAAGTAATACTAAAGATTACAAACTGGAAGATTGTTTAATCACTACGTCTGATGAGTTTAAAGAAATGTATCCAAATAAAGAAATTCCTACATTCAACAGATTTATTCCACTAGGTAAAATTGAAGTAGAAGGAGAGAAATTCAAAAATTGGTCAGGACATCATTTCTGTTTATCACCAAAAGGAGAGTTAGTTGTAACTCAAGAAGCGTTGGATTTATTAAAAAGAGTTTCAATAGATAATAGTTATATTACACCCCTAACACAGGAGTAAATTATAAAATCTTAGACATATAAACAATCTTTATCTCATCCCTATAAAATTAGTTCTAATAAAAACTCATTCCTATCACAATGCTATTATAAATGAGCAAAATTCATTAAGCCTTCATGTGAGCAAATGAAAAAAATTATATGAACAGTTAAAGCAGAAAGTTAGAGAAAATCCAGATATGCTATATAAAGATTATTGGAGGAAGCAATAATGAGATACTTTAAGTTGCTAAAAGACTATTCTAACGAGAGGGAGATATTTTGTTTATGTGAAAATACTTTTGGTTGGGAACAATATGAATTATCAGAAGGAAAGCAAATCAGTAATTGGGATGAGAAAATAACTTTCTATTACAATCCAATTGAAGGTAATCTGGCACCAGATTATATCCATAATAATTTATCATGGTTTATAGTTTCCCCACTGTTTGAAACGATATTAAACGAGATTGATAATGGTGGGGTGCAATTCTTGCCAATAAATATAATAAATAAAGAAAACGATAGTTCAATACCTGGATATTCAATAGCAAATGTGGTTAATGTGATTGAAGCTATTAACTACGAAAATTCAACATATAGTGTATTTGAATTAGATGATGATAAATTTTATGATTTTACCAAATATGCGTTAAATGAAAATGAAATAAAGGGTAAACATATATTTAAGTTAAAAGGTGATGAAATTCCGATATTTGTATCGGAATTAGTGAAAGAATTAATAGAAAAAAATAATATTACTGGTTGTGACTTTCTTGAAGTTGAAGTAACCCTGTAAGCATCTTAGCTTACCCTTAGAACAATTTCTAAGGGTTTTATAATAGGAAGAGGGGTGAATAAACAGTATTTAAACCAGAGTTGAAGGCTTTTTAAATACGATTTATATTAATTTGAAAAGCTTAAGTGTTATTCATAAACGGAGAAAACTGGTAATGTATGCAAGATTAACGGAAACATTATTGATGTAAGAGGTCGATTGTCACAAGTGATGTTTTTAAGAACATTAAACTAAAAATAAATGAAAGAACAAATAGTGCAGCAGAAATTGCAATATTGACTCTATGTCAAGAAGTATTAAAAAACGCACAAATGAAGGAAATGATTTAAGCGTAAAATGTTTAGAAAACGGTCGAATTTTAATGATTTAAATAAATTTGGATATTCATTAAAGCAAATAATTGAAGAACGTGGAACTGAGGGTATGAAAAGAGTCATAGAGGCGGCGATTAGTTGAAAAAGAGTAGTGGATTAGGTGGTAGCGTTGTATCAAATAATATTTCACAAAATATAGGGGAATTAAAATGGTGTATTAAAGAACAACCAGTAAATGATCTTGATAATGGATGGAGATTTTTGTCTGATATTGATACTGAGGAATTTCTGGCAGACGCATCGAATATGTCAATTTGCGATTGGGGAACGATTATTGAAATAGAACCTGCAATAATGAATATTTTTAATATGCCAATTGGAACAGATATCACCTTACTAAGTGAAAATAATAGAAAGTATTTTGTTTATACTGAGTCGGGAGAAAAGGTATTTTTTTAAGAAAATATATTAGTGACTAAAGTTTTGGTGTCATACACTCTAATAATTCTGAAAATAACCTACAAATGAAGTCTTTAATCTCTACCGAGGTTGAAGGCTTTTTAAATACTATTTATTAATTCGAAAAGCTTAGAGTGTTATACATATAAAGTAAAACTGGTAAGGTTATAGATGAAACTGTATCAAACTACTCTCAAAATAATGCCGTCCTCCATCCAGTAAAAACGGTAGAGAGCACAATCCAAGCGATAGCCCACCCAATCTAAACATATGATTAAATTGTTGAACAACAATTTTTAGGAAAAATGCTTATCTATGTTTATATTTCGAAGAGGAAGAGATGTACTCAAAAGGTAAACGAGCAGTTTTGTTTAAATGAAAAAAATAATAATTTTTAATGCATATGCTTTTAACTCACTATTGACAATCTAAAGAATAATTATTATCCTTTAAATTGTGTTAATGAATTCAATATATTTTCGTATAACTCCAATAATATGGTTTGGAGGTCTCTACCAGGAACCGAAATTCCTGATTACGAAGAAACTACAAGATTTGTAATTTCTTCGTAATCAGGATTTTTTTTATTCTGTTTTAAAATATAAAAACTATATTTGGAGGTCAAAATGAACTTTTTAAGTTTGCCAAAAATCGAACTTCACTGTCATTTGGATGGGAGTGTTAGGACTGAAACAATTATTGATATTGCCCATAAAGAAGGAATCCAGTTACCCTCTTTTGATGAGAAAGAGTTGAAAAATGAGCTGATTGCTCCTTTGGAATGTGATTCTCTTGATGAATATTTAAAAAGATTTTCACTTCCTAATTTAGTCATGCAGTCCAAGGAGAGCTTAAAAAGAATTACTTTTGAGCTTTTTGAGGATGCAGCAAGGGAAAATGTGAAATATTTAGAGGTCAGATTTGGACCATTACTGCACACATTAAAAGGGCTAGATGTTGAAGAAATCATTCAAAGCGTTATAGAAGGTATGAGGGAAGCAGAACGTTATTACGAAATAAAGGGTAATGTTATTCTTTCTTGCTTGAGATCAATGTCTGTTGAAAGTGCATTTGAGGTGGTAGAAAAGGGAAAAAAATTCTTAGGAAAAGGTGTAGTAGGGATTGATCTATGTGCATCAGAAGAAGAAGGTTTTTGTGGAAGATTCATAGAACCAATTGCATTAGCCAAAGAATATGGCTATAGAGTAACAATTCATGCTGGAGAGACGGGTATAGGTGAAAACGTCCTAGAAGCTGTTGAATTGTTGGGTGCTGAAAGAATAGGACATGGAGTATTTATTAAAGATTGTGCTGAGGCTTATAAGGAAGTAAAAGAAAGACAGATAGTACTTGAAATGTGTCCGACAAGTAATGTCCAAACCAAAGCTGTCCAAAATTATTCTGAACATCCAATATATAAGTTCCATGAAGATGGAATAAAAGTGACAATCAGTACGGATAACAGAACAGTATCTGATACTACCATGTCTAAAGAATTTCATTTGGTTAACAATGAATTTAATATAAGCGAAGAGGATTACCGACAAATATTTTTAAATAGTGTAGAAGCATCCTTTGCCGACAAAGAAACCAAAGAATGGTGTATAGCACAATTTTAAAAGAAAATTTGTTTAAGTAAAAACTTTTTTTATTCAAAAATTAATCAACTATTTTTTAACCCCGTTCTAAATTTAGAACGGGGTTATGCTTGCTTGATCTTTTAAAATTAAATAACTTTATTGCCTTTTAACAATTTTCTCGGTATTGTAAGCGAGAAATTAAGCTTTTTCTTTCAAAATGCTAGTCAGTTGTCGGTTTATTCTATAATGAATTATAGTCTAACTTTAACCTGGCGCTATCCTTGAAAAAAGGATAAGTGCTCATTTTTCAGTTAAGGGCCATATAATTAAACAACATCTTTAAAGAAAACTAGATATTTGTTTTGAATCATAGATGATATTTTGAATAATTGTGTTTTCAATATTCCTTTACAGGAATATTCCTCGTTAGGTATAATCAATTCAACAACAGGGCAATACTACTAGGTGATGATGTAGATGTGCTTTAAACCGAAGACCATCACTTTGACGAGGTGAGCAACATGTCAGGAAAGATTCCGGGCGCGAACATGACGACGCTGAACGCTTTGTCTGAACCAAATCGTATGAATATCGTCGAACTCTTGCGTGACGGTCCACTGACAGTTGGGGAAATCGCTGACCATCTGGGATTGAGGCAGCCCCAAACTTCGAAGCATCTAAAAGTGCTAAGTGACAACGGGATTGTGGAAGTGCAAGCCGAAGCTAACCGCCGTATCTACAAGCTTCGGCCCGAACCCTTCCAAGCGCTGGATTCTTGGATACAATCCTTCCGGAGCGTAATGCAAGAAAGGTTCGACAATCTAGATGATTATTTGAAGGAATTGCAGAACAAGGAAAAACAATAAAATCATTCATGATAAGGAGGAATTAAAATGTCAAACAATGAAATGTTATCGAGAGTAGAGAATGATCGAGTATTGGTACTGGAGCGCGTTTTTGATGCACCACGCGAACTCGTATTCAAGATGTTTAAAGAACCGGAGCATTTGAAACGCTGGTGGGGGCCGAGGGGCTGGGAGATTCCAGTCTGCACCATCGATTTCCGTCCAGAAGGCATTTGGCACTATTGTATGAAGTGTGTCGATCAGAATTTGGGTGAATTTTTTGGCATGGAATCCTGGGGTAAAGGGGTTTATAAGGAGATTATCGAGCCGGAGAAAATCGTCTACACTGATTACTTTTCGGATGCAGAAGGCAATTCGAATGACTCTATGCCGTCAACTGAGATTACATTGGAATTCATCGATATGGGTGGAAAGACAAAGCTGATAAACCGTGCTGAATATGTTTCCGAAGAGGCACTTAAAACTGTTATGGACATGGGCATGCTACAAGGCATCAGCGAAACTTGGGACCGTTTGAACGAATTAGTGGAATCGGTGAAGTAAAATTACCATATCGCTGTTGTCAGCGTTAGATAGGTTCGAGCAGTGAGTTTTGAAATTAATTTTTATAAGGGAGTGTAAACATCAATGATTAGTAAAGTTGGTCAAATCATGTTATATGTTAATAACCAAGATGAAGCAAAGGAATTTTGGACAGAAAAAGTAGGGTTTAGTGTAATTTCAGAGGAAGACAATGGTCAAGGTATGAGATGGATTGAAATTGCTCCAACTAAAGAAGCTGAAACAAGCATTATTCTCCATAATAAGGAGCTTATTGCGAAGATGTCGCCTGAATTGAACCTTGGTACACCTTCTTTAATGTTCTTCTCAAATAATTTCGATAATTTATATAGTGACTTATCAAACAAAAACGTTACAGTCGGTGAAATTGTAAATATGCCTTCAGGTAGAGTATTTAATTTTGCAGATAGTGAAAATAATTACTTTGCAGTAATGGAAAAAAAGTAAATTAATAATCAATTTACGAGTGCGATGCTTGAAAAAGCATCGCCTTTTTGTTTGTTTGATTTACGAAATAGCTTGTGAAGATTTACAATTAAAGTAACTGGGTTCGTTAGTTCAAGAAGAACTAATTATTTGTTGGATTTAGACTATATTTTAGTTGTTCCATTAAAGGGCCAAATTGTGGAATAAGACTTCCAAACAAAGCTGAATATTCATGTTAAAATCGATTTGAGATTGTGAACAAATATACTTAAACTAATGAAGCAGATGTTATCCTTTAAAGGAATTATAAAAATTCGATATTCAGTTATTTAATTAAAGTCTAAAATTATGTTAGTGAGGTATTCAAAATAATGATGAAAATAGTACGCCCTAAGGCTTTTTTCTATAAAGGAGGAGAGAAGGCCGTTTTACTATTACATTCTTTTACAAGCAATACGATTGATATGAAAAAGTTAGGGAAGTATTTGCAAAAGAACAATTATTCTTGCTTTGCACCATTATACAGTGGCCATGGTTTAACAGCAGAAGAACTTCTCACATATAGACCCTCAGATTGGTGGCAAGATGTAATAAACGGTTACCAGTTGTTGAAGGATGAGGGTTTTGAAAAAATAGCTGTGATTGGTCTATCTCTTGGTGGTGTATTTGCATTAAAAGTTGGTCAAGAATTGAAGATAAATGGGGTTGTGGCAATGTCAGTGCCAATACATAGGGAAGCTACTTTTCTACAAAAGCGTGTCTTTCATTATGCAAAAGGGTACAAACAACTTGAAGGGAAAAATGAAGAACAATTAAATTTAGAAATGAAACGTCTTCAAAATATGTCTATCGATTCATTAATTGAGTTCCAACAGCTAATTGATATAACGATGGATAAACTAGCACTTTTAACGTCACCAATTCGTATTTTATACGGTGAATTAGATGAGCCATTGTATAAAGAGAGTGCAGAGGTAATTTTTCAAAGCGTTGCGACGAATCAAAAAACAATGAAGGGGTATCCGAACTCTAAACATTTAATGACATTAGGTACGGACATTAACAACGTTAACCAAGATATTCTTGCATTCTTAGATGGTTTAACTTGGTAGTTTTAATGAATATTCAACAATCGGGCGATTTTCTATAACAAGAAACAGCGCTCATTTTTCATTTAAGGGCCATATTTTTAAATTCTTAAAAAACATATATAAAGAATCATTTTAAACTGAGAGAGTTGAAGAATAATTTTTTATATTGACAAACTTAAATTTAGGGATAAAATAATATATAATTAATATTTGCATAACGAAGATTTGTTAAAATATTTCGAGATATAAGTATAAGAACAAATGCTATGATAAGAAATAGTAGCAATCATGTAAACAGACAGAAAGTTACCGGTTGATGAGAGGTGCATGTTGAAAGATTGTGAATTCATCTTGGAGCAGTGTACTGAAAAGGAATCCTTAGTAGGCTACACCGGCTTAGCACCCGTGATCATGTGCTAAAGTATCGTCGTCAGATGACCGTACTTACAAAGATAAGCAATATGAGTTGTTTATGAATTAAAGGTGGTAACACGAGTTGAATCGTCCTTTTGGTTAATCCAAAAGGGCGTTTTTTTATTTTTATTTTGTTTCTTATAGAACTTGCGATATTAGTAATAATTTTAAGGAGGAATTATGATTGAGTAAAGATTATCAAAAAAAGAGTCTTCAACGGGGGTTAAACAATAGGCATATCCAGTTAATTGCCCTTGGAGGTTCAATTGGAGTTGGATTGTTTTATGGCTCAAGTGCAACCATTCAAATGGCAGGGCCATCCATTTTGTTATCTTATTTGGTTGGAGGCTTAGTTATTTTTACCATTATGAGAGCACTTGGAGAAATGGCAGTTGATGATCCTGTTTCAGGTTCATTTAGTTCATATGCAAATCGATATTTAGGGACGTTTGCAGGTTATTTAACTGGGTGGACCTATTGGTTTATGTGGGTAGTCGTTGGGATGGCAGAAATAACGGTAGTAGGAGTTTATGTAAATTACTGGTTTCCTGATATTCCGCATTGGCTGGTAGCACTGGTTGTACTTATCGTATTTACAATGATAAACCTTGCTAATGTAAAAGCATATGGAGAGTTTGAATTCTGGTTTGCAATGATTAAAGTTGTAGCCATTATCGGAATGATTCTACTTGGGTTAGGAATCATCTTTCTAGGAATCGGGAATGGAGGAAAGCCAATCGGTTTTGACAATCTTTGGACTCATGGAGGATTAATGCCGAATGGAATCAACGGTATGATAATGTCATTGGTCCTCGTGATGTTTTCATTTGGTGGGGTAGAACTAGTTGGAATTACGGCAGGGGAAGCAAAAAATCCTCAACACTCAATTCCGTCAGCCATCAACAATGTAATCTGGAGAATATTAATTTTTTATATTGGTGCATTAGGAATCATGATGATTTTATATCCTTGGGATAAGATAGGCACGAATGGAAGTCCGTTTGTGTTAATTTTTGATAAAGTTGGTATTCCTGGTGCTGCAAATATAATTAACTTCGTTGTCATAACAGCAGCATTATCTGCTTTTAATAGTGGATTATTCGCTTCGGGAAGAATGCTATACAATTTATCACTGCAAAATAACGGTCCGAAATATTTCGGTAAGCTTAGCAAGAATGGAAGTCCAAGACGTGGAATCCTGTTCTCTTCCTTGTTTTTATTAGTCGCAGTATTTTTGAATTATATTGTCCCTGAAAAAGTGTTTCTGTATATTTCTTCTGTTGCCACGGTTGCGGTTATTACCAGCTGGACGATTATCCTGATTACACAATTAAAGTTCAGACAATCAAAAACAAAAAAGGAAATAGAAAAACTAGCGTTTAAAATTCCGTTTTATCCAGTTTCAACCTATTTAGCATTAACATTTTTAGCATTTGTCGTTGTCTTAATGGGATTTATTGAGGATATGCGAATAGCATTAATTGTAGCACCTATATGGTTTTTGATTCTATATATAGGATATAAAATCAAAAAATTTTGATAACACAGTTTGTGAAGAAAATTATTAAAACAAAAGAAAGCGTTAGTTCATTAAGAATTAAATGATTTTATGGTTAAGATTATATTATTCCATTAAAGGCGCTTTTCTGAAATAAGTAGAGCGTCTTTCTTCATGAAAAAGGCCAGTTTGTAGAGGGTTTTAACAGGTTTTTTTAGAGTTATTATTTAAATAAGGATATTGAAGTCTTTTGTTGAATATTAAATGTAAATCTAAAAGATGGAGGTTGTTGTGATGTTGAAACTTTTTCAATATAACTGGCAAGTTCGTGATGATTGGTTTACATTGTGCGAAGACATACCGAATGAAGAACTATTAAAGAAACTGGTCGGTGGTTTCGGCAGTATCCTTCATACCCTATTTCACATTGTAGATGTGGAATATATGTGGATCTTAGGTTTGCGAGGTGAACCAGTTCCTGAGGAGCCAATGTTTGAAGATTATGCTTGCTTACAAAAAGTGAAAAATCTTTCAGCTCAATACCACGAGAAAGTGAAGCCATTTGTGAAATCTTGGACAAATGAAATGGATTCTCGGAAACTTTCAGAAACGGATTTCAATGAAGACCGATTAGCTCTAGAGACGCACCAATCAGGCGCCGAGTCATTGAATGTACACACGGAGAGATCATACGTCATGTCATTGTCCACGAAATCCATCATATTGGCCAGTTATCTATATGGGCACGTGAAATAGGAAAGGAGCCAGTTTCCGCAAATCTGAGAGGAAGGGGGCTATTCGATAATTAGACTGTCTATGCAAATTTCGCAATCGGGCGATTTAATTGCACAAGGATCAAGAAATGATCAAACTTATTTATAAGCGAATGGTTTAATTGAATATATTTAAAGCGTGTTTTGATCAATCTTTTTTCAAAACGGGTTCATTTATTTAACACCAATTATGTGTTTGTAAGGTGTTTTTGATCAAACTTTATTTTAAAGCAACAAAATGAGCGCCTTGGGTTAGACAAAATATAAAAGCATCTTTAAAGGGATTCGGGTATTAGTACTTAACAATTACTTTTAAGGTGCTTTTTCTAATAATAGGTTATACCTGATGTGATAATGCAGAATTTTTTCTTGTTCAGCAATCGGGCCATTTAATTGAATAACACTTCACAATAAATTGGATATTAATGCTAAAATATAGATAAGATTTTGAAAAGTGAACTTAAACTAAAGGATAAGTTTAGTTGAACAAGCAATTACAAAGATTTGTTAAGGAATTTTTGGGGGAATGACATGATTACGGAAAAACGGATAAGTAGGTGGATCGAAAGGTACGAAGAAAATGGTTATTTGAATGGCTCCATTTTAATAGCTTCTAACGAAAATATTCTTTTAAATAAAGGTTTTGGTATGGCAAATTGGGAGCATGCAGTACCCAATAAACCTACTACTAAATTTCGCATCGGCTCACTTACTAAGTCCTTTACATCTATTGCTATATTTCAATTACATGAAAAAAGGAAATTATGTATAGATGATTGTATAGGGAAGCATCTTCCTAATTATCCACAAGGTGAAAAAATTACAATCTATCATTGTTTAACAAACACTACAGGGATTCCAAATTACACAAGTTTTCCTGATTTTTGGTCTAAAACAATGAGACTCCCGATGACTTTACATCAACTGATTGATTCATTTAAACATCTTGAATTGAACTTCCAGCCTGGTGAAAAATTCGAATATTCAAACTCAGGATACGCATTACTAACAGCGATTATTGAAAAAGTTTCAGGGATGTCCTATGCAGAGTACATACAAGAAAACATATGTCGCCCCTTGGGCATGAATAATACAGGCTGTGATGACGGAGTTAAGATAGTTGCAAATTTAGCTTCTGGTTATTCATTCTGGGAAAATCCAATTCACTCAGTATACTCAGATTTATCATTTCCTTTAGGAGCCTATGGTCTATATTCTACAACAGAGGATTTATTCCTTTGGGATCAGGCATTAAAATCATCTCAGCTTCTTAGCAAAGAACTAATAGAAAAAATGTTTACGCCAAATCTTAGTTCATACGCTTCTGGTTGGGTAGTGTCAGATATCTTGGGTAGAAAATGTATGCACCATTTTGGAGATATTAGTGGGTTTTGTAGTGATTTTTTACGATTTGTTGATGAACAAGTTACGATAATCTTTCTAAGCAATATGAATGTCACGCCTATAACACATTTAACTCAAGAAATGGCCAAGCTAATTCTTGATGAACATGTAACATTACCTCTTTCTTCTCAATCAATCAAATTTACTAACGCGGAACATATTACTGGGAAGTATTTTATTGAAAATGATGAGAGTAAAATTTTAGATATCTCTATAAAAAATGGTGAACTATATTTAACAGTTCCTAAAATGTATGGGGTATTATATAAATTTAAACTAGTGCCAGTTAGTCACAATGTATCAAAAACAACTTTTTTAACCGAAATGATTAATGAGCAAGTCATATTCCATTATTCATTGTCAGGTGAAATAGTAGGTGTAGAGTATAAAGATTTTATAGAAAAAAACTATAAGCTTATAAAGACTTAGTTTCTGAATGTTATTCAACAAACTGGTACGTTACTTAAACAAGACATAGTATTTAAAATCCTCAACAATCGGGCGCTATCCATTGAAAATGGATAAGAGCTCATTTTTCATTTAAGGGCCATATAATGGAGGAAGAATCTAAAGAAAAATTGAATACTTATGATAATGATAGTTTGGTGTTTGTGAAAGATTGTACTTAAATTATCGGGGGAGTTTAGTTCAATAAGAAACCTAGTCTGCCCACGTTTTCTTGGTGAAATAATTAGGGAAATGCTGATAAAAAGGTGGTGATTGAAATTGGAATAGGGAATTTAATTGCAGGATTTGGTCTAGACCCTAATGGATTTATTGTAAGCGATGTGAGCAAAGACAAAATTGATGATGTCTATATGACTTGCATTCGAGAATCTATCGAGAGTCTTAAAAGTTTATTTCATCAACAATTGCATAGTGTTTATGTGTACGGTAGTGTAGCAAGAGGAGAATCGATTGTAAAAAAATCAGATTTAGACCTTATCGCTATGTTTGATACCAAACTGAGTCTTCTTGTATTTTTTTGATTTTAATTTTAATCATCTAATTTGCTCTGGAATTCTTTGTTTTCAGTTAATACTTAATATTTTTCGTAACTTTTGGAAACTAATGGTATAATTAATTGAAAATACATAAGAAGGTTTTAAAAA